>CAJXLT010000034.1 GCA_913056365.1 uncultured Paenibacillaceae bacterium | reverse complement strand
CTGGGAGAGTAGGACGTTGCCAGGCAAACTGTAAGAAGCGCGATTGTTTCTCTTCGGAGAAGGAGTCGCGTTTTTTTTGTATTGTTCGGATGCTGTGCGAAAAAGATGCAATTGTGCAGGAATGTATTGTGAATTGTGAGGGGATTGAGGAAATGCCGTCGATTGTGCAGGCTTTTGTGTGGCAACTAGCGAGTATGGGCGGTTATACAAAATTAAAAGTGTAGATTCGCAGGAATTTTAACATTTTCCACGATTGAGAGCCTAAAGCCTGCACTTTCGCAGGAAACTTGAGCGCTCGCCGGAAGGAGCTGTGGAGGTACGCAGAAATTTGGAGCAACCGCCGGAAGGAGCTGTGGAGGTACGCAGAAATTTGGAGCAATCACCGAAAGGAGCTGTGGAGATACGCAGGAAATGTGTTCAAACGCCGGAAGAAACTGAAGAGATACGCAGCAAGTTAAGCGGCAAAGTGGCACGAAGGACCGTGCCAACACGCAGAAGCGGTGTTGTGTCAAAGTTATATTTTGCCATGAACTTTACATAAAGCGTGAAAAGCACGCTGTTACGATCCAAACTTTAGAATTTTCACTAGGTATGGTAAAACAGAAGGACAGTGTTGTTCAGTCAGAAAGTGAGGGGTTATGGGAGTGGCAGGTTTTGCGTGGTTATTAGCTTTTTGGTTTGTGGGTGAGGGGATCGTCCGGTTGTTACAGCTGCCGCTGCCCGGTAATGTGGTGGGACTCCTTGGTCTGTTCATTGCGCTTCAACTGAAGTGGGTGAAGCTAGAGTGGCTGGAGCATACGGCACAGTTTTTGCTATCTCATATGATGTTGTTTTTTGTACCGATTATTGTAGGAACGATGGTGTTCTATCCGTACTTGTTGAATGAGTGGCTGCCGATCAGTGTCATGCTAATTGTGGGCACATTATTTACACTAGCTGCAACAGGCGTAACAGCGAAGCGCTTTGAGTCATCAAGCAAGGGGGCGAGACAGCATGATGAATGATGTGTTCAGCGAAATGGCTGTGTTCGGCGTAGCACTTACGGTTGTCATGTATGCTCTTTCCTTATGGACGACCAAGCGATATCCCCGTATCCATCCGCTGCTGTTATGTTCAGCCGGCATCATTATGATCCTGCTTCTGTTTCAAGTACCGTATTCACAATACGCGATTGGCGGAGAGTGGATTACATTGTTGCTTGGTCCTGCTACGGTAGCTTTGGCGGTACCGCTATACAAGCACTGGATGCTCGTGCGTAGCAATGGACTGCCCATTATAGCAGCTGTCCTTGCAGGTTCGTTGACTGGGGTTGTGTCTTCCGTGTTGTTGCTCCAAGGATTGGGCGGTTCGGAGGAGGTAATCCTGTCTGCTCTGCCACGTATCACGACTACACCGATTTCTGTGGAAATTGCCGATCATCATGGCGGCTTCGCTGAACTGGCGGGTGTATTTACTGTGTTAACCGGACTGTTCGGCAGTATGGTGAGCACACCGTTCTTGTACAAGCTGGGCATTCGTTCAGATTTGGCGATTGGCTTGGCAACGGGTACTGCTGCACATGGCATCGGAACGGCAAAAGTACTGAAGAACTCAGAGCTTCAAGGGGCCTACAGCAGTTTAGCAATGGGATTGACGGGAATATGGCTGTCACTGATTTCTCCTATCTTGTACGGGATATTGGTTTCTTAATGTGATTTTGTGTCCATAATAATGAAGAGACCACTTGCAAACGTGATGAAGTTGAGTATAATGGAGTTAAGGTCAAAGAAAGTCAAAGTCAATTGACCAAATGGATGGCAAAGCAGTTACAGCTGGAGGGGGCTTTTGATGCGAAATACTTCTGATATTATTGAACAATATTTGAAGCAAATTCTGCAACAGAGTCCGATGCAGAGCATTGAAATTCAACGCAATGAGCTGGCTGATCGATTCCAGTGCGTGCCTTCTCAGATCAATTACGTCATCAGTACCCGATTTACATTGGAGAAGGGTTACTTAGTTGAAAGCAAGCGCGGCGGAGGCGGGTACATCCGCATTCAGCGTCTGCAATTGCCGAGACAAGGGGAGCTGTTGGCTCATATCCGGGAATCGATTGGTACACAAATTGATCAGGCAAGTGCTGAAGGATTGATTTATCAGATGGCGGAGACGCGCTTAATCAATGTGCGTGAGGCAGCATTGTTGAAAGCGGCTGTGTCTCGGGAAGCGATTGCGGTGAAGCTGCCGCTGCGTGATGAGATACGAGCCCGTATGCTGAAGTTTATGCTGATTGCGCTGCTCGGATCGCCAGCAGCAAGTAAGGATTCTTAGCAGAAGAACGGCTCGACGAATGGTCTACTGTTCAGTCCATTTCGATCCTATGCTCGAAGGAGGGGATGAACGGATGCTCTGTCAAGAATGCAACAAAAGACAGGCGACGCTTCACTTCACCAAAATTGTCAACGGGGAGAAAACGGAGTTCCATATTTGCGAAACTTGTGCAAGGGACAAGGGCGAGATGATCCCCGGAACACCGAATGGCTTCTCTATTCATAACTTATTGTCAGGATTGCTGGAATTTGATCCGCCCTCTGGCAACCCGCTTAGTCAGAGCTCACAGACTGTAAGGTGTGAATCATGCGGGCTGACCTACGCGCAGTTCAGCAAGCTCGGACGCTTCGGCTGCAGTGACTGCTACAATTTCTTCAAGGAGCGGCTCGATCCGATGTTCCGACGGATTCATGGCAATACGGTACACAGCGGCAAAATTCCGAAGCGGTCCGGCGGTATGATACAGCATAAGCGGGAAGTAGAGGAGCTGAAGCGAGAGCTGCACCGTCGTATTGAAGAAGAGAATTTCGAGGAAGCAGCGTCACTCAGGGACCGTATTCGTGAATTAGAGCGCAAAATTGCTGCTGATTAGTATCAGTGTAACTGATTCAAGCATGACTTATATATGAGGCGAGGAGGGAACTCGGCAATGTCGCTTCGCAAATTTATGGAAGAAGCGTTAAGTGAATGGATGAAAGGCAATGGACCCGATTCGGATATTGTCATTAGCAGCCGGATTCGCTTGGCCCGTAATATTCGCCAGCATCCGTTCCCGATGCTCTCGACGAACAATCAATCTCAGGAAGTGCTCGACAAGGCATTGACCGTCTTGGAGGATGGCCAACTGCGTAACCTATGCGAATTCGAGGCGCTAAAGCTTAGTGAAATGAGCGAATTGGAGAAAAAAGTGCTTGTGGAAAAGCATCTCATCAGCCCAAACCTAGCTGATGAGTCGCGCAATGGCGCGGTATTCTTAAGCGACAATGAGGCTGTCAGCATTATGGTTAACGAAGAAGACCATCTTCGCATTCAATGCTTGTATCCAGGGCTTCAGATTCAAGAAGCATGGGAGCTCGCGAGTCGGATAGATGATGTGTTCGAGAGTCGTCTGAATTATGCGTTCGATGAGCAGCGCGGCTATATGACGAGCTGCCCGACGAATGTAGGAACGGGTATTCGCGCGTCGGTGATGCTGCATCTTCCGGCGTTGGTGTTAACACAGCAGATCAATCGCATCCTGTCCGCTATTACGCAAGTAGGTTTGGCTGTGAGAGGGATCTACGGTGAAGGGAGCGAGGCGGTCGGCAATCTGTTCCAGATTTCCAATCAGATTACACTCGGTCAATCGGAGGAGGAGATCATCGATAATTTGCATAAGGTTGTCAAGCAAATTATCGAACATGAGCGGGCTGCGCGTGAGCGGCTGATGCAAGAATCCAAAACGCGCATTGCGGATCGCGTATACCGATCCTTCGGAATTCTGTCCTATGCGATGGTGATCGATTCTAAGGAAGCCGCGCAGCGGTTGAGTGATGTGCGGTTAGGCATTGACTTGGGGTTGATCCGCGAAACATCTGCGAATATTTTGAATGAGCTTATGGTCATGACACAACCGGGCTTCCTCCAGCAATATGCCGGGGCGAAGCTGACGCCTGACGAACGTGATATTAGACGGGCGGAGATGATTCGTCAACGGATGGAACCGGCTGAAGCAGCAGAATCCTGAGCATGAGGCTTCAGGTATGAAGCGCAGCCGAGACGTTCACTACATGATGCATTCCCGTCAAGCTTTCGTGTAACTGGCGAAGCTGCACGCATTTGGTGTACACTGGTAAGTACACAGGAAAATTATAGATCACATAAACATGGAGGTGTGTTCCCATGATGTTCGGAAGATTTACGGAACGAGCACAGAAAGTTCTCGCACTGGCTCAAGAAGAAGCTGTCCGTTTAGGCCATAACAATATCGGTACTGAGCATATCTTACTTGGACTGATCAAGGAAGGCGAAGGCATTGCCGCGAAGGCGCTCATTGCTCTCGGTCTTGGTCTTGAGAAGATTCAAGATGAAGTGGAGACTTTAATCGGTCGCGGTCAGGAGCAACCGACCAATATTGCGTATACACCGCGTGCGAAGAAAGTCATTGAACTGTCGATGGATGAAGCGCGCAAGCTCGGTCATACTTATGTCGGCACTGAGCATATTCTGCTCGGATTAATTCGTGAAGGCGAAGGCGTGGCGGCACGCGTTCTGAACAACTTGGACGTGAGCTTGAACAAGGCTCGCCAGCAAGTGCTGCAGCTGCTCGGCAGCAATGAGACGATGTCGTCCCATCACGGCACGCAGTCGAATGCCAGCACTCCAACCTTGGATAGCTTGGCGCGTGATCTGACTGCCTATGCGAAGGAAGGCAATCTAGATCCGGTCATTGGCCGCTCGAAGGAAATTGAGCGCGTCATTCAGGTGCTCAGTCGCCGTACGAAAAACAATCCCGTTCTGATCGGGGAGCCGGGTGTCGGTAAGACGGCGATCGCCGAGGGATTGGCGCAGAAGATCATTAACAATGAAATTCCGGAAACCTTGCGCGACAAGCGAGTGATGACACTGGATATGGGGTCCGTCGTAGCAGGTACGAAATACCGCGGGGAATTCGAAGACCGTCTGAAGAAGATTATGGACGAAATTCGTCAAGCTGGTAACATCATTCTGTTCATTGACGAGCTTCATACGCTGATTGGCGCCGGCGGGGCAGAAGGCGCGATCGATGCATCGAACATCTTGAAGCCGTCGCTAGCCCGCGGGGAGTTGCAATGTATCGGGGCGACAACGTTGGATGAGTACCGCAAGTATATCGAGAAGGATGCGGCGTTGGAACGGAGATTCCAACCGATCACTGTAGACCAGCCATCGACTGATGAAGCTGTGCAAATCTTGTTCGGTCTGCGCGATCGCTATGAAGCGCATCATCGGGTGAAGATTACGGATGAAGCGGTGGAGCAAGCTGTCAAGTTATCCGACCGTTATATAACGGACCGCTTCTTGCCGGATAAGGCGATTGATCTGATCGACGAAGCTTGCTCGAAGGTGCGGCTGAACTCCTATACGGTTCCGCCGAATCTGAAGCAGCTTGAGAGCCGTCTCGATGATATCCGCAAGGAGAAGGATGCAGCGGTACAAAGCCAGGAATTCGAGAAGGCGGCTTCCCTGCGGGATACAGAGCAGAAGCTGCGCGAAGAGCTGGATTCGACCAAGAATGAGTGGAGAGAGAAGCAAGGTCGTACTGACTCTGAGGTGACGCCGGAGGATATTGCGCAAGTGGTCGCGAGCTGGACGGGAATTCCGGTAAGCAAGCTGGCAGAAGAAGAGACGGAGCGCCTGCTTAAGATGGAAGGCATTCTGCACGATCGTGTCATCGGTCAGGAGGAAGCAGTCAAGGCAGTCAGCCGCGCGATCCGTCGGGCGAGAGCTGGTCTGAAGGATCCGAAGCGGCCGATGGGCTCCTTCATCTTCCTCGGTCCGACAGGGGTCGGCAAGACGGAGTTGGCGCGCGCATTGGCAGAGTCGTTGTTCGGTGACGAGAATGGTGTCATCCGCATCGACATGTCGGAATATATGGAGAAGCATTCGACATCACGGCTCGTCGGCGCGCCCCCAGGGTATGTGGGCTATGAAGAAGGCGGACAGCTGACAGAGAAGGTGCGTCGTAAGCCGTATTCGGTCGTCCTGTTGGATGAAATCGAAAAGGCGCATCCGGAAGTGTTCAATATCTTGCTGCAAGTGCTTGAGGATGGGCGTCTGACAGATTCGAAAGGCCGCGTAGTTGATTTCCGCAATACGTTGATTATTATGACATCGAACGTCGGCGCAGAAGCGATCAAGCGCAACTCCACGATGGGCTTCACTGCAGGAGACGACGCTGGTCGCGATTACAACAATATGAAGACGAAGGTTATGGATGAATTGAAGAAGAATTTCCGTCCGGAATTCTTGAACCGGATCGACGAGACGATCGTGTTCCATTCCTTGGAGGAAAGTCATATTGCAGAGATCGTATCGCTGATGTCTGAGGAACTGCGCAAGCGTCTGCGCGAGCAAGAGGTTGACTTCACGCTGACGGACAGCGCCAAGGCATTCCTTGCCAAAGAAGGCTACGACCCTGCTTATGGCGCGCGACCGCTCCGCAGAGCGATTCAGAAGCATATTGAGGATCGTCTGTCCGAAGAGCTGCTGCGCGGCAATATTTCGAAGGGTGACAATCTTATCATTGACGAGCGTGATAACGATCTAGTCGTGGAGAAGGAGAAGGTCAAGACCAAATCTAAATAATAGTAGTTATTATGGAGCTGTCCCACTGGTCTGAAGACCGGGCTGGGGACAGCTTTTTTCTATTTGCAGCGTGCCCAGAGGCACGCATCTTCTAGCTGGTGAAAGTCCGGTCGCGGGAGGAGCCAAGTCCCCGTGTAGCTCGGA
>CAJXLT010000033.1 GCA_913056365.1 uncultured Paenibacillaceae bacterium | reverse complement strand
CTTGGGCTACGCCCACCACTATACAATTCCATGTACCCTACCTAAAGTTGAATACACAAACTTATTGACACTACCCCTCTATCCGAATCGTATCCTCAATAAGACCGATAATTCCCTTTATTATTCCGCCGCAGTAACGTCGAAAGCTATAGGGTGTTGAATGTCTAGTACATGCCCACTAATGCGTAAGGTGTATGCTGCCGTTCTGGGTGCTTAACGCGACGCGGTGTTCTCCCTGACCGATGACGGAGTCGTGGTCGTACTTGCCGAATAGGTCGATGATACCGTTGGCGGTATGCACATCGAAGCTCACATTCCTCGGTTCCTGATTGGACTGAATCGCTATCGAGCCGTTGGTTGATGTCAGCTCAATAGGGCGATCGATCGATGACGTATGAAGGGAGATCATTCCATTCTCTGAGCTTCCGACAATTTGCCCTTCTACATCCTGCATGCTTAGCTTGCCATTGACTGTGTTAGCCGACACTTGTTGTGCCGCGAGACGATCCAGTTCAATCTGGCCGTTAATCGTGTGGAGGTCGAACACATCTGCTTCGATGCCGCGGGTCAGAATGCTGCCATTATCTACAGCCAATTGTATCGATTGGAACTGTCTAGGTGGAAGATAAACCATCAGTTCATAAGCGGGCTCGTAAAAGCCAAAGGAAAACCACTTCTTCTCTGTGTCATCAATAATGTCAATCTGCAATGTATCATCATCCACGATCGTAGTTAGATGCTCTTGTCCTTTGGCTGTACCCGTGAGTCGGACATGGATGCGCTCATCAGAGCTTGGCAGCAGCTGTACCTCTCCGTTGGTTATATCAATCTGCATATTGGTGATAGCTTCCTCGGTATAGGCTTTCTCCGCATGTACGGCCTGGGGCTGCTCAGATAAAAAGTGGACGAACAGACTGCCAATGCCGCCAATGAGAATAAGCGCTACAGCAATAATGGTCATTCTACGCGTGTTCATCATGTTTCATCCCGCCTTTTACAATAGAAATATTAAATTTCAGATAGCGGACAAAGCCGCGAATGAAGAACGAAGTGGCAACACGCATGCCGATCAGCACAAGCAAGCCGATGCCGCAAAGCAGAAGAGAGAATGTGAAATCGAACAGCTCGAAGACAGAGGGGGTGGCAATCGTATTCGTAATAACTAGCAAGGGAGAAGCCGCTCCCGCAATACCGCTAACCCATCCTGCAACAAGCAAGAGGACGATGGCTGTCATCGGAGCAAGAACGATCACGGTATTGAACAAGCCCATTCCTATAGCCGCCCACACTGCTCGAAGTACATTGCCGGGTGTCGTGCTCGCTTCGGCTTTGTTGATTTGGTAGAGCGCCAGCACCTCCTTGGCAATTTGTCTCGGTGAGCCTAGTGCTGCGGCAATGTGCGCTTCGCTGTTTCCTTGCTCGGCTCCAATGGCAAAGTGTTCCTCATAATCGCGCAGAATGTCTTCCCGCTCGGAGGAAGGGAGCTGTTGCAACAATGTTGTGAGCTGTGCTGTAAATTGCGCTTTATTCATGATCTTCACCTTCTTTGTGATGGATTAAGGCATTGACGGCTTCAGTAAACTGCATCCACTCAGCAGACAATTCATTGAGATAGGTCTTGCCCTTGTCTGTCAACCGATAGTACTTGCGGGGCGGTCCTTCTGCGGACTCTTGCAAATACGTAGAAGTGTACAATTCCTTGGTCAAACGGCGTAGCAATGGATACATCGTGCCTTCCGAGATTTCGATCCGCTTGGTAACTTCCTGCGCTAATTCATAGCCGTAACGGTCCTTGTGATCCAGCAGGACGAGCACGCACAGCTCTAGTGCGCCTTTCTTAAACTGAACATTCATGATCGCTGCCCTCCGAATATAGATTCCTTGTTTCGTCACTACTATACAATGAACAGTACCTTGCATAAACACTATAACATGCCACTAGTGTACATTGCAAGGTAGTGAAGTAACTTTTTTATAATCTGCTTCATTTCTTTTTCTCAAAAGGGGGGTTCTACTGCTTCGGATGGGGCGTACAGTGTGGAGAGCGAGAGTGGTGGAAAGATGCGAATATGCAGGAATTCGTTCGGAATCAGCGCCGTATGAACGGAATAACTGCGATCATACATGCTTATCTCGCATCAGGGATGAGAAACAGTTAATACGACCTAGCAATGCTGCACATTCGCAGGAATTTCGAGTATATGCCCGATCGCAGTATCCAAGCCTGCACATTCGTAGGAATTTCGAACGGTACCCTCATAGCAGCATACAAATCTGCACATTCGCTTTGCGTGCAGCAGCAAGAAGCAGCAGTGTCGATTGGTTGCCGTGGAAGACGCGAACGAAGAACGTTGCGTTGGACAAATCGGTGGTTCGCTCGGTAACTGCGTGGCTGTAGCGTGCTGGTATGGTGTTGCCTTCACTATCTGTCGTATGGAATGCGCTGCGGCTGCAGCGGATGTGAGTGAGATGAATCAATGAGCGGTCAGAAGAAGGGTCTGTCATAGAACGGGTTCTTCTTTTTTCTATCGAGGCGGGTCTTGAAAAGAGTTGAAAAAAAGAGTAAAATAGATCATAAAACATAATTAAATTCATATTATACCACAACAACCTCCTAATGTCAAGGTGAATACAACAAGAGTATGGAGCGGCAAGTGAGGCATTGCCTCGTTATGGCAAGCAAGCGCGCAAGCAGTTGGGAGTGGAGGGAAGATAAGATGGAACCTAATCTTGATGGGAGTACGCTGGAGGAAGCGCAGGAGCTCAGTCACTTGAAGCTCGATGATTCGGTACGGCTGTACTTGAAGGAAATTGGCCGTATTCCGCTGCTGACTGCAGAGGAAGAAGTTCACCTCGCGCGCAGGGTGCAGGAAGGCGATCGCGAAGCGGGAAGAAGGCTGGCGGAAGCCAATCTTCGACTTGTTGTGAGCATTGCTAGACGGTATGTAGGCAAAGGCTTAATCTTACTCGATCTGATTCAAGAGGGTAATATGGGCTTGATGAAGGCGGTAGATAAGTTCGATTATACGAAGGGCAATCGCTTCAGTACGTATGCGACCTGGTGGATTCGGCAGGCAATCACCCGTGCCATTGCGGATAAAGCCAGAACGATTCGCATTCCCGTTCATATGCTCGAAACGATGAACAAATATGTGCGAGTGTCCAGACAGCTGCTTCAAGAAACTGGACAGGAACCGACCCCGGAGCAAGCAGCAGAAGCGATGGGCGTCACGGTGGATAAGGTTCGGGAGATCATGAAGCTCTCGCAAGAGACATTATCGCTAGAAACACCGGTCGGCGAGGACCAGTCCAGTCTCGGTGATTTCGTCACGGATCATGCTGCGCCTTCTCCATCGGACTCGGCGGCCCAGCATCTGCTGAAGCATCAGATGCAGGATGCCTTGCACACACTGACGGATAGAGAGGAGCAGGTGCTTCGCCTTCGATTCGGATTGGATGATGGAAGAGCCCGGACACTCGAAGAGGTAGGGCGTCTGTGCGGTGTTACTCGAGAAAGGATTCGGCAGATTGAAGCGAAAGCGCTGCGGAAGCTTAGACATCCTAGCCGCAGTAAGCCGTTGAAAGACTATCTGGATCAATAGCATGTATAAGAATACAATGCAGGTGAACCCTACTCTTAGCAGATGGGGTGCGAGAAAGGAGCTGCCATGACCGTGGATAGAACGAAGGATCACGCAGGATGGAAGTGGGACAACAGTTATGCGCGGCTGGACGATTTTTTCTACAGCCGCTTGCAAGCGACACCCGTACGTGAACCGGAATGGGTGAAGTGGAATGAGCCGCTTGCCGTATCCTTGGGATTAGATGTTGACGCACTGCGAAGCGAGGAAGGCGCGGCGATCTTCGCTGGCAACCGTATTCCGGAAGGGGCAGAACCGCTAGCACAGGCGTATGCCGGACACCAGTTTGGCCACTTTACCACATTAGGAGACGGACGGGCGTTGCTGCTCGGGGAGCAACTGACACCGAGCGGTGAACGGATGGACATTCAGTTGAAGGGGTCCGGCCGAACACCGTACTCGCGAGGAGGGGACGGGCGTGCGGCACTCGGGCCGATGCTGCGCGAGTATATCATTAGCGAGGCGATGCATGCGCTAGGCATTCCGACTACGCGCAGTCTGGCTGTGGTGCGTACCGGTGAGCCTGTCATACGAGAGACTGCATTGCAAGGGGCTGTATTGACACGAGTGGCCGCAAGCCATCTGCGCGTCGGCACCTTCCAATATGCGGCCGCCAGAGGTACGGTCGATCACGTGCGGGCGTTGGCCGATTATACGCTGCACCGGCACTTCCCAGCGGCTGTTACAGCAGATGGCGAATCCCCTTACTTGACCTTGCTGCAGGAGGTCATCAAGCGGCAGGCGATGCTAATCGCACAATGGCAGCTTGTCGGCTTCATCCATGGTGTCATGAATACAGACAATATGGCGCTCGGCGGCGAGACGATCGATTATGGACCCTGCGCATTCATGGATACATATGATCCGGCAACCGTATTCAGTTCCATCGATACGTACGGGCGATACGCGTATGGCAACCAACCAGCGATTGCAGGTTGGAATTTGGCACGCTTCGCTGAAACCTTGCTGCCGCTGCTGCACGATGATGAGGATGAAGCAGTTAAGCTGGCTGAGCAAGCAGTTGGTGGTTTCGCCGAGCTGTACGAGCACAATTGGTTAATGGGCATGCGGGGTAAGCTGGGCATCTGGAACGCGGAGCCGGAGGATGAATCTCTCATTGAAGCGCTTCTCGGACTGATGCAGACGTATCAGGCGGATTATACGAATACCTTCCGTGCATTGACTACGGATCAGCTGGAGGGCAGCGTCTTATTCGAGACGCCGGAATTCGCCGAGTGGCACAAGCTATGGCAGGAGAGGCTAACCCGGCAGCCGGAATTGGCAGAAGTCTCGCGCCAGCTGATGCGCAACAGCAATCCGGTGTACATTCCTCGCAATCATCGCGTCGAGGAAGCGCTAGCCGCAGCAGTGGACGAGGGAGATTACAGCGTCATGGATCGCCTGCTGGCAGTGCTGACCCGACCCTATGAGTACGGTGGCGATCCGGACGCTACCTATACAGAGCCTACACGTTCCGCACAGCCTTATCGCACCTTCTGCGGTACCTAATAGCTGGCATCGTTCACCGCGAGTAAGAATCGGAATGAACAATAGCGAACCTATTCTCAGATACACGTCGCAAGGGTGCGGCTTCGGGGGTGGGTTCGCTGTTTTGCTATGTTTTCGTATTGCGAAGCTTGCAGGTGAATGATAGAGTGAATCTGAAGACAGCCGTCACGTCGAGAGACGATCGGTTAAGAGAGTACGGTTGATAGAGATGAGGCGAAGGCATCATCGGGATCGCTAACAGAGGAGAGTGCCGCCATGAGAGAGGCAGTTCAGATACAGCTGCAAGCAGGTGTGAGTATGGAGTATACATGGGAAGGACAAGGGACCCCGATTCTAGTTCTTCATGGTGGGCATTCCAGCTGTCAGGAGTCATTCGGCTATAAGGAACTCATCGAACAAGGGTATGCCATCCTTACGCCTTCGCGGGCAGGTTACGGCGGTACTTCTCGTGAGGCAGGGACGAGCTTGGCTGCTGCTTGCCGATCCTATATCGCACTATTGGACCACTTGAATCTGGATAAGGTGCATGTGATCGCGATCTCGGCTGGCGGACCGAGCGGAATTTACATGGCTGCGCATTATCCAGAGCGTGTCAGCAGTCTGACCTTGCAATCGGCAGTAACCAAGGAATGGCTCACACCGGAGCACAAGGAATACAAGGCCGCGAAGGTGATATTCCGACCGGGCATGGAGAAGGTTACGTGGACGATGATGGGGGTTCTGTGCAACCTGTTCCCCACATTCTTATTGAAGCAGATGGCTCCTTCCTTCAGCAAGCTTTCTTACGAACAAGTGCGTGCCTACAACAATGCGGATGACGTGCAAGCGTTCAAGCAGATGATGCAGCGGCAGCGCTCCGGGCATGGCTTTATGATCGATCTGGAGCTGCCTGGTCAACTGTCTGCTTCCGATTTGCGAGCCATTGTATGCCCAACCTTCATCATGCACAGCCGGCATGACAGCTCGGTTCCGATAGCGCACGCCCAGTATGCCCATGAACAGATTGCCCAGTCGCAGTTGTGCGAGCTCGATACGTGGGGGCATCTAATATGGCTTGGCAAGGGATCGGAGCAGGTGCATCGGGAATTGGGCGCATTTCTGGCGAATGTGTAGGGAGACAGCTGCTAGAACAAGTGCGCGGGAGAAGCAACTCGGTATAACGCTAATCATTCGAAATCGGATAAACAACTCGGCATACCGGGCAATCTTTTTTGAGAACAAATAAGCAACGTGGCATATCTGCTAATCCTTTGAGAACAAATAAGCAACGTGGCATATGTTGGCTATTGGCTTGATACATAACCTTGAGCGGTACCCTTACATACAAAGTGCAAACGAGAAGGTGGAGGAAGTTGGGCTCCATCTTTTTTTTGCGTGCTATGGAACGAAGAGGGATCGTGAATGCTGCGAAATAGGCGTATGCCGGGGCGCAAATGCCTGCTGGGCACATACGCTGTAGGGTGGAATAACAACGAATTGGAGGAAGCGATGAATGAATTATGTGATTCAACCCGGCGATAACCTATGGTCGATCGCCCAGAGATTTGGCACCACGCCGCAGGCGATTATGCAGGCGAACCGCATTACGAATCCCAATCAAATTTACGCAGGTCTTACTATCTTCATTCCAGTTCCGGGACCAAGTCCAGGCCCAGGTCCGACTCCACCATTCCCTCCCGGCGGTGATGTGCAGCGGAGATTGACACAGCTGGAGCGGGAAGTGCGGCGGCAAGGCAATGAAATCCAGCGATTGGATCGCCGCGTAGACCGATTGGAGCGCATGTCGGGTCAGCGAAACTCTGGCTAGTTGGAGTGTGGCAGATGGCGCGGCGTCAGCTCTACCGAACCGAGTTACCGCACCCCATACACAGTCGAACACAGTTCACAAGAACCGAGTTGCGCCCACCCCGATCACAGTCGTACTCTACTGCCTATGAAACGAGTTGCGCACACCCCAACATCCCAACCGCAGCTGGCTCCTACCTCACTGTAGTTCTCCGCGCACCAACTACCGTGCGATAAGAGTTCTCGGCATCCCCGCCTTTCGTGCGATAAGGGAAAGTAGGGGTCTTAATACGGGGCAGTTGGGAGTGGGTAGCCGAATAAGGGGAGAAACTGGACGAATCTCCTGTCCGGAAGCCTATAACCGTGCGCATTGCATCATATAAGACCCATTAGCGGGTTAACCCCCTAATTTTGGACACTGTCCACGTTCATGCTCGCTCTTTCGTATCAAAGCGCAATTTTCTTCGGG
>CAJXLT010000032.1 GCA_913056365.1 uncultured Paenibacillaceae bacterium | reverse complement strand
ATCCGAGCTACACGGGGACTTGGCTCCTCCCGCGACCGGACTTTCACCAGCTAGAAGATGCGTGCCTCTGGGCACGCCAGAAAATAAAAAACACACCTCTCCCGGTTTTCCAACCAGGAACAGGTGTGCTTCACACTGTTCATGACACTATTTTCGATCATCTACTTAATATACACGCCGCCGAAGGGCAACAGCTCACGCAGCGCCCGGCGCAGCCAGCTTTCATTGCTCAATTCCTGCTGCAGCTGGACATCTCGGGAGCCGGTCTGGAGCAACACCGGTCCATGCCCCGTCAGCTCGAACTGCACATTCATGTGCTGGCTCGCCAACGAATTGCCATAGACCGAGAGCTTCACAGCGGCCTGCTCCGGATAGGCGACAAGCGCTCCGGCATCGACGAAGAGCGGCTTCTCCGGATCAAGCGGCAGTGATACGAGCGAGCCGGTCGTAATAACACCGAGTAGCCCAGGACCGCTAAAGCGCATGCGGGTAAGCTTACGGGTAATCCATGCGTTGCGTATCGTCTGAATCCGCGTCCGCATGTCCAAGCCGTCCGTATGGAACAGCACGTGACGGAAGTCGAAGAGCAAGTCGCTGTCCGGCGCGATATTCACCGTCGCCAAGGAACAACCTTCCGGCAAGCCCAATATGAGCTCACCTGCACCGCTCATGCGGGAAGCTACGAAGCGCTTCTTCCGATATATCCCTGCCATATTCATAATGCGGTCCTCACGATTCGTCGGCTTGCCCTGGAAGGCCAGAATCGCACGAGGATGGTACACTTGAATCGCCTCATCTGTATCCAGACTGATCTGCACATGCCCAACCGGAGTCGGCTCAGCGACCTTCATGATGCGGAGCTTCCCTTCTCCTGCAGCCGTTGTCTTCGCCAAACCGCGATTCGCCAGATGCGTATAGCAGCGAAGTAGCCGACAAGAAGCGCAGCAGCAGTCGCGCCCATCACAATCAGCTTGCGGGTCAAGCTTGCGCGCTCCTCCCTCTCCTTGCGCATCGCTTCCAGCTCACCGGACAGCGCATCATTGCGGCTGGCCAGCATGTCGTTGCGTTCTGCCAGCTGTGCATTCTCATCGCGGAATTGCTCGTTCTCCGCCATAAGCTCGTCCTGCTTGATCGCATACTGCTCCGCCTGCTGGCGCGCTTCTGCTAGGTTCTTCGCCTGCTCCAGCAGCAGCTCCTGCTGCTCCTCAATCAATTCACGTGTCTCTACGTACTTGTCCTGCAGCTCCTCAACCTTCTCCGGGGCGTCATAAATATCCTTGATGCGATCCATCACACCCGCTTGCACGACAGCTGTCGCAGGATACACGATGCCGATCACCGCTGCAAGCAGAGCTGCAACGAGCCTAGTTCGATTGTGATTCATGACGCCCCTCCTCCTTCGTCCCTCTTCTGCTTTCATCTTACCACGGGCTTGTCCGAAAATGAACAAATCGCGCATCGATAAGATGACAAAACACCCCGAAACCGGCGATTGCGCCTGCGTTGCGGGGTGTGCTTCACCCGTCGTCCCGATCCTCGTGCATCGTCTGCTCATCCGCTCCTTACTGGAGGAAGGAAAGCGCAGCCAAATCTTCACGGCGGTTCAAGTTAAGCACCAGACACATTCGCTCCGCCAGCAGCTTCTCATATTCCTCATAGTCTCGTGCTGCTTGCAGACAATTCAACCGCACCCAACCGACCGCTTCCATCCGCCGCGCCATTGTAATCGTCTGATCCGCTGACCCTTGATCAATAACCGTTATATCTACAGACTTCCCATGCAGCCAGTGGAACCACCTCAATGTGCGGACGATCCATTCCAGCTGCTGCTCATTGTCGCGGCATACAAGAACAAAATGCGCCGTTTCCTTATCATTCGCGGCATAACCAGCATAGAGTGTATGCACCATGAGGATGCTGATGCCGTATATACTGAAGATGAGGAGCATTCCTTCCACCATTGGGCTTACCTCCTTTACCACACTATATGCGGCAAGGAGGCGCATTGTTCACGCCCCGCTAGAACGAACCGGTTGAGCCAGCCGAACCTCGTGACGAATCGATTGGCTTGCCGACGGGATTATATTTCCACCCATCCTGACTTGATTGCGCTAATGACCGCTTGGGTGCGATCCTCGACGTTCATTTTTTGCAAAATGCTGCTTACATGGTTCTTGACCGTCTTCTCGCTTATGTACAGATGTTCGCCGATCAGCTTATTGCTCTTGCCTTCTGTCATCAAGCGCAGCACTTCACCTTCCCGCTTCGTCAGCGTATACTCCTTCAACAGCTCGCTGTCTGCGCCCATGCCGCGAAAGATCGTCTCCCCAGCCGCCGCAATGCCTGTATCGTTCAGATACGTCATCCGGCGCAGCTGGTTGATCAGCTTGCCCGTCACCTTCGGATGAATGTAGGCATAGCCCTGGACAACCGAACGGACGGCATTCAGCAGCTCGGATGCTTCCATGTCCTTCAGCAAGTAACCGGTCGCGCCCTTGCGCAGCGTTTCGAACACATAGCTCTCATCGTCGTGAAGCGACAGGATGACAACCTTGACTTCCGGCGCAATCAACCTAATCTTCTCTGTGGCGACTACGCCGTTCTCGACAGGCATATTAATATCCATCAGAATAACGTCCGGATGGCATTCGTTGCACAGCTCGATCACGTGGATACCGTCGCCGCATTCCCCGACTACCTCCATATCAGATTCCATATTAATAATCCGCTTCAACCCTTCCCGAAATAAGGAATGGTCATCCGCAATTAAGATGCGGATCGAATTAGAATGCTCCATGATTCGGGTCGCTCCCTTCTTGGTCATCATTCACAGGCACACTCATCATTAGCTTCGTACCCGCATTCTCATCAGATTGAACCTCGAACACCCCTTCCAGCAGCTCCACACGCTCCTTCATGCCGATCAGACCGAAGCTGCCCTCTGGCGTTCTAGCCTGCATCAGCTCCACGTTGAAGCCTCTTCCATTGTCGTGAATGAGCACCTTCACCCAAGCCGGCTCATACGTCAGTTCCACGAATACGTACGTAGCCCCGGAATGCTTCAATATGTTGGAGAAGGCCTCTTGGACGAAACGGTACACAGCAACTTCCATCGGCGAAGGGAGACGCGCCTCCTTGCCCACAATTTCAAACTTGGTGCGAATATGATGCTTCTCTTCGAAATCCTGGGCAAATTTGCGCAAGGTCGGAACGAGTCCCAAGTCATCGAGCGTCATCGGCCGCAGATTGAATATCATCTTGCGCACTTCTTCCAATCCGAGCCTGACCTGCGCCTTCAAGTCCGCCACTTCCTCCCGAACGACCTCGTATTCTCCCCTGTCCATCAGACGTTCCGTAATTTCCGAACGCAGAATGAGGTTTGCCAGCGACTGCGCCAAGCCGTCATGAATCTCGCGCGCGATCCGCTTGCGCTCCTCCTCCTGCGCCAGAATAATCTTCAAGCCGATTAACTGGCGATTCTTCGATGATTCCAGAATACGTGTCACCTGATCCAAGTTGCCTGTAAGATATTCCTGCACGACGTTCATCTGCGATACGACGACTTCCGCGCGTTCAATCGTCCGCTCCACGTTGCGGATTCGCTTCTGCAGCTCGTCCCGTCTGTACTTGAGATTCACTTCTTTCTCACGGGCGACAATCAACTCGCTCTGAATCTGGGTGGCTGTCTCATAAGCATGCTTAATGTCCTGCTCATTGTACCGCTTGAAATCACGGCTGACCTCCGTCAAGCGCACACGCGCCTGGCGGAAGTCAACCTCAAGCTTGTCCACCTTCTCAATGACCGCTGCAATCTCTTCGACAACCTGCTGCTGCTCCTTGCCCAAGGAAGTTCGCTCGTTGCGGGCGCTTTCGGAGATTTCATAAATTTGATATTTGCTGTCGTCCATCACATCCAGGGCCTTCCCGAGCACCTGGTCAATCGCATCCGGTTGTTTGCGCGTCAATTGCTTTCTCTCCAATATTATATAGACTAGTCGTATAAGGTGATTGACAAATGATGTATACCTTTTATAGTACCATATTCCTTCGGAGATTGAAGTGTACATCCAGACCTATTTTACTGCAAGATAATCGATTTTTCGTCATTATTCCAGTGCACTTCCCAGCCAAAAGCCTCAGAAATCAAACGCAACGGTACGAGTGTTCGACCGCCAACGATTGTCGGTGGGACCAAAGTCTTAGTTCTTGAGCCATTCAACAAAATTTCCTGCTGATCAATCCACAGTTCAACTAGCCGATCCTCCCGCAATACAGTGACACGCTTCTCCCCATTGTCCCAGAACACTGCGCTGCCGAGAGCGTCAGAGACGAAGCGGATCGGAACCATCGTCGTCTCGTCCAGTATCATAGGAGCTTGGTCCATCTGACGCTCCTCGCCGTCCAGGGTCATCGACTTCTGATCGACGACAAGCTTCAGCACAAGCTTCTGCGCTTCCTCGATCTCTCCCTCGTACAGGAACGCAATATCGTCGATCGCGATCGAGCCACGCACCTCTCGCTCATCCTGCGCTTCCTCCGGACTAACAACATATAGACGCTTCAGCTTGATCGGATAGGTGAGATCATATTCGGTCAGATCAATGTTGAACGGCTGCCAGCCAGTCCAGTTCATATTGCGGGTCACATCGATGCGCTGCATCTCGCCGTCGCCGTCAATCACCTCAGCGCGCACCCAGTTCAGACTCTTGTCGCCCTTCACCCGCATCTTCATCTGCAGCGGCTCCCCTTCAATCGGAACCCCTTCGTCATCATTGAACACCGCATATGCCGCCTTCGAGCCAGTCCCTTCTGTGAAGTCGTACTCTAGGAACAGCACATGATTATCATAATCGTCCTCGAAGCCGTACGCGACCTTCGCATTGCCCTTCACCCCAGCCGGATACGTAGCCGTGCTAATCGGAAGCGGACCTTGCTCGAAGTCCGTATACAGCTTCTCCCTACCGGCCGGCACACTGAGCAGCGTGCTGAAGCCGTCGAAGCTGGCAATCAGCTGACCGTCAGAACTATCACCTACCGCTTGCACCGTCAGCTCGTCACCGCTAATCTGACCGTCGAAGCCGAACAACTGCCAATCGATCAGCTCTGCCGGAACCGTGCGCTGCTGACCATTCTGCAGCGTAGCAACAACAGGGAGCGTATATGTCGCTCCGGAGGTCAGCATCATCTCCGGCGCATCCACTTGCAGTGACTGCAGCTGGTCGCGTCCGACAATGTCAATCGTCTTGCTCTGCCGAGCTTGTCCAGAAGAAGCCGTCAGCGTCGCCTTACCAGCTTGTCCAGCCTCATATACATTACCGGCAAACTTTCCGTTATCCGCCGTCCACTTCGCTGCAAGCTCACTTACATCCATAGGATTGTAATACTGGTCATACGCCTTCAGTGAATATTCATCCTGCTCACCGACGAACAGCACATCTGCCCCTGCGAGCAGGAAGCCTGCAACCTCGCCCTTCGGCGCATCCGAGTACACCCCTACACTATTCACGATCTGACGCTGAATGCCATATTCCGTATCATTCGTTAGCACAACATCGAAGTCGCCAAGCGGACGGTTCACCATCTGCGTAGAGCCGCCGCCGTCCAGATTCACAGCCTTCCAGACACCAAGCGACACTAGCAAGCTGCGCAATTCAGACAGGCTGATGCCATCGCTGTCCTTGCTCGCTTCAGCCGTGACGAGATAAGCATATCGGCGATCCTCTGAATAACCGATTGCCGTACGGGAGCGGAAACCGCCGATGCTGCTCACATCCCGCGACCATTGCGCCGGCTTGCCGTTCTCTACGAGCAGCGTATGACCGCCGATCAGCATCTGGAACTGCGAGACGTCCGTCTGGTTGTTCGGATTGCCCGGCGTCAGCTTGTAATCCAGCCGAATCGGATCGCCAATCTGCATGTTCTCTCGCACGAACTCAGCCGCCTTGCCCGCAGCCCGCAATATATACCCACCTTGCGGCACCGACATATTCAACGATTGGCCGTCACTAATTTGTCTGACCTTGCCGTTCTCGATAAGTACCTCCGTCGGTGTCGTGGCGCCGTCATTGCCGCGTGAAGTAGAGGACCACATGTCGGTATACAGCTGAATCGCATGCGCATGCGTATGCTGCAGATTCTCCTTCGTCCCGAACCAACTATACGTCTGGTTCACGCCAGCCAACGAATACGATGCCCCATTCGCCGCGGTAACAGACCCTTCGAATGTATATGTGTCAATGATCGGCTTGTTGTCCTTCGTCAGCCCGAACGTATACATCCCGTTCAGATGATTCGACGGCGATGACACGACTGTCCCGTTCGTAACCTGCGGACCGATCGGCGCGGATTCCGCCGCCGTGTTGAAGTAATCGCCATTCACCCCTGCCACAGCGCCGCTGTGCTTCGCCTGATTCAGCACCGTATCGCGGCTAGCCGTCGTGCCATTCTTGCCGCTCATCACATCGAGTTTCACATGCGGATTGTGCAGATCCACGACAATCGCTTGCACCTCCGTGCGCACATTAGAGCTTCCCCGCTGGAACTGCCACACATATTCGCGCAGCTTCGCGCCTGCCGTAATGTGCTCCTCATGCGCCAGCACCGGCTTTTGCTCCGAGGCCGATCCCGATGCTACCTGCACGGCCTGCTTCATGTCAGCAGCATGCACAACCGCCATCGGCGCGGCCACAGATTGCGCCAGCAGTAGACCCGCGAGCGCCGCCGTGCGCATTAGCTTCCACGGTATACTCGTATGAAGCGAAGTTTGCATTCCCTTATCCCCCGCTAATCGGGAGTGATGTTGCTTGCGTCTGAACAACTTAGCTGTTTGCTTGCTTTTCATCCCTATCCGATACTCCTCTCACTCTATCTTTGTACGTATCATTGGTCGTTGCTATCGCTAGAATCTATCTATCTGTATGTATGTATTATAGACTCTTGAGAATATAGAAAGGTTGCACAGTTCCGGGCGAAAACTTGCGGGAAACATCCTGAAAAATCGAAGAAGTAGACTCATACGAAGGCAATACTGAGGAGACACTAAGCCTAAGCCTGACAGCTATCCCTATCTACAGAAAGGACGAAGCACCCATGGAACATAAAGACATATACAACGAAACGACCAACACATTCGCCGGAATCACCACTCCCCGTGACAGAGAGGACATCGCAGCAACCGATCCGCTGAACGAGTTCGTCAAGCAGACGATGGACAACCTCGAAGAAGCCTTCACCGGAGAGAAGCCCGAAGTAGATCAGCAAGACGAAGACGCAGAGCACACGAAGCAGGACAGATAGAATTGCGAGAAAAAAATGTCACTACTTCGTTGCTCGAAACCTGCTACTTAGCGCACGATGAAATGGACGCGAGCAAGTTAGTATCCGGAGCGGAAAGAGTAGCGTTGATGAGCGAAAAGAATGACTGGACACAGCCAGTAGAAACTGTAATGAACACGCGTGACCGTTAGGACGAAAAAAAGCGCATGTTCGATTTGTAACGGTCGCCGATGTCCATTAGGGACCAATAACCGCCGTTTTGACCGTCCCATTCAGCGCTTACGGACATCCGTGACCGTTATACTGTCAAAACACGCTTCATACGCCCTGTAACGGTCACCGGTGTCCGTTACAGTTTTTCCCTCCAACCGGCTCAGTGGGCAGCAGCGTGATCATCGGCAAGCTAGATCGGCAGTAACCAAGCGACAAGCATGGGCTAAGCTAGAGTAAAGGGCAGGACATCCTGCCCCTCCTCATCAAACCGTACGTGAGGTTTTCCCTCATACGGCTTTCCGAT
>CAJXLT010000031.1 GCA_913056365.1 uncultured Paenibacillaceae bacterium | reverse complement strand
TCGGAAAGCCGTATGAGGGAAAACCTCACGTACGGTTTGATGAGGAGGGGCAGGATGTCCTGCCCTTTACTCTAGCATTAATGTGGCAACAAATAGAAGCATTGCAGGCTTGCAAAGTAACTCGATTCTGATATGATACGCATAAGACTTTGCGCGGAAGGGACGAAGAGCAACGTGGAACGAAGGGCCAGCAGAGTATGGGGAACCTCGAAGGAATGGCACACTTGGTTAGAAGAAGGCTATACCGCGCTCCCTTATGTTGAAGAGTTTCCTCTGCATATCGGAGAGGGAGCGGTAAGCTGGGAAGCAGCCTGGAAGGATGCCGATGCTTGCCATGTGTTGTTGGAAAGCGGCAAGGGCGGCCGCTACACCTTCTTGGGTACGAATCCCGTCTCCGCGATTCGCGGCAAAGGTGATCGAGCGATTGTTACGGATCTGGAAGCGGGAGAAGTGAAGGAGCTATCCGGCTCTCCGCTTGCGCTTACGAAGGAGTGGCTGTCACCGTACCGTTCTCCGCGACTGGAGGGCTTGCCGCCATGGTTGGGTGGAGCGGCTGGATATTGGGCTTATGACATTGTGCGTTCCATCGAACGACTGCCTGAGCTTGCAGCAGATGACTTGGGACTTCCTGACTACGTACTCTTCCGCTTCGATGAAGTTTGGATCGTTGATTTGCAGGAAGCTAAGCTATATTGTGCCGTTCATGCTACATGCCGCTATAGCTCCTCCCGCGATGTGCACGAAGTATGGTCGGGTGCTAAGATACGGGTACAGCGCATGATGGAACGATGGCAGCAGTGGCAGCAGGCAACTAACGCTGCACAGGAGCGCCGCGACTGGTATGGCGAGCTTGTAGACCAAGAAGGCTTGCAAATCGATGTAGACGCTATGGACGGTATTGTGCGGGCTTTTCCGAAATCTGATTATGAAGCAGCAGTGCGGCGCATCCAAGCGTATATCGAGCAAGGAGATGTCTTTCAGGTTAATCTGTCTCTTCGCCAAAGCCGCGAATTGGCAGTCCCGCCTCAAGAGCTGTACGAATGGCTGCGCTTGCTCAACCCTTCTCCGTACATGGGTTACTTCAACGCTGGAAATTTCCAATTGGTTTCGGCTTCGCCGGAGCTGTTAGTGAAGCGGCAGGGCAATGTAGTCAGTACCCGCCCGATTGCCGGTACGCGGCGCAGGGGGCAGGATGCGGAAGAAGATGCCCGTATGCGGGACGAATTGTTGGCAACTGAGAAGGAACGGGCCGAGCATGTCATGTTGGTTGATCTGGAGCGCAATGACTTGGGGCGTATTTCCCGCTATGGCACCGTTCGCGTCGATGATTTCATGGTCATAGAACAGTATTCACACGTCATGCATCTGGTGTCGGAAGTGAAGGGCGAGCTGACGGAAGGGAAGGATGCCTTTGACATATTGGCAGCGACCTTTCCCGGAGGAACGATTACAGGGGCGCCCAAGATTCGAACGATGGAGATTATTGAGGAGCTTGAGCCGGTACGGCGCGGTCCTTATACGGGATCTCTAGGATGGATTGACTACAACGGCGATATGGAATTTAATATACTTATACGGACACTCGTCGCTTCAGACGGTGTCGGTCATATTCAAGCCGGTGCAGGCATCGTCATCGATTCTGAGCCGCATAGGGAGTATAAGGAGTCCATTCATAAAGCGAAAGCCTTGTGGAAGGCTATGCAATACAGTGAACGATTTGCATCAGTTAGATCATAATTCGAAAGGAGGCGCTACGGTATGATTCTTGTGATCGATAATTACGATTCTTTTACGTATAATTTGGTGCAATATTTGGGTGAGCTAGGCGAAGAGGTTCGCGTGCATCGCAATGACGATATTACATTAGATGAGATTGCTGTCATGCAACCAGATCAATTGTTGATTTCACCAGGACCTTGCACGCCGAATGAAGCGGGGATCAGTCTTTCGCTGATCGAACGGTTCAAAGATGAAATTCCGATTCTCGGTGTCTGCTTGGGTCACCAATCGATTGGTCAAGTGTTCGGCGGTGAGGTCGTTCGGGCCGAAAGACTTATGCACGGCAAGACCTCGCCGATCTATCATGACGGGCAGACGATATTTGCGGGATTGCCTACGCCGTTCACCGCAACCCGCTATCATTCATTGATTGTGCGGAGAGATACGCTTCCAGATTGTCTGGAAATAAGCGCCTACACGGAAGAAGGCGAAATTATGGGCTTGCGTCACAAGGAATTCCCGGTTGAAGGTGTGCAATTTCACCCGGAATCGATCATTACCGACCACGGGAAGACGATGCTGCGGAATTTTATCGACCGGACTGGCGCCGTCACACAAGGGTGATGCGAACGATGCACATTTGGTTGAACGGACAACTCATAGAGGATAAGGATGCCGTGATCTCCGTATATGATCACGGCTTTCTGTACGGACTTGGATTTTTTGAAACGTTTCGCACGTATGCGGGGAATCCATTGCTACTGGACAAGCATTGGGAACGGTTAGGGCAAGGGCTGGAGGAGCTGGCTATACGTATGCCGTATAAGCAGAAGGATATAGAGCTGGCGGTCGAGCAGCTGCTCCAGGTCAATAAGCTGGAGGATGGCTACTTCCGATTATCTGTGTCCGCAGGAGTCGGACCGCTCGGCTTGCAGACAGAGCCCTATCTTCAACCCGCGGTACTCCTCTATGTGAAGTCGCTTCCTCCCGCAGCAACGGCCCTCTACGAACAGGGGATGGCGCTTCAAGAGTTACGTACGGTGCGGAACACACCAGAAAGCGCAGAGCGGTATAAGTCCTTTCACTATATGAATTGCATTCTTGGCAAGCGGGAGCTGGCAGCAAGACCAGAGGTAGGAAGAGCCGAAGGGTTGTTCTTGACTGGACAAGGATATTTGGCAGAGGGCATTGTAAGCAACCTGTTCTTCCTTCGTGACGGATGCTGCTATACCCCTACTGTAGATACAGGTATATTACCCGGCATTACCCGTGCAGCGGTGATTGCGTTATGCCGGGAGATGCAGATCGACCTAGATGAAGGATATTATACTTGGCAGCATCTGTTGGAAGCCGAAGAAGTGTTGGTGACCAATTCCATACAAGAGCTGGTGCCAATCACAACCTTGCGTGATAAGGATGGTAACGAATATCAGGTTGGCAGAGGGCGGATCGGTCCGATTACCGAACGTTTGCTGCAGGCTTACCGGGCGAAAGCGAGGCGAGAAGCATGACGTTGCAGGCTAGCGAGCAGGCAGCATACTATTACGAGGCACAACGGCAAGCGAGGGACGTTCGTACTATCTCATGCGGCAACCGTGAGCTGCGTCTAGGCGAGAAGACGTTAGTGATGGGAATTCTGAATGTAACGCCTGATTCGTTCTCTGATGGAGGTCAATTCGATACGTTAGAAGCTGCCGTGCACCGTGCGCATGACATGGTGGAAGAAGGCGCCGACTGGATTGACGTAGGTGGGGAATCTACCCGCCCCGGCGCTAAGGAAGTCAGTCTGGAGGAAGAGCTAAGTCGAGTCATACCGGTCATAAGAGCATTGGTGGAGAGTGGTTTGCCGGTGCCTATATCTGTTGATACGTATAAGTCGGAAGTAGCGCGACAGGCGATAGAAGCAGGCGCCCATGTGCTTAACGATATATGGGGAGGGATTCGGGAACCGGAGCTGCTCCGTGTTGCAGCGGCAAACGATTGCCCAGTCATCCTTACTCACAATCGGGAAGTAGCTGTGTATACCGATTTTATTGAGGATGTGTGTTCGGATTTGCAGCATATGGCTGAAGCTGCTATAGATGCAGGTGTGAACTCGAACCAGATATGGCTGGACCCAGGAATAGGGTTCGCTAAGTCGAGAGAGCAAAATTTGCTGCTCATGAATCATTTGACCCGCATTACATCGTTAGGGTATCCGGTATTGCTGGCAACCTCACGTAAGTCGATGATTTGGCGTACGTTGGATTTGCCAGTAGATCAGATTAGCGCGGGTACAGCAGCAACGCTCGTTTATGGCATTATGCAGGGGTGCGCAGCTGTACGGGTGCATGAAGTTGGCGAGATGTGCAAGGCTGTGCGCATGGCGGATGCGATGCTTGCCGCAGCGGCGCTTACCGATAGAGACAGCGAAAGGACGCGATAGCATGGACAAGATAGAATTGAACGGCTTGCAGTTTTACGGTTATCACGGTGTGTTTGCTGAAGAACGTAAGCTAGGACAACGATTTTATGTCGATCTGGTTCTGTATGCGGATTTGTGGGAGGCCGGACAGACGGATGAACTGGATCGAACGATCAATTATGCAGAGGTATACCAAACAGTGAAAAATGTGGTCGAAGGTGAATCTGTACAGCTCGTGGAGGCACTGGCAGAGCGTATTGCATCTCAGGTGTTGGACACTTATACTATAGTCAATGAATTGACGGTGCGCGTAACGAAGCCGCATCCGCCAGTCGATATGAAGTTTGCGGGCATGACCGTGGAGATACGACGGAAGAAGGACGAGTAATGAACATCATGACAGCAAGTGACGTCTATATTGGAATGGGCTCGAACATCGGAGATCGGCTTGCATACTTGAAGCATGCTCTTGCAGATATTCATAATCATGCGCATTGTGAGGTTATCCGATGTTCGGCCGTTTACGAAACAGCTCCGGTCGGTTATGTGGATCAGCCGGCCTTTTTGAATATGGCTGCCCTGCTGCGGACAGAACTGCGGCCTGTGGAACTGCTTCACATGCTCATGGCGGTTGAACGCAAGCACAGTCGAGTCCGACATGAACGGTGGGGGCCGCGAACGCTTGATCTCGATATCTTATACTGGTCAGGGGAAGAAGTATCGACGAGGGAATTGATTATCCCTCATCCGCGTATGGCTGAGCGGGCATTCGTCCTCATTCCGTTATTGGATATTGCAGATCACGAGCCTTCGTTCTACGCATGGCTGAGGAAGCGAATAGAGACAATGGACGATGAGGGAGGCGTTGAGCTATGGACCCATATGCATTGGCCAGGCGCATCCGTGCATTCCGCAAATTGAAAGGATTCACACAGAGTGATCTTGCCGATTCCTTGGGCGTCTCGTTAGGTGTGCTAGGCGCTATAGAGCGAGGAACGCGCAAGCCGGACGTTCAAATATTGAAGCAAGTATCGGAAGTGCTCGGGATTGATTACGAAGAACTGATTGATACAACATAAGTATACAAGACAGAAAGGGTGATCCAGATGTTCCAAATCGGAGATATAACCTTCAAAAATAGAGTCGTACTCGCACCGATGGCGGGGGTATGTAATCCAGCCTTTCGCTTGATCGCCAAGGAGTTCGGTACTGGCCTCGTCTGTGCAGAGATGGTCAGCGACAAGGCGATACTGCACCGCAATAAGCGTACCTTGGAGATGCTGTATGTGGATGAGCGGGAGAAGCCGCTCAGCCTGCAGATTTTTGGCGGGGATAAGACTTCGCTGGTCGAGGCTGCGAAGGTTGTGGATCAGCAGACGAATGCAGATATTATCGATATTAATATGGGATGTCCAGTCCCGAAGATTACGAAGTGTGACGCGGGAGCGAGGTGGCTTCTTGATCCGAATAAAATCGAGGAGATGGTATCGGCTGTTGTGGAAGCAGTGAACAAGCCGGTTACGGTCAAGATGCGTATTGGCTGGGACGCAGAGCATGTCTATGCGATAGACAATGCCCG
Source organism: uncultured Paenibacillaceae bacterium (assembly GCA_913056365.1). Taxonomy (GTDB): domain Bacteria; phylum Bacillota; class Bacilli; order Paenibacillales; family K13; genus Xylanibacillus. The sequence goes on along the minus strand of CAJXLT010000031.1, from coordinate 3,263 downwards.
GGCGGTTGAACGGGCTGGCGGTCAAGCGGTATCCGTACACGGTCGTACCCGTGAGCAGATGTATACCGGAACAGCGAATTGGGACATTATCCGCGACGTGAAGCAAGCTGTCGGCATTCCGGTTATCGGTAATGGTGACGTATTCGAGCCAGAGGATGCCAAGCGTATGCTGGATCATACAGGCTGTGATGCGGTCATGATCGGCCGTGCTGCATTGGGCAATCCTTGGATGCTGTATCGTACCATTGAATACTTGACGAGCGGCACGCTTCCGCCGGAACCAACGCCTCGTGAGAAAATGCGCATTGCCGTATTGCACTTGGACCGCCTCGTAGCTTTGAAGTCGGAGAGAGTTGCGGTGAAGGATATGCGCAAGCATATGGCGTGGTACTTGAAAGGGATGAAAGGCGCGGCGCGTGTGAAGGATGCCGTAATGGAAGCGGTCGAGCGAGATCAGATGGTCCGTATTTTGGATGCGTATGTACAGGAAGTTGAGGCTGAGGCTGATGAGGCTGTTGCTTCTTTCATGCACAATGAATCCGTAGACGAGAAGGCCGCTGTTCATTGATTGGCGACGAAGTAACGGCTTCCATTTACAACGTTGGTCGTCATTGACAATTCCACAGGCATGCCATATAATCATGCAATATAAAAAAAGGCATCAAGAGGGATTGGGCGGCCTGTCATCATGACAGGTTACCGTCATATATATAGTTTACATGTGCTCGCAGTTCCAGACGGAAGGGACGCGAAATATCACACGACGGGAGATAGTTGTAGATGAGCGAGAAGGAAGTCATTTTAACCCAAGAAGGCTTGAAAAAACTCGAAGACGAACTCGAAAACTTAAAGTCCGTGAAACGCCGTGAAGTTGCGGAACGGATCAAAGTAGCGATCGGGTATGGAGATATAAGCGAGAACTCGGAATACGAGGACGCGAAGAACGAGCAAGCTTTCATCGAGGGTCGTGTCATTACGTTGGAGAAGATGCTGCGTAACGCACGAATCATTAACGATGACGAAGTCGATACCGAGACTGTGAATGTCGGCTCTAAGGTTATTCTCAAGGATCTTGAGGTTGGCGATACCGTGGAATATACGATCGTGGGCACAGCAGAATCGGATCCATCGCAGAGCAAGATCTCGAATGAAAGCCCTGTGGGGAAAGCGATTATTGGCAAGAAAAAAGGATCCTCGGTCGATGTCAATGTACCGGCTGGTATTATTCAGTATAAGATTATGGATATCAAGAAGTAGGACGGATGATTCGCAGGAAAGCTTCCATCGGAAGCTTTTTTGCATGACCGGACCTCGCGGAAGTATTCGGAATAAGCTGCGAAGCATAAGGAGATGGATAGATTGACGCAAGAAACAGAACTCAATGAACTGCTGCAAATTCGGAGGGACAAGCTGGGGCAGCTGCGCGATCTCGGTGTAGACCCATTCGGACACAAATTCGAACGTACCTATCAAGCTGAGCAAATTCTAAGCAATTATGGCGAACATACTAAGGAAGCACTAGACGCTGAGCCCGTAATGGTGAAAATTGCCGGCCGCATCATGCAGAAGCGCTCTATGGGGAAAGCGGGATTCGCTCATATTCAGGATATGAGCGGCAAGATTCAAATTTACGTACGCAAGGACACGATCGGTGACACACTGTTCGAAGCTTACGATATGCTCGATATAGGTGACATGGTAGGCGTTGAAGGAACTGTATTCAAGACGAAGACAGGTGAAACCTCGGTGAAGGCAACTTCATTGGTGGTGTTGACGAAGTCGTTAATTCCTCTGCCAGAGAAATTCCACGGCTTGAAGGACGTCGAATTGCGTTATCGTCAGCGTTATCTCGACTTGATCGTCAATCCAGAAGTGAAGCAGACTTTCATTCTTCGTTCGAAGATCATTCAGTCGATGCGTCGTTACTTGGATTCGGTCGGATTTCTGGAAGTGGAGACACCTACCATGCATGCCATTGCGGGGGGAGCTACGGCGAAGCCATTCGTGACACACCATAATGCGTTGGACATGCAGTTGTACATGCGCATTGCGATTGAATTGCATCTGAAGCGGCTTATTGTAGGCGGTATGGAAAAAGTCTATGAAATTGGTCGTGTTTACCGCAATGAAGGCGTGTCAACACGACACAATCCAGAATTTACGATGATCGAGCTTTATGAAGCTTACGCTGACTATAAGGATATTATGGAGCTAACAGAAAGTCTGATTCGTCATATTGCTCAAGAAGTATTGGGTACGACTACGATTCAATATGCGGATTATGAAGTAGATCTAGGCACTCCTTGGCGCCGTGTTTCCATGGTAGATGCTATCCGTGAGGTAACGGGCGTAGACTTCAGTGCGCAGATGAGTGACGAGGAAGCGCATCGACTGGCACAAGAGCATAATGTGAAGGTCGAGCCGTCTATGACATACGGACATATAGTGAATGAATTCTTCGAGACGTTCGTGGAATCGACGCTTATTCAGCCGACCTTTGTTATGGGACATCCAGTTGCGGTTTCTCCACTAGCGAAGAAGAGTGTCGACGACCCGCGTTTTACCGACAGATTCGAGTTGTTTATTGTAGCTCGTGAGCATGCGAATGCCTTTACGGAGCTGAATGACCCGATTGATCAGCGGGAGCGGTTCGAAGCTCAGCTGAAGGAGCGGGAGCAAGGCAATGAAGAAGCCCATATGATGGATGAGGATTTCATCCGCGCATTGGAATTCGGTTTGCCGCCAACGGGTGGATTGGGAATCGGCATCGATCGATTAGTCATGCTGCTGACCAACTCGCCTTCGATCCGTGATGTATTGCTGTTCCCGCTTATGCGCGAACGTACAGAATAAAGATAGTATTCACAGGAAAGAAGTCCGGCAGAGCTTTTGTGCGTGGGCTTCTTTTTTATAATGTTTATTAGTTGCAGCATAGCTAATGTTGCACACTCGACATGCAACGGGTAATAAGCAAGTGTATTGGCAAAAAGTCGTAGGCGCCAAATGCTTGCATTCCCTGTGTGGATGTGATACATTAGTTTTCGCCGCTTCAAAAGAGACGCGTTGAGCATTAGAGTCTCATAGCAGTGTTACGGATTGACATTGTCAGCGTAATAAGCTGGTAACAGCTTGTCCGGTTGACAGATGCAAACTTGGAAAAATAAACACTTGCATCACTCGATCGATCTGTGGTATAGTAATCAAGTCGCCGCAGAAACGGTGACGAGGCAAAAGAGTAATCGCACTTTGAAAACTGAACAGCG
>CAJXLT010000030.1 GCA_913056365.1 uncultured Paenibacillaceae bacterium | reverse complement strand
CTTGGGCTACGCCCACCACTATACAATTCCATGTACCCTACCTAAAGTTGAATACACAAACTTATTGACACTGCCCATAAGAGCAAGCTGTGGCAAAGGCAAATCACATCCGAACTCAATAATGCTAACCCGAGTCAATTTCAAAATGCGATAAACAGCAGATTCCATCACCAGATATAGAGCAATTCGTATGCATGCAAACAAGAACTAGCTCGGAGTCTACAGAAGTTATCAATATGAAATTGACTCTTAGCAGGGTTATATTGCTCCTTCCCCGTCCATACTAGGTAATAGAGTCGAGTGCTAGAGTCGGTCCGTGATCCGAGCGCTTGACGTGCCAGGATACGAGGGAGGGAACAAGTGAATGAAGCAAATTATCTTGATTACAGACGGTTGCTCGAATGTTGGAATAGACCCGGCTGCGGCGGCTGCTCAGGCTTATGAGGACGGTATTGTTGTGAATGTGATCGGCGTGTTGGACGGTGGTGATTTGGGAGAGCGCGGCGCGGCAGAAGTAGAGCGGATTGCGGCATCCGGTGGAGGTATGAGCCGCGTGGTGCATGCCAAGGATATTGCTCGTACGGTACAGATGATGACACGGCAGACCGTTGCACATACGATTCGTCAGGTTATCCATACAGAGCTAAGTACGATTATGGGTCAGGATACTGATGTCGCAGCGCTGCCGCCGGGCAAGCGCGCGCAGGTAGTGGAGGTCATGGACCAATTGAACGAGGAGGCTGCGCTTCAAGTTGCACTGCTGATTGATGCGAGCGGCAGTATGCGCGCCAAGCTGCCCGCTGCCAAGGAAGCGATTCAAGACTTGATGCTCAGCTTGCAGGCCCGTAGAGGGAAGAGCGAGCTTGCAGTGTTCCATTACCCGGGAAGGCAGGAACGATCAGTTGAGCTTGACCTAGGATGGTCGTCAGATCTGTCAGCACCGGACAAGCTCTTTCAAAAACTGAATATGAAGGGCACAACGCCCACAGGACCTGCTATAATAGAAGTGTTGAAATATATGGCAGGGCCATCATCTGCGCAAGCGAATCGCGATGATTACGCAGTTGTTGAACCTCTGCAAACTCGTGAGGGGTTATTCCGTGACTATATGGTCTAAGCAAGAGAGCGTGCGGTCGGCTTCGGCTAGGATGTTGCCAACCGGTGCTCGAATTAGGGGATTATATAATGAAAGAACATATCTCATAGAACGACTGCTGGGCGAAGGGGCGAATGGCTGCGTATACTTGGTGTCCCGAGGACGAAAGCAGGTAGCTGCCTTGAAACTGGGTTATGATGCGGCTGGGTTGCAGTCTGAGATTAATTTACTCAGTGGGCTCAACAGTAAGGACAAGCCTTATTTGCTGGACGCAGATGATGCAGAGGTGGAGGGCATTCGTTGTCCTTTCTATGTGATGCCTTACGTCGAGGGTGTCCGGGTTACGGCTTTCATCGCCAAGCGTGGGCGGGATTGGACTTACATCTTGATCCGGCAGCTGCTCGCTAGGTTGGATGAGCTCCATCGTCAAGGCTGGGCGTTCGGCGATGTGAAGCCGGAGAATATCCTTGTGTCCGAAAGCGGTCGAGCGGCGTTGGTCGATTACGGCGGCGTTAGCCGCTTCGGCGACTCGGTGCGCCAGTTCACGGAGCTGTACGATCGCGGCTATTGGCATGCAGGCAGTCGCACGGCGGAGCCATCTTATGATATTTTTGCAGTGGCAGTGCTTGGATTGCGGTTATTAGCTGGTCATGAGCAATTCGATGCAAGGGCAGGCCATATCCCACAAAACCGAGGGCCTGAGCAGTTGCTGACATTAGCTCGTCAGACACCGGCTTGCAAGCCGATTGCCGGTTTCTTGTCCAAAGCCATACATAACCGTTATGCTTCAACAGGTGAAGCGCTGCAGGATTACCGGCAACAGCTATTGAAATGGGGCGGACTGAAGGCGCTCGAGCCGCTTCATCTGCCATGGCTACCTGTGGCATTCGCAAGCTCGTTTCTTACTTTTGTATTCCTAATGTGGTTGGTCTATTCTTAGGGAGATAAGCTACGGAGCAATACTTCACTTTTTTGGTGAGTGTCATATCGGGCCCCGCAAAAGTAATCGGAATAAGCTACGGAGCAATACTTCACTTTTGTGGGTAAAATAGGGGTGATGGCGATGGAGTTGCTTGCACAGCTGAGAAGAACAATCGAAGAAGAGAGCCTGCTGCAGACAGGAGACCGCATCCTTGTCGCGGTATCTGGCGGTCCCGACTCAGCCGCTCTGTTGCATGCGCTGCATGCCCTTGCCCATACTTATAAGTGGCAGCTGGCAGCCGCTCACGTCGACCACGGATTTCGCGGGGAAGAGTCTCGGCAAGAGGCGGATTGGGTAGAGGCGTTCGCAGAGCAGCTAGGCATCCCCTGTTATCGCACGTTACTCTCATTACCTGAGGAACTGCAAGTACATCCAGGTAATGCGCAAGACCGCGCACGCGAGCTTCGTTATGCTTTCTTAGTCGAGGCAGCGAATCAGTGGAGGGCGAGCAAGATTGCGTTAGGACACCACGCTGACGATCAAGCAGAAACTGTGTTGATGCGTCTACTGCGCGGAAGCGGTAGTCATGGGATAGCAGGCATGCCGATCAAACGTATGGAGAAAAATATGGAACTCGTTCGCCCGCTGCTGCGTACTTATAAGACAGAGCTTGTCTCATACTGTCGGGAGCAGCGCATCGATTACCGAATAGACGCCAGCAACAATAAGCGCATTTACACCCGGAATGCTATCCGGCTTGACGTGCTCCCGCTGCTTGAGGACTTTAGTCCAGGTGCAACGCAGAGCCTCAATCGCACAGCACAAATTCTGGGTGATGAAGACGCTTATATGAAGGAGCAAGCGGAGAAGCTGTATGCGGAGATAACGACGGTGGAGGAAGGCTCAGCCTGCCTGTCTGTGAGTCAATTGGCAGGGCTGCATCCGGCTTTACAAAGAAGATTGATTCATCTAGTATTGAATTATCTTTCGGGGGAGAATGATGCTGTCACGTTCAAGCACATTGAGCAGATCAGGCACACGGTTCACAGCCAGGCCGCACCGAACGCCCGATACACAATCGTCGGCAGTATCAGATTGGAACGAGCCTACGATACGCTGTATCTGACAACTGTTCAGGAGAAGGTGTCGTCTTCTGCCTATGTGTATGAAATTTCTACATGGCCTGCAATCGTGAAGGTGATGGAGGCGGGCGTAGCACTCGAATTTGAACAAGAGTCGACCGCGGCAAGTAAGTTCGCAGCCAACGTAGACAGTCGTGAAGCATGGCTCGATGCAGAACAATTGAGGATGCCCTTAAGTGTCCGTTCTCGCAAACCGGGCGATAGAATGCGCATCCAAGGGTTAAACGGCAGCAAAAAGGTGAAAGATATGTTCATCGATGCCAAGATTCCCGCCTCCGAGAGAGACACGATGCCGCTGCTGACGGATGCTGATGATTGCGTCATCTGGATCCCGGGTGTTCGCCGATCTGACATCGCTCTAGTTTCTGATCGGACCCGTTCGGCAGTACATATCCGCATGAGCAGCATCATACAATATTAGAACCAACGCTAGGAGGCCCATGCATTGCGCAATGACATTGAAGAAGTGTTGTATAGCGAAGAACAGATTCAAGCCAAGGTGAAGGAACTGGGGGAAGTAATCAGCCGCGAATATGAAGGGCGTAATCCGCTCGTTATTTGTGTGTTGAAAGGCGCCTTTATGTTCCTTTCTGATTTAGTGAAGCGAATCGATGTGCCGCTTGAAGTCGACTTCATGGCAGTATCCAGCTACGGTAACTCTACCAAGTCATCTGGTGTCGTCAAGATTATTAAGGATCTGGATGTGACGGTAGAAGGTCGGGACGTCCTGATCGTAGAGGATATTATCGACAGCGGTCTAACGCTCAGTTACCTTGTAGATATACTGGAACGGCGCAACGCATTGACGGTCAAGATCGTCACGTTGTTCGACAAGCCGACACGGCGCACGGTCGGACTGGAAGCAGATTACAAGGGTTTCGTGCTGCCGGATGCGTTCGTAGTTGGGTATGGACTCGACTATGCGGAGAAGTATCGCAATCTGCCGTTCATCGGCGTGCTGAAGGAAGCGATCTACACTTAGACAGGGACAATCTGCTGTCGAGCAAGTGCTTCTATTGTGATTGCCTGACAGACTATGGTACAATATTTGAAGCTTGTTTTAATCTTGTGGAAGTAGTGCCAAATATACATCAACGCGCCCTTTTCGAGAGGAGGTAGGGGATGAACCGATTCATCCGTAATACCGGATTTTACCTGCTAATTTTTCTGGTAGTTGTCGGTATTGTTCATTTTATCAGCAGTCAGAACGACCAGCAAAAGCCGCTTTCATACACTGAATTTCTAGCTCAGGTGGAGAGTGGTAACGTACAATCGGTCACAGCTAAGTGGGACGGTTATACATATGAGGTCACAGGCGTATTTGCGGGGAATGAGGAGCACTTTGAGGTTCGAGCCCCTGTCGTAGATACGTTGTTCAGTTACTTGGAGGAACAAGGCGTTGTGCTCTATATGGAGCCAATGGATACACCAAGCGCTTGGGTTACTTTTCTGACATCGATCATTCCATTCGTGATCATCTTCATTCTGTTCTTCTTCCTGATGAATCAAGCGCAGGGCGGCGGCGGCAAGGTCATGAACTTCGGCAAGAGCCGCGCACGCTTATATAATGAAGAGAAGAAGCGGGTTACCTTCGAGGATGTGGCAGGTGCAGATGAGGAGAAGCAAGAGCTTGTCGAGGTTGTAGAATTCCTGAAGGATCCGCGTAAATTCGCCGCAGTCGGAGCGCGCATTCCGAAGGGCGTACTGTTGAATGGTCCTCCAGGAACAGGTAAGACGTTATTGGCTAGGGCGGTTGCAGGGGAAGCGGGCGTTCCGTTCTTCAGCATCAGCGGCTCGGATTTCGTAGAGATGTTCGTCGGGGTCGGCGCGTCGCGTGTGCGTGACCTGTTCGAGCAAGCGAAGAAGAATGCGCCATGTATTATCTTTATCGATGAGATTGACGCTGTCGGACGTCAGCGGGGCGCTGGTCTGGGCGGCGGTCATGATGAGCGTGAGCAGACGCTTAACCAATTGCTTGTTGAGATGGACGGATTCAGTGCGAACGAAGGTATTATTATCGTAGCCGCCACGAACCGACCGGATATTCTAGACCCTGCTTTGCTGCGCCCGGGACGCTTCGACCGTCAGATTACGGTAGATCGTCCAGATGTGAAGGGACGCGAAGCTGTACTGAAGGTTCATGCGAAGAACAAGCCGCTCGGCAAGGATGTCCGGATGGATATCTTGGCTAGGTATACGACTGGATTTACCGGAGCGGATTTGGAGAATTTGCTGAATGAAGCCGCGCTAATTGCTGCGCGCCGCAATAAGAAGGAGATCGGCATGGATGAGCTCGATGAGGCATTCGATCGCGTCGTAGTCGGTACCCAGAAGAAGAGCCGTGTGATTAGCGAACGTGAGAAGCGAACCGTTGCCTATCACGAAGCGGGCCATACGATTATAGGTTATTACGTGCGTCATGCGGATGTCATTCACAAAGTGACGATTGTACCGAGAGGACGCGCAGGCGGTTATGCGATGATGATTCCGAAGGATGGCGAAGATCGCATGCTGCAGACGAAGAATGAGTTGCTTGATCGGGTAACTGGCTTGCTCGGCGGTCGAGTGTCAGAAGAACTGTATATCGGTGAGGTTGGCACAGGTGCTTATGATGATTTCCGCAAGGCGACCGGTATAGTACGCGCTATGATTATGGAATACGGCATGAGCGACAAGCTTGGTCCGATGCAGTTCGGCCAAAGCCAAGGGCAAGTGTTCCTTGGTCGCGATATCGGTCATGAGCAGAATTACAGTGATCAGATTGCTTACGAGATCGATCAGGAGATGCAGGCCATGATCCGTGCCAGCTATGAGCAAGCTCGTGAAATCTTGACCAAGCATGAGGATAAGGTTCATCTGATCGCCAACAAGCTGATTGAGTTCGAGACGCTCGAGAGAGATCAGATTACAGAGCTGCTGGAGACTGGCAAGCTGGAAGAAAACCTGCGTGAGCGTCACAAGGATAACGGTGACGACCAACAGCAGAAGGAAACAGCGGAGAAGGCTGAGGATCAGCCGAAGGTGACGATCAAGGAGCAGGATCAAGATCATGAAGGCAATAAGCTCGACTTTGATCGCAAGTCTGAGGACAAGTCAGCTCCAGATGAATCGAAGTCTGAACAACCGCAAGATGGGAATGAACAGACCCCAACCGATTCAGATGAGCCAGACGATAAGGATAAGAAGGAATAGCTTGAACAGACTGGCGCAGCGAATAATGCTGCGTCAGTTTTTTTATACCCTAAGAATGATACGAGCAAGCTTAGGTATATGTGAAATTTCACATTAAGCGCTGCCTTGCGTCAATTGTGCATTGACACTGTTCGGCAGGTGCTGTAAATTAGTTGTAAACTGCTTTCATGTCATGTGTGAGCAAATAAATATCGTTCAGTCATTCCATACTAATTAATAACGTGACTCACGCATGTGCTTATTTTCACAAACATTGTCTAATCAAAAAGGAGGGCGGTCCGCATGGAAGCACTAGCCTTGGAACGTAAAGCGGAGCGTGACGCCGAGCTGAAGGAACGGCTGTTGCAATTGAAGAAAGAACGCAATGCCATTATACTCGCTCATTATTATCAGCGGGATGAAATACAAGAAGTCGCGGATTTTCGCGGAGACTCATTTTTGCTGGCACAGAAGGCCGCATCGACCGATGCGGATGTGATTGTTTTTTGCGGTGTGCATTTCATGGGGGAGAGCGCGAAGATACTGGCTCCGAACAAAACCGTCATTATTCCGGATGAGCGGGCAGGTTGCCCGATGGCCGATATGGTGAATGCAGACGGACTTCGCAAGCTGAAGGCGGAGCATCCCGGCGTACCGGTCGTCACGTATATTAACTCGACCGCTGATGTGAAGGCGGAGACTGACATTGTGTGTACGTCGGCCAATGCGGTGAAGATCGTCAACTCCGTAGAGAGTGATACTGTTATTTGGTGTCCGGATAAAAACTTAGGGCATTATGTGCAGCAGCATACGGATAAGAAAATGATCATTTGGGAAGGGTACTGCAATACACACGACATGTTGACGGTGAAGGATGTCGAGGAGATGCGGGCGCTACATCCGAATGCAGAGTTTGTCGTGCATCCCGAGTGCCGTCCTGAGGTCGTGGCGATGGCGGATTTTGTTGGAAGCACGACAGCGATTATTAAGCACTGCCGGGAATCTGACAAGCAGGAATTTATTGTAGGCACCGAGGACGGCACGGGGTATCAGCTGCGGATGGACAGCCCGAACAAGACGTTCCACTTCGCCAGCAAGTTTCTGGTGTGCCCGAACATGAAGGTCAACAACTTGAAGAAGCTGGTGAAATGTTTGGAGAAGATGTCCCCTCAGATTTATGTGCCGACGCCTGTTGCGGATAAAGCGCGACGGTCGTTGGAACGGATGCTTGAGGTTGCTGGGAAATAAGCGAGAGACATGAGCAGGCTGTATGCCGTACATGGGTGAGAGGCTTCCTGGAAGCCTCTCACTTTTTCGCTCATCGGCTCCACACAACCAACCTTATGTACACGTATAGCAATAGATTTCGGATACAGAAAGCAGGCGATGAGGATGGTTCCTCGGTATTTGGTCGATTTCGACATCAAGGTATTGCCCCAGATCGAGACTTCATGCTTAGTGATCGGCGCAGGGATTGCAGGCTTATTCACGGCAATTAAGGCTAGTGACCACCAGCCGGTGCTCATGATTACGAAGAAGTCTATGTACGACAGCAACACCCAGTATGCTCAAGGAGGGATTGCTGCCGTACTAGCAGAAGACGATTCCCCTGCCTATCATCGGCAGGACACGTTGATTGCCGGTGCCGGCTTATGCTCGCATGAAGCGGTTGATGTGTTGGTGCATGAAGGTCCTGAGCTCGTATGGGAACTGATGCGTCTCGGCACCCAGTTCGATGAAGAGAATGGGGAGATTGCGCTGACGAAGGAAGGCGCGCATAGTCACCGCCGCATCTTACATGCTCACGGCGATGCAACAGGTGCCGAAGTCGTACGGGCACTCAATGAAATTGTGAAGCATAAGAGCGAGATAGAAGTGTGGGACGATCACTTTGTCATTGATCTAGTCACGGATGAAGGGGAATGTGTCGGAGCGTTGGTTCAGAGGTCGGATGGCAGCCGCGTCTTCGTACGCAGTCAATCGACGGTTCTCTGTGCAGGCGGCGCGGGACAGTTGTATCGATATACGACGAATCCAGATATTGCGACAGCAGATGGCATTGCCATGGCTTATCGGGCAGGAGCGGACATTCGTGATGTGGAGTTCATCCAATTCCATCCGACCTCCTTGTGCTATCCAGGGGCTCCGCGCTTCTTGATCTCTGAAGCGGTCAGAGGAGAAGGCGCTGTACTGCGTAATATCAAAGGGGAGCGCTTCATGGAGCGGTATCATCCTCAACTGGAGCTGGCTCCGCGAGATGTGGTAGCGCGCGCTATCGTATCCGAGATGGAGGCTACGAAATCTACATTCGTCTACATAGATATTACGCACGAGTCGGAAGAATGGATTCGCAAGCGTTTCCCTACCATCTATCAATTTTGTCTGCAGTACGGTCTTGACTTGACCTCCGACTGGATTCCGGTAGCACCGGCAGCTCACTATATGATGGGCGGCGTTAAGACCGATCTGAACGGGGAGACTTCGATTAAGCGACTGTTTGCATGCGGGGAAGTTTCCAATACAGGCGTTCATGGAGCCAATCGTCTGGCAAGCAACTCGTTGTCGGAGGCGATTGTGTATGGTCAGCGCATTGTCAATCGAATCGCTGAGCTTCCGCTATCCGAAGGTGTTCCAGATCTAGTTGTGGAGGAAGGGCGCAAGGATGTACCGGTACAGGCGGTCGTTGAGAGAAGGCTGAAGCTGCAGAAGATCATGCTGCGGTTTGTCGGTCTGAAGCGCAACAGTGCGGATTTGCAGAAAGCATTGGACGAGCTAAGCCGTCAGTTGCCATTATTCCAAGCTTGCTTGACCCGAAGAGAAGAATTTGAGTTTGCGAATATGTTAACGACTGCGCTGTTGACCGGTCAGGCAGCGTTAGCTCGCGAAGAAAGCCGAGGCGGTCATTATCGTGAGGATTTCCCAGAACGGGACGACCTCGTCTGGCGCAAGCATATTGTTCTCCAGCGGGATAAGGGACTAACAGAGGAGCGGATCGTGGATGACAGCATTTAATCAGCATGCGGTACGCCGCATGATTCAAGAATGGCTAATGGAGGATATCGGAACGGGTGATGTCACGACAAATGCAGCTGTAGCGCCGGAGACGCAGGCGAAGGCAATCATCCATGCGAAGCAGGAAGGCATTCTTGCGGGAGTGCAGATTGCAGAATCAGTATTTCACGAAGTCGATCCGTCGATTTCGTTCCGGACGTTGATGCAGGACGGCGAAGCGGTGAAGGTCGGCAGCATCATCGCTGAAGCGGAAGGACCGGCTAGGAGCTTGCTGCTAGGGGAGAGGCTGGCGTTGAATTTGTTGCAGCGTATGTCAGGCATTGCGACGAAATGCCGCACCTTCGCAGATGCTGTGGAGGGCTTGCCTGTCCGCGTGGTAGATACGCGCAAGACGACACCTGGCCATAGGCTGCTGGAGAAGTATGCGGTACGCATAGGCGGCGCGCATAACCATCGCTTTGGGTTATATGATGCTGTTATGATTAAGGATAATCACATTAAGGCAGCTGGTGGTATTCAGGCGGCGGTAGAAGCCGCGCGTGCAGCGATTCCACATACGATGAAGATTGAAGTGGAAGTGGAGCAGGCGCATGAGTTGGAGCAAGCAATTGAGGCGGGAGCGGATATTATTATGTTGGATAATATGCCGCTCGAAGCGATGCGTGCTGCGGTTGCGCGTATTCGAGAGCAAGCACCGCACGTGGTCATTGAAGCCTCCGGCGGTGTGACACTCGATACGGTTCGAGCGATTGCCGAAACCGGAGTGGATGTGATCAGCGCAGGCGGCCTCACTTCATCGGTGGCAACGCTCGACATTAGTCTCGACCTGAATGAACGGAAGGAGAGACGGGTATGAATTTGGTTATCGATGTGGGTAATACCAATATCGTATTGGGCCTGTACGAAGGCGACCAGCTTCTACATCATTGGCGCCTCAGTACGAACCGTTCTGCTACCGCGGATGAATACGGCATGACGATCCACGGCCTGTTTAGCTATGCTGGCATTGACACCGAACAGATTGAAGGGGTTATCCTCTCGTCCGTTGTCCCGCCGTTAATGTTCGTATTGGAATCACTCTGTGAGAAATACTTAAAGCAGGCCCCGCTCATCGTAGGGCCGGGTATCAAGACAGGGTTGAATATTAAATATGAGAATCCGCGGGAAGTCGGTGCCGATCGAATTGTGAATGCAATCGCGGCGATCGAGCTGTATGGTCCTCCTTTAATTGTCGTTGATTTCGGCACAGCAACCACATTCGACTATATCGATGAGAACGGTCATTATTTGGGCGGTGCGATTGCGCCGGGCATCGGTATTTCGACGGAAGCCTTGTATCAACGGGCGGCCAAGCTGCCGCGCATCGAACTGGTCAAGCCGAAGAGTGGTGTTGTCGGCCGTAATCCTGTAAGCTCGATGCAGGCAGGGATCATCTTCGGTTATGCCGGCCAGGTGGACGGCATCGTCCAGCGTATACGCGAAGAGTACGGAACGAATCCGCGAGTGATTGCAACAGGCGGCTTGGCTGACCTGATTGCAGCAGAATCGCGGACGATTGAGACTGTGAACGGACTGTTGACGCTGCAAGGCTTGCAAGTGATTTATAATCGCAACAAGGGGTGACGATGGAAGATGGATAAGATGATTCGCGGCACAGCCGAGGACGGCAGCGTTCGGGCGATTGCTGTGCAGTGTACCGGTGTCATCGAGGAATTGCGGCGGCGTCAAGACACATGGCCGACGGCGACAGCGGCGATGGGACGGGCGGCCACAGCAGGCTTGATGATCGGCGGACTGATGAAGGGTGAGGAGAAGGTTACGATTCGCATTCAGGGCGACGGTCCTATCGGTCAGATTGTAGTAGATGCCAACGCGCATGGCGAGGTACGGGCCTATGTCGATCATCCTCATGTTGATTTGGACGCTAATGCGCTTGGCAAGTTTGACGTGGCCGGAGCTGTCGGCACACAAGGAACCTTGTATATTATTAAGGATCTCAACATGCGTGAGCCGTATCGCGGCAGTGTACCGATCGTGTCTGGCGAGCTTGGAGAGGATTTCACCTATTACTTTGCGAAGTCAGAGCAGACGCCGTCCGCGGTAGCGCTCGGTGTGCTGATCGATCCGGATGAATCGATTCGGGCTGCAGGGGGGTTCATTATTCAACTTCTCCCCGGACTCAGTGAAGAACGTATTGCGGAGATAGAGAAGCAGCTTTCGCAAATCCGACCGATTACAGAACTGTTGGATCGCGGAGAGAGCTTAGAGCAAATTGTGAAGCAGATTATTCCTAGCTTCCGGTTATTGGGGGAACAAGAAGTGCGGTTTCAATGCCGTTGTTCGCGCGATCGCGTGGAAGGCATGCTACGCAGCTTGGGCAAGGAGGAGCTGGAGAACATGCGGAACGAGGATGACGGTGCAGAGGTGATCTGCCATTTTTGCAACGAACCGCATCGGTTCACTGGAGAAGAACTGGCTGAATTGGCTAAAGACTGATCCGCAAAATCTGTATTGACAAGGGTTCGCTCGGTTGATAAGCTATAGTCAGGATAAAACCGATTAGATTACTCGGATTAATACAAACGACGGTTTCATACATAACCGCCGTATCATTATGGGAGGGATCAAGATGGCTAAACTCGTACAAAATGTCACTCAACTTATCGGCGATACGCCGCTGGTTCGCTTGAACCGGGTAGTGCCGGAAGACAGCGCGGAAATCTACGTGAAGCTGGAGTATCAGAACCCGGGCGCAAGCGTGAAGGACCGGATTGCG
The DNA here is from genome assembly GCA_913056365.1 of uncultured Paenibacillaceae bacterium. GTDB lineage: Bacteria > Bacillota > Bacilli > Paenibacillales > K13 > Xylanibacillus. The sequence continues at coordinate 926 of CAJXLT010000030.1, read as the reverse complement.
ATTAGCATGGTGGAAGTAGCGGAGCAGGAAGGTCTGTTGAAGCCAGGTTCAACGATTATCGAGCCTACCAGCGGCAACACCGGTATTGGTCTTGCTATGGTTGCAGCGGCCAAAGGGTATAAAGCAATTCTCGTTATGCCAGAGACGATGAGCATGGAGCGCCGCAACCTGTTGCGAGCCTATGGTGCAGATCTGGTACTGACGCCGGGTGCGGAGGGCATGAAGGGCGCGATCAAGCGTGCGGAAGAGCTGCAGGCGGAGAACCCGGATTACTTTATGCCGCAGCAGTTCAATAACCAAGCGAATGTGAAGATCCATCGTGAAACGACAGGTCCAGAGATTGTCCAAGCGATCAATGATCACGACGGCAAGCTGGATGCCTTCATCTCCGGTATCGGTACAGGCGGTACGATTACAGGTGCGGGTGAAGTGTTGAAGCAGAACTTCCCGAATATTAAGGTTTACGCAATTGAGCCGACTGCCTCCCCGATCTTGTCCGGCGGCAAGCCAGGACCCCATAAGATCCAAGGGATTGGCGCAGGCTTCGTACCGGATATTCTGAATACGGAAATTTACGATGGTGTTATCACCGTTGAGAATGAAGAAGCATTCGAAACGTCCCGCAAGGTAGCGAAGGAAGAAGGAATCCTCGGCGGTATTTCCTCCGGTGCAGCGATCTTCGCCGCTCTGAAGGTAGCGAAGGAACTGGGCAAAGGCAAGCGAGTAGTAGCGGTTCTTCCTTCCAACGGGGAGCGTTACCTTAGCACACCGCTGTATCAATTTGAGCAATAAAGGATTGACGTTTCATCGCGCGCCCTCCACGAAGGTGGGGGGCTTTTTTCCTTTTTTGCGTGCCCAGAGGCACGCATCTTCTAGCTGGTGAAAGTCCGGTCGCGGGAGGAGCCAAGTCCCCGTGTAGCTCGGAT
>CAJXLT010000029.1 GCA_913056365.1 uncultured Paenibacillaceae bacterium | reverse complement strand
AATTCCGAGAGTACCCTACCTTCTTCTATTTGTGAATACACTTTTTACCGAATTACACAAACTATTTTACGTCATCAATATACATGCGCTTGCCGGTGAATTCGTCCACATTGTTCCGTTATTCGAGCACGAGTCGTATCTCGGCATCAAGCAACAGCACCCAGCACCCACCAAGTACCAAGCACCAAGTCTTGAAGATACCTCGAAAGTACAACAGCCTATTAATTCAGCAGGTCAGACTTGGCAAATCATTGTTTGTCTTGCTTGCGGTTTTGATGCGCAGCTTGCGATAGATGTTTTTGCAATGTAACTTCACAGTTTCTAACATGATTCAGACAGGCTCTCCTTGTTGCAGACGGGTTCATGGCATGAACCGACTGTGAATAAGGGGAGCTTTTTTGTTGTGCCGTGAGTGGGGATTTTATTTTCGTTGCTCTAGCAAAAGTTTCGTTGTTTTCGTAAGTAGTTTGGCGGGCTCCGACAACATAGAATAGGTTAGGAAGGGGGTTCTCCTTCCATAGAGAGCTCCTGCAGCTATTCCGATGTATCGGATAGCAAGTAAAAATTAATGGAGGGTCGTAATCGAATGGTGAACAAAGGGAAGAAAAGCTTGTTGACGGTGCTTATTATCGTATTCACAATGTCACTTGTGCTTGCTGCGTGCGGTGGTGGCAACAGTAACAGCAACAGTGAAAACGCTTCAAATGTTTCACAAGGCAATAACCATACACCAGAGGCTAACAACGACGGAAGTGAAGTAGCAACGGAGGAGCTCGAGCCGGTTGAGCTGAGAATGGTTTATCCCGGAACGAAGCAGAAGGATCATGATAAAGTGATGGCAGAGATCAATACGTACTTGAAGGAGAACATCAATGCTACGATCACGATTGAACCGATTGAATGGGGACAATGGGATCAGAAGGTTAACTTGATGATTGCATCCCGTGAACCGGTAGATATTTATTTCACTGCGCAATGGAGCAACTATGTCGTGAACGTAACCAAAGGTGCATTTCTAGCGCTGGATGATCTGCTGGCTAATACAGAAGCGGGCCAAGAAATTGTGGATTCCTTGGACCCGGCATTCCTGTCTGGCTCCAAGATTGACGGCAACAATTATGGCATTCCGACGAATAAGGAGCTTGCAGCCTCAGGCGGTGTAGTATACCGATCGGATATTGCGGAGGAGCTCGGACTTGATATGGATGCGGTCACATCGCTTGATGGCCTTCGTCCGATTCTGCAGGCAGTGAAGGAAGCGAGACCAGAGATGATCCCGCTCTTCTTGCGGAACGGGGAGAACTTCAACTCGGATTATATCGGTCTCTATGATCCTCTTGGTGACTCCAATGTGCCAGGTGTTATTTTGAAGGACGAGGAGAGCACGACGATCAAGCCGCGTTATGAATTTGATCGCTATACGGATCACTTGGACCTGGTACATGAGTTCTTCCAAGCAGGCTACATCAATCAGGATGCTACTACTACAACACTCTCTACTAGCGATGCGTTGAAAGCAGGCAATGTGTTCATGATTCCATCTTCGCTTAAGCCCGGCAAGGATGCGGAGCTGGCGAGCACACTTGGATTAACCGGCAAGCTGAAGCAGCTTGAATTAACGGAGAAGACAATTGCCACTTCAGAGACAGCAGGCTCTATGCTGGCGATCTCGCAATCTTCGGAGCATCCAGAACGTGCGCTCATGTTCATTAATATGCTGCACACGGATAAGTACTTGAACAATTTGCTTAACTTCGGTATTGAGGATGAGCATTATACACGGGACGGTGAGATTATTGCGCCTACCGAGCAGACAGCGAATTATTCCCCGGCTTCTGCTTGGATGTTCGGCAACCAGTTCCTGAATTACTTATGGGATACAGAAGATCCGCAGAAGTGGGAGAAGTTCAAGAGCTTCAATGAAGAAGGTATTGCATCTCCTGGACTGGGCTTTACGTTCGATGGCGAAGCAGTCAAGACAGAGATCGCTGCACTGGTGAATATTCGTACAGAATATGACAGTGCCTTGAATGTCGGTGCTGTTGATCCGAATGAAGTGCTGCCCAACTATATCGAGAAGATGAAAGCAGCCGGTCTTGACGATGTACTGGCAGAGAAGCAGCGTCAGTTCGATGAGTTCCTAGCCAATCAGTAAGTATTACGCACAGTAATATGACGACCGTGAGCCGAGAGAAGAACTTCTCTCGGTTCTGGGTATGTGCTAGGTTCTTCATATGTTCTGTATGACTACAATGAGGAGGAGTTGTCTGAATGCGAGTGTACTTCATGAAGGGCATAATAGGATTCATTATTTTAGCTATGGCTATTAGCGGCTTCTACTTCTCTCCTAATCCCGCAGCACATGCAACTGAACCGACTGAGCAGAGTGAATGGGTCGGCATGGGGGAGAAGGTTAAGGTGAATCAGGTTGGTTATTTGCTGAACTACCCCAAGCAAGCTGTCGTTGTTACGGACGACGTGAATAGCACGAATACATTCCATGTAATAGATGTGTACACGAATGAACCTGTGTATACAGGAGTTTTGGGCGAGCCTGTAACGGATGCTAATTCTGGAGATACGGTTCGAGCAGCAGACTTCTCGGACTATAACGCAGAAGGCACCTACATGCTGTGGGTAGACGGGGCAGGTCTCTCCTATCCGTTCCGAATTGGCAACGATGTATACCGACAATCATTCCTGGATGCGGCACGCTCATATACCTTGGGCAGATCGAATGTAGAGATGAATGATCCGGTAACTGGATTGCAGCATAATATTGGGCATGCGCATGATGCGGAAGCCAAGATGTATGTGAGCGATGACTACTATGAAGCTGGCGATACGATCGATGTCAGCGGCGGTTGGTATGACGCAGGAGATTATGGGAAGTATATAACCCCTGCGGCTGTTACGGTTGCCCAATTGCTGCTTGCTTATGAGCTGGAGCCGGACAAGTTCAAGAAGGGGCAATTCATGATTCCGGACGGTCTCTCCGAAGCAGAACGTCAGACCAGTATGCCGGACATATTGGTGGAAGTGAAGTTTGAATTAGATTGGTTCATGAAGATGCAACGTCCAGACGGCGCTGTCTACCATAAGGTGGCCGGGAAGGAATTTCCGGGCATGACGATTGCGCCTGAGGCAGATACCCAAGAGCGCTACATATTTGGGCTGTCCACATACGGTACGGCCATGTATGCAGCGACATTGGCGATGGCGTCTCGGGCATACGAGTCGTATGACGCAGCGTATGCGCAAGTTCTGCTAGAGAAGGCGGAGCTGGCCTACTCGTACTTGGAGAACCACCCAGAGCCGTACTTCCAATTCGACGAGGGGCAGGACAGCGGATCAGGCGCTTATGACAAGTATACAGACAGCGAGGAGCGCTACTGGGCTGCCGCAGAGTTATTCAAGACTACAGGTCAGAGCAAGTATGAATCGGATCTGCTGATGAACGAAACCTTGCATGCTGAGGTAGAATTCCCATCTTGGCTTGATGGATCAGCATTCGGCCATTATGCCTATGCAACGGCTCCAAGTGCAGATGCCGACAAGCAGGCAGCGGTTACAGCAGCACTACTGGCCTATGCCGATGACATTGTAGAGCAGATCGAAGTTGATGGCTACCATACTTCCTTGCTACCAACAGAATATACTTGGGCTTCCGCGAAGAATGCTGTCAGCAAGGGGAACATGCTGTTGCTCGCTAACAGTCTCGTACCGAACGAGAATTACGTGAACGGCGCGTTGGCGCAAGTGCATTACATTCTAGGACGGAATGCTACCGGGTACAGTTATTTGACCGGTTCCGGTACGAAGGCTGTCAGCAATCCGCATAATCGGATGATGAATAGCACTGGAACCTATATTCCGGGATTATTAGTAGGCGGACCGAATATCTACGGAGGCGATCCAGCGTTGGATCAGCTCTTGGCAGAGGCCAATCCTGCTCCAGCGAAGGCATATTTGGATGTCATAGATTCCTATGCATCGAATGAATATGCGATAGATTACACGGCACCTGTGTTCTTCGCACTCTCCTACTTCACCCAGAATGAACAAGCTTATGATGATGGCATTGAGCATGTACTTCCAGAACCCGAAGGCAGTGCATCCTTGACGACCGATTATACGCAGTTCTTCACGGGCAAATTCGAAGGCGGCGGCTCGACGATTACAGGAGTAATCGAGGATGACCGCTTGCAAGTCGATTACAGCCATCAGACGGGAGGCTGGATGGGTGTTAATGCCATTCTTCCTGAGGATTGGACCGGCATTGAGGGCATACAGTTTACAGTAGCAGGCAATACCGGAGATGAAGTTCGTGTTGAATTTCAAGACGGATATGACGTGAGATGGGAATGGATAGTGAAGGATGACAGCGCAGCAGGCAAGGAAGTTACGTTGTTGTTCGACGAGGTAGCCAAGCGCAGCTGGCAGCCTGACGGGGCGCCTACAGATACACCGTTGACGCTTGAAGTGATTACTGGCATTACGTTGTCTCCCCTGTCCGGCGAAGGTACGATGTACTTCTCTGACATGTACTTGATTGGGGAGGAAGGTACAGCTGCCGCTGCTACACACAAGCCAGTGCAGCTTGCATCAGCGCATGCAGGGAGCGCTGTATCCATCGCATCGGATCCGGCAGTTAGCAGCACGGTTGCAGGGGCTGTATATCATGACTACATGACCAAATTCACAGTCAACGACATGTTCCAGGATCCGGCTTCTGTCATGGAGCGAACGAAGAATGACGACGGTTCTGTCACGATTACCTATGACATTGCCGCTGGCGGCTATGCAGGCGTGCCGGCTACGATAGAAGAGGATTGGTCATCATTCGACGGACTAGAATTAACGGTCCAGGGTAATACCGGCCATGACGTGCGGATTGAATTGGTGGACCGGGATGGAGCCAGCTATGAGAAGATCATTACGGATGATGCTGCAGAAGGAAGAACGTGGTACATACCGTTCACCGAATTTGCACATCGCACAGATTACAACCCTGTACCGGATGATGAAGCCTTGAATCTGGAATGGGTCAAGGGGATCAACCTGTCTCCGTTGTCTGGTTCAGGCTCGATCACATTCTCGAAGATGTTCTTGTATAACGACATTACAGATGTCGGTATCCCTAGCATTGGCGGACATATTAAGGTCAACCAAGTAGGCTATCTGCCGGACTTTCCGAAGAAGGCAATGGTCGTCAATACAGAAGGTGTGAACGTATTCCACATTGTCGACATTCATCAGAATCAGATTGTATATTCGGGACAATTAGGCGAGGAGATCGATGATGTCAACTCAGGTGATCGGGTTCGACATGCCAACTTTACAGATTTCAACATACCGGGTTCCTATTATATAGAAGTTGCTGGTCATGGCGTCTCGCTGCCGTTCGCGATTCATAGAGACGTGTACCGCGAGTCTTACATGGAAGCAGTTCGGTCTTATACACTGGGACGCGCCAATATTGAGCTGCAAGACCCTTGGACGGGACTGGAGCATGCAATGGGGCATCCGCAGGATGCAGAGGCCAAGATGTACTTCACAGACGAGTTCCAGCAACAAGGTGATGCACTAGACATGTTGGGCGGCTGGTACGATGCTGGCGACTATGGCAAGTATATGACGCCGGGTTCTGTCACTGCTGCACAGCTGCTATTGGCGTACGAGTTGAATGCTGATAAATTCAGCAAAGGGCAATTCGTCTTACCGGAAGGGTTGTCGACAGAGGAGCGGCAGACCGAGCTTCCTGATCTATTGATCGAAGTTAAGTATAAGCTGGATTTCCTGAAGAAGATGCAGCGTGAGGACGGCGCTGTCTATCATAAAGTATCAGGCAAGGATTGGCCGGGCATGTCGATCGCGCCGGAGTACGATCAGGGCGAGCGCTTCATCTACGGTATGTCCACCTATGGCACAGCGATGTATGCCGCGACGATGGCGATGGCAGCCAGAGTTTATGAGGACTTTGATCCCGCTTATGCTGAGGACCTGTTGGCCAGGGCCAAGTGGGCATATGCTTACTTGGAAGCGCACCCTGAGCCGTATTTCCGTAACGATGCCGGGCAAGACAGCGGCTCTGGCGCTTATGACAAGTATACGGACAGCGAAGAGCGCTTCTGGGCGGCAGCAGAGCTGTTCAAGACTACTGGTGAGCAAGCTTATGAGCAATACTTAATCGATCACTTGCAGGAGTACATGGAAGAAGAACCGGACATTCCAGGTTGGAACAACGGTTTGCCATTGGGGCAGTTCGCTTATGCCACTGCCGAAGAAGCACAAGAGGGGTATCAGTCCCTTGTTCGCTCAACCTTCTTGACCTATGCGGATGGAATCATCGCTCAAGTCGAAGCAGACGGCTACCACACATCTCTCTTGACCAAAGAGTATACGTGGGCTTCCGCCAAGAATGCTATTGCCAAAGGCACGATGCTGCTGCTAGCGAACGAATTGGAAGCGAATGATGCCTATGTGCATGGGGCACTCGAACAAGTGCACTATATTCTCGGCAGGAATGCTACAGGCTACAGCTATGTGACAGGCTCGGGGACGACCTCGACCCGTAATCCGCACAGCCGCATGATCAACAGCACGGGTATACTTATACCGGGCTTGTTGGTAGGCGGACCGAACATCTTCAACAACAGCGGTGATCCGGATCTGGTAGCGTACCTAGAGGAGAATCCAGACATTGCGCCAGCCAAGGCTTATGTCGATCAACTTGGCTCCTTCGCATCGAATGAATATGCGATTGACTATACGGCGCCTGTTGTGCTGGCGTTGACCTACTTCACTGGACTGCAAGAGGAAGAACCGGTCTATGAGCTGCCGGAGGTTACCGGCAATGGCTCATTGAATAAGGACTACTTGCAATACTTCACAGCAACCTTCGAAGGGGGAGGCGATACGATTGCTTCCCAGATCGAAGCCGACGGCTCACTGCAGGTAGCATACAAGTATGACGGAGGCTGGATGGGCGTAACAGGGGCCTTCGTTGAAGACTGGAGCGAGATAGAAGGCTTCACGCTCGCTGTGAGAGGCAACACAGGATCGAATATTCGCGTCGAATTCTCAGACGGCTATGACGTGCGTTGGGAATGGATCATCCAAGCCGACAGCGACGATTGGAAGGAGCTGACGCTAAGATTCGATGACGCCAGCTTCGTGAAGCGGAATTGGCAGCCCGAAGGGGTGCCGTTAGATAAGCCTCTAATGCTGGACGCTGTAAGAGGTGTGACGCTCTCACCGCTTGATGGGGAAGGTACTATCTACTTCAAGGATATGTTCTTAATCGGTGAGCAACCGAGAAGAGGCGGCTCCGGAAGCAGCGGTAACGATGCAGTGCCGGATCTGGGAACGACTGAAGTTGTAAACCCACAGGCTGATGCGGCAGGTAACGTCTTGATTAACCTCGATTCCGGCGATCGGAGAGTTCAGCTGCCTGCTGATGCCGGTGCGCTGAACAAGGAGCATACACTTGTACTGAAGCGGGATGATTGGGAGATCGAGATCGACGGTGAGATTCTAGCAGAACTCCAAGCTTTGCTTGATGAAGAGGAGCTATCCTCGGCACATATTGTGTTCGAGGTCGATAGGCTCGCCGAAGAAGAAGCCGAGCAGCTTGTGCAGCAGGCTGAAGAGGATGCGAAGGCCCAACTGCAGGCAGTAGGCGGCGTCTATGACTTCCAGCTTACAATTGTGGATGCGGCAGGCAATGTGAAGCGACTGCAATCCTTCGCGAAGCCGGTTCGCCTAACGTTGCACGTACCAGCGGACGAAGGGAACGAAGACTTGACCGGGGTCTACTATATTGCCGACAGCGGTACAATTACGTATGCAGGCGGTGTGCAGACGGATGACAAAATATCTGCCGAGGTTCTACACTTCAGCAAGTACGCAGTGCTGGAATACGACAAGTCATTCACAGACGTAGAAGTCGATTATTGGGCGCATGATGTCATTAAGCGCATGGCAGCGAAGCATATTGTTGCAGGCGTTAGTGCTACTGCATTCGAGCCTCGCCGCGATGTGAGCCGTGCGGAATTCGTTGCGCTCATCGTGCGAGCACTAGGTCTTGAAGCAAGCAGGCAAGCTGCATTCGATGATGTCGATGCTTCTCAATGGTATGCCGATGAAGTATCTGCGGCCTATGAAGCGGGCATTGTCACTGGACGCAGTGCAGCGGAATTCGCCCCGCATGCAGCCATCACGCGGGAGGAGATGGCTGTCATGCTGGTGAAGGCCTATGAGCTTGGAACGAGCGAGCAGGCTGATGCGCAATCGCTCGCCCCATTCGCAGATGCGGCAAGCATAAGCGCGTGGGCGATGAACGATGTGCAGACAGCACGGGCGCTTGGATTGCTGCAAGGCCGTGACCGCAATCAGTTCGCCCCGCAAGCTGCCGTCAACAGGGCAGAGAGTGCGCAAGCAGTCTGGCAATTGATGCAGTAGACGGATCAGAATAGGAAAGCTCATCCTCGGATGGGCTTTCTTCCGTTGATCTAGCAAACATTTCGTTGTGTAGATCAATAGTTGCATGCCGGTATCCGCGATATACTGTGTGTATCAGTAAGACCTCCCTATTCCACACCCCTCATGCTAACACGGAAGCTATTCCATGAATGAGGGGCTTTTTTCCATTTAGCAGCATGCTAGGATATCTTGATGAAATCACGTACAATAAGATAAGACCTCATACTAAGGGGGATTAGACGTTGCGCTACCTGCGGTATTTGCTGTTTCTCGCTGTTATGGTGACAGGGCTGGCAGGATGTGAGAATGCTCCAGGCAGAGACTTGGCGGAGACAGACAGCTCGACACCGATTATTGGCGAAGATGATCAACCGTTTGTATTTGGCAAGACCCCGCTGCAATTTTCCTACTATATTCATTATGACTTCTGGCAAACTCCGCAGTGGGGAGCAAGTCCGAACAGTAAGTGGGTACAGGACAACTTGAATATTACAGTAGACACGATCCAATCTGGCGGAAGTGCAGAACAGAAGCTAACGAAGATGCTTGCGACGAATCAATTGCCGGATGCGATGATGCTCGATCAAGGATTGATCGTGGAGAGGTTACGAAAGGCAGGGCTCTTAGTTCCGCTCGATCCCTATTTGAACCAATACCCGAACTTGTTAAGATTGGCAGGCGAGGATACGTTGAATCGATTACGATCGGGTGACGGCAAGCTCTACCAGTTCCCCAATTGGTATACGAAGACACCAAGAGGCAATAGCGGCTGGTTGCTGAACACGAAAATTCATCATGAATTAGGTTCTCCTCCTTTGGAGACTTATTCAGATTTATACACATACTTGAAGCTTGTACGCAGCCAATATCCAGATGTAGTTCCACTCAGCTTAGGCAGAATAGAAACGGACCTAGATATTCTGTTTGCTGGATTTGGCGAGGATATGCCGATCAGCTACGCCCGAATGAAAGCGTATCCAGACGGAGATCAGCTGACATCGATATTGGAGAACGAGGCTTGGATACAATCGATGCTCTTGGCCAGCAAGCTGTACAGAGAGAAGCTGCTAGATCAAGAAGTGTTCACGCAAACCCATTATCAAGTGATGGAACAGCTGAATGCAGGGAATATAGCGGTACTTGCCAGTATCAATGCTGCCAATGAGGGACGCGAGGCGCACAATGCCTGGAGATCGGTCGACCCTCAGGGCGGCTATGAAATGATATGGCCGCTTCATAAGGTCGGGATAGACAAGCACAAGGTGTTCGCGAACGATTACAATACGCTAGGCTGGAATGTGAATGTCATTACGACGAATGCAGACAACCCGGAGGGGATCTTCGCCTACCTCGATTGGATGACAGGTGAGGAAGGACATCGCATTATGTTCTTCGGTCCTCCTGGATTGTATTGGGATGAAGTAGACACGGACGGATACCCGATTCCGAATGAAACCTGGCTCCGCACACCCGAGTCGGTAAGGGATGAACAGGACATGGAAGGATACGTCTGGGCCGCTAACTCGACATACATCGATCAGGCGAGAGCGAAGGTGCTGACACAGTATCCAGATCAGCTTGAGGATTGGACTACGCAGGCACAGATGGACATTGTATGGCGAACGTCCAAGGACGTTACGGAATTTCTGAATATTGATCCCCCATTAGAGAGCGATATTGGCATGCTGACAGAGCAAATTACAGATTACGAATCGGGAATCATAGCGCAATATATGAGGGGAATCTTATTTGCCAAGAACGATCAGGAAGTGCGGCAATTAATCGAGCAGGCCAAGCGGGAAACCGAACAGCTGGGGTATGACCGCATACTGGAATATCGTACAGATAGATGGCATCAGAACCTGCGGCGCTTACACAGAGAGATTCCCGCCAGTACCGACTGAGGAGGCATCGGCAGATGTATCAAGTGCTGCTGGTTGATGATGAACAGCTAGAACTCGAAGGCATGAAGCAATTTGTTCCATGGGACACATACGGCATGGAGGTTGCGCAAGCCTGTGATAATGCCTATAGCGCACTAGAGTATGTGGAGAGCCATGTGGTAGATGTGTTGGTGACGGATATACGTATGCCGATCATGTCGGGACTGGAGCTGGCGGAGAAAGCGTTGAAGTGTAATCCTAAGTTGAAGCTAGTATTTGTTACCGGCTATGAGGATTTCCATTATGCGAAGCAAGCGATCTCTATGAATGCTAGCAGCTATGTGCTGAAGCCGGTAGATGAAGAAGAGTTGGATGGTGTGCTGCGGAAGGTATCTCGCGTACTTCAGCAAGAACAGCTCCATGCCGAGCGGGAACAATCGATTCAGCGGACACTGACTATTCTGAAGAACGAACTGCTAGAGCGATACTTGAAAGGGGCTAGCGACCCGGAGCTTAAGCAAGCCCTGATCGCACAATTCGGCAGCATCATACAGCTGGACAGCTTGCGCGTTGCCGTCATGGAGGTAGATGATGCGCTATGGAAGCTGAAGGAGCAGTCTGAAGCAGATCAGAAGCAATTGATTGATTCGCTCTTCACCTATATAGCAGGGCAATTGGAGGAGAACGGTGTGACGGCATACTGCCAGGCTGACACTTACCGGCTTGCCGTTGTTGTCACGGATGAGGATGTACATGAAGCGTTGCTGTCCCGCATCGTGGAGGAAGTGAAATCACAGTTCCCTATGACGATCACGATCGGACTTGGCGGATATGTCGCGGCTTGGTCCAACCTCGCAAGCTCCTATGAGCAAGCCATAAGGGCATTATCCTTCAAGATGTTCCGCGGCAAGGGTATCGTGATAGCATGCGATGAAGATCATGTCGGGGAAGAACGATTCGCCACGGACCTAGACAAGAAGGTAGAGAATCTCTTCACCGCCATGTCGAATTATGACTTGGTCGCGATTGTGGATCGGCTGGAGGAGCTGTTCGGGCATGTGCAGAACTTGCGAGACAAACTTAGCATCTATCATTACTCCTTGTATCTCATGACGAAGCTGGAAGTTCATCTGCATGCGGTCAACGAGAATTTATTCGACATGCTGCAGATTGATTGGAAGCATCTGAATATGCTATATCACTTCGAGACTATAGACGATATCCACTCCTGGTTGCGCAAGCGCAGCTTCGAAATCTCAGAAATCCTGCACAACAAGAAGCAACGCCGACACTACAAGCTGGTCCATGAAATCCAAGCGTATATCTTACATCGACTTGACCGGGCGTTAACCTTGAAGGAAGTGGCCAATCAATTCTCCTTCTCTCCCAATTACTTGGGCCAGTTGTTCAAGGAGGAGACAGGAGAAAGCTTCAACGATTATATTACACGAGAACGCATGGAGAAGGCCAAGACGCTGCTGCACAATCCATTGCTCAAAGTATATGAAGTGGCGAATGCCGTTGGATGCAAAAATATGGCGCACTTCAGCAAGCTGTTCAAGGACTATGTCGGAATGACTGCAGGAGAGTATAGAAAACAATGCTGACAACTAAGAAAGGGCTTCCGCTCGGATACAAGCTCATGCTCTCCTACATTGTGCTCGTCATAATCCCGATTGGGGTAGTAGGCACGCTATCTTATACAAGTGCAACGGTGTCCATTCGGGAGCAGACGAGCTCGATGATGAGAGGGACATTGCAGCAGATGAAGGAGAATATCGTAGACCAGCAGCAGACGATGAATCGTATTTTGGATCAAGTGTACTTGGATGCTTCCTTCCAGCAACGATTGAACCAAACGGACAGGTATGACATCTACCAGGCTATGGAGGAATTCGTCACACCTAAGCTGGAGAACATGATCCATCTTGCTCCATACAAAACATTGATTCGCTTGTATCTGGTCAATGAGAACTATCCGGAGATTTATGGCGATCAAAGTGCGGATATTGACCCGCTCAGCAGGGCTAATCACTTCGAAGTATTTCATTTTGAGCGTATATCTGATGAAGCGTGGTGGCATCCGTTATTCGGAGATTCGACTAAGGTGTTCGATGAACGTGTGCGCTGGGTACAGGTGAAGGAAGATAATGAATATGCGAATATCTCGGCGATTCGCAGGCTGTATAACCATAGAACGCTGCAGGATATCGGGGCCATTCGCGTCACCGCTAAAGTCGAGGACGTGCTCGGAAGTGTGAATTATAGCAGGCTCGGAGCGAATAGCAGTGTGGTAGTGCTGAACCAGGATCATCGCGTCATCTATGCGAGTTCTGAGACGGCAGACTTCCCGCTGAACTCGCCTGTGAATGAAGCGTGGTACAGCAACCACCTCATCATTGAAGAACCTATCGAAGATTTCGATTGGACGATCGCAGCCTTCGTACCTCACAGTGAATTGGAGCAAGGGGCTAATCGGGTAAGGCTGATGACTATTGTAATTTGTATCGTGACGATTGCAGTAGTGGCAGGGGTCAGCTATTCGATCTCGCGCTTCTTCTCACGGAGGATGAATACACTTATTCAATCGATGGAGGATTTCCGGCAAGGTCAATTCGATCAACGGATTGTTTACCATGGTCAGGATGAATTCGCGCAAATCGCGGAGGCATTCAATTGGATGGCCGTAGGAACAGAAGATTTGATACAGAAGGTATATGTGGCCAATCTGGAGAAGAAGGAAGCGGAGCTGGAATCGCTGCAGGCACAAATCAATCCGCACTTTCTCTATAATACATTGAACTCGATTCGGACGCTTGGGAAGTTTAGAGACTTCGACAAGCAGGATCAGATTATTAAAGAATTAGCTAAGTTTTACCGGATTACACTGAATAATGGGAAGCACATTATTCCTGTAGCCGAGGAGCTGCAGCATGCGCAGGCCTACTTGACGATTCAGAAGATGAAGCATGGCAAGCGCATGAATATCGAGTACGATATTCGCGCAGAAGTGCATGGCTATGAGACCATCAAGCTGATCCTTCAGCCGTTTCTCGAGAACATTCTGGAGCATGCGCTATATGTAGATTCTGTCTATATTCGCCTGCAGGCCTATAAGGCTCAGGATACAATCGTATTCAAGATCATAGATAATGGAGTAGGGATGAGCAGGGATATTCAGGACAGAATTCTGGATAAATCGGAAGTCGGACTAGGGTATGGCATCCGCAATGTTCATGAGCGTATTAACCTGTATTACGGACCAGAATACGGTGTTCACATTCACAGCAGAGCGGGAATCGGTACGGCTATCCTCATTACGATACCAGCTAAGGGCAAGGCTGGCTCTGTGTAAATCGAAGTTGCGGGATACAGGGCAGCCTCGACAATGTGCGATTCTCTGGGGACGGTGTGCGGTTTCGTAACTTGTATCCGTATCGGTGTCCGTGTCGCCTCCCGGCTTCAGTTGGCGGCGCTACTGCCAACCGACACAACATGCAACATACCTGATTGATGAGAGGGGAGCCTGCGTCTGAAGTTTGAAGTTTATGTCAATAGAGGGAATAATGGGTCTTATGGATATGTGAATGAGGCATGCCCGACTTATAACGGGAATATGTGGTCTTATACAGGGTAGTTGGGACGGGCAGGCGGTAAAAGCAGCTGAATAAGATCAAAAAATTCTTTTATTTTGCTGCGTGAAGGTAGTGTCAATAAGTTTGTGTATTCAACTTTAGGTAGGGTACATGGAATTGTATAGTGGTGGGCGTGCCCAAGCGAAGG
>CAJXLT010000028.1 GCA_913056365.1 uncultured Paenibacillaceae bacterium | reverse complement strand
ATGTTTACTCCTCCACTTAATTAATAGTGTATATGAAGTGGTCGAAGTGTCCAAGTGGATTAGGGGGCTATATAGTTAGTACCGTTCGACTTTGCCTGCTGACCCGTTACAGTGAATTAAGTCCAGATTTTCCCGTTATGATGCACCACGTACAGCAGCTCGCGACACATTTGCATCAGGAGTGGGCAGGGGAGCGGGGATTCGCCCCTCCTCCCGATGGTATCTAAACTCGAATCCAACACTTCTGAAAGCTCAAGCCTACATCGGAGCTCCCTGCATATGATGATCTGCTCAACCATTGAATAGAAGCCCCGGTGCAGGATAACGGGTTCACTTGTGAGGTGCAAAACCTTTTTGACAGCAAAATTGACCTGTCAAATGACACTGAAAAATTGAATTTATTTTAAGGAAGAGATGGCATAATGTCATCTCTTTTGACTTTTGAAAGGATTTTGTATAATTAATCTTAATTTATGTTAATATGGCAATAAGTCGTAAAACGGAATTAAGCTAACGGGGCAGGAATGTATAGCAAAAGTATTGAATCTAATATCGAATGGAAGTGTATTTAGTGGCAGATGAAAAAATGCTAAGGGAACTAAAAACGGATTTTTATAAAGAGATTGACGAACTAAAAAGGAAGCATAAGTCCTTCAAAAGAAGAATTAGTGTTACCTCAAATTTGTTCATACCTGGAATCGGTTTTCTGATATATGGTCAATCCTTTCTGAAAGGCTTTATAACCATAATGTTATTTTTCCTTTACAATTATCTATACTTCAGCCAATTACTCCCTCTTCTAGGTGAAATAACATTCAAAGTCCTTTATTATCTTCCTGCAATAATTATATGGTTGGTAAGTACAGTCATGGTGTCAGGGTTGGATGAATAACTAACGGATACGATAGTTAAAACATGAAGACCGCCATTTGGCGGTCTTTCCTACTTGAAATAGATAATGTCCTTCAAGGTGAAGGGTTTATTCGTAATCCCTAATCTTTGAGCTGGCGTAAGCTTGGACTTATCCCACGAACGAAACGGTAGGCAAAAATTATAGAAGGTTCGCAGGATAGTGATGGCGTAATGAGCGTACTTCGGATTGAAATTGGCATAGATATAACTCTTGCCATCCCCTCTAGCTGTCACTATTGGTCGCTCCAAAATGGAGATGCGTCGTCTAATTTGCTGCATGAACGAATTGGCGGATTTGTCATTTTACCTGCAAGACCATATTTGCAATTTCCTTCGGTTCATACGATGACAAATTCGTTGTACAATCGACCGAATACCATCCTTGGTCAATGGATGGCAATGGATGCTCTACTGGATTATTTGCCGATTTCGGATACAACTTTCCTCTAAGTGGCACATTCTCATGAAATTGATGTGTCTTGAACGTTTCTTTCAGCATGAGGTAAGCGATTTTGCTTAAAGAGGAATCGGCAATACCATTGCTAACAGCCCACGACTTCAAATACTCACGTCCTTCTTGATACTCTTTATAAGCATCAGGAAGGCTTTTGTTTTTGTCTACTTTACAGAGGAAGTGATGAGCATAGCCAATGTTGAATTCCTTCTTAAACGCACGAAAGAGGGCTGTCATAATGGACGAATCCTCATCGGTAACAAACCGCCATTCTCCCGATTTAATCGTGTGCTTTAATAACCACAATTGGGAAAAAGTTGTATAGGTTGAGTTCACATGAACACCTTCAATGTATTTCTTTCGACGATTGAATTGATTAAGTTCATCGAGATATTCTGCCATTGTCTGTGTATCTGCTGCTGTGGGTTTTTGCGAAACGTTCTTGCGGTTGACCAAACCATTTACAGTAAGGGTCAGTACAAGTGTTAAGTTGGATTTCGAAAGTCTTACCATTTCAGTGCACAATGGCAGGGCTAAAAAGCAATTGACCGATACTTTTTAGCAAACCTTTGTGGAGTCAGCAGGAAATAGTCGTGCGACCGAGAACTTATTTCACTATGGGATATGGGAATTTCAACAGACGCAATATCATCGCTATTAATTGCGAGCCTTTTTAATTTGGTCAATTTGCTTTTTCCTCCGAGCTTTGTTCTGGAAATAGTTGTTTCATCATTCTGGTGTTTCGGCGTTTGTTATGAATCCATGTGTTAAAATCCTCGTCTTTAAGGATGTTCGTTAAAAACTGGTCAACCACCTCATCAAGTGAACCCGTTAGGCGCAGGACCGGGGCTTTTCCTTATAGCGACGCCTTCACAATCTTGCGATAATGCAGCACCGAGAGTAGACCGAATACAGAGTAGAGCACCGTGTAGATGCCCATCACTGCGAGCATCGGCGTCCAGAGCTCGGTCCCGAACAGGAACCAGCCGGACTGGACAGCGAAGTAGCTGTGCAGCAATCCGACGACTAGGGGAATGCCGAAGTTGAATAGCTGCTTCAGGCGAATGCCATGCATCAGATCGTTCGATGTGAAGCCAAGCTTGCGCAGAATCGTATAACTCCACTGCTCCTCTGCGCCTTCATCCATCTGCTTGAAGTAGAGAATGCAGCCGGACGTTATGAGGAAGGCCAAGCCTAGGAAGCCGACGATGAACATGACTAGCCCCATATTCATTTTTTGTGAAGCACTTGTATCCAGCCGCGACTTGCTCGTCCATTCCAGCTCAATCGGTACGGTGGCGTACAGCGTATTGGCCTGCTGCAGCTCAGATGAATCTGTAATATCGATGCCGAAGTAATGTGAATTACGGTACTGCAGCTCAGGATCTGTATCCTCCTTCAGTTGTGCGAATGTCTGCTCATTCACAACGATGACAGGCATCCCGCCGTTTGTGAAATAATCGGAGACAGGGAATTCCTCCCGCATGCCGATATATTGCAGCGATAGCGTCTGCTCCATGCCGATCAGTTCGATCGTGCCGGATGAGCGAAGGGACAGAAATTTTTGGAACAAATCATTATAGCCACTGAATATCGCTTCATTCGCCGATAAGCGCACATCATCCAACCCGTGATCGCTTATGACAGGCAGCATCGTACGGCTCGGGTCTAGATTGAAATTTGCACTTGTGTTCATAATATCTTCTATATTCACGTCCACATGCAAGACCTCGTGCACATGCTCCTCATAATCGATGCCGTCAGTACGCAGCAGCTCTGTGAATGTAGTAGCTTCCTCCTCGCTACTGAAGGAGAAGTCTGCGGCGACATAATCGGCAGCTGTTTGCTCCGCAGAGTAATAGGAGATATAGCTTAAGGACAACAAGCCAATCGCCAGCGCAGATACAGTCGTAATAATCGTCAGCAGCATCGCGTTCGATCTCATACGGAACATGAGCGAGGACAGCGACACGACGTCATTCAAGTTCAAGTGACCTTTTCTGCTACGGCGGTACAAGTTCAATAGGAATCGGACAGAACCTTTGTAGAACAAATACGTACCAATGATGACGAGTGCAAGGATCAACAGCATCGCTAGGAACAACTCCTTCATTCCTGTGAAAGCTCCGCTGAACAGTTGGGATGATATATAGTAACCAGCCAGGATAAAAGTCACGCCAAGAACACCAGTCAGTACCTCTAGAGCTGACATCTTCCGCACCTTGTCCTCGGTCGAAGAGACTGTGTGGAACAGAGCGAGAATCGTCTGCTTCTTCAGATATAGCCAGTTAGACAGCATCATGACGAGATAGATCACGGCGAATACGAGTATTGTCTGCTGGAACGCCAGCAGGGAGAATTGTAGTGTCGCGATATTCGCTACTCCGGTAAGGTTGAACAAGATCATCATGATCAACCGGGATACTGAGAAGCCGAGGAATGAGCCAATCAAGAGCGAGCCGAAGTAGAGCAGGAAGCTCTCTGTGCCGACGATGCGGAACACCGTGCTCTTGGTCATGCCGATAAATTGAAACAGGCCGATCTCCTTGCTGCGTCGCTTGATGAAGATTTTGTTCGCATACAGCAGGAAGATGCCGACGATAGCGACGAGCAGCACGGAAGCTGTACGAATGCCTGCCTCACCCTTAATACTTCCCTCGACCGCATCCATTGACGGATCATACTGCAAGGTGACGAAGGCGAAGTACAGCGCGACGCTGAAGATGAGAGCGAATACATAGAGATAGTCGTTCTTCAGATTCGTCCTCAGATTGCGCCAGATTAACTGATTAATGCTCATGCTGCACACCGCCTAGCACGCTTTGCGTTTGCATGATCGCTTCATAGAATGCTTGTCTCGTATCATCACCTCGATGCAGCTGCGTGTACATTTGGCCGTCGCGGATGAAGATGACACGATTGCTGAAGCTGGCCGCCGTCATATCATGTGTCACCATTACGATCGTCGCCTGTCGCTTCCGGTTCAGTTCGCTTAACTTATTGAGCAGGTCCGAGGCCGACTTGGAATCGAGCGCGCCGGTCGGCTCATCGGCGAAGATGACACTCGGCTGATGAATGAACGCCCGAGCTGCGGAGGTTCGCTGCTTCTGTCCGCCGGACAGCTCATTCGGATATTTGTCCCTCAGTTCGTAGATGCCGAGCTCCTTAGCGACTGTTTGGAACCACTGTTCCGCCTCGTTCTGCGGGAGGCTCGTAATCGACAGAGGCAGCAGGATGTTCTCCTTCACCGTTAGCGTATCAAGCAAGTGATATTCTTGGAAAATAAACCCCAGATGGTGCTTGCGGAATTCGGCGATTTGCTTCTCCTTCATGCGCGTCAGCTCTTGCCCTTCAATATGAACAGAGCCGCTGCTCGCCTTGTCTATAGAGGACAGCACATTGAGCAGTGTCGTCTTGCCGGAGCCAGAGGCGCCCATAATGCTGACGAATTCGCCTTGTTCAATCTGAAGGTCGATGCCCTTCAGTACCTCTTGTTTGTTCCACTTGTTGCCGTAGCTTTTGTGCAGCTTCCGTGCCTCTACAATTGGCATCGTATTCACTCCTTGTTATCTATGTAGCCTCATTATAGAGGGTGGCAGCGCTATAGTTCCTTCGATTCGCCGAACAAATAACGCGAAGCATGTGACAATCGTGTCACATGCTTCGCAGGGTAGAGACGAAATCGTTGCGTCTCGGAAAGGTTAGCGTGAACGTCGTACCTTCATCCGGCTTGGCGTACACATCTATCGTCATATGCAGCGACTGTGCAGCCTTCTTCGCCAAGTACAGCCCCATGCCAGTAGCCGCACGGTTGTGATGCTCCGTCGTGGAGGTAAAGCCCTGGTCGAAGATGCGGGGAAGGTCCTTCGGGTCAATGCCCGAGCCAGCATCTTGTACGAGCAACACAATGTGCTGCTGGCGTTGCTCACTCGCGATCGTGATGTCGGCCTCTTCACTGTATTTGACCGCGTTGCTGAGCAGCTGACGGACAATGAAGGCGAGCCACTTCGCATCGCTGTGCGCTTCGGTGACTTGCAACTGAAGATCGAAGCCGATGCCCTTCTGGATGCACCACGCTTGCAATGTTTTGATCTCCTGTACGACGATCTCCTCCAGATTGACCGTCTCGATATACAGGTCATTCTCCATGAAGGGCAGCCGCTTCTGGTGGAGCTGTTGGTCCAGCAAGTGATGAATGCGAAGCCATTCGACATGCAGTTGTGCCTTGATGGGATCATGCTGCATGCGGTCCATCATCAAGCGCATCGCAGTGAGCGGCGTCTTCACCTCGTGGATCCAAGCGAGCAGCTCGTCCTTCTCCTGCTCCAGCAGGAGGCGGTTCTTGGCAGCATCCTGCCGCAACTGATCAATCTCGTTCGTCAGACTTTCCTCGATGATCCGTTCAAGCGGGCTGTTCGCTTCTGCGAGGGTCGATATATCCAAGTTGTGTTCACGCTCATGCAAGCTTTTGTAGAACTGCGTCTCTGTCGGATAACGCAACAGGATGAAGACTAGCAGGATAAGCATAGATAAGAACACAAGATAGAGCATCGGCAGTAGCGGGATCAGCGGGTCCACAGCTGCGACGAACAAGCCGAGTCCTTGCAGCGCGACAATTAGCATAATCCAGCTGCTTCGTTCCTTGAGATAGGCCTTAATCATAGACCGTACCCTCATCTTCCATTGCGATATAGCCTTGCCCGACCTTCGTTTCGATAAAGCGCCCCAAGTCGAGCTCGTCCAGCTTCTTCCGCAGCCGATTCACGTTGACGGTCAACGTATTGTCACTAATGAAACGACTGTCCTCCCACAAGCTCTCGATTAGTGCATCGCGGCTGACGATACGGTTCTTCTGCTCCAGCAGCTTGACGAGAATGAACATCTCGTTCTTCGTTAAGGTAATCGCGTGCGATCCTAAGGTCACCGTATTCTTCGTATAGTCAATCGTCGCACCGTGCCAACTCCTCAGCTCGATAGGCTCCGTATTGTACTGGTATACACGACGAAGCACCGCTTGAAGCTTGGCAATCAGTACGTCGAAGTGGAACGGCTTCTGGATATAATCGTCCGCTCCCAGCTGCATCGACATGACCATATCGGTAGGATGGTCGCGCGATGACAGGAATATTATAGGTACGCTGGAATGGGAGCGAATCATCCGGCACCAATGGAAGCCGTCGAAGTAAGGAAGCTGGATATCGATGATAACCAGATCTGGCTTCAAGGCTGTAAATTCCTGAAGTACCTGGCGAAAATCTTGAATGCCGTGCACCTCATACGACCATCCGGCCAAGCGTTCCCTTACCTCTTGGAATAACGTGTTATCATCTTCGACTACTAGCAGCTTGAACATAGGTATCACCACACTAAGTTGTCATTATCCTTCTACGTTCCAATTCGCAATCATGCTGCGCGCCATTTCCCAATTCTCCTCCGTATCGGACACCAACGCGAATTTGGCAACCTGCGCCGGGTAGGCTGCCCACTGTTCTATGATGTGTTCCTGCACGCGCGGCCATGTACGACCGCCGGCCTGCTCATAGCACTTGAGCAGGTGCTGCAGCCCTTCCATACCGAACAAGGCGTAATACAGGACGAAGTCCTTGCTCGGATCAGCCACCTCGGCCTCTGTCCAGTCGATCAGACCGGTAACCCGGTGCGCATCGTCCACGATAATGTGCGGCGGATGCAGATCGCCATGATGGAGCGCCGAGTGCTCGGGCCAATAGGAATCGGTATGCAACCATGCCTGCCACCGCTCGGACAAGCGAGCTGGAATGGCGAAGTGCTGTTGCACTTCCTCGATATTGCTGGCGAAGGCTTGTCTCGCCTCTGCAGGGTTCTTCACGCGCAAGCCGGCCTGTGCAGCCGCATTAGCGTTCACGCTGTGCAGTTCAGCCAACGATTGTGCCAAGGACTTGAAGAACACCTCTGCCAATGTATCCTGCTCATAGCGCCATGTATATCCGGTGGGGTCAATCGTTGCGACTGGATCGCCGCTCAGCAGCGGATAGGCGATCAGCTCAGGTGTGAAGATGCGCCAGTCCGGCACATGGACAGACAAGTACGGACGGACCACATTCAGCACCTTATGCTCATTCTCAGCCCGTTCCCATACGTCTTCCCGTCTTGGCTTGCGCAGCACCCAGGCTTGACCGTCTGCATCTGTTGCGAAGGCGACGAGGAAATCCATACCGGATTCATTCATTTCCACCTGTTCGGTCTGTAGACGCAAGCCGTTCTGTTCGGCCAGCGCGAGTAGTTCTTGCTTCGTTGCGTTCATCATAAAAGAAAAATCCTCCTATTCGAATACGTTCATACACGAGACAATCTGCTGTCCGTGCAAGGAAATCGAATAGGAAGATGTCGGTTGAAGAAGAAGTGTACCCGGAGCGTCTGAATGAACCGCTCGCTTCGAATATCAAAGCGCCATAGATGAAAGCGTATCCTACAAGCCTTTTTTCCGATAAGGTCATACTTTGAAGCATAAGGTGCTTCAAGTGCATGTCTTATGTCTCCAGACATAGCCTGAGCCTGAATCCTATTCGGATGTTGGATCTGATTGTAGGTTGTAAGTGGGTACACGTGCTAATAGACATACCTATCCCGATTTCACTGCACGAAACAGCGACAAGTAGCGACAATCATTACTTCGCTTGTGTTCTCCATCGGGAATAAATCAGCACACGTAACCCTCCGTTCTTTAAGATATTCTTATAGTAGCACAGTAATTGGGAAACTACCAGCATCGAATTATGCCAAGTTGAATAAGTAGTGTTATTTTTATATAATCAGATATAATTTCATTATGTTTGACAATATACAAACAAAATAATAAAATGCACATATATGAGGGTGGTGATTACATGCGAGATATTACGGAACAGTTCTGGAATGCTTCCATCGAACAATTGAAGCGAGGCTATATATATGAGGAGCAGGAAGAGCAATTTGTCTGCCTCGTGTGCGGCGAAGCATTCGTCCAAGGGATGATCTACGCGGAGGGCGGTCACTATTATGAAGCTGAGCGATTTATGCGCCTGCATCTTGAGACATCGCATGGATCGATGCTGTCGTATTTGCTCGGGCTGGATAAGAAGATGACGGGCTTGTCTGAGCTGCAAAATCAGATCGTCCAGCTGTTCGATCAAGGTTTAAGCGATAAGGAGATTATGAAGGAGATTGGCAGCAACAGCACGTCGATCGTTCGCAATCATCGCTTTGCCTTACGCGAGAAGATGAAGCAGGCGAAGGTATTCTTGGCCATTATGGAGCAGATCGAAGAGAAGACCGCCAAGCCGAACCGCTTCATTCATACGCATCGCACGCCGACTATGACGGACCAGCGCTATGCGATAACCGAGCAGGAGAATGAGAAGATGTTGCACAGTTATTTCCCGAATGGAACGGACGGTGTGCTGGCTCGGTGGCCGAAGAAGCAGAAGCATAAGCTCGCGATTTTGACCCATATCGCCAGAAGGTTCCAGGCTAATCGTACGTATACAGAGCAAGAAGTGAATGCGCTGCTGCAAGACGTCTACCCGGATTATGTAAGCCTGCGCCGGTACTTGGTGGACTATGGCTTCATGGAGCGTCTGTCCAGCGGCAAGGAATACTGGGTGAAGCTGTCTGAAGCAGATAGAGATAGGAGGAGAACGACAGATGACGATGGATAAGCAACAACGCAAGCATTTGGCCAAATCCTACACACAGACGCACCGGCCGATGGGGATATACCAGCTGCACAATAAGGTGAACGGCAAGCGGTTGATTGGCAGCAGCATGAACTTGGACGGCGCGTATAACAGTCTGCAATTCCAGCTTAATATGGGCAGTCACATGAACAAAGCACTGCAGGCCGATTGGAAGCAACACGGCGAGGACAGCTTCGTGTTCGAGGTGTTACAGCGGATCAAGCCGCAGGAGGAGATACTGCAGAGCGATGAAGAACTCATCAAGTACAAGAAGGAGCTGGAGGAGCTGGAACAGCTGATGCTGGAGGAGCTCCAGCCGTACGGGGATGATGGCTACAATAAGCCAAGCAGACAACAGTGATTGGAATACGCAAGGAGGTTAGTGTGGATGGCAGATCTGCATAGCCTCCTTTTTGTTGTACAGCGCGAGTGGAGGGGGCACAGGTCTAGTAGGGAAATGTAATCACTGCCAGTACGAGCAAGCAGGGTTGGGGAGAAGCTGCGAAAGTGCAGGAAAAGGCGCGGTATGTTGCAATTCGATAGTCGAGCGAGCGGAGCGGTGTTCTGCGACTCCTGCGAAAGTGCAGGAATAGACGCGGCAAAGGTGCAGTATGCTGGATTCCTGCGAAACTGCAGGAAATCGCTTCGGGACCGGAGCTGTATGCTGCGATTCCTACGAAAATGCAGGAAATAGCCTCGGAATAGGCGTGTTAAGGATGAATGGATGCGAAAGTGCAGGTTTTTCCCGAGAAAGGGTCTGTTAGAGCGTGTTCACAATAAAAAAATGTATATACGCAGGCATTCCGCAGAAACCGCACTATCTTGCCATCGAAACCTGCACATCTGCAGGAATACGGCGCGCATAGCTTGATCAACCGTGTCCGCATTCATCATCCCATACCACAATGTAACAGTACCAGAACGGTGGTCGTATGAGGGGAGCGAGGGAAAGCTGCGAAAGTGCAGGAATAAGCACGGGAACGAAAGCGGTAGTGTGTGCTTCACCTACAGTCATCCACATTGTACCGACATCGGCAGGTGGCTCATGGGCTAATCCAGAGGTAGTCGGTGTACGGAGCAACAAGCAATAGGCAAGTATGCGGAGGCTCGCACATACACTACCTATAATGAATGAACGAGGAGTGAACGCAACGATGCCTATTTCTCCAGGAACGCATGTGATGTACACCGTAAGATACGGGGATACCCTCTATCAAATCGCCAACCAGTTCGGCACCTCTGTGTCCGCCATTGTAGAAGCCAATGCGCTGTATCCGCCGATCACCGATCCCAACCTCATTATGCCTGGTCAGAAGCTGCTCGTACGACTGCCCGGAATGTCACAGGCTAGTGCGGTCATGCATCAGGTTACCGAAGGCGATACGCTGTATGAGCTGGCCGCACGCTATTCAACAGGTGTAGAGATGCTGGCCGCGTTCAATCAGATGGAGCAGCCGGACATTCTTCGCGTAGCGCAGCTGCTGTATGTGCCCGCCTTCGTCTATGAGGTCGAACAGGGCGATTCGCTGTACCGGATCTCTCGCCGGTTCGGCATGTCGATGCATACATTGCTCAACGCGAACCAAGGCCGACCGGGCTTGTCGCCGGATGTCATCTACCCTGGCTGGCAGATGGTTGTGCCGCTGCCGTCCTCCGCCAATATTGTCGTCTTCCAGCCATTGCCGGGCTCGCCGATTGCCGATGGACAGCGGCTGACAGGCTATGCGCGAGCCTTCGAAGCGAATGTGCTGTATCAGATTCAGGATGCGAATGACCAGGTTGTTACTAGTGAACAGTTTTTTACCGCGTCGGCAGGCGCACCGGCCTTCGGCCGCTTCGAGACAGCGTTGACCTTGCAGCGATCGCCTACTGCATCGACAGGTGTGCTTATGGTATATACCCGCAGTGCGCGGGACAACAGCGTTCAGGATCTCGTTGAAGTTCCGGTACGCTTCGTATAACTTGAGAATGTTGGATTTCATTTGCCTCCTCGCGTAGTATAATAAGGACAGACTATAGTGGAGGTGCATCATGTTAAGAGCAAAAGATGAATATTATGAGTTGACAAGTCCGACGATACTGCCGAAAGCCTCGGCGTTCTTGTGGAACGAGAAAATGATGGTCCATGTGAACTGCCGCGGGTATGCGGTAGCGCAATTTATGCAGCCGGAGCCAGCGAAGTATTCGCATGCCCCTAATTTGGAAGCGAAGACATTCATGCAGCCAGAGCAGCCTTACTATGCTCACCATCCCGGCCGCTTTGTGTTCGTGAAGGATGAAGAGACTGGGGAAGTGTTCTCTGCTCCGTACGAGCCGGTTCGCGAACCGGCGGACAGCTATGCATTCGTCGTAGGCAAGAGCACGATCGGCTGGCGTGTGGCATGCAAGGGTGTGCTTGTCGAGATGAGCTTGTCCCTGCCGAAGGAAGAAGCGATGGAGCTGTGGCGCGTGAAGGTGACGAACCAGTCTGGCAAGAAGCGCAAGCTCAGCATCTATCCGTATTTTACAGTCGGCTACATGTCCTGGATGAATCAATCCGGCGAGTACCGCGAGGATTTGCAAGGAATTGTGTGCACATCGATTACCCCTTATCAGAAGTACCAAGACTATGACAAAATCAAAACGCTCAACGATAAAACGTACCTGATTGCCGATCAAGCCCCTGCGGCGTGGGAAGTGAGCCAAGAAGCATTCGAGGGAGAAGGCGGCATTATGCGTCCGTCTGCTATTCAGGAAGAGCTGCTTGCCAAGGGCGACTCGCGCTACGAAACACCGCTGTGCGCCCTGCAATATCGCGTGGAGCTGGACGCAGACGGTGAACAGGCGTACCGCTTCATCTTCGGTCCGGCACACAATGAAGGGCAGATTGCCGATATTCGCAAGCGCTACTTCGGTGATACAGACGGATTCGCAGCAGCAGAGCAGGAATATGACGCCTACATACGGGAAGGTCAGGGCAGCATTGAGATTGAGACACCGGATGCGGATCTCGACAACTTCGTCAACCATTGGCTGCCGCGCCAGATCTACTATCATGGCGTCACGAATCGCCTGTCCACTGACCCGCAGACGCGCAACTTCCTGCAGGATCACATGGGCATGAGCTACATTATGCCGCAGGTGGCCCGCCAGTCATTCCTGATCGCGCTAAGCCAGCAGAAGGCAAGCGGTGCGATGCCGGACGGAATTATTCTGCATAAGGATGCGGAGCTGAAATACATCAACCAAGTGCCGCATACCGACCATTGCGTCTGGCTGCCGGTCTGCCTGAGCACGTATTTGGATGAAACGGACGACTATGCGATCTTGGACGAAGTAGTGCCGTTCGCAGACGGTGAAGGCGAGGCGACCGTTGCCGAGCACATCGACCGGGCGATGAACTGGCTGCAGCAGGATCGCGATGAGCGCGGTCTGAATTACATCAATCAAGGCGATTGGTGCGATCCGATGAACATGGTCGGCTACAAGGGCAAGGGTGTATCCGGATGGCTGACGATCGCGACAGCGTATGCGTTCAACGTCTGGGCGGACATCTGTGAGAGTGGCGGACGGACAGAAGCGAGTCAGGAATACCGTCAAGCTGCCGACAAGACGAATGAGACCGTCAATCAATACTTCTGGGACGGCGAATGGTATGCACGCGGTATTACCGATGACAATGTCACCTTCGGCATCAGCAAGGACAAGGAAGGGCGTATCTTCGTCAATCCGCAAGGCTGGTCGATGCTTAGCGGCGCGGCGGACGAGGAGAAGCAGGAGAAGCTTATTCGCGCGGTCGAGGAGCAGCTGGAATCGCCTTACGGCGTGGAAATGCTGGGAGCCCCATTTTCCGCAATGCGCGAGGACGTAGGTCGGGTGACGCAGAAGCATCCGGGTTCAGCGGAGAACGGTGCGGTATACAACCATGCTGCAGCCTTCTATATCTATGCGCTGTACACGGTTGGCAAGCAGGACAATGCGTTCCGCCTGCTGCGCAAGATGCTGCCGGGACCGTCTGAGGAAGATATCGTGCAGCGCGGACAGCTGCCCGTATTCATACCGAACTACTATCGCGGCGCCTACCGCCAGTTCCCACGCACAGCCGGCCGTTCCAGCCATTTGTTCAACACAGGAACCGTACCGTGGGTATACCGCATCCTGATGGACGGGCTGTTCGGCATCCAAGGCAACCGCGACGGATTGCAAGTGAAGCCGCAGCTGCCATCGAGCTGGAATGAAGCGAAGGTGAAGCGGACATTCCGCGGCGCAGAGCTGCACATCGAGATCCAGCGCGATGCAAGCGTGAGCGCTGTGGAAGTCTACGTCGACGGCACACTAGCCGAGGACGGCATCATCCGCCAGCCGCAGGCAGGCAAGGTGTACCAAGTGCAGGTGAAAGTACCGCAGACAGCGTAATCCAAGCACGGTAGGAAGGCAGTCGCATAAGCGGCTGCCTTTGTTTTGGTTTGGCGTGTAGTGGCTCTGCAACCTCAGGGGGTGCTAGGCTTGCAGTTTTGGCGCTCCACGCACACCACGCACTCCGCGCTCACCACGCGCACACCACGCTCTCCACGCTCTAACGGAACTGACAGACGCTTAAAGCCGTTTTCTCGGCACATTTTCATTCTAACGGAACTCACAGCCCCTTATCGCACTAAGCTATACGATTTTGGCAACGATTTAGCTTCTTAGCGTCGCCAGTTTCCGTTACAATTTTATTTTCCCCGAAATCACCGTCTAAGCGCCTCCTACTTCCGTTAGCATGAGCTTTGGACAGCAACCAGTTGTTGTTGACGCTCGATCTGATGCTGAACAGTCGCAGATCCAATCCCACACGAAGGTGCTATGAAATAGCGGAACTATCTGGTCCTATTGCTGCTAGAAAGTGCTGTGTGCACACAATAAGGGAAATAGTTGGACTTATAGTCAGTGCTGGACGGGTTCGAGCGCCGATTGCGGGCCAATAAGACCACATTTTACCTCTAATTTCCCCTCACACGCCGTCACTGTGAAATAAGACCACTTTTTCCCGTAAGCAGCACACTCATCACGCCAACCACCATATCCACATCCACCACAACCGTAACCACAGTAACCACCGTACCCACTACATTCGTTACCACGACACCAGCTACAACTGTTACCACAATAACCTCCACACTCGCACAACTTTAACCACCACACCCACCACGTTCTGCAGGAAGCCAGCCATTCAGCTTCATTTCCCAGTACGAAGAAGTCAGACGCAACAGCCGTCGCAGATCCAATCCCACACGAAGGTGCTATGAAATAGCGGAACTATCTGGTCCTATTGCTGCTAGAAAGTGCTGTGTGCACACAATAAGGGAAATAGTTGGACTTATAGTCAGTGCTGGACGGGTTCGTGCGCCGATTGCAGGTCAATAAGACCACATTTTACCTCTAATTTCCCCTCACAGATGACGTAAAATAGTTTGTGTAATTCGGTAAAAAGTGTATTCACAAATAGAAGAAGGTAGGGTACTCTCGGAATT
>CAJXLT010000027.1 GCA_913056365.1 uncultured Paenibacillaceae bacterium | reverse complement strand
TCCGAGAGTACCCTACCTTCTTCTATTTGTGAATACACTTTTTACCGAATTACACAAACTATTTTACGTCATCATCTCGGCTTCCGATAGCGTTTGGATTACCTCTAAATCCGCTTCTAAGTACCGCCTATTTCCGTTAAAAAATTAATCCTTCCAAACCCATTCCTCGATGTTCCGCTTTCCTTATTATTCATGGGTATTCCCTGTCAAACAGCCACTCCATGATTGTTCAGTGACAATAAGGACCTATACACTCGGAAAAGGGCACTAAATCAGGACGATCTGCCCACAAGGAAACGTGTGTATGCTCATACAATATGTTAGCTGTCTCGGAAGGTGGTGATCGCAAATGAGTGCAGCAGCAGGATATGGCTACACGACTACAGGCACGATTCTGGTACTCTACATTCTCCTGGTCATCGTATTGAGCGTAGGATTCTTCGTGTAATCGAGAGCAGAATTGGGTGCAGGTTGGACGGCTCCGCTGGAACAGCCAGTCGGGGCCGTTCTTCATACTTATAGAACCCCATGTCTGCAAAGGAGGGTTATCAGAATTGAACTATATCGAGATGCTGACCAAGTTCGGCATTGGCAGTGCGCATCCCGGCGGATTCGCCGCGACGCTGCAGCAATTCGATGAGCATCCGCTTCGTGTAGGAAGCCGTATACTGGAAGTAGGTTGCGGGACAGGGAGAACGGCGTGCTACCTTGCGGAACAAGGACATGAAGTTACAGCTGTTGATCTGCACGGCGGGATGGTAGCCAAAGCGCAAAGAAGGGCGGATGCGTTAGGATTGGCAGTAACATTCCGACAGGCAGATGCTTGTAACTTGCCGTTCGATGCTGCGTCGTTCGATGCTGTCATCGTGGAATCTGTCACGAATTTTGCCGATGCGAAGCGCGCGGTCTCAGAATATTATCGTGTTCTGCGGGGTGGGGGCAGTCTGTACGATCGAGAACTGATGCTGCAGCAGCCTGCGGCAGATACGCCGCGTCTGGAGGAAATCCAACAGTTCTTCGGCATGCCGCAGCTGATGCAACGTGAGCAATGGGAGGCGCTATTGCAGAGTGAAGGATTTGCACAAGTGGAGACTCCGACGTACAGCCTGTTTACGGATGAAATGAAAGCGAAACAACTGATGTATGAGGACCAGCATGAATATATCGACGATGATGTATACGCCAATGCCGAACTGTGGCAGATCGCATTGCGCCATGATCTGATTTTATCGGATTGCACGGATTATTTGGCATTTGGCTTGATGAAAGCGGTGAAAGTGTAATGAATCTTCCGCTCAGCCTTGGTGCGGGAACATGAAACACCGGGGGTGTTGGCATACTAAGCATGAATGCCAGCCATAAGGAGGAGATTGAAGTGACTTCAAGAGCAGAAAGCAGCATGCAGGAACAGACACCGCTGTCTCAGGCGCAAAACTCGGTTGATCGCTTCTCCAATGCTGTAGCCAAGGCGCAATCGCATCCGAATGCGGATATGATTCATCAAGCGCGTGAAGCCGAGGAGCGGGCTTCACATGCATTGTCGCAAGCGCAGGTAGCCGATCATACAGAAGCCGTTGTCCGCGTGAAGGAGCGCTTCGAAGAAGAGCGTGCGCGTCTTGAGGAAGCCAATACGAACTTACACGGTTGACAATAGCGGCTGGCTGGTGAGGCTATCTCATCGGCTGGCTCTATTATATAGAAGAGAATGGGTTGCTGATACGCTGATTCCTGCTTGCCTTCGCTTGCAGTCGACGAATATGCACCTATGCTTTATAATCAAGGCGCATATGGTGTATGATAGAACAATAGCGAATTTTATGGGCGAAAGGTTGATAGCAGTGGAAGCGAATACGAATGTGACTTCATCGAATTTTATTAAGACCATCGTATCCGAGGACTTGAACAAAGGCGTCGTCGACAAGGTGGTGACGAGATTTCCACCTGAGCCGAACGGCTATTTACATATCGGACATGCGAAATCGATCTGCCTGAACTTCGAATTGGCAGATGAATACGGCGGACGGACGAATCTAAGATTCGATGACACGAATCCGTTGAAGGAAGACACAGAGTATGTCGAGTCGATTAAGGAGGATGTGCGGTGGCTTGGATTTGAATGGGACGAGCTGCGATATGCGTCGAATTATTTCGACGAGCTGTATGAGCGAGCGCAGCTATTGATTCGCAAGGGCGAGGCGTATGTGTGCGATCTGAATCCAGATGAGATCCGCGCATCGCGCGGTACGTTAACAGAGCCAGGCCAAGATAGTCCATATCGGAATCGCTCGGCAGAGGAAAACTTGGAGCTATTCGATCGGATGAAGAACGGGGAGTTCCCGAACGGCTCCAAAGTGTTGCGCGCTAAGATAGATATGGCATCACCGAACTTGAATATGCGGGATCCGGTGCTCTATCGGATTTCTCATGCTGTTCATCATCATACAGGCGATCGTTGGTGCATCTATCCGATGTATGATTATGCGCATCCGCTAAGTGATGCCATAGAAGGTGTGACGCACTCATTCTGTACGCTGGAATTCGAGGATCATCGTCCGCTGTATGATTGGGTGGTTGAACAATGCGAAATGCCTAGCCGTCCGAGGCAATACGAATTTGCCCGGTTGAATATGACGAACACGGTGATGAGCAAACGCAAGCTGAAGAGATTCGTCGATGAAGGGATTGTGGACGGATGGGACGATCCTCGGATGCCGACGATCTCCGGATTGCGTCGCAAAGGCTATACGCCAGAAGCGATTCGTACCTTCGCACGCGAAGTAGGGGTGTCACGAAGCAATAGTCTCGTGGATGACCGTATGCTCGACCATTTCATCCGCGAGGATCTGAAGCTGAAGGCTCCTCGGACGATGGCGGTGCTGCAGCCGCTGAAGGTTGTGATTACCAACTATCCGGAAGGTCAGGTGGAATGGCTGGATGCGGAAGTGAATCCGGAAGTGCCGGAGATGGGTATCCGCCAAATTCCGTTCTCCCGTGAAATTTACATTGAGCAGGATGACTTCATGGAAGATCCGCCGAAGAAGTACTTCCGGCTGTTTCCGGGCAATGAAGTGCGGCTCAAGCATGCCTACTTCATTAAGTGCGAGGAAGTGATCAAGGATGCCGACGGCCAGGTTGTGGAGCTACGGTGTACCTATGATCCAGAGACGAAGAGCGGCAGCGGGTTTACAGGCCGCAAGGTAAAGGGAACCCTGCACTGGGTTGAAGCCTCGCACGCGGTAGCTGCCAATTTCCGTTTGTTGGAGCCGCTGCTGGCAGAGGAAGAGGAAGAGCAGCCGGATTCGGAAGGAGCCGCCGATGATTTCTTGAAGCAGGTCAATCCGGATTCTCTCCAATCGCTGCAGGGCTTCGTCGAACCGAATATGCAGTCTGCGAAGGCACAGGACAAATATCAATTTTTCCGTCACGGTTACTTCAACGTCGATCCGAAGCTGACAACGGAGAATCAGCTCGTGTTCAATCGGATTGTGTCGCTGAAGAGCTCGTTCAATCCGAAGGCAGGTCAATAGTCTTCGATAGAACAAGCTCCCGTACCCGGGCTGCATAGGGCGTTAGTAGTACGTGGAACCGTACCGTTCCGGGTGAGCTTAGCGTGGTGCGATGCCTGTTCCGTCATGCAAATCTGATTCGGCAGAATGAGTCAGGCCTTGCATGCATGGGGCAGGTTTTTTTAATGAAAATTACAGCTGTGATCAGGATGAAATTGACACGAAATGCAAATATACATGTATGTATTCGAAAATAGCACCAGATCAGCCTCCAAACTGCAAAAGTACATGTATTCCATGCCTAACTGGCTAGAACGGTCATTTCACTAGTTGAAGGATGTAGATTTGCAGGAATTTCGATAAATCCGCTCGATAGCATAGGTCAAGCCTGCACTTTCGCAGGAATTCCCAGCGTGCAGTGTGGTTTTGCATGTCGGTGGTCGACCACTGGAGTTGAAGCATGGCAGCTTGTCTAAGGTGATCGTATAAACTGCACAAAAAACAGGACTTGGACCTGAACGCGGCGAAGTATCCGAGTAACTAGGATACGACAGGAGCGATGTATGATGGCTTTCGTAGTTCGGCCGTATCCCGAGTGGTCATGGTCACAGTCAAGAGATCAGCTGTTTCGGGAATGTCCGCGTAAATATTATTATCATTACTATGCTTCCCACAATGGCTGGCAGCGTGAAGCGTCCGAAGAGGCGCAGGCAGCATATCGGCTGAAGCAGCTGGCGAATCTATACTTAGTCATGGGAGATGAGCTGCATCAGATTGCAGAATATCTGCTTCAGCAGCGGAAGGAGCAGGCAGCAACGAGTGTGACAGCGGATAAGCTCGTGGAGCGTCTGCGTCACCGACTGAATCAAGCGTTCCTCGAATCGCGTGATGTGCATCGCTGGAAGCGTGCGCCGAAGAAGAGCACGATGCTGCACGAGATGTACTATACAGGGGAGCTGCCGCAAGCGCGAGTGGAGAAGATCAAGCATCGCTTGCATGCTTGTGTGGAAGGCTTGCTGCACAGTCAGACATGGCAGGAGCTTGCCGCCAGTTCATCGATGCGCATTGCAGAGGTAGAGGAGCTGCGCACCTTTGAGGTGGACGGTAGTACGTCCGTGTATGTGAAGATGGATGCGTTGTTCGAAGACCCTGCGCGCGATCGGCCGTGGATAATGGTGGACTGGAAGACGGGAATGGAGAATGAGAAAAATGAGGAACAGCTTATACTGTACGCGGTGTACTTGGCTGAGCAAGCCGGCATTCTGCCTGAGCAGCTGGAGCTTCGTGTGGAATACCTGCTCACTGGCGAGGCGAAGACAGTATACGCCGATCAGACTGCGATTGCGCGAATACGTGAATCGATGCGTACAAGCATAGAGGCAATGCAAGCTTGTCTTGCTGATCCAGAACAGAACGTTCCGAAGCCGAAGGAGGCCTTCGAAAGCCGTCCAAGTCGGGCTGTGTGCGCTGGCTGTAACTTTAGAGAATTGTGCGACGAGAAGGTTTAGCCAGTTTGAATGAGGATACATGTATGCAGTCTAGTCTAGTTGACAAATGCAACCATTCCCTCTATAGTTGCTCCATATTCCACATAATAGGTATACGGAGGAACAGCTTTGCGAGCAGGTCAACTCTAAGCTCGGCTCGCTTAGGCAGGAAGGAGTGGGAAGGTTGGCTTTGATCCAGGTTGAAGATATATTGCAGGCGGATCGCCTGCTGCAGAAGGCAGTTGATCGAACGCCGCTGCTTCGCAATGAAGTGCTGTCGCAGAAATATGGGTGCCAGATGTTCCTGAAGCGGGAGGATCTGCAGGTCGTGCGATCGTTCAAGATCCGCGGTGCCTATCACTTTATGCAGACACTGACGGACGAGGAGCTTGCCAGCGGCGTAGTGTGCGCCAGTGCGGGCAACCATGCACAAGGGGTAGCGTTTTCCTGTAAGGATATGAACGTACAAGGTACAATCTTCATGCCGGAGACGACGCCGCGCCAGAAGGTGAATCAGGTTCGCTTCTTCGGCGGTGAAGCAATCGAGGTGCGGCTAGTTGGCGATACGTTCGATGATGCGTATCGGGAAGCCACGACGTTCGCTAAGCAAGCCGGCAAAGTATTCATTCACCCATTCGATGACGAGCGGACGATCGTCGGACAAGCGACTGTAGGCGTGGAAATTCTGAATCAGATGAAGGGACCGTTGGACGTGCTTATCTTGGCGGTAGGCGGCGGCGGTCTAGCGGCAGGTGTCGGCTCTTACGTGAAGCGAATTAGCCCCGACACGCGTATTATCGGTGTGGAGCCGGAAGGCGCGCCTGCTATGCGGCGCTCGCTGGATACCGGGGAGCGCGTCGTCTTGGACGCGATTGACAAGTTCGTCGACGGTGCGGCTGTCAAGCAGGTCGGTGAACGGACACTGGACATCTGCCGCGAGGTGTTGGACGATGTCATTACAGTTCCGGAAGGTAAGGTATGTACGGCGATTCTGGATATGTATAATCTGAATGCGATCGTGGTTGAACCGGCTGGGGCATTGCCTGTTGCGGCACTTGACTTCGTCCAAGAGGATATTCGCGGGAAGAATGTCGTCTGCCTCATTAGCGGCGGCAACAACGATATAAGCCGCATGCAGGAGATCAAGGATCGTTCGCTGATGTATGAAGGGCTGCAGCATTACTTCATTATCAACTTTCCGCAGCGAAGCGGAGCCTTGCGGGAATTCCTCGACAAGGTGCTCGGACCGGGGGATGACATTACCCGCTTCGAATATACGAAGAAGACTAGCAAGGAGAACGGACCTGCCCTTGTAGGCATCGAGCTGCGTGCGCGTGAGGATTACGAGTCGCTGCTTGCACGCATGGAGCAGGAGGGCATCCAATATTTTGAGCTGAACAAGAATCCGGACCTGTTTCATTTCTTGATTTAATTCTACATGCTCTGTGTGCATGCTTCAGTGTGCGGCTCCATCCCGGCCAGCGTGGACAAGAGCTGTACGCTAGGATGTTGGATTCTTCACGATTGTGAAGTTGCTGTCGAGCAGTAGCCAGTTTTGCGGAAAGGGCAATCCGAGCTTCCAATAGCTGATTCCTCTCAAGCCGAGCTCCTTCATGAGATTGAACTTGGCTTGGATGGAGCGGGCATCCTCAAACCATACTTTGTGTTCTGCCCCGCTGTCATCCCAATAATTGAAGTGCGGCGCTTGCGCCTGCCAGTCATATTGAATAGCGGCATTCTCCCGCGCAGCCAGTGCGATCGCTGCTTGCGGACTGAGTGCTCGGGCATAGTCACCCCCGGACACGTAGGGCAGCGTCCAGTCATAGCCGTACAGATTCTGACCCATCATAATCTTAGATGCGGGCATCTCGGTTAGTGCGTATTCCAGCACCTGCCTGACGGGTCCGATAGGGGAGACAGGCATAGGCGGACCGCCGCTGTACCCCCATTCGTAGGTCATGATGACGACGAAATCAACAATCTCACCATGCGCACGATAATCATGGGCTTCATACCAAGCGCCCATCTGCGTAGCGCTAGTTTTCGGAGCCAGAGCCGTGGAGATTAGATAGCCGCGTTCATGAATACGAGCTGCTGCTTTGCGGAGGAAGCGATTGTACGCCTCGCGATCGGCTGGTCGAAGAAACTCCATGTCGAAGTGGATATCGCGGAAGCCGAGACGATCTGCTGTCTGCAAAATATTGTCCAGCAATCGGTTCTGGATCGCTTCATCGTTCAATATAATACGGCCCAATTCATCACTGAACTGCTCATTCTCCAGATTCGTGACTACCATCATCATCGTCACGTCATACTGCTCAGCGATTGCGGGCAACGGCTCAAGCGGCGGCGGGTCGAGGGTTCCATCCCGTTGAATCTGGAAGCTGAATGGAGCCAGATAGGTAAGCAGAGGTGCGGCCTCCCTTTCGACCAAATTTTGTGCTACTGTATCGCCACGGGGCTCGACATAAGCATTCACTTCCTTCGGTACCTTCGCTTGGGGCGGAATGTACAGCCGCAACCCAACGGTAAGCGGCGCATTCAGATTAAGACGGTTCACTCGAGCGAGTTCCTGTACAGACAGGCCGTAACGGGCTGCGATCCTATACAGACTATCCCCAGGCTGTACCCAATAGTATTGGCCGATTATCGGTATGACCAATGCTTGACCTACGACGAGCTGACCGGGATTGGGTAGTTCATTGGCTTGGCTGATCTCCTCGTATGTAGTTCCGTATGCCTGTGCAATTCCCCAGAGGGATTGACCCGGCTGCACGACGTGAATTTGCATATGCTTGCCCTCCGATCCAATTGTTCATGTAGTACATATGTATTCATCCGGGCGGTCCTACATACGACATTTTCGATAACTTTATCCCGACTTCTGACTAAGAGGTTGCAGATGGATTAGCTTGTTTAAAGACACACATTTCCGCACACGCTAGAAAAGACTGGTATCCAGAAGTGAGGGGTCGATTAGCAGTAAGGTTGGATGGTGCTCAACTGGTATGGCGTGCAACTTTTGACAGAGACACAGCGTCTATTGTGTGATGTAAATATTTCGTAATGGGAGTGTGAGGCAAGTGAGAGCATGGAGCAAAGTCGGATTGGTCGCTGTTGCTGCTGCCTGTTTATTAGCTGTGTCCCAAGTCATTCCAGGAGCTCAATGGTGGGACCGGCAACCGATTGCAGCGGCTGAAGGAGAAGCCGGAGCTGCGCGTACAATTACCGTAACGGGCCAAGGTTCAATGGAGGTTGAACCGGATATCGCCTATATCCAGATGGGTATTCAAACCCGCGCCGAAACAGCGCAGGCGGCGCAATCAGCGAATGCTGAAGCGTTCGAGAAATTGGAGAAGGTTTTGTTCGAGACCTATGAGTTGGATTCGAAGGATGTACAGACGACTACCTTCCGTATCAATCCAGAATACGATTATTCGGAGAAGCAAGGGCCGAAGCTTGTAGGTTATGAGGTCACACATGCTGTTCAGGTTGCATACCGAGATTTGGGTACAATCGGACCGTTGCTGGATGCAGCTTCTCAAGCTGGTGTCAACCAGATGAACGGCATTCGCTTTGGTACGGAGAAGGCAGAGCAATACGAAATCGATGTGCTGGACGAAGCGATGGCGAATGCGCGGGCGAAGGCAGAGGCGATTGCCAAGACGGAGAATCGTTCGGTTCGTCAAGTGCTGCATGTGTCGCAAGGTCAAGTGAGTATGCCGGACAATGGGGTGTTTCCGGTACGGAAGGCGTTGGAGCTAACTGCGGATTCTGCGGGGTCAACTTCGATTGCTAGCGGACAATTGACAATCAGTACAACGGTAACGGTACAATATGAATTTTGAAGCATTGTTGGCGCGAATCAGATAGAATAGTCCCAATACAGAACAAGCGTTATGATGATTAGGATAAAGGGGATAGCATGAATGAGCTGGAGTTGGAAGAGGAACACAGCGGCAATGCTTGCGGCCGTTCTCATCTGGGTGATGATGGGTATAGTACTGACTGCAGCGGAATCGCCGAATGATAGTGTTGGAGCGACGACCGTACAAGCTGCCATGTACTTAGACAGTAAGAGGGCGCTTGTGAACGGGAAGCCAGTAGAATTGGCATCCCCCGCAGTTTCAATAGGAGGGAGAAGCTTCCTTCCTGCCAAGTTTCTGGGTGAAGCTTTCGGATTTCCTGTTATCTGGCATGCGAGTACACGGACGATCGAGTTGCAGTTGCCTCGCGGCAATGTAGTACTGCTGGATCAGGAAGCAGGAACAGCAGTTGTGAACGGTACGGTTGTACCGTGGGCTGAAGTAGCTGCAATAAGGGACGGAACGCTGCTTGTACAGATGACCTGGATTTGTGATTTGATTGATGCGCAGTACATCTATAAGGAGGAGCTGCGCAAGGTTGAAGTAACGTTCGTGCGTGTGCCGGGCTCCATCTATAATTCACAAACTGGCAACTCATTGCCAGCCGCCAAATTTGCGTTTACCCAGCAGAGCTACCGACTAGGAGAACCAGTAGAAACTGTCGACCTCAGCTATGATGCTGACGGAGATGGATTGGTGAAGTACGAATGGTCAGGTAAGCAAGCTGCTTATTTCAAGCCGGGTGTGTATGATATTACCTTGCGAGTGACTGATACCAAGGGGAATGTGAGCCCTCCCTATACGCGCGAGTTGAATATTGAGGATATTCCTTATCTGAGCGCGGATGAATACCCGTTCTATCATGGTAAGATCGGTTCGATTGTTCCGATGAGCGGCACGCTGCGCAGTTATGTAAGCCGCATGCCTCACGCTGAAGCACAGGTGCTCCGGTCGGACAGTCGCTCCTTGCTTGTCAGTGACAGCCCGGAGACAGTGACCGAGGAGGGGATTCTGTACCGCGATATGATACAAGGGAAGGCGCGCATCTATGCGCACCATCTGAACGGTACGGAGAAGCCGATGACGGTTGCGATTATGCTGACGAATCCGGGTATCTATCCGGTGACACTAGAAGCGACGAACAAAGGCGAAGTGTACCCGAACCTGTACGCGCACTTGATTGGCTATCAAGCGGCAGTCGATTTCCTGCTTCGTGACCCGATCAGCAAGTCTGTCACCGTACCGCCGGGTGAAACGAGGGTATTCATGCAGATGCCGACGATGTATCCGGCACAAGGCATCAATATGCTCTATGATGTGGAAGCAGACGGACGACTGCAAGTAAGTGTCATTGCATCGCATGAGTCTGATGAATTGAAGGACATCGCCGAGGATGGGCCTGAGCTTGCCTACAACGGTCATGTGCGCGGAACCTTCGTTCAATCCGATGTCGTGAAGCGAATGGATGCTTCGAGAATGACGGAACCGCACCATATGCTGATTGCTGATGGTGTGCGGGATCCGTATGTGCAAGGCTTTGATGTCTTCCGCGGCGAGACTGTCACGAATAAGGGGAACTATGGAGTCACGTACAAGCTTCACATTGACAACCCTGGGAAGATGGCTCTTGGAATTGTGGCAAGAGGCGGCACGTTCAAGGGTGTATTCAAGGTGAATGGCAAGATGGTGCTTGCACCGCAGAG
This sequence comes from uncultured Paenibacillaceae bacterium, assembly GCA_913056365.1. Classification (GTDB taxonomy): domain Bacteria; phylum Bacillota; class Bacilli; order Paenibacillales; family K13; genus Xylanibacillus. The sequence goes on along the minus strand of CAJXLT010000027.1, from coordinate 4,617 downwards.
CGGCACGTTGTCTGCTTACGATGGTGTGCTTCTGCTGCATCGTACAACTGGCGAGGAGCGGACGATTGAAGTGGAGTTTATCCCGCCGGCAGGATCGGCTTTTCCGATCAGCTTGGTGATGTATCCGCTAACGAATGATTGACGGAGGAGACGAAGCGTATTATAGTTATGTCGAAATCTGAGGATGAGGCGGGTGACGGGTATGCACGGATTGGGACAGAACATCACGAGAGCGAAGCAATCGAACTTGGATTTGGTGATGAGACTGCTCTTGAAGCATGCTCCGATGACTCGCCAGCAGCTTGCAGGCATGACGAGATTAACTCCGCCTACGATTACTAACCTCGCAGCAGAATTAATGGATCGTGGATGTATTCGCGAATTGGGCAAGGTTACGAACGGACGAAAACAGGCAGGACGTAAGTCTGTAGCATTGGATTTGCATCCAGATGGTGCCTGTGTGCTTGCTATACACATGCAACGCGTTCGCATTACGCTTGGTCTGGTGAACCTGAAGGGAGATATTCTGGCTTCGCAGGTGTTCGCGATTCAGTCATCGGACGACGCGGATCGCTTGGTCCATGCTGTATCCCGCATTCAGGCCTTCGTAGATGCACACGCTATGCGACTTACCGCAATAGGAATCGGCTCATATATGGCAGCCGGCCACGCATATTATGACAGCGAACGGTCAGAGGGTATGCCTCCGGCGGAATTGATTCAAGCGCTAGAACAGCTCTACACCGTTCCGATAGTGGTGGATAATAATGTGAGAGGTATGGCGCTCGCTGAGAAAATGTACGGCTCGTGCAAAGAAGCAAGTGACTTCTTCTATGTGTTCATGGGTTATGGGTTAGGCAGCAGCTTGGTGCTGGACGACCGTGTGCAGTGGTCTGGATTGAGCGGAGCGGGAGAGATGGGTCATTCTATTTACGACATACAGGGTCGCCCTTGTCATTGCGGACAGACTGGATGTCTTCATCAATATGTGTCCAGCTTTAGCCTGTGTAAGCAATTGAAGCTGGATTCGATTGATGAAGTCATTCAATCAGCACGAGCGGGAGATGTGCGTACATTGCAGCAATTGGAGTTGGCGTCCCACGCCTTCGCAACTGTATTGATGTCCAATGTCAACACGTTGCCCGTCCAGCGCGTTATCTTGTCTGGGGAATTGGTTTCTGGCTGGCAAGGCTTCGTAGATGGCGTTCAACGACGAATGTCCGTCGGTTTCTTACCTGCGAACGGTGTCACGATTTCGATCGAACCAAGTGCATTTGGGACACAGGCAGGTGTGATGGGGTCTGCGGCGATTGCGCTGTATAAGCTGTACTTTGAACGACGCGCCTTGCTTGAGGATGAAGGTCCTTGCCGAACTCCAACGATGGAGAAGATATAAGGTGTGGATAAGAGAGGCTGTCTTACAGCGCAGACGGATGCTGCGATGCAAGACAGCCTCTTATGTGTGATAAGCTTAGTAGCACGTATGATGCGATTACTGAAATTCCTGAGGATGGCGGCGCTTTAACTCTTCTACCGCATGGCCGCGTCCAGTCTCTTCCAACCGGGCTGCATACTGTTTCAGCATGCCCTTCGCATGATGCGGCCCTCCCTCGCGCATGACTGTCCACAATGGATCTACATCATACGGCATGGACTGCATCATGTCATCATGCCAGTCATTCAGATGATAGACAGCTTCCATGCATACCTGTGGATGCTCAGTAGCTACATTATGCTGTTCGTAGGGGTCTTGCTTGAGATTGTACAGCATTTCCTTATCAAACAGATGATACCCGTCATGATACGTGCGGATATACAGCCAGTCCTTGAATCGAACACTGCGTTGACATACATGTGCGCATTGCGATACGACTACATATGGCCGACTTTGGTCTCGGCCTTCCTTCAGCGCGTCTGCATAACTGGTGCCATCCCAGCTTGGCTTGGCTTCGCTGCCAAGCATATCAGCCAATGTAGGGAGCAAATCCAGATGATAGTGCAGACCGTTGTCCTCATGTCCCTGCTTCATCCCAGGCCAGCGAATAATCATCGGAATGCGGCAAGTTCCTTGATCCGCGGTACCATGCTCACCGTAAATACCGAGTTCACCCATATTCTCACCGTGATCCGCGGTTACGATAATGATCGTATCATCGAGGACACCCTGCTGTTCGAGCTGCTGCAACAATCGACCGATATGTTCATCCATGTAGCGAATGCCGCAATCATAGCCGTCTACCATAGCGCGGAGTCCGTCCATATCTTTGATCGCGCCAGGGTAACGAGGGAACTTCGGATTCGTATCACTGTTGAACATGTTGATCTCACTCGCACTATGCGGTCCGACTTTTTGTTTATGGCGCTCCAGCATTTCTTCTGTCATCCACTCTGGCAGTGGTTCATCGGCGAACGGATTGCCGAATTCCTCCGGTGTTCGATAAGGGGTGTGCGGGTCCCAATAATTCACGTATAGGAACCAGTTGTCTTCCTTCGCATTTTGCTCCACCCATTTCGTCACCGTTGGGGTTACGTGATGTGCCGCCTCATTGCCGGTCATGCCGGTGTTGTGCATTTCATTGAAGCCGGCGTAGAACGTCCATGCTGAATGGCGTTCTGCGAATGGGCTGATTAAGACTGTGTTCAAGCCTTGTTGCTTCAGGAAGCCGGGCAGGCTCTCCGTGTTCAACGCGCTTCTGAATGGGCGGTCCGGTCCTTCGAGCCGAACGTCCGCAGCTGTACCGCCATGTCCAACCACGCCGTTATGAATGCCGAATTGACCGGTCATCAGCGCGGTTCGGGATGGGAAGCAAGGGGCATCGGATGTATAGTAGTTCGTGAAGCGCACCCCTTGCTCAGCAATGCGATCGATGTTCGGGCTCGTTGGTCGGGAATAGCCGTAGCAGCTTAAGTGGGAAGGACTGGTGGAATCAAGATCAAGCAGTAAAATTCGCATCGGTCACGTCTCCTTCTTAGTTGGGATGTCCTTAGTATAAGGGAAATCTGAAACAACATTCAATAATTAATTAAATAAATAAATAAATTAAAAGAGTTTGATTAAAATTTGTGATAGGACACAGAGAGATAGACTACCTATATTATTGTAAAATTCATGCTCTAGCATTCATTCTAAACTAAGTGCGATGCGGAAGCCCATATTGCCTGCCGAGCTATCCGGTGTATTCGAACTGCGTGCAGCGACGCGATAGCGATTGCAGTATGAACTGTGGCATAAATAAGAGCCGCCGCGCAACGATCTTCGTTCTCCCTTGGCAGGTCCGATCGGATTGTCTGCAGCCGTTGTGCGATGGTAGTCAGGCGTGAACCAGTCTTCGCACCACTCCCATACGTTGCCAGACAAATTGTAGAGGCCGTAGCCGTTCGGATGATAGGCATCGACAGGGGCTGTTGCTGCATAACCGTCGCTAGCATGATTTTTGACCGGAAATTTGCCTTGCCAGATATTGCATTGGTGTTCACCGTTCGACTTCAATAGATCCCCCCAAGGATACTTGCGCCGATCGAGTCCACCGCGAGCAGCATATTCCCACTCCGCCTCAGTTGGCAAGCGGCCACCCGCCCAAGCACAGTAAGCTTGCGCGTCATTCCATGACACATGCACGACCGGATGATTCATCCGTTCTTCAATATGAGAGCCCGGACCTTCTGGGGACGACCAGGCTGCACCGTTCACTGGGTACCACCATGGTGTTTGCACAGGGACATCCTTCACAGTATCGGCTAACGCGGACGGAACGAATGTATGAAATACATATGACCATCCGAATGCTTCAGCTTCTGTCACGTAGTTCGTCGCCTCGACGAATTGCTTGAATTGCCGGTTCGTGACGGTATAGCGACATATCCAGAAGGAATCTACATGAACTTGTCTGGCAGGTCCTTCACCGTCTGAAGGGAAGCCGTCTGCATCGTTGGTTCCCATCCAAAATTGTCCGCCTTGTATAAGAATTAGATCGGCTTGATGCAAGGCGGGACGGTCAGAGTCAGTTGAGGCGGCAAGGTCGCTCGGTACGCTGGTTCGGAATATATTGCTCGCATTCTGTGTGTCACTAGGATGAGTATTGCGAGATGCTGAGCAGCATGGGGACAGATTTGATTTGTTCATTGCACGATCACCTCAACGCCATCATACCACAATGAATGGATGCGTCCTACCTAGTGATTATGGATTGCGCTGCGGGTGCAATGTTGAGTCGATGGATACGATTACGCTCAGAGGGAGGAAGGTGTGAATAGGGCGCCTGGGAGTTGGTTCGGAGAAGGTGGGGTGAGAACTAGGACGCCTAGAAGTTGGTTCGGAGTGTCGGGTGAGAATGGGGTGCTTGTGATTTGGCTTGGAGCAGGTTGGGTGTAAGTGGGATGTGGGAGATTGTATTTCGTTCGGAGGAAGCGGGGATTAAGTAAGGTGTCTGCGAGATCGTGCTGAGTGGGTGAGTAAGGTGTCTGTGAGTTCGTCCGGAGTGGGTGAGTAGGCGCAATAGCGGAAGTTAGTGGTCTTATGGAAGGGAGGTGCGGGGCTTTCGGATGACGTAAAATAGTTTGTGTAATTCGGTAAAAAGTGTATTCACAAATAGAAGAAGGTAGGGTACTCTCGGAATT
>CAJXLT010000026.1 GCA_913056365.1 uncultured Paenibacillaceae bacterium | reverse complement strand
TGCGTTCTTGCGTTCTTGCGTTCTTGCGTTCTTGCGTTCTTGCGTTCTTGCGTTCTTGCGTTCTTGCGTTCTTGCGTTCTCATCTATTGTCTCGATTTCTCCTTATGTTGTCAACCCGTGCTGCCATGCGATTGCCATATGAGTGCGATTTATTTACTACTACCTTTCATTTAGGGTAAGAAAGTAAATAAAATCGTGCATTTTCACCGAAATCGAGCTATTTATTACCCAACTACCTATAATAGTGGAAGCCAGCTTCCCGATTAACGGTAGTTGGGTAAATAATCACGCATTTTACCCTGCTCACGAGGGAAATTAGTGACTTTGCTACCCATAATTAAGGGAAGTGCTACCATAAATGCGCGAAGTTACAGCATGGATCGAGTTGCAGCATAGTTCGAAACGTAGCATGGATCGAATTGCAGCATAGTTCGTCTCGCAACATGGATCGAATTGCAGCATCGATCGACTACCAGCATGGATCGAATTGCAGCATCGATCGACTACCAGCATGGATCGTCTCGCAACATGGATCGATTCGCAACACGGATCCCATGGATCGGTGCTCGTTCCTTATTTGGACTCATCGTTGGAAGAATCACTGTCACGAACCGTGGAATCAAGGGAACGCCCCTCACTAGCTGGCGCCTCACCTGTTGCATCAATCGACTGCTTCCCTGCTGGCGCAGGACCCTCTGCATCCGTCTGCTGCTTCCCTGCTGGAGGAAGACTAGCCGCATCCGTCTGTTGCTTCCTTGCACCTTGACTTTCCACGCTAGAGGCATCCACGGTTTCCGACGAAGTGTCATGATGAGTGGAGCCGGATGATGCGCCGCCCGCTCCTCCTCCGCGACCTGTCTTGCGATTGCGGCGATAGACGACTGTGACAGGCACAGCGATCAATCCAAGGACTAGCACTATAGGCAGCAGCGCAGAGATACCGACGACTAATCCTTCTAATGTATCGCGCAACAATCGCAAGCTCTTGCCCATCGCGAGATAAGCACGCTCGTACAGCGGATCATCCTCGCCCATCATCAGCGCTTTGCCATCCAGACGCTCATATACTCGTATCGTAATAGTCGAGAACGCGATATTCTGATCCAAATACCGCAACCGTCCGAGAACACGTTCGATTTCCTCCTGTACGGTCGCAAGCTCATTCGAGAATGCTAGCAAATCTTGCGAGCTGTCCGCATCTTCCATGAATGATAAGAGCCTAGACTCTACTACACGTTTGGCCTTCATGCGCGCTTCTAAATCCACATACTCACTCGTGACATCCGTCCCTTGCACACTGCGATGAATACTGATCGGCTCCATCCGCTCCAAATCTTCCAACAAGGATGAGAAGCCCTGCGAAGGTACTTTCAATGTATAGGTGCCGCTTCGCTCATGTGTCGATTGATTTTCTTCAAAATTCAATATATACCCGCCGGACAGATGCGCTAGCTCGCGAATGCTGGATTGGGCATCTGTATACGACCTCACTTCCATGTTCACATCCGCTTTGTAGATCAGTTTCCGGTTCAAACCACTGTCATCCGCCGCAATCTGCTCCATACCTGGTGCTTGTGTGTCGTTCTCTACTCCCGCTTCATCGGCAAGTACAGCTGCTGCAGCAGAATCATCCGAGCCACTCGTCACCTGTGTGGAGATTCCCATTTGATCCGAATAGCTTACGTTACCCCCGCCATCTCCGCTATTAGCATCACTGGCAGTTTGACTGCTCTCGAAGTTGCTGCTGCATGCAGCCATTACACTCGACAGCAACAGGACAACTAAACCTAGTATGAGCATACGCTGACTGCTGCCCATTCGTGCTTTCCCGTTCAACCTTCTCTCTCTCATTGTGACCACTTCCCCTTTTTTATTACAAACTTGAGGTCTCTCCCGCTCCTTCTCTATCTCATTCTCACTCCTATAGACGCAGCGATTAGGTCCAGAGTTGCAGGATGCGTGGAAGGATATGGGGAAAAAGTGATAATGAAATGAACTCCCTCCCTTGCACCATGCCATGATTCTGAATCTACTGTGTTATACTATTGGAATACAGAAGCGACATAAGCCGGAAAGAAGTGGACCAGCATGAACTGGAAAGCGAATCTTGCCGTTCTATGGTTCGGCACATTCATCATGATGTCTGGGATGACGATGATCATCCCCTTCGTCCCGTACTACATACAGGAAATGGGCGTAACGGATGCGGACAGCATTGCGGTGTGGGCAGGTATCATCTTCGCTGCTAACTTCGTGACAGCATTCATCTTCCAGCCGATATGGGGAAGGCTTGCTGACCGCTACGGCCGCAAAATTATGTTGCTGCGATCCGGCTTCGGGATGGTTATCGTCATGGCGCTCATGGGCTTCGCCGTTACACCTTGGCAGCTGTTGCTGCTGCGCATGCTGAACGGCACCATCTCCGGATACATTCCAGCGGCTGTATCCTTACTGTCAGCGAATACGCCGCGTGAGAAGATTGGCTTCACAATGGGCGTTCTGCAATCCGGGCAAGTGGCCGGGACTATACTTGGTCCGCTGATCGGCGGTATATTGGCTGACCTAGTCGGCTATCGCCCGATCTTCTACATAACGAGCTCCCTGCTGTTCATAGCGACATTGACTGCTGCTCTGCTCGTCAGAGAAAAGTTCGACAAGCAAGAAGCGTTGGCGAAGCCGAATCTGTCATTGGTTGCCGGCTTCGCCGAGCTGACACGCAGCCGTCAACTGACAGCACTGTTCGCTGCAACGTTCATGATCCAATTCGGATTAATGAGCTCTATGCCGCTCATTCCCGTCTTCATTCAGATCATGCACCCAACTGCTGCCTCGCTTGCATTTCTTGCTGGTCTCGTAGCCTCCGCGACCGGGCTGAGCAATATGATTGCATCACCGCTACTCGGCAGGTTAAGCGACAAGCTCGGACCGGAGCGCATTCTTCGCTTCAGCTTGATCGGCGCTTGCTTAGCCTTCGTGCCGCAAGCTTTCGTACATAACGTCTGGCAGTTGCTTGTATTTCGCTTTTTGATGGGCGTGTTCATCGGCGGGCTTATCCCCTCCGTCAATGCGCTGATCCGCAAATATACGCCAGACGGAATGGAAGGACGAGCGTTCAGCTTCAATACGAGCTTTCTCGCATTAGGCAATGTGATCGGGCCTACATTGGGCGGCTTATTCGCCGGATGGGCGGGGGTGCGTCCCATCTTCATTATCGCAGCCTGCTTGTTCGCCGCGAATGCTTATTGGGTCTATCGTTCCTTATTTGCCCATCGCTCACGTGACCCATCCTAACTAGCGCAATATAACGATCCACGAAATTAGATATCAGATTCACTATTTTCGCAAATACACCTGTCGCATACATACTACGAAGGAGCTGTCTGAACTATGTCGAAACTCCAATTGATCGCCACCGTCCCAATGGGATTGGAGGCCATTGTGTCCTATGAATTGAAGCAGCTAGGATATACCGATCAGATGTCTGAGAACGGTCGTGTTACGTTCAGCGCAGAGCCGTCAGATATCGCACGTTGTAACTTATGGTTGCGTACTGCCGATCGCATTCTTATCAAGATGGGGGAATTCCAAGCAACAACCTTCGATGAACTATTCGAAGGCACCAAAGCGCTGGATTGGCCTGACTGGATCCCGGTACATGGCGAATTCCCCGTACAAGGAAGGTCGCACAAGTCGCAGCTGTCCAGTGTGCCAGCGTGTCAGAGCATCGTGAAGAAAGCCGTCGTGGAAAAAATGAAAGAGGCGTATAACCAGTCCTGGTTCGAGGAGAATGGCCCGCGCTTCGTCCTCGAAGTGTCTCTGCTGAAGGATACAGCAACGTTGACGCTGGATACGACCGGACCGAGTCTGCACAAGCGAGGATACCGCAAGCTCGTTACGGAAGCGCCGCTGAAGGAGACGATGGCGGCAGCCCTCATCTACATTAGCCGTTGGCGCCCCGAGCTGCCGCTGTATGATCCGTTCTGCGGCTCTGGCACGATCCCGATTGAAGCAGCGATGATCGCTTGGAACGTGGCGCCGGGCTTACGACGCAGCTTCCCGGCAGAGGCTTGGCAGCGAATTGGCGAAGAGGCTTGGCAAGCAGCCCGTGACGAAGCCTACGACGCGCTGAAGGACGATATTCCGTTGCAGATTGCCGGTTCAGACATCGATCCGGAGGCGATTGAGGTAGCGCGGGCTGCGGCTCGCGCTGCAGGTCTTGCCAAGGAAGTCCGATTCGAGACAACACCGGTAGCCAAGGCTATACCGGAAGGGGAACGGGGCACACTCATCACCAATCCGCCATACGGGGAACGGCTGTCGGATGAGCGCGAGGTCGAGATGCTGATTCGCCAATTCGGTCACTTGTACCGCAAGCTTGGCAGCTGGTCTGCCTTCGCCCTGAGTCCGACTAAGTCGTTCGAGCGCTATTTCGAGCAAGCTGCGGACAAGAAGCGCAAGCTCTATAACGGCCGAATCGAATGCCACTACTATCAATATAAGATTCCAGCCGATCAAGCGCGTTAATACGAATAGCTGGAACAGCGATCATAGCATGAACAGGAGCTGTCTCCGATCACACGATTGGGGGCAGCTCCTATTCACGCGATTCAACCTTCGATTCGTGGCTTGGTCGGATCACAGGCAGGAGGCTGTACACCGCTCGTCTCCGCCAGCTTGATCAAGTAATAACATTCCTCGCGATACATGTGATCGGGCAATAGCGGTGTGAATACGTCAAGCGCCTCTGCGCTCAGGTTCAACTCAACCAGCTCCGCAAGAAATCCTTGGAACAGCTTCATCTCCAGATCAACCTGACGGTTAAACCGGTACAGCGCCGGGAAGGCGGTCAGACCGGTTCTTAAATAAGCCGCCATTTCCACTGCCTTGAAATAGAAGGCATCGAACTTGTGCTTATACATCTCACTCTTATCGCGAAGGTCTGCTTCAATCGGATCGAGCTGATCGTGAATGGAGACAGCATGGCCGGAAGCATCCAGCAGCCAGATCAGATGATGATGAATCGGATGCAGCATGGGCGGCAGCTTCTCCACAGTCAAATACGACAGGATACGAATATACTCATCCAGTTCATTCACCATATGATTATAGAAGGTAGGCGGCAGTGAGGAACGCAGCTCCCCTAACAAGTGCCGGGACAGCAAATGCAGCTTGAACGTGCGTATTTGCTGCGCAGCTTGGAATGCCTCCTGTGTAAGCCGAAGTGTCTCCGCCGCTGACAGCGACCTTCTCGCCTTATCAAGCAATGTATCAAACCGCCTAATAAAAGCCGTTGCCTGCTCAACCTCCTTCAGCTCCTGAATCGGCATAGATGCTTCTATAAATCGGGCATGATCGCCTATAATTTGCAGCCAGAAGCGGTGCTCGAACAATGCCTTCTCCACTGTATAGGCAGATGTATCCGTTGCTTTCTTATCAGCCATACACAAAAAAACCTCCCTCAAAGATCGATCCGGACGATTGCAGCTCTGACCCGCGCGTATCCGCCCAACTCATTGTATGAGTTCGATTCGAGGAAGATTCGTTTCACTTCACATATTTGCGCGCTTTCTCCAGCGCCTCATCTTCTGTCTTGCCTGTCACATATCGACCATTTATGAAAATAAAAGCCGCTCTGGAGCAAGGTCCACAATATGATTTGCAGCCAATTTTGATTTCGGAAGCGGGGTCCAGCTTCTCCAACTTCGGAACCATCGTCTTCAACCGAATATGTCTGCACTTATCACAGATGCGTATGTCGTTCGCCATAGGTGCGGGTTCTCCTTTCCCTTCGATACCGGAAGCACCGATCCATTGATCTGAGTGCTATTGTATAGAATCGGCACTGAGAAAGCAATCCCGATCTTGCAGCGACTTGAATGCCACTTCAAAAAATAAGCATATACGCCAAATACCTTCAGCCAACTACTCTACTACTCTGCCGCTGCCTTCAATGCTTCCAGCAGCAGTGCGCTTACTCGTTCGTACATGGCTGGAAATTGCTCTGCAGGCAGCGGATTAACACCAAATCCGCATTCTACTGTAAATCCGCAGCGCCGAAACTGCTGGATGAACCAGTCCTTGTATCCGGCATCACTACCGGTCAGCTTGACCGCCCGGTAGAAGCTAACCGCAGCCAAACGATTCGCAAGCGCCTCTGCTTCTTCCGGTTCGTAGCTTCGGTAGTTCCAATAAATCTCTTCACCTTGCGTATGCAACGATAAGACGCAATGGAAATTCATCTGCTCGGTCCAATTGGCAAGCGCCTGCGCTTCCGGCTCACACAATGGTGCTTCACCTGTATAATCCCGCGGAGCCGGACCCTGCGGAGAACGCCTTGCCCGCTCCGTCTCCCAGTTCGCCGGGAACTGGTCGTTCAGATCAACACCGTGAATGTTCGCCTTCCACTGTTGGAATTGACGTGATCCGTTATTCCAAGCTGACAGCTTCTCATAATACGGATGCGACGGATGGACACCGCACAGCACCAGCTCGACGCCATCCGGGTTCACCATCGGAACAGCATATAAGCTAACCTGCTGCAGAAGTGCCTGAATGTCCGTCCCTCGATACAAGCTTGTTGCATGAGCCGCTGCTGCGAGATCGTCTATGAACCGCATCAGCAAGGATGTCGTGATCCATTCATTCGCATGCATGCTTGCATGGATATGTACACGCCGCGAGCCGGAGCCGAGCTGTACGGATGGAAGCTTACGATCCAGCACAGACTTCCCTATTGTGCTTTGATGCATGCAAGGATATAGTGACTGCCATCTGCTCAAGTCCAATAGAAGCTCCTCATAGCCATAAGCAAGGCTCGACTCCATCCATAGACCACCTTCCCGTTCAGGAATGGAGAGTACTTGCCCCGCTTGCGGACGTACAGCGGATGTACCTGGATTCGCTGCTATCAGCCGTTCCTCACTAACCTCGAAGCTGTAGGCAATCGCAGGATAGCTATCTTCCTCCTGTACTACATAGTGTCGATCTGGACAAACGGGGATATGGAGGATCTGACCTGGCAAGACGTAATCATGATCGAAGAGCTGACCATTCGCAGCAAGCAACGAAGTGACATTCACGCGAAACCTCCGAGCAATGCGCTGGAGATTGTCGCCGGATCTGGCTACATAATGTATGGACATCGTAAGAAAACCTCCTCTGCAAACAACATATGCAACAGGAGGTTATGCCATGAAATTATACATATTTGGGACTGTGCCATACGACAGGCGTCACTTGAATGTTCGCATTCAGCCACTCCTGTGCGATGCGCTGGAATAGAACTGGATTACCGCTGCACAGAAAGTGATGGTCCGGCTGCTCCCATGACTTCGCGAGCTGTCCATGATGATGCAGAACTGTGCTTGTCTCACGCGCTGTCTCTTCTGCTGAGTTAATCAATTCCACTCCGCTGCCCATCACACCAGAGATAGCTCCTTGGAGGAAGGGATAGTGCGTGCATCCAAGAATCAAGCAATCCATCGACTTGCCTTGTGCTTGTTGATGAAGCGGAGCCAATGATTCACGCACTGCTTGCAGCGCATGCGATGAATGGAAGTCTCCATGCTCCACTAGCGGAACAAACCGCGGACAAGCCTGGCTAAGCACTTGCAGCTTCGGGGACAAGTCCTTCAGTGCTTCATCATACGCTTGACTGCGAACGGTACATTCTGTGCCGATCACGCCTATGACGCCGGACTTCGTCTTCTTGACTGCTGCTCGCGCGCCAGGACAGATAACACCTACAACAGGTATCGATACGACAGCACGCACCTGCTCCAATGCAACAGCAGTAGCTGTATTGCACGCGATCACCAGAAGCTTCGGTTGGAAACGCATCAGATAACGCACAATTTGCATCATAAAGCGGGTAATCTCTTCTGGCTTGCGAGGCCCGTATGGAGAACGCGCCGAATCTCCGAAATAGACAATCTTCTCTTGCGGAAGCTGGCGCATGATTTCCTTAGCCACGGTAATCCCGCCAACTCCCGAATCGATAATAGCTATTGCTTGCTGCACGAATAACCGCTTCCTTCATCGCTCAAGTAAACTGTGTTGCTCTTAATCAGCGTATGATAAGCAAACGGCAAATGTACCTGAATTGGGACATTACTTGGCAGATACCGAACGAACTTCCCGTATGATCCATACATTCATCGCAGTAATCAGGGTGAAGGCTACGAATGCCAAGAAAGGGATAGAGATGAAACCTAGCCAATTGATGTAGGCCGCATTACAAGGAATGATACCGCAGCCAGATCCAGCTGACTCGAACCAGGAAGTCTTCTGCACAAGATAATGATAGGCCGACATGCACATGCCGAGGATGGATAAAGGCAGCACATAATAGCTTTGCTTATAATCTTGGCGAACGGCAGCAATGCCCAACAGGATGACCATCGGATACATAAGGATGCGTTGATACCAACAATACGTGCACGGGATATACTTCTGGATTTCACTGAAATATAAGCTCCCTAATGTCGCCACCAGCGCAATCACCCAGCTTATGTACAAGCCTTGCTCTAGAACGAACGACTTCTTCTTCACAATTCCCACCCCCTTCCGTTCCCCATGTGAACGATCAGATTGTATGATGAAACTTGGCTTCTTCTGCACAGCATGCTGACAGGCAGCAACGAAGCCGCTCTCCCTATTATCCCACGAGGCAAACCGCTGGACAAGTGTGCCATCCACAACAAAGGCCGTCTCCCAAGTCCGCATGCAGACCGGAGACAGCCTCTTATGAATGTATGGTACGGCATGATGGCATGAGCAGCCCTATGCTTCCTTCTTCTCTGCTCCCACAGGCACTTCAGGAGCTGCTGCTGCAATCTCTGCTTGTGCTTCCGAAGCTTCCGCTTGCGCTTCAGTGCCAGTCTCTGCATCGCTGCCTTCCGCTGATGGCTGACGTCGGGATTGCACCCATGTCTTAACGTCTTCAGCAGCTGTCTGTGCCGTATCCTTCGCTTTGCCAGCCCATTCTTGACTCTTCGTGCTAACTGTACCGTACACTTCGCGGGATTTCTGTCCTACTGTCCCCGCAACCTGCTGCGTCTTCTCACTTACTTGTTGATAGCCATCCGCGATGTTGCCTCGCAGCTCTTTTCCTGATTTGGGCGCAAGCAGAAGTGCTGTCGCCGCTCCCACTAATGCACCAAGCAGTGCACCTGCTGCGAATTGCTTGCCGTTCATAGACTGGTTCTGGTTCTGATTATTGTTGTTTTCCGACATGCTGTTCCTCTCCTCTCTTATTCGTCTCTTTCAAGGTGTTCCACAATTGAAGTCCTGATGTTAAGAAGGTTATCGCCATATCAATCGTATTGGCGTTCCCCGCTGCTGCACGTTGTACTTTGTTCGTCACATTATGCGAGACCGCAGTCGACACTTGCTTGACGGACGAGGTCACCTCGTGAACCGCCTCACCTGCCTGTTCAACCGCACTGCCCACACGCTGCATAGAATTGCCAAGCTGCTGTGCTGTGGCGAACACACCGTCTAAACTTTTCACTTTCCCTTGCAGATCGGCTGTCATTTCACGGGAATTCTTCAGCAATTGTTGCGCTTCACCGCTCAACCCATCCACCTGCTGCTCTAGACGCTCGATCGTGCTGTTCATCTGCTGCATCGATTCACGCGCCGTGCGCAATGTCATAATAAGATACACCGTCAACACTACAAAAGCGGCCGCAATCACTGCCACACTGATTTCCCACACCAACGCATCACCTCTTCACCGGGAATTTCCAACGCTTACGGGCACTTGCCCATTCGTCATACTGTAGTATAAGTATAACATACTCGTCCTGACACAACCAAAAACCGAAATATGCGCAGGTTATTTCCTTGGACGAATCAACAGAATGAACTGGGCTATATGCCTATGTAACCAAACTATACTCTATTGAAACATCCGCAACATACAAATAAGCCGCCTCCAAATGTATATGAATACGAGGAAGACAGCTTGATTAGCATTGTACAGGATAGAGACAGATTATCCGTCCTGCCATTAAGACTGTGCGCTGCGCGGACGAATTTGATAAGTGCATGTTTGTCCGCCCTTCGCCAAGCATTCCGTCCGCTCTACATCGCTGTCCAACAGCTGCTGAAACAGCTGAAGCTCACACCGGCACGCCTGTTGATAATGATAGGCAACATTGGAGATCGGACAGTTATGCTCTACTAGCGTATATCCACCGTCCGCACCGGATTGGACACGCACCATATAACCGGAGTCATCTTGAATTTGTGCAAGTATACGGACCTTCTCTGCCAACGACTTCCCCTTCATCCGCTCCGCATACCGTTCTGCCAGACGGACCTTGCGTCTCTCGAATAGACGCTCTACCATCGCACCGTCTTCTTGCTCCAGCTCTGCAAGCAGATCGAGGGCGAGTACGTTGTAATTCTTAGGGAATAGCTTGTCTGCCTCTGGTGACAGCATGTACCGATGAAGCGGCCTTCCCTTCGGCAGCTTCACTACAGCTGATTGCAGGAATCCGTCCTTCTCTAGCGATTGAATGTGCCGTCGAACGGCCATCTCAGTCACTTCCAGCTGCGCAGCCAGCTCCGCGACACTGTGTGCGCCTTGTGTTTTCAGAATGTGTAGGATCGTCTGTTTGGTCGACACATCCGCTTGCCGCATCCTCATCACCCTTTACATATTCTTATTGTAGCTCAGTGAACAATTCATGTAAATCAGGAGAATCGAACGAGCGAATGAATGGTATACGGATGTAACTACCACTATACACAAAAAAGCTGACTATGCTGTCGGTATTCACGCGACAAACAAGCCAGCTTGACCTTACTTCTCCGGTACCGCTTCCTGACAATTGCCGCAGTAGCCGTATATCTCGAATCGATGCGTGACGGCTTCAAAGTCCGGCTGCTGTCCAACGAATGGAAGCGGGCAAAATTCAAACGGAATCGTCTTCTCGCATTGCATGCATATCATATGATGGTGATGATGGGTTTCGCATCGGGCACGAAATTTCATACCATCTTGGAAGTGAAACTGTTCCAGCATCCCCATATCCGGCTCGCTAAGCAGCCGCAAGTTGCGGTAGACCGTATCATAGCTGACGCCCGGATAGTCGCGCTTCATCTCTTCATATACATCGAGCGGAGACCAGTATCGCTCTGAAGCAAGGAACAGCTCCAGCAGGCTCTTGCGCTGGCTCGTAACCCGCCATCCTCGGTCAGACATGATCTGCACCCATTCCTTCATTCTATCTGTATCAGCCATGCAGACACCTCGATCATTGCTTGTTTCTATTAGTATACCAGTACTTTCATAACAATTCTTGATTTCGCTGCAAAAATTGTCGCACCTGCTCTGCAAATGTACGCAGCTGCTCAGGCAGTACCGGGATGAAGCGCCGCATTTGCTCCTGCGGAAGATCCATATACTGTTGTAGCAGCGGCTTCCGCCATTGGACCAGCTGCACAAGCGCATCCGCCAGTTGATTATCCAGCACTTCCTCGCCTCGCAGCACCTCTACAATATCCTCGTAGCTTCCAGCATCCCTCATCATAAAACCGTCAATGAGATAAGAGCCGACGTCTGTGACCAGTTCAATGGCTAGCTGCAGCACCCGTTCACGCGACATGGCTAACACAGGATCAGAATCAGTCTCATTCGCTGCAAGCCGCTGCGCAGCTTGTGCTACCGTTGCGGTATAGTCAAGCCTTCGCTCAATTTGTTCGATATTCACGTAGTACATGCTTGTTCCTCCTCAACCTTGAACGATGTTACGCTGATGCAGCTTGTTGCCTATTCTGCTAGAAGCTAGTATAGCTTCTCGATCTGGGCATCGTTCCGACTGTCGGCCAGCCATTCCGTGCGCTTCTCCCCAAGCTTCTGCTGCTCCAGCTCCAGCTTCAGCTCCTCTTGCTTCTCCTCAATCGTCCAATTGCGCGGAATGTCCGTTACTTCGATGAGATGATACCCGAACTGCGATTCCACGACATCACTTCGTTCACCCTTGTCCAAGGCGAAGGCAGCTTCCTCGAATGGCAGCACCATGTCACCATGACCGAAGTAACCCAAGTCGCCCCCTTGCTGTGCGGAACCATCTGTAGAGTGCTCCATAGCTAGCGCTGCGAAATCGGCGCCACCCTCCAGATCGGCAAGCAATTGTTCCGCTTCTTCTCTCGACTCTACTAGAATGTGAGAAGCGCGAATTTGCTCTGGATCACTCAGTTCCTGCTTACGCTGTTCGAAGAGCTCACTAATATCCGCATCGGTCACTTCAACCTCAGAAGCCAGCATCTTGTCCAACAGCACTTGGGTAGACATCTGCTCCTTCACCATAGCTTCGGTCAACCCTACCTGTTCAAGCGTATCTTGAAATTGCTGTTCGCTTGGGAACTGCTCCCGCACCTTCGCTAGCTCTGCGTCTAGATCTTCCTCTGTCACTTCTACACCTGCATCACTGGCTGTTTGGCGAATGAATGCTTCTGTAATGAGCTGTTCAATAACTTGATCCACACCTTGCGGACCGATTTGCGCTACGACGGCTTCATGCATCTGTTCCATCGAAATTTCTTCATCGTTCACTGTGGCAACAGCTTCGGATTGGTCGAAAGGCTTCGTGTAGATAATAAGCACAATGAGAACCAGTGCCAGCAGCCCCGTCAACGCCCAGGGCAATCCAGAAGTCGCCAGCCAATGCTTGGCTGGGGCCTGCTCGTCCAATCGGTATTCTGCTTGATTCGCTTCATCTGGCAGCTCTTGCTGTACCTCTGGCTCGTCGATAGATGATTGTTCCGCATCCACCTTGTCTGTCTCTTCCTCCTGAGAAGCTTTCGCTTGTTCTTCTAGTTCTTGATCATGTTTATCCGACATTGTATAATGCATCTCCTTTACTTGACTCTACTATAATATCGCGCTAATCACGTATTGCTTCTATTATGCTGATTCATTGCTGCCCGTTTACCACTTTATCAGAAACATGCATGGAAAACAAAACTTGCCCGCAACAGCAAATAGTGCTGCGATAGCCACAGCACTATAGTAGTCGAACAATTGGACTGTCGGGGACTCTCGTGAAAATCAAGAATGGATGTAGGGGGAACACGACGGTAATGCAACGGAACAAGACTATTGTACCAGCTGCTTGATTAGGGCTTTGTTGCGCTCCTTGAATCGTTCATTATGAGACGACACCATAGCTGTCCCGCTGGCATCCGGCTCCAGTAATTGCTTAGCCCGATTCACGGCATTCGCTGCGTCTTGGAACGCGCCTGCAATCAGATGAACCTTCCCGTCATAGTTCAGTATGTCACCAGCAGCATATAGTCCTTCAATGGAAGATTCGCTCTTCGCATTGCCCGCGATGTAATAATCATCCTTCCGTTCAATCGGCAGTTTGCTATGATCCAACAGGGAGCTGTCGCGGTCATAACCATGATTAATCACGATTTCGTCCACGTCGATTATATCGCTTTCTCCTGTCTCAAGATTTAGCACTTCGACCTGCTCAATTCGATCGTGAGACGCGCCTGCAATCAGCTTCGTTATCCTCGTATGGAACAAGCACTCCGCTGTGCTGTTCATCAGCTGCTTCACTTGGGCTTCATGTCCGCTCAATGCTTCCTTGCGGTGCACGACGATGACTTTCTTGGCCACCATCAGCAATTCATTCGCCCAATCTACAGCCGTATTGCCTCCCCCGGAAACGACAACGACCTTGTCCTTGAATTGCTTCAGCGATTTCACTGTATAGCTTAAGTTCGTAACCTCGAACCGCTCCGCGCCTTCAATATCAAGCTTCTGCGGATTCAGAATACCGCTGCCAATCGCTACGATGACCGTTCTCGAATAATGCAGCTGCCCTGAAGCAGTCGGCAAGATGAAGATGCCGTTCTCATCACGGCGAATCTCCTCAACCTTCTCGTTCAGTACGACTGTCGGATCGAACGTCACCCCTTGCGTCACAAGCTGCTCCAGTAATGTTGCGCCCGGAACAGGTGTCAGTCCGCCCACGTCCCATATCATTTTCTCAGGATACACATGAAGCTTGCCTCCAAGCCTGGGCTGATATTCGATGATCTTCGTCTTCAGTTCACGCAATCCGCTATAGAAGGAAGCGTAAAGCCCTGCTGGCCCGCCTCCAATAATTGTAACATCATATATTTGCTCTGGATTCAATCTGCTCACCATCCATTTTCGACGTAAATGATTATCATTCTCATATGATTATAGGCGCGCCGCACTAATTAATCAACCGTTTGTTATCAAAAAATAGTAGTTGACAATTAGCTGTTCTAAATTTATAGTATTCAGTGTGAAATTGAGAATCATTATCGTTGAGGAATGCTTGATTTGTAATCTCATTTAAATAATAAAGCTTCGGGTTTAGATAAAGTTGGAGGTGTACAGCTTTGCGTATACATACAGAGCAGCTCCGTGTCGGTTATGGTGAGCACAGTATCATCGACGAACTGACAATTGCTATACCGGATCAGCAGATCACGACGATACTCGGTCCGAACGGCTGTGGCAAGTCAACTCTGCTGAAGGCGATGACGCGCATCATTCCGTTCCAAGCAGGTACTGTCATTCTGGATGGGAAACCTATCGTCCAAGATAAGACGAAGGAAATTGCCAAGAAGCTGGCAATCTTGCCGCAGGCACAGGAGTCTGCGAACGGCTTAACTGCCGGTGAACTTGTCTCCTACGGACGGTACCCGTACCAGCAAGGGCTCGGAAGACTAGGCAAACGGGATTATGAGGTGATCGATTGGGCGATGGAAGTGACCGGAACCCTCGATTATAAGTATCGTCCGGTGGACGCCTTGTCCGGCGGGCAACGTCAGCGAGTCTGGATCGCAATGGCACTAGCGCAAGAGACCGACATGATTTTCCTAGATGAGCCTACTACTTATCTTGACTTGGCCCATCAGCTAGAGGTTCTGGAGCTGCTGCAGAAGCTGAACGCCGAACAGGGGCGCACGATCGTCATGGTGCTTCACGATCTGAATCAAGCCGCTCGATTCGCCGATTATCTAATCGCCATGAAGGATGGTCATATTGTGAAGGCAGGACGTGCTGAAGAAGTTATGCGGAAGGACGTCTTGCGTCATGTGTTCCAAATAGACGCGGAGATCGGTCTCGATCCGAGGACGAACAAGCCGATGTGCGTAACCTATAATCTAATCAAGGGAGACTATCAGCAGGAGCCAAGCAGCAGCAAGATCACTTCTCTCCCTGTCGCCGCAGCTAGTTATTAACAGACGCTATGAAGTGAATAGTTATTCATGAACTAGGGCTGGCGAACAGCCCTATTCTCGTATATTGACTGCAGAGGATGACACGAATGAAGACCGTACATAGACAACCGATCCCTTTTGCAATCGCGCTGCCGGCGGGACTGCTCATACTCATCTGTATGTTCGTTGCAGCCTTGACGCTTGGAGCGGCAGACACAACTGTGCAGGACGTGTGGACTGCACTTGTATCCGAGGATGCCCCGAGCCACTTGTCTATTATTCACGAGCTGCGCTTACCGCGTGAGATTGCAGCCGCATTCGTCGGAGCCGCACTAGCAGTGTCCGGCGCGATTATGCAAGGGATTACGCGCAATCCACTCGCTGATCCGGGCTTGCTTGGTCTGACCGCAGGCGCAGGAGCCGCGCTTGCGATTACGCTAGCCCTCCTTCCAAGCGCAGGCACATTCTGGATCATGCTCGCTTGTCTAGCTGGCGCTGCGCTTGGCGCCATGCTCGTCTTCGGTGTTGGCAGCATGAAGCGCGGCGGATTCTCTCCATTTCGCATCGTGCTTGCCGGCGCGGCGATCTCCGCTTTTCTCTATGCGATCACCGACGGCATTGGTCTCTACTTCAGAATCTCGAAGGATGTCTCTATGTGGACGGCTGGCGGCCTAGTTGGTACAACCTGGGACCAGCTGCGTATCATCGTCCCGTTCATTACAGTCGGCGTGTGCTTATCCTTGCTTCTTGCCAGACAGGTGACAATCCTTAGCTTGAATGAAGAAGTCGCCGTCGGCTTAGGTCAGAATATCCGAGCAATCAAGTTCGCCTTGTTCGGCATCGTCATTATGCTCGCCGGCGCTTCGGTCGCACTGGTCGGCAATCTCGTATTCGTCGGCTTGATGGTCCCACATATAGTCCGGGCCATCATCGGAACGGATTATCGCTTCGTCCTGCCGATGTGTGCAATCGCAGGAGCTACCCTGATGCTGCTTGCCGATACGGTCGGTCGCACCATTCACGCGCCATTCGAAACGCCAGTGATCGCCGTTATTGCGATGATGGGTATCCCCTTCTTCCTCGTCATCGTTCGCAAAGGAGGCCAAGCGTTCTCATGATTCATCCTGCTATTATTCGCAGACAGCGGTGGATAGTCGGCAGCTTGTTCCTGCTCGTCCTGCTGACGATCTTCATCAGCGCAGGTCTTGGCTATTCCTCGCTCTCCTATGATCGATTGCTCCCTACATTGTTCGGCCAAGGGTCGTTCAAGGAAAATTTCGCACTATTCTCTGTACGTCTGCCGCGCATCTTCGTCACGTTGCTATGCGGCATGGCGCTAGCATTGTCCGGCGCGATCTTACAAGCAATCACTCGCAATGATCTGGCTGATCCCGGCATTATCGGCATTAATTCGGGTGCAGGTGTAGGGATGGCCGTATTTTTCTTATATGTTCCGATTCAGGCGGGTGAATTCGTCTATATGCTTCCACTCGTGTCGTTCGCCAGCGCATTCGTCACGGCCAGTCTGATCTACCTGTTCTCCTATCAGAAGCATACCGGGCTGCACCCAGTGAAATTCGTATTAACGGGCGTCGGCTTCTCCATGGCGTTGTCCGGTGTCATGATCGTACTAATCTCTTCGACAGACCGGACGAAGGTTGACTTCATTGCCAATTGGCTGGCTGGAAGCATATGGGGAACAGACTGGCCATTCATCTGGGCGCTGCTGCCATGGCTGGCTGTCCTGATTCCCTTCATCTTGTACAAGGGCAATGCCCTTAACTTGCTCGGCATGAGCGAACCCGCCGCTATCGGAGTCGGCGTAGCGATGAACAAGGAGCGTATTATCCTGTTCATAGCGGCGGTCGCGCTTGCTTCCTCTGCTGTGTCGATCAGCGGCGGCATCGCATTCGTCGGACTGATGGCCCCGCATATCGCCAAAGCGCTAGTCGGTCCTAGAGCCCAGCTGCATATGCCGCTAGCCATATTGATTGGAGGATGGCTGTTACTCGTCGCAGATACAATCGGACGCAACATTCTTGATCCCAGCGGAGTTCCCGCGGGCATTATGGTCGCCTTGCTCGGTGCGCCTTATTTCATCTATCTACTGCTTCGAAAATAAGAGGAAATCAGGCTACTATACCTAACACTGCAAGCTATGTGCGAAGCCAGTTCTCCAAGTCGGGTACAGGGGCGTCCAGCCCCGTTGCTCGCGCGCTTTCATATTCGAGGCGCCTCGTTCCCATGGTTGGCCGCTATGCACATCGAGTTTGCTGATTGACTCGTCCGCGCCTATTGCGGCTGCATAGACAGGAAGCCACGCTACACTCGCAGCCGGTTCGTCGTCTACAATATTGACGACACCGGTTGGCCACTCTAACGCAGCCACAGCTGCACGAGCTGCATCTGTTACATGCACGAAGGACGTCACACCGTTGCTCAGCGGTACCTTCCCCTGCTTAACTCGTTCCGCCATTAGTCCCCCATGATCGTACCAAGTACCCGGACCGTATAACATGCCATAACGCAAGATGACGCAATCGGGTAACTCGGCAGATACCCGTTCCAATGCTGCGACGCCATCGATAGTTACCTTCCGCGGCTCCGACGCCTGCTCATCCAACCGAGCTTGCTCCGTGGCAGGACCTACGCCGGGCTCATAAGCCCAAGAGATGCTTTGGGCAATAATCCGGGTGACACCTGTCTCCTTGGCAGCATCGACCAGATTGCGCGTCCCTTCTATACGGATGCGTGCATTGTCCTCTAAGTTCCACTCGCTCAAGGCAGTTAGCTGGTGCATGATCACATCTGGTTGATAATGTGTCAGCATCGTGCGAAGCTTGTTGCGATCATACACATCTGCCACAACTGCATGCGCGCCATGCTGCGCGATCTCCACCATTCGTTCCTGACGATGTGTCATACCGACAACCTCATGCCCCGCTTCAATTAATAATGGCAGCAGCTTCCGCCCGATCACGCCTGAAGCACCTGCAACGAATATCCGCATACCGGCTCCTCTCCTTTATTCTCCATTATGTTCTATTATCGCGAGTCGCTTGAAGTCTGACAACCCTCAGTCTCAAAGCAAAATACGCATGTGAAGGGATGTCGGGCCTGTATGAAGCCACTATCACGACCCCTGCTTCGTTTATGCATACCTTGGTGGCTGTGACTTCTCGAGTAGTTCGACTATCAGCAGTCTATCAGATATAGCGGAACAATGTGATCTTACGTGCATTAGATATGAGTTCAAGACTCCATTAGAGGGAAAAAATGGACTTATTAGTAGTGGAGTGCTTCTACTGAGGTAGTGTCAATAAGTTTGTGTATTCAACTTTAGGTAGGGTACATGGAATTGTATAGTGGTGGGCGTAGCCCAAGCGAAGGCGCGGGAGGTTTACTCTCCGTAGCGTTCGCTGTACATTTTTGCGAATGCTTTCTGTGTCTCTTC
>CAJXLT010000025.1 GCA_913056365.1 uncultured Paenibacillaceae bacterium | reverse complement strand
AGTGAGCGGATTATTATGCACATAAGTATACAGATTCAAAGATAGTGGGTTTTCCAGTTCCCCCTCATAGCTATCTTCATTAACAAACCAATTCTAAAAAGCAGCCTCAACCTGATAAAAGTAATAAAAGTAATAATACAAAAAGGATCTGTACGTTCACTGTCAGTATAACCGAACCTAGTATCAAATATGTAAGATTAGTTCTTTGCTTATAAGATTTGAAGAACAGTATAATGTGCCACGCAATAAATATAACATATAAGACAAGATACCAATTGCCTACATCACTCGTCGAATATAGCGCAAGATAAAACAGTAAGATACAGACAATGCCTAGAATTGTTGCAATCAGTATGCTGCGATTTGGATGCGATCTCTCAGTATTCTTTCGATTCCCCATCCTATTTCACCTCTGCGTTTTCTCCCAGAAAACTTCTACCAATACAGCAACATCTCCTGTAATGATCTGCAAGACAGCAGGTCACGCCCAAATTTGTACAAGAAGCTGGAACCTGCAATATTTATTTCCTCATCAATGTGAAGATTGAGCCGGAGCATCATATGAAAGTGGAGCTAAACTCTGTTCCTCTTGAACTAAAAAATTGTCATCCTGCCATTTTCCCCTGTACTGCTTCACGCTGCTTTTCCAGAATACTTGGGATTTTGAGTGTTTCTTGTTAAGCAATAACACTGGAAGATTATGAATACAATCAAGCAAATCATGCGATTTTTCGGTATTGCACTCGTTATAATTCATTCTTGCTACCTTCGTCACTTCATTTATAACGGGAATATATTTCATGATCTCTGATTCATTATCCGTGATCTTACTGTATTCTGGATTTCGCAACGAGTCAGAAAAGATCCCCACAATCGATGGATCATTGTTAACCACTTCAAGAATCCGTTCGATAAATGCGGTGCGCTCATATCTTTGTCCCTTTGAGACACTGATTAGCGTTTCTTCGATAGTTTGTAGAATCTCGATCACCGCATCCTTCTTATAGCTGTTACTGATCAGATAACGTGCAAAAACAATGATTTTGTGCAGGTCATTCAGTAGGCTTGAAAGTGTTTTGTTCTCCATCGTAACCACCCTATATTCATCCAATTTAAATATTCACGGTTCGCCCTTGCTGATCATATCTATGATGGCCATCAAGAATATTAACGTTTTTATCCACAAAAATCCTCATCTCGAAATCCCTACTTGGATCATACCATCTTGATTACAATTCACCTAGATCGTACTGTGCTTTGAATTCAAATTGAATACTATAAGCTCTCAAGTAGCGCTATCTTACTCACACAACCCCCATTTCACAGTTGCAAATCTTGCATATTCGTATAGTATAAAAAGTAACAATTCTCTGCGAATACATAAGTAATCTGGACGGATTCCGCGATCTTGTTTTCTACGATGAAAGGGGGTTCCTTGAATCATGTACAAGCACGCCCAGCAGAACGATGGTATGCAGCAACACAGTGATGGCAAAGGCAAGCAAAGCTCGTCACACACGGTTGATACGCAAGCGGCACCGTTGTCATCTTGGTCAGGCAATACGGCGCAGATGATGCAGCTGCAGCACATGTATGGCAATCGTGCTGTTGCACAGCTGATGGCAGCGCGGCGGCATGCAGCGTCCCAAGCAGAAGTGCAGCAGCATGCGCCGGTGCAACGCGCGGCTTCGGCGCCAGCAGAGCAGTCGTCAACAGACTCTACCACAGAGAACAAGACAGGCTTGCCCGCTCAACTAAAGAGCGGTATTGAGAGCTTGTCCGGGCTCGCGATGGACGATGTGAAGGTGCATTACAATTCGCCGAAGCCTGCGCAGCTTCAAGCGTTGGCGTATGCACAAGGCACGGATATTCACCTTGGGCAAGGGCAAGAGGCGCATCTCCCTCACGAAGCGTGGCACGTGGTGCAGCAGAAGCAGGGCAAGGTGCAACCGACGATACAAGCGTTCGGCGCTCTGATCAACGATGATCCTGCTCTAGAGAGCGAAGCGACGAGAATGGGCGCGCTGGCTATGCACGTAGGTGCATCCGGCACAACGCCGACCGGTACCCAAGAGCAAGCTGTACAGCGAAAGGTTGTGCAACGTCTCCCTTCCCAAGACTACACGGGAGCAGCCGACGGCATCTATTGGGAGAAGAGGCAGCAATCGAACCATAACGGTGAAGCTGTTCCCGGCAGGCTGCTAGCTGTTATGAAAAGTCCAGATGATGGCGGCAGACCTAGTGTAGATCCTCCGGGGTGGGACTGGTTGAAGAAGAAGTTCGGTCGCCTCAAGGGGAAGTGGGTTCGATTCCATATCATTAATGCGCAGCTGGGCGGACCCGGCAACCATACGATGAATCTAGTTCCAACCCGGCATGCTGTGAATCATAATGCGAATTGGCGAAGCTTGGAGGAGAATGCGAAGGTTAACGCGAATTTGAATGATGAATGGACGTATCTGGACGTGAGCATAACCTATGACGGAAGCTATCCTGCGGGCATCCCGTCGGTCATTGATGCGGAATGGGGCAGAATGAAACCAGATGGCAAATGGGTGCTGGGCAATCACGTTCGACTTGACCAAGGGAACCCGGATGATGGCGAAGGCTTCTCTTACAAGACATCGTCCGAGATGACGAAGAGCTTCTTCAAAGAAGTTGGCTTGAATAACGCACAGACCGATATAATCTATGACTTAATCAACAACACTTATTATAGTCAAAGTGAATTCGATAGAGTAGTAGTAACTATAGAAGAGACGATGGGTGGAGAATTGCTTAATAATACGTGGTACGACACTCTCGGCCGCTTGTATGTGGATGAGGACGATGATCTGGATGGACCTTTCCCAGTTGTGGTGAAGGTCACTTAGTCTTCTCTATACGGGAACGTTCGACTGCAGTATGGATACGGTGGCAGCTATACTTATAACGAGAGGGGATTTCATATTGTACAAGCACGCTCAACAGAACGATGGCATGAAGCAACAGAGTGATGGCAAGGACAAGCGAAGCTCGTCACACGCGAGTGATCCACAAGCAGCGTCGTTGTCGTCCTGGTCAGGCGACACGGCGCAGCTGATGCAATTGCAGCACATGTATGGCAATCGTGCGGTTGCACAGCTGATGGCAGCACGACGGCATGCGGCGTCCCAAGTAGAAGTGCAGCAGCATGCGCCAGTTCAACGTGCGGCTTCGGCGCCAGCAGAGCAGACGTCAGCAGACTCTGCCACAGAGAACAAGACAGGCTTGCCTGATTCATTGAAGAGCGGCATTGAGAACTTGTCCGGGCTCGCGATGGACGATGTGAAGGTGCATTATAATTCACCGAAGCCCGCGCAGCTTCAAGCGTTGGCGTATGCGCAAGGCACGGATATTCACCTTGGGCAAGGGCAAGAGAAGCACTTGCCTCACGAAGCGTGGCACGTGGTGCAGCAGAAGCAGGGGAAGGTGCAACCGACGATACAAGCGTTCGGCGCACCGATCAACGATGATCCCGCTCTGGAGAGCGAAGCGACGAGAATGGGTGCGAAGGCTATGCGGATGGGCGCTTCCGGCACTACACCGACCGGTACCCAAGAGCAAGCTGTACAGCGAAAGGTAGTGCAACGCCTCCCTTCCCAAGACTACACGGGAAAAGCCGACGGCATCTATTGGGAGAAGAGTCAGCAATCCAACCATAACGGTGAGGCTGTTCCCGGCAGGCTGCTCGCTGTTATGAAAAGTCCGAACGATGGCGGCAAGCCTAGTGTAGATCCTCCGGGGTGGGACTGGTTGAAGAAGAAGTTCGGTCGCCTCAAGGGGAAGTGGGTTCGATTCCATATTATTAATGCGCAGCTGGGCGGACCCGGCAACCATACGATGAATCTCGTTCCGACCCGGCATACGGTGAACCACAATGCGAATTGGCGAAGCCTGGAGGAGAATGCCAAGGTTAATGCGAATATGAACGATGAATGGACATATGTGGACGTGAGCATAACCTATGACGGAAGCTACCCTGCGGGCATCCCATCGGTTATTGATGCGGAATGGGGCAAGATGAAACCAGATGGCAAATGGGTGCTCGGCAACCACGTTCGGCTTGACCAAGGAAACCCGGATGATGGCGAAGGCTTCGATTACAAGACAGCGTCCGAGATGACGAAGAGCTTCTTCAGAGACCTGGGCTTGAATAAGGCGCAGACCGATATATTTTATGGCTTAATCAACAACACCTACTCGGATCAAGAAGATTTTGATGATGCAGTAGAAACGCAGGAAGGTACGATGGCCGAAGAACTGCTTAATTCTAAGTGGTACGACACTCTCAACCGCTTGTATGTGGACGAGGACGATGATCTGGATGGACCGTTCCCTGTAGTGGTGAAGGTTACTTAATCTTCGCTGATCGGGTAATGGTTGATGCCGTAACTTCTAGTTGGATGCGCTCTTGAACCACACCGGAAGATTCCGGAAAATCTCATTAGCTTGTCCGCCTATGGGCATCTGGAAATTACCGATTCTGGAGGACTGCCGAAGCGGTGCTATCACGCTGCTTGCTGTTACTGGAGCAATATGTCTGTTTCTATTTGCGGTTTTTCTTCAGCTTTAGAAATTAAAGACTGTTGCATGCAATGATCTTGTTCCAGCGATAATACTCGTTATATTAATGCTGGTTACAACTTCTACTGTAATCGTATAAATGATAGGGGAAGAAAGCGTGTCATTCCAGGAAAGATTCGGCACTTGACTTATGCTCGTTACGCCCGGATTTCCACCGGCTCCGTTGATGATCTGAAGTTCTGCTAACGGAGTTGCAGGTAAATCGCTCCTTCGTAACCGATAACGGATATCATAGCTGTATACCGATTCATCATCGGTCAGAAGAAGTACTTCAGACATGGAATCCAACTTAACTTGACGGATTCCAATTGGACTTACGGATAGATTGAGAATGACGACCTCTCCGGCTCCGATCAAATTGCCTGTGCTTGTCTCTGTCGACGTTCCCGTAAATGTAACTGGCGACTGTGAATTTGAGACATTCCCACAACACTCGCATCCCATAGATTAACCTCCTATTCAGTGTATATAGTAATTTATGAATAGGAGCAATGAATCGCTTCATATACAAGCCTAATCCTATACCCAGATTGTCCTAAAACAATTCGAAGCTGCTGGAAGTTTCCCAGCAGCATCGAGTTGTCAATCTCACAGTCCCTACGATCCTTGTTCAGCTAAATTGTTCGTTCTGAACGATTGTTGTACCCATCGGTATAAACAGGTGTAAGCGTAATTCGCCCTTGCATTTGTTAACGGACCGAGTTTCATTATTGAGCCCCATCGAAGGGTTACAGACGGCAGAGATAGCAATAATCCTTGTGATCGTGAAGGAGAATTCAGAGTAAGGCTGTACTGCTTGAGAATACAGGGTGCCGTCTATTTGCTTAACGATCAATGTAATCAGTTTTGCGGATTTGTTGGAAATAATGACAGTTCCGGTAGGTTCAATACCATGTCCCGACCATAGCAATTTTTGGCCGGAAGATTCGGTTAGTATAAATTCAAGACATAGCGTCTCCTTGATAAAATCGGATTTTTGCTGTGTAACGATCGGCGGGATAGGTGGAGTCTTCTTGATAAGCTGTTTCTTACGTCTCTTTTTTCTGACAGTGTATTTGTTTTTCCTCGTGCTTCTCCTAAATCTAACATTAACTAATTGTTTATTTTTATTTTTATTAATCATGTTGACTCGGCTTCTGAATCTGCGTTTCACTTTTTTCCGTTTCTTTGCTTTTTTGCGGGGACCCATTCCCCGTTTCACTCCTCTGTTTTTCAGTGTGGATAAAAACTCTTTGTCTGCTATATGTGTATCATTCACTGATTCATCGTAACTATCACTCAGCAGAGTAAAGTCAGATTCCATCATTCATCACTCCTCTTAATTCCTCTAAATGTGTATCACCTAGAATTAGTTAATGTTGTTCCAGAAATTTTGGTCTCCATACTTGTCTATAAGTAGACAAAACAGGCTGAAACATGTACAACACTTGTCTATACCAATATCAATTTACAATCATATTTTATTAAGAATGGTCGTCCCTTTACAGAAGCTACAATTAGGAATGACTGAATAAAATAGGAGGGTGTTAATTATGTCATGCTGCAAGTCTTCATCTCATGGGTTCGCGAACGATAACTGTAAACAAGATCACGTGCAGGATAAAGTTTGTGTGATCGATAGTCGGATCTTGGATGGAGTTACGGCAACACCGAAGCCAATATACTTTTCCAACATCCCCGTAACCGCGACAGGATATTTCAAAGTTCTTCAAATCATATCTCCAGCTGAGGATCCATTTGTAAACCTGATTTTTAGATTGAACGGCACTACCATTTATACGACTGCGGATGATATCCGTCCACTAGAATCCATCGCGTTTACTATTAGTGATTTTGATGAAATTCTTGTTGCATTAACATCCGGGAATGCTCCTGACACAGTTAGATTCGAACTTAGCCTCACTCCTCGTTATGAATTTTAACTTTCCATTGCTGCCGTTCTCTCGGCGGCATTGGGTACATAAATGGGGAAGCAAGTTGTAGCGGAATCACGAGTGAAAAGTAAATGAGTTGGCGATTATTTGAAAATCGGTTTCACCTTTACGCACAAAACCTCATTTCACAGTTGCAAATCTTGCATATTCATATAGTATAAAAATTAATAATTCTCTGCGAAAACGCAAGCAATGCCGGAGTGGATTCCGCGATCTTGTTTGTAAGATGGATGGAGGTTCCTTAAATCATGTACAAGCACGCTCAGCAGAACGATGGCATGAAGCAACAGAGCGGTGACAGGGACAAGCGAAGCACATCTCATGGGGTTGATGCTCCAGCGGCATCGTTGTCAACTTGGTCAGGCAATACGGCCCAGATGAAGATGATGCAGCTGCAGCACATGTATGGCAATCGTGCGGTCGCACAGCTGATGGAAGCGCGGCGGCATGCGGCGTCCCAAGGAGAAGTGCGGCAGCATGCGCCGGTGCAACGCGCGGCTTCCTCGCCAGAGCATACATCAGCAGACGCTGCCACGGAGAACAAGACAGGCTTGCCTGATTCATTGAAGAGCGGCATTGAGAGCTTGTCCGGGCTCGCGATGGACGATGTGAAGGTGCATTACAATTCGCCGAAGCCTGCGCAGCTTCAAGCATTGGCGTATGCGCAAGGCACGGATATTCACCTTGGGCAAGGGCAAGAGGAGCATCTTCCTCATGAAGCGTGGCACGTGGTGCAGCAGAAGCAGGGTAAGGTGCAACCGACGATACAAGCGTTCGGCGCGCCGATCAACGATGATCCTGCTCTGGAGAGCGAAGCGACGAGAATGGGTGCGAAGGCTATGCACGTAGGTACATCCGACACAACGCAGACCGGTACGCAAGAGCAAGCTGTACAGCGAAAGGTCGTTCAACGCCGCCCTTCCGAGGATTACACAGGGGAACAAGACGGAATCTATTGGGAGAAGCGTAAGATGACGAACCATAACGGCGAAAGTGTTCCAGAGAAATTGCGTGCCGTTATGAAAAGTCCGGACGATGGCGGCAGGCCTAGTGTAGATCCTCCGGGATGGGACTGGCTGAAGAAGAAGTTCGGTCGCCTCAAGGGGAAGTGGGCCCGATTTCATATTGTGAATGCGCAGCTAGGCGGACCCGGGAACAAGAAGATGAATCTCGTTCCGACTAGTCATGCCATTAATCACAATGGCAAATGGCGAAGCTTGGAGGAGAATGCCAAGACGAACGCCAATATTAAGGATGAATGGACGTATCTAGAAGCCAACATAACCTATGACGGGAACTACCCTGCCGGCATCCCATCAGTTATTAATGCGGAATGGGGCAGGATGAAACCAGGTGGCAAATGGGTTCTGGGCAATCACGTTCGGCTTGATCAAGGAAACCCAGATGATGGCGAAGGCTTCGGTTATAAGAAAGCGGCCGAGATTACGAAGAGATTCTTCAGAGACCTTGGTCTGAATAAGACACAGATGAATTTGGCCTATGCCCTTACCAACGAAGTCTATTCGAGTCAAAATCATTTTGAACGCGAATTGCGAAGATGTGAAAGAGACATGGATGACAACCTGCTTAATAATAAGTGGTGGAATGCTATCGGTCGCTTGTATGTAGATGAGGACGATGACTTCGACGGCCCTTATCCTGTTGTGGTGAGAGCTAATTAGTTTGAGGATGTTCATGTGTGACACGGATTTTGCGAATGACTCTTGTACTGATGAAAGTAAGATGATCCTATCTATGGTTAGGATGGATGTACATACCGTTGTGATAGAGGCAATCTGCTGAGCAGATTGTCTTTGTAAATTATAGTTGACCACAGGTAAATTAAAGGTATCGGCAGATGGTATTGCTACTAAAAAAGGAATTGGATAGTATGACAGATAAGGAGAAGAATATACAGTAATTTCAGATAATTATCGACATTCCCTGTAGGGAGGTGGTATTCGTGATGGATATGATGCCTTCACATGATGAGCGGCGCACTTGTCTGCAAGATCTGATTGCAACGGCAGCGGAATATCGGCATCGCCCTATTCCCTTAATGTTCTCCCGAGCATGGGGCGGTCGCTTTCGGACACCATCAGCCGGAGAGGAACCCTATACGATCGGGCATCGTCTGGATGCTCAATTCGATACCGCCTTCGAGGAGCTGAATCTGCATCACGGCATCGACATTCGGCTCGTGCAGGGCGCTGATTCGCGGCAAGTGTTAGAGCGGATTATGACTAGTGTGCTAGTTGAATTACCGGTAATCGTGTACATGGATCAATATCACACGCCTTGGCTTCCGGCATATGGTACGCATCATCGCGAACATTATGTGCTGGTAACGGCAGTTCAGGAGCAGGATGCGATGCTTCATTGTATTGATCCTGTGTTCAGCAAGAAGCAGGAGAGCTTGCCCTTCGCTGACTTTCTAGAGGGGAACAATGGGGAAAGCGGGATTATACGCTTCCATGACGATACGCAGGATGTAGACATAACGACTTGGCTGGATCGTCTGCGAAGCAAGCTGTGGGATGGCGAGCACGGCTCGGTGTTCGACGCTATTCATCGGCTCGCGGATGCGGTGCAGGACGAGCGCTTTGCTATGCGACAGGAGGCTGCGCTGACGTCGGGGCAAGCGATATGGTTGACCCCGTTATTATGGAATATCATTCATATGGTAAGAGGCAGAGAGTGCTTCGGCATTAGTGTCACTTACTTAGGCGAGAAGCTGGTGAATCGGGCATTCGTGCGGCTCAACGAACAGCTGGGCGGAATTGTCGAAGCATGGGCAGACATCAGGGATACTTTCTTGAAAATGGCGTACTTGTCCCGCATTCCTGCCGGTTACACGGACAAGCTCGCTGATCAGCTTCGGCGGGTGGCGGAGCTTGAGCGAGCGGCAGCGGAAGTGTTCTTCCACGATACGCAGCATAGGAGTGTGGATCGTCTGCAGGCGTATGAACAGCCGCAATCATCTTATGTACGTGTCGAGTTATCGGACTATTTCAACAATATGGCATTCGGGGATATTTCCTCAGGAGCTTCCTTCACATGGCATGAAGGGAATGAGCATTTTCTACTGGAGCATAGCAATGGAGAGACGGCTCTGAGGGAGCTTGCAGTCGGCAGAGGAACAGATGATAATGTCAGCTGCTTGGGGCAGCCGCTGTCTGTGCCTGTCGGGAACTATCGGTTGCTGGCTCTAATCGGGTGTAGTGAAGTTGAGACAGCGAGAGAGGACTTGCGTGTAGGATATGAGGACGGCTCGGAAGAAGCGATTGCTGTCGGACTGACTTATTGGGGAGCGGTGTCCCCTGCTTTCGGCGAGCATGTCTTCTGGGAAGGGAACGCCGTATCGTATCATGACGGAGAGCCTCGCATAGTCGAAGGGAAGAAGCTCTTTGAACAACATATAGTCATCGATTCGACGAAGCGGCTCGTTGGGATCACGCTTCCGTTTCAACCGAATGTTCACGTGTTTGCCATCAACCTATATGCAACAGACAGTGAAGGAGGGAACGGATGAGCGCCATGGATTTGCTGCAGGCGCAGCAGCGGATTTGGTATGTGGAGGAAACATTCCCCGGCAGTCCGATGTATAATATCGGCGGTGCGGTGCTGTTCGAAACTTCGATGGATATGGCAGTGCTGGAACAAGCGATTATGAACGTCATAGCCAATCATGATGGGATCAGGCTGCAGCTGCGATTCGCAGACGGCAAGGTGAGTCAGCATGTGACAGATGCAGTCCCAGCAAGGCTGGAGCGAGTGGATTTCCGTCAGGAAGCGAATCCGGAAGCCGCGCTTGATGACTGGCTGGACAGGGAGGGTGCTGCTCCTTTTGTTTTGTATGACGGTCCCTTGTATTGTTTTCACCTGGTTGCGGTTACAGATCGGATTTCTGGGTATTGTCTGAAGTTTCACCATGTGATCGCAGATGGCTGGTCGATGAAGATCGTGACCGAGGACATTATGGCCGCTTATGACAAGCTTCTCTATAGTACGACAGAAGAGGAAGAACCAGTGGCGCCTTCCTATGTGCGGGCAGTTGAGGAGGAACGCCGTTACTTGTCTTCGGAGCGCTGCAACAAGAGTAAGGCATACTGGATGCAGAAATTCGATGACATTGCGGACCTCCCTCTTCCTGCGAGTTTGTCTAGCTATAAGGCTAGGCGCAAGACGTTCTGGCTGAGCAGCGTGGCGACGCAACGGATACGGGCGTGGGTCCAACAGTCTGGATTCAGTGCGAATACGTTGTTCTGTACGTTGTCGGCGATATACCTTAGCAGATGGCTTGGCAGGAAGGATGTTATAGTAGGTGTTCCTGTGCTCAACCGCTCGGGCAAGACGGAGCGAAGCATATTCGGCATGTTCGCCAGCTTGCTGCCGCTCAGAGTTCGAGTGGAGAGGGGCATGACTGTGAACGAGTTGGCTGTGGATATGGCTCGGGAGCTGAAGCATGTCTTCATGCATCAGAAGTATCCGTATAATTACTTGATTCGGGATGTAGGCATGCACCGCCGCCAGCATGAGCAGTTGTTCGAGCTGTGTGTCAATTATAGCAATGCGTCACTGCTGCACAGCTATGAAGGGAAGCCTGTTCGCAATCAGGATTTCTTCCCTGGATACCAGACGTATGGGCTGCACTTGCTGATTAAGGATTGGGGTGAAGCAGATTCGATCCGGTTGGACCTGGAATACACGGTCGATCGATATGACGAGACGGAGATCGAAGCGTTGGCGGAGCGGCTGCAGCGACTGGTCGAGGCGATGTGCCTGCGGCCGAATGAGGCGGTCTCAGCCTTGCCATGGCTTAGCGATACTGAACAAGATTGGCTTGTGAAAGGAGGCAGCGATAACGAACTTAGATGGGATATTCGCGGGCGGGCGCACCGCTGGTTGGAGGAGCAGGCGCGGTTGCGGCCTACAGCTCCTGCGCTCCGGTATAGGCATATACGGATGTCCTATGATGAGGTGAATCGAAGGGCGAATCGAGTGGCGTGGAAGCTTCGACGCGACAATGTGGCTAGCGGGGAAGTCGTAGGTGTCTGTATGGAACGCTCGGCGGATACCGTGATTGCGATATTCGGCATATGGAAGGCGGGAGCAGCTTATATGCCGATAGACCCGAGCTATCCGCTGGAGCGAATGCGCTTCATGATGAGCAAGTGCGGGGTGAGCCGAATCGTCGCCAACCGCAGCAGCAGGGCTGTCGTGCAGAATGTGTGCGTTCATCCGATCTGGCTGCATGAGGAGGATATGTTCGCAGGCGTACCGGAGCATGACTTGCCCGATTCGACGACTGATACTACTCCGGCTTATGTGATCTTCACTTCCGGCTCTACCGGACAGCCCAAAGGTGTGTGGATCGAGCATCGGGCGTTGGCGAATCGCATCCTGTGGATGCAGCGCCGCTTCCCGCTTGGTCCAGGTGACGTCGTGCTGCACAAGACGCCAATTACATTCGACGTCTCTGTATGGGAGATCGTCTGGTGGTGTGTAGGCGGAGCTGAGCTTAGTGTGCTTCCTCATGGCGAGGAGAAGGACCCTGTGGCTATAGCTGAGCGAATTCGCTCGGATCGGGTTACGGTTCTTCACTTTGTGCCGTCTATGCTGCATGCCTTCCTCTTGGCGCAAGAGACGGGAATGGTTCCGCAAGAAGCGGTCAGCAAGGTGAAGTGCGTATTTGCAAGCGGGGAAGCGCTTACATATGAAGCGGTGCAGAGGTTTTATGCTGCATGGGGCAGGGACAACGCTGCAATCGAGCTGCACAATCTCTATGGACCGACGGAAGCGGCGATTGACGTAACGGCTTTTCACTGTCCGCGAGATTGGGAGAGGAAGGCGGTGCCGATCGGCAAGCCGATTGATAACATACGTCTCTATGTCGTGGATGCTGTACTCGAGCTTGTCCCCAAGGGGGCGATCGGAGAGCTGTGCATTGCAGGAGTCGGCCTTGCTCGAGGCTATATAGGTGACCCGGCACTTACGGGGCAGAAGTTCGTCACCCTTCCCGTTACGGGGGAGCGAGTCTACCGAACGGGGGATGCGGTGAGATGGGACACGGACGGCAACCTTCAGTTCATAGGGCGAATCGATCAGCAAGTGAAGATTCGGGGATACCGGATTGAGCCGGGAGAGATTGAGCAAGCGCTGCTGAAGCATGAAGATGTTCGGGAAGCTGCTGTTGTCGCACGAGGCGGCCAAGGTGCTGACTTGCGGCTGTATGCATACGTAGGCACTTCGGCTTCGCTGCAAGAAGAGGCGCTGCGCGAGCATGTGAAGGGGATACTGCCGAGCTATATGGTGCCTGCGCGTATCGTCATTATGCGCACGCTGCCCGTTACCGCGCACGGCAAGGTGGACCGCAAGGCGCTGCCGGAGCCGGCTGCAGCTGGTGTGCTGTCTGAAGCGGTAGAGAAGCCTTCGACCCCGCAAGATCAATTGATTATGGAGGTGGTGCGTGCCGTATTGGGCGATGAGCAGATCGGGTGGGTGGACGATTTCTTCCTGTCGGGAGGCGATTCGATCAAGGCGATCCAAATTGCGGCCCGACTGCATGAACGCGGGGTTGTGCTGCGTGCGAGTGACTTGCTAGAGCATCCTGTGATTCGTGATGCGGCAAGCTTCGCTAAGGAGGCGGCAGTACTTGCGGGCAGCCAGTCTTGGACAGGACCGCTCGAACAGACGCCGATTGTCGCTTGGTTCTGGTCGAAGGGATACGCGCAGCCGCATCACTGGAACCAGAGTGTCGTTCTGAAGCTGCTGCAGACGAGGACACCCGCTGAGATCGAGCAGGCGCTGAGAGAGGTGCTGCAATCATCGGACGTGTGCCGGTTAGGCGTGGGGGAGGATCACAGACTGTTCTATGTAGCTGACGGGTTGCTGCCTGCATTTCGCTTGGAGGTGTGGGACGCTGCGCACGTCCCTGATTCTGAGCGTGAGCGGTGGCTGGAGAGGCGGGCTGCTGCATGGAAATCCGGCTTTGCGCTGCAGAGCGGTATGCTGGTGAAGGGTGCGCTGCTGCTATGGCCCGGTCGGGAGGAGAGATTGCTGCTAACGGCTCATCATTTAGTCATAGACGGCGTTTCTTGGCGGACGATCATTGACCGGCTGGATAGGCGGCTTGCCGGTGAATGGGAGGACAGGGGCGCGTGGAGCGTGTCTTACGGTCAATGGGCGCATGCGCTCCATCAAGGGGCAGCTGCTGCACAATCCGAGCTGGCGTATTGGCTGCAAGAGACGATCCCGCCGCATACAAGTGTCCTGCCGGATAAGGGGAATAGCGATCCTGTACCTTACGGCGAGTGCGTAAGCTTGTCTAGCGTGTTTTCGCTTGCGGCGACAGACGCCTACATCGGTCCTTCGAATGATGCTTTCCGAACGAAGCCGCTGGAGCTGTTGCTCGCCTCATTCGCCTTAGCGACTGCGGACTTGTTCGGCGGCGATTCGCTGCCGCTCATGCTGGAAAGCCACGGCAGGGAGTATGAGCATGTCCCGCTTGCTGCGGCAGGTACGATCGGTTGGTTTACTTCCATTTACCCAGTCACTGTGCCGCTTGTACCCGAATCTGTGTCTGATCAAATCTTGGCTGTGAAGGATCGATTGCGCCGCATTCCGCACAATGGGATTGGCTATGGGCTGCTCGTATATTCTCTACGTGCAATGTCTCCAGTAGCAGAGCATGACCGCATTCGATTCAATTTCCTGGGAGAGCTTGAAGGTGGATTGGAAGTGCGGACTGTCTCGATTACGGACGAACGGTATGGAGCGGATATTGGTTCGCAGAACGAGCTAGGCTGTTTGCTGGATGTTAACGCTTATGTCTATCAAGGGCAGCTGAGGGTACGTATTCAATATAGCCCCGCGCAGTTCCGAACCGAGACAATCGAGCGATTGCTGGAACAGTGGGAGCAGCAGCTTGACCGGTTGAACCGCAGCTGTGCAGAGAAGACAGCTGTACTGTCTGTACAGGATTTCGAATGGTCCGGTCTAACGCAAGAAGAGCTCGACGGATTGTTCGATGCATAAGGAGGTTATATGAGCACTAGAGTCAGCCGGTACACCACGGTCAAGAGACTTGCGACATGGCTATGGATAGGGGTAGTTCTATGCTCACTTCTGCCTTGGCCAACCTCGGCAGCAGCGCAAGGATGGGACGTGAAGGCGAACGAGGCAGAGAGCTGGATCTCTGAGCGATGGCAAGAGAGCAAGGTTCCGGGAATGTCGGTCATCGTAACGGGTCGGGACGGCATCATCTACGAACAGCATATGGGCTATGCAGACAAGGAACGCGCTGTGCCGGTAACTGGCGATACACTGTTCGAACTCGGCTCATTGTCGAAGGCCTTCACCGGTCTCGCCATTCTCGATCTGGAGCAGCAAGGCAAGCTTCAGCTCGACGATCCTGCACGCAAGTATTTGCCTTGGTTCGAAGTTACCTATGAAGGGGAGTCGCCTGCCATCACGATCGGACATCTGCTGTATCAGACAAGCGGTATTCCGTTCCAATCAATTGGCAGCATTCCGGAAGGCAGCGGGGATGCGATGCTGGACAAGACGGTTCGCCAATTAGTCGGTACGGAGCTGGCGCATAGACCGGGCGAGCAGTTCTTATATGCGACTATCCATTACGATGTTCTCGGTTTGATCATCGAACAGATCGAGGGCGTACCGTTCGCCGCTTACTTGCAGGAGCACGTCATCTCTCCGTTAGGCTTGTCGCACACGTTCGCAGGATATGAGCAGCTTCCGTCACCGTATACTGTGTCGCAAGGCTACAAGCTCGGGTTTTTGTCCGCAAGGCCTTATGATCCGCCCGCTTACAGCGGCAATACACCGGCAGGCTACGTATTGTCGTCAGCCAACGACTTAGCGAGCTGGATGCGCATTCAACTGGGACTTGAACAGGCCCATGCATTCGATGCGGAGCTGCTTGCCCGCTCGCATGTGCCCGATCGATCGGTACCGCCTGGCGATGACGGTTCATCCTACGCTGCCGGGTGGGCGATCCATCAGAAGGGCGAGGGCGAATGGAGCCACGGCGGTACGAATCCGACTTTCTCAGCGTATATGGTCCTCCGTCCGGAAGAGCAGCTCGGTGTCGTCGTACTTGCGAATATGAACACGGATTTTACGTACCAGATTGGGCAAGGTGTCATGGATATGCTGCTGGATCAAGAGATCGAGCCGGGAGCGAGAGATTACTATGCCCAGATGGATCGCATCGGCATGTGCTTGCTTATCTTCGCTGGACTCGCGGTTGCAGGTCTCGGATATGCCTATACTTCGTTCGGGCTGGAGCTCTATCGAAGGCAGCGGCGGTATGGCGGCTTGCATCGCCAAGTGCTGCGATCGTTGATCATGTCTATTGCTTCTGTGGCGGTGTGCTTGACGGGATTGTACTATATCCCGAGCCTGTTGTTCCAAGACCTTCCCTGGAGCTTCGTCAAGGTGTGGGCTTCGCCAACGATTATAGGGTCTCTGACTGCCATCGCGATGGTGATCGTGCTCTATGCGGTATGGACGATGCTGCGCAAGCTGTATCCGAAAGCAGAGGAGAAGCCGTTCGTGACGGTCGCCACGATGAGCTTGCTGAGCGGCTTCGGCAACGCCTTCATCGTGTTCATGATTAATGAGTCGTTCGCCCACAGAGAACAGTTCCCTATGGATCTATTCTTATATTTCGGATTAGGGATCGTGTTCTACGTCTATGCGCAAAAAATCGTAAGAACACAACTAGTGCGCTACGCCAATCATCTGATGTACGAGAAGCGCATGCAGATCGTCGATCGAATCATGAACAGCCGGTTCGCCCATGTGGAACGGATCGAACCGGGCAAGGTGAACGCCGCGCTCATCAGCGATACAGAGACGATATCCGGTGCGCTGAACGTGGCGATCTCGGGCATAACCAGTATTATCACGCTCGCCTTTTGCTTCATCTACTTGGGCTTCATCAATTTGTATGGACTGTTGTTGTCGACGGTCATCATTCTTGCCGCTGCCGGCGTCTATTACTTCGCCTTCTCCAAGGTGCAGAAGCTGTGGGAATATACGCGCGACGTGCAGAATGTGTTCTTCTCCTATGCGAATGATCTGCTGCAAGGCTTCAAGGAGCTGTCGCTGCATGCGAGCAAGCGCCGCCAGTTCCGCGAGGATATGGAAGAGAACAGTAGAATGTATAAGGAGAAGCGGTCGCAGGGCGATGTAATGTTCGCGAATGTGTATGTGATCGGCGAGCTGATGTTCACCGTTGTGATCGGTGTGGTCGCCTTCCTGTTCCCGCTCTTATTCAAGCAAATGGGATCGGGTCATCTGCGAAACTATGTGTTCGTGTTCCTCTATATGACAGGTCCGATCAACGGCGTGCTGCATGCGATTCCGCAAATGCTGAACATCCGCATTAGCTGGAGACGGGTGAATGCGCTAGTGCAGGAGCTGGATGAACAGGTTCCCGCACATACTGATGAGCAACGACTCTTGTACTTGGAACGTCCGGATTCGGGGGTGACGCTATCGCTGCAACGTATCGTATATACATATGCTGGCGAGACGGAGTTCCGCCTTGGACCGATTGATTATAAGTTCCGTTCCGGCGAAGTCGTGTTTATTACAGGGGGCAACGGGAGTGGGAAATCAACTCTGTCCAAGCTGATTACAGGATTGTGTGTGCCGGATCAGGGCACGGTTGCGATCAACGGTACTCTGATTGAAGGCCGGGAGCTAGGCGAGTGGTTCTCCACTGTATTCAGTGATTTTCACTTGTTCAACCGTCTGTACGGCATCGATGTGGAAGGAAGGGAGGAAGAGGTTCGCGCGTATTTGCAATTGCTGCAGTTAGAAGACAAGGTGGAGCTGCACGAAGGATCGTTCAGCACGACTAAGCTGTCCTCGGGTCAGCGCAAGAGGCTCGCGCTCCTGTTATGCTACTTGGATGACCGCCCTTTTTACTTGTTCGACGAATGGGCTGCCGATCAAGACCCCGAGTATAGAGAATACTTCTACACGCAACTCTTGCCGCGCATGAAGCAGCAGGGCAAGGGTGTAATCGCGATTACACATGACGACCGCTACTTCCATCTGGCAGACAAAGTAATGAAGCTGGAGCTGGGACAAGTCGCTTCTGAAGAACAACACGTATCGTAAGAGAGTCAGTTTCATAATGAGAACATAACTAAATCGACTCAAGGAGGAGGAAATGATGGATTTATGGTGCTTGCCGTACGCTGGAGCTTCTGCGTCATTTTATCGCAAGTGGGCGCACAGTCTGGGCGGAGACATTCACGTTCGTCCGCTGGAGCTGCCGGGAAGGGGGGCCAGGTTCGGAGAACCGGTTCATCGTTCGATTGACCCGTTACTTGACTATGCCTATGAGCAAATACGAGGTGCGACAGACTTCGCCCTGTTCGGGCATAGCCTTGGGGCAGAGATTGCCTTCCGCTTGGCATTGCGGTTGGAAGCGGAGGCTAACGTGCAGCCGCGCGCACTGATCGTGTCGGGCTTGCTGCCGCCGTCTGAACCGCGCTCGCATAGGATCGATCATCGTCTTCCTGACGACGAACTCGTACAGGAGCTGGAGCGCCTGGGCGGCATGGCCCCGGAGGTGATGAACCATCCGGAGCTGCTGCAGTATATGTTGCCGATCATACGCGCTGATCTGGAAGCTGTGAACGGAGCGGCTCAGGTCGGATTGCAAGCGGACATAACGAAAGTACGCTGTGATATGACAGTGCTGTACGGGAGGAAAGATCCGTTGACGGTCGGCAATTTGGAACGGTGGAAGGAGTACGCGCAGGGAGCGTTCGCATTAAGGGAGTTCGAAGGGGGGCATTTCTTCATTCATGATGAGCAGGCTGCTGTAGCGCAGGCGATCCTGTCGACGCTGTCGACAAGCGATAACGCTATATAAGAAGAGGAGGGACTGCTATGTTGCGAACGTGTATGCTATTCCCGGGGCAAGGCGCACAGTACAAAGGGATGGGCTTGCACTTGTATGAACGGTACGGCTTCGCGAAGACTAGACTGGCGGAAGCGAGCGATGCGATAGGGATCGACTTGCTTCGCCTGATCCGAGAGGGACCGGAGGAACAAGTGACACTGACAGTGAACGCACAGCCGGCGATACTCGTCACCAGCTTCATCGCTTATGAGGCAATTCGGGAGGAGACCGGGCTTGAACCGGCTTATATGGCCGGACACAGCTTAGGGGAGATTACTGCACTAAGCTGTGCGGGTGCTATCCCATTCTATGATGCGGTGCGTCTCGTCCGCATGAGGGGGCAGTTCATGCAGCAAGCGGCCGCACCGGGAGAAGGCGCGATGATCTCGATCATCGGTCCTCCAGCAGAGCAGATAGCGCGTGTCTGTGAGGAGCAGTCAGGAGATGACGGGATTGCAGTCATATCCAATTATAATGCGGACGAGCAGACCGTCATCTCGGGGAATCGAGCAGTAGTGGAGCGCTGCGCACAGCAGCTGCAGGAAGCAGGGGGACGCATCGTGCCGTTGCAAGTAAGCGCGCCGTTCCACAGCCCGTTGATGGAGGGGGCGGCTGCACAATTTCGTACTGAAGCGGAGAAGCTCGACTACAGCCCCTTGCAAGCGACAGTGATCTCTAATGTAACGGCTGCGCCTTACGCGAATGAAGCGGCGATTGCGGATACGTTAACAACTCAGTTGACCGCACCTGTGCAATGGGTCCAAAGCATGCGCTTGCTCGCCGCCGAAGGCGTTGTGCTTGCAGTCGATACAGGACCTTCCACGATTGTCGCAAATTTGTTGAAGAAGACGAGTCCCGGCATGAAGCTATTTGCTTACGATTCAGAGGCCGAACGTAATCGGCTGCACCAAACCTTCCGCCAAGCCAAGAGCAGCAAGCCGTCCAGCCGAACGTTCCTGTCCCGCTGCTTGGCGATTGCCGTTAGTACACCGAATGCGAATTGGCATCACGAGGAGTACGAGGAAGGGGTAGCCAAGCCGTACAAGGAGATTCACCGCCTTCAGCTGCAGCTCGATGAAGAAGGGAGAGCGCCGACTGAGGAGGAGATGGCGAGAGCTGTCCATATGCTGCGTTCGGTGTTTCATACGAAGCGGACACCGGTCGACGAACAGCGCATGCGCTATGAACAACTGATGAGGGATACCGGAACCGAGAACTTATTTCAAGCGAAAGAGTGGATGAACGATGTTGGAATTGCGCAGTAACATTCGGTATGAGGATGAGCGGTTTTTGATGTTCGTCATGGACCAGCTAGCGAATGATTACGAGAAG
Source organism: uncultured Paenibacillaceae bacterium (assembly GCA_913056365.1). GTDB lineage: Bacteria > Bacillota > Bacilli > Paenibacillales > K13 > Xylanibacillus. The sequence continues at coordinate 1,782 of CAJXLT010000025.1, read as the reverse complement.
CAGGGTCAAGAGGTCATACGCATGACGCTTGGCAAGTCTGAGCTGCCCGTCCGCACAGAAATTACGGAAGCGATGGCCGATGCTGTCCGCGACTTCTCGAAGGCTTCCCTTGTATATCCCGGCGGTCTTCCGGAGCTCAAGGAGGAGCTGTCCCAGTATTACAAGCAGCGATACGAGCTGGATATCCCGCCGAACAACTTCGTGATTAGCGTCGGGACCAGCACCTTGTTCCGCAATTTGTTCCAAGTGCTGCTGCAAGAAGGTGATGAGGTACTATTGCCGTTCCCTTATTATTCGCTGTATCACTTCTGTGCGCTGCTTGCCGGCGCGACCGTCAAGTATTACAAGATCGATACGGACACGATGGCGCTCGATATGAGGTCATTCCGGGATAACTTCACGAGCCGGACGAAGGTCGTCGTGATCAATTCACCCGGCAATCCGCTTGGCAACATTATTACCCGCGAGGAGTTGTACCACATCGATAGTATCGTAGGGGGTCAAGCTGTCGTCATTAACGACGAAATCTATGCGAATATATGCTTCGACGAACCGAGTGAGTCTGTCATGCAGCTTGACCATACGGTATCAACCTTTATTACGACGAATGCCTTCTCGAAGGGATATCGGATGTACAGCAGGCGGGTAGGCTACGCGATCGTTCCGGATCAATTGGTTACCCCGCTTACGGTAATCCAGCACCATACGCTCTTGACGCTGGACCCTGTCGTGCAATACGGCGCGATCGAGGCGTTGAAGCATCAGGATGATGTGTGCTTACTGGAAGCGACATATCGGGAACGGAGAGATTACACGCTGGCGAAGTTCCGCGACGTGCCGTTGGCGAAGGCGTTGCCTTCCAAGGGCGGCTTCTACATTGTACTTGAATGCGCGGACTTCATGCAGACGGTCGGTATCGAGACGAGCTTGGAGCTGGCGGAACGGATTATGGAGCGAACCTGCGTGGCTACCGTCCCAGGCTCGGACTTCGGACTCCCTACCACACTACGCCTCTCGTTCTCTAGCAAGCAGTATCACAAGGGGATCGACCGCTTGGCGGCGTTCTTCATGAATGTGGACGAACATAAGGCGGCCGACAAGCGTGATGTGAGGCTAGGGAGCTGACGTTCATTTTGTGCGAATTTTCATACAACGACGGTACATTGAGGCTTGCTGTAGGCAAATTTGTACGAGTTTCGTTTCTGCTTACCTGTTATAGATGAAATTGAGTGACAATTCCTGCAAATGTGCATGCTTAGAGGACTCAAAACAGCTGATTTCTCCTATTACCTGCGATTGTGCATCTTTGCATTCGGAAAATTGCTAGTTCAGGCGTTGTGAGCTTCAAAAGGATGTATAAAAGCTGGCATTCATAACTTCAGGGCAGGTTTAGGAGGGAAAGCCTGCACAATCGAGTCCATTTCATCGTGCTGCAATCGGGTCGCAGTCATTTGCCCAAGTAGGAACGATAGTTCATATAAGTTTGGACGATTCACATATATCGACAGGCTCAACACCGCTCATTGGGACGTGAAAGTGGAATTAGTGATCATTTCTGATGCTATATCTGCGGTTTACCGCCTTGCGCGACCATTAGTGATCATTTCTGATACTTAATTGGAGTAATCGCACCGGATTAGGAGATTTCAGTCGAATTAGTGACCAGGTTTGATCACTAATTCGGAAATCGGCGAATTCACTGGGCAGTGTCAATAAGTTTGTGTATTCAACTTTAGGTAGGGTACATGGAATTGTATAGTGGTGGGCGTAGCCCAAGCGAAG
>CAJXLT010000024.1 GCA_913056365.1 uncultured Paenibacillaceae bacterium | reverse complement strand
CCCGAAGAAAATTGCGCTTTGATACGAAAGAGCGAGCATGAACGTGGACAGTGTCCAAAATTAGGGGGTTAACCCGCGAATGATCACTAAATTAAAATATGAGCTCAAACGCTTAAATTAGTGACCAGAAATGAGCGCTACATGCGGGACAGCCCATAACTACAAAGTGATAAAGGTCTTGTGAATTAGAAGTGTGTTATTTGTAAGTAGTGCTTCTAGCAAAAGCAATTGTATGGTAGAATTTAGGTAGGTATAACAGCTTGGGTGGGAAGAGACTGCCTCCGGTTGGGAGGTGGTTGCCATGAAATTTTCTTTTGCCGATATGATGATGTTCGCTATGTTTATACTGGCGCTCCTCACATACGTACACAAAAGAAAATAACCCGCCCAAGTTTCCGCTAAGTCGGGTTATTTTCTCTAGAACTATCTGGAGGTTTCCCACCCAAATGTTATGCCGGGGAGACAGTAAGCGGCTGTCTCCCTTTACTTATCTTTATGATAATCCATCTCTTTCATACATGCAAGGCGTTGTTGGTTTATTTCCTCGGCAATAATCGCGCCAATCCCCTATGCTTCTAGCAAGCAGGAAGACCTCGCCAAGAAGGAACGAAATCTTCCACGTAGTACGGAAAGCACGCATTCTATATGAAGAATGGCGGAAATGCGAACAGAGCGGCCAGCCATACCAAGGAGAGAGCGAGGGTCAGCCCGGCGAATGGGTAGTACGGGTAGCCGAAGGCTGAGGTCTTGGCTTGGGTCCGAGCAGGCAGCTTATTCTTATTGTAGGTCTTCACGCGTTTAATCATGGCAACGCCTGCTTCCCTACCAATAGGCTTCAGATACAGAACGCCGTCTCTCACTCCATCGATAATGCCCGGAACCAGATCGCCCGAGGTCGTCATGGCGACAATCGGCTTGTTGCAGTGCGGCATAACCGCGCCTGCTTGCACTGGATAAGAACAGAGCAGATGCATATATTCCGTTCACCTCCATTCCAGAAGATAGCGACCGTACAAAGTAAGCCGCGGGTTATTATATGTGGATCACTGTGAAAGCGTATGGACACGCACACAGCGCAACCGCAATATTGGGCAGTTATCGTGAACAGATTACAATGTGGTCCGGCTCCATCGTATAATCCGCTATATATACTTGTAGAGAAATTGTAGAGGAGCTTGAGATAGGGTCATGGTAGAATAAGGGTAAACCTTGTAAGGGGTACGCATGAGGAGGGCATGGATGAGAATCGTATTGTTGGATGATGAAAGCTTGGCCTTGACATATATGGAGCATCAGCTGCGGCAAATTACGGATGTGGAGGTTCTTGCATCTTTTACTGATCCGAAGGCGTTCCAGTCACACATACAGCAGGAAGCGCAGGATGAGATTGATGTCGTGTTCCTGGATATTCATCTGCCTGAAGTGAATGGTGTGGAGCTTGCTGAACGGCTGCTGGAGAGCAGTCCGGGGCTGAATATCGTATTCGTCACAGCGTATGATGATTATGCGATCAAGGCCTTCGAGCTGAATGCATTGGATTATGTGATGAAGCCAGTCAGTACGGAGCGCTTGGCGAAGACGTTGGAGCGTATTCAAGAGCGATTGAAGGATGTGCGCCCGAATGTCATGTTAGCCAGTCAGGTAACACGGATTCAGCTGTTCCAGCAAGTATTGATCGAGTCAGAGCCGGATCAGTGGACACCGCTTCGCTGGCGGACCAGCAGAGCGCAGGAGCTATTCCTCTACTTGCTGCAGTATAGAGCGCAGCCTGTTCGCAAGTCGGTCTTGGTGGAGCTGCTGTGGCCAGATTATGAACCGAACCGAGCGTATTCGCAATTATATACAGCGATCTATCATATTCGCAAGACGTTAGAGCCTTACGGTGATTGCTTCACGATCGAGAACACAACAGACAGCTACACCTTACATCTTGAGAAAGTATCCCTGGACGTTGAGCAATGGGAGCAAGGCTTGCAGCAAGATCAGCCGATGAACCTACATACGATTGAAGCTTATGAACAGATCATGCTGTTGTATAAAGGAGAATACTTGCAGGAATATGAGTATTGGTGGGCGGAGAGCGAGCGTCATCGCTTGAAAATGCTGTGGATTCGCACGTCTGTCAAGCTGGCGGAATGGTATGCGGCGAACGAGCAGGAGGATAAGGCGACTGCGCTGTATCTGGACATATGCCGCCGCCATCCCTTGGCGGAGGAGGCACACTTCGCCTTGATGAACCTGTATGCAGCTGCAGATAATCACCTGTCGGTCCATCGCCAATTCCGCTGGCTGGAGAATATTCTGCAGGAGGAGCTCGGGGAACGACCGAGTCCCTATATTGCAGAGTGGTATAAGAAGTGGAAGCGAGACAGTAAGGCGTGAGCGATGACCCGCTCACGCCTTCTTCGGTATGTGGAAGCTTACGGTTGTACCTGTGCTTGGGGCGCTCTGAATGTGCAGTCCTTTGCCATAGAGTTGCTTCAAGCGTCTGTCTGTATTGCTAAGCCCGACTCCGATTCCGGCACCTGTTGACTTGCCTAACACTTGCTGCACGATCTCACCAGGCATCCCTGAGCCATTGTCGCGAACGGACACTTCTACAGTCTCGTTCCGATCACGGACACATACATAGAGAGTTCCGCCGCTTGCCTTGCGCAGAATACCGTGGTTGACGGCATTCTCTACAAGTGTCTGAATCGACAGAGGCGGCAATAAGGCAGAGAGTCCTTCGTCTACCTCCCATTCCACCTTCAATCTGTCGCCGAATCGCTCCTTCTCGATGTATAGATACGAGCGGACTAGCCCTAGCTCTCGCTCAATAGCGATCACATGATCGGTATTGTGGAAGTCGAAGCTGGTTCGCAGGTAGTGGCTGAACTCCTCTAGCAATCGTTGCATCTTGACGATGTCCATTGTACTTAGTGCGGCAATCGAATTAAGCGTATTGTACAGGAAGTGCGGTTGAATCTGCGCTTGCAGCCACGCGGCTTCCATACGCAGCCGTTCTTCGATGGAGAGCTTCAGCTCTGTTAGAGCGTGGACGCGTGCGCGCAATTCACGCGCATCCATCGGCTTGGTCACATAGTCATTCGCTCCAGATTGGAAGCCGGCATAGATATCTTCCGGCCGATTCCTCGCTGTCAGGAGCAGTACCGGCAACTCGGAGATATTGTAGCGCTCCCGTATAGTACGCGTCAATTCATAGCCGGACATATGCGGCATCATCACGTCGGAGATGACCAGATCAGCCTGTGTCGATTCTAGCATGCGGATCGCTTCGGCAGCATTTGTAACGGTAATAATCTCGTACTGAGCGTGTCCCAGAATATCTGAGATGATGCCGAGATTGACGCTGTCGTCATCTACAGCTATGATCGTCGCCTTCTTGTTGAAGGAGTACGGGCTTGTAAGCAAGGGTTCACGCTTCTCAATGGCTGCAGCAGTCTCTATATCCCGATAAGCAAGTAATGATTCAGTCAAGCTGGACGAGTGCTTCGGGGGCTGAAGTTCTGACTTGTGTTGCCCGATAGCTTCGGCGAGCGGCAGGTTGAAGGTGAAGCTAGATCCTTCACCGACTACTGATGTGACTGAGAGGGTGCCGCCGTGCAGCTCGACTAGCTGCTTGCAGATGCTGAGTCCGAGACCAAAGCCGCCGCTGGCCCTCGCTGCATTATGTTGTCCTTGCTCATAGGGCAGGAACAGCTTCTGCTGGGTGTCCACATCGATCCCGATTCCGGTATCCTGTACAGCAATATGGGCCTGTCCCTCAGTGACTGTCGCACGGATGGTGATGTTGCCTTGATCGGTGAATTTAACAGCGTTGTGAAGCAGGTTGAATAAGATTTGCGTTAATCTGTTCTCATCTGCACGCACATCTGGGAAGTTGTCGCTAATACGCACATGGAGCTGAATCGGCTTGTCCTGAATCATATACCGAAGCATCTCGCAGACGCCTCTGGCGACCCCTTGTAAGCTGACATTCTGGAGCTGAAGCTGGATGCGCTCCTCCTTCAAGCGTGCGACATCGAGCAGATCGTCTAGCATGCGCGACATTCGTCTGGCTACAGACAGTTGCACCGCTAACCGTTGCTTAAGCATGTCGTTCGTGGATCGATCCGCATCGTCCAGCACGCTTTGTGTGATATTGATGATGCCGTGCAGCGGATTCCGCAGTTCGTGCGATGTATTAATGAGGAAATCATCCTTCTGCTGATTGGCTTGCTGCAGCTTCTCGGCAAGAATCTTGGTCTGCTCGCTAGATAGGAAGTACCGTCGAAACCAGAACGCCGCGAAGAGGAATATACACATACTAAGGTCAATCGGATAATGGGTAGTACCCGGTATCCATTTGGCAGCGATGACGGTCCATGCGAGATTATTCCCCAGACTGACGCAGCTTAGGAGTAAGAAGAGCGTCCCCGGCTGTCCCCGACTGACAGACCGCAGCATGTAGATCGATATACCGATAGCTGCTATGTATAGGATTCTGAATAGGTACGAAAAGCTAGGTAATGTAAATTGCGACGGAGCAATCAGGATGAATAGTGCATATCCTGCGCTATATATGAGAAACCAACGCAATAGTCGATCGTATCCCTGTAAGGGGAAGATATGCTTGAGCACAAGTGGAATGAAGGTCATGACACCTACATAGGTCAGCAACGTGATCTTCGGTTGGAGCTCATAAGGGAGCATGGGCAGCCATTCATACAGCAGCTTATCGTCGACTGAAATTATGCTTAGTATGCCGCAGAATATAAGTGAGGCGAAGTATTTCAGTCCGCGATTCGTTGCGCCGAGTAAGTACAGCATGCATGCATACAGACCATGGATCAGGAAGACTAAACAGAGGAACAGCTGCGATCCAATCGAGATGAGGTTGCGCTTCTGGATCGCCTCAACCGTACCGAAGTGAATCGCCTTGCCTATTCCGCCCTGACCAGTGTGGTCAGCGGCTTGAATCAATATTTCTACGCGCTCCTCACCCATAGGAAGCATCACGTTAAGCGGCATGTCAGCAGGATGATAGCGGCTCTCAAGGTCACTAGGGATGCCATTGCGTGCAACCAATTCCCCATTGATGTATATGACCGCTGCATTGTTAATCTCGTAAATACGCAGCTGCAGATCTTGCTCCAAGCCTTCGTCCAGCAGCAGCTCTAATCGGTAGGTGCCATACATATAGTGATTGTCTCGTTCAGCGGGGAATGCCTCGTTCCATGCACCGGGCACATCGATATAAGCGGCTTCGGCATGCAAGTCAGCTAGCAACGTTGGAGTCAGCAACTGAGAAGGATATAAGGCCCATTCCCCACTCAACGGGATCGTACGGCTATTCGGAATCGCCCACCCTCTCAGGTCGAGTATACCTTGATGCACATACGGGTGTTCTATCGGCTTCTGAATGCTGTACCACGTCAATCGTATCCCCGATAAGAGTATAATAAAGGCAAGAATAATAAGGAAAGTCTCGCGCCGTTTCAATGTGTTCATCATTTTATTCATATTCCACTTTAACATGCTAAATCCTCTTTCATTGAGAAGGTTTCGATCCAAGTCATGTTGGTTACTAAATTGTGGTTGAATAGACTCGACAATTTCTATACAAGATGCGGATATGACGAATTTCGTCGAGAAATTGTAGAGATGATGAAGTATACTGGATAATAGGGAAAGTATGAACACATGGAGGTTAGCTGTGAACATCATAGAAGGAAGCTATAATATATGGATCGTGGCACTCTCAATCGTGATTGCAATATTGGCATCTTACTCTGCCTTGAGTATCGCAGCCAAGATCTCACAATCTACGGGAAGAGCGCAATGGATATGGCTATGTGCAGGGGCGGTCGTAATGGGCAACGGTGTGTGGTCGATGCACTTTGTCGGTATGCTCGCCTTTCACTTGCATGGCGAAGTATCCTACGATATTGGACTGACATTGTTGTCGATGGCAGCCAGCGTCATCGCATCATTCATAGCCTTCGCGATTACGATGCCCAAGGAGACGAAGGGGATTCACTTAGTAATCGGCGGCTTCTTCATGGCCATCGGGATCGTATCGATGCATTATATCGGCATGGAAGCGATGATTATGCCTATGGACATAACGTATGATCCGTTGCTGTGGGCATTATCTGCGTTGATTGCCTTCTTCGCGGCTTATGCCGCCTTATTCTTGTTCTTGAAATTCCGCGGCGAGACAGCATCCAGCGTGTGGAAGTGGTTGTCGGCTGTAGCGATGGGTGCAGCAATTTGCGGCATGCATTATACAGGTATGAAAGCAGCAATCTTCCAAGGCGATATGCATGCGGCTATGGAGCACGGCACATCACAGGTGAACGGATTTCTGTTGCTTGGTGTGACGGTTACGATATTCATCATCATGTTCGTATCTTGGGGCGCGATGTTCATGGATCGTCATGTGTTGGAGAAGATGGCCTATCGCGATACGATAACTGGCTTGCCCAATCGGAATGAGATGAACCGCTTCTTCGACACCTACCGGGGTAAGGAACAGATTAGTGTATTGTTCTTGGACCTGGATCAATTCAAAGCCATTAATGATACGCTTGGCCATCATATTGGGGATAAGCTCGTTGAGCAGGTCGGCCGTAGACTGCAGCAATTCGCAGACGGGAACTTGGAAGTGTTCCGGATTGGCGGGGATGAATTTCTCCTCATAGGTATCAATTGTGATCAGGATAGAGCGGAGAAGCTTGCCGTTCAGCTGCTGTATGAAATAAAGCAGGTATACCATATTGATGGACATGAGCTGTATGTAACAGGCAGCATAGGGATCAGTACCGGCTCGATCCAAGAGTCTGATCGGTCGGTCTTGCTCATGACAGCGGATACCGCCATGTACAAGGCGAAGGGGTTGGGCAAGAACCAATACTGCATATATACAGATGAGATGGGGATGCAGGAAGTACGGAAGATGGAGCTGGAGAAGGACTTGCAGCGCGCATTGGAACATAATGAGTTCTACATGGAATATCAGCCGAAGTGGAATGTGAAGACGAATCAGCTGTACGGCTTCGAAGCCCTCATTCGCTGGCATCATCCGCGGCTTGGCGTTGTGCCGCCGGGGGAATTCATTCCGATTGCCGAGGAGACGGGGCTCATTATTCCGATAACGAAATGGACGTTGGAGCAGGCGTGCCGCGAATGCAAGGCATGGCAGGACAAAGGTATTGTACAGCCGGTTTCTGTTAATTTGTCTGTGCGCATGTTTCAGACAGATACACTGATTCAATACTTGACCAGTGCGCTGAAGAAGACGGTGCTTGCGCCGCAATACCTAGAGCTGGAAATTACGGAGTCCATGGTCATCTATGATATTAAGGAAATTGTTCGCCAGCTGGACATCATTCGGCGTATGGGTGTGCGTGTGTCGATGGATGATTTCGGCACCGGCTATTCTTCCATCGGATTGCTGGATCAGATTCCGATCGACGCATTGAAGCTGGATCGACTGTTCACCAACGACTTGGAAACGCCTAGCAAACGGGCAATCGTACATGCGATCGTCTTGTTGGCAGAGCAGTTGAATCTCGACGTTATTGCTGAAGGGGTCGAGAACCAGGAGCATATATCATTCTTGACAGAGCTGGGCTGTCATGTGATGCAAGGCTACTTCTACGGGCGCCCGATGAAGGATGACAAGATTAGCGAATGGCTGGAGGACCTTGCGAAACGATAAGTAGGTATGCAGAGAGGTATACGAGCGGTCTTGCGATCGTGCTGCAGCTGTGGCACAATCATAAGAGAGCTGCTCGGCGATTTCGGCAAACGTTTACACATTACAGGAACGGTGACAAGAGATACTATTGTTACATATGCCGGATCACCAAGTGGGGAATACAGCCATAACACAGGAGGGCTAGAGCATGAGAACGATTAAACTTGGAACGAGCACCCTGGAGGTGCCAGTTGTTGCAGTTGGCTGCATGCGCATTAACTCGCTGGACAAGCCAGCGGCGGAACGCTTCGTGCAGACATCGCTGGACGAAGGCGCTAATTTCTTCGACCATGCGGATATTTATAGTGGCGGAAGATGCGAGGAGATCTTCGCAGATGCGATACACATGAACGACGATATTCGGGAGAAGATCATTCTGCAATCGAAGTGCGGCATTCGTCAAGGTTCTTTTGACTTTTCCAAGGAGCATATCTTGTCATCGGTTGACGGAATTCTGAAGCGACTGAAGACAGATTATTTGGACGTATTGCTGCTCCATCGCCCAGATGCGCTCGTAGAGCCGGAAGAGGTGGCAGAAGCGTTCGATCAGCTGGAAAGCTCGGGCAAGGTACGGCATTTCGGCGTATCGAATCAGAATCCGATGCAGATCGAGCTGTTGAAGAAGGCGGTCAAGCAGCCGCTCGTGGCGAACCAGCTGCAATTAAGCATTACGAATGCGACGATGATCTCCGCAGGGATCAATGTCAATATGGAGAACGATCCGGCAGTGAACCGAGACGGCAGCATTCTCGATTATAGTCGCTTGCATGACATGACGATTCAGCCGTGGTCGCCGTTCCAATACGGCTTCTTCGAAGGTGTATTCCTCGGCAGCGAGAAGTTCCCTGAGCTGAATCAGAAGATCGATGAGATTGCTGCGAGATACAATGTAAGCAACACGACGATTGCCGTCGCCTGGTTGCTGCGCCATCCAGCGAACATGCAGCCGATTATCGGCACGATGAATATTGAGCGCTTGCAGGATTGCTGCAGAGCGAGTGACATTCGCCTGACACGTGAGGAATGGTACGAAATTTACCGCGCTGCGGGGAATGTGCTGCCATAAGACATACGTCAATGTGAATAAGGAGCTGTCCATCAAGCGTGCAATCTCTTGGCGGACAGCTCCTTCTTGTGTTGCGCTTCGTGTGATGGAGGCGAGTGGGCAACAAGCCATCCGCTATCCTATTAGTTCTGCTCTCGCTGGTGTTCTTGTATGATAATGGCTTGCGCCAACCCGGTAATGAACCCCACGAATAGCAATGTCGTGACTAAGGAATACACAGCGGTGAACAGCTTCCCTAACGTTGTGCTGGGTGAGTAGTTGGAATCGCCGATAGTGGTGATGAGCATGGCGCAGTTGTACAGAGCATCGACGAGGCTTGTTTTCTCAATTGTCATGTAGAACATGATGCCGATTAGATAGAACAAGAACAGCAGAATGAGTAATACAACGAATACCTTCTCTGTGACAAAGGCTTGTTTCGTTCTGCGATACAAATTGTGTGTACTTTGCAGTAAGCTGCCCACGTACTGTGCTCCCTTCTAATTATTCCATGTTGAACGAATACATGTAAGGATGCCTGCATAATCAGTACTTACGGCTACAGTGTGGGGCAATCCGAGCGGAAAACATACTCCTTATCTTATTTTCGTTGCATGCCATATGGTCGTGATCAACAAGTAAAAGAGCAGGTCCATGTAATAGACTACCTTCCAGAAGTAACTCATGGCGTTCAGTGCCGGAATTTCGAAGTAGCCTTGGTGCGGCAGACGAATCCATTCATGGAAGAAGAACAGCCCTGCCGGCGGGAGAATCCCGCCTACATCGACGATGTACCAACCAGCATGCAGGAGGAGGAAGGCGGCGGTATGCACCAGCATCCACTTGCTTCGAAAGCGAATATAAGGATGAAGCGATTCGTCCCGCTTGGCGTTGCGATGCATCGGCTTGAACTTCTTCTTCAAATATAGATCGACCAGTGCGAAGTCCGACTTCCCCAAAGTGAAGGCATAGATGAAGAACAAGACGATCACCACTTGGAAGAAGGAAACTTCCCCGGTATGAACGAAGTCTATGACGACTAACAATCCTTGAAACAGGTTACAGGTGAGAATTAGAATGAGCAACACCATACTAGCCTGCTCCAGACCGAAGCGGTAGCGAATAATGAGGAATGGCACCGCCATAACCCATATCAACACTTCGGATAGAACGAAAAACATCCACTCATGCTCATAAATAAATGACATCAGTTACCCTCCTAGCGAGCATTCAGACAGGATCGAGAGTTGGACAGGACCCTGTCACTGACATATATTCGATAGGAGGGCAAAGTATGTTGGTCATTAGGCAAGAGAAAAGCAGATTTCATCAAGCTTGGAATTTTTTCATTTCTTCGCTTAGTTGGTCTGTGGATTCATTCAAGGTTTCGATCACAGCTTGCACTTCTTCTATCGAAGACAGCAGCTCTTGGCTGGAGGCGGATGTGATCTGGGTCTTGTCCATCGCATGCTGGGCAATCCCGGTCAATTCGGTGACGGAAGCTGCAATTTGCTCGGTGCCTGCGGACATTTCCTCCGATACCGCCGAGGTATCCCGAATCTGTCCGGCTACTTGCTGGACCGAGTCCAAGATACTGTGGAACATACTGCTCATTCCGTCCATAGCCTGAATACCTTGCTCGGCTGCTTGCTGACCTTCAAGAGTAGCCTCATCGGCTTCCTCTATGGAGGCGGCAATCTCCTGTACGATGAGGGAAATGGACTGCGCCGATATCTTGCACTGCTCAGCTAATGCCCGGATTTCATCGGCCACGACGGAAAATCCTTTCCCAGCTTCTCCGGCTCTTGCTGCCTCAATCGCTGCATTCAAGGACAAGATGTGTGTTTGCGCAGTGATGTGCGTAATATCTGTAACAATGTCGTCGATTTTCCGGGAACGCTGGCCGAGCTCCTGCATCGTCGTCGCAGAGCGATGAACGGTCTGATGAATTTGTTGAATCTTGGCAGCCGTCGATTCGAGAGTTAGATTTCCCGTCTTCGCTTGGCTGGCTACATTCTCGGCCAACTCGGAAATAGAGGAGGTAGCTTCGGCGATATGCTGTACACCTGCCGCCATTTCTCCCATCGCGCGCGAGGTTTCGTCCGTTGCTTCGAGCTGCCTGTCAGCTCCGGCTGCGACCTGCTGCGTGGATGTGGCGATTTCCTCTGTAGCGCTTACGGTGTGCTGCGACATTTCTTTGAGATGGCTAGAAGCAGCTGCGATCTGCTCGATCATCGATTGATTCAGCCGAATCAGCTTGCCCATGCTTTCCGCCATATGATTGAACGAGTGCCCGACTTCGCCGAGCTCGTCACGTGATTCGACGTTAACCCGTGCTTTTAGATTGCCGTTGGCGAGCTGTTGGGAGCTTTCGTTCAATGTCGCAACCGTACGCTTCACATTCCAGTAAAAGCTGAGGAAGAGCAAGATCGCAAGCAAGAACGAAACAAGCAAGCTAGCATAAACCAGATTACGGTTGAATCGCGCTTGATCCAGACGTTCTTGCAGCAGATTGTCTAAGGACGAGATAACAGTGTCAAAAAGCAAAGAAGCGCGCTCAATCGTCTGCGTTCCTTGTTGGAAATAATCGCCGGGTTTCATGCTCAGCGATTCCTGGATAAATTGCTCCGTGATCATATCGGCATATTGCTCAGTCGCTTGGATGCTGTCTTCAGACAGCTTCTCCAATTCCGGACGCAGCGCCGGATTATATGTGAGAACAAGCTCTTGCGCGTTCAGCATGGCTTGAGCCGCGTGGTCCATGTTCTGAGTCGCCATCATGAAGGACACCGTCTGTTCTTCTGTGATCTGGGATGCGGCCAATACACCATTGCCACTACCGCGAGCTTGTCCGACTGTTTCGATTAGCGCGGGTAAGTGGTTCGTGCTTAAGGTCGCGAGGTAGAACGTATCCAGTCTCGCGTCCAATGTAAGCTTGGACTGGTCGGCAATGGTGGTGATCAGGGATTGGAGATTCGCAATCAGCGCGGTATGCGCTTGGAAGCTTTCATTGGGCGACATCTGCGCATACGCTCCATGCAAGTCGATCCATGCTTCGCGGATTGCCTTCCACTCTGTCTCCAATGCGGGTGAAATCTCCGCTTGCTGCAGTAAGCTTTCGCTGTGCAGGAAGTTCTGCTCAATCGCCTCTTCGCTTGCCAGCATGCCGGCCTCTGCGGATGAGTCGCCATGCAGCCACCCGTTGGCTAGGCCTCGGTGCTTCTGCATTTCCAGGATGAGCGGCTTCAGAGCGGCGATATGGGACACGCCACCAAGCTCAAGGGACAGCTGATCGATGTTGGATTTGTGATCTTGTACCAATTGCTGCAGCATAATGATGATCGGAATGCAGAACAAGGCTGTGATCAAGATGAATTTCTGCGCATACTTGGCACGGTTCATCAGGCGAATAAAGGGTCGAAGCAAAATATTCATGTACAAAACCTCCCCATATCGGATGACAGTCACAAGCTACTTGCAGCTGCTGGAAGTTTCCGACAGCGCCGTAGGCAAGGATTGGATATAAGAATAATCTTACATGAACTTGTCGCAGCGGACAATGATTAAAAGGGCATTCATGAAAGGTTTTCTGACTTTTGTCATAAAATAAACAATTATTTTCAAAAAAATGGCTGTATTATGTTATGAAATCTAACATTAGAAGCCGATATGCGATAAATGTCGCTATGCTTATAAGAGTAGCGTGTCACAACCTGGTAGTGTATTTTGTCTAGTTCATATGGGGAAGATCTGCGCATAAGGGAGGAGCAAGATGCAAGAACACGTGTATCGAACGTATAAGTCAATGCTGTTCGGATTAGCTTACCGAATGCTCGGCAGTGCTGCGGATGCTGAGGATATAGTGCACGATGTATTTGCCCAATATTTGCAGACAGACAAGAGAGACATTGCGAACGAACGGGCTTATTTAACGAAGATGACGGCGAATCGTTGTATCAATGTGCTGAACTCGGCGAGACACAAGCGTGAACAATATATCGGCACATGGCTGCCGGAGCCGATGCCGGACGAAGGATGGCAGGACGAGGCTTCCGCGCAGACAGAACGCAAGGAGATGATCGGCTATGCGTATTTGGTAATGCTGCAGCGCATGACGCCATTGGAGCGTGCCGTATATGTGCTGCGGGAGGCGCTTCGCTTCGAATACCGCGAGATCGCGGAGATACTGGAGCGTACCGAGCTAAGCTGCCGCAAGACATACAGCAGGGCTAGGAAGGCGGTAGGTCTGGATGCTGGCGGCGATGGGACAGGATTATCGAAGGAATACGCCAAGCCAGATCGTGTTCGGTTGCAGTACCAGTTCGTAGAGGTATTCCTGCGCGCAGCAGATTCCGGTGATTTCCAACCGTTGGTGACGTATCTGAAGGAAGAAGTGACACTTGTGTCAGACGGCGGGGGCAAGGTTCGTGCCGCTATTAAACCGATTCTAGGATTGGAGCGTGTGCTGGCCTTCTTAACTGGATTATCGGCCAAAGGACGATTCGAGGCAGGCTTCCGCCCGATCCGTATGAATGGCGAGCCGGGACTTGCCCTCGTAGAAGCAAGGAAATGCACGATGCTGATTAGTATAGAGTGGGAGCCGGACGGCTCCCGAATTCGTCACTTGTATATCATCGTGAATCCAGACAAGCTGCAGCGGTTCAATCGAGGCAGCCTGGGAACATCCCTGTAGTTATGCTGAGCCGGTTCCAGCTGTTAATGATATTGATCGCCATGAGAATATCGACAAGCTGCTTCTCGTCGAAGTGCTTCTGCACTCGTTCATATACTTCTTGTGGGACACCAGCCTCTGACAGCTTGGTCGCATATTCGGTTAACTCCAGTACTGCGCGTTCCTGCTCCGAGAAGCTCGGAACCTCCCGCCACACGGGCAACAGCAATAGACGCTCAGGGGTTTCACCAATCTTCAGCAAGTCCTTGCTATGCATATCGATACAGAATGAGCAGCCGTTGATTTGCGAGGCGCGCAGCTTGATAAGCTCATACAGCTTGTGGTCCAGTGAGCTCTGTTGAATGAATTTCTCCAGCGCCAGCATCGCTTGTAACGCCTCTGGATTGGCATGTTGGTGGTGCATTCTTACTTTCATAGGATTCCTCTCCTTTGCTTGGTGTGGTGCTTTCATAGATAAGACAATGGACGGCTTCTGCTTGTGACATAGAACGTTCAAAGCATCTCTGCCTTTTCGGGTTGAGGTGTTTTTTTGCAGTGCGGAGAGAAGCTTGTTGATGGGGGTATGCAAAAAGTGTAAAGCGGGAATATTTAGGCAAGAAAAGGCGGTGATGCTTGACATGAGCAAAGAAGTGTTGATTATTCTGGCAAGCGCTCTAGGTGGAATAGTCGTCAGTGTATATATTATTAAACAACAGTGGAGGCAGTATGGTCTGTTGTTCCTCGTTAGTGCGCTAGTGGGGAACGGGCTGTGTGCCATTTTTGTTTTTCTGGATTTTTACTCCTTTCCCGTCCGGCTATTTCCGAACATGACGGTTATGCCGGTGACTGCGATTACTACCGTATTTCCTGCGTATGTACTTGTGGGCGTGCGTTATAGTCCGAAGCGGTGGCCGTGGAAAATTCCATTTTACTGGGGGATTGTGCATGTGGGCATGTTCCTTGAGACGTATGCATTAACCCGCACGGCACTGATCCAATATGATTTCAAGTGGGATTTATGGGATTCCTATACATGGTGGTGGATATATCTGCTGCTGTTCGAATGGATTGGCGGGCGAATGGTGTCACCGGACAATCGGCGCCCTATTTCTGTTCGCTCCTTTTACTTTGGTCGGTGGGCTTGGGCGGTCTTTCATTTCATTGTTATCGTAACGATATTTCTGGGTGGTTACTATTTGGGGAGAGTGTCGGGGTAGAGGTGTGTCTGAAATCATTGACGGTCTATCGGTTATCTTGCTAAACTGAACGTAGCTATGAATCAGAACGACAGCCTTTGCCTGCGGCGGCAAAGGCTGTCGTCGTGTATACATGTGTGACGTGCAGCGAACAATCGTGTATAGCAACGGCGAAGGAGTGACTACTACGATGGAGCGACTGAGGCAGTTATTGCGGCGGTTAGATGGCAAAGGATATAAGGCTTACAAGGACATCGCAGGTACATACGAGCAAGGTGAGCTGAAGCTGTACATCGATCATGTGCAAGGTGATCCCTATGCTTCACCGTCCCGCATACGTGTTGTATGGTATGGATCGGCAGCTGCGATTGAACCGGCCTGGCTGGAATCGCCGTGGCGGCGCATTGCTGTACAGGATTATTTCGCAAGGTGTGTCGCACAAGCGATTCGTCGTGGCGGAAGATCGTCCAGCGGGCATGGCAAGAGCGGGGAAATTCGTATCGATGCACCCGGTCAGGAGATGCTAGAGCGTACGGCTGTCTTGATAGCGGCTAACAAACTAGAGGTACGGTTGTCTGTAGGTCTGCCAGCACGAGGCAGGACTATTCTAGGGAAGGCGGCAGCCGATATGCTGTGCGAGCAAGTGCCGCAACTGGCAACAGCTGCTGTACAGGAGCGGGATGCGAAGCGCTTGCGCGCGCATCTGGAGCTTGCTGACCAGCAGCAAGCGATTCGCTCGTGGTTGAAGCAGCACGGCTGTGTCGCCTTCGTCGCGAATGGCGCGGTGCTGCCGCGGGAGAGTGGTGTCAGCAATCGACCGATGCGCACTGCGGAGACGGTGGTGTTCCGCTCGCCGTCATCCTTGGAGCGGACGATTCCGCTGCCGCACCGGGAACCTATATGCGGCATGGCGATTCCGGAAGGTGTGACGCTGATCGTAGGCGGCGGCTATCATGGGAAGAGTACCTTGTTGAAGGCGATCGAGCGCGGGGTGTACAATCATCTGCCAGGTGATGGACGCGAGTATGTGATTACAGACGACTCGGCAGCCAAGATCCGAGCTGAGGATGGCAGACGGGTGGAGAAGGTGGATATCTCACCGTTCATATCCAACCTCCCCTTCGGCAAGGATACGCGCGAGTTCACGAGTGACGATGCCAGCGGCAGTACGTCTCAAGCGGCGAACATTATGGAGGCGCTAGAGTTGAATGCGAAGCTGCTGCTAATTGATGAGGATACGAGCGCGACGAACTTCATGATTCGCGATGCTCGTATGCAGGCGCTTGTGGCCAAGGAGAAGGAGCCGATTACGCCATTCGTTGACAAGGTCCGGCAGCTGTACGAGCAGCATAGTGTCTCGACGATCTTGGTGCTAGGCGGTTCTGGGGATTACTTCCATACGGCGGATAACGTCATCATGATGGATGCGTATGTACCGACGGATGTGACTGCAGAGGCGAAGCGGATTGCAAGCGATCGAAGCGATGAGAGAGTGCCGGAGGGGGGCGCATCCTTCGGCGAGATTACGTCGCGCATCGTGCGCAAGCAGAGCTTCGACGCTACTCGCGGCGGGAGGGAGAAGGTCGATGCGAAGGGATTGTCCAAAATTGTGTATGGTGCGAACGATATCGACTTGTCACAGGTGGAGCAGCTAGTAGATGCGAGCCAAACCCGGGCGATTGCCCACATGCTACGGCTGCTTGCTCATCGATATGCCGATGGACAGACACCTGTGCTGGAGCTGGTGAATCGTCTGTACGCACTTGTAGAAGAGCAGGGGCTGGACGCCATTTCCCCCTATGCCGGCAAGCATCCCGGCGATCTCGCTCTGCCGCGCCGGCAGGAGCTGGAAGCAGCTCTGAATCGGCTGCGTACGTTAACCGTGCGGCGGCCGATCAACCTTGCTGATGATAGCGCTGCTGCCGACTGAGCCGATACGAGAACTCACTTCAATGGACATAGGCGACCGTTAAAAGGCGTATGGAGCGTTATTTGACAAAGTAACGGACACGGATGACCGTAAGCGCTGATTGAACTGGTCAAAACGGTGGTTTTGTGCCGCTAACGGACATAGGCGGCCGTTAAAAATCGAAAAAACGCATATTTTCGCTCTGACGGACACGAGTGACCGTTACAGTTTCAACCTTCAATAAGAGAACGAGGCGTCCTTCCGCCTCTCCATTCGAAGAAGCCCCAAGTCCATCGGACTCGGGGCATACGCTTTACACGTAGAAGGTGCGGGTAATGATGACAAGCAAGATGAACAGGACCAGAATGGTGCCTGTATTCGTCCAACCATATCCAGCTGCAGCGGACATGTTAATCCCTCCTTATTACAATTAGTCGGTATCCATCACAGTAATTTAGACTAGTATCGTCCGACTAATGATGACGAGCAGAATGAATAGCACAAGGATGGCTCCAGTGGATGTGAATCCGTAGCCTGCACCAGCGGCATATGCCATAATGCATTCCCTCCTTTTGCTTTGATACTCTTACATTATGGTCTGTCGATTCTATGTGTATAAGCAGATGCCCGATCGTAGCGCGAAATCAACATTTGCCTAAGCAGCGCGCATGACACGCCCTATACAATGTAGCGACGTCTTAGGCACGTCAAACCTGTACTTCTGGTTAGGTTTAGAGTATAATTCTATGTAATTTAGCTCGTTGTGCAAGTGAAGGAGATTAACTAGTATGAAAACGATAAACTATGCGCGTCTGTGCGCGTTATTCCTTCTTCTCGTACTTGGTGCATCTGCTTGTACAGATGCACCTGCACCTCAGCAACCTGACATGCATGGAGTTTCAGAGGATGATAAAACGATTTCCTTGGACATGTGGATCATCAGCAACGACCAGAAGCAATACCACGATTTGTTGGAAGTGCTTCAGCCGTATTTGGATGCGAATCCTGACCTAACGTTGCAAATTAAGGTGCTGGATTGGGCGCCAGCTTGGTCTACTATTGTGAAAGCGGTTGCGGAAGACGAAGGACCAGATATATTGCAGTTAGGCACGACTTGGGTACCTGCCATTGCGGCGATGGGCGGGCTGGCCGACTTGTCGCCGCTTGTGGATGACATCGGCGGGAGCGAGGCGTATTTGCCTTCCAGCTGGCAGACGACAGGGATTCTGGGCGACCCCAAGGTATATGCGGTGCCATGGTATGCGGATGCGAGAGCCGTCTATTATCGAACAGATGCGTTCGAGAAGGCAGGTGTAGACCCGGATCGTGCGTTCGCAGATTGGACTAGCTTCCGGGAGGCGATGCATCAAGTGAATGGTACGGAAATCGATGGCACCGTTATGCATGCCATTGGCATTCCGGGCAATCAGGACTGGGACGTGATGCAGAATTTCTTCCCGTGGATATGGGGAGCAGGCGGCGACGTACTTACGGCAGACAGCAAGGAAGCGGCATTGAACAGTGAAGCAGCATTGCAGGGCATCTTGCACTACATCAGTCTGGTCGAGGAAGACCTTGTAGACCCCACTTCGCTGGATAAGAATAGCCGGCAGGCGGAGGATGATTTCGCCGAAGGGAAATCAGCTGTGATTATTTCCGGTCCTTGGCTCGCTTCTCGACTGGCAACGCCTGAGGAGCAGGGTGGACAAGCAGAATCGCCGGCAGCCGAGCATTATGCGATTGCGCCGATTCCTGCCGGTCCAGTCGGCAGAGCGACATTCGTAGGCGGCAGCAATCTATCCATCTTGCACAATTCGAATCGCAAGCAGGAAGCGTGGGAGCTGATCCGATATTTGTCCAGTGCTGAGGCGCAAGCCAGCTATTCAGCAGTGACGGGCTTCTTGCCGGCAAGACAGGAAGTGTTCGATGCTGCAGCAGAGAATGAGCCGGGCACGGCAGTGGCCGCCTTCGCTACAGCTGTCTCTTACGGCAGAACCTTCCCTTCCCTTCCAGAATGGGGGGCTATTGAGACGACGTTGGTGAATCGGTTTTCCGCAATTTGGGACTTAGTTGTAGAAGAATCAAGCTACAATGAGGAGCGAATCCGCGCTGAACTGGACGACGCGGTTGAGGAAGTGAACAGTATTCTGGAGCAATATCATCAGCAGTAATGAGAGGAATTCACGCGGAGGGCGAAGCTATGAAACGATCCCTTAACGATTGGAAAACTGTAACTCGCGGCATATTGCGCCGTACTTCAGTTCGTCTATCGATTTCGTTGCTGATCAGCGTGATCGTCGTTGTTTCGATCCTGTCCGTCTTCTCTTACAAGCAATCGGTACGCATCGTTGAACAGGAGACAGGGGATGCGGCGCTGCAGACGGTTCAGCGGACCGGCAAGCATATGGAGCACATCCTGAGAGAATATGAGGCATACTTGGATATGATGGTGTATGATCAAGAGCTGCTCAACAAGCTGATCGTACTCGGGACTCCTCAAGATACGACAGTCTATGACAGGACAGAATTGGAACTGGCACAGCTGCTCCGTTCCTATACGTATGGCAAGCCGTTAGGAGAGACGATTACGATCTTTTCCTCTGATTTCAATCACGTCGTCTCTACCTTTCCAGACAACCTGATACATCCGGCGATGAAGAGCGGTAATGCAGAGAAGATCCAACAGATGGAATGGGTTCGCAGCCTTGATTTTACGAATAGCACTACGCTGTTCCTAGATGCCAGGAAAGAGGCATTCGTCAGTACGAATCCATCGGAGGCTTACTTTGCTGTAGCTAGGAAGGTGAGCGATCCGCTCAAACCGTCCATTGACTTAGGTGTTATCTTGCTAGAAGTCTCTACGTCACAACTCCATGCGGCACTTGACGGTTCAGCGATGACAGGCACGAGCGGCTACGTCGTCCTGAGCGAGCAAGGCAAGGTCGTGGATTCTTCTGAGCCGGTGCTCGAGAGCGGCAGCTTGTTTGAGACGTCCATTCTAGAACAGCTTATGACGACAATGACGCGTTACGGCACCTTCGTATCCAACGAATGGATGGATCGCGACCATTACTATGTCTTCTACACGACGAACCCGGCAGACTGGTATATTCTAAGCTACTATCCGCGCGAGGAGCTGCTAGCGCCAGTGCGTCATCTGCTGTGGAACTTCCTCTGGCTTGCTGTCTTGTGCAGTGTAGCGGCTGCAATAAGTGTCGGTTATCTGATGCATCGCGGTATCGGCATTCCACTGCGTAATCTGCATAAGGTTATGCGGGAGGGGGAAGCTGGCAATCTCTCTGTGCGAACGACAGACAATCCGGACAATGAGATCGGAGATTTGGGCAGAGCGTTCAACCAGATGATGGAGCAAATTTCACTTGCTTATCATGATACACTGACGAACTTGCCGAATCGCCGATACTTGGTTGAGAAGATCGAGCAGCAGATTCAGGAAGCGCAGGCTTCTGATTGCTCGTTCGCTGTATTGTTCATGGATCTGGATCGGTTCAAGGAAATTAATGACACGTTGGGGCATCATGCGGGAGATCAGCTCATTCAGAAGATTGCTAAGCGGTTGCTTGCCTGCATGCGTGCGGAGGATACCGTAGCGCGAATTGCCGGAGATGAGTTTGTCGCGCTTCTGCCTCTGCATGGAGCGGATTCAGCTGAAGCGAAAGAGGTAGCGTGTACGATCATGGAGGCGATAAGGCAACCGTGCTTGATTTACGGGCAGGAGCTTACGGTGACGACAAGTATAGGAGCAGCTGTGTATCCGCAGGATGCTCAGGATGCGGAAGGACTGCTGCAAGCTGCGGACCGCGCGATGTATGAGGCGAAGGCTTCCGGCAAGGATGCCGTAGTCAGCTACCAGGCCAGATAAGTGTACAAATCTGAAAAAAATCATAAAAAATCCTACATGTTTGGCGGACAGAGTGTGACATAATGAAGAAGATGAGGATACCAATTCGTGGGAGGGACTGTTAAGATGACAGAACGCAGCATCAAGTGGGGCATCATGGGTCCAGGCGGGATTTCTTCACAATTCGCCAAGGATTTGCAGCAAGTAGAAGGAGCAGAGTTGGTAGCGGTCGGTTCTAAGTCTCTGGAGCGTGCGGAAGCATTCGCGGAGAAATTTAACATTCCGCGTGCGTATGGAAGCTACGAGGAGGTAGTTAAGGATGAGGAGGTCGATATCTTCTATATCGGCACACTGCATCCTGCACATAGGGATAATGTGATGACATGCTTGCGAGCTGGCAAGGCCGTAATCTGCGAGAAGCCATTCACGATCAATGCAGCTGAAGCAGAGGAGATGGTCTCTTATGCGAAGGCGAACAAGCTGTTCTTGATGGAAGCGATGTGGTCGCGATACTTGCCGCCAATGGCGAAAGTACGGGAATGGCTGCAAGCCGATCTGATCGGCGAAGTGCAGCTCGTACAAGCGAATTTCGGATTTGATATCGGCTACCAGCCCGAGCACCGCTTGTTGAACAGGGAGCTTGGCGGCGGCGCTTTGCTCGATGCAGGGATTTATCCGATTTCCTTAGCATCGATGGTATACGGCAAGCAGCCGAGCAATATTATGAGCAGCGTCCACATCGGGGAAACGGAAGTAGATGAGCGCTTTTCACTCTTGTTCGAATATGATGACGGTCGCAAAGCGATGCTGAATGCTTCGGTGCGTCTCGGAATGGTGAATGATGCATTCTTCTACGGGACGAAGGGCTATATCCATATCCCGAACTTCTTGTTCGCGGCATCCGCATCTCTGCATGTACGCGACGAGGAACCAGTACACTTCAACTGCGACCGCCAGACGAAGGGCTACAATTACGAGGCGATGGAAGCGATGGCTTGTCTGCGCGAAGGCCGCACCGAGAGCCGTGTGATGCCTGTGGACGAGACACTGCAGATTATGCAGACGCTCGACAAGATCCGCGCCCAGTGGAAGCTCACTTATCCGGGTGAGTAAAAGGTAAACTGCGGCGATGAAGGTTGATTGAAATCACGCAGAGGCAAGATATCAATCAGTTAGGTATTGAGCTGTTCTAGGTCTGCAAGGACTTCGGAGCAGCTTTTTTTTATTTCACAAGAATGGGCGATTGTGCATGTGCAAAGATACAGACACGCAGGAATTTCGGGAAAATGCTCGTTATGCCTGCACCAAGCCTGCACTTTTGCAGTAACTGTCGCTTCTACATAAACCAAAAGAACAATTGACAAATCTGTGAACGTCAGTAGAATGGAGGGAAAAGGAGCGGATACGAATGAATGAGCAACAGCCAATTGTGGAGCAGCAGTTGAGCGTGAATGAACAACAGCAACAGGTGTGGACGCTGGCAAGGCGGCTGACATCGATGACGGTGTTGCTTGGCATCGCGGTGTTTATTTCTAGTTTTTTTGTAAGCGGCTTCATGCAGCAGTATTTGCTGTTCGGCGGGATCGGATTGGTCGTCTCGGCTTGCTTCCTGTTTGCGCTCGGCATGTTACTCATGCTGATGCAGGAGGCAGCAGGCAGTCAAGAGGATGTGAATGAGCCTGCCGCCATATCCTGAGCGTGAGCACGTTGGATGATAGCGGGAATGATTGGTCTAATAGATGCCGGAACATGCCCATTCGATCTGGTAAAGGGAATAAGTGGTCTTATTTAAGGCAGTTAGAGCGGATGAGCCGTGAAAGTGACGGGATAAGACCTGAAATTTCTTCTATTGTGTAATATACAGGCAGTGTCAATAAGTTTGTGTATTCAACTTTAGGTAGGGTACATGGAATTGTATAGTGGTGGGCGTGCCCAAGCGA
>CAJXLT010000023.1 GCA_913056365.1 uncultured Paenibacillaceae bacterium | reverse complement strand
CGCTTGGGCTACGCCCACCACTATACAATTCCATGTACCCTACCTAAAGTTGAATACACAAACTTATTGACACTACCCCCTCACACGCCGTCACTGTGAAATAAGACCACTTTTTCCCGTAAGCAGCACACTCATCACGCCTACCACCAAACCCCCACCCCTCACAACCGTCATTCACGCCTACCACCAAACCCCCACCCCTCACAACCGTCATTCACGCCTACCACCAAACTCCCTGCACTCGTTACCACCACACCCACTACAACCGTTACCACCACACCCACTACAACCGTTACCACCACACCCACTACAACCGTTACCACAATAACCACCATGCCTACACACCAGTAACCACCATATCCATCTCGTTGTGCAGAAAGCCAGCCTTACAACTCCATATTCCAGTACACGAAGCCAGGTGCAACAGCCGCTGCAGATTCAAACCCACACATACTAAGTGCAAGGAAATTAGCGGAACTATCTGGTCCTATTGTTGCTAGACAGCGAAGTTTGCAAACCCACCCCACCACCCAAAACAACAGGGCTGTCTGCCAATGCCTCACGCGGAGGATGGCAGCAGCCCTGTACCTTGTTCACGCTATGCTGCTTCGCGAAGCGAAGAGAAAGTACACCAGAAAGCCAGCGCAGATGATTGCGATCAAGCCGTAGCCGCCGAAGATATCCCATTGTGAGGTGACATAGCCGAAGCCGAGACCGATCCCCATCATCGCCGCATTCGTGCCGAACGACTGGAAGGAGCCGAGCGTCGCGCGCATCGAAGCGTCGATGCGGTGATGCAGGTAGCCTGCTGCGAGCGGTCCTATCATACCGGCGAATAGGCAGATGAGGAAGATAGCAGCCATGCTGCTCATGCCGGGAACGACGGCAACATAGCTGAACCCGAGCGTGAGTGCTGTCAAGATGGCGAGCAGCAAGGTTCTGTAGCGGAACACGTTCCGGAGCCGATACGCTAGCAGGCTGCCGGGAAGCTGCAGCACATAGATGGCAGCCGAGAACAGACCGAAGTACAGCACAGGAACGCCGATCCGATCGAGATAAATTTGCCAGAATTCATCGATGAAGTTGATCGCCGCTCCGGTAACCATGGCGGACAGCACGACTAGCAGCAGGCCAGGATGGCCGCGAAGCTGCCACAAGGCGTCCCGCACGAATTGTCGGATCGGGACAGGCTCCTCGTCCTCGCTCGCAAGCGTACGCTTCACTCTTGGCTCGATCAACAGACAGGCTAACAGCAGGCACAGGCTCATGCTGAATAAGGACAGCCAGTAGTTGAAGGCATAGTCAAGCTGATGCGCCAGCCAGCTGCCAGCCAAGGCCGCTAGCATCGTTGCGGTCAGATCGAACCCTTGCATCCGTCCTGCAACCTTCTCAAACTGCTGCTCGTGTCCACGCACTGCCAACGAATCGTACAGCAGCGCCGTTTCGGCACCGCTTGCGGCAGAGCTGCCTACTGCAGCAAGCGCCACCACCAGCGCGAAGTGCCAAAATTCCGTCGCATGCAGCAAAATAAGAAATTCCAAACAGCCCATTGCAGCAGTCAGCACAATCATAGGCTTGCGGCCCCATTTGTCTGCTACTATGCCCGTCGGCAGCTCCAGCAGCATAATGGTGATGGCATAGAAGATTTCGGTATAGATAACGAGCTGGATCGTCATCCCCCGTTCTTCCCAATACAGCCGTTCAATGACATAGGCGGGAATTAAGCTGTTGAAGAAGCGGAAGCCGTAGAGCTTCCATACATTCGACCGACCAAGCATGTTGTTATCGCTCCTCTCATGATGGATAGCTAGTCATCAGAGGAGGCGGTGCGCGAGGCTGGGCGAATGAACAGTATTAGCAAGGAGGACGTATTGTTGACATAGGGTGCACGCTCCTTTCTTTTACATAATCTTGTACGCCTAGTATATCGCAAAAACAAGCTGATAAGCAGGCATGATGTCAGATTTGTTCGTCAAATCCCGATATGCGATAATGAAGGTACGGTTTGAAATCGAAAGCGCACTTCTCATATATAAGTAAGTCAGACTAGATAAAAAAAGGAGCAGTTATGCATGATCTACTTCCTCGTTCTCGTATTAATCCTTGTACTGGGCATCATCACTTATGTGAATGTTCATCCAGTGTTTGGCGGTAAGGCACACCGGACAAACAAGCAACAGTACATCGCTCTCAGCAACTACAAGCAGGGTAAATTTCGCAATGCCGTGCCGGTGCAGATGGAGATGAATCTCTCAACGATTGGCTCGTTCATTAAGGAAGCAATGAAGGGCGGGGAGGAGCGTCGGCCGCGGCAACTGTTGCCGCTCGCTGCGCTCGATGAGACGTTGATCCGCAGTGCGGAGCCGACACTGACCTGGTTCGGACATTCTACCTTCCTGCTCGGCATCGAAGGCAAGCAGCTGCTCATAGATCCGATGTTCGGCAGGTCCGCTTCACCTGTCACCTTCGTCGGAAGCAAGCGGTACAGCGGCGATCTGCTGAAGGTGGCGGATGCGCTGCCAGACATTGATGCGGTGCTGATCACTCATGATCACTACGATCATCTCGACTATCCTTCGATCCGGCGCCTGCGGCATAAGGTGCGTCAATTCTTCGTTCCGGCAGGCGTAGGCGCGCACTTGCAGCGGTGGGGTGTGGAGAAAGCCCGCATCCGCGAGCTCAACTGGTGGGAGGAGCTGACCTGGGAAGGGCTGACCTTGACCGCTGTGCCGGCGCAGCACTTCTCGGGCAGAGGGCTGACGAATCGCGACGCGACCTTATGGATGGGCTGGGTCGTGCTAAGCAGCGAGCTGCGCTTGTACTTCAGCGGTGATGGCGGCTATGGACCGCACTTTCAGAACATCGGGCAAGCGTATGGACCGTTCGATTATACTTTTATCGAGGGGGGCCAATATGACCACCGCTGGCCGCAAGTGCATATGATGCCGGAACAGTCCGTTCAGGCTCATCTTGATGTGCAAGGTCGGCGTATGATGCTGACACACTGGGGAGCTTTTACATTGGCCTATCATAGCTGGACGGACCCTGTCGAGCGCGCTTCGCAGGAAGCGGAGCAGAGAGGGGTTGAACTGCTCGCACCGCGTCTAGGGGCGACGATCACGCTCAGTCGGGACGAGGCTTCACCTACTGTAGAGGCATGGTGGAGAGAGCATTCACACTAATGGCGTATCCATATTTTCGCCAATGAAGCGAATGCTCTGCTCCCCTTGCTTCCGTGCATGCCTGCCCTAGTCTGTCTCAGGCGGACTCCGGTTATTTCACCGTGTAGATCCCTTCCTTGTACTTCAAGGTGTAGACGAGACCGTCCGCTGACAAGGCTGCTGTATCGATATAATCGCTAATCAAGTGTACATGTCTACCGTCTTTATCAATCTTATAGATCCCTGGCGCATAGCTGTCTGACACATAGTACACGTCGCTCTCCCCTACGAAGTAGGAGCTTGCTGCATGATCGCTCAATCGGATATCTTGTCCTGCTGCCAGATCATAGCGATACAGCACACCGGGCTGATGGGCATTCTCGCTCGCATTGGACGTGTAGTAGAGGTCGCTGTCTACCAGCTTGGCGCCTAGAACCGGCCGCTCTACTAGCGTATGCTGCAGATTGCCGTTGAGATCAGCGACAGCGAGGAATCCTGTATCCGATTCCCGATAATACAGCTCTCCGTTCGCAATCCAGAATTGATCTGCCGGCGGAGTCAGCTTGACTTGTGTCTGATCGGCGAGATTCAATTTGTACACCGCGCTCTTATCCTCCATGTCGCCGACATTGTAGCCTAGCGCATAGAGATAGCCGTCGCGCACGTACAAGGCGCGATCTCCTGATAGGCTGATGCCTCCATTGTCTTGTACCGTCCGGCTCGCCCCATAAGCGAACCCGTCCACGCCGATTTGCGTAGATTGTCCGGTTGCCGCATCTACACGATACAAATTATTCCTCAGATCATTCATGAACGTGAAGTCAGTGTAGTACAGCATGTCGTCATGCTTGACCACTTGGATAAAGCTCTTCGCGCTGCTTATTTCCTGCAACATTCCGTTATCCACCTTGTACAAGGTGTCACTCCCCATCGTCATATCGCCGCTGTGCAACGTGACATACAGCTCGCCATCGAGCTTCTCGACGCGCGTCAGCCAGCCGTTCGCTGGGTTCCAATCCCCTAGACTGCTAATCCGCCGCGATGATTCGTCAGCCAAACTATATGCATGCAATTCTGCTTCGCCATCCACCATGGTGACGTAATACAACGCATCGTCCACTGGCTCCTGATAGTACATACGCGGGGAGCCTGTCAACGGAACGCTGCTCGACTTGCCCTCTGTTCGGGCGTATAGTTGCTGATAGGCATGCGTCGCATCAGGAGTATGCTTCAGGTAGTACACAGTACCCCCAGACTGGGTGACAGGTGTCAGAACAGCCTCATAGTCTACTCGTTCCCGCTCGTCACGCAAGTGCTTCTTCACGGTGTCCACCAGTGCAGTCGTTTGCGGATGCTGCAGATCGACGTAATCGTCGCCAATGACAATCAGACCTTGCAGCCAATCGATATGCTGATCCAGCGCCTCCGCAGCACTGCGCAGCGGCAGCATAATACGCCCGTTGATCTTCTGCGGCGCAACATCGACAGTGAGCGGCTCGCCGTTGATCAACACCGTCCGGCTGTCCACGGTGAAGATAACACTCGTCTGCGAGCGGTGATCGACCAAGCGCACCTCATCCGGCACTTCGGGTTGCCAGCGGGCTTCCCAATACACATCGTCTCGATCCGCCTCAGTCACGAGCGTACTCAGGAGGCGAATCGGCACGAATACCCGTCCGTCACGCTGTACCAGCTCATACTCGCCTTGCATGTCCGTAAGCTGACCGTGAATGAATGCTTTCCCCTCATAATCATAGGGCACAATAACGATACGGTTGAACACTTCGTTCAAAGGTTGTTTTCCAGCATGATCGGCTGCGCTGGCTATCGGCACTGAGACGACGAAGCACATACACACAACCGCTAGTTTCATCCATTGACGCATCTTGATCTCCTCCTATATCTTCTTACAGTCAACGCGAGAGATAAGTTCCCTTTGGCTCATTAGACGCACGGCAGGGTAGGAATGTTTCATGGTCCATAGAGTGCGTGCGGGCATGCGACCGTATTGGACCGTCAGGGAACTTTGATTTATAGTGAATAATAACGAAGTCACGTTCGAGATTAGTTGCCAAGGATGATGAGAAAATAGCGCGGGGAGCAGGGGACGTATATCCCGACAGCATCGACATGAGAAAGGGGAGGTAGCATGAACGTTCATGACAAAGTAAGCACGGGCTTATCTGGCTTGGACCAAGCGATCGATCGGCTTCGTCTGGGAGATAACGTAGTCTGGCAGGTGGATACGGTCGCCAACTACAAGCGAATGATCGATCCTTACGTGCAGCAAGCGCGAGCTGATCGGCGGAAGCTGATCTATGTCCGCTTCGGCAATCATGAGCCATTACTCGAAGCAAGCGCTGACTTGAACATCTGCGAGATAGACGCGAGCAAGGGCTTCGAGAGCTTCGCGACGAAGGTGCATTACTTGGTAGAGCGGGAAGGCAAGGAAGCCTTCTACGTATTCGACTGTCTGACAGACCTGCTCGCTTACTGGCATTCCGATCTGATGATCGGAAACTTCTTCAAGGTGGCTTGTCCATACTTGTACGAATTCGATACGATTGCCTACTTCGCCATTATTCGCAACGCCCATACGTACAGCACGATCGCCGGTATTCGGGAGACGACGCAGCTGCTGCTGGATCAATACGAGGTTGGTGAACAGCTGTATGTCCATCCTTTGAAAGTGTGGAACCGCTATTCGCCGACGATGTTCTTCCCCCATCTCATACAGGGACAGGAGGCTGTCTGCATTACCGCGAGCTCTGAGGCAGCGGCGTTATTCTCTACAATCTCTCGCGGTGAAGAGCGGCTGGATTATTGGAATATCTTGTTCCAGCAGGCGAAGGGAGCGTTGAAGCAAGAACAGTCCGTGCAAAAGGAGAAGAAGCGTCAGCTGATGAAGATGCTCATTGGGCATGAGTCGCGCATGCTAGAGCTATGCGAGCGGTACTTCACCTTGCGTGACATTTTGCAGATTGCTTCTCGTGTAGTGGGAACTGGCTTCATCGGAGGCAAAAGTGTCGGCATGCTGCTAGCCCGCCATATATTGGCGAAGGAAGGGAAGGATCGCTTCGCCTCCTATATGGAACCGCACGATTCGTTCTACTTAGGTTCTGACGTGTTCTACACCTACATTGTGCAGAACGGCTGGTGGAAGCTGCGCACCCGGCAGAAGACGGAGGAGGGCTACTTCCAGTACGCCCCCGAATTGAAGGAAAAGCTGCTGCATGGCGAATTTCCCGAGACGATACGAGAGCAGTTCGTACAGATTCTGGAGTACTTCGGACAGTCTCCGATCATTGTCCGTTCCAGCTCGCTGCTGGAGGATAACTTCGGGAATGCGTTCGCCGGCAAGTATGAGAGCGTGTTCTGCGTCAATCAGGGAACGCCGGAGGAACGGTATGCCGCATTCGAGCAGGCGATTCGTATCGTCTATGCGAGCACGATGAACGAGGACGCGCTCCATTATCGGTTCGATCGAGGGCTGGCGGAGCGAGATGAGCAGATGGCGATTCTCGTACAGCGCGTGTCCGGCGACCATCACGGCGACAACTTCTACCCGCATATTGCGGGGGTCGGGAATTCCTCCAATCTGTACGTATGGGACGAGAGTGTAGATATGGATGCCGGCATGCTCCGCTTAGTGTTCGGCCTCGGAACGCGGGCGGTAGATCGGACGGTAGGCGACTATGCGAGAATCGTCTGTCTCGATGACCCGATGCGGATGCCGCTCATGAACGCAGAGGATCGGCAGAAGTTCTCCCAACGTATAGTCGACTTGCTCTCGCTTAGCGAGAATACGCTAACTAGCAGGGAGACGGACGAGGCGCTTGAGCGGGATTTGAAGACGAGCAAGGACTTGTTCGCTTCTCTCGATCACCAGACCGCAGCGAGGCTGCGCGAGCTAGGGTACACCGATCGACCGATCCCGTCTATTCTCGATTTCCACAAGCTGTTGAAGCAAACCGCATTTCCGAGGCTGATGCGAGAGATGCTGGCACTGCTGTCGGACGTATACGAATACCCAGTAGACATCGAGTTCACAGCGAACTTCACGAAGGACCATGCGTTCAAGGTGAACCTGCTGCAATGCCGTCCGCTGCAGACCCGAGGCTTGGGCAATCCGGTTGCGTTGCCTAGTCTGGCAGACAAGGAGGATTGCTTCTTCGCCTCGAAAGGCAACTTCATGGGAGGCAACGTGCGTCTGCCGATCGACGCCGTCGTGTTCGTGCGAGCGCAGCCATACCTGGAGCGAAGCAATCAGGACAAGTACGCGGTCGCCAGACAAATTGGCAAGATCAATGCCGCGCTGCAAGGGCAGTCGGTCATGCTCATGGGACCGGGCCGGTGGGGAACGACGACACCTTCCCTCGGCGTACCCGTACACTTCACCGAGCTGAGTCATATGGCGGTTATCTGCGAGATTGCTTCGCGGGAAGCAGGCATGATGCCGGAATTGTCCTATGGCAGCCACTTCTTCCAAGACCTTGTGGAGACGGGCATCTTCTACGTAGCGTTGTTCGATGGACGGGCAGATGTCGTGTACCACCCAGAGCGCATTCTGGAACGCGACAACGAACTGCCTTCCTTGCTGCCGGACAGCGAGCCGTTCGCCGATGTCATCCATGTCGTGCGCACACCCGTCATGGAAGTATTCTCAGATATCGTGTCGCAGCAGCTGCTGTGCAGATAGGGGGAGAGACGATGATATACCACGCTACTGCGCCGCGGCACCCGGCGTTGCAGCCCTATGTTCAACAGGTCTGGTATATCGCTCAAGCAAAAAGTGATGTGCTGGAGGTGAATCCCCGGATGCTGCCGGATGGCTGCTATCATATGGTCGTCAACCTAGGTGAGCCGCATCACTATATCGACCGGAACGGGCGCATCCACGCGCCGAAGCGAATCCATATGAATGCCAAGCAGACGGATTACGTTACCGTGCAGCGCAGCGGTCGGGTTGAAATCATGGGTGTCGTGTTTCGACCATACGGTCTGTCCCCTTTTGTTCGAGTACCTGTGAAGGAAGTGGCCGGGGCCGTGCGGGACATGGAAGACCTGCTAGGCCCGCGCGTCAAGGAGATGGAGGAACGTCTGTATGCCGCGCCCACGATTCCGCACAAGCTGCTGGAGCTGGAGGCGTGTCTCGTCTCCTTCCTCCATCCGGAACATCAGGTGAAGCGCGAAGTTGTGACGGCCAGCCATCTACTGAAGCAGCAGCACGGCTTGATGACGATTGGCAGTCTCTTGGAGCAGCTCCAACTTAGTGAACGGACATTGGAACGGTACTTCCAGCGTGATCTGGGCATGACGCCGAAGCAGTTCGCCAGTATCCAACGCATGCAGTACGTGCTACGAGTCATGAACGCATCGCCAGACAAGCTTATCCACGCTGCGATCGAAGGGGAATTTTACGACCAGGCGCACTTCATTCATACGTTCAAGAAAATGATGGGCATGTCGCCACAGTCCTATTTGCACACGAAAGACTTGCTGTCGGATTTATACAATACAGATCGTTCGGAATCAGATAGGATGGAGCTGCAATAACAAAGGAGAGGAGATCAACAAACATGGGACGAAAGATCGGACACATCTCGATACTGGTGCATGATTACGATGAAGCGATTGCCTTCTACACCGACAAGGCAGGATTCGTGCTGCTTGCGGACAATGCATTCGGTGAAGGGATAAGATGGGTAGCTGTCGCACCATCAGCAGAGAGCGCAACGGCGATCGTCTTCGTGCAGGCGGATACAGAGGAGAAGCGCAGTCGCGTAGGCAGCCAAGCGGCGAATCATGTGTTCCTCGTTGTGGAGACCGATGACTGCCAGCGTGATTATGAGCAGATGAAGGCGAAGGGCGTACACTTCCACGGCGAGCCAAGTGTGGTTCCTTGGGGAATGGAAGTCGTATTCGAGGATCTGTACGGGAACCGTCTGGATTTGCTCCAACCTAGCGGATTCTGACGAACGGATCTGCCTATTTACGGATAACTACACATTGGCCTGTGACCGGCTGCGTATAATTCTCGCAGCATAGTTACAGGCCGATGGTTGTTTTTATGGATGGACCTCCCCCTTGTTTCGGGTTATAATTTTGCAATATTCAAACTAGCGTCAGCGTATCTGATATACAATGAAGAGAAGGGTTGCCGTCTCGGCACCGCAACCCTGCACCTTGCTCGGACACAGAATTGTAATAACGGATCGAGAGTCAGTCAAGAGAGGCGGGAACAGGATGGCGATCAATCAGAACGGCAAGCTGCAAGACCAGTCAGACAGCTATGCAGTTGCAGGCGAGGCATGGGATGCGGAGCGGCAGGCGCAGCTATATAAGCGAACGCTGATCATCGTCGTGCTGGCGCAAATGTTCGGCGGAGCGGGATTAGCCGCAGGCGTCACCGTCGGTGCGCTGCTCGCTGAGGATATGCTGGGTACTGCCAGCTATGCAGGTGTGCCGGCAGCCTTGATGACCGTTGGCGCAGCAGCCACCGCCTTCGGGGTCGGAAGACTGTCTCAGCGCTTCAGCCGTCGTGCCGGATTAACCATAGGCTTCACTTTAGGCGGGATTGGCGCGCTCGGCGTGATCGCAGCCGCTCAGCTCGACCATGTCGGACTTCTGTTCGCTTCGCTCCTTATCTATGGCGCTGGAACAGCTACGAATTTGCTAGCGCGCTATGCGGGAACCGATCTGGCCAAGCCTAGTCAGCGGGCCACAGCGGTCAGCGCCGCGATGGTGGCGACCACATTCGGTGCAGTGGCCGGTCCCAATCTAGTCGATAAGACGGGGCAGCTTGCTGCGTCAATCGGCATTCCCGTATTGACGGGGCCGTTCCTGCTGGCAGCCGTCGCCTTCCTGTTGGCTGGTCTGATCATCTGGATCAGTCTGCGTCCAGATCCGCTAGTGATCGCGAAGGCGATTGCCGCAGCACAACCGAGCCAAGCAGCAGCTGACGCGGCTGCCCCTCCGTCCGCAGGGATGAAGGATAGGCGGGGTGTGATTGTCGGCGCGACAGTGATGGTGCTGACGCAAATCGTCATGGTTGCGGTCATGACGATGACGCCGATCCATATGATGCATCACGGCCACGGCTTAGGAGCGGTTGGGTTCGTCATCAGCGTACATATCGGGGCGATGTATGTGCCTTCGTTGTTCACCGGTGTGCTAACCGATAAGATCGGGCGCATCGCGATGGCTGTCATCGCTGGTGTGATTCTGCTTGCCTCCGGCTTGCTGGCAGCCGCAGCGCCAGCTGATTCCATAGTATTGCTAACCTTGGCGCTTGCCTTGCTTGGCTTAGGCTGGAACTCCGGCCTCATTAGCGGCACTACGCTCATTGTCGATGCGACACCTCCGAGCACACGTGCCAAGACACAGGGTACATTAGATGTGTTGATCGCGCTCGCGGGCGCTTCGGGCGGTGCGCTGTCTGGCATCGTCGTCGCACAATCGAGCTTCGCCGCACTGTCTCTAGCCGGCGGTGCGTTGGCGCTTCTGCTCATTCCGGTGATGTTCTGGTATCGGAGAGGAAGGTAAGAGGGCGCCCGTGCTGGCTTAAGACTATTCATAGTTTCACAGTGTGTATGCAAGTTAATCTATTAATCTGTTGGAGGGTGAACATGATGAAGAAAACGAAAATTGTAGTCATCGGTGTAGGAGCGGTCGGTTCGACTACCGCGTATACGTTGTTGCTGCGCCATCGCATGGATGAGCTTGTCTTGATCGATGCGAATCCAGACAAGGCGGTAGGGGACGCGCTAGATATGAATCATGGCATGCCGTTCGTCGGACGGACGAAAGTATGGGCCGGCACGTATGAAGACTGTAGGGATGCAGACATCATGATTATTTCGGCGGGCTCCGCACAGAAGCCTGGCGAGACTAGGGTAGAGCTGCTTAAGCGGAATATTGGTATCTATGACAGCATCATAAGCGAAATATCGAAGTATAATCAGGATGGCATCCTGCTCATTGCCACGAATCCAGTCGATATTATGAGCTACTTCTCCTGGAAGAAATCCAGCTGGCCGGTGGAGCGTGTCATCGGCTCAGGAACATTGCTCGACAGCGCTCGCTTCCGGTACTTAATCGGCCAACAGCTGAATATCGATCCGCGCAGTGTCCATGCGCATATCGTCGGCGAGCATGGCGATTCGGAGCTGCCGCTGTGGAGTCTCGCGAATATAGCTGGTACCGATCTCGATCTTGGGGAAGACGTGAAGGAAGATATCTTCACGAATACACGAGATGCTGCCTACCAGATTATTAATACCAAGGGTGCTACCTATTACGCCATCGCCCTAGCGCTGGATCGCATCTGCACAGCGATTCTTCGGGATGAAGGGGCGGTGCTGAACATCTCCACCTTGCTGACAGACTATCACGGCATCTCAGATGTGTATTTGGGTGTCCCTTCGGTTGTCGATCGGAGCGGCGTACGCGAAGTGCTGCAGCTCGACATTTCCCCGCAAGAAGAGGAGCTGCTCCGTCAATCCGCTAACAAGATGAAGGAGCTCATTCGTTCGGTGAAGCAGGCGGAGGTGGAGTAGCTGCGCATTCACGTGGATACGTAGAGATATATACGGAACGACGTGCAACCAATCTTGACGCTTGGTTACTGCCAATAGAGCTTGCCGATGATAACGCTTCTAATGATGGAGTGGATTGGAGGAAATAAAATAACTGCTACGGACACCGATGACCGTTACAGGGCGTATGGAGCGTGTTTGGACAATGTAACGGTCACGGATGACCGTAAGCGCTGAATGGGAAGGTCAAAACAGCGGTTATTGGTCCCTAATGGACGTCAGTGACCGTTACCAATCAAACTTGCGTATTTTTTCGCGCTAATGGACATGCGTGTCCGTTACAGTTTCTACTGGCTGGTCCAGTCACTCTTTCCGCCCCGGGTACTAGCTTGCTCGCGTCCATTCCATCATGCGCTAAGTAGCTATCAGATTTCGAGCTACAAACTGAGCGCGGAACAGCTACTCACCGCGGTCTTCCTGCTGAATAAGCTTCAGCAGATTGGCAGGGACGCGAAGACTATGATCGCCGATCAATACATCGAACTCTCGGTCTTCATCGGTATAATCGTTTACCTTGATTTCCTCGATTTCTGTATGCAGCCGCTCCATCTTCTCATCCAGCGCATAGGCAGAATCGGCCGCTTCCTTCAGCTCCTGCAGCAGATGCTGCGGCACAGATTGATTGTATTTGTAGAAGATCTTGTGCTCGAGGCTGGCCCAGAAGTCCATCGCGATCGTGCGGATTTGGATTTCCGCATAGACGAGCTCTTCACGATCAGACAGGAACACCGGAACAGCCATGAGCAGATGCAGGCTTCTGTATCCGTTCGGCTTCGGATTGGCGATATAGTCCTTCACCGCAATCGTTCGCAGATCGCTCTGATTTTGCAGCAATTCGCTGATCTTGTATATATCCGATATGAACGAGCAGGTGATGCGAATGCCGGCAATATCCCGTATTTGCTCACGTATGTCGGTTAGCGAACGGGCGCCGCCCTTGCGAAGCAGCTTCTTCATGATGCTCTCCGGCGTTTTTAACCGAGACTTCGTATGCTCGATCGGGTTGTAGTCATGCAGCAGCTGGAATTCCTCGCGCAATATTTCGATTCTCGTCTCGATTTCACTAAGTGCGAACTTATATACCATCATGAAACTAGTGATGCGATGCTTGATCATGCGCAATTGTTGAATCGGGTTATCGCTCATAAGCTCCTCCTATGTGCAGCATTCGTGCAAGCTTGTCGGACATAAGTATGTTCGGCTATGCGTCGTTGTCCTGTTATGTCCTCTATAACTATAGTAAAGGATATCCGCACCGGATTGCCAATAGGCTGTTGCAGCTGTGTGGAAATATGAGCGTTTGATTGAGGTAAATCGTTTACAGCGAAGTCATTCTCGGGTAATCTGAAATTACGAATAATGGGGAAAGGCGGGAAGCACTTGCATCCCATACGCACCATGTTGAACAGATTCGCCCCGCACAAGTGGCTGTGCGTACTATACATAGGCAGTGTTCTGATCGAAGTAGCATATGCTGTCGCGGCGCCGATAAGCTTGCAATATATGGTAGACGAGGCGTTCGTGCCGAAGGATGCACAGGTGTTTCTGTTCATCTTAAGCATACTGCTTGCTGCTGGTGTACTGTACATTGTGGCCAGCATCTGTGGCGATTACGCGATCGGCAAGCTTGGCGGTGAAGTTGTCTGGCGGCTGCGCATGGATCTGTTCCGGCACATCCAGCGCATGTCCGCATCGTTCTATCAGCGCTTCAAGCTCGGCGATATCGTGACACGATTCACAGCAGATATGGCCTCGATAGAAAGTCTGATCCGAAGCGCAGCCCCCTTCTTCCTGAAGGAATGCCTAAGTGTGCTGTTAGGGCTCACGGTATTATTCACGATCGAATGGAAGCTGACGCTCGTCATGCTGGTCGGCTCCAGCTTGATGTTCCTTGGACCGCGCTTGCTGCAGAGCAGGGCGGAATCCGGTCAGACACAGTATAAGGAAGCACAAGAACGGCTGACCGACACGATGGATGAGATGGTCCGCGGGCACAAGACGATTCAGAACCTGCATCAGCAGGACCGCTTCTTGAAGCAGGCTAGCGGACATATTCAGCGCTTGTTCACACTTGGTCTCCGCCTCCATCGGATCCATGCGTGGATGGAGCGGTTGCCGCTGACCGCCTTGCTGCTGCTGAACGGCATCATGCTAGGCTTCGGTGGGTACTTGATCCTGCAGGATGATCTGTCCGTTGGCGGCTTCATTGCCTTCTTCACCCTATTTATGACGGTAGGGCAGTCTGGCACGAACTTGACCTTCATTATTCCGAATCTGATTGAATCGGGCGTGAGCTTTCGCCGTATTAATGAGCTGCTAGAGCAGCAGCCCGGCGTACCGGAAGCCGCAAGTCCAGTTGAACTGGACCGACAGCCGCAGCGCATCCGCATGGAGCAGGTGAGCTTCGGCTATACCGACACAACAGATCAAGTGAAGGGGCTGAACTTGACTATAGAGCCTGGCAGCTACGTGGCACTCGTCGGACCGAGCGGATCGGGGAAGAGTACGGTGCTGCAGCTGCTTGCGCGATTCTACGATCCGCGGGAAGGTGCGGTTCGCATGGGCAGCCTAGATCTACGCGACGTTCGCGAGTCCTCCTACCGCGAGCATTGCACCCTAGTTAGCCAGGATACATATCTGTTCAATGGAACCGTTCGCGACAACCTGCTACTCGACGCCAAGCGGACCGATGAGGAGATGATCCAAGCTGCCGTACAGGCGCAGCTTCATGCGACGATCAGCCGTTGGCCGCAAGGCTATGAGACGATCATTAGCCAAGAAGGCGGCTCGCTATCCGGCGGGGAGCGGCAGCGAATGGCGATAGCCCGAGCGCTGTTGCGAGACCCCCAGCTGCTGCTGCTTGATGAAGTAACGGCGGCGCTCGATCCTGCCACTGAAGCAGAGATCAATCAGCTGCTGGAGTATATACGCCCGGGAAGAACGATCATCTCAGTTACCCATCGGCTCGCTTCTATTGTGAACGCTGACCGCATTCATGTGTTCCACCAAGGTCAGATAGCGGAATCCGGTACCCATCAGGAGCTGCTTACGCGCAAGGGGCTGTATGCGGACATGTGGGACAAGCAGCACGGATTTCAACTGTCTGGAGACGGTCTGCATGCATCTGTGGACGCGGATCGGTTGGCGAAGCTGCCCTTCTTCAACAGCATCAGCCATTCGCTGCTCGAGGAGATCGCCACGCGCTTCACAACGGAAGTGTGCGAGCAGGGTGAGTTCGTGGTGCGAGAGGGCGAGGAAGGCAGCAAGTTCTATATAATCGTGCGCGGCAGATTTGCAGTCTGCAAGCAAGCATCGAATGGAGAAGAAGTTGAGCTTGCAGTTCTGCAGGACGGGGATTACTTCGGCGAGATTGCGCTGCTGAAGGAAATTCCGCGAACCGCAACTGTGCGATCGCTCGGGTCAGCCGTGTTGCTCTCGATTAGACGCGAAGCGTTCCATCAGCTTATGGTGCAATCTCCACAAATCTTAGACAGATTGGAACGCATTCTGCAAGCGCGTATGGAAGGTCATCAACCGGCAAGCAAGGAAGGAGTAGCACCATGAGAACGCAATTCAGACGCTGCGAATCCGATGAGGACTTCGCCGCAGCAAGCTTATTCCTGCTCGAGAACAGGCAGGACCTGCACCCTTCCTTTACAACAATGGATACAGTCTCGTTGCTCTACGCCTACATAACCGAAGGCTATCTGCATATTGGGGTAGACGAAGACGGGCAAGTAGTAGGGACAGCGGCATACTACCATGGCACACAGGACAAGCAGTTTTCAGATAAGCAGCTTGCCTGTATCGATATGGTCGTGCTCGCTCGGAAACGGCGGGGCGGCAGGTTGTTCCTGAACAGTCTGCGCTATATGGTAGGGGCAATTATGACGACGCATTCCGAAGTCGAGGACCTGCACTTTGCAGCACTTCAAGAGAATACGTATCTGTGCAAGCTCTATGCGAAGTTTTCCAAGCAAGTGGGCATACGAGAGGGAAGGAACGGACATGAATTGATATTTTCCGACAATATTCGCGATATTGCATCTAGGCTAAACCTCAATCATGACGTATAATGGAAGAGATATGAAATCTGACAGCGAAAGAAGGGTGCACCATGATACCATCAATCGGAGGATTGAACAAGAAGACCAAAGGCAGCGGGTTTGGCAAGATCGTTCAGGTGAACGAATCGCTGCGTGCGCAGCTGAACCAGAAGTAATGGAATACGCCTATCGCCCGTGCGAATTAGAGATGGATTATGCGGCATATATGAAGTTTCTAATTCGCAATCAGGGCAGGCTTGGACTGCCCTATCCCTTCGCTATGAAGCTGAGCTTCCTCGCAGGTCCATTAATACTAGGCAAGGCCATGCTCCTATTCAGCGAAGAGCCGTATGACTTGGTTGGTGCAGCCGGTTTTATCTGCGGTACAGGCGCCAACGACTATGAGGATCGGCATGTTTGTCAGGTGGAGGTTGCATTCTTGCAGGAGCAGCATCGTCACCCTTTCGTATTCTTGCGCGGCTTGCGGACGCTGCTTGAATTAATGAAGCAGGAAGCGCCGGAAGTGGCGCTCATTCAGTTCTGGGTGCAAGAGGAGGGGGACGCATCTGAGACGCTATGGGCGAAGCTGCTTCAGCTGCCAGGCTCCCGGAAGCAGGCCGAGCATCAGATGACTCGCTATACCGTTCCCTATGAAGCGCTTGCGGCTTATTGCCAGCGCTTGCTGCGCGGCAGAGAGAACCGGTACTAATCGATACGAATGTCGGCCTCGGATTGCGCCTGGCGTGACTTATTCCATGGTAGGCATTATGTAGACGACGTCATAACTGGGATAATTGGCTTCCACCTCGGCGGCCACATCCTGCAGGTCTGCTGTCGTCTCATACGTGATCTCGTGATTGTTGTCATCCTTCCGCAGGATCACCTTGTACTCGCGTTCATTATAATCATAATCGTAAATTTCCGGATCTCTTAAGGACAACCGGATGAACAGCTTCTCGTTCTCCTTGTCTTCCAACAATTCCGCGACACCTCTGAGCATCCGCGCAATATCATGGGTGAACATATTCTTGCGTACATTAGCGAAGCCGTAAGATTGCAGGGTGCGCACATACTTATCTACCGTCGACTCGCCCTTCCTCGCAAGCTTGAGCAGGGTTGCAGGCTTCAGCGGCTGACCCTTCAGTCTTGGCGGCTGCCGGTGGCGTCTGTCTCGTGTGGCCAAATAAGCGACATCCTCCTCCACCCGATCAATGATCAACACTTCATTCTCTTGCAGATTAGCGGCATGGACGACATGCCTGGGAATATTCGCTTGTCCCGTAGCATTCACCTTGTAGCCACTCTCACTCTTCATAGCCATAATATGTTCCCCTTCAACCTTATAGGTGACCCGGTCACCTGGTCGAATGTTCAGCAATTCCCTGAACTCTTTCCTGAAATTCAACAGCATCAATAGTCCCTCCAGACAGTAGTAAGCGTACAATCATTCACAGCCCCGATTAAGGGGATTCAGCAAGATCCTTATCCTTGCCAACCATATTGTGGACCAGTTCCATGTAGCGTTGGGCAATGGTGGCATATCTAGACTTGGCAGATACATGGCGATCGAAATAAACCTTGCGGTACGCAGAATCATAATACGTGACCTTGCTAGGTTGAATGTAATTGACCCGATCGACCTTTTCGAGATCGAGCAGCGGCATCAGAAATTGTCCCACCTGATCCAAGGTGGAGATCATATGATACGTAGCTTCCCCCGTCTCGAACAGAAGCGTGCGGCCATCGGTCGATACACTGCATATTTGATCCAGTCGCAACAAGTGGAACTGCCCGTTCCCCCCGTTTGAGGAATCTCGCAGCATGACTGGAATGCGGACATGATTCATCTCCTTTTCTGTAAATTGTTCCGGCACGGTAATCACCCTTTCCTATTAGAATGATGTAGTGAGCATAAGTAAGGCTGACTCTATCATGCTGTTCTACGTATCTTCATAATATCACACATTATATGGGAATGGCACCTCTAGTTATCTAAAAAATCTTAACTTTCCCCACACGTTTTTCCACTAGAAGCGCTCGCGCACAGTATGCTAGGATGAACATAAGTCAACTTGCGTCAGACTAGTCGCAGCAAGGGTTGTCGGAGGCGGAAGCGAGCGGAGCATAGCGCTAGGATGAATGTACGGATGGTGTGATTTGTGAGGAAGTGTAGCTTATGTCCAAAATAAAGAAAGCGCTTTCTAAATGTCCGATTCCGACTTGTACACGTACGTGTATGGCAGTGCACTGCGAAGCTATCCTGATCCTGAATACGAACAGATGCTGCATACTGCGAAGCACACCCTCCCAAGCTTCCGGCAGCAAGCAGCCGCTATTCGGGATTTGCCGATAGAGGAATAACCGAAGCTCATGGCAGCAAGCCATGGCGCAATGGATGGGGAGCAGAAGCAAGGCAGCGATGAAGATGGTTGGGTGACCGTAATGGTAATTGTCTGTCTAGCGTCCTTGCCATTGCAGGCTTGGTTACGAAGGGAGTGATAATCGTCTCCATCTAGGTTACCGTCCGTTAGGGTCGTTACAGTGGAGTCTATTTCATCATGCGCGAATCAATTTTATTGTAAAAGGAGGAAAATGAAATGAACACGCAAGCGTTAAACAATCGATTCTCATTCACGAAGCTGGCCGTCGTG
Source organism: uncultured Paenibacillaceae bacterium (assembly GCA_913056365.1). Classification (GTDB taxonomy): domain Bacteria; phylum Bacillota; class Bacilli; order Paenibacillales; family K13; genus Xylanibacillus. The sequence continues at coordinate 15,079 of CAJXLT010000023.1, read as the reverse complement.
ACAGCTGGTGTCATCTTGCTCGCACTTGTGTACTTCGTCCTGCTTGCTGACAAGGCATCTGCCCATGGATTCGTCACAGACAGCCGTGCGCATCTATGTGCGCAAGGGGTGAACACAGACTGCGGTCCTGTTCGCTGGGAGCCGCAGAGCGTCGAAGGACGCGGTGACTTCCCTGAGATTGGCGTGCCGGATGGGCAGCTTGCAGGGGCGACCGTATTCCCTGATCTCGATGATCAGACCGCGAACCGTTGGTCCAAGGTGAACATGCAAGGCGGAGCGCATACGTTCCACTGGCAAATTCATGCGAATCACAGCACGAACACTTGGGACTACTACATTACCAAGCCGGGCTGGGATCCGAATTCACCACTGACACGGGACGATCTAGAGCTGTTCTGCCGCTACATCGATCATGGCGCCATTCCGCCTAACGATGTGTACAACGACTGCTTCATTCCGAACGACCGTCAAGGCTACCATGTCATCCTAGCCGTATGGGATATTGCCGATACACTGAATGCCTTCTATCAGGCGATCGACGTGAACCTGAGCATCAATCCGAATGAGCCGACTAATCCGGCTCCGGGATTCCCGGGCGACCCGAACCGCTTCGGTGACATCATGGAGTGGAATCCGGTTCGTGCTTATACCGAAGGGGATATCGTGCTGCACAACGGTCAATTGTGGAGAGCAAGATGGTATACGCAAAACCAAGAGCCGGGGACAACCGGTCAATGGGGAGCATGGGAGCTAGTAGATGAAGGCGATCCGGGCGATCCGGGTGACCCCGGCGATCCGGGTGACCCAGGAGACCCCGGTGACCCCGGCGATCCAGGTGATCCAGGAGACCCAGGCGAATACCCGGCATGGAGCTCCACCCAAATATATACCGGCGGTGAGATCGTGTCCTATGATGGTCAGTTGTGGACTGCCCAATGGTGGACACAAGGTCAAGTTCCAGGCGCCGATCAATGGGGCCCTTGGCAGCTCGTGAACTAACCGAAAGATCACTTGCTGCGTATCCTGTGAACGAATCGAAGGATCAATGTGTCAAGTACCCGCTAATATAGCCAATCCCAAGAAGGTGTCCGTTCCCGTTAAGGGGTTCGGGCGCCTTTTTTTACAATGTAGACTAATAGACGTCGGCGCAGACCAGCATGAATACAGCCAGCACAGACACGAGTCAGCACGGACACGGCTCAGCACGGACCATGGACCAGTGTGAACCATGGCCCAGCACGAAAAACCTGCGATTCTGCAGACTTTTCCGCCACCCTGAAGTTGGGATTCCTGCGATTCTCGTCTATGTTATCATGCAACTTGTCCAGCATGACGAAATAAACGCGATTGTGCAGGCTTTTTCGCCCAAACGTGCCCGGGTGTGGCGAGTGCCTGCGCATATACATCCTTTTGAAGCATAGACCGCCTAAACAGGTGATTTCCCGTATGCAAAGATGCACAATCGCAGGTATTTCGGAAAAACGTCCGTTCTGTATGCGTCAAGCCTGCACATTTGCAGCCATTCTCCCATTATTTTATGTACAACAGGGAAGCAGTAATAGTATTATTTATGCATATAGTTGGAAAGGTGGTTGTAATAATGAGAAGCAAATCCCTATTCATAGTATTTTCATTAGTAGTAGCAAGTTTAATCAGTTCATCGATAGTTTCGGCCAATGCGAATACAGAAGACAATGCAACTCAAGTCGAAGTCAATGTGAACGGTTCATTTGTCCGAATGGATGTCTACCCCACATTATACGAAAGTAGCCTTTTGATCCCGATCCGAACACTTGCATCATTAGGACTGTCTTATCAGTGGGACCCTTCCTCTAAATCGGCTACCATTGAAAATCAGCAGGGCGATGTTTTAATCATGAAGCAAGATAGTGCGGCAGCTTATCTAAATGGGCATGAAGTGAACATGACAGTTCCAGCTCAAAATATACACGGGCGCATACTGGTTCCAATGCGATTTATTTCAGAGTCATTCGGCTATCACGTTCAATACGAAACCATTCGTAAAATCGTATTTATCACCTCAGAAAACTATGAAATGGATACAAGCACACTCACGCAATCGAATGTGCAAGCAGCACGCCAAGCAGCAATTTCACTGCCGATCACGTCCGATTTCGACACGCTTGGCTTTCCCAAGAGACCGTATGATCGATACAGATTCCTGAAAGGAAAAGCGGACTTGTACTTGTACAACGATGCTTACACCCATTCCATCGTAAGAATCAAAGAGGGAAAGGCTGTACTCATTGCGCAATACGTCAGCGGTGCAAGATCAGGCTTCTCGCACACAGCCGGTCATATAGATGACCCCGATGTGCAGATCTTTTTTGATTACCAGAATAAGAATAATCTTGTGTTTTTTAATAAAGAAGACAACAACACTGTGACGGGCTATTACGCAAATGATACAGACAGAGAGCCCCAGACCTTCACGAGCCCGATCGAAGTTTATTCCGATATTATACAGGAGATCCCCCGATAATCATTAGACTAAACTTCAGGCAGGGGAAACTTGTCCCAGTTGATTTGGGGATGTACAACGTAACGGCTCATACCTATTCTTGTTTACTGTCGCTTGATAGCATCCAGCGGCAAACGCAGACCAGTGTGGAAATTTCGTGCGATTCAGTCTATGTTATCATGCAACTTGTCCAGCATGTTGAAATGAACGCGATTGTGCAGGCTTTTTCGCCCAAACGTGCCCGGGTGTGGCGAGTGCCTGCGCATATACATCCTTTTGAAGCATAGACCGCCTAAACAGGTGATTTCCCGTATGCAAAGATGCACAATCGCAGGTATTTCGGAAAAACGTCCGTTCTGTATGCGTCAAGCCTGCACATTTGCAGCCATTCTCCCATTATTTTATGTACAACAGGGAAGCGGTTGGAATTTCCCCGATAATCGGAATGAAAGATTTCTAGGATAAATAGTAGGGGCAGCATGATCGACGAACTCCAAAGGGTTTGTCGGTTTTTTTTGTCGCTGTTTGCACCTTAAATTTTCTCTACCAAGAACCAAGCGTCACAAGCAATCTCCATGTTTAACCTTGTCGAATAATACATAATTGTAAAAATATTTGTTGTATATGATTCTTTCATACCATATAATCTATGAATATCGAATGATTGGTAGGTATTTCGTCTTGTTAGAAAGGCAAACTTTCTGAAAGGAAAGGACGCAAAGCCGTGGGTCTAAAGACTGAAAATGTCCATGACTGCCTGGTTGCCAAGAATCCAAGTCATCTTAGATCTCCCGGAACAGGACGATCTATGTATTCCTGGCCCCTGCAGTCTATTGAGACTAGGCAAGGGGTTTTTTGGCTTGTCTGTGTAAGCTATGTTAGCCATTTGACCACATACAAAGGAGGAGCAAGTTCATGGGCGTTAGAAAGATTGCTGCACTTCTGAGCATCATGATCATACTGCAACTGGCAGTCCCGTTGTGGGGGGATGTCCGGGCAGAAGCAGAAGGGGGTTCGAGCTGGCATATTAATTTCCAACCGGAAGAAGCGGTAGTTCCGATCGGTTCCCTGCCCGATTATGGACAATTGTTCGGAATGCGAAACGGCTGGAATTATGGGTGGAACAACGATAGAACAGCACATACAGTTGCTGAAGCTACTTACGGTGTTCCCGAATTACAGACCTATGTAAAGTTTGGGCAAGAAGATGTGTGGGAGATGGAGCTTGATACAGGTTTCTATGACGTTGCAGTAACGGTAGGCGACGCCGTATACGAGAGTACGAATACCGTGTGGGTCGAGGGTCTGTCTTACTTCGAAGCGGAACAACTGTCGGCGGGACATACAGCGACCGTGACGAACAATATACTGGTCAGCGACGGCATGCTGACGTTGGATCAAGGCGCAACAGGCAATGAGCAGACAGCCTTGCAACATATACATATTACGAAAACGGCTGAATGGCTGCCCCCTGATCCGGATGTAATCACGCCGCCAACGATTGCCGAACCGGTTGAAGCGAGAACAGCGATTGGCAATAAGGTGCTCATCTCAGGCAAGATGAACAATCCGCATAACGCACCGCCTTCGTTGACCGTTGCAGGGCTGGATGAAGAAATCGCTTTCTATATAAGTGAACAGGTGCAAGAAGTCGAGACGGTCATCACCTCATACGACAGCATGGCGGTTACGTGCTCCGGGTGCAATGAAACGGCCATTCACCAACAAATTGTAAACAGCAGTGATGGGGCTGTTATCCGCGCGGGTCACTTGAATCTGGACAATGATACACAGTTCGGCACTGCCGATCAGCCGGCAGTAGTTATCGTGGATGGCATCAATACGAACCAGCCGCTGAACATCGAAGTATTCGGCACACTCATTATCCGCAATCAACTGAACGCCAATCAGGGATTGTCGATCGTCGTGCATGAATCTGTAGATGGCGAGCTTGGGAACCTGTGGGTGCAAGGGCATCTGCATCTCAACAATGATTCGTCCGTAGAAGTTGCCGGACAGCTATATGTGGACAACCTCACTTACAACAATGGCGATTTGCTGGTAGAGGCACAGCGAATATTGGTTCCCGATCAGATGCATATCAATACGAAGGTCAACATGTATGCACAGGAGGAGATGGCGGTCGGCAAGCTCGTGTCCAATAATGAGGACGCGTTGCTCAAGGTTAGAGACGGCGATCTGTTCGTGCGGGACAATATCAATATTAACAATCAACTGGCAATAGAGACTGGCGGCTGGTTTGCCGTCGGGGGGAATATGACTGCGAACAATCGGCCTTCCATCATGACAGGCACAGAAGGCGGCCAAGGCACCTTGCTCAAGTTCAAGCTGTACGGATTGCTTGCGGAGTATTTCAGCGAGCCTGATTTTACAGGAGACAGGCAGATTCAGATCGATCAGCAGATAGACTTGAATAAGGAACCGGATTTGCTAGATTCGACTTTCACCGATGATGGATACGCGGTTAGGTGGACAGGGCAAATTCAGCCGCGCTATACAGAAACCTATACGTTCCACACTGCAACCAAAGGCGGTGTTCGCTTATGGATCGATGGCCAGCTGCTCATAGATAGTTCAGAAGAGAAGATGGAACAGAACGAAGGAACCATCTCCTTGTTAGCGGGACAACGGTATGATATCCAGCTCGAATATAGCACAGAAGGCAGTACGCGTGCGGAACTGTCCTGGACAAGCCCTTCCCAAGCGCAGGAGATTGTGCCGTACCTGAGGCTGCATCCGTTCGCAGTTCCGGCGGGGTTACGGGCTTCGGCCACGGAATCAGCTATAACGTTGAACTGGAATCCAGTAGCCAATGCAGGCTCTTATGATATGGAGGTAGACGGACAAGTTATGGCGCTCGGCAATCATCCGATCTTCGTGCATGATTCGCTCTTGCCCGGCACCTCGCATCAATACAGAGTGAGAGCCATCCATGATGACATGGTCGGTGAATGGTCACCGCTACTGACGAGTTGGACGTTGCCGGATGTACCGCAGGGGATCGAGCTGTCTTCCACGAAGGACCGGATTCGTCTGGAATGGGAGCCGGTTATTGGCGCCACGGGTTATGAGGTGGAAGTGGATAGTGCGATCGTGGATAACGGGGATGCACTGTTTTTTGAAATGAACAACTTGAATCCCAACGTACAGAAGGCGTTCCGCGTTCGAGCCAAGAACAGCAGTGGAGTTGGCCAATGGAGTCCGATCGTGGTTGAAACAACCATTGTAGGCGTACCGGGGAATTTAACAGGGAATCCTTCTGATACATCCATCGACCTGCAATGGGATCTGGTCTCTGGAGCTGACTCTTATGACTTGGAAATTGACGGGACTATCTTGGAAGGGCTGGTAGAGCGGCAGTATGTACATGAAGATGTTCAGCCCAACACAACACATACGTATCGTGTAAGAGCGAAGAATGACAATGGCACAGGCGGGTGGAGTGATTACCTGCGGGTATTTACGCTGCCTTCCGTACCGACTGATCTGCAAGCGGCAACTTCCAATACAGAAATTCAACTGACTTGGGATGCAGTAGATGGGGCTGTTGCTTATGACATCGAGATCGACGGCGAAGTCATCGACAATGGGCTTCAAACGGAGTACCACCATACCAATCTATCTCCGAATACGGAGCATGTGTATCGTGTAAGAGCTAGAAATGAAGAGGTGGAAGGGGCTTGGAGTCCACAGCTTGTGGCAATCACTTTGGCAGGCGTTCCTTCGAATTTGCAGACATCTGTTACGAGCACAAGCATTACTTTGACTTGGAACAGTGTGATAGGAGCAGAGGGGTATGACGTTGAGGTAGATGGAACGGTCGTAGACAATGGACTTGGCACTACGTACGAGCATCTGGAGCTAGCGCCGTTAAGCGAACATCAATATCGAGTAAGAGCCAAGACTGACGCTGGTGTTGGAGCATGGAGTGAGTTCGTGACTGCTCGGACTGTACTAGCACAACCTAGCATTAGCGTCTCAGAAGTTAGTCCGTCTACTATCACTTTGTCGTGGGATGAAGTGCCGGGGGCGCAAAGCTATGATCTGCTGGCAGATGGTGAACTGATTCATATTGGAGCTGTAACGGTGTACACAGATGAAGATTTGCAGCCTAGTTCATGGCATTATTATCGGGTCCGTGCGCGAAATGGAGACGTTGTAGGGGACTGGAGCGAATCTGTGACACAGACGACACGTCTAGGCACGCCGAAGATCACTGAAATTATTGCGGAGAGCCGAAGTATCTGGCTACAGTGGGACGAAGTAGTTGGGGCTGAGAGCTATGAATTGGACGTCGACGGACAAGTGATGGACGTCGGTGAGAGTGTTACTTACCTTCACCAAGGTTTGTCATCGAACTCTACGCATACGTACCGGGTTCGCGCCAAGAACAGCGAGGGCGTCAGTGCCTGGAGCGATTGGAGTACGGGTGTAACTAAGCAGACAACGCCGGATACACCGACGGGAATCACATGGGAAGCTACTACAGATGCCATTATGGTGTCTTGGAATAGTGTGACTGGAGCAAGCTCCTACGAAGTGGAGGCGGATGGCGTAATCAAATCGGGTATTACGGATACTAGTTATACGTTATCCGGTTTGAGACCGAATACGATGCACGTATTTCGAGTGAGGTCTGTTGGCTCAGGCGGCAGTAGCGGCTGGTCGGAGCTGTTCAGGGAAAGTACGATTCCAGAATTGAAAGTCAACGTTGGGAAAGATACATCCTTCCACTTCGTCATTGTTGCGCCTGCCGATCCGGATGCAACGCGTCGACAAATTACGGTCACGTACAATCCGGATGAATTGGAAGTGTTGGATTTGTACGGACTTACGCAGCAATCTGAGTTACAAACCGGAACGATTGAAGGCAGTGACTTTACAATTGTCAGGTTTGAAGACGGCCGCATTACCTACCATGTAGATAATGCGGACAATAAAACAATATTCAACCTGATTCAATTTAGAGCGAAGACGAGCGAGTATACGAATATCACGTACACAATTGAGTAACACCAATATAATGATGAGGTGACTGACATATGGGAAGTACAGTTGGCATAGTTAAGAAAGTCATATATCTATTATGCGCAATCGCGATTGTGCTTCCCTTCATCTCTGTTCACAAGTCTGAAGCAGTAGCGGGATATTACTACTATGACGTGTACTCGCAATCCGGTGGTGCATGGTTGAAACAAGTTGTGGGAAAGAGCAATGAGTATCCGGAGGAAGGGTTGCACAGCGACAATCTATGGTATGTGCGAGGGAAGGCGACGAATGCCCGCGACCCTTATTATGATTGGGAGGATATTGCATATGCCAATTTATTGTCTACGCGTACCTATTTCACTGTAACGATTGCTCATAATGATACATATAATCGACTCAGTGCTTATTTATCTAATAGCTCCTCCAGGGCTGTTGCAACTGATGTAGATCTGGAAACTTATGATTATCGAATTGTGATTAGAAGATATGATAATGACGGTTACATGGTCAATGTAGATTTCTCTCAGGTGTTCGATGAGACTAGAGTAGGGGAAGTGTTGGAGTATAATGAATCGTCATATGTTAATGGAAGCGATGCACAAATTTTCATCCAAAGAAAGCTCAGTGTTCCGATCTATTATTATTACGATAAGTACGAAGTGATTTACGAGCCATGGTCTGAGGAAATGACAAGATACAGCGATAGAGCGCGAAGCCCCGATTCATGGACGAAAATTGATTCTAAAGAAGTAATATGGAACGGAGATGAATATCAATTTACTGACAATGAAAACGAATCTTATCAGAGGTATGGACTGGAGCTAGGAAATAATGATGTCTATCAAGCCTATTCTGCTGTTAGACATCAATATTGGAACTATTATGCGGATTATACGAAATATAGGACAAGGGAGCGATCCTTGGGCGAACTAGTAGAGCATGATTTGCAGGGAGATGAGCATCAGTATCCAATCGATGGTCTGCATACAGACGGTTATTGGTATAAGAGAAAGGACCCAGTAGCGAATGCGACATGGGATAAATATAGTGTACAGGATTACTGGACTCACACGGAAAGCGGTTGGAGATGGGAAGGGTCTAATTCCTATGCTAATTACTTTGAGGGCTACTTAGGGTTTAGTTTTGATCCTTATTCAAATAGATATAAACCTAAAGGAACGGTCGTAAAAAGTAGAAACTATCCTGGTGCCAGGTTGTTCAAGGGATTCAATGATGATTCTATTCAATACCTTGATGGGTTCTCCGATGGCAAGGGGTATGTTGTCTATGAGAAAGAGACGAAAACCAGCAATATAAAAAGTAAAGTCAAGAAAGAATTTATTGAAACAGTAGAAGCGCCAACTGGCACCTACCCGAATAACGGTATCGGAGAAGATGGTCATTGGTATGTACTTGTGCTTACAGAACCAACATTGTCTGTGAATCACCCTGCTCAGGATCAAGTATTCGGTCAACAAGGACAAGCCATCGTACCGGAAGTTCGGGTGTCAGATGGGGACGGGGACAATCTGCAAGTTTCGTATTACGTGAACGGGGAATCAACACCTCGGGACGCTAGAGATGTTTCCAACACGAAATCAGGTCAAGTGATCAGCTTGGCTGCTCTAGATCCGAAGACATTGTCACATGGAAGTCATAGCCTGCGAATCGTCGTTGCAGACGACAGCGAAACAATCGAAGAAACCGTAGAGTTCAGTATCGATGGCACTGGTCCACAGCTAAACAATCTTTCAGTTGCTTCGACGGAATCGAGCATTATGGTTGCAGGAACAGCTGTAGACACACCTGCTGGACTGGCACCGAAAGCTTATCGGTACACGATCGGTAACCATGTGAGTGCGTGGACCGAACAAGCAAGCTATCAACAGACAGGATTAACTCCAAATACGGCATATAACGTAAAACTGCAAGTACGCGATGCGGTAGGCAACATTTCTTCACGGCAATCACAGGTCCATACCAAAGCGGAGGTACCAGATCTTCGCGTAGGAGAAGTCGGAGAATCTAACGTGGAACTAGTATTCCAAGATAATAATCCGACTGGAGCGCCATTCCTGATACAGTCAGGTTCGCAATATGTGAATGCCTCTGGCATGCTGAGCGCAACTCCGCAATGGGTGACACTGACGGGGAAGCGGATCACTGTTAAGGGGTTGGCAAGCAATCAGACGTACACGTTCCAGGCAATGGCACGGAATGCGGAACAGGTTGAGACAGTATATAGCAGTGCAGTAGAAGGCACTACGCTGGCAGCCCCCCCGTCCCTAACCTTCAAGGAAGAACAGCAAGCCATTGAAGTATCATGGGGGACTGTATCAGGAGCGACAAGATACGATCTGGAAGTAGATGGAGTCGTTAGCAACAACGGAACGGACACGCGCTATACCCACAGCGGCCTGCTGCCTGACACAAGTCATACATATCGCATACGGGTACGGAATGCTGGCGGGATTGGACCTTGGAGTGAACGCTATGAGATCGACACATTGCCGGTACCGCCACCAACGCCTACGATCATGGGTACGACGGCAAAGCAAACAACCATGCAGGTAATCTGGGATGCAGTAGCCCGTGCAGAACGCTATGAGATTGAGGTAGATGGGAACGTGCTCGATGCGGGAACGGGTGTCTCCTATACCGTAACCGGATTAACGCCTGTGACGGATTACACACTGCGGATCAGAGCGAAGAACGCAGGGGGAACGAGTGCATGGAGCGCCCCGCTGACTGTCGAGACACTGCCTTATCCGCCAGAGACACCGGCAGAGCTGGCGGCAGATATTGAGAACCGACTAGTTACCCTCCATTGGAACGAGGCAGAGCGAGCAGATACGTATGAACTGGAAGTAGACGGGCTGCTCATAGACAATGGAGCATCGATCACGTACACGCATGAAGAGCTGGAGCCATTAAGCGGGCATACATACCGTGTACGAGCCGTGAATGCGGGAGGCAAGAGTGCATGGAGCGCCCCGCTGGACATCACGACACATCCGGACAAGCCCGTGATGCCGAGCAACATTCTCGCAACATCAGACGAGAGTGTGATTCACTTGTCTTGGTACCAGGTGCCGCATGCCGAAAGGTACGAGGTAGAGATCGACGGTAGTCGTGTAGAGGTCGTGGAAGGCCCGACCTTCGAACATCCGGACCTGCAGGCAGACAGCCTGCACACGTACCGCGTACGGGCCGAGAACATTACGGGCTACAGCGAATGGAGTCATCCGGTGAACGTCATGACCTTGCCGGACAGCGAAGCATCGGCACGAAGTTTGACGAATATGGTAGCGATCGTAACCAACCAGTCGATCATGCTGTCGTGGGACACGGTCGCTCCGGACGCGCAATATGAGATCGAAGTGGACGGTCAGCTGCAGGACATCGGTACAGACACGGTCTACCAGCATGGCGGTCTGGATGCGAATGCGTTCCACATGTACCGCATTCGTTTGCAGCAGGAGGGAGAGCCGGGAGCTTGGATCGGTGTGTTGTCCTTGGCAACCCTACCAAATCCGCCGAACGCTCCGGATCGAGTCGAGGCTTACCCTGCGTATAACACCATTACGCTCACATGGGAACGAGTCGATAACGCAAGTGGCTATGACATCGAAATCGATGGTGAGACGTATGATGCGGGCAATGGCATGAGCTATGAGCATGTGGAGCTAGAGCCGGGGACCGAGCATACGTACCGAATCCGCGCGAAGAATACAACAGGCGTGACCGCATGGAGCCCGGCGATTACGCAGAGTACGACGATACCGACATATACCGTTGAGATCGAGGAAGGGGAGCCGGTTGCGATCACGCTGCTCGCCAGCCACGTGCAGGACTTCAGCGAACGGACGTTTATCGTACGCTACGATCCGGCAGCAATGGAGATCGCAGATTTGTATGACTTTACGCCACAGTCGGACACAGGCAGTGGAGTGATTGCAGGATCTGGATTGACGGCAGAAGTAGGAACAGACCGGATCGCGTTCACAGTGAAGCAGAATATCGTGCCTGGCACCTCATGGTCTGGAGAAGTGACGACGATTCGATTCACGCCGTTAGTGACGGGAGAGACGACTGTTGAAGTGTCGGTGGAATAAAGGGTGATCGAATGTCAAAGGGGGGAGGAGTCGGCCAGATGATTAGTATATGGCAATTAGGAAAAAAGACTTTACTAATATGCATTGTGATGGCGTTTGCTTTCTCTTTGGTACAGACAGAGCGTGTTGAAGCAGCGACAACGTATTACTACTATGATGTCTACTCGGAGCCGAATGGCACATGGCTGGAGCAGATTGTTGGTGAGGCTGACGAATACCCGGAGGAAGGTTATCACAGTGATGATCGCTGGTATGTGCGAGGCAAGGCGACGAATGCCCGTAACCCTTATTATGATTGGGTGGATATTGCAAGGGGAGGGGAGGCGCCTATTGGACAATTTCACTCTGAACTTGTAATAATTGAGCACAATCAAGAGAGGAATGAATTAAGCGTATATGTATCTGGCAATGAAAATTATGGTAATATCAGTGCTGTTCTAGATTTAGACAAATATGATTACAGGGTGCAAGTAAGAAGTTACAAATCTAACGAACTAACTGGGATTAGTCTGGACTATGTTTTTGATGAAGGCAACAAAGGGATGAAACGATCAGAATGGGTTGTAGCACCTCAATCTTCATCACGTACACATTTTATTATTCAAAGAAAACTTAGTTCACCTATTTATTATTACTACGATAAATATGAGGTCATCTATGGTCCGTGGTCCAGTGAGCAAATTATTCAAGGAAATGAACATATTAATCATGACATTGAATATTGGACTCATCGTGATAGAAAAAAAGTATCTTGGAATGGATCAACGTATGTCTTCACAGATCAAGTAGCCTATGAAATGCTAGCATTAGATCCGACAAACAATGATACCTATCAAGGGTACTCTTCTATACTCCCAATACATTGGTATTATTATGCGGAATATACGAAATCTCGGACTAGAACGAGAACCATCGGTGGGATGGTCGAGGAAGATTTAACTGGATTGCCTCATCAATATCCAGACGACGGTCTGCATACAGACGGCTATTGGTACAAACGGAAAGGTCCCGTTAGCAGTGCAACTTGGGAGAAATATAGCTTGCGTGAATACTGGACCTATATAGACACTGGATGGGAACATATCGGGGCAACTGATTACGCGCGAGGGCATTTGGAGTTTTCTTATGATCCATATACGAACACAAATTCACCGATAGGCGAAGAAGTGCATATTAATAATTATCAATACTCTAGAGTTTATATTAGTGTTTATCCAGGATATCTAACGTATTGTATTGGTCCGATAAAGGACTATACCCAAGATTACCAATGTTATCAAAAGTTATCGAAAACAAACATTAAAAATCAAGTGAAATATAAACTAATAGACACAGTGGAGGCCCCTACCGGTACCTATCCGGATAATGGCATCGCAAGTGATGGATACTGGTATAAACTTGCGCCTACAGAACCAACATTGTCTGTGAATCACCCTGCTCAGGATGAAGTATTCGGTCAACAAGGACAAGCCATCGTACCGGAAGTTCGTGTGTCAGATGGCGATGGGGACAATCTACAAGTTTCATATTATGTGAATGGGGAATCGACACCCCGGGATACGAGAGTTGTTTCCAACACGAAGACAGGTCAAGTGATCAGCTTGGCTGCTCTAGATCCGAAGATATTGCCACATGGTAGTCATAGCCTGCGCTTCGTCGTTGCCGACGATAGCGAAACAATCGAAGAAACCGTAGAGTTCAGTATCGATGGCACTGGTCCACAGCTAAACAATGTTTCAGTTGCTTCGACGGAATCGAGCATTACGGTTGCAGGAACAGCTGTAGACATACCTGCTGGACTGGCACCGAAGGCTTATCGGTACACGATCGGAAACCATGTGAGTGCATGGACCGAACAAACAGACTATCAGCGGACGGGACTGAATCCGAATACGGCATATAACGTGAAGCTGGAAGTACGCGATGCGGTAGGCAACATTTCTTCACGGCAATCGGAGGTTTATACCAAAGCGGAGGTACCAGAACTTCGCGTAGGAGAAGTCGGAGAGTCTAACGTGGAACTAATATTCCAAGATAATAATCCGATAGGATCGGCAATCCAAATTCAGTCAGGTTCGCAATATGTGAACGCCTCTGGCATGTTGGTCGCAACCCCGCAATGGGTGATACTGACGGGGAAGCAGATCACTGTTAAGGGGTTGGCAAGCAATCAGACGTACACATTCAAAGCGATGGCACGGAATGCGCAACAGGTTGAGACAGTATATAGCAGTGCAGTAAAAGGCACTACGCTGGCAGAACCTCCGTCTCTAACCTTGGAGGAAGAACAACAAGCCATTGAAGTATCATGGGGGACTGTATCAGGAGCGACAAGATACGACCTGGAAGTGGATGGAGTCGTTCGAAACAACGGAACGGACACGAGCTATACCCACAGCGGACTACAGCCCGATACGGGTCATACATACCGCATACGGGTACGGAACGCTGGCGGGATTGGACCTTGGAGTGAACGCTATGAGATCGACACGTTGCCGGTACCGCCACCAACGCCTACGATCATGGGTACGACGGCAAAGCAAACAACCATGCAGGTAATCTGGGATGCAGTAGCCCGCGCAGAACGTTATGAGATTGAGGTAGAGGGGAACGTACTCGATGCGGGAACGGGTGTCTCCTATACCGTAACCGGATTAACACCCGTGACGGATTACACACTGCGGATCAGAGCAAAGAACGCAGGGGGAGCGAGTGCATGGAGCGCCCCGCTGACTGCCGATACACTGCCTTATCCGCCAGAGACGCCGACAGAACTGGCAGCAGATATTGAGAACCGCAAAGTTACCCTCCATTGGAACGAGGCAGAACGAGCAGATACGTATGAGCTGGAAGTGGACGGGCTGCTCGTAGACAACAGTGTATCTACAACCTACACGCATGAAGAACTGGAGCCATTAAGTGGGCATACATACCGTGTACGAGCCGTGAATGCGGGAGGCAAGAGTGCATGGAGCGCCCCACTGGACATCACGACACATCCGGACAAGCCCGTGATGCCGAGCAACATTCTCGCAACATCAGACGAGAACGTGATTCACTTGTCTTGGTACCAGGTGCCGCATGCGGAAAGGTACGAGCTTGAGATTGACGGAAGCCGGGTAGAGGTCGTGGAAGACCCGACCTTCGAACATACGGACCTGCAGGCAGACAGCCTGCATACGTACCGCGTACGGGCCGAGAACATTACGGGGTACAGCGAATGGAGTCATCCGGTGAACGTCATGACCTTGCCAGCGAGCGAAGCATCGGCACGAAGCTTGACGAATATGGTAGCGATCGTAACCAACCAGTCGATCATGCTGTCATGGGACACGGTAGCCCCGGACGCGCAATATGAGATCGAAGTGGACGGTCAGTTGCAAGACCTCGGTACCGACACGGTCTACCAGCATGGCGGTCTGGAAGCGAACGCGTTCCACATGTACCGCATCCGCTTGAAGCAGGAGGGAGA
>CAJXLT010000022.1 GCA_913056365.1 uncultured Paenibacillaceae bacterium | reverse complement strand
CGCTTGGGCACGCCCACCACTATACAATTCCATGTACCCTACCTAAAGTTGAATACACAAACTTATTGACACTGCCGCCGAGATACCTTATTTGGTGAAAAAGAGGATAGACAGGGGGATTGTTCCTGCATAAAGTGTTGTGAGTTCCGTTAGATGGCGAAATGGTCAATAATAGCCAAATAGCGGAATTCAATTTCCGTTAGAATTAGAACGTATGGCCGAACCAAAAAAAGACTGGCCGAGTTGTAGCTCGGTCAGTCTGCAAGTACATAACAATGGAGTTAAATGATCGTGTCCCGGTGAGCAATATATTCCGGACGAGGCTTCTTGCCCGAGAATGGCTCCACGAGTTGGTTGTCCACACTGTTGAAGACGAAAAACACATTGCTGCGAGGGAATGGCGAGATATTGCTATTGGAGCCATGCATAATGTTGCAGTCGAAGAACAGTACCGAGCCTTTCTTGCCCGTAGGCGTATCAATACCGCCTTGCTCCACTAGCCACTTCATGCTCTCATCGTCCGGCGTGCCATATTCCTGCTTACGCAAGGAATTCTTGTAGTTCTCATCCGGCGTCTCCCCTACACAGGCGACATAATGATTCTGTGATCCGGGAATCACCATAAGCGGTCCGTTATAATGGAAGTTGTCTTCAAGCGCAATAGAGCAGCTCAATGCCCGCATACGGGGCATGCCGTCCTCTACATGCCAAGTCTCGAAGTCCGAATGCCAGTAAAACTCTTTGCCAGTAAATCCGGGCTTGAAGTTAATGCGCGACTGATGAATGTACACGTCACTGCCTAGCATCTGACGGACGATATCGCGCAGCTTATCCGACTTCGCCAATGCTTGGAACACCGCATTATCCCGATGTACGGCAAAGACGGATCGGACCGTGTTGCTGCTCGGCTCACGAATCACTTCCGGACGATTCGCATGCGAGCCTTCCTCCCAGATCGACTTCAGCTCCTTGCGCAGCTTCTCGGTCTCCTCCGGAGTGAAGAACTCCTCCAAGTACAAATACCCGTTATCCCGGTAAAACGCTGCTTGCTCCTTCGCGAGAGGTCCGCTAGTGCCGTCTGTGTGCAGCACAGGGTCCTGCCTCTCCAATATCTCAGGGCGGGATTTCACCCGCGAAGGATACATGTCTTTGGTCGTTTGCGTGGTACCCACGTGATCAGCTCCTTATCTATTTATATATGGAAAGGGTTAACTTGTTCACTTGGCCGCAATCGGGTTAGCTTGCTCCTCATCATCCTCAACGATTAATGGATAGACACCATTCTCATCGTGCACTTCCTTGCCGGTAACGGGAGGATTGAACACACAGATCATGCGTAAGTCTTCCTCCGCCCGCAAATAGTGCTTCTCATGCCCGTTCAAGACATATAGAGTACCGTCCTTAATCGGGTATGTCTTGCCGTTGTCGAGATCCTCGATCTCGCCCTTGCCCTGAACACAGTACACGGATTCCACATGGTTCTTATACCAAATGTACGTTTCTGTTCCTGCTTTGATGATCGTATCATGCAGAGAATAACCCAATTTATCCTTAGCCAGAAGCAGCCTGCGGCTGTTCCATGTTTCCGTATCTACATCTGCCTCCGTACCGATTAAATCATCTAGTTGTTTGACTATCATGTTGAGATGCTCCCTTCCGTTATTTGGTCTATGCGCGCAACAGGATCGATCCGACTCCCAGTCGGAGCATTAGGCTGCCAACAGGGGATCGGATCGAATCACAGCTCTTAGTCTAATCGTTCAAGCTGTTTCTTAGCCTTCCAATTGATCATGCACAGCTCTTACACTTTGACGAAGCAGCTCCAGGCCTTCATTCAGTCCTTTGTCATCAATAGTCAGTGGCGGCATGACTTTCAGCACCTGGCTTTCTACACCGGAGGTTTCCAAGATCAAACCGCGCTTGAACGCTTCTGTGGAAATCTGATCGGCCACTCCTTCGACTTCAAAGGCGATACCTTGGATAAAGCCGCGGCCCCGTGCTGAGCCCTTCAGCTTCGGATAAGCCTTCACTGCATCTTCAAGCGCTTCTTGAATTTGTTCAGCTTGGCGCTCGATCTTCTCAGTCAGCTTCGTATCGGCCCAGAAGTTCAACGCTTCGGTTGCAGCAACGAAGCTTAAGTTATTACCGCGGAACGTTCCGTTATGCTCGCCCGGCTTCCATATATCGAGCTCCGGACGGAGCAATGTGAGCGCGAACGGCAAGCCGAATCCGCCGATTGACTTGGACAAGCAGATGATATCCGGCTCAATCCCCGCCTTCTCGAAGCTGAAGAATGTACCTGTCCGCCCGCAACCCATCTGCACATCGTCGACAATCAGCAAGATGTCATGACGGCGGCAAAGCTCTTCAATCCGCTTCATCCACTCAAAGCTGGAAACATTAATGCCGCCTTCGCCTTGAACAGTCTCAAGAATAATGGCTGCCGGCTTATCTACACCACTGCCGTTATCCTGCAGCATAGCTTCTACATATTCGACCGTGTCCACATCTTCACCGAAATATCCATCGTACGGCATGAATACGCTGTTGTGTAGCGCAACACCTGCGCCTTCACGCTTCATGGCGTTACCCGTAATCGACAGCGAGCCCATTGTCATACCGTGGAACGCGTTAGTGAAGCACATAATCGTGTCACGGCCGGTGGTTTTTCGCGCAATCTTCAAAGCTGCCTCTACGGAGTTCGTGCCGGTAGGTCCCGGAAACATGACCTTATGGTTCATACCGCGCGGCTTCAGAATGACATCAACAAACCGTTGAAGGAAGTCAGCCTTCGCCTTTGTTGCCATATCGAGGCTGTGTACGACTCCGTCTTCCATCATATAGTCAATCACCTTCTGCTTCAGCACAGGGTGGTTATGTCCGTAGTTAAGAGAGCCTGCTCCTGCAAAAAAATCAATATATTCCTTCCCGGCGTCATCCCACAACCGGTATCCTTTCGCTTTGGTAAAAACCGTCGGGAAGCTGCGGATATAACTGCGAACTTGGGATTCGAGCTCCTCGAACAGCTCAATAGTTTGCGGTTTTTCCATCACGTTAGTATTTGTCATGATAAAATAATTCCTCCATAAAATTTATTTTGCGGAAGGGATCGGACCAATTCTGTATATGTCCTCGTCCTCGTGGCCCCCTCCAGGAAATAGCGATGCGGCATACCCAGAATGAACGTTAATCTCAGCATTCAGCTCGCGTGCCAATCGCGCGAACAACGCTTGAGAAGCCTTGTTAGACGGTGAGATAGTCAGCTCAACCGTACGTACTTGTTTACATTCTTCCCGCTTCATCAGCGAACTAAGCAGCTCTGTTGCTACGCCTTTGCCTCTTTGAGATGAATCGACTGCAACCTGCCAGACGAACAGCGTTGCCGCGTTCTCTGGCGGACAAAAGGCGGAAACAAATCCAACGATCTCGCCATCGCTTTCCGCGACCACACATGTATCCGCAAAATAGTCGCAAAACATGATGTAGCTATAAGCCGAGTTCAAGTCCAGCACCTTCGTGTCTTTGACAAGTTGCCATACCTTCCCGCCGTCTTCGGCTGTTGGCTTCCTATACACCAGTTTGCCTTCAGTGGTTTGCAAAATTTCACCTCCCTTAAATGCTTACAAGAATAATGTGAGGCATCGCGAATGCATGATTTTATTATTCCCATAATCGTTGAATCGCTTGCGCCTATGTATATCATTTACTTGATTTATAAAGTGTAATTATAAATACTCGGGCGGTCGCCACGACCAAAACATTATATATATAAACAACTTCTCATGTTTTGAATCACACACTCAACCATAATGTTTCCTTATATCCTATGCCTGACAATTATCGTAACACGATCTCAGGAGGGGGTCATCCTTGATATCTATGACTCACTTCCGATAATATTGCCTGTTGTTACCACATCAGCGATTACCCATATGAGCCTCCTTTTTCGTCCGAGGTCCTCCCATATCCTCTCGAATGCAAGCTTTCGACAGTTTCCTCTATTGTCGGTTTAATCGACGAAACACCTTGTGCAGACAGGGGTTTCAGCGATTTTCCCATCTATTGAGCAGCAGCTTCTTTTCTCCTGTACTTTTTTTTGCTATAATCGTTAATGCCGCTTGCCGCAATGATAGTCATTGTGGGTTTAGGAAGTCCATTCTTCGATTCGGTATGTGAGGCAGAATATGTCCGTACATTGAATTGTTTCATACATGACCCCGTAGCTCAGCTGGATAGAGCACTTCTCTCCTAAAGAAGGTGTCGGAGGTTCGAATCCTCTCGGGGTCGTTAGGTACCGTTCATCTAGTCGTCTAATCTTAGACGACTTTTTTGTCGTGTGGAAACAACCTCCAGCAGTTTTCAGGACGCCTAGGAAGCCGCACACGAATCTGGGCTCGTCTGTACTATGGGCTCCCCCAATACCGTTCAAAAACTGGCTCTCGGATCGTAGGTTCAAATCCTGTCGTCTCGATACGACAAACAAGGGGCTTCCTTGATCATTACGATCAAGGAAGCCCCTTAGCATTACCATCTTTAGCCGGGCTAGACGCGCAACGGAAATCAGCGACCCTTACAGGTGTGAATCGACGATTTTCTAAATCTAACGGAAGCAGGAATACCTTAATCATTCAGATTCCTGTCATTCGCAGCCGAAAATCATCTCTTAGCGCCTCTCACTTCCGTTACGTTTTCAAATCGACCTTGATCGGTCAAATAACGTCCGTGATTTCCGTTAGCGCGTGTATCGCATCCGCGAGCTCAAGCCGCCAATAGGGAGCACGCCCGCGAAGCAAATTTCCGTTAGGACGTGAACCATATCGCGAGATGCTCGACATCCAGCGAGATAGATCCTGTCTATTCTGCTCCCGCCATCCAGCGACTATGCAGCCATACAGGCAACGACTCCCGCTTCAATCTATTCCAAGTTCTAAGGTTGCAACCATACCGACCCCGGCCTCTTGCCCGCCCTTACTCCCCGGCTCAAGGTAGGTAGCAGCAGGACCAGCGCTGCCTTTACGGCCGGGCAGGCGTGCCATCCGGCTTACGTGCAAGCGTCCATGCCGGCAGCTTGTCATGCGGCGGATACTTCGCCGCCTTCGCTTCGTCCAGCTCGATGCCGAGTCCCGGCTTCTCCTCTATATACGCATAGCCGTTGCGCACTTCCGGGCAGCCCGCGAATACTTCGCGTGTCGCCTCGCCGAACGGCGTCCATTCCTGAATACCGAAGTTCGGACTGTTCAGATCCAGATGCAGGTTAGCCGCATGTCCAACCGGACTCACGTCGCCTGGACCGTGCCATGCTGTCCGTACACCGAACGATTCACCCAGTACCGCCAGCTTCTTCGCTGGAGTAATACCGCCTACTGTACTAACGTGAACACGTATGAAATCAATCAGCCGTTCGCTAATTAACGGTGTCCATTCGAGTGGATGCACGAACAGTTCGCCCATCGCAAGCGGCGTAGTCGTCTGCGCTCGAATCATACGGTACCATTCTATCTGCTCCGGCGGCAGCGCATCCTCCAGATAGAACAGTCGATACCGCTCCAGCTCCTTAGCCAGCTGCACCGCTTCAATCGGCACGAGCCGCTCGTGAATATCATGAATCAGCTCGACCTCATTACCGACTGCTCCACGAATGTGCTCGAATAAGCGCGGAATGCTTCGTGCATAAGCGGCAGGGTCGTAATAGGCGCCATCCAATGCTCCTTCAGGCTTCGCCAGATTCGCATGCAAGCCGCCATACAGCCCCATCTGACAGCGGATATACCGGTAGCCTTGCTCCATGAACACCCGCACATTCTCCTCGACTTCCCGCTCATCACGGCCATCCGCATGCCGGTACACGGCAGCCGCTTCTCGGCACTTGCCGCCAAGCAGCTGATAGACAGGCATCCCTGCCATCTTACCCTTAATGTCCCACAATGCCATATCCATACCCGACACTGCGTTATTCATAATCGGTCCGTTGCGCCAATAACCGCTCACCATCGCAGTCTGCCACAGATCTTCAATACGGGAGACATCCTTGCCAATCAGGAATGGCTTGATATATTCATCAATAGCCGTCTGCACGGCGCGATGCCGCTGTGTGAATGTTGCACAGCCCAATCCGTACAACTCCGGCTCCGAAGTTTCTATTTTAACAACGACTAGATTGATGCCTTCCGGCGCGGTTAGAATCGTCTTTACATCTCGTATTGTCACAGCTGCCACGTTATCATCTCCCTGGTGATTTTCGTTTCGTGCACATGATTACGTTCGTTACACCTTGCCCCATCCTTCACCAGGCTGGACATCCGCCCGTTCTGGCATACCCGGTAAGATTAGCCCGCCATCCACCCGCAAATTAATACCCGTAATATAGGAAGCTTCTTGCGAGCAAATCCAGACAACGGCACTGCCTACATCACTCGGCACGCCCCCGCGACCCAACGGTATCTTCTTCCCCAGCACTTCGTAAAAGGATTGCATCTCATCCCGAACCTGTATAGCGCCCGGCGAAATATTGTTAATTCGGATACCATGAGGGGCTAGCTCCAATGCAATCGATTGTGTCGCTCTTATAAGCGCCGCCTTCATTCCTCCGTATATCGCATCTCCTGGATACGCACGCTCTGCTCTCGAGGAGGCAATGTTCACAAGTGCGCCAGCTATGCCACGCTCGATCATATGTGTAGATACGAGCTGAATCATCTGCATAGGGGCTCGAAAGTTCAGTTTCATCAAATAGTTAAGATCGTCCATCGGCATGCTAGTCATTGCTTCAAACTTGCTGACCCCTGCATTGTTGACTAATACATGAATCGTGCCATATGTCTGCACTGCTTGATCTACAATGAGCTGAGCAGACGCAATTTCGGACAAGTCGCACTGGACAATATGGCATCGTTTGCCGTATTTAGAGGCGATCTCGTCGGCGACGGCCTCCGCTTCATCCGCTTCGTCCAAATGCGTAATGACCAAGTCATATCCGTTCTCAGCCAGCTTCAATGCTGTTCCTTTGCCAATACCTCTGCTTGCTCCAGTTACAATTGCAGCTTTGCTCTCCACGTATCGGCACCTCTCTTTCTAGTTTTGCCGCAAATATGCTGATGTTAGAACTTTCTTTCCTTATTAAGACTTCACTGCACCTGCGAGTGCTCCATCCACAATGTACTTCTGAAGGAACGCATACAGCACAATTAACGGTGTCGCCACGATAATGATGCCGCAAGCAAGCAGCGGCCAATTGTTCAAATATTGTCCGCGGAACGCGAACAAGCCTTTGGTCACCGGTGCCAAACTCTGATCGGACAAATAAATCACCGGCATAATAATGTCATTCCATGTTGCGATCGCTGTCAAGATAACGCCAGTGGCCAACACCGACTTCGTCAACGGCAGCAAAATCGTAAATAAATAACGAATATACCCGCAGCCGTCCATGGCTGCCGCCTCGTCCAAATCTCGCGAGATCGACTTGATATAACCGACGATCAGGAGAAATGCAATACCCGTTCCAGTTGTACGCAGCAAAATGTAGCCGATTTGAGTGTTATACAAGCCGAGCTCGGTCATCAGCGCAAACTGCGGTATGAGCGGATTAGGCAAGAACATCGAGATGAGAAAGAACGTATAGAAAAAGCTGCTGAACTTCACATATCCCCGTGCTATCGGGAATGCCGCTATAAGTGAAAGCAGCATAGACAGCGCCGTAGAGGTCACGGTGTAGAGCACACTATTCCACAAGTATTGGGCAAAATTCCCTAGTTTCCAAGCCTCTACAAAATTAGAGAAGCGCAGCGATTCTGCGATCGCTAATGGATTCGCCAAATATTCGAACTGCGTCTTCATCGAAACGTTGAATAAATAGAGAAGCGGCAGCAAATATAGAGCCATGAACAGTAGCACGATGCCATAACGCATTCCTAGAATCGTTCTGGATTCCCTCATTAGAGCTCCACCTCTCTTTTGCGGAAATACAGCATGGCAACAATCGCGAAGGCGAACACGAATACGAACTGAATCATCGCAATCGCTGAAGCCCGACCAAAATCAGAAGTGGTCGTTGCGAATGCAGCTGCAAACACATTGAACGCCAATGTCGAGGTTTCAAACTTTCCGCCAGTCAATACATAAATAATGTCGAACGTTTGCAGCCCGCCAATAATCGAGAGTAGTATGTTGACAGTAATCGCCGGGGCGATCATCGGGAACGTAATATGACGGAAGGAGGCCCAACCCCTCGCCCCGTCCATATAACCTGCCTCGTACAAATCCTTAGGAATCGCTTGCAAGCCAGCGAGAAAAATTGTCATGGAATAACCCATATACATCCATATCTGAACAAAAATAATAAGCTCGAAGGCGATATCGTAACTGCCAAAAAAGTTCGACTGTGTCCCAAAGACGTTCAGCAGCTTCTGCGCTGGACCGCCCATTGGGTTGAACAACATTTGCCAAATAAGCCCCGAAACCGTTACCCCGAGCACGACAGGCAGGAAATATGTCGCCCGGTAAAACACATCGCCGCGCAACCGTTTATTCACAATAATCGCAATCAGCAAAGCAACCGCATTCTGAATCAACACGACCGCAAAAGCGAAATAAAGCGAACGGCTAATCGCCCGCACCTGGTCGCTAGCATTCGAAGCTGTGAAAAATTCCTTATAATTGTCAAACCCGATAAACTTCCAGGATGTTCCCGGAATCCCCGTAGCATCTGTTAAAGAGAATACAATCGTGACCATCGAGGGCCCTACCGCTAACAAAACATAAAGCGCTACCGGGATCATGAGGAGCAAGAGCGGGACGTAGCGTGACAAGCCTTTACCAAAAGGATACATAGGAACACCTCTGTAGTAAGAAGATGTTGGCGCCAGCCGCTATTTCTAATCTGGCGCCAACACCTTCTAATGTTTGTAATAGATTGAATAATGTGCCGTTATTTCGGCGCTGCTGCGTCCCAATCCTTCTGGGACAAATCGGCTAGCTCCTGTGGAGTTTCTAGCGGTCCAGCCGGCTTCAGGAATTCAGCGTGTGGGCTCGATCCATCGGCGTATTGACCTACGTTCTCACGATTGATAGCCAATTGATCCCATGCCAGGATGAACTCTCCGAGATAAGGCGTGATGTCGTTGATAAACTCGCTATCCACTGTCACATCCTGTGTCGGCAGGAAGCCCGCCGCATTCACGAATGCTGTGTAGTTGTCACGTGTGCTCATCTCTTCGAGGAACGTCAACGCCCAATCTTTGTTCGACGATTTCTCCACAACCATCCAGGTCATATCATACTTGCCTGCTAGGTTGGCGTTGTCCGCCGGATCACTGCTGCCTGGTACCGGGAAGTAACCCAGATTCAAGTCGGGATTGAGACCTTGATACGTAGCCGCATTCCAAGTGCCGTCAGCAGCCATCGCTACTTGGCCTGCTGCGAACAAGCTTGGCAGCGTGCCGTAATCGGTGCCCATAAAGCCATTTTGCGCGTAGTTCATCATGATTTGCGCTTTCTCCAGCACTTCAATCGCTGCCGGATCGGTGAACTTCGTTTCCCCTGTCCAAAGCCCTTTAATATAAGCCAACTGATCTTCATGAATCGTGGCTTGCAGCCCTTGCACTGCCAAATTGATTGGCCACACTTCCTTGCCGGCAAAACCAATTGGTGTAACGCCGTTGTCATTCAATGTATTCAACACAACCATGAATTCATCCCAAGTCGTCGGAACATCTAAATCATACTGGGCAAAAATATCTTTATTGTAGAAAAGTCCGGTGAAGGATACTTTCCCCATGTTCACACCGTACACTTTGCTATCGTAGGTCATCGCATTTTCCACATCAACCGGATTGTAATTTGCGATAAAGTCTTCACCCGTCAAATCCGCGAGCAATCCAGCGTCCGCCCACTGCTTCCACAGCGGATCCGCCGCTCCTGGTGACCACTCCTGCGGCGCTCCCACGAAGGAACTCTTGTAGGCCACAACATCGGCATCATTCGCATTAACCCGTGTTTGCATCAATTGATCATACGTTTCATCAGAAGGAACCGTCGTGTAGTCAATCTTAACGTTCGGATATTTCTCCTCAAACTGCGGAATAAACACATCTTCCATATACTTGTTGACTGGTTCGTTAATCCAATGCAGCACTCGGAGCGTTACTTGCTCCCCTCCGTCAGACGAATTAGTAGAGCCGGAATTCCCATCAGGTGTTCCTGATCCGTTACCACCATTACCACCATTTCCCCCTGAACAAGCCGATAATACTAATACAAAAGCCATCAATAGCAGCCATACAGAATGTTTTCTCATTTTCGTTGCCAACCTCCCCAATTCTGAGATTCATGATGAAGCGCTTACATTCATTCCGAATAGCTTCTCGAGATGCATCGCTAGCTGCAGCTGTCCGCTAACTATTGGTTGCGGCCCAAGGGACATATAAATCAAAGTACGATGCAAGTCTTGTTTTTCATTCAGAAAATGTTTCGCGCTTACATCCCCATTATTAGTCAATATTTTCGGTTTGTAAAGGCTTTTTTCGTAAATTGTTGCACGAAATATTTTCGTAACTATGCTAGTTATATGTATAAATAATTATTCACAAGCTATTTTTCGTATATTTCATTGACGAATGCTACGAAAAAACGGTATGATGAGTAAGCGAACATTTACGAAAATGTTGTAGAAGTTTAGGAAAAACGGTAAGTAGGTGTATGGAATGAATATGAAGACCATTGCCAAGCTGGCTGGGGTTTCTGTCTCCACGGTTTCGAAGATTATTCACAACTATCCCGACGTCGGCGAGGAAACAAAGAAGCATGTATTGAAAATTATGGAGGAGAACGGTTATCAGCCCAGTAAGCCAGCGAAGCTGGCGCCCATTGCGAAATCTCAATTGATTGGCGTTATCTTCGCCGGTAAGCTCAATGTAGATTTCAGACACCCCTTCTTCATCGAAGTGATTAATGCCTTCAAGAAACAGATCGGGATTCTTGGGTATGATGTGCTGTTGTTCTCCAATGAGAAGTTTCTAACGAATGGCGAAGATTATTTGGCACGCTGTCTTCATCACAACGTGGACGGCTGCATCATTATCGCGGGGGATGAGCTGGAGCCGAGCATCAACGATTTGGACCAAAGCGATATCCCTTGTATTGGTGTCGATATCGAACTGCGTGGCAACAATTCAGCTTATATTATGTCAGACAACAAGAAGATTGCCTCGAAGGTCATTGAACACTTTTATATTAACGGCTATCGAGAAGTCGGCTATCTTGGCACTGACCGCAAGAGCGGCGTCATGCAAACTCGTGAAGAGGCCTTCCGGGAAGCACTGAATAACTTCGCGATGCCGATCAGAGAAGAGTGGTTTGTCTATAGCAAGGGATTCGAGGAAGCATACGGCTACGAAGCTACCAAAGCTTGGATCGCAGCAGGCTCCTTGCCCAAGGCTTTGTTCGCCGCATCAGATCTGCTCGCCTTCGGCGCACTGCGAGCGTTCCGCGAGCATCGCATCGCTGTGCCGGATGAAATAGCAGTCATTGGCTGTGACGATATCGAGGCCTGCCAATACATTACACCGACCTTGACAACCATTCGTCAGGACAAGGAACGGATCGGACGATTGGCCGCGATGATGCTGTTCGACTTGATGAACAAGCAGACACAGGGCAGTTCTATTATGGTTGAGCCTGAGCTGCAGATTCGATCTTCCTGCGGGTCTCAGCCTTTGTGGCAGACGACTGCACCTACCGCTCAGTCGTATTGAGGCAGTTAACATACTTATAAGCTATCGTTCAGGCGCATTGTGTCTAAGCGATAGCTCTTCTTCTCTTCTAGTATAGTGTGCCGCTCATGAGCAGTCCGAAGCATGCCGCATTCAGCAGGAACGTCAATCCCGCTCCGATCAACACCCCTTGCATCATTCCCGTCCTGTCTTTACGGCGAAGAATGAATACAGCTGGCAGTACATAGAGTAACTGCACAATGCCAATGAATACGAGAATCAAAAACCAGCCTTCCCACCATTGCGTTATTAGCAATGCCGCTGTATGCAGACCAGCCAATAGCAAAATACCCAGCATCACTTGACCTATATGCCCTGCCCGATTCGAACGTTGATTCGGCTCCATCTCCATCGTTTTTCGCCCCTTCCATCACATACGCTATCTTGGCCCGCCTAGATTATATGCGCTCAGCTTGCAGTTGCTTGAGCTGTTCCTCTAATCCGTCTCGATAAAATAAATTATATGTATCGAACGGAATGATTCTGCCATCGGGATGCACAATATGCACACAAGACTTCTTCACAGATCGCACATCTAGATTATGAGCATCCATGAATTGCATAATGACAACACGGAACACCTGCTCATAGCCGATTGTGTCAGGTACCGGTACGAGTGGCAAGCAACAGAGCAGCTCCTTCAGCTTCAACGGCGAACTGCTTGGTGTCTGGTTGAGCGAGAACAATTCAAACAGCTTGCCGCGCAATGTCTCGTCCTGCTCATACACAATCGTATTCTGACCGCCTTCCAGCAAGATTTGTGGATCGATCAGACCAGTCAGAGGAACGGCCCCGCCGTCACCCGTCTTCAACGCATAGCCCATCGCCAGACAATCCGGGTGACAAGGCACCGGAATTACGTCTTCTTCGCGGAATAGACCAGACTGCTCGATAATCGAACGCCTCACCTCGCTCACGGTCAGCCGCTCCGTAGACGGATCATACTGCTCCGTTCGACCAGCGTCTTGAATCGGCTGGAAGGTGACACCCCGTACAGCCTTCTGCTTGACGCCGTATTGAATGATCTCCCCAATCTCACGATCATTCAATCCCTTCTTCAGCGTTACGACGAGCGTCGTTGAGATACCGAACTCATTCGCATGGTCGATCGCCTTGTTCCGCACCTCGCGCAAATCTGCGCCGCGCAGCTCCAGCAATGTCTCTCGCTCGAAGCTGTCGAATTGGAGATACAGCTCGAAGCCAGGCATATAACTCGCCAACCGCTTGGCAAACTCACGATCACCCGCCAGCCTGATCCCATTCGTATTCACCATCACATGCTTAATAGGTCTTGCCTTAGCCATATCCAGAATATCAAAGAAGTTCGGATGCAACGTCGGCTCGCCTCCGCTGATTTGAACAATGTCAGGCTCTCCTTCATTCGCGACCACAGCATCCAGCATTCGCTCTATTTGCTCCAATGAGCGGAACGAATCCCGCTGCGGCGATGAGTCCGCATAGCAGATCGGGCACTGCAGATTGCAACGGTCCGTCACTTCGATCAAGGTCAAGCAGCTGTGCTGTTCGTGGTCTGGACATAGTCCACAATCATACGGGCAGCCGTACTTAATCGGTGTATTCCAACGCAACGGCATGTCACCAGGCTTCGTAAATTCTCTACAGCGCTTATAATAATCGACATCATCGGAGATGAGCACCTTCTCCGGTCCATGCTTCATACAGCGTTTTAACATATATACATAATTATCTTCGAACACAATCTTCGCTTCCACCTTGCGCAAGCAGGTCGAGCATACACTTGCTGTTAACTCATGATACAGATATGGACGGTTAGACATGCGGTGTCACTCCTTTGCGCTGTTGGCGCAGCATAGCGGCCGCCAGCGGAATGTAATACAGTAAACCGAGCAAACAGGCTACTTGAATGGCATGAAGACCTAGATACGGATGCGGGGTAGGCTTAATGAAGTCGATCAACAACCGGAATAGCAAGTACGTCAGCATGAATAGCTGAAACTGACCGCCTTCTGGCAGCACCTTCCTCCTCCGCAGCAGCATAAGCGCAAGAAGCAACAACGCTAGGAATGCTATCTCATACAGCTGTGTTGGATGCCGCAATATACCGTCCCCGAAGTCTATTCCTGTCCACCATGATGTAGGCGTTCCGTATGTATGGTCATCCAGTCCAGTTAGGAAGCATCCGATTCTGCCAATCATCATACCTACAATAAGCGGTATCGCATAATCATCGCCAGTTCTCCGCGCCCAACCAATACGACGCTTCATCCCTTCCACGCCAATCAGCCCACCTAGCAAGCCGCCGACGATTGTCTTCCCTTCCATCAGGTATACCGGATTCTCAGTAAGACTTCGCCACGTCAGAAGCGGATCCTCTAACCAGAACAGCACTTTCGAACCGATCGCAGCGCCGAGAACCGCTGCAACAACGATCCAGATTGCTTGGACCGTCGGCATCTGTCCCTTGCTGCGTATACGCAAATACAAGCGAAAGCCAATAAAATAAGCCAACGCCTCGAACAACCAATGAGGATGTATCTCGTATGGACCTAACGGCAAGTAAACAGGGAAATCCATCGTCATCCTCCATCCATGCGTTTCATTACTATCAATTAGGTTATAATTAAGTAGAGAATCTAGCGAACATCCCTCAACTTACAACTTGATTGGAGTGATAACAGGATGAACAATCTATTACATCAGGAACAAGGCAACGGAGCTGCTGTTGTTCTGATTCACGGATTCCCTGGAAGTGCCGAATACTGGGGCATCCTTCTGCCCCGGCTAGCTGCTGATTATCGCATATTCACGCCAGATTTGCCGGGACATGGCGGAAGTCCTATCGCAGAAGGAGTCGCTTCCATCGATGCTTATGCTGATGCTGTCGCTTCTTGGATGCGTCGAATTGGGATTGAGAACGCACCTGTACTTGGACATTCGATGGGGGGATATACTGCCCTCGCCTTGCTAGATCGACATCCTGATATAGTCTCCGCAATCGGGCTCATCCATTCGACTCCTTATGCCGATAGTGAAGAGGCCCGTGAGAATCGCCTGCGGAGTATAGCGCGTATTCGTGAAGAAGGCATGCGTGCATTCGTCGATGACATGATCCCCAAGCTCTTCGCTCCTCAGCACTTGACAGCAATGAGCGAGCACATTGCAACAGTGAAGGCGATCGGTCACCGGAACTCAGCTGAAGGCGCCATATATGCGCTCGAAGCGATGCGCAGCCGTCCTGAACGCTTGCAGCTGCTGCAGCAAGCTCGTATCCCTGTCCTGCTAGTCGCAGGCGAAGAAGATCAGATCATCCCGCCAGAACGCACACATGTTGTACAAGGCAATCAAGTCACTTCGGTTACCTTGCCAGCATGCGGTCATATGAGTATGTATGAACAGCCGGAGAAGCTTGCAGAAGCGATCGCAAACTTCGTCACGAAAGCACCTGCTTCCTAATCAGTCTTGTCTCTACATTATACGGGCTGCCTACACAAATGACAAAGCTTCTAAACTGGGCGTACCAAGAATAAATACAACTGCCGATCCTATAGGATCGGCAGTTGTATTTGTGACTGAATCAATTATCTTCGAATGTGCTTAAAATCCCATACCTGCACCGAACATCTCTTGCAATTGGCTAATCGTAACGGTGTTGTCTTCGGTCGGCTCCTCCAGTTCGAATGCCGGTTCACCATTAATGTTCGTCATCGTAGAGGATGCAGAGCCGTTGAATAACATTTCTTCTCCCTCTTGTGTGATCGCGAAGTCGAATTGAATATCCGAATATGTCGTATGACCATCTTCATTCAACGCTATCAGTGTAGAGAGCTCGTTAATAACCAAGGTTTCCTTCAGTTCATCCATGCCCTCTTGAATTTCTTCATCCGTTGTCGGCAACTCACTCTTCGCTTCTTCTGCATCGAAGCTGTCGCCTAGCAATGCAGCATATTCCGGTTTGGCCAATACATCTATGATCTCTGGCAATGCGTCCATAACCAAAATATTCACCGCTTCTTCCAGTTGATCCTGCTTCACGGAAAGCCGCAGCACATCGCTAGCTTCTACATCTTCCGGCAGCTCTGCTTCTTCTTCATTCAGAATTTCTACATATTGCTCTTCATCAAAGTGCTTCATCAAGACGTTCATCACGTCAATACCGAGCTGCTTCTGGGTTTCCACATTCATCGCTTCCGGGCTAAATACTTCCTCAGCCTGCGGGTCCATTGCCGCCAATTCCTCGAAATCTAGTTCAAGATACTTGCCTACCATATCTTGCGGGATCAGACCTGCAAGCATAGGAATGTTCGGCACCTTCACCCACATACGGTCCTGTTCCATAATCATCGGTACGCGAATCGTCATCCCGACATCGCCGCCAAGCTTCAGATCGAGCGTCATCTCCATCTTCGCCGGCTCTTCCTGATATACTCCGTTAGCACTCAGCGTAATGTCACTCAAGAAACCTGCCGCCATCGCAGTAGAAGGATCCTCCTGCAACAGTGATTCTGGCAGTTCTACGTTCAGTTTGACCTCACTAGCAAATGTATAGCTCTCTAGCTCCTTAGAAGCTTCCAGTGCTCGATTAAGTAATTCCTCCGGTGTTGCGCTTTTCGTACAGCCAGCCAGTACAATCATGACGCACAAAGCTGCAAGGGACAATATCGCTGTCCAACGTTTTCTCATATGATTCTCTCCTAACTCCCTTTTTTTTAGCAATTCACATCTTCTTATCCTAATTGGTTCGACATGAAAAATCAATCCTTTTATTTTCCCGGAACTTTCCTGTCGGTTGGTTCGTCTAATACTACAGCAACAATCGATGGGCATCTCTCCTACATATGATCGTATGCCTGCTCACTTCTTGATTTGGGGTGTTTAGTTTTGTGGAAATCACGTAAATTTTGGCTTATTGTCGGCATTTGTTGTGTCGCTGGAATGCTCTTCGCCGCTACGGGGCTAGCTTATCAACTGAATCATTGGTGGAACGATGCACATATTCCTACGGACACAGACAATGCCATCTTGTCAGATAAACAGAGGGAGAAAATCTCCTCACAAGAAAAACAACGCACATCACCTGTCAAAACTGAGGAAACCCGCTATGACTTTTACGCTCTCCTTGTCGGTCTGGATATGCGGGGAGATGTATTTATGCTCAACACCGATTCTATCTTGGTCGCACATATTATGCCTAAGAAGCAGAAGATCAAGCTCGTGTCACTTCCCCGCGACTTAAAAGTTACTAACTTGGAAGACCGAACTGTGAAGATCAACAGTGTATTCGCAGACGGATACATGCAAGCGAGGACCCAATCTCGACTCCAGCCTGAGCTGCTGTCCGGGGAAACGGTTAAGCTTGGTCAATTCCATGTATACGAAGAGTTGCTTGGCTCAGGAATGGTCGTATTACGAGAAACTGTAGAAGGTTACTTGGATATTCCGATTGATTATACTTTTCTCGTCAATTTCCAGACAGTCACCGAGCTTGTAGATGCTGTCGGGGGGATCGAAGTCGACGTGCAACGAATGATGGTTTGGGAGGATTCAGCCGACGGTACCGCCATATACTTCGAGCCTGGCGTACAGGATGTCAATGGACAACAAGCATTGAATTATGCACGATTTCGCAAAGATTCAAGGGGAGAACAATATGATTCCAGTGATCTCGACCGGAACCGGAGACAACAAGAGGTCATTACCAAGCTGGTAGATAAGGTAGTATCGTGGAACAGCTTGCCGAAGGTTCTGAACTTGATTGAGATTATGGCTCAACATGTAAAAACAGATATGGGGCAGACCGATATGATGAATTTGGCAAAAGATTTCTACAACGATTGGTCTAACGGATCGGTAGAGACCATTGCTTTCCCTGGTTATTGGGAGTATCCGTATGTTCATATCGAAGACGAAGATTTGGCAGACGTCAAACAAGCGCTGCAATCCGTGGATTAGGATGCGACAGCGCTTGCTTGAACTATTGCAGCATGGAGGGAATCTCCTTCTGATGCTCCTTCAGCGTTACTTCATCGAACAAAGGGGACGGCTGCGCCTCTAGAGGCGGCCCGTTCCACCCCATTTGCTTCATCACCTGTTCAAATTGCCCGACCGTCAACGGCTTGGCGTAAGCCTTCAGCTCGTAGCCGATCTGTCCGTTCGACTCGATCGTCGCCGTTTTGACATCGCTCATATTCGCAATTCCTTTGGCGCGTAAGCGAATCTCCAGCTGGTCCACCGTCAAACGGATTTTGCGCAAATTTTTTTCAATAACTAACCCATCCTGTATGACTGGAACCGCCATGCCTGTAAGCACACGCTCCAGACCGTTAAATCGTACGATGAGCCATTCAGTGATCACGAGGAATACAATAAACAACGCTGCTGCCAGAATCGCATTCCATACATTCTCGTTACCAATCGGCTGTACAATAGTCGTGCCGATTGAGATCATGATCACTGTCGTCGCGACGGTCATTTGGGAAAGGGATTTCCTTCCAGACAGCCGCAGTAGCACAAAACCGGAAAAGATCAAGAGGGCCGCTTTCCAGATCACGTTGGGATCCATGTTCTATCCCTCAGTGTGCTGCTTTTGCCGTGAGTGGTTGCGATTTTTCACTTTCTTGGAGCCATCAAGCGGCTCCTGACCTTGCGAACGGGGCAGTTCCTGCCGATTTGTCATTTCATATGGATTGTCAGGATTACGACGATGATCAGACACTATTAGCTCACCTCAACCTTTTATTTTCCTCCAGATGTTATGCATGTGTTACCGGAACGACCGCTTGTGCACATTCATGAATATGACGTACATAATCCGAAATGAGCTGTTGAATCGCTTCCTTGCGCTCATCTACCGACTGGCCTTCACTTTCCACATCCACGAGCTGCACATCTACTTCACGATCATCCATATACGTACACTTAAAGTCAAAATTATACCCGGTGTGCCCGGCCGTTTGGATTGTGATGCGCAGCGCACGCTCATCCCCCTGATCCAAATCAACTCGAGCTTGATCGGTATCATTCAACACACTCGGCAAATTGCGTTCCCATGCGCGCAGCAGTTCCTCCCGAGAGCTGTGCGGCTTGTCTGCTTTCGTCATCTGCCTTCCACCTCCATAGGGTTAAGGTGCCAACTCACCCAGCCGTTTATGCACTTCATGCAAAAAACCGAAGAGGGGATCCAGCACCTGCCAGATCTCCCCTTCGGTTGTGAACGGATGGTCAACAATGCCTGATTCTTATACCTTATCCTTGTAAGCGTCCGGTACCAGAACCCCTTCTTTGTCGAACCACTTGGGCGCATCCACACCCGATTGCAAAATAATGTTGCCATACGGATCGAACGCTCCAGTTCTTACCACTGCTTTGGCTTTGTATGCCGCCTCTGACAGAAGCTTTTCATGCGGCATAGTATCCAGCTCGATTCCGTGGAATATTTGCTCAACCTTCTTAAGCAGCGGTTGATTGTATTGAGGTACTTCTGCGGCATAATACACCTTTTCCGTGATAAAATCCTCAGAGATCAACCGCAGCACCGTTTCTAAGTCAGGCAAATCCGGTTGGATGGCCAAATCCACTCTGCGCACGGAATCCGGAATCGGAAATCCTGCATCACACACAATGATCCAATCTCCATGTCCCATGCCGGCAATCACATCGTTCAATTGTTTGTTCAGTATCCTGCTTTTCTTCATGCTCGTCTCTCCTCCTATTAGATGTTCACGGATGAATGGATGATTATTTCTGCACTTCTGCCAAAGCCTCTTCCACGTTATCTGAGGAAACGAATATAGAAGGAAGCTCAATCATAGCATCCACTTGTTCACCATTGGCAACCTGCAACGCGATCTGTATAGCTTTTTCCCCGTACTGGTTTGGATAAATGGCCATTGTACCCACTATTCTTCCGGCTTGTATCGCTTCCAGAGCATCTGTTGTACCATCGTTGCCAACAATTACGATACCTTCGCGATTAGCCCCTTCTATCGCCTGCAGGGCTCCGAGTGCCATCTCATCATTCGCTGCATACACGCCATCAATCTCGCTGTGCGCTTGCAGGATGTTCTCCATGACCGTCAAGCCTTCTGCCCGGTCGAAATTCGCTGATTGGCTGGACAAAATTTCGATATCCGGATATTCAGCCATCGCTTCCTGGAAGCCTTGACTCCGCTCTTGCGCCGTACTTGTTCCCATTACACCTTGTAGCTCGACAACTTTGCCTGAACCTCCAAGCGCATCAGCTAGAAACTTACCCGCCTCTGTTCCGTGCTTGACTTCGTTATAGCCAAGATGTGTAATAATATCAGCACCGTCCACCATGCGACCGGTTGTAATTACTTTCACACCTGCATCGTTGGCAGCCTGGATAGCAGGCAGCGCTCCAGCACTGTCGACAGGATCAAGAATTAACACATCGATCCCTTGCTGGATCAAATCCTCTACTCCGCTTAACTGTGTCGCCAGATCATTGTTGGCGTTCACAACGGAGAGGTCGGCGCCTACTTCCTCAGCTTCCTTCTCCGCTGCTTCTTTCACGGATACAAAGAACGGATTGTTCAACGTGTTGATCACATAGCCAATCTTCACTGCATCCGTTCCTTCACTCTGGTTCGCTTCCGTCGGTTCTGCTGTGTTGCCGCCGGAACCTGCATTTTGATTGGATGGATTGTTCGAGCATGCACTGATTACAAACATGAGTACCAGCAACATCGCAACCACTGTCTTCTTCATTGGTGTATATCCCCCTAAATCGTTATTGTGAATCTGCGTTGATGAATCGATCTAACAATACGGCCACTAGTACAATTGCACCTTTCACCACATCCTGATAGAAGGGCGACACATTGATCAAATTCATGCCCGTAGTCAAGACTCCTAGTAAGAGAACGCCTATTAATGTTCCCCCTACACCCCCTTTCCCGCCAAACAAGCTCGTCCCGCCAAGGATAACCGCGGCAATCGCATCCAGCTCGTAGCCAGTTCCGGCAACCGGTGTGGCTGCCGACAGCCGGGCGCTCAAGATGACGGCTGCAAGCCCTGCAAGCAAGCCGGAGACCGTATAGACGATCACTTTGTGTTTCTTCACCTGAATCCCGGCAAGAATGGATGCTTTCTCGTTCCCGCCAATCGAATAAATATAATGGCCATGTACGGTTTTGCGCAGGATGAAAAAGAAGAGCAGGTACACGAGTACTAGCAATACTACCGGGAATGGTACAGGACCTATATATCCCTGACCGATAAACTTGTACACCGGCTCAGATACAATAATAGGGTTTCCGTTCGTATAGACGAGCGTTATTCCTGCGACGCCTGTCATCGTAGCTAGCGTGACGATAAATGGCGTCAGCTTAAAGTAAGAGACCATGACGCCATTGAACAACCCGACCGCTGCGCCTGTGAGCAGCCCCGCCAATACGCCGAACAACGGATTACCAGTCCCTAGTGTCACACTGGCTGAAACTGCACCGGCCAGTCCGACGATGCTGCCAACGGACAAATCAATCCCTGCTGTCAAGATGACCAGTGTCTGACCGACAGCAATAATCCCGATAATCGATACCTGCCTGAAAATATTAATCAAGTTCCCAGTAGTGAAGAAATTTGGACTGAGCATAGAGAAAATCGCCACTACTAGCAATAAAATAAGCAACATCCCATAGGTTTGAATAAATTGAAGATATCTTGGTGCCCGATTTGCTGCACTGGATGATGATGTTGTCATCGTTTCACCTCTTTCTTGTCCCTTGCTCCTGATGCGTATTCCATTAGCAATTCCTCATTGGCCTCTTCCCGCTTGACCTCAGCGATCACGCTTCCCTTGAACATAACGAGAATGCGGTCGCACATGCCAAGGATCTCATCCGCATCGCTGGATGCTACCAAGACAGCTCTTCCCTGATCAGCCAAGTTAGACAGCAAATGATAGATTTCCGATCGAGCGCCTATATCAATTCCTCTTGTTGGTTCGCTCAGGAGCACAATTTTCGGTTCCGTATAGAGCCATTTTCCCAATATCGCTTTTTGCTGATTGCCGCCGCTTAAGTTTTTGATCGGCTCTCGAATCGTACTTAACTTAATGTTTAATGTTTCTACATATCGGTTAGCGACAGATCGAATCTTAGCATCCTTCTTCAATCCCCATTGCGAGAGCGACTTCATGGAAGCGAGGGCTATGTTCGAAGCCGTGCCTTGCTCCAGAATAAGCCCCTCTTCTTTCCGGTTCTCCGTGACTAGTGCAATGCCTTGAGCCTTTGCCTTTGCCGGTGTATCCAGAGTCACTGCCTGATTGTGTACCAAGATCTCTCCTTCGTCATAACTTTCCGCGCCGAACACAACCTTTAGCAATTCTGTCTGCCCTGCGCCAAGTAAGCCGAACAGCCCTAACACTTCGCCTTCACGAAGCTGTACATTCACCTGATTCAACACACGGCCTTTCGTTACATTGGACAAGGCTAGAACCGTCTCTCCCGGTACCCGATCGGATGTTGGATAATAGCTGTCAAGTTGTTTTCCGATCATCTGCTCAATGATCTTCTCACTGCTGAAGTCTTGAATCCTTCCTTCTGCCGTATTTCGTCCATCCTTCAAAATCGAGACGTAATCGCAAATTTCCTGAATCTCATCCAGTCTGTGTGAAATGTATACGATTCCAATTCCCTTCATCTTCAAAGAACGTATTACGGCAAATAACTGCTCGGTTTCACCTGTAGTCAACGTTGCTGTCGGTTCATCCATGATCAATATGTCTGACTCATCTGAGACTGCTTTCATAATCTCTACTAATTGCTGGTGGCCAATCGACAAGTCCCGCACCTTGACTCTAGCGTCCAGAGGGATGCCGTACTTCTCCAACAATTGCTTCGTCTGCGCTTCCAAATTGCCCTTGGAAAAAATCGCACCTGCTGAGACTGCGCTGCCTTCCTTGCCCAGATAAATATTCTCGGCTACCGTCATTTCGGGCACAAGGCTAAGCTCCTGATGGATTATGCTCACGCCATACCGTTTCGCATCTGCTGGCGATTGGATCGTTACCTTATTGCCGTGAATCCGGATTGTACCTGTATCCAAGCTGTATACACCGGAGATGATCTTCATTAACGTGGACTTGCCTGCCCCATTTGCCCCAAGCAACGCATGTACTTGTCCCGGCATCAGCGTGAAATGAACATCCTTAAGAATCACATTTGGACCGAATGATTTGCAGATGTTTTCCATCCTCAGCAATTCGACTTCATTCATCGGACTTCTCCTTCATAGCGGCAAGAAATACCTCCATCTGCTCCCGAGTAGGCAAAGCTGGAATGACTTCTCTGCCAGTTACTGTATACGCGCCAACTGCGCAGGCATACGCTGCTGCATCAGCCAAGGATTTGCCTTCTGCCAATGAGACAGCCAATGCCGCATTGAACGAATCGCCGGCTCCCGTTGTATCCACCGCGTCTACTGCAATTGGCGGGAGCGTGTAACTGGTGTCCTCCAGAATGATGAGCGCTCCACGTTCGCCCATCGTAACGATGACGGCTTCCGGCCCCTTCGCTATAATGTTACGGCCCAACTGCACACATTCCTCCATGCCGATCTCTTGCTCCGGCGGCAAGCCGTTCATCATCTTTAATTCCGACTCATTCGGTGTCACATAAGTAGCGTACCTCAGCAAATCATCCAGTTGTTCTTGAGCGGGTGCCGGGTTTAAGATTACAACCTTGCCTTTCTTCCAAGCGGTTTGCATGCCATGTCGAACGGTATCCAATTGGCATTCAAGCTGAAACAGCAGCACATCTGACTGTTCTATCGCTTGTGCGGCTCGATCAATGTCCTCAATCATTAATGCCAAATTGGCACCGGGATCTACAATAATGCAGTTATCACCAAGCTTGTTGAGGAATACAAAGCCAACCCCTGTCATGGACGCAGCCGTTCGCTTCAAATAGGTCAAATCAATACACTCGTTCTTCAACATGCTAATGGCATCGTCTCCATAACGATCCGTGCCCACGCACCCAATGAAGCTCACATCCCCGCCGAGTCTCGAAGCGGCTACCGCTTGATTCGAGCCTTTC
The DNA here is from genome assembly GCA_913056365.1 of uncultured Paenibacillaceae bacterium. Taxonomy (GTDB): domain Bacteria; phylum Bacillota; class Bacilli; order Paenibacillales; family K13; genus Xylanibacillus. The sequence continues at coordinate 11,234 of CAJXLT010000022.1, read as the reverse complement.
CCACCCGGGCCTTCGCTAAATCCATTGCCAAACAGAGTCTCCCCCCATGCGGGCAATCGTTCTGCATTGACGACTAAACCTACATTATAGCTTCCTATAACCGTTACTCGCGCTTTCCCGCCCATTGATCGATCCCCCTTGTCTTGATATCGTGCTCCTTATTGCGTCTGTCTGGTGATCATACGACTCGCAATTTGCTTTATTTCATCAATTTCTTGTTCTGTAACAGATTCCACTACCTTACTTACGAGGCGCTCGCATTCATTCTTGACATGGCTGTAATCGTCCGGGTCCTGGCCCCGATTTTTCAACACTTCAGACAACCACGTTTTCCCGTAACCCGTATGAATCGTTTCATCTGCCCAATCAAAATCCATGTCATGCTGGCTCATGCGATCCTGCATCCGTTCGAAGTTTTTGATCCGGTCGATTTTCTTGCCGATATTCTTCGATTCGAAATAGAACAGCATGCCCAACCGATAGATCGGATCTTGGCCCTTGGACGAATCATAAATGTAGGTTCCGAGTGGTAATTCATGATCTTCGTATCCCCATGAAACGAGACGATCATACCCCATCCTGACGTGCCGACTTTCATCATATACCCATCTGGCTGCGTCGAATACAAACGACCATCCCAACTCCTCAGCAAAGGTGTATAAGATAAAGCCTCCTGTCTCAACGGCCCATACTTCATTGAAATGGCTGACTGCGCTTCGCAGCTGCAGCTGCATGCCATTGCCATATGGAAAAGTAGAATCGACGATGTCTGGCCAATAGAACCGAACCTTGTGAAAGCTTTCTTCTCTTGCCGGAACTTCAGCTGGCTCGTATTTATGCGTCAGAGGCTCGATCGTAATCGCATTCGGCGCTTCCAGTCCGAATCCCCCAACCTTCTGCAACCATAAATCCTGCTGCTGGATCCAGGCGTCCGCTTGTTCAATTTCTTCTTGCGGCACATCCCCGATGACCGATGCAATAAACTTCTCCAAGGTATCGATATGTCGAGACTTCTCTTCAATGGCGACGCGAAGGAACCGGTACGTAGGTCCATCGCCAATCTCATCCGCTACATTCAAGTAGGTTTGATAAGCGGAGCGTAATGCTGGCTTGATTAATCTAGATAACCCCATCATGTAGGCTATGGCATTCGGTGCCAGATAACAGGAACGAATATAGTCCACAAGTGGCTGATCCGTACCGATTTCCAACATTCGGCTAGGGAAGCGCAGCTCAATAACGCGCTTACGCAGCATGTCTGCTGTCATGGCTTCCTCCCACAACATTTTCGGAAGAAGCGTTTTCATTTCAAAATATGGAATTTCAGCCAGCCAACCGGCTTGCCCAATAATGCTTGCCTGCTCAATCAAGTAGAACCTCTTCAGTATCACCGCTGTGTCTTGTCGCATAAAAGTGCCGCGAGAGTTCCCTGACAAATATTGCGTTTCTGTCATAATGTTCACCACTCCTTACGATTCATTGATTACCGGGTATATGGAATTACCATGTCGTACATATACCTTTATATACGTCTTATGAGTATAATAAAATTGTTACAGCCATTTGTCAATCGTAATTTCCTCATATTTGTGCAAATGATTGAAATAAATGTCCTTGATTGATATTATACCACTATATACGTATACTATGGAGGTTGGAATATGAATAATATGGAAGTTCATCAATCTTGGTGGGCTATGCGACAGATCGGAGACAAGAGCGGGGAATGGTCCTTCGAGGAGAAGATTGATCGTATACATGCGGCAGGCTTCGGAGGTATATTAGGCAGGCTGCCGGCTGAAGCGGATCAATCCTCCTGGAGAACCAAACTGGATGAATATAAGCTGCGCTTTGGCATCGAGGCCTTCATCCACAATCTGAATGAAGCTGAGGACTATTTATCCCGTGCTCAGTATTTCGGAGTAGACTATATCAATGCACAAGTGGCGAGCTCCTTCGTAACTGGTGAACAGGGCCTCTCCTTGCTGGCAGGTATCCTGGATAGAGCCAGTTGCTCAGGCATTCCGTTCTTCATCGAGACCCATCGCGGACGTATCACACAAGATTTGCTGCGAACGCTCGAATACGTGCAGCAATTGCCGCAAATGCAGCTCACCATTGATCTGTCTCATTATGTACTCGCAGGTGAAATGTACCGCAATGTGGAAACCATTGATCCTTATTTTGATCCCTTATTAAAACGGACAGCAAGCATCCATGGCAGAATCTCTAACGGTCAACAAATTCAACTTGATATGAATGAGGCTATGCGACATCCAATGCTGAATCACTTCACACGCTGGTGGGAGCAAGGCATGCGCTATTGGCGAGAATCGGCAGCGCCTAACGCATTCTTGCCGTTTGTATGTGAATTCGGCCCACCTGATTATACCATCACCCGTTATGACAACCGCGAGTTTGTCGAAACGTCCGATCGCTGGCAGGCAGCACTGCAAATGAAACGGTTCATCGAGCAAATTTGGAATCGTATATAAAAAAAACAATCCTGATTCGCCCATTATGGGTGAATCAGGACTGCTACGCTCTACGCAAGATGGATGTCAGCTTCATCTGATCACTACGAATCCAAACTTTAGAAAATTCAAGAGGCTCGCTTTGATCGGAATAGGTAACCTGCTCGAGCAAGATAATAGGCGTTCCCTTCTCAATCTGCAGCAACTCAGCCTTGCTTGGCGTTGCTCCTTCCGCTACAAAGGATCGCTTGCCCCAATGAATCTTGCATTCGTATCGCTGTTCCATGATCGAGAATAGCGTCTCGCTTTCGAAATCTACTTTCTCCAGATCGGGAAATCGCTCACATGACAAATAATTTTCCAAAAACATGACAGGAATTTCTTTCAAGAAACGGGTACGTTGCAATCTATACACCTGAGCGTCTACCTGTGTGTTCAATGCTTCTGCGACAGGGTGAGGAGCAACCATGCGCTCTACACTGACGACTTGGGTTGTAAATTGATTGCCCGATTCCAATAACGACTCCGCTGTGGATATAAGTCTCTCAGCTACCGGCGATTCCAATTGCTTGCCCTTGACAAAGGTACCCTTGCCATGAATCTGCAGCAATACGCCTTCTTCGACCAGTTGCTTAATTGCTTGCTTCAGAGAACCCCTACTAATCTGCAATTGATCTGCCAAATCGGATTCAGAAGGAATTTTCTCACTTGCCTTCCATATACCTGAGCTAATATTCTCCTTCATCCAATTTTGCACTTGCACATAGATCGGCTCGGGCCCTCTTTTATTAATAATCGATTCCATCATGACATTCACCTTTTATACGTATATATATATCATTATACCTTTACACTTCTTGCGTTGTAAGTATAGCACAATAAGCTTGAGTTGCCAATCTTCTGACTTATACAGAACCGAGGGGACATGGATGTGTATACGTCAATAAACCGTACTCTCTTCTCCCTCACCCGTCACAATCTTCACGCTTCCACTAGTTCCGATCAATTCAGCACCTGCATTCAGAATTTTGACAGCAGTGTCGAAATTCCGTATGCCTCCCGAAGCCTTCACGCCAACTTTACCATTGGCGATCTCTTTAAGCAGGGCAATATCTTCAACTGTGGCATGGCCGCCTTGTCCCCAACCACTCGAGTTTTTCAAGTAAGTCACGCCCGCTTTCTTCGCCAACGTTGCAGCACGAATCTTTTCTTCCCTATTCAGCATGCCGAACTCCAGCATGATCTTGACCGTCTTTCCTTTCGCCGCTTTGACCACTGCAGCTATTTCATCATGAAACTCATCATCCCTACCACTCTTGAACCAGCCGTAATTCGGCATAAAATCAATCTCTTCCGCACCTGCCTCAAACACTTCGATCGCTTCCGCTACCTTGGATGAGGTCAGCATTCCTCCCATTGGAAAGCCAAGTGCTGTGCAGACTTTAATCCCACTTCCTGCAAGCTTCTTCTTGGCGAATGGAACCCAGCATGGCTGTATCATCGCCCCATCAAACTGGTATGTTAAACACTCCTTCAGTACTTTCTCCATATCTTTCTCCGAAGCATCAGGCGTTACGAGGGTGTGTTGAATCTTCTTCGCCACTTCTTGTGGTGTGTACGTTGTCATGGCTGATCAATCCTTTCTTTGTAATACTTCTTGTGAAGTTTATATACCTCTATGGACGTCTATATTATAATCTTTATGATTACGCTTTGTCAACCGTCTAGAATATGCGTGCCTCTGAACACGCCCTACATCAAAAAAACCACCCAAGGGTGGTTTTACTTATGTAACTGGCGGAGAGGGTGGGATACTCTCCGGGCACGCGCCTTCCGGCACGTTCTGCCCCTACGAGACTGCGGTGTTCATTCAAAGAGGCTATGCTCCGACGTCCCCACGTCCCCGTGGGTTCGACCCTTAAAGCTCTCCACCAAAAAAACCACCCCTACGGGTGGTTACTTACGTAACTGGCGGAGAGGGTGGGATTCGAACCCACGGAAGAGTTACCCCTTCGCTGGTTTTCAAGACCAGAGCCTTCAACCACTCGACCACCTCTCCATATGAAGGCTGCTAGTTAGGCAGCCTATATAAATCATAACAAGTCATCAAGATGCAATCGGTTCTTTCGCATGCAAGAAGCATTGTACCATAACAACAACCTCGAGCGCAATCTCTATTTGCTGGACTTCGGTCCAATCGTCTCCAACCCGCCCATATAAGGGCGAAGCACCTCAGGAACGACCACCGAACCGTCCTCTTGCTGATAGTTTTCCAAGATTGCAGCGACCGTTCTTCCTACAGCTAATCCCGACCCATTCAAGGTATGAACAAATTCCGGCTTGCTCTTAGGCTCCCGTCGGAAGCGGATGTTCGCCCTTCGCGCTTGGAAATCCTCGAAGTTGCTGCATGAGGAAATCTCACGGAACATGTTCGCACTCGGCAGCCATACTTCTAGATCATACGTCTTCGCTGATGTAAACCCGAGATCACCGGTACATAACGTTACAATTCGATACGGCAGTCCTAGAAGCTGCAGTACACGTTCTGCATGACCAGTAAGCTTCTCTAGTTCATCATACGAATGCTCAGGTACTACAAGCTTAACTAACTCAACCTTATTGAATTGATGCTGTCGGATTAAGCCACGCGTATCCCTGCCTGCAGAACCCGCCTCTGAACGGAAGCATGCACTATAGGCAACGAAGTTCTTCGGCAAGTCCTCTATGCTCAGAATATCATCTCTATGGTAATTCGTTACCGGCACCTCTGCTGTCGGCACTAGAAAATACTCTGTACCCTGCAACTTGAAGGAGTCTTCTTCAAACTTCGGCAGCTGTCCGGTTCCTGTCATGCTGTCGCGGTTCACAATATACGGCGGCAGCATCTCTTCGAAACCGTGCTCATTGCTGTGCAAATCCATCATGAAGTTAATCAGTGCGCGCTCCAATCGTGCTCCTAATCCACGGTAAAAGACAAACCGAGAACCTGTTACCTTAGCCGCCGCTTCAAAGTCCAGAATGCCCAACTGCTCCGCTATATCCCAATGAGCCTTCGGTTCAAAGCCCCACTCCGGTACGCTACCCCATTCACGGAGGCCAACATTATCGTCCTCCGATGCGCCAATCGGCACACTATCATGTGGAATATTCGGGATCGTTAACACAATCTCTTGCAATTGCTCTTCCATTGAGCGGATCTCTTCGTCCAATCCTTTGATACGTTCAGACACTTGCCGCATCTCGAGAATCAGGTCGTCGGCATTATCACCGGATTTCTTCAATTTGGCGACTTCTTGGGATACGGTATTACGCTGACTCTTCAGCTGTTCGCTCTCTTGCAGCAGCTCTCGCCGTTTCACATCCAGCTCCGTAAAGTTCCCCAGTTCCGCTGCTGATCCGCCCCGGTTCGCCAACGCCTGCTCTACATTGGCTATATCGGTGCGCAGCTTTTTGATGTCCAACATCCTGCAAACCCTCCTATGCCGACGTGTCTTATGGATTCATGTGCGGCCAGTAGCTTCACTAACCATCTTCACAAAATATGCATGCAAGCTGCTATCATCCGTCAATTCTGGATGGAAGGAGCAGGCGAGCAGATGTCCTTCTCTGGCAGCGACTACTTCGTCGTTCACACTGCACAGAACCTCTACGTTGGGACCTACTTCCTTAATCAATGGTGCGCGGATAAAAACGGCACGTATCGATCGGTCAAAGCCTTGGATCGGCAAATCTGCTTCGAAGCTCTCACGCTGCCGTCCGAATGCATTGCGTTGCACCTTCATATCCATAAGTCCTAGATGAGCCTCAGCTTGTCCTTCAATTTCCTTCGCAATGACGATAAGACCTGCACACGTTCCGAACACTGGCTTCCCCTGTGCCGAGAATGCCCGAATCGCTTCCATGAACCCATAAGTCCGCATCAGCTTACCGATTGTTGTGCTTTCGCCACCAGGGATAATAATGCCTTGTAGATCATGCAGCTGTTCAATTCGCTTAACTGCTATCCCTTCTGCTCCAGCCTTCTCTAACATGCGAATATGTTCTGCTACCGCTCCTTGCAAAGCGAGAACGCCTATTTTCATGTCTGTACCCTCTTTATACGTATATGTCCCGGAATTACCAACCACGGTCCTGCATACGCTGAGAAGCGTCCAGGCTGGAAATCTCAATCCCCTTCATTGGCGCTCCTAAGTCCTTGGAAATCTCCACAATATGTGCAAAGTCCGTATAATGTGTAGTTGCTTCTACGATCGCTTTTGCAAATTTCTCCGGATTATCTGACTTGAAGATACCTGAACCGACAAACACGCCATCCGCACCTAAGTGCATCATGAGCGCCGCGTCAGCCGGTGTTGCTACACCGCCTGCAGCAAAGTTAACAACCGGCAGCTTGCCGTTCTCGTGAACATATTGTACGAGATCATAAGGAGCCGCAAGATTTTTCGCCTCTGTCATCAATTCTTCCTTCGACATACCATGAATCTTGCGAATTTGGGATTGAATTAACCGCATATGACGAACGGCCTCAACAATATTACCTGTTCCAGGCTCACCCTTCGTCCGCAGCATCGATGCCCCTTCTCCGATCCGGCGCAATGCCTCGCCCAAGTCCTTCGCACCGCATACGAATGGTACTGTAAATTGTTCCTTGCTGATATGGAATACTTCGTCTGCTGGCGTCAGCACTTCACTCTCATCAATATAATCGACACCCATCGCTTCCAGCATCTTCGCTTCAACATAATGACCGATACGTGCTTTCGCCATGACTGGAATCGATACAACCTTCATAACCTCTTCCATAACACGCGGATCAGCCATGCGTGCAACACCGCCAGAAGCTCGAATTTCTGATGGAATTTTTTCCAATGCCATAACAGCAGAAGCCCCTGCCGCCTCAGCAATTTTTGCCTGTTCAGCTGTCATCACGTCCATGATGACACCGCCTTTTTGCATTTCAGCCATGCCGCGTTTTACTGTAGAAGTTCCCGTTTGCATTCCTTATTTCCTCCCGATTCTATTCATTACGCGATTGACTCGCGTTTACTTCTAACATGATATTTTACAATATGCCTTCACTTTGCACAATACATAACGCACGACACTTCATAAGATGGCGTTATCCATTAGAACAAATTCTTAATCCCGCTAAACAGCTCAGCGAAGAAGTTTTTGATAGCTCTGAAGAATAAGCGGAACCAACTGCCCTTCTCTGCGTCTTCTGCCGCAACCAAGTTCACACTTTGCTGTACTTCCGTAATGCCGCTGTATGTTATCGTCACCTTCCCAAGCACATCTCCTTGTTCGATTGGTGCAGTGCGATCTTCCTCCGGCAATATTTCCGTATTGAAAGTAATGTTCTCTTCCCCTTCGCCTTTGCCTACTACGAACGTAACTCCTTCTTCTGTTACAACGCTGACTTCAGTTTCTTTGCCCTTCTTGATCTCGACTGTTTTCAGATCAGGCAGCTCTGATTTCGCTGGCATAACCGTTCGGATCTCGAAGTTATTAAAGCCATAATCGAGTAGCTTGCGCGTTTCACCAAATCGCTCTTCCTCACTGTCAGTACCCATCACAACACTGATCAATCGCACGCCATTGCGTTCAGCTGTACCGGTGAAGCAATAGCCAGCTTCATCCGTGAATCCTGTCTTGAGGCCATCCAATCCTTGATAGGCATATTGCGCGTAATATGCAGAATCTGTCCAGCCTTCCAGCATTCGATTCCAGTTAATCATCTGTGGTGATGATTCATCGCCTTCCAACTGGTATGCACGCGTTTGCTTGGAATAGTCCAACACCTCTGCATGCTTCATAACAATCGCCTGTGCAAGCTTCGCTGTATCGTGCGCAGTTAACAGTGTTTCACCAGGAACATTCGGTATCTGATTCGCATATTGTTGCGGATAATCTTCTTTATTCAAGCCCGTTGCATTGACGAAATGCGCATGCTCGGACATACCGAGCTCTTGTGCGGTTTGGTTCATAAGCTCGACAAAATTCCCTTCACTGCCTGCGATAAATTCCGCCAATGCCACAGCCGCATCGTTCCCTGAGTAAATCGACATATTGCGGAACAAATCTCGAACCGTATAAGTTTCTCCTTGTGCTAACAGTTGGCCGGATCCACCTACGCTTGAAGCGTATTCCGTTATTTGAACCTGGCTATCCCATTGAATCTTACCGGACTTGATGCTCTCCATGACAATGTACTCCGTCATCATCTTCGCCATACTAGCCGGTTGACGGGCAACATCTTTATTCACTTGATACAATACTTGCCCAGTTGATGCTTCAATCAAGATAGCTGCTTCTACATTAAGATTCAATTCTGCGGATTCTTCCGCATCCGCAGTTGGGACAAGTACAGACAAAAAGCCGATATACATAAGTAAAAATGATGCTAGACATAGTCGAACCACCGGTTTTTTCATCCGTATCCAAGCCAACTTCCTTCACTTCTCCTATCCTCATGAATTGTTCAATACCGTATTATTGTATCATAGGCGCGTCCGCAAAAAAAGACAGACAGGCAATCACCTGTAACGGCAGAGGCCTGTCTGTCGATATCTTATAAAGAGTAGTTCGGCGCTTCTTTCGTAATCTGCACATCATGCGGATGGCTCTCACGAAGACCTGCGTTCGTAATTCGTACAAACTGTGCATCGTTGATTAGAGAATGAATACTCGGTGTGCCGCAGAGACCCATGCCAGACCGTAATCCGCCTACTAGCTGGAAGATAATATCAGCCAATGGTCCTTTGTATGGAACTCGCCCTTCGATCCCTTCTGGAACAAGCTTCGTTTCGTTCTCCTGGAAGTAACGATCCTTGCTGCCTTCCTTCATTGCCCCCAACGACCCCATACCGCGATATACCTTGAAGCGGCGCCCTTGGAAGATCTCTGATTCGCCTGGACTTTCTTCAGTACCAGCAAACAAGCTGCCTACCATGACCGCACTCGCACCTGCTGCAATTGCCTTCACAATGTCTCCCGAGTACTTCACACCACCGTCTGCTATAACAGGAACTCCATACTCACGAGCTACCGAAGCACAATCATATACTGCAGAAATTTGCGGAACCCCTACACCAGATATGACACGAGTTGTACAAATTGAGCCTGGACCAATACCAACCTTAATAATACTAGCCCCTGCCTTTATTAAATCTCTTGCCCCTTCTCCGGTAGCCACGTTACCCGCGCAAATAGGCAAATCCGGATAAGCCTCGCGAATTTTCTTAACAGTATTTAGTACATTAATATGATGACCGTGAGAGGAGTCAACTACAAGTAAATCTACACCTGCTTCAACCAATGCAGCGGCACGTTCCATTGTATCCTTCGACACGCCAACTGCAGCACCTGCCAGCAATCGACCCTGTTCGTCCTTAGCGGCATTCGGAAATTGAATGGCCTTCTCAATATCCTTGATCGTGATAAGCCCCTTCAATTCATTATTATCGTCCACCAAAGGCAGCTTCTCAATCTTGTGTCGTTGTAGAATACCTTCTGCTTGCTGTAATGTAGTTCCTACTGGAGCTGTAACCAAATTATCCTTCGTCATCACATCGCTAATCTTAATAGAATAATCATGGACAAACCGCAAATCTCGATTCGTCAAAATACCAACAAGCTTATTATGCTCATCCACAATGGGCACACCGGAAATTCGATACTTCGCCATTACTTTCTCAGCGTCATACACATGTTGATTCGGCGTTAATGAGAAGGGGTTCGTGATTACGCCGCTTTCCGATCTCTTCACCCGATCCACTTCTTCTGCCTGCTGTTGAACCGACATATTCTTGTGCATAATACCGATTCCGCCTTCACGTGCAATGGCAATCGCCAGCTTCGACTCGGTAACAGTATCCATTGCAGAGCTGACGAACGGTACATTTAATTTAATCTTGCCCAGCTTTGTCGAGATGTCGATTTCCTTGCCAAACACTTCCGACTTGCCTGGCAGAAGCAGCACATCGTCAAACGTCAAGCCCTCTTTGGAAAATTTGGTTTCCCACACACACTTGTCCTCCTCATTCTTTCTATGTCCGTGTATATTATTGCAATAGTAGCAAAGCGGTTTTAGGCTGTCAAGAAAAGTTCTCACGGGAGCGGAACGGTTAACCATTCCTTAACAGTTGATTACTTGCGCGCGATATAAATTACTTGACAGTATGCATCAATTGAAAGTAATTCATGTATATCACATTCTCCCGAAGCTTCACCCGACTGTTGTACATATTTCCTGCGCACCTCCACAGCTTCCACTTACCGATTGAACGCATTACCGCGTATCAATCTGACATCTCGTGCCACTTTGTCACATTTCCTGCGGGTCTTCACAGTATCTTTCGGCGATTGAACACACTTCCTTCGTACCTCCACAGATGCTTCCGGCTATTGAACACACTTCCTGCGTATCTCCACAGCTCCTTCTGGCAAACGCTCAATTGCCCTGCAAAGTGCCATTTCCCTGCAGCTTAACCAATTCCCTGCGAAAGTGCAGGCTTTAGGCTCTCAATCGTGGAAAATGTTAAAAATTCCTGCGAATCTACATCTTTAATTTCGTACAACCGCCCATACTCGCTAGTTGCCACACAAAAGCCTGCACAATCGACGGCATTTCCTCAGTTCGCTCCTATTTCACAATACATTCCTGCAGAATTGCATCTTTTTTGCACAGCATCCGAACAATACAAAAAAACGCGACTCCTTCTCCGAAGAGAAACAATCGCGCTTCTTACAGTTTGCCTG
>CAJXLT010000021.1 GCA_913056365.1 uncultured Paenibacillaceae bacterium | reverse complement strand
GGATCATTATGAGCGTAAGTATACCTGTTGAGACTAAGCGGATTCTCATCCTCACCCCAATAGCTATCTTCAGAAATGAATCTCCCTGTTTTCCCTCACATCAAACTACCTCTAAAATAGCATGTCTTTAGAAATTTGAGAACCTTTATTTGGTTATAGCAGGCAGCAGGGAAGCTTCTGTATTGCTCGAAGATGAAGCCTCCCGCGTCATGAACTGCCCCCTGTCAAGTAGACACAGTAAAAACTAAAAGATCTGGCACCGACCCTCACACTTGGTTGATGCCATTCTATTGCTGCTGAACTCAAATATCAGGTTATTGAGTTAAGACAATCGTCGAATGCACACTATTAAGCTACAAGACGAATTAAATTAGGAGAATAACTCCGTTATTTTATAAATAAACGAAAAAAAACTTTACTAATTCCACACCAACCGTTAAAATAAGTACTAAGCCATTAATGGGTTCAGAACATAATGGAGGAGCTGATACAGAGAAAACAGGTGTATTGAAAGCGAATTCATCGGAATGTGACACACGTCAGGCAAATATCATGAATCAATTCATCACCATAGTCAGAGGTATGAATACTGATGATTGTGGCGCATCATGTGAAGAAAACTCAAAGTATTCACATTGAAGGCCGGTCATTGATCTATGAAGTGAAAGTTTCAATTGGTACCGATTAAAGAAGTCAGTCGCGTGATACAAGTTTGATTAGAACGGCAGGGAGTGGAGTAGGATGGAAAACATGCTGTACGTACCGTTGGACGAGAGACCGTGTAACTATCGATATCCGCAGCAGCTTGCACAACTGACAGATGTGAACCTGCGGGTTCCTCCGGATACGATGCTGGGCAGGAAGAAGTCACCGGCCGATACGAAACAGCTGCAGCAGTGGTTGACAGCCGAATGCGGTCGTTCGTCGCACTTGATCTTGTCCATCGATATGCTGGTGTACGGCGGGATCTTGCCTTCTCGTCTGCATCAGTTATCGCGGGAGCAATGTGCGGAGAGATTGGAGACGCTCAGAGAAGTCAAGCGAATCAATCCGGCAATCCGAATTTTTGCCTTCAATTTGATTATGCGCACACCTGCTTATAATAGCAGTGAAGAGGAGCCGGATTTTTACGCGCAATATGGGGAGCGAATATTCCAATACGGTTGGCTGACGGACAAGCGGGAAAGCAGCGGATTAACGGAAGAAGAAGTGGACGAGTTGGCCGAAATCAAGACAGTCATCCCGCCGCAAATACTGAATGCGTTTCTGGAACGGCGTCAGGTCAATGCTTTTGTCAACCGAACTAGTCTCGAGCTTGTTGAAGCAGGCATTATTGAATGCATGGTTTTCCCGCAGGACGATAACGCCAAATACGGCTTTACTTCGATGGAGCAGAAGGCATTGTTTCTGAAAGTGGATGAGAAGCAATTGTTTCACAAGGTTTTCATCTATCCGGGTGCGGATGAAGTCGGCTGCACGTTGTTTGCCAGAGCCTTCTGCGAATTGAAGCAGTACAGGCCGGAAGCGTGGGTGCAATATTCGTCCACTTTGGGTCCGACGGTGATTCCGAAGTACGAGGATCGCAGCCTGCATGAAAGTGTAAAAAGTCAGTTGCTGATTGCCGGTGCAAATCTCGGCGATGATGCGGTTCATTCCGACTTTGTACTGATGATTCATTCTCCTGCAGTTGGGGAGAAGCAGATGGCGGAAACTTCCGATGACCTGGCGGACAGACACAAATCTTATTTCTCGGAAATCAATTTCAAGGCGTTGGCAAGCGCGATTGAGAAGTATGTGTCCAAAGGCATGACTGTATCATTGGCTGATGTCGCTGTTTGTAACGGGGGCGATCATGTTCTGATGAAATTGCTGAGTGCGAATGGTTTGCTGCCGGCCCTTTCCGCTTATGCGGGCTGGAATACATCTGGGAATACATTGGGCACAGTTATCGCCCATTCGGTCATTGTGGCTTATTACAAGCAGCAAAACAAGAAGGTGGATCATCATTTCCTTCTGTATCGCTTCATTGAAGACTGGGGCTATCAAACGATTGTAAGGGAAGAGATCTGCGCCCATCATCTGGAGGCGCTTGGCGGAAGTTACTTTGAACTGGAGGCAGTGAAAGAGCCGGTGCTACAACTGATCAGACAACAGCTGCAGGCATTCGTAAGACAGTATTTGCCCGAATATGATCAGGTAGAAATCAGCAATCTGGATCTGCCGTGGAACCGGATGTTTGAATTGTCTTTTGACTTAAAAAGGAGGAATTCTTCATGAATATAATAATATAATAAAGAATAATTCCGCCTTTCACTAGTTGAAAATCAAATGATCCTTTGATCAGCGAAGCAAGGAAACATTTCATTATACTTAGGGGGATTGTATACCATGAAAAAGTCATTCATGACGATTTTGATTGCAGTACTGGCATTTGCTGTGTTGGCGGCAGGGTGCTCCAATAACAGCGGGAACTCTTCAGGGGACGCAACCGGCAACAATGGCAATGCCTCCGCTGGCAATGCGAACAGTGGTGATGCCGGGAACGGTGGCGGTGAACAGGTAACTCTCACCGTCTGGGATTTCTACGGTGCGACAACGCCAATTAAGCCATTGATTCCACAATTCGAGGAACAAAATCCGGGCATCAAGATTGAATTCCAGGCGCAGCCTTGGGATAACTATTGGGACAAGCTGGCGGCTGGCGCATCCGGCGGAGAGCTCCCGGATTTAGCGACGACAGGACTATTGTGGGCGCCGCAGTATCAAGTACTGGGCGTATACGCCGGTTTGAATGAGTTGTCGAACAATGAACTGAATGGCAAGCCGATTGCAGAGCAGTTCAGTCAAGGGATGCTGGAAGGTGCATCTGTAGACGATGAGTTGTACGGCATTCCTTATGATTTCGATGCTTATGCCTTGTATTACAGGCAGGACTTGCTAGAGGAAGCGAATGTAGAGGGTCCGCCGACTAATTGGGGAGAGCTGGTCGAGTACGGGAAGAAGCTGACGAAAGATACTGACGGTGATGGATCGGCAGACCAATTTGCGTTTGTAGTGCTGCCGGATTGGTATCACTTTGAACCGTTTTTGTATGCGAATGGCGGCAAGGTGTTGAATGAAGACAATACGAAAGCGGTCATCAACAGTCCTGAAGCGGTTGAAGCCCTGCAATTCTATGCAGATCTGGTCAATAAGCATAAGATTGCAGTCAACTGGACGCCTGACCGCGGCAGTTATATTTCTGGTCTCAAGGACGGCACGATTGCCATGTTCCAGGACGGTCCGTACGTGATGGGGTTGATCAAGGACAGCATACCGGAGCATGAAGGAAAGTGGCGGATCGGCAAGCCGCTTGCCGATGAACAGATGGGCACTCATCTTGGTGGTACGTACTTGAGTGTGTTCCATGATTCCGAACACAAGGAAGAAGCGTGGAAGTTTATCGAATTCCTATCTACTGTGGAAAATCAGGTGGAGTTGTACAAAACCTCCGGCGCGGCTCCGGCTAATCTGGATGCGCATGAAGAGCCTGAATTGCAGGCAGAGGATCCGTTCTTCGGCAATGAGGTACCCATGACCAACTTCAAGGAAGCCGTGGAAATCAGCGTGTCCACTCCTGTAATTCGGGAATGGCAGGAAATCAGCACGATTATTAGCGATGCGGTTTCACTGTCTGTGATGCAGGAGGAGACGCCACAGGAAGCGCTGGACAACGCTGCAGAGAAAATTAATAATTTACTGCAATAATCGCCAGGAAGTGACCATAGATGAAAGGCGGGTACATACACTTTACCCGCCCTTTATATCAGAAAGGTGAAGAGCAGTATGTCTGTGATCAGAAAACATTGGGAAGCTTATCTGTTCGTATTGATTCCATTCGTGCATCTGCTGATCTTTTACCTGTATCCGATGCTGTATGGATTTGTGATGAGCTTTACGGATTGGAACGGGATTGAATCCCCGTCATTTGTCGGACTGGACAATTATAAGGAAATTATTTTCAATGATGAAGTCTTTCACCATGCGCTTTCTAATACGATTCTGTTTGCCATCTTAAGCTTGCTTGGCGGGATTTCTGTCGCACTGTCGCTTGCATTGATGATTGACAAGATCGTGCGCTTGCAAAATTTCTTTAAGGTTGCGTATTTCATTCCAGTTATTACACCGCTAGTCGTGGTAGCTTTGATCTGGACTTTGATCTATACAGATAAAGGGCTGTTGAATTACTTCATCCAGCAGCTGTTCGATGTGGGAGCAGTAGGCTGGTTGACGGACAAGAATATAGCCATATATTCGATTATTGTAACGAGTATTTGGCAAGGTATGGGTTTCTCGATGATTATATTTCTTGCTGCGTTGCAGAGTATTCCGAACCAGTTGTATGAAGCTGCAAGGATTGATGGGGCAGGTTCCTTCCAGACATTCTTGCATATAACAGTTCCGGGATTAAAGAATACATTCGCTTTTCTAACGATTTACGGCTTGATTGGTGCGTTCCAGGTGTTTGATCAAATCTACGTGATGACTGAAGGCGGCCCTGTGAATTCAACCCAAACGCTGGTTTATTGGATATACAGCAACTTCAAGTTTTTGAAGCTGGGGTACTCATCAGCACTTTCCTATTTGTTCTTCTTGATGCTGTTGGTCATTTCCTTTATCCAGTTAAAGCTATTTTACAATAAAGGGCAGGAGAGTTGAGGAGATGGGTTTGAAGAAAATCAGACAGATCCGGCTGCTGGCTATTTATTCGGCATTATCTTTTGGTCTAATCATTAACCTAGCGCCTCTGGCATGGATGATATCGACTTCGCTGAAACAGCCAAGTGAGATTTTTACCTTTCCGCCTGATTGGATACCGGATCATATCAGCATGGATAATTACATCGGTGTCTTCGAGGCTGTGCCATTCGAGATGTACTATGTCAATTCGATAGTGGTCAGCATATGTGTTACTTTGATCACGGTTCTGATGTGCTCCATGGCGGGATTTGCTTTTGCCAAACTGCGGTTTCCATTTCGCAACATTTTGTTTATCCTGTTTCTGACCACCTTGATGGTGCCGTTTCATGTCATCATGATTCCGCTTTTCAAGCTGACAGCGCAGCTCGACTGGCTAGATTCCTATCAGGGGCTAATTATTCCACAGATTACAACGGGCTTCGGCATATTTCTAATGCGGCAATTTATGCTGTCGACGCCAGACAGCTTGCTGGAAGCAGCGAGAATTGACGGTGCAGGCTTGTTCTATACGTTCGTCAAGATTGTGTTGCCGATACATCGGGGTGCGCTGGCAACGCTAGCGATTTTCTCATTCAACTTTTCGTGGAACAACCTGCTGTGGCCGCTGCTGGTCACGAACAGTGAAACGATGCGCACCTTGCCGGTGGGCATGGCCTTGTTCCGCTCCATTCGGACGATTGACTGGGCTTTGATCATGGCGGCGTCGGTGATGGCGCTCGTGCCTATGATTGTATTCTTCTTGCTGATGCAAAAACATTTTATCCGGGGCTTGACAGCCGGTGCGGTGAAAGAGTAGACAGATATACAGTTCTATATAGAGGTGCTAAAATGGAGAAAAAGAAACTGCTGGAGAGCATACATCGTCATTTAATCGTGTCTTGTCAGGCGTTGGAGGACGAACCGCTGCACGGTTCGGATATGATGTCCCGCATGGCGGTTGCCGCTCAACAGGGAGGGGCAGCGGCTATCCGGGCCAACGGGAAGAATGATATTATAGCCATTAAGGAAAAGGTCGGTTTGCCGATGATTGGCATCGTGAAGAGGGAATATCCGGATAGCGATGTCTATATTACGCCTACACTGCATGAAGTGAAGGAATTGATCGAAGCGGGCGTGGATATCATTGCGATCGATGCAACCGGAAGAAGGCGACCGAACGATGAGAAATTGGAAAACTTACTCGCGTATATTCGCTCTGAAAGCGGCTGTCTGGCAATGGCAGATATTTCAACGAAAGAAGAGGGTGTTGCCGCAGCGCAGATGGGTTTTGATTTAATCTCCACAACTTTGTCTGGTTATACCGCTTACAGTAGAGACTTGGAGGGACCTGACTTCCAGTTGATCCGGGAACTGTCCGCGTCGATTGCGCAGCCGGTCATTGCTGAAGGGAAGATTTATTCACCCGAGGAAGCGGCGGAAGCGCTCGCATGCGGCGCATATGCCGTCGTGGTCGGTTCTGCGATAACTAGACCGCAGATCTTAACGCGAAGATTTGCGAATCAAATACGAAAGGAGGACGATTAATACATGTTCACAGTTAATGAAACGAGCGATTTGCAGGCCAGGATACATTCCTACTTGAATTCTTTCACGAAGGCAGAGAAGAAGGTAGCGGAGTTCGTGCTGCAGAAGACGGAAGATCTCATGTATCTGTCTATTACTGAACTTGCGGAAAAGGCAGATGTCGGGGAGACATCAGTGCTGCGATTTTGCAGGAAACTCGGGTTCAAGGGGTATCAAGATTTCAAACTGTCGGTGGCAAAAGAAAGCATGAATCCGGTAAGCGAGATAGACGGGGAAATTAGTGAGAACGACGCTATAGAGGTCACGATGCAGAAGATCACACGCAACAACATTAATGTGATTCAGGAAACGATGAGCTTGCTGGACCCCGCATCGCTGGAAAAGGCTGTGAACGCGGTCTGGCACGCAGACAAGGTGCATTTTTACGGTGTTGGCACTTCCGGCATTACGGCGCTGGATGCGAAGAGCAAATTTATGCGGATCGGCTTTCCCGTTGACGCGATAGCGGATTCGCATTTTCAATCGATGGCCGCGGCCACACTGTCCGACAAGGATGTCGCCATCGGGATTACGGTGTCTGGCAGCACGAAGGATACAATTGATTCGTTGAAGATGGCCAGGGAGAACGGCGCGTACACGATTGCCTTGACGCACTATGCACGCTCGCCCATTACGAAGCTGGCGGATGTCGTGCTGCTGACTTCGGGCAAGGAGTCGCCCCTTCAGGGCGGATCACTCGCTTCCAAGATCGCGCAGCTGCATGTGATTGACATGCTGTTTATGGGCATCTTTCTGAAGCAGAAGGATCATGCGATGTATTACAGAGAGAAGACGGCCAAAGCAGTCTTGAACAAGATCTATTAAAGAGGGGTCATCATGAAGGTAGTGGGTATCGATGTCGGCGGAACCGGCATGAAAGGTGCTGTTGCAGACCTGCACGGACGCATTGTGCTGGAGCGGCAGGTGGCAACGGAAGCTTCGCAGGGAGCCGGGCATGTACGGGACCAATTCTTCAGCTTGCTCGATCAGCTTGTTTCCCGTGACATTGCCGCAATCGGCATTGCCACGGCCGGGCGGGTTGATGTCGAAGCGGGGAAGGTTGTATACGCCACCAATAATTTGCCGGGCTGGAACGGCTTCTCGATCAGACAAGCGGTGGAAGAGCGGTACCGCCTGCCGGTCTATGTCGACAATGACGTGAATGCTGCGGCGCTCGGTGAATGGTGGGAGACTGAAGCGGATGAACGGATGGATGCGATGGTTTTTATCAGCATCGGTACGGGCATCGGCGCGGGGATTATTTACCAAGGCGAAGTTATGCACGGGCATCATTGGAGCAGCGGAGAGATTGGGCATATGATCCTGCACCCGGACGGCATCCCCTGCAACTGCGGGAAGCGAGGCTGTCTGGAGCAATATGTATCGGCTTCCGCGCTGGTGCGCAATGCGAACCAGGTAGAGGGGGGAACGTATCAGAATGCGGAGCAGGTCTTTCGCGCGTATCAACAGGGCGACCCGCAGGTGAAGCCGGTTGTTCGGTCGTTTGCCGCTGATTTGTCGTTGGCGCTTTGCAATTTGCAGAACGTGCTGGACCCCCCGCTTATGGTGATTGGCGGCGGCGTAAGCATGGCGCATCATGTATTGAACCCTTTATTGCAGGAGAAGCTTGCAGGCGCTGAGGTGAACGTGCCGATCTGCTGGTCTCGCGCACCTGCGAAAGCAGGGTTGCTTGGTGCTGCTCGGTTGGCGCTTATGAAGTTGTGACGGATATCGGGCGTATGTAGCCGCTCTAGGGGAGGGGCGTTTTTTTTAGCGTGAATCTGCGATTGATTGGAGGTAATCCGAATTACGATGAATATGCTGACATTTCCATCTGAAGCTGAGCTGAATGAGGCTGCTGCAGGTGTCATCACTGACCTGGTGCGAACGAAGCCGCATGCAGTTATCGGTTTGGCGACCGGCGGTACACCTGTCGGTATTTATCGCACCATGATTCGTAGCTACCAGAACGGCATGGTCAGCTATCAACAAGTTACGACGTTTAATCTCGATGAATATGTCGGGTGTTCAGTCGAAGACCCGCAAAGTTACGCCTGTTATATGCAGGAGCATTTGTTTCGCCATATTGATGTACAGCCGATGAATATTCATATTCCAGATGGTTCAGTCCGCGATCCGGAGGCTGAATGTAGACGTTACGACGAGAGGCTCGAAGCTGTTGGTCAGTTGGACTTGCAGTTGCTAGGACTTGGTCATAATGGGCACATCGGCTTTAATGAACCGGATCACTCGTTGATTAGCAGTACGCATGTTGTTGCATTACGGGATGAAACACGTCAAGCCAACGCGCGATTCTTCGATGATCCGGGGCGAGTGCCAACGCATGCCATTACGATGGGTGTGGGGGCTATTCTGAAAGCCAAGAAGATTCTGCTTGTTGTCAAAGGATCGGACAAGGCTGACATCGTGCATCGTGCGCTAACTGGAGAAATCAAGACCGAATGTCCAGCCAGCTTGCTTCAGACTCATCCGAACCTAGTCGTCATGATGGATGAAGAAGCAGGGAGGCACTTCAGATGATCAGCCTGGAAGGCAATATCGTGACAGATGACGGCGTGCTTGAAGGCGGGACAATTCGGATTGAAGATGGCCGGATAATCGAGGTGCTTGCGGAACCAGATGGCCGAACGGATCGTTCGCTTACGGAGACAGATGGTCAGGCTGTTCTCTCTCATGCGGAGAACAATGGCAATGCAGATTTCTCACTTGCGGATGGCTGGATTGTGCCGGGTTTTATCGATGTGCATGTGCACGGCGGTTATGGCAGTGACTTTATGGAGGCAACGCCTGAGGCGTTCGACACCATTACGCGCTTCCACGGACAGCATGGTACAACTTCAATGCTCGCCACGACAATGACTGCCCCGAAGTCGGATATCGACGCGGTCTTGCAGACGACGGCGGATTATATGGCATCCGCACCGGCAGCGGGGGCACGTCTGCTTGGCGTCCATCTGGAAGGACCGTTCATCAGTCCACACTGGCCCGGCGCGCAAAATCCGAATCACATTGTGCCGCCGAATTTGTCATGGGTACGAGAATGGACGGAAACGTATACGAACTTGATCAGACAGTTGACGCTCGCCCCGGAAATCGAAGGGGCAGATGAGTTGATCGCGTATCTGCATCGTCTAGGTGTCAACGTAGCGGCAGGCCATACGGATGCATGTTTCGATCAGATCATCACGGCTGTTGAACACGGGCTAAGTCAGGCTGTGCACACATTCAATGCGATGACCGGTTTGCATCATCGCGAGCCGGGTGTTGCAGGTGCCACGTTGACTGATCCGCGTATCGTAGCAGAGGTCATTGCAGACGGCGTGCATGTTCACCCGGCTGTGGTGAAGTTGCTGACTATGACCAAGACAGATGGCAATCTTGTATTGATTACGGATGCGATGGCAGCCGCGGGACTCGGAGACGGGCAATATTCGTTGGGCGGTCTGCAAGTTACTGTCCAGAACCAGGTAGCCCGTCTGTCAGACAGCGGCGCCTTGGCTGGCAGCACGCTGACAATGATTGACGCGTTTCGCTTTATGGTACAGCAGGTGGGCTTAAGCGTCCCCCAGGCAAGTCGGCTTGCAAGCGCCAACGCAGCCCGACAGTTGGGCATAGACGGCAGCTATGGCACGATTCGCCCGGGAGCTTCGGCGGATCTGGTGTTGCTGGACCGGGCACTCAACATCGTTGCTGTTTACCGCGACGGCCAGCGCATCGCGACGTAGAATCATGAATGCTAGGACAAGCCTTTCAAGATCAAATCAGCAATCGTCCTCGGTATAGCGGATACCGGCATTTCTGCACGCAGTTTGGTTATCAGCTTCGGGTGTACGAGATGTAAAATATAAGCTTCGAAAACGGCGGGGCTGCCGGGTCGAAAAATCCGTTGCTCCTGCCCTTCTTGGATCACCATGTTCAGGACATCTGTCAGAGCTGACCGGATTTCCTCTCCGAACTGGCTTTCTTCGGCGAGTTGAAGCAGCATTTCTTGAAGTTTTCCGTATTGGTGATGCAATAAGAGGAATTCTTCCAGAATTAATCGTATTTTTTGATCGGCGGGAAGCGAAAGCTGGGCATCGAACAGCTGTTGTTTCCGGATTTCCGCTACGATTTCCATCCCTACGGCCCATACGAGACGATCCTTGCTCACAAATCGGCGATAGACGGTACCGACTCCAACCCCCGCCTTTTCTGCAATTTCCTCCAATCTAGCATCGGAACCCTTTTCCTTAAAAACTTCTTTGGCCGCTTTCAAAATTTTGACGACGTTCTGGTTAGCATCCTTCCTGGCGGAAGGAACCGACAGAGTAACGCCTCCTGTTCTTTCTTCGCTGTCACGCATGCCATACCCCTCCATCCTTGCTATGCTGCTTACACTATTTTATACCAGAACCATAATGAAAGAAAAGACAAAGCGGAATATGTATTCCTTTTTGTTGACATCCTTATCTACATCGAGCTACAATGAAAACGGAATATATATTCCGTTTCAAGATGAAATTCCACACATCCCATTGCATCATGCAATTGTCTAAGTGGAAATCATCTAATTAGGAGAAGAAAGGATGAGATTGATGACTAAGCGCAGCGACATGACGGCATTCATTCGGCGGGGAGATTCGGACAGCGAGCGAGCGGCGTCTGTTCTTCGGGAATCCGGTTCTTTGTTGTTCAGAAGATATGATGTAGACGCCGAAAAGCGCAATGCGGATGCGGCTGTTTACTTCAGCGGCAAATCTTCCGTACCGCAAGTGTTCGTCGGTTCGTATCCGATTGGCGGAGCAGAAGATCTGGAACAATTGTGGCGGACGCGAAAACTCCGCGACATTGCCCACGCTGTTGCATCCGAAGGACTGGATATCGATGCTCCGAGTGACGACGAGCTGGCAGCCGGTGCTGAGGACATCCCGTTCACCGCACACATCCCTCCAAGTGACGGCACGCACAGCGCAGATCCCGAGCAATGGCCGATTCTTCATTTTTACAAAGACTTTTTCGGTTTTTGGCCCCATACGTTCGTCTACCTTCACCATTGGCCGGAAGCCTACAAGCGGTTTGTATACTGCCACAACATGGCGACCATTGGAACGGCGAAGGAAGTGCTCGGAAGCGATATACTGTGCGCGGTCGGATATGCGACTTCCAACGCCCACGGCTGTAACTATTGCCAGGTTCATGCTGTCTCGACGATGGGCGATTCATCGATGAGAGCGGTTGAGCAATTGCGGATGGCGCGGATCGGGCAGCGCAACGCCGATAATCCATTTGATGAATATTTGTTGTCCCTGGCAGATCTGGCAAGTATGTCATCACTGAATCAAGTGCCGGACCATTATCTCCAGCGGCTGCGGCGTCTCGCCGAGGATTCTGAGCATGCACCTGTCGGCGTGAATGCGCAGGTCATGTCTGTTGCGCTTGTAAGCGCGGCCTTCGGATTTCTGAATGTATTCAACGATTTGGTCGGGATGGAAATTGAAGGTGCATGGGCAGTCTCTGCACAAGAGCGGCTAGATATTGATGCGGGGCGGCATGGTGCGAGTTCAGACAACAATCCGGACAATTTGTCCCACCCGCTGCCGAGCGGCGGACCGACCGCACAGGAGATGATCGACACCTATGCATCGAATATCGGTGACGCAACGGCTTATATGAAACGCCATTTCGGCATTGTGCCGCCATGGCTGCCAACGTTTCCCGAGCAATTGCAGCCTTTGCACACGGCGTTGTACGCTGAGACGATGCGGCAACAGCATGCCAGCCGAATCAGTGCAGAACTGAAGCACTTGATCGCCTATGTGTCGCATGTGGAGAAGCAGCATCCTGATTTGGCGGCAACAGAAGCTTCTATCGCGCATCATGTGGCTGGTGACAAGGAGCGAACGATACGCCGCTTGAAGCATGCATTTGCCATCGCATCCGGTCGTGGCGGCAATCCCGATCTGTTCACCGAAGCGGAACATGCGGCGCTACGATTGGCCTATCTATCGGCGCAACTGCCGTTGATCACGCCCCGCCGCTTCGTCCAACCGGTGATGGACAATTTTGATGCCGGGGAATGCATCGAGCTATTCACTGTTTGCGGGATCGCTTCGCTGGTACAGAGATTCGCTGCCATTATTAGACCTGTGCCAAACCCGATTCTTGTTGAATTTATGGCAGCTCATAGGTTGCCAATGGATGCGGCATCCATGCGATTTCCGCTGCCGCATGATCTGGCATAATAATATTCTGGGATAGTACGGGAAGGCTTCTATGGAGGAGCCTTCTTTTTTTGGCGTCGAAAGCGCAGTGCGTCGGTCTGAGAGTTCGTTGCTGTGGTATTTAGCTCATGTACATACATCACCATCTCCTGTAATGATCTGCAAGACAGCAGGTCACGCCACGGGGGATGTTTTTTTGCGTCTTTCTGCTCATTCCCGGTTCGCACATAGGCGGGAATACCTATGTGAAGAATGGTCAGAATGGCACTTTACAATAATTTAATCAGGGGCTTGTCGCGCGCAAATGTCGGTAAGGTATACTAACTAGCGTTCATCTCCACCCATCCACTCATCATAAGGGTTGATTGCCAGCCCAGATTGGAACGCTTATAAAGAATCATGTGGACCAGATAGACGAAGGGAGAGAGAATGATTGATTATTCAAACCAAGCTGAAGGTTCCTGCGGTGAAACACACGTATATGTCACGCCCTCATTTGTACAAGAAGCTGGATCAGGGGCTGCATACGAAATTGACGTTCATAACGGCACCATCGGGTTATGGAAAAACTTCGGCATTGGGTGAATGGGTCAAGAGAATGGAGCTGAATGTTGCTTGGGTCACGTTCGACGAGAGGGACAATCATTCCTATGGATTCTGGAATCATGTCTCGGCATCGCTGTCCGGCGCTGCTCCGATGCAGGGGCAGAAGATCAGATTGCTTACATACGAGCAATCAACACCCGCGGTGATCGCCGGTCTGCTGAATGAGTTGAACAAGAAGCAAGGACAGCAGGTGCTAATATGGGATGACTTCCACTGCATCACGGATCCTGTCGTGATTGCGGAGGTTAACCGCTTTATGAAGCTGATGCCTGACCATGTCCATCTGTATGTCGCAGCTTGCAGCTATCCGTCCTTGCAAGTGTCGAAATTCAAAGCAGCCCATGATGTGATTGAGATTGGCAAGGAAGAATTGCGCTTCACGAGACAAGAGACGAAGCTGTTCTTCAGCTTGCATAGTGACCTCGATCTGCGCAACGATCAGCTGTCCTTCATTCATGACAAGCTGGAAGGCTGGGCGGCTGGTCTGCGGCTAGCAGCGATGTCGATAAGCCTGCTGTCGAATCGCGAGGAAGCGATGAACCGGCTGACAGGAAGAAGCAAGGACTTCGTCGCTTATTACTTCGATGAGATCATGTCTTGTCTGGATGAAGACTTGCAGAAGTTCCTCTATTATACGTCCATTCTGGATGAGATGAATGGCGAATTGTGTGCGTACATCAGTGAGATGCCAGAGGCCGAAGCGCTCTTGCCGAAGCTTGAGCTGCGCAACATCTTCATTACCGCGATCGACTCCTCGCAAGAATGGTACCGATACCACGTTATGTTCCGCCAATTCCTGCAATTCCAGCTCAGATTACACGAGCCTGAAGCCATCGGCAAGCTGCATGTCCGGGCAGGAGTCTGGATGCAGCAGAACGGGCGTCCGTTGCAAGCGTTGCATCATTATCTGGAAGCGGGCGCGTACGAGCGATTGGCAGGCTTGTTGAGCCATATTGTGTTCGATCCCTCGAAGTATGGACAAGTGGATGTACGTTATTGGTTCGAGCGAATACCCCTGAAGTATTTATACCCCCAACCTAAGCTATATGTACTAAGCATTCTGGTGAGAATGGTAGACGGCAAGCTGGAGGAAAGCAGGAGGCTGACTGACAGCTTGCGCAGCCGAATGGGTGAAAGTGGCGGCGAGCAGTCTGCGGCACAGCTGAGCCTATGGCAAGCCGGCCTGCACCTGATAGAGACGCTTTATGCTTATAAGACCAAGGATTTCATAAGATCGATCGATCACTGGTATGACTATATTCAGTACGATCCGAATGAGGAACTGTTCGAAGGTCTGCACATGCCGAGTGAATCCTTCCTCTCGCTACGTGATCTGACCACCCAGCTTGGCAGCCTGAAGGGTGTGGAAGTGCTGCTGAAGCGCTATCTGGAAGCGGGCTATACGAGCAAGACGGGAGTATTCTCTACGGAATTCAGGCTTGTGTACATAGCTTTGCTCTACGAATGGAACCGGCTGGATGAGGCGGAGCGGGCTGCCCGCCAGCTGCTGGACACCGCTGAGTCGGCGGGCAAATGCTGCACAGCGATTCGAGCCAAGGTCATCTTGGTAGCCATTGGCCTTGCCCGAGGAGGCGAGTATGCGAAGCAGGTCAAGTATGACATGCTGCAATTGCAGCATGCGCTCAGCAGGCTGGACAATAAGCCGCTCAAGCGAAAGGTTGAGACGGTGATGATGGCTTTCTGGATTAGATTGAAGGAGCTGGACAAAGCTGAGGAGTGGCTGTTGCGCCATGCATGGACGGTGACCGATGAGATCACTTCGGAGAATCTGGTCATCTATCAGGTGTATATCCGTCTGCTGCTTGCTCAGGACAAGTGGGAAGAAGCTGCGGAATTGGCGGATAGGGTGTGTGAATACGCCAGGTCAGATGGAGAGCCTGCTTGCCTGATTCATAGTCTGGTGCTATCTAGCCTATTGATGTATCAGAAGAAGGATATTCCTTATTGCCTGAATCTTCTGGAAGAAGCGCTTTATCTAGCTGAATCCGAGAGCTATATTCGTCTGTTTGCGGATTTCGACGAGCCGATCGCTGAGCTGCTGTCGCTGTATGTGCAGTCCAGGCAGGGTCACCATCGCATCGTGACTCGCAGGGTGTCCTTGCTGTATGTGAAGCGATTGCTGCAGCACGCGAAGGCGGTGTCTAGCCCGTCTGCCGGGTGGTTGGATGTCGACGACGGTGCGAACGAGAGTGTGCGGCTGCTTCTTACCGCGAAGGAGCAGGAGGTGTTGTTGTTCATCCACCAGGGACTGTCGAATAAGCTCATTGCTAGAGAGATGAATATATCGTTGGCGACGGTGAAGACACATGTCAACAACATGTACAAGAAGCTGGGTGTAGCCAATCGTGTGCTGGCTGTCGAGAAAGCGAAGCAGGTAGGTTTGCTATAGGATGCAGGTACCATGCTTTACAAAAAAACAACAATAAACCAATGTAGAGGGTTGAAGCCCGATGTTACAACTAAAGTCCTACTCCCTCCACCTATCCTCTCCATCCTTGTGTTGATTTACATGATTTCGGGGCGTTCCTATAATGGGGATGCAATCGAAAGGTGTCGGATTATGTAGCCGACAGAGGAGGCGTATGGCGAATGGAAAAGATCTATGTCATCGCAGCTATGGAGGATATGCAGTATCAAGAGGCGCTCTATGCGTATATTCGCGATTCGAATTATAAGAATAAGCTAATTATTCGCTTCTGTTCTAACAGAGGACGGGTGGAGGAATTGCTGCAGTCCGGGGAGCCTGCTCATATTGTTCTAGCTACGCAGGACTTGATGCCCCCGATGCGCAAGAGTGAGGATGAGAAGTGCGCCTATATTGTTCTACTTGAGGATACCGCGCTTGAGACCTCAGAACCAGGCTTGTTCATGTATCAGCCGCTACATTACTTGCTTGAGCAGGCGCTAGAGTACTATGCCAAGTTGAATCCCAACGCATCACAGAAGTTCCAGCGCAATCGCCACACGAAGATAGCAGCCTTCTATTCCAGCAGCGGCGGTTCAGGCAAGACGGCGGTAGCGCTAGCCGCGGCTTATCAGCTCAGCCAACGGGATCTGGCTGTCCTCTATCTGAATATGGAGGCGGTGAACGGCAATCCGCTGCATCCGTCCGACAAGGTGGAGGAGGGGGTGTCGAGCCTGCTCTACTACATGCGGAACAACGAGAAGCAACTGCCGGCAAGATTCGAAAGCTTGAGACAGCATCATAGCGGTCTGCATATCGATTACATGACGGGGCCGTCGAATGTCAGGGACTTGCTGGAGCTGACGGAGGCGGATGCCAAGAAGCTGCTTCAGGTACTGGCTGACATCGGAAGGTACGATTATATCGTAGTCGATATGGATTGCTCCGTTCATGACAGAAACCTGGGTGTATTGCAGGAAAGTGATTTTGTGTATTGGCTGCTCCAGCAGAACGAGCAGTGTAGGGCCAAGACGGGTGTGCAGATCAAGTTCTTGCATAAGGCGAATCTTGGCGACACACGGTTTTTCAACCAACTGTTCTTCATTATGAACAAGCAGCTGGATGAACGCGTGTTTCACGATGAGGAGATGCCTATCACGGCGTCCTTGCCTTACATTCCAGAGTGGAAGCAGGTAGCGGACATCGCCGATTATGCATCTAATCGTCACTTCAATCATTATGTGAGGCAGATGCTGGCCGCCTCCAAGCTGCTGGCGCTATGAGTAGCTCAACGGTTACAGATGAACGGTTTGAGGAGCTGCGGCTCATGGTCAAGAGCTGGCTCGATCAGGAGGGAGCTCCTTCGGATGACGATGTGCTGGCCCAGATCGAACAGGTCGTGTTCGAGCAGACGATTCAGGATAATCTGACGATCAGCGAGAAGCAGCAGATTATCGAGCGGATCATGAATTCATTCCGAGGCCTGGACGCTCTGCAGCCCTTGATCGAGGACAAGAGCATTACCGAAATTATGATTAACAGCTATGACGAAATTTTCATAGAGCGCAGCGGTCACGTCATGAAGTCGCCGCAGAAATTCGAGAATGAGCGCAGATTGGAAAATGTGATTCAGAAGATCGTCGGCTTCGTCAACCGAGTTGTGAATGAGTCCAGTCCGATCGTCGATGCCAGATTGAAGGACGGCTCACGGGTGAATGTCGTGCTGCCGCCTATCGCACTGAACGGTCCGACTATGACGATTCGGAAGTTCCCGGAGAAGCCGATGGATATGCAGGAGCTTGTGCGGCTGGGGGCGCTAACCGAGGAGGTGGCGCAGCTGCTGCATAAGCTGATCGTTGCCAAGTATAACGTGTTTATCGGCGGTGGAACGGGTTCGGGCAAGACGACATTCCTGAACGCGCTGTCCAATTTCATTCCAGCGGATGAACGGATCATTACGATCGAGGATTCAGCGGAGCTGCAAATTGTTAATGTCCCGAATATTGTGCGGATGGAGACGCGCAATGCGAATACAGAAGGGAAGGGGGAGGTATCGATCCGCCAGCTCATTCGCAGCTCGCTCCGTATGCGCCCGAATCGGATTATTGTCGGCGAGGTGAGAGGTGCGGAGGCGCTGGATATGCTGCAGGCGATGAATACGGGGCATGATGGCTCGTTATCGACCGGTCATGCGAACTCGACGACGGATATGCTGAGTCGCTTGGAATCGATGGTCATTAGCGGAGCAGAGCTGCCTGTCACCGTCGTTCGCAAGCAGATTGCCTCGGCGATCGACATTATGATTCATCTGATGCGTCTGCGGGACAGATCGCGCAAGGTCGTGGAGATATCGGAGATTGTCGGTGTGGATGAACACGGTGAAGTTATGCTGAACAGCTTGTTCCGCTTCCGGGAGAAGGGCGAGACGGAGGCTGGCAAGATTATCGGTGCGCTGGAGCCGACCGGCAATCCGATGCAGGAAGTGACGAAGCTGCAGCTTGCAGGAATCAAGCTTGAGCAAGTTAGGGAGATATTGCCGTTGCAGAAAGGGGATCGAAGCGGTAATGGAGACGGTTAGTGCAGGGGCTTGGCTGCCGCAGCGCGTGCGGCGATTTCTGGAGTGGTCGGCCTTCCCGCTGAAGAAGCAGGCGAAGAATCAACCGATTAATTACAACGAATATCAACTGAGCTGGATGCAGTATGCGAGCAGTGTGCTGATTGCCGCAGCGGCGATTTTCCTAGTAAGCATGATCTTCTACAAGAGCGTGCTGGCAGCTGCCCTCATGTCGGTGTTCGCGCTCTTGTATCCCAAGTTGCGCAAGCAGAAGCTGCTGCATAAGAGGAAGCAGGAGCTGACGCTCCAATTCAGGCAGGCGCTATACTCGCTCGCGTCATCGTTGGCGGCAGGCAGGTCGGTGTCCAATTCGTTCAGCGAGATCGTCAAGGACTTGGAGCTGCTGTATCCAGATCCGGATACATACATCATCAAGGAACTGAATCAGATCAATCACCGGATTGACAATGGCGAATCGCTGGAGATGCCGCTGCTGGACTTCAGCATCCGGGCAGGCGTGGAGGACGTAACGAACTTTATCGATGTGTTCATGATATGCCGGACGCAGGGCGGTGACTTGGTCGAGGTCATTCGGCGCACCTCGAATATGATCGGCGAGAAGATTGAAGTGAAGCAGGAGATCGAGGTGCTGATCGCCGGCAAGAAGTTCGAATCGACGGCGATGATGTTCGCGCCACTGGCACTCATAGCCGGACTTGCCTTCTTCTCTGGCGATTATATGGCGCCGCTGTATGAGGGCTTGAGCGGACGGCTGGTCATGACGGGTTCACTGGTAGTGCTTGCTGGCTGCTTCTATGTATCGAAGCGAATTATGGATATTAAGGTGTGATGTTATGGTCAGCGGATTATTCTTGTTCTTATACGCGGCTTTCCTTGTCACAGCGATTGTGAAGGGTGGCATGCTGGACAGCTACAAGCAAGCAGTTGAGGTGAACAAGGCTTATACGCGGCTTGCTGCGCTCGCTCCTTACAGTCTGGCGTTGCTCTATGTGCTGAAGCTGGAGAAGCGCATCCCTAAGACAAGCGGCAAGATCTATCACTGTATCTTGCTGCTGCACGGGCAGCGGAGGGCGCTCATCGCAAGCAAGATGTTCCTGGCAGACGCGCTGTCCATCTCTGTGTTGGTTGCGTTGTTCGGGGGTGCGCTCGGCATCATGATGGAAGACAACCTGATGTTCACGTTCGGCGGATTCGTCCTGTCGTTGTTCATCCCGCTCATCCAGTTGCAAGATCTGGAGAAGAAGGTGAAGCAGATGAAGCGGGAAATTACGATGGACCTGCCTGAATTTCTGAATAAGCTTATCCTGCTCGTTAATGCGGGCGAGACGGTACAGAAAGCGTTGATTCACTGCGTGAAGCAGCAAGCAGGCGAGAGCAAGTCGGGTGCCTTGTATACGCAGCTCGGTATGGTTGCGGCGGAGCTGGAGAACGGCTACTCCTTCCATCAATCGATTGAGGAATTCAGCAAGCGCTGCGGTGTTCAGGAAGCAACGGTGTTCTCGACTACGATGCTGTTGAATTACAACCGCGGGGGAGAGGAATTCGTCGCTTCCTTGCGCGAGATATCCCGGGATCTGTGGGAGAAGCGCAAGAACATGACCAAGACGCTGGGCGAGCAAGCAAGCTCGAAGATGCTGTTCCCGATGATGTTTATTTTCCTGGTCATTATGGTGATCGTCGGTTATCCGGCGCTGACCTTAATGTAATAGATGAATCTGATAGATAAAAGGAGAGAGTGCTAGTGTTGAGAAACTGGGCTGTTCAATTTTGGCGAAATGAAAAAGGCTTGGGTACGTTGGAAATTTTGCTGATTGCGGGTGTGCTGATTATTATTGCGGTTGCCTTCCGCGAGCAGATTGTCAATTGGGTGCAAGATGTGCTGGATCAGGCGGATGAGGATATTGACATGAATCAAGACGTGGAAGTTAACGAATAAAAATTACGAGGACGACAAAGGAGCTTTCCGTGGAATCGAGCACATTGATTATGCTGGCGCTGTTCCTTGCATGCGCAGCCTACATGGATATCCGCTACCACCTGTTGCCGAACTGGCTGAATGTCGCTGGTGTAGCTGCTGGCATGGTGAACGCATGGGTGCATCAAGGCTTGCCTAGCTTGTTGTTCTCGTTGGGCGGTCTCGCTGCAGGCTTCGTGGCGATGCTGGTGCTGCATCTGTTCAAGGCTGTTGAAGCAGGCGATGTGAAGCTGTTCGCTGCACTCGGTGCAATGACTGGCATTGAATTTTCCTTATACAGTGTTATGCATTCCATCGTGTTCGCGGCGTTGTACGGCATCGTGATATTGGCGGTGCGCAAGCTGCTCTGGACGAAGCTGCTGGAGACGATCAGAAGCTTCTTATTCACTTCGGTGATGCGTGATCTCCATGCTGTGCGGAGTTTGAGCCGAACAGGCAAGATCCAAATGCCCTTCATGTACGCTGTTGTGCCTGGCGTCATCGTTACAATCTTCTACTATTGAATGCTTTAGAGGTGAACAGCTTGACACAGTTGTTATATGAATTCGTGGAACAGAACGGGAGTTACTTGGTGTTCTTCCGCGAGGAAGGCATTCAGCGTGAGGAGCTGCATGCCCTTCAGGTGAGAATGCTGCGGCAATACGACATCGAGCGGTTGCTCCCGATTGCATTTGACGAGAGCGACTTCGTCATTAAGCTGCGGTACGCCATCAGCGAGACGAAGATGCTGTCGCAGGTGCTGCAATACCGCCGCCTTCTGATGTCGGAATATTACGAGATATTGTTGAAGACTGTGCTTATGCTATTGGATTGCAAGCAATATATGTTGGATGAGGATAAGCATATTTTGCACGAGAACTTTATTTTTGTCGGCGCGGACATTACCGATGTCCGATTTGTCTACTTGCCGACAGAGAATGTGGGACTGACGGGCTCTGTTCCAGAACGTCTGAAGCAGCTTGCGCTCACCTTGATTGCTTTCGTAGATGGCATGGATGCTGCGGGCTTACAGTCGATTCTGCAATATTTCTATACGGAGACCTTCACACTGGCGGGATTTCGAGAATTGCTGCACAGACTGGAGCTGCAGACTGGCCAGCGATCAGAGGAGCAAGACGCGCCTGCGCGTATGCATCTGGTGCAGGAAGCGAAGGCTCGCCCGGTCGAAGTGCAGACGGAGCGTCAGACTGAGCTGAAGCCAGCGAAGCAAGCCGTGCGCGAAGAGACGTCTGGACCGGAGAAGGATGATGAGGCCGGACCTGCCGATCCCTTCCTCCGGGCGCTGGCGATCAAGCCGGGTGCAGGCAAGCAGACGGACAAGGGGAAGAAGGTCAAGCAGGAGAGCAAGCAAGCCGCCGATCCAGTCCAGCAGCATGAGGCGGGGAAGCGGAACAAGCTGTTGAAGCAGATGGATGCGAAGAAGGAGCTTCAGCTTCGCAACATAGCGTTCGCTGCGCTAGCAGTAGGTCTTGCGCTGACGCTGAAGGATGTGCTGGAGAAGGGCGCCGATGGATGGCTCAGTCCATTCCTGCTGCTTGTCTTGCTCGCGGTTGTTCTGCTCATTCGCCATCTGCTGTTGAAGCCGAAGTCATCGCCAGGCGCGACAGGAGGCACGGCTCCACCGACCGAGCAGCTGTCGGACAAGCAGCAGAGCAAGGAGATGCAGCCGACCGAGCCGGAGCGAAGACACGCAACGGAGCGCGAGCCTGTGCAGATCGTAGGTCCTGAGGTGCCGACGGAGCATTACTACGAAGCATTGCCGTTGTATACGCGCATGCTTGGTGAGAGCACAAGCCCGGTGACAGCACACTTGGGATTCGACAACAGCAGCCATCAGGAAGAAGAGCAGGCGTTGTCCTATCTTATCGTCCAGCGGTCCGGGCATATGGAGCGCATCGCTATTCACAAGGATGTGTTCCGAATCGGCAGTCAGGCAGATGCGGTGCATTATGAGGAACAAGCAGACGGTGTATCCCGCACACATGTGGAAGTGATGAAGAAGTCAGGCAAGAACGTAGTGCGGGATCTCGGCTCGCGGAACGGCACTTTTCTCAATGGCGTCAAGCTTGCCCCCTACAGGGAATACATGCTGAACGACGAGGACAGGCTGTTGATCGGTCCGAGCGAATTTCAATTTTTCTATACGTTGAAGGGAAGCGCTGATTCTTATGTCACCGAAGCGGTCTTGGCTGCAGCGGTGGACAGATCAGGAGGACAACATGAAATCATGGAGTAAGTTCACGCTGCTGGTTGTCACAGTCGCATTCCTGCCCATATTGATGTTGACCGAGGTCAGCGCGAGCCGCGAGTCAGTGCGGTCCGCTTCCCAGCCGAAGGACCGCTTGCAGTCCGATACGGCAGTTGGAAGTGCCGTATCTCCGAGGCTGAAGGATCTGTCACTGGAGGCGAAGTTCAACTTGGATAGTCCGTCCATGCAACGATGGGCCGAACAGCTTGATTCGCTGAGCATTCAGCCCGACGGCGTCTTCTCGCTCTATCACTGGGCTACGGATGTAGTGTCATCGCACGGTCTGAACC
This sequence comes from uncultured Paenibacillaceae bacterium, assembly GCA_913056365.1. Classification (GTDB taxonomy): domain Bacteria; phylum Bacillota; class Bacilli; order Paenibacillales; family K13; genus Xylanibacillus. The sequence goes on along the minus strand of CAJXLT010000021.1, from coordinate 20,076 downwards.
CCGATGATGAGACGCTGGAGCGCATAGGCTCAGCGCTGCTGTATACAGCGGTACAGGCGGGATTAGAGGTCGGGGTGCATGCTTCGCACAAGCAGCTTCCTGCATCGCTCGAGCCGGGCTTCGATCTGGACTTCCGCTATGGGGAACAAGATTTCATGATCTTCAATCCGCACACCTTCGCAGTGAAGGGGGCGCTGGATACGATCGGTACACAAGCTCGCTTCAAGCTGCAGGGAAGCACATCGGCAAGCTGGACGCCAGCGGAGATAGCTGTGCAGTCAGAAGTATTCGAGCCGGAACGTATCAGATTGGAGGATCATGCTGAAGGGGCGCAGGCAAGAACCGTACAAGGGCGTCCTGGTCAGCTCGTTAAGGTGTACGGGATGGCTGGCGGTGAACGGCAGCTGCTATACAAGCATTACTATGCGCCGCAAGCAAGCCTGGTCTACGAAACCTTGCCGCCGGCTAGTACGGCGGTTGACAGTGGAGGAGACAGCTGATGCAACTGGGCGAGCTACTCGTAACGGGCGGCATCCTTTCGCAGGAGCAGCTTGGCGAGGCGTTGAAGAAGCAGGGCGAGACACGGCAACGACTTGGCGAAATTCTGGTAGAGATGAACTTCATCACCGAGAAAGTGCTGGCAGAAGTATTGGAATTTCAGTTAGGCTTTCCGTTCATCCATCTGTACAATACCGAGGTTGACGCGCAGTGTGTCAAGTTGCTTCCCGAAGATGCGGCACGCAAGTATGGCGCAATTCCTATCGGAATCGCCAAGAACAAGCTGCAGATTGCTATGATCGAGCCGCTTAACTTCTCCGTTATTGAACAGATTCAGTTCATTACGGGTCAGGAAGTGCAGCCGATGATCGGCTTGCGCTCGGAGATCGAGCAGGCGCTCAATCAATATTACGGCATGCAGGGCGAATTCGACGAATGGATCGAGGAGACCGCTTCGGAGTCAGCGCTGGAACCGGATGAGGCCGATGCCGCCGACAGTGATGCGCCGATCATCAAGCTGGTCAATCAGATGATCCATTCGGCCGTTCATCTGAAGGCCAGTGATATTCATATCGAGCCGGATGAGAAGGATGTCAAGATCAGATACCGGATCGATGGGCAATTGCGGCTGGAGAGAGAGCTGCCCAAGAACATGCAGGCACTGTTGACGACGAGGGTGAAGATTGTCGCCAAGCTGAATATTGCCGAGCGCAGATTGCCGCAGGATGGCAACATACAGCTCCATATTGCCGGCAAGAAGATCGATATTCGGGTGTCCATATTGCCTACGGTGAACGGGGAGAGCATTGTGCTCCGTCTGCTGGACCAATCGGCAGGAATCAAAGGGCTGGATGAACTCGGGTTTAATAAAGACAATTTACGTGTTTTCCAAAAAATGAGCAAACGGCCCAACGGCATCATTCTAATATCGGGTCCGACCGGAAGCGGCAAGACATCCACACTGTATTCCATTTTGCGGGAAATGAAAGACGAAGATATCAAAATTATTACGGTCGAAGATCCGGTTGAGTATCGGTTCAACGGTATATCACAAGTCCAAGTGAATACGCAGATCGGGATGACGTTCGCTTCGAGTCTGCGCTCTATTCTTCGCCAGGACCCGAACGTCGTTATGGTCGGGGAGATTCGTGACCCCGAGACGGCCGAAATCGCTGTGCGCGCATCGTTGACCGGACATCTTGTACTTAGCACAATTCATACGAACAATGCGCTTAGCACGATCGATCGGTTGCTGGATATGGGCATTGAAGGATATTTGATCGCCTCCTCATTGGCATGTGTGACGGCGCAGCGACTAGTGCGCAAAGTATGCGCAAGCTGCGCGGAATGGTTGCCTGCGACAGACGAAGAGAAGGTGCTGCTGCACGCCCACAAGCTGATTAGGTCCCGCGACACAGAAGATCTGAACCTGCTGAAGGGGCGGGGCTGCGGCGCATGCGGTCATACGGGCTATCAAGGGCGAATCGGCATTCATGAAGTGCTCGTCATTGACGCAGATGTCCGCGCCTATATTATGGCTAATCGCACGATGGGCGATTTCGAGAAGCTGCTTGCCGGCAAGTCGTTCCGCACGATGATGTCCGACGGCTTGGAGAAGGTGCTGGAAGGGAAGACGGATATGCAGGAAGTGCTGAAGGCCGTATTTCACGAGTGATGGATAAGCAATAGGCACAAGCCATGAATAGAACTGGAGTAGGATGCTATGCCAAGCTTTGTATATGAGGCGGTTGACAGGAAGGGCAAGGCCATACGCGGGACGATGTGGGCGCAGAGCAAGCAGAAGGCTATTCTGGAGCTGCGAAACAGCGGACTAACGGTCAAGTCGATGGCGGAAAAGCAGAAGTCAGTGCTAGATATGGAGATCACTCTCGGCAACAGTCTCGGCAAGAAGGAGTTCGTCGTCTTCTGTCGGCAGTTCGCGACCTTGATCCGATCCGGTATTCAGATTGACCAGGCGCTGAAGCTGCTGACGAATCAATCGCCGAGCAGGAGGATGAAGCGCGCCTTGTCCGAAGTGCTCGATCACTTGCGGGCTGGCTTGCAGCTATCCGACGCGCTGGCGAAGCGACCGAAGGACTTCCCGTCGATGTTCGTCAACATGGTCGCATCCGGCGAGGTCGGCGGCAATCTGGACGACATTCTTGAGCATATGGCGAACCACTACGAGAAGGACAGCCAATCGATTGCCAAAGTCCGTTCTGCACTCATGTACCCGGCGATCGTGCTGGTCGTTGCCGCCTGTGTCATCGTGTTCCTGTTGCGCAGCATCGTGCCAACCTTCGAAGGGTTGTTCGCCGAGCAAGGCGCCGAGCTTCCGTTCATTACGACGTTCGTCGTCTCGATCAGCGGCATCGTAGAGCAGTACTGGTACGGGCTGCTCGTCCTGCTCATGCTTCCACTGCTTGCAGCCAGAATGGTCCTGATGACGAAGACGGGCAAATACTGGTTGGATGCGATGAAGTACCGGGTACCCGTCTTCGGTCCGCTCATGAAGAAGTCGACATTAGCCCGGTTAGCCCGCACGATGGCTGCCTTGTTCTATGGAGGAATTCCGGTTATACAGATTCTCTCGGTATCCGAGAAGGTCGTGCAGAACGCAGCGGCTGCGCGCGTTCTCAGCCGGACGCGGGAGAAGATGATGCAGGGCAAGCAGATGTCAGAGCCGTTCAAGGAAAGCGGGTTCTTCCCGGACTTGTTCAATCAGGTAGTTCAGGTTGGAGAAGAGACTGGGCGAATGGACGTCATGCTCGCCAAAGTTGCCGATTACTACGAGTCGGATGTGGAGCGGGCAATCGAGCAGGTGAAGACATTGATCGAACCGGCGCTGATGATGATGCTGACTGTCGTAGTCGGTATTATCGTCGCCGCCATTATTACGCCCATGTTCTCCTTGTATGAACAAATTATTCAATAGAAGAGAAGGAGCTGTTGTCTCATGGAGTCCATGACTTTACCGAAAGCTATACGTACACCGAAGCGGGTATTCAAGCCGCTGCGAAATCAGAAGGGTCTTACCCTGATCGAGTTGCTGGCGATCGTCGTCATTCTTGGCATCATCGCGCTCATTGCGGTCCCGTCTATCGGTGGCATTATTAATAATACGAAGAAGAACTCTCACCGCGCCAATGCACAGATTATCGTAGATGCGGCCAGATACAAGGTGATTACCGAAGGCTTCGCCCCCGATGCAGCAGCAGGCACTACGCAGACGGTAAGCTACACTACGTTATTGAACAACGGCTATTTAGAGAAGGACATCAAAGACCCGCAAAATCCGGATATTGCTTATGCCGGAACGACTAGCGTACGCATTACGCAGGGAACGAATCTTGGATTCAGCTATCATATCAACTTGATTCGGACGACTGGAGCAACGACTGCAGAAGTATTCGGTGGATACGTCGCAGAGGATGCGATTCGCAATGCTGCCATTACGAATGCAGCGCCATCCACACCATAACAGGGAGGCTCTTATCCATGTTCATGCGCCAGCGTCGCAAGCAGGCCTGCGGACTCTACATGACGGATACCAAGATTAAGCTGGTCAAGGTGCGGCTCCATGACCATGCACTGACAGTGCTGCATAGCAGTGAGGTGCTGCTTGAGGAAGGACTGGTGTCCAAGGGGAGCGTCTATGACAGCGGTGAGTTGGCTGTTCAGATCGAACGGCTTGCGCAGAATGCCGGAATCAAGGGCGAGCAGGTGTACTTGTCTGTACCGGCAGGCAAGAGTATGATGCATCGCTTGACGCTGCCCGCCGCCGGACGGGAGGATATGCGCAAGCAAATTGACGTCGAAATTCATTCTTGGCAGTTTCTCCCCTTCAAGGAGTTCCTGTTCGACTATGTGCCGCTCGGCTCGTCCTATGTGGCAGGAGCAGATGAAGGGAGGCGAACCCAACGAAAAGCGAGAGAGCAAGATCTGCTCGTATTCGTCACATCCCGCGAGATCGTCGAGCAGCATGTGCAAGCGGTCAAGCTGGCCGGCTTGCAGCCCGTATCTGTAGAGCTGGCTCCGCTTGCGCTGCAGCGTATGCTCTATAGCATGGACCAATGGGGCTTGCACGGACTGACGTCATTGTACGCGATTCTTCATATCGATGTGGATGAAGTGAATCTGTCCATATTCGAGCAAGGCGCCCCGGTGTTCATGCATGCGCTGCATGGCAATGCTGCACAGCCCGGGCTGGAGATGGAGAAGTACTATCAGAATCATTCGGCCCAAATGCTGGCAGCGGAAATTGTCCGAATGCTGAATCATTACGTATATGCGGTGTCCGAGAATCAGGTCGCTGTCAGCCGCCTTTATCTAGCAGGGGATGTCCGCAAGGTACAGACGGTGGCGGAGTACTTGGAGAAGTCGTTCAAGGGGGATATACAAGCGTTGCCGCTGCAGCTGCTAGTACAGGAAGCGGATGATACACCGTATGACTATACGATTCCGATCGGCTTGGCGATGAAGGGGGTCTCGCGATGAGCAGCGCAGAGCGTGATCTCATGCCGCTCGAGATTAACTTCATTCAGGACATGAACGGTGCGGGCGTGCTGAAGAAGCGGCTGCGCAGCATAGCAGTGGCGCTCGCTGTCGCTTGTGTCGTCCTGCTGCTCGCATGGCTGTGGCTTGACGCTATCGTTCAGACTAATCGCATCCATGCAGAGCTGGATAAGGTCACCTTGCGCATCGCGGAGCTGCAAGCACCCGTGCGACTCTCGAATCAGTCAGCCGTTCAGCAGCATATCGAGCTGGCGGAACAGCTCAAGCAGAGTGCGCCGAAGCCTGTCGAGCTGCTCGATTCCTTAACGCAGCTGCTGCCGGACAACGTGAATGTCAGAGTGGTAGCGATGGATGGGCCAGCAAGCATCAAGCTGACTGCACTGTTCGCGGATGCGGAGCAAGTAGCGGCGCTTGTCCGCTCGCTGCGGGCGTCGGGCAACTTTACCGTTGATGAGCTCGGTCATGTGCAGAAGATTGGCTTGGATGCAGCCGGACAAGCGGCAGTGACGGACAATCGGATATTGCCGTTGCAGACTACGCTTGCGATAGGGGTGGCTGCGGGGGCAGATTCTGACCTGAAGCAAGCGGAAGGAGAGGCATCGCCGTGAATGTATTGGCACATACGCGAATGAGACGGTTGTTTGTCGCCGCCGGCACCCTGTTGCTCATTGTAGTAGTCTATGTGTATTTTGTCAGACCGACAGAGCTTGAACGGCAGAACGCCAGTCAGCAGCTTGCGCGCAAGCAACAAGAATATGAGCTGCTGCTCAGTGCGGGTAGAGAAGCCAAGGATGAATCGCTGCGGATGGACTACGAACTGGCGCGGATCAAGGCGATGCTTCCAGAGGCGCCTTATACAGAGAGCATGCTGGAGACGATGCGTATGCTGGAGACGATAAGCGGTGCCAGGATGAACGGCTATATGTTTGCGCTGGCTGAGGCAGATAGTGCAGAGTCGCAGCTGCGCAAGGTTACGATGACGACGAGTATTCAGGGAACTTATAGTCAGGTGATCCGCTTGTTGGACGAGATTCAGACCTCCGAGCGCATTCTGACAGTGGACAAGCTTGAGATCAGCGTCGTGGGACAGGATGCGGATACGATCCAACAGCATGCGGACGACCCTCAGGTAGTCTGTCATATGACGCTTGCAGCTTACTATGCACCGGAGCTGAAGAACATCTATGGAGCCTATGAAAGGATGGTGTCGACCAAGTGAGACGATCCGGATTTATAGTGAGAATTGTACTGATAATCGTATTGCTGCTTCCCTTCCTGCCTGATCCAGCCGTTCGTGCGGCGAGCGGCTTCGGTCTGAAGGGGAAGGTTTCGGTTAGTAAACAGGACATTTATATAGGACAAGAATTCACGCTGAAATATACGGTCACGCCGTATGCGGCGAGCGGACAGTCAGGGGATGCGTACTTCCAATTCCCGAAGATCGTGCAGCCGATCCCATACGGCTTCGCCATCGTGTCTTATTCGGGGGACGTGTTCAATGACGAGGTGGAGATCAAGTACAACGAGCTTAGAATTTCGATTCCCGATTTCCTCTACAGCGCCGGAACGTCAAGCAGCAGAGAAGTGACGGTCAAGCTCGTCTACAAGGGCAAGCCCGCTCGCCATGCGCTGGCCAACGCTACATTGGAATATACCATCAATGATGACTGGTCCACTCGCAATCCTACGTTATTTAACGCGCCTGCGCTCGAATTCGCCAATCGTGTGGAAGGACCGACTACTAGAATGACAGACCCGCGATTGACAGGAGCGATGACAGCGCCGGCATCTACGGTATATATCGGCGATCCGTTCACACTGCAGTACTCGCTGTCGCCGACTATCGAAATCGAGCGCCGCGACCAGTCTGATTATATAATACTGTGGGATATTTCCAAGAGTATGGAGACAGATGCGCCATCTGCTCCTAGCGGCGATCGCCCGCAACGGCTTGATGCGGCGCGATACGGGGTTCGCGCGTTCGTACAGCGGCTGCGAGAGCTGTATCCCGACGATGAGGAGGAGCGGTATCGGGCCGTGCGGAAGGTGAACAACGTGACGAATGCCAAAGCGTCGCTGAGGGAGAATCAGTTCGTCCGAAGCTGGACCAAGAGTAAGCCGTTGACAGAGAGGACGGGACCGCAGGTAGGCGTCTCTCCTCGGGTCACGTTCATCCCGTTCGCGGATCACATTGAATACGACCATATGATCGAGCAGACGAACGACTATGACTACTTAATAGAGAAGGCAGACTCCTTGCATGTGAAGGGGAAGCATACAGACGTAACTAGAGTGCTGCATGAGACGATGGACTATATCTTGTACGAGCGCGAGCATGGCGACCCGAATTATAAGCCTGCTGTCATTCTCGTGACCGACGGCGGCTTCGACACGTACACACGCATCCACAATGAGAAGTACGAGTCGCGCTATTCCACGGATTCGAAGCTTGCCGGGGAGATCAATCGCGCCGTAGAGGCGACCTATGACTTCGACAACTTGTACTTGGCGATGGATATTCCGCTTCATATGATCTGGCTCGATGATCCGGGCAACAACGAACTGAATTATGTAGAGGGCTACAATGCGATCGAGAATATCGTCAGCTTGAGCGGCGGACGGCATTATATGTCCATGTACAGGTCGAATCGTTCTTATGGCGGCACTTCCTATACGGGGACGGAGCATGCATTCATCGATCTCGTCAATCGGACCGAAGCGGGGAAGAAGCCGTGGGGAGATTACCGCAATATCGTCATCAGTCAGCCGTTGCCGTCAGGATACAGATTGAACGGCGCCCAAGGCGGCATTACGCTGTCTGGAGGGCAGCTGAACATTCCGTTCAGCAACTTTGTCTATAACAGCGGCGAGCTTCGCTTGGACAAGGGGATTAGCCTCATTTATTCGGGTGCGCCTGGCACATACCGGCTAGCGGATGCGTCCGTCGGCTTCCGAGCCAATGGTGTCAATCGATCGAATGGGATTGCCGGGCAAGTGATCGCGTTCAAGCCGAAGAATCCTCCCGAGGTGGAGGTGGAAGCACCGCCCGCTCCTGACGTTGTCGTTCATTCCGACTTCCTCATCGTGCGGGGCCAATCGCCAGCGTTCACCATCCGGGCGATGAAGACAACCGCGGATGACGACCCGATCGAACGAATCGAATACGGCTTCGCCGAATCGGCTGGCGAGACGATCGACTATGTCACAAGAATGCTCGATCCTGAGCAAGATGAGGCGGCGTATACGCTTGCCTTCAACAGCGGAGGGACAAGTGTAAGCAAGACGTTCGATGACTACGGCTGGTATCAGCTAATGACGAAGGCGACGAACACAGGGGGACTTGAGACGATCAAGACGATGTACATCCTTGTGCTTCCTGAGCTGGATTTCGAGATTGAGATCGATCAGTCAGCAGCATCTATCTCCTCCAAGCCCGTCATTGCCATGCTGCGCTGGAGCGATGATGCATTCAGGCGCCCGATTGCCGCCAAGTTCGGGCTTCCCGGTCTGTCCTCGACGATCGAATACTCGTTGACGGGGCGACCTTGGAAGCCAGCGGTATTCGATAAGATCCACTTGATCCGGCCGACTTCGAGCGCACAGCAAATCACCGTTCGCGTGACCCAATCGTTCCAGGACGGAGCGGCAGCGCCGTTCGATGATATTGCGTTCACGCTGGAGAAGAGCCGGAATTATGCGATCAACTATGACCAGAACAAGTATTAATCGTGTTCATAGAGCAGCGGCGTTCGCCAAGGGTGAAGCGGGCTTCACATTAATTGAGATTATGGTTGCGGCGACCGTCCTTGCTGTCGTCTCGCTGTCCTTCATGGGGTATTTCGTTACGGCAATGGAGCGTTCGGCTGACAATAATCACCGTATTATCGCTGCCAACCTGGCCCGAATGAAGGCGGAGGAGCTGAAGGAGGCATTCCGCACGCCCGCACCGGCAGGCAGTCTTGATCCGACACGCTACAGCCAGTTGGTGCAGGCACTGTCGCCAGGCACTGTCTTGACCGTACAGCGGGAACAAGCGAATGCGGGACATGGGGCGATGGCATTGTTCAACGGGCTGCTGGAGCCATACACGCCGGTTGACGAGGAGGGCGGTTCCGTACAGGCGACGGTCTATCGATTCCAAGTGAAGATCGACAGAGCATCGGACGGTCGGCTGGAGACGTTGAACGATGCGAATCGCCCGATCTTCCCGCTGTACATGGAGCGGTCCTTGACCCGCATGATCGTGACTGTATACTGGGGCGCTGCCGATGACGGCAGTCCGGCGGCTTCCAAATCAGTCGCGCTCGACACGTATTTGACCGGGAGCTGAGACGATGATGAAGGCTAGCAGGCTTCGCAATGAGAAGGGACTGTCCATACTTGAAGTACTTACGGCGATGCTTATATTCGGCATGGTCGTGTCGATCGCGTATGCGATGCTGTTCATGGCGCTGTCTATATACAAGAGCGTCCTGATCGAAGGCGAGATGAGAAGCAGGGGCGAAGCCGTGTTCAGCAGCATGATGACGGAGCTCAAGGATGCGATCTATGTGGAGGACGGCGAACAAGGCAGCCGGACGTCCATCCGCTACATTAAGCGCTCTGCCGATGCAGCCAGATATCTGGAGCAATACGAGATGACTATCGACCCGGACGCGGCGGCTGGCACCAATGCCATCGAGGTGGTACATGTCCAATCCGGCAACTTGATTCGATCGTTGGATCTGGGTGAGCGATATCGAATTAGAGAAGCCCGTCTGGCCGTGGCAGGCGATCACAATGCTGTGCAGTTGTATATGCTGTACGGGCATCGTAACGTCTCGCATAAGGAGGAGCAGAAGGAAATGATCATTGATTCGCGCATTCCGCTTCTGCGCATGTACTGATGGGATCAACCGCGTGGAAGAAGGGGACAGGGTGGCGGCAGCACTTGCGGCTCCTTCGTTCGGAGCAAGGGTCGGCGCTGCTCATTACACTGCTTACCGTTACCTTACTGATCTCGCTTGGTGTTGTGCTGCTCGGTGTAGTTAGCCAAGGGATGCGGACAAGCGCGGCAGGCGAAGCCAGAATCGTCGCGGAGGCATTGGCGCAGAAGGGGCTGGATGAAGCGACCGCTGTACTCCGTGCAGCCGTTGTCCATGCCAATACCGTGGAGCCGGATGCTCGTCAGAGGGCTGAATGGTTGGACAATCAATTGCTCGGATTGAACGGCTATAGCAGCATTCTCGCTACACTGCCAGGTACGTTCCCAGGAGCGAGTGATCAGGAAAGCTACGTGATTGCAGTGGAGAGCGAGCCAGTGGCTGATCTGAAGGCTACGCCGGTCGGCAAGGCGACAGTATACCCCGACTATCCGTATGTGCGCAAGGTGACCGTCTACGCAACAGGCAAGGTGGCGATGAGCGTACCGATCCAAGTGCACAAAAGCAGAGTCATGTATATCAATTCGATTAACCCGGTCATGCGCTATGCGGTATCTGCCAATGTCGATGAGGAGCGTCTCGCGCTTCCAGCAGGCGACCCTCGCCGAACGGCACTGGCCTTGAACGGGGCTGTGTATACAGTCGGCGATATATATGTCGATGGAGACTTGCGAATAAGCGATCGCGCGACGTTCTTGAAGGAACCCGGCGTGACAGACCATGTAGATACAGAGCTGCCTGCACTCAGAGGATTTTATAATGCCACAGGCGAGTTGATCCGCTCCTCCGGCAGATTGTTCGACGCAAGCTCACTACCGATTCGCGATCCTGCGCTGGAGCAGGCGGAGAGGGTGGATGTCAGCAGCACGGTCGGCACGATCATGAGTCAGCATGTGGACGGTTGCGCAGGGCTGTGCGCCGTAGTGCCGGAGCTGCCGGAGGAGCCCGAATGGATAATGGACACCGAGCAGGAGGGTTGGAAGCATTACGAGCAAGTGTGGGCGCAGGTGGAGGGCGATTCAATCGTTCGTCCGCCAGCGAGCGGCTTGTCCGCGGATGTGCTGCTGACGAACAGCCTATTCAGCATGACGCCTGATTCCAGTCTGACGATCGAAGGCGGCTCGCTTGCAGTCGATTATCCGGACCCGGAGCTCGTAGTGGCCGATATGCAGGGAACGCTAACGCTGGATGAAGGGGAAGTGCTCGCTGTGAATGGCAATGCGGTCATCGGCGACGGCTTCCGGCTTGAATCGGGCAATCTGTTCGTGCAAGGCGACTTGAAGGTATACGGCGAGATTAACTTGTTCGGCACAGTTTATGTAGACGGCAATGTGGAGCTTCGCGATATTCGCTCCATCAATACAGGCTGCTCGGCTGATGACGGGCGGTGTCCGCCATTGATTATTGCGGCTTCCGGCTCGATTGAACTCGGGGAGTATGTCCATGATACGGATACAGAGATGTTCGCTTACTTATACGCCAATCAATCGATCAAGCTGTACGGTGTATATTCCAAGCTGAATCTGGTTGGCGGTATTCATGCAGACGAAGGACTTGAACTGAATGCGGTATTGGGCAGCTTGAATGCCGTGCCCGGCGCAACCGAGCTTGATCCGGTCTGGGAGAGGTATGCGATCGGCACCCAAGCAGGCTTGAACCCGGAGACATCGAGGCTGCGCATCGCGCATGATAGGCATCTGTATGAGAATCCCCCTGTGGGCATTCCACTTGCCGACGACTTCAATCTTTATATTAGTCATACAGCGTATGAGAGCGGACAGGAGGCATTATGACAAGCTATCAATTTGTCGTTATTGATGATTCCCGATTTACGAGACAGCTATTGAAGGAGATATTGTTGAAGCAAGGACACAAGGTGGCTGGAGAGCTGGATCAGAGCACAGAGATTGTGCAGCGCTGCAAGGAACTGGATGCAGATATGATCTTTCTGAGTATGCCAGCCTCACAGGATGAAGGCACGGGCATGCTGCGCGAGCTACTGGCCGCGTCCTTGCGCGCACAGATTATCATCTGCTGCTCCAGTGCGCAACAGGACGCTATTATGGCGGCTGTGCGTCTCGGAGCGGCCGGGTACTTGCTCAAGCCGTTCAACGCAGAAGATGTGCGGGAGTGTGTAGATAAGCATAGCGAAGCGTTGGATCAGCAGCCGGCATGGGGAGAACAGCAACATGCACATACGGAAGTGGAGGAAGACGAGTCTACGTCCGTGGCGGAGACATCCATACCGGAGACAGTCTTGCCACAGACAGGCAAGCCGGATCCCGAACCGGCTGACCACATGGCTATACGGCAGCCTATTCGCGATATAGCTGCACAGGAGCCGCTCGCGCATGCCGCAGATCAAGCTGCCGCTCCTGTGGACCGACAGCTGCATATTCCTGTTGCGGTTATGACGATTCAGTCCGAGCAGCAGCCGCGCTCGTTGCTGCACGACATTCCGTTAACTGTCGAGCTCGGACAGCCGCAGTCGCTTGCGGAAGCTGTGCATATGAATAGCGGAATCAGCTTCGCACACAAGGAACCGACGAGAAGTGAGCTGAAGATCGCGACCTCCCCGACCTCCCACAGCGTAGAATCGACTAGCAATGTGGAGACAGAAGCGACGGCGATGACAGATACGCTGACGGCCGTGGCAGAACGCGAGACGGCAACCGATGTTCTACAAGCCGCTAATCTGGATAATGAGGAGACCGAACCAATGCTGCATTCGGTAGAGGAATCGCAGCAAGCAATGCCCGAGACTGCTGTGGAGACACCGTCTCCAGCAGCTGAACCGAGGGAGGAAGTGTCCCTGCAAGTGCAAGCGGAAGCGAACCACCACACATTGAATCAGGAGGGTACAACAATGAAGGAAGAACAAGCTGTACGCGAGGACGTGCTTCAGACGGAGCAAGAGCAGACGGAGAAGGAGCGGGAAGCTGAGCTGGGAACGATGAGCGCGATGCTGGAGCAAATGCAGCGAATGATGGCGCAAATGCCGGTTCCCGTCAATACCGGAACGACGGAGAGGAATGAACTCGCGGCGAATGCCGACACGTCGCTCTCTGACAGACTGCGTGCTTCATCTGAGGCGGAGGTTCAAGTGCGCAAGCGGATGACAAGAACCCACATGTGCAGCTGGAATGAAGATATTGACGGTGAGACCAAGCAATACATGGTCGTCTGCACAGAGGGAGAGAACAGGCTCGATATTGAGATGGGCAGCTTGAACGAGAAGCAGTCGCTTACCTTCACGCTGGAAGGGTTCTTCGAATTGGTAGGCTGGATCGAGGAAACTATCGGCGCCAGGTCGAGCCGGTCGTAACACGCAAGCGGGACGAGCTGTCATGAAGAACGGAGAAGGTTGTCCGCTTCGCGAGGAAGAAGGTGCGAGAGAATGACGAGCAGTCATGCTTATCGAGGCATGCAGCGATTGATTCGCGGCAATCGAGGTATGTTTACAATCGAAGCGACGATGATTTTCCCGATTCTGTTGCTGGCGAATGTGGCGTTTATCTTATTCGCATTATATGTCTACCAGCTGACGACGCTGCATATTCATGCGTCCGTTGCCGCAGAGCGCATTGCTACACATTGGCACATGAGTCCTGCTGAGGGCCGACTACCGCTGTACTGGCGCATATCCGATAATGGCAGCGTGACCGTCGATATTCCGGCTACTGGACATGCGGACTATACCGGAGGATCGATTCAGGAGCAGAAGCTGGCGCGCGGCATTAGAGGGATACCGGAGGGTATGTCTGGAACGGTGGAGCTCCAGAATAAAGTGATTCGGCAATTTGTCGTCGTCAGGCTGGAGCACCCGATGAAGGTCTCCCCCTTCATTACCTATTTCGTTCCAGGCAAAAAAGACAACGGCAAGATTTATGCGGAGGCTGTAACGGAAGTAATGGACTCGACGGAATTTGCGCGTTATATCGATTTTGCATTCTCCTATGCGCTCAGGAAGGAGAAAAATTCGCTTTCTGCAACGCAAAGTTCATTTTCGAAAATTTTCGATTTCATCAAGTCACTGATTCCATAAGCAGTGCCGGAAAAGAGGTTGGAAATGAGGAAGTTTTGGAAGAACAATAAGGGTTCAGTCTCGCTGTTTCTTCTCATTATGTTAACGGCTATTTTCTTTTTTCAGGCAGTGCTGATTGATTACGCGAGAATTATGGCAGCGAATCTGGTCGTTGAGCGGTCACTCGCAGCTGCGAACCGATCGATTCTGTCAACGTATGACCGCGAGCTGCAAGAGAAGTATGGTGTCTATGGTACGAACATATTCAAGGATGCCAATCTGAACGAGATGCTGCGGGACGTAGTGGACCGGAACGTAACAGTGCCGTTGGGCGGAAGTGGCGATTTCTTGAACTTGCAGGTGGAGGAGACGATGTTCAACGAGAATGAGGACGTCGCCTTGACACTGGCCGACCGCAACGTATTCACGATGCAAGTGCTCGACGACATGAAATATAAGGGACCGCTTGAATTCTCACTAGCCATGCTTGACCCGCTGAGCGAGATGGCGAGCAAGCTGAAGGCTAACTCTTCCGAGACCAAGGCGCTTGATAATATGGAGAAGGACAACAAGATTATTCAGGATACGATTGACGAGCTGAAGCTGGGACTTGATGCGATTGAGGACGAATATGAAAGCACCTCGCTGACACCGCAGTTTATTTCCTATGCTGTTGCCAAAGGCTTCCGTATGAACTATACGACGAAGCTGCCGATCGCTCCGATCATTACTTACGTACTGATCTATATACGCGCTACGATTTATCAGCAATATTTGGACTTGGTGAACGAAGCGGATACAGACAATTTGGCCGAAGTTGCCGAGAATCCAGAATTGAAGGAGAACGTCAATGCGTACCTAGGCATGTACTTAATTGCCAAACGCTGGATCGAAGACGCCGGCACCTCCTTCGGTAATATCCAGACAGAGTTGAAATCCATGACAGCTAGCCAATCCAGTCTGGACAAAGCGATTGCGGCTTCGAAGCGCATCGACGCACACAATGCGGGCGGTGATCCGTACAATACACGCCAGAATGAAGGGGCGTATGACAATGCCGCACAAGCAGCGGAAGAACGCCGGAAGGACACGAGATCGATTGTAGGGGACAAGCTCAAGGCAGGCTTCTTCGGCTCCTGCAGCTCTTGTGGAACAGCCGTCAAGGAGGCGCAGGACAAGCTGAATGCCAAACTTGAGAAACAGAAAAAAGAGGTAGCTGACGGTGGCCCTTCCCAGCTGACGCAAGATCTGGAGGCGGTCAAAGCGGGTCTCAAGGACGCCGCGACGGCAGTCTCCAATCTGAAAACCCGGGCCGATGAATGGAAAGGACCTATTGTTGACGGTGGCAAGCCTGTGAGGGAAGACCAGGAGCCGTTTAATTACTCTGGTTCCAAGGAATCGCTAGAGTTGGCTATCTCGCAGAGCGAGAAAAAAATTGCCCATCTGCTGCAAGCGTCCAATCCAGGTGATTTCACGATAGAGAATTCGCCAGCGGACACCTTCGATGCGCAGAAGCTGAAGGATTATGCATCGGTTCTGCAATTGATTACCTTTTCAACAGGATTTGAGAATAGCTTGAGTCAAGTGAAGGATACGGTAGACAAGCTCAAGCGGGAAAGTGATGAGGCGAGAAAGGACCGCGCGGAGGTAATGGCCATGTTCAACAGTGTCAGTAACTGCTTCGACGATCTGTTCAATGTGGGGCAATTCGCCTCGTCAACAGCCAACTATCAACTTTACTTGGAAAAGTACAATCGGATGGCCGGCATTCATCAGAAGTTTGCGGCGGCTACGAGTGACGTCAGTCTGGAAGAAATCCAACAAGGATCAGAACCGACGGAAATTGCGAAGAACGGCGGCGACATGCTGGACGAGAAGATGGCATCCATTGCCGCCAATCTGGACAGCGGGGATAATCTGCTCATTAATGAATACGCGCTGCTGCGGATGAAGACAGGGGATATGGCGAAGACGGACTTTACGGCATACAATCTGCTGTTCGATGAAGAGGTGGAATACGTCATTCAAGGCAGTCATACACCTGGCGACAACTACAAGGCGGTCATGGGCTATGTCTATTTAATGCGTCTCGGTCTTAACTTTGCCCACATGGTCGTAGCCAAGGAGTATGCGCCTATTCGGGCGATTCCGTTCGGCATTGGCTACATTATTTTGCTAGTGATGGCGATCTTCGATTCCTTCATGGATATGGCGTGCCTGAAGCAAGGGGAACGAATTCCGCTATATAAGGGATTTCCGGAGCTCGGTTGGAAGTACAAGGATTACTTGAGATTTTTCCTAGGCACGCAGAGCAACGCGGAAGAAAAAATCAATCGACTGCAATCTATCATTCAGGTGAAGGACCCGCGGTTCGATCTGTATAGCAAATATACGAGAATCGACACCGAGGTCGATCTCTCCATGAAGCTGTGGTTCTTGCCGCAGGTATTCCGCTGGCTGGATTATGGGGGAGATACGTCGTCCCGTGTGGAGGGCAATCGTTACAAGCTGAACAAGCGTATGCAATTGAGTTACTAAGAAGTAGAGGATGATACAGGTGAAACATCCGATTGCCCGTTTTTTCAAGACGCAGAAGGGAACGCTCGTACTGGAGTCGGGCATCGTGCTGCCGGCTTACTTGATTATGCTGTTGTTCTTGATCACTCTAATCAAGCTGTCGATTATATTCGCTTTCGCCAACGAGCTGGCTTACAGCACGACCTCCTATAGCGCAAGGGCAGCCAACTTGTTCGATAGGGCTTACTTTTACTTGGCGGAGGAGCATTCTGACATCGAGGCGATGCGGCAATTCATTAAGGCTGCGCAATCCGCCAATTCTGACAACGGATTAGGCGAGATGCTGGAAGGCTTAAGCTCAGGGGCGCAGGAGGTAACGGACGACTTGGGCAAGCTTGTCCTCGTTGACGTAAGGCTGAAGGAATTCGAGGAGCATGCCCTCTTCCGTCAGGACAGCATTACTGTCGAGAAGGCAACCTTCGCCGACAAGATGGTGGAGGTCGTTATTACATATAAGACGACGATCCCTGTGCCGTTCAAGCGCCAGGATTTCGAGTTCAGGATAGGAGGGTATGAGCGCCAATGGATCGGAAAGTGGTAACCGTCAGAGGAACGCCTCCTCGTGCGGGAGGGCATCTGACACTTGCGCCGGAGCCGGTATTGCTGGCTTCCAGATATCGGATTATCAAAACATTAGGCCAAGGAATGGAAGCCGTCGTGTACTTGGTCGAAGACATCCAGCTAGGTGGCAAGCTGCGGGTGGTCAAGCGCTATAAGGAGCATGCACCCATCGACTTCATGCGGGAGCGGGATGTGCTGGTCACGCTGAACCATCCATTCGTGCCATCGATTGTGGATTATATAGTGCCGAGCGAAGCCGCGCCTGCAGGCTGTCTCGTGACCGACTACGTGGCGGGGGAGACGATTCAGGAGCGCTTCGAGAGCTCGGGCAGAAGGGTAAATGAGCTAACAGTGCTGGAATGGTCTATGCAGCTATGCGATATATTGACATACTTGCATACCCTGACGCCGCATCCGGTCATATACCGGGATTTGAAGCCGGGCAATCTGCTGCTCGATGCAGCGGGACGCGTTCACCTGATCGATTTCGGCAGCGCCAGACGCTACAAGCCGGACGGATTACTGGATACGGTACAGCTTGGCACAACCGGCTTTGCCGCTCCAGAGCAATTCGAGCAGGAACAGTCCGATGTGCGTACCGATTTGTACGGACTTGGCGCATTGATGCACGTTCTGCTGAATAAGGGGAAGCTGCATTATTTCGCACAGACTGCCGTGAAGGCCAGAGCAGGAGGCATGACACGCGATACGGCGCGTATCTTGAACCGGCTGCTCGCCTATGACCGGTCGCACAGATTCCAGTCGGCAGCGGAGACCAAGCAGGCGCTGGAAGCAGCGGCGCGCCGGGCGCTGACTCCTTGGCAACGGCTGCGAAGACAGCTGCAAGGAAAGGGGTAGACACGCATGGTGCTATCGGTTCAGAAGCTGCTTGACTTTGCCAAGGACATACAGGCTTCCGACATTCATATTACGACCGGTGCGTATGCGATGTTCAGGGTGAATGGTCGGCTGCGGCCGCTGCCCCAATCACCGTTGCTCACCCAGCGGGAGTCCCATGAGCTGGCGAAGGAAATTATGAACGAGTTGCAATTCGAGCGGTTGCTAGACAAGGGGCAGCTTGAATTCTCCTACACCGATGACACACGGGCCCGTTACCGGGTCAGCGCCTTCCTGCAGAAAGGCACGGTCAGTCTGGTCATCCGGCTGCTGGCGACAGATATTCCGAAGCTGGAGCAGTTGGGCCTGCCCGCTGCACTTAGAGAGCTGGCCCATAAGCGTCAGGGCTTATTGCTCGTGACCGGACCTACCGGAAGCGGCAAGACGACAAGTCTTGCCGCCATTCTCGATTATATTAACGATACACGTGATTACCATATCCTGACCCTTGAGGACCCGATAGAATTTATTCACACACATAAGCAATCGATCTTCAACCAGCGCGAGATCGGCAGAGATTCAGAGAGCTTCGCCTTGGCGTTGAAGGGAGCGCTTCGTCAGGACCCGGACGTGATTCTAATCGGAGAGATGCGCGACGTGGAGACGATTTCGATCGCGCTGACCGCAGCCGAAACCGGGCATCTTGTCCTGGGCACATTGCACACAAGCGACGCACAGCAGACCATTGACCGCATCCTCAATGTGTTCCCGCCAGAAGGCCAGCAGCAGGTTCGCCAGCAATTATCCTCGGTGTTGTTAGCGGTCATGGCACAGCGGTTAATCCCGCTCAGGGATGGAAGAGGACGAGTAGCCTCCGTAGAATTGCTCATAAATACGCCTGCCATCGCCAATCTCATAAGATCGGAGAAGGTACACCAGATACGCTCCGTACTGCAGACGAGCCAGGTGAAGGGCATGCAATCGATGGAGATGGCCATACGTGACCTGCTGATGAAGCGGCTAGTGACAGAAGAAGCAGCAACGGCTGCACTCTCGGGATTGGTGGAGCTGACATGAGCGGCATGTGGATCGATCTGTACGTCATCCTGCTATGCGGTTTGCTTGGTCTGCTTGTCGGGAGCTTTCTGAACGTTGTCGCGATTCGTATGCCGCGCGGCAGATCGGTGGCGACACCGCCTTCGCACTGCCCGCAGTGCGGTCACCGGCTATCTCCTCTCGACCTGATTCCAGTAGCCAGCTATGTGCTGCTGCGACGCCGGTGCAGATATTGTCACTCGCCCATCTCTCCTGCCTATATGTTGGGAGAGCTGGCGACTGGCGCTTGCTTCGCAGTAGTCGGCTGGCAGTTGGGCATTGTACCGGAGCTGGCTGTCGGGTTGCTCTTTGTTAGCATTCTTGTCGTTGCTGCGATCACAGATCTAAGAGAATGGATCATTCCTGATAAGTTGATAGGATTTGCTCTCGTCTCTGGCGCACTGTTCAGGTTCATCAGTCATCCCTTGCCTCTATGGAACTACTGGGCAGCATTCGCAGCTGGCGGACTAGCGCTGTATGGGCTTGCGTGGTTCGGCTGGAAGGTGTACAAGAAGGACGTCATGGGCGGAGGGGATATCAAACTGATGGCAGTCATAGGACTGTTCACGGGTTTGCAGGGTAGTGTGATCGCTATTCTTGCCGCGAGCGTGACGGGATTGGTCCTGATTGGGGGGCGAAGTCTCATAGGGACATACAAGCGAGGGGATGCGATCCCGTTCGGTCCGTTCCTTGCCTTTGGCGGCATCATCGGCTACTTGTGGGGCGAACCGCTAGCCGCCAGCTATCAGCTGTGGCTGCTGTCGCTGTTAGAACTAGAATAAGCAATAGATGTAAGGGTTAGGTCAGACGATCCCTTGGCTATTAACATTAGAGTTGGTAGTGATGGACTAGCAGGAGAGTTGTGTACAGTAGATGGTTGAATATCACGTTTCAGTAGTAAATAATGGAGTTGATGAAGAACCTTGATCGGCTCAAGCTTTTCAAGGTTCCTTTTATCGGTTCATCAATGAAGATAGTAGTAAACGGGATAGAAAAAATCGAGGGGGACTCCTATGTATACCTGTCCGGTATGCGGTTATGATCAGC
>CAJXLT010000020.1 GCA_913056365.1 uncultured Paenibacillaceae bacterium | reverse complement strand
GCTTGGGCTACGCCCACCACTATACAATTCCATGTACCCTACCTAAAGTTGAATACACAAACTTATTGACACTACCGATAAGATCGCAACGTCCAACGAATAGCGGACTTATGTGGACTTATTCTCATGAGATGCTATGTGGATACGAGAAAATACCACTGATTAGACCAATAATTTCCGCTATTATCCACTACGAACTCATTTGCCGCCATATAGGACCGGGAATTCCCGCTATTTCCGCTATTTCATTTCAGCCGGAAGGGAGGTGCAACGATGACGGAGCTTCAACCGTCATAAACAGTATCCTGCACAGCTGCTCTTTTGCAATGATAGCCTGTAATCAAGAACGATCCGAAATAAGCGCTCACCTCGGTAAAGCCGCACTCGTGAAGCAAGGCAATCGTTTGCTCGTCTGACGCAGGCTCTGATCTGCTCCCTAACGAAGCGGCAAATTCCTCAAATGCTTCCGGTGAGATCCCATTGCGGAGCATGTATCGCTTCCATGCCTGTAGCTGCAGCTTGAATGATGCGTGCGCCGGATCGCCTTGAATCGCTGCAAGACAGAAGGACGCTCCTGGGGCAAGCGATTCTGCAATGCGCCTGAGGAATGTCCGCTTATTGTGCAGCCCTTTCACAAAGTGCAGGACTAACAAGCAGGTTGCCCCGTCATACATACCTTCATCCGAGTACGTCTCCCAGTCCGCTTGTTCATAGCGAATTCTATCGCTGAACACAGCACTGCGCCGCTTCGCCAGCTCTAGCATCGGCTCGGAAGCATCGACAGCTGTAAACCTCCAGCTGGTTCCAGCAGCTCCGAGCGTGACTAGTTCTTGACCGCCGCCAGCACCGACAATAAGCAGCTTAGGCATGACGGACTTCTTCTGCTCTAGCGATGCCACCATAAGATCTGCTGTTAACTCATACAAGAGCCCATATCCGGGAATCTTGCGAGGAATAGTCTGATCATAGGCAACTACAGCCGGATCATGCCAGTTGTTCGGTTCTGATGCTTGGTTCATTCCATTCATCCTCCATGTTCATCCGCTTGTTTGCCAGTTCTGTATAACCCGTTACAGGGGAACCTGTTAGCTTAATAATGTGGTGTCCCAGTGTCCGCGCTTCCTCCAAATCATGGGTCACTAACAAGACCGTCGGCTTCTCGGCCTCCCATAGAGACAACAGCAACCCATACATGTTCATTCTCGTCTGCTTATCGAGTCCCTGAAAAGGCTCATCCATCAATAAGAATCTCGGACTCATGAGGAAGGCTCTCGCCAATGACACACGCTGCTTCATCCCCCCACTCAACTGAGCGGGATATAACGCAGTCTCTGCGCCCATCCCCACAGCATCGAGCAATGCCCGTACACGCGCTTTCCTCTGTACAGACCTGTTCGGAAGAAGCCACATGAGATTCTCTTCAACCGTGAACCATGGCAACAGCCGCGGTTCCTGGAATACATAGCCCACACGACCTTCCGGTCGAATAACACAGCCATCGTCTGGCTGCTGCAAGCCTGCTGCGATGCGTAACAACGATGTCTTGCCCACTCCAGATCGCCCCATCAGACAAGTAATAGCATGGAGAGCTGGTTGAAAGGAGAAATTTGCGAAAACTGACTTCCCTCCATATGTAACACTCAGCCTATCGAATCGGATCATGTCGCTCACCTCCGCTCAACTTTCTAACAATCGCCTCGGATACCACACCTAAACAAGCAACCACAAATGACCACGCCATCACTTCATCGGTCTGCAAGTAAATGCGCGATGTGTTCATGACGGCGCCCACCCCTGTCTGGCCGCTGATCACCTCAGCCATCACAATCGTCTTCCAGCCCATCCCGACCGTGATAGCAAGAGCCGAAATCCAATATGGCTTCATGGCAGGAACATAAATTGCCCGAATCGTCTTGATCCAGCCGGTCTCATACACCTTGGCCATCTCCAGCAAATCTGTCGGCAATTGGCGTACAGCCTGTGCAATATGGAAGAAGAAGATCGGAAATAGCGCCAAAAATACAACGACGATTTGCGCCCCTCCCCCAACACCAAACCACAAGATTGCGAGCAGCATCCAAGAAACGGGTGGGACCGCTTGTACGACCAATACTGCCGGACGAAGCAGCTGATAAGCTACAAGCTTGTGCCCCACAAGCGACCCAAGCAATACACCGCTTACGAGAGCGAGACCAAAGCCTGCCGTCAGACGCCAGAACGTAACGCCTAGCGAGTGCCAAAATTGTGCAGTCCTCGACAGCTCTAGCAAAGCTAGCAAGGTTTCATACGGAGAAGGTAACACAACAGCAGGATAAGCAATAGCGACGATTCCCCACACGGTCACCAAACCAATACCCGTATATAGATATCCTCTTTTATTCAAATTGGTAGTAGAAGCCTTCATCTGGCAGTTGCCCTCCGATAGAATCGGGACTTGCTTCCAATAGGATGCTGAAATATTGTTCTACCTCCGCCCTTGCTTCGCTTGCTTGCATCACTTGAAGAGGCAGACGCTGCATAGCTTGTGTGAGCACTTCTTCAGGCATACCGAATAATTCAGCCGATAATTGTACCGCCTCTGCTGCGTCTTGCTCGATTCGCGCAACCGCCTCTGTATACTTTGCATGTACCGCTTGTACCGCTTCAGGATGCTGAGCAGCCCATTCCCGTTGGACGAATAGTCCTGCCTGTGGCAGACTGCCGCCAAACATCTGCTGCCAGACTGCATCATAATCCAATACTTCTGTAAGATGGTCAGACTGAGCGCGAAGTCCAGATAGAACCGGCTCAGGAAGAACCGCATGACTGGCTTCCCCGCTTGCTAATAGCTGCATAATTTCCGGTACGGCGGCGTATACCCGCTCTACCTCTTCGCTTATTTGATCCTTCGACAGTAGGTAGTCTGTCAGCAAGTCTGGCGGTCCGCCTCGACCGGGTATGTACACAGCTTCCCCTTCCAAATCTGCCAGTTCATCAACATCTGGGGACAAGGAAATGAGATACATCGCCCCCCACGTATTCACATCCACCAACTGCAAAGGCAGTCCCTGCGCATATGCATTCGCTCCAATGTTCAGCGGTGCGATTACAAACGGAATTTCGCCATCCTGAACGACAGCGAGCAGTTGCTCTATCGTATCCCAGGTCTTCACTTCCATGCTTACTACCTCATCGTTCAGCGTTGAAGCAAGCATGGTGGAAACAAGTGCAGGCGACTTGGGTGTCAACACGGTTACCTTGATTGCCTCCTCCTGTTGCACGGATTGCTCTGCATTCGAAGCACATCCACTTATAACTGCCATGCATACAACCAGGGAACATACAGATCGCCAAATGGTCATTGCCCCTTTTCCTTCCTTCCCTTTTCATGTAGAGTATTAAGAGTAATAATCATTATCAATTATAAAAACGTCCACAACGAAAACATATCCCACAAAGCTGGGATTTTGGCAGACAGCCTACCGAAGAGAAAAGGGAGACTAACCTATGACGATGATCAGAGAAGCGCAACCAACCGATAACTCGTATGTATACCGCCAACAAGTGTTGAACCAATTGCGCACATGGCTTCCTTACGAGTCGGCTTGTTTCACACTTGTAGATCCAGACAGCCTGCTATCGATAGGGGCAGTGACGGATGATCGTATTGAACGGATGCATGATCGTCTATTCGCCAATGAATATTTAACAGAGGACTTTAATCGTTATGAAGCGTTAACCAAGTCGGCTAATCCGGTCGCTTCATTACATCTAGCTACAGAAGGAAATTTGGGATGTTCCCGACGGTTCCGCGAAATTCTGGAGCCAGCCGGGTTTGGAGATGAATTGCGGGCCGTTCTGATGCATCAGGGGAAGTGCTGGGGATTCCTAACCTTGTTCCGTTCAACCGACCAAGCGCTGTTCTCCAGCCATGAGCTGGAACAACTGTCTGTGCAGCTGCCTGCCATAGCTCAGAGCTTGCACGCCTTCACGCTAGCTGCACCAAGCAGCGGCAGCCATATGCCAACGCTAGAAGCAGCCATTCTGATCGTAGACGAGAATCTCGAACTGATTTCCTTCAATCGAACTGCTGAAGCATTGCTTCAATGGCTTCGTGAGCAAGAAAATATCGGACCAGCCATCTTACCGAGACCCATTCGGGCGATATGCTCGCAAGCACAAGCCGAGACCGAGGGCGTCCACTCCCCGCATAACATGCTGTCCAATGCCAGAGTAGGTCTGCGTGCGCCAGATGGGACATACCTTACATTGCAAGCAAGCCGGCTCAGTGCGGAATCCCCTCAATACGCCATTATATCCAAGCGGGCCAATCCTAGGGAAGTGCTGACCCAGCTGCTGGACAGCTATGGTCTAACCTTGCGTGAACAGCAGCTTGTACGGCTGTTGCTGCACGGAGACTCCACCAAGCAAATCGCAGAGAGCTTGTGTATCTCTGTCTATACTGTGCAGGATCATCTCAAATCCATCTTCGCCAAAACAGCTGTAAGCAGCCGAAGGGAGTTGGTAGGGTTACTGCTAGCCTCATACAGCTTGCCCTATTCAGTGCCTTGAGCACTTCAACGTCCCTTGCACACGCACGCTAAGTACCGCCGTAATGCAAACGCCTGTGATCTGCTATTCCAATGAGGAATATGCCGATTCATCAATACTCAACTTTTCCAAGTAAATAAGCAACGAGCAAGCCAATGATAAAAGTGAGAACACTAACGCCCCACGACACTGCATCTGTCGGAATACCGGGGAAAATGACAAATGCCGATCCGATCACCATACCAATAATCAGAGCAAACGTGCCAGCCCGATAATGACTTAAGCAGTAGTGAATCAGCTTGCTCATCGCAGCGATTCCGATTATAATTCCTGCGCCAGTGACCGCAATGACGTCTAGCTGTAGATTACTCACAGCACTGATAATCGTCGGATACACACCGATCACCAGTAACATGAACGATCCGCTAATTCCCGGCAATACCATCGCACTGCTTCCGATAAAGCCCGAAACGAACAACAACACATATGTACGGAAGGAAAGCTGTTCGATTATGGCTCCTTCACTATCGTTCAAAAATGTCAGAGAAGCGACCAGTATCGCACCAAGCGCCAAAATAACGAAATGCTGTATGTGAAAAGCTTGTTTGGCATCTGCTTTGCGGAATAAGAAGGGCAGGACACCTAGAATTAATCCGAGAAAGAAGAAGTACGTCGGCCCCGTATGCGCATGAAGCAGCCATTCCATTAAACGGCTAAGGGAGAATACAGCAAGGATGACACCAATCCCTAGTGGGATCAAAAAACCTAATTGCTTCTTCCAATTCTTCGAAAATACCCCGTTGATCGCTGCAATAAGCCGATCATAAATACCGAGCAGCACCGCGATCGTGCCCCCGCTTACTCCAGGTACGACATCACTTGCCCCCATAGCCAAACCTCGATAAATATTTTTCCACTCCATCCTTCTCGTTCCTCCATCCATTTCTACTAATCCTATCCACGATTCAAACTTAACAGCTATTTTGCCAGATTTCAATTCTTATCTTCTCAGAGCATACTAAGACAGAAAAAAAGCCGAGGCATCGCTTCTCTGCCTTCGGCTCTCTTCCATGCTTCCATTATTGTGGACGATCCAAGTCAAATTGCCGTCCTACCGCAGCATAATCATTGCCACCCAAGCGACTGACCGGCTGCAAGGGATCCGCTAATACACTGCCATCCCTATAGACCTCTTCTGCGAAGTGAAATCGCACAACCCGGCCGATCAACAAATCGCAGGTTGGTTCCTGCTCGTTGCTGCCGCCGAGGCCAATCGATTGATCCAGTACACATTCCATTCTGATCTTCGCTTCCTGTATGCCAGGGACTTCAATAGCCTCACTAGCTGCAGGGGTCAAGCCTGCCCATGATACTTCGCTTTCGTCTGACGGCAAGTTCGCTGCTGCTTGATTCGCCGCCTGTACATTGGACTCGTCCACGACATGAACGACGAATGCTCCAGCATCAATTGCATTACGGGCTGTATCCTTCATAACGCCCTGCTTGCGTTGTACAGATATCGAGAGCAACGGCGGTTCGCTGGCCACGATGGAGAAGTAGCTGAATGGCGCAGCATTCAGCACACCTTCTCGGGAACGAGTCGTCACGAGTGCGATCGGTCTCGGAATTACACTGCTAGTAAGTAGCTTATAATTGTCGCGAGCGGATAGTGCTGCCGGGTCAAGTACAATCATCGCCTAGCCCTCCTATTGGGTAATATGCTCATTGTACCATTTCTTAGCAGCTGCTACTTCTGTTCTCGTTAGCTGATGCCCGCTCTGTTCCCAGTGAACCGTTACGGAGGCTCCCGCTCCTTCTAATAAAGTGGACAATTCTTCCGTCTCCTGTGCGGAGCAGATTGGATCATGGCGCCCGGCACCGATCCAGACCGGAACAGCTGACAAATCCGGCAATTCCACGCCACGGCGCGGTACCATCGGATGGTGAAGAATGGCAGCGCTAAGGGATTGGGGATGGTGAATCAACAGACTCCCGGCAATATTGGCACCATTCGAGTAACCTACTGCCACCACATTACCTCGGTCAAAGGAATACTCCACAGCAGCCTGATTCACAAATTCATGCAATTCCTGCGTTCGGGCAATCAGATCTGCTTCATCGAACACCCCTTCCGCCAGCCTTCTGAAGAAGCGCGGCATGCCGTTCTCCAGCACATTCCCCCGCACACTAAGCACCGAGGCCTGACCGTCCAGCTGCTCCGCAAGCGGCAGCAGATCTTGCTCTGTTCCGCCCGTTCCGTGAAGCAGCAGCAGTGTAGGTGCCGATGGGTTACTTCCTTGCACAAACAGATGCTTCATTGTACATCCTCCTCCAATACACGAATTTCTAGCGGCGGTAAGCCTTGCTTAATCTGTTCCCGATGGGATTCGTACCAGTCTGGCAGCATCAACTTCTCACCTAAGGCATCGAACGGTTCGTCCCTTGCAAATCCCGGCGGATCGGTTGCGATCTCGAACAATATTTCTCCCGCTTCCCTGAAGTAGATGGCGGTGAAATATTGACGATCCACGATTGGTGTCGGCTGGAAGCCTCGCTCATCTACGTATTCCCGCCATCTCTCCTGATCCTCCCGATCTGCTGCCCGCCAGGCAATATGGTGTACCGTACCGGCACCGCCACGACCTCTGCCCATTACCGATGCATTCACATCGACCAAGTTGCCCAATTCCCCAGGCGCGCGGAATCGGACTAGCCCTTGATCCTCGTCGATTCGTTCCAGACCGAGCACATGCTCCAAGGTATGCATCGTTTGCTCTGGCGCCATGCTATATAGCACTGCACCGCCGAACCCCTTGATCGCTCGATATGCCGGCACACCTCCGAACGACCATTGACTCTCAGGTCCTTCCTCACGCGCGACGATCTCCAACTGCAGCCCATCTCGGTCTTGGAATCGCAGATAAGTCTCGCCGAAGCGCTGTACACGTTCGAATGCAATGGCAAACTTCGTCAATCTCTCTTCCCAGAAGGCAAGCGCATCGACAGGAACCACGAACGTCGTAACCCCTACCTGTCCGCCGCCGACCCTTCCCCTTCTAGCGCCATCGAACGGGAAGAACGTGATCGCCGTTCCCGGACTACCCGTCTCATTGCCGAAATACAGATGATACACTTCAGGAGCGTCAAAGTTGATCGTCTTCTTCACAAGTCGCAGTCCCAATATGCCCGCATAGAAATCCGCATTCGCTTGCGCATTGCCGACGAAGGCCGTAATATGATGAATGCCTGCTGTACGTTGTGTCATAATGTGTCGCCTCCGTATCATTCGATTTTCATTATCTTTATATTGAAGTTTATGCGAAAAAATTATTCCTGTTGTGCATGATACCCAATTTTCTTAAGCAGCGTAATAGCCACTTCCTTCTCATCCGGTGAAATACCATCCAGCAGAGATTCGATCAGATCGGCGTGAGAAGGAAAGAGCTTATCGAACAACTCCTCACCACTAGCTGTTAAGTGCGCATACGTCACCCTCCGATCTTCCCGACAAGCCACCCGTTGCAAGTACCCCTTCGCCTCCAGCTTATCTACCGTGTATGTGATCGTGCCGCTAGTAACGAGAATTTGCTCGCTAATACGTTGCAGCGGTGTCCGCCCCTTATGATAAAGCAGCTCCAAGATACTGAATTCCGCAGCCGATAACCCCTTCCGCTTCATATCCTTCACAGCTCGATCCATCACAACCTTGTACGCCTTCGACAGCACCACGAACAGCTTCAAGGAACGCTCACGATTATCCATTCTACTCGCCTCCAATCTTATTTCAATTTCATATATCTTAAATTTAAGATATATACAGTATATACCCTAGTCTTGTTCATTGCAACCCCCACCATTTCGTTGGCGGGGGTGTCTTTGATAAAATACTATTTAAGGCTTCGCATCCGTTCGCACCTCTCCCTCAATGGGCATCACGGATACACGATTCCTATTATCATAATAGAATTCCCCTAATGGCACCCTGTTCCCTTGCTCATCTAGCGTACCGTAATAAAACACTTGACTCTTATACAGATCATCGAAGTAAACGGCGCGTTCAAAAGCGGGCTTCGTTCCCCATTCCTTATCCGCCACCGCATCATACTGCCACTTCAGCACCGCAAAGCCCTGTTCATTCACTTCATAATAGTGCTGACTGTATCCAGACGCGTCATAGATAAAGCGCAGCGCCTCCCCTTCTGGAAATGTATACGTATTGGAGCTGTACATCTCACCAAATTCAAGTTGCGGCCCTGTTCCGCGTCTAGGCAGGTTGATCGCAATCTTCCGCGCATCTGTTAGATCCCCGTGCATGAGCGTTTCATATTTCACCTGCGCCTTCGGCGTGCGAACGATAACGCGATTGTCCTCGGCGAAATAGTGGACATAAGCCCCAAGTGTTTCGCTAATGAAGCGAAGCGGTACATACGTAAAACCATCCTTGTTCATAACCGGTGTATCAATCTGGACTTGCTTATCGTTAACCGTAGCCGTCTTGTCTCCTTCACGCAAGTAAACATATATGCTGTCATCCTGAGTGTGGAACATCACTTCCTTCGTCTGCGGATCATAAGCGAATACCAGCCATTCCGGGTCCGTCAATGCCCGTAATCTAATCAGCGTTCTTCCTTCTACGATCATCGTATCCTCTTGATCCAGAACCACGCCGTCCAAGAACACAGATGGAGCCCCATTGGCAGAGGCAGACATACTTCCTGGCAGTACACCCGTAACCAGTAGACCTGCTAGCACAAGCAATATGCTCACCATTCGTTTCATCTAAGCCGCTCCTTTCATACCTTTTACATGTGTATACGTCAATAAAATTGGAAAGTTACTGGATGATTGGACACTAAGACAAGCAAAAAGACTGCCCGGAGGCAGCCTTGATTGGATTACGAAGCATGTCAGACCCAGATATAACTGGTAATGGGAGACTCATCTTGGGTTGACCACTATTTCAACAGGTGCAATACGCAATCACTCTAGAACAGCTTCCCTTGCAGATACAGATTGGCGGACAGCTTCATAATCGCCTGGTTGTAGCACACTTGTCGCAAGGATTTGCCCGTACCCATGTAAGCCGGATATACAGCCTTCATCGTTGTGCTCATCTTGTCGAACAATTGCTTGAACACCTCATCCTCACTGTAAAACTGCGTTTCCCTGCCTTGCAGCCACTCCAGATAAGAGACGATGACACCGCCGGCATTCGCCAAGATGTCAGGGATGATGATAGCTCCCTGCTGTGTAAGCATTGTATCAGCTTCCTCCGTTATCGGAGCATTCGCACCTTCCACCATAATTCTTGCCTGCACGCGACTAACATTGTCTTGATGAATTTGATTTTCTAACGCCGCGAGCACAAGCACATCTACATCCATATACAGAATATCCTCACGATCCAGAACCTCCGCTTGGACACCTGCCTCTGCAAGCTCCTCAGCAGTCTGAGGAAGATCGCCTCGATTCATAGCGGTGAACTGAACAAGCGCCGGAATATTCAGCCCTTCCGGATGATATAGCGTCACATTACGGTCACTGACCGCAACCACTTGGTTACTCAAATGGTCACAATGGACTGCCTCCAATGCTGCCACAGAACCGACGTTGCCGAATCCCTGCACAGCTAATTTCAACTTGCGGTCGCGATAAGCGAGTGCCGTCTGCGCAATCGGATTGTCCGATTCAGAGAGCTGCTGTTGGTTCTCTGTCAAGTAATCCTTCAAGAAATAGCGAAGCGTGAAGTACACACCCTTGCCAGTCGCTTCTCTTCTACCCAACGAGCCGCCGTTCATCACACTCTTGCCCGTGAAGCTGCCACGATAACGCTGGCCTGGACGAATGCTCTTGTATTCGCTCATCATCCAGTTCATCTCCCGCTCCCCAGTTCCCGCGTCAGGGGCAGGTATATCCTTGTCCGGTCCTAAGATATCACTGAAGTATTGCACATACTTCTTGCATATTTGGTACAGCTCACGAACGTCATATTCCCGCGGATTGATTGCCACGCCGCCCTTACCACCGCCGAATGGCACTTCATGCAGCGCATTCTTCAGCGTCATCAGTGCAGCTAGATTGACAACCTCATCCTCATTCACCGATTCGTGAAAGCGAATCCCGCCTTTGTACGGTCCTAGCGTGTTGTTGTGCTGAATACGATAAGCCGGAATGCGTACAACTTCGTCGTTCTCCAAGACGATGCGCAAGAAGGCTTTGTGCACATGGTTAGGTGTCGATAAGATTGCAGCAAGTGACTTGAACGCCTTCTCCCTATATCCATCCTTGAGCTCAGTCAGGAAAGTGGGCTCTTCAAGTAAATCATCCAATGATCGTCCGATAATCTCTGACATGAGTACACTCATTCCTATGCATCCCTCCCACACGTGTTACTATCCATTGTACCAATAATTGCACCGTTCATTCCAATCGCTGCTAATGGACATATGGTTTTGTCGAATATATTAGACATTCGGGCAACGAGTTCCCTTGTGAAAACTCTGCGCTTAGCTTAGGAGTTCATAGAGGCTTTCCTACATGTAATTTCTGCATTTAATTTTGAATGAAACGTGCGATTTTCTTCGACTACATGCAAAATGTACATGTAGAATCGTCGCATTTGGGTAAATACGCTCATTCGTTCGATTTTAGATGCAGGTTTTGCATTTAGATAGTACATTCGAACTGTTTTTTCGTTGATTAGTTGTATGAAATACATGTAGTCTACTACCACACCCACGGATCTCATCGCTACTCTGCAGCCCATCCTTGAATCCTTGTTTATATAAAATTGCAAATAACCAATGCTGGTAAATAGTGTATACGGTCACAATGATATCAACATGATGTCACCTTGCAAAAAATGCAGTGCTGGTCGAAGAAAAAACAATGGGCGCTTACCAAGAAAATTGAATACTTAATTGAGCAACATATCGAAGAGTATGAAGCGAAGAATGGAACAATACTGCTACCATGAGTCGACCGCATTTTCTCAGAATATCGCAGCCGCAATTATTTTGAAAATGAAGCTTCGCAGCCCGTGGTTGTGGTGGACGAAGCGCAAGTGCTGGATCGCGAGATGTTAGAGGAGGTTCGCTTCTTGCTTAACTTTAAGATGGCTGCACATACGGAACAGTAATATTGGAAAATCTCCTTCTACTTTACTGATCTGTTACGGTACACAATCAACGTAATGGCATTCAATAAGATAGTAACTATAAGAAGAATTGAAGAGATCACCGCGATAGCAGATATAGTATCCAGCAGTGCACTCCAATCCTTAATTGTCACCCTATGATAAATAGATAAAATCTGAAAACATAGCGAAATACCACAAGCACTGAGGCTTATCATTGACAGGCCAACCCAATTCTGTGTTGCATGTTTACGGTCACGCATTAAATTAACAATTGGTAGCGACCAAGCAATTAGCCCCAGTATGAAGCTGCCAACATTGAGCATACCAAACATACCCTAACCCCCTCTATTGTCAACTCTACATCCTAAGTATATCCGACCACCACACCCCATTTCTAAGTGATAGTCAATTATTAAGTTGATTCGAAATCGGTTGTACCCAATTTGGTAATTGTTCAATTTGATTTATTATTTGACCATGCTTCGACTCTAGGACCGCCTCACCGCCAAGTGCACTATTGTCAATGACTGTCAAGCAATCAAAGCTGTTTAATACCCTTTCCCACCTATCGGTCGAACTTTGATGCCATCGATTCCTGCAATCAGAGGACGGCAGCGGCTGATGACCGCCAGCACTTTATCGTTTTTCAGCGATGCTGCGTGTGCTTCTTGGCTCTCCCACAGCTCTGTGATCCACAAGTCGTCCGGATTCTCCTCAGCCTCATGCAGAATGTAATATATGCACCCTTCCATGCCCTTCAACGTTTCACTGCTCTCCAACATCATCTTCGCAAGCTCTTCCCGCTTCCCTGGGTGGGCTGTCAACTTGCCGAACATAGCGTATTTACTCATATTTCACGATCCTCTCTTCATTCATCTGAATGTATGATACCAGTATCTACATTGTATCTTACTACCAGTATAACGCTTCTTCCCTGACAGAAACAGTCAGTGATGATTACAATGGTCTGTTAGGCAGTGCATCGCCCATTATAGAGACAACCTGCAGAGGTCAGTCTTTCTTAATGGCATTATTCAGTCATCAATCTACAGGTTACGCATAAATTAGGGTACAATAAACGTATAACTCATAATGGAGGGAATTCTATGACAATAGGATCTCAACAAGATATAGACGGACTGAAGGCAATTGGCAAAATCGTTGCCATGACGATTAGTGAAATGAAACGTCAAACCCGTGTAGGAATGACGACTAAGGAACTGGATCATATTGGAGGGGAGTTGTTGCACAAACATGGGGCTGTTCCGGCACCCAAGACAACGTACAACTTCCCAGGTCACACCTGTATTAGTGTGAACCACGAAGTTGCCCACGGCATCCCGGGGGATCGAATAATTCAACCGGGTGACTTAATCAACATCGATGTTTCTGCTGAATTGGGAGGCTATTATGCGGATGCGGGGCATTCCTTTCCGCTATCTCCATACGAACCCTCATTAGTACGTCTATGCCAGCACACTCACCATACAATGATGAAAGTAATCTCTTCCCTCAGGCATGGTGTGAAATTGAACGAGGTTGGCAGGATGATTGAACACGAGGCTCATCAAGGCGGCTATCATGTTATTCGAAATCTATGCAGTCACGGGATTGGAAAATCTCTGCACGAAGCTCCGCAAGAGATTCTCCCCGTATATAATAAGCATGACAAACGGGTATTGAAGGAAGGCATGGTCATTACTATCGAGCCCTTCTTATCTACAGGAGCAGAGTTTGTCGTTGAGCAACCGGATGGTTGGACACTACGTGTACCAGACAATAGCTTTGTAGCACAGCACGAGCATACTATCATAATTACCAAGGATCAGCCGATCATCGTGACTGCAGCATAGATCTGTCGCACTAACCACCCATTCACCAAGCGGGAAGTGATAGGATGTACACGAACGAAGAAATCCGTTATAAATATATGAAATACGCCAAGCTGATAGACCAGTATGAGAAACTACCCGAACAGCTATTCTTTCGAAAAAGACGGCAGCGATTGTTGCAGCATGCTTCTGGGGATGTACTGGAAGTAGCCGTGGGAACCGGTAGAAACCTGTCCTACTACTCGCAAGGATGTACCATTACAGGCTTGGATTACAGTCCTGAAATGCTGAACGAAGCCATGCAGAAAACAGATGCACGCCACCAGCCAATCCGGCTCATTCAAGGCAATGCAGAAAGCTTGCCATTTGAACCCAATGCATTTGATACAGTTGTATCTACGCTGGCTACGTGTACCTTCCCCAATCCCATTCAAGCATTGAAGGAAATGCAGCGTGTTTGCAAGCCAGACGGACGCATCCTCTTGTTCGAGCATGGCCGAAGCCGGTGGCCGATATTGGGGAGGATACAGGACAATCGAGCAGAGAGAAACGCTGATATTGTCGGTTGCTATTGGAACCGCCTTCCTCTGAAGCTTGTACAAGCTTCGGGCATACAGATACAGTCCGTGAAGAGCTCCTACGGCGATTTTTTAGTAGAGATCATTGGGCAGCCGGGTAGATCTGTCTGAAGCTATGGAGGTGACGAGATGCGGTGGAAGGAAGTGCAGGAGCATTTCCCCAATGAATGGGTGGTTCTTGAAGCGACGAAGGCTCATTCGAGAGAGGGAAACCGCTACATTGAAGAAGTTGTTGTCATTGATAGGTTTGACAATTCGACAGCAGCGATGCGCCGATACAGCGAGTTACACATGCAGGACCCTCATCGTGAATATTGTTTTTTTCACACGTCTCGCCCCACATTAGTAGCTCGTGAACGATACGTTGGGGTACGAGGGCCCAGATGAGATTAAACGTGAATTTGGGGTTACCGTTTGTATCGGTCGTCATAGAATTCCGTGGACAAAAACTAATGCTCAAAAAAGTCTTACTGGACACGGGGTCGGCGGGAACAATTTTTAGTGCGGATGCTGTTGGAGTCATTGGTGTTGTTCCTGTGGTGCCCTTATTTTTCACTTATTTGTGATACGCTGAACCGTATTACAAGTAGGGCGGAATTCTATCTAAAATAACTTGCGAAACGCTTTGAGTAGTCTACGACTATTAAGAGATACTCTGGTGCTGACATTTTATTGTCGTAACTGGTCTAAAAGCCTCTCGTCGAATGACTACCAAGCTGACCTATTTGCAGGCTCAATTCTGATGCCAATGCCATTTATTCAAGTGTGACGGGCAGATCTCCTTTATTTTGAAGGGAAAACTTGTTGCTGTTGCGTCGGAGTTAAGAGAATATGATCAACTTTAATAGCTTCGCTGACAGTAGATGTCAGTGAAGCTATTTTATAATGATGATAATCAATGGTCACTGATGGACAGTTGGTATCACTTGATGAATTGTACATTAAGGAGAATTTGCAAATGAAGAATACGGTA
This sequence comes from uncultured Paenibacillaceae bacterium, assembly GCA_913056365.1. Taxonomy (GTDB): domain Bacteria; phylum Bacillota; class Bacilli; order Paenibacillales; family K13; genus Xylanibacillus. Next base: position 32,412 of record CAJXLT010000020.1, on the reverse strand, counting down.
TATCTTTATGTGTTTGACACAATGGCAGACTGGGAAATAGGTTACTTAACTGCCGAACTGAACTCGGGAAGATATTATAAAAAGGGGCTGGCCCCAATTAAAATAGTCACCGTGGGAATGGAAAAGACTCCTGTCACTACAATGGGCGGATTGAAAATACTGCCTGACATGAAACTGGATGAGTGCAGCATTGAAAGCACAAATGCATTGATTTTACCCGGCGGAGATACATGGACAGAAATCATTCACCAACCCATCTTAAAAATCGCGCAGAGGTGTTTAAGGGAAGGTGTATTGGTTGCTGCGATTTGTGGTGCAACAATGGGACTTGCCCAGACAGGATTGCTGAATTCACGCCCGCATACAAGCAATGACTTGGAATACCTCAAATTGGTCTGTCCTACTTACAAGGGCGAAGAGTATTACAAAATGGAGTCTGTTGTAACGGATGGAAAACTGATCACTGCATCTGGAATAGCTCCGTTGGAATTTTCGGTACACGTTTTGAAAGCTCTGGACGTGTTTTCTTCACAAACATTAGATGCTTGGTATAGTCTTAATAAGACTCAAGAACCCAAACATTTCTATGCGTTGATGAATGCAATCCAGTAAAGGTATAAGCGAAGATTAAATCGTTTCACTTCTATGAGAAAAGAGGGTGCTTCCGATAGCGAAATGGGATAATATGCTTTCGATGCTTTGGATACTTAGAAACGGAAGGAAGCTCACCGCCACGCAGATCGCGGACAGTTTGGAGATCAGCGTTCGCACCGTGTACCGATATATCGACGCATTATGCGCCAGTGGTGTGCCGGTCGTCGCGGAATCGGGTCATGATGGTGGCATTCGTATTCTGGAAAGCTTCAAGGAGACGCCATTGTTCTTCAACTCCGTAGAGGTGAAGGCGCTCGTGGATGCGTTTAAATTTGCGCAAGGCGCTGGTTATCCGTATACACAGGAGCTGGCAAGCGCTCTGAAGAAGGTGGAGAACGGGCTGCACGAAGAGCAGCGCCACGATCTGTCCCATCAGTCGAATGGCTTGGATGTAATTTCTCCGTCACGTCTACCTTCCGTCGTTCCGTTGTTACGTGACCTAGAGCAGGCGGCGAAGGACGGGCTAACGGTTCGCATTACCTATCGCAAAGCGAATGCGGAGCAGGACGACGGACGAGAAGTTGATCCGTACGGGTTGGCTTACGACCGAAACGAGTGGTACGCTGTCGCGTTCTGCCATCGTTCGCAGGCGGTACGAACGTTCCGCGTGGACCGCATAACGCGGCTGGAGCCGACTGAAGCGCGGTTCGAGAAGCCAAAGCGTTTCTCCGCGTCCGTCTATTTCCGCGACCAGTCCGAGCGAGAACGGGAGGCAGATGGACCACTGACGGTCATCCGCATCGAGGGAGAGCCTGACACGCTGAACGCGGTTTGCCGCCACTGGCATTTGCGCCACTATTTGACGGAACGGACCGATCGGGAGGTGCGGTTTCTTCTCGACGTCCCGACGATGAACAAGTACCTTCCGATGTATCTCATGACGTTCGGCACAGCTATTCGCATTCGGGAGCCGCTGGAGCTGAGGCGTCAGATCCGGGAATTGGCCTATGGAATCGCTAAACATTACGACGAAGATTCTCATTAAACTTCACTGACAGGTCCATACAGCGGCAACGTGATTCAACAATTTGTCTTAATATGGCTTTCCGACGGATTGGTGTTTAACGGGTCATTTTAACAGATCAGATTAACAATCTTGATTGGCGAGCTAGGCGCACTAATATTGTTGGGAAAGCTACTGATGAAGTAATCAATGATTGTTTATACAAAATGCTCACATTTTTGTAGCGGGTCTCCTTTTTAGGGGCTGGCTTTTTTATTTTAAGCAATAGTGACATTGAAGCTTCGTTGTCTCTTTTTTTCTACATGACTTCTAAATGGTGACAATATGATGTAACTTTTTGTCTATTATACTACATGTATTAGACGAAGGAGGTTTTAATTCAATGTTTAATCCAAACGATTTTCCTAAGCCCACAGCGGGGTTACGGTCATTCATCCCGTCCGAACGAAGTAACAGACTATGACCTTGCGCACCTATCGGGCGATCTCATCGCCCTTCTCGATCACTATGGATACGAGGACGCTATCTTTGTTGGTCACGATTGGGACGCAATGGTCGTTTGGGGACTGACTTTGTTGCATCCTCATCGTGTAAACAAAGTAATTAATCTAAGCTTGCCTTATCAAGAGCGAGGAGAAAAACCGTGGATCGAGTTTTTGGAAGACGTACTAGGCGGTGACTACTATTTTGTTCACTTCAATCGACAGCCAGGTGTTGCGGACGCTATATTGGATAAGAATACGTTTCGGTTTCTTCGCAATCTGTACCGCAAGAACGAGCCTCTCAGAGCACCTGAGCCAGGCATGGCGATGATCAATCTTGCCAACGCGGAAGCACCGCTAGGTGAGCCGTTGATGAGTGACAGGGAACTAGGCGTTTTCGTCTCCGCTTTAGAATTAACAGGGTTCACGGGCACTATAAACTGGTACAGAAACCTCGACCGCAACTGGCACTTACTAGCAGACGTGAACCCGATCATCCAACAGCCTGCGCTCATGATCTATGGCGACCGTGATATGATTCCGAAGTTTGATAGACTGCCAGAGTTTGTGCCCAATGTAGAAGTGGTCAATCTGGACTGCGGTCATTGGATCCAGCAAGAAAAGCCGGAAGAAACAAACCAAGTTATTTTGAGATGGCTGGAACAGCAGGATGCCACATAGTCTCATAGGTATTTCAAGGTTGAGTCTGCCCTCAGGTTGACACAGTGCAAGCCGCATAGCTTCTCGACAGCCTACTAGCGTTTACAATCGGTAAGAGGAGCTTGCTGCTGCTTTGTGATGAGTTACTATTCACATGCAGTCAAAGAGGCTATTTTGAGTATAGACTTCTCATCTCCTCACGTTCCATCGCTTTTTTGCTTAACGTTATAATTTGATCCTAAGACACCTAGCACAATAATGATGGTACCGAAAATATGATAGGATTGAATCGTTTCGTTTAAGAAAAAGACGCCCGCAATAATCGTAATTAATGTAGCAAAATTATTAAAGACACTCATCTTTGACGCTTCAATTTGTGAAAGTGCATAATTGGAGAAAAAGGAGGTTCCTAAAGATGAAAGTGCTCCAAGGTACACAATAGCGATAATAAACGTTCCGCTTGAAAAGGGTTCGATGAATTGATGCATCGTATTCGTTATCATATGATTTCCAATAGCTACAATGTTAAAAAAGATAAAGCCAAAGAACGTCATAATATAAGTTATCGTGAAAAATGAGTAATGTTGCACAAGTTTACGTGCTAAAACGGTATTGAAAGCACCAGTAAGGGCTGATAGTAGCATAAGGACAATTCCTGTTACACTTTGTGAACCTGTATCTGCTCCACTCATAACAAAAATGAAAATGACACCTGAGACTGATAATAACACCGATGCCTTCTGTAATGGTAAGGTGCGTTCTTTCAAATATATTGATGCTAAAATCAGTGTGAAAATGGGCACAGTAGCTAGAATAATACCCGCCTCTGAAGAAGAAGCGTAGGCCAGGCCAAACGTTTGGAATGTGAAAAACAAACTGGGATATACCAAAGCTAACGGAAGAATCCGCCATGCGTCCTTCATGGTCACATTTAATTGAATCTTTTTGAACATAATAATAGCAGTAGAGATAACAAATGCTATAGAAAAGCGGTGTGCCAGAGTATCAAGCGGTGAAGCTTCAACAAGGCTCAGTTTTACGAACATAAATGAAAAACCGATAATAAGTGCATACATAGTTGCAGCGAAATAAGCTTTTGTTTTCTTAGACATTTTTACGAAGACTCCAATCCTTTTATTCTGCATGATCGGGCAGTCATACTCTCACTCCCAAATTTAGCTGTCGGCAAAAAGTTAGCTGGGAGATAAAGAAAACTGCGGGAGCAATTGAGCGTAACTTTTCTGCTAATTTCTCATCACAATATCCTACCTAAGTTCCTTTCCTTCTTGATACATTCATTGTAAAATTCGATATATAATAGCTCAATACTATTTTTTCTATATAAATAATAGGTTTTATCTATAGAAAAGGAGAGATTGCTATGGAGTTTAGACAATTAAGCTACTTCCTCATGCTATGTAAAGAGTTACACTTTTCTGAAGCTGCTTATAAATTGGGAATTTCCCAACCGACGTTAAGTCAGCAGATACGTGTTCTAGAGGGGGAAATAGGGGCACCATTATTCGATCGAATTGGCAAAAAAACAGTGAAAACAGAAGCTGGTGAGTTACTTGAACACTATGCTCTAAAGGTTTTTCAGGATTTAGAAAATGCCAAGAATGCTATTTCTGATTTGATAGATTTAAACAAGGGACATTTGCGCATTGCAGTACTGCCTTCGGATCTGGATTATCGCTTAACCGAGATTTTAATTGATTTTCGAAAGCAATTCCCGAACACGAAAGTGCAAGTGTTCCCAACACTAGAAAGTTTAAGAAAAGTACTAGGTAATGAAGTTGATATTGGCATTGGTTTAAAGGGAGAAGCAGATTCTCGTTTAGAGCGTATTGCATTCTATACAGAGACGTACAGTCTATTTGTGAATGAACAGCATGACTTTTCTCAGAGGAAGAGCGTCAAACCAGAAGAGCTGGTAGATATACCACTTGTCATGTATCCTCAAGGGAAATGTGGTCGTGACTTAATCGATAAATGGTGTGATAGACAAGGAATAACGATTAATAGTGTGATGGAAACTGGCTCGGCTACATCATTATTTCAACTCGTTCAAAAAGACATTGGTGCTACTATTCAACCTAGCCAACTTATCGAAAACTTTCAATCGCTAGGTATTACATCAATACCCATTGAAAATGCACCAACTAGAGAACTTGATGTCTTCTATCGGAAAGACAAATACTTGAGTAAAGCAGCTGAAGGTTTCGTGAAAAGAGTTATAGAACGATTTTAGAAGAGAAGCCGGCAGAAGCGTTGAACTACAATGATTAGCTGACATCCCCACCAGATATATGAATCGGAATGCAAGGGAGTGACTACTCCTCTCCATCATTTAAACGATTGCTCATGCAAATCTTAAAGGAGCAAATTGAACAGTTTCGCCGTTAGAGTGATACGGTGAACCTTATCACAAATGATGACAAAAAATAGATAATAAGCGAGAGTTTAGATCATCCCCTAGAGAAGGGCACTATGGGAGTTTTGGACGAACAACATCCAATAAGACAGCATTTTTATACCACTAAATTTGACTTGCCATGGAACGAACGTGTTTTTTCGTTGCGTTTTATCTGGCTTAAGAGAGAATGGCAAAGTAATCATCATAATACATATCCGTTACGGCAAATGAGCACAACGTTTAATCCACGAATGGGAACAATACATCGACGAAATGAAGCGTGTCGCTCATGGTGATACCTGGTTTTTCATTTTCCTCTGGAGCAAAACGATAACCAATTGCAATTGGTGTTGTGGCGTGCTTGGCAACTGCTTCCTTAATATGCTTTATAACTTCCAAAGGGAATGTCATGCGCTTCTCCAACGTTCCACCCCATTTGTCCTGTCTTCTGTTGGAGTGTGGAGAGAAAAAATTCTGGACCAATAATCCATTGGCTCCGTGAATCTCTACTCCGTCAAAATCGGCTTCAATTGATCTACGGGTGGCTTGAGCAATTTCATCAATGGTTTTTTGAATTTCTATTTCGGTCATCTCTTGGGGAACGACCGCGTCTCCCCATTTTCCAGCAATCGGGCTGGCGCACATGATATGACCGTCAGGGACTAAATGTGGATTAGCCTTGCGGCCAGCATGATAGATTTGGACAATGGCTCGAGCTCCGTTTTCTTTTATCACAGCCGAAAGTTCTTTTAATCTTGGAATCAGTGAATCGTTATCAATGCAAAATCCGTATTAATGCTGCGCGGGAGCTGATGTCCATGGTGGCGATGGCGCTAGTCTGCTTGCCTGGCGATGCTGAGCGCGTGAACGGTGACCACCCCGGCGCTTAACGCCGTAATGATTCTGGTCATGGAAAAAAAAGGTTCTTGATTTTCTTTCCCGAAATGCAACCGAATTCGAGATGTGATACCCTAAATCCGTAAAAAGAATTAAACGATTGAACGAAAAAGGGGGAGTTTCGTGGATCAGGAACTTGCGGCTAATATCGCCATCGAATTTAAGAACAATCAGAAAGTGTTTAACGCGATCGGAGACGAAACCCGGCAAGCCATCCTCATGGTCTTGATTCAAGGACCGAAACCCGGCATGCGCGTGGGCGAAATCAGGGTGCAAACTCACCTATCCCGGCCTGCCGTATCGCATCATCTGAAAATATTAAAAGAGGCGCAAATTATAAGCGTTCGTAAAGAAGGGACCCTCAACTATTATCGCCTGGACTCCGGAAGCAAGCTGAAGTTGTTGAAAAGCCTGGTGAATGAAATCGAAAATGTACTTGCGCAATGTGAAGGACACGCATCGGAAGAACGATTCGGAAGAACAGGGAGAGGTGATCTTCAATGAATCGGACAATCGAAGCAGCAAACGGAGTCAACATTCCTCAACTCGGATTCGGTCTATATAAGATCAAAGACGGGGAGGCCTTCGAGAGGACGGTCGAGGAGGCTGTTCGAATTGGATATCGCCATTTCGATACAGCGAAAATATACGGCAATGAAACGGCGCTAGGTCGGGTCATTCAAAAAAGTGGTATTCCCCGGGAGGAGTTCTTCATTACCTCCAAAGCATGGACGACTGATCTCGGGTATCATGCGACGAGAAAGGCGTTCGAGCAGTCTTGCCGGAGGCTAAACGTAACTTATCTCGATATGTATTTGATTCATTTCGCTGGTCCTTATTATGTGGAAGCGTGGAAGGCGATAGAGGAGTTGTACGTCGAAGGTAAGATAAAAGTAATAGGCGTTGCTAATTTCGAGATCCAGCATCTGGAGCACCTCATGAAGAACTCTCGGATTTCGCCGATGGTGAATCAGATTGAAACCCATCCGGAATTCCCACAACGCGAATTGCATGATTATATGGTTCGGAATCGGATTCAGCATGAGGCCTGGGGCCCGTTGGGGCAGGGAAGCAAAGTGCTTCTGGAGCATCCGGAGCTGGCCGCAATCGCCCTTCGACATCGCAAGTCGGTTGCGCAAGTCATTTTGCGCTGGCATCTGGAGCGCGGGATTATTGTCATCCCCAAATCGTCGAATCCTCAAAGGATAAAAGAAAATAGCGAAATATTCGACTTTGAGCTGGACGAGGAGGAAATGGAACGAATCCGGCGTTTAGACACGGGAAAGAGATATTCTGTAAGCCCGACAGGCTTCATGGTCAACCCGATTTACGTGAAGTTAATGAAGCTATTTATTCGCCGATAACACCTTTTAAGGAAACGGCCATCCCGCAAAGGATGGCCCTAAAACTTGCCGTTACAGACAGCGCGGGGAACCGTATCACGAATTAAGGTCTACAGATCGACTCTCAAGGTGCCAAGCATCTTGGCGAACTTCGGATCGTGGTAGGATAAGAAAAGACTGTCCCGCGTATCGAGGGAGGTAATTTGTTCGATATCGTCCACATCCAACTCAAAATCAAAAATGTCGAAGTTTTCGACGATTCGCTCTTTATTCACCGATTTCGGAATGACCACGACTTCACGCTGAACCAGCCAGCGCAACACGACCTGGGCGACGGACTTGTTGTGCTTGGCGGCGATTGAGGTCAGCACTTCATTGCCGAACATATTGTTGCGTCCTTCTGCGAATGGCGCCCACGACTGATGCTGGACTCCTTGCTCTTTCATAAAAGCGGCACTCTCGATCTGCTGGTAAAATGGATGCGTTTCGACCTGATTGACGGCTGGCACGATTTCGTTATGCACGATGAGGTCCATCAGACGATCGGGCAAGAAGTTACTAACACCGATCGCCTTGATCTTGCCTTCGCGGTACAGGTCTTCCATCGCGCGCCAAGCGCCGTAGTAGTCGCCGAACGGCTGGTGAATGAGGTACAGATCAAGATAGTCGAGCTGAAGCTTATTCAATGATTTGGCGAACACCAGCTTGGCGCTCTCGTAGCCGGCATCCTGAATCCAGAGCTTGGTCGTGATGAACAGTTCCTCACGCGGTACGCCGCTGCGCTTGATCGCGCGTCCGACCGCTTCCTCATTCAGATAACCGGCGGCTGTGTCGATCAGACGGTAACCGGTCATCAGCGCTTCGTATACCGCATTTTCGCACTCCTCAGCATCGGGTATCTGGTACACACCGAAGCCGATAATCGGCATGTTCACTCCATTGTTCAGTGTTACGGTTTGCATGGTCATTCCTCCCAGAGTTCAATTGTATAACAGCAACCGGCACGCCTCGGGAATCAGGTGCTGGAGCGGTGATTCCACTAACGGCTCTGTTGCATTACAATAAGGGTAGTACCTTCGTGTTACACGAAGTCAAGCTGCTCACTAACATTTATTTCCCAAGGAGGATTCCACATGCATACGGTCAAAGAAGCGGCACAGATAACGGGACTCACGGAACACGCCGTACGCTTCTACACGGATAAAGGCCTGGTGCCAAGCGTACAGCGCAACGCCAACAACATTCGAATGTTCGACGAAGAATCGATCAACTGGTTGCATGGTGTCAGATGCCTCAAGCAATCCGGGATGCCGATTGAGGTTATTAAAATGTACATCGATCTCTGTCTCAAAGGGGATACGACTATTCCGCAACGGTGCGCACTCATGAAGGAGCATAAGGAAGCAGCGCTCGTTAAGCTCGAAGAAGCCAAACAACACGTTGCCCATTTGGAACAAAAAATCGACCTCTATCAAGCCATTTTAGATCACCGCTCACCAGACACTACCAATCCTAGAAACTGGAGCAACCTGCGTCATATGCATTGTGACGTATTTTACTCACCCTCCGCTCAGAAGGCATGAGGATATTCGTGCTTAGTCACGCTCGGATTACAGCACAATCCGCCGCTCCACTCGGGAACGACGGATTGTGTTCTTCTTGCTATTCCATTCGAATACTAAGCTTCATCATTCCTGCGCAGAGTGCCGAGCTATTCCCACCAGAGAACAGGACGGTCAGCACCCATTACCCATGGTTCCGGGAAAATCCACCCCGCATCGGTGAAAGTTAGCATGTCTGCCAGTTCCACTGCGGTTATGACAGTTCCTCTACTCGCAGCCTCGCCATATTGATCATCTGTATAAAAGGACGCTTCGATAGTCACGTTAGAAGGATCACCGACGAGTCCGCCTAATGAACCGCCGGAAGCGTTGACTGTTCCCGACGCATAAGCATTCGTTATCGAAGCATCTGTTATCACTCCGACCAACCCCCCGCTTCGGAAACCTCCATTGTTAATCGTTCCCGTTGCATGGCTGTCTTGAATGCTGATGTCGTCCCAGGGATTCCCGGAAAAGGAACCAACAAGACCGCCCATATTAATAGCTTCTCCGCTCCTCCCATTCACATCCCCATGTGAATAAGATTGTATAATTTGGGTGTTGTACGCCCTTCCGACAAGCCCGCCTATATTGTGGTCCACTCCGGTAACAGCAACGTCCGCTCCCGCATACTGGATCACGCTACCGGTAGCATACCCGATCAATCCGCCAGCGTTCGATCCGCCAGTATTGAATTCTGTTGTGACGATGCTGCCAGTAGCCGTAACCCCTTCGATTGTACTGTCAAACATATCCCCGGCAAGCGCACCAACTCTATTCTTACCGGTAACTTCGACCTCTTCTAGATGCAGATTCTTCACCGTTCCCTCCAACGAACCGAACAAGCCTTGATCGTTCTGATCAGGGCGATCAATACGCAGGTTACTGATGGTGTGTCCATTGCCGTCCAGGGTTCCGAGGAACGGAGCCGAATCCGTGCCGATCGGCACCCAGCCTTCTACCTCGTCGATAAAGTCAGCAGTACTCATATCGACATCACCCGTTAGCTCGAAGTATACATCCTCACTCTGCTCACCAGTATAGAACCTCAATCCACTCACTTGCTCGGCTGTCGTGATCTCGTAAGGTTCTGTTACCGATCCTGTACCGCCAGTGAATGCAACTTCCACGGATACGGATATTTCCGTATCTATACCTTCATAGCTTGCCGTGATGACAGTATCACCATGAGCGATCGGCGTTATAGTCCCACTCGCACTTACTGTTGCTACTCCACTATTGGCACTGGACCATGTCACATCATTGCTTACATCCTGCTCTGAACCGTCACTGTATTCAGCTATGAGTTGAACCGCGGTTGGACCACTCGCCCCGCCAAGATCAAGCGAGCCTCCTACCGAACTTCTCACTCCGGTCAAGACCACATTAGCTTCTACAGGCACTTCCACTGTCTGACCTGCATAGACAGCGCTGATTACCGTATTACCGGCACCGATTGGTGTGACCATGCCGCTATCGTCCACTGTCGCTACAGAAGAATCTGCGCTAGTCCAATTCGCTGCATCTGTTACATCTACCGTTGAGCCATCGCTGTAACTCGTTTCCAGACTAATCTGCTGCGGGTCCCACAATTCTGCGAAGGAGAGGGAAGCCGGTTCGGCAACCAATCCCGTCATGACAGATTCCACCACTGCCGGAACTTCCACCGTCTGGCCATGATGGACTGCGCTAACTACTGTTACACCAGCACTGACCGGATTCACCATACCGCTATCGTTCACAGTTGCAACAGAAGGATTGACGCTTGTCCAGTCCGCTGCTGCCGTTACATCTACCGTTGAGCCATCGCTGTAACTTGCTTCCAGACTAATCTGCTGCGGGTCCCACAATCCTGCGAAGGAGAGAGAGGCAGGATCTGCAACTAATCCCGTCACAACAGATTCTACCACTACCGGCACTTCCACCGTCAGCCCGTCATATGCTGCCCGTACTGTCGTCGCGCCGAAACCTTGCGCTGTCACTTCACCAGCGTCGACCGAAGCTACACTCACGTCCAAGCTCGACCAAGTCGCGTCCTCTGATACGTCAACTACTTCCCCGTCACTAAGGGCAATGGCAAGCTCAATCCGCGCTGATTCACCTGTAACATCGAAGTAAAGGGAAGTCGGATCATAGACTAGACCAGTCACGGTTGGAACTACAGAGACTGGCATTCGAACAGTGTGTCCGCGGTATGCAGCAAGTACATTCGTGTCCCCATATCCGATTGACGTCACTGCTCCGTCACTGACAGACGCCACACTATCATTCTCACTCGTCCATTCTGCCTCAGTAGTCACGATTGTCTGCGAACTGTTAGACCATATCGCCTGCAGTTCAATCGATTCAACCGATCCTAAGCCTTCCAGAACTAAGGAAGCCGGACTATACACTAGCTCGGTTACCGTTGTCCTGTCTCGTCGCGAGTCATTGCTGACAACTCCCGTCTGTGGACATATAGACGACCCGCCGCAGCTCATCGACAGAGGCGGATTCTCGAATGTGACCGGCTCTGCATATATTTCCGCTTCTTCAATCGTACCAGCACCCTTGAACGTGACAGGGGCAGCGTATACGATCAGCTTGCGAATCACGGTCCCTTCCGCAAGTGTAATGACAGTTCCAGCCGCACCCTCTCCAATAACGAGCTCGTCAATTTCGCCGGAGTCCAGTTCGAATAGAGTGGGAGAGTTCACATTCAGCAGCTCTATGCTTGATTCATCTGAAGCCACAATCCGCACGAATCCGCTCTCTTTGTCGACCACTGTCTCAGTCAAATTCACACCGTTCAAGTGTACGCTATTCTCGCCGCCGCCCCGAATGAACGTCTCTCCCTCTACGCGGACATTCGTCAATTCGGCATCTCCGTCACCGATATCCTCACCGACAGTCAGCTGTCCGAGCACATCGACCTGCTGCAGATGAATACCGGAAGTCTTCAATTCCACATCACTGTCTATACTGACACGCCCTTGGTTGGGTCCATAATTGCGCGCCTGATCGAGAACCAGTCCTTGCTGCAAGGTGAATTGCTTGAACATGCTGTCCAATGCGACAACCGTCTCAGCACGTGTTAGATTCGCACGCGGACGGAATGTGCCAGCAGTATCCCCTACCATCCAGCCGAAGCCTTGCACTACCTGTGCGGCCGGACGGCTCCAGACAGGGAGATTGTCTGAGAACAAGTCGTTCACACCATCTCCGTCACCAGTTAAACCCGTAATGCCAGCTATAAGGACAGCTGCTTCCTGTCTAGTAATCTTGCGATCAGGGCGAAAGCTGCCGTCATCATACCCGGATACGGCATCCAGTTCGACGAGCTTGCTAATCCCGGATGCATACCACGCTTGTGGATTCACATCATCGAACGGTATGCCGTTCACATAAGTCTGCATATCCAGATGATGCCCAATCAAGGCGGCGAGTTCTGCCCGTGTCACGGGATCATTCGGTCGAATACTGCCGTCCGGATATCCTTCAATCCATCCCTTCTCGATCCAATCTGACATCACAATCTCAGCCCAATGTCCTGTAATATCACTGCCAACTTCTAACGTCGCATCGCTGTCAGCAGTCTCGGCAACGCCAATACTAGGTACCATGAGTATGCATATCATCACCCATATCATCACCCACATCATCACAAGCCGGCTCCAGCGTCGATTCGTAACATCCATCATATCTACCAACTTCCCTGTAATCTATTCATGCAGTATATGTACACACTAGCTAACTACTATATCCCTCTCTCTCATACCTATTCTCTGTAATCTTATCATTAGTAGCTGCACGGAATTCTTAGAGAATTCTTAAAGGATTTTGAGGTAGATGATCATGGACATCTCCAGTCATTCTAACTGCAGCATAATCTTCGTGAATCTTTTGAAATCCTCCATATGCTTGTCTATTATCGCTTGTAAAATTCCTAGCTCTAGTGTTTGGTAGTCATGCACAGCGATATTCCGGAACCCTACCATATTCATCAATGTTTTTGCTAGATCAGCATCCAGAATATCTGATTCATGGAGCAATTTGAATGCTTCGCGACTTGCTTTGGGCACACCTAGCTTACGTTCACTTACGATATGCATCGCTATATCGATGCTAGCCTCACAAGCGCGTTGAATATTTAAGATGATGCTGTCCTGTTTGGTATAATCATTCAAGTTACGAGGATTACCTTCGTACACTTCATGAATGCGCTTCACACAACGTTCGATTGTCGCCGCTTTATTCACTAAGATATCATTCATCGTCAAATACTCCCCCTCTTTCACGAATCGCAGCCATGATAGGCGCACGTTGCTCGCTTAATGTTGCATACATGCTATAGGCACGTATTCTTTGACGAATAAATTCATTGTGGTCTTGTATATATATCGGTTCCCCTTGATCAAATATCTGCATCGTAAACACCGTATCGCATCGCATCAAATCCACCAAATCCACTTCACAGCCTGCAATAGCCGCAAGCTCCGAAGCAAGGATAAACCGTTCATAAGCTGATAGCTGCTTGACGCTGCTGAAATACGCAAGATCGATATCACTTTCGCTATGGGTCGTTCCTCGTGCAACTGAACCGAATAGGATAATAAAAGCTGGTTCGACTTCTTCTGTAATTTTCTCAATCAAGTTCTTCTTGATTGCTTGCGCAAGCATGCCTATCACCATCCTTCACTCTATTATAAAGGTTGTATGAACAAATCGCACCACCCGACAACAATAGCAATGCCTGCACAAATGCAGGTATCACAGCCTTCCATTTGCCTTCCACGGCGATTAGCCCCCTTCAGTCAAGCCGCGAGGGAACCAGAGCCCCTCATAAGGCTTCGGCTCGGGAATTGTAACCCCAAGCTGCTCAGCAGCAGTTCGCGGCCAGAACGGATCTCTCAACATAGCTCGCCCCACAGCAATCAGATCAGCACTTCCTTCGCGCAGAATATCCTCGGCTTGATTGCCTGTCCCTATTAGCCCCACAGCCGCAGTAGGAAGCCCGCAACGCCTGCGAATAACATCCGCATATTGCACTTGATACCCCGGGAACACGTCCGGCTTCCGATCCGTAACCCCGCCACTGCTCGCGTCGATCAGGTCTACACCTTGTTCTTTCATGAACGATGCGAACACAAGATGATCATCGATACCATTGCCAGCCTCATCGTATTCATGCGCAGATACCCTAACGAATAACGGTCCCTCCCAGACTGCGCGTACGCTGTCTATAATCTCGCGAAGGAATCGATACCGCTGAATACGCTCCCCACCATACGGATCGTTGTTACGAACATTCGTTATCGGGGAGAGAAAATCATTAATTAAATAGCCGTGCGCAGCATGCAATTCGATAACATCTGCTCCAGCTTGCCTTGCCCGACTGGCCGCATGACCGAACGCCCTAACGACTTCGACAATCCCTTCCTGACTTAGCGCTTCAGTAGATTTCCCCCTGAACGGCAAGCCGGATGATGAGAGCCCGATTCCAGATTCCTTCTTGCGACCGACATGCCCGAGTTGGACACCCACCTTAGCCCCATATCGCTTAAGCAGACGGATTAATTCCCCTAGCTTATGCATCTGGCTGTCATCCCATAGTCCGAGTGAACCTGGGTCGGCTCCTCGCTCTTCAACAGCTGTTACTTCAATCATAATCAATCCAGCCTGACCCAATGCGCGTGAGCCGTAATGAATAAATTGCCACTCCGATAACCGCCCCCGCTCGTCAGCTGCCACCGTTCCCATTGGCGACATCATAATCCGGTTCTTCAACTTAACACCACGTATTGTAAATGGACTGAACAGTATAGACATCTTACCGCCTCCTTCGTAACCGCTTGCTCTACTAGCTTATATTTTATATGATGTTCGTAACATCTTACATAGCATCATCATGATAGAAAAGCCATACTACTTATAAAATCATCATATTTAAGACCATTGCACTTCATATTAAAGGCGGTTGTTCAACATGGATCAAATCGACAAACATATTCTCCAGACCCTCCAACAAAACGGTCGTGTACCTATGACGGAACTAGGGAGAATTGTGGGGCTTTCTCAGCCTGCTGTCACGGAGCGCGTTCGGCGGCTGGAGGAACAGAGCGTGATTACGAACTATCGTGCCGTCGTATCCCCCGACAAGGTAGGTAAACAATCGACGGCTTACCTGTTATTCCATACAAAGCATTGTGAGGAGTTCATCGCGTTCTGCCGCGAAACACCGGATGTCGTGGAGGTCAATCGCATTAGCGGGGAATACAACTACTTGATTAAAATCGTTACCGATACGATGCAAACATTGGAGTCATTCATCAATAGCAGCGGCAAATACGGAAATTCTACAACGCTAATCGTCATGTCCACTCCCATCGGCAGCAAAGATATCCTGCCAGCCATTGATTAAAAGAGTCACACATGCTACTGATCTGAACATCACACTATTGTCTGGAGTCATAAGAAAACCACACCAAATGGCCCGCTTAGTCCTAACTACGCACTATATTGCTCATAAAACAAGAACCGAGTAACGAGAATTGATCTCGAGACTCGATTCCTCTAAATTGTTCTTTCAGTTATGTCAAGTTTATGTTTACATCTATGCTCTTTCGCAAACTCTATAGTAGGACAATCGGAACCCTATAGTTTCCTTGCCTTGATGACAAAGGTTACAGGAAGCATCTTTGCTTTATTGGCAAAATCACTTTCACCCGACAGTATCATATCCTCATCAGATTCCTCAATCAACTGATCGATGACAAATCCCGCTTTTGCCAACGCATTCACATAAGTAGATAGTTTACGGTCCGACAATGTCAGCGTACTATCACCGATCGTTACCGAATACCAAGATTCATCGAAATAACATTTCTTGAAAACAAGCTTATCGTGATCCGCAGCAACACACTTGTGTATCGGGTGAGATTGGTCTTCTTGAATTAGAAAATACTAAACCTTCGGGAAGTTGCTCTATCTCGCTTGCTTCAAGTGAATTAATTGCTTCAGTAAGCTTTTTATCTAAAACCTTGTAATATATCGTAATGGCTTGTTTTCTTTCACTTTTTGCTGGAAGTCATTCTTTCTTAATCAGATTTCCTTACATAATGAAATGCCAACTTTTATATTTTCGACCAAAACCATTTCCATGCTTTCTTCTTTATCGAAGGTGATATTGGATACAAGCACATTCTCTCGCAGTATATGCTCAAATTGTTCAATCGCTTCTTTCACTTGATCATCAACATCGAGTACGAGGTTGATACGTTGCTCAATCGGCAAATCCAGTTTCTTTCGGTAATCCTGAATGACACGAATCACTTCACGTACCATACCCTCTTGCTCCAATTCTTTGGTAATCACCGTATTCAATGCAGCTGTGATTTGGTACCCCGAGGCAGATGCAAAGCCTTGTTTCGCCTGTTTTTCAACAAGCAATTCATCTAAGGTAATGTGAAGTTTTTCTCCGTCTATCGCCATTTCAAGGAAACCGGTATTGACCGCTTGTTTGGCTTCAGTCGCAGACAACTGCTTCAAGAAACTTTGTATGGGGTTCACAAGTTTTCCGTATTTCTGGCCAGCCACCTTCAAATTCAGCTTTAAAGTAAAATCGACAAAACTGTTGTCACTTTGTTCTACGCGTATTTCTTTTACGTTAATTTCATCTTTGATGATATTCTCAAAACGGACTAGATCAAAATCGCGATCAAGTGAAAGAATCAATTCAGACAGCGGCTGACGTGTCTTGATTCCAGTATCATTCCTGATACTTCGCGCCAATTCAACAATCTGACGTACAGTCTCCATATCCTTCTCAAGCGTCAAGTCAATGGCTGCGTCGTTTGCTTGCGGGTAATCTGCCAAATGAACGCTGGCTTTGCCTCCGATATTGCCAAAAAGTTCATCAGCTATCAACGGAGCATACGGCGCAATCATCCGAGCCAATGTAAGCAGCACTTCATATAACGTCTGATAGGCAGATACTTTGTCCGTTGTCATATCACTTCCCCAGAAACGATCACGGGAACGACGAATGTACCAGTTGCTTAGCTCTTCAACGAATTTTTCTATATGTTTTGCCGGATTCAGATAATCATTAGCCTCCATTCCTTTCACTGCATACTTCAACGTACTATTCAATCTCGACAAAATCCATTTGTCCAAATTATTAACGGCCGCTGGTAACGAATGTTCGTTGGGATGATATTGATCAATTGTCGCATAGAGTACATAGAATGCATGAACATTCTGGATCGTATCAATCACCTTCGATTTAGCTTCAGCAACGATCTGCCTTGAAAATCGCTTGCTGCTCCATGGCGCACTATCAGACAACAATGCCCAGCGGAATGCATCGGTCCCATACTCATTGATGATGTCCCAAGGATCGATCACATTGCCCTTGCTCTTGGACATCTTCTGACCATTTTCATCCAAAATGTGACCTGTTGAGATTACCGCCTTGTATGGAGAAGATCCTTGGTATAACGTAGAGACAGCTAGTAAGCTGAAAAACCAACCTCTGGTCTGATCAATCCCTTCACAGATCATATCAGCAGGAAATTGCTCCTTGAATTGTTTCTCATCTTCAAATGGATAATTGTACTGTGCAAACGGCATGGAGCCACTGTCAAACCAAACATCGATCACTTCAGGCGTTCTTACCATAGTGCCACCACAAGAACAACGCAGTTTCACCTCGTCAACATAAGGTTTGTGCAATTCAAGGTTTTCATCAATGGACTGTATGGCTTTTTCACGCAGCGCTTGATGGCTGCCCGGTGCATATTCCTCTCCGCAATCATCGCAAACCCAAACATTCAGAGGTGTACCCCAATAGCGGTTGCGGCTGATGTTCCAATCCACTAGATCCTCAAGAAACTTTCCGAAACGTCCTTCTCGGATATGGGAAGGATGCCAGTCTATTGGGCTATTGTTTTCAATCAGTTGCTCCTTGACCGCAGTGGTTTGGATAAACCAACTTTCCATTGCATAATACAGCAGCGGTGATTTGCAGCGCCAACAGAACGGATAACTGTGCTCATATCTCTCTTTGGAGAAAAGCAGGTTATGTTCAGCCAAACTTTTGACAATATCCACATCACAATCTTTTACAAACCGGCCGGAAAATTCAGTAATTTCTTCTTTGTATTTTCCGGCGGAATCCACAACATTGATAAAATCTAGATCATGCTCACGAGCTGTGCGGTAATCATCTTCTCCATGAGCCGGAGCGATGTGAACGATTCCTGTGCCGCTTGCATCGCTAACATAATCCGCATCTACAATGATATGATCCTTGTTCACTTTGACATACTCGAAAGGGGGCCTGTAAGACTTTCCTACAAACTCAGCGCCTTTATGCGTCGATAAGATTTCGTAATCGCCTTTGATCACTTGATCAACAAGGTTTTTGGCAACAACAAAGATTTCATCATGATGTTTCACTTTGACGTATTCCATTTCTTTATTTACGGCCAAAGCGACATTTGCTGGTAGTGTCCAAGGTGTTGTGGTCCATGCAAGAAATATATCTTTGCTGTTTGAGCTTCTGAATTTTGCCGTAGCACTTAAATCTTTAACATTCTCGTAGCCCTGTGCTACTTCGTGGGAGCTTAAAGTCGTTTGGCAGTCCGGACAATACGGACTTACACGATGACCTTTATACAACAGTCCTTTACCATGAATTTCGGAAAGAATATGCCATACAGTCTCTATATAATTATTTGACAACGTTACATACGGATCATCCATGTCCGTCCAATAAGCTATCGCTTCCGTTAGTTCACGCCACTGCTTTTCATATTCAAACACACTGTTTTTGCATTTCTCAACGAACTTGGCAACACCATATTCTTCGATCTCATGCTTTCCGGAAATCCCTAATTCTTTTTCAACACCAAGTTCAACTGGGAGCCCATGTGTATCCCAGCCAGCTTTTCGCACGACATGATAACCGCTCATCGTTTTGTAACGACAGATAAAGTCTTTAATAACCCGGCCGAGCACATGCCCGATATGCGGTTTTCCATTTGCCGTCGGGGGCCCCTCGTAAAACACAAAATTCGGTTGCCCTTCACGATTTTTGATTGATTTAGGAAACGTTTCATCACGTTTCCATTGCTCAAACACACGCAGTTCACGATTCCGCGCTTTTTCTTTCACATCCACTTTTCTCATGGTAATTAATCCTCCCTTTTTTTATTTGAGAAAACAAAAAAATCCCGCCCCGTAAGGGACGAGATTAGTTCTCGCGATACCACCCTTGTTCCGTAAAAACCATGATGTTTATTAGCTTTACGGCACCTCATACTACGTACCATCATACGCGGCCCTTTTAACGGCGGGATCCCGGGTCAGCTTACCTAACTTCTTCAGCTTTCCTTCTCGGAGAGGATTTTCGGCTAATTCTTGAACATTGGCTTTCAGCACAAGGCCAACTCTCTGGGGAACAAGGGGATTAGCGTACTCGTTCTCGTCAACGAATTTCTTAAGGGTATTTAGTTAATACAGTTTTACAACAAAATCCACACAATGTCAACTACGATGAAAATTAAATAATTAATTGCTACGTACTAGGCGTTGGTTTAACTGGTTGGTCTTGCGTATCCCCCTAATTCTCTCCCCTAATGTATTCATCGCTACACCCCCAGTTTAGATTAAAGTCCCGATGAATAAATACTCATCGGGACTGACCTCAGTGGTTCCATACTTTTATTTCATCAGGCCATCAGACAAACACCACTCACTTCGACTACTCCACAGTAACACTCTTAGCCAAATTACGCGGCTTGTCGACGTCGTGGCCGAGGGCGAGCGAGGCGTAGTAAGCCAACAGCTGCAGCGGGATGACTGACAGCGCCGGTGTCAACAGCGGCAATGTGCGTGGAATGGACAGAATCTCATCCACCGACTTGCCGAATTCTTCTTCGTACCCTTCGAAGCAGACGCCAAGCACGTGCGCACCGCGGGCTGCGACTTCCTTAATATTGCTAATGGTCTTCTCCAGCAGCTCTTCCTGTGTAGCGAGCGCAATCACGGGTACATCGTCCTCAATCAGTGCTAGTGTGCCGTGCTTCAATTCGCCAGCTGCATAGGCTTCGGAATGTATATAAGAAATTTCCTTCAGTTTCAGCGAACCCTCTAGGGCGACCGCATAATCTAGGCCGCGACCGATGAAGAATAAGCTCGGATGCTTCGCGATTGCTTCTGCGAAATCCTTCACCTTATCAGCCTGCTTTAGCAGCTTCTCGACTTGATCCGGCAGCTGCTGCATCGCTTGAATCAGCTCTGTGGTCTGTGTCTCATCGAGCTTGCCCAGCTGTTGCGCCATATAGCCGCCAAGCAAGTAAAACGCTACTAGCTGCGACGTATATGCCTTCGTAGAGGCAACCGCTATTTCCGGTCCTGCCCAAGTAACGATCGTATTATCAGCCTCACGCGCCACTGAGCTGCCTACTACGTTCGTGATCGCTACGACACGCGCTCCCTTGCTCTTCGCTTCGCGTAACGCTGCCAGTGTATCTGCAGTCTCACCGGATTGGCTAACGACAATGACCAATGTGTTCGGCGTAATAATTGGCGAACGATAGCGATACTCGCTAGCGACATCCACTTCAACGGGAATACGCACTAGCTTCTCGATGACGTTCTTCCCGATCATCCCTGCATGGTATGCGGTACCGCAGGCTACGATATGAATGTGTTGAATGCTTCGGAGATCATCTGCCGACATATTCAACTCATTGAGGACAATTTGCTTCCCGTCCGGGCTGATTCGACTGCCCATCGTGTCACGATACGCCTTCGGCTGCTCATAGATCTCCTTAAGCATGAAATGATCGTATCCGGCTTTTTCCGCTGTGACCAGATCCCATTCGACATGCATCATTTCCCGGGAAATGCTATTGCCGTCGATAGAGCTGAGGGCCACGCCGCTTTTTGTCAGAACAGCCATATCTCCGTCGTTCAGAATATACACGTCACGTGTGTGCTCCAATATTGCGGGAATATCTGAGCCGATATAGCTCTCGCCATCACCGACGCCGATAATCAGCGGGCTCGCCAGACGTACCGCAACTAACTTGTCTGGCTCATACTCGCTCATCACTGCGATTGCATAGGCGCCGCGCATTCTCTTCACAGCTTTGCGCACCGCATCAACCAAGTCGCCATCGTAGCAATCTGCTACGAGATGTGCGATGATCTCCGTGTCTGTCTCCGATTGAAAGACTGCGCCCTTAGCCGCCAATTGTTCCTTCAAGGTCAAATAATTCTCAATGATGCCGTTATGCACGACAGAGAATTTCTTACTATTATCCGCATGCGGATGTGAATTCTCATCCGATGGCTTCCCGTGCGTCGCCCAACGTGTATGACCAATGCCGATTGAGCCTTGCAGCGGTGAATCCGACAAGGAAGACTCCAATACAGCTAATCTCCCCTTCGTCTTGCGAATGGTCAATCCAGCTTCCGTCTGTACAGCAATCCCTGCAGAATCATAGCCGCGATATTCCAGCTTCCTCAATCCGTTAATCAATATATCCTGTGAATCTCTCGATCCAATATATCCAACTATTCCGCACATGTATATATACCCTCCATTTATGCTGGAGAGCGTTCTATGGCTTTATGCAAGCATAAGAAACCAAGCGTACTTTTTGAACGCTCTCCGCATTGTTCGCATTCAAAAAGCCTCAACTATCTGCAATCTATTCAAAAGAAACCTATTCTGACAATTTTCCTGCTATACATGCATCCCATCGGAACTTTGTCGGGCCGGTCGCCCAGCCTTTTTGATTCCAACTTACGGTCAGGATACGTGACCGAGAGGTCCCCGCCGAATGATTCGAACACCTCTACCTCGTCAACTTCTTCACACATATACAAGTTCTGCTAGAGAACTGTCTACTTCAGCTAAGAACACTATCAGAAGTATTGACATATATGCTCAGAAGTTCTGGCGCTTGTCTAGCAATAACTTCGACACAATCCTCCTCTCTCTTCTCGAATACATATGTTCATCTTATTCAAATTCACGGCAATGTGCAACAACATTTTTCCCTATTTGTTCGGCATTCTTCGACTATTCATCTGAGTCTGCGCTCCCTTGATGCCGCTACTGGACGATTCGTGTCGAATTGGTCTATGATAAATACAGATAGGTGACTTTTGAGAAAATTACAATATTTAAGGCAGAGCATTGCGATGCTAGAGAAAGGCGGAGAAAGCTTGATCGACTTACAAGTGCAAATCAAGAAGAGCGGAGGGAATTGCTTTGACGATGTGATGCAAACAGTAACAGGCTGGTATCACCGCACCTTTCGGATGATGCATGCCAATGGCTTGAAATTTGCTTTTCATCCAAGAGACGATGCGTTGCAGACGATCGGCGCTCGCATGCAGGTTGACTTCCAAACGGTGTTTCCACTAATGGAAACGTTCCATGGATTGCAGATGCGTATGCATCAGCATATCTCCCCCGAGGATGCCTATATGCTGATTGAGGAGCAGCTTCGTGACGGCAATCCTGTCATACTCGCACAGGACGATTACTTCAATCCAGGAGATCCGAACTTCGGCGTCCGTCATGCGACACATCATCTGATGGTTGTAACCGGACTCGACTCAAGCAACGGTCTGTATTACATCGATCCATTCTTCGAGCGGCCGAAGAGTGTCTTACCCTATGACCTGTTCCTTCAAGGCTTCGACCGATGTATCACCGTTTCACCTGTAACATCAGAAGTACCAGACGGCGCATCGATGAAAGAGGCCTTACGCACGTTAGTCAAGGAGGAACTAGAAGGAGACACTGCTGCCGCGATGCAAGCATTAGCCGATGCGATGCCTGCCATTCGTATGGAGGAAGAAACGAAGGGCTGCGCATCCTTCGGTGACAGCTTGTTGTTCCTGCGGTACGGCGCATTGAACACCGCTCGCCGCAATTACAGCCATATGCTGCGTTACTTGGCCGAGCATGCCGCAAGTCCATCTCTCAACACGATCGCAGATCAGTTCGAGCTGCTCGCCAATCGATGGATGATTATGATCGGACATCTCACCAAGCTGAATACAATGACCAAGCAGAACGAGCATAACTCGCCTGCGTATGACACGGTTACAACCGGCTTGGCAACGAAGATCCGTGACGCAAGCGAAGCGGAATTACGGGTATTGGAAGGATTGTATGAAAAATTAGCGAATGAAGGGCAATCGTCAGAACCCGTAGCAGTAAGTAGCACTGAGCAACATCAACGATCCCCTGTGACGAATATCGTCCACTTGGATCTAGTGCCGTACTTCAACGCACGGGCCATTGAGAATGATGCCGGAACCGCTGACTTCGATTCAGAAGGCTATTGCTTCTCCAGGGATGGAGTGCCAGAAGGGACCCTCGATATCGAAGATATGTCATTCGCCTTCCCAGCGATCGAGTTGGATGACGGCGACAATCTCATCTGCCAAGGGCAGACGATCGAATTACCAGAAGGGGAGTTCAACGGGCTGATGTTGCTCGGTTGTTGTGAATTCGGCAGCTATCGGGAAGCCATCACGGTAGACTTCGCGGATGGATCCAGTGAAGAGCTGTCATTCGGCTTCTCCGACTGGTGGACGTATACCCCTGTCGATGGCGAGGTCATCGCCTGGCGTTCCAACGTTATTCGGCGCGGCAAGGGCAAGCAGACGGCAGAAACGTACATCTACGCTAAGAAGAAATCATTCCAAACAGGCAACTCACCTGTTCGCCTCCACTTGCCCGACTTGTCCACGATCCATATCTTCGGCATATCGTTGTGGCAATAATGGCTGCGAATAAATAGGAGCAACGTAGTATTCATCACTACGTTGCTCCTCATTATATACACCCTCTATTTACAGTGCCAAGCGCTCGCGAATAACAGCAGCGATCTGCTCAACATAATGTTCCACCAGCACCTTGTCAGGTCCTTCAGCCATAACGCGCACTAGCGGCTCAGTTCCTGAAGGACGGACGAGCACTCGCCCATTATCCCCGAGCTTCGCCTCCACGCCAGCTATCGTCTCTGCTACGTTCGCATCCTCTTGCAGACGGGATTTGTCCACACCTTTCACATTGACGAGCACCTGCGGATATTTGGTCATCATCTGCTTCGCTGTACCAAGTGACTTCCCAGATTGCTTCAAGGTAGCGACTAGCTGGATCGCAGTGAGGATGCCGTCTCCTGTTGTATTATAATCTAAGAAAATGACATGACCTGACTGCTCCCCGCCGAGATTGTAACCACCCTTGCGCATAGCTTCCATCACGTAACGGTCACCGACAGCTGTTTGCAAGGCTTTCATTCCGAGCTGTTCCATGCTTTTGAAGAAACCGATATTGCTCATCACAGTAGTGACGATCGTATGATCCTTCAGTTCACCACTCTGATTCATAGCGTCACCGCAAATACATAGAATGAAGTCACCATCGACCTCTTCCCCATTCTCATCAATCGCAATTAAACGGTCTGCGTCGCCGTCAAAGGCCAATCCCAAATCTGCCTTACGCTTAAGCACTTCTTCCTTAAGCTGTTGCGGATGGGTAGACCCGCAATTCTCATTAATATTCAATCCGTTCGGCTCTGCTCCGATCGTATACACCTCAGCGCCCAACTCACGGAAGATCTTCGGTGCCAGCTCATAGGCTGCGCCATGCGCGCAATCGAGCACAATCTTCATGCCGTCAAAGCTATGCTTCACAGTTGTCTTCAAATATTCGATATAGCGGTACTTCGCCTGTTCGTCGGTCTGCACAGTACCCATTGCTGCTCCGATCGGACGAGGGAGCCTGTCTGCCTCGGCATCCATCAGCCTCTCGATTTCAGCTTCTGTTTTATCTAATAGCTTGTAGCCGTCATTGCCAAAAAACTTAATCCCATTATCCCCAACTGGATTATGAGAGGCAGAGATCATAACACCAGCAGCCGCCCCCAGTTCCCTCGTTAAGTAGGCGACAGTAGGTGTTGTTACTACTCCTAGTCGTATAACATCTGCTCCGATGGAGAGCAGCCCTGCAATCAAGGCTGATTCCAGCATCGGACCGGAAATGCGTGTATCGAGGCCAATGACGACCTTGGGTCTTTCCGTCTCACCGGCAAGCACATAGCCGCCGCAGCGTCCGATCTTGAACGCCAGCTCCGGAGACAGCTCTTGATTCGCTATTCCTCGCACACCGTCTGTGCCAAAATATTTCCCCATTCCTTATCGTCTTCCTTTCCCATTGTGTCTATCTCTGCTTCCTATACCTTACGCAAGCACCCATTGGATCGTGATTTCTTAGCGGCTGAATGCCTGCGGCTCCATCACCTGCTGCGGAACAAACAAGGACGCAGATGATTCTCGTTCAGTCTCCCCCTGCACTTGCTCATCAGGCGTCTCTGCATCCGCCGTTGCATCCTCATTCTCATCCGCAACTGTGTCTTCAGATTCATTCGTTGTCGGTGCATCGTCGGTTACAGTTTCGCTGTCGTCTGTCTCATTAGATTCAATTTCTACTGACTCGTCTGTGCTAGCTTCCTCGTCATCTGGTTGTGCATCATCTGCCGTTCCCTCTTCATCTGGATCAACAGTTGCATCTGTGTCGTCATCTTCGCGTGACGAAATCTCAATCGTAACCGTAGAGGGGAAGCTCTCGTCCCACTTCATAAAGGTAGGCAGACTGCCTCGCAACGGTACTTCATGCGTCCCAGCTGGCAAATTACTCACATCAACGACAAGTTGTACGTTCTCTGCCGTTAGATTGCCTATCAGCTCCGGAGCACCTTCCACCGTTACATCCAACAGTCCTTCCTGCGGATTCACAATGCTCGTCCTGTATGCATCGTTGTTGCCGATAACCGTGATTGGCAATGCTTCCAATGTTCGCTCTACTGACGCCACTACTTCAATCTCTACGTTAACTGTGTTCGGCAATATCTGCTCAATACCTTCTCTTGCTGGAATGTTCAGTGTATACGATGTGCTCGCATTCAGACGGCTTAAGTCTAACGTCGGTCCTTCGTAAAATTCATAAGGCTCCAGCACATCATCTGCACCATATATCGTCACTTCATTCACACTCATCTTGTAGGAAGCTACAGCGTAACCTTCTGGAGTCTCCCCGCTAAATTGCAGCTGCAGCGGCACTGTCGAGAACGGACTCGTAATCGGAACTTCCACATTAACGATTGCCGGTTGGATCGCTGCTTGCAACACTTCACCTTGCGCATTGACAGCCTCTACCTTATAATCGCCGTTCAGAGCAGTATCCCGACCAGTGATATCCACTGTCACTCGTGCCCCAGTAATCCGCTTCAACTGACTCTCCGGCGCTGTTACGTAAACCCTTCTAGGCGTCGTCACGGCAGTGCCAACCGTGAAACCTTCCTCCGGTTGACCCGTCACATCCACGGTAACAGGTACTTCCTTGCTCTGAATTTCCTCAACCGTTACCTTCACCAACAGCGGCGTTATAGTCACTTGAAATCCTTCTGGGAAGCCTGCGCTCTCCAGTGCGATCGTCTGAGTTCCAGCCTTCACATTGGATAGATCTGCGATGACAGTCCCTTCCTTAAATTGACCGTCTACTTCTTGTGCAGGGCCGCGGACCGTAACTCTGACACTATCCGGTTCGATCGCAACTAGTTGATATCGAGAAGAATCTAGTCCAATACGTTTGATCGATACATCTGAGATTACTTTCTCATTATATGTAGGCGTCGCAACCCTTCTATCCGGCGCTGCCTCCTCATCCAAATGCACAACCACCCATAGCAATATACCGATCGCGATCGAAATGATGCGAATGACATTCTTATTATCAAACCACTTATCCATTCGCCTGTCCTCCCTTTCTCCTCCAGAAAGGACCGCGATCTTTCGATTGAGGGCGCAAATCCGTGAACAGCTTCGAGATTAACGATTCCTCTGTGATATCGCGCACAACTTGTCCATTCATCGCAAGCGATATTTGTCCAGTTTCTTCGGACACAACGATACAAATAGCATCTGACACTTCACTTAAACCAATTGCCGCACGATGCCGTGTGCCTAATTCCTTAGATATGAATGGATTCTCTGACAATGGCAAATAACAGCCTCCTGCCATAATCGTATTCTGCTTCATAATGACAGCCCCGTCGTGCAACGGTGTGTTCGGGATGAACATATTAATAAGAAGCTCTGATGTAATCTGGGCTTGCAATGAAATACCTGATTCCACATAATCAGTTAATCCTGTATTTCGTTCGAAGACAAGTAATGCCCCTATCTTTTTACGTGCTAAATAATTAATAGCCTTAATAATTTCGCCTATCCGCTGATTAAACTCCTGGTCGTCCTCGCTAACCGTACGCAGGAATATCTTACCGCGACCCAATTGCTCTAACGCCCTACGCAATTCCGGTTGAAAGATGATAATCACGGCCAACACGCCAACCGTAATCATCTGGTTCATCAGCCATTTCAGCGTATCCAAGTTGAACCAGACACTCACGGCCCACGTAATCATCACGACCATAATGCCTTTCAGAAGCTGAACGGCACGAGTACCTTTCACTACGAGTATCAAACGGTATATAATATAGCTGACGATGAGAATGTCTATCATGTCTGTAATTTGCAAGCCATCTAATATCCCCATCAGCCCACCTCGATTCAACGGTAAATTCTGTGCACACTATCCCTATGTTGTGACAATAGCTATATTTTATCATATTCCACTCCAAGATAACATGCCCAGCAACTACCTGTGTAGCTATTCGTGTATGCATAACCCGCTTGATCAATAAAAGAAGCCCCCTTGCTCTTCCAATAAGCAAGTGAGGCTTCATTCATCCGATTATGGATTAGGGCGTGACCGCTTCCATCCATTCCCCCATCTTGAACCATAACCAATCGATCGTTTGATTAATCTCGGAATGCTCTCCGCCGATGAGCGCTGTCGAGGCTAGATTCAATTGGCCATCCACGACAACCAGGTTCCCATTAACCTGACCTTCTACAACTAATCTTCCGTTCTCTACATATAGATCGCCATTAATGGTGTGCCCTTCCGGTACAATGACTTGATCCTTCGTTATGACTAACTGATCCAAGTCATTCCCTCTTACCATTAAACGATTGTCACCATCCCACATGGATACAAGACTCATCAGCATGACAGCAATGAACAGCACAGCGGCTGTCACAGCCGGATGCTGGCGGACCCATCTCGTCCAAGCAGTACGCTTCGAAGTGCCAGGAAGTGCCTGCATGATCGAGTTCGTCAGATGCTCAGGCACCTTCGTTCTCGGCATGGAACGTATGAGCGCAGTCGTTCGCGTGTATTGGTCCATACGTTGTCTGCACGCTATACAATCCGTCAAGTGTTGACGGAGTTCCGTTCGCCCCTGTTCGTTCAGGTCACCGTCCATATATTCATGTATGAAAATGATCGCTTCCTTGCATTTCACGACAGGGTTCCCCTTTCCCGGAAATCCGAGGTTAGATTGCTTGTGTTATACGATACGTGCCACTTCAAATTATGTTTCAAAAAAAGTGACGCTGATCCAATTTTTTTCGAAGCGCTTCCCGCCCCCTATGTACCCGCGTCTTAATTGTAGTAACAGGCATGTTCAGCACATTGCTAATCTCCTGTAAGGACATGTCATGCAAATAACGTAAAATAACAATCGACTTATACTTGGCTGGCAGCTTCTCAATTGCATCACGAATAAGCTGCTGCGTCTCTGACAAAACGAGCTGCTGTTCCGGCAGAGGATCTGAGGAAGACAGCATGTCATATCCATCTATCCCTTCACCTTCCGGGTTCTCCGCATCCAAGCTTAACGTGCCCTTACGCTTGCGAAGCCGGTCAATACACAGATTGGTCGCAATCCGATAAATCCAAGTGGAGAATTTATGTGTATCATCATACCGATTTAGATTCGTATATACACGCAGGAAGGTTTCCTGGACAACATCTTCTGCCTCCTGCTTATTGCTCAGCATTCGATATGCGAGATGATACATCTTATCCTTGTACAACTGTACCAATTCGCGGAACGCTTCACGATCGCCATTCCTTGCTAGTTTGGCCAATCTGGGCTCCAATCCTTCCAACGCCGTCCCCCCCAGCCTTGGGTTACTGTAATCATTATACTCAATTATCGATAAAAGCGCCAAAAACCGGGCCGCATGGCCCGGTAATCGCATACTAATACGTTCGATCAGCCCGTATTCCGAAGGCCTGCTGCTATACCGTTAATCGTCAACAGCACTTCTCGCAGCAGGTCTGAATCTTCCTCATCCTTCTCTCGAAGTCCGCGCAGCTCTGTCAGTAGGTCTACTTGCATATAGCTGAGCGGATCGACATATGGATTACGCAACCGAATAGATTCTTGAATAACCGGTACGTTGTCCAGAATCTCTTCTTGTCCGGTTATCTGCAGTATCAGTGATGACGTTAATGCGTACTCTTCTTCAACCCATCCGAAGATCCGGTTACGCACCACATCATCCTGAACCATCTTCGAATATTCCTTCGCAATCAATAAATCCGCTTTAGCAATCGCCATCTGCAAATTGTCGATCGTTGATCGGAAGAATCCCCATTGCTCGTACATGTCTCTGAGCACCTGCAAGCGCTCCTTAGAATCTTGTACATAGCTTCTCAAGCCCGTTCCAGCTGCGTACCAAGCAGGCAGCAAGTAGCGGCTTTGCGTCCAAGAGAATACCCAAGGAATTGCGCGAAGGTCTTCAAACTTGTCGCTGTTCTTGCGCTTCGACGGACGTGAGCCAATATTCAGCTCACCAATCTCTTGCAGCGGAGTAGACTCCTTGAAGAAGGTTACGAAATCCGGATCGCGGAATATAAGATCTTGGTATTTCGTCTGCGCTTTTTCCGAGATGTCGCGCATGACCGTCTCCCACTTGTCTAAGTCTGCCTGGCTTTGTGGATTCCTAGCCAACAATGCGCCCTTAATCAGAGAAGAGGTCGCTTGCTCCAAGCTGCGGTATGCGATGCCTTGCAAGGAATAACGGGACGAGAGCACCTCGCCTTGCTCCGTAATCTTGATACCGCCGCCGATCGTCTCTGGAGGTTGTGCCATTATGCTGCGGTTAAGCGGCATACCCCCGCGGCCGAGAGCACCGCCTCGTCCATGGAAAAATTTCAGCTTGACGCCGTATGCCTTGGCTGTTTGTGTAATTTCCTTAAGAGCCACTCGCAGCTCCCAGTTTGCCGTCAATGCTCCGCCATCCTTGTTGCTGTCAGAATAACCAAGCATAATTTCCTGCATATCGCCCATTGCCTTCACACTAGCCCGGTAAGCCGGAAGTTCGAACAATTGCTTCACGATCGAAGGTGCTGCATGTAAGTCGTCAATCGTCTCAAATAACGGAGTCGGCTGTAGTGTGCACGTATAAGTACCGTCTACGTGCTGCTGGTACAAGCCTGTTTCTTTGGCAAATAACAGCACCTCCAGCAGATCGCTCACGCCTTGCGTCATGCTGATCAAGTAGTGGCGAATACAGTCAGTCCCAAATTCCTGCTGTGCGCGGTACACCGTGCGGTAAACAGCCAGAGTCTCCTCCGTAGAATCAGAATACCCCGTAAAGGAGGATGTCAAAGGACGTTTTTCTTGTAGCAGGCGATGGAGCAGTTGAATCTTCTCTTCTTCCCCAAGTGATCCGTAATCCTCTACAATACCCAAGTTCGCTAATATTTCAGTCATCGCTGCTTCATGCTCTTTACTATGTTGGCGAATATCTAATGTCACTAGGTGGAAGCCGAACAACTCCACTTGACGAACGAGAACATTAATAAACTCCTCAGAAATATTATCCGCGTGATGGTTGCGCAAGCTTCGATCAATCAATCTAATCTCATCCAAGAACTGGTCCTTATCCAGATAACGCGCATCATCTGAAACTTGATTGTTCCCTACATTCTGAAGCTTCTCAATCATGTAGGCAATCTTGATCCGGTACGGCTCTGCACTATTGTGCCATACTTCTCCAGATGGCAAGTCAATGCATTGCTTATCCCATGCAATGGACTCCAACAGTTCGTCACTTACATTGACGATCGTAGTGCTGAACGACAGCTTCTTCTGCAGTCCGCGGAGACTCTCGATGTACTTCCGCAGCGCAACTTGACGATGCAGTTCAAGAGCTTTCCAAGTAATATCCCAAGTTACGGATGGATTCCCGTCTCGGTCACCGCCGATCCAAGAGCCGAATCGCAAGAATGTCGGAACATGCCAGCTATGATTCGGATAATACTTAGACAGACAACGCTCTAACTCAGCATAAACTTCTGGAAGCGCCTCAAAGAGCGTTTCATCAAAATAATACATACCATTGCGTACTTCATCCAGAACGGTCGGCTTCCGTTCACGCAACTCATCCGTTTGCCACAGTGTGAGTACTTCTGTCATAAGCTTGCGACGCATCTTCTCTCTTTCCTTCATCGTCAAAGTCGGGTTATCAAGCTGCATCATTTCTTGAGCAATGCGGTGATGAATATCCCGGACAACGCGACGCATCGCCTCTGTCGGATGAGCCGTCATGACTAATTCGAGAGAAATCCCTTGCAGAATTTGCTGTACTTCTTCATATGGAATATTGCGGTCCCGCAAATCCATAATAATACTTTCGATCGACCCAGGCTGAACGGTCTCTTCTGTAGCTCTCTCGTAATCGCGCTTACGGCGTATCCGGTGATTCTGTTCTGCAATATTCACAAGCTGGAAATAAATTGCGAATGCACGAATAACTTGATGACGTATATCTGGATGCAATGTGCGAATCGTTTGCATAAATTCCTCGAGCATCTCGGGAACGAAGTTTGCACGCAGAGACTTGCTCATCTCTCGAATTTTCTCAACCGTATCGAGCAAATCATTGCCTCCGTGATGGACCAAAACCTCACCTAGAATATTCCCTAGAAAGCGGACATCCCTCCGCAACAAATTCACTGTGTTTGCTGGTTTAACGTCTGTAGTCAGTTCAGTCATACTCTTTCTCACCCCATCTATATGTAATCATCCACGTTAACCCGATTAAAGCCCCTACGTACCATCATACTAAATATCACAACAAAAATCTTCATTTTGAAGCAAAAAACCGAACAAAATCAGAATAAAGGGCCTACATCATGCTATACCCTTATATAATAAAAATGAATCAACATAACGATCTTTTCTTATCTTGTTCATTATCTGTGCAAAAAACACCTTCCCTATGCTTCATACGGGAGACGATTAACGGATCTGTACGTCTATCATCCGCAGGACACTAAAAAAAAGCCCTGCGTCTCAAGGCTTTAAGAAACTACTACAGTATGGAGCGGGTGATGGGAATCGAACCCACGCTACCAGCTTGGAAGGCTGGAGTTCTACCATTGAACTACACCCGCATATAT
>CAJXLT010000019.1 GCA_913056365.1 uncultured Paenibacillaceae bacterium | reverse complement strand
CAATTCCGAGAGTACCCTACCTTCTTCTATTTGTGAATACACTTTTTACCGATTTACACAAACTATTTTACGTCATCGATAGAGGCGCGAATAGAGGGAAAAAGCGGATTTAGTGCAGGCACCAGCAGCTACACAAGCTGTCGAATATGCCAGTAAGACCACATTATTCCGCTATTCCCTCCCGACATCCGGATGACGACGAAATAAGTCCTCTTATTCCCTCTATGTCGGCAGCCATACGGAACAATGGCTATTCACTCGTCACCATCAGTGCTATTCACCGCAGGATGCTACATAACGAGACTTGACCCGAAGCACTTCAATCTACGTTCATTCGGTACGCATTACGCGAGCCTGCAGTCCGCCCTCATCCGGCACGATTCGCGAACTGCTTCTTCGAAACGGTCATGCCCTCTCTTGCGTCAGATTGATGGTTCCGCGGTCGGATACTCCAATTCAACCACAGGCACACCACCGCAACAGCCAGCATGAGTATGAAGCCGAAGACATACGAACCATAGGCATCTTGAAGAACGCCGAGCACAATTGGTGGGAAGAACCCGCCGATGCCGCCTGCTGCGCCAACTATTCCAGTCACAGCTCCTGTATTGCCGGAAGCCACCTCCGGCACCATCTGGAACACACCGCCATTCCCGATCCCGAGCAGCAACGAAGCCAGCAGACAACCCACACAGAACCATGCCAGATCATACAAGCTAACCGCCAGCAGTGATGCCGTCAAGGCAATACCGATGAACACCGCAGTCAATACACGACGCGAGCCGAAACGATCGGCCAAGTAGCCGCCAACCGGCCGAATCAAGGTAGCCAGCAAGACGAAGCCGCCAGTCAGAAATCCAGCATCGGTCAGGTTGAGACCGAACAACTCCTTCAAGAAGGTAGGTAAATACAAGCTGAAGGTCACGAATCCGCCAAAGGTCAGAAAATAGAAGAGGGACAAATATAATGTCGTCCTATATTTCAATACCTCCATCGCCTGCTTCCACGTCTTGCCTGAACCAGGTGCTGGATAGTCCTTCGTCCCAAACCAGAACACCAACGCCATAACGCCAATCATGAGCGCGAGGCTATAGTAAACGAAAGTATAATTGAACGTTCGAAGCAGCAACGGCACGCCCACACTTGCTCCCGCCACGCCCAGATTGCCAAGTCCAGCGATCCCGAGAACAAGCCCTTGCTTCTCCGCCGGAAACCAACGAGACACGTAAGTCAGCGAGATAGCAAACGTACTCCCGGCCATTCCGAGCAGGAGCGCACACACCAACAGCATACTGTACGACTGCACACTGCCTACTATGAGCAAGGGTACAAGGAGGAACAGCATCGTGCCAAGGAACATCCGCCGTCCTCCGTAACGGTCTGTGAAGATCCCCATCGGGATACGCATAAGAGAGCCCATCAGCACAGGGGTAGCTATAAGAATGCTGATTTGTACTGTACTGAGCTGATAGAGCTCCTGCACATGTCCGGCAATCGGTGAAAACACATTCCAGATAACAAAGGATGCAGCCATGGCCATCGTCGACAGCCACAGCGCACGTTGCGGTTCTTTGGTCTGCATAGGATTCGGCTCCTTACTCCTGACATTCACATGGCATATGAGCGGGATTTTTTATATATAATCTTTCATTTCGCATTACCATGTTACTTTATATTACATGAAAATGAGCCGAATTTGCATGAGCTACCGCTGTCCAAGACAAATTTTTTTGTCGATAGCACGGAATATTGTTGGTGTATTGCGACAAAACCGAACATTGTTAGGTTTTTTCATAATATTATTCGGTTTTTAATTCATTTTCTGGCATTGACTATCAACAAAATTCGAAACCATTTTCATTCATGTCACATTTCTTAACGTATATATATTTCATGCAGGCCGATCAAAACGGAACTAATCATGCTAGCAGTGGACAACCTGAACATCGCGCCAGCCCCTATCCCTTTTCTGGACTCGTACAAATGAAATTTGACATGATCACACATTGCGGTTTATATTTAATAAAATCATTAATTAAGGAGGTTGTGAATTAAATGTGAAGGATTCACTCAGTCTTATCTTCTCTGCTCTTGCTGATCCGACACGACGAAGCATTCTGTCCAGACTGTCACAAGGGACCGCTACAGTCGGGGCGATAGCCAAGTCCTTCGAGATTAGCGCACCCGCGATTTCTCAGCATCTCAAAGTACTGGAGCGAGCTGGGTTCGTTGAACGCACAACAAGTGCACAGTGGCGCACCTTGACAATGCGCACCGAGCCACTCGATGAGGCATCCGCTTGGGTCGAGAAACATCGGCGCGAATGGAATCAGCGCTTCGACGAACTGGAAGAACACCTCAATACCATGAACACAAAGGAGGACCACTAATTATGAACCATTCCACATCTGTACCGGAATTTACGATCACCCGTACGCTGAATGCCCGTCGCGAGATAGTATGGAGAGCTTGGACCGAGGAACAGGAGCTTGCTGCCTGGTTACCTTCCACTCCGTTAGAATCAATCACCTTTAATGCCCGCGAAGGTGAGCGCTATCAATACACTATGGTCAACAACAAGTCAGGCGAAGAATATCCGACTGGAGGGAAGTTCCTTGAAGTTGTACCTATGGAACGACTTGTCTTCACCTGGGGTCACCCTGACGATCCCCACTCTCCTGTCGCTACCCTAACTCTCAACGAACTTGGCAACCGCACCGAAATGATCTTCCACCTGCGCGGAGTAGCCGGCCATTCAGGCGATCAATACTTCTACGACGGCTGGTCTGGGGCATTCGACACATTGACGAAGCACTTGCTCGACCAAAAGTAGACGATAAATCGATTACTGAGAGAGAGCTAGGGCGAATGATCCACTCATTCAGCCTTAGGCTTTCTCAGGTATCCTTATTAAGTTCGCGGTCGAACGGAAGGGTTATGGTTCGCAATGGCGACAATAAAGTCTGATCGTTGCGAGAAACTCGGTATTACCAACATACGCTACAAGACAACATCTGCCTTCAGCTTACCTCTACACGAATTGCAGCAGCCGATTCGCATGATAAGCCGTCAACTGTTGGGCGAACGATCGGTCCGGAAATCCCCTGTGCAGCAGCTTCAAACCGCCCGATGTTAGTGAAATATGATGATGGAACCAATAAAACTGCATACGAACCGGATCAAGTCGGTCCGTGGTCAAGTAACGGTAATGCTCCCCGAATCGGAGCTGCAGGAAGCTGTGCTCATGCTCGATATCAAAGTACTGTGCCCCTTCAATATCGATCAAGATAGGCTCCAGTGCCTTATTGACCAAGACGTGATCTGGACCAAGCTCCCCATGAATCCATCCGTATCGACGCCGTAGTTGGATGTTCGCTGCCATCTCCATCAACAGCTCCAGTAGCTTGTTGTGAACCTTCCGTATCATCTCGTGGTGTTCAATGACATACGACAGCTGAACTTTGGCATTGTCCACTAGAAGGAGATGACATTCGTTCTCTGATTCCCCGTCGATTCCTGGCAATCCAAAAGCCTTCCTGTCTTGACCATGCATGCGATAGAGCACCTCTCCTAATCGTTGAAACACTTTATCCTGTACGCGTGTATCCGGATGCTTCATGTACGCTTCGGTCGGATACCCATCCACATACTCTACCAACGCATAGTCATACGAGTACTTGGTCCTTTCCTGGTTCAAACCATACAAAATTGGCGTGCGAATCCCAAGCCTTCTCATCTCTTCATAAGAGCGCTTGAACGGCTCGCTGCCATACAATTGCGCATGCAGCCCTTCATGCTCATGCAAAATATCCGCTTCGAAGTAGTTCTGAGAGAGATCCCAGACGTACAGCATACAAGTAAATCCGTTCGTGCAGTTTATCTTGTAAACCACTTTTTGCGCACCGCCATGCAGTCTGGATACACGCTTCACTTCGTAACCAGAACCCAACACCACCTTGACGTATTCTTGCAGATCAGTCTGTTCAAGATGACCATCCATTACCACGAGAAACCACTCCTTCTTCTTATTGCCGGCATCCCCACTATAGTGTCATACTCCCTGAAATACTAGACTGTTTCTTCGTCGAATGGTATGATGTTGAATAAGGTCTCGGTAAAAAAAACCATACAAAAAGCCTCTGGATTTCATCGTCCAAAGGCTTTTTTTGATACGTGTGTCGAGTGTGTCGAGCATGTTTTTTTCAGCGGCGAAAGGTGCGCTTCCTAGCAGCAAATCTACGAATGATTAGTGGATTCGTTCTGTACATGCACATACGCCGTAACGGTTCGGCTGTCCTTCTTACAAGTAGGATACCCAGTAGGTGAAAGATGCGAAAGTGCAGGAATTACGCACTGAAACCGTGCTGTTTATATAAATGCCGACGATTGTGCAGGATTTCGCAGGACAAGGTGGTCATACCGGCGATTTCGAAAAGGGAAACATGTAGATTCGCAGCAAATCCGAGTATTCCCCTAATTCAAGGCGGCAAAGCCTGCACAATCGCAGCCATTCATCCGTGTCGGCTCATTCGAGCGACAAAACTGAACGTCCGCTGTAGAACCGAATTCATCCGTCGCGCCTCATTCGAGCGACAAGACTGAGCGTGCAGCCGCAAAACCGACTACTCTTCGAGCAGCTTCCGAATATAGTTCGATAGATCATGGGCTGCCCGCTCGTGCGCCAACCGTCCGGGATGGGTGCGTGCGCCGATCGTCTCTTCTGTCGTGTCCGGCAGTTGGAAGACGGAGACGCTCCGGTCCCCTGTCTGCTGGATGTAGGTATCGACTGCACGGTGAATGGCTGGCATCATCGGAATACCGAGCATGCCGTAAGCCCATACGATGCGAGCTTGCGGGTTGCACATTCTGAGCTTGCGAAGAAACTGCACGACCGCATCCTCGAATGCTTGCAGGTCTTCTTCATGATAGCTCCCGTCATCAAGCAGCCGCTGCTTGTGCGTCTCCCCCGTTGCGGGGTCTTGCCAAGGCGGCGAATGGAATGCACCGCCATCATTGGTGCCCAGATTGACGACTAGGACTTCCGGCTGCCACGAAGTGAAGTCATGGGCATCGAAGGCGCCCAACTTCTGATTTTTCTCTCCTGTCAACAGTCCGCACACTTGCTCGTAGTAGTCTGGCAAATTCCCATGCGGATTGTTGTCCCAGCTCGTCAGCACGCCCCAGCCGCTCTGCGAGAGAATGCGGCATTCGGCATGGAGCGCTTCCGCTGTCAGCGCTGCATAGTTATGAACCGCGCTGAATAACATCGGAGTCCAATCTAGCTCTTCCTTCGCGCCGATGGCTCCTTCGCCTGACGTAATGCTGTCGCCAATAAACTCTATCTTGTACGGCTTCTCCTCTACTGGCTGGAACTGACCATCGCACTTCACCGCGTGAATTTGCAGCGAGCAAGATGGATCAGCACTCATCGCCTGCACGTCGCGGACGACGCGAATTTGCTTGGTCGCAGCCACGCTCATGCCGCGAAATACGCACAGCCAGTATCGACCTGCGCTGAGCATCTGCCTGCTAACGGCAGCGCCGTTGACCAGGATGCTGACCCAAGGCTCGTAGTGCTCATAATCGACTTCGACTTCTATCCACAGCTCCGAGCCAGTGACCTTCAACTCTATACCGCTACCTGTCCAGAACAGTACAAGCGGTGACAGTCGTCCGGTCGTACGCCCGTGTACCTGCAAGTGCTCGATCTCTGGCAGTGCATATTCCCTCAAGTTCTCGTTCATCTTCATGATCGTCTCCTCTCCGTCTTCCTTCGTCTAGTCTACGCTTTATTTCCTTGGAAATAATCTTGCAGCAGGCAAGCTGCAACCCCCGCCTCGCTATCGTCTAATCCGCTGCGGACTGCTCCTCATCACCACTATGACTGTGGCGCTGCTCCAGCTGCTTAATGTGCTTCAACTCCTCCAGCAAATCAAGAATGGAGATAAGCTCATAGAATAACGACGTCTCCTGTGAGAGCAAGTGGCTATACGCCGACTGGTCCGCACGCTGTTCCTCCTGTGCTTGTCTGAGCTGGTGGAGCAGTTCCTCTCCGAAAGGCCGGTCGAAGTCCGGCTGCTCACAGTTCTCGCCATGAATGAATCGCTTCATGTAGCAAGCGGTGTCACAGAGAATTCGCTGCTTCTCATCGTCTAGCGGAGATTGCAAGACCGGGAAGGCCTTCAGATTACCGAGATGGTACACAAGCTGATGCAAAACCGTGATTTTCTTATGCGCATAGTGGAACGCCCGAACCCCTGCTCGGCTTGAGCGATGGTACGACCATTCTTTCTTCTGATAGCTGCACAGCATATCGATCTGCTCCAGATGCTTCTCCAGCGTAGCGAAGGTAGCCCGCGTACCCTTGTGGAGCGGCTGCTGGTGTGCGATTTCCATCCCTCTCTGCTCGATGAACTGCCCTACATCCTGCACTAGCTGCCGAGTCTTCGCTCCGATCTCGCTCGAGTAATCAGGACGAATGACTAGGAAATTAACGAGGGAGGACACAATCAAGCCGATGCTGGTCGTACCGAGCCGCACGAAGAAGGAGGAGAAGTATTCGTGGTGTACGGTCGATATCATCGCCACGCCGGTCAACGTCGCGACCAATATGCCTGCGTGCAGACCTAGCTTGTGGCAAGTGTAGATCGTCCCTAATGCTACGAACGTGTAGCTTAACGGACTGTCCCCGAAGCAAAACACGAACAGCACGGCATATGCCGTGCCGATAGCAGACGCCGGAAATCGAACGAATGCCTTCTTGATCGAATCCTTGGCTGTCGGTTCAATCGTCACGATGGCAGTGATGACGGCGAACATCGCTGGCCAGTTCAACCAGTAACAAATCAAGGACGTCAGCAGTACCGCGATACCTGTCTTGAGGATGCGGCCGCCGACGAATTTATTTTTTTTCATTATATGGATCATAGGGCAAAAACCTTCTTCATTGGTGTGTGAGTTGTTCATAAGGTCTGAGCTTGTACGCACATAGGACTTATTATTGCATGCTGTACACAACCTGTAAACCTATCGCTGCTACAAGTTTCTGTTACTTGCGCGCGTGCGATGCACCGGAATAAGCCAATTGTTACTTACAAGTACCTATAGGAGATCAAAGTGCGTACTTTCCACCAACTCGCCATCCGTTGCACAATACTTACAGAACTTCATTCCTAAGGAGGCTGTACGATGACAAGCACGACACATCCCGCGAACAAAACCGCCCTTGTCGTTGGCGCGAATGGCATCATCGGACGTAATCTGATTGAATACTTGACCGACCAGCCCGACTGGAACGTCGTAGGTCTATCGCGCCACGGAGGGGCAGACAGCGACCGTGTTCGCTACATCGCTGTGGACTTGCTGAACGAAGCAGATACGCAGAACAAACTGGGCGGACTCACTGAGGTGACCCATATCTTCTATGCGGCTTACCAGGATCGACCGACTTGGGCTGAGCTGGTTGCTCCTAACTTGGCCATGCTCGTTCATGTTGTGAATGCGATCGAACCGGCTGCTCCCAACTTACAGCATATTAGTCTCATGCAGGGCTACAAAGTGTACGGCGCCCACCTTGGCCCATTCAAAACACCTGCTAAGGAAAGCGACGCGCCTCATATGCCGCCTGAGTTCAATGTCGATCAGCAGGAATTTCTCGTGCAACGGCAAGTGAACAGCAAGTGGACTTGGTCAGCGCTGCGCCCGTCCGTCGTATGCGGCTTCGCGGTCGGCACCCCTATGAATCTGGCTATGGTCATCGCCATCTATGCTTCCATGTCCAAGGAGCTTGGTCTTCCGCTCCGCTTCCCCGGCAAGCCCGGCGCTTATGACAGCTTGTTGGAAATGACCGATGCAGGGCTGCTTGCCCGCGCTGCTGTATGGGCGGCGACAGAGGAGCGCTGTGCCAACCAAGCCTTCAACATTACGAACGGTGATCTGTTCAGATGGAACGAAATGTGGCCGAAGATCGCCGCGTATTTCGAGCTCGATTCCGCTCCTCCGCTACCCATGTCGCTCGATGTCATTATGGCTGACAAGGAGCCGCTCTGGCATGATATGGTTCGCAAGTATGCCCTCATTCCCAATAGCTATCGGGATGTATCTTCATGGAAGTTCGGAGATGCTGTGTTTGGCTGGGATTACGATCTGTTCGCGGACGGCTCCAAGGCACGACGATTGGGCTTTCATACGTATGTCGATACCGCGCAGATGTTCATCGACATCTTCGATGACTACCGCAAGCGCAAGTTCATTCCATAAGCGTGATCGCGCAAGAAGCCGGATGGATG
Source organism: uncultured Paenibacillaceae bacterium (assembly GCA_913056365.1). Lineage (GTDB taxonomy): Bacteria > Bacillota > Bacilli > Paenibacillales > K13 > Xylanibacillus. The sequence continues at coordinate 40,574 of CAJXLT010000019.1, read as the reverse complement.
AAAGATTCTAACCGGTTTCTTGCTCATCCTTCTGTGTGCTGCGTCGATCCGTGGCTTACTTCTGCTTCATCCCCATACACCCGCGCAATGTGCGTGTCCCCCCATTTACACATAACCTGAAGGAGCTCCTTCAGGCTCCATCCATATGTCGTCAACTCGTATTCCACCTTCGGCGGAATCTGGTTATAGGAGATGCGCGTAATGACACCGTCCTCCACTAACTCCATCAGCTGCTGTGTCAACACCTTCTGGGTAATCGCAGGAATGAGACGAAGAAACTCGCCATTGCGCTTCTTCCCGAACATCAAGTGAAATAAGATGACCGGCTTCCACTTCCCGCCGATGACCTCAAGTGTCGCTTCCACGGGTGTGTTGTACCGTCTCCCTTCGTTCATCATAGCCGCCCCCTTTTTCCTACATTATACTGGCATACGTTCCGCGGTTGCTACTTGCATACAAGGTTTCAGGAGAGAACGACTTCCCCGCATCTTCTCTACATGTCCATAGGTGGAGCTTGCAGCTCCGTTGCAATTTACTTTCTCTTCATTTGGTGCTACATTAGTTGATGAACTTTTGTTCTTATGTTGTTGAGAAAAAATCATAACTACTATATAGGTTGAACGATACGTTGTGTGTCTGCTCGATATATGTTGATGTGTACCGACGATCAAGAGTCTCAGATAGGACCGTGATCGCGAACAGATAGAAGACTGGACCCATCGATAGGGATGTAACGGACGCTCGTGTCCGTAAGAGTGAAAGAATAGTGTGTTTTCGATTTGTAACGGTCGCCGATGTCCAATAGAAGCCGAAAACGACTGTGTTGACTGGTATATTCAACGCTTACGGTCATCCGTGTCCGTTACTATGGCAAAAGCGCTCGATACGACCTATAGCGGTCATCCATGTCCGTTACGTTACAGTTACAGCAGTTACAGTTTGGAATCAGGTGGCAGCCATCGGCAAGGGCGTTCAGCAGGGGACGAGCGCCAAGCAGCGTCCAGCTTCGTTATGCGTTCAACCTATATAGATAACTTGTGCAGGGGGTCCAACGAATGTTCAACAAATCAAGACAATATGTGCTGCTGCTTGCAGCGATTACATTGCTCGTGACATTACTGGCGGGATGTGGCGGTACGAATCGTGCGGAGGAAGGGTCGACGGCGGATGGCGCAGAAGACAAGCCGGTGTTCAAGATCGGCGGTATTCCCGATCAGGATGTCGCTGTGCTGACGAGACGATTCGGCGGCGTGGCTGAATATGTGAGCGAGCAGACAGGTCTGAATGTGGAATATGTTGCGACACAGGATTATGCGGCACTCGTCACAGCTTTCCAGCGCGGTGATATCCAGCTCGCTTGGTTCGGCGGATTGACGGGTGTGCAGGCGCGAAGCATGACGCCTGGTTCTGAGGCGATTGCGATGCGGCCAGCGGATGGGGAATTCCACTCTGTGTTCATCGCTCAGGCGGAGATCGATGCGGACAATCTGCAGGAGTTGGCCGGGCTTAGCTTCACGTTCGGCAGCGAAAGCTCGACGTCCGGGCACTTGATGCCTCGCTACTTCCTCTCGCAAGCAGGGGTAACGCCGGAGCAGGACTTCAGTGGCACACCGAATTACAGCGGCTCGCATGATAAGACCTGGCAGCTCGTCGAGTCTGGCGCATATCAGGCGGGCGCCTTGAACGCGGTAGTCTGGGAAAGCCGTGTGGAGGAAGGGGCGATCGATCCAAGTAAGGTGAAGGTGATCGACACGACACCGGCCTACTATGATTACAATTGGACGATTAACGATGTCGATGCTGTCTATGGCGACGGAACGAAGGACAGTGTCAAGGCGGCATTGCTGGCGATGAATGTCACGGATCATCCGGAATTAATGGAAGCATTCCAGACTGAGCAGTTCGTGGGGACGAACAATGACAATTACGGCCAAATCGAGGATGTTGCCAGACAGCTAGGCATTATCCAATAACCCTGAACGTTAGGATCGATAGATGGTAGGTGACACACCATGTCTGATACAGCCATGTTCGCAATGAAGCAAGTTAGCAAAAGCTACGGGTCTGCCTATACGCTGCATCCTCTGAACCTGCATATTAGTCGAGGCGAGCTCGTCGCTCTGATCGGACCGAGCGGAGCTGGCAAGACGACCTGCTTGAATATACTGGCTGGGACGATCGAACCGGATGCTGGATTGCTGCACATCGCGGGCAAGCCTGCGTCCAGCTATGCTTCCGGCAAGCATCTGGCGAAGGCCGTCGGCATCATCCGCCAGCAGTTCGATCTGGTCGGCTCCTTGCCCGTCCTGCATAACGTATTGGCTGGACGGCTGCACGAATGGGGATTCGGCAAATCCCTGCTTTCCTTCTTATTCCCGCAGGACAAGCACATCGCAGCAGATGCCTTGAATCGGGTCGGGCTGTCCGATAAGCTGTACGACAAGACTTCCCATCTGTCAGGAGGGGAACAGCAGCGGGTGGCGCTAGCTCGCCTGCTCGTGCAGCAGCCGCAAGCGATTCTGGCGGATGAGCCGGTGGCTTCGCTGGACCCGGCGCGTGCGGAGGACGTGCTCGCTATGCTCGTTCGGCTCGTGCAAGAGGAACAGCTGACGCTGGTTTCGAGTCTCCATTCCGTTCACTTGGCCCGCCAATTCTTCCAGCGCATCATTGCGATCAAGGAAGGTCGGGTGTTCTTCGATCTGCCTACCGCAGATGTGACGGAGGACCATATTACAGACCTGTATCAATTGACCGCGGGACACGGGATGGACGAACGATGAGTAGCAAGCTGCTCGACTTTCACAAGAAAAATATATTAACGGTGCTGCTGTCGGCTGTGTTCATCTGGAGCTTGTTCTCGGTGCAGTGGGGACCCGATCTGTTCCATCCCGGCGGGCAGGCGGCGCTTGGTCAGATGATGCAAGGACTGCTGCAGCCTGATTGGTCGCCGGCAATCCTTCGCTTAGCGCTGTCGGCTGCCTGGACGACGTTGGCATACGCTGTAGCCGGTATGTCGCTGGCGATTGTGATCGCGCTTGTATTCGGCGTGCTGGCTTCGGGCGTATTGGCCTCTACCCGCACCGCACGAAATGTGCAGGTGATTGGATTTCGCGGTGCGCTTGGCTTCATGCGGGCCATTCATGAGCTCGTCTGGGCTTGGCTGTTCGTTGCCGCGATCGGCCTCTCGCCCTTCGCCGGTATATTCGCGATTGCGATTCCATACGGGGGCATTCTTGGACGTATCTTCGCCGATATGCTGCAGGATGTGCCTGAAGAACCGATTACGGCATTGCGGGCTGCGGGCGCCTCACGATTGCAGCTACTATGCTATGGTTATGTGCCGATTGCTATGGCGGACATGCTCAGTTACTTGATGTACCGCTTCGAGTGTGCGATTCGCTCCTCGGCCATTATGAGCTTCATCGGACTGGGCGGATTGGGCTTCCAGATTCAGCTCTCGCTACAGGATTTGCGGTATGACCAGGTGTGGACCTTCCTCTTGTTCCTCATCGCTCTTGTCGTACTGGTCGATATGTGGAGCCAGCTGCTGCGCAAAAGGTTGGTGGCCTAATGCAACATATACCGTCTGCTACATCTGTCCGCAAGCCCCATCGGCGATTCGGCATTGTCCGCGTGTCTGTGTACATGGCTTTCCTGCTGATTATAGCTTCGTGGATCTATCTCTTCATCGGGGAACAGGCGAATCTCGCCGAGCTGTTCTCTGCGAAGAACGTGCGCTATGCTGTCCAGTTTCTCAGCGGCTTGGCAGGAGTTGGCGTGGATCACCCTGCTTTCCTCGATATCGAGAGCTGGAAGCGCGCCTTGGCGCTCACTTATCAGACGCTTCAGATGAGCTTGATGGCCATCGGCTTCGCCACGCTCGGCATGCTGCTAACGGTCATCCCTGCTTCCCGAGTAGTTGCAGGCGGCACCGAGTCTGCCTTGCTAAGAGCTTGGAATCGGATCGTGTATGGTCTCGTACGAGCGATGTATGTCATCTCCCGCTCCGTTCCCGAGCTCATCTGGGCGATGATGATTATCTTCTTCTTCAAGCCCGGACTGCTGCCAGGCGCGATAGCGCTAGCACTGCACAACTTCGGCATTCTCGGCAAGCTATGTGCGGAGGTCGTCGAAGATCTGGACATGCGCCCGATCCGTAATCTGGCTTCATCTGGCGCCTCCAAGGCACAGATTCTTATCTACGGCATCATCCCTGCTGTGCTGCCGCGATTCCTGACATATATCCTGTACCGCTGGGAGGTCATCATCCGCACGACGATCGTCGTCGGGTTCGTCGGTGCAGGCGGTCTCGGTCACGAGTTCAAGCTTAGCATGAGCTGGTTCCACTATACCGATGTGACACTCTACCTGCTGTGCTACCTGATGCTCGTCTTCGCTGTTGACCTCATCTCCGCGGGACTGCGCAGGTGGATGCAATAACGAATAGGAAGCTGGCCCATCTCCATCAGGCTAGTGGAATAGAGAAGCCTCGGCATTGCTGCAAATGTGCAGGCTTGCATAGTGAAATCGGGAAGAGGACCCGAGATTGCTGCGTATTTACATCCTTTTGATGCTGAAATCATCGATTGAGGGCTTTTCTTTAATAGAACCTGCATATTCGCAGGCATTCCCCAGTTGCGGCTCCTTGCGCGAGGGATTCCTGCATATTCGCAGTTTTGTGTCAGATGTCGCCTATACTCTTCGCTGACGGCTTGCATGCACAACTTCATGCGTATCCGCTGCCAACACACTCCGCTTTCGCTCGCTCCCCAGTCACGGCTGGCGGTCGCCAAGCGCGCTAACGGTCTCGGTCGCGAAGGACCGGACGAGCACATCGTGCTGCCGCGACGCCAGCGTGACGATGGAGAAGCAGCGGTCCGTCGGCAGTTCGAGCAGCTTATGCACTTGCTGGCGCGACCCGTTGCCGATCGCCCAGCAAGAGACGAAGGAGAGACCTATCCCCGCTTCCACCATCGCCAGCACCGATTCCGTCGTGTTCACTTCTGCGACCGTGTGCAGCTGCTCGGGGTCGAATCCGTGGCTGCGCAGCACCCGGTTCATCGCCGCTCGCGTGCCCGACCCCTTCTCCCGCATGACGAACGGCTCCGATACGATGTCTGCCAGCTCTGACACCTGCTGAGCAGAATTACAGCCAATGAGCGCCAGTCGATCCTCTGCCACAGTCTGCGTAACGAAGGCTGCGCCTTGGGGACTGTCGCCAATGAACGCTACGTCAATACGGTGTTCCTCCAGCTGCTGCAGGATGGACGCCGAATCGTCCATGCTGATGGACAGCTCGATCTGCGGATACTTCTGGCGGAAGGCTTGCGCTGCACGCGGCAGCATATATAACGCCGGGATTGTGCTCGCGCCAATACGCAGCAGTCCGGACAGACCGTCCTGTAGCTGGCGGCACTCTTGCCGGAAGCGCTCCCCATGCTCTACTAGCTCCAAAGCCTTCTTGTATACAACTCGTCCGGCCGAGGTTAATTCCACCTGGGACGTATTGCGGTTGAACAGCTGCAAGCCCAGCTCCTGCTCGAGCGTCTTGATCTGTCGGCTCACCGCAGACTGGGTCAGCTCCAGCCGCTCCGCTGCTTCAGAGAAGTGATGATGGTCCGCCACATGGATGAACGTTTCCAGTCTTTTCAGATTCATGATCCGTCTCCTCGCCTGTCTTATTGCTTGCAGTATATCGAATTGTCCAGACTTCGACAATCCATCCTCCTTACCGTTGCACCCCTTCGCCATCTACACGCTATTGCACCAAGTACCTGCTATAACCCATTCAAAAAGCTTACAGGACAAGCAGTGAGAGTGATTCTCATTTTTTTGACAACGATTCTCAATTCAGTTATCTTAAATACAAAGCACAATGTACTGACGATTCCGGCCGTTCGGTGACAGCCGTGCAGGCCGATACAAGCAGGTGAGCAGAATGCAGATTCATCCATTGACAACGAATGAACGAACTAGGTTAGCCGACTATCGCGTATGGTTCGGTCCTCTTGAAGAATCCCCCTTGTCTCTTACTGCCGCGCAATTGCTCGACCCTCTTACACTTAAGCCCTTCCTGAGCCAGCTGCAGGACCGATTGGGTGCTCCCGATCTTCGTACAGCAGCATCGATCTTCTCGAAGCGATACGGCTACTTGATGACGGTGCCCGTGTTCTATAGCTTCTCTGTGTGGAACAAGGCGTTGCAGCTGCAGCAGGAACAGATGGGGCTGGCGCCTTCGGATTCCGAGGAGCATTGGCTGCCCAGACTTGGCTTGCCGGACACCGTCTTACAGCCAGAATCTGCCGAGGAACGAAGCGAGCTGCGAGACACGCTCATTCAATCGGTATTCGCCAACCATCTAGAGCCGCTGTGGCAAGTGCTCTCGGAGACGGCATCGATCTCCAAGCAAGTGCTGTGGGAGAATACGGCTGTGTATCTGTTCTGGTTATACGAGGTACACATGGAAGCGGACTTCCCGCAGGAGGTGCGTGCAAGAGCGAGCGAAGATTTCAAATATGTGTTGTATCAAGCAGACCGTAGCCTATTCGGCAGCGGGCAGCAGCATCCATTCGCGAAATTCCATACAGAGAAGCAGCCAATAGGAGAAAAGATGATCCGCATCAGACAAACCTGCTGCCTCACCTACATGGCAAGCGGTTCCTACTGCAGCACTTGTCCGAAAGCGCCTTCTGTCATACAATCATAGAAAATAACCGAAACGATTGAGGTGACCTCCTGATGACCAAGGATCGCAACTGGGCGGGCAATCTGCGTTACCAAGCCAGAGAGTGTCTTGTGCCGGAGCAAGTCGAACAGGTCCAAGAATGGGTAGCGCGCAGCGAGCAGATCAAGACACTGGGCAGCCGCCACTCCTTCAACACGATCGCCGATTGCCGCGGCAGCCATATCTCGCTGGAGAAGCTGAATCGCGTCATTGCGTTGGATCGCACGAATCACCGCGTGACCGTTGAAGGCGGTATTCGCTACGGGGAGCTGTGCCAGTATTTGCATCAAGCGGGCTATGCCCTTCACAATCTAGCCTCACTGCCGCACATTACGATCGCAGGCGCTTGCGCAACAGCTACGCACGGTTCGGGTGATCACAATGGCAATCTCGCTACATGCGTCGCCGCATTGGACATCGTGAAGGCCGACGGTGACAGTGTGACACTCACCCGAGACGAGGACGAGGACTTCGCCGGTGCGGTCGTTGGACTAGGTGCGCTCGGTGTCATAACGAAGCTCACCCTTGATCTGGTACCTGCCTTCCAGATGCGCCAGCATGTGTACGAGCAGCTGCCGCTCGCGCAGCTTGAAGCGAGCTTCGATGCGATCTTCTCCAGCGCCTATAGTGTCAGCTTGTTCACAGATTGGCAGGAGCCCGTCTTCAATCAAGCTTGGCTGAAGCAACGGCTGTCCGAGGCTGACAGCCCTGAGGCGGAGGCGTCACGCTGGGGAGCTGCACTGGCACAGACAGACGTCCATCCGGTACCGGGTATGGATGCGGAGCCTTGCAGTCCCCAGATGGGTGTGCAGGGCGCTTGGCATGACCGGCTGCCACACTTCCGCTTCGAATTCCAGCCAAGCGCAGGCGATGAGCTGCAGAGCGAATACTTCATCCCACGCGAGCACGCCTATGCGGCATTGTCCGCTGTGAGCCGTATCCGCGCGCATATCGCGCCGCTCCTGCACATCAGTGAGATTCGCACGATTGCCGCAGACGAGCTGTGGATGAGCCCTTGTTATCAGCAGCATATGGTCGCCATCCACTTCACATGGAAGGCGGATTGGGACGCGGTTCGCACCGTCCTGCCCCGGATCGAAGCTGCACTTGCGCCATTCCACGCTCGTCCGCACTGGGGCAAGCTGTTCACCATGCCTGCTAATAAGCTGCAGCCGCTATATGTCAAATTGCCAGACTTCCGGCAGCTCGTGCACCGTTATGATCCGCAAGGGACGTTCGCCAACACCTTCGTCCGCGACTATATTCGGGAAGCCTGACGTCTAACGGCTGGCTTCCCAGCTGTACGCAATGAGCAAGACTTCTTCTACGATTCCTGCGCATCATTCATTAGGCTGTAGCATCGTTACAGTCCCTACATCATGGAGCTCCACACTTCTTTCTCGTGCACCATTTCTTTACAACTTAGATGCCATTACATATAGGACAACTTAAGAGGCTGGTTCGACTGCGATCTTAGCTAGCTAGTTCGCCCATTCTGGGTATAGTTTCGGATATAGCTTTGCGAAAGCTTCATCGGGGTGCAAACAGGTTAGCGTATTAATAACAGATAGAACATGAGGAGGTTATGATGGAAACAGGGAATACAGAAGCAATCATGGAAAATACGAGCTCTCCCCTTCCAGAGAACAGTGGCTTAGCTGCACGGAATGATATCCAAAGAGAGGCATTAGATCGTGCAAGGAATGACGATGATTACTGGCACATATTCACCAATGAGATAGATAGAGTGAAAGCCGATGTGAATGGTGATGAACGGATAACGTATGAAGAATATTACAAATATCTCACGCGAAAAGACGCAGACAGGGAACAAACAGAACAGACCATGCTGTTGCAAAACAAACATGAATATACCACACAGCACTACTACCATTTGGATTCATCCTTCTACATCGTAATCGGTATGCTGTGCGTGACTGCAATCATCATTACCTATCTCAGACGAAAATAACACAATTGGCATCACAGAGGTTAGGCGGTAACTCCATGCGGGTTCGGTGCTAGCCTTTTTTCATTGTGGCACGGACCTATTGCCCCGATACTGGAACATGAAGCTGTCTGCACATTGTCATCGAAAGTTACCTGCTCCGTTAGTACGATATGTCATACAAAATCAGTCCAACATAGGTCATGTCGCCCGTTTTAAACGATTTTTCGTTACTACTTAGCCCCGGCTGGATGCTTGGTAACTGTCGATCATCCATGCTGATGATAACGCTGCTGCTATGATGATTGGAAGTAACTTCAACGGACATAGGTGACCGTTACAAGGCGTATGAGGCGTGTTTGCCAATGTAACGGTCACGGATGACCGTAAGCGCTGAATGGACTGGTCAAAACGACGATTTTGTGCCGCTAGCGGTCATCGGCGACCGTTAAAAATCAAAATACGTATTTTTTCCGCTCTAATGGACACGAGTGACCGTCACAGTTTCAACTTGCTGATCCAGTCTTGCTTTCCGTTCCCCACCACTGCAACGAGTGAACTGGCATCTTAGGGGCATCAGTTACTATCCGATAATGAAATTGGCTGCTCGTGTATGACGAAATGGACGCAGCAAGCAGGAATTTGTCGAATCATGGTGAATTATATGCTACATAACAATCTAACATCAGTGCGACAACATCAATGGAAAAAAGGGGATGCTTCAATGAACGCAATGGACAAAATTATGTTGAATGACTTACATCGCAAGAACGGCCTAGTATTCAAAGCGATCGTCGCGGTGTCGTTGCTTACTGTGCTGGCTATCGTCGGTTTATCAGCCGGACAAGGCTTCACAATATCCAGCATCATCACACTATTGGGACAAGTAGCAACTATCGCGATTCTCGGATTTCTCCATTATACGCGCAGATGGACCACTGCCATCCCATACATAGCGATTACATGCGCATTCGGTAGTACGATGATTACTGCGTTCGACGCACCGAACCTTAGCAGTTACTTCGCCATCTACTATATGCTGGCACTTGCTGTGATCTATATGCGGCTCGGGCCCTTCCTCCTCGGCGTCGTATACGGCATCTTAGAGTTAGTCTGGCTTTCGATGAAGGTTGGGGATAAGTTAGCGGCAACAGGCGATTCTATGATGACCCCTATTATCTACTTCGTCTTGGTATCTATGATGCTATTCTTCCTAGTGCGCGGCTCCAGTTACTTATTCAAGGAAATCGCCACGTCGGCTACCGAAGCTGAGCGTCTGGCTTCGATGCAGGAAGACCAACGGAGCAAGCTCCTATCCGGGGTATCCGTCATCTCGGACAATATGGAGGCGATCAGCAAGGCCGGGGATGAGAACGGGCAATCATTCGAACAGATGAACACGTCGTTCCGGGAAATCGCCACCGGAGCAAGTGATCAGGCGCAGTCTTCTGTCACAATCACCGAAGCGGTTCAGTCCACGAACCTCATGATTCAGCGCATGACGACTTCCTTCCAATCGCTATTGGAAAAAGCGGATAAGTCCAATGCGCATTCGGTCGAAGGTGGAGAGAAAATCGACGGTCTATATGGCACGATTACCGATTTTCAATCCAGTATTGCACAGATGGCCGCCAATATTGAAGGCTTAAACACTACGATTCGTGAGGTTGCCGACTTCAGCAGCGCCATTCAGGAAATTGCCACGCAGACTAATTTGCTCTCCCTGAATGCCAGCATCGAAGCAGCCCGAGCGGGAGAGAGCGGGCAAGGCTTCGCTGTTGTGGCGAGTGAAATTCGCAAATTAGCGGAGTCCGCAGGCCGATCTGCGGAACAGATCTCCACACACTTGACAGCTATGGAGCAGCAAGCAGGGGAAACCGGCGCCATGATGGGCGAAGTCGCCCAGAAGATGGATGACAGCTCACAGCTGACTAAGGAAACCCGCAACGTCTTCTCGGATATCGAATCAGCCATTGGCCAGCTGACGGACTCCGTCAGAGACTTCGATGAATTCGTACAGAGCTTGCGCCAATCCTCGGAGAATATCGAGAGCGAGACGCAAGGACTTGTAGCCGTCAACGAGCAAGCAAGCGCTACGTTGCAGGAGCTATCGGCAACGGTAGAGACACTGCTCGCCAAGAACAATGAGATTGTGGATCGGCTGAAGCAGACCGATCAAGCGGTGAAGCTGCTGCTGGAATAACGGCGTACGGATGTATCTGAACACGAGAAATGGACCATGTGTAGAAGCACATGTGTCTATCCTGATGATTCGTTTACTTCTCATTAACGAATTGTTTTCCATCTAATCATCAAATTCGATCTAATGATTGTCACATTGGCTTCGGCTAAGGATTGTAACAAAACATTATCAGTAGACTATCAAAGCTAGCTAGTCACTGTTCATTCGTGAAGTATCGAAAAAAGAGCCGCGTATAGCAGCTCTTTTTCTCATTTGTTCTAAATTCAACAGTTATTACTGCGAAATATATTCGTTAACCTCAAACATCACTATTTTATCAAAAACAAGATAGTCTTTACGACTCAAAAATGGTCCATGATTGTAATCTTTGGTGATCGTATATAACGCAGTTCCAGATTCACTAGAGTTACCTTCGTACCACGAGATGAAGTTTTGAACCTCTCCAATTGTTAGATCATACTCTTTTTCTATTCCGTTTTCCATTGTTACAACTAGTAATGCTCTAGTGGTTTCTGTAACTAGAATTGTAGCAGTTGCTTCATTTGAATTTTCGCTTTCGCCTGAATCGTTCACTGCAACAACAACGTAATAATATGTCTTTCCATTTATTAATCCTACACTATCTTCATAACTCGTACCATAAACTGATTCTGAAACAGTAGTATAAGGACCTCCAGATATCTCAGATCTTTTAACAGTATAGGTGTCAGCTCCATTAACGGAGTCCCAAGATAGTAAAACACTTGTATCTTCAACAGTTGCGTTTAATGATGTAGGATGTTCGGGAACTGCAGTTTGCGAATCATTATACAAATTTACCTCAAATAAATCCATTTCATATAATGAAGTACTTGTGTATACATTGACTTCCTTTACATCCTCAACTGGAGTGATCGTTGTAATAGTACCGTCATTGACCGGAGGGTAAACACGGCTTATTTCTTGACCTGCTGAATCCATGAACCTTATTATTATATTTTTACCCCCAAGTAACTTATAAGCAGATATGGTAGTTTCATTAGAAAAAGTATAAGTAAGAGCGTAATTTCCAGTACCATAAGTATAGTAATGATAAAAAGTATTGTCGTCCCCATCCGTAACATCAGTTGTTACTTCTCCACTAGGAACAAAGTCATATCCACTAAAATTTCCTGTCTCCATCTGCTTATTTGTCAGTAAACCCTCTGTGGACGCATAGGATGGTGAACCTACTAATCCAAAAAACATCACTAATGCAATTAAACAAATTCCCAAACTTACTTTTTTCATTACAGCACTTCCTTTCATAATTTTTACAATAATAATTGTATTACTTAATTTTCGACATGAATAGACTGATTTTTTGAATTTTTTTATGATATACTTATCAATTCCCTTAAAACTCCTCACTAAATAAACCAGAAAAATACATCTCCCTATTTCAGAGGCACGTTCCCGTCTTTATGGTTACGGTCGAACCACTGGAACGATTGGACTCAGATAATATAATCAATAGATTCATCCGGTAGACCCGTCTCCTCAACAGAATTGGGTACAAACGCACACGAGGATAGTGCTAATATTCTTCCCCTTTCTGCATTGACAAGCGGCTTCGGAAACCGTATATTATACTTTGTGACATTGATAATCATTATCATCATAATTCATTTACTAGCAGAAGGAGCAATTACACATGAAGAAACTACTCATCTTACTCACATTATTGTCCGTCTTCCTCGTCAGCGCTTGTGGGAATCAAGCTGCGGACAATGAGCAGGGTCCTTCCTCTCAAGAGGATGGGGGCACTAGAACGTATCAAGCTGAGAACGGTCCGGTCGAAGTTCCTGCCAATCCGCAGCGAATCGTCGGCTTGACGAATGGGCCGAACATCATTTCGCTAGACGGAGCACTAGTCGGGGTCGACGAATGGACCTACAATAACCCGCTCTTCACAGATAAGCTCGAGGGTGTGGAGATCGTCTCCGAGGAAGATCTGGAGAAGATCATCGAGCTGCAGCCCGACCTGATTATTGCCGGAAGTCATATGAACAATCTCGATAAGCTTGAGGAGATCGCACCGACGATTGTGTATACGTGGGGCAAGCTGGACTATCTAGACCAACAGCTGGAAATCGGCAAGCTGCTCAATCAAGAAGCGGAAACGCAAGCTTGGATTGACGACTTCACGCAGCGTGCGGAAGCACTCGGCGCGGAAATCAAGGCGAAGATCGGCGAGGATACGACTGTATCTGTGTTGGAGGCTGATGCGAAGAACATCTACGTATTCGGCAACAATTGGGCGCGCGGCACGGAGATCTTATTCCAAGCGATGGATCTGCCAATGCCGGAGAAGGTTAAGCAGGATGCGCTGGGACCTGGCTACTACGCATTATCACAAGAGATCGTGTCGGAGTATGCGGGTGACTATATCGTGTTGAGCAGAAGTACAGCGAACAGCAACAGCTTCTTCGAATCCGAGACGTGGCACAACATCCCTGCCGTGCAGAACGATCAAGTGATCGAGATTGATACGGAAGCTTCAACCTACAGCGATCCGATCACGATCGAGTACTTGCTAGACATCTTCGAGCAAGGGTTCTTGGGCGAGGAGTAATAGTCTAATCTATGGAAAGCTCACGATACTACGGCGGTCAATCGCTGTATGTAGCGTGAGTTTTTTGCTATTGGGGAACAGGACCATTGCGTTCCGTTGTGATTCACCCGTATATATGCCGTTACCTCTGTCATCCGCACTCATACTTTATTATCAGTACATCTTCAGACGAGGGGCTGATTGGAGTTGGCAGCACAATCACGCAGACAGCATGGGATTTCCGTCATTACATGTACCAATCGCCCCACCTATATTCGCAATTTGTTCCGCAATTATCTCAGACAGCGCCACACCAAGAAGGAGCTCATTATTATTGTCAATCATCAGAACATGTCCATGTCCCGCTATCAGCAATGGGCCAACAAGCTAGGCAATGTGCGGATTTACCGGCTACCCCGCACGTATACGCTCGGCGCCTGTTTGAACTATGCTGTAAGGAAATCGGTGCATCCGTATATCGCCAAATTCGATGACGATGATTATTACTCCCCGTACTACTTGACAGAATGCCTGCAATCCTTCCGCCGATCGAAAGCTGATATTATCGGCAAACGTGCGCACTATATGTATCTGCAAGGGTCCAAAGCACTTCTCCTACGCTTTCCGAATGATCAGCACAAGTACGTCTCGAAGCTGCCGGGAGCCACGCTAGTGTTCAGACGCAAGGTGTTCGGCAAGGTCCAATTTCCCAACCAAAACGTTGGAGAAGACGATATATTCTGCCTGCGAGGCAAGAAACAAGGCTACCGAATCTATTCCGCAGGGAAATATAATTTCCTTGCCATTCGAAGAAGGAACTCCTATCAGCATACATGGATCATCAGCGACCAGAAGCTGCTGGCTTATCACAAGCGTATTCCGAACGTGCGGGATGTCAGATCGTATGTGCGACGCAAGCCTGGAGGCGGTCGATGAATATGTCGTTATATCACGGTATTTCCATAATCACATGCACCAACCGTCCACCATTCATGAAGCAGTTGCTAGACAATTATGACAGACAACGTTATCCGAACAAAGAGCTGATTATCGTTCTTAACAACAATCAGATGAATAGGAAGAAGTATAGGGCACAAGCAGAACGATACCCGAACGTGCGAGTCTATCGCTTGCCTGAGCACATATCGCTTGGCCGCTGTTTGAATTACGGTGTAACCAAGGCGCGCTACCCTTACATTGCTAAATTCGACGATGATGATTACTATGCTCCCCGTTATCTAACTAACAGTATGCGAACCTTGCAAGCAACCAAGAGCGATATTGTCGGCAAGCGCGCACACTACATGTACCTTCAGGGGAAGCAGGTGCTGCTGCTTCGATACGGCAAGCAAGAACAGAAGAAGGTTTCCCTTGTGCAAGGCGCTACCTTGTTCGGCAAGCGGTATGTGTTCCAGCAAGTTGCATTTCCTGACCGAAATAGAGGGGAATGCGTCAAGTTCTGTTCGACATGTGCGGCGAAGGGGTTCAAGATTTATGCTGGGACGAAATACGACTTCGCCGCTATTCGCAGGACAGCTTCCAAACAGCACACTTGGGTCGTCAGCGACAACCGACTCTTGAGCCATCATGCCAGGACCATTCCGCATGTGAAGAACTATAAGAAATATGTGAGCCGGAAGGACTAACTACTCCCGAGCACACCCGCTGGCTGCCTGCTTGAATAGGCTATGCCTTCAATCTGTCTACTCCTTATACTTCTCCTTCACAATACCAGAACCAATCCCCGCGCCGATCATCAGAATGAGCGGACCGAAGTTCCAGAGGAAGGAACCTCCGTACAACGGGATCTCCAGCGATGTAAACTTGTTGAGAAGGATAGCTGCAATCTTAAATAAGAGAAGCACAAGACCAATGGTAAATACTACATCGAACGCAAACTTCAACCTCGGATACGCCAGCTGCTTACTAGCTTCAATTACTTTCTTAGTCAATTCCTCATCACTCCTTAGCAATTCATCCATCGTTACACCAAACAGATCACTGACCTTGATAATGATTTCGATGCTCGGGTAGTTCTGACCGTTCTCCCACTTGGATACCGACTGTCTGCTGACATACAGCTTCTCCGCCAGTTCCTCCTGCGACCAGCCTCTCTGCTTCCGCTCGTTCTTCAGTTTCTCTCCGAATACCATTGCAGCAACAACCTTTCTGTGATCTGTCTCCATTATGGTGATGCAAGGAGCTTATAGTAAAGATAACTTTCGTTGCAGCGCAGCGCAACCCTGAGTTGCACCCACCAATAGCCTAGTGAATTAGCTGTTAAGTCGAGAGAATGACGTGTAGCACACAACGAAACAGCGACCCTATCAGGTCGCTGGATTCTCATCATTATGTCAGTACTTGGGACAAGTGTCGATTCACAGTACCTTCCTCCTTCTCGTGAACATCCACCCGCCGAACAGGAAGAGGAGCGTCAGTAGTAGATTCCAGAACAGACCCTGCACAAGCGATGAATTAAACAACAGATGGTGGAACAGTTCGCCCGTGTACCCTCTGGATACAGAGAAGGAGAGCGACAAGGGAATCGCAGCAACTAAGAGTGCCCAAATCAACCAGCCTGCCACAGCTCGAACACCCGAGAATAAGAAATGGAAGAAGGACACAACCATCATATACACAACGAACTGGTACAGAAAGCTTCCAAGATAGCCGAATTCGTCCCACCGGAAAATATGCAATATGTCATTTTGTTGTCAACCCAAACTCAAAAACGACACTTCTGCAAGAAGCGTCGTTGTCGTTCTTTGTCGATTGTGATCTCATAATCAAGCATCGGGCGGGCGAGTATTATCCGCGCTCTCAGGCAGTGGAGCCTCCGTGCCGGGAGTAACTGGCGAAGGCTGTGCAGGCTGCGCGGGCGGCTGATTGCTTGGCGGTTCCTTGGGCGCACTTGGCTGTTGCATCTGTTTCATTTGCTGCATCATTTGCTGTTGCATCTTGGCCATCGCTTGCTTAACGGCGAGTTCAATCATTTTCTTCATTTCATTCTGAATCTTGGGGTCCTTCATCTGCAGGAGCATAGCATCGGCCATCTCTGACCGCAATGTCGGGTTCTTGGCAATGGCTTCGGACATTGCAATCGATTGCTTGAGCAACTGAACGCGATATGTTGGATCTGCCGCTAACGCCCGATTCATGTCCATCGTCAGTTGCTTCACGGGCTTGCTTGTCTCCGGGTGCTGCATGACCATCTTCTGTTCTGCTACAGCTTGCTTCAACATCTTCGTGCGAAGCTTCTCATCGTCTTGGATCGCTTGTTGTCTGGATTTCAAGCCTTGCTGAACCATCTGACTGTTCCGCTCAGCATCACGCTGCATGTCGGCCGTCAGTTCCATGTTGAAGGACATCAATTCTTCCTTTAACTGCTTATCCTTCAGAATGGCCTTCTGCTCCATGATGGTATTGTGCAGGATGTGCCGAGCCGGCTCGTCATTGTGCATCACGATATCCTTGCGGCCTTCGGAGAACTGCTGCTGCACCTGATCGCTCTTGGCCATCTGCTCGATCATTTCTGACCCCATAGATGAGTCTTGTCCGCCTGAACAGCTGGTTAATAAGATCATGCTGCCAACTAGCAAGAAGATCATTGTTCTAGGTTGTTTCATAAGTTCCCTCCACATAAGTTGATTCGAAGGTATTGTGGCTGTATACCTATAAAATATGAATGTCAGTTTCTGCTGTTCGGACAAGCGGGCAATTATGCCTTGCCAAAGTCCTATTCGTTGTCTTCATTTCTGTCCGATTGGCGAATGATTCGTGACACATAGGGACTAGTAGACGGTGTACAAGTTCGCTACGCTTGATGGGAGGAGGAGATCACAATTATGGAATGGAAGAAGCTCGAAGATACACTGACAAGGTCCTTATATCCGGCCGTTGTCTGCGGGGATGTTCCGAACCCGTTGAATCGCTGGTTAATCAAGAGTGTGCATGGCCAGCTTGCCTCCCCCTTCGACGAACCGCTTGTAGAGCTGGACGGTCGTATCTTGCTTCCTTGGGAATACAATCAGCTGCCGGATGATGTGAAGGAAGCGAATTGGCGCTTTCATATCTCTGATATGGTGCATCGGTACCAAGAACCGAATCGGATCTTCCCCTTGTTCACATCTGAGCCGGACAAATATGTGTATGCATGTACGGGCGTATATGTATCCGCTGACACAGATGTCGTGATCCATGTGCTGCCTTACTTCCCGTCCCCTATCCGCATCTGGATCAATGGCGAGCTCGTACTGTCTGGGCCTGATCATGCTGTGTTCAATAGTACACACTTCCTATACAAGCTGCGCGAAGGGGTCAATACGGTGCTCGTAGAGTGTCCGCTGTTCCACCCTTTCCCGTTGACGTTCACCGAGTTTATTGTTCACCTTCATCCTGTCGAGCACTTGCTGCATACTGGCAAGGATCAGTTCTTCGATGCTGGCTTTCTCACTTATTTGCAGGATGCTTACTGCTTAGTGCCTGACCGCAGTGAGGTCCCGGCAGGTGAAGCCGTCCGTGTTCTGGTTCAGCCTCTGGATATGGGCAAGTTGGCAAGCAATTCGGAAGCCGTCACCGTGCTCGTTCGAGACAGTACAGGCCAAGTAGTCACACAAGCGGGAGCATTGTCCGGGGAGGTCGTTACGCTCTCTCTGCCCAGTGAGCAGCCTGCCGGTGTGCTGTTGCTTCAAGTGGCGTCCACACATAATGAGCGGTCTGTTGGCAGCTTGTATCTCACGTGCGGCGAACTGGCAGATATCGCAAGCCACATTGAAGAGAAGATCATGATACGAAGGGATTGCTCCTCAGATATACGACGATCTGTGCAGTTCGCAGCGAGTATTCCGAGCATGTTGAGGCAGGTGAAGCAATATGTGCATCGCGGCTGCCAAGAGGACATGCTTAGCCTATTGTACGACGCGGAACGGCATCTGCACCGGGCAGCCGGTGATCAACCACTACGACCGCATGAGGTCTTCCCCCGCAAGTACTTCTATGTGCAGTCGAAGTCAACGAGCAGTGGACAAGCTGCTTGTACGATCCAGTTGCCGGATCACTATAATCCGAATGAAAGCTATCCCGTCGTGTTCTTCTTCCATGACCCGCAAGCCCGGCATATCCCTGTTAAGCTGCCTTGGACAGCTTGGGCTTCTGTCGACAATGCCATTCTCGTAGGCATCCCTGGCATTGGCAGACGGAACGATGTAGATGACTTACAGACAATGCGCACGATTCGTGGTGTCTTGGCGCATCTGAATGCGGATCGCGAACGGGTGTATGGGATCGGGTTTTGCTACGGTTCTGTGAAGCTGTTCCGTATCGCCATGCTAGTTCCCCATCTGTTCGCTGCGCTTGCACCGATTACCGGCGATCCTCACCACGGTTCGGATTACCCAGAGTTCACGCACGTAGAGAACATACAGCATGCGGCTGTGTATGGGATCAGCAGTGTGCAGAACTGGTTCTATAACAGTATTCGCATGCGCTATACGCTGTCACGCCTGCCTAAGTCTAAGACATACATGATTCAAGGTTACATGCACAACGAGGTGAATGATTTTCTTAACAGTAAATTGTTGCTTCGAAGCTTGATGGGGCATTCCTTAGCCTTATACCCAGCTTCCGTGAACTATACGGTGCTGGACCCCGCCTGCAATAAGTCCCATTGGGTGGAGGGCATCCAGCTGTACGACCGCAAGCAGAGAACTGGAACGGTTCAAGCGGAATGGACAGGACCCGGCGAACTGCGTGTCGCAACTGTGAACATACGAGAGCTTACTTTGTTAGTGGGGAGACAGGAGAGCGGCTGCCGCGATTGGATTCGTCTCACGGTGCATCATTCCGTTCATGATATCAGGCTCGACAGCGACTGTGCTAGTGTGAAGATGACACTACATGAGGATGGCCGCTTCATGGATTCGCATGTGGAAGCGATAGACAAGGAATCGTTCACAGCACGCTTGACGGCAATCGTGGAAGACTCTAGCCAGCTAGGCATACGCAAGCTGTACGTCCAAGATCCGTTAATCGTCAAGCCATCGCCGCAGGGTGATCCCCGCCGTGCGTTCCATCTTCGGCTATCCTTCCTGCTGCAGCATCCGATCAGCGATCGGTATATCCACTACGAATACCGTTCATGCTACGCGCATCAGATAGATCAAGCGCAACGCTCTGCTGAGTCGCTCCTGTACCTTATCGACCTGAGACACATCCGTGAACCCCAGCAGGAAGCGCTTCGACGACTACACCTGGTCGCAGATGAAGCACATGCGGAGCTTGACGGCACAGGATATGCCGGTGAATTCGCGCTGGTCACTGTGCGCCAGGACGGGCAGCAGCTCATCGGCGTGATCGCTTACAATAGTGATAGCGCTGGCGAGGCGTTGCTGGAGCTATGGAAAACTTACGACACGAATCCGCTCCTGCAGGAGAATACCGCGATCTGGCATGATGGTGCGTGGATAGACCATTCGGTGACGTATGCGGTGGGGCAACCAAGCTGAATCTGAATTTGATGGGGGCTTACTTGAGGGAGGAAGCAGACGAATCGCTTACGATGTGGCGCAACACATATTCCGCATCCGCCGCTACTCCGCCCAGTAGAGCTGAGCCCCGATTGTATTGCCAAGGCAAGCCAAGGAAATACATACCCAGTACTCCAATCCGCTTCTCCTTGCCGACAATCAGATGCTCTATGCCGGCACGCTTGAGATAATAACCCATCACGATACCTGCTTGTCCAGCCCCGATGACGATAACAGGATTAGATCGATTCATACTGTTCATGTCCTTCCTACTAATGGTTCCATAACATCGAAATAAAACATACAATTACTTTTGTAGAATACTCATCTCTTCCAAATCAATTACAAATTTACCTCGAACTAAAATATCCAACCCAATAATCCCATTGATTCCAAAACCATCGTCAAGATGACCAAAATCTATGGACACATTTTTTACATCATATGTTCCAAAGGATACGCCATCAATCACTTTTCTAAAGGCAAAATCATCTCCACCGATTCCGCTCATGACTGTCAACTCATCCGAAGGAGTTGCATAAATCCCCAAATCAAACACAGCATCAGCAGATAAGAGTGTCCTAGCTGCACCAGTATCCACAATGACATGATTAACCGCAGCTGTTATTCCTTGATAGGTCAATTTCATTTCTGCATGTAAGAGACCATTTGTATATTGCAAATTCATAAAGTCTTGTATCCTCGATAAGACGGTTTTTTAACGATGTTCATTTCAATTTGAGGTTTTGATGTATGAAAGACGAAGGTGTTTCCATTATTTCTTAATAATGACTTCGTCGCTTCATGATCGGTTTTTATAGAGCGGATCACAGCAACTTCTTCGATAACTTTCTTGTCATCCTTCATGCGCGATGTTAATGCTTCGAGTTGAACCCATTGATTTGGATACAATTTTCGCACTTCTTCCCATTGCACTTGAAATCCCCCCTTAGCCCCTATTGTAGCATAATTTCACAACTCAGCTACAGGCATACACTTGTGAGAACATTGCATGATTGTTGAATGTTGATTGCCAAAAAAAGAAGCATACATGCGCCGAATCGGGCATCTATGCTTCCTGTAACACTCGTGCTGGTTCTTGCTGGCAATCCTCTAATCCTAACGTCTGTGCGGTAGAAGCTTGAATGTCTCGGATCAGCTTCGCATCGTCCTTCAGCGATTCCCCGTAAGAAGGGATCATCTCCTTCAGCTTCGGCTGCCAAGCTTCCAGCTGTTCTGGGAAGCAGCGTCCGATCACTTCGAGCATAACTGAAACAGCGGTAGACGCCCCTGGCGAAGCGCCAAGCAAGGCAGCGATCGAACCGTCGGCAGCACTAATCACTTCCGTCCCAAATTGCAGTGTTCCTCTGCCTGCGGCTGTATCCTTAATCACCTGTACGCGCTGACCGGCAACGAGCATATCCCAATCCTCGCTCTTGGCTTGCGGGATGAATTCCCGTAGAGCCTCCACACGCTTCTCCTTCGACAACAGCACTTCCTTAATCAAGTACGTGGTCAATGGAACGTTCTTCGCGCCGGCCGCCAGCATCGTCACAAGATTATGCGACTTGATGGATGTAAACAGGTCCATGAGGGAACCATACTTCAAGAACTTCGGCGAGAAGCCGGCGAACGGACCGAACAGAAGCGATTCCTTCCCGTCGATCACTCTCGTATCCAGATGCGGCACAGACATTGGCGGAGCGCCAACCGGTGCCTTGCCGTATACCTTAGCTCTATGCTGGGATACAATCTCCGGATTCTGGCATACCATGAACAGACCGCTGACCGGGAAGCCCCCGATGCCTCTGCCTTCTGGAATGCCGGATTTCTGAAGCAGGTGCAAGCTGCCTCCGCCTCCGCCGATAAATACGAACTTCGCTGTATGGCGCTCGACGGTGCCGCTCTCAACATTGCGCACCTTCAATTCCCATCCGCCATCGCTCGTTCGCGACAGATTATCGACTTGTCGATTGTATTGAATGTCCACATTCTGACTCTGCAAGTGGGCGAACAGCATGCGCGTCAATGCGCCGAAGTTCACATCCGTGCCCGACTCGATGCGTGTAGCCGCAATCGGCTTCGACACATTCCGGTCCTGCATCATGAGCGGCATCCATTCCTTCAGCTTGTCCGGATCATCAGAATATTCCATCCCGTCGAATAGCGAATGTCCAGACAATGCCTTGAAGCGCTTGTTCAGGAAAGCGACGTCCTGTTCCCCTTGCACGAAGCTCATATGCGGCACTGCCGAGATAAAGTCCTGCGGATTCTGAATCAAACCGCTGTTCACCAAGTACGACCAGAATTGCCTTGACACTTGAAACTCTTCATTCACTTTGACTGCCTTGCTTATATCAATTGAACCGTCCGGCTTCGGAGATGTGTAGTTCAACTCGCACAGGGAAGAATGCCCCGTACCCGCGTTGTTCCATTCGTTGGAGCTCTCCTCGCCTGCATGCGCGCGCCTCTCGAACACAGTAATCTCCCAATCCGGCATCAATTCTTTCAGCAATGAGCCCAAGGTTGCGCTCATAATTCCGGCACCAATCAAGATAACGTCTGTTCTAGCTTGTCTGTTACTCATGTATACCGCCTCTGTATTTTAATATTTGTGAAGAAACCTAGCATATACTCTGCACAGGCACCACAACAAGTAAGGGCTTATTCTTGCCACGAACGAACCGTCCCTCTATCAAATACTACTAGTGTATCACGATTGTATGTCGAAGAAAATACGCAACTCTAATTATATGACAGCTATCGTCGATTTCCTAGCGGTAAATGTCGGTGTTCGCAGGGGGATCTTACACATTCACACAAAAAAGAGAGTTTTACCATTCTTTTGGCTTATAGTTTAATTCTCTAAATAATTGCGTTCGTTCTTTCTTCGATAAATCTCTCCATTGTCCAGAAGGAAGTGTACCTAAATGAATATTCATGATTCGGGTTCTTTGCAATCGGTGAATGTTGTATCCAAATTGAGCGCACATGCGACGAATTTGGCGATTTAGTCCCTGTGTCAAGGTGATTTTAAAATCGAATTTCGATAATTGAACGGTTTTACAAGGAAGGGTTTGTGTCCCTAATATTTTGACTCCCCGTGACATATTCCTCAAGAATTCAGGG
The DNA here is from genome assembly GCA_913056365.1 of uncultured Paenibacillaceae bacterium. Taxonomy (GTDB): domain Bacteria; phylum Bacillota; class Bacilli; order Paenibacillales; family K13; genus Xylanibacillus. The sequence goes on along the minus strand of CAJXLT010000019.1, from coordinate 17,474 downwards.
GTAATTGGCTTGTCTACTGACACGATATATTCCTTTTCATGCTTATTTTCAGAACGTAGAATTTTGTTAACTATGTCGCCATCGTTCGTAAGGAGTATTAAACCCTCTGAATCTTTATCCAAACGCCCAATATGAAATATTCTTAATGGATGGTTGACCAAATCAACAATATTCCCTTTTACTCTTCTTTCTGTTGTGCTGGTAATACCTACAGGTTTATTTAAGGCAATATAGACATTGTTTTTGGCTACTCGGATTGGATTTCCATCTAATCGAACGTCATCCCCAGGTTCAACTTGACTGCCTATAGGTACACGTTTACCATTAATAGTTACTCTCCCATCGATAATTAATTTATCGGCACCTCGTCTAGATACTTTTCCTGATTCACTTAAATACTTATTAATACGCATGCTGACACATCCTTAATCAGAAGGTTGTCTTATGTCATACTAAATATACTTGACTTTATGGGTGAATCACAAACTGTCATTCGCTTACTATCGTGAAAAGGGGTGTCTCCATGTACTACAAAGAAGGAATGGCCATTCTAGCGATCCTGCTTACGTTCGCTGCCTTCGTCCCCTATATCAGGTTGCTACTGCGCAATGAAATCAAACCCCACTACTTCTCGTGGATGATATGGGGATTCGTCACATTGACTGTATGTATCGCGCAATTGCAGGATGATGGCGGAGTAGGGGCCTGGCCAATAGGCATATCCGGCTTGATTACGATGGTCGTCGTTGTGCTGTCGCTTCGGCACAGGAAGACCATCACGATCACTCGAATGGACTGGGCCTTCCTGATTATAGCGACTTCCTCTCTACCCGTATGGATGCTAACTTCTGACCCTCTATGGGCGGTTATTATCTTAACGGCAGTCGAAGTGCTAGGCTTCGGACCTTCCATTAGAAAAGCTTACTATCATCCCTATGAGGAAAATGTGACGTTCTTCGTGTTGTTCTTCATACGAAATATTGTAGCGGTATTCGCATTGGAGCATTATTCGGTGACGACCATGCTGTTTCCATTAGTAGCGAGTGCAGCCTGCTGCTTCTTGATTGTCACCATCGTGTGGAGAAGAACGATAGTACCCAAGCAGCAAGCCAGCTCGTCTTCTCCATCTCGTTGATGCGTCATTCCACACGAGTCAGACTTACCGTGATAACTCCACAATCTCGACCGCATAAGGTGCCATGTTCAAGGATGGTCCGATGGATTGTCCATCCAGAAGGCTCTGGCAGACACGATCCAGCGGAACGGTCTGTTGCTTGCGCGTCAGGTTCAGCAGGAAGAGATAACGACTCGTTCCCTTCGTACGTACAGCGTGTTGGACCCCTTCCGGCAATCCTGAGAACCGAACCAGGTCCAATTGCTCTGCAATATCGCGGAAGAAGTCCAAGTAGAAAGCTTCTTCGGGAACCGTCCCCACATAATACACATTGCCTTGACCGACAGCATGACCCGTCACGGCAGGTTGCCCCGCGTAGAAATCGTCCTCATACCAAGCCAACGCATCGGCGCCCTGGGGTTCCAGAATATCGCACCATTGGCTGCAGGAATACGTCTTGCCATCCTTCCAACGCAAAGTGTGCGTATCCTTCCCGATCGGATCATACTCCGCCACAGTGACCCCCGCCGCCTCGGAGAGCGGTCCGGGCAACGGCTGTATCCAACACACATTGTTCCGGTTCTTCACACCTGTGCGGGGCGTCAAGATGAGCGTTGCCCCGTTTCGCACGTATTCCTCCAAGCGGGACACGAGCTCTGGGTCAAGCAGGAACAGTGAAGGCGCTATAATCAACTTGTAGCCGCTCAAGTCGGCTGCTTCATCCAGCACATCCGTCATGATGCCAAGCTTCGTGAAGGCGCGGTGAATCGACTTCAGATTATCGAAGTAATCCATCCCTTCCACTTGCGGCTGAATCCGAAATGCACTGTATTGCTCATGGGAATGCAGGATAGCCACTTCGCCCTGCACCTCCGTCCCATCCAGTAAAGGAGCAAGCTTCTCCACTTCGCCGCATAACTGACGGTATTCCTCGAATCGCCTGCCGGGTACGTTGCTGTGGTCAATCAACCCGTGCCAGAACTGCTCCGCTCCTGTCGGTGCGCTTCTCCACCGAAAGTGCACGAGCGTATCTGCACCGCGTGCGATGCTCTGCCAGCCGAATGCCCGGATAAATCCCGGGTGAGGCGTCCGCCACATCGGGAACCAGCAGCCCGGCGGTCCGCTGATCGTCTCCATGATCCAGAAGTTCCGCCGCTTGACCCCTCGAGTCAGATCCAAGGTCAATGCCCCGCTGTACCCGTTGGAATCAGCCTTCTCCGGATCGGTGCTTGGATAATAGTCCAGCGAGGCAAAGTCCAGGTTCTCGCAGAGCTTGTAGTAATCTAACGGCATCGGGTAGCTCCAGATGTTATGCGTGACGAAGTGGTTCGGACACAGCTTTCGCAGGATGTCGATTTGCAACTGCTGGAATTCGACCACGGAATCAGTCTCGAAGCGTGTATAGTCCAGCACGAATGAAGGATTCTGATGCTTCGTGCCACCCAATGGGGTAGTGATTTGTGACCAGCTGCTGTATTCCCCGCTCCATACTACCGTTCCCCAAGCCTCATTGATCGCCTCGACCGAGCCGTATTTATCCTTCAACCACTCCCGGAATCGGACATTGCAATGGTCACAATGGCACTCATGCAGACCGAATTCATTGTCCGTCTGCCAACCGATCACTGCCGGATGATCGGCATAATGAGCAGCCATTCGTTCGACGATCTTCGCCGTGTACTGTCTCATCGAAGGACTGTTGTAACAACGGTGTCCCCGCACCCCGGAGTGCTTCGGATGCAGCAATGCGTCAATCGGCAACACGTCGGGATGCTTCTCCACTAACCAATTCGGCGGTGTGCAGGACGGTGTGCCGATGACCACCTGAATGCCATGATTTGCGAATATGCTGATCGCATCATCCAACCATGCAAAGTCATACTGCCCTTCTGTCGGTTCCAGTCTCGACCATGCAAATTCCGCCACACGGATTAAGCTAATCCCCGTGTCCCGCATCAGCCTCGCATCGTCCTCCCACATCGAACGATCCCAATGCTCTGGATAATAATCCACACCCATTCTCATGCAGTTAACCTCCATTCGGTTATTCGTGTTGCATCCATCTATCCTTCCATTAAACTATAGGTTCTATCGTTCGATCAATGCCATAGCTATTGACAAACAACTGTAGCCCGAATACAATGTTGATTGACGTTGATAATCATTATCAATTATTAAATCCTATCACCGAGGAGTTGCCACAATGAAAAAACCGTTATCCCTAGCCCTACTTGCCGTTATGCTCATGAGCTTGCTGGCGGCATGCGGCAGTACCAACCAAGCCAATTCACCACAATCAGAGTCGGAAGGCTCCGCAGACACTAGTGCAGATACAAGAATATATGCTTCTGAAAACGGCGATGTCGAACTTCCCGCTAATCCCGAGAGAGTCGCTGTGTTAGCACATATTTATGTAGGAAACGTGTTGCAGTTAGGCATTAAACCTGTAGCCGTCAGTGAATGGGTGCAAGGAAACAAAGCATTCGAAGGAATGCTGGACGGTGTAGAAGTCGTGACCGAGGGTTCTATCGAGAAGCTGTTGGAATTGGAGCCCGACTTAATCCTGGCGCTCACTTCGGATCAGAACATCAGCAAATATGAGGAGATTGCCCCAACCGTATCGTTTACATATGGAACTACCGATTACTTGCAACAGCATATTGAAATTGGCAAGATGCTCGGAAAAGAACAAGAAGCCAGAGCCTGGGTCGAAGAATGGAACGAGAAGACAGGAGAAGCAGCTGTGGAAGTCATCGCAGCAATCGGGGAAGATGCAACCGTATCGGTTATCGAACCGTTCGGGAAAGATATTTTTGTATACGGGAACGATCATGGCCGTGGCACAGAGATCATGTATCAAGCATTCGGGTTGCAGGCGCCGGACAAAATCGTAGAGGACGCCTTCGGACCCGGTTATAAGGCGATTTCCGCTGAAGTCATCCCGCAATACGCCGGGGATTATCTGTTCGTCGGCATCGATGCTTCTGCGCCTGCGAACTCCTTCATGGAGACTGAAGCATGGAAGAACATACCCGCGGTACAAAATAACCGTGTATTCGAATACGATGCGCAGTCGTTCTGGTTCAATGATCCGATCTCCTTGGAGCTGCAATTAGATTTCGTCATAGACGCACTGACCGGAGGCAGCGAGCCGCAATAGGCTTGCTCCCGGTTCCAAAGTCTTGAGCTGTTGTGACCCGCACACCTACACTTGTACGATATATCGTACAACTATGCGCTCAGCAAACCCCAATGTGCAGGAATTGTACGAAACATCATACAAATTGGGCAGATCCATATGGAGATACGCCAATTTTGTATGATGGTTCGTATAAAAGTGGTCGGTATGCGCCATGCGGTGCTGATTTTATATGACAAATCGTACAAATCGTCATTCGTGTTCATTAACAGCAAACCAGCCATCCACCTGCTTCAAATCAAAACTGGCCTTTTCTTTTCCGAGGTCAAGTCACTAAAAGGGATAGGAATCAGCACAATATCTCCCTGACTATGCATCATTCCACATCTCATCATCAATATCATTGTTCCAAAAGTCTAGGCTGCTTTCAGCTGCTTGGCTCATCTCTTTTAAAACGCATTTATATGCTCATTATATCATATGCAACAACGTACTACAGGAAGTCGTCTATTCAGAGAACCCCTGCCAAGTCAATATGCTTGGACAGGGGTTCTTATTGTTCGGGCTGAGCTAAATCACATATCTATGCCGGCTTTGACTAGGACTTCCAATTCACCCTTTATTTTTTGCTTGATGCTACCTTGCGGCTTTGTTTCAATTCCACCACACTCAGCCATTCGATATAGTCTTGATCTAGATATCCCGAGTAACACTGTCAACAACTTATCTAATCTGAGATCAAACTTGAGTGGTGAGGATATCCGAATTGTTACATCCCCGTGTGCCAAGTTAATCGGTCCACTTACCATCTTGTACTTTATATTCGTATCAACGCTGCTGCAAATCTTCCTCAATCTATCGATCTGGAAGGCATAGGACCAAGCGGTCTCGCGGTCGTTGTTCGTGAAGGCATGAAGCAGTTCGTCGTTGATGGTATGCACACGTACTCGAGACAGGATGGGGCAATTCCATGTGCTGTCGCATTGCACACATTTATAGATGAGCCAGATGTCGATATGTTTCTGCTGTGCATTGACTCTAAACTTATCGCTGCAATAAAACGACGTGTTCTTATTGCATTTTGGGCAATCGCGTATAACTTTCGGTGTCTCTAGGGCTACAATTTCACATGCTATGATAGAACTCATTCGGTTCGCTCCTCTAATATTTCAGAGGAACGCAGAAATCTGATTGATGCGGAGAACGATTTTCCACAAATAAAATACGGAGCACCCCTATAAGCACTCCGCATGGAATAGTATCAACTATAATTACCTGCGTTCCCTGTAATGGTTATAATAGGCACACTTCTCCCGTGTTTGATCAGCTAGTCGTGAGAAATATGCTATTCGGTTCCTTAACCATTACAAGTATGCTGGCAAAATAGGACTCCACCCTTCTTCCTTCTCCTAATCGAAATCATATCTGTGATCAAGCTTGATGTCAATCTCCGCATTGTCTACACTGAACTAAGAGGTGTTTACATTGCCAAATATCCGAAAGTTAGTCGGTGCAAGAATTCGAGATTATCGTAAATCTAAGGGCTTGTCCCAAGACTTGTTAGGGGAAATGTGCGGTTTTCAATCATACGTACAAAGTAAATGTCATAATGAGGTTACAAGCAATTATGATATTGACCCTACATATACATAAGGACAGGTTCTTTCTGAAGAGCCTGTTTTTTTGTATCATCCACATGGAGTGTAACTTATGCAAAGTACGATTTACATTTTACCGGTAATAGTGTAAATCATGATTAACTATCATAAGGAGATATGTGCGTTTTGCATGTATTGCGAGAAAGGACAGCATTCCGTTCATCTGCATCAGTGCTTATCTCAGGCTTGACGCTTGTTACCTGCCGATCGACCTTGCTGATGATAACGCTACTGCCGACTGAGCCGATTGGAACTAACTTTCACGGACATAGGTGACCGTTACAGGGCGAGTGCGGCGTCTTTGGACAATGTAACGGTCACGGATGACCGTAAGCGCTGAATAGATCGGTCAAAACGACGGTTTTTTGCCACTAATGGACAGCGGCGTCAATCAAAAAAACCTACTTTTTCGCTCTAACGGACTCGAGTGAGGCTGTCTATTAACTGTTCATAACTTAATTGCTAAGACAGAATAGTACGCTAGTTGCCCCTCAGATCGATTTGTTTTTTCGAAATCAACATAGTCCCAAGTTTGGTTGATCTGAGAGGCTAATTTCGAGCCATTTTAACCTCAAATTAGAACTGTCCACATTAAATAGACAGCCTCTCGAGTGACGGTTACAATTTCAACTGGCTAGTCCAGTCATTTTTTCCGTTCATCACCGCTACTCTTTCCGCCCCGGATACTGTTGCTTACTTGAACCTATCCGCTGCCCCTTACGCGCCCTCTGCTCCTCCAGCCCTCCACCCTTTCCTACATTCGTCAAGACTGTGCTACAATGATCCTTACCAAACTCTGTGCAAAGAAGGTATCGACGTTGAGCGTAACGTTAACACGAAAATCGATCAAGCAATGGTGCGGCAGCTATGCTTATCAAACAGGCGAACGACTCGCGCGCGCCGATAAAGTTCGATTCATGCAATCGGACTTTCATACCGAGACCTATACTGCCGAAGTGTCTGGCTCCGATCAGCATGAGGTGTCCATTGTGCTGCGCTCTGACGGGAAGCCGGAAGCGCAATGCGACTGTCCTTCGCTAGACTCCGTGCCTACGTATTGCCAGCACATTGCCGCGGTACTTGTCGCGCTTTATCACATTCAACAATCGGGCAATGGAACGGCTCCTGTCCATGTCACCGATAGTGAGGCAGCCGAACAGCCAGGTGATCTTCCCATCGCTGAGCGAATCCTCGAGCTGTTCAATGACAAACCCGTTCGCCCCATTCATAACAAGACGCTGTCGGAAACTAGAACGCCTCTCGAAGTTGTATTCATCCTGAAGCTGCTCGCTATCAACGAGCGCACCGCTTTATTCGGCTTAGAGCTTAAGGTCGGACCCCGAGCGTTGTATATCGTCAAGCATATCGCGTCCTTCCTGAATCAGCTAGTTCGTGAAGAGAGCTACGCGTTCACTTCGAAATTCAGCTATGATCCGGAGCTTCACACCTTCTCGGAAGCCAACGAGGCTGTGATGCGCGCCTTACTCGATATCGCGAACAATCACGCTGCCTATCAGGGGGCAGACCGCCACTATGCGACCTACGCTTCCGGCTTGAAGGGGGACCGTATGCTGTTAATTCCGCCACAGGCATGGACCGGACTGCTCCCCTTGTTGACACAAGCACCTAAGGTTGCCCTAGTCAATGGTCACCACCACTATGACGAAATCTCCGTCAGCGAACAACCGCTGCCGCTCCGCTTCGCCTTTCAAGAGGCTGGTACAGATGATTATGAGCTATGTATCGATGGATTAGCTGCTATCACGATGATGGAGCCTTATAGCATGGCTTTCCTCGAGGGCAAGCTATTCCCGCTGTCAGCTAAGCTATGCAAGCAGCTGGCCGAGTTAAAAGCCATCGTTGGCGATTCAGCGCATTCGCAGCGGAACCGTATTCCGATCCATCGCGACCATCTCAAGGCTTTCGTAGAGAAGGCTGCTCCTGGCTTCAAGAAGCTGGGCAGTGTGACGATCGCCCCTGACATAGCCGAGCGTGTCACGCAAACCAAGCTACAGGCGAAGCTGTACCTAGACCGGGTCAAGGATCGTCTGTTGGCTGCCGTAGAATTCCAATACGACGAAGTCACCATTAATCCATTAGAAGCCACCCGTCATCAGCAGGGCGCGCACCGTATCATCATCCGCGATCATGAGCAGGAGCAGTATATTCTCGATCTGATCGAGCAAAGTCCGTTCACCAAGACGGAAAGCGGGTACTTCCTGAGCGATGAAGAAGCAGAGTTCGACTTCCTGTACAACGTAGTTCCCCAGTTGGAAAAGGTCATGAAAATATATGCGACGACTGCAGTGAAGGTCCGCGTACTGAAGAAGGGCGAACTCCCTAAAGTCGGTGTCCGCGTATCTGCCGCAGAACGCATCAACTGGTTAGAATTCCGCTTGAACATGGGATGGATACCGGAAACTGAAATCCGGAACCTCATCAAGTCCGTAGAGGAGAAGCGCGCCTATTACCGGCTGCCGAATGGTGCCTTGATGCCACTCGACAACGCCGAATTGCAGGAAATGGTGAGATTGCTCAATGAAACGGGCATTCCCTACACGGAGATTACCGGATCACGTATCGACGTCCCTCTGGCACGCGGACTTCATCTGTTGGACCACACCTTCGATGGTGTGAAGCTCGACAAGCCGATTCGCCAGCTCCTGGACAATTTGCGCCATCCGGACAATCTCGACTTCCCTATTCCCGCCTCGCTCGGCGGCGTGCTGCGCGATTATCAGAAGCTTGGCTATCAATGGCTGAAGACGCTGGCGCATTACGGCTTCGGCGGCATATTGGCCGATGATATGGGTCTTGGCAAGACACTGCAGAGCATCGCCTATCTCGCTTCGATCTTGCCGGAGATTCGGCAGCGAAGCATCCCGACCCTTGTCCTATGCCCAAGCTCGCTCATCTATAACTGGCGGAGTGAATTGCAGCGGTTCGCACCGGAAATTCGTGTGCGAATCGCTGACGGCAGCCGGGCTGAACGGGTTGCGGTAGTGAACGAACTAGCAGAAGCAGACGTCCTCATTACCTCTTATCCGCTGCTGCTGCGGGATGTGAAGCTCTATGCCAAGCTGCCATTCCACTCCCTCATCTTGGATGAAGCGCAAGTGTTCAAGAACCCTGCTACGCAAACAGCACAAGCGGTCAAAGCAGTCGCCGCCGATTATCGTTTCGCCTTGACAGGAACGCCCATCGAGAACCGACTCGAGGAGCTATGGTCGATCTTCGATGTCGTCTTCCCGGCATTGTTCCAAGATCGGAAGACGTTCCATAACTTAACGAAGCAAGCGGTTGCCAAGCGGGTTCGTCCGTTCATGCTGCGCAGGTGGAAGCGCGATGTGCTGTACGACCTGCCAGACAAGCTAGAGTCGATCAAGCCGACCGAGCTGTTCCCGGAGCAGAAGAAGCTATATGCCGCATATCTCGCGAAGCTGCAGCAGGAAACCTTGAAGCATCTGAGCATCGATGGCTATCAGAAGAGCCGGATCAAGATATTAGCCGGTCTTACTCGACTTCGCCAGATTTGCTGTCATCCTGCCCTATTCGTACAAGGATACGACGCCGGGTCCGCCAAGCTGGAGCAGCTGATCGAAATTGTCGAGGAAGGCCTGGCCAATCGCAAGCGCTTGCTTATCTTCTCGCAGTTCACGGAGATGCTTAAGCTGATTGGCAAGGAATTGAGCGCGCAAGGACTCCCCTACTTCTATCTGGACGGAACAACACCTGCCCGGGAGCGCGTCGAGCTGTGCAACCGATTCAACGATGGTGAGATGGAGCTGTTCCTCATCTCCTTGAAGGCGGGCGGAACCGGCTTGAACCTGACAGGCGCAGACACGGTCGTGCTCTATGATCTGTGGTGGAACCCGGCCATTGAGCAGCAAGCCGCCGACCGCGCCCATCGCATCGGTCAGAAGAATGTCGTCCAGATCATCCGGCTCGTCACGCAGGGAACGATGGAAGAGAAGATGATCGAGCTGCAGAGCCGCAAGAAATACTTGATCGATCAAGTGCTGACTCCCGACGAGGATGCCTCATCCACGTTAACCGAAGAAGAGATTCGCGACATCTTGATGATCTGAGGAGGCGTAATTCGCTGTTGGCAAACTATGATTGATCTAGTGCTTCGTCCTAAACAGATCGTGATCCTTGGAGAATAGCAAAAATAGGTGGTAGTAGCACAAAGCCTAATTTATTCACATATACAGTAGTGAGTTTGCTACTTTATAAAGGAGGGAACAGCCTTGTATCCCTACGGCTACGGACCCTATTATACCGAAGCTTATGATTGGCGGTGGAATCCCTGCTACATGCGTAATGATAGGTTAGGCCATATACATGTCCCCTTTCTTGCAACCAATCCAAGCATGCAACGAAGTTACCACTATCCTGCATCTCGGGCTTCACACAGGCAATTACAGCACATCGAAAGTATTGGAGGGCGAGAAGGAGCCCGTATTTACCGACTGAAGGACGCTGTTATATTCAAAGCAGATATGGATATTGATCTGGATGGAGATCCCGCTGCTTATCACCCCAATCCCAATAAAGCCAAGCTTCCCTTCAACCAGCACGGAATTGCCAAAGATCGTCAGGGACGACTATGCCCCGTACAAACACAAGGACCGCACAAGGGATATTGGCCATCAGGAACATCTCTGTTCGACAAAAAATATTGGCTTGACAATCCCTGTGATCCGAATGCGTATGTAAATCCAGAAGTATACCCGTATTTTGTTCTACCTCATCCTTACTATAAAGATCCGAAATGGGGACCCGTGAAAATTGGAGATTTGGGTGTTGTGGTGAACACGTTGAATGGCAAAATGGCTTATGCTATTTTTGCTGATGCGTATACGGGCAAATATATCGGAGAAGGTTCAGTGGAATTAGCCAGGGAATTAGGAATAAATCCCCATTCTACAGAAGACAAGGAAGATTATAAAGGTGGCGAACAGACCAAATCCATTATCTATATCATTTTCCCCAATTCAGGACAAGGTCAGGGTACGATTCCACCACTAGAACAAATTCGTCAGGTAGCAAGTCAGTACTTCGAAGCATGGGGTGGCATGCAACAAGTTCATGACGTTCAGAACGAACTGTAACACATGCTAAATAAGCTATCATGCTCGAAACTCACTCTTAAAGGCATGCACTGCCTTGCGAGTTCTTGATGCTCTAAGGCAGTGCCATGAGTAGAATTACTCCGGATGATTCCCCGTGGCGCCACCCATCGCATAGGGAGTCGTCACGTTCTCGTAAGCCAGGTGCAACGTCATGCCCATAGAAGCATGGTCCAGATTGTGGCAATGATCCATCCACAGCCCCGGGTTGTTGGCCTCGAACGCGACTTCATAAATTTCGCCGGGCTGCACGAGCAAGGTGTCCAACACCAAAGGACTTCCGCTGACCGGCTTGCCGTTTCTGCTCAAAACTTGAATATGGTGGCCATGCAAATGCATCGGGTGATCGGCGAAGCTTCGATTGACGAACGTGGTCTTCACGAGATCCCCTTCCCGCACCATGAGCGTAGGCGTGTTAGGAAAAGCTTCGCCGTTAATGAGCCACGTCTGGCCAGCTTCTCCATTGTAAACCCCGAAATAAGTTTGATCCAAAATCATCGTAAATTCGCGATCATACTCGGTGCCTGAATGGAAAAATGCTGCTTGGGGCGTTCCGTATGCAGTCAGTTCAAACGGTTTGCCTTGCTCCAGTACAGCCGCCGCTCCCCTCCCGTCCTTGCTGAATACGATTCCCGCTTCCGTACGGTCATCAGGAAGAGCAAGTGTCACCGGATCTTCCGGCATGGTAAAGACCAGATCATAGCGACCTCCTCCCCCTATACGCAACACGCTGTCTGTCAACTCGCTTGGTTCATGAATGGCATGCCCGTCTACCGCAGCAATCCGGTAAGCCGTTCCATTCAACGTAAATCTCTTCGTATAACTGCTGCTGTTCATCAATCGCAATCTGACGGGCGTGCCTGGCTCCACAGCTTTGTTTTGCAAAGTGTCTGAAGTATCAAGTGCAGGTATCAAGGTGTGGTCCGAAACGCTCCAGTCATGAACCATCGTTGTCATGTCTAGGCCGTTCTCGTCCGCTTGTTCATACTTTGGCGTAATGATGAAGGGACCGTAAAGTCCCTTTTGCACCTGAATGGACGATTGCTGATGGGAGTGATACCAATGACTTCCCGCCTCCTGAACAATAAATCGATACGTATACGTGTCGCCGGGCATCACGGCATCCTGCGTCATCCCGGCTACCCCGTCCTCCGCATTCGGCACGTCCACACCATGCCAATGCAGCGTGACGCCAGATTCTATATCTCTGTTCACCAGCGACACTTCAACCAAGTCTCCTTCATCAACAACCAACGATGGTCCCGGCACTTGACCGTTGAACGTCCAAGCGTCGATCTGTTCTCCCGAACTGAGACGGATCGTCCGCTTCTCTGCATAGAGCGTAAATTGTTTATCCGGTTCCCCCACTCGGGGTCCTGTCAAATCGGCGACACTCACCATGCCCGCTGCACTTGCGTGTTGACTATGGGCGTGCTCCGCCATCATTTCAAATTCCGCTCCGCCTCCGAAGTCGATAGCATGATGACTGACCATGGACATCGTGTCGGGGAACATGCTCATCCGCAGCGACACGATCATAACAAGCAATCCCGTCACGATGACGAAGCCGACGAAGCCGGCTCCCCGAACGATTCGCGCAGCGACACTCGGCTGGCGCAACTGGATGCGCCGGATGCGCCTTCTATGGTAGAGCCAGAGCAAACCAACCGCAACAGCAAGAAGCCCCAGACAGGTGGCGATCTCCTCCTTCTCCGGAATGGCCGGAACGTCTACCGTGATCAAGTAGAAAGTCATGACCGTTGCAACAAGCATCGTGTGTACAGAGACCAGAATCGTCACCAAGGCCCCTGCATGATACTTCACATTGGAGAGTTGGGGCGCTGCGCAGCCCAAGACCAGCAGCGATCCTGCTGCCAGTAACGGCAGCATAACAAGGATGCGATCCATTACAAAAAACCAGCCCCACATCATCCAGAACAAGAGAATTGTCACAATCCACAGAGCAACAAGGATGAGTCCGATCCAAACGCCCAGACGAGTGACGCGCCTCCATCGACGTTGCCGTTCCGCGTGCTGTACCGCATATTTCAGTTGATTCGCGGCGAATCCCGTCACTCCCCATGCACATACCGAGAAGAGGACGAGCAAAAACTCCAAGCCAAGAAACATTTCTAGCATTGCAAACTTCCTCTCATATACAAATTCGTTCATCCCAATGGATGGTATAATCATACATCCAGCCGTGCGCATCCTTGTTGGCAGACTTCAGGAAGAATGGCAGCATCAGATCGCGAAAAAAGACCTGTATCGGGTTCGTTGCGTGTTTGCGCTGCCCTAGACTACGGGAATATTGCACGATTTGGTCCACTCGTTCACGTCTCAACGCTTGGAACTTGACGAAGGCTTGCTCGATCCGATCGATATCCCTGACACACTTGGCCAATAGCATAGCATCCTCAAGTGCCATCGACGCTCCCTGTCCGGCATTAGGCGACGTCGCGTGGATCGCATCGCCGATTATCACAGCAGAACCGCTATGCCATGCAGGCTGAGTAGGCATGTCATAGATCGGGTATATGCCAATTTCCCCTCTCGTGCTTCGAATAATGTCCATGACCGGTTCGGCGTCGTCTTGATACAATCCGGTAATGACACGTCTCCATTCTGTTTGGGGGATTGCCTCTAACTCATGGCGGGTCGGTGTCCCCGGGTACGATTGGTTGCCGAACCAGAAGATCTCATCTTGCTTCTTGCCAAGGTAGCCAAAGAACGCCCTCTTCCCAAACACCATCTGTTGCACAGCCGATTCCAACAGAACGCGGGGATTGTCGGCATAGCCGCCGAAGCTGATCAAGCCCGTATAGGAAGGCTTCGCTGCATCCGGCAAGAGCATCTGACGCACTTTCGAATGAATCCCATCGCAGCCGACAAGAAAATCCCCCTCCACAGAAGTCCCATTATCGAAGAAGGCTGTAACCTTATCGTCGGCCATCTGGATATCTACGAGCTTGCAGCCGAGATGGATGGGGATGTTTCGCCTCTCAGCCTTCTTGCGTAATACGCTTTGCAGCAATCCTCTCTTCACCGTATAGCCTTGGGGTTCTCCGGTGAATTGGCCCAGTTCGCCAAGCGCCTTTCCCTTGCCATTGCAAAAACGCATCACGTTCATTTCAATGCCTTCCTTGCGAATGATATCGTCTGCTCCAAGCTCCTTAAGTACGCGGATTCCGTTCCTTCCAACATTCAGGAACAAACCTGTGTAGTCATCATGCGCAGACATGGCTTCGTAGATGACGGGTTCTATCCCCGCTCGCTGGAGGAATATAGCAGCAGCAGGTCCTGCTATGCCGCAACCGATGATCAGTGCCTTTTTCTTTGTATCCATGCTTCTGTCAGCTCCTTTGTCATTTTATCTTAATTATTAAGATATTGGATTGCGCCTTGGCCAAGCTATGGAACATTCTACTATAATTGCGTGAAGATCTCGCTGGACTTAAGTCTGGTTTTGCAGTCCATTCGATGGAAATGATATAATCCGCATAGAATTTACGGACACGGGCTTATGCATTGGAGGGCGTTTCCCATGGCACATGAACCAGCCGAGCTGTACCCATCGCTTAATGACGCTTCCAAGCGTCTATCCACACAAACGATCATGTTCCATCAGACCGTCGCAGCTTATCTTGGATTGAACATTACGGATCACAAATGCCTGGATCTGATTCTCAGTTCCGGGAGGGCCACCGCCGGTCAACTCGCAGAACTTACCGGCCTGACTACCGGTGCCATCACAAGTGTGCTGAATCGCTTGGAGAAGGCCGGCTACGTGCGGCGCATTAAGGACCCCGGCGACCTGCGAATCGTATGGGCTGAACCCGTCTATGCCAACTTGTATCAGCTTAAAGAAGTATTCGGACCGTTGGCCGAGGCTATGAACCAGCTCTATGCGAGATATACACCGCAAGAGCTTGAGACCTTGCTCGATTATCTGGAAAGATCTAATCAAATCCTACACCAACAGGCTGATTCATTGCGACAGAAAATAAGCAAGGACCGGGGCTGAATCACATTTGTTATATACAAATAAAATGATGCAGCGTACCCCATCTATTGCACCTATCAAAAAACTGCCCATCGATTCAGCCTTATGGAATCATAATCTTCTTTGCTTTTATCTTGCTAGAACGGCTCATCGTCTGATACAATTATATAGAACGCAGTACTATAATATAGAACACAGGATGGTAACGTGCGATATGCCAATCATACAAGCCGTAGACCGCGCGCTGAGGATATTGGATCTGTTCCATGAACAGACGAGAGAATTGAAGATCTCCGAGATTAGCGCCCAGATGCAGTTGCATAAGAGCACGGTGCATTCCTTGCTGAAGACCCTCCAATTGCATGGCTATATCGAGCAAAATCCAGATACCGGCCAATACAGGCTTGGCATCAAGCTAATCGAGCGGGGACAGCTGCTGCTACAAGGGTTCGACATTCGCACCGTAGCTCGACCGTTCCTGCAGCAGCTGTCCGACGATACTGGACAAACTACACATCTAGTCATCATAGAAGGAGCACACGGCGTATATATTGATAAGGTGGAAGGAGCAAAAGCGCCGATCCGCTACTCGCGTATCGGGCGAAGCATCCCGCTTCACAGCAGCGCTTGCGGGAAGATTCTGGCGGCCTTCATGCCGAGCGACCAATTGCTCGGATTGCTGGAAAGCTATCCCTTCAACTCGCATACACCTCATACGATTCAATCCCGCGAGCAATTTCTGCAAGCATTAGAGCAAGTTCATCAAGAAGGGATTGCCTATGACCGCGAGGAGAATGAACCGGGTGTGCGCTGCGCGGCGGCTCCTATTCGGAATCATGCCGGAGAGGTCACAGCTGCAATCAGCATCTCTACCACTGTCTCGCATGTCGATGAAGCAGCTTTGGACCAGCTTGGGCTGCAGCTTCGGCAAGTTGCTGCAAGCATCTCTCGGCAGCTCGGTTATACGAGCTAAACTATACTACCGTTACTCCTACCACCAACCTTTGCATGCCATTGGGTTGTAACGTGCGGTCTCTGCCGCACTTTTATTACAGCTATATAGTAGAACTTTGTTTTATATTATAGAACGATTGGAGTGATTAGGTTGCGTATTATTCGTTATTTGCAAGATTCCTCCGCTGTAATCGCCGCCGTGACCGACCAGGATCAAGTGTTTCCCTTGCAGGACACTAGCTTCATGAAGCTAATCTATCGTGCGCGCGAAGAGAACAGCACGCCGCTAGAGCGGGTGCAGAGCCAAATAGCCTCAGCTCATCCATTGTCTGTCAACTGGACAGATTTGCCGTTGCTCGTTCCCGTAGAAGCGCCTGAAGTCTGGGCCGCCGGGGTGACCTATCAGCGCAGCCGCGAGGCGCGCAATTATGAAGCAACCGAGGGAAGACTAGATGCCGCCACGTTCTATGACAAGGTCTATACTGCCGAGCGACCCGAGCTATTTCTCAAGTCCACACAGGCACGAACCGTCGGTCCGGCTGCGGAAGTCTGCTTGCGAAGCGACTCGCAGTGGCAGGTGCCGGAGCCAGAGCTTGGCCTGGTGCTGGACCGTGACGGGTCGATCTTAGGGTATACGATCGGCAATGACATGAGCTGCCGCGATATTGAAGGTGAGAATCCGCTCTACCTGCCGCAAGCGAAGGTATGGCGCCAATCGTGCTCCATCGGGCCTGCCATACGACTGGCGGATACAGTTGCGAATCCCTACGACTTAGAGCTATCCTGCCGAATCTATCGGCAAGGCGAGCTAGCAGTGAATGAGTCGGCCAGCACTGGACTATTGAAGCGAAAGCTGGAGGAGCTCGTTACCTTCCTGCGCAGAGACAATGTGTTGTTCGACGGTACCGTCCTGCTCACCGGCACTTGTATCGTCCCGCCGAATCAGTTCACGCTTGAGCCGGGAGACCGCATCGAAATAACGATCAGCCAGATCGGGACATTGATCAACACCGCGGCATTAGCTGATCCAGGTCATTGAGCCATGCAGCAGCATTAGCCGATTCGAGTCATTAAGACGTAGTGCTTCGCCCGCAGGTCTGGGACACGCAGCAGCGTACTTGCTCCCTTTACTGGCGGCGGCGCGTCCAGCACCACCTAAGCCTGCACATTCGCAGGAATTTGAGTGGGATCGGTGATAAAGATGCAATTGTGCAGGCATTCACTCGAAAATAGCGCCAAATCAGCCAAAGCCTGCGATCATACATCCTTTCGACGCCCAAGTAGCCCGATTCGGTCATTTCAGCATTCGAAAGATGCACTTTCGCAGGAATTTCGAGATATTGCCTCACCAGCACCACCTAAGCCTGCACATTCGCAGGAATTAAGTGGGATCGGTAATAAAGATGCAATTGTGCAGGCATTCACTCGAAAATAGCGCCAAATCAGCCAAAGCCTGCGATCATACATCCTTTCG
>CAJXLT010000018.1 GCA_913056365.1 uncultured Paenibacillaceae bacterium | reverse complement strand
CAATTCCGAGAGTACCCTACCTTCTTCTATTTGTGAATACACTTTTTACCGAATTACACAAACTATTTTACGTCATCCTCTTATGGATTCCGATTGGATTAAATACTAGCTATTTATAAAGGACTTTTCTGGTCTTATAGCACTATTTACGTCTGTTCAATGTTAATTAGAGGAAAAAAGCGGACTTATAACCTTTTAAACATGATGAACATTTGACTAGAAACCGCCATAAGTCCACTAAAGTCCGCTAATATCGATTGGAGGTCCTTATTACTTATAATAAGACCGATAGTTCCCGCTAATTCCGCAAGGAGATGAGTGGACATAAAAAAATCCTGCCCGCAAAAAAACACGGACAGGAGACTGTTACTTCGTGCACCAAACTAAGCTCTGTCTAAGCACCTCTGTGAAGGCTGGATCGTTCAAGCCTTCCTGCAGATGCGCCGGGGTCAAGCAGAGCACCTTGCCTTCGCCGCATGTATGACGCCAGCCGCCGATCGACTCCCCATCCACAGATGAGGAGCGTAAGAACACTTCCGTCTCCGCTTCCCGAACCGTGACGAAATAATGCTCATCCAGGAACGAGAACGGTTGCAACGGATCGCCGATACCCGTCCCGTCGACCGCTTCATATCGGACAACCTGATGCTCGACCGGATGAGACAGGAAGTGTCCGCGCAGCATGTCCACATACGCGCCATCCTCTGGATAAGAAGCCAGGCCCGCGTGCCATCCAAGCCACGTACCGCCTTCGCGCACGTACTTTGCAATCTGTTCCTCTGCCTCTGCATCCATCCAGATGCGAACATGCTCGTCTTGCGGATTAAGCCGATTCTCCTTGAACAGAATGACCACATCAGGCTTCTGCTGCAAGGTCTCGATTAGCTGTTCTGCATCTATCGAAGTCAGGCTAATCTCGCCAGCATCAATCAGGGGTTGGGCTGCTCGCTGCAAGGACTCGTCCGCCCATGCTTTCTCATGATAAAAATCTCCGGTTACCGCTACAACTGTTTTCATCGGTCATTGCCTCCTACGTATGCTTACTTATCCTTGATGCTACTAGGGCATTACCCCGGCATAGCCTCGCCGCGATGGTCAATAAATATCCCTGCACCTTCCGCCTTGTTCGTGCCGTCGATCAATGCCAACAATCCTTGTGCAGTTTCTATCGGATCACCCGGCGCCTTCTCGCCGCCCATATCGGTCCGAATCCAGCCCGGATGCACAGCATATGCACGAATACCGCGATCCTTCACATAACGGCGAACGTGCTCCGAGAACAAATTCAATGCACCTTTCGACACGGCATAAGGGTAATCACCGCCATAAGCATTCTTGAAGCTGCCTGCCTCTGAGCTAATATTGATGATCGCCATCTCACCATCACCCGTCATCAACGGCAGCATATGCTTCACAACCCGAATTGGGCCATACAGGTTCACTTGGAATGTCTCTTCAGTGGCAGCGAGAGACAGCTCCTCTAGCTTCTGTTCACGAGCGAGCAAAATCCCCGCATTGTTGACGACGGCATCTATATGACCGAAAGCTTCTCGAACAGCGGCGGCTGCCTGCTCCACTGTCGCTTCATTCTTCACATCCAATTCAGTAATCACTAATTGATCGGGGTATTGCTGTGTCAGCTTCTGAAGACCTTCTCCCGGCTGCTCCGGATTGCGTACCCCTGCTGCTACGCGGTGTCCTTGTGCCAGAGACAGCTCTGCCAGATGAAAGCCAAGACCTCGATTGGCTCCCGTGATGAATATGTTCATTGTTGCATTCCTCCTTGGTTGTCTCGTTCGAAGTATAGCTTCACTTACTTATCGTTCTCCAACAGCTCGAGCATTACCTTTAATTGCGGGAACGTATCTAGATAAGCATAGCGCCCACCAGTGTACTCCCCTTTTTGGACCAGCTTCATGCCCTTCGCTTCCATGACCGCTATCTTCTCCTTCATGCCTTCAATGACAAATGCGATATGATGCGGGCCTTCCCCGTGCGCATTCAGATGGTCACGCCATGTACTCGGATGCTGATCTGGCTCAATCAGCTCCAGCTGCAGCGAACCCATATCGAAAAATGCCAGCTTAGAACGTGCTTCAGAAGACTCGCCCATATATTCGGTCTGCGCCACATCCACTGTGTCTGTCCAGAACCACTTCGGCTTCTCTACACCGAAGAAATCCGCATAGGCTTTGGAGGTCTTCTCAATGTCGTTAACGAGAATACCGATTTGCGTAATGACGTTCGTACCAAGTACACCTTGACTCATGATTCGTATCGCTCCTTTGTAAACATTAGGATTTCATTTATTCGAACTTCTAAACCTCATAAGGTTCTGAAGATGAACACACTTAGGTAGGAATACGCTTGCACGATTCGCGAATGACCAAGTTGGTGGAGACTGTTACTTTGTTGAACGTATCGCCGCCATGCTCAATACAACCGATTAGCGCTTTCGTCAAGCCACCCATTACTGCTGCGAAATCAACACGAACCGTCGTCAATGGTGGCTGAAAGCGTGCGCTCAGCGAATGGTCATCGAACCCGATGACAGATATATCATCCGGCACACGCAGACCGCGCTTATAAAGCGCATCCATGACCCCGAATGCTACACTGTCGTTCGCCGCGAAGATCGCTGTCGGCAGCTCCCCTCCCCCTTCTAACAACTGCTCCATCGCCGTAAACCCCGATTGCTGATCAAAGTCACCGTCCAAGATCCATTCAGGCCGTACCGTCAGACCCCGCTTGTCCATCGCCTGCATGAAGCCCCGGAACTTCTCCGTTCCTGAATGACGCTTCATATCCCCTGTAATCACGCCGATATGACGATGATTTAGACTAACAACATAGTCGATCGCCTGCTCGATGCCGCCTGCGTTGTCAAAGTTATAGACAATCCGATTCGGCTCCTGTCTGCCAGGTAATTCATGATCCACGAGCCCGATAGCGAAACCTTCTGCGATCAATTCCTCTATCAATGGTTCATGATTCGCCGCTCCGATAAAGATACCGCCGTCAATGCGCCGCTGATAAAAGCTCTCCTTCACACTGCGCACAGCTGCTGGATCGCGGCTGTCGCGAATAATTTGGGTGAGTACATAATACCCTTGACTCGATGCCGTTTCGACCACATTGGCTAACAGGAAGTTGGCAATCATATCACCCGATACAGGACCGGATTCAATCATGAACAAACCGACTGTTCTCGTGCTCTTACCAGCCAGCACTTGCCCTGACAGATTCGGAAAGTAATTATACTGCTTAATCACCTTCATAACCTTCTCACGCGTCTCGGCCGGCACATTGCTGTAATTGTTAATGACTCGGCTAACCGTACTGCGCGATACCCCGGCCAAGCGGGCAATTTGGTGGCTGTTCACTTCTTTGTTCTTCAACGAACGGGCACTCCTTACTGATCTGCGTAGGGTCACAACTATAACGGAAATAGGTAAACACGTGTTTACTATTATTGCGGTCATTGTATCACATCAGACTATTGAAGCAATGCGACAAAATTATGGATATGTGTGAGAAGTATAAAGTTTTCCACTGTTTGTTCATGCAACCTTTACAGGATCATTCAGTGAACACGTGTTCAATGTTTGTGTGGAAAAAGTTTGGTTTTACATGCTATAATTTGGATAATATACGAAGAGGGAGATGGCGTATGGTATTACCTATGAAGAACGCAGGACAAACCTGAAGGAAGGGGATACAGCGAAAGCGATTCTACTCAGTCCAAACCAGCAGCAAGCCATACTGTTCTGGCAACGTGCAAATGGAAATGCAATCTACCTAGAGTTAAAGAGCAAGCAAGGTGAGGACGTGGGAAGGGAATGGTACGTCGATACGAAAGTTCAGGAAGTTAAGAAGGGATCTTAATGGATAACGCATTCTTACTGACCTCAATTCAAGTAAACAGCCCTCGCTCTTCCCATGAAGAAGTGCCGAGGGCTTAGTTAGCTTATAAGATAATGTTACTTCGATATATGAGATTCCAGCATGTTCTGACCATCTGTCTCCAATTGCTTCAGAACCTCCTGAACAGACGATCCTTCTCCTGAAACAATTTTCGTTAAGGCTTCATGTCTTAACCGATTCATTTCTGTAGAGAATTCAATAGGCACCTCCCAGAAGTTAATCGAATCTTCACGTTTATAATCAAGCTTATAGAAGACATCTGCTCTTTCATCTTTTTGCACTAGAGAACTTAGGGTCACTGGAAGTTTATCTGGTTCGTTTTGTCCCATGGCTGCCTGTATAAATTTCCATGCGATTTCAATATTGGGGCTATTCGCATTAACGGAATAAATATTGTTCACATATAAATGACCTGCGGAACGATCTCCTTCTGCAACGGGTTGGGTCACTACTCCGAACTCCAAGTCATTATCATAACTAAGGGTAACGAAGGTTTCGTAATCTCCTAGCATTACAGCAAGCTTATTCTGCTTAAATAAGTCTACAGGCTGTTGTCCCTCTTCCTGAACAGTTGAACGATTCAGTAGTACATCAGATTGAACAACACGTGAAACTAGCGTATACATCTCTATCCACCTTGAATCTTGGTAGGTGACCTGCTTGTTGTCCCAATCCAGATAGGACAGTCCTTCCGTCCGGCTTATGCGGTCTAATAATGAAGCTGCACTCCCTTCGTAACCGTCGTATAACCCAAATATCGCATCCCCTTGCTGATTAGAAGCTGGAAATCTCATAATTAAATCAAGAATTTCCTCCCACGTCATCTGATCGTCTGGATATGAGATGCCGAATTCATCAAACAAGTTTGTGTTATACATTAGAACCTCTGTGTCAAAATACGGGGACAACCCATTCACTTGTCCGTTTCCACTATCTTGGATCGATTCCATAACTGGTGCGTGTATTTGTTCTAATAGTATCCCGTCTTGACTCATACGCGACTCCAAATTTAGCAAGTATCCCTGGGAAGATAAGATTGGAAAGGTCGTTTGGTTAGTTATCACAACATCCGGATTCAATTCCACATACAGCTCTTCGAAATTCTCATACAACTGTAAAGGCTGCTCCACCTGTTCTCTGCCATTAATCCATTCAATGCTAACGTTAGGGTACTCTTCCCTCAACGCTCTATAAGCTTGAGTGTCAGTTTGCGATACATCTTCCACTAGTATTCTTATCGTTGCATCAGTTTTATCTACACCATTAGTAGAACATCCAACAGATAGTGTACTCAATAATAGAATTAGCATACATAAAAATCTTCTCATTTATGTTCTCCCTACATAGTTAGTGCACAAACTCTCCAATTCATGTCTGGTGTCAATTCCAGCTCTACTGATTACCTTTCTATCAGTCGATAAAATATAAACATACGGTGTTACTGGAACTTTATATTTCTCATTCAGTTCATCGTCAGCAACACGAACTACAGGGAATTGAAATTGGAAATGCTCCTTCAAGCCTGCAATTTCCTCTTCCATCCCATATATGAACAATACAAATTGCATATCATAAGATGCAAACAATTCAGGCAGCTCGGGCAGCAGTTCAATACATACAGGACAGCTTAGTGATAGGAAGCAGTTCACAATTATTCGACTATCAGCTTCTATAGAGACCCATTCCGGCAAGGGAAACACTTCATTCGATTCGAATGCCCTGACTTCTTCTACTTCTCTCTGCTTTCCCTCAAATAGTTTGGTGAAATCAACCTTCCCCATATTTCGGCACCCCTCTTTCATTTTAATACGCTGCACTCATAACCTCTTGAAGGTCATCCAACGCCATTTCAATCGTTTTCCCTTCATCCATTATTAATTTCATCTCAGCTGCTCCCGCTTCAAAATATCGTTGCAAGAACCCTTCTGGTAATCCTTTGTTAGAATATATCCCATATAAAGCTGCATCCTTGTTATAGAATGCGGATAAATCAAGTCCCCATTGTTGCTCTAGTTGTGAGGAGTATATCGGGAGACTTCCCCACACCATATGGTATAACCCTGCTTTTTCACTATGAACGAATTCAATGATTTCCCATGCTCTATCAGGATGTTCGGAGTAACTAGTAATGGCAAATGTATGTCCTGCTTGCATCTGAGCTTGATATGTACCCGGAACCTGTACCACTTGAACGTCAAGCTTCTCCAATTCATTCGCCAGTTCGAATACAGTGGTTTCTGCGACTACCATAGCAGCATGACCTTCTATAAATCCCTTGACGCGTTCTTGTGGAGTAGTCCCAGAAAAATCACTTAAATCATTTAACGGTTGATCAAGGATGATCCCATCTTGATAAGCTTGGATGAAAGTGTGCCATAGTTGATTCCAGCTCGATGTGTTCAAGGTCACCTCTCCGTTCAACGGATCGATGAACGATAGATTCTCACCCAATCCTGCATTATAAATCATTCGAAACAGTTTTTCCTCAATTGACATGTTGTCTGGGTGATAAAATCCGTACATGCGCTCCCCATTTTCAGTCTGAGTTGGGAATTTCCTCGCTAATGCAAACACATCCTCCCAAGACATATGATCTCTCGGGTAATCTACGTCATAGGTATCGAATAATCGCTTATTGTAGAACAGAGCTGAGCTAGTATAGAATGGGGACAATCCATACAATTGATCCTGTCCCGAGTCATTTCGCAATCTTTGCAGAAGAGAATCTGGATATTGACTCCATTCGTATTCACTCGTATCCATGAATGTATCCAGCGGAAGAAGAAGCCCCGTTTCTACTGCAGGCCGAAAATTATAGGTTCCAAGTATGAAGACATCTGGCTGATGCTCAGTAATATAGCTCGCAATGTCTTCTTCCATACTCTCACCGTCGGAGATGAACTCATTGGGAATGACCTCCAATGTTGTGTCTTGGTTCTCCAACAAGAAGGCGTTCCCGTACAGTTCCATGAACGTATCCCTATCTACACCTGCAACTTTAAGTGTAACGGGTTCATGAGTTTCCTCGCGTTGACATCCTGTAATCAATAATATACTTATGACTAAGAATAAACTTACATTAAGATACTTCATCCTTCAGCCTCCATTCCTGCTGCAGTTAACTTATTAGCTTCATTCTGAGATGCCCACATCCTGTAGAATTTCCCACCTTTGCTTACCAGTTCCGTAAACGATCCTTTTTCCACAATCTCCCCCTTGTCCATGACGACAATTTGATTGGCTTGCCTGGTCAAGTACAGGTTGTGCGTTACAATAATCGTTGTCTTTCCTACACGATCATGCAACAAGTGATTCACGATATCTGCCTCAGTCTGTGGGTCCACTTCCGAAGTTGCTTCATCTAACAATAGTAAAGAGCTGTCTTTATACAATGCTCGGGCAATTGCAATCCTTTGCCATTGTCCACCAGACAATTGGTTTGAATGAAGATATTCTGCACCAATATACACATCTAAGTTAGCTCTTAGCTGATCTGGAACTAGCATGGGATATTGATTCACAAATAAATCAAGCGTTGATCTGTCATTCTCATCAACTTCTTTCATGGAAATATTCTCATAGATAGTTAGCGGGTATTTGATAAAATCTTGGTTAACTACAGCAACTTGCTTGTAATATTCTTGACGTTCCATATCGTTAAGATCTATACCATTAATAAAAAGATGCCCGTCTGGAATTGCGTGCAATCCTGCCATAATCTTCGCCAAGGTTGATTTGCCAGAACCATTGTCACCAACAATCGCTACGACATCTCCTTTATTCATATTCAGATTGACATTTCGTAGCACTGCGTTAGATTGAAGCGGGTAGGTAAAAGAAAGGCTTCTAACTTCCACTCGTTTTATTTCTGGACATGGCAAGAGCGTATTCGTTCGTTTGTTGTTATCGACATATACGATATTGAAATGCTTTATTCGTTTTACTAACAGGTTATAGTTTTTGAAAACCGTTGTACTCAACATGATGGTTTTTAATGAGCCTTCCAACATAGCGATTGAAGTTGTCACCGCTACGTAATCGCCAAGGGTAATGGTATTACTAATTAATTTTTGTATGAGTATAACTTGTGCCAGCACAAATCCGATGGGGCTAAAGATATCCACAATGAAACCTACATTCGCATTCTTTATCAGTAATTTACTGTTATTCTTGATTAAATGTTGCGCGGCTCCTCGCCACTTATTCATCAGAAATTTCCTTGCAGAGAAAACAATCAATTCTTTCTGGACATATGGATGTGTCAGTAATCCATAAATGTTATCCCCTTCTAGTTGAAGTTGCGAATTCTCTTGGAAATGCTTATCGGTTCGATTGGCAACAGTTAGTGCATAAATTACACTTGGAAGTGCGAAAGTAAAAACGATTACAATAGTCAGCCATGAAAACTGCTGTATCAAATACACATAAATGCTGGCCACTACAATTTGATGCAGGATAGTGAGTGAGGTAATAAGAAATTCAGATGTTTTCGAAATATTGTTATTAAGAATATTTAGATCTTCTCTGTACTTCGGAGATTCCAAGGTCGTGATGGAATTTGTTTTTTCAACTAACGAAAGAACGTATTCTTGTAACATTTGTCCGATTTTCAACGAGAACCGTTCATGTAATACTCCTTGTATCCGCTGTAACATCAAATCAATAATGTGCACGAAGCCTAGGATCAGGGCGATCCACACAAGTGTGTTTATTGCATCTGTAATGGAATTGAAGAAAAGCTGTGTCTGCGAAAATCTGATCCACTCCAAGACGGGAAAGCATGCAATAAGACTTATCAAACCCAGAGTGATGAGTAAGTTATCCTTTAACAAGAATCTCGTCCAGTGCATCATGTTCATAAGGATCTACCTTGACTTCTTAAATCCAAATCACTTTTAGACTGATAGTTCCTATTCATCATAATTTTAAAATGATTGTCAATGAGATATACCCAAGGTACCCCGTGTGTTTTCAGATTTTTTTTCAGGAACGCGTGGTTAATTTGGATCATATTATACTTCTCAGCAAACACGGATTTGATCGTTGCATATTCCTCATCGTCACATTCAATAAAAATGATGATCTCTTCTTTTTTAACATCAATGTCCTGGAGATCATTCAAAGTTTCAAAACATACTTTGCATTTCGTGCTTATGGTTAAAACTACGATGCCCTCGCCTACTATATGATAGAAATGGGTGGATTCATCAATGAGGAAGTCCTGTATGATATCCCCCTGTTCATAATGCTTGTATGTATCCAGTATATTTTTCATCATAATATCCTTCACTCTTTCTATTCGTCTCATATATAGGGCAGGGATGACCTAAGCCATCCCCACCTTCGACTAATGTACACAACAGATGCTTGTGGTTGTACGATCTGTTGTTTCACTTCTTTCTCCTGTTTTAGGATAAATGCATTTGTATGTGGTCCACTCTACAAGCCGATAAATCGGCTCGATTGAACTGCAAGAACTGGTTCCACAATAACTTCCACTAGAAGAGCCGTATTGTGACCATCCTGAAGGACATCCCATATGCTCACCCCCTTCTCCTCATATTACCCTTGGAGTAGTTTTATAAAGTCAGCAACTATATTCATCTTCTCTTCAACTACTTCCCTGGATAAGCTAAATATATGATATTTTATGAATATATTACATACCTCATATGGGGTATATTGGTTCAGATTCCTTTTGTATTTTACTTTTCAGGAATTCAGTCACTTCCGTAATGGTTCTACTTCTTCTTCTCTGATACAACAATATTTTTGATTCTTCGTTGCCAACCTTATTCAGACTGTTCAACCCACTTGCATGTAATACAATATGTTGTTTCCATGCGGCTGATTTTATTTTGACAAACCAATCTGGCCCACTGAGGATTATAATTACTTGATTTGGTAAGATTACTATGAATTTTTCGATTTCCTTCAAGTTAGACTGGTTGTGGCTCAACAAAATAATCATTCGGTCTTCATTGACTTTCGTTTGACTTCTAATTTCCGAAACCAGTCTTTCCATGCGTTTCGTATCCAAGTATCTCTTTGTATATGCATACAAGCCTACAGTTACAAAAATACACATAGCCATTGCTAACTGAATAAACTTAAATTCGCGAGAGTGAATGAACATATCAGTTATAACCAAGAGTAGTAGGATTGCATTCCTCATGAGTGGCAGTCTGTTCAACCATGAAACATTACCAAAACAATTACATTCCGCGTTTTCTTGCTTCCATTTCAGAATGACGGAAAATGCCGCCAATAGTACTATTGTTACTGTATTCGTTAACAAAACTTCACCTATAGCAAACCCTATTACAAGTAATATCTCGATTATAAGCACCATTGAAGCAGTGAATGTGACAAAGCTTTGGGGTACAAACTTATAGGAGTGGATATGGAGCTTGAAATCATCGAAAGCAGATAGTTTCGTGAAAAACGACAACGAGAAAATGGCAATCATGATCAGGTGAATGACGAAAGAAACATAAATCATTCAAATACTCACCGTCCCTTGTAGTGTAACAGACCCAATATTTGGAGCTTTAAGTTTACGAAGGGGTTATTGAACAAAAATCTTCATAACTAGTAACACTTTAGAATTCACTTCAAGTTTTCTATATATATTTTTTATAATAGTTCTTGTGGTATGTTCACTGATATATAATTTCTTGGATATTGTTCTGTAATCACAGTCCTGAATCCACAATATAGCAACTGACTTTTCTCTATAAGTAAGACCATAGTTTGAAAGCTTACTTAATATTGCATCTTCTAATTTCCGTTCGAACTCAAACATCATCAACCTCCTTTCCGTCTTTTTTATGAAGTACGCCTTTATCACCTCTTCTCATGATTGTAGTTCTGCAATGACTAATGAACATAGATTCTTCCCTTGTTACATACTGTAACAGTATTATTTTGGATACTCAACTCCAATATCAGGTTGAAAATTTGGGATTATATTCATTTCTCGAAAAATTCCACATCACAAAACAAGCGCCACTTCATCCCCTACAAACTTGGGAGAAGTGACGCTTGCCTATCGTATACTGCTCTTACAGCTACAACACGGTCAACTCACCGTCTTCGGACGCTCGAACTGGTTGAGACCCGGCCAAGGGAAGGCTGCCCATTCCGGCTGATACTTGCCGATACGAGCGACAACCACGGTCATGTCATCGTAGATGTCGCCTTCGTGGTAGCGCACGACGGTTTCGAGTAGGCAGTCGGCAACTTCCTGCGGATCATCGGCTTCGATCTCCTGAATGATTCGACGGAGCCACAGCTCCTTGTTCGCGGCCGGACCCGGCGCATCATAGATGCCGTCGGTCATCATGATCAGCGTATCGCCCGGCTGCAGCTGCACACTGACTAGATCGAAGTCGATCTCTTGCAGGATGCCAGCCGGCAAGTTGTTAGCCGAGATGACGATGACCTCCTGTCCCCGCTTAATGAAGCTTGGCGTGGAGCCAATCTTCAGGAAGGTCGTGCGCGCTGAATATTGATCGATCAGCGCCACGTCGATCGTCGCGAAGATTTCATCGGAAGAACGCAGATGAAGCACCGAATTGACGGACTTCACGGCCAGCTTCTCATCCATGCCCGATTGCAGCAGCTGCTGCAAAATGGTGAGTGCCGTACGACTTTCCGCGCTCGCCCGTTCGCCATTGCCCATACCGTC
The DNA here is from genome assembly GCA_913056365.1 of uncultured Paenibacillaceae bacterium. Classification (GTDB taxonomy): domain Bacteria; phylum Bacillota; class Bacilli; order Paenibacillales; family K13; genus Xylanibacillus. The sequence goes on along the minus strand of CAJXLT010000018.1, from coordinate 40,888 downwards.
GCTGATCGCTACTGCGAATTTGCCATTGCCAAGCTCGACTGTGGTGAAGCTGTCACCGGATAGCAGATCACCACCCTTGGCTGCACCGGCCACACCGGTCTCGATCTCATATTCCTTCGCCGAGCCGAAGGTGACTAAGCTCGTGCCGTCTCCTTGCCGATTCAAGGTCTCTTGCTTCACCGCAATATTCTCACTCAGAATATCCGAGAGCAGCGGTGCAATGATCTTACGGCATTCATCGAACCCTTTGTTGTAGCGATGAACCATCTCAATCTCCACATTGCCTTCATCCAGACAGATGACGTCGATATGAATAATGGACAGGCCGAGCTCCTCCAGCGCCTGATGAATCTGTTCCTCCTGCAGCAGTAGCTCCTGACCTTCTCGCTTAATCTCGTTCGCTAGATCTTCCATGACACGAGATACACCATGCAGCTGATCGGCAACAAGCTTACGGCTCTCTTGAATTTGCTTCTTCCAATGCTGATCATGCTTGTACAAGTCATATTGCTGCTTCATCGTTGCCATCACCTGCTCGGTCTTCGAACATGCCTGCTCCCATTCACTACGAATGTCCTTCTTGCTCATGCGCGGGTTCTCTTCTATCTCTGTCATCATATCTGTCATGTACTTATAGGTCTGATAAAACTTCTGATCCCAGCACTGTGTCCGCTTCCAGCAAGTAGCGCAGCTCTTGTCCGCCACTGCGTTCATAAAGTGCCCGATCTCCTCTTCCTTGCGCTGCTCCTCTGAGCTGCCCGGCATAGCGGCGAAGCTGCTCGACAGCTGCCGGAACACTTCCGAGAACTGGGCTACCCGATTCGCCGTCACTTCCCGTACACGCTTGGCATAGTCATGCTGTGTCTTGGCATGTTCTGCTGTTCCGGGTACGTAGCAAGCCACCATCCTCAATAAACTGCGTGGTGTGAGCAGGAACAGAATGACCGCCGCCACAGATTCCCCGATGGAGGCAAGGATCGCTGGCTGGTCTCCTATATACATCGATAAGATACCGGAGCCAATAAGCATACCGATCGCCACTGCCGGCTTCTTCCCGTCCCGCAGCAGCCCGGCCAGAAGACCAGAGAACGCTAATAGGCTCATCTGGTAGATCGCGCTCATGCTAGCGAGGCTCAGAATTAACCCGGTGATGACTCCGACTGAAGCACCAAGCGGTGCACCGCCGACCAGCGCGAACACTAAGATTAAATAACGGCTCATCACATGCTCAATCGATATGCCCTGCAGCACCCATCCGACTGTACCTGTCATCATCGAAGCGAGCATAATCATAAGACATATGATCTCTTCATGACGCAATTGCGTAGGCTTACGGCTCATGAGGAATACCGGAACCGCCTGCAAAAATATCATGGTCAAGATAAAGGATAGCGAGCCTTCTACTGCACCCATCATTAGTGCAAACCAGCTTAGGCTGTTCGTCATGACAAGCATCAGCACACTGGCTAGCAGTGAGGAGAGAAGCACGGCCAGCGGTACATAGGACATATCCCCACTCTTATTCGTCTTCTCCATCGCTTGATGAATCAACCAAAAAATCAGCATCCCTACCGCAATGGACGCCGTTTGACCATGTGCGCTTAACAAGCTGCCCGCCAACAAGGTAACGCCCACTGCCTGCAATGCATCTCTCTTCACGAAAGCAATAACGGCAAAGTAAGCGATCGCAAACGGCGACAACTGCTCTAGAATCATCGCCCTGCCCAGCAGCAGTCCCATTCCCGCCAACAATAATGTCCACTTGCGCGCAGCAATCATACGCACAATCCGGTTATGCAGCAGCGCCTTCCGAAGCGAACGAACTGCTTGTGCCGTATTGTCACGCACTTCCGGCTTCCATCCTCCAACCAGCTTTCCTTTCAACATCGTTGCCTGACACCACCTTACAGCTTTTTTTTGGTGGTTTTATTATAGAAGCAAGTCTAGTAGAAAGTTTGTCACAATGCGGTAGTTGAGAGAAAGAAATTTCCGACAAAAAGGTACGATCTCCCCGTTCCCCCTAGTTTTCGTCGAATGGTTGAGTCGCGTGACTTTCAGCTTCGGGAACGAATGACTGTTCGTACCGCTGCCTCTATCCGACTACGGCGGCTTCTATAGGAATTGCCGAGGACTGTGTCGATTCCCCTTGGATCGCCGAACGATGCGACAAAAAAAGCCGAGCACTGCAAGGTTTGTCATCCTGTTCCGAGACAATTTCCGCTTACCGTCAGTACCACTCATGACGATCTTAGCACCATGGAACTGGGAGCTAGCTTCTAGCTCGCGAGTCTCTCTGCCATAACCAAACCTCTCACCTTCACCGTCAACTAAGAGTAAATATTGGTCTTACTTCAATGCTGGCCGATCATTTGGATCAATAGCGGAAATAATCGGTTGTATTTCAGTGAAAGGACTGCTCACACAAAGTCATTGATGAGAATACGACCAGTTATTCCCGCTAATTTTGTATATCAGACCATTCGCAGCCAGATAAGACCTTCATTTCCCGCTATCTCCTCAGCTTCCTCAGCTTTGAGCATTTCATATCGAACGATGCTACTTCCCCATGATGATGTACTGTCGGAGGGCAATCGATGTTAAGTCGGTCGTGTTCAGTCGGGAGTCAATCGGTATCCATTCAAAGATCGAACGGCGCCCGAACATATGCCGGGTTCGTACGCATCGGATGTGTCCGAATCATGCTTCAAACACAAAAAAGGCCCCTCCCTGCTGGGAAGAACCTCGCTCGTCTATATCGACTAGAAGCGCTTGGCACCACGTCCGCCGCGCTTGGACTCTGTATTCTTCTTCAGTGAAGACATGCGTTCCTCACTGTCCTTCAGAAACTTAGACACCTTGTCTTCGAATGTATTCTTGTTAGGTCCGCGAAACCCTCCACGTCCTCGATCCCCATCACCGTCTCGTCTAAAAGGCGGTCTCGAATCACGGGGCGGTCTACTAGGCCGTTCTTGCTGCTCTGCCGGACGATCTACTGCCTTGCGGATAGACAAACCAATCTTCCCATCCTTATCCACATTAATCACCTTAACTGTTACCTTATCCTCCAGCTTCAGGTGATCCTTGACATCCTTGACGTAGTTGTCCGCGATTTCCGAAATGTGAACTAGGCCGGTGACTCCGCCGGGAAGCTCGACAAAAGCTCCGAAATTCGTAATCCCCGTCACCTTTCCCTCAACTTTGGTGCCCACTTCTATTGCCATAAAGTTCGATAGTGCCTCCTTAACATGATCAGCTTCCTCGAAGCCGTTCAACAACATAGGTCTTCTGATGATAAGACCGACTCATTCAAATTATAACCGATACTATCAAGCTCGGTCAATATAGGGGTTCTGTGTTTGATGCTTATTTGGTTTCAATATAGAGCACTTCTCCTTCTTTGGTCATCAAATGATCCTTCCGGAGAATTTGTTCGATATATTCAGGATCGTTCAATCGCACGATCTCCTGCTTATACGCTTCATTAGTTGCACGGGTATCGGCCAGCTTCAGCTCAAGCTGCTCCATCTGCGCAAGCTTACTATCTAGTTTATTCATCTGGTCATAAAAGGTGAATCCGGCCCACACAGTAAAGCTGAGCAGGAACAACATCCAGATTCGTAATCTTCTGCGTGTCCCGCGGACCGTAACGCTGCTGCGGCCTGCGGAAGAATGAGTGCCTGTCATACGTCTCGATCCTCCCTACTTCCTGCGGATGCGCTGTCGAATCCATGTGATCCACGCGCTCCAGAAGCGTTGCTCTTGCAATAGCTTGCGGATGCGTCTCACAACCGGTGCTGCGAACGGCTTCAGCAGCCAGAGCAACAATTTGCCAACCAGACGTAAACATTGTATCACAATCTTGTAAAAGAAAATAGAGAGGGCTGCAAGAAATCCTAAAAAAATAACCAACAAGCGGTACAAGCCGATAATAGGGCGGATAACAAGCAAGTGAAATACCCGTATGAGCCTATTCACCAACCATTTGCCTGCATCCATAATCTTAACCACGAGTGATTGCACCCATGTGCTCGCAGTCTTGTAATAAAACCATAGCCCTATAAGTAAGGCGAGGAACACATAGAAGCGCAGCTCTCCCTCATTACTCCCTATAAGCATGCGAAACACAGCCCAGGTAGCAGCAATCCAGAAAGCGGCATCGAGCAATGGCGTCAGCATACGAGACAAACGAAGCTCACGGGCGGTGATCCGGTACACATCCATGACGATGCCAAGCGCACTGCCGCAGACGAACATCATGAGCATAGTCATCACTTGTGTTTCGAGACTCACTTGAACAGTTTACCTAGCAATCCCTTGGTTTTGTCCTGCGTGTGCCCGTCCAAATAAGAAAGTGAATGCACCATGCCTTCAATAGCAACCAGCCCCTGCTCTAAGATTAAATTCTTAATGTGAAGGTTCTGTCCTGTAATCGTCAGATAGCCGCATTCTGTCTCTAGCAGAAACTCTTCACTATCGAAGCTCTCTAAGTTTACAACACCGGATATTTCAAGAAGCTTGCGATTGAGCATCTTGACCTCTTGCCGCTTGGTCTTCCCTTGTTCCATCATGGCATGTACCCCTCCTTCATATCACCAGTGTATGAGGGGCTGTCTCGGATTAGAACACGATTCGTCCAACCTGCCGTATCCTTGTCCAACTACAACAAAACCGGCGCACTCATGGCGAGTGTGCCGGTTCTGTAACGAAGACGGAATGCTAATCGAACAAGCCGCCTTCTGACTTATTGAATTCTTCCTTCAACACGGTGTAGAGCTGTGCGGCTTCTTCCTTGCGCGGATTGTCCTTGACAGCATCCACCCGCACAGTCAGTGTCTTCTGGCCGAACTGAATCTTCAGCTCGTCGCCTACCGCAATCGAACTGCTCGGCTTCGCTTCGCGGCCGTTGATCCATACACGGCCATTCTCCGAAACGTCCTTCGCAACCGTGCGGCGCTTAATAATTCTTGATACCTTCAGGTATTTATCAAGACGCATTACTTCACAGCTTCTTTAAGCTTGTTGCCAGCTTTGAAAGCCGGAACAGTGGAAGCAGGAATCTTGATCGTTGCGCCAGTTTGCGGGTTGCGTGCTTCACGCTCGGAACGTTGACGAGTTTCGAAAGTGCCGAAGCCAATCAGCTGTACTTTGTCTCCACCCTTGAGCGCATCTGTAACTTCGCCAAGAAATCCGTTCAGGACTGCTTCAACATCTTTTTTGGAAAGTCCGCTTTTGGTGGAAATGTTGTTGATCAAGTCTGTTTTGTTCATGAGTATTCTTCCTCCTACATCGGTTCTGATCGGGACAGCTCTCCCGACAATTAATTTCGTTCGCCAATAGTATTCTTCCTGCAATGAGGAAAATCCTTCTTGTTTCAACAAAAAAACGTTGTTTTTTAGCGTTTTTGCTGAAATTTCTTTGCTTCTTGCCAATATTTTTCCATTTCGTGTAAATTCGTGTCGGAAAATCGCTTGTTATTGTCCTGTAATCGCTTCTCTATGTACCTGAATCGGTCTGTAAATTTGCGATTGGCGTATGCCAGCGCTGCCTCCGGATCAGCTTTCAGAAATCTCGCTGCATTGACTGCGGCGAATAACAAGTCACCTAACTCCTCTATCGCGTGCTCCCGCTTCTCTGATGTATCGTCTGCATTGGCTGCCAATGCCGCCTCGCGGAATTCGTCCAGCTCCTCGCTCACTTTGTCCAACACGTCCTCCAGCGCTTCCCAATCGAAGCCTGTCTTGGCCGCGCGCTTCTGCAGTTCGAGCGCCTTCATGAATGCCGGGAGTCCTCGCGGTATGCCGTCGAGTGCAGACATCGCCTCCACATCAACGCCCTTGCTCCGCTTCTCTTCTGCTTTGATGTCCTGCCAGTTGGCGAGCGCTTCCTCAGCGTCCCCTGCTTGCCGTTCGCCGAATACGTGGGGATGGCGGCGTATGAGCTTCTCGTTCAGCTCCTCTATAATGTCGAGCACATCGAACATACCGGCCTCTTCTTCCATCTGAGCATGCAGCATGATCTGCAGCAGCAAGTCTCCGAGCTCCTCACACATCGCATGCGGATCGTCGTCGTCAATCGTCTCCAATACTTCATACGTCTCCTCGATCAAGTTCTTGCGTATCGACGTATGGGTCTGCTCCTGATCCCACGGACAGCCGCCGGGACTTCTCAGAATCCGTACAATTTCGCGTAGCCGGTCAAACCGCCGATTCGTTACCTGCTCGCTATCCGTTGGCGGAATCCACACAAGCGATTGGTTGCCGAAGCTGCCCAGTCGATCGAGCTCATATAGCTCAACCTGTTCAACCCGCTCCTGTCCAGCTACACCAAGCGCATGGGCTGCATACACTGGATGCTCATCCGGATATAACTCCATCAAGGCTAGCTTGACATCTGAAGCTGTGTACGTATCATAGACCTGTGTAATGATCGTATGCAAGCTGGGATGTACCTGTGTCGGATCAAGATTCGCGGCATCCAGCAGCTGAAACCCATTCACTGGATCAATGCCTAACCGTGTAAACACCGTGTCCAGGAAGCTTTCGCCTCCGACTACTTCAATTTGAACGTTCTGTGCGGGTCCTTGTTGCAGCAGGCTGCTCACGGTAGCTTCAGCGACCATCGGGTGACCAGGTACGGCATAGACAACTTCAGCGTTCGCATCTTGTGCCGCCTGAAGCAGCTGCTCGACGATCGCAGCATAGACAGCAGGGAACTGGTCATGCTCGGCATACACATCATCGAATGTTCGAAAGCGGATGCCTTGCTGCCGCAGCCACTCGACGACGGGGTGATGCGCTGTACGCACATACACATTGTGTCCCGCCTCTAGTCTGCGCAATACGCCTAAGGTAAGCTGTTGCTCATCCCCAGAGCCTAAGCCAACTATTGTAATTTGCGGATGTCTGTCCTGATTTTCCATACTGCCCCTCCTCCATCACCACACTTGTACGCTATAAGATAACGTCACCGGGTCCATTACATAGTGATAACTTCTGTGAATGCCGTTACTAGCTATGAATCAAGTCCATTCGTATTGTTCTATAGGTGTTGAAATCTGCTTTTTAGCGCATGGTGAACTTGATTCTACCTGCATTTCCTGCATCTAATCTGATGTCATAGGAACGATTTATCCATTGTAACTGTAAAACCTGCATGTAGTTTGGATCATTCATGTCTATTGCAACGAAAATGGTAAATCTAAATGTATCTTTTGCAGGTAGGAAGGGAAATACGCGGTATCGCCGCCAAACTACCTGTATAAAATGCATCTAAAGTATCTTCTAAGCTTCATTCATGGCCATCCTCTTGATGCCGCTCCATCTCGATTCGCGGGGCACACGTGCTACATACGCAGCCAACGTCTTGCCCAGACAACACCCTTCCGTAGCTTCGGTACTTGCTCCAGTTCACTCCACTCGATCGCTCCTGTACGCAAGGCAAGAATGATGAACACAGTCATTCCAGCCGGCACGAGAATCAATGTGTGCAGTCCCGCTTCGAGCCGATTCGGCATCGCCATGCTTCCTGTCAGCCAAGACATGCCTTCCTGCAACAGCCAGAGACTGGCTCCCATACCTAACCAGGCTAGCAACGGTCTCAGCCAATAACGATCCACGTACATCCGCGCATGCATCAAGCGGCGAACCGTCCACTGATTGAGCACCATCGCCAGAGCGAAGGCGACCACTGCCGCAGCAGCAGAACCTAGTATGCCATAGTGGGGCACCCACCATAGATTCAGCCCGACTTTGACTAGCACCGCAGCAAGTAGATGCAAGGCAGGCCACAGAGGAGCGCCCATTCCTTGCAGCAAGCTCGCACTTACTATGTTCATCACACTGAAGATAACGCTAGCGCCAATGACCGCCATCACTACGGTCCCGTCCGTGTTCGTATATAACAGCACATTGATCGGCTGCGCACATACGGCTATGCCGATTGCAGCAGCCCAACCTACCAGCCAGCTCGCCCGCAATATGCGATCTGTCTGCTGCTGAATCCAATCTAACCGACCGTGCGACTTGGCCTCAGCAATAGCCGGTACGATAGCTACGGCTACAGAGGAGAACAACATGCCTACTAGCTGGGCCAACGTCTGTCCACGGTTGTAGACACCGAAGCGCTCCATTGCTGTTCGCTCATCCCACCCATACGCCTCCAGCAGCCGCGGAACGGTGAATGTGTCGACGATGCCGAGCATCGGTACGACGATAGCCCCGAGACATACGGGGAGAGCGTAAGCGGATAGCTTCCTCGTCCAGCCGGCGTAGCGACGCCATGCTTCCCTTCGCTGCTCGTGTCGCGTCTTGTCCTGCTCCAATCTGACCAGCTGCCAGTTAGCCGACCTCCTCCAGTACACCGCCATCGTGATGAGTCCAGCTACAGCACCTGCCGCTGAGCCGAAGGTAGCGCCTGCGGCAACGATGCCCGGCTCCGCGCCGCGCGAAGTAAGAACAACTAGCAGCACTAGCATAACGACTACTCGAACCGTCTGCTCGCTTACCTGAGATACTGCCGTCGGCACCATGTTCTGTTGCCCCTGGAAGAATCCGCGCAATACGGCCATCGCCGGAATGAACAGCATAGCGAACGAGACACTTCGGATCGAAGCAGCGGTAAGCTCATTGCCGATCCAGTGTGCAAGCTGATCCGCTCCCCAATAGAGCAAGGCAAAACCGCCAAGACCCGTTACACTCATCAGTACAAGCGACACAAGCAGCACATCACGCATGCCGCGCGTATCTCCTTGTGCAGCCTGCTCGGAGATGAACTTGGATACAGCGATTGGAAAGCCAGCTGTAGCTAGAAATAAGACAAAGATATAGAACGGATACACTGTGCTGTAGATGCCGAATGTTTCATCACCGGCCACGTTCTGCAGCGGGATCTTCTGCACAGTCCCGATCAGCTTGGAAAGAACAGCGGCCAAGCCTAATATCGCGGCTCCCTTCACCAGCTTGTCGCCGGCTGTCAGACCGGTTCGTTCCTCGCGTTCGATCATGACCCGTTGCTCCCTTCAACTTCGTGACCATTATAACGCATGCAGATGACGAAAAAAAGCTGCCGCCTGCCCAGGATAAGACCGATAATCAGTCCGCTTTCAAGGGAGGGGGAGCTTTTTTGGTGAACTTCATACTTATGGAGAAGCTTACTGCTCCATCTGCTTGCCAAGGAAGCCTGCAGCCGTTTCGGACATCTTGATTTCCATCTGACTCATCTTGGCGCTTTCCTCTTTGTTCAACATAATAACCGAACCGATTGGATCGCCGCCGGAAATAATAGGCGCCACGACGAAGGAAGATATGGTCTCCGTCACATCTTTGCATAATTCATAGTCACCCGTGCTGGTCTCAAGCATTGTTTTGCGATTATCCATGCAGGTTTCTACAATTGTGCCGACTTGCTTCTCCAGATACTCCTTCTTGGAAGCTCCAGCTACAGCAATCATCGTGTCACGATCAGAAATCATAGTGACATGCCCTGTGCTTTCGAATAATGACTCCGCGTACTCTTTGGCAAAATCACCAAGCTCGCCAATTGGCGAGTATTTCTTCAGGATAACTTCACCGTCTCGGTCTACGAATATTTCCAAAGGATCGCCTTCACGAATACGCAGCGTTCTGCGAATTTCTTTTGGAATCACTACTCTCCCCAAGTCGTCAATTCTTCGAACTATTCCAGTTGCTTTCATTATTCTTGATGCCTCACTTTCAGCTGTGATTTAGACCACTGGATCGGTCGTACAATTATGGTGATGAAGGGTTGTTCTGCCCTTAGTATTCTTCCTTTCCCAATCGCTTATGCACGAGCAGTGGTCCATGAAATAACGGTGACAGCTGCAAATTAACGAATCATAATGAAACAACCTCTCGAGCTGTAACCCGAGAGGTTGTCCCTTATTCAGTCTATTCTTCGCCTTCCGTCTCTTCAGCTGGCGTGTCCGCATTACCAGGTTGTTCTGGGGATTGCGTATTCTCCGGTGCTGCCGGTTCTTCAGGTTCTGGCAAATTCACCTCTTCAACAATATTCTGCAGTTCGTTCTGCATGAAATTGCTGAAATACTCATTCGCTGCTGCAGAGGCGACTTGATCCTCCACTTCTTCGAAGGATTGCTCGGTTCGCTCCAGTACCTTGATGATATGATAGCCGAACTGGGTTTCTACCGGTTCGCTGATCTCGTTAATCGGCAATTCAATGGTAGCTTCACGGAAGCCTTCTGTCCAATTGTTCACAGGGGCATTCTCGTACGTGCCTCCATTATCCTTCGATCCAGGATCATCGGAATATTCAGCCGCAAGCGTTGCGAAATCCTCGCCTGCATCCAGCTTCGCCTTCACTTCCTTCGCCCGTTCCAGCGCTTCCTCCATCGTGCGGATTTCCTCATCCGTATTCGGATCGTTCGTCCCGATCAGAATGTGACTGACTGTCGCAGTGGTGTAATCACCGGCTGCTGCTTGCTCTTCATACTTCGCTTGTACATCCTCATCCTTCAATTCCGTACGAATCCAAGCAAGTGCAGAATTGGACAGCACGAAATAATTCGTGATCGCCTCTTCATCCAGCTCCAGCTTGTCCATTTCATCCTTCCATGCATCCTCGCCCATTTGCGCGGTGAATTGTTGTTTCAAGGCTTCATAGTCTTGCTCAGCAAGCGCGGTCTGTTCTTCCTTCGTCTCATCAGATGCTTTAGAAGACAGCAATTCCACTGCCACATATTGATCAAGCAGACGATGCTCGAAGTCCGGCATCATGGAAACCAACTGGTCATAATACGGATTCAACAGTTTGGTCACACTCTTAAACTGCTCAAATTCATGATTGGTAACCTCACCGCCTTGATATACAGCAACAGGCTCACCGCCGTCTGCACTTCCACAAGCTGCGCTTAGTACAGTTACTGCAGAGATAGCCAGCACTGCGCAGGTTTTTTTAATTTGCCACATTATGCAATTCTCCCTTCGATTTCACAACTTCCTGATAAGCCTCCATAAATTGTTCCAAAAGCTTCAAGCTCTCTTCGGGAGACAATTCGTGACACTTCACGACAATTTGAATAGCAGAGCCTGCTTTCAACTGAATACGGCCGTCAAACTTGGAGCCGATCGCGAACAGCTTCTGCCCGTCTATGCGTTCATTCTGTGAAGGGTGGACCGTAATGGTTACATCTCGTCCTTTGTAGACAAAGGATTCAATGGCATACATTATACCATACACCTTAAGCCGCGCAACCTGGATCAAGTTCTGCACAGCCTGCGGCGGTTCGCCGAACCGATCGATCAATTCATCGATGAGATCAGATGCCTCCTCTAAGGTGCGAATGCCGGATACTTTCTTATACACTTCTATCTTCTGCATGTCGTCATAAATGTACTCCGGCGGCAAATAAGCATCTGCGTTCAGATCGATAAGCGGCACGAACTCCTCCTTCTGTTCGATCGGCTTGCCTTCCAGCGCAGCCTTGCCCTTGGCCACTTCCTCCGCGAGCATCTGACTGTACATGTCGAATCCGACCGAGGCAATGAAGCCGTGCTGTTCGGCACCGAGCAAATTGCCTGCGCCGCGTATGGACAAGTCGCGCATCGCAATCTTAAAGCCAGAACCAAGCTCGGTAAACTCCTTGATCGCCTGCAGACGCTTCTCCGCCACTTCGTTCAGCACCTTGTCACGCTGATAGGTGAAATACGCATACGCAATCCGATTCGATCGGCCTACTCTGCCCCGCAGCTGATACAACTGAGAAAGTCCCATCTTGTCAGCGTCGTGCACGATTAGCGTGTTGACATTCGGAATATCGACACCTGTCTCAATAATGCTAGTGCTCACCAGTACGTCATATTCCCCGTCTAGAAAATCAAGAATCGTCTTCTCCAGCTCCTGCTCGGACATCTGACCATGGCTGACTGCCACGCGCGCATCCGGAACTAATGCCGCGATCTGCTCAGACATCTGGTAGATGCCTTGCACACGGTTGAACAGATAGTACACTTGGCCATTGCGGGCCAATTCCCGTTCGATCGCTTCACGAACCAATGCTTGACTGTGTTCGACCACGTAAGTTTGCACAGGGAATCGATTCTCTGGCGGTGTCTCGATGACAGACAAGTCACGGACGCCGAGCATGGACATATGCAAGGTGCGCGGTATCGGGGTTGCTGTCAAGGTCAGAACATCGACATTGGTCTTGAGTCGCTTCAGCTTCTCCTTGTGCGTCACACCGAAGCGCTGCTCCTCATCCACAATCAGCAGGCCAAGCTGCTTGAACTTCAAGTCTGAAGACAGCAATCTGTGCGTGCCGATCACAATATCCACGGTTCCTTCCTTGATTCCTCTGATCGTGTCATTCTGTTCCTTACGCGAGCGGAAGCGGCTGAGCACTTCGATGCGGAACGGATAGCCGTTGAAGCGTTCGCGGAACGTCTCGTAATGCTGCTGCGCCAAGATCGTCGTCGGCACCAACACCGCTACCTGCTTCCCGTCAATCGCTGCCTTGAAGGCGGCGCGAATGGCTACCTCTGTCTTCCCATAACCGACATCACCGCACAACAGACGGTCCATCGGATACGGCTTCTCCATGTCAACCTTGATTTCCTGTATCGTTCGCACTTGGTCGGGTGTCTCGTCGTAAGGGAACATCTCCTCGAAGTCTTGCTGGTAAGGGGTGTCCTTGGTGAATGCGTGTCCCTGAATAGACTGGCGCTCCGCATACAGCTTAATCAGGTCGTCAGCGATATCCTGTACGGATGCGCGCGCTTTGTTCTTGACACGGGTCCATTCGGTACCGCCAAGTTTGTACAGCTTCGGTTCCTTCTCTTCAGCACCGACATATTTCTGAATCAGCTCGATCTGATCAATGGGCACAGACAGCTTGTCGCCGCCTGAATACACAATATGAATATAGTCTTTGTGCAGACCGTTAATTTCCAGCGTACCAATACCTACAAACTTCCCTATACCGTGATTAATATGAACGACATAATCGCCTACCTTCAAGTCTAGGTAGCTCTTGATTCGCTCGGCGTTCTCGATCTTCCGATCCGGCTTGCGCACCTTGCGCTGCTTCTGCGAGAACATCTCGCCCTCGGTAATGACAGCGAGATTAGCCGGAGGAAATTCGAAGCCGGATTGCAAGTTGCCGGTGACAATATCCGGCTGCGGAATCTGATAATCGTCCATCACCCGCTTCATCCGCTCTGCCCGCTCCTTGCCTCCTGCCAGCAGCACGACCTTCGTTCCGCTCTTCTTCCAGCGTTCCATCTCCGCCTTCAAGACGTGCATTTGCCCGTGGAAATTCTGCATAGAACGGCAGACGAAATTCACAATGTTCTGCGGTTGTGTATGCGGAATTTGACGGAGGAACAAGGACAAGTACAAGTGCGGGAAGCGGCTTGCGCCGAACAAGCTTTCATAATTTTTGCCCAGCACGAAAGAAGGCAGGTACTTGCCTTCCTGCAACAGGCTTGTCATAAATTCGGACTCGTCGCGCTCCAGTTGCTTGGATGTCTCCATCAGGCGAATCGTCTCATCCAGAATCATCATCGTATCCGGCTGCACATAATCTAGCAACGTCTGTCTCTCCGGATACAAGAGAGAAATATACTTATAGATTTCAGGGAAATATTGACGTTCGCGCAATCGCTCGATGTCATGCCCAATGGCAGCAGCGAGCTTGTCTTTCAAACTGCGGTCTGTCACCTTGGCTAGCTGAGCTTCCAGCAAATCATGCGCATGATCAGCGGCATTGTGAAATCTTCGCTCATCCGCTAATATTTCTCTGCTGGGCGGGATCGTCAATACATCCAGCTTCTCGGTAGACCGCTGATCTGCTACATCAAAGATGCGAATGGAGTCAATCTCATCATCGAACCATTCGATACGGTAGCCGTGATCGACATGCAGCGGCTGTATATCTACGATTCCACCTCGAACACTGACCTGTCCTTTGCCATCCACGCGCTCCACCCGTTCATAGCCAAGCTCGATGAGCCGCTCGATCGCTTCTTTCAGTGGCAGCTCTTCTGCTACGCGGAAGTGCAGCTGTGCGGAAGCATACACATCTGCATTCGGAATCAGCTTGCGCACTCCTGTGAATGGCGTTACTACGATGCCGCGGAATCCTTCGGCAAGCTTGCTTAACACTTCTATGCGACGCGCTTGAATCTCCGGACTGGAAACAGCTGCTTCTGCAATCGTAATTTCATTAGCAGGATACAGCAATACCTCATCCTTGGGCAGACATTCCTGCAAATCTTCTGCGATCTTCTGCGCAGCGAACATATTATGGGCAACCACCAGTTGGGGGCGGCCTGTCTGTTGGTACAACGCGGCCAAGAACACCTGTCTGGCCGATCCAGCCAAGCCCGCAGCCAACTGCTCTTTCATACCGGATGATATTCCGGCTATGATCGACTGCACATCGGTATCGCTTTGCACATATTGAATAATAGAATCCAGTTGCAAACCGCGTATCCTCCTCTACTCATTATCCCTATTCGCGGGCTCCAGCAGCTCAACCATTCTAAAAAGCCTCGGCTCGTATTGCCCAGGCTTGCACAGCATGCTTATCAGCTACTGCAGCGGATTATGAATCAAAGCCAGCTCTGGATTGGCCTCCAGCGCTTGACTGCAATAATCACACGTCACTTTCACCGTTACGTCGCCGTTCGGATTATACGCTATTATATCTCTGCGCTCATCGGGGGTCAAGAAATGAAAGCCGAGCCGAGCTTCCTGAATATCAGCTTGATTGATCTCCCCCAGCTTCGAGCCGCAGTGCCGGCACAGATAAGTAACTGCCATATGTGTATGCCTCCCTGTCTGATTCGATACCTCTAGTGTAACCAGCAGAGAGAGAGATTAGCCGGGGGTTGAATCAATTTCATTATGACAATTGTTCAGATTCCGTCACCAGATATGGTTCAAGCGCGATAGACGTGTTCAATCATACTGCTACTTAACCCCGTTGAATTGCGCCATCGTACGGTCGAACGGATGCTCAAGCGCATGCAGCATCGCCTCACAGCTGCGTTCCAGCGACTGATCAAGCAATTCGGTCTGTGATTTCGGATAAGGGGATAGGACATAGTCCGCAATATCATAGCCAGCCGGAGGACGGGAGATCCCGATACGAATGCGATCGAAGGTCTGCGTTCCTACATGCTGAATAATCGATTTGATCCCATTGTGACCGCCTGCACTTCCTTGATAACGCAACCGGATCTTGCCTATTTCGGTATCGAGATCATCATAGAGGACGACCATATCGGCAAGATCAACTTTATAAAATTGCATGTAGGCGCGTACGGCCTCTCCGGACAAGTTCATGTAAGTCATCGGCTTGATCAGCACAACTTTGTGCCCACGTATGACGCCTTCTCCGATTTCTGCCCTTCCTTGACTTTTCGTGATGGATATCCCCTGTTCTTGGGCGAATCGGTCTAATGCCATGAACCCGACATTATGACGCGTATTGGCATATTTAGCGCCGGGATTGCCTAAGCCGACAAACCATTTCATATTTTACGCACGCTCCCTTCAAAATGTGCGGTTGATTTTGTCAAATAGATGCAACGAAATTTCTAGCCACAGTTGTCCTATAGAGTGAAAACCTTAATGAATGAGGGTGAGGATAACGTATGTATCACAATGGCGAAACTTTGACTAAGGACCACCATTTCCGCGATCACATTGATCATTCTGTACCCATTCAGGTTTATTGGCAAGACACACATCAGGATATCGGCTTCATTGATGAATTTTCAGAAAAGTTCGTCCGTATTCACCGTATGATATACATGCGGGAGCACTTTACCTTTATTTCGCGACCCGGGTATTAACAATTATACCTTGCGCATTACGGTGAAAGCAAAGTCCCCTGAATGGACAGAACCTTCTCATAAGCTGCTTACCTGCGTAGGAAAAGGCGGAATCGTAGTAGTTCGATTCCGCCTTGTTGTGCTATTCTTCTCTACATCAATCTATCCCTATGAACGAATCCCAGAGCTGCCATCGTCCTGCTAGGCGTTGTCATTCTGTTCGTCATTGTCTTCCGTTGCGCCATCAGCGGCTTCCGCTTCCGCACTCGCTTCGTCTGCCGGCGCCTCTTCCACCTTCTGCTGTTCCACAACGGTTACGAGTACATCGTGCGGCTCAGCCAATATCTCTACACCCGGCGGCGGTGAAATTTCCTCCACCGTAATCGATTCACCGATTGTCAATCGGCTGACGTCTACTTCAATCGCTTCCGGGATATTCTTCGGCTTACAGGCGATCTCTACCTCATGTGCTTGAATTTGCTGAAACCCGCCTTCCTTAACGCCGACTGGTGTGCCTATATATTGAATCGTCACCTGAGTACGTACGGACTCTTCCATATTCACTTGCCTAAGATCAACATGTAGAATATGCCCGTTCAGAGGATCTCGCTGAATTTCCGTGATCATGACCGGCTTCGCTTGTTCACCTTGCAACTCCATGTTCACTACACCGCTGCTTCCACCGCGGAGCAGCTGCATCAACTCCTTAGCATTGACAGCGATCGACTCAGACGCTCTATCACTCCCATAGACAACGCCTGGAATGACACCTTCCCGCCGCATTTGCTTTAATCCGGATTTCGTCGTCACTGCACGTTCGTCCACTTTGATAGCACTCATTCGATCTCACCCTCCAGATGGTTGTTTCTATTACTGTAACCTTATCTGAAGGTTTTCAAACATAATCAAGTTTCAAACAGCTTGCTAATAGACAGCTCTTCGTAGATGCGCACGATCGCTTCCCCAATTAATGGTGCTACAGACAGTGTCTTAATCTTGGCGGATACGTTCTCCTGATGCAGCGGTATTGTATCCGTAACAACGACCTCCTTGATCGGGGAATCGTCAATTCGCTGCATGGCAGGACCTGATAAGACAGGATGTGTGCAGCAAGCATATACTTCCTTCACACCTTCCTTCATCATAGCGTGTGCAGCCAGCGTGATCGTACCTGCCGTGTCAATAATATCATCTATAATAATCGCGGTCTTGCCCTCAATATCTCCGATAATATTCATTACTTCGCTTACATTCGGTTCAGGCCTGCGCTTGTCGATGATAGCGAGCGGTGTCGCCAAGAAATCAGCAAGCTTACGGGCACGAACCACACCGCCGTGATCCGGCGATACGACGACGACATCGTTCAGCTGCTTCTCCTTGAAATATTGGCCGAGAATCGGAACACCTAGCAACTGATCTACCGGAATATCGAAGAAGCCTTGAATTTGTGTCGCATGCAAGTCCAGCGTAATGACCCGATGCGCACCCGCCGTCTCAATGAGATTCGCTACTAGCTTGGCCGTAATGGGATCACGCGAACGGGCTTTACGATCTTGTCTCGCATAGCCATAGTAAGGAATCACCACATTAATTGTCTTGGCAGACGCCCGCTTCAGGGCATCCACCATAATGAGCAGCTCCATCAAATTCTCGTTGACTGGGTAACTCGTTGATTGAATAACGAATACACTGGCTCCTCGTACGCTTTCGTCCAGCTGCATATGAATTTCCCCATCGCTGAAGCGCATTACCTTCGATTCCCCTAAGGGTACCCCTATTGCTACTGCGATCTCTTCTGCTAGCTTCGGGTTCGCATTGCAGGTTAAGAGCTTCAGCTTGGGATCGGAATAAGACATTGAGCAGGTTCCTCCTATTTGTTCTGAGATTGATTACGAGATTGTATACGCGATTTGAGCTTAGCCGCATAGCCTGGCTTATTCGTCTGGCGCTCACGGGCGATGGCCAAGTCTTCTGCTTCTACATCCTGCGTAATCGTCGAGCCTGCAACGACATAAGCGCCCTTGCCTACGTGCACAGGGGCGATCAGGTTCACATTGCTGCCGACGAACGCACCGTCATCAATCACGGTACGATGCTTAGCGATGCCGTCGTAATTGACCGTAATCGCACCACAGCCTATATTCACATCCTGACCGATATCCGCATCCCCCACATAGCTCAAGTGCGACACCTTGCTGCCTGCGCCAATACGTGCATTCTTCACCTCGACGAAATCCCCGATCTTCACCTTCGGACCGATCTGGGCGCCAGGTCTTAGATAAGCGAACGGACCGACAGTGGCCTCTGCTTCGACTTCCGCTTGGGTTAGCACAGATTGTGTGATGTGCACGCTTGCCGCAATCCGGCATTGCTCTATCTGACAATTCGGACCGATCTCGCAATCTTCGCCAATCACCGTATGACCGGTAATGTGCACGCCCGGATGCAGAATGGTGTCCGCTCCAATCTCCACATACGGTCCAATATAGGTATGCGCAGGATCAATTACCGTCACACCATTGCGCATATGACGCTCTACGATCCGCTGGCGCATCACTCGTTCCACCTCAGCCAAGGCTACACGGTCATTGACGCCTGTCGCTTCTGCAGCGTCCGGCAGACAATAAGCTTCTACCTTCTCACCTTCCTCCTGCAGCAGTCCGATGACATCAGTCAAGTAATATTCACCCTGTGCGTTCTCGTTCGTCAGCTTCGGCAGCATCTCGAACAGCTTGCGGTTGTCAAAGCAGTAAGTGCCTGTATTGATCTCACACACCGCAGCTTCGTCAGCTGTGCAGTCCTTGTGCTCCACAATACGCCGCACGGATGCGTCCTCACCTCGGATGACTCGACCGTATCCGGTTGGATCAGACAGCTCAGCACTTAGAATGGTGGCAGACGCCCCGCGTTCCCGATGGCAAGCAATCATCTGATCGAGCGATGACTTCGTAATGAGCGGTGTGTCCCCGCAGATGACGATGGTGATCCCATCCTTGTCTGCAAGAAGCGGCGCTGCCTGCTGTACAGCGTGACCTGTACCTAGCTGTTCTGCTTGCAACGCGTAGGCAGCGCGATCACCTAAGTTAGCCTGAACTGCTTCCGCCCCATGTCCGACGATTACGATATTTTGAACCGTCTGCACCGATTCCAATACATGGATCACATGTCCAACCATCGGAATCCCGCATACCGGATGCAACACCTTGTAGAGCTTCGACTTCATTCGCTTGCCCTGGCCTGCAGCCAGAACGAGACCATACACGTTCATTCTGCATCCTCCTATAGTCATTGTCTGTTATGAATATAGCTTACTTTCAGGCAAAAGAAAAGAGAACCTCCATACGGGTTCTCCTAGCACACTCCCCACTATGCGTGACTGGTAAATGGGCAAAAAAAATGGGGTTGCATGCCGAAGGCTGACAACCCGATCAATACGTAATGAAATAAATGGACTACGCTCCTGCTTCAATGACTTCGGTTTCTTCCGAAGCCGCGTTCTCATACTCCTGCAATACAGCACTTTGAATTTTCTCACGTGTCGCGGAAGAAATCGGATGCGCGATGTCACGGAATTCACCGTCCGGCGTTCTCTTGCTTGGCATAGCTACGAACATGCCATTGTTGCCATCAATGACGCGGATGTCGTGAACGACAAATTCATTGTCGATCGTAATGGAAGCAATAGCTTTCATCCTTCCGTCCGAATTCACGCGGCGGAGTCTTACATCGGTAATTTGCACTTTATGTCACCACCTTTTCGATTCAAAAGCTTGCTGTATAATTCCACAAATTAGGGTTCAATCCTTCTTTTTTTTCATAAATTTTTTGACTTTTTTTAATGTTGATAGTTATTCCTCAATTTTCGACAAGTTTCTTGGCTATTAATTCAATTTCGACAAGCACGTCTTTCGGTAATCGCGCTACTTCGACGGTCGATCTTGCCGGCTTGTGCTCGCCAAAGTATGAAGCATAGACACGGTTAATCTCAGCGAACTGGTCCATATTCTTAATGAATACAGTTGCTTTGATCACTTCGCCTAAACTACACTCCGCCGCAGCTAGTACAGCCTGCAAGTTGCGGAACACCTGATGTGTCTGCTCGACTACACCGCCTTCGACCACCTCTCCTGTGGCGGGATCAATCGGGATCTGTCCGGAAGTAAATACAAGCTCTCCCACTGCTATGGCTTGTGAATACGGGCCGATAGCGGCAGGGGCTTGCTCACTGTGAATTGGTTTCATGCTCATGAATTCAGTTCCACTCCTTCGAAATAGTTTCCCGGCTTCACGATAATATGCCGGTTACGTGTATCCACGCCAGTCAATACAGCTAGTGAAATGTACTCCTCTACTAGATGATCGGTTACATCTTCATCCGACTCTACGAATACGCCGACACCCTTCACGGTAGCCTTGAACTCTCGCAGCAGGTCAACCATGCCAGCAATCGTTCCTCCTGCCTTCATGAAGTCGTCAATAATGAGGACATTCGATTCTTCCTTCAGCGCGCGTCTGGCAAGTGACATGGTCTGAATGCGCTTCGTCGATCCGGATACGTAGTTAATGCTGACCGCTGATCCCTCGGTAACCTTGTTATCCCGACGAACGATCACGACAGGCAAATTCAAGTATCCAGCGGTAGCATACGCGATTGGAATTCCCTTCGTCTCGACGGTCATGACGCAATCCAGTTCTATACCGGAGAATGCGCTTGCGAACATTTTGCCAATCTCATCGACAATGCTTGGTTGACCAAGCAGGTCTGACATGTACAAATATCCGCCTGGCAATATTCGTTCCGGCTCTTGTAGCTCGGCGCAGATACCGCCCATCAATGCCAGTGAAGCCGACTTGGGCGATTTCGGGATATATTTCACACCCCCTGCGGCGCCTGCCAACGTTTGCAACTCACCCAAGCCCTCATCGTTGAACACTTCCTTGATGATGGTCAAATCCTCGCTGATTGAAGATTTGGCAGAGTTGTATCGTTCAGCAAATGTGGTTAACGGTATAAGAACATGGGGGCGCTGCAACAAATATTGCGTCATTTCAACCAATCTTGCGCTGCGTTTTACTTTCTTCATCCGCTTCTCAACCCCCTAAATCCGAATAATTATAGCCAATATACCATTTTTGTACGGTTTTAAGCAAGCAATTCGATTCCCTCTATGTTAGGATTCTTACCACATATACTTCCTTGCAGAATCCCTTCAGCCCGTTATAGATTCTACGCGCTCGCGATGACTTAGCAGCCAATGCGAATACCGTCGGTCCGCTGCCGGACATTAGCGCACCATCAGCCCCTAACCGCAGCATCGTTTCCTTAATTCGACGTACCTCCGGATGCAAGCCGAATGTGACTTCCTCCAACACATTGCCTAGCGAGCGGCATATTACTTCCCAGTCCTTATGAACCAAGCCGTCTATCATCTGCTTCGTTGGCGGGTGATCGCAGATCTGATCTGCCTTCAGCCTGCCGTATACATCTGCCGTTGATACGTTGATTGGCGGCTTGGCTATGACGACCCAGCATGAAGGCATCGGCGGCAATGCCCTCAGCCTCTCTCCTCGACCTGTAGCCAAGACAGTACCCCCGGCAATGCAATAGGGAACATCGGAGCCAAGCTCAGCACCCAGCTCCTGCAGCTCAGACAAGGGGAGGTCCAGCTTCCACAAGCGATTCAACCCCCGCAGCGCGGCAGCCGCGTCACTGCTGCCTCCTGCCAATCCAGCGGCAACGGGAATATGCTTATCCAGATGTATATATACACCTTGCTTCACACCGCAGCGTTCCTTGAGCAGCTTGGCAGCCTTAAACGCCAAATTCTTCTCATCTAGTGGGATATACCCTGCCTGACTGGAAATCATAATCGTATCGCGCGGCAGCTCTTCCATTTCCAATCGGTCTGCCAAGTCGACCATCGCCATCACCATTTCGACCTCATGAAAGCCGTCTTCTCGCTTATGTAATACATCTAGGGATACATTGATCTTGGCTGGCGCTTTTTCAAACACTTTCATGCTCCCACTCCACACCTTTCCCTTATACCCGTTCCATCATGTAACTCTATTTACTATAACAAAAGCGATGGTAAATTGCTAAGAAACAAAAGCGGCTCGATTAGATCGAGCCGCTTGGGATCAATACTTGCTATTCCGCTTAGCGTTTCATGTTGTTCTCAGCCATCTGAATGGCGCGCTTCACCATATTCCCTGCATCCTTCGTCGTGATGCCGCCCCAGCCTTCCCGCTGTACTTTCTCATAGAAGCCGAGGTCTCTGGCTAATTCGTACTTCAAGGATTCGCTCATGACGCTTCTTCTGCGTGCCATCTCACACAGGCCCCCTTGCGAGTTAGTTCATGCTGCTAATCGTGTATAGTATACGGCTCCATGCTGACAAGTATGCGTATCGAACCTGTGCCTAAACTTAGCAGCCAGCCATGCTGGCAATCCATAAAAAAAACAGCCCCTGCACTGGGACTGTTTGCTGTGTGATGCTATTGCTGCAAGTACTCGATTCGAACTTGTCCTTCGTCATTGCAAACCGTCACTTCAACGGATTCCGTTAATATATCCGCATAGCTGTAAGAAACTCGCTTGAACGCGTGTTGTTCCTGATCCAGCTTGACGATAAATACGGAGGGATAGGTTTCTTCTAAAACGCCGGTCCGTTCAATGGTCTTACGGCGACCGCCGTTTGCCCGAAGCAATACTTTTGCCCCGACGTGGGGTTCGAGGCTTCGTTTGATCTCCAATAACGAATTGTTGGCCATTGTCAAGTACCACCTCTTTCCTAGATGATTATACACTAAGAGGTGGTGATTTGTCAAACAAGCTCTATATTATATCAACCGATCCAAAGGATTGTCAACGGTATTCGTGAGGATTCTTCATTTTTTTAATACATAAGTTTGAAATTAGGAATGCCTACACGGTAGCTGCCTTTCGACTCAATCCCTCCGATTCCCTTAACTCCGCTCACGGTTTTGTCATAGACGTCCATCATCGTAATCGTTTCTTTCATCGACGTATAGGAGATTCTCGCCGCTACCTGTACGGGGTCCAATGCATGAATGAGTATACGTGCAGGAGAACTGGCGAAGTTCGCCCCTGCCTTAAGCAACGCTTCAAAGTGCGATTGACATGCACCTGCAACGATCGTCAGCACATCGCGATTGCGCTCATACTCTCGGCATGCTCGAATCGCCCGTACGAAATGATGGGAATTCTTATAGCTGGACAGATGGTATAGATGATCGCCCCTGCTGTCCTTATAAATCCCATCATGACCTGTGATCACCACAATATCCGGCCGCAACTCAGGAAGCAGCCGATACAGCAAATCAGCCATGGACGATTCCTGTACATGATGACCTTCCGCCGGTACTTGATATTGCTTGTATAATTCCATGCTTTTGCGCAAATATGCGGGATCGCCGTCCAAATGCAGTACTTTGCCCGGCACTTCGAAATAAGAGAACGATTCCTTGTCCTCAGACTCTCCCGCTGATCGAAAAAAAGGCATATAACGCCGTTTCGTGTCATCAATGATTCTCTGGCATTCTCGCTTTTGCATATCGGGCACTTCCAGCTTATCGGAATGCTGAGGCTCCTGCACCTTCACTAAATCATCCAAGGGTGCATCAGCCATGAGCCGATAATCAACGCCTCTAAGAATTGCCATATTTTGCTCTATCGATTCGATCCGGAATATCATGTCACTTCCGTATGACTTACGCGTTACGAATGTTCCCTGCTTCCACATAACATCCCCTCCACAGAATTTATCCTATGGCGGGACTGGGCATTTGGTGTATGGAAATCAAACATCGCGTTAGTGATCCATTAGTTGAGTTCAAAAAAATCTAATAGCAACGGCAGCATCTTCTTCGGAGAAACCATATGATTTTGTCCTGCAAGCTGCATGCGCTCAGCATGGGGAATGGCCCCCGCAAGTTGGCGGCTGACATCGTGTATCGCAGCGGGACTCTTCTCGCCTACGACTATGAACGTCGGAACAGATAGTTGGGAAGCTCGTTCAACTGGAGGCAAATCCTTCGTAAGCGCAATATCATATGCCAAAGTTGGAGCAAGTGCCTTTATTTTTCTCCAACCAGGGAATAGCGGTAATAACCTTACAAAAAGTCTCGGCATCCCAATCCCCTTCAAAAATAAAAGCATGGCGTCTCCGTTATTGCCGGCATCTAACAACTTGTGTACCGAATGGCTTAATCGCTCGTACTCGACTTTGTCTTGTGCATTGGACACGTATGGCGCATCATACAGTACGATCTTCGACACATTGCTGCTCAGCCGCAATGCCGCTTCAAGCGCAAGCACGGCCCCTGAAGAGTGACCATACACATAGACAGTTCCACCAGCTGCCTCGATCATGGCCTCGACATCCTCAATCTCTCGATCTATCGAGTACGGGAGACTATTTCCACTGTCTCCGCGACCACGTCGGTCATAACTGTAAACTGTGAAGGCAGTGGCGAATACTTTGGCATCATGTATAACCGGCTTGAATGTGCGATGGCATGTCGCTCCTGTTATGTAGAGAAGCGGGGGACCACTGCCATAAACATCATACGCCAATTTTGTGCCGTCCTTTGATTGCGTTGTATGCATACTCATACCAACCTACATATGCTGAAGGCCAATGCGATTGCCTTCGCTATCCAAGAACATCCCGACATATCCTGCATGGTCACCCAAATACGTTTTCTGCATGATCACTTTGCCCCCCACTTCGGGGACACGCGATAAAATATCAGCCAAATCCGGACTTCCATCCAGATAAACTGTAACGCCATCAGGAGTCGGTGTATGACGAGGACCTTTGATCAGCATTCCGCCGTTATGTTCCTCCTTAACTGGGAATATGGCACATTGCTCATCCCCCATGTTCATCACTTGCAGTTCCAACTCCAGAATTTGCGCATAGAATGCTTTGGCCCGCTCCATATCGGTTACGGGAATCTCTACCCAAATAAATAATCGTGGCTTCATCGCACTTCCTCCATTCATCCAATTTTTCTATCAAACTTATAGACGAATGAATAGCACATAAATCATCGGTCGTTGTCCAAAGTTTCTGGCATGCCGAATTGTGCAAATAAATCCGAATCAATAAAATGATGGATATGTATGATCTGACCTTCCTTGATTTCAAGGACGTGCACGCCCCATGCAACCCACATCCCCTCCCGTTCGGTGGGCATATAATGTGCGAATGCCGGGCAGTTGCCGTTGGCGCGTACAGGCAGCAGGCGAGAGCCTTCGCAATGGCTGCGCGTCGCTTCGTAGAATGAGAGTATGTCGGTTGTTCCACTCACCCACATCACATAAGGCGGCATCGATAAGCTTGCACCTTCCTGGAATAATGACAACAGCTTGTCGACATCGTACTGTTCGAAGGCTTCAACATAAGTTGCAAGCAACCGTTCGTCCGTCTTATCATCCGTATTGCGCAGTGTCTCAGACTGTAGGCGTGCTTGCTTCAACGTTGCTCGTGCTCGTTGCAGAGCGCTGTTCACCGCTGTAACAGTCATGTCCATCGTCTCTGCTGTTTGCTTCGCTGGCCAGCGGAACACATCGTTCAGGATCAACACAGCACGCTGCTTGGGCGGTAATGTCTGTAATAAGGCAATGAAGGACAGTCGAATGGTGTCCCTGCTGATCGCCTGCTCTGCAGGGTCATGAGAGAGATCAGGATACGGCCATATCCATGCAGGATGTGCAACCGTCTCCTGAGGTTCCGTAACGAAATTGGCTGGATCGGACACATCTATAGGCAGTGCCCTGCGCTTCGCATTCCTCAGCTTGTCCAAGCATACATTCGTTGCAATTCGGTAAATCCAAGTGCGCAGAGCAGCTTGATTGCGAAGCTTGCCCTGGCTCTGCCAAATGCGAAGCAACGTATCCTGTACAGCATCCTCCGCCTCGGCGAATGAGCCTGTCATTCGGTAGCAGTAGCCTGATAATTCCGAACGCATTTCCTCCGCTATCTTCAGTTCCTCATCTATTGTGTGCATCATGTGCCCTCCTTCCCAGACCTCACATTGTTGCAGTGGAGAGAAGCCTCACTTAGCTACTCTGCCTTCAATCTGCCTAGCCGATCACTCAAGCGTGCGAACTCCTCCATACTCAGTGTCTCTGCTCTGCGGGACGGCTCAATGCCAGACGCAAGCAGCACTTCCTTCATGTCATGCGCTCCCGCTTCCTTCGGAAAGGCTGAACGCAGATTATTGTAGATCGTCTTGCGCCTTTGTGTAAATGCCGCTCGCACAGTGGCGAAGAACTGCTGTGAATCAGCCACATCGACAGGCGGCACAGTGCGGCGCGTCAAGCGTATGACTGCTGAATCGATGTTCGGCTGCGGCACGAACACCGTACGCGGCACTACTGTAACCAACTCTGCCTCGCAGTAGTACTGTACCGCTATGCTGAGACTGCCGTACTCCTTGCCTCCTGGACTTGCGGTCATCCGCTCCGCCACTTCCCGTTGGATCATGATGACAATATGCTCAAGAGGAAGCTCCTCCTCCAGCAGCTTCATTACGATCGGGGTAGTGATATAGTAAGGGAGATTGGCTACGACACTGACACTAGATACGGAGCTGAATGCTTCGGCGAACAGCGTATGCAAGTCCACCTTCAACACATCGCCATGCACCACTTCGACATGTTCCTGCTGGCCAACCGTCTCTTCTAATACCGGCAGCAGGCGCTGATCAATCTCCAATGCGACCACTCGCCCTGCTTCGTCTGCTAAGTATTGGGTCAACGCTCCGATTCCCGGCCCGATTTCTAGCACGCCCTTCTGCTTGTTAAGGTGTGCCGCCTCTACAATACGGCGAAGAATATTGCCGTCCGTCAGGAAGTTCTGACCCAGACTCTTCTTGGCTGATATGCCATGCTTCGCTAACACTTCTCTCGTACGGCTCGGCACTGCGATCTTGTCTGTCATGACGATTACTGATCCTCCTCCACTGCCTGTCCGCTTGCGAATGCTTGCTCCATCGCGACCAGTGCCTTCTGAAATTCATCCTTGCTTATGGCGAACATATTGCAGCGCTTGAACAACTGCTTGCCATTGCAATAGCCAATACGCAGCTCCTTGCCCAGCAAGCGCCGGCGCGTGGCTGCTTGCGGATGTACGATCAAGCCGGCAGCAAGCAGGTCGTCCCACTCGATCTCTCCCTTGTCTGGCGGAGATTCTGTCCATACTTGCTGTAGCGCATGGCGAATGTCTTCGTCTGAAGCATTCTCTACGCCAATATCATCCTTGTATGTCGCTGCAGCAACATCAATGAACGCATGCTTGCAGCCCGGTACCTTCTGGCTAATCATCTTGCGAATACGCTCCCCGGCAAAATCCGGATCAGTGAAGATAATAACGCCCCGCCTCGCTTGCGCCAGCCGAATGCGTTCTATGACATCACGGGATATAGCGGAGCCCCCTGTTTCAATCGTCTCCGCCTGCACCGCGCGATGAATAGCTGTTGTATCATCCTTGCCTTCAACGACAATAACTTCTCTAATCATTCATTCGTTCCTCCGATAACTGCCAAGAGTCCATCTCATCCTATCGACTTCTATACAGCAAAAAAAGAAGAGGCTGTCCACCTCTTCTTCGTATTGTATCACGTTTGACCTGATTTCATCGAGCATTGGTATCTAGTATCACTTTGCCAAATCAGGCGGATTAGGTCCAACTATATACACGGTGTAGCCTTTTTGGCGACCGAATATATTGGCCTCATCCTCACTCTCCATATAGATATCGACCTTCTTGCCTTGTATCGCGCTTCCGATATCTTCTGCTTTCCGAAATCCTATTCCTTCAACGTAAAACCACCAGCCGAGCGGGATCACATCTGGGTCAACTGCTGCCGTGCGGCCTTCACTTACAG
This sequence comes from uncultured Paenibacillaceae bacterium, assembly GCA_913056365.1. Taxonomy (GTDB): domain Bacteria; phylum Bacillota; class Bacilli; order Paenibacillales; family K13; genus Xylanibacillus. The sequence continues at coordinate 13,157 of CAJXLT010000018.1, read as the reverse complement.
TCGTTCCTGTATAAGTGATGCCATAATACGGGTGATCCTCATCCTTACCCGTAGATGCAACTCCTGCGTCATAGGCGGTCAAGGTTACGTTCTCCAATACTTTCTTGACGCCGAAGGTAACGCCATCCTTCGTTACAGTCTGCACATTCGGAGAAGAAGCAGACAAGATCATGACCGGATTGCGTGTGCCTAACGCCACGATTTCATCTACAGGCTCTTGCTTGACTGTCTCTCCGACAACCTCAGAGGATACGAGCAACCCGTCTTCCCAAACTTGCTTGATCTGCTTCACTACAAGTCCGTCCTGACCAGCTTGTACGACACGTTCCTTCCCCTTCAGCAAATTGTTATCCTCTTCAGTCTCAATTTCATAAGGAACGGCTTCCTCTACTTCTTCGAGCACGGTCTGCACGCGTACAACGGACAGTTCCATACCCGCTTCGATTGATTGACGAAGGGAGGGCTCTACCCGATCTTCCTCTCCTAGCGTAATGCGCCAATCCTGTAGGGCTTCTGCTATTGTATTCGCTGTAGTCACGCGACTGCTTGTCTCGCCGTCCATCGTGAGTACAACTTCCGCTGCATGCTTGATCTCAATGATATCTCCGTCACTAATGCTCTCGTCTAATGAGGAAGACAACCAATCATCAGCACCCCAATCGACTCCCTGTTCTTCTAGCAAGGACAAGACTGTTTCTTGCCGTGTGTCCACTTGCTGTTGCGTACCATCGATGACCAGTGTCACCTGTTTGTCCTGCAGCCCTTGCCCTACCAGTATCGCTATGATAATGAATAAAGCCAAGAGTCCGCTGCCCAAGCCGGCTACCATTTGTGTATTTGTTTGGATCCAGCTCAGTGCAGTTGACATGCCGGATGGCCGCATGTCTTGGTTCTTAAGTTGCTTTGCCCCCATGTGAATCGGTCCCCCTTCATGGTCCTGTCGCTCTGTGCGATATTGCGTTGCACAAGCTTCCATGACCTGTGAATGGCCAATTTCCCAGCTCGTTCACCTCCTCCCCACACTGTATGCGGGAGGATAAGCCGTTATAACCCACTACAGCGAAGCAAAGCTTCACTGTTGCTTTCTTGTTCCCTTCGTGGTGTTGAGAGCACAGAATTAACATTCTCTACACTACAAAAAAAGCCGGAGAAGAGGAAGCCCCTGCCGCGGCTTTTTCCCATCTTAAGAAAAAAATCCGTGATAAAATGGTTGCTCTCTCTAAAACGCTAAACCGGTTCGCATACTTCCTCGCTCCCCTTGTCTCGCAAAGCAAAACTTAGCGTTTTCTGGAAATTGGCGTTGTTTTTGTTCTACGAGTGAGTTTACGCGCATTGAAAACGGATGTAAAGAACATGCAAACGAAAAATAACCGATGAAAAACGCTTACATTAGCGTTCATTCATCGGTCTTGTCCACTGGCTTCTATTTCTCGTCCCTTAGCGGCGTTTATCTCCCTTTTGCTCCATCTTGTAAAGGAATGGAAAACAATTTCGACGCATTCTGTGCGGTTATAGACGCTAATTCCTCTACGGATAGCCCTTTGATCTCTGCTGCTGCTTCCGCTACGTAACGTACATATGCCGTTTCATTGCGCTTGCCACGGTACGGATGAGGGGTCAAATACGGGCAATCGGTCTCAATTAATAAGCGATCAAGCGGCACTTGAGCAAGCACTTCCTTCGGCTGCTTGGCATTCTTGAAAGTAACGGGTCCGCCGAATGAAATATGAAAGTTCATATCAAGACATTGCTTCGCCGTTTCCCAGCTTCCAGAATAACAATGCATAATGCCGCCAACCTCAGCAGCCTTCTCCTCCTGCAATATCGTAACCACATCTTGATGCGCTTCCCGGTTGTGAATAATGATCGGCAACTTCAGCCTGCGCGCTAAGCGAATCTGTTCGCGGAATACGTGCTGCTGCACGTCCTTAGGGGAAGTATCCCAATAGTAGTCCAGGCCAATTTCGCCAATTGCTACAACCTTAGGATGTGAAGTCAACGACTCGATCCAGGCTAAGTCCCCTTCTTGCATCGTGATAGCGTCCTGCGGATGCCACCCCACTGCGGCATATATCCATTCATATTGCTCCGCAAGCGCTATAGTAGTAGGAATCGTCTCTCGGTTGAATCCTACGTTGACGATGTAATGTACACCATTCTCACGAGCACGTTCAATCATCGCTTCTCGATCGTCATTGAATTTGGGTGAATCCAGGTGAGCATGCGTATCAAATAACATAGTACCAAAACTCCTGTTTTCATAGATTTGTTCTTATTATTGATTATATAGAAATTCTTCAGGATAATACAAATGATGGGTACCCAACTGTACACCGCTAATAGAACGTATAATGTCTGATTTGCGCGATATCTCAATCAGCTGTCCTCGTTCATTCAAGATCAGGATAGGCGGCTTGTCACCGATCTGTCCAGGCCGATACACATCATAAGGCAAGTCCGCTGGAAAGTCGATCTCCATGTAATAATCTGGATCAAGTCCGCTGTCGCGCAGATTCTGCTCCACTTCCTCTATTTCAGCTTGATCAATCTGTTCCAGTATCTTGTACTTAAACAGGCGCCGATGTAGAAATCGCATACACAGATCACGCAATATCGGGTCATCCTCCTTCATCCACTGCTTGAAAGCAAGCTGAATCAACGATTCATCAAGCTCCAGGTAATCTTCAATCGTAAGCGATTGGCCCAGTAACTGCTGCAGGGACGGGAGCATAAATCCGAACGTATAACCCGATTGATGGAGTTGCTTGGCTCGACGGAATATCTTGCGCAGAATAATCTCTGAGCTGCGCGTCACCGGATGGAAGTAAACTTGCCAATACATCTGGTAGCGAGCCATTAAGTAATCTTCGACGGCATGCATGCCGCTCTCCTTAATGATGATCTTATTCTGATATGGGCGCATGACGCGCAGAATTCGTTCCAGATCGAACGTGCCGTAATGAACACCTGTAAAATACGCATCGCGAAGCAAGTAATCCATTCGATCTGCATCCATTTGACTCGAGATCAAGCTTACCGCAATTTCCGGCTGGTACCGCTTCTCAATAATAGCCGCCACTTGTTCAGGGAATGAATCAGATACTTGTCTGAGCACCCGATTGATCTCTGTATCTCCCATAATAATGCGGCACGTCCAATCCTCATGATTGACATCGAACACAGGCTCAATGGAATGCGAGAATGGGCCATGACCAACATCGTGCAGCAGCGCCGCGCACAAGCAAATAAGCCTCTGATCTACAGGCCAGTCTGAATCATGCCTTCGTTCAAACTGCGAAATAATTTTCCGTGTCGTTTCGTACACGCCTAGCGAATGAGAGAACCGGCTGTGCTCCGCCCCATGAAACGTATAGAAGGATGTCCCAAGCTGACGGATGCGGCGCAAGCGTTGAAATTCTTTCGTATTGATGAGATCCCAGATTACGCGATCTTGTACATAAATATACTTATGTACGGGATCCTTAAACACCTTCTCTTCCATCATCGGATTCGACATAGCTATAGCCTCCTCTTTCTAATTCGACATTCTTTGTGATCGTTTCGACTGGGTTTGTCGAATTATGTGGGTTTATTTTTGACATTTCCTGCATCAAATTACCTGCTGTATATCCGTATTTAGTCTCACATTTCCTTCGGATTGCGTGAAATTTTTATGTATTCTTAAGAAAATATAAAAATTTGCGCGCGTCAATTTAGTTTTACTGTTTTGGGAATCGTTGGTATGATGTTCTTAAATTCAGATGTCGAATCCTGACGATGAAATCTTATGAATAGAAAGGAGTCTGCAAACGATGTTAAAATCAACTGGTATTGTAAGAAAAGTAGACGAGCTAGGCCGTGTCGTTATTCCGATTGAACTTCGCCGCACACTAGGTATTGGGGAGAAGGACGCTCTGGAGATTTATGTAGACGGCGAGCGCATTATCCTGAAGAAGTACGAGCCTGCTTGTATCTTCTCCGGTAACGCTGAAGAATTGATTTACTTCAAAGGCAAGATGATCAGCAAGGATGTTGTTAAAGAATTAATAGATTTATATAATTCCATGACAAACGAGTAATTATAGTATATAATAACATTACGACTATTGTTAATTCTAACCTTTTCATATCTCCTTATCATCCCCGATCTGCGTAATTTGGCGTTGAACGGGGGCTTTTTTTTGTTCTATTAGGCCCATGCATCTTCAATGACCTATGCGCTATGTCTGATCATCCAGCAGTTCCCGATAAATATCCCTCTTGCTCACACCCCGCTCCCCTGCGGTCTTCTTCATCGCGTCCTTGCGGGACAAGCCTTGCTCCTCATAACGAGCTACATGCTCAGCTACTGTCCAAGATCTCCAAGCAGCTTCCGATTCAAGTGCTGACACATCCTCTCCTTCCTTCCAACCTTCCACTAACACACAATATTCGCCCTGCGGCGATTGTTCCACTACCCATGCAAGCAACTCCTCTAACGATCCTCTGGCGAATTCTTCGAACTTCTTCGTTAATTCTCTAGCAAGCACCGCCTGACGATTCCCCCACCGCTGATGAATACGAGCAAGCATCTGCTTCACCCGGTACGGCGATTCATAGAAGATCGCGGTTCCTGAATACTTCAGTGTGCGTTGCAGCAATTGGTCTGCCTGTTTCTTCTCCCGCGGGAAGAATCCGAAGAAGCTGAATTCCCCCGTCGGCAATCCAGACGCCACCAAGGCGGTCAAGGCTGCATTCGCTCCCGGCACTGGAATGACTTTAATATTCTGATCCAAGGCTCTCTGCACTAAGTCATACCCCGGATCAGAAATCGCCGGCAGCCCGGCATCGCTCACCAATGCTACGATCTCCCCAGCAGACATGCGCCGGACCAGCTCCTTGCCGCTCGCTTCCCGGTTATGCTCATGATAGCTGACAAGCCTGCCTTCAATTTCGAAGTGAGTCAGCAGCTTGCGGGACTGCCTCGTATCCTCAGCCGCGATCCAATCGGCTTCCTTCAGCATCCGTACCGCCCGATATGTCATATCCTCAAGGTTACCAATCGGTGTGGCAACTATATATAAGGCGCCTTCTTGACGAGATGGATCAAAGCTCTTCTGGATGTCCATCATACCTTGTCCCCTCCTGTCAATGACGATTGCTCACTATAATATATATCCCACAGCTCCTTCGTATACTGCCCGTCCTCGCCATATACGATCACTGGTGGGAGTAAGCGGATATCCGGCTTCCCATCCCGAATCGCTTCGATCAACACCATGTTCGCTTCCTCCCCTAACCGCGGGTGTATGAACCGAATACGCTTAGGCTCCAGGCGTACTTCGCGCATCGCTTCCATCAGGTCGGCCAGCCGCCCTGGTCTGTGCACGATGCTAGCCTTGCCTCCGGACTTCAGATGACGCGCACAAGCAGCTACCAACTCATGCAGGCCGCCGTTCAGCTCGTGGCGTGCTGCAGCAACGTATGGATTCTCATTTGACTCTCCTGTAATTGGCGGCATATAAGGCGGGTTCATCGTCACTAGGTCGAATGTGCCATAGCCTGTTGTCTTATAATAGTCCCGCACATCCGCACAAATCATTGCAATCTGCTCCTGCAGTCCATTCCACGCCACACTTCTGTGCGCCATGTCCCACAATTTATGCTGAAGCTCTACACCAGTAATATGCGCTTGCGTACGTGTAGAGAGCAATAAAGGAATGACTCCGTTACCCGAACATAGATCGAGTATACGTCCCTTCATCGGCACCTTGCAGAACCGTGCGAGCAAGACCGCATCCATAGAGAAGCTGAATACATCTCTGCTTTGAATAATGCGCAAGTGGTGGGTAAGCAAGTCGTCGAGCCTTTCCCCCATGCGCAATGGCGATTGTTCATCCATCACGATAATGACTATATCCTCCTTCGGAAAATCCGAAAGCCGCAGGAATGAATCTCCTGCGGCTCCTCACCTTATTTATTCAGAAATGACAAACAGAACAAGCAATCGCCCTCTGTCCGCAAATGTCCATAATACACATTGCATATGTGGAAGCCTTCATGGTACAGCCTTGCCAGATTGTCATAGCCTTCTCCTGAAGTCGGGAGCGTTGATTGCGCTTCCTCTCCCTTCAGAGGTTCGGCTTCTCCTGCCTTCTCAGTCTGGTGCGCATCCTGCTTCAATAACTTGCGAAGCTGCTGGTTCTCTATCGCAAGTCGCTTGTTCTCTTCCAAGAGCAGAATGACATTTTTCTTAACCTGACCAATTTCACCGAGTGCTTCTTTCATTCGATCTTCTAATTCATGTACTTGTCTGTACAGTTCTTCGTTTCTCTCCACGCTTTCACCCCAAGCAATAGCGGCTATTCATAGATTGCATTGCTTACAATTGTAATGCTACATCATCAAGCGAATATCGCTTCGACTTGCCGATATCCTTGACTTTGACCTGTACGAGCCGATCTTCCACAATTAATGCAGTCACCCGGCCTTCTCCGTCTGTCGTCATTACCGTGCTGCCCACTTCCGGCCACTCTTCCTTAGCGCTTTCGTAGTTATCATGCTCATACTTCAAACAACACATCAACCTGCCGCACAGGCCAGAAATCTTGGTCGGATTCAATGACAAGTTCTGATCCTTCGCCATCTTAATGGACACCGGCTCGAAATCGCCGAGCCAAGTGGAACAACACAATGTTCTACCGCAAGGTCCGATTCCACCTAGCATCTTCGCCTCATCCCGCACCCCGATTTGCCGCAGCTCTATACGGGTTCGGAACACACTGGCTAAGTCCTTAACTAGCTCTCGGAAATCAACGCGGCCATCTGCCGTGAAGTAAAAGATCACTTTATTGCGATCGAACGTATACTCTACATCGACTAGCTTCATCTCAAGCTTATGCTGCTTAATCTTATCTAGACAAATGTGGAAAGCATCGCTCGCGGCTTTCTTGTTCTGCTCCACCACGTCAGCGTCCTTATGATTCGCAATGCGTATAACCTTCTTCAGCGGTAGCACAACATCGGAGTCATCGACCTGCTTCTTCCCGATCACTACGCGACCGTACTCAATTCCTCGTGCTGTCTCTACAATTACATGATGCTCCTGCTCTATCGGCAATTCGATCGGATCGAAATAATAAATTTTACCAGCCTTCTTAAATCGTACGCCTACTACTGAATACATACTACCCCCCCTGAACGCGAACTGCCATCTGTTCCAACGCCAAGGCTGGATTCACATTAGCACGAATCCGCTTCTTCGCACCGATCGCGGCTTCCATACATGCCACCCACTGATCAGGTCCGCGCAAGATTGCCTGCTTAGCCAGCCATGCCTCCTGATCTGAGAACACCGCTTGTTCTTTGCGGCCAAGCTGTACTTGAATCATATCCTTAAACCATAAGGTGAGTAAGTCTAAAAATAAATCTAACTGTTCCGAAACTGGCGGCTTCAGGAGCTTCTGATGAATCGTAAGCTGAGCAGATGCCCAGTGTGTCAGACACTCCTGTCCTAATTGTATCACTAGGTTTCTAATCTCTGCAAACGCATTTAATTGGATAAGCTCTCTCGCCGCGTCTAATCCCGCTGTTACTTGTACGGCTGCGCGGCACAGCAACGGGTCTGTCCCATCTGCTAACAGCGCATCCAGCATCACATCCTTCGCTAACGGGACGCAAGGGACAAGTTGGACACGTGACTGGATGGTAGGCAGCAAAGCTTGCACTTGATCCGTCAGCAGGATAGCTAATGTCGGCGAGAACGGCTCCTCTAGAAATTTGAGCAGGCTGTTCGCAGCCTCGGCTGTCATTCGCTCAGCTTGTCCAATGATATATACTTTGCGTTGCCCTTGTGAAGCGCGATATGCCAGATCCTGTTGCAGCTGACGGATTTGTGCAATCTTAATCGAACTTCCATCCGGCTCCATCCACATCACATTCGGATGATTGTGATGCTCGACCTTGCGACACTCCACACATTGTCCGCAAGCATCGCCATCCTCCAGCCGGGCTACGCACATCACGGCCTGAGCCAGAGCCGCTGCCAACGCTTTCTTACCAGTCCCGCGCGGTCCCGCGAACAGATAAGCATGTGACAACGTATTCCGATTCAAGGCCGTGAGCAGCATTTGTTTGGCTTGCTGTTGCCCATGTACATGTTGAAAAGCCATTAAATCCGACTCCGTTCTATTGCTTAGAAGAACACATTGATCAACAAACCTTGAATTTCGCCAACTCGCCGCAGCAGGTCAACTTGGCCTTCTTCTCGCTCCAGCATATCGTCGGCCATTGCCAGCAAGTGCTGATCGATATCCTCTAAGATACGATATCGCTTACCGCGACCGCGCCTGTCCCATCCGCGTGTCTCCTTCAGATGGACACCGCGGCGGGCGGTTTCCTCTAGAAATGCGCGAATCATCATCTTATAAGCCCGCAGTTCCCGAACCGTCATCGTCTTCGCCAACCGTTCACCCTGTTGACGAATTTCCTCGATTCTGCGCTTCAGCTGCTCCTGCGTAGACCGTTCCTGTTGCTGCTGCATCATATCCGAGAAGCCTCTCGTACTGCTCGTCTGTGACGATGCCTGCTCCGTACGCTTCAGCTCATTCAGCGTCGATCGCAAACCGGGGTTGATCTTCACCGCTATCTACTCCTTGCTCCAATAACCTGCGCCACTCTTACTTCACTCATTAATAGTGCTCAAACCGTTCTACTGGAAGCACGAATACAGCAGCGCCCCCTACTTGTACTTCAACCGGGAACGGAATATACGAATCGGTCGTGCCCCCCATTGGTGAAACTGGCGTGACTAGTTGATCACGAACTTGACAGTTGGCCTTAATTGTCTTCATGACTTCCGGAATGCGTTCATCCTCAATCCCGATCATAAAGGTCGTATTGCCCGCCTTCAAAAAACCACCTGTACTGGCAAGCTTCGTTGCGCGGAAGCCTTCCTTCACCAGCGCATTTGCCAACCGATTGCTGTCCTTGTCTTGCACTACCGCAATCACCAGTTTCATAGTGAGCCCTCCCCTAATAGTATTCAAGTAATCAACTGTATTGAATGCGTTTACATCTTTGCTATATGAACTATTTTACTGTATCACTTATTATACAATATGTCAGACAAAGATGATAGGTGCTTTATGACGAGCTAGGGAATGCATCTCACTTTTGATCGATTCGAGCAATAGCAATCTGTATAAGCTGCTCTACTGGCTGATCTGCATGTATACGATATATCCGATCCGGATAGCGCTCCGCCAGAAGCTGGTAGCCTTGCCGAATTCGTTGATGAAACTCCAGGTTTTCCAAGTCGAGACGATTCACTTCACGTTGCTGATTGTCCGCAATGCGAGCAAGTCCTATCTCCGGATCCAAGTCTAGCCATATCGTCAAGGAAGGCAGCACACCTTCAGTAGCAAACTGATTGATGTTATATACTTCATCTACACCCAATCCACGAGCGTACCCCTGATAAGCCAATGAGCTGTCGATAAAACGATCACAGAGCACCAGCTCTCCACGAATCAATGCAGGCTTAATTCGCTCTATCCAATGCTGACGCCTTGCTGCAGCATATAGTAGCGCTTCTGTTCTTCCGTCCATTGCCGTATTCGATCGATTCAATATAATTTCGCGGATTTGCTCGGCAATATCGATGCCGCCTGGTTCTCTTGTAGCCACCACTTGTCGTCCCTGCTGCTCGTAATGACAGGCAATTGCCTGAATTAACGTTGTCTTGCCCGATCCTTCTCCACCTTCAAATGTAATAAACCCTTGGTTGTTCATCTATCTACGCTCCATTTCTCCTAATTCCCATCTATGATCACTCGTACTGTCGTGAGTCTAACATCCTCGGTTCCCTGAAATCGCGCCCCAGCATTACGCAGTTGCAAGAGCTGCATCCAGCACTGTTCTGTCAGCAGTTCACCCTTCCAGATTAATGGAACTCCTGGCGGATAAGGAATAATGGTTTCGGCTAGCTTCCTTCCCATTGCCTGCTCCAGACGAATGGCTTCTGTAGGCTGTATGTCGTGCCAGTTTGCCAGATCCAATGGTTCGCTTACACGTGTTTCATCTTCTATTGTAGTCGGCTTGTCATGGGATTGAATACTTCTCTCAGGATTCGCTTCCGTTGTATTTGCTTTATCGTCTGTTGTACGAACGGTTTCCTTGGCGATTTCCTCGCAAGCTGCATACAATTGTCGGGCATCCTCCATCGTTGACGCATAGGTGAAGACCAATAGAACACCGCGTGGATCAGCCATCTCAATCATACATTGCCGTTGTTCCAATTGTTGCTGTAGCGCATAACCGTCCAGTTCTTCTGTGCGATCATACATGTATACCTTAAACGGATCAACCCTGTGTCTATGTTCGTGCTCTGCTTGCAACTGATTATTCGCATACGTGTCTGCCACTATAAATCTCGGCAAGTCTTGCATATATTCGCGAAATGCCCGCACGACATCTAACCCTTGTTGAATCAGCCTTGCTCCATCCGTAGCCCAAGTGCTGCGAAACACATCCAGTGAGGCAAGGATTGGGTAGGACGGACTGGACGATTGAACCATCGCTAGTGCTTGACGAACCTTATAAGGATCAATTCGATCGCCACGCAAGTGAAGGAATGCACCCATGGTCAACCCGCCACCCATCTTATGAGCGGATTGCACCACCGCGTCCGCCCCTCGCTGAAGCGCTGACTGTGGGAGATCCTCATGAAACCCGTAGTGCACCCCATGCGCTTCATCTATAATCAAAGGAATGGAACTGCCGTCCAATTGCGAGACAATCTCCTCAATATTAGGTCCCCATCCGTAGTAGTTCGGACAAGTAAGCATAACGGCTCTCGCATCCGGATAGCGCTTAATCGCTGCTGCTACCGTGTCGGAGCTTATTCCCACTGGAACACCGCTTCTTTCATTTAATTCCACAGATAGGAACACGGCCTGCGCTCTGGCTAGCATTAATCCGTGCAGGACAGACTTGTGTGCATGTCGATCTACTAACACGATGTCCCCTGGGTGGCATATAGACAACAGCAACGCTAAATTCCCTGAAGTGCTTCCCCCTACTAGCAGAAACGTCTGATCCGCCCCGAAGCAAGTCGCTGCCAAATCCTCTGCCTCTCGTATGATAGCTTCTGGCGCATGGAGATCATCCATTCCTGTAATTTCCGTAACATCACTTAGAAACCACTCTTTTAGCAATCCCATTCTATTAGCCAAGTATGATCTTCGTTTGTGCCCTGGAATGTGAAAGCTGGTAGGACTTATCCTCATATATTCCTGTAATTTCTCGTAGATGGGGGCGCGTTGCTGATCCATTGTATTCCAAGCCCCTTCCTTCATGATCGTGCATATATACGTGTTGACGAAACTCCACTTAGACAGCTATGATACTTATACTATATCAAAAAGCAAACAACCTTCCCATTCTAGGGAAGGCTAAACTTATATTGAAGCAAGGATTAGGCATTTTTCTTCAACATAATTTGGCGCATTTGACTGATGAAAAAGGCATATTTATCATCGAGCACATCGGTTTGGACGAGCTCACTTTCGCAATCGGTGCATAGAAAACTAGTGCAAATATGAATACCGTCTTCTTTTACATCCTTACATATCATACAAAGGGCTTGCTGTTCGCTTTCCATCTACCATACCACCTTATTGCTTTTTAGTCCTAGTATGTCTCAAATCTACACCTCTTAAACTACACCTTCTCTTAAGATACAACTATAATGCGAGTTAGGAGAAGTAGATAACGGATTAGAGCCGTCAGCGCATGTACATGGACTTTACTTGAAAATGCTAAAGCCCTTCTGTAAGTATAGTAATGAATGCTGCAAATTGTTCAACAACGTTGAACTTGAAACTGCTACAACATGGAGAGATTAACAAAGTGACTAACAACCGATCAATGGAGCAATCCAGCATTTATCAATATACCTTGCTACGTAAAGTTCGAATCACACCTTGGATGCGAGCTCTCTATATACTATTGCTTACGGGATGTCTGATGTTCCTGTTAAGCCGAGAATCAATGGTTATGTGCCTAATCGTCTTGGCACTGGTGTGTATCCTACAGCTCCTATTCAAGTGGACAGCGCTTCGTTGGAACTATCCCGGACTGGCCAAGCGATGGACATTCTCCATTCGCCTTCCCTTCTCAGGGCTTGTTCCTCAGCAACCAGTGCTGCTTACTAATTATCGAAGCATCGAATGGCATGCGTCCTTAGCTGGGTTATTCCTTGTAGGAAGTATCGCAATCTGGCTGCCCCTTAATGCTGTAGCTGCGGTCGTAGGTGTCTGGCTGATGATTCAACTTCCCTCGATCGTCCCCCTGCTCTTCCGAGTCAAGAGCAGCGATAGTAGTGTCTCCGTTAAGCTGCAATCAGACGCAATTTCTTATTATCGGGCATAATTAGCGGTTCACTCACGTAAGTATCATCAACTCTCGGGGATTGGTCCTATTCCGTGCGAATGGGCAGTTCCCCGTGTGGCTTGGCGAAATTCCTGCGAAATTGCAGTTCTATATGCGGCGTGGCGAAATTCCTGCGAATGTGCAGGCTTTAGGCTCTCAATCGTGGAAAATGTTAAAAATTCCTGCGAATCTACATCTTTTATTCCGTATACCCGCCCATATTGACTAGTTGCCACACAAAAGCCTGCGCAATCGACGGCATTTCCTCAGTTCGCTCCTATTTCACAATACATTCCTGCAGAATTGCATCTTTTTCGCACAGCATCCGAACAATACAAAAAAACGCGACTCCTTCTCCGAAGAGAAACAATCGCGCTTCTTACAGTTTGCCTGGCAACGTCCTACTCTCCCAGGACCCTTCGGTCCAAGTACCATCGGCGCTGGAGGGCTTAACGGTCGTGTTCGAGATGGGAACGCGTGGGTCCCCTCCGCCATCGCCACCAGACTTAAACGCTTTGCGAAGCAAATCCGCTTCGTAAGCATTAGGTATGACATACAGGACTTGCCCGTATGGTGTGAAGGATATTGTGTATTGGAAACCGGCGCCAACCGATAACCCACAGCACCCTCAAAACTAGATGCGAAACGAAAGGTATGACAGCCGTGTGGTTTTTACACCCGATGTTCTCGGGGCCCCCGCAAAGTACTTGAATCCGCTTCCTGCGCTTCATCACTTTGTGGGGTAG
>CAJXLT010000017.1 GCA_913056365.1 uncultured Paenibacillaceae bacterium | reverse complement strand
ATGTTTACTCCTCCACTTAATTAATAGTGTATATGAAGTGGTCGAAGTGTCCAAGTGGATTAGGGGGCTATATAGTTCGTGGTCACTAATTCCGTCGAATCTCGTCATTCCGACAATATACCGCTAATTAAGTATCAAGTTTGATCACTAATTGGCACTGTACCCTCGTTTGCTCGAAATTAAGTATCAGAAATGATCACTAATTACTTCGACACTTCATAGACCGTTGCAGCAATCGCCTAATGAAAAGTAATATAGCTACGTCGGACCTATCTACTCGTTATTCTCCCACCTTTCTGTATCGAACGTCTCTCTAACTTATTTACGCAGTGATGAATCTCAAGTTGGAAGGAAGCAGGTCAATCCTCGAGGAAAAATTCATCCATCAAGGCAATGTCCCGACTCTTCGGCAGAAGCTTCTCAACCTTCTTCATGCATGATGCGGAAACAGTGGCGTAAGGGGAATTCTTATGAAGCGGATCGTCGAAGTATACCTTGCCCAGCAAGGAGTCGTAGTAAGTAATCTTGTCCATCTGCACGTTAATGCCGCGATCCAGCTTGTCGAATCCAGTCGGGGCTAGCAAGTCGAGCAATTCTTCCAGATTAATAATATGATGATACACTTCATCTCGGGTGTAATAGGCAACACGTCTGCCTTCCAACCCAAAATAAAGGATCTCTTGCACATCCAACCAATGAAAGCTTCGATCGTCGGGTCTGATTACGGGGATGTATTTTTCGTTTTTCATACACCCTGCACAACCTTCTAATTTTTCTTTTTAAGTAGTTCTTCGGGGACTTCTGGACTATGACCAAAACCTGGACACGCCATGCACACAGAACTCAAAGCGATAAAGTGAAGTACTGCCGATACACCAATAATTAGGATTTTAGCGCTTTTCTTCACCTATCCTTCCTCCTTAATTTAACAGTTGATAATGATTCTGTAAAGAAACTCTTCGCAAGGATTGTAGACATGAAAAAAAAGTTAGTAGCAACGATTAGAGCTGCCAGCACTTTTAATAATGGGAAGTAGTTTTCTGGAATTTTACTTTTCTTTTTAATATCAAATGGTGCACGTAACAGGATAATAACAAAACTTATAGTAGTTAATATAATAGTTGTTTGATAATTAATCGGAATATGAGGAAGTATTGATAACACTAAAGTTGAGACCACAATGCATTGCAACGCTGTTTTAAAGTGCATTCCCCCAGCAAAAAATCTTAGAAGCACGAAAGAAATTATAGTGTATAATGTCTCAGTGAATTTTCCTGTGAACCACCCTATTGATAAGGAGAGCACAAAAATTGCAACCGAATTAATGAGTAATATTAATGAATATTTCATTACGTCTACTGATGTGGTTTGTTCTGGCACAGTTCTTTTCATGGAAACCGCTATCTTCTCAGCAAATGTCTCAACCATCACTACACCTCGCTTCTATCAATGCTCCTTGATATGTAAAGCAGGATAGAAACTGCAAGTAATAAAAATAAAAGCGTGGCATAAAAACTTATGGCAGTTTTAAGTATGACAGTTAGGTAGAAAGCAATTGCAAAACCGACTGCAGATAATACCATCACAACTATCATTAATATATTTTCCCTTTTTCGATAGTTCACAGTTACATCTTCACTATGTGGAACAAATACAAAACCCCAATTCCTCTTACGAATCAAATATGAAATACTCATTGCTAAAAATCCAGATATAACTGCGATAATATACATTTGAATTGTAAATGGTATAGTAACATCTGCAAATCTTGATACTACAGATGCGACTAATACATCGATTACTAATATCGAAATGTATCCCGTAATAGACATTAAAGCTGCATAGAAGATTTGAAATCGAAATAATAGCCACATAAAAATGACTAAAAGTATAATTTGAATAATTGGCGCATACATGGTCAAAGAATCTGCCCGCATCGTAAATGAAAAATACGAAAGAGAGATACAAACAAATAAAATATGTGGTATGTACCATCGAGAATTTACTCTAAACAAACTAAACATGAGCAAAAACATCCCGACATATTCAATTGAGGAGAAAAGCGTAAACAACAATAATTTACCAAGTTCCATATAGCATCTTCCCTCTTTACTTTAGTAATAAACTTATATTTTCATTTTAGCACCATTATTCTGATAATTGCTACAAAAAAATAACCAACATTCAATAAAAATTCATCCGAAGTACCTAAATCACTTAGGAAAATTGGACTACTTTCTAATTAACCCAATATCAGGGATGATTATGCTCGATATTCGCAAACTTATGTATCACTTAAACTCCTTCCTCTTAGCATATTTCCGTATTTCCATCTTCGCCGCCAAGTAGATCAAAACACTCAAACATAGCAAAATCGTTACCATCATAATTAAAAATCTCTGAGTATCTCCATAAACAACCAGCACAATATAAACTACAAAGATACTTATAATCGAGCTAACAATAGCAAATATAAAGAGCACGTTGCTTCGTTTGTCGTCATTCATGTAAGCTTCGCGTTCTACTGGCACAAAAGAGAATCCCCAGTTTCTTCTATAGATCCAATAGGCTATAGAAAAAGCAATCCAACCTGATAAAAGGGCCACGGTATGCGTCCTTAGTGTCATCGGTTCCAAGTCGGCAACAAATTGCAAGGCGATTATGGCCACACCGGATTGAATCAATCCATAAGCTAAATAACTACATACGGTTACAATGGCCGCGTGCAGTAAGCTGAATCGAAAGAGTAACCACGAATAGATGATCCATAGCAATAGTTGTACAAGTGAGGTATACATGGTTAATGCATTCTCACGCATGACTAAGGACACGCATGTCAATGTAGCACACACAAATATAATCTCAGCCTTGTACCACCTATAATTGATCTTGAAGGCACTGAACATGAGTGCAAAAATAGCCAAGTACTCGACATAGGAAACCAGCGTAAAAATCGTATATTTCATCATACCCATCACTTTACCCCAGCCTCACATTTCACGCAATGCAGTAACTTCTCTATCATTGCAGAAATGCCCTTCGTTCCATATAATCTAAGTATACTGAATAATTCTAACATTTAAGGAGGAATATTGTGCGACACCGTATAGGTATGTTGACTGGCATTCTGATCTTCCTTGTCAGTTCACTGAGCTTGACTGCTTCTTCTGACATCATAACTGTAGACAGTTACTATGACGAACTCAACTTAGAACAAACGAGGGTGTACGTGGAAGATAGAGAAATCGTAGAAACATCGAAGTGGATTCCCGTCAGACAGGTATTCGAACCCTATGTTGAAGCGGTAGCATGGGATCATGTGAACAAGATTGCAACTGTACGAAATAACGGAACATCTATGATGCTTCTTATCTCAGACAAACCTATGACAATCGATCCTAGCCAAGTCATCGTCCCTCATGAGTATGTCCGTTACAGCGATAACATCACCTATATCGATGCCTCATGGCTATGCTATCTCTTCGATCCTCACAACAAGGAAGAAGCGAAGGAACAATTGGCAGCAGCGTATTCCTTCCTGGGCATAGATCATATTGAAGCCAAACCGTCAGTGAAAGACGCCACCTTGCACATGTTCATTATGCACTAGTACGGACATACCAATAGTGGTCATCTTAAGGGAGTAATAAAATGCGAAAGAACACCTTTCTATTGCTAATTAGCGTTTTCATGATTCTATTATCAGGATGCACGCATGCTGAAGATGCAGTCGCAATCGAGTTGATCAGCTACTTAGAGAAGGGATTCTTCGATACTAGTCTACAGCATTCTGTGAATTTCAACGAGAGCAAAGGAGAGCTAAGGGCAGGAAAGATTCATCCCATATTTACGGTAAATGTTAGTAAAGAATCCGGCGTGAGTATAGTTTCTAATGATTCTTATCTGGTCCCGATCTATCAAGATGGCATCGCTCGCACAGGTGTAGAAATTGCCTATCATCGAGGCGAATATCGGATTGTGACAGTTGGATTCCCCGAAGCGCAAGCACGCGCACTAGACAACAGACAAGATGACGAGCAATTCGTTTGGGATATCGTTACCGGCGAGGCGTATCTGTACAATCCGAATACCCAAACGATACGAGCCTTGGAAGAAGGAACGCAGTCTTATATGAACGAAGCGAGGAAGCGACTAGGCAACCAACAATTCAACAGCTCAGAGCTGACATTACAAGAGTTCGAGGAGTTCATATATGCAGAATATGAACATGCTATGTGAACTACGGAAGCTCCAAGTATGGCAGCACATCATGTGAACCGAACGAAGCAAATTCTCCTCCTGCTACCGCATGTGCATATAAGATCGTATGTTCACCAGCACCCAGATACTGAATGGACAATTCAAACGGAGCCTCCCGAACGTGGATAGGCTGATTATCTTGGAGAGGAACAGCTACAAACACATGCTTGTCCACAAAAGCATCTTCTCCCCAACCATGCATGTTCGAGAATCCGAACGTAGCCAGATTACCCTCAGCATAGAGGTCTGATTTCGAACTCCCGATACGTGACCACTTGCCCCAATTACTTCTCACTGTGGCTACTATGCCGAGTTCGTGCTCATTAGCAAGTAAGAGGACATGTATCATCGCATCACCGTATGCATAGGCGTCTCTATCCACAATATCGCTCTCTGTAAATCCACTTTCATGTAATAACGCGGAGAAGCTCCAATATTTTTGATACAAAACGGCTGGAACTGCAACAAGAATGATTAGAACGAGAATGCTTATGACAATCATTTTGCTAGGCATATCTTCCTCCTATTGCTCTCACTTGCAATTCGAATCAATAAGGTTCCGAATATTACTGTTACAAGAGGTGAGTTATGAATAAGATTATCTTATCATTGGTTGGCATCCTAGTACTAGCTAGCTGTAGCGAACCTTATCAAGTGGATTATGACGATCCTGAGAATGTACTGCTGGCGTACTTCCATTATCTATCCAACGAAGATTACGAAGCTTTAGTCACCGTATACGGCGGGAGCTATGAATTGCTGCAGGGTTATCATGCTGACGTAGACCCTAATAATTATGCGGAACTATTCAGAAGGTATATTCATATTACGGGTGGCCAAGCGGTGCAGATTAAGGACATCTTAGACTCTAAGAAAATTACAGATCATGAATACCAATATACGTTGACCTTTCTTCATCTGGACGGTACCGAATTTTTCGGTGGGAAGCAATATTCCTATACAGTGAAGCGAATCAATGGCAAGTTCTTGGTGATGGAAATCCCGCCGTACCTGGCATAAAGCCGTTTTCTCAGATGAAACCATTCCGAACGAAGTGAAAGCCATTGTCGCGAACGAGTTGATCTGATTATCTTGGAGAGGAACAGCTACATTGGAGATACTTTAGTATCAGAAGGGAGTTTACTCTGATGAGGAAAGTTTCCAGCTTATTCATTATCTCATTGTTGCTACTAACCACTATACTTATTAAGCCTATATATGCTGCTAAATTCGCGACGAGCAATGAAACCGAAATTGTATTAAAAATAGGTAACTATTATATTCTTTACACTAAACCTGCATCGCCCTATATAGATCATAAGAACAGATTATTCATTCCACTTCGATCCATTGAGGATTTAATGGGAGGAAAGGTAAGTTACGATTCACAATCCAAAACAGCCACAGTCGATTGGTTAGAACGTTCTTTCCAGCTTACTGTCAACTCAACAATAGCGAAAATTGATGGACAACTAGTTGAGATGGATACCATTCCCGTTATGAAACAGGATGCTATGTTTCTACCCTTGCGAATTTTTTTGGACAACACGAACATAAATTACAATTGGGTATCTGAACTGGGGTTTCTCCACATAACGGATGAGCATGTCGTAGCCGGAGAAGTGTTTGAGAATTTTATAGGTAATGACGCTACAACTGGTTACAAAGACGCTTTTCATCTAGATTCCTATACATTGTCGAACAACACCATTACAATTCGCGCCAAAAATATTTTAGGTCAGAATATTCCAGAGGGAAAATCAGATATACAACCATTGGTGCAATTTAAGGATGGCGGGTTCTCCGTAGATTCATATTCAAGGCCGGTTAATCCCGCTATACCTGAAGTGGAGAAAGACAGTACGATCACCGTATACAAGAAGATTGGGCTGGAAAATGCAGAGTATATAATTAGTGTAGGAAGATATGAACCTCAGCCAACGGACGGTTGAGCAACAATGCATGCAGACAGTCACCCATCTGCATGCAAAAAATCAGCGTACATAATCCCCATCTTACAAACAGATGGGGATTTGACGCTTACGTAGTAGGTGGTGTCATAATTTATCATGCTGAGTAAGAAAGTCGACATTGATCTGGCAAATCTTCAGATCAGGACAAAAGCATATCCATTTGCCCAATCAGTCACCTCGGAGACGGTGACCGTGTCTCCTTCCACCCTCCGGTCAAACCGGAGGGCAGGCTCAACCTTGATTACGCGCATGAGACTAAGTGGCATCCTGCTGTTCTAGCCATCTCAACATCGCTTGGTTTGTTTCTTCCGGCTTTTCTTGCTGAATCCAATGACCGCAATCCAGATTGACCACTTCCACATTGGGCACGAACTCTGTCAGGTTCTCAGACCTCACGATCGCATCCCGGTCGCCGTAGATCATGAGGGCGGGCTGTTCGATGATCGGGTTCACGTCCGCCAGTAAGTGCCAGTTGCGGTCGAGATTCCTGTACCAGTTTATACTACCCGTGAACCCTGTTGATTCGAAGGCGGAGACGAAAACAGCCAGTTCGCTCTCGCTCATTATAGACTCACCGAGTGGTGTTACTGCTCTGGCGAGATTGATCAACGCCATACCTGGCTGAGGCTCTGCGGGAGGCACGTTCTTCCGGTACATGTTGCGAAGGAACTGGAATGTATTGTCTTCGAATATGGCGTCTGCAACGCCTGGCTGTCGATTGAAGTGGACGAAATAGAAGTCGTCGCCAAGTATCTCTTCCATGAACTCGATCCAGGGTTTATGTCCGCGCTCTTGATAAGGCAAGGCTAGGTTTATGACTTTATTTACTCGGTCTGAGTGCAACAAGGTCAATCCCCAAACGACAAATGCACCCCAATCATGCCCAACAAAAGTCGCATCTTCGTATCCGTAGTGATCGAGAAGTGCGATGAGATCACCCGACAAGTGTTCAATGTCATAGTCTGTTACTTCGGTCGGACGGGATGAGTTGCCGTAACCCCGCTGGTTTGGGACGATGACATGATAGCCCGCTGCGGCAAGGGCGGTCATCTGATAGCGCCAAGAAAAGGCATGCTCTGGCCAGCCGTGACAGAGGACAATCGGTTTTCCGGCATTTTGACGACCTGCTTCAAAAACCTCGAGTTCCACACCGTTGACTGAAATAAGGGTGGGCTTGGGAAAATCGGTTGGATTGAACATTGTATTCCTCCTTCTTGTGATACTTGTAGTATAATGGATAAAAGGTGACATTATAGTGTCACCTCTCTGATATCATAGACAAAAAAAATAGAGGCAATGGTTAGTCCATTGTCTCTGGCATATATGACCGATTCCACTTGAGTTAGGTCTTTCCGCGCTTCTTCATAGATTTAGCATCGAAGCTTCAACCCCATACAATATATTGACTTTGTCGCCACTACTCACCTTTCTGCCAAATTCGGCAACTCCCCTACGGACGAAAGTTCATTTCACATATGGCCTTTTCTTGCTGTACTTGCGAATCTCCATCTTGGTGGACAAATAAATCAAAATAGCCAGATTCACGAACACCGTTAACAAAGTAATCAATATAACTTGCGTATTGTTGTTGTAAGATATAAACATTACGAATGTCACGAAGAAACACAGCATAGCAAGTGAGATTGCGATAAGAAGATACAAGTTGTCTTTATCACGATATTTGACTCTCGACGGCTGTTCCGCTGGAACAAAGGAGAAACCCCAGTTTCTTAAACGGACATAGTATGCCACGACAAATGCAATCAACGCACTTGAAAGCGCAAGCACACTCATCATCAACGACATATGCTCAAGAGACGGTATGAACAATAGCATCACCCAGCCGATGAAATATTGGATAACCGCATAGCTCAGATAACCAACGACAGTTATCACCGCTGCATGCAGCAGATTGAATCGAAACAACAACCATGAAATCAATACCCAGAGCAGCATTTGTGTAAATGCCGTATACATCGTTAACTCATTCTCCCGCATCACTAAGGAAACACAGGATAAAGAAATACATACGAACAGCATCTCCGCAATGTACCATCTATAATTGATCTTGAAAGCACTAAACATGAGTGCAAAAATCCCTAAATATTCTACACAAGATACGAGTATAAATATTAAGTAGTTCAACATAATTTTCGAAGGTCTCCTTAACTGTACTTCATCTACCTAATCTCTTTCTTGTATATTTGCGAATCTCCTTTAAGGTAGACAAATAAATGAGTGCCGCGAGAATGACCAACAGCAAAACTACAGTTAACAAGAAGGTGTCCGCACTCCCTAACAATATTGTTAAAGAATAGGTTGCGAAAAAAACGATTAGCGATAGTACAATTACAAACATCATCACTCCGTTGTGTTTCAATTGGTGTTGATCTGATACAGAATTTGCTTCCGAGACAAAGGAGAATCCCATATTCCGCTTGTGAATCAAATTAGCAACAATGAATACAGAAATTGAAGATATTGAGGAAACTAAGCCCATAGTAATGGTCATCGATTTAACTTCAGAAGAAGTTACTTGCATCGTGATGAATAGAATGAAACCCTGAAAAGCAGCAAATATCATCGTACATGTTACCGTGACTATTCCCGAATAAATCAGCGGTAACCTGAATAGTAGCCACATATAAACAATCCACAGAAAAATTTGGGTTATCGGGGTATATAAAGCTAACTCATTTGCTCTCATGACATAAGAGACATAAGTCAAAGAGAGACATATGAAAATAATTTTCCAGATATGTCTCCGAAAATCGAGTTTGAACGCACTACACATAAGTGCCGTTATCGACAAGTATTCTGCATACGATGTAAGAATAAACACTAGTAATATGAACATGCTTCACTCCTAATTGTTCATTCAATTTTGAAAAACCATTCTTCCTCTCAGCCTCTCGCTTTTCCCGTTGACATGATAGATAAATAAGCACCCCACAAGCAAAAGTCCCAAGCGAAACAGCAGCCAGAGCAGTATAATTAGGAATCCCATTTGGATTAAAGGAGAATACAGCGCAAGCGAAGCCTCGCGAGTCGTGAACGAAATATACGACATCGTGACACAGACGAACACCATGTGCGGAATGTAGTAGCGATGTTGAATTCGGAATAAACTGAAAATAATGAGCAGCATGCCCACATACGAAACAGAAGAAGTCAGTGTAAAGAGCAAAAGTCTATACCTAACAACATGATTTATCCTCTCATTCTCTTGTATGATCATTCTGATCCAGCTTTACTTGCTCGCAATTCTACGTCGAACCTCCTCTACTAGCGAAGCTTTCACCGCTTCAGTGAAAGCATCTGCGGATAATTTGCGTGCGGCAACTGGTGCGAACCATGGCTCGATATCTTCGTACCCGATGCCTGTTAGCTGCTTATACTCATCCAGGAAAGTCCGAACCAACTTTTCCCTAGCGGCATCGAGGAATGCCTTCACTTCAGGAGTAGGGTTCAGATATTCGGGCATAGTAGCATATCGAATCAGCAGCACATATTCGGCAAGGTCAGCTTCTGGATTCCCGGTCGATGCGTCATTCCAGTCAATAAGGACTGCGTCGTTCTCTCGAATCACAATATTGCCAGGGTTCGGATCGCCGTGACACAGGACCTGCTTTACCGGCAATTGATTCAATTGAGCGATGACTGAAGCCTTGTCCGCCTCTGTCAAGTAAGGCGCACGGTTAATATCATAGGTAAGTCTCTCCCGCTGATCTCGCAATGGAGGTGCGGCATGTGCATGCACTTGGTGTAATAACCGTGCTGTGATCCGCGCTTCGACGATATCACCGGACACGTTGGAAGATGGCGACTCGGTAATCTGACCTATTCTTCCGTCTTGCAGCCGGGTCAACATCGATTCCCCATATATACGCTCGAATACGATGCCCGCTCGATCTCCGATTGTTACGAACTCGAACGGTTCTGGAACAGGCAACCCATATTCCCATGCAACTCGACTATTTACCAATTCCTGTTGCAAATCATCAATGCTCGTATTCGGCTTTGCCAATTTGACGATCTTATGCTCGCCATCCCATTCATATACTTCTGATCCTGCGCCTTCAGCAATCTTATTACCTAGCTTATGCGTCATACTAGAACCACCTAACTATAGAACATATCTTTATTGGTACTTAGTCCCCCGACGAAACATTCGTTTCGGCACTACCACGGGAACCTTGTGCACATATTTCTGCACTCCGTCTTGTACTCTTGACTAGAAATACCACTATCTTAGCATTATTCAGAAATCTTGAACATGTAAAAATAAGACTGCATGGGTTAATTTGGATAGCTGGAACACCTACTTCGTTCATCACACTTCTTGCTTACGGGAAGGGGTATCTAACGTTAAGCAAGAAAAAAGACATGGTATACCAGAGAAGGCGAGGGAAATTCATGACGTGCCTACAGCACGAGAAAGCAAGGTTCGCGGGTAGATCATCGTTGCCAAGTAAGCTGCAATAATATTTTTCATTGTTGTTCGATTCTCGGCATCACTCGAGTCGTCTAATGATTAACGAGATGACATTTATTTGAGAAGCCATTACATATTACTGTCTTTGTTTGATTGGAGGGTGAATAGATGGACTCTAGGTTACTATTCAACAGCTTTATTTACTGTCTGCTATTGCTTCAAGGTGCTTGTTCTGAGTCCGGCATGGACAGCAATATTGATGAGGCATCTCCTCCCGGGATAACTATTGACGAAAGTCTTCAGCTGCCGGAAGGTTTTACGATGCAAAACATCCAAGCAGCGCTAGAGTTATATATCAATGATCGGCTGTCGCTTTATCCAGTCAAGGAAAATGAAACCCCTTCAGAGAAAGACTTCGATCCATATATAGGCGAGACGGTTGATGTAGTTGTCCGGGTGTATGGCGATGATTCCGGAGTTTACGAATACGAGGAATTTAGTTCAGCCTGGTTTGTAAGACAAGATGGATAATGCATGGCATGAGCCATTGGCCCTTATTGAGGAGAACGGCGGATTTAAGGTTCAAGGCGGGAAAGGATTTGATGTTGAGAACGTGGACGAATTGGATGAGAATAGTTATTTCGGTTTTCTGTTCTACAGGCAAACACAAGATGCGGTTAAGAAAACTTCATGTGATATCATAAATGAAGACGTTGCACCCGTAATCGATTCTGAATAGCTCGGACGGTGAATGGATGAAATTCAAGGTTTTTTAATTCATCGAGGTGTACGTATAGTGTTTTTCAAAAGCATCATAGTTAATTTTCGTTTGATCTAAATTGGTTAATCAAAATTTCAGTATGCCCGATACATTGCCATCTGATGCAGGTCAATGATCATATTTCCTTGTTTTAATATATCCAGTCCAATGAGTCCATTAATGTGATTAATCTCCTCATGGAAGACACCAAAATCTATATAAGCATTGTCAAGGATGAAATTGCCTAGCTTGACCTGATCGATTTGCTTTCGAAAAGAGAACTCATCCCCACCAATGCCAAAGCTGCGTACAAGCCTATCACCATTTTCAAAGTGAATCCCGATTTGCGCCGCGATATCGGAAGAAATTAAAGAATGCGCAGCCCCAGTATCAACCACTAGGTGATCGATTGTTATAGACCGAGCTTTATAACGAATTGACATTGATGTTTGCAACAGATCATCGATGAATTCAATCTGCATCCTACCGACACCTATAAAACGGATTTTTTCGGAGCTCTATTGCAATTTTTTCTTGACCTGTATGATAGACAATTTTGTTGTCCTTGCACTTTAAAAGTTCCTTGGTCGCTACGGAAGGATCTTGAAAGGCTCGAACCAGAGCAACTTCTTCAACATACTGAATATTGTCCTCGGTATGAGAATCAATAATTTCAAGCAGGACATATTGATCAGGATAAATCGTGCGAACTTCTTGCCATTGCATCGCCGTCACATCCTTTTGGTATTTGCAATAGATTTTGATATAAATAATTATAACTAAAAAGAGAACGCCTGTGTACCTCTCTGCGTCTAACGGGAAAAAATCATGCACCGACAATAAGTGAATGCCAAAATAATTTCGTATGCTCGCCTGGCGGCAGGTTCAACAAGAGGGAAGAACGGGAATACCGTATCATTGCAATGACATATACAGTTATGTTTTGTACTTAGTCCCCCGAACGAAACATTCGCTTCGGCACGACCACGGGAACCTTGTGCGCATATTTCTGCACTTCCTTCATCCATAGCAAGTAGACGAGCACGCCAAGGACGGGGAGCATAAGCAGAAGTAAAGCTAAGAAGCTCCCCATGTTCTTATACAGCATCGTCATCAAATAGCTTCCAAAAAAGCTAGCCATGGCAATGATCGTACCGATGATCAGCTTCCTGTTGATTTGCCCTCCGACTGGAGTCGCTGTTCCCCGCCAATCTGGGACGAAGGACAATCCCCAATTGCGCTTGCGTACGCAGTAAGCCAGCAACGCTCCGACGAGCACAGAAAGCGGTGAAACTACATCCATCATAACGGCGTTGAGCCCATTGGCATCGGTGATCAGCAAGGCAATGAAGATAAGCGACCCCTGGATCATGCCGAAGATCAGATACGTATGGATCGACACAATAGCCGCATGAAACAAACTTAACGGAAATAGGGTCCACATGCATATCATCCACACGATGACAGTCGAGATCGGAATCAGCAAGCCCGGTCCATATTGACACATGACAAAGGATACTTGTACAAGGATCAAGCACATGGAAGCCAGCTTCAACAGTTGTCTGTTATCTCGCAGCTTGAACAAGCTGACCATCAAAAACATAGCCGCCGCATATTCCATGCCAATCATGACAGTGAACTTCAGATATTCAGCCATGACCCACCGACAACCCCCTGTTCTTAACTGATTCCAGAATCGACTTGACTTCGCTCATTCATGCTGCATTCCATCTTGTATTCTTGATTATAAATACCATTATCTTAGCATTAATCTGAAATCTTGAACATGTAAATATACGACATAATAGGTTGATTTGGGATAGGTCCTTCCGCAGGCATCTATATGTAACATTCAGCATCCCCACTCTACTAAGTGAGGCTACATGGAGATTAGAAGTCGGAAGCCTACGACACAATGTATCGACTCTTGCCTTTGAACACTTCACGAATATGCCAATGTAGGAACATATCTCTCGGAGCATATTCTGGACGAATTGGCGACCGCACTGGTTGCCCATGATAGCGCATTAGCCATTCTTCGAACCCGTGTGTGCCATAGGCCTCTTCAGATACAAGTAAATGCCACTGATCGGAAATAGTAAATACTCCTCGGTCAAATAATTTATGATGCAATGAACATAACGCAATGCCATTGTCTTCACGGTCCGGTCCACCCGCTTGATGCCAACGGATGTGAGCAGCTTCTACCGCAATTAGATTGCGATTGAGCCTCACATTGAACCCGCATACTGCACAGCTGTGTTCATAAGCTCGCAACACCTTATCCCGGAAATAAGGATCCCGCGGCTTGCGCCGATATAACTGAAACTCCAAACCTACTGCCTCTAGTATTTCTTCATGCCATGTATCGGGAAAATGCTCCTCCAGTATCTGTGTAGCCACAGACTGCGCTAGAGAGGAATCGGCCTCCAATAACGAAATGACCTCAGGGGTGAAACCAGCTAGAATATGTGCATCTCGAAGTTGTTTATCGCTAAGCCTCTTCAAGTCGACTGCTTGGTTCAACTGCCAGATGCCATCGCTAGCTAGTCGCGCGAAGGGCTGTTCGGGATGATAGGATTTCCGTGGCGGACCATATTCGATTAATAGTTCCTTGAGTACTTCCCGGACTTCTTCGTAAGACAGCTCTATGTGTTTATGATTATAGTATTGTCCTAACGCATATAGCATTAGCAATGGCTTGTGGGGGCGCGCTGTCCATTCTTCTTCCATATAGATAGGTTCGTTATTCTCATGTGGAGTTCTGCGGGAGTCATTGATTATCACCCCTATCCCCTTTGTCGGTCACAAGTTACTTATTCCGGCTCACAATATAATGCAATAAGTGCTTCAGAAAGACAGGCTGCCGCGGCAGTTCCTGCAGGGCTTCCATAGCTAGGCAATAGTGCTCCCACATCCGCTGTCTCGCTGCGTCCTGTCCCCATACAGAGACGAACGTCGTATTGTTGTTCTTCGCATCCTGCCCCGTCGGCTTGCCGAGGGCATCGAGATCGCCTTCCACGTCCAGCAAGTCATCCTTGATCTGGAAGGCAATACCCGTATGATAAGCGAATGTCTTCAGTCGTGCGATCTCCGAATCGGGTATTCCAGCCAGAATGGCAGGCATGACTAAGGCGGCTTCGAAGGCGATACCCGTCTTGTAGTGACAGAGCGTCGTCAGCTCCTCCAGCGACAACGATCTGCCCTTGGACGCGAGATCCATCGCCTGACCGTTGCACAGCTCTTCGGCTGCTCTTGCAGCGTAATGAATCAGAGCAAGCACGCGCTTCGCTTCGAACTGATCCAGCAGCGCTTGTTCCTGTACCGCCCTCTGCATCAGTAACAATCCGGTTAACTCCGCTGTAGCGCTGTCGTACTTCTGATGCAGTGTCGGGTTGCCTCGACGGGTAGCTGCATTATCCTGGGTTGGCAGATCGTCGAAGATGAGTGACGCTGTATGCATATATTCCAAGGATCGCAGCAACGGCATGATCGCAGAGGCATCCAGCCCATATTCCTGCACCCCCATCACCCAGGTCAAGATCGGGCGCAGCCGCTTCCCGTTCCCTTCCATGCTGTAGTTGGCTGCATCAATGAGGGGAGTCTGTATCGATGGCAAGTCATCTGGCTTATGAATCAGGAGGTTAGTGTTGATCTGCTGACGGACTGTCTGAATGATCTCGAAGAAGCTTTCTTTTTCCTTCCTCTCTGTCTTCAACATCGTGATCACTTGATCGCGTAGCCGCTTATCGAAGAAGTCCACATCGTCTGCTTTCCGAACAAGTCGCTGGATGAGTCGTGAGAAGGCGGGATTCCCTGAAGCGAAGACCTCCATAATCCAGCGATACTTCTTCTTCCCTACACGCTTCTTGCATCGCTTAAGCCCGTTGATCGCGCGATCGAGTATGATCTCCCGAGTTCTGTCATCGGAGTCATACACATGATGGATCAAGTGTGCAATGACAGTCCAGTATAATTCGAAGGGGTTGATCAGATCGTTGCGTGTGTTCCGATACTTCAGATAATACGTATAGGGTGTGACCGCCCCTTCACGCTCATCGTCGAACATATCGGTGAAATCATCAGCGAGCTGATTATAGATGCCGTAATAGAATGTGCGCTCGTTAAATCCTTCGTCCTCGGGAGCACTCGTCACGGTACGGCATATTAGACGGGAAGAAGCGGACTTCAAGATGATCGGAATATACAGCTGCTCGTTCGTATAGGAGGGGTTAGACAGATCCTTGGCACGGTCTATCTCTTGTGCGTGGAAGAACACATAAGCCTGCTCGAAGAATACCTCCGCCATATCTGGCCGTTGCTGGTTCTTCACATATTCGAACGCTTCCCGCAGCTCTGCATGGATGTATTGGAACACGCTCTTGTTCTTACCAGCCCACTCCCCCAGCTTCGGAACAGCACGGGTAAGCAAGGCCGTTCGGATCATTCTGGAGTAGCGCCCCTTCTCTTCATCAGTCAGCACACTCGAATCGAGCAGATCATCAATGAACGGATAAGTAAGACCGTAGGAATAGCCTAGGCGTATCGCTTCATCTAGCCTTCTGGATCGTTCGGCAGCCGATACAGTCTCATCTAGCTCTTCCCTAACATGCATCACTACACCGACAATAATCTTAATCAGCTTGCGCTGGGCTTGCTCCGCATTCAATTGCTGCGGAATATGGACAGCTACCTTCTCCAGTTTGTCGACCACCCAGAGCACGGCGGCTTCCACACCTTCCCTCTGCCCCCACCGATACAAGGCGGCGAAGCTCAAGTAAGCGGGATATCCCTCTTGATCGGACGAACCATGTTCCATTAGGAATCGCTTCAAATCCGTAACAGAACGCTCAATATCAGATCGAGTCTCTGCCGTATTCATCGCCTTGCCCAAGTCTCTCATATATATATAGGAGATGCTGCGGTCTAGATAATCGTCCAGCTTGCCAGCTCGATCCATCCACTGGATATAGTGGTGATCACTGCCGGAAGCGGCCTTGTCCCGCGAAAGTGCTAAGCGAGTCTGCCATGGTAGATACCGTATATGCTGTTGTCTCCACAATTGAAAATCCGCAGTCAGGGTCGCCACATACGACTTCTCCCTAACTTGCTCGTGTAAGGCTGCAAAATACCGGGCAGCCCTCTGCTCCGCCTGCCGATAGCCTGCATCGGCTCCGTTCACATATTCCGCGTTCATACTATGCATTCCCTCAGCTTCTATTGTTGTTCTCCCTTATACATGACTAAGGGGTATACGTCAACTTACTCATACATCACTGTATGCAGGAACGGCTACGCCCATCCCATTTATAGGTAGTACGAAAGAGAAAGGCCGCCGGTTGCAATCGACAGCTCTCCTATACATTCGATCCTTGTCGACAAACCCCTCTTTTATCATATCAGGATTGAGTGGTCACTTGCATAACAAAAACAGCCTCGGGCTGGCACTGTACAATGCCGTTTCGAAGCTGTCCTGCTTACTGTTACATGGAACGATATGAATAGGAATGGCTAGTGCATGGTATCTAATGAAACTAGAATAGGGGTCTGACTGTCCTCGAAGGTCGCGTCACCCAACTGCCCGGCTGAGTTGCTTCCCCATGCCCATACTTCACCATCCTCAGTAACTGCCACAGCATGTTTGTAACCTGCAGCTACGGATGTTACCTTCTCCAATCCCTCTACCTTCCTCAAATCCGGACCATATGTGTGCGAAGAAGCACCTTCCCCTACATCATCTCCCATAATCCATAAGGAACCGTCATTCTTCCCCACTAACGTTGTGGTATAGTTAGTCGTAATGAATGCCACATCGGATAATCCCTCAATGATTGTGGGCACTTCAATTCGTTCAGTGGTTACGGGAAATCCTAATGCTCCTCTAAAATTCATTCCCCAGCCCCAGACGGTCCCATCCGTATCCACAGCGAAATTATGTTCCGAATAACCGGAGGAAAGCGAGACGATATCTTGTAGGCCATCCACCTTCTCCGCAGCATAGTCAATGTTCAACTGCCGTTCAACGAATGTCTCCCATCTCCACACAGTACCATCCTCTAGCAAAATGTGGAGCACACCGTCGCCATTCATGGAAATTTCTTCGGCATCCGTTATGTTCGTAATCTTGCGTGGCGTAGTATTATATACGGGAAACGGATTCCATACCCAGACGTTGCCGTCTATGTCTAGGGCAGAGACAATTGAGCCGACCGAAATCTTCACAATCTCAGGCAATCCCTCGACCTTCTCAGGCTCCTGAAACTCAGTAAATCCATCATGGTTATAATCATTGACTAGCCTATACTCAGTGCCCCACTTCCAAACTGTCCCGTCCTTCTTCAAGATGACCTCATTACCTTGAAAAGAATGAATTGCCGCAACATCACCCAGTCCCTCGATCAATTGAGGACGATTATCTCGCAACTTATGCTCACCGTCAACCTCATCCGCAAGCCCGCCCCAGTACCACACATCGCCTTTTTCGTTGTAAGCCACGCTATGATAGTAAGTGGCGGACACATTCATACTCGGAGTCGCCCCTGTCTCTTCTGTTGCCTCTTCTGTAGCCATTGCAGATGTTGAAAGCAACAATGACAATCCAACTGTCAGCACAAGCGAGCGCCGTAACCGAGCGAATTTACCTTTTTGCATCATGCCTTCCACAAGCATTCACTCTCCATTCACCTACACGCCTAGACGCGTTTTTTTCATTTTTCAAACAATTAGACGACAGAGGGCTGCAAAAGTTTCGCCATATTCGGAAATTTGTGTAATCCGGACCATGACCGCTATCCTACAACTCCACCACCTGCGTAGCAATCTGCTTGCAAAATTCCCGGTCATGCTCCACGAACAAGAGCGTAGGCGAATAGGTCAGCAGCAGGTCTTCGATCTGCATACGGGACAGCACATCAATGAAATTAAGCGGTTCATCCCAAATATATAAGTGAGCCGGCTCACAGAGACTTCTGGCGATCAGCACCTTCTTCTTCTGCCCGCCGCTGAAATCGGCCATATCCTTCTCGAACTGCACTCTTGCAAAATCAAGCTTTCGCAGTATCGCCTTGAAGAGACTTTCATCGAGTCCATGCGTTCTCGCGTATTCGGTCAGACTGCCCCGCAGCTGCGACGTGTCCTGTGATACATAAGAGATCTTCAACTGACTGCCCTTGCGGAACGCCCCCGTATACGTGATATCCTCTCCATATATGAGCTTCAGCACACTGGATTTCCCAGAACCGTTGCGACCGGCAAGCGCAATCCGCTCCCCTTGCTTGATCGTCAGGCTGATATCGTTGCACACCAGCTTCTCTCCATAGTAGATAGAGACTTGATTCAGTTCGGCAAGTTGATGCTTATGGTAGGAGAGCGGCGCGAGCTTCAAGCTATCCGCACTCTCGACGTTCTTCAATAGCTGCGACTTTTGCTCCAGTGCCGCTTGCTGCCGTTGCTCCATCGCCTTGGAACGCTTCATCATCTTGGCAGCTTTGTGACCTACATAGCCTTTGTCCACCTTGGAGCCGGAATTTCTCGTGTTGTTCTTCGACTTCTCCACTTTGTCCGACCACTGACTTGTGCGACTTGCCGCTTGCGCTAATCGTCTCATGTCCTTGCTCAGCTTCTCATTCTCGGCAAGCTCATATTGATCCTGTCTCTGCTTGTTAACCCACCAGTCGGAGAAGTTGCCTTGTTGCATCTCGATATTCGTCTTATTGATCGACACAATATGATCCACGCAGTGATCCAGGAATGCTCTGTCATGGGAGACGAGAATATAGCCGCTCTTGGATTGCAGATACTCGCTAAGCAGTTGCCTCGCATGGACATCCAGATGATTCGTCGGTTCATCGATAAGCAGAAAGTGATTTTCCTTCAGAAACAAAGCAGCAAGCATCACCTTGGTCTGCTCCCCTCCTGATAAGGAAGCGAACGGTCGGTACAGCACATTTTCGGTTACTTGCAATAGAGACAGTTCCCGCATCAACTGCCAGTGCTCATAATCCGAACAAATCTCCTCAACTACGTACACAGTGAGCTGATCGGGATCTTCGACGTTATATGGAAAATACTCAAATTGTACTTGCGCAGTGATCGAGCCGCTATATTCATATTGACCGAGCAGAAGGCGCAGGAAAGTCGTCTTGCCTCGACCGTTCCGCCCGATAAATCCCAGCTTCCAATCGGTATCCAGCCGCAAGCTTACATGCTCGAAAATATTGTCGTAGCTGCCGTCATAGGCAAACGTGAGGTTCTGAACTTGAATAAATGACATACGCATATCCCCCTATAGCATACAAAAAAGCTGCAAGAAAGCACCTTTCTCACAGCCTGCATACATACAGCAAATCCAACTCCACGTACGGAGCTAGATATAGGGATATGGATGGAGGGGAAAAGGAATGTAACTTTCTTGCGCATAAAGAATCCACGATTAAGAACATCCTGCTTCGTGTTGGTTTCCTTATTAGCAAAAAAATTACTTCATTCGCCCGTTCAACTCCCATCGTTTTGGATACATTGTATCTTATCATACGAGACTACAGGCTTCAACTGCTTAGCTAGGGTCCAAGCATTGTCAGGCTCTCCGCATATATTGATACTGTAGCATCCACCATCCTGGCGAATGGAGGTGTTAGTATGAAGAAGAAAAGACAGCGCCGGAAACAGACAAGCCGCCCGCGCATCTATATCCGAAAGCTTAGGGTGGTTTGTATCTGCAAGAAGGGCAACTGCGAAGGATTCTGCAACGGAATCGGCAACGTAGATATTCGCAAGACGACGGTCATCAAGCGCAAGAAGCGCTGCAGCTGCAACAAGAACCGCTAACCCTGCCGCCACATCCAACAAGCGCGTACTGGTACGCCGTCAGATACGCGCTTCTTTTTTAATATATACCCCTGTCTTTCTTTATATGCTAGTTTTGTGTCAGTGCCGTTCTCTCAGCTTTCGTCATCTTGGCGACCACTAAATTGTAGGATTCGTCTAGCATCTGCACAATCACTTCATCTGGCACAGTCCCGTCCAGCAACACGGTATTCCAATGCCGCTTATTCATATGGTAGCCAGGCAGTACACTTCCCGCATAGGTCTCGCGAAGCAGCCAGGCTTCGTCTGGGGGCGTCTTCAAGTTCACACTCTCCACAGCATTCGTACGCCCCAGCAGCGCGAACATCCTATTCCCTACGTACACGTACAATACCGGCAAATCCGGATCGAACGGATAGCGCAGACTCGTCCCCGAATACGCTAGCCCCAATTCGATCAGGTGTTGATGATTCATTCTGTTACCAACTCCTTTCATTCTCTCCGTACTCAAACATTCCCTGCTGTCTTAGCATACATGTTCAGCATTCATCGACAGCATTCCTGCTTTTGGGAGATGAGATAGTCTACCTTTTAACACACCTGGGCATTTCGTACGAATGGATGAATAATACAATGCGCAGGTGGCGCTAATCAGTGATGCGATTGAACTTATCTTGACACAACCCCATTAGCACTATATAGTACTAGTATGAAAACACGTAAACGAAGCAATCGAGACATTGCCCTCCAATCCGCTGCAACCTTATTCTTGACCCAGGGCTTTCAAGTCACAAGCATGGACGATATTGTCGCGCACAGCGGCGTCTCTAAGACGAACATTTATTACCATTTCAACAGCAAGGATGATCTGCTGCGCGTGATTGTCGATCAACTTATCTCACACTATGAACAGCGCATTCAACACGTCCTGTCCAACAGCGGCGCTTCTGTGCTCGACAAGCTCGAGCGGCTGTGTATAATCCTGCATGAGAATGCCGGTGAACATGATTATCTGGGCGGTTGCCCGTTCCTAACTCTCTATACCCAGATTGCTCCGGAAGCAAGTGAAGTGCGGGCCAGCATCAAGCGTTTTTTTGAGAGGCAGCTCCATGCGATAGAAGGACTGCTGGCTGACGGGATTGCCAGACAAGAGATCAGAGCCGAACTTCCAGTGCAGTCAACAGCTGCGTTGCTCCTGTCCTCCATAGAGGGAGCGCTGTTCCTAGCCCAGGCAGCTGACAAGCCGTTTGTTCTGCAAGAGATATTTCCCGCTTTAGCTACTATGCTAAAGTAATTTTTTTAGTCCGATTAGTACTATTTAGTACTAAAATAACTGAAAAGGCGGTACTCCCATGAATATTTTCTTAACCGGTGGAACAGGATTTATCGGTAAGCGACTGTTGGCGGATCTGTCTGACAAGCATCATGTATTTGCACTTGTACGTCAGCCGGATCGGCTTGAGCCTATTGTGGCACAGGCGCATAGGCAGAATATTACGCCTATTGTAGGGGATTTAACGAAGGATCGGCTGGGTCTTGATAAGGAGAGCTATCAGCAGATCATGGCATCGGATGTCATCATACATGCGGGAGGACCCATGCATATTACATTATCACAGGAAGAGGCAGTGCGTTCCTTTCTTCATCCTGCTAAGTCGCTGGTCCGTATCGTTCGAGATATACAGACTACTCGAGAGTTGAAGCATTTTATTCACGTAGTAGGCTTCATGAGTCCCTATCATGAGCAGAATGCAATGGAGGATCTGGATGCCATGCTCGACCATGCTCCTCCTTATGAACGAATGAAGTTTCAGGCCGACTCCTATATTCGGAAGGCATTGCGGAAGATGGACATTCCTCTATCCACAGTGAACCCCAGTGTGGTAATTGGCGATTCCGCTTCCGGGATGACGGAACAGACTGGGGGATTAGGAATACTGGTCGATGCTGTGCGAAGAAACCTCATGCCACTTGTTCCAGGCGGAAGAGACTATTGGCTGCCTATGACCCATGTGGATCATGTCGCCGACTTTATCTCCGAGCTGGCAGACACAGTGAACGTATCAAGCAACACTTATTACTTACTAGACCCCAAGGAACAAAGTTCGTCTATTCATACATTGATTAAGCAAATTGCAGCAGAGATGAGGGTTTCTCCTCCTGTTGGAAGCTTGCCACTTTCGGTACTCAAGACATTGCTGGGTACAAGCATGGGCCAACGGTTCGGGATTCCTCAGGAATCCATGAACTTTCTAGTCAGGTCAACGTTTCCTGCCGCACCTTCACATAACTCCGTTATGGCTGAAACTTTGCCTTATGTTATCAGTGATCTGGATTATCGGCTCAGTCATCCTGCACAGCATACACCGAAGGGGTTCATTCAAAGGCGAAGATCTAGCCTCATTACATTGGAAAACGATGGGGAAGGCATGCCGCATATTTTCTTGCACGGCACCTTTAGCGGCGCCGACTGCCTGCTCCCATTGGCAGCAGAGCTAGATGGAATACGCACGATGTTCGTGGATCTCCCAGGATTCGGTCGAACACCATACCATCATCAGCCTTCCATCCTACAAGGTTATGTAGACGCAGTCGCTGACATGATTCTTGATCTGAAGCAGCCAGTTGTGCTAATCGGCCATTCCTTCGGGGGACGGATTGCAGCCAAGGTTATGGAACAGATGGACGCCCCTATCCATCAGCTGCTCTTGCTGCAGCCTGTCCTTCATCCGGTTCCGTCTACATATAAGGTTCCTTGGATAACAAAGCGATTGTTAAAAAACTTGAAGTCCTCCGCTTTGAAAAAAACACTGCTTGCACAGCATCATTTCGTAGAGGACCCAGACCAGATGGCGCACTATATTCGATACGTGTTGGATGATTTGCAGTCTCCGCGCATACGCAAGACTACAGCAGAGGTAATGGCTGCATTGTCCCGCTCTGCTGACACTCCCCTTCAACCTGCATTATGGAACGCGAATAAGGTAAGAATTCTCTGGGGTGACAAGGACACCGAACACGCCATCCCGCGGCCATTTCGGCATTTGGCTATCACGAGGATTCCATTCGGTCATCAATTTCCTATAGAAAAGCCTGAACTCTCGGGGGAGTGGATCAAAGCATCACGCTACATTTGACTGGTGAAGTAAGGGGGGCCCTAGAAGGTTTCGTTTATTTCTTCAGGGCTCCACAATGCAAAGACGATTAGGACAATGGTCAGAATCCGTTACACGCGGAGCAGTATCTACTACCTCTCTTGTCCTTCTAGGAGCTTGCCAGCCCCCATCCCCCACAAAAATCGATGCGCGTAGCTATTCCACCACAGTAGCAAGCAAGCCATCACAGCATAGATTATCGTGTATTGCCAGAATGGAATTTGGACCCGCAGTAGACCCATAGCATACAATGGAATATCCAGTGCAAATACCAGTGGTGGTGCCAGCAACCGCCACTTTACTTGCTTGAAGCATGTGACGAAGATAGCGAACACACCCGATTTCAATATGCCCATCATGGATCCCAAGAATAGATCATCCCGGTATATGTCCTCGTACACGCCCAGATGATAGTAACGAATGCCCAAGACACTCATCATGAACATGACTGTCCCTACTCCGCTCCAAGCCTGCATCCACAAGCTGATGAATCGAAAAAACCCCAGACCTTTACTCAACTGACCGAGCCAGAAGCGCGCCAAATAGAAAAAACAGAAAAACAAGCAGACAGAATATGCAATGGTCCACCAATGCGGTTCGTAAATTTGCAATTGAATAAAGAGCCACTCCACACCTGCAAAAGACATGGTAATGAGAATGCTCCAGCCCCATCGCAGCTTGTACAAGGCAATCATTGTTGCTAGCGTCGGCACGATTAGAAAGTTAGAAACGACAGCTCCGGCTGCATTGTCGTAGTATCGAATACTCAGCACTTCGGGGAAATACTCGTAACTATCTC
Organism: uncultured Paenibacillaceae bacterium; assembly: GCA_913056365.1. Classification (GTDB taxonomy): domain Bacteria; phylum Bacillota; class Bacilli; order Paenibacillales; family K13; genus Xylanibacillus. The sequence continues at coordinate 45,012 of CAJXLT010000017.1, read as the reverse complement.
CTATAATGAAGACGAAGTATTCGGCAACATAAACCATACCCGCGTATGAGAAAACTAAAACGATTATGCCAAACCGCCGTTCACGGACCATCATCACAATCAGAAGAGTCAGACTAATAAGGACGAGAATCAAGTAAGGAATGTAATTCGGCATAGGAAATAACCTTTCACCATATGTTTATTGGTTATTATTTCCCAACTTACTGTCTGCTAACCCTCTCGCCCCATCCCCCATAGAAACCGATACGCATAGCCATTCCACCACAGCAGCAAGGAATAGAGCAGCAGGAAGATCGCCGTGTACAGCCAGTATGAAATTTGAATCCATTGTAAACCTATATAATAGAGCGGGATATCTACCGCCAACACAAGCGGCAATGCCAGCAATCGCCACTTCACTTGCTTACAGCACGAGATGAATACAGTGAATATGCCCGCCTTCAATACCCCCACAAGAGACCCGACGAACAAATCATCTCTGTGCATATCTTCGTACACACCGAAATAATAATAGCGAACACCGAAGACACTTAGCAGGAACATCACCGTTCCTACAGCGCTCCAAGACTGAATCCACAAGCTGGCATTTCGAATGAAACCTGAACCCTTCTTCAGTTGATTCAGCCAGTAACGTGCCCAGTAGAAAAAACAAAAAAACAAAATCCAAGTATATATCGTTCTCCACCAATGAAGCTCGAATATGTGTAGTTGAATAAAGAGCAGCTCCACACCTACGAACAAGGTAGCGATGAAGAAGATCCACCCAAACCGCAGCTTGTACAAGGCGACAAGCGTCGCTAATGCCGGCACAATCAATAAGTTCGATACGATTGCCCCCATAGCATTATCATAATAGCGGATATGCAGAATCTCCGGGAAATATTCGTAGCTATTCCCAATGATAAATACGAAGTATTCTGCTACGTAGATCATACCCGAGAATAGGAAAAACAGCACGATGATGCCCATTCTGCGTTCACGAACCATCATCACAACCAGCAGAGTGAGACTAATTAGCGTTAAGAGGAGATAGGGAATGTAATTCGGCATTTGAGATAACCTTTCCGCACATGTTTACTGGTTATTATTGCCGCTTTCCATGTCCAATATCCGTGTTGTTCGTTACTACTTCAGCAAGGCTTGCAGATCCGACTCGATCTCGGCAGGCTCGGTAGTTGGCGCATATCGCTTCACCACTTGCCCTTGCCGATCGATAAGAAATTTCGTGAAGTTCCACTTGATATGCTTAGTCAAGAGACCCTTCTGCTGCTCCTTCAAGAAGACGAAGAGCGGGTCGGCCTGATCACCATTAACATCCACCTTGGCATAGACGGGGAACGTTACGCCATAATTAATCTGACAGAATTTCGTCGTTTCCTCAATATCGGCAAATTCCTGATTCTTAAATTGATCACAGGGGAACCCCAGAATCACCAGCCCTTGATCATGGTACTTCTCATATAGCTTCTGAAGACCCTCGAACTGTGGGGTAAATCCGCACTTGCTAGCTGTATTCACGATTATCATAGGCTTACCTTCGTATGCCCGAAGGGATTGTTCTTCCCCATTAGGCAGCTTCACTTGAAAATCATATACTGTGTTCATGTCGCATCACCCTCCTGAAGCTAGTTTATCGTATATTATTGCGAAACCAATTCCATCGGAGCGCGATAGACCTTATTCTTCATAGCAGCTGCCATCTGGGAAGCAATATCCGCAACCAAAGGCACCACTACTGAATTGCCAAACTGCTTGTAGGCTTGTGTGTCGGAAACAACAATATGGAACGTCTCTGGATATCCCTGCAATCTCGCACACTCTCTAGGTGTTAATCTTCTGGGGTTTCTCCCATCTTGTTGCGGGATTAATATTTCGGATCCATCCTTGTAATACCTTGCGCTCAATGTTCGTGAAATGCCCTCCAGATTCACCAAGCCATATCCGAAACCATTCCCTTTTGCCCGATGTTTGGCAGCATATTGCTGTAAGTAGTTCCACAGCTTATCGGACAGTGTGTATTTCGCATCTACTTCCTCTTCTAGAAGATCTTTGATACGGTAATCTGTGGTCTTCTGTTCAGGAAATTGGAAGGTTTCTACCCCCCCGAATACATTCTTGTCGAAGCCGACAATAAAAATTCGTTCACGATGCTGGGGTACATAACTCTTCCCATCTAATACAGACACATGAAGACTATATCCAAGCTTGTCTAGCGTATCGCGAATTACTTGGAATGTCCTGCCTTTGTCATGTGTTTTTAGATTTTTAACATTTTCCAAGAGGAACGCTCTTGGACGCTTCGCTTGGATAATTCTTGCAACGTCAAAGAACAATGTCCCCTGTGTCTGGTCCAAGAAGCCGTGTGCCCTGCCCAAGCTATTTTTCTTCGAAACACCTGCAATGGAGAACGGTTGACAAGGGAAACCAGCCACTAACACATCGTGGTCTGGGATACGTGTCTCATCCGCTTCAGTAATATCTCCTTCCGGCATGTCTCCAAAGTTCGCCAAATATGTTTTTTGCGCATACTTGTCCCACTCAGATGAATAGACACACTGTCCGCCAACAGATTCAAATGCAAGTCTCATGCCGCCAATTCCAGCAAACAAGTCAATGAATCTAAATGCAGGAGAGCGATATGAATAGGACGCGTCGAATTCTTTAAACTTGCTTGTTATCGCAGAGATTACATAGTCTTGCATGGAAGTTCCCTGCGTCCATGCATGATTGCGTAGCTTTTGATGTGTCTCTTCGTCCATTTTGATATGTAGTTGCTTCATCTTTTTTCACTCCTGGGACAAATGATGTACCCATTTTACCCCTATTGTCACAAAAAAGCAAACAAACATTCGCTATTTATGTTTTTTTGATTGTGTCTAGCCACCGCAATGTTCCTTGTTCCATTTCCAGTAAATCTTGCTTAAATGGATACTGCTCCTGCACAACTTCTGGGACTACTGACCAATCCAGCTCTCTCCACGCTTCATGGAGCTCTGATAGAGCCTCATGAAGTGTCGTTATTTTGTGTACCAACTCTTCCTTCACTTTAAGCAACTCCCTATCTTAACATTTGCTCCTTACCATGGAGATAAACCCGTCCAAACTCAAGATACGATCCCTGAAGGTCTTAGGAAATGTATGTATATATGGTCTTGGCACAACCAAAACGACACGATGTTCGTACATCTCCTGCAATTGATTTTCCGAAATTCCTTGTTGCAGAGTAAATAGATGCTTAGGGGAAATCAGATCGGCTTCATTCAATATTTGCCGCCAACGATCTTTGCAAGTGGTTTTGGCTCCTAGAAAGACCAGACTTTCCTTATTGAACTTAGGATCATGATATTGCAACCGGCCCGGAAAGATGAAATCAGGCTTCTTGTTCCCCTCTGTCACAGCCTGAGAATCAAATGCTAAGCGATTCACCCGAAATATCTCGCTCAAGTGGTGTTCTAATGACTTCCCGGCACGGCTTTTACGCCTATTCAACAACGTATTCGCACATTCCACCAGTTCATCTACTGATGCGAACGGTGCAGCAATTCGCATCTTGTAACGATCGTGTTCAATTGCTCGGAACAATGCAAATTCAGTATCAAGCCAGTTCAGCAATATTTCATCCGGCTTCTTGTTATGCCTGTTATGTATAGTATTGTAAAATTGTCTGGCTCTAGCGGAAATTTCTGCTGTTGACGGGAAATCGACCTGAAGAGAACGTATATAGTCAGAGAATAATTGTTCCAACGACAGTGAATCAATTTTGTCATTACTGATCAAACGATTGGTCTCATTCGCCGAAATACCTAGAGAGTTCAGGAACGTCTCAATGTCATCATCCGATTCCAACACATACGCACGATAGTACTCAGGTGAAATTTGAACCAATACGAATAAACTCCCTACGTAATGATCCCTGAGAAAAGGAAACCCTCTTCCAAAACGGGTAATCCGGTATTCATTCCTCGTTTTTTGACCATAGTAAATAAATCTGCTGTCAGTCTCAAAATCATCCTGCCATCTTATCGTTACATACTTCTCTTTATTTTCTCCCTTTCGACCAGGACTATCAAACAGAATTGACCATGCTTCCCGAGGAATATACAGTCCCGACTGATGTGCACCGGTTGCACCAGCATCATTCGCGGAAATAAACTTGCTGAAAGCTATCTCATACTTCAAACAATCTTGTATTGCCAGTTCGAGAATTGACAATTTCAATCACCAACCAGAACCATTTTTTTGACCACCATAACAAGGAGTCGTGGCTGCATCACAATCCCTCTCTTTGCAATTCCCTCCCGCACTTACTCATGAACCGCATTAGCACCACCATCAAGACGATCATCGCAATGATAAGACCAATGACTGCTACAATGAACAACGGCGGAATGAATATCAGAACGAACAAGAGCAAGGTCGCAATCTGGAATACCAGAAAGTATGACCACTTCTGCGCGGCCTCCTGCTTAATATCGAACCGCTGCTGCTTGGACGCCATGTCCTGAATACCCATGAATAAATGATAGACGACGAGCAATATCAAGACGAACGAAACAAAGCCGATCACAAGACCCAACGGATCGACATGGATGCCGGAAACTTGGGTAGGAGCAGGCTGCTCATAAATACTGAGGATCGATACGATCATCATCGCTATGTTGTAGGGTTTCGCTTTCACGAAGTGTACGCTATGCTCGGCCAGCGCTTTGAATCCGACCATGAATAAAATATACCCGATGACATCCGGTGCCACATCGACCCCTTGAATTCTGAAGTCGAACAGGATAAATAAGAATCCCCAGAAAAACTTGCTAAAACCTTCTTGAATCATAAGCCCTCCTCGTTAAACACAGGAATACCCTCATCCTTATTCCTTATCATCTATCCATTATACAATGGTGAACGAAGAATAACACGTTAACCGCTCTCATTCGCACCATGCGTGACACAACGAAAAAGAGCACGAACCCAAATTAGTATATGGCTCAGTGCTCTAGGTTGTTCATTAGATCAAATTCCTTAGGAGCTCACGGTGATATAATCGACATGTTCCAGAACAGCCTTCAGCATCACCACTGCTTGCGAACGGGTTGCAGCGTGCTGTGCATGACCATGGTCTATTCCTCTATCATACTCTATCCCTTAGACATAATTTCTTATAGAAATCTTATAGATTGTAGAATCATGTCCAAGAGAAGTGCAAATCACAGTATAATAGAATGAACATTAGAGATCGTCAGTCAGGAGAATGACAATGAAGCAGCCACATATTCTAGTCGTGGATGATGACCAGGAAATCCGTAATCTATTGAAGCATCATCTGGGCAAGTCCGATATGATCCCGTTCGAAGCCGATTCAGGAATAGAAGCCGTCAACGTACTGGAAGCGAATGATATCGACCTCATCATCCTTGACCTCATGATGGACCATATCAACGGTTGGGAGCTGCTGCATCGCTTGCAGGCAACAGCCAGCCTCATCCCTGTCATTGTGCTGAGCGCACGCCAGCTAGAATCGGATAAGATCGAAGCATTAGGGCTAGGTGCTGATGATTACGTGACGAAGCCGTTCAGTCCTGGCGAGCTCGTCGCGCGCGTACAAGCCCACCTCCGGCGGTACACCCACACCGTTCAGAACAATACGATTACATGCGGCATCTTCACCTATGATTGTTCCAGTCTGAGATTACATAAGCCGGATGGGGTTGTTTCCGTATCTCCACTGGAAGGGGCTATGCTGGAGCTGTTCATGCGCCAGCCTGATCGGGTATTTACCAAGGAGGAAGTATTCAAGCAGGTTTGGAAACTAGATCAATTCGATGCCAACACGGTGAATGTATATATCAATTACTTGCGCAAGAAGCTGGAGGACGACCCCTCTAAGCCGCAATACATTCAGACCATCTGGGGAATTGGATACAGATTCACAGGAGGAGCATCGCAATGAGACTGAATACGAAGCTCTGGCTGCTCATTACGATTAGTTCCGTTATAGGGCTTGTGCTCTTCATCAGCTTGACTCTACTTAGCGGCTATCTCTTCAGTGAAGGGTATGGATCGGAGGAACTGAACGAACTTGGTCAGCAGATCACAGAGGAAGCAGAAGCCTTGCATGCTGAACCTGATCAGATTATGAACCTGATGCGGGAAGCTGTGCAGGAACACCCCCAATTAGAGCTGGAGTGGGTGGGTCCGAACGGCTCCTTACAATACGCAACAGGCGACAGAACAGCTGACTATACCTTTCATGAAATGACGTCCCTCTTCTTGCAGCTGCCTGACAGCATCTGGACGCCGGGCATGGATTTCACACTTGTGTTCTCATGGGGAACGGAACAGTCTCCGCAGTATCTAGTCATGCATGTGCCGGATGAAGCGATGCAAGCCAGTCAGCTCAAGATCTATCTTCGTGATAACTCGGAATTGCTTCTGCTTCTCATGCCGCTTGCCTTATTCATAGCCACGCCGTATATTTTCTCTCTATTCTTCCTGTCGCGCATCAACCGTAGGCTGCACAAGCTAACAGCGGCTATGAATGACGTCCATGCCGAGAAGTCCTTCGTCACCATCGAAGATCATTCGAAGGATGAGATCGGTCAGCTCTCACGTCATTTCAACGCCATGTCTCGGCGTATCAGTGAACAGATCGCACAAATTCAAGAGTATGAGAACAATAAGAAAACCTTAATCGCTAACATCTCTCATGACCTCCGCACACCGATGACGACGATCCAAGGCTATGCAGAGACACTTATGGATGAATTAGAGCAACCTGATGCGGACACTAGAACTTATGCAGAAATTATATGGCGGCGCAGTCATTACATGGACACACTCTTGCACAAGTTGCTTGAAATTTCTAATCTCGACTCGCAAAAAGGTAACATCCAACTGCAGCCGTCTAACGTCGCAGCTCATGTTCGGAAGATCGCTGCTGACTTCGTCCCGATTCTAGAAGCGAATGCGATCACATTCCATGTGCAAATTCCTGATCATCCGGTTATGGCACACACTGACCCCTACTTATTCGAGAGAGCGATACGCAACCTGATCGAGAATGCGATTCAATATGGCAGCTCGGGGCAATATGTTGGCATCACCGTAGAGGATCACGAACATACGGTACAGATCCGCATCACTGACCGCGGACCCGGCATTCATGCAGAGCAGATACCCCTGATCTTCGATCGCTTCTATCGGGGATCAGACGCAAGAGTTGGCGACGGAATGGGCATCGGACTGTCCATTGTGCGTGAAATCGCGGACGGACATCAGGGAACGATTGAAGTGTACAGTGTGGCCAATGAGAATACGGAATTTACCTTGACGTTGCAGAAGGCTAGGTATACGAATTAAACATCGTATGGGATAGATTGCATATATAGAATAAGGCCCTGACCAAGTAGCAAGAGCCTTGTTCCATAGTTCTATTCTATTCAACTTCCTTAGACATCATAGCACGCAGTACAGTCACTGCTTCCGCACGCGACACAGGTCGCTTCGGAGCAATGATGCCCTTTGGATAGCCGCGCAGGATATCGTGACCAGTCAACGTGTGTATAGCGTCAACCGCCCACGGAGATATCGCGTCTTCATCCTTGAATCGCTCCCTGTCTCCCACAGCTTGGAGATTGGCTGCTTGTACAAGCATGACGGCCATTTGCTCTCGTGTAATCGGATCATTCGGTCGGAACTGTTGTTCCTGAACACCTGTCACCCATCCCCACTCATAAGCCGTCATAATCGCTGCTGCCGCCCAATGCCCTGCAAGATCATCGAAGACTGGATCACTCTTCTCTGGCCATACACCCATCACCCGCACAAGCATAGCTGTGAACTCTGCTCGGCTCACTTGCCGATTCGGTTGGAAGCTGCCGTCCTCATAACCTATAACCAGCTGTCGATTGATTGCTCCCAGGATCGCACTTTCTGCCCAATGTCCCTGGATATCCGATGGAAGTGCATGCGGATCATGTGTGATGACGAATGTGCTGAAATGGTCAACATAGATGCTGATCTTATGCGGCAATTCGCTGCTGCCCCACTCCCATAAACCGCGATCGGTCACTATCTCACCGTTGCTATGGTGGATGAACACTTGCAGCCCTGCCAAGTAAGCTTCTCGCGCTAACGGCTCTTCAGGTATCTCCAGATTGTTCAGCGGAAGCATGACCTTCGTCTGCTTCGCATGCGGACCTTCAATACGGAAGAAGGAGCTGAGGCGCTGCGTATCCTCTCCTAGTGTCTCTCTCAGCAGCTGGTCTCCCTCAACCTGATTGCGCTCTTCATCTTCCTGGGCAAATACAAAGCGCATCCCTTGTTCCTGAACGTCTGCCATCGCTTGACGAGACAGTTGCAGAGCGGCATGAGCAGTTCCAATACCGAGAGGAATGTTCTCTCTAGAAAGAGCATGCAACGAATCCGACGGCAAGTTGAATACGATCTCATCTGCTGGGTCTTGCTCATCATCTGGAATTTGGAGCGTAAGCAGCGTTAGCCCCATTTCAGTAGCCTGTTCGATCACCTGCAAGGTCTGCTCAGGGTCCAACGTGACAACATCTTGCGTAACACCGTCTTCTGTTACTTGCCTTATCACATCTATAGTCAAGAGCAGGCTTCCATTCCCGTCATGCACGTCCACATTACGAATCTGCATGACATCTGTATCCTGACTGTTCCCCGATGAGCTTCCACCTCCGCTGCTGCGTGAAATATATACCGTCTCAAACTGCCATGTCGATGCATCATCCATTCCGACATAGTAGTTGCCCGCCTCATCTTGGAATGCCGTACTATCTACCTCGACCCCATAAGCCGTATCTGCCAGTAAGGTAGACTGCAGATCTACTTCGAACGTATCTGTGCCGTTGCCGCTGATCTGTGATCCTGTTACGTCAATGGTCTCCACAGCAGAATCATCCGTGATAGTCTTCAACGTGATATAGCCATTGTCTACATACATCGGCTTACTGAACACTACCTTCAGCTTCGGATTCAGGCTGACATTCGCCGAACCTGCTGCGGGTTCTAGCTGTACGATCTGCGGAATTGTTCGATCCAGGCGGCGAATCACCAGCTCATACGTTTGCTCAGCTCCGTTCTGTGCTGTTACATCTATTCGCACCGAAGTAGTTCCCATCGGCACAGCAAGTGTTCTGCTTGAAGCTAGTTCGCCGTCGATCCTTACGGTCGCCGCTTCATGATACACCGCAGCAGTGACGGTCACTTCGGACTGATCTTCGTTCAGATCGAGTGAGTAGGACCGCACATTCGGATCGAACACGGGGGTCAATGCACCGACATCCACCGCAAGCGATTGGAGGCTAGCATCTGGCGAAGCGTCTCTGCTTGCCTCTATCGTGTACGAAGTGATCGTGCCGTCTTCTGCAATCACTTGTATCGGAATCGTATACGATTGTCCAGTTGCCAATTCAAACTGAAGCGAGCTTGTCATCGTGCCGTCCATCGACATCGTTGCCAGCTCGTCATATACATCCGCACTTACCGTCACCCGCTCCACGGAATGATCTAACCTAACCGCATAGGCATACTCGTCCGGTGAGAAGTCCGGCATCAACGTGCCGCTATCGACACGCAGATCGCTCAGCTTCGCATTACCGCTCGGAATATATAACGTCTCAAACTGCCATGTCCGTGCATCATCCATCCCGGCATAATAATTGCCCGCTTCATCCCGGAATGCGGTACTATCCACCACGACCCCATAAGCTGTATCTGCCAGTAAGGTCGTCTGCAGCTCTACTTCGATCGTATCTGTACCGCTACCGCTAATCTGTACTCCTGTTACATCGATTGTCTCCACAGTATAATCTTCCGCGATGACCTTCAACGCGATAGAGCCACTACCCGTAAATACCGGTTCACTGAACACAAGCTTCATCTTCGGATGCAAGCTGACGTCCATCGATCCTGCTGCTGGTTCTAGCTGCTCCACCACTGGTGCTGTTCGATCCATAACATACTCTGCTACCATCACCTCCGAAAGATTGCCCGCTTGGTCGACAGCAATCGCCTTCAAGGTAGTAGTCTCTTCAATGGTGAACGCTCCTGTATACAACTCACTGCCAGTGTCTGGTTCTTGACCGTCTAACGTATAATAAATCGTTGAATCCACATCACTATCAAGCATAATCGTCTGATCGCCATTATATAATCCTCCTGCAACAGAAGGAGTTGGCTTCTCCGGCGGCACCCTGTCTATCTCATAGGTCGACTCCAGCACTTGCGAATGATTGCTGGCAGAATCTACCTGTATCGCCTTCAGCGTAGATGACTCTTCTATTAGAATGGGATCGCCATATTCCGTACTGGCCGTAGTCGGTTCACTCTCATCCAAAGTATAGTAGATCTTCGCGCCAGCTTCTCCACGCAGTTCAACAGTCACATCATCGTTATACAGACCGCCTGCCGGCTCAGCTTCCGGTAATAGCGCGACCACATCATAGCTGTCATCCGCTGTTATCTGGTGCAGCTTCGGATAATGTCCATCTGCACAATCCCACTTCGTCAAATCCCAATCTTCGTATATGGTACAGCTCGCCAGCTCTGCAGTCGTCAAGCCTGTCCCGCTCGCACTACTCTGCTGTCTACTCGTATCCGTATTCCAGTAAGCTTCGAGAATCGCATTCGCATCCGAATTAGCATTGCCGCCAAGCAAGCCGCCGACTATCTCCGGTCTGCCGGAATGCCCGCTTACCTCGCCCACAGCATATGCTTGCTCTATCGTACCCGTCTCCAAATTGCGACCGATAAGACCACCTGCATACTCCCTCGGACTATCTATTGCACTACCGTTCGCATACACATCACCAATCGCATATGCGTACCGAACCGAACCTTCATTCAGCCCGATTAAGCCGCCTGCATCATACCGTCCCGTCACATTCCCTAGTGCGAACGATTCCTGCACGCTGCCATTGCTATCGTTGTGCCCGATCAAGCCGCCGAATCTTTCCTGCTGCCCATTGATCACAGAACCCGTCGCATAGCTAGCGCGAATCATCCCGTCATTAACCCCTACTAAACCTCCCACATCATAGATCCCGCTTACTTCCCCTGTTGCATACGAGTCGATGACCTCACCTGTATATAGAGTGCCGCCTGAATCAATCACCTTCACGCTGCCGACTAGGCCACCCGCTTCACTCATATGCGAAATTACCGTTACAGAGGCGTTGGAATGCCGAATCGTACCGCTATTGGTCCCGGCCAACCCGCCAACATCAGATTCTCCCTCAACGGTTCCCGATACGACAGATACATGATCAATCGTTCCCCTATTACTGGCTACTAAGCTGCCCGTGTTGAACCCGATCCCTTGAACTTCAACATTTTCCATGATTAGATGTTGAATCGTTCCTTGATTCATACCAAAGAGGCCCATACTCGACCTGTTCTCTGAGACTTTAAAGTTCTGAATCTTGTACCCGTTTCCGTCAAAATAACCTTCGAAATTGATTGGTGTCCACGTCCCCGTATATCCTGCGAAATCCAGATCATTCATCAGCTGATAGGCCTCATCTGACTGATGCATATCTAACAAATCTGAAATCGTGTGCACCTCTGTGGCCAACGCCGGAAAATGCGCAAAGGCTTGTAGGTCTGGATAACCCTCCCCTTCATCGATAGACCACTCAGTGAAGAAATCCCAATGCGCAAAGCTTGTAATCTGCTGCATCTGTTCGGTCGTCAGCCCCGTACCGCCCGCTGAAGATGATTGCTGTGTTGTATCCATGTCCCAGTAGGAATTCGTCACCGTTCCAGTGCCGAATCCGATGAGTCCACCTACATAACCTGTTCCCGAAACCTGTCCCGCTGCATAACTATTCGTAATCGTGCCTGTGTTGTTCCCGATTAACCCGCCAGCGGATACTTCACCTTGCACATCACCTATGGCATAGCTGTTCGCTATCTCTCCACTGGCTGAATTATTCCCTGCTATCCCTCCAGCTTCATTAGCACTGCCGATGTGAACATCGGACGCCGAGCTACGAATCGTGCCCTCATTGATGCCTACTATACCCCCTGTAGTATTACCAGCATTCGTAATCGTCCCTATCACATAGACGTTCGCTATCGTTCCCCCTTCTTGGACCCAGGAAGCAAGTCCGCCAGCGAAATCCTTCGCATTCACAATAGTCACATCCAAGACGAGATTCTCTACGAGACCCCCGTCTGAGATGGTTGTGAACAGTCCCGACATCCGCCTTCGCTCCTCGGTGTATAAATTTCGGATTGCATACCCCTGACCGTCGAAACGCCCCTCCAATGTAATTCCTCTCATCCAAGGCGCATCGCCCATGTCAATGTCGTTGACCAGCCTATAATTACCCGTTGCTGGACTAGGGAGAGTGTCCAAATCCGCACGCGTCGCAATGTCTATCCAACCTTCCTCTGCTTCTGCTTGTTCTACGAAATAGCTTTCCGGCAGTATCAACTGGCTTATAAACAACATGAGTGCCAATAACCCAATCCTCATCATGTTCTTTCGCATTGCCAACTCTTCCCTTTCTGTATGAAATATAATGTATGAAGTGTTGATCAGCTTAACATCGCCACAATCGCTTCCGCAGTCTGTTCAGGATCTGCCTTCTCCCCGCACATATGGTGATGAAGAATACTGCCTGTAATCAAATCATAACAACACACAGCCAGCACATGGGATGACTTCTCCTCCGACACCCATCCCATCAGCTTCAGCCCATCTATAATTCTAGTAATATCTGCAACCCACTTCTTGTGGTATGCACGATAATACTCCTGCACCGCTACATCGTGTCGATTTTGAATATAAAAATCATAAAACACTAACGACCAAGTAGAACTTATGTATCGGTTCAATACTTGCCTGCTCCAATAGGCAACAGTTCCTCTCAAATCGGGACTTACGGCAACGTCCGTCTGATCACTCTCACTACTCTCGAAGAAGAACCCCTGGTAGTCCATCAGCTGGAAGAAGAAATCTTGTTTATTCTTAAAGTGAACATAGAATGCACCCTTGGTATAACCCGCTAGTGAAGTAATATCCTCCAATGTGGTAGCGGCATAGCCTTGCTGGCAGAACACATCCATGCCCGCAAGCAACAAGCGCTGCTTGGTTTCCTCTCGCTTGAGCTGAAACTTGTTCTTCTTCATCTCATGAATGTCCTCTCTACTGTTCTGGAGATTATATGAACATTATTTCTTTAATTACATACTATCTGTTTAGTATTTAATTTTCAATAGTTCATTCCTTGTGTTGTGACATTACGAATATAACTTCCATATCTCAATTCAATATCACATATCCTTTAAAAAGACACAAATTTCGCCTCTTTTGTAGTATGACTGTGAGCTTATTCGCAGTACTCCTATAAACACACAAAAGACCAGCAAGAGGCGGTTCCTGGCCAGAACCACAGCGCCAGTCTTAATTAAAACTTCGCTATTGGGATAACAATATTTCGAATCACTCTGATCATACATTCTTTGCTATTTCTTTAGCAAGAGCTAGAAACTTTGCATTCTTCATTTATTATAACAGAAGTCGGTGCACAACCAGCCATTCAGCAGCATTGGCTTATAGCCGAAGTATAGTTTCGTCTATCGATAGATACTGCGAAATATTAACTATAGCATGAAACTATCTATTAGTATTTTTATTAGGAAATAATCCAAAATAAGTACCATCATTAAAAAAACAATAACAATAAAGTAGAATGCTGCAATATGTATTCTATTGCGATAGTATAAATAACTAGCAGTTGCAACCAAAAACAGTATGGGGAAGGTTATTGATAGTGAGTTGAATAATAACCTTAATATGCGAAATGTCATATTAATTTCATAATTCATTGAAATAAAATCCAGCAGTGTGAAAACAGCTAATCCGACAAAAGCAACACTAAGAATTATCACATGGCCCCGCAAGTTATAATTATCAGCAAACTGTCGGAGTACAACAGGTATTTTTGAAACTTTCAATGGAATTAATCGGAATAAATTTTTGATTATGTGGAATGCTGACCGAGAACGATTCACAACATCGACTAAGAATTTGGTCACATGTTGTTTCGGGGCAGTGCTAACAGCCTCATCAGTTAATAGTACGTTGTGATACCTAATAAAATCATTTTTACTTCTAATAAGTAATTCATAGCTTTCTCCCCCGCAGTAAACTGATTTCTTTAGATGATGAACAACGTCTTTTATATCTTCATTTTTGTGAAGATATAATGCGGTTAAATAACTGTTCCTAGCTTCTTTCTGTAAGGCTTCTTCTTTACGGCCTAGTAGAAGTAACCCTATAAATGAACCTATAATATATGGCATTAGAGTCACGTTTATAAACTTATCTAACAACTCCTTAAACGTATTGCTACTTATTTGATTGAGCAGTTCTTCAAAACCTTTCACATCAAACCCTTCAATAAATGTATTAATACTACTTGATATGTCTTCTGATATAAATAATAGAAGTAGTATCAATGCATTGAATATATAATTTATAAAAGTAAATGCATTTTTTGATCTCTTAAAAAAATACGGTGGTGTAATTCTGATAATAATCACCTGGACAAAAATGGATGTTAGCAAGTTCAATATAAAATATGTTCTATCCGAAGCAACGAAAATTAGCCCTATTCCTAATTCAACGAAATTATCAATAAGGTCCTGAATCTCTATTTCTTCACCTGCAATTGAAGGGGTAACTCCTGTTTCAAGAAACCCTATAGAAAGAGTAAGTAGCAATTTAATGATTAAAAGTATTATCATAAAGGAGATTAACAGTATCATCAGACCAAAAAACGTAGAAGCAAATATCATTAACACTGGACTAACTTTCGAATGACTCAATCTAAGTATTATGATGAAGAAAAAAACAACCAGAAAGAGAAATGACATAACTTCATTTCCATAGGTTACATGTTCACGAAATATAATCAGATTTACCTCTAATAATATACGAGCTAAAATTAAGTACCCTATCAACAATTTAATGACATTTCGTATAATATTCTTCCTTTGAAGCAAATCATAGAAATAAGAATTAATATAAAAGTTCTGTAAGTCTTTCAACTTATTTATCGACCTGAAGACTCTCCAGCCCAAGATAAACGCAGCATATATTGAGTAGACTGCAAGTATTATTACTAGCAAAGTGAAAACCGAATATTTATGAGTCAGTATAATTAGTATAAGATTCGTGGAAGTTAAAGCCAAAAATCCATTATACGATAGAACTTTTTCATGCACTCGCTTCAAAATAATCTCCCCTCCAATTAGTCGTCTTTTTAAATTGAAAATCATAAAGGAAAAATTAATAATTCAGATAACCATATTTTGATTATCGGTATTAACTACAAAGTTTTTCAGAGATCATTTTATTCTTTGTAATTCCTAAATCACCTATTACACACTCTGACCGCCTTCTCCTTTTCCTACACCCAGTCAGAGATACAACCGTGTATCCCACTAAAGTTGATCCCTAATAGCCTTGCTACCGAAAACATTAAACCTATTGTATAATTGTTATAACAGTATAATATCCTAAGGAGGAGGAATCTTGATGGGGAAGGTGACCGGAATGGAACGGAGAGTATCGAAGTTTGGCAATAGTCTCGGCATCACAATGACGGATGCATTGAGACAGGTTGGACTTGAACTGGGAGACACAGTAAGCATTGATGTACGAACTGCAGAGGGCGAAATTGTTATCAAAAAAATGAACAAAGTCTCGCTTCCAGACGGCGTTGGTACTGACTTCATAGAATCGCTCTCTAAGGTGATGCAAGAATATGATGAAACCTTGAAGGGGCTGAAGGATCGATAAATGCGAGGTATCCGATATCTAACCATTCAAGAAATCGCGGCTATCAACGTAGCTGTCATTTTTTTTGCCTTTGCAGAGGAGGCCTACCCCAGTATCCACGCTAAAGCAGCAGCAGTTTTTTCATCACTAGGACAGAATCACCCTTTTCATAATGCCAACAAAAGAACCGCCTTCACCTCACTAGTCATTTTTCTAGAACTCAACGGGTATCTCTTCCACATGGAAACCAAGCAGGCAGAGAATTTTACTGTAGATATGGTGAATCACCAATATACATTCGAGCAAGTGGTTGGGATAATCGAAAGCCACACCACGCACATCAAGCACTAGATCCACTCTACAACTGTCACCTAGTGCGGACCCAACTATATAAGGTATACTATAACTATCTAGATATACACACGGATGGAACGCCACTTCAAATGATGGAGGAAGCATATGGAACAGTTCAAGATTTTCTCAGGAACATCGAATAAACCTTTAGCCGAAGCGATCTGCCGCTATCTGAACGTGGAGCTTGGACAAGTGGACATATCCCGCTTCAAAAGCGGCGAAATATATGTCCGTTATCAGGAATCTGTCCGCAATAACGACATATTCATAGTACATTCCCTGTCACACCCAGTGAATGAAAATTGGGTGGAGCTGATGGTCATGATTGACGCTGCGAAACGAGCTTCGGCCAAAACGATACATCTGATGATCCCATACTTCGGCTATGCCAGACAATCGAGGAAGAAGGCGCCTCGTCAGCCGATATCCGCGAAGCTCGTCGCCGATGTCTTAACCAAGGTAGGAGCACAGCGCATCATTACAGTTGATCTCAATTCAGATGCGATTGAAGGGTTTTTCCATATCCCTGTCGATCACTTGACTGCACTTGATCTCATCATTCATCATATCGAAAGCCTTGTTATCCCTAATCCGATCGTCGTATCTCCCGATGCTGGACGTGCCAAAATGGCGGAGAGGCTTGCCAACCGGCTGCATGCTCCGTTCGCCATGCTCATCAGAGGGCAGTCACATCCGCACGAAGCGAAGAAGCTTCAACTTGTTGGAGATGTCGAGGGCCTTACGCCGATCATTGTAGATGACATCATTGATACGGGAGCAACCGTGTTGAACGTCGTCAACGAGCTGCATCAACATGGCGCACTCCCGGCGTATATATGCGCATCCCATGGCTTATTCTCTGGCGACTGCATTCACAAATTAAGCGATAACCCTCATATTCAGCAAATCATGGTCACCGATACGATACATCATCAACTGGAGGATAACCCGAAATTCAAGATCAAGAGCATGGCCGAAATATTCGGCACCGCGATTCAGATCATTATGACAGGCGGTTCGATAGACAAGCTGGTCAATCGGAAATAGGTAACGAAGAACACCTCGGCAATGATAGCACCCTCTCCACTGCAAAGACCCCGATCCATAGATCGGGGTCCGACGCATCCTCCGCACGTCTTCACGATCCAGCAATGATCATGAGTCCGATGCCAATAACTAGACAGAGCGGAGAATGCAGCATCGTATCCCACTTCGCGAATACAGTGCCCCTGTGTCTCTTCAAGAAACCTACCCAGCGGAAATCCCCAATTGCTCGCAGGATGAACACCACAGATAAGATCCAGCCTCCGTATACTAGCAACCAATCTGGGAAGACCATCGGATCCACCGCCCCACCGAGTTCCAATACAAACCATGCCGCTAACAATAGCAACCCCGCTACAGTCCCTGTTGCAAGCTTGGAAGGGCGGAACAGCATCGTCGAACCGTCGCTCGGAATCGCCGCTTGCGCCCCCTTGGTTCCTCCAACCATCCAATACCAATGGAACATACTCAACAGCATGAAGATAATGCTGATCGCCCAAGTCATTACGGTTATCATGCTAGTTCCCCCTCATAGACCAAGTAGTTGCTTACGTACCATTTCGATATGAAAACAAAGCGCTTCCTCGCTAATCTGTTCATATTTGTGACGCTCATACCAGCCCAGATAATAATGATACAAGATGCCCGACTTGATCTCGGCCGCTTCAGACGTCATGCCAGCCCTCACCAGAAGCTCCTTCGCGTAATCCATCCTCGCACGCTCGATCCTTGTCAGTACTGATTGATAGGTTTGCGATTGTTCGCTCAATTGCCGCAGATGGAAGAGAAAGTCACCCTTCCGCGTCACAGAGAACATGTTCCTCAGCATCGTCGTAATGCCGTCCATCGCATTCTCAGCTAAGGAAACGGAGAATATCACATCTTGCGTAGCAACTTCACTCCAACGAGCGACTACACGCGCCATGTAATCATCGCGATTCTCAAAGTACCAGTAGAAGCTGCTTTTGCTGCAACCCAGTTCCGCAGACATTCGCTCGATGATCAGCCCTCTTTCCCCGCTTTGCGCGAATTTCTCCATTCCTATTCGGACCCATTGCTCTTCAGTTGCGATTACTTTGGGCATCATCATTCTCCTTTTCTGTACGGTACCGTCTATAAAAGCAACCATACCACCTTATTCTCAAGAAAGCAATATCTGTACGTCACCGTACATAAAATGTACACAAAAAAGGCCGACTCCCCCTAATGGGGAGTACCAGCCCACTTCTATCAACTATCCCTACTTCACTCTGAACGTAGCATGCGCGTACTTACGAATGGAGACAGTCGCTACGACTCCGTATACGATGGCAATCGATAAGACGACACATGTGAAGACCATAGGCGAAAGCGGAAAGATGATCGCGAACCCGCATGCACCCGACACAACGAACGACACGATGAAGTACAACGGATTCTTCACATTCAAGTCTGTGGAATAAGGCTGGAAGATATAATAGAGAAACAGATGATGAAGGGTAAAAAAAACTGCCAGCGTTCCGATACTAAGCCATAATAGCACGACATCCAGCCATTGCATGCCCCCACTCGCCGTGAAGGCTACCAGCGTCAGAGTTCCTCCTAAGACTGCTGCAATCAGCAAATTGTGACCGGTCATCTTGCGCAGCCGAATAAAGAAATGTTCATAAGCTGCGCTTCGATAGAAGCTGTATCGGGTTAAGCTAATATCACAATGGTAGAACATCGCCCTGCATGTTGTTTCGCCTAATGTCAGCAAGTTCATCGCAAGAGGCAGAATCGGGAACAGCATAGTCAACTCCAGCTGCATCAACTCCGGCTGTATACGGTTCATGAGCATCATTCCGATCGCACCGATGATGCCGGCAGCAGCAACAATTGCGAGACACTTGTACAACGGACGACGAATTAAGCTGCGATGCCTTGCGAAGAAGATCGCATTCAGATAAGCATAGCCTTCCTTCCCTTCGAATGGCTCCCGACGCATGGAATCCTCGGCGTAATCATTCTCCTCGGTCTGAACACTCGATTTGCTCGCATCTGCAATCATTGCGCCGATATTCAAGAGGGGATCATCCCGCTTCGTTGCAGCATCCACAGCCTCACGGTAATGCCGGTACCTCGTAATCTGAACGGCTGCCCAAGCACCTAATAGTGTGATTACTAGTGCCGATAGCCCATGCATGAGCAGCGGACCAACCAGCGGAGCTTCCTCCAGAAAGATCGGCAAATAGGCAACGATATAACCTGCAATAATTACCATCCATACAAAGGCCACCTGCTTCACTAACACAAGCTTGGTCTTCTCATAAAGCTTCAGATGCAGGTACTCGCACAGCACCCTCCACCCCGTGACGGATACCGCTAGCATGACTGCCTGCCACACCGTCCCTTGCAGAAGCAACACGAATAACAGCAGAGCAGGTATGTAACTGCCGAGAAACACGACATAGCGATAGGATAGAGAAGCATGCATATATAGTCTAGGCGACATGCGCATCAGCTTCACCGCTACATACTTTTCCCTCTTCGGTTCCAGCACATTGGCGCTGCTGATTCCTGCAACCAGGAAGCTGATAAGTACAAATACGTGAACGAACAGAACAAGCGACTCATGTCCGTGTGACCATTCGTTCGCAGCCGTCACCGGCAAATAAACAAGCAAATACAAGTACAGCAGCTTGGACAGGAGGCTCCATAGCAATAATACGGCAACAACCAGAGCCGTGACCGACCGTTTCAGCTCCGTTCTTGCATAGATAGAGTTGTTGATCCTCTTCCCAATCAAGGGCAGCTTCTGTACATAGAAGAAGAACAGATTTATCGCCGAAGACGTCCGTATCGCCAGCAGCGTGCTAAGAACGTTCAACATGGTTCTCATCCTTCAGCAGCTTGATAATGCTCTGTTCGAACTCTGGGCTATGCAGCAATTCAGGTGACACAGATTCCAACTGACCGTTGTTCAAAACAACAAGCTCATCACAAAGGTCGGATGCAAGCTGCAAAATATGAGTGGAGAAAATAAGAATATGATTGTGCTTCATCTCGCGCAGCAGCTTCTTCATCTCCAGCGCCACAATAACATCAAAGGAAGTAAGCGGCTCATCTAGCAGAATGACAGGCGGCTTCGTAATGAGGAACAGCAGCATCTGCAGCTTGTTCTTCATCCCGTGAGAATAGCCTTTAATCAACCGATGCCGTTCCTCCTCCGCCATACTCATCATGTCGAAATATTGGTCGATCGTCAGATCGATGTGAAGCTGCTGACGGCGATTAATATCTATGAAGAACTTCACGAACTCATACCCTGTCAGAAACTCCGGCAGGATCGGCAGCGAATAGACGTAACCTACATCCTGCTCACGCAGCTCGCGCGTTGTGCCATCCAGCTCCAACAAGGCTGAACCGCCATCCAGCTTCACTTCACCGCTTATGCAGTTGAACAACGTCGTCTTGCCTGCCCCGTTCCGTCCCAGCAAGCCGTATATCTTCCCCTGCTCGAAGCGTTGCTCCACGCCCCGAAGCACTTCCTTCTCATTGAACCGCTTCGTAATCTTGTCCAGCACCAGTCGCAATACAATCACTCCTTCTACCCAAACAATACGATTGACCCGACTAGACGGTTCCGTTCATTTCCCCAAAATCGATAAGAGACTAATGAACTATCGGGTTTGGCACAACTTATGTTATAATCTAAGTTGTTGGAATGATGAATCATTTCTATCACTGTGGTTTATTAGCCGATAAAGGGGAATCGATCAGATATGTACCTCACTGTTAGAACTGAAGGAAGAGCGTAATCGAATAAAGCAGTAATGTAGGGCTTATTTAAGTCTGCGATCATACTACTGCACCTTCAGAATCTAACACGATACATTAAGCATACTGAGGTCCATGATATGGCCTGGGTTATTAGCTTTCTTGGAAATGGAAGATTCCAAGAAAGCTTTTTTAATGTGTTGAGAGGAGAAAATCTCATTGAAACATTCAAATCGATTGTTATATAGTTTATTAAGTTTGCAAGGACTTTCGTTAATCGGCAGTCGTATCACTTCGATTGCCGTAGGTATTTGGGTAGTGCTGGAGACCGGAAGCGTTACACCGTTACTTATGATCTCTTTATTCCACGAGTTGCCATTGCTGCTGCTAGGTACAGGGATTGGCTGGGTGGTTGATCGCTGGAAGCGTAAAACAGCGATTATCGTAGGAGATATAGGCCAAGCGATATGTACCGTCATTTTAATCACATGTTTGGTATTCGGATCATTCGAACTATGGTACTTATATTTCATTGTTAGCATTCAAGGTATATTTGCAGCGCTTCAAAGTACAGCAACAGCAGCGTTAATACCGTTGATGACAGATGATAGTCAGCTGGACCGAGCAAATTCTGCGAAAGAAATGTTGTTTCCCCTTGCCGGCGTTATTTCTCCATTCATTGCAGGTATGCTCATTGAACCAATTGGCTTAATCGGCATTGTAATAATCGATGCGGTAAGTTTTGCGATTTGTATAGGAGTAACTGTTTTTCTTCCACTTCCAGAAATTAAAAATAGCGTTTCAAACAAACACGATGAAAAACCATGGGTAGAAGCTGTTCAAGGATATCGATACATTTGGAAGCATAAGCCGCTACTCTATCTTTTTCTTTACTTTGCACTATGGGACTTCATATTGAATGGACCTTTGGAGTTAGCCATCCCCTTTTTTATATCCATCACAGAAAGCAATGATGTCATGTCCTGGTTATTGTCTGTGATGAATGCCGGTGCATTGGCAGGTGCCATCTTGGCAGTGACTTGGGGTGATTTCCGATATAAAATTAAATTCATTTTCATAGGATCCATATTAACTTCTTCGATGTTTGTACTTGTTGGGGGCAGTCAGCATGTGTGGGTTATGGCGATGGCGTTGTTTCTTTTGATGCTTCCTTTGGCTATGACAGGAGCATTATTCTCCTCCCTGTTGCAGCGCAACACTCCCCAAGCTATGCATGGAAGGATCTTCGCTGCCTATGGGCAGCTTACCGCTTTAACAGCCCCTTGTCTTTTTTCGTTACGGGCCCCTTGGTCGATCGAATGCTTGAACCCGCTATGCAAGAGGAAAGGTGGCCGTGGCTAAATATATTTCTAGGTCATGAGGCGGGATCGGGAATCCGTTTATTATTTATCGCTGGTGGAGTTCTAATGATGACAGGTGTATTATTTGCCATTTCATCTTATAAAGTTCGTCAATTGGACAAATAAAATGAAATGTTTGAAACAGCAAAGAGAGTACCTTCAAGGTACTCTCTCACAATCAGTATGCAGGCATCGAACATAACTTCGGTCGCTTCAAGCCAAAACAAAAACCCGACCTCGTGCGGTCAGGTTTTTATTCTCAAGCGGTGTATTCCATAAATAAGACATCAGGCTTTCCCCTTTAGAATTGGCAGTGAAAAAGAAAATCCCCAAACATTAGGTTTGGGGATGATCTTACTTAATAAGTTTTTACTACGTTCTCAGCTTGTTGTCCGCGGTTGCCTTGAACAACGTTAAATTCTACTCGCTGCCCTTCATCAAGAGACTTGAACCCGTCCCCTACGATCGCGCTGAAATGTACGAATACATCTTCGCCGCCTTCAACCTCGATAAATCCAAATCCCTTTTCTGCGTTAAACCATTTTACTGTTCCTGTTTGCATAGAAACACCTCCTAAATTTTACATGATATTCTTATTCGGTTAAAAATAAAAAATTCACATATTGCACAAGGTTAGTAATGAAAATATTAACCCTCTGCGATATGTGAATGCAGGTCAAAATTCCAATAATAAAATTATATCACACTTTTAATACAATAACAATCCCCTTCGGTCCGATATATGTAACAGGCACCCCGAAGGGTGCCTATTCTATTTCCAGATATCTCTCAATACAAATCGAAACAACTCATCAAGCTGCTGTCCTTCGACTCCTTCTGCCGTTTTCAACCCCGGTGCGGTCTGCTCATAGTACGTGATTCTCTCTTCTAGAAATTCATTGATCGGGCTGATCCTAGGCTCATAGTCCATTTCTTCCCCGGCTCTTTTGCGAACTAGCAAACGCTCGATGACGTCCCATAGCTCGCTTCCTTTCGGGACGAATGCGTCTACAAGCCGATCGAACTCCACAGGTGATATCGAGCCATACTTCTCAATCCACTCACATGCCAAGACGGGACGAAGAACATAGAAGTATTTCTTGATCTTCACCTGCTCACCCTTCAAGTAATCTCGATAGTTCCCCTTGGCCATGTGCAGATAGTGATACATACATGCCTTAGGGGAAAAAGTGGATGCGGTGAGTTGGCGGATTTGTTCCGCGCACCTGTGGTCCTCCCTATACACGATCGGGGATTGAAGCCATTCAAGCAGCGGCGGATTGGACTTGCGGAATAAGTACAGAGCTTTCTTTAGATCCCAGCCGTTGATGTCGAGCCTATCGCTGATCGGCCGTTCGATCACATCCCGCTTCTCAAAGATGGATAAATACCAATCCTCCGGTCTTATATAGATAAATCGGACGTCGTAGTCGCTATCCTTGGACGGGAAGCCCCAAGCGCGGCTGCCCGATTCACAAGCATACAGAATCCGTACGTTCTCTTCCATTTCGATTGTCTGCAGTTCCTTTAATACTTGTTCTCTAACATTCACCATTACACTCTTCCCTCCCTAGATCGTTCAACGTTCATTATTGGCTTGCAGTGCTTTTCTTCCCAATGAGAGAGCCGAGCCGTTCCAGCAGGTCCCCGCCGCCCGTCACAGAGATCGTCCCGATTTTCTCACACATTTTCTCAAGGAATTCCAACTCCTTCAGACGGAACAGTGTCTGGTTCTCATCCATTAGCTTGGCGGTGTTCAGCAGACTTCGGGTAGACGCTGTCTCCTCCCTGCGGGTAATCAAGTTCGCTTGAGCTTTCTTCTCAGCCAGCAGGACGGTGTTCAGGATCTCTTTCATTTCTCCTGGTAGAATCACATCCTTAACTCCCGCACTCAGGAACTGCACACCGAACTCTTCTTCCTTCTCGCGTAATCGGGACAGGACGAAGGTTGCTGCATCTTCCTTCCGCTTCAGAAGCTCATCTAGCTTAAGCATTCCAACATATTCCCGAAGCATAAGCTGAAGCTGGATGTGCACCTGTTCGTCGAACGATTTCATCTCCAAGCTTCGCATAGGGTCTACTATCTTGTATTGGCAGACGAAGTTCATGCGCAGCGTTACCTTGTCCTCTGTCATCATTTCTTGACCAACGAGATCCATCTGCTGCTGTCTTCTATCAACCGAATTGACCATAACCGAAACGGGTCCTTTCCAGAAGTAGTACCTGCCTGGAGCAAGCTCACGTTGCAGCACATGATCGTAAAACAAAAACCCCGTCTCATAGCTTGCGATTTCGCAAGACTGCACATGAACAGCAATCTTCGGCAGGATTGATCTATCCACCTCTGCAGGCAGTTCAGGGTTTCTGATATCCGCATGCAGGAAGGTGTGTGTCTTCAGTACGTTCCAGAAAACGTAGGTACCGGACTTAAGCAGTTGTACAAATTGTCCATCCTCATAATGCAGCACATACTCATGGTCAAGTACCCGAAGGATATCAAGAACCAAGTGTCTTACAGGCTCTATCATCGCATCTTCCTACCGGTACGAACATGGCGAAAGTATTACGACCTGTCATAAAGTTTTCCATATCCCCCAACTCTCTCCCCTGCTACAATGGAAGAAGATGATGCATAGAACGGGGGATCCCATTGGCTAAAGAAAGCTTCGACAAAGAAATTCAATTCCTGCGCATGCTAGTATTGACTAGCGGCGCTTTCAGCAGACAGCAATTCGCGGAACGGCTCGGTATTTCCGTTCACACGTTCGATAAGACGATCCGCAGGCTCAAAGAAGTCGTAAGCTCGTTGCACCAGCAACTGCTGAAGGAACAAAGCAGGGAATTGTCAGAAACGCTACATTACAGGTACTATGAATCCAACGATCCTCTTCTCTTATTTCTGTATCGCGCCAAATCCGTCAAGGAATCCGAAGGGCAACGAATCTCACTTCTGATAGCTGCCATGAACAGCCAAGCCCTGACTGTGACAGAGCTGATGGATATGTGCTGCGGCAAGCTATCCTCTGAGCTGCCTATACCTGACGAGAAGACCATTCGATCCGATCTCAAGTACTTAGAGGAGACTGGTGTTATCAAGAAGGAGCCGGGACCTCGTCCTTATCGGTATCGCATCCAAGACGACTTGATTCGATGCCTATCAGATGATGAACGCCTAGACTTGTATGACTTCGTAGATGTGATGGCCAACACGCAGATCCCTTCTGTTCAAGGCTATCTGCTGCGTGATGGAATCAAGAAGCAACTGCTGCGCAATCAATTAGATCAGCAAGCTGTAGAGCCCTTTCTATATAAATATCACTATTATTCTCGGATCTTGGACGAAGCTCATCTGTTCAAGCTGCTTCATGCCATTCGCAATCGCCGCAGCGTTCGGTTTCTATACTTCTCGCCTAAGTCTGAGAAGAGCTACTCCTCCCAGAACACCAATCCCTTATTCGAACGGGACCCGGCGGGCAAAGTCCACAAGACGCTTCCGCTCAAGATTGTATACGATCATCAATATGGAAGATGGTATCTGCTGTCCCATGGACGGGAAGGAATCCGGAAATATCGCATGGAGGGAATTACGCAGATGGTAGAGGAAGACAAGTCTGTTGACGAGGCAACGTATGAGGCAATGGCAACCGCGCTTACAGCACATATCAGGCACAGCTGGCTCATCGATACTGGCAAACCTGTTACGGTGCGCGCACGATTTTATAATCCTGAAGGTTCTGAATCGAATTTCGTGAAAGAGCGAGTTATACTCCAAGGTCAATGGGGACACATTGTGCAAGAAGACGTTCATTCCTTTCTATACGAGATTACAGTGAACGGCACGACCGAAATCAAGCCGTGGCTGCGGAGCTTCGGTTCCAGCTGTGAGGTGCTTGAGCCTGTCCAGCTTCGTCAGGAGATGATTGCTGAATGGAAGGAGCTGCAGTCCTACTATGAATCTGTTTGAAAAAATATTCAATCACCAGATCATCTCCCGGCTGGAGGACTCCGGTACGTTCATGGTCACCTCACTCGAACGGGCATGGCTGAAGACTATGCTGCAGCACCCCGTGGCGGCTGATGCTTTCACAGCAGATACGTTAGACAAGCTGCGGTCAGCCCTCGGACCGGACTCAGTTATGGATACCTCCGTTCATTTGATAGAAAAAGCTCGCGCAACGGAAAAACAAGTCTACCACCCATTGCTTAGGCCGTTGCGCAGGCACATCATGCATAAATCCGGTGTTCGACTAACTTGCGAGGTTAAAGGGGGACGTGTGCTCTCTGACCAGTCAGGGTTTCCTTACAAGCTGGAATATTCTATGGTTAAGCGGGAATGGTATTTGCTCTGGTATCACACCCGTCATCATAGCTTTATGAGCACCCGATTGAAGAAGATCCGATCTGTCGAGATTGAGCCTATTGAACTGGCGGCAGTGGAAACCATTCTGAAGACAATCGAAGACATACTCGATAAGCGCAAAACTGAAATCGTCATTGAAATTGTCCGTGAGTATAACGCAGAGCTGTCCCGGATCTTGTATGCCTTCTCCAGCTTCGAAAAAAATGTAGCGTACGATACGAGCAGAGACACCTATCATGTTAGCGTTTCCCTGCTTGGGAATGATAGGGAGTATTTACTTTCGAAGATTCGATTTCTCGGGAAGCGGGTTCGGGTCATCGAGGGAGATTATCTGAAGAGGAGAATGCTCGAAGCATCGACGAAGGCCTTGGAACGTTATGGGGTTGATACGGGACGTTAATTTGCAGTATAGATATCGTCACATCAGCTTCTACGGGTGTGGCCACGGATTTAATGTCACCTACGCGCTCGCCTTGTAAATCATCTCTCATCAGAATATTCTTCTAGAATATGAACGATAGTCTCCAATTTTGGTAGTTCTTTGGCAATATCGACTATAAACTCGACTGCATATTTACGTTCCATTCGCAGATGGTATCCATTCAGTAGCAAGAATGACTTTGTAACAAGATACGCTGTCCGCTTATTCTCATTATGAAAACAATGATTTTTGACTAGGGACTCTAACAATGCTGCAGCCTTGTCAAATAAGGTTGAATAAGCATCTTCTCCAATTAGTTATACCTTATAACAGTTATAACATTTATAACGTGTATACATTTATCAAATCTCCCTGCAGATATAAAGCAAAAATACACAACCTCATGCGGTTGTGTAACATGGTGGGGACGAACCGTGGCTATGCAAAGCCACAATTGGCCGGAGTGTGATGATTCGGATGTTTGGGGAGATGGCTTAATGAGAAGCATACACTCGCATCTTATTAGTATCAATTATGAGCCCTGCTGTACGAATGAAATCGAATCCTAGTATACCGTCAATTTCTATACCATAATCCATAGCGCCAATTTCCACTTTACACTCATTCACTGCCCAATCGCCTAAAACCACAGCATCAAACCACTTTGTAAAAACAATTTCCGTTCCACCAACACCATGAATAATTGCCGTGCGATCCGTACCTTCCGGCCTTATGGAGGCTCCGGGGGAATGGACATGAGGATTAAACTTATTGCCGAAGCATATTCTCCGATGACAACCTTAGCGGTACATGTCCATATCGTACTCCCTCCGCTTCGCTCCGGTCCGTGCGACCGAACCCCTGTCCGAAGATATCGCCACGCGAAAAAGCACTGAAACTTAACTTCTATTGGCATCAGCACTTTTCTCATTTCGATTATGTGGATGATCCGTAATGCATCCACTTCGACATTGCAGTTGGCGAGATGGGTATGGTCGGGCTGATGAGTCATTTAAACTTTTGCTGTTATCGTGGATACATGCTTGTTCGATAAAGATAATGCATATTTAGTACGTGGTTTTAGAAGCTCGTGCTTGTAGTTTTGTTATGCTGCATATAGTATTTACAAAGCATCTTCAAAATGACCAGGTCTTTACTAGAAGCATCAAGCAATCCCACAGGCGGTGTGTACACAGGATCTAGATCATTAGCAAATTTTTCATATTGGGTTCGCAAATTATACTCGATCTGAGTATGCCACCCGACTGGAATTCGCCAATCGCTTTCATATCCGGTAGCAAGCGTATTCTCTACTGCTTCCGAAATAATCTCTTCACGGGAAAAAGGTTGAATAGGTTTACGTACTGGCTTAAATAGCTCTAAATCGACATCAGCTGGCTCGCCACATATAAGTTTGGCCATCTCTCGAGACAAATAAGGCGAGAGCGTTAACCCATCACGAAATGTCCCCGTCATCATCCAGAGACCATTAAGATCCGTTTCACCAATAAGAGGAAATCCATCGAGGGACACAGGGCGATTCCCAACTTGCAGACGACTCAACCGTCCTTTCGACAAATCCCACCGAACTTGGCGGTATGCGCATTCAAGAAGAAATGCGACATCTTCTAAAATAGGCGAGTCTACAACTCTCGGAGAAATAATGTTTGTAGCTCCGACATATACTTCTCCCCTGCTGCGTGGAAGGATATGCAATCCGCACGAAAAAGCTCGGTTAGGCGTCCTAATTACAGAGTTTGGCGTAGTTCCATCCATTGTACTTACTAATGCTGAAACACCGTACCCGCTGACCAGTCCAGGGATACGTGCGGCAACATCCGGGACAGTATCCAACAAGGTTTGGGACTTGACACCCGCCGCTATTACGATTTTATCACTAATCAGACGTTCTCCAGAATTGAGAACTAAGGCTTCAACACGGTCATAATTCCTTTCGATCAGGACGCCTTCTTCAGAAATCAAAGTTCCACCAAGAGAAATAAATGATTCTTCCAATTTTCGAAAAAGTTTGGTGGTGTTTACTGCATGTTCATTCGGTATATATACGGCTTTAGTGGGACGTGAACCAGATTCCGGGTCAAGCCAATGAATTTCGGTTGGATTAATATCCTCAAATGGCTCACCATACTCCTTCAGCGACTCACGAATGGCCTCGAAGTTGTCATCATCGATTTTCGAGTAACCAACGGTATTATGGATAACGAATGTTCCATCGGCTGCACGAATGTCAGAAACACTAAAATTATCTTCCAATTCGTTTAGCCAATCGTTCCATAATCCGGTAGCACGTACCGCAAGATCGTGTTTCAAACGTCCGTATTTACTCTTTAGAAGAGTACTCGTTACTTCACCGAAGCTCCCTAGCATTGCGCCTGCAGCCGTCGATGCTGCCCATGGCCGATGGGATTCGCCAACTAATGCTACACGTAATTTCCTTCGAACCAGCGTAAGTGCCAGTGATAGTCCTAAAATACCATTTCCCACAACAACAACATCATATACCGGATTTTTTGACATACATTCTTTACCTCTTTCCACGTTGATATTTGTCCATGCACCACTCGAATTTTTTACTTTGCGATTCACTGTAAGCAGTCTTCCGCTAATTGTGTGAGCTCAAGACGGTAACATCTTCGCGGATATTCATTCGAACAAGCACATGCAGAAAGTCAGTCTATAATTCTCGTCAACGAAATACCGTATTCATTGCTGTCTATTCGAATATCTTGGTTTCGAAGCGGAATTTCTTTAGACATGACCACACGAACCAATAATTCGGCAGCAAAAGACCTATAATAATCCTCCTTTCTTCTGAAACTGCTTAATCCAATTCTTCTCTTACTAGAGCGCTTTCATTAATGTCGATTTTAATCGCGGCACTACACAAAGGAATACTCACTATTATTGTTATTTGACATTTCAAGCAAGATTTAACTCCACTCTTGGCGACCGGATTTCATGTAAAGTTTACTGCAACGCTACTGAAAATAATCTGAAAATATAAATAATTTTCTTTATTATAGCATAAAAAAAAAGATAATGTACAGATATGATCAAATAGTCCTATCGTTTCGACATGGTATCACAAAATACATGCCCATAATCCATGCTTCCAATTTCAACTTGAAAGTCCTGCGCAATAGTTCCTCCAATAGCAATTGAATCGACAATTTTGGTATTAACGTATTCTACACCTCTGATAGTATCAACTGTATCATCCTTTTCAGGAATTATGCCTATATCTCTAACAATGTCTGCATTTAATAGAGTACTAGCTGATCCCGTGTCAATAAGTACGTTGTCCAAACGCAATCTTTTTCCTTGAAACTCAATGATTATAGCAACAAACGAAAGACCGTACCGTTCTTTATTCTCATCTAGTTCCTCTTATGCCTACATAACGTTCTCTCGCGACCACTTCGATCACCGTCATTTCCTCAATATAACGTTGACCTTCCTTTGAAAAGGCCTTTGTCGCCTCCAGAACAACCCATTCGTTGGGAAAACGCTCCTGAACTTCATTCCACCGCATCTTGAACACCTCCAGCTTACTTTGTCAAGCTTAGTATATCACATTGTCATATAGCCTATCTCCGCTTCACTCCGGTTCGTGCGGCCGACCCTTCGGGTTCTCCTCCCCACTTCGGACTCCTGTAGATAGCAAAAGACACCCTCGCGGGTGCCTTTTGCTATGTATGGAGGCGAGGGGAGTCGAACCCCTGTCCGAAGATATCGCCACATCAGCTTCTACGGGTGTAGTAACCTGTGAATGTTTCGCCTAAGCCGCTGCCAGGTCACCCACCACAGCTTAGACTAGTCTGATTGTCTTCTTCCGTGGACCCCAGACGGAGACCCAGCGGCGTATCCCACTAAAGTTGAGCCCTAGTCACGCCACATGGGCGATGGAGTGGTAGAGCACGCTCACAGGTTATTAAGCTGCGAAAGCGTAGTTAGTTTGTTGTTTGCCAGTTATTATTGGCTTTGCGTTGTATAGTGGACGACCCCACTACCCGCTACTCATGCGCAACCTACCCCCGTCGAATCCAAGAACGCCCCCGAGGTATGAAAGTTTACGCTGTTCCAGCTAACAGCTGCGCGCTGGATACATCCGCGCTTCACTGGCTTACAATCATATTATAACACAGTCCCTCTTCCTGCACAGGGAAGGTTCATGGAAGGACTGGCGGCGGCTGCCTCTGCTTCCGGTCGTTGCAGCGCAACTGCCTTGTTGTCGGCGAAGCTTACCGCGCGACCTTCTGCTTCTCACGCAGTGCGCGCTGGATATCGCGCTGAGCATCCCGCTTGGCAGCTGTCTCGCGCTTGTCGAACTGTCTCTTACCCTTGCCGAGACCGATCAACAGCTTGGCGAAGCCGTTCTTCAAGTAGATCTTGAGCGGCACGAGC
Source organism: uncultured Paenibacillaceae bacterium (assembly GCA_913056365.1). Classification (GTDB taxonomy): domain Bacteria; phylum Bacillota; class Bacilli; order Paenibacillales; family K13; genus Xylanibacillus. The sequence continues at coordinate 13,498 of CAJXLT010000017.1, read as the reverse complement.
GTGTAGCCCTCCTGCTTCGAGGAGCCGATGAGCTTAGCGATCTCCTTCTTGTGCAGCAGCAGCTTACGGGCTCGGGTCGGATCGGGATTGTGGATATTGCCTTGCTCGAACGGGCTAATGTGCAGATTGTGCACGAACGCCTCTCCGTTGCGGATGGTCGCGAAGCTGTCGGTCAAGTTGGCGCGCCCATTGCGCAGCGACTTGATCTCGGTACCGGTCAGCACAAGCCCGGCTTCGTACGTCTCCTCGATGAAGTAATCATGGGACGCCTTCCGATTCTGTGCCAGTACGTTGTCCGCTTTCTTCTTCGCCATTCCGCATTCCCCCTATCCTTCACACGTACGCGCTTGCGCTGTACTTCCTCCGTGCCGCTGTTGTTGACGACAGGAGGCACAAGTCACAAGATGCGAAGATTGCAAGCTAGATATCCATTCTAACAAAGCCCCCTAGTCAAAATCAAGATACCGACCGCACCTCTTAAAAATAAATCCACTTGCCCCTCCTGCCGCTATCCGCAGTCCTCTGGAGCAAGTGGATGGAGGAGCAAGCCACGCTAGTGCACCGCCGCCTACTCCCTGCTTACTTCTTCTTCCGCTTGGAGGCCTTCTTCGCCACAGCTGCTAGGCCATTCGCCTTCTTCCCGGACTTGCCGCGTCCAGGTCCTGACTTATCGCGGCGCGGTGCAGACTTGCCCTTACCGCCACGCCGCTTCTTGCCTCGCTTCTCATTAGCACCAGGCGGGCGGTTGTACCACTGCCCCTCCTGCGGCTTGTCGGGTGTGAAGACGGCGGATTCTCCGCCGCTTCCACGGCGCTTCTTGCCATCGACGAGGCTGACCTTCTCCTTGCGCGGCTTCATGTCGACCATCTCGAAGTCGATTGTGTAGTCGTCCAAGCTGACGCGGACGACACGCACCTTCACTTCGTCGCCGATGCGGAACACACGCGAGGTGCGTTCCCCGATCAATGCCATTTGCAGCTCATGGAAGTGGTAGTAATCGTCGGTCAGATCGCTCAGCCGGATTAAGCCCTCGACTGTATTGTCCAGCTCGACGAACATGCCGAAGTTGGTTACACTGCTTATGATGCCCTCGAATTCCTCGCCAACTTTGTCCATCATGTACTCGGCCTTCTTCAGCGCTTCGGTATCACGCTCAGCGTCTACGGCTACGCGTTCGCGCTCAGAGGACTGCTGCGCAATATCCGGCATTCGTTCCTCTAAGTAGCTGTGACGATTGTCCGGCAGCGTATTGTTGCTTTGAATCACTTCGCGCATAATCCGATGAATGACCAAGTCCGGATAGCGCCGGATCGGCGAGGTGAAGTGGCTATAAAATTCCGCTGCCAAGCCAAAATGTCCTCGACTCTCCGCATCGTACTTCGCCTGCTTCATGGAGCGCAGCATCATCGTGCTAATGACCGTCTGCTCCTTCGTCCCTTCGATCTCCTCTAGCAGCGTCTGCAGCGCGCGCGGATGCACGGTGTTGCCCTTGCCACGCACAGCATAGCCGAAGTTGGAGACGAAGTTGACGAACGTCTGCAGCTTCTCCGAATCCGGGTCCTCGTGAATCCGGTACAGGAACGGTACCTTCAGCCAGTGAAAATGCTCGGCGACCGTCTCATTCGCCACAAGCATGAACTCCTCGATCAGCCGTTCTGCTACCGATCGCTCGCGCTTGACGATGTCCACAGCCTTGCCGTTCTCGTCGACGATGACCTTCGATTCCTGGAAGTCGAAATCGACAGCGCCGCGGTTCATTCGCTTCTGACGCAGTACGGCGGCCAATTCCTCCATGTTTCGGAACAGATCGACCAGATCCGCATACCGCTCCATCACTTCCGGGTCCTGATCGACGAGAATCTTGCGTACGTTCGTGTATGTCATCCGTTCCTTCGTGCGTATGACGCTCGGGTAGATGTCATGTGCCACAAGCTTACCGCTAGCGTCCATCTCCATCTCACACGTCATCGTCAGCCGATCCACCTGCGGATTCAAGCTGCAGATGCCGTTGGACAGCCGGTGCGGCAGCATCGGGATAACCCGATCGACGAGATAGACGCTGCAGCCTCGAGCATAAGCCTCCCGATCGAGTGCCGAGCCTTCGGTCACGTAGTAGCCGACATCGGCAATATGCACGCCGAGCTTGTAGTTGCCGTTCGGCAGCTTCACGACATGGACTGCATCATCCAAGTCCTTCGCATCCTCGCCGTCAATCGTCACGATCGTCTCACCGCGCAGATCTCGCCGTCCTGCCAGCTCTTCCTCACGGATCGTGTCCGGCACCGCTTCTGCTTCGGCCATTACCTCGTCCGGGAACGATTCCGGCAGCTGGTGCTTGCGGATAATCGAGAGAATATCGACACCCGGATCGTCCTTATGACCGAGAATCTCCACCACTTCACCTTGCGCTGCCGAGCGCCCTTCGGGATATGTGACAAGCTTTACGACTACCTTCGTGCCCGATACAGCGCCGTTGAAGCCTTCCTGCGGAATGAAGATATCCCGCGTAATCCGCTTGTCATCTGGAACGACGAAGGCGTAAGTCTCATAGCTCTCGAACGTGCCGACGATCTGGGTGTTCGCCCGCTTCACGATGCGCACGACTTCCCCTTCCATGCGCTGCGTGTCAGCACCCTTCGTGACGCGGACGAGCAGCGTATCGCCGTTCATCGCTCCCTTCAGGTCGTTCGCATGAATGTACACATCGGCTAGTTCACGGTCCTCCGGAATGAGGAAGCCGAAGCCCTTCGCATGCGCCTGCAATCGTCCCTTGATCAAGTTCATGCGCTCTGGCACACCATAGCGATCCGTTCGTGTGCGGATAATCTCTCCCTCATCCTCCAGCCGATTAAGCAACTTCACGAGCTCCTTGAAGTCCGCCGCATTCTCGATACCGAAGTGCTTCTCCAGCTCTTGATATGTCATCGGCTTGTACGCCTTTTCCCTCATAAAATTCAATAAATCCTGGTCCGTTACCATTCGCGTTCACCTCTTTCTATCTATACCCATTATCCGTTCATTGTACACTATGCCAGAAGGCAATGGAAAATAAGCCCTCCAGTCGATACTGCAATAGCCGCAATCATCCAACCGGAATCTAACGGTCACCGGTGTCCGTTACAGGTCGAATAAGGAGAATTCGTGATTCTAATGGACGCGCATGTCCATAAGCACATCAATTTCTGCTTCTTTCCCGTTTTTATCAAAACTAATGGACACCAGCGACCGTTACATTTGTAAATAGCCTGTTTTTGCCCGCTAACGGTCACCCATGTCCGCCACAAAATTTCAGCTAGCTTTTTCCCATTGACGCGACTGCGACCCATTCGAATACAACTTCATAAACTCGACGCATGCCATTCACAACCTGACATCCAATCACATCGTTAGGTTCTATCCGCCACAAGTCGCGCCAGCATGCTTGCCCGATCACGACAGCAAATGCGCATAAAAAAACAGCAGGAATAGCATTCCCTGCTGTTGTCTGCGCTATGTCTATTAGCTGAATACCTCGTAGGAGACAAGAAGCGAAAGCAAGAAAAATCCAACTGCCACCCCGATCGTAATTCTGGACAGCACCAAGTCCATCCCGCGAGCCTTCTGACGACCGAACAATTGCTCAGCACCACCTGAGATCGCACCAGACAACCCAGCGCTCTTGCCCTTCTGCAATAGTACAACGAGAATCATACCGAGCGAGAAAATTATCAACAAAATCTTAAAAGTCAAGTGCATACCTTACACCTCCTGCTACCCGCGCTTGCGTGTTCATTCAGAACACAGTACACCTATGATAGCATATCCTCAGCCAAATGACAACCATGAACGAACGTCAAGCTGCACAATGCAAAGTAAGCGAGAAGCAACCGCCCGCTCGCACGCAACCAACGTTGCATACAAGCTTCCAAGATTGCTTCCCGCCACCTTATTCCCTCAGGCAATACCAATCGACTTCAAGTAATCCATGCTCATCTGCACGCTCTCCAGCGGCGGACGCTCACAACGATCCTGCTCGACTAGGTAGTACTCAATCCCGACTTCATCTGCTACATTGAAGATCGATGGGAAGTCTATGGAGCCCTGTCCTACCTCTGCGAAAAATTTGCGCTCATCCTTCGTCATATCCTTCAAGTGGATAATCGGACAACGTCCCTTGTATTGCTGCAGGTACGACTTCGGATCAAGACCAGCCTTGGCCACCCAATACAGATCGAGCTCAGCCACCATCAACGAAGGATCAAGCGATGCATAGAGCCGATCCAACGCATAGTCGCCGTCCACCTTCTGGAATTCGAAATCATGATTATGATAAGCCAACTGAAGCCCGTTCTTCTTCAGCTCTTCGCCTACCTTGCGGAATGTCTCCACTAATGTAGCGAATTGCTCCTGGTCCGTGAAGCGCTCTGTTTCGAGGAAAGGGCAGATGACATACTTCTGTCCAATCTCTAGCGAATACTCGATTTGCTTCTGCAGGCTGTCTGCATCCTCCAATATCGTCATCGCGACATGACTCGAAGGGGAACGCATACCGAGCCCGTCCATCAAGCTCTTCAGTTCCTTCGCCGGAAGGTCGCCATAGCCAGCGAACTCCACAACGTTATAACCGATATCCGCTACCTTCTTCAAGGTGCCGGTGAAATCCTCAGCGGTCAAATCCCGCAATGTATACATCTGCAATCCAACTGGAATCTTTGCCATAACTTGATGTATCTCCTTTCGCCTTGCTCTGATGTACCTATCATTATGCCGTAAAAAGAGCAAGGTTCCTATTCACGATTGTGAGGAATCCTTGCTCAATTTTGCCCTATTGGACGTATTCTATGCTATTCTTGCATCTTGCTTACTTATTCAGGTTGTAGAACGCGCTTTGTCCTGCGTATTGCGCTACACCGACAAGCTGGTCTTCAATGCGAAGCAGCTGGTTGTATTTTGCAACACGGTCTGTGCGGCTTGGTGCACCGGTCTTGATTTGACCAGCGTTCGTTGCTACGGCGATATCGGCGATTGTGGAGTCCTCGCTCTCGCCGGAACGGTGAGAGATAACCGCTGTATAGCCTGCGCGCTTCGCCATTTCGATCGCGTCGAAGGTTTCGGTCAGTGTACCGATTTGGTTCACCTTAACGAGGATGGAGTTGCCGATACCCTTCTCGATACCTGTGGACAAGCGCTTCGTATTCGTCACGAACAAGTCGTCGCCTACGAGCTGCACCTTGTCACCGATCTTGTCAGTCAGCAGCTTCCAGCCGTCCCAATCGTCCTCTGCGCAGCCGTCTTCGATTGTGATAATCGGATACTTCTCTACCCAGGAAGCGAGCAGATCAACGAACTCAGCAGGCGTGAACGACTTGCCTTCGCCTTCCAGATGGTACTTGCCGTCCTTGAAGAACTCCGTAGAAGCGATGTCCATGCCGAGGAACACATCTTCGCCCGGCTTGTATCCAGCACGCTCGATCGCGGAGATGATGACCTGGATAGCTTCCTCATTGGATGCCAGGTTCGGTGCGAAGCCGCCTTCGTCACCTACTGCGGTGTTCAAGCCTTTGTCCTTCAGCACAGCCTTCAAGCTATGGAAGATCTCTGCACCAGTGCGAAGCGCTTCACTGAAGGAAGATGCGCCTACCGGCAGTACCATGAATTCTTGTACGTCTACGTTGTTGTCGGCATGCTCACCGCCGTTGACGATGTTCATCATCGGCACTGGCAGTGTCTTCGCATTGAAGCCGCCGAGGTATGTGTACAGGGACACGCCAAGAGCGTCTGCAGCTGCGCGGGCAGTTGCCATGGAGACTGCTAGAATCGCATTGGCGCCTAACTTACCCTTGTTCTCTGTGCCGTCAATCTCGATCATCTTCTGATCGATTGCCACTTGGTCCAGCGCGTCGAAGCCAATCAGCTCAGGCGCAATGATTGCATTCACATTCTCTACAGCCTTCAGCACACCTTTGCCGAGATAGCGGGACTTGTCGCCGTCACGCAGCTCAACCGCCTCATAGGCGCCCGTTGAAGCGCCGGATGGCACGATCGCACGGCCTACTCCGCCGGACTCCAGATACACTTCTACTTCAACTGTCGGGTTGCCGCGCGAATCTAGTACCTCGCGTGCATAAATATCCGCAATAATCGTCATCGTTTACGTCTCTCCTTTGATAATGTTCCTCAGATTAATGATTGACCGGTCATTTCCTCAGGCTGCGGCAGCTGCAGCAGCTTGAGAAGCGTCGGCGCGACATCCGCTAGAATACCGCCCTCCCGCAAGCTTACGCCATCCTTGGTCACGATGCAAGGCACCGGGTTCGTCGTATGTGCCGTGTGCGGACCGCCGTTGGCATCACACATGATGTCAGCATTGCCGTGATCGGCAATAATAACTGCTGTGCCGCCCTTAGCTAGTACAGCATCTACAACCTTACCCAGACATTCATCGGTCGCTTCGATCGCCTTGATCGTCGGCTCCAGCTTGCCGGAATGGCCGACCATATCCGGATTAGCGAAGTTGAGGACAATCGCGTCATGCTTATCGGCTTCGATCTCCTGCACCGCAGCTTCTGCCAGCTCATAGGCGCTCATCTCCGGCTTCAGGTCATAGGTGGCTACCTTCGGCGAATTGATCAGCACCCTTGTCTCGCCTGGAAGCTCCTTGTCGCGGCCACCGCTGAAGAAGAAGGTGACATGCGGATACTTCTCTGTCTCCGCAATACGCAGCTGCTTCTTGTCATGCTGGACGAGCACTTCGCCGAACGTATTATCAAGGTTCTTCGGCGAGTAAGCAACATAGCCGCCAACCGTCTCACTGAACAACGTCATGCAGACGAAGTACAGATTCTTCGGCGGGTTCTCACCGCGCTCGAAGGAACGGAAGTCATCGCTCGTGAATACTTGCGACAGCTGGATAGCCCGGTCCGGGCGGAAGTTGAAGAAGATAACGGCATCGTTCGATTCCACGAGACCAAGCGGCTTCCCATCTTCGTCTACCATCACAGTCGGCAGAACGAATTCGTCATATACCGACTGCTCATAGTTCTCCGTAATAGCCTGCACCGGATCGCGGTGGGTCGGACCTTCGCCATATACCATCGCACGGTATGACTTCTCGACACGGTCCCAACGCTTATCGCGGTCCATTGCATAGTAGCGGCCTTGTACGGTCGCTACCTTGCCTACACCGCTTTCATCCATATAATCTTGCAGCCGCTCCATGTAATGCTTCGCACTGTCTGGCGCAACATCGCGTCCGTCTAGGAAAGCATGCACGAACACATCCTGCAAGCCTTCACGCTTCGCCAGATCGAGCAGCGCGAACAGATGCTCAATATGGCTGTGCACGCCACCGTCGGACAGGAGCCCATACAGATGCAGCTTCTTGCCGTTCTCCTTGGCATGACGCACGGCCTTCATCAGCGTCTCATTCTCGTAGAAGTCGCCTTCGCGAATCGACTTGTGGATGCGGGTCAAGTCTTGATAGACGATCCGACCTGCGCCGATATTCAGATGGCCGACCTCAGAGTTGCCCATCTGCCCTTCCGGCAGACCGACAGCTTCGCCGCACGCAGTGAGCCGTGTGTGCGGATATTGCCCCCAATACCGGTCGAAGTTAGGCTTATTGGCCTGCGCAACTGCATTGCAGCTATCGTCCTCACGCAAGCCGAAGCCGTCCAGGATGATTAGCGCTACTGGTTTGGGTACGCTCATCTTAGCGCGCCCCCTCAACGAGCTGAATATAGGAATTCGGCTCGAGACTAGCGCCGCCGACCAATGCGCCGTCAATGTCGGACTGACCCATATATTCCTTCACGTTCGCCGGCTTCACGCTGCCGCCGTATTGAATGCGAATCGCTTGTGCCGTGCTGTCGTCGAACTTGGCCGCGACTTGTTCGCGTATGTAGCTAATTACCTCATTCGCATCCTCAGCCGTGCTCGACTTGCCTGTTCCGATCGCCCAGATCGGCTCGTAAGCGATGACAACCTGTGCTGCCTGTTCAGCCGTAAGTCCATCCAGCGCCGCATCGGTCTGCACCTTGCACACTTCCTTGGTCCGACCTGCTTCACGCTCTTCCAGCTTCTCGCCTACACAGACGATCGGCGTCAGGTCGTACTGGAACGCTGCCTTCGTCTTGTTGTTCACAGTCTCATCTGTCTCCGCGAAATACGCACGTCGTTCGGAGTGCCCGATAATGACAAACTGCACGCCGAGGTCCTGTAGCATTACGCCGCTGATCTCGCCCGTATAAGCGCCGTTCTCTTCCCAATGGAAATTTTGCGCGCCCACCTTGATCGTCGTACCTTTCACCGCTTCTACCAATGCCGGAAGCGCTGTGAACGGCGCACAGATGACACTTTCCACACCGCCAACCTCCGCCTTGCCTTTGACTGCTTCTACGAATGCTGCCGCTTCAACGGCTGTCTTGAACATTTTCCAGTTGCCTGCAATAATTGGTGTTCTCACGTTGCTTGCTCACTCCTCTCTTACTTGTCGTTCAGTGCTACTACGCCTGGCAGCGCCTTGCCTTCCATGAACTCCAACGATGCGCCACCGCCTGTGGAAATATGGTCCATCTTGTCGCCAAGCTCGAACTTCTCAACAGCTGCAGCAGAATCGCCGCCGCCGATCACTGTATAAGCCGATGTCGTCGCGCAAGCTTCTGCTACTGCACGCGTACCGCCTGAGAACGGCGCCATCTCGAACACGCCCATCGGGCCGTTCCAGACAACCAGCTTTGACTCTTGGATCGTCTTCGCATACACTTCACGCGTCTTCGGACCGATGTCCACGCCTTCCCATTCAGCCGGAATCCCAGTCACATCGACAATGTTCGTATTCGCATCCACACTGAAGTCGTCCGCTACTACAATATCTTGCGGAAGCAGGAAGTTGACGCCCTTGTCCTTCGCCTTCTGAATAAAGCTAAGCGCAAGATCCAGCTTCTCGTTGTCTACCAGTGACTGACCAATCTCATGCCCCTGCGCCTTGAAGAACGTGTAGGACAGGCCGCCGCCGATAATGATATTGTCTGCGATGTTCAACAGATTCTCGATGACCGCAATCTTGTCCTTCACCTTCGCGCCGCCTACGATCGCTGTGAACGGGCGATCCGGATCGGACAGCGCCTTGCCGAGCACGTCCAGTTCCTTCTCCATCAAAAGCCCCGATACGGCCGGCAGCTGACGGGCAATCCCTTCTGTCGAAGCATGCGCACGATGAGCGGCTCCGAACGCATCATTCACATACAGGTCTGCCAGCTCCGCGAATGCCTTCGCCAGTTCTGGATCGTTCTTCTCCTCACCTGGGTAGAAGCGCACATTCTCCAGCAAGAGCACATCGCCTTCATTCAGCTGGGCGACAAGCTGCTTCACGTTCTCGCCAATCGCTTCATCCGCCTTCTGTACCGGCTTGCCGAGCAGCTCGGACAGACGCTCCGCTGCTTGCGTCAGGCGCAGTTCCTCGACTACCTCACCCTTCGGACGACCCATGTGGCTCGCAAGAATGACCTTGGCGCCGCGCTCGACCAAATATTGAATCGTTGGCAACGTTTCGCGAATCCGTGTATCGTCTGTTATCTTCCCGTCCTGCTGCGGCACGTTGAAATCAACACGCACGAATACCCGTTTCCCTTGTACTTCTACATCCCGTACGCTTTTCTTATTCATGACGGTATCCTCCTTCTATCTTCACTGTTGTGATCTCGCTTGCTCCCTATAATCAGGGAAAGAGGAGAATCGCTTCTCCTCTGGGTTCCCCTTATGCATTTGATGTTCAGACTCTTACAGCCCTTTGCTTGCGATGTAGGAAGCGAGATCCACAACGCGGTTGGAGTAACCCCACTCATTGTCGTACCAGGAAACAACCTTCACCATGTTGTCGCCAACGACCATAGTGGACAGAGCGTCAATGGTGGAGGAAGCCGGATCGCCATTGTAATCGCTAGATACAAGCGGCTCTTCGGAGTAGTTCATGATGCCCTTCAACGCACCTTCGGAAGCATCCTTCAGCGCAGCGTTCACTTCATCTACGGATACGTTCTGGCTCAGCTCTACAACCAAGTCAGTAACGGATACGTTCGGTGTAGGTACGCGCATTGCCATACCGTTCAGCTTGCCTTTGAGCTCAGGCAATACGAGGGAAACAGCTTTCGCAGCGCCTGTTGTGGAAGGAATGATATTCTCCGCAGCTGCGCGTGCGCGGCGAGCGTCCTTGTGCGGCACGTCCAGAACGGACTGGTCGTTCGTATACGAGTGAACAGTCGTCATCATACCCTTCACGATACCGAACTTGTCGTTCAATACTTTCGCGAATGGCGCCAAGCAGTTCGTCGTACAAGAAGCGTTGGAAATTACCGTATGATTAGCTGGATCATACTTGTCCTCGTTCACACCCATAACGATCGTAATATCTTCATTCGATGCCGGAGCGGAGATGATAACCTTCTTCGCGCCGCCCTTCAGGTGAGCTTCTGCTTTTTCCTTCGCTGTGAAGATACCTGTCGATTCTACTACGATCTCAGCACCAGCCTCGCCCCAAGGCAGGCTTCCAGGATCGCGTTCAGCGAATACCTTCACCAGCTTGCCGTTCACTTGCAGACCACCCTCTGCGATTTCAACAGAAGCGTCAAGCTTGCCATGTGTTGTGTCGTACTTGAGCAGGTGCGCAAGCATCTTCACGTCTGTCAAATCATTAACCGCCACCACTTCAACTTCCGGGTTGTTCAGCGCAGCGCGGAATACGTTGCGTCCAATACGTCCAAATCCATTAATACCAATTTTCACCATGATTCATGTCCTCCTTGAAAAAATATAGTTGCGTTTATCTCAAAACGGTGCTAAGCCCCGTTAAGAAAACATGCCATTAAGATAGGTAATTCAATATTTGCTCTGCTGCAGCTTCGTCTGTCACCAGTATATCCTCGTGTCCGAAACGTAAGACAGCTGCTATCGCTTCACCCTTGCTTCTGCCGCCGGCTACGCCGATGACCAGCTCGGTCTCGCGAATATCTTCGAGTCTCAGCCCGACGGTCGGAATATTGTGCACGACACTGCCGCTGTTATCGAAGTAGTAGCCGAACGCCTCGGCCAACGCTCCTTCTTGGGCCAGACTGTCCTTGACAGACACGTCCACATTGCGCCGGGTCGCCATGACCATAGCGTCTCCGATTCCATGTACCACGATGCGAGCCTTGCGAATGATCGCGATCAGCTCGCGAATATTCGGCTCCTGAATCAAGGACTGGTACGCTTCCTCGCTGAGATGGTCAGGCACGTGCAGCAGCCGGTATTGCCCGCCCGTGCGCTTCGCCATCGTCGACGCGATTGAATTCGCCTGCAGCTCGACATGCTCGCCAAGTCCGCCGCGTGCCGGCAGGAACCACGTACCACGGAATGCCGCTGAGGCAATCAGGCTGTCAGCAATGCCCGCCATCGTAGAGCCGCCTGCTACCGCAATGACGTCGTTCGGTTGAACAACCTTCCGCAGTGCAGCTGCACCTGCACGGCCCAGCTCCTTCTTCGCCAGGATGGAATCATCCGAATTACCGGGAACAATGATCACTTCTTTCAGCCCGAAGTGACTACGAATCCGCTCCGCTAGGTCGGTCAGATCGAACAGCTCGCGAATATAGGGTTCCAGCCCTTCAAGCAGCTCCTCACCAGCTATCGAGATATGCATGCCTGAGCTGTTCGTGTCGAGCAAGCCCTGCTGCTTGAGAATATCTACTTCACTGCGCAGCATACGCTCGGTCATATGTACCGAGTGGGCAAGCGTCCGTCTTCCTACAGTACCGTTCAACTTAATATGATGGAGAATCGTATACCGCTTCTTCATGACATCCATCAGCTCGGGAAGAAGCTGCTTCTGCAATTCAAGCAAACTGCCCAATTGTTCTCCACCCCAATCCCTAGACGGCACCGTCATTTTATGAGGGGAATGTATCTGCTGGACGTTATCCGTCCCACATAAACAATTTCCGTCCCACCCTCTACATCACTTATTTTATTGGATTTACTGACAAATTGCAAGTGAAAGAATGCCCCTTGCTTTTTCCCGTGGAATCACCTATAATTAGTTTCGCTGTCTCCTTCTTAGTACTTGTGTGCGCTCGTGGTCCAATGGATACGACGCAGGCCTCCGGAGCCTGAGATCGAGGTTCGATCCCTCGCGAGCGCGTTAACCTGCACATCGTTGCCGTGCACGATTTAGCTTTGCACCTTCAATGGACAGACTCGCGTTAATGGAAGACAGTATTTTTTTTGATTTTAGTTTGACCTTTCTTGACCTTTGGTGTTGGAATCAGGTATGATAGAATACGTAAAGGCTTTGGTAATACTGAAACAGGTAAAAGGAGGAGAGCCTCATGAGCTTTGTGCCTTATGTCGTCGAACAAACTAACCGAGGAGAACGTTCCTACGATATCTACTCCCGGTTGCTCAAGGATCGGATCATTCTGTTAGGAACGCCGGTCAATGATCAGGTAGCCAATGCGATTATTGCGCAGATGCTGTTTCTGACTGCGGATGATCCAGAGAAGGATATTCACTTGTACATCAATAGTCCAGGCGGATCGATTACAGCTGGCATGGCGATCTTTGATACCATGCAATTTATTAAACCGGACGTCTCTACCATTTGCGTGGGCATGGCTGCATCTATGGGCGCCTTCCTGCTCGCTGCTGGCGCGAAGGACAAGCGCTTTGCCTTGCCGAATAGTGAGGTAATGATCCATCAGCCGCTTGGCGGCGCGGAAGGGCAAGCATCGGATATCGAGATTCGTGCGAAGCGCATTCTGAAGATGCGTGACAAGCTGAACCAAATTCTCTCCGAGCGCACCGGCCAACCACTGGAACGGATTGAGAAAGATACCGATCGCGATTACTTCATGAGCGCTCAAGAAGCTGCTGACTACGGATTGATCGATAAGGTCATTACGAAGACTAGCGAAGCTTAAATAGTTTATTGCTGAGCTGCATACAATTCGTGCATGAAGGCTGCTAGATTGGCTTCTACTGCCCGGCCAACTCCCTAAGCGGACACTGCTCACGCAAGGTCCCTGTCAGGTTGCTGCGCTGCGGTGAGCCGATATTAGCAGCCTTTCTTGTGTGTCCCTGGATTGGTCCAGCCCAACGTCCTAGCTCGTACGCTTCTTGCCATCAGATACGGTGGAAAATCTCCAAGAGTGTACGGGGGTAGCATGTGCTTCGGGTATTCACTTATGTGCTGCGGCGGTCATACTCTTTATATTTGCCTTACCTGTTCACCTGACCATTTATCATGCAGCAACTCAACAAATAGCGGACATAAACGAACTTATTGCAGCCATTCTCGGCTTGTCACGACAAGTAAGAGAATAATTCGGACTTATTCCCCACCATACAGCCGCTCCCCAACGCCATGACCGTAGTTAAGACCATTTATTCCCGTAATTCACCCGAAAGCCGGTAGTGTCAATAAGTTTGTGTATTCAACTTTAGGTAGGGTACATGGAATTGTATAGTGGTGGGCGTAGCCCAAGCG
>CAJXLT010000016.1 GCA_913056365.1 uncultured Paenibacillaceae bacterium | reverse complement strand
ATCGGAAAGCCGTATGAGGGAAAACCTCACGTACGGTTTGATGAGGAGGGGCAGGATGTCCTGCCCTTTACTCTAGCGCATGATAGTGAACGGCTTTGAAGTGAATGCTAGTCAAGGAAGCGTCATGAACGAAAGTGCAATAGACTGTCAAAGGCTTTTCACTTGTAGAACAAAATGGTAAACTGGTGTAAGGAATCGCTAACTTGTAACGGAAGCTAGAGGGGACTCTCTATGGCTAAAGATAAATCCAAGTTTATATGTCAAGAATGCGGATATGAATCGGCGAAGTGGATGGGGAAGTGTCCGGGCTGCGCTAGCTGGAATACGATGACGGAGGAGCGGGAAGCGCGTCAGCCGAAGACAGCAGGTGTCCGAGGCGGCTTCGTGTCAGGCAGGGAGAAGGCAGCATCGATAACCCGAATCGACGGCAGCCGAGAGCCGCGTGTCTTGAGCGAAATGTCCGAGTTGAATCGCGTACTCGGAGGCGGCATTGTACCAGGCTCTCTCTTATTAGTTGGCGGTGATCCCGGTATTGGGAAATCGACGCTGCTGCTTCAGCTCTCCCATTCCTTGGCAGCTAAGGGACAGAAGGTTCTCTACATATCGGGTGAGGAATCTGCTCGGCAGACGAAGTTGCGGGCGGACCGCCTCGGCGTGCTGAGCGATGAGCTATATGTGCTGTGTGAGACGAACATGGATTTCATTCGCGACGCTGTATCCGAAGTGGAACCGCAATTTCTCATTATCGATTCGATCCAAACTGTCTATCAACCGGATCTCGCTTCAGCGCCAGGTAGCGTCTCGCAGGTGAGAGAATGCACAGGCGAATTTATGCGCATTGCTAAGGGCAAAGGAATCGCAACCTTCTTGGTCGGTCATGTGACGAAGGAAGGAACAATTGCCGGTCCCCGCATGCTGGAACATATGGTGGATGCAGTCCTTTATTTCGAAGGAGACCGTCATCAGGTATACCGGATATTGCGGGCGGTGAAGAACCGCTTCGGCTCGACGAATGAAATGGGTATCTTCGAGATGCGGGAGGCAGGGCTGGAGGAAGTGGCCAATCCGTCAGAGGTGTTCCTGTCGGAAAGACCGATTGGCGCAGCGGGCTCTACTGTAGTAGCCAGTATGGAAGGAACTAGACCGGTACTAGTTGAATTGCAAGCGCTTGTATCGCCAACGAATTTCCCATCACCTAGAAGAATGGCTACAGGCATAGACTATAACCGTTTGTCACTCATCATGGCTGTATTGGAGAAGCGAATCGGTCTGTTCCTGCAGACACAGGACGCCTATGTCAATGTAGCAGGGGGTGTGAAGCTTGATGAACCAGCGGTAGACTTGGCTGTTGCCGTTAGTGTAGCTTCGAGCTTCAAGGATGAGCCCGCTCATCCATACGACGTCATCTTCGGAGAGATCGGTTTAACTGGTGAGGTGCGCGGAGTATCCCGGGCAGAGCAACGAATCGCTGAAGCGAAGAAGCTCGGCTTCCACCGTGTCATTATGCCGGAGCGCAGCATGAAGGGCTGGAAGGCACCTGCAGGTATAGAGATAATAGGGGTACGCACAGTAGCCGAAGCATTGGAAGCTGCATTGGGCGACAGCGGCTCCCCAGCTGCACAAGTAGCGGCTGCCAGAGATAAACGGGGGTGATCGTATGGTAAGAGAAGAAGATAACCAAGAAGTGATGAATCAACTGTTGAAGCTGGTTGCGCCTGGCACTGATTTCCGCGATGGCTTAGAGAACGTACTGCGTGCCAAAACAGGCGGCCTGCTTGTCGTTGGCTACAGTCCGGAGGTTATGGAGATTGTAGACGGGGGCTTCTCGATCAATTGTGATTTCTCCCCGAACTATCTGTATGAACTTGCCAAGATGGATGGGGCCATTATCTTAAGCGAGGATCTGAAGCGGATTCTGTATGCGAACACGCAGCTTATTCCCGATTCTGCAATCACATCGATTGAGACAGGTATTCGCCATCGTACGGCAGAGCGCGTAGCCAAGCAGACAGGCAAGCTGGTCGTATCGATATCACAAAGGCGGAATGTCATTACGTTGTACCAAGGGAACTTGCGGTATGCATTGAAGGATATTGGCGTCATACTAACGAAGGCGAACCAAGCGATTCAGACGTTAGAGAAATACAAAGCTGTACTCGATCAAGGCTTCACGAACTTGAGCGCGACGGAGTTCGAGGAACTGGTTACACTGCAAGAAGTGGCGGCTGTCATCCAACGTGTGGAGATGGTGCTCCGCATTCGGACAGAGATTAAGAAGTATATTAATGAATTGGGGACCGAAGGCCGATTAATAAGTATGCAGCTAGAAGAACTCGTGGCCCGAATCGACGAGGAAGCCGTTCTGCTCTTACGGGATTACGGCAAAGAAACAGCAGAGGACAAAATCCGAGAAATGCGTCATAGCCTGAAGCGGCTTAGCAATGAGGAGATATTGGATTATCACAACATTATCCGTTCACTCGGTTATGCGAATACGAATACGATACTAGAAGAACCAATCTCCCCTAGAGGCTATCGGATGCTGCACAAGATCCCTAGGTTGCCTTCTGTGATTGTCCACAACATTGTGGAACGGTTCGAATATTTGCCGCATGTGACGATGGCAACGATTGAAGAACTGGATGAGGTGGATGGCATTGGGGAAGTGCGGGCTCGCGCGATCAAGGAAGGCTTGAAGCGTATTCAGGAACA
Organism: uncultured Paenibacillaceae bacterium; assembly: GCA_913056365.1. GTDB lineage: Bacteria > Bacillota > Bacilli > Paenibacillales > K13 > Xylanibacillus. Next base: position 73,874 of record CAJXLT010000016.1, on the reverse strand, counting down.
GGTCTTTGTTGACAGACATATCTAATTTGCATACCATCATACAATGGTTGATAAGTCGTCGGTTTTGGGGCATAGTAAACGCAGAGGTGGAACGTCATGATTGCAAAATCGCTTCCTAATTTATTTACGATCGGCAACTTGTTTTTGGGCATCCTCTCGATTATTTTCGTATTTAACGGATTGCCGGATTATGCGGCTATCTTAGTTATCGTGGCGATGCTGACAGATGGACTGGACGGACGAGTTGCACGTGCGTTGAATGTGCAGAGCGATTTCGGCAAGGAGCTGGATTCCTTGTCTGACGTCATATCCTTCGGAGTGGCTCCTGCTTTTATTGTATATTCTGTCGCTTTCCAAGGCCTGAATGATGCAGCTGCTTGGATTGTGACGGCGATCTTCCCGATATGCGGCGCGCTTCGTCTGGCAAGGTTCAACGTTGTGGCGGGTACGCCGGGGTACTTCGTCGGCTTGCCTATTCCCGCAGCAGGCGGGGTGTTATGTACGCTCGCGTTGTTCCATACTTCGTTATCGCCGTATATACTCATTGCCAGCACCATATTGCTCTCCTTCCTGATGGTCAGCAATATTAAGTATCCAAGCTTCAAGAAGGTAGCGATTCCGCGCCCGATGCTGTGGATAGCGCCGCTGCTGCTGATCGGTGCGGTGATATTAGCGAAGATGTATCCGGGCCAGCTGTCTAAGCTAGTTTTCATACCGCTCGTGTTATATGCCTTATATGGACTAAAAAAAAACGTTAACATTATCGTTCGCCGTCTGGCGCGTAAGCACCGCAAGCAGCTAGAATCACAATATCAAGAAGAGCAGCCAGCACAGAGCGAAGGGTAACGAATTGGAGAAGGAGGAACTTAGGTTTCTTCTTTTTTTTGTGTGCACAAAAAAACTACCCGCGCATCACACACAGGCAGCTTTCGGCTAGTATTGACATGCTGATGCATTCATTCATGACAGATTGAACAATCCCAACGTTGAACACTTCTTCATTTCCCGCTCGATGACTTCTTCCAGATCAATATTCAGCAAATTACACAACGAGGACATATAAAACAGGTTCTTCCCGAACTCCGCACTTACGGCCTCCAGACAAGTATCGCACAGCTCCCCCGACATATGTGTCTCCAAGGTGTCCTTCGCTTCGTCGAGTGTCATTTCCGGTGCATACTGCTGCTTCTTGCCGTTAACCTCCACACATCCGCATTCTGTAATGGCCTTGATGATGGAACGATGAACGGATGCATTTGACTGGTCATACTTGGACAAGACGTCCAATAGACTGCGGTGACGGAGCAATAATTCAGATACTTGTTTTTGAAATTCACTTAACTGGATCGTGCTCATCTTCTCACCTCACCGGGTAGCGTTCCGCTTGCTAGCAAAACTGGATGCTTTCATTATAGCGGAAGCCCTAGCTGATTTCAAAACTTTCCTGCGAGAAGATTATCTTCCGGCCATTTGGTCATACTGTTAAGGAAAAGTTTGCAAGGAGGTGGATTTAGCATCATGTGGAAGCGCATATATTATGGAAGTTGTTTGGCAGTAGGTGCTTATGGCGGATGGGCAATATCCCGCATGCTGCCGGAATGGACAGATCGGTTGGCAGGTGGAGCCTATTGGCTGGCCGGAGCTGGCGCTATGCTCTTATTGATTATTGGTAGCTGGGGCGGACAGGCATGGTTGTCGTTGTGGAACCGCTTGGAAATCAAGCTTGAGAATGTGCCGGGCTCTGCGTTGTTGGCATTGTCAATCGGGGCGCTCATAGGATTAGTTCCTGGCGCTGTGGCGATGCAGCTGCTGATGCTTCTCCCGATTATGGGACCCGTTCTGTCGGCGCTAGTTCTGGTTGGTTGTGGCGCAGTTGGCGCGCGAATCGGCTATAGCCGGCATGAAGAATGGGCGGCATTGTGGGCCGGGCTGCGGGTTAACAAGGATCAGGAAGGCGAGTACAAAGGCATCCCGGAACATAAAATCTTAGATACTAGTGTCATTATTGATGGTCGCATTGCTGACATTTGCAAAACCGGGTTCGTCGAAGGCACCTTGGTCATTCCGGAGTTTGTGCTGGAGGAGCTGCAGCACATTGCAGATTCGTCCGATCTGCTGAAGCGCAACCGCGGCAGACGGGGGCTCGATATTCTGAACAAAATTCAGAAGGAGCTCGACGTGCGCGTTCTTATTTATGAAGGGGATTTCGAGGAAATTTCCGAGGTGGACAGCAAGCTTGTCAAGCTGGCGAAGGTGCTGCAAGGCAAGGTCGTCACCAACGATTATAATTTGAACAAAGTATGTGAGCTGCAAGGTGTGGCTGTGCTGAACATTAATGATTTGGCCAATGCGGTGAAGCCAGTTGTTCTGCCCGGGGAAGAAATTGTCGTCAGTGTTATTAAGGATGGCAAGGAACACGGGCAAGGTGTCGCTTATCTAGACGATGGCACGATGATTGTCGTAGAGAGCGGACGTGATTATATTGGCAATACAATCGAAGTGCTCGTGACAAGTGTGTTGCAAACTTCAGCCGGTAGAATGATATTTGCCAAGCCTAAGCTGATCGAGAAGGCGTTGTAGGCAGAGGTGCACAATCTTTCCTGTATAGGGAAGCCTAAGTTGATTATAGATAAGTCCGGTGCCGAGAGGTGTCGGGCTTGTTTTTTTGGGGGGGAGGGACCACGGCAGGCGTTACCCATCACTCTTGTGCGGGTTGGTATATGCTATAATAGCGGAAGATCACTAGTACATATGGAAAAGGAATGAACCAGGCGTATGGAAACAGCGGGGGCAATTATAGTGGCAGCAGGTCGCGGCAAGCGGATGGGTACGAAGGAGAGTAAGCAGTTTATGCCGTTGTCCGGAAAGCCTGTACTTATCTATGCGCTGCAAGCTTTTGACCAGACAGAGCGGTTCGAGCATCTCGTAGTTGTGACGGGGGAACAGGACACGAAGCGGGTTCGTGCATTAGCGGCAAGCTATCAGATTCGAACACCGGTCACAGTTGTGACTGGCGGTGAGGAGCGACAGTATTCGGTCTATGCCGGCTTGCAAGAGCTGGCTTGCAAGTGGGTGCTGGTCCATGATGCTGCGCGCCCGTTCATCCAGCCAGCGGATATCGAGCGCTGCTTGTCCGCCGCGCAAGAGCATGACAGCGCCGCGGTGCTTGCCGTTCGGGTGAAGGATACGATCAAGGCTGCTGATACGAATGGAGTCATTACGCATACCCCTGATCGCAGCACGTTGTGGACGGTGCAAACTCCCCAAGCGTTCCGTACGGATCGGCTGCGCGAGGCGCATATGCAAGCGGCTGCGGCTCGATTCCTGGGTACGGATGATGCGATGCTGATCGAACGGTCTGGTGGTCGTGTGCATGTAGTAGAAGGTAGCTATGAGAATATAAAGCTGACGACGCCAGATGACTGGCGATGGGCGGAAGAGAAGGTTAAGCAAGCAGATGGCAATATGTCAAAGGATCTCGATAGAGGAATGAACAGTAGACAAGCTGCGGCAACAGCGGAAGGAGACGAACAGATGATTCGAATCGGACAAGGGTATGACGTCCATCAATTAGCAGAAGGGCGTGCATGCATGATCGGCGGCGTTACGATTCCGCATGAGACAGGACTGCTCGGTCATTCCGATGCGGATGTGCTGCTGCATGCGATTACCGATGCCGTGCTAGGCGCACTTGCGCTAGGCGACATCGGCAAGCACTTTCCCGATACGGATGCTGCCTTCAAGGATGCTGACAGCTTGAAGCTGTTGCAGCAGGTCTGGACGTTGGTCAAGGAGAAGGGCTATCGATTGGGCAATGTCGATGCGACGATTATAGCGCAGCGTCCGAAGATGGGACCGTATATCCCGCAGATGCAAGAGATTATTGCAGATGCGCTGGAGGCAGACATCGACGCTGTGAATGTGAAGGCGACTACTACCGAGCGGCTCGGATTTGTAGGCCGTGAGGAAGGGATTGCGGCGCAAGCCGTTGTCTGTCTACAAAAAAATATGCTATGATGTGCCCATAATGGATGAGAAGGAAGGTAGAAGCATGATGGCAGAAGCAACTCGCGCCGTACGTGTGCGGTATGCGCCTAGTCCGACAGGGCACTTGCATATCGGCAATGCGCGCACAGCATTGTTCAATTACTTATTCGCCCGCAGCCAAGGCGGCGCAATGGTCATACGTATAGAGGATACCGATACGAAGCGGAATGTGGAAGGCGGCGAGCAGAACCAGCTGCGCTTCCTGCAGTGGCTCGGCATGGATTGGGATGAAAGTGTGGATAAGGGCGGGAGCTACGGTCCATATCGTCAAACTGAGCGGCTGGAGCTGTACGAGAAGCATTGGCAGCAGCTCTTGGCGGATGGCAAGGCATACAAGTGCTATTGTACGGAGGAAGAATTGGAGCGGGAGCGCGAAGAGCAGATGGCTCGGGGAGAGAATCCGATGTATACGGGTCGATGCCGCTCGTTGACTGCTGCACAAGAGCAAGTATTTGTGGAAGAGGGACGGATGCCGAGTGTACGCTTCCAGGTGCCGAAGGAGCAAGTGTATACGTTCCAGGATATGGTGAAGGGTGAAGTATCCTTCGACGCGGAGAGCAGCGGCGACTTCGTCATTGTGAAGAAGGACGGCATTCCGACTTACAACTTCGCTGTTGTTGTGGACGATCACTTCATGGAAATTTCCCATGTGCTTCGCGGAGATGATCATATCTCCAATACGCCTCGCCAATTGATGATCTATGAAGCGTTCGGCTGGGAGCCGCCGACGTTCGGACATATGACGCTAATCGTCAACGAGCAGAAGAAGAAGCTAAGCAAGCGCGACGAGTCGATCATTCAGTTCATCGAGCAGTACCATGATCTCGGTTATTTGCCAGAAGCGCTGTTTAACTTCATCGCACTGCTCGGTTGGTCTCCAGAAGGCGAAGAGGAGATTTACGCCCGTGAGCAATTTGTAGACATGTTCGATGCGAATCGACTGTCGAAGAGTCCGGCTGTATTCGATACGAACAAGCTGGCGTGGATGAATAATCATTATATGAAAAAAGCGGAGCTCGACCGGGTTATAGCACTGGCTCTGCCGCATCTTCAGCGAGCAGGCCGGCTGCCCGAATCGTTGAGCGACCAGCAGCGTGTATGGCTCGAAGAGCTAGTTGCGCTGCAGCAAGAGAAGATGGTCGCCGCATCGGATATCGTACCGTTGTCGGATCTGTTCTTCCTGGACGAGCTGGACTTGGATGAAGAGGCGAAAACTGTACTTGCGAATGAGCAGGTACCGACTGTGCTGAAGCGATTCGGCGAAGTGCTGGAGGAATTGGAAGCATTCACGGTAGAAGGAATTCAAGCTTCGATCAAGCAAGTACAGAAGGATACCGGCTGCAAGGGCAAGCAGCTGTTCATGCCGATTCGGGCTGCTTTGACAGGTCAGACACACGGTCCGGACTTGAATCGGTCGCTGTATTTGCTAGGCAAGGAGAAGATGGCGAAGCGATTGGCAGCGTGGCGCTAAGCTATTAGGCATAGGGTTGCTCTCGTTCGAGGACTAGACTGCCGTGGAGCAGCATTGCCATATACGTGAATTTGGGCTATGATAAATATAGAGAAGGCACGGAACAGGAGAGTAGGACTGTGATTGGGGCTGCCAGAGAGGGCGGTCGGCGCAAGGCGCTGGCTGGAAGCCGCCTATCCCCGAACAGACTGAAGTGCACCTGGGAGCCGCACAGCTGAAGCTGCATGTGTGTCGCATGCTTAAGCTCGTAAGCTGTGCCGGATGGTCCCGTTACAGGCCGCAGAAGAAGGACCGCCGCTGCCATGCTGGCATGCAGTGATCCAAGCAGAGTGGAACCGCGTACCCAGATGCCTCTGCAGCTTAGGCTGCAGAGGTGTTTTTTGCTTTGTAGCTTACAAGAGACATAGAGGAGCTGGAACCGGAGAAGGAGGGAGAACCGTGTTGCAAGGCATGCGTGAAGATATTAGAACCGTATTCGAGAACGATCCGGCAGCGCGGAGCATTCCGGAAGTGCTGTTTACGTATTCGGGATTGCATGCGCTGTGGGCGCATCGTGCGGCGCATTGGTTTTATCGCAAGCGGCGCTTCGGCATTGCCCGACTGGTGTCGCAGATCAGCCGATTTTTTACCGGAATTGAAATTCATCCTGGTGCGCGCATCGGCCGCCGATTTTTCATCGATCACGGGATGGGTGTCGTCATCGGCGAAACTTGCGAGATTGGTGACGATGTCGTGCTGTACCAAGGGGTGACGCTGGGAGGAACGGGCAAGGAGAAGGGTAAGCGCCATCCGACGATTGGCAACAATGTCGTCATCGGCTCAGGTGCTAAGGTGCTCGGCTCCTTCACAGTAGGTGACTATGCGCGGATTGGCTCCAACGCTGTCGTGCTGAAGGAAGTTCCTGCACACAGTACAGTCGTAGGTAATCCGGGCCGTATTGTGAAGGTGAACGGGAAGCGTGTCGACAAGCTGGATCATGGCAATCTGCCTGACCCGGTCATTGATATATGCAGTCAATTGCAACAGCAGATTGATCGCTTGTCTGAAGAGCTGGAGGACATGACGGAACGGAAGGAATCCATGAAGGAAAAAGTAAAGGATGGGGGAACACGCTAAGATGACGCTGCACATCTATAATTCAATGAGCCGGCATAAGGAGAAGTTCGAGCCGCTGATTGCGGGCAAGGTGTCCATGTATGTATGCGGACCGACGGTGTACGGCTATATTCATATCGGCAATGCGCGACCTGTTATATTCTTCGATACGGTGCGCCGTTATTTGACAGTGCTTGGTTATGATGTCGAATACGTGATGAACTACACCGATGTGGATGACAAGCTCATTCGCAAGGCGGAGGAAATGGGAACGACTGTGCCGAAGGTAGCGGAGCAGTTCATTCAAGCATTCAATGAGGACGTACGGAAACTTGGCGTAGCACCGGCGGTGCATCCGCGCGTGACGGAGACGATACCGGAAATTATTGACTTGATTCGCCGCTTGGAAGCAGACGGGTACGCCTATGAAAGCGGCGGCGATGTGTACTACCGGACGAGCAAATTCGAGGAGTACGGCAAGCTGTCGCATCAGAAGCTGGAGGAGCTGCAGTTCGGGAAGCGAATCGAGGTCGATGAGCGGAAGGAGCACGCGCAGGACTTCGTCCTGTGGAAGATGGCGAAGCCTGGCGAAATCTACTGGGAGAGCCCGTGGGGGCCGGGGAGGCCGGGCTGGCATATTGAGTGTTCCGCTATGGCGCACAAGCTGCTGGGCGAGACGATCGATATTCACGGCGGCGGACTCGATCTGCAATTCCCGCATCATGAGTGCGAGATTGCGCAATCCGAAGCATTTACAGGCAAGCCGCTGGCTCGCTACTGGATGCATAACGGTTATATTCAGATCAATAATGAGAAGATGTCCAAGTCGAAGCATAACGGCGTGCTTGTTCATGACATAGTGGAGCGGATCAAGCCACAGGCGGTTCGCATGTTCATGCTCTCCACCCATTATCGCAGTCCCTTGTCATTCAGCGATGAGACATTGCTGCAAGCGGAGCAAAGCTTGAGCCGGATTCAGAATGCGGCCGACAACCTCCGCCACCGGATGAACGCTGCTGTCGTTCTTCTGAACGATGATCATACAGCTGTGTTGGGACGAATGGAGGACACTCTAGTACGGTTCCATGCGAAGATGCAGGATGACTTTAATACGCCGGATGCGATCACCGCAGTATTCGACTTCGTCAGTGAGTTGAATCTGTATATGGAGAAGCCGCAGACGAATCTGACTGTCTTACAGAGGGCGGAAGCAATCTTGAACGAGATGGATGCTGTGCTGGGCATACTACGCGAAGAAGAACAAGCGCTGCTTGACGATCAAGTAGAAGCGCTGATTGAGGAACGGGTTGAAGCGCGCAAGGCGAAAAATTGGGGACGTGCGGATGAAATACGTGATGAGCTTGACGCGCAAGGCATTGTGCTAGAAGATACGCCGCAGGGCATCCGCTGGCGCCGCAAGTAGGAGGAGACCACTTGGAGAACAGTTTCTATATACCTCCGGCCAAGCCGCCGGAGCAAATCAATCCGTTAGTGCTCGCATACGTGGGTGATACTCTGTACGATCTGTTCATTCGGCAAACGCTGATTGTCGGGAAGAATCATCGTCCGGACTATTTGCACAAGCAGGCAAGTCGCTACGTGTCCGCTAAGGCGCAAGCGCAAGCGCTTCGTGCTATGCTGCCAACATTGAGTGAGGAAGAACGCAGTGTCGTGAAGCGGGGAAGGAATGCCAAATCCGGCACCGTACCGAAGAACGCGGATGTTATCGATTATCGGCTAAGCACAGCTTTTGAGTGCTTGCTTGGCTATTTGTATTATAAGGAAAGACATGAGCGGCTAAGAGAAATTATGGAGCTTAGCTTGGCCAAGGACGCAGGAGGGAAGCTTGTATGCGAAAAGACAAAGGCAGCAAGGGACAGCGGCGATTCGCGGACAACCGCCGCAGCAAGCCGCGGCAAGAACCTATAGCAGACGGTCGGGATGCTGCTAATGAGGATGCAAGTGCCACTATCGCAGGCAAGCATGCCGTGATGGAAGCGCTGCGCGCCATGCGCCCGATCCATAAGATATGGCTGGCGGACACGCTCCAGCGATCGTCTGTCCAACAGCTTCTCGCGTTGGCCAAGGAAGCGGGCGTCCCGACACAGCATGCGGACAAGCGCAAGCTCGATCAGCTGTCAGAAGGATTGCCGCATCAAGGAGTGCTGGCACAAGCAAGTGCGGCACAATACGTTGAAGTGGACGATCTGCTAGCTGCTGCTGAAGCGAAGGGGGAGCCTCCGTTCATACTCATTCTCGATGAGCTTGAGGACCCGCACAATCTGGGCTCGATATTGCGGAGCTGTGATTGTACCGGTGCTCATGGCGTCATTATTCCGAAGCGGCGATCGGTTGGTCTGACCGCCACCGTATCACGCACATCTGTTGGCGCAGTCGAATTTGTGCCAGTCGCCCGCGTGACGAATTTGGCACAGACGATAGACGAATTAAAACAGCGCGGAGTGTGGGTAGTCGGTACGGATGTCCAGGCGGATGCGCTTGTAAGCGAGCTCGATCTGACGATGCCGCTAGCTATCGTCATTGGCAATGAGCACAAAGGCATTGGGCGCCTTGTCCGAGATCGTTGTGATCTGCTCGGCAAGCTGCCGATGTTCGGCCGTCTCAATTCTCTGAATGCTTCTGTGGCGGCAGGCGTCATTATGTATGAGGTAGTCCGTCAGCGCCAAGCGGCGCTATCTCGCTGAAGCGGGCGGATCGCGCACTATGGAGCATATACTAATTGTGGACGGCTACAATATCATCGGAGCTTGGCCGGAATTGATGAGCTTGGCAGAGCACAGCTTGGAGGATGCGCGAGACAGGCTGATCGAGATGCTTGCAGACTATCAGGGATTCAGCGGCGCCCGTGTCATTGTCGTGTTTGACGCGCACCAAGTACCCGGATTGGGCGGCGCTTATAATCAATATAGACTGGATATTCAATATACGAAAGAGAAGGAAACAGCCGATGAGCGGATCGAACGGCTCGTGACACAGTTAATCAGCCGCCGTCGGCAGATCCATGTCGCTACGTCTGATCAGACCGAACAGCACGTGATTTTCGGCAAAGGAGCGTTGCGCAAGCCGGCAAGAGAGCTGCTGATTGAGCTGGAGGAGAACCGCAAGCTAGTAGCGAACCGTGTGGACGAGCAGCGGCAGATGTCGAAGAAGACAAATTTACTAATCGGCGGTATCTCTACTGAAATGCTCCACCAATTAGAGCAATGGCGGCGGGGAAAGCCCAAATCCTAATCCCGGCAAGGGCTTTTCCGGTAGGAAATGATTAGCAATTGGTTGACGGTTGTCGAAGGCTTCGGGTATACTGAAATTATGTGTTGCAAACGAACGGAAGAGGCCGGGTCGCCCGGAAAATCAAAGCACTTGCCCAGCAGGCCGGAGGGATATTCAGTGAGTCTCGACCTCAATGATTGGATGACGAGCGATTTAGACCTTGTAGCAGATGAAGATATTGTCGAAGCCGTGCGTGAAGGCGACAGCAATGCGTTGGAATTTTTGATTAACAAGTATAAGAACTTTGTGCGTGCCAAAGCCAGATCTTACTTCCTGATCGGAGCAGACCGTGAAGATATTGTACAGGAAGGTATGATTGGTTTATATAAGGCGATCCGTGATTTTCGCGGGGACAAGCTGGCCTCATTCAAGGCATTCGCTGAACTGTGCATTACGAGACAAATCATTACAGCGATCAAAACTGCCACTCGGCAGAAGCACATTCCGCTGAACTCTTATGTTTCGTTGGACAAGCCGATCTATGATGAAGATTCTGACCGCACACTCTTGGACGTGATCTGTGGATCGCGTGTTTCCGATCCGGAAGAGCTGATGATCAATAAGGAAGAGTTCAACGGTTTGGAGGACAAGATGGGGGAGATCCTCAGCGAATTGGAGCGCAAAGTGCTCATGCATTACTTGGACGGTCGTTCCTATCAGGAGATTGCAGTTGATCTGGACAGACATGTCAAGTCAATTGACAATGCTCTGCAGCGTGTGAAGCGTAAGCTTGAACGTTACTTGGAAGGACGTAACATACACATATGACCGGAACGGCATCCGCGATATTTGGGTGCTGTTTTTTATTGTTATGGTTGGTTTGCGGCATGTTGTCAATGAAGCTGATTCACTAGAACCCGTTAGTTTGTGGAATGGGGAGTGAATGCCTGCGATCGTGCAGGTATTTCCGCCCAAACTTGCCCTTGAGTGGCGAATGCCTGCGAACATGCATCCTTTTGAAGTATAAAGCGCCTGAATAGGCAAATTTCCGTATGCAAAGATGCACATTCGCAGGTAATTCGGGACATCACCCTTGCTGAGCCCCTCAAGCCTGCACATTCGCAGGAAATACAAGTGCTCGCATATCCGTGAACGCCAAGCCTGCATATTCGCAGGTTTTCCGTGCGAACAGGCTAACTATCACGCAGCCGGACTGTCTCTCGCCCACTTGCGAACAGCACGTTTAAAGCGTTCTGCAACCGTCCATACTGGAAATATCCGCCTCTCCCAGATGCGCGCGCACAAGCTTCATATAACAGTCAAGTATGCGCTAAGAGCGCCTATCGAGTGCACTTTACGTATCAAGCTTTCTTTCTTGACATGGGTTAGGCCATGTGATAAAGTTTGTTAGGTAGCCCTAAATTAGCGCAGTACATTTGGTTGGATATAGAAGGTTGTTTCGGGAGGTGTACGGCATGCGGGTAATTATCACATTGGCTTGTACGGATTGCAAACAGCGCAATTATTCAAGCACGAAGAATAAGAGAACCCATCCTGACCGCATGGAATTGAAGAAATTTTGCAAGTTTTGCAATGGACAGACCGTTCATCGTGAAACAAGGTAGTTTGTTGGAGGTGCTGTTGTGACTTTTTTGGCTAAATTAAAGCAGGGGTTCGGTTCGACTTTCTCGTTTTTTACAGATAGCTGGTCGGAACTGAAAAAGGTGCGTTGGCCCAACCGTAAAGAGATGACCAGTTATACAATTGTCGTTATCGTCACGGTGTTGATCGTAACGCTCTATTTCTATGTTCTGGACATGGGCATCACCGAATTGATCCGACTCGTGTTCGAGTAGCGCTCCAAAGGTGGCATTGATTTATGGATAAAAGCTGGTACGTCGTTCATACCTATTCTGGGTATGAGAACAAGGTCAAGGCAAATCTGGAGAAACGCGTCGAATCGATGGACATGACGGATAAGATCTTCCGTGTGCTTGTTCCGATGGAGGAAGAGCTCGTGAACAAGGACGGGAAGAAGAAAACCGTGATGCGCAAGGTTTATCCGGGTTATGTGCTGGTAGAGATGGTCCAGACGGATGACTCGTGGTATGTCGTTCGTAATACGCCGGGTGTAACCGGATTTGTCGGGTCCACGGGTTCAGGTTCTAAGCCGACTCCGCTATTGCCGGAGGAAGTTGAGTCGATTCTCAAGCATATGGGCATGGAAGAGCCGAAGCCGAAGATTGACTTCAGCATGAAAGAGAATGTTCGCGTGAAGGTTGGACCGTTTGCGAACTTCGTCGGAACGGTTGAAGAGATTCTCGCAGATAAGAGTAAGTTGAAAGTTCATGTGAACATGTTTGGAAGGGAAACCCCGCTTGAGCTTGATTTTTCTCAGGTGGAGAAAATATAGCTTTCCAACAAGGTCTACCCTTATCGGGATAGACCTTCATTAGTGGGAGGGAACATTCCCGTCTTACCACAATCTGGGCAAGGAGGTGTTTTGCATGGCTAAAAAGGTCATCAAAGTTGTAAAATTGCAAATTCCGGCAGGTAAAGCGAACCCTGCACCACCGGTAGGTCCTGCTCTAGGTCAAGCTGGCGTGAATATCATGGCATTCTGTAAAGAATTCAATGCGCGCACGCAAGATCAAGCTGGTCTCGTTATTCCGGTAGTTCTGACAGTGTTCGAGGACCGTTCGTTCACATTCGAAACGAAAACGCCGCCTGCAGCCGTGTTGCTGCGCGTAGCAGCTGGCATCCAAAAAGGATCCGGCGTCCCGAATAAGACGAAAGTTGCAACCTTGAAACGCGCGAAGGTGCAAGAAATCGCGGAGCAAAAAATGCCTGACCTGAATGCGGCTTCTGTAGAAGCGGCAATGCGGATGGTAGAAGGTACTGCCAGAAGCATGGGAATCGTAATCGAAGACTAATTACGCTTCCGCAGTGGGAGGATTATCCGCTAACACCACTATAAGGAGGATACGAATATGCCGAAGCATGGCAAGAAATATCAAGAAGCGGCGAAGCAGATCGATAATGAGAAGCTGTATGAGTCGCAAGAAGCTGTAGAGCTTGTGAAGAAGTCAGCTACAGCGAAATTTGATGAAACAGTTGAAGTGGCCGTTCGTCTCGGCGTCGATCCGAAGAAACAGGATCAAGCCGTTCGCGGTGTTGTTGTAATGCCGCATGGAACCGGTAAGACCAGACGTGTGCTAGTATTCGCTAAGGGTGACAAGGCGAAGGAAGCAGAAGCAGCAGGAGCTGATTATGTAGGCGATCAAGACATGATCAACAAGATCCAGCAAGGCTGGTTCGAGTTTGACGTCTGTGTCGCTACTCCTGATATGATGAGCGAAGTAGGTAAGCTCGGCCGGATTCTCGGCGGTAAAGGCTTAATGCCGAATCCGAAAGCCGGAACCGTGACACCGGACGTTACGAAAGCCGTGCAAGAAATCAAAGCTGGTAAGATCGAGTATCGTCTCGACAAAGCCGGTCAGATTCATGCGCCAATCGGCAAAGCTTCGTTCGATGCAGACAAGTTGAATGACAACTTGAAAGCTCTGATTGATGCTTTGAACCGTTCGAAGCCGGCTGCTGCCAAAGGTGTATACCTGAAAGGCTTGGCAATCTCTTCGACTATGGGTCCAAGCGTGCGTGTAAATCTGCAAAGCTACCGTTAATCATATCTTGACTTGAACGGGATATCGTGGTACAGTTAACGATGTTCTGCGTATGAATATTGCGAAAAAGTGAATAAGCTTACCGTAGACAGCAGGTGCCGGACATGAGCCGGCTTAATATCCCGCCGAGGTGTTGCGATAGATTCGTGCTTGCACAGCGATGTGCGATCAGAATACATTCGAGCCTCCGTATGTCTACGGAGGCTTCGCTTATTTCTAGCATGACGGAATGGTTTAGGGCTACCGGTTCCGTCGGCGAATTTCGTCGAACCATTAGTCATATGGAGGTGTAACAAGTTGCCAAACGCTAAAGTTCTTGAAGTAAAACAACAGCAAGTAGCGGAAGTGAGTGAGAAATTGCGAGCGTCGGCGTGCACCGTTGTGGCGGATTATCGCGGGCTGAACGTATCGCAAGTAACGGAACTCCGCAAACAGCTTCGCGAAGCAGGTGTGGAATTTTCTGTTCTGAAGAACACCTTAACTCGCCGAGCGACTGCTGCAACTGAGCTGACTGAGTTGGATGAGCATTTGACTGGTCCGACGGCCATCGCGTTCAGCAATGAAGATGCAGTAGCGCCAGCCAAAATCTTGGTTGAGTTCGCGAAGAAGAATGAAGCATTGAAGGTCAAAGCAGGCGTGTTGGAAGGTCAAGTTGTAGACGCTACCCAAATTAAAGCGTTGGCTGATCTGCCGTCCCGCGAAGGTTTGCTTTCTATGTTGCTTAGCGTTCTTCAAGCACCTGTTCGCAACTTCGCTCTTGCAGTTAAGGCAGTTGCTGATAAGGAAGAACCCCAACAAGCATAAATTTAACAATCTATCATATTAGGAGGATATTAGCATGAGTAACGAGCAAATCCTAGAAGCCATCAAAGGCATGACCGTTCTGGAACTGAACGATCTGGTTAAAGCAATTGAAGAAGAGTTTGGCGTAACGGCAGCTGCTCCAGTAGCGGTTGTAGGCGGTGCTGCTGGCGGTGAAGCTGCTGCAGAACAAAGCGAATTTGACGTAGTTCTGACAAGCCCAGGCGGATCCAAGATTAATGTAATCAAAGCTGTTCGCGAAATTACAGGTCTTGGCCTGAAGGAAGCGAAAGAGCTTGTTGACAACGCACCTAAGGCGATCAAAGAAAAAGTGTCCAAAGAGGACGCAGAAGCTGCACAAGCGAAGCTTGAAGAAGCTGGTGCAACTGTAGAAGTGAAGTAAAAACCTTCATAATCCTGTTCGACATGAAGCTGCCCCATCAGCAGAAGCCTGCTGCAGGGGCAGCTTTGATATTTCTAAGGTAATTTGCGCATGAATCATTGTAGAGGTAAAGTTATATAGGAATACGTGTATCAAGGAGGCAATGCCAAGATGGGTGATCACTACTATACAGCAAAACCTGGTTCGGATCATGATCGCCGAATGATTCATGCTGAGCTGCTTGGTTTGAAGCTGTCCTTCGTTACGGATGCGGGAGTCTTCTCGAGAAGCGGTCTAGATGAAGGATCGGCACTGTTGATTGAGCAGTTTCAAGCTGCGTCCGGATCTCGAATTGCAGACGTAGGGTGCGGATATGGACCGATCGGGATATACTTGGCGTTGCGGATTCCGGATAGTAAAGTCACGATGCTAGATATGAATGGAAGAGCGTTAGCACTTGCTGCAGAGAATGCTGAGCGGAACAAAGCCGCTAATGTACGGGTGTTGGAATCTGATGGGTTGCAAGCTGTTAAGGCGGAGGGCTTCGATGCCATAGTTACGAATCCACCCATTCGCGCAGGGAAGGCAACCGTGCATCGAATATTCGAAGAAGCACATACATGCTTGGATACAGGAGGGTCATTATGGGTGGTCATTCGAACGAAGCAGGGGGCTCCTTCAGCTAAGCGAAAGCTGGAGAGCATGTTCGCTCAAGTCGATGAACGCGCCAAAAACAAAGGCTACCGCATCTATCAGGCGATCAAGTAATCTGTTTTTTTTGTTTGACTGAAAAATATCGTTGTGTTATGATTGTAAAATGTCAGCATTAAAAATGGGATGAGTGTCTTTAGTTGATTAAAATGTCAAGCGATTTTTCCTGCTGCTATGCATAAAGTTGCCGGACTTTACGTATAATGTTTAGATTTTAGGTAAATCTACATAGTAGGGAAAAGTTTGCCTGTACGGTGTAAAGACACAATCCATAGCACGGTCTAGTAGACTTAAGGGGTGAAGGAAAGTTGGCAGGACATCTTGTTCAATATGGTCGACGCGAACGCAGGAGTTACGCACGGATCAAGGAAGTGTTGGATATCCCGAACTTGATCGAAATCCAGCAAAAATCTTACGAATGGTTTTTGCAGGAAGGTCTGCGCGAAATGTTCCACGATATTTCGCCGATTCAGGATTTCACCGGCAATCTCGTCTTGGAATTCATCGATTACAGCTTGGGTGAACCGAAATATTCTGTCGATGACTCTAAAGAACGGGACGTAACCTATGCGGCGCCGCTAAGGGTGAAAGTGCGTCTAATCAACAAGGAAACCGGTGAAGTGAAGGAACAGGAAGTCTTCATGGGTGATTTTCCTTTGATGACGGAGACGGGCACGTTCATCATTAATGGTGCGGAAAGGGTCATTGTCAGTCAGCTTGTCCGTAGCCCGAGCGTTTACTTCAGTACAAAAATGGATAAGAACGGCAAAAAGGCTTATACCGCAACCGTAATACCAAACCGCGGTGCTTGGCTCGAGCTCGAAACCGATGCCAAGGATATTATATATGTACGTATTGACCGTACGCGAAAAATCCCAGTGACGGTTCTTTTGCGTGCGCTTGGATTCGGCACCGATCAAGAGATTATTGATCTTCTAGGTGAGGACGAGTTTGTTCGCAATACCCTGGAGAAAGACAATACAGATTCTACGGAGAAAGCACTCATTGAAATATATGAGCGGCTTCGTCCGGGAGAACCCCCTACTCTTGATAATGCGAGGAATCTATTGATTGCTCGGTTCTTTGACCCGAAGCGATACGATTTGGCGAATGTAGGGCGTTATAAGATTAACAAGAAGCTTCATATCAAGAATCGACTGTTCAACCAGCGCTTGGCTGAATCGTTGATTGATGAAGAGACCGGCGAGATTGTGGCAGAAGCTGGTCAAGTCGTTGACCGGAGGCTGCTTGACCAGATCTTGTCTTACTTAGAGAAGAGTGTCGGCTTCAGAGATTATAAAGTGACAGGCGGCGTTCATGAGAATGAGACGATTCCGTTGCAGCGCATCAATGTATTCTCACCAGTAGAGGACGGCAAGGTTATTACGGTCATTTCCAACACGATCATCGACAAGACCGTGAAGCATATTACACCATCCGATATTATTGCATCTATTAGCTATTTCATGAATCTTCTTCATGATGTAGGCAGCACGGATGATATTGACCATTTGGGTAATCGCCGTTTGCGCTCGGTAGGTGAGTTACTTCAGAATCAATTCCGCATCGGCTTGTCGCGAATGGAACGCGTCGTTCGAGAGCGGATGTCGATCCAAGATGCGAATGTGATTACACCGCAGGCGTTGATCAATATACGCCCGGTCATTGCATCGATCAAGGAATTCTTCGGCAGCTCTCAGCTTTCGCAGTTTATGGACCAGACGAATCCGTTGGCAGAGCTGACGCACAAGCGCAGATTGTCTGCGCTAGGTCCGGGTGGTTTGACGCGTGAGCGCGCCGGCTTCGAAGTTCGTGACGTGCATCATTCGCATTATGGGCGGATGTGTCCAATTGAGACGCCGGAAGGACCGAATATCGGCTTGATTAACTCGCTGTCTACGTATGCGCGAATTAACGAATACGGCTTTATTGAGACAGCTTATCGCAAGGTTGATCCGGAGACGAACCGTGTCACCGATCAGATCGATTACTTGACTGCGGACGAAGAGGATAACTATGTCATCGCGCAGGCGAACGCGGAACTGAATGAAGATGGCAGTTTTACGAATGAAACGGTAATCGTTCGCTATAACAAGACCTCTGATAACATCTTGACGTTGCCGAGGGAGCGCGTAGATTATATGGACGTCTCGCCTAAGCAGGTCGTATCTGTTGCTACGGCGATGATTCCGTTCCTCGAGAACGATGACTCGAACCGTGCGCTGATGGGTTCGAACATGCAACGGCAAGCAGTACCGCTGCTCATTCCGAAGGCGCCTGTTGTAGGTACTGGAATGGAGCACAAAGCAGCCAAAGACTCTGGTGTCTGTATTGTGTCCAAGGTGCATGGCGTAGCAGAGCGTGTGAGTGCGGACGAGTTATGGGTGCGTGAGACACAGGAAATAGACGGCAAGATGGTGAAGGGCGACTTGATTAAGCACAAGCTGCACAAGTTCATTCGTTCGAACCAAGGTACTTGCATTAATCAGCGTCCGCTTATTAAACAAGGCGAGATTATCAAGCCGGGTGATATTTTGGCAGATGGTCCGTCAACAGAGATGGGCGAGCTCGCGCTAGGACGCAATGTAGTCGTTGCCTTCATGACGTGGGAGGGCTATAACTACGAAGATGCTATATTGCTTAGTGAGAAGCTTGTGAAAGAGGATGTATATACTTCGATTCATATAGAAGAGTATGAGTCAGAAGCGCGTGATACGAAGCTGGGACCAGAAGAGATTACTCGGGATATTCCGAATGTCGGTGAGGATGCGCTGAAGAACCTCGATGAGCGGGGCATCATTCGCGTCGGTGCTGAGATTGGAGCAGGTGATATTCTGGTCGGCAAGGTAACACCGAAAGGTGTGACAGAGCTAACAGCTGAAGAACGGTTGCTGCATGCAATCTTCGGGGAGAAGGCGCGTGAGGTTAGAGATACTTCTCTACGCGTTCCTCACGGCACGGACGGTATTGTCGTAGACGTCAAAGTATTCACTCGGGAGAATGGCGATGAACTGCCGCCGGGCGTTAATCAACTCGTACGGGTATACATTGCGCAGAAGCGCAAAATCTCTGAAGGCGATAAGATGGCTGGACGTCACGGGAACAAAGGTGTCATTGCCCGCATATTGCCGGAAGAAGATATGCCGTTCCTGCCTGATGGCACGCCAGTCGAAGTAGTGCTCAACCCACTAGGCGTTCCTTCACGGATGAATATCGGACAGGTGCTTGAGGTTCACTTGGGCATGGCAGCCAAACGTCTTGGGTTGCATATGTCAACACCGGTATTCGATGGTGCGAGTGAAGTTGATGTGTTTGACACAATGGAAGAAGCTGGTATGCAACGCAACGGCAAAACCCTTCTGTTCGACGGTCGGACGGGAGAGCAGTTTGAGCGTGAAGTTACGGTTGGTGTGATGTACATGATCAAGCTTGCTCATATGGTTGACGATAAGATTCACGCTCGTTCGACTGGACCATACTCGCTTGTTACGCAACAGCCGCTTGGCGGTAAGGCGCAGTTCGGCGGTCAGCGCTTCGGCGAGATGGAGGTATGGGCGCTTGAAGCCTATGGCGCGGCTTATACGCTGCAGGAAATCTTGACAGTGAAGTCGGATGATGTAGTTGGTCGTGTGAAGACATATGAATCGATCGTCAAAGGCGAGAATGTGCCGGAGCCGGGTGTTCCGGAATCCTTCAAGGTTCTGATCAAGGAATTGCAAAGCTTAGGCATGGATGTGAAGATCCTGACTGAGAACGAAGAAGAGATCATTATGAAGGAAGTCGATGACGATGATGAGGGCAGCGGCGACAAGCTCAACCTCAACTTAGAAGGCGCTGAAGCTGGAGCGGAATAAACAAGTTAATGAGTGAAAGAACAAACACAGGGAGGGTTGCTCCTGATGGATGTCAACAACTTCGAATTTATGAAGATTGGTCTCGCATCGCCTGACAAGATACGTTCTTGGTCCAGAGGAGAAGTCAAGAAGCCAGAGACGATCAACTATCGTACGTTAAAGCCGGAGAAGGAAGGCTTGTTCTGCGAGAAAATCTTCGGGCCGACGAAGGACTGGGAATGTCATTGCGGCAAGTACAAGCGAGTTCGTTATAAAGGTGTCGTCTGTGATCGCTGCGGCGTTGAAGTGACACGGCAGAAGGTACGCCGCGAAAGAATGGGACATATTGAGCTGGCTGCTCCTGTCTCTCACATTTGGTACTTCAAAGGCATCCCAAGCCGAATGGGACTGGCATTAGATATGTCGCCACGTTCACTGGAAGAGATTATTTACTTTGCTTCTTACGTCGTGACCGATCCAGGCGATACGCCGTTGGAGAAGAAGCAGCTGCTGTCCGAGAAGGAATACCGCAGCTATCGTGAGAAGTATGGCTATGCTTTCACCGCGGGCATGGGAGCCGAAGCAGTCAAGAAGCTGCTTCAGGATATTGATATCGACCGTGAGGTCGATATGCTCAAGGAAGAATTGAAGACCGCGCAAGGGCAACGCCGCAATCGGGCGATCAAACGTCTAGAAGTACTTGAGGCGTTCCGCCATTCAGGGAACTTCCCGGAATGGATGGTCATGGATGTGCTGCCCGTTATTCCGCCTGAGCTGCGTCCGATGGTTCAATTGGACGGGGGGCGGTTCGCTACGTCGGACTTGAATGATTTGTACCGCCGTGTCATTAACCGGAACAACCGTTTGAAGCGTCTGTTGGATCTGGGCGCTCCAGATATTATCGTACAGAACGAGAAGCGTATGCTGCAGGAAGCTGTAGATGCGTTGATCGACAACGGCCGCCGCGGCCGTCCCGTTACAGGTCCGGGCAATCGTCCACTTAAGTCGCTTAGCCATATGTTGAAGGGTAAGCAGGGTCGATTCCGCCAAAACCTGTTAGGTAAGCGTGTCGATTACTCTGGTCGTTCCGTTATTGTTGTCGGACCGAACCTGAAGATGTATCAGTGCGGATTGCCTAAGGAAATGGCTCTGGAGCTGTTCAAGCCGTTCGTGATGAAGGAACTGGTCAGCAAAGGGCTAGCACACAACATCAAGAGTGCCAAGCGTAAGGTCGAGAAGGTAAGTCCGGAAGTGTGGGACGTATTGGAGCAAGTGATCAAAGAACATCCGGTATTGTTGAACCGTGCACCAACATTGCATAGACTCGGCATTCAAGCATTCGAGCCAATTCTCGTGGAAGGCAAGGCGATTCGTCTGCATCCGCTCGTATGTACAGCTTATAATGCTGACTTCGACGGTGATCAGATGGCTGTTCACGTACCGTTGTCTGCCGAAGCACAAGCGGAAGCGCGCTTGCTGATGCTGGCATCTGGCAACATCTTGAATCCGAAGGACGGCAAGCCGGTCGTTACTCCTTCTCAGGATATGGTTCTCGGCAGCTTCTATTTGACTGTTGATAATCCAGAAGCAATGGGCTCAGGTTCCATCTTCAGCTCCTCCGAAGAAGCGTTCGCGGCTTACCAGAATGGCCAAGTGTCCTTGCATGCTCGCTGTGCCATTCCAGTCAAAGCTTTGAACAAGGAAAGCTTCACAGAAGAACAGAACAAGGCAATGCTGATTACGAATGTCGGCAAGATTATATTTAACGATATATTCCCGAGCTCGTTCCCGTATCTGAATGATCCAAGCAAGAATAACTTGTTATACGGAACACCGGAAGAATACTTCGTATATGAAAAAGGCGTGGACCTCAAGGAACGGATTGCCGCTATGCCTGTTCGCCAAGCGATCGGGAAGGAAAATCTAGGTTCCATTATCGGGGAATGCTTCCGCCGTTATCATACGACGCAAACCTCGGTCATTCTTGACCGGATTAAGGAAACCGGATTTACGTATTCCACCAAAGCGGGTATATCCATTGCGGTATCGGACGTTATCGTGCCGGATGAGAAGCGTGATATTATGAGTGAATCTGAGGATAAGGTCAAGGTTGTAACGAACCAATACCGTCGCGGCTTGATTACGAACGATGAACGCTATGACCGCATCATCGCCGTATGGAGCAAGGCTAAGGATGATCTGACCGAGATCTTGATGAAGTCACTGGATCGCTTTAATTCCATCTCTATGATGGTCGAATCGAAAGCGCGCGGTAACAAGTCGCAGATTACGCAGCTAGGCGGCATGCGCGGCTTGATGGCGAATCCGTCTGGTCGGATTATCGAGTTGCCGATCAAGTCGAACTTCCGTGAAGGCTTGACTGTATTGGAATACTTCATCTCCACGCACGGTGCGCGGAAAGGCTTGGCTGATACAGCATTGAGAACGGCAGACTCCGGTTACTTGACTCGACGACTCGTTGATGTGGCACAGGATGTGATCGTTCGCGAAGAGGATTGCGGAACAGACAAGGGCTTCGTTGTAGGCAAGATACATGACGGGCGCGAAGTAATCGAGGATTTGTATGACCGTCTCGAAGGCCGCTATGCATTCGAAACGGTTCGTCATCCGGAAACCGGTGAAGTGATCATTGGCCGCAATGACTTGATTGAATCGAATAAGGCGGAAGAGATTATAGCTGCCGGTATTGAGCGTCTTCAAATCCGCTCGGTATTGAGCTGTCGGACACAGCACGGTGTGTGCAAGCGCTGCTATGGCCGCAATCTGGCAACAGGCAAGCATGTTGAGATTGGCGAATCGGTAGGTATCATTGCCGCACAGTCGATCGGTGAGCCTGGAACACAGCTTACAATGCGGACCTTCCACACCGGCGGTGTCGCAGGAGACGATATTACACAAGGTTTGCCTCGTATTCAGGAGTTGTTCGAGGCTCGTAATCCGAAAGGGCAAGCGATTATCTCAGAGATCGACGGGGTAATCAAAGACATCCGCGATGCGAAAGACCGCCGTGAAATCGAAGTCGAAGGCGAAGCTGAGACGAAGGTATATAGTGTAACGTTCGGATCGCGTATCCGCGTCACTGTAGGGCAAGAAATCGAAGCAGGAGATGAAATTACTGACGGTTCTATCGATCCTAAGGATATGTTGCGCATCAAAGGGATTCGAGGTGTGCAAAACTATATTCTTCAGGAAGTGCAGCGCGTATACCGGAATCAAGGCGTTGAAATTAATGACAAACACGTCGAGGTTATGATTCGTCAGATGCTGCGCAAGATCCGCATCGTAGATAATGGCGATACGACATTGTTGCCTGGCGCATTCGTAGACATTCATGAATACGAAGAAGCGAACAAGGTCGCCTTGTATGCAGGTAAGGAGCCAGCTGTTGCCAAGCCTGTCCTGCTCGGTATTACGAAGGCATCGCTGGAGACGGATTCCTTCCTATCAGCCGCATCCTTCCAAGAGACAACTCGTGTATTGACGGATGCCGCTATCAAAGGCAAGGTCGACCAGTTGCTCGGTCTGAAGGAGAATGTCATTATCGGCAAGCTGATTCCGGCAGGAACGGGGATGAACCGCTACCGCGGTATCGGCATAGTCGATCCGAACGAGCCAGTAGGCGAGGAACAAGAAGACCTCGCAGAAGCAGTTCCAGTCGAGTAAAAGTATTCTTGACAATGGGAACAGCAGCATGCTAAACTGTCGTAGTGTGCCAAAAATGATAGACGTTTGTTTGGGAGGTAAACACGCATGTCTGTGGACAAAGCCATACAGGCTGGTACCATGAAAATAGGCACCAAACAAACGATTAAGCAGGTGGAAATCGGTGCAGCCGCTGAGGTGTTTGTGGCGAAGGATGCAGATCCTCGTATAGCGGGCAAGATCATCAACTTGTGCAACAAGCACAATGTCAAGCTCACTAACGTAGAGACGATGAAGCAGCTCGGAAGAGCATGCGGCATTGACGTTGGTGCTGCCATGGCAGTACGTATAAAGGATTAAACTCCGTTTTTATCGAAGGGGTTCATCACGGCATGAGTACAATTCATGCACGTAGCAACGGGCCTCTTCGGTAAAGACGTTTCCTTTGTCCGAGTATGAACCGCCTGGACCTGTGGGCTTAACATTATGTTCATAAATCGCTTTGGAAGGAGGTGGCGACATGCCAACAATTAATCAATTGGTGCGCAAGGGTCGTAAAGCGAAGCTCGTTAAGTCGAAATCGCCGGCTCTGCAAAAGGGATTCAATGCCATGAAACGGGAAGAGACAGATCTGAGCTCCCCGCAGAAGCGCGGTGTATGTACGCGTGTAGGTACAATGACTCCTAAGAAACCGAACTCTGCCCTACGGAAATATGCCCGTGTTCGTCTAACGAATCGTGTAGAGGTAACCGCATATATTCCGGGTATCGGCCATAATCTGCAAGAGCACAGTGTCGTGCTGATTCGTGGAGGTCGGGTGAAAGACTTGCCGGGTGTTCGTTATCACATCGTACGCGGTGCGCTTGATACTGCTGGGGTGAACAACCGCATGCAGGCTCGTTCCAAGTACGGAACGAAGCGTCCTAAGGAAAAAAAGCAGTAACATCAGGAATAATTTCATTTGGAAAGGGGGATGACTATGCCACGGAAAGGTCCGGTGCCACGCCGAGATGTATTGCCTGATCCGATCTATAATAGCAAATTGGTCACCCGTTTAATTAACCGTATTATGATCGACGGCAAGAGAGGCGTTGCGCAAACACTTTTGTACAGTGCCTTTGACCAGATCAAAGACCGTACCGGCAACGACCCAATGGAAGTATTCGAACAAGCATTGAAGAATATCATGCCGGTGCTAGAGGTTAAGGCCCGTCGTGTCGGCGGTGCGAACTATCAAGTGCCGATCGAAGTGAAGCCTGAACGTCGTACTTCGCTGGGACTTCGCTGGTTAGTGAACTATTCGCGCTTGCGCGGGGAGAAGACTATGGAAGAACGTCTGGCAGCTGAGATTATTGATGCTAGCAACAATACAGGCGCAGCGGTGAAGAAGAGAGAAGACACGCACAAGATGGCTGAAGCGAACAAAGCGTTCGCACATTATCGCTGGTAGGAATCAATCAATACGAGTTAGATCGAGAAAGGAGACCCCATTATGGCAAGAGAGTTCTCCTTGGAAAATACGCGTAACATCGGGATCATGGCTCATATTGATGCGGGTAAAACCACGACAACGGAACGCATTCTGTTCTATACCGGACGTGTTCACAAAATCGGAGAGGTGCATGAAGGCGCAGCTACGATGGACTGGATGGAGCAAGAACAAGAGCGCGGTATTACGATTACTTCTGCTGCGACTACAGCGCAATGGAAAGGTCACCGCATCAATATCATCGATACCCCGGGACACGTTGACTTCACCGTAGAGGTGGAGCGTTCCCTCCGCGTATTGGACGGAGCAGTTGGTGTATTTAGTGCCAAAGAAGGCGTTGAGCCACAATCGGAAACAGTTTGGAGACAAGCTGATAAGTACGGTGTTCCTCGAATCGCCTATGTCAACAAGATGGACATTATCGGTGCTGATTACTTGAACGTTATCGATTCGATGAAAGATCGTTTGCAAGCGAATGCTGTTGCGATTCAGTTGCCAATTGGTGCTGAGAATGACTTCATCGGGATTATAGATCTTGTTGAAGAAGTAGCATACATGTTCAAGGATGACCTCGGCCAAGAAGTCGACAAGGTCGAAGTGCCGGAAGACTACAAGGCGAAGGTAGAAGAACTGCGCTCAGAGCTAGTTGAGAAAGTAGCTGAGCTAGACGAAGAGCTTACAATGAAGTACCTCGAAGGTGAAGAAATTACAGTTCCCGAGCTGAAAGCAGCATTGCGCAAGGGCGTCTGTGACGTGAAGATCTTCCCGGTAGTATGTGGTTCTTCCTATAAGAACAAAGGTGTTCAATCTATGATTGACGCCGTTGTAGATTACTTGCCTTCCCCATTGGATGTCCCTGACATCAAGGGGCTTCTGGATGACGGAACAGAAACAACCCGCAAGTCCTCGGACAGCGAGCCGTTCTCTGCACTTGCATTCAAGATTGCAACAGACCCGTTCGTCGGTAAGTTGACATTCTTCCGTGTCTATTCCGGTGTACTGAAATCCGGTTCCTACGTAATGAATGCAACGAAGGGCAAGCGTGAACGGATCGGCCGTATTCTGCAGATGCATGCTAACAGCCGCGAGGAAATCTCAGAAGTATATGCAGGGGATATCGCAGCTGCTGTCGGTCTTAAGGATACAGGTACAGGGGATACGTTGTGCGATGAGAAGAGTCCAGTTATTCTTGAATCGATGAACTTCCCTGATCCCGTTATTCATATCGCCGTAGAGCCTAAGACTAAGGCTGACCAAGATAAGATGGCTACAGCGCTTGGCAAGCTTACGGAAGAAGATCCAACCTTGCGTGCTGCGACAGATGAAGAGACAGGCCAAACCATTCTATCGGGTATGGGCGAGCTTCATCTCGACATTATTGTCGACCGTATGCGCCGCGAGTTTAAGGTAGAAACTAATGTAGGTAAGCCTCAGGTTGCTTATCGTGAGACATTCAAGCAAGCAGCCAAGGTAGAAGGCAAGTTCGTACGTCAATCCGGCGGTCGTGGTCAGTATGGTCACGTATGGATTGACTTCGAGCCACTGGAAGCAGGAACTGGCTTCCAGTTTGAGAACAAAATTGTCGGCGGTGTTGTTCCTCGGGAATACATTCCTGCTGTTCAAGCCGGTATCGAAGAGTCTATGCAGAACGGTGTTCTTGCCGGATTCCCGCTGGTAGATCTCAAGGCAACGATCTATGACGGATCGTACCATGATGTCGATTCCAGTGAGATGGCGTTCAAGATTGCTGGTTCTATGGCTCTCAAGGCTGCCAAAGACAAGTGTAAGCCGGTATTGCTGGAACCAATCATGAAGGTGGAAGTAACGGTTCCGGAGGAGTATATGGGTGACGGCATGGGTATGCTGAATTCCCGTCGTGGTCGCATTGAAGGTATGGACTCTCGTGCAGGTGCGCAAATCATCCGTGCGATGGTGCCTCTGTCTGAGATGTTCGGCTTCTCGACAACTCTGCGTTCCGGTACACAAGGCCGCGGTGTGTTCGCAATGGAGCTTTCTCATTACGAAGAAGTGCCTAAGACTATCTCTGACGAGATTATTGCGAAGCATAAGGGCGAATAAGCTATCGCTGATCGCTTGATCATTATGGGTTATAGGTCTTTCGCCGCTAATGCGGCGAAGGCCAGTAATATATATTCTATTACTTAAGGAGGACATGATTTACAATGGCTAAAGCTAAATTCGAACGTAATAAACCACACGTAAACATTGGTACAATTGGTCACGTCGACCATGGCAAAACGACTCTTACTGCTGCTATTACGACTGTTCTGACTACAAAATACGGCGGCGGCAGCGCTGTTGCATTCGACATGATTGACAAAGCACCGGAAGAGCGTGAGCGCGGTATCACGATTTCCACTGCACACGTTGAGTATGAAACTGACAAGCGCCACTACGCGCACGTTGACTGCCCAGGTCACGCTGACTATGTTAAAAACATGATCACTGGTGCTGCGCAAATGGACGGAGCTATCTTGGTTGTATCCGCTGCTGACGGTCCAATGCCGCAAACGCGTGAGCACATCCTGTTGTCCCGTCAGGTTGGCGTTCCTTACATCGTTGTGTTCTTGAACAAGTGTGACATGGTTGAAGACGAAGAGCTGCTTGAGCTCGTCGAGATGGAAGTGCGCGATCTGCTGAGCGAATATGAATTCCCTGGCGATGACACTCCAGTTGTTCGTGGTTCTGCACGTGAAGCGTTAATGGACCCGAACGGTGAGTGGGCGCAGAAGATCATCGAGCTGTTCGAGCAAGTTGATACGTACATCCCAGAGCCAGAGCGCGATACAGATAAGCCTTTCTTGATGCCTGTCGAGGACGTATTCTCCATCACTGGTCGCGGTACAGTTGCTACTGGCCGTGTAGAGCGTGGAGAAGTTAAAGTTGGCGACGAGATCGAAATCATCGGTCTGCAAGAAGAAGCTAGAAAATCCGTTATCACTGGTGTTGAGATGTTCCGCAAATTGCTGGACTCCGCACAAGCTGGTGACAACATCGGCGCACTGCTTCGCGGTGTAGACCGTACTGACATTGAGCGTGGTCAAGTATTGGCAAAGCCGGGTACGGTTAAGCCTCATACACAATTCACTGCGCAAATCTACGTACTGACCAAAGAAGAAGGCGGACGTCATAAGCCGTTCTTCACTGGTTACCGTCCGCAGTTCTACTTCCGGACAACAGACGTTACTGGTATCATCAGTTTGCCAGAAGGTTCTGAGATGGTTATGCCTGGTGATAACATCACGGTTACGGTTGAGTTGATCTCGCCAATCGCGATGGAAGAAGGTACTCGCTTCGCTATCCGCGAAGGCGGCCGTACTGTAGGCGCCGGTGCTGTTGCATCTATCCAGAAGTAATTGAGTGAACCACTAGCATAACGAACGCCCCATTCGTCTTGATGACGAGTGGGGCGTTTTTTTATAAAGCTCGGAAAGCTGGAAGTAAGCCTTCCTTCCGAACAGATACTCTACTACTATTGCTCAATATTAGTGTCCGAAGCAAATACTCCAAGATCACGCATACGCTGAGCGGCTTCCTTGCTGCTGCCGCTGCCAAGCTTCCTTAGAATATTGCCTACATGAACTTTGATAGTACGCAAGGATACGACTAGCTGTTCTGCGATCTGCGGCTGTGAATAGCCTTGATCGATCATGCGCAATACTTCCAGCTCAGTACGAGTAACGATGCTCCGAACTCGTTCGGATTCAATCTCACGCTCGAGCTGCTTGAGTCGACGGAATTCTCTGCGCATCTTCTCAGCTGCAGAAGCGCTGATCGGGGATTGATTGTGATAAGCACTGCGAATGGCATCTGGAATTTGCTCGAATGAATGCTTAACAAGATAGTCGATCGCACCGGCTTGGAAGGACTCGAAGATGAGTTCCTTGTCTTCCATAGAAGTTAGCATGATGACACGAGCTTGTGTGCTGTCCACGATCTCAGACGTTAATAGAATGCCGGCTGCAGTATCGGCAAGCATAATATCCATCATGACAACATCTATCGGATATTGGGTAATCGCAAATATAGCTTCTTCACTTGTAGCTGCACCTGCTACGACCTCCATATCATCATGGCGATTCAAATAGGCGCGCAAGCCTCTGAGCCAATCGGGATCGTCCTCAACAATCATAACGCGGATCGTGTCCATTTTTGTTCCTCCTTGGTAGTTCCTGCAACGGAGTCGTTCATAACGTGCCAACGCCGAGCAGGAAAGATTAGCGTAACCCGAGTACCTTGACCTTCACGGCTATGCAGAGACAAGTTTCCGTTGTGCTTCTTGATGACCTGATAACAATAAGCGAGTCCAAGACCAAAGTTAAGACCGCCGCTCTTGGTCGTGTAGAAGGGGTCGACTGCTTTCTTCAACTGGGCAGATGACATTCCGATACCGCTGTCGCTGATCTCTAGCACATGCTTCCGCTTGCCGATATGTGAGCGGATTGTCAGCATACCGCCTTGCGGCATCGCTTCGATTGCATTCCGGCATAAATTAGTCAAGGTTTCAGTTAGCTGAGCTTGATCCCCTTGAATGGCGATTGCTGGATCACAATGGACAGCAATCTGGACTGAGCGAGAAGGTAATCCCAGGCTACGCACCACTTCGTTCACCCAGTTTTGCAGAGGGAGCACTTCCTCGACCAATTTGTGGTCTTTCGTCTGTCCTTGCACCTTCTGAATCATAGCTAGTACACGATCAGAAGCTTCCTCAATGACACGCACATCCTCACACCAATCATCGTTCCCCTGTTGAAGCGCCTCGTTTCGCATTTTTTCGCTGAACAATCTAATCTTACCAATCTCGTTCTTGATCGCATGGTGCAGAATAGAGGAGCCAGATGTGATTGCACGCAATGTGCTGTCCATTCTCTTGCGCTCGATATATAACCGAACACCGAGAAAACCAGTCTTGAACATAGCAATAAGAAATAGGAAAAATGCAAAGCTGATAAACCATGGATTGTAGCGCCACATCCCATAAATATCGAAGGAAGGCAACACATACCCAACGACAGCGGCGAATAGAACAGGAGGCAATATAGCAAGCTTCGTTAACGTGTTCGCCGTTCGCATAGCCAAGTTCGGAGACGGCATGCTCGCAATGAACCAGCTCCCTGCAAGTATGTAAGGAATCGCCCAAACTGACATCCACAGATGATTGACCGGCTGATGCGGCGTATAAGAAGGTGACAGTATGTATGTGATCAGAGGAGGTATTAGCAAGAACAGAGCAACATGGACCCGCTTGAGAGAGGAAGCCCTGTACGGAATGAAGTAAAGTGCACACATGATGAAGGCATACGGGAGACCGTAATAATTCAATAAGGAGAAAAATGCCTGAAACACTTCCATGAACTGAATAGCAGCAGGAGAGTGGATAGTAGTGTTCCACGAGGGACGTACCGTTTCGTGCAAATAGACAGCAATGCCTCCACAGCCGCCGAAGAACGTCGCCAATGCAAGCCAGCGGATCTGAACCTTGCGGTAATCGGTCAGCAGAAGCAGAATAGAGGTTACCCATAATACGATCGCAACAAACAACATAGTCTTACTAGTCGCTCCTATTCATGAAGGTGACTCTATTATAGCATAGGCCAAGTTTTATGAGTGGGAAGCGGAATAGAAAATGTTTTATATAGGATCAATAAGTAGATAATGTGATGAAGTATGAGGTTTCGTAATCTAGTGTTACGTTCATTATGGTATTATAGGGGAAGAAATCTCTTCAGTGAGGAAGGATAACATGAACAAATTTCGCAATCATCCCTCTATTCGAATAGTAATGATTTGTATCGTGTTGGTGCTGGCGATAGGCATTATCTTATCTTCCGTACAAATGAAACCTTCCACACCGAGACCTGAGATCGAACAAGGTGTTCTGGACTTAACAGATTGGAACTTGGCTACGGATGGCATCGTCAAGCTAGACGGGGAATGGGAATTTTATTGGGGGCAGTTGCTTGAGCATGATGAAATCAGCAGTGGAAGCCTACCGCATGGGACCGGATATGTAGGTGTTCCAAATGTTTGGAATAATTATGAGCTGGACGGGCGACCATTGCCTGGACAGGGGTATGCGACATATCGTTTGCAAGTGATAATGAAACAATTCCCGGATACATTGGCGTTGAAAATTCCAACAATGTCTACAGCTTACACCGTGATGATTGACGGTCAAATCGTGGCTGAAAGCGGCAAGGCAGCAAAATCCAAAGAATCGGCAGAGCCAGCTTATGTGCCGCAAACCGTCGTCATCCAACCATCTTCTGGGAAGTTCGACATCATCGTGCACGTATCCAATTACTTATACGCCCGTGGCGGAATGTGGTATGCGCTTGAGCTGGCAGATGAGAATCAGTTGACAGCTAGAGATAGGGAAGAATTTGCCGTGCATATGATCATTTTGGGAAGCGCGCTGGTGCTCGGTCTTTATCATCTCGTTATTTTTCAATTACGCCGTTCAAGCAAATCGGCCCTCGTGTTCGGGTTCCTTTGCTTCATTGTCGTATTAAGGTTGATGGGGGTAAACGATGTGTTCCTCCCAGACCTCTCTCCGGAAGCGCATTTAAGGTTAATTACTTTCATTGAGTATTTTACTTATTACGGTGCGATCACGATTGCTACGCTATTCATGCGTCAGCTGTATCCAGATGAGTTTTCCAAGAAAATCATCGTACCATTGGTTAGTGTCGCTGCGGCATTTACAGTGAGCGTAATTATATTTCCTGCTGAATTTTATACACGCTGGCTCAGTATCTTCCATGTATTTGCCGCATTGTGCAGTATTTATTACGTAACTGGTCTTATACTGGCGGTATGGCGGAAACGTGGAGGCGCCTGGCTCCAAGTAACAGGCGTCTTCATTTCTACGGCTGCGCTCGTTTACGATATGCTATACCTAGAAGATCCTTACATATTTAATTGGTTTGGCGAGCCCATTGTGTACTATGGATTCTTTGTACTGCTTTTTGTGCAAGCAGCGGAACTGGCACGGCGCTTTTCCAAAGCGTATCACACTATTGAAACGATGTCGGAAAAGCTGATATCGCTTGATCGGCTGAAAGACGAATTTCTAGCCAATACGACGCATGAACTGAGAACCCCGCTTCATGGGGTGCTTAACCTATCGCAATCGGTGCTTGAAAGTGCAGCCGGACGACTGAATAAGACTGAACGGGCAAATTTATCAGCTGTCGTGTCGGTTGCGAGCAGACTGTCAAATCTGATTAACGATTTGCTCGATTTTTCTAAGTTGAAAAATGGAGAGCTTGTGCTGAGAAAAAAAGCAGTTGATCTAAGGTCACTAGTTAGTGTGGCCTTGGAGATGTTTCGACATATGGCCGACGGCAAGCAGATTGTGCTTGCTGATGAATTGCCGGAAGATCTTCCTTATGTGCATGCTGATGAAGACAGACTAGCACAAATTTTATATAATTTGATAGGCAATGCGCTGAAGTTTACTGCAGAGGGAGAAATTCGCGTGACAGCGAAAGCCAAGGACAGATGGCTGGAAATATCGGTTCATGACACGGGAATTGGTATCGAGAAGGACAAGCAGAATGCGATCTTCGAGTCGTTCGAGCAGGCGGGCAGAGCAATTACCAAGGAGTATGGAGGTACCGGATTGGGGCTTAGCATCACCAAACGTCTTGTTGAGCTTCATGACGGGACGATTCGCGTGGAATCAGAACCGGACAATGGATCCGTGTTTACGTTTACAATGCCAAAGGCAACCGGAGCTGACGAGCGAATGGAAGAGACTTCGGGAGTGAATGAACGAAAACATATGCTGGCTGAAATCGCTACTGGAGCACAAGAGCAATTTTTCGATACGAATCGAACGGATGGCAGCGGGGATTCCACGATCCTCGTGGCGGATGACGACCCAATCAACCGTCAAGTGTTAATTAGTTTGTTGTCTGCTGAGCATTACTCTGTCATTGCTGTGCCAGATGGTATGGAAGCGTTGGCTGAACTCAAGAATAACAACAGCATAGATATGGCAGTAATTGATTTAATGATGCCGGGCATGTCGGGTTACGATGTGTGCCGTGAAATACGTCAAAGGCACTCCTTGTCCGAACTGCCTGTCTTGCTGTTGACAGCCAGAAATCAACCGGAAGACATTCTGGCTGCGTTTCAAGCAGGGGTAAATGACTTTCTGAGCAAACCCGTTGAGTCTGGCGAGTTGAAAGCGCGAATACGAACGTTGCTGAAGATGAAAACGTCTGCCGGCGAACTGGTTAATGTGGAGATGGCTTTCCTGCACGCGCAGATTAAACCTCACTTTCTGTACAATGCGCTGAATACGATTGCGGCATGCTGCGAAACGGATTCGCGTGAGGCCGGTGAGCTCATTATATCGCTTTCCAAATATTTGAGAGGCACTTTGGATTTCGCCAATCTGGGTAATCTCGTTTCGGCAGATAAGGAACTGGCGTTGGTCAAGGCTTACTTGAATATAGAAAAAGCAAGATTTGAAGATTTAAAAGTGCAGTTTGATATCGAAGATGAAATCGATGTCCAGCTGCCGCCTATGACCTTGCAAACACTCGTTGAAAATGCTGTGAAGCACGGAGTAAATACCAAAGATAGCGGAGGTACGGTTCTGATCAGTATCAAGCATCTTCAAGAAGGCATACGATTCGCCGTTGAGGATGACGGGAGTGGTATGTCCGAACAGCAGATCGAAGAGATTCTCAAAGCTCCGAGGAACGAAGGAAGCGTTGGACTGTACAATATCAATACACGTCTAGAACAGCGCTACGGTAAGGGACTGATCTTTACCAGTAAGTCGGGTGTAGGAACAAAGGTCAGCTTTATAGTGCCGGATGGGAGGAATGGTTGATGCTTCGCGCAGTGGCTGTAGATGATGAGAAGAAAGCTTTGGAACGATTTGAGAGGGTGATCAGGCAAGAAGAAAATATGACATTGATCGGGGGCTTTACTAAAGCTGAGGAAGCATTGGATTTTATAGAAAGCCGGGAAGTGGATATCGTTTTTCTGGATATTGAAATGCCTCAGATTAATGGATTGGAACTATCGGAACGCATATTCGAGACGAAACCCGAAATTGATATCGTGTTTGTAACCGCCTATGACAAATACGCGCTTCAGGCATTTCAAGCACATGCGGTCGGTTATCTACTGAAACCGATCGAGCTTGAAGATATTCAAAATCAGGTTGCCAGTATGATGAAGAAGAAGCAAGCGAGAGCGCAGGCTAAAAAGTCGGAGAAAATGAGTATCGAATGTTTTGGCCATTTCTTATGTTTTCCTCAAGGATCGGAAAATGGGAGCATACACTGGAGAACCGCCAAAGCCGAGGAATTATTTGCTTTTCTGATTCATTATCAAGGAAAACCAGTTTCAAAGGAAAAGATTATTGATACGTTATGGCCTGAGATGGATATAGATAAAGCTTCCAAAAATTTGCATGCTACTTGTTACTATATCCGCGATACCTTAAACACAAAGGGATATAACGACATGTTCGTAAGATCAAGAGGTTCTTATCAGGTTAAGACAGATCGGCTTCAATGTGATATGCTGGAATTTATTGAAATTCTCGAATCGAGTCCCGCAGATGAATCTCAGATACAAACGTTGGAAAAGGCTTCGCTGCTGTATAAAGGTAATTATTTTGACGACAAGCCATATGAATGGGCAATGAGCAAGCGTATTTGGTTTGAGAATGAATACGAAAAACTTCATTTGAAACTAGCGGAATATTACATAAAGGACGAAGAAACCGGAAAGGCAGCTGATACGCTCAATAAACTTATCTATCATAATCCGTTAGCAGACGAAGCGTATAAGTCGCTTATTGAATTAAGCCTTATACGGGAGGATACAACGTCGGCCGTCATGTACTATAAGAGATATGAAAAAATATTACAAGATGAATTGGACATGAGTCCATCGGGTCATATCCGGAAGCTAGTAGAAAAATTGATATAAGAACGAGCTTTTCATTGTACGAGGAGTGCCATTAAGGCACTCCTTTTTCTCATTCATGTTTTTGTTTGGATTTGGTTTAGTTTTGTAAGGAAATTGGTTTAGAAAGGTATGCTACATTACCGTTATCGATTCATGTCGATTCTGATGCATAAGTCTACATAATCTGAAAGGACGGGAACTACATGCATACAAAAATCTTAAGACAAGTGGCTATGATGTTCGTTGCACTCCTGATAATAAGTTCATCGCCAAGTTTTCTTTCATCAGCGGCGAACTTTGACAACGTAGCAGCGAAGGGATCAGAGGACATACTGGCGGCTGGGGATCAGTTGGCGGACCAGGGATTAGACAGCTCCATTGCGATCAGTGTAGATGAAGCGGAAAGTTACTGGGAACTGGAGGGAGCGGCTGGTTTTTCGGAAGGGGCGGCAAGCTCTGTGTCTTTGGATGTGTATGGCGGCATCCCTTATGTGGCTTATTCAGATGGCATTTCCGGTAAAGCCGTGGTTAAGAAATATAATGCGGATTCAGACGATTGGGATTCTGTCGGTACTCCTGGATTTTCGGCTGATAGAGCGGATCATATGTCTTTCTATATAGATGAAGGCATCCCATATGTGGCCTATCAGGATGTAGGAAATGATGCTAAAGTCACGGTGATGAAACATACAGGTGATGGGGTGTCTGGCTGGGAACCTGTAGGCAGTGAAGGCTTTTCGGGTGGTTTCGTAGCCTACACATCGCTATATGTTTACAACGGCACCCCTTATGTAGCTTATCAAGATATGGATAATGAAGCTAAAGCTACGGTGATGAAATATACGGGAGAAGGAGCAACAGGCTGGGAACCTGTGGGGAACGAAGGTTTTTCGAATGATGCGATTGCCTTCACATCACTGCAAGTATACGGGGGTATCCCTCATGTGGCTTATTCAGAAATGGCGATCGTGGGAGATCAACTATTAGCCCAAGCCCAGGTGATGAAGTTTACGGGGGTAGGATCAACCGGCTGGGAATCTGTGGGTGACCCAGGAAGTGTTGCGCCATTGGCAGGGTATACATCGTTACATGTAGATAACGGCACTCCTTATTTAGCTTACTCGGACGGGCTGGAATTTGATGGAGCTACGGTAATGAAATATACGGCTGCAGGAGCAAGCGGATGGGAACCTGTGGGCGAGCCGGGCTTTTCTGCAGACAGGGCAGATTTCACTACATTGTATATGTATAACGGCACCCCCTATGTGGTCTATCAGGATTTAGATAAATCTATGAGGGCAACGGTGATGAAGTATACCGGAGTGGGAGAGAGTGGTTGGGAACCTGTGGGCATCGAAGGCTTTACTGCAGGAGCGGTGAGTGAGCCTGCGTTGTATGTGGATGAAGGTGTTCCTTATGTAGCTTATAGCGATGATGAAGTTGGCTACAAAATTACAGTGATGAAAAGAAAGTCTTACACTGTCACCTATGACGGCAACGGCAGCACAGGAGGTAGTGTACCGGTTGACAGTCATCCTTATGGACCTAACGTTACGGTCTCAGTATACGGCAATTCCGGAGATCTGATCAGAGAAGGTTATACGTTCGTGGGATGGTCCAAGGATGTGAATGGAGCTGGATTGCTGTATACAGCAGGAGATACATTCACTATAGGAACAGATCATGTAACGTTGTATGCACAGTGGTCGATTAACAGCTATACGGTCAACTTCAACAGCCATGGAGGAGCAACGGTCAGCAGTCAATCGGTGGAGCATGGCAATCAAGCAACGGAGCCTGAAGCACCGACGAGAACAGGTTATACATTTGACGGTTGGTATACGGATGAAGCGTTGAGCAATGTGTTCAGCTTTCATACTGCAATTACAGAAAATATGACCCTGCACGCCAAGTGGAGCGAGGCAGCAGATGATCCTAACCAGCCGAGCAATCCATCATCCGGTAGCAATAGCGGGGGAGGCGGTTCACCGCTCGCCAGTCCGGTAGAATCGGTGATGATTGATGTCGAAGCCAGCGGACAAGGCGCAGCAGTACAATTGGAGATTACTAGATCGACAAACGCAGACGGAGGCAAAGTCGATAAAGTTGATTTCGCTATCGAGAAAGCGGCAGAAGCGGCGGAGAAAGCGTCAAATGCCGGTGCATCAGCTGTCAAGATCGTCATCCCGGATGCCAAGGATGAAGTCGATAAGGTGGAGGTGGATCTGCCTGTCGGAGCGCTAGAATCCGTAGAAGAGCTTGGTCTTGATCTGGAAATATACACTGAGAATGGACAGATTACAATTCCAAACCGCTCTTTGACCGAAATGGACGAAGACTTGTACTTCGATATTGTGCCGCTTAAGAAGGATGAGGAGTGGCGGCAGGCTGCAGCAAGAGCGAAGGAAGATGAGACGGTACGGATTGCGTTGGCCGATGGGAGCCTTGACGTAGTTGGACGACCGATGACCATTGAGACGAACATGACAGGCAGACAAGTTCAGCTTACCTTGCCGCTGGATGAAGAACTGTTGCCGCAAGACGCAGATGAAAGAGCGGATTTCCTCGCCGACTTGGCTGTCTTTATTGAGCACAGCGATGGAGACAGAATGTTGCTTCGCCCGGAGATTGGCGAATATGCGGAAGGCAAGGTAGGCCTAAGCTTTACCATTGAGAAGTTCAGCACCTTCACCGTGCTCAACATGAGTAACTGGTCTGAACATGTGGAAGCGCAAGAAGAAGACTTGTTGGAAGCTGCTCACCAAGCTTACATTACAGGTTATTCCAATGGCACCTTCGAGCCAGATCGTCCACTTACTCGGGCGGAGATGGCAGCCATGCTCTCTCGTGTGCAAAGTCAGTCAGGCAGAGCCAATGAAGAGGTAGCTTACTCGGATGTAACAGCTAGCTACTGGGCACTGGATGAGATTAACGGGATTAGCCGGATAGGACTGATGCAAGGCTATCCAGACGGCACCTTCCATCCGAATAAAGCGATAACCAGAGCCGAAATGGCTGTCATTGTCGCCCAATGGCTGAATATTGATAGAACGTCTGAGCACAATTTCAACGATCTTCAAGGGCACTGGGCGGAGCGAGTGATAGTCGTTGTTAGTACAGCGGGTTACATGGAAGGTTATCCGGACGGGAGCTTCCAGCCGAACAAACCTTTAACGCGTGCTGAGGCAGTCGCTGTCATAAACCGGGTGCTGGACAGAGGTCCCTTGCATGGTGTAGAACAGGCGACATTTAGCGATGTACCGATGAGCCACTGGGCTTTCGAGATCATCGAAGAGGCAGCACGGGATCATCACTACAGCCGGCGACCGGAAGCCGGGGAAGCGATTGTAGAATGAATAAATTATAAATTGCTCGATGAGTCACTGCCTCTATGGGGGCAGTGACTCGTTGCGAAGTGAGGAGAAGATGATGAAAATACGCCTATTATATCTGGTTTTATTCTTGGTCGTGCTCAGCGTTGTTCCCAATCAATGGGTTCATGCGCACAATGGAGAACACCCGGAATATGAGGGGTTTCATCCTAAAGAAATCTACACGGTTGGGGATGATGATTATTATAAGGAAGGCGATCAGATTGAATTAAAGATGCTTTTCGTTGAAACTGAATTTAGGAGCGGTTTGGCTGCTTGTGGAGTAAACGAGGAGGATGAACAATATGTTGCCGTACAAGCGGAATTAAATGATGATGAATACTTTCATATCAAATGGGATGGGAAGGAAGTATATAATTACGACGGAATTCGTTCTACCATGATAACATTTCATTATACCGTCCAATCGGATGCTCCTGAAGGAACTGTTCAACAAATAAGATTTGATCACGGAATGGAAGCGCCGGCAACCAACGGTTGTCATCCAAATAATGATGAATTTGATAAGTTTGATGATAATGATAATCAAATTATTCCGCATTTGTTTACAGACGACATCATTATTGATCTGACTGCGCCTGAGATTGAGCAGATGATTACAGGAAGTAGAGCTGAGCATTCGGATTTGCTCATTTTCACTGCCGGAGAAGAAATTTTTATCAATGTGTCGTTTAACGAAGAGGTGAAGGTCAGTGAGTCGGTGCAAGCTACGCTCAATAATGGCAGGACCGCACAATTAGCATGGGCAAGCGAGGTGTCGGCCCACTTCTCGTACACCATACAGCCTGGCGATGATATCGCCGGTCTGGAAGTGACAGGGATAACAGGAGGGACGATAACGGATCTGGCCGGTAATCCGCTGGATCGGACACTGCCGGTGAATGGCTTGCTAACGGATGAGGATCCGGGCAAGGATGAGGAAATTGTGATCGATACATCCGGACCTGTGTTCAAGGATATTGTAGTGCCCCCGGGTGACAGTTATCAACAAGTGCATACTGTTACGGTCAATGCAGCGGATCGCGCCGGTTTAGCGCCG
This sequence comes from uncultured Paenibacillaceae bacterium, assembly GCA_913056365.1. GTDB lineage: Bacteria > Bacillota > Bacilli > Paenibacillales > K13 > Xylanibacillus. The sequence continues at coordinate 35,077 of CAJXLT010000016.1, read as the reverse complement.
GAGGATATCTTGCTGTATTACAAGTGGAATACGCAAAGCGCAGCGCCTGCTTCAGAGACCATTGATGGCGTTGGCGCTGGCTTGGAACAGCCCCTTCCGAATCCAGGAACGGTGACAGGAACGTATTATGTACATCTTCGGGCTGTAGACGACGTCGGCAATGAGACGATCCAAACCTTGGGTCCCGTTCGCTTCGACAATGAAAAGCCGATGGTTGTTTTTGATCCGTCAAGCGATGAGAGCAATGAGCAGATGGAAGTTACCGTTACTGCTTCTGATTATGGCAAATCGGGCGTGGAGAAGCTATCCTACCGCTGGAACAGTGGAACACCCGTTGAAGTTCAGGACACAGGTATAACGGTAAGCAGCCCTTTATCTGAAGGCGACCATACATTGGAAGTCACTGCATGGGATGTGGCCGGAAATAAGGCGACTTACACCAGCGGGGCATATAGAATGGATCAAACTGCGCCAACTGTTGACTTCGATTCTGAGGGCAGTGCAGTACCGGCCCAATCCCACAGCATATCTTACCGGGTAGAGGGGGAACCAGGTGAAAGTGGGCGAGTGTATACGTTATGGAGTCCGTCGCTATCGCCTCCTGTTGAGGATGACGAAGATTGGGAGCTTCTACATGACGGTGCATTTCCCTTGGATGAATTGGCTGTTTCGCCAGCCGGACAAAATGGAATGTGGTATTTCTATGTGAAGACGTTGGATCAGCTTGGAAATGTTAATATATATCGCACGTCCGAGGGCTTTCTGCTAGATAACGAGGCTGTTGAGCTTGCCTTTACGGTTGATGGAACGAACGGACAGTATGTATCTTCAGCCACAACTCAGTTGCAGATAGACGGGCAAATACCTGATTTCTCTGCATACACGGTTTCTTATCTGGTATCTGAAGACGAAATTCCCGGAGTTGATGAAGAGGATTGGGACGCTTCCCTAGACGGCGCCTTCACGTTTAACGAGAAGTCGGGGATCTATTACATCCATGTCAAAGCAGCCGATCAAGCCGGCAATGTGAAGAAGATTCGTAGCCAGCCGTTTTACTTGGATCATCTCGCTCCTTCAGGAACCGTTCAATTTGTGGATACGCATACGAATGAAGCTGAAGCGTCTGCTAACTTTGCGGCTTCCGATGCTATGGATACATCGTTGGAACTGTCGGTTGCCCTGAACGGAGGAGAGTGGAGTGACTGGCTGACATTGATCGAGTCAAGGTCCATTACGCTGAATGCCGCGGAAGGGGCTCAAACTTTGTCTGTGAAGTACAGGGACAGTGCTGGGAATATAAGCGAGGTCTACTCAGATGAGATCATTTATGATATCACACCTCCTCAGGCTGTGGACATTACGTACAGCCCGGACAGCTGGACGAAGGGTGCTGTTACCGCCACGGTTTCCTATGAAGACAACTTTTCACCAGCGGGACAGACAACGAAAGTTGTGGAGCAGAATGGAACGTATTCGGTTTCCTTCTCCGATTTGGCCGGGAATACGAATGAAGCGGAAGTGACGGTTGCACACATTGACAAGCAAAAGCCAATCATCAATTTTGTCTCGAATGGCACAGTCGTGAAACAACAACATGTGTCCACTGCAATCGAAGCCAGCGATAACGTAACTGCTGCTGACAACATTCCATTATTTTACGCATGGTCGCAAAATGCGAACGCACAACCGGCGTCGGCTGAATGGAATGCGATGGGTGCAGACCGCGAAGCGGAATTAGCCGATACGGACGGCACCTGGTATTTGTGGATCAAAGCAGAGGATGAAGTGGGGAACGTCAGCTTCGCGGTAAGCAATCCTTATCTGCTGGATAACACGGCGCCCATAGGTACGGTCAGTTACAGTACGTACTCCCGCACGGCGATGCCGGTTATAGCCCAGCTTGTCCTGAATGAACCGGGTACGGTTACGACACCGGCTGGAGACGTACGAACTTATACCTTTGAGGAAAATGGCAGTTATACGTTTGTATTCGAGGATGAAGCGGGCAATATCGGTACAGCGACAGCTGAGGTGAGCTGGATCGATGACAGTCTCCCTATTGCACAAGTGAGCATGTCTCCTGATCAATGGACGAATCAGCCGGTTGAAGTCACCATTAATGTAGAAGGAGAGCCGCAGCGTTCGCTGTCTCATATTCAGGCTCCATCTAATGCAGAACTTCTTCATGTGACAGCAATCAACGAAGGAGCGACCGTGACGGAAGCCGTCTACAAGTTTCACGAGAATGGAACGCTTACCTTCACGATTGAGGATTTGGAAACCGGACAGACGAATGAGGAAGAGGTGACGGTTCAGCATATTGATCGAACGCCGCCGACCGGAGAGTTGCTGTACAGCCATCCGTCATGGACGCGGGATAACGTGACGGTGACCTTGCTGCCGCAGGATGACCGCAGTGAGGTAATGGTGATTGGCGGAGAGAAGACGGTTGTATTTACGGAGAATGGTTCGCATACTTTTGTCTTTGTTGATGAGGCGGGCAATGAGTCAACCCTAACGGCAACAGTAGACTGGATTGTACGGGAAGCTCCGCAGCCAGCCATCACGTATAGCACAGAGGATTGGACGCAGCAATCGGTAACCGCATCTGTATATTTTTCGAATGAAGGTGCACCTGTATCTGTGTTGAATAATGACGGAAGTTTGAGCTATATGTTTGAAGATAACGGTACGTTCACCTTCTTCTATGAAGATGCGGCAGGCAATGAAGGGCAAGTGAACGCCCAAGTTAGCTGGATTGACAGGGAAGCGCCGACAGGAACGCTGTCTTACAGCTCTGTCGGCTGGACTAACGATGATGTCACAGTGACCCTGCTTACCGAGGATAATTCAGGTCTTGCCCCGATCATCACCAGCGAGGGAGGGGAGCAGATCACGTTCACGGAGAATGGACTGTTTACATTCGAATGGCGGGATGCAGCTGGCAACGTGAGTCAAACAACTGCCGTTGTGGATCGGATTGATCGAACACCACCCGAAGCGGATGTCCATTATTCCGTGACAGGTATGACGAATGCAACGGTACGAGTTAGCATTAGTCCGAATGAACCGGTTGTCGTGCTGAACAACGGGGGCGGGACGGCTGTGGACTTTACGGACAACGGCACGTTTGTATTCTTGCTCCAGGACAGAGCGGGGAATACCAGGGAAGTGACGGCCAGCGTAGACAATATCGACCGACGGGCCCCGATTGCCAACGTTTCTTACAGTACAGAAGCTTTGACGAAAGAAGATGTCATTGCGACCGTAAGTGCGGACGAACCGATTTATGTATGGAACAATAATCGAAGCAAAGAGCGTGTGTTTAGGGACAACGGCAGCTTTACGTTTATGATTCAGGATTTGGCCGGTAACATGACTGAGATTGAAGCGACCGTTGCGAATATCGATAAGACGAAGGCTCAAATTGAACTGAGTTACAGTGAAACGGAGCCCACTCGCAATGATGTTACGGTAACCGTACAGTCGGATCGTCCGCTTACCATATTAAATAATGATGGCAAGGCAACGGTGACGTTCACACACAACACGATATACTGGTTGCTCGCGGAGGATGAACTTCAGAACGAATATGTGATTCCGATTGAAGTGTCCAATATTGACAGGACCGCGCCAACGATTCAATTCGCCAATGGCGAGCATCTGCTGATCCCGGTCAGCACTGAATGGAGTCCAATAGCGGATGTACAGGCGATAGATAACATAGATGGTGATTTGACGAGTTCGATCGTTGTGAACCACGAAGTCGATTCCGAGCAAGCAGGAGCGTACGAGATAATTTATAGGGTGAAGGATCAGGCAGGCAATGAAACTGTGGTTGAGCGCAAGGCGTTCGTCGTGTTGACGGATCAACTGTCGGTATATGTCAATACGCATCCAACAGATGACGGGAATGCAAGGGTAAAGGGTTCTGCCGTTTCGCTGCAGTTATTAGGGGTTCAGGGAGATGTAACGGTGAAATGGACGTACGGCCGGTGGGATCAAGGGCATTTCAAAACTGGCTTTCAGACGCTGGAGGGGAGTACGTTATCTGCTACAAATCAAGGCTACTACACGTTCCTTGTTCAGGACGCAGAACGCCAATATCATCTCGCGCATGTGTATGTGATCCCAGATCAGTTTACAAGCGAGAGCGGAATCGAGGTACATGTTAATGGGGATTTCTAAAAGACTGCTGCTGTTAAGTTTGTGTTGCCTGTTGGTGTTCCCGGCGGTTTCGCCTGTCATCCAGGCTGCAGTAACGCCGGAAACGTTGGAAGAGATTGTGAACGATTATATTGAGGTGCATGTACATCCAGATACGGGACGTTACAGTATCCAGACGAAGGAAGGTCATCCCTTGAAGGATAGGGATCAAAACCAGTCGTTATTATTTCGGGATGACTTTCCCGAGACGTCCTTCACCACATTTCGTGTCAATGGCAAGGATTATATTTACGGGAACGATTATGGATGGATGGGGGCGGATAGTTCCTTTTTGCATCGCCCGATCTCGCAAGGGTTAACCAATCAATCCGTGTGGGCTGTCGACGGATTGGAAATCATTCAAAAGCTGACACTCGTGAACAACAAGGAAAATCCGAATATCGGTAATGTAAAAATATCGTATGAGGTCACCAATACTTCGGACAGCGCTATGCAGGTTGGCAGCAGGGTGTTGCTGGATACGATGCTCGGATCGGATGACGGCTCCCCGATAGCCTTGTCGGGGAGGAATGAATTTGTTCGGAAGGAAACGGAAGTGGATGAAGCGATTCCGTATTTTTGGCGAGCGGTCGATCATGCGCTGGCTCCCGGTGTGATGTCTTATGGATTTCTGAGAGGATGGGGCGGCGAAGAGCCAGATCGGATGATTGTTGCCCATTGGGAAGGCATATCTGGTACCAAGTGGGAATATCAGATTGATGAGAAACTGGACTTCACGACGTTGAGAAATCAATACGGATCAGCGGACAGCGCGGTTGCCCTCTACTGGGAGCCGACTGCGATTGCGCCGGGTGAACAGCGAGTTTACGAAACGTACTATGGTCTAGGCAGTTTCTTTAGCTCTGAGAAGCAAGCGAAGTATGATACGCAATTAATTGCGCCGAAAGAGCTGCAGGTAAACGCCGCCAGGGACGGGTATGTTCAGGATATCTTTGAGGTTCAAATGGTGATCGATAATACGACGTCTCAAGCGGAGCCGCTTCAGAACGTGAAGGCCCGAATCGGCTTGCCACTGGAGCTTGAACTGCTGGATGGGGAACAAGCCGAACAATCGATCGGGAATATCGGTATCCATGACACGAAGCATGTTACATGGAAGGTGAGAGCAAAGCCGCAGACGAGCTACACTGCAGCTCAATATTGGGTCAGCGCGCAAGCGGAAGGTGGAGAGGAACTAACCAGATCCAGCTTTGTTGTGCTGCCGGCGCTTACGGGTCAACTACCGGAGGTGCAGGTGCTCGACGTGCTGCCCAACAAGCTATTTCTTGAAGATGACACCCATGAGATCTATTTGCGAGGCAATGGTTTTGAAGCGTTACAAGGGAACTGGGAGCTGGATACGGGGCTCATTCGGCAAAGCGACGGAACGCGATATGAGATTCAAGATATCTCTGTGGTTGATGATAAACGAATGACGGTTCGGCTGGATACGCTGTGGCGGGATACCTCGCCGGAGCCGGGACTTTATACACTTGAAATCGACAGTGGCGAATACGGTGTGTTCGAACAAACGATTGAGCTCACTACAGATGAGAGTTACCGTTCCCGAAGCTATGGCTTGTTAGCTGTTACGGCTGAGGATGAGGAGTATCGCATTGTTGCTGCAAGTAGCGAGGACGAGCTGGAACTGCTGCGGAACAAAGAAGAAGTACTGCTCGCCATCCGCGGCAAAATCCAGGAAATCAGCAGTGGAGGAAGGACGATTTACGAGATTGCGCCAGGGGCTACTATTAATTCAGTAGTGCATTTCGATGACAGCCGAACGGTCCAAGACCGGTTTCAATCGAAGCAAAGCATGGTGGTCGAGAAGAAGGAAAGAGATCTGTACCATGCGGATGACTTTATTGAAATTTCAGGTCTGGGTACACTTGAGATACCGAGCTTTTCCTTTATGTCCGGTCCGTTCCGTATAGAGCTGGAGGATGGCATGGATTACGCATTGGATGCAGACGAGGAGAAAGGACAATTGCCGATAGAAGTGAATTGGGAATCGCTCGGGTGGATTTCGGCCGTACAGCAAATTTCATTCTTCCCGATTACAATTAAGAAAGCGGTCATTGGCGACAACAGCGTATCTTTTGGTGGTTCTCTGGCTTTGAACTTCGGCGCATTGGAGCAAGAACAAGACAAACAAAAGCAGAAGGGCACGGATCCACTCAAGCTAAGCGTCGATACGGATAAAATTAGCTTTGGTCTGCAGGAAGACAACACATTCGGATTTATCGGATTGCGGGCGGAAGGGGAAGTTGGATTGCCTGAAGGTTTCGTGCCGGGTATGGACGTGTCGGCAGAGGCCCGTGTCGCAGTAGATACATTCGACAATATTTATGAAATGGAAGCTCATGTTGCCTTTGAAGTGATTGAGATGGATGGCCTGTTTACATTGCGCTTTACGGAAAGCTCCGTTCCGATTCTGGATAACTTCACGTTCGCTGTAGGAGGTCAGCCTGGCATTCCGCTCGTCCCTCCGGCTGTAGTAGGCTATATTACGAAGGGCGGAGGCGGATTCAAAAATTTATACGATACGGTGACAGGCAATTATTACAGTCTTCCGCCGCTTAAGCTGGTGCTGATCGGCAGTATGGATCTTGCCAAGATTCTGGAGGCGGATGACATGACCTTCGAAGCCTCTCTGCGGGGAATGTCGTTTACCGGGGGATTCGATATCGCAGGTATGGATATACTCAAGGAATTTTCTGGTAGTATTATTCTTGATGACTCGCCGAATCACTTTGCGGTAGCTATGAAAGTAAATGCAGAACTAAGCGTCTTTGAAGTCATTCAAGGTGGGTTGGGTGCGACACTATCCTATGATTCTTCCCGCACAGGGATAATGGGTCCGATCTACATGAGCGGGAATGCTTGGGTTGCGCTTGTTATTCCTTCGTATATTCCTTTTACTGGAGATGTTGAAATAGCTCGTGTAGAAGCGGAAGTAAGTACAGAAAGTGTGTATGCCCGCGCCAAAGCATTAGGTATACCGGTTAGTGTGCGCTATTATTGGGGGGATAGTTCTCCTGTTATTCGTATCCAAAGTGCATCCGGCGATGCAGGTGTATCGGATGAGGCAGGGTTTGCCGATCAAAAGTTCTACGACGGAGAGACAGGCGAATATCTCGGCGTTATGACTTATGGCGACAATTTCCGAGTCGCATCAAGTTCGAAGGAACAGGGTTCGAAGGATTATCATGCTGTACAAATTTTGGCTTTTGACGGTTTGGAAGACAGCAGTCAAACTTATCAGATAGACATAGGAGAGCAGGATTATGCATTGTTGGAGCTGGAGTATTCCGGCGAGACTCCGAATATTGTAGTGCGTGATCCTGACGGCCAGATCGTTGAGTTGAAGGAAAATATCAATTACCGTGTTCAGGAAATCTCTGAAGAGATCAGTCAATCGGGAACGCTGGAGCAGCGCGTGTATGTAAGTATGATTGATCCGAAGCCGGGACAATGGACCGTGGAGTCCGATCAATCGCTTGAATGGACGCTGCTTGATGTATTGGAGCTGCCTGCTCTCAGCGAATTCTCTGTAGAACAAACGGGCGATCATTCATTCCGGGCAAGCTGGCAGGCCGAGCATCTTGCCGGCGGTGAAGTCGCCTTGTATCTGGCAGAGGATGAAGCAGACAGCGGTGTACTGCTGAAGAACGGCTTGAATGCCGATTCGGGAAGCGCAGAATGGACGGTTCCGGATACGCTTGCTTCAGGGGACTACTATATAAAAGCGGTTCTGTACAAAGACGAAACGAATTATCACAGCTTGTACAGCGCAAGCACGATTCAAATCGAGAATCGTTATGAGCCTGTGCAACCGAATGGTGTAGAAGTATCGCCGATCGGCAACGGCTACTATCATGTCAACTGGGAGCTTCCCGAAGAAGTCGACGGATTCCATCTTTATGTCATGGATGAGAACGGAGAGCCGTTAGCGCAAGCCGGAGGTATTGAGGTTGAAGGGAATGTGCGTGAAGCGAACATCGGAGGCGCATTTGAAGATGCGCAGGGACAACAGTTCGGCATGCTTCCTGGTCACAATTATATGATTTCGGTCACAGCGTATCGAATGGTGGACGGTGTGAAAGTGTTCAGTGCGCCAACATACTCAGACGTTATGTTTTTGCCGGAACCGAATCCAGCTGTTATTGGCTTAGAAGTGTTGGCGGATAACGGTGAAATTCGACAATTTGTGGACAGCAGTGGCAGAAAGTCCTATATCGTGAATCATGGCGCGGTCTTGGTATCGATGCAGTCGGATCAACTACTAGATACAGAGATTCAAGTTAATGAAGCGTATAGAAGCGCACATACCGGACAGGAATGGCAGCAGACGATTGAATTGCAGGAAGGCGCCAATATGATTCAAGTTACAGGTGTCAATGAACAGGGAGACAGAACGATAGCGGGTGTGAGGATCATCTCCGATACGACCCCGCCTGATCTGAAGGTGGAAGCTGCCGGAGCCGACTATATGGTAACAGGAGACTCGCTCCTGATTAAAGGTGCGGCTGAACTGGGAAGTACTGTCTCTGTGAATGGCAATCCACTTTCCCTGAATGAGGAAGGACAGTTTCAGACAGTGCTTCCGATGGAGGGGTACTTAAGCCGTCTTATCTCAGTTATGGCAGAAGATGATGCAGGAAATCAGACAATGTATCAAGCTGAGGCTGTTAATCAGCAAGTAGGGAACTTGGAGCGAGTTGAAATCCACTTGGCAGGATCTGAAGAATCTGTGGAAGTGGGGGACTCCTATATGCTGGATGTTGATCAATCCCAGGTTTTTCAATTAGCAGGTATCGATGCGGAAGGGAACGTGTATTCTTTGGATCCAACCAATGTGGAATGGTCCATATTACTGGGTGAACAATATGGAACAATGTCTCCTGACGGCTTGTTGCAAGCTGGTCATGAAGGGGAAATTGTTGTCAAAGCTTCTTATGATATATCCCGGGATTTTGCATTGGAAGATACCTTTATAGTAGAGGTCCGTGCAGATGACTCGTCGCAACCGGTTGAACCAGGTTCAGATGATGAATGGTATATGCCGGATACAGGAGGAAACTCAGGTGACGGGAGAAATGATGACGATGAGAATGAGGAAGAGGGCCAGCCGATTGTTCACAGTTCCGATCCATCGATAGATACGTTGCTTCGCCAGTTACTCCAATCGATCATAGAAGAGGAGCAGAATGTTCAATTCGTGACTTATGCAGCGTTATCTACTGACACCGACACCGTAATCAGCATTGATAATCAAGCGGAATTAAGGGTATTCAGCCAAGAATGGGCGGAAACAGTCGGAATCGGCATAGGTAGAGTGACAAACCGAAGCCGATATGAAACCGACATAGTGAAGGTGATGGGAGACATTTATGAATTTAAGCTGAGCAAACCAGTATCATTAGCTGAACCTCCCGAATTAATCGTCAAGTTTGCTTTGGAAGATGTAGAGAATGTCGACCATCTGGGCGTATACGGGTACAATGAGCGGACCCAGCAATGGGCATATATTGGCGGTGACATTCAAGTTTTGGAAGGGACGGTTGTCGCTCGACTGCCTCACCTCAGCAACAAATATGCGCTGCTGTATAATCCGAATATGCCGAAATTTTCCGATATGGAAGGTCGTTGGTCTGAGGATACTGTGTACCGGTTGGCTTCCATTGGAGTCCTGCATGGTGAACAGCAGGAAAGTAACACGCTGTTCCTGCCTCAACGCCCGATCAACAGGCAGGAATTTGCCAAGATCGTTGTTGCGGCTAGCAGGGTGCCCCTTAATCAAGATGAATTGCCGCAGGTGTTCACAGATCGCGAACAAGCTGGGACATGGGCCAAACCTTATTTAGCCGCTGCATTGGAAAGACATTGGCTAGTCGGATCGCCGGATGGAGAGACGATGAGACTGGAGCCATGGCGAGAGATTTCCCGCGCGGAAGCGGCAACGATCATTGCTCGGATGCTGGAAGATGAGATTTCTGATGAGGCAGCTGTGCAAGCAGCATTTAAGGATAAGGATGAAATTGCTGAGTGGGCTTCGCCATCGATTTCAAAGCTGCGGACCTACGGAATTATAAGCGGGTATCCAGATGGAAGCTTCCGACCCAATGCCTCCATAACTCGTGAAGAAGCAGCTGTTATGGTTCAGCGCGTGCTGGATTTGCTGCAAAAGGAAGGGAAGAGTATCGAGTAAATCTAGTAAGCATGAAGAAGGAGCTAGGAGAGATCCAAAACGCACATCACCACATCGTTTTGGACTCCTCCTAGTTCCTTATTATATGAGGTTTTTGCATACATTCATTGTTGCAATAAATCATTTTGTTTTTTTTTCTTGTATTCACTACAACTTTTTTGTATAATAGTGAACGTTGGTCTGTGACGTTGCGATGATGTGAGAGGTTGCCGACACACCCGGCCCCTTTGCCATGAGGCAGAGCAGGGGCAATCCGAGTGCTGGCGGGAGATTTTCACGGAGTATGTCCGATTACAAAAATTGGGCGATAGAAGGAGGGTATAACAATGGCAAAACAAAAGATTCGTATTCGTTTGAAGGCTTACGATCATCGGGTGCTTGACCAATCCGCAGAGAAGATTGTGGAGACGGCGAAGCGTTCTGGTGCGGGTGTATCCGGTCCGATTCCGCTTCCGACTGAGAAGCAGGTGATCACGGTTCTGCGGGCTGTGCACAAGTACAAGGATTCCCGTGAGCAATTCGAAATGCGTACACACAAGCGTTTGATCGATATCGTCAATCCGACGCCGCAAACTGTCGATGCGCTGATGCGTCTAGATCTGCCGTCGGGTGTAGACATTGAAATCAAATTATAATAGCTCCAATACAAACACATTACGAAGTATGGAAGGAAAAGAGGTGTCAACATGACAAAAGGTATCTTAGGCCGCAAGCTTGGCATGACGCAAGTGTTCACACCGGAAGGGCTGGCACTCGCTGTAACGGTAATCGAAGCTGGTCCGAACGTTGTTCTGCAGAAGAAGGATGTGGAGAATGACGGCTATGAGGCGATTCAAGTAGGCTTCGCCGACAAGAGTGAGAAGCGTGCGAACAAACCTTCGCAAGGTCATGCGAAGAAAGCCAATACGGCTCCTAAGCGCTACGTCCGCGAGCTGCGCGGTGTAACAGTGTCGGAATATGAAGTTGGCCAGGAAATTAAGGCTGATTTGTTTGCAGAAGGTGAATTCGTTGACGTAACTGGAACGTCTAAGGGCAAGGGCTTCCAAGGTGTTATTAAGCGCCATGGACAATCCCGCGGACCGATGACGCACGGTTCCAGATATCATAGAGGACCGGGTTCTATGGGTTCTATCGCAGCGAACCGCGTATTCAAGGGGAAGAAGCTGCCGGGCCATATGGGCGGAGAGACAATTACCCTGCAAAACCTGGAAGTGGTTAAAGTTGATGCAGAGCGCAACTTGCTTCTGGTCAAAGGTTCGATTCCGGGACCGAAGAACAGCTTTGTTAAAGTCAAATCGTCGGTGAAGAAGTAAGGTCACCGTAGAAAGGAGGAGCATTCATGCCGAAAGTAGCTTTATATAATGTAAGTGGAGCACAAGTGGGTGAAGTGGAATTGGCTGACAGTGTGTTCGGTCTTGAACCACATCAGCACGTCCTTCATCAAGCGGTAGTGATGCAGCAGGCATCGCTTCGCGCAGGTACGCACAAAACCAAAGGACGTTCGGAAGTTCGCGGCGGCGGCCGTAAACCATGGAAGCAAAAAGGAACTGGGCGCGCTCGTCAGGGCAGCATTCGATCCCCGCAATGGAAAGGCGGCGGTATTGTATTCGGTCCAACACCTAGAAGTTATTCCTACAAGCTTCCTAAGAAAGTGCGCCGCTTGGCGATCAAGTCCGCGCTGTCCTCTAAAGTTGTAGGCAATGAGATCGTCGTGCTTGATGAACTGACGATGAATCAGCCCAAGACAAAGGAATTTGCGGCGATTCTGAACAGCCTGAAGGTGGAACGCAAGGCGCTGGTTGTTACAGCGGATTACAATGATTCCGTAGCGCTGTCTGCGAGAAACATCCCAGGTGTGAAATTCGTTCCGGCTGAAGGAATTAACGTGCTGGACGTGATGGTTCACGACAAACTGATCATTACGAAGGATGCCGCCAAAAAAGTAGAGGAGGTCTTCGCGTAATGAAAAACCCTCGTGATATTATCAAACGCCCGATTATTACGGAACAGACGAGCGACATGATGGCACAAAACCGTTATGTGTTCGAAGTAGATAAGCGTGCGAATAAGACGGAAATCAAACAAGCTATCGAACAGATCTTCAAAGTAAAAGTAACGAAGGTGAATACACTTATCGTGCCGGCGAAGCCAAAGCGCTACGGTCGTCATGAAGGGTATACATCCGAGTGGAAGAAAGCTTTCGTTCAATTGAGCGAAGACAGCAAGCCGCTAGAATTCTTTGAAACGGTATAACGAAATTCGCGCAAGTTAGGAGGGAAACAAAGTGCCTATCAAAAAGTATAAACCGACATCACCGGCTAGACGCCAAATGTCCGTGCTGTCCTTCTCGGATATCACGACCGATCAGCCGGAGAAATCACTGCTTGCGCCGCTTTCCAAGAAAGCAGGCCGCAACAACCAAGGCAAAATTACAGTTCGTCATCAAGGCGGCGGACACAAACGTAAATACCGCATTATCGACTTCAAACGGAACAAAGACGGCATTCCAGGTCGCGTTGCTACGATCGAATATGATCCGAACCGTTCCGCTAATATCGCATTGATCCACTATGCAGACGGTGAGAAGCGTTACATTATCGCGCCGAAGGGTCTGAAGGTGGACGCTGTGATTGAGTCTGGCACAGGTGCCGACATCAAGGTGGGCAACACGCTTCCGCTGGAGAACATTCCGGTAGGTACCGTGATCCACAATATTGAACTGAAGCCTGGCAAGGGCGGACAGCTTGTTCGTGCAGCAGGAACAGAAGCACAATTGCTCGGTAAAGAAGCAGAGAGCAAGTATGTTACCGTTCGACTCTCTTCCGGTGAAGTGCGCCGCATTCTAAAAACTTGCCGTGCTACGATCGGGACTGTAGGCAATGAAGATCATGAGCTGGTTACTGTAGGTAAAGCAGGCCGTAGCCGTTGGCAAGGCAAGCGCCCTACTGTTCGAGGCAGTGTCATGAACCCGAATGACCATCCGCACGGTGGTGGTGAAGGACGCGCTCCGATCGGACGTAAATCACCGATGTCTCCATGGGGCAAGCCGACACTTGGTTACAAGACTCGGAAGAAGAACAAAGCTTCCAACAAATATATTGTTCGCGGCCGTAACAAGTAAGCTGGCCACTATGCACGCATGATTGTTTCTCAAGAAGGGAGGACCTAATATGGGACGCAGTTTGAAAAAAGGACCGTTTATTGACGACTATCTGTTGAAGAAAGTCGAAGCGTTGAATGAGACGAGCAAGAAGACAGTCATCAAGACATGGTCGCGCCGTTCTACGATTTTCCCGCAATTCATCGGCCACACATTCGCGGTATATGATGGACGCAAGCATGTGCCGGTATATGTGACGGAAGACATGGTCGGACATAAGCTCGGTGAATTCGCGCCTAGCCGCACGTACAAGGGGCATACGGACGAAGATCGCAAGACTGGCAGAAGATAAGACTTGATCGAGATTAATCGTTGAGGGGAGGTTTACCCATGCAAGCGAAAGCACAGGCAAGACACATTCGTATTGCTCCTCGGAAAGTGCGCTTGGTGATCGATCTGATCCGCGGCAAGCAAGTAGGCGAAGCGATTTCGATTCTGCGCCATACATCGAAAGCTGCATCCCCTGTATTGGAGAAGCTGCTGAACTCAGCAATTGCCAACGCAGAACACAACTATGAGATGGATCCGAACAGCTTGGTGATCGCACAAGCCTATGTAGACGAAGGACCAACCATGAAGCGTTTCCGTCCTCGAGCCATGGGCCGCGCAAGCCGTATTAATAAACGTACGAGCCACATCACTTTAGTGGTATCCGAAAAATAAGGAGGGAAGACGAATGGGTCAAAAGGTTAATCCAGTAGGAATGAGAGTCGGGATTATTCGCGACTGGGAATCCAAGTGGTACGCAGAGAAGGACTTCGGCGACCTGCTTATGGAGGACGTGAAAATCCGTGAACAACTGAAGAATAAACTGAAAGACTCCGCAGTTTCGCACATCGATATCGAGCGTGCGGCCAACCGCGTGAACGTAACGATTCATACAGCAAAGCCGGGTATGGTAATCGGCAAAGGCGGATCTGAGGTTGAGAACCTCCGCGTGCAGCTGTCGAATCTGACGAATAAGAAAGTACACATCAACATCGCAGAAGTGAAGAACGCTGAATTGGACGCTGTGCTTGTAGCTGAGAGCATTGCTCAACAGCTGGAGCGTCGAATTTCCTTCCGTCGTGCGATGAAGCAAGCAATCCAAAGATCGATGCGCCAAGGCGCTAAAGGAATCAAGACGATGGTAAGCGGACGTCTCGGCGGCGCGGAAATCGCCCGCAGCGAAGGCTATAGCGAAGGTACAGTACCGCTTCATACGCTACGTGCAGATATTGATTACGGCACAGCAGAAGCGCACACGACATACGGACGCCTCGGTGTCAAAGTATGGATTTACCGTGGAGAGGTCCTTCCCCCTTCGAAGAAAAAGGCAGAATCGGAAGGAGGCAACTAACCCATGTTGATGCCGAAACGCGTAAAACACCGCAAGGAACATCGCGGATCGATGAAAGGCCGCGCCAAAGGCGGTACGGAAATTGCATTCGGTGAATACGGTCTGCAAGCCCTGGATGCATCTTGGGTTACGAATCGTCAGATCGAAGCGGCTCGTATTGCCATGACTCGCTATATCAAGCGGGGCGGTAAAGTCTGGATCAAAATTTTCCCTTCCAAGCCAATTACGCAAAAGCCTCTTGAGGTGCGGATGGGTTCTGGTAAAGGTAACGTAGAGAAGTGGGTAGCTGTTGTGAAGCCTGGCAAGATCATGTTCGAACTTGCCGGCGTAAGTGAAGAAGTAGCGCGCGAAGCGATGCGTCTTGCTTCTCACAAGCTCCCGGTCAAAACGAAATTTGTGAAAAGAGAAGTGGGTGGTGAAGGAAATGAAGGCTAGTGAATTCCGCAACTTAACCACTGCTGAAATCGAACAAAAGATTGCCGGATTCAAGGAAGAGCTATTTAACCTTCGCTTCCAATTGGCTACCGGCCAGCTGGACAATCCGACGCAAATTCGTGATATTCGCAAGTCCATTGCCCGTGCAAAGACAGTGCTTCGCGAACGCGAACTTGGAATCAGCAGCTAATCGAACTGGCACAATTGGTGCAGACGGACAAATTCAGAGAGGAGGTCTCAGAAGCACATGAGCGAACGTAATGACCGTAGAGTGCAAATCGGCAAAGTTGTTAGCGACAAGATGGACAAAACGATTGTCGTAGCCGTTGAGACGTATAAGAAACACTCGCTGTATCATAAGCGCATCAGGTACACGAAGAAATTCAAGGCCCATGATGAGCTGAACGAAGCTAAAATCGGCGATACCGTTAAAATTATGGAAACCCGCCCATTGTCTAAAGACAAGCGTTGGAGATTAGTGGAGATCACGGAGAAAGCGATCGTTATCTAATCCAAGGCGAGAGCGGAAGGAGGGACTAACATGATTCAACCATTTACACGTTTGAAGGCAGCCGACAATTCCGGCGCGAAAGAACTGATGTGCATTCGTGTGCTTGGCGGTACAGGTCGCCGGTTCGGTAAGATAGGCGACACCATCATTTGTTCCGTGAAACAAGCAACACCCGGCGGCGTTGTCAAAAAAGGCGACGTTGTGACTGCTGTCATCGTCAGAACACGTCGTGAATCCCGCCGTAATGACGGAACATACATCCGTTTCGACGAGAATGCTGCAGTTATTATTCGAGAAGACAAGAGCCCGCGCGGGACCCGGATCTTCGGACCAGTTGCTCGCGAGCTGCGTGAAAGAGACTATATGAAGATCGTTTCTTTGGCACCGGAAGTTATCTAATCAGATAACTGTGTGGAAACGGCTTTCTTATGCGAGAGCGTACAGGAGGTGTAACGAAATATGCCTAACAAAGGTAAAAAGCTTGAGTCTCACAACAACAAGCTGCACGTGAAGAAGGAAGATACGGTACTGGTTATCACCGGTAAAGATAAAGGCAAAAAAGGCCGCGTCATCGCTGCGTTCCCACGTGAAAACCGCGTATTGGTTGAAGGGGTTAACATGGTGAAGAAGCACGCTAAGCCTTCGCAGCAAAATCCGCAAGGAGGCATCCTGACACAGGAAGCGCCGATTCACGTATCGAATGTGATGCTGCTTGATCCGAAGAGCGGTCAGCCGACTCGAATCGGATACAAAGTATTAGATAACGGCAAAAAAGTGCGCGTGGCCAAACGGTCCGGCGAAGTGATTGATTAAACCGTTGTTCGGAAAGGAGGGTAAATTGAAACATGGCAGCAAGAATGAAGGAACGTTTTCTGAATGAAGTAACGCCGAGCTTAATGCAAAAGTTCAACTATACAACTGTCATGCAGGTACCGAAAATCGAGAAGGTCGTTATTAACATGGGTGTTGGTGACGCCGTGCAAAACTCGAAGGTACTCGATTCAGCAGTAAGTGACCTGCAAGCAATCTCTGGCCAGAAACCCGTTATCACGAAAGCGAAAAAATCGATTGCCGGTTTTAAGCTTCGTGAGGGTATGCCAATCGGTGTGAAGGTGACGCTGCGCGGTGAGCGCATGTATCACTTCCTCGATAAGCTGTTCAATATTTCCTTGCCACGTGTGCGCGACTTCCGCGGTGTGTCGACGAAAGCATTCGACGGACGCGGTAACTATACACTTGGCTTGAAGGAACAGCTGATCTTTCCGGAGATTGATTACGATCAAGTAGATAAAGTACGCGGTATGGATATCGTCGTAGTTACGACTGCGAACACGGATGAAGAATCTCGCGAATTGTTGACCCAACTGGGCATGCCGTTTGCGAAATAAACCGAATGACGGGAGGTGCATAGCAAGTGGCAAAAACGTCGATGAAAGTCAAGCAGCAGCGGAAGCCGAAGTTCCAAGTCCGCGCTTATACTCGTTGTGAACGCTGCGGACGCCCGCATTCGGTTCTTCGCAAATTCAAGATTTGCCGGATTTGTTTCCGCGAACTCGCATATAAAGGCCAGATTCCTGGCGTGAAAAAAGCAAGCTGGTAATCACCCGCTTCAGGAAGGAGGTTCCTATACTATGGTAATGTCAGATCCAATTGCAGATATGCTGACTCGCATTCGCAATGCCAATACGGTTCGTCACGAAACGGTTGAAGTGCCGGCTTCGAAGATCAAGAAGCAAATCGCAGAGATTCTGAAGCAAGAAGGCTTCATTCGCGATGCGGAGTATGTGGAAGATAACAAACAAGGGATCATTCGTATCTTCTTGAAATACGGTCAGAACAGTGAACGTGTCATCACCGGTTTGAAACGGATCAGTAAACCCGGTTTGCGTGTATATGCAAAAACGCATGAAATTCCACGCGTACTTGGCGGATTGGGCATCGCAATCCTTTCCACCTCGACGGGTGTAATGTCTGACAAAGAAGCTCGTCAGAAAAAAGCTGGCGGCGAAGTTCTTTGTTACGTATGGTAAGATAAGCTTAATCGAATGGAGGTGTACCCATGTCTCGTATCGGACGTAAAGCGATCACCATTCCGAATGGTGTCGACATTCAACTGGACAATCGTGTCATTACGGTAAAAGGACCGAAAGGAACATTGTCCCGCGAAATTCATCGCGATATGGAAGTAGAAGTGAACGGATCTGAATTGAACGTTGTCCGTCCTTCTGATAACAAAACACACAGATCGCTGCACGGTACTACCCGCAGCGTGATCAATAATATGGTATGCGGCGTTACAGACGGCTTCAGCAAATCGCTCGATCTCGTTGGCGTCGGTTACCGTGCTCAATTGACCGGCAAGAAGGTTGTACTGAACGTTGGTTATTCCCATCCAGTAGAGATCGAGCCGGAGCAAGGCATTGAGTTTGAAGTTCCTGCCAACAATAAAGTAATCGTGAAAGGCATCGACAAAGAACGTGTTGGCGCAATCGCAGCCAAAATCCGTTCAGTGCGCGAGCCTGAACCTTACAAGGGCAAAGGAATCAAGTATGAAAACGAACGCATTATCCGCAAGGAAGGTAAAGCGGGTAAGAAGAAATAAGGCTAGCTAGTTAAGCGAGTGGAAAGGAGTGAAGTCTCCCATGATCACGAAGGGTGATAAGAACAAGGCACGCAAGAAGCGTCACCTGCGTGTGCGCAAGTCACTGCATGGTACAACAGCACGTCCTCGGTTGAACGTGTTCCGTTCCTCCAAGCACATTTACGCACAGCTAATTGACGATACCAAGGGCGCAACATTGGTTGCTGCGTCTACATTGGATAAAGAGATCGGCGAAGTTGGCAATGGCGGCAGCGTAGAGGCAGCTGGCAAAGTAGGCGAACTGATCGCGAAGCGCGCGAAAGCGGCTGGTGTAGATCAAGTAGTCTTCGACCGCGGTGGATACTTGTATCACGGACGGATTCAAGCGCTGGCAGATGCCGCTCGCGAAGCCGGATTGAAATTCTAAATAACACTGGAAAAGGAGGTCAGTCACTTGCGCATAGATCCTAACACTTTGGAATTGACAGAGAAAGTTGTGCATATCAATCGTGTTGCGAAAGTTGTCAAAGGCGGTCGCCGCTTCAGCTTCAGCGCACTGGTTGTAGTTGGTGACGGCAAAGGATGGGTTGGCGCCGGGATCGGCAAAGCTTCTGAAGTGCCGGATGCCATCCGCAAAGGCATTGATGATGCGAAGAAGAATCTTATTCAAGTGCCAATGGTTGGCACGACGATTCCGCATCAAGTGCTTGGACATTTCGGCGCTGGCAAGGTTATGCTGAAGCCGGCATCGGAAGGTACAGGAGTTATCGCAGGCGGACCGGTACGTGCGGTTCTGGAGCTTGCAGGTGTAGGCGATATTCTGACGAAATCTCTGGGGTCCTCGAACTCCATGAACATGGTGAATGCGACGCTCGAAGGCTTAGGCCGACTGAAGCGTGCAGAAGATGTAGCAAAATTACGCGGCAAAACCGTGGAAGAACTGTTAGGATAAGGAGGGGATACCGATGGCGAAAAACCTACAAGTTACCCTCAAACGCAGTTTGATCGGACGCCCGGAAGATCAACGGGTGACTGTCAAGACGCTAGGACTGCGCAAGCTTCACCAATCTGTAGTCCATGCGGATAATGAAGCCATTCGGGGTATGATTAACAAAGTCAGTCACTTGGTTGAAGTGAAAGAAGTGTAATATCATTAACAAGGAGGTGCACCCATGAAATTACATGAATTGCAACCTGCACCTGGTTCCACGCATGTGCGCAAGCGCAAGGGACGGGGAATTGGATCTGGCAACGGTAAGACTGCCGGCAAAGGCCACAAAGGTCAAAACGCTCGTTCAGGCGGCGGTGTCCGTCCAGGATTTGAAGGCGGCCAAAACCCTTTGTTCCGTCGACTGCCGAAGCGCGGATTCACCAATATTCACCGCAAAGAGTTTGCGATCATTAATCTAGATGATCTGAATCGCTTTGCAGAGGGAACAGAAGTTACCCCGGAGACACTATTGGAATCCGGAGTTGTAAAAAACGCGAGAGACGGCATCAAAGTGCTCGGCAACGGCGAATTGCAAGTAAAATTGACCGTCAAGGCTCATAAGTTCTCCCAATCTGCGGTGGAAAAAATTCAAGCTGCCGGCGGTAAATCCGAGGTGATTTGATGTTCAAGACCATATCCAATATCATGCGGGTACAGGATCTGCGGAACAAAATCCTATTTACACTGGGAATCTTGCTGATTTATCGGCTCGGTTCGTTCATCCCGGTACCCAACATTGATATCGAGTTCCTGAAGAACTACGACCGCTCTCAGCAAGGTGATATATTCGGGTTGCTGAACACATTCTCAGGCGGCGCGCTGAACAACTTCTCCATCTTCGCGATGGGGATTATGCCTTACATTACGGCTTCGATTATTGTGCAGCTGCTATCTATGGATGTCATCCCGAAGTTTGCGCAATGGGCGAAGGAAGGCGAGATTGGCAAGCGTAAGCTTGCACAGATCACCAGGTACGGCACAATCGGACTTGGGTTTATTCAAGCCTATTCGATGTCGATCGGCTTTAACCGGTTGTATACACAGCAAATGGTTATCGATCCGAGCTTTGCTACGTATACGGTTATTGCGATCGTATTGACAGCTGGTACGGCATTCCTGATGTGGCTTGGCGAGCAGATTACAGAACGCGGCATCGGTAACGGTATCTCGATTCTAATCTTCGCCGGTATCATCGCAGGTATACCATCAACTGTTAATCTAATTTATCAAACATTGTTTACAGGCGATGCAGCAGATATGTTGTTCCTGAACATCGTGAAGCTCATCGTCATTGTACTCGTAGTCGTGGCCATCGTGGTTGGCGTTATTTACATTCAACAGGGTATCCGGAAGATTCCGGTTCAGTATGCTAAGCGTGTTGTGGGCCGTAAGATGTACGGCGGCCAATCTACGCACATACCGTTGAAGGTAAATGCATCAGGTGTTATTCCGGTCATCTTCGCACTGTCGCTCTTGTTCTTCCCAGCAACGATTGCACAATTCTGGACAGGTAGCGCATGGGCAGACTGGATCATTCGTGAGTTGAACTACTCACAACCGCTTGGCATGGTGCTGTATGTCATCTTGATTATCGGCTTCACCTTCTTCTATACGTTCGTACAGATTAATCCTGTACAGATGGCGGATCAGATGAAGAAGAATGGCGGATATATTCCAGGTATACGACCAGGGAAGACAACTAGTGTATATTTGACAAGAATTTTGACTAGAATCACATTGGCAGGGGCGATATTCCTTGCATTGATTTCGATCTTGCCGGTATTCTTCGGCAGCTTGGCTGGCTTGCCACAGCAAGTAGCCATCGGCGGAACATCGTTATTGATCGTTGTCGGTGTAGCCCTCGAAACGATGAAACAGGTAGAGAGCCAATTGATTAAGCGCCATTACAAGGGCTTCATCAAATAGCCTGGGAGGTACAGCATATTGAATTTACTATTCATGGGTCCCCCTGGCGCAGGTAAAGGCACGCAAGCTGAGTATATCGTTACAGAGTTTGGCATTCCGCACATATCAACAGGTGATGCATTTCGCTTGGCTATGAGTCAAGGTACTGCTCTAGGTGTCAAGGCGAAGGAATATGTGGATCAAGGATTGTTGGTGCCAGATGAAATTACGATTGGCATTGTGAAGGAGCGTCTCCAGCAGGATGACGCCCAGCAAGGCTTTCTGCTTGATGGCTTCCCGCGTACATTATCTCAGGCGGAAGCGCTGGATGATATCGTGAAGGAAATGGGGAAACGGATCCACCATGTGATCAATCTGTCCGTCGATCGCAGGCTGCTGTTGGACCGCCTGACAGGACGCCGGATATGCAAGTCGTGCGGAGCGACATTCCATGTGTTGTTCAACCCGACGAAGCAAGAAGGCGTCTGTGACAAGTGCAGCGGTGAACTGTACCAGCGTTCAGACGATACAGAAGAGAAAGTCGGAACACGGTTGGATGAATATATGAACAAGACAGCGCCTTTGCTCGCTTATTATGAGAAGCAGGGATTGCTGATGCAGGTTGACGGCGAGCAGGAGATTGACGCTGTTCAACAAGAGATCTCCACTCGGTTACGGGGGCAAGCATAAATGATCATTTGCAAATCTGAATCGGAACTGCGGTTGATGCGGGAAGCAGGCAGAATTGTCGCCGATACCCACAAAAGCTTAGCCAAGGCAATCAAGCCAGGGATAACAACCGCAGAGCTTGATCAGATCGCCGAAACCTTCATACGGAGTCAGGGAGCGATCCCGTCTTTCAAAGGCTACAATGGATTTCCTGGCAGTATTTGCGTATCCGTTAACGAAGAGCTGGTGCACGGCATTCCCGGTTCGCGTAAATTACGAGAAGGCGATATAATTAGTATAGATATCGGCGCACAGTATAAGGGCTACCACGGCGATTCGGCTTGGACCTATCCTGTGGGCTCCGTCTCTGACACAGCACAGAAGCTGTTAGAGGTAACGGAACGATCTCTTTATGCCGGATTAGCGGAAGCGAAGCCGAATACTCGGCTGTACACCATCTCTCATGCCATTCAACAAACGGTGGAAGCTGAGAACATGTCCATTGTACGGGAATATGTGGGACACGGGATTGGCTCTGAACTGCATGAGGAGCCGCAAATCCCGAACTACGGACTTCCAGACCGCGGCCCGCGGCTAAAACCCGGCATGGTGCTGGCGATCGAACCAATGGTCAATGTGGGCGAACGATATGTGAAGACGTTGGATGACGGATGGACAGTCGTGACGGAGGATGGATCGTTATGTGCTCACTTCGAGCACACGATAGCGATAACTCCTGAAGGCTATGAAATTCTCACTAAGTCAGAATCGTAGGTGGATAAACGTTGGACGAAGACAGTAGACAGCCGAAAATCGGTCAAATTGTTGAGATTCTGAAAGGACGCGATGCAGGTAAGCTTGCAGTGATTCTTACAGTGCTCGACGAGAGATTTGTGATGATAGCTGATGGCGACAAGCGCAAGTTTGATCAGCCGAAGAAAAAGAATCTCTTACACCTCAAGCTGTACGATCGCATTTCGAGTGAGGTCGCAAGCAGCTTGTCGGAAACCGGACGGGTGACCAACGGAAAGCTTCGTTACGCGGTGCAAAGCGTACAGAATGAGCAAAACGGTGCGCATGAGAAAGGAGATTGACTGTGTCGAAAGAAGATGTCATTGAAGTAGAAGGTACGGTGCTTGAACCCCTTCCGAACGCGATGTTCAAGGTAGAGCTGGAGAACGGGCATCAAATATTGGCTCATGTCTCAGGCAAGCTGCGGATGCATTTCATTCGTATATTGACTGGTGACAGAGTGGTGATTCAATTATCGCCTTATGATTTAACGCGTGGGCGTATTACGTATCGAAAATAGCATGACCGTAAACAGGAGGTCAAAAACATGAAAGTGAGACCGTCAGTAAAACCCATCTGCGAAAAATGCAAAGTCATTCGCCGCAAGGGTAACGTTATGGTAATCTGTGAAAATCCGAAGCACAAGCAGAAACAAGGTTAGGAGGTGTCTGAATGGCACGTATAGCTGGTGTTGACTTACCTCGTGATAAGCGAATTATTGTCGGCTTGACTTACATCTTCGGTATTGGTCCGTCGACGGCCCAGAAGATTGTCGAGCAAACAGGAATTGATCCAAGCACTCGTGTGCGCGATCTGACAGAAGATGAGGTCAGCAAAGTTCGTGACGCGATTTCTGTAATCAAAGTAGAGGGTGACCTTCGTCGTGAAGTGAACCTGAACATTAAGCGTCTGATGGAAATTGGATGCTACCGCGGTATCCGTCACCGTCGCGGACTTCCGGTTCGTGGACAACGGACGAAAACCAACGCACGTACGCGTAAAGGTCCTCGCCGTACAGTAGCGAACAAGAAGAAGTAATAAGGGGGGATAAGTGAAATGGCTAGACCGAAAACAAAAGTAGCCCGTACGAAACGCCGTGACCGTAAAAATATTGAGACCGGTGTGGCGCACATCCGTTCGACGTTCAACAATACGATCGTTACCATTACCGATCCCCATGGCAATGCGGTCTCCTGGGCAAGCTCCGGCGGCCTTGGTTTTAGAGGCTCTCGTAAGAGCACGCCGTTCGCAGCGCAAATGGCAGCCGAATCAGCTGCAAAAGCAGCGATGGAGCACGGTATGAAGGTTGTAGAAGTCATGGTAAAAGGTCCTGGTGCTGGTCGTGAAGCGGCGATCCGCTCGTTGCAGGCAGCCGGACTTGAAGTGAATATGATCAAAGACGTCACGCCGATCCCGCACAACGGTTGCCGTCCGCCAAAACGTCGTCGTGTATAAACCGTATCAACTATGTGGTATATTTCATTCCAATACGTGAATAATGTTGGATAGAGATAGGAATACTACATTGTTTGCATAGATTGCAGGTTCTCTTGATGGACGTTTTGAAGGAGGGTTAATTGGATGATTGAGATCGAAAAGCCGAAAATCGAAACTGTATCGACCAATGAGGACGGTACGTATGGGAAATTCGTAGTTGAACCGCTGGAAAGAGGATACGGCACTACGCTGGGCAACTCCTTGCGTCGTATCCTGCTCTCCTCCTTGCCTGGAGCAGCAGTTACGTCTGTACAAATTGATGGCGTGCTTCATGAATTTTCGACGATTCCCGGCGTTATTGAAGACGTAACGGAAATCATACTGAACCTGAAAGGGTTGTCTTTGAAAATTCATTCGGACGAAGAAAAAGTGCTGGAGATCGATGCAGAAGGAGAAGGCGTTGTCACAGCTGGCGATATCCGTGCGGACAGTGATGTCGAAATTCTGAATCCCGGCTTGCATATTGCTACCATGTCTTCGGATGCGCGATTGCACATGCGCATTTTTGCAGGACGCGGTCGAGGATATGTACAGGCGGATAAGAACAAGCGCGAAGATCAGCCCATCGGTGTTATTCCGATCGACTCCATCTACACGCCGATTACCCGAGTGAATTATAGCGTGGAGAATACACGTGTCGGCCAAGTAACCAACTATGATAAACTGACCCTTGAAGTATGGACCGACGGCAGCATTCGACCTGACGAGGCGGTTAGCCTCGGCGCTAAAATCATGAATGAGCATCTGATGCTGTTCGTCGGCTTAACCGATGAGGCGAAGGATGCAGAAATTATGGTGGAGAAGGAAGAGGACAAGAAGGAGAAAGTTCTGGAGATGACAATCGAGGAGCTTGACCTGTCCGTCCGTTCTTATAACTGCTTGAAACGTGCCGGCATTAATACCGTACAGGAGCTTATCACCAAGACCGAGGAAGATATGATGAAAGTACGGAATCTCGGACGCAAATCGCTGGAAGAAGTGCAGGAGAAACTGCAGGAGCTTAATCTGGGCTTGCGTTCAGAGGAATAGTGTTGGTATCGGATTTACTTCAGAAGGAAAAGGAGGGAAACCCATGGCATATCAGAAATTAGGACGGGACTCCAGCGCGCGTAAAGCTTTGTTCCGCGATTTGGTAACGGATCTGTTCATTCATGAGCGCATTCAGACAACTGAAGCGAAGGCGAAAGAAGTTCGTTCGATCGCTGAGAAGCTAATTACGTTGGCTAAGCGTGGTGATCTGCATGCTCGCCGTCAAGCGGCTGCATTCGTTCGCAGAGAGAAGGCGAACGAGGAGCAGGATGCGATCCAGAAGCTGTTCAGCGAACTAGCGACACGCTACGCAGAGCGTCCGGGCGGATACACCCGTATCTTGAAGCTGGGACCTCGTCGCGGGGACGCAGCTCCCATGGTGTACCTAGAATTAGTTGATCAGGCTTAAGGAAGAGGGAAAAGGGCGGGCAGAACTTCGGTTTCTGTGCGGCCCTTTTTTTTTATGCCCAATGCCACACAGATCATTGAAAGCTCGGTTAACGGAAATCAGAGACACTATTCGGTGGTTTTAACATCATTTCTGACCATTTCGAACGCTAAGTGTTTCTGATTTCCGATAGACGAAACAAAGTAAGGAATGAACTGTTTAACGGCTCCTAGCTTCCATTAGCGCCAGTTGCATGCCATAATACGATGGCGCTTACTCCTCCATTCAGAACAGTGAACACAGGAGTAGAGGCCAGCGAATGTAAAGAATGATAAGGGCACAGAAGTAAGAGAGAGGGGAAGCGGATTGCGCCAGATTGCAGGCTTGGTCAGTTATGTCGGCACTCACTTCGAAGGCTTTCAGAAGCAGCCTCGCGGAAGAACGGTGCAAGGTGAATTGGAAGCAGCCATTGAGAAGGTGACAGGGCAGTCTACTGTGGTGAATGGCTCTGGCCGAACAGATTCCGGCGTCCATGCGTTCGGGCAAGTGTTTTCATTCTTCAGTGACGCTTCCATTCCGCCCGAGCGGTGGGCAGCCGTTCTCCACAGTCAACTTCCAATGGATATCGTTGTACTGAAAACGGTGCAAGCATCAGAAGGGTTTCACCCGAGATACTCAGCTATCGGCAAGACGTATCGATATAGTATTTGGAATAGCCGCGTGAAGCATGTATTCAACAATGCTTATGTCTATCATCATCCCGTAAAGCTAGATACAGCTGCGATGAATGCTGCTCTCGCCCATCTGATCGGTCGGTATGATTTCACCTCCTTCTGCTCGACCAGAACGCCTACTGAGAAATCAAGAGTGCGGACGCTTCACTATGCAGAGGTTGTGGAAGAGCCTGTTCCGTATCCAACAGAGACCGGACATCTTCTGCATCTATACATCTCGGGGAGCGGCTTTCTGTACAATATGGTGCGGATTATTGCTGGAACTCTCATTCAGGTAGGGGAGGGCAAGCGGTGTCCAGAACATATGGCGCACATCTTGGCTGCACAGGATCGTCAGGTAGCCGGTCCTACCGCCCGTGCGGCGGGGCTTTCGCTGCTGTCAGTCGAATATGGGGAACAGGATCCTTTTGACTAATGCCTTCATGTAACTTTCCCCTTGCTATTGGCAATTGTTTGTTGTATTATATTAAATGGCTTTCATTAGCTGGCTTCCCACGGCCCCGAGCTAATAAGTCACCTTCCATGGTAATGAAACTTAACTGTATGGAACTAACCATAGAGCTTGAACAAGGAGGACCACCCATCTATGCGTACGTATATGGCTAAGGCGAATGAGTTGGAGCGCCAATGGTTTATCGTTGACGCTGCCGGCCAAACACTGGGCCGTCTGGCTAGTGAAGTAGCTGCCATCATTCGCGGCAAACATAAACCGCAATTCACGCCACATGTTGATACTGGCGATTTCGTTGTTGTAATCAATGCAGATCAAGTTGTCTTGACAGGCAAGAAGCTCGATCAGAAGAATTACTACCGTCACTCCGGTCATCCAGGCGGATTGAAGGTAACAACTGCTCGTACAATGCTTGCGAAGAAGCCTGAACGCATGCTTGAGCTTGCTGTACACGGCATGCTTCCGAAGAATAGACTTGGCGAGAAGATGAAGTTGAAGCTCAAGGTATATGCAGGAAGCGAACATCCGCATCAAGCCCAGAATCCCCAAGCATGGGAACTTCGTGGTTAAGAAAGGGAGGAACAAGTAGTGGCAACAGTACAATATTATGGAACCGGCCGCCGCAAGCACTCCGTAGCCCGAGTTCGCTTGGTACCGGGTGAAGGCCGAATCGTAATTAATAACCGTGATATCAATGAATACTTTGGCTTGGAAACTTTGAAGCTGATCGTGAAGCAGCCGCTGAACCTGACAGAAACACTTGGCAAGTACGATGTAATCGTATTGGCGCATGGTGGCGGTTATACAGGACAAGCGGGTGCAATTCGCCACGGGATTTCCCGTGCATTGCTGAAGATTGATCCGGAATACCGTTCTTCACTGAAGCGTGCCGGATTCCTGACACGTGATCCGCGTATGAAGGAACGGAAGAAGTACGGCTTGAAAGCTGCACGTCGTGCTCCTCAGTTTTCCAAACGCTAGAATCAACAGACCGACAGCCTTTTCTCTATACAGAGAGAAGGCTTTTCTCTTGTCACCGAACGCACCAAGGCGAATACCTATATCATATGCGAGTTAGGGATTGACAATAGCGTGTAACACTTTATAATGTAAGTTAAATGCATGAATTCATATCAAAATACTAGGAATTAACGGATTGATGGAGGGACTGTATAATGAATTTATTCGAGAAGGAAGAATTCGCCAAACAAGCTGCTGAGCGATTTGAGAATGAATCTGCCGAAGCCGTTCTTGCCTATGCTGTTGAGCAATACTCCAGCTTGACATTGGCCTGCAGCTTTGGCGCGGAAGATGTTGTTCTGGTAGACATGCTGCAGAAGATCAGTCCGACAACGGATATCTTCTACTTGGATACCGATTTTCACTTTCAAGAAACATATGAAACACGAGATCGTCTGGCAGAGAAGTATGGAATCGAGTTCGTACAAGCGAAGCCTCTGCTGACACCGGAGGAACAAGCGGCCAAGCATGGAGATGAACTGTGGAAGACAGAGCCGAATGCTTGCTGCAACATTCGCAAGGTAGAGCCGCTTACGCAAATTCTGGGGCAATATGATGCTTGGATTACTGGTATTCGCCGGGATCAGGCACCTACGCGCGCGAACGCGAAGAAGGTTGAATATGATTACAAATTCGGCCTGATGAAGTTCAATCCATTAGCAAGCTGGACATCGGATGATGTGTGGAATTATATTCGCAGCAATGATGTGATCTACAACCCGCTGCATGACAATCATTACCCAAGCATCGGATGTCATTACTGCACGCGTCAGGTTATGCCAGGTGAAGATCCTCGTGCAGGACGCTGGGCAGGTAATGACAAGACCGAATGCGGCTTGCATAAATAAAGGAGGACCCACTACAATGCCTACAATACAGCCTCACGGCGGAACTTTGGTCAATCGACTAGTTGAAGGGGAACAACGGGAACGATTGATGCAGACAGCATCTGCTCTGCCTGCGATTCGTGTGAACAATTGGACGATATCCGATATTGACTTGATAGCGGTAGGAGGCTTCTCGCCTTTGACCGGCTTTATGAATGAAGATGACTATACGTCCGTTGTCGAACGGATGCGCTTGGCGAACGGTCTAGTCTGGAGTATTCCCGTCACCTTGGCAGTCGATGAAGAGACGAAAGCGAAGCTTCAGGTTGGCGGTCAAGCGGCGCTCGTTGGTGAAGAGGATCAAGTAATCTATGCCATCATGAATGTGGAAAGCCTCTATGAAGTAGATCAAGCCAATGAAGCGAGCAAAGTGTTCAAAACCGCTGAAGAAGCACACCCTGGTGTAGCCAAACTGTATGCTCGTCCGAATACTTATGTAGGCGGATCGATTCAAGTGTTGAACCGACCTAAGCGCAGCAAGTTCCGTGAGTTTTATTACGATCCGGCGCAGACACGCGCGTTGTTCGAAGAGAAGGGCTGGAAGACCGTATGTGGATTCCAAACGCGCAATCCGGTTCATCGTGCTCACGAGTACATTCAAAAATGCGCAATGGAAATTGTCGATGGTCTGTTCCTCAATCCATTAGTGGGCGAGACGAAGTCCGACGATATTTCCGCAGATGTGCGTATGAAGAGTTACCTTGTTTTGCTGGAAAATTACTATCCGCAGGATCGCGTATTTCTTGGTGTGTTCCCGGCAGCGATGCGTTACGCCGGTCCGCGGGAAGCGATCTTCCATGCGATGGTACGCAAGAACTTTGGTTGCACGCACTTTATCGTCGGCCGCGATCACGCAGGTGTAGGCGATTACTACGGCACTTACGAGGCACAGGAAATCTTCTCGAACTTCACAGAAGAAGAGATCGGGATCAAAACATTGTTCTTCGAGCATAGCTTCTTCTGCCAGAAGTGCGGCAATATGGCATCGAGCAAAACTTGTCCGCACAGCAAGGAAGATCATATGCATCTGTCCGGCACGAAGGTTCGTGCCATGCTGCGTGAAGGCAAGTGCCCACCGCCGCAATTTTCCAGACCGGAAGTAGCCGAAATTTTGATTGAAGGTATGCGTGAGCTGCAGTCCGTGAAGGAATAAGCTTGTCATAATCAGGCACCCCGTCCCATATAGATGGAAGAGAATCCATCTTGGGAATGGGGTGTTTTTCGTATGCCGAGACGCAATAAGCGAATTGTACTCTGGTTGACTTATCGCAGTAAGCGAAGGGTTGGACTTGCTGCACTAGTGATTGTGCTTGCTGCTTGGGTGCTGTCTTACGAATGGCCATCGATGCAAACGTTGGATCACTGGAGCCTTCCGCTATCCGGTCACACAATTGCTCTCGATGCAGGTCACGGCGGACCAGACGGCGGTGCAGCAAGCGCTGCAGGCATACTGGAGAAAGATGTAAACTTAGCGATTGTACTATATTTGCGGGATTTCTTACAGGAAGCAGGGGCAATGGTCATCTTGACTCGGGATACCGATACGGATTTGGCGGATGTCAATCGCAAAAGTGGGCGTAAACGCCAAGATTTATTGCGAAGAGCTGAACTGATCCGTGACAGCGGTGCTGATCTGTTCCTCACGATACATATGAATGCGATCGCTTCATCGAGATGGTATGGTCCGCAAACCTTTTATTATTCGAATCAGCATCCGGAGAACAAGCGCTTAGCTGAGCTCATACAGGCAGAGATCAAGAGGTCTGTAGTAGAGACGCACCGTGAGACGAAGACAGTGAACAATGTATATTTGCTAAAGACCATCGCTGTTCCCAGTGCACTGGTTGAAGTGGGGTTTCTCTCGAATGTGGCGGAAGCTGAACGATTGGCTGATCCGAATTATCAGAGACAGATGGCTGCAGCCATCTATCAAGCGATCCTTCGCTTCTCTGCGGGGGAACAGGTTGGTTCTTAGTTCTGTTATGGTATAATGAATGAGAGCTTGAAGAGAATCGAATTTGTACATACGGAGTGAAGGATATGCTATCGAAGGAAGAACTGTTGGAAGCGATAAGTGCCATACAGGAGCCCAGTTATAGCCGCAGCCTTACTGAATTGAATCTTGTTCGTGATATCTTGATCAAGGGAGACCGAATCGCGATGACGGTTCTGGTGGCAGATCAGGAGCATGCTTCCGCGATCGAGAATGATATTCGAAGTGTATTGGGACCTATGAGTGAGAGTGACATCCATATTCGGATGCGATCGATGACTGATGTCGAGAAGCAAGAGGCAGATAAGACCGCAGGCTTGAGTAGCGGTACAGGAACCGCTCCGTCTCAGCACAATGACGCAGCCGGGAAGCAGCATACGCATGGCCAAGATCTGAAGAGCGACATTCTTGCTCCGGATTCAGGCGTGACGTTCATTGCAGTTGCCAGCGGCAAAGGCGGCGTAGGCAAGTCGACGGTAACCGTTAATTTGGCTGCAGCCTTGGCAAGAAGCGGTAAGCGAGTAGGAATCATTGATGCAGATATTTATGGCTTTAGCGTACCGGATATGATGGGCTTAGAAGGACGTCCGCAGCTCAAGGGCGAGAATATCATTGAACCGATGCAGCGCTTCGGAGTGAAGGTTATGTCAATGGGGTTCTTCGTAGAAGATAATGCGCCGATCATATGGCGGGGACCGATGCTGGGCAAGATGCTGCGCAACTTCTTCTCAGAAGTCGATTGGGGAGAGTTGGATTATCTGCTGCTCGATCTCCCTCCCGGCACAGGCGACGTAGCACTTGATGTGCATCAGATGATACCGCAGAGCAAGGAAATTATTGTGACGACTCCCCATGCTACAGCAGCCTTCGTAGCTGCACGCGCCGGTGCAATGGCCGTTCATACGAGTCATGAAATATTAGGCGTCGTAGAGAATATGGCTTATTACGAATGCTCTTCCTGTAATCAGAAGGATTATGTATTCGGCAAGGGCGGCGGAGCGAAGCTTGCAGAAGAACTGCACACGGAGCTGCTGGCGCAGATACCGCTCGGTGCCCCGGACAATCATCCGCAGGAGCCGGAATTCTCACCTTCTGTCTATAAGGCAGAGACATCGATCGGCAAGCTGTATCAAGATATGGCGGAACAGATCATTCGCAAAACATAATAAATGAGAAGAGCCCTCCATCGTTGGAGGGCTCCCTTGTTGCTCTAGTTAGCTACTGCCTTCCCCACTGCTTTCTCCTCCTCCGCTGCTTTCCCCACCGCCGGACTGTTCTTTTTTTGGCTTGCTTTCTTCTTCCATCACTTTTTTCATCAATTCCATGAGCTCCATGCGAAACAACGGATTTTTCATCGATTCTTGGATAATCGTCATCGTTTGCTTGCGGTAATCCTTGCCTTTCATGACCTCTAGCAGCATTTCCTTATATTCAGGGTTGTTCATAACCTCGAGTAGCATGGTTTGATACTCCGGATCTTTCATCAAGTCCTTGTGGAGCTTTTCGTTCTCCTTCTGCACAGCTTTGGCGAATTCCCCGGCAAATTTAGGGTCGGTCATCATTTTCTCCAATATTTTCGGATAACTTGGATCAGTTAGTACTTCCTTCACCGCCATCTGGATCTGCTGACCGTCCTGGCTTTGCAGCAATTGCATAATTTTCATATCGCCTTGCCCTTTTTTTTGTTCGGCTTCCTTCTGTACTTCTTCGATCGCTTTCTTGCCGTCCTCTGTTTTCAAGATATCGACGACCATCGACTTCACTTCTTTATAATCCATTGTTCCACCTTGTTGATCAGAGCCGCATCCCGTAAGCATAACGATAATGATGAAGCAGGTGCTGTATAAGCTGAGCTTGAATTTCTTCGCGGCAGATTGTTGCATTAGGGAACCCCCTTTTCGACATGTTTGTGTCATTATCGGTAGTATGCTTTATAACCCCCTCGCATTATGTCCGATTGCGTTGGCTTTTTCCTGTTTCGGCTGGTACAATGTTCTATGAATTGCTGTTGAGATAATTGGGGGAAACTACTGTGACATTGAGAAAATGGTGGTACTTGTTCTGGACAACGTTGTTGGTAGGCGGTGTGGCGGCCTTCATCCCTGGCAGTATATTGCTGTTTGCGGATCGAGCCTTTGTCGCTGATTTTACTTTCGGAGAATATGTGTTCAATCTTGTTCAATTGTTCGGAGCCGGACTCATGTTTAGCGTGTTGAGTCAAATGGGCTTCTTCGCATACTTGACATTGAATTATATTGCTTTATCGATTTTCCGCCAGCCAGCCTTGTGGAAGACACTGCAGGTCATCGTAATTCTCGTAGTTATATTTGATTTGATCTATTTGCCTTATTCTGCTGAAGAGGCATCGCCCTTGTGGACTTATGTGCTGCTGACAGTTTTGCTTGTCGGCTTGTCCGCGCTGATGGCGAATTGGAAGGTGCGTATGACGAATCGTACGGCATGGATTCCGACGATGTTCTTCCTGGTCGCAGCAACAGCGCTTGAAGCTGTTCCCGCGTTGCAGGAGAACAATTGGAACGGAATCGTGACGATGATGATCCCGCTGTTTGCTTGTAATGCCTGGCAAATTCTGAAGCTGCATACACTAGTAGGAGGCAGAACGCAGGAGCAGGGGAGTTAAGCATATAGAAGAAGATGCAAAAATCATTCGCGATGGGAAATTCAAAGCTGCCTACAAGTCAGTCACCATGACTGATTGAGGCAGCTTTTGTTATGGTGTGCGTTATAGTTAGGAGGAGCTTGTAGGGGGTTTAGGCGATTTGTCGCGAACTTCCTTATCTTGCATTTCTGTGTGATGAAGTAACTCGGATACGGTGACGAATGTATAGCCTTTTCCACGAAGCTTATTCATAATCTCAGGGAGTGCCAGATGAGTTTGCTTGGCTGAATCACTGGCATGCATCAATATAATGTCACCTTTGTGAGCTTGATCGACTACGCGATTAATAATTTCGTCTGCTCCTGAACTTCGCCAATCACGCGAATCGGTGTGCCACTGAATGACTGTGTAGTCCAGCTCTTCTGAGATACGAAGCACGCGTTTGTCGAAATCACCGTTCGGCAATCGGATTAAATTAGGGCGCTTCCCCGTCACCTCTGCGAGTATATGTGTGGAGGTAGTAATTTGCTTACGTATTTCATCCTCAGTCAGTTCACTATAGTTATCATGCTTGTGACCGTGTGAGCCTATTTCAAAGCCAAGATCCGCTATACGCTTGACTGTCTCCGGGTGGTCCTTGGCCCACGGGGAGGAGAGGAAGAAAGTAGCCTTATTCATATCATGCTGCTCTAATACATCTAGTATCGTATCGGCACGTTCTTCTCCCCAACTGATGTCGAAGGTGAGCGCAATAATTTTTTTGTCTGTGTTCACACTGTATACGGCTGATGGTTCATCGTATGAGAAGACCGAAATATTATCGCTTTCGACATATACGATTGCAGCAGCGAAGACGGCGGCGACCATTAGTATGACTATTCTTTTGAGCTTATTTCCATTTACAACCCAGAATACGTTCACTTTTGCGATACCTCCTCGCTTGTACTTGTTTGTACCAATGTATGCGACAACAGACAACTTATGCGTGATGCTATAGCGCACGCCTCTTCCAGTAAAAGAAAATTTGAAGCGTAGTCATAAAAAAGGAAAAAGTTGTGCATAACAGTAAAACGGGAATGGAGAAGTATGCTAAATGGACATTAGAAGGGAGCAACCCAAGCGTGTTAGGTCTACTATTTACTGATAAGGAATGCAAAGAGTTAGAATATATGCTGCGAAAAGAACTGGATGAAATGTTATTTGATCTGCGCGATCAGCGAATTGATGATACGGTGCGAGCAGCCATTGCGAGCCGTTACAAAATAATTTTTCGTATGTACGCGAGGCTGGCCTCGCCTAAGGAGCTGTCTCGATATGCTCTGAAGAAGGGCTACCCCAGCAGGGGACAGGCTTAACATAGGACGTGCATGGAATAGCATGATCTTAAGCTGTTTATGCACGGTCGGTAAAAAAATAAGATAAACTGTTGACAACGCCCGTCGGCTGTGATAAATTATTCTTCGCTGCCCCGAAATACACGAGGAACTGAAAGTGTACGATGAAAATTTCCTCTTGCATTCAAATAGGCAGCTGTGGTATAGTAATCAAGTCGCCGCAGAAACGGTGACGAGGCAAAAGAGCAATCGCACTTTGAAAACTGAACAGCGAGTAAACGTCCGGATCATGAATATGATCCAACATCGATTCGAGAGAATCGA
>CAJXLT010000015.1 GCA_913056365.1 uncultured Paenibacillaceae bacterium | reverse complement strand
ATAAAGATGCAATTGTGCAGGCATTCACTCGAAAATAGCGCCAAATCAGCCAAAGCCTGCGATCATACATCCTTTCGACGCCCAAGTAGCCCGATTCGGTCATTTCAGCATTCGAAAGATGCACTTTCGCAGGAATTTCGAGATATTGCCTCACCAGCACCACCTAAGCCTGCACATTCGCAGGAATTGGGTGGGATCGGTGAAAAGATGCCATGCACAGGAATGCAAAACAAGGGAGCCGAACGACAGCGCAACTGTCCGATGCTAGAGAAAGTACTACCGACGACTTCCCTGACAGCAGACTATTAACAACTATCCGATAACCACACATACTCGCTATACCCAGTCAATTTCATAATGAGGATACAAGCAGATTTCATTTGCAGAAACAGCAAGTATGAAATGGACTCTTACCCTGTAAATTTCAATTTAGAAAGGATGTAGTGTGAAGATATGACGATGATGATTCAGAACTATGTGAACGGCGCTTGGACAGCGCCAGCAAGCGAAGCGAAGACGAACAGCATCAACCCTGCCAACAAGCACGAGATTGTCGGACTTGTGCCGAACTCTACCCAAGACGATCTCGACCAAGCTGTCGCCGCGGCGAATGCCGCAAGAACGGCTTGGCGCAAGCTTACAGGAGCGGCGCGCGGCACACTTCTGTACAAGGTCGCAGATCTCATGGAGCAGCGTGCGGATGAAATCGGCGAAATGATGACCCGCGAGATGGGTAAGACACTACCGGAAGCGAAGGGCGAGACGCTGCGCGGCGTGGCGATTCTGCGCTACTATGCCGGGGAGGGTATGCGCAAGATCGGGGATGTCATTCCTTCCACTGATGCGGAAGCGTTCATGTATACGACCCGCTCCCCGCTAGGGGTAGTAGGCGTCATCTCGCCGTGGAACTTCCCCGTCGCTATCCCAATCTGGAAGATCGCCCCGGCTCTAATCTACGGCAATGCGGTCGTCTGGAAGCCAGCGACAGAGACGGCGGTGACCGCTGCGAAGGTGATGGCGTGCTTCCATGACGCCGGCTTCCCTGCCGGTGTGCTCAACATGGTGACGGGTGCTGGCAGCGTGATCGGGCACGGCATCGCCTCGCATCCCGGCATTCACGGTGTGACCTTCACCGGCTCCAATGCTGTGGGCAAGCAGGTCGGGCAGGCAGCATTGGCTCGCGGAGCCAAGTACCAGCTGGAGATGGGCGGCAAAAACCCGATCATCATCGCAGCCGACGCCGACTTGGACTTGGCAGTTGACGCCACGATCAGCGGCGGCCTGAAGTCCACTGGACAGAAGTGCACGGCAACTAGCCGCGTCATTGTGGAGAAGGATGTATACGCGGCGTTCAAGGCCAGGCTGGTGGAGAAGGTAGCCGCTCTGAAGGTCGGCAATGGTCTAGACAGCGCTACTTGGCTAGGACCATGCGCGAACGAAGCCCAGTTAGAGCAAGTGCTGGATTATATTCAAAAAGGTGTCGAGGAAGGGGCCGAGCTGCTGGTCGGCGGACAACGTGTGGAAGAGAATGGGTTGGGAGATGGCTTCTATGTCACCCCTGCCGTATTCGACAGCGTGACTCCTGCTATGACCATCGCACGGGAAGAAATATTCGGACCGGTTCTCGCACTGATCGAAGTCGACAGCTTCGAAGAAGCGATCCAAGTCGCGAATGATACCGAGTATGGATTGAGCGCATCCATCTATACGAAGAATATCGGCAATATTCTGCACTTCGCTCAGGACATGGAGGCAGGACTTGTCCGTGTCAACGCCGAAACCGCAGGTGTGGAGCTGCAAGCGCCATTCGGTGGCATGAAGCAGTCGAGCTCTCACTCGCGTGAGCAAGGTCAGGCTGCTATTGAATTTTTCACTTCGATCAAGACTGTATTTATTAAGCCATAGATTAGCATGCCGACAAGGGGGAGGACCTGCATGAAGTCAGAATTAGAACGGATTATGGGCCAGCACGAAGAAGATATTTACCGCATCGTCACCCAAGCGCCAGGACCGGAAGGGAAGCTTCCGCTCACGCCCGAGATGCTGCGCGATTCTCCTAGCGGCGATCTCTTCGGCTGGTCGCAAAATGTCGGGATGGGCTGGAGCCCGTCCAAGCTGCTCGGCAAGCAGGTGCTCATTCTCGGGACACAGGGCGGTATACGCAAGCCGGACGGTACACCGGTTGCGCTCGGCTACCATACCGGACATTGGGAGGTCGGTCTCTTGATGCAGGAAGCAGCCGAAGAGATTACCCGGTCCGGCAACATCCCCTTCGCCGGGTTCGTCAGCGATCCGTGTGACGGGCGCTCGCAGGGCACTTCCGGCATGTTCGACTCCCTGCCGTACCGGAACGATGCCGCGATCGTCATGCGTCGCCTCATTCGTTCGCTGCCTACTCGCTCAGCCGTACTGGGCGTAGCCACATGCGACAAGGGATTGCCGGCGATGATGATCGCGCTGGCGAGTATGCGCTCGCTGCCTGTCGTCATCGTGCCGGGCGGTGTTACCTTACCGCCTATTCAGGGCGAGGACGCCGGTAAGATACAGACGATCGGCGCCCGCTATGCGCATGGCGAATTGTCGCTGGAGGAGGCAGCAGACTTGGGCTGCCGCGCTTGCGCCACACCCGGCGGCGGCTGCCAATTTCTCGGCACGGCAGGCACAGCGCAGGTCGTGGCAGAGGCGCTCGGTCTGACGGTGCCGCACGCGGCGCTCGCTCCATCCGGTCAGCCGATCTGGACGGAGATGGCGCGGCAATCGGCGCGGGCAGCGCAGCATATGGCAGACGCAGGGCTGACGGCTGCGCATATCGTGACAGATGAAGCGATCGAGAACGCGATGGCGGTTCATGCAGCGTGCGGCGGCTCTACTAATCTGCTGCTGCATATTCCAGCGATTGCGCACGCTAGCCAACGGAAGGTTCCGGACGTATCCGACTGGTCGCGCATCAATCGCGAAGTACCGCGGCTCGTGAGTGTCTTGCCGAATGGACCGATCCCGCATCCGACTGTCCGCTTCTTCCTTGCTGGCGGCGTACCAGAAGTCATGCTGCACATGCGGCGCTTGGGTGTCCTCCATGAACAAGCGATGACCGTCACGGGACAGACAATCGGTCAAGTATTGGACTGGTGGGCGGACTCAGAGCGCCGTCACCGGATGCGCGCCTACTTGAGAGAAACCGAAGGCATTGATCCGGATACGGTCATCTACAGCCCGCAATCTGCCAAGCAGGCCGGTCTCGCCTCAACTGTCACCTTCCCGACTGGCAACATTGCACCGGAAGGATCGGTGATCAAGTCGACCGCTATCGACGCATCCATGCTCGATGAGCATGGCGTGTACCGGCATGTCGGAAGGGCCAAAGTGTTCACCACGGAACGTGCGGCGATCCGGGCGATCAAGACCGGCGGTATCGCCGCAGGCGATGTGCTGGCCTTGATTGGCAGAGGGCCGCTCGGTACAGGGATGGAAGAGACGTATCAACTGACCTCCGCCCTGAAGCATCTTCCGTTCGGCAAGGAGGTCTCCTTAATTACCGATGCCAGATTCTCCGGCGTCTCAACGGGCGCTTGCTTGGGTCATATCGGTCCCGAGGCATTGGCTAGTGGACCTGTCGGCAAGCTGCGCGACGGAGACTGGATCGAGATTCGCATTGATACGAAGCAGCTCCAAGGCACGCTGCATATGGTAGGAAGCGGCGATCAGCCGGGATCGCCCGAGGACGGTCAAGCGGTACTGGACAGCCGCAGTCCCCATCCCGGGCTGAGCGCTGACCCCGAATTGCCGGACGATACCCGCTTATGGGCGGCCTTGCAGGCAGCAAGCGGCGGCACCTGGGGCGGTTGTGTGTACGATGTGGACCGCATCATCGAAACTTTGGAGGCCGGGACCGAGGCGCTTCGGCGAACGCAATCGTGAGTGCGTAGCAACCCGAACGCCTCGATGAACGCGATCGGGAGCACGCATCAATCGAAACGCCCCGACGATCGCGATCAGGAGCGTGCAGCAACCGAAACTCTCCATCAACGCGAATCCGGCGGCGCCAACCATCGGATCGCTCTAGCGCGCGCAATCGGCTAAGAAGCGCCCCTGCGTGCGCCTGCTATTCGCTGATGCCATGCTCAACGATGACGGGATGCGAGCTTGATCCATACCGTCATCTCGCCCGGCTTCCGATTGCCCCACAGGTAGTAAGGCACTGCCCTCAGCTTCACTGGCGCTTGCGTCAGTGACTGGGCAAGGGGGCGGTAAGGTGTGTCTGCGTCCCATGACGCCTGCTCGTCGGCACGTCCTTCTGCCTCGATGACCACCGTCCCTCCAAGCCTCTCATCGTCATACGATATCAGCTTCGTATCGGGAACGATCGATAGCGCCGACAGCGGACTGCTGTTATCCACTTCCTCCAAGCAGTACACCAGCGGGCCGCGTGCGATCGCAGCCTTTCCTGCATTAGCCCGAATCTGCGGATTCGCCGCAATAAGGTGCGGCTCAAGTGCAGGCTCCCATTCCACAACGTCCCCTTCCGCCCATCGTCTACTCACCTTGGCATACCCATCGGTCAGCTCGTACTCCGCGACAGTGCCATTGATGGTCAGCACGGCCTTCCCATAACTCCAGGACGGCAGGCGCAAGGCTAGTGTGAATGCAGCATCTGGAGCTTCAGACATCTCTAACCGCACGTACCCTTCATGCGGCAGGCGCGATTGCTGCTGAAGCGCTACGCGGCCAGCGGCCAGCTCGAATTGCGCTTCACTGCCGATGAACAGATGCGTATAGATCTCATTGCGATCAGCCGAAGCCGTGTAGATGTACTGGTTCAGGGAGCTGAGCAGCCGCGCGACATTCGGCGGGCAGCAGGAACAGCCGAACCACTTCTGGCGCACCGCCTTCACATGGTGGCGATCGGGATTGTGCGCGGAAGCTTCCGGCCACACCTCCAATGGATTAACGTAGAAGTAATGCTTGCCATCCTGCGACATGCTGCCGATCACATTGTTGTACAGCGCGCGTTCCATGACGTCCGCATACTCACTCTTCGCCTCTAGCTGCAGCATCCGGTTGGCGAAGAAGATCAGCCCGATCGAGGCGCATGTCTCCGCATAAACGGTGTCGTTCGGCAAGTCGTAGTCGAAGGAGAACGCCTCGCCCAGATGCGTCGAGCCAATACCTCCCGTCAAGTACATCTGTCTCCTCGTCATGTTGTTCCACAAGCGCCGGCATGCTTCTAGCAGACTATGATCGTCTGCAAGCAAGGCAAGGTCGGCCATCGCCGTGTACATATACACCGCGCGGACAGAATGACCCGCAGCAGCATCCTGCTCGCGAACTGGCTTGTGCGCCTGATTGTACGCCATCTGCTCAGCTGTAGGGATCGGCACCTTCCGCTTGGCCCAATAGCTGTACCCGTCCCGCTGCTTGCATTCCTCCACCAAGAAGTTCGGCGTCGTCCCGCGCTCATCAATGAAAAACTGCGCTAACTTCAGGTAGCGCTTCTCTCCTGTCGTCTTGTACAGCTTAACAAGCGCAAGCTCAATCTCCTGATGCCCGTCATACCCCCGCAGCTTGCCCGGCTCACTGCCGAATACCGTATCGATGTAATCGGCGAATCGGCACACCACATCCAGCAGCTCCCGCTTGTCTGTAGCCTCGTAGTAAGCCACTGCCGCCTCGATCATATGGCCTGCGCAGTACAATTCGTGCGCTTCGTGCAAATTCGTCCACTGCTTGCCCGGCTCATGGATCGTATAATACGTGTTGAGATAGCCGTTCTCGTGCTGGGCTGCGGCAATCAAGGCAATCACTTCATCCGCGATTCGCTCCAGCTCGGGGTCCGGATGCGTTGCCAGTGAGTATCCTACAGCCTCCAGCCATTTGGCCACATCACTGTCTTGGAACACCATACCTCCGAACTCCCCTTGCTCCCACCCCGCGGCAATGCGGAAATTGCGAATCGCATAGCTTGGCTCCGCATCCGGCAGCCGATCGTTCAGCGCCTCCCATTGATAGGGAATGACCGTCTTGCGTACCAGCTCCGTATATCGATTCCAGAACTCGTCCTTTACGCTTATACGCGGTATGTTCTGCTGCCCGCTTCGTGATTGTTCCATTCCGATGCCTCCTGAAGTCTATTCTATATTTCTATGATATTTGAATATGATCTTTATTCAGTTTATCCTTGTTTATAATGGAGCACTACGAATAAACCCAACTTGTTATTTATACAATTTCACACTCCATAGGAGGAGGGCAGCACATGAATGAGCAGCGACTCATCACAATGGACATGCCGCCGATGCCTTATTACATCACGACAGGACTATCGAGCTTTCAACCCGGAGAGCAGCATCCGAGTCGGCACAACTTGGGCGTATTCGATCTGCTGTGGGTCATAGAGGGAACGCTCTATATAGGAGAAGAGGAGCAACAATGGGCGCTAACAAGCGGCCAGACGGTGCTATTGCTGCCTGACCGTTATCATTATGCGGTGAAGCCCTGTGACACGACAACCCGCTTCTACTGGAACCACTTTGACTTCGGGGGTAACTGGCAGCAGACGGAGCAAGCCGAGAGCCCCGTTCATCCCGTCCGCAACGCGTGGAACAACTCACACCGCATCCGGGTTCGCCAGCATGCCGCTCCAGCAGAATTCGTCTTAGCCGAGCGACATCTGCGCCAATTGCTCTCCTACGCGAGTCAACGTCCCGGCGATGCCTTCTGGCAGGAACAGCAGCTATTCATGGAACTGCTGCGTCTGTTAGAGGTAGGTTATCGCGGGAAGGATGACTCCCCCGCACTGAAGCTCGCCGAGCAGACAGAAGCCTATCTGCGCCAGCATTTTCAGACTGACGTGACGAATGAAGCGCTTGCGGAAGTGTTTCATTTTCACCCGAACTATATTGTCCGCTGTATGAAGGAAGTGTATCACTGCACCCCGATGGAATACCTTCACGAATATAGGTTGGAGCAAGCCAAGCTGCTGCTCATTAAGACAGAGTGGCCGATCTCTCACATTGCCGAGCATGTCGGCTTCCACTACGCGCCATACTTCTCCCGTTGCTTCAAACAGTACACGGGCATGCCGCCATTGCGGTTCCGCAAGCAATATATGCCTTAATCACTGCGCATCCGCTAAGAACCGAAGATGGCCACATTTTGATTACCCAGCAGGAACGCATTCCCTCTCCAAACCAATGTGTTCAGAATATAGCCTAGTGCATCTGCGTTATATCTTCCTGCAATTTTTTGATAAGCTAACAGCTCATACACTTGATTGCCGTCGAAGTCAACCGGATACAAGCCGCTCAATGGATTCACGAACCCGCTGATCGGCTGCTTGAGCTTGCCATTCTTATCGTATATCTCGCTTAAATACTCTTCCCCTCTTGCAGAGATGTCGATGAGATAGGTCTGGTTGTTCGCCTTACTGACCACTTCCACCTTATAGTCATCTTGATACGTGACCGCATAGGCGTAGGTCTCATTATATACATGGAAGTCGAAGATCAATTGCGGCATATTGCGGACGAATGCATAGATGTAATGGTACATGATAGCGCCACTGCCGCCTGAGTCGATGCTGATCAGAATATCGTCGATCCGGTCACCGGTGAAATCGCCCAAGAACAGCCTAGGGTTATAGCCTGCATTCTCCTGTAGAGGGACACGGGTCCTGCGGCCGTTCCGCCCATCTTCCACGACAAGGGTAATTTGCTGAATAAAAGGGCTGTCTGGTGTGCGAACTCCCGTTAGATACACATGATCCATGACTCCGTCACCGGTCACATCGCCCTGCGCGTAAGAGACGATTCGCTCGGTACCTGATTCTGGTCTATAAGCATACGAATACATACTTGGCTCCTTCCCTTCCCCACATAATCGAAAGTGATGAAATGAACTTCACTATCCAGCTTATGTAGGTAAACACCTATGTGATTGGGTGGATGCCTATGGGGCAGACAGGTACATGGTATACTAGTGACAAATGCAGACGAGGAGCTGACGAACCGCTATGAATGAACAACAAGGCCGCAAAGGTTACGAGAAGTTCGCACCGAAGGCCAAGGCGTATATGCATAATCCAGACAAGACGAGGAAGCTTCTGCAGCAAGCTGCAGCGAAGGCGAATACCCGCAAAAATCTAGTTGGCGATGTGCGGGACAAGCTGCAGCTGCTGTTCGGCTTGCTGAGAGACTGGTCGAAGGGTCACTACAGACGGATCCCTACGAATTCGATTGTTATGATTATCGTGGCGATCCTGTACTTCGTGTCTCCGGTCGATCTGATCTTCGAT
Organism: uncultured Paenibacillaceae bacterium; assembly: GCA_913056365.1. Classification (GTDB taxonomy): domain Bacteria; phylum Bacillota; class Bacilli; order Paenibacillales; family K13; genus Xylanibacillus. The sequence goes on along the minus strand of CAJXLT010000015.1, from coordinate 70,013 downwards.
TATGTCCCGTTCCTGGGCTACATTGACGATATATCCGTCATCGGCTTCGTCATCAAGAACATTGCAGGCGATCTCGAAGCTTATCGCAGCTGGAAGGAATCTGATGAATCGGCAGCTGTCGATCGTCCCGGCGATTAAATAGAGGCATCACTCACCTTGGTATCTCCAACGGATATAGCCCGATACTGCCATAAAATTGTTCGAATTTCGGGAGATTGTCGTTCGTCGCATTGGATGATTACGACCAGCTCAGGCTTGGGCCGTCGCGGAGAGCGGGCTATCGTCTGCTCGCCCCTTAGCACTCTGTAGAGATGAACACCTAGGAATCCGATGAAAAAGCCTACCACAGCGTAAATGATCCCCCATAGGATCGGCCCCCATGTCCAGACGAATCCCATACTTGCTCCAATGACACCAAGGGCCGTAGCTGCAGCCATACCGACTTCGAATGCCTTGGCATGAATATCATCCGCCCGTAGCGCCAAGCGACTAGTATCCTCAAAGTACAGGCGCATAGGCACTACCAAGATGTCGCATGCGTCAACACCCAGCTTCTCTAGTACACCCAAAGCTTGTTCAGCCTCAAGCGTGTTCTCGAATGTGCTGACGATAATCATGATTTCCACGCAGGGAATAGTCGGACATGAGCGCCAGTGTAACGTTCTGCGTAAAATTGCTCTTGTTCTTTCTTGAATAAGTGATTCTGATCCACACATAGTATGTAACCGTAGTAAATAGTTCCTGCTAAAACGGATGGCATAAAGAGCAGCCACTGCGGATTGAGTACAGCAACGGATTGCTCGAAGCGTCCGTGAAATAACAAAAATATGGAATCATAGAAGTTCGACATATGCGCGAAGATCCACCACCAAATGATCGTATAGATCCCGAGCACGACCTTTTTGTTATATAATAATCCCAAACCTGGAAAAGCAAGCGACCATATCGCCCCCATGATGGGACTTTTTCGTTCCAAATACTGAATCTCGAATGGGTGAATGACGACAGGTTGCAATCGTTCATTCTCAAGCTCCGCCAGATGACTGATCCGGTTCATAGTAAATGTCATTCGGTAACTGCTCCACAATGCATAAATATAGACGGCCATATAGCCATACATCCAGCGCGGCTGCAAGGTCGCCTTCGCCAGATCGAACCGCCCGCAGAACGTATATACCATCGCTTCATTCAGATGGGCGAACAAGTTAATAAATACTTCTGACAGGGTAAGAAAGATCCCCCTTGCATATTGATTATGAAGCACTTTGCCAAACCCCGGGAATGAAGCAGACCACCACATAGCGATATATGGATTGCGCGGCCAAAAATAAGTAACCCCATCACCGCTATGGAGCATCCGAGGCCTTCTGGCCGTCTTTTTCTTCGACAATTGTATCCCCTCATTACATGACTTGATGCTTCATAAATTACCCATCCTGATTGTATCCTATACCAAACACGTTAGGTTGCAAGCACCTATCAGCTTCTTGTTCCCCCTGAAAGCAGCAAACTACTGAATATCAATAAATTGTAAATGATTTATAATAATAATATATTGTTTTACGATAAACACTGTGCTACAATCCTAACTATTAACCATTCAGTGAGGTGCTGTATGAAACGAGAAACCTTGTTCTTAAAAGTCGTAGTGATACTGCTTGCCGTTCCGATACTAGGATTGTGCATCGTCGTATTGCCGCGGGTTGCGATGGATGTATCCGATTGGGAGCTCGCTTATTTGGTCTATCCTGTCTTAATCGGTATGTATGCTTCGGCGATTCCGTATTTCCTCGCATTGGTCCAGGCTTTTCGACTTCTGAACTATATTGACCAGAACAACGCGTTCTCGGCATTGTCTGTAAGAGCATTGCGAAAGATCAAATGGTGTGCCGTCACCATCAGTGTCTTATACGTGTGTAGCATGCCGTTCTTCTACCTAATCGGAGAGAAGGACGATGCACCCGGTGTCATCCTGATCGGCATGACGCTTGCGTTCGCACCCCTAGTGATTGCCGTATTCGCCGCTGTTCTTCAGAAGCTGTTGCAAAATGCGATTGATATAAAATCAGAACATGATTTAACGGTCTGAGGTGATAACATGGCGATTATGATCCATATTGATGTGATGCTGGCTAAGCGGAAGATGAGTGTGACAGAGCTGTCGGAGAGAGTTGGCATTACGATGGCTAACCTGTCGATCTTGAAGAATGGCAAGGCTAAGGCGATTCGGCTATCTACGCTGGAGGCGATATGCGAGGCGCTGGCATGTCAGCCTGGAGATATTCTGGAATATTGCAAGGACGATGACACGCAGGAGTAAGCAACACGAGGCATTGTGAGGAGGGGAACCGTCTATGTATTCACACATATCGCATGCTCTACAGCAGCTTGTACGCTTCGGCTGGCAGCAAGCGCTGTCCTGTGTATTTCCTGTTGTCATCTTCGCCTCCCTGGCACTGACGCAGCTTGTTCCCCTTCCTTGGCTGCCCCGTTACGACTGGCTGCTTGTCATCTGTCTAGCTATGCAAGTATGGATGGTTCGCGCCGGACTTGAAACCCGCGACGAGCTGAAGGTGATTACCGTCTTCCACTTGATCGGTCTGGCTCTGGAACTGTTCAAGGTACGGATGGGATCTTGGTCATATCCGGAGGAAGGCTGGACGATGGTGGGCGGCGTCCCGCTCTACAGCGGATTCATGTATGCCAGTGTGGCCAGCTATCTGTGTCAAGCCTGGCGGCGCATGGAGGTCGAGCTTGTTCGGTGGCCTCCACTGTGGCTAGTGACGCCATTGGCCGCTGCCATCTACTTGAACTTCTTCACCCACCACTATTGGATCGACATTCGCTGGTGGCTGTCGGCCTTAGTCGTCATCTTATTCTGGCGAACATGGGTAACCTATGAGGTCGGCCATAAGCGCTACCGGATGCCGCTCGTGCTATCCTTCGTGCTGATCGGCTTCTTCATCTGGATTGCGGAGAACATCGCTACCTACTTCAGCGCGTGGGAATACCCGAACCAATCGGATACGTGGCGTCTCGTCCATGTGGGCAAGATCAGCTCTTGGCTGCTGCTCGTCATCGTCAGCTTCCTGATCGTCGCTTCGTTGAAGCGAGTCAAGGGACAGCGGCTTGCGTCCATCCGCTCTCCCGACAAGAGCCGGCGCCCTGTATCCCCGCAATAAGCATTGTAGACACGCACAGCCTAATCGCGCTGCATCTCGTTCTCGACCCGTTCCATGAACTCTTCTGCAGCGCTATAGCCGTGCTGCTTCAGATACCAGTTATTCGCCGCTGCCTCGATCAAGCCGCACACATCGCGTCCCGGCTGATGCTGGATTTGAATATGCGGGATGCGAACACCGAGATATTCCGTATGCTGAGGCGCTACCTCCAGCTCATTGTTCAAGGAAGCTCCTTGCCACGGAGACAGCTCAATGTCCAGCACAATCCGCGTCTCATCCTGAAAGGCGCTGCGCCCGTATTGGCGTACCACATTAATTAAGCCTACACTGCGCAAGGCCAAGAACTCGCGTGTAGTCTCGTTATGTGTGCCGAGAAGGGTGGACGGTCCCAGCTTCTTAAGCACCACAATATCGTCTGCTACGAAGCGATGCCCTCTGCGAATGAGCGTATGCGCCGTCTCACTCTTGCCGATACCGGACTTGCCCCTGAGTAAAATACCTATACCAGATACGTTCACACACACCCCATGGATCGCCACCTCTGGCGCGAGTGATTTCACCAAGAAGCTGTCCAGCTTGGCAATGAACGCGGTCGTCGTCTCCTGCGTCCGCAGCAGCGGAATCCCCTCCTGATCACAGAACAACGTTATATACGGAATGTCCTGCTGTCCTGTCGTTACAATAAAGCATGGCGGATGATACTTGACGATATTGCCGATATGAAGCATGCGTTCTTCTACACTTAGCGAGAGTAAATAAGTAATCTCCTTACGGCCAAGCACTTGCACCCGCTCCATCGGGAAGAAGTCGAAATATCCGACGAACTCCAAGCCCGGCCTATGCGCACGCGGACGGGACACGATACGATCCATTCGGTCACTTCCAGCCAGCACCTCTAATTTGAATGTTTCCGCAAGGGTCTTCACGGTGATAGTTTTCATAATCGTCTCCTCCTGCGACAGAACGTGCCTCATACTGGCTAAGCACGCAGCACTTCGCTTCTCTCGGATATATTCTACAGCGAATCGGGACATTCCTGCGCAGAGGCAATCGCAGATAACTGTTCAGCGGCAAATCCCTATCCATGCTGAGATTCATCATAATAGACTGATTCACGAAGTTGGTTCCGATCCCGAATAGGCGGTTGCTCGAACATGCGGGCATATTCCCGACTGAACTGCGTTGGGCTTTCGTAACCGACCCGAAATCCCGCTTCCGCTGCACTGCAAGTATCGGCTAGCAGCAGACGGCGCGCCTCTTGCAATCGAAGGGTCTTTTGATATTGCAACGGACTCATAGTTGTGACCTTCTTGAAATGCTTGTGCAAAGCTGAAGCACTTAAGTTGACCTCCTTCGCTAATGCTTCAATCGAGAGCGGTTGATCATAGTGCTGCTTGATCCGTTGCACAGCCTTCGCTATCGAATTGGCGAAGCTGCCAACGAGAATACATTGCCTCATAAGCTCCCCTTGCTCGCCCTTCATAACCTTATATAATATCTCCTGCACAATAAGTGGCGCAATGAACGGAATGTCCTCTGGCGCATCCAAGAGCTTGACTAGCCGAACGAACGGCTCAAGCAGCGCATGCGTCAATTCACTAACGGCTATGCCTCGTCTGAGCTCCTTGCTCTCGTTCTGTTCCCCCTCGCGAATGACATGCAGAATGTCGTCCGTGCTGAACGTTAGCTTAAGGCTCAAGTAAGGGGAATCCGGTGATGCATGAACGATTCTTCCGACAGTTGGCAGCTGCACAGACGTAACCAGATAAGTAGTCGGATCGTACCTATAGCTTTCCGCTCCTACTGCGGTACTCTTCGCTCCCTGGACAACCACACAGATCGACGGACCGCTGACCGAGTGAATAGGCTCCATCACTTGCGAGGAGCGAAGAAATTGCAGCCCCTTCACAGAAGTACCGTGGAAGCCGTCCGCTCTCGCATGGCGCTGAATCATCTGTATGAGTTCGTTTAGGCAGGATGACAGTAGCTGAGGGCTGGATCGTGAATACACAAGCCTACTCTCCTCTCCTTCATATTCCTAGCCCTTCCATTTAATCATTCTGAACAGGATTAGGCAAGAATGGACCGGTATCAAGTTACCGCCTCCGATCGTATCCGCCCTATAATAACTCTTACCGGGAACGGTACATACACAGATGGAGGGGACACAATCATGAATATGGATGGAAAAGTAGCAATCATCACCGGAGCATCGCGCGGCATAGGTCAGGCAATCGCCAAGCAGCTCGCTGTGGCGGGAGCCAAGGTCGTAGTCAATTATGCATCGAATCGGGCAGGTGCGGATGAAATCGTCGAGGACATTCGTAGTCTCGGCTTGCAAGCCATGGCACACCAGGCGGACATCAGTCAGATTCACGAAATCGAGAAGCTATTCGCAGCAACGCTTACTGCCTATGGTCGCGTCGATATTCTGGTCAACAATGCTGGTATGATGGAGAACGCACCAGTTGAGGAAATGACAGAAGATAGCTTCGACAGGCACTTCGCCGTCAATGTGAAGGGCACGTACTTTGCCTGCCAGCAAGCGGTGAAGCATATGGAGCATGGCGGCGCCATCGTGAATATATCAAGTTCCGTCACGGGCCATATGTTCCCGCACTACAGTGTCTATGCTGCCACTAAGGGAGCCGTCGAACAGATCACCCGTCAGCTTGCGAAGGAACTCGCACCCAAGGGCATTACCATTAACTGTGTCGCTCCGGGTGCAGTCAGCACAGAACTATTCCTGAATGGCAAGCCGCAAGACTTGATTGATGCCATCGCCAGCATGAATGCTTATCACCGTCTCGGTGAACCTGACGACATCGCACCTGTTGTCCAATTCCTCGCCAGCGAGCAATCCGGGTGGGTGACAGGACAGACCTTGCGCGTCAATGGCGGCTTCATCTGATTGACCGTCTGCTAAGGCAATGCGTATAGCCGCCATGCATGTATATAATCCCACGATTAGCACAAAACACTGACCATTACGGTCAGTGTTTTGTATGTATGCGCTATTCCTTATCGTTACTTTTCATATCCCGTATATTTTTTTGCACCGATATGGCTGCGAATATACTTAATACATAGGCCATACTATAGAAGCCCTTCTCACTTCGAAGCAAATCTGCATTCCATAAGCCTACCGCCAGAAGGATTAACGCTGATCCGATCGCTATCCAACTTAGGCTGTAGTATATGACTGTAACGGGAATACCCTCTTCCTTATCTCTAACGGACTTTTGCAGCGATACAGCCGCGAACAACCCGAATAGCAATAAAGTTAAATAATATCCCTTCTCATTCAACATCATATCCGCATTCCATAAGCCGATCAAGTAGGCTACACACCCCAAAAGCAAAGCAACCCATGATGCGGCAATAAACGCAGGTGTCGGCTTACCTTTCTTCTTCGCTTGCATTCCTTTCTTCTGTTCCAAGATTACTTCTGCTTGATTCGTCTCATTCATTTCGCTAGCTTCTCCTGTCTTTTCTTAATTTTTTCTTTTAATTCCAATTCAGATTTAAAAAGTTTCCATATGTTACTTCAACACATTGACGTAAATCCCTTCAATATTCAAAATATTTTTACTAATTTCCGACGTTACCGCTCACTTCTCGCAAGGAAACACAAAAGGAGGGGCTCTAATAGCCTCCTCCTATACATGTCATGTCCCATTTTCAGACGCTTATTACATAGCTTCCTCGATGATCCCGGCGAAAGTTGCTGCAAGAGCATCTACATCCTCTGCATCTTCCTCCGTGATTGTGAATGAAAGTTTCGTTTCGTCCAGATCTAACGCATCAGCTAACCATCCGCCGAGTCCCCGTGTTTTTTTGTCAACTTCCAGATGCACACGGGTTTCATATTCTCCTGCGAAGAACATGACTTCAATCTCGTCCAAGTTAGAGAAATCTCTTCCGGGTAGATATTCGTATTCCATCACGAACGGAAGTGGCCAGTCTTTTATAGATCCAACCAACTGCATGACTTCCTTCAATCTGAAGCCGAGATGCTCGAGCGCTGCGAAGCCAGCAGCTGTGACAGGATGAGGTAATACCTTGATATAATCTTTGTCCGAGGCGTCGACGGCGTTGTCAATATCCAAATTTGTTCTAATCCACACCTTATGCTTGCCGAAGGTTTCCGGTGTATACGCAGGAAGCTTCATGGAGAAGTCAATTTCTCTCTTCTCGCCAGGCTGAATGTTGGAGTCGATATCCAGCTCATGCTCCGTCAATATGTACGTTCTCTCTTCTATTACCGTTTCCTCTCCCCGCTCTACTTCCACGAAGTAATTACAGCATAGCTGCAGCTCCACATCATCAATTCGCTGCTCGACTTTACCACCCTCGATCCGGAACGTGCCCTGAATGACTTCACCCGCAGGAACACCACCCCCGTCAATATCCAGAATGGTCTCCACCTTCGCTCCGCCGATCCCGATACTTGCCATCATTTTTTTGAAAAATGCCATAAGATAGCTCCTCCTCATTAGTCGATCAAACGTTCAATTTATAAGCGCCCAAATTAGGTGCCACGCCATATATTGTATATTGTAATGCAACATTCTGAAATAAAAAATCCCCCAAATAGGCAATGTCATTAGTTAAATCATCTTAATGACATTGCCTGGATAGGGGGTTTTTCATTTATACATGATGATCGTGGACAACGGGCTTCGCGTCACTGACTTTCACAGAACCTTTACGAACTAACACATAATAGGATAGAAAAGCCAACACACTTGCGGCGAAAATGAGAATACCCATAGGAACGGCGGTATACTCTCCTGCTACACCTACAAGCGGAGCGGCTAACGAGCCGATCAAGAACGGCAACACGCCGAGCAACGCCGATGCGCTCCCTGCCACATGTCCCTTCGTTTCCATCGCCAGGGAAAAAGACGAGGTCGCAATAATACTAATCGACGACACGAAACAGAATATCGGAATGGCCACAGCTAGCAACGGCGCCTTCGCCAGAATCGCAATAAGCAATAGAATCGAAGATACATTCGCTATCAGCAAGCCGATCTTCAAGAAGGCCTTCTCCGACACCTGCTCCGAGTAGCGGCCTACCAGCTGCGTCCCCATAATGAGACCTAATCCGTTGACGCCGAACAACAAGCTGAACACTTGCGGCGACACCCCGTATATATTCTGATAGACGAACGAGATCCCGGACACATAGGCGAAGATTCCGCCAATCACGAACCCTTGCGCGAACGCATACCCTGCGAACTCCCGATCCTTCAACAAGGAACCGAAGTTCTTGACCACCTGAGTTAAGTTACTAGGAATACGTCTCTCCACAGGCAAGGACTCTTCCAGCCTCACAGCAACGATGAACGTCAACAGCACGCCAATACCAGTCAATACTAGGAACACTACCTTCCAATCGGCAAAAGCGAGTATCGCCCCGCCCAAGACCGGAGCCACGATCGGACCGAGATTCCCGACCAGCATCAATAAGGCGAAGAACTTGGTCAACTCCCTGCCGCTGTAGATATCCCGAACAATCGCTCTGGATATGACGAGCCCTCCAGCTGCTGCGAAGCCTTGGATAAACCGGGATACGATCAACACATAAATATTCGGGGCGATGGCACAGGTTAGCGAGGAGAGGAAATACAAGCTGAGAAAAATCAACAACGGCTTACGCCGTCCTTGCACATCACTCATCGGTCCTATAATCAACTGACCTATCGCAAGCCCCAGCAAGCAAGTGGTCAAGCTAATCTGCACCAGAGAAGCGGTCGTATGATAGTCCGTCACAATCGTAGGAAATGCAGGCAAGTACGTGTCGATGGTAAATGGACCTAGAAGCGAAAGAAGTCCTAACAGAAAAGCCAGCTGTAATCGTTTACTCTTAGATGATGAATTCAATTTTATGATCGCCTTTCTATATTGAAATTTGGCATGCACTTCTGAGCGCAATACGACTATTTTATAACATTCCAGCGGATAATGCTATCCCTCATTCATCCGGTGCAATTGCGCATTCTCGAACACATGTGTACCTGGCAAATACATTTGTGCCACGCGAAGCATAACCACTGCAACCGTTCGGGCATGAATAGGCTTGTATTGGAACAAAGAGCCTCGGAATAGGAAGGAGAACCATTGACTCAACCAAGCAGCCGACCGCTCGCCGAAGCGAAATTCATGACGTTCCCCTAGTAGAAGCGAAGGACGCAAGATCGCCGCCGAAGGAAGACGCAATGCGCGAATCGATGCTTCCAATTCACCCTTCACACGGTTGTAGAATATCCGCGATCCAGCATCTGCCCCCATCGCCGTAATAACTAGGAAGCGCTCGGCTTCTGCAGCCTGTGCCAATCGGGCAGCCACCAAGGGATAGTCAACATCCACCTTGCGGAACTGATCTTGCGACCCTGCCTTCTTCATCGTTGTTCCTAGGCAGCAGAACACATCGACTGCACCTGTGAACGAATCGGCATGCTCCTCGAGCGTATCCCAATCGTTCACCACGACTTGCTTCAGCTTGTCCCGCTCCGGAAGCCGCCTTCTGACAATGGCCAGAACTTCCCTGTAGTCTTCTGAACTTAGAAGCAGCTCCAGCAGTTCCTTCCCGATCAAGCCGGTAGCCCCGAGCAGTACCGCCTTCTTGGCAGCGGATGTATCCATGACATCATCGACCTCCTTCTCATTGCATGACCTATCTAACTTTAGCAGATCGCTCGGGTTGCTTCCAGCTGGTGAGCATGAGCTCAAGAATATGTATATCTGCATTCTTGTAACGGACAGTTGCACTCACGTATAATGGGAATAGAAATAAAGGACCTCTTGGTCATCGGGGAGGCGACCCTCGATTCCACGCCGTGGGGACGTTAAATAAGTCACGGAGACTTTTGTCGTCTTATCACACTTGCACTTGCCCTGATGTAGACACATCTGGGCTTTTATCTTATTAAGGAGAAACAAGATGCTAGACGTTACAGCATTATTCAATTTATCGTCAAAACAGTAGTAAAAACCAAAAAATAACCGAATCTCCGCTGATAAGACTCCGGTGTCCGATTCAAATGTAGAACCAGCCTTACAACCTCCGTTCTAAAGGAACAATTTACAACAATTCCTTCCCTTCTATGCCGAAATCGATTTCGTCGTGGCGATTCTCTGGGTTACATTGCTCTAAGAGCTCTTCCAATGTCGGTTTTCTCTTTGTGGGTATCACGGAGAGCTTATGATCATCGCTTACAATCAAATCGACTTCTGTTCCTTGTTGAATCCCAATCCTTTCAGCAATTTGGCTTGGAATGTGAATAACTAGACTATTTCCCCATTTTTCCACGGTCGTTGACACGGAACATTCTCCCCTTTCTTGCCGAAAAGGCAGCACTGGAACAACAATAACCTTGCATGTATGAAACGCGTGGTTTATCATAAAGATAAACAAGGGAGATGCGGCCAACATCTCCCCGGCACATCAAACTTGGTGGGATTCCCTCCAAGAGTACGAATAGCCCACGTTACGGCCTGTCAACCGAGTGGGCTATTTCCGTTTCTCGATATATGTGAGCAACGCTAAAATCAGCATGCCGAACATAAACAAATCGCGAAGGGAAATGTCCATAGCACCACCTCCTCTCCGGAGGGGTGCAACCCACTCAAGTTGTGATGTACAAGTATATTTTACCATAAAGTCACTCACACAAGTGGCTTTTTCTTATGCAAAAGAGTGAGAACACTGCTTAACTGTCATACACATGGAGAAGAATGACAGAAGCCATCATCATTTTTCAATCTTTGCCGCTTTTCCAGGTCGTATAAGCGATTATAATCGCGGTGCCAACAAGAAACACTAACCACCCAGGATGCCAAGCATCCCACATTAACCCGGTTGCCAGAAAAACAACTGTCGCCAATGGCCAAATTAACGCATGAATCCAACTGTGTTTGCTCGATTTCTCATTTTCCTTTACATATTCTTCATTGTTGGCAACCAATCGTTCGCCCTCCATTGCCGACCCTGCAATGATGAACAAGTACACAGCAAATGCCCATATCAGCGGCATTAGCGCTAGGAGGAAATCACTGTCTGCATGAACGTTGTCGGCAGTCAAAAAAGGGATTCCAAAACTAACTATAATGATTACAATGCCGGTGACGATTAATAGTCCATACCTTTTGCGATTGACCAAGCTCTTCTGTCTAAAATCTTGGATAAACGAATCATCAAACACTAATGGTTGTGTTTCAAGCTCCTTGTACGCTTGTACGCTTAAGCCTTGCCACACCAAGATGGCCACGCCAACCGCAATCACCATCATAAACAACACATAGCTGAACGTTTCTTGAAAAGTCATAGGCAATAAGATCGAGGCTATAAGAATAGCCACGCCTGCTGCGATCTTGTGTGCGCCCTGCTTCTTATTCAGAAGATAGGCTTCCACAACTTCCTGACTGGCATAGTAGCCTTCCTCAGACGTTCCATGTTCTCCAGAGGGCTGTTCCTCATTCTTCAATAGGTAATCGAGCGAAACCTGGAATAGCCTGCTCATCTTCACCAGTTTGTCTGTTTCCGGGAAGCCTTGACCGTTCTCCCATTTACTTATCGCTTGTCTGGAAACTTGCAGCTTCTCGGCAAATTCCTCTTGAGACCATCCTTTTTGTGCTCTTAGTTTTTTTAGTTTTTGATAAAATTCCATTCTCTTCACCTCCCCTTCATCATAAACCGACTGCCGCTATCCTTCTACCTACCAGAGGTTGCAACCTTGCCATTTTACGGTTGCATTTACTCTTATTTTGCGTTGCATCGCGATTTTTCGGTTGCAGTTACTGCCGATCGACCTCACCGGTAGTAATGCTGCTCTCAATGAGCCGTTTGGAATAACTTCAACGGACATCGGTGACCGTTACAGGGCGTATGAGGCGTGTTGTGACAATATAACGGTCACGGATGTCCGTAAGCGCTGAATGGGCCGGTCAAATCGGCGCTTTTTTGCCACTAATGGTCATCAGCGACCGTTAAAATTCAAAAATGCGGTTTTTTTCGCTCTAATGGACTTGAGTGACCGTTACAGTTTCAACTGGCTGGTCCCGTCATATTTTTCCGCTCACCACAGTCTTCTCGCCTGTTGATCAGCACGACGAAGGGAGCCACAGTATTGTGGCTCCCTTCGCGGTAATGTCTATTAAAGTTCGCTTAATAGCTGATACAGTATGACGGCTGCTTGCGCCCGATTGGCCGAAGCCTTCGGTGCGAATTCGCCATCATCCATACCGGTGATGATGGCTGCCTGCTGCATGGCAGTTACCGCTGCTTGCGCATAATCGGCAATGCTCACTTGATCTGTGAAATCGACTGCTTCATTCACACTTGGCAAGGACAGCTCCAATGCCTCGATCACACGGAATGTCATGACAGCCATATCTTGACGGCTAATGCTGTCATGCACGCCGAAGGAACCGTCATCCTTGCCGTATACGACGCCCAGCTCATGCGCAATGGCGATAGATTCGTAATACCAAGCTTCTTCATCCACATCACTGAAGGAAGCATCTGCCCCTTCTGCTGCAAGATCGAAGGCTTGCACCAGCATTTGCACATATTGGGCTCTCGTCATTTCCTTGCCTGGCATGAAGGAATCCGATGTGACGCCGTGAACAATCTCACGGGCTGCCAATGCTTCGATGCTGTCTTGCGCCCATGCTGCTTGCGCCAAGTCATCGAAGCTAGCCTCCACATGCAGCGCTGTATACTGGCTGAAGTGCTGTGTCTTGAAGTGAACCTGACCCGTTGCCGGATTGTAATGGCCGTTCTTGATGACCTCGAGTCTGCCGTCCTCTGCAATGTAGTACACAACTACACGTCCGGGCTTCTCGCCTTCCTGCAGCTCATACGGATAGGAGACACGAACCTTCTGGTTCGGTGCGAACTCGCTAATCACTTGCTCTCCCGCTTGAAGCGTGAAGTCGAAGACAGGATTATCGCCTACCTTCTCCCGAACTTCTTCAGGCAGGTCAGCCGGGTCTACCTTACTTACGTTCAACTCTACTTGTGATGCATCGCTCAATCCAGTAAACAAGGATAACGGAAGTTCAACCGCAGCAATACCTGTATCCACCTCTACTCGCTGAATACCGGATTCTGCTGCAGACTGTAAGGAGTCGAGCGGCAGCTTAACCGATACAGTCGCAGCATCTTCGGTGCCTGCGATGTTGATCTTCAGGCGGCTTCCCTGTGCTTGGTCCAGTGCTTCCTGGAAATCTGCCTCGTCCACTTCGGCTGTAGCATTCCCGTCAGCGTCCACTGTCACACCACCAGGTGCGCCGCCAGGTCCGCCTCCTCCGCCGCCTCTTCTCGGCGGCTTCTCAGATAAGGTCAACACGCCGAATACGGATGGGTCTTGGTAGCCCTGTCCCGTCGTGTCATTCCATGTTGCGACACTTTGCCGACCGCCGTCCTTGGCGTCATTGATCTGTGCGTCGAATCCGATCTGCATATTGTTACTCGGTGTAATCGTCTTGAATGGCAGCTTCATCTCCACCACATAATTCGTTCCGCTCACGACCGTTGCCGACTCGAAGCCGTCCGCTAAGCTAGGCGGATTGAATGAAGTTTCATTGTCGAAGTTGACGCGGTATTGTCCGTCATCCTCATCATAGGAGAACAGCTTGGCATTATTCTCATCGAGGAATACTTCGACAGAATCTTGTTCATGCGCATTGACACTCGATTTGTCCAGCTGCGCATCGTTCACTTGCATGAGTACGTACAAATTCTGCGCATCCCACAGCACTTTGGCTGTTCCGCTCGCGCCTTGCCATGCGAGCTGATAGGAATCAATCGGAAGTGCTGGTGTCTTGCTCCAGACTCCATCGATAACACCATCAATCGTAGGTGTGCCGAACACTGCTGTAGCATGTTTAGCCTCAATCTCTTCTGGCTCATTCTCTGCCAGGAACTTATCCGGGTCGATCACCGCGTAATAGGCCGGCTTCGCCTGCAGCTGACTGTCGAACAGCAACGGCGGCGTCTCACTCCGCCAGCTCGTGCTGTCATCGAGTCCCCAGAAGGTCACACGCGCGAGATTGCCATGTGTGTCCGCATGCTCCTTGTAGAGCTTGAACAGCTGCGCGTACAGATAGCCTTGTCTAATTGCTTCTTGTTCAGAGATTTCATTGTTCCCACCTGCTGTAATATCGAGTTCAGTTACACTAACTTCAACGCCTAGGGAAGTGAATTTCTCCAGTGAGCTCTTCACATTCTCCGGTTTCGTGTTGAGATTGTAATGGGCTTGCATGCCGATACCGTCAATAAGCAATTCACCAGGATGCTCCTCCGCATATGACTCGTTAATCTCCTTCACCATCTGGTAAATCGCTTCGGCCTTATTCTGGTTGTCATCGTTATAATCATTGTAGTACAGCTTGATGTCCTTCCACTCTGGGTGAGCGTCCAACACTTCTCTTGCGATGCGGAAGGATTGCTCTACGTAATCATCGCCTAGCGCAGATTTCCAAGGAGAGGTGCGAAGCGAAGCTTTCCAATCCGTCGGGTTAGGCGGGTTGTCACTCATCGCTTCATTGACAACGTCCCAAGAGATCACCTTGTCGCCGTAACTCTCCATAACGGTAGTAATATGCGTTCTCAGGTTGGCGAGCGCTTCCTCTTCGGCTAGAGGCGATCCGTCCTCTGCTGTACTGAGCCATGTCGGCATCTGTTGGTGCCAAACTAACACATGACCGTGCATCGGGAGTCCTTCGGCTAGGGCTTGATCGACTAGCGCATTCTCATCTGCAAGGTCAAATTCCCTGTCCGCATCATACGCATAATCCGGCTTCATCGCATTCTCCGCTGTTACAACGTTGTGATGATGCTTCAGCAAGGTCAGTCTGTCCCCGTCGAAATCTCTAGCGGATACGATGTTACCAATTAAGAAGTAATCTTGATACACATCTCGGATCGGTGCGAGATCTGTCTGAACGGGCAACGGACCTTCCAATGGCCCTACATACTTGATGCTGAAATCATCCATGTAGAACGTTCTGTCTTCCCCGTAGCTGTCGGCAATTTCCACATAGGTCAGCAATGAGGCTGGCGTATTGCGAAGCTGGAAGGTGCCTGTCAGCTGCACCCATTCCTCATCGTTAATCGTCAATGTGTCCGACACATTCGGGTAAGTGTCGTCGTTCTCGATACTGATTCGCAAGCGGCTCGCTTCCTCGCCTGGAGCCATCTTGACCCATACCGACAGCTCATACTCATGATGCTTGTACATCTGCCCCGTTATATCGAGCAATGCCGCATTGTACTGTTCCGGTACCGTAACGGCCAAGCCTTGTGTGCCACCCTCCGTCTGATTCGCTTCAGCGGTCAGCTGTAAGGTTTCTACCCCGCTTCTAGCGACCCAGCCTTGCAGACCGGTTTCATAATCATACAGATCATCAATCTGCGGAGCCTTCGCCAGCTTGATCTCGAAGTCGTCGATGACAATCACATCATTGACATCTGATGATTCGATATACAAGGTCAGTGCTTCCATGTCCTCTGGTAATACGTATTCCCCGGAAAGCTCGAACCAGTCGCTGTCGGAAACTTCTGCCTGGCTAATCGTGTGCCATTTCGTATCCGCACCTGCGACCTTGTATTCCAAGGAGAGCTTCACCGTGCTAGCTTCACCCGTCTTGTCCGGCAATCGGGCGAAGCCCTTGATGCTGTACGTCCCGTCTTGAATTTGCATAATATCCAGCACATCCAAGCTCGGTCCATTCCAAGTATCTGTGCGTCCGCTATGCTGCAGTGCATAAGGTTCGGACTTCACGTCATCTGTGACGAAGGATAATTCCCCGTCACCGCGAACGCCCCATCCTTGCGCGCTTTCGTCATCGAAGTCATACCTATACGGATCAGCTGGATCATGCGTCGAGGCCACATATTGCTCCAGCTTCACACTGTCAATGAGGAATGATGCCGTTGGTTCGGCTACTTCGAAGTAAATTTGTGAAGCCGTGGCATTATATTCGCTCTCCAGCTTGACCCACTCAGCATCTGTTATGGCTGTAGCGCCTACAACAGTCGTGTAGGAGTCATTGTTCTCTGTCACCTTGATTGTGGATGCTGCTTCACCAGCAGCCAGCTTCACATACGCGGTAATTCTATGCTTCGAACCCGACTTCAACCCTCCGAGATTGGCACCATGCCAATCCGCCGTCCGTTCGGACACAAGCAGCGCTTGCGCGCCTTCATAAGCATCGTCGGACATAGATACCGTCGACTCTCCATGAGGTCCCCAGCCAGTAGAATCGTCTTCAAAATCATAAAGAGCCACTTGCTCCCAAGTACCATCGACTGGCACTTCCGGTCCGCCGATTAATGCAGCGAATTGGGATAGTGATGTATCTCTAACATAGTAGCGAGCCATTTCATAGTTACCCTCGCCATTCGGATACCCTACCTTGAATGCATACTTAATGCCGTTCTCCTCTGCTGCAGCAATGGCATTCGCATTATATGCACCGTACGGGTATGCAAGCAGACTTGGGTCTTTGCCTGTAATGCCATGAATATACGCATTGGCTGCAGTAATCTCAGCAACAGCATCAGCCTTGCTCATATTCACGTCTTCCCACATCTCTTTATCATGCGTCTTGGAATGATTCTCAATGCTAATATTGGATAGCTCCGCAACCTCTTGCAGCTGCGCTTCCGTCATGCTGTAGTCCCCGCCGATCCAATCCGAGACGACGAACAGCACAGCGTTCATGCTGTATTCGTTCAGCACAGGTATTACTTCTGTGATGAAATCTGGTGTCGCATCGTCGAATGTAAGCAAGATCGGGTTCTCAGGGGCATCTACTTCCCCCTCTAGAATCTGGACATACTGGTCAGCCGTCAAAGTCGTATATCCGTGCTCATCCAGGTACGCCATATGCTTCTGGAAGTCTTCGATGCTTGTGTCTGTCCATTCATTGGACGGGGTTTCAACGATTTTGTGGTACAACACTACCGGGATTTCGGATGGACCTGTATCAGTCGTGTCAACAATGCGTACATCGTCTACATATATATCCCCTGTTGTTTCAGTAGTTTCAATATACATGGTTTGGGATGTTGCACCTCCTGGCACAGCGTAAGACTGAATGGTGAAGGTTGTCCAGTCAGCAGAAATGATCGGATCATTCTCCCAATCTTCTGAACTGATCCACACATAGCTGTCTTCTTGATCCGCGAATGTGGTCTTCATCGTAACATGACCTTGATCCGCACTTGCGGAACGTACCTTCAGTATAATGTCATAAGTATGACCTTCTTCTAGCTCCAAGTCTATCGCTGGACTACAGCTAGTAGAATCGCGATCCTTGAGATGTAGTGCTTGCGTGTCATAGACGGATGATACAACGGTTTGCGCCGTCTCATCACAATTAAAGCTGTACCAGCCTCCAGTTAGTCCATCCTCGAAGCTCTGCTCCAGTACGACAGTCTCAGCATCCGCCGCCCCCACTGCTGGCAAGAGCCAGCCGGACGGGATAAGCACAGCGACCACGAGGATCATCGATACAATTCGTTGAAGCTTTGCACGCATTTGTTGCATTCCCCCTTAAGTGATTTTTGGATATGTCACGGAGCAAGTGAAGCGCTTACAATTGTACGCATACCCTTTCTCACGTACCTTTCATTCTATCGTATGCTACACTTGCGTTTTACTTGGATAACTATAGAATCTAGTGTGCTTTTTAAATATCTTATTTCTGCGAAAATGAAGTTCGACCAAAAACAGTAAAAATCGACTTTTCCAAGAACCTCCTTCGACACAGCAAAAAGACACTCGCTCAGGCGCAATGTCATGAAGTCAAGCGTTAACTTAACGACATTGCGGCTAGGAGTGCCTCTCTTATACAAGCCTATTATCCCTTCCGTTCCATCATAGGAAAGCGGAAAAGGGTACCTTCCGGTACCCTCCCACTTACATCTTACCATTCACTTCATTTAACAGTGCATTCAGCCGATCGAAATTTTGTTCATTGCCTTCGATACAATACGGCTTGGCTTGCTCGAAATCTGCCTCGTTCATAAATTTCTGACGGAATGTCAGCTTGGTTCGACCGCCCAGATCCTCGAATGTAGCTCTCACTAGAAATTCGTGGTCGGACAAATGCCTGAGTACGATACGCTCCACCGGCACAACTTCTTCAAATACGCTGTGATTCGGATAGTCCACGCCATCCGGTCCGTGCATGACGAATCGCCATGTGCCGCCCGGCTTGCAATCAAATTCGTGGAACGTATTCGTGAATCCCTTCGGCCCCCACCAGCGTGCCAACAGGTCAGGATTGGTCCACGCTTCATACACCTGCTCCCGGGGAAAGTCGAATTCACGTGAAGATATGATTTCATTCTCACCAAGAATAGCTGTCATCGTCATTCCTCCCTATTAAAGTGACTTGCCCAGTGCATCCAACAACTCATTCGTGCCATGCTCACGCACTTCTGGCGTATCGTGCCCGTCGAAGAACGTCCCTTGCTCGGTGAAGATCAGCTTCGTCCCCTGCTCGACCGGGATAAGCTCGACTGTGGTCAGCGATACAGAGATGCGCGTATCCCCTGAATCCAAGGAATAGCTGTAGACGATGCGCTGCTCCGGCACAATCTCCTGATAGCAGGCGTCATAAGTAAAGACGGGTCCTTCTGGCGGTCCGCCACTGCTGTATTCGCGCCCCCCTACTCGAAATTCGAAGATGTCAGGCTTCGAGAACCATTTCACCTTGGCATCTGGGTCAGCCCATGCTTCATATACCTTCGCAGGTGAGGCTTCGTACGTCCGCTCCACTACGAAGGTCGCGTGTTTGACAAATCTTTCGCTCATTGTAAGTCCTCCTCGTCTTTCGATTGTTGTTCCTCTTGCACAATGAATTGCCCAAGTATATTCAGACGATGCTCCCAGCTCATGCGCCGCTCGACAACTAACTTCTCATGACTCTTCTTCATCGCCTGCAACAGCTCGGTGAAGTCTTCCACCGTTACAGGCACATTCCTCTGCATCGACTTGGATACATGCTGGAGCTGCTCAAGGATCTGCTGCTGACGCTTCATGTGATCCTTGATCCGGGCCATCTGCAGGTTGACAATCTCTAGCGGGCTGAATTGCTCATCGTTCAGAACAGACTTGATTTCCTCCAGAGATAAACCCAATTCCTTGAGCGATACGATCTGCTGCAGACGCGACAGATCCGATTCATCGTACAGCCTGTGACCGGATTCCGTCTGGCTAGATGGCGAGAACAAGCCTGTCTGATCGTAAAATCGCAACGTTCGCACGGTGAGACCCGTTAGCTTGGCAAGGTCCCCCACCTTCCAATGTCGTGTCATACGAAACTCCTTCGTTAGCGCTAACTGTTTACCGGTAATTGTAGTATAAAAGATGACGTTACGTAAGGTGCAAGCGGAAATTCATTTGTATTTAGAAAATGTCTGATTTCTTCCATTTAACGTTTCGCGCAGACGCAGAAGATCTTTCATCGGGGGCAAGCCAAATTTGCGCGTATATTCCCGGCTGAAGTGCGAGGGACTTTCGTAGCCGACTTGAAAAGCCGCCTCTGCCGCTTCTAGGTTTTCCGTGAAGAGCAGCCGACGCGCTTCTTGAAGACGAAGTTGCTTTTGATATTGAATCGGACTCATGCCCGTGACTTCCTTGAAACAATTGTACAAAGACGATACACTCATACGGGCTTCCTCCGCAAGCGCTTCTACACGTATGGATTGTGTAAATTCTCGGTTCAGCCGCTCAATCACCTTCGCAATCCGCTGAGCCTGACTGCCCAGTAGCGCGAACTGCTTGATCGCTGCATTCTGTTCATCCTGAAGCAAGCGGTATACGATCTCACGGATGACGCCGGAGGCAAGCACGGGAATATCTTGCGGCGCATCCAGCATCCGGACAAGCCTTAGAACTGCGTCCAGGAGCGATTCGGTTAGCCGACTTACGACCAAGCCGCTTCCAAGCTTACGCGCTGGCTTCCGCACTTGATTCGAACGTTCTATCACTTCAAGAACCTGATTCATATCTAGCTGCAATTGTACACATAAATAAGGTGCTTCCGGCGAAGCCTCTACTACTTGACCTGTAATAGGCAAATGGACGGATGCCGTCAAATAACTAGCCGGATCGTACGTATAGCTCCTGCCCCCTAGTGAAACTACTTTCGATCCTTGAGCCACCACACATAGCGACGGTTCGTAGACAGCATGAACCGGCTCAGAAATCCGCGAGGCGCGAATAAAGCGCAAGCCTGGAATCGACATTTCATGTGTACCATCTGTTGTGACATACCGTCCTATCCTCTCAGCCAATTCACCGCTTCGGTAAGTGGATCGAATTTCCATACTCTTGCGCCCCCACATTCATAGTATCTTGCTTTTTACTGTATGATTTTTTGTAGGATTAGGCAAGCGCCTCGTATCTTCCCGCTACCGCCTAATAATCGAATCGCGTCATAATGAAGGGGAGTAAGCAATGGATTGGAGGTGAGGGCGATAACTAAGCTCCTGTTACTTACTCTTCTGTTCAGCACTTTGACTATTCCGTCCTGCCAAGATTCGAACACGATCGGGCACTCGGATAAGGAGGGAGAGAACGGCATGAATGCCGAGATGGAACACGAGCACCCTTATGTCGGCATGTGGGTGACCGAAGACGGCTATATCCGACACGAGCTGCTGCCGAACGGACGGTACGACGAAGCACGCGGCGACCGGCAAAGCGCTTATCAAGGCAGCTATACCATCGATGGCGATCATATCGAGTATGTAGATGACACCGGCTTCACAGCCGACGGCGATTTCATCGACGGGGTGCTATATCATGCGGGTATGATTCTCTATCGGGAACAATAATGGATGAAAAAAAGGAGCGAGATATTATGACGGCGCTCGAGGGTAAATCGATTCTCATTACAGGCGCTAGCAGCGGAATTGGCGAAGCAACGGCCAGTTTGCTAGCCCTTGAAGGGGCTCATGTAGTTATCGGCGCACGACGGATAGAGAAGCTTGAGACTCTTGCATCAACCATTCGTAAGGAAGGCGGTTCCGTTGCCGTTCAACAGCTTGACGTCACTGAACTCCAGCAGATGCAATCAATCGTCGAATTGGCGATCAACCAGTTCGGGCGATTGGACGCTATCGTGAACAATGCTGGCATCATGCCGCTCTCGCCTTTGGGAGCATTGAAGATTGAGGAGTGGAACCGCATGATTGATGTCAATATTCGCGGTGTTCTACACGGTATTGCCGCCGGACTCCCGGTCATGAAGGAACAAGGCTTCGGGCAATTCGTCAATGTCGCCTCGATCGGCGCATATGAAGTGTCTCCCACCGCAGCAATATACTGCGCAACCAAATACGCAGTACGGGCGATAACGGACGGACTGCGGCAAGAAGTTGCAGGTCATAATATCCGTGTGTCCCTAGTGTCACCAGGCGTAACAGAGTCCGAGCTGGCCGAGACAATCACAGATAAGGAAGCGAAGGAATTCATGAAAGAGTATCGGCGCATCGCATTGCCGGCATAAGCAATTGCCCGTTCAATTGCTTATGCCGTCGGGCAACCAGCCAATGTCGATGTGAATGAACTTGTTGTTCGACCGGTCGTGTAGTTTATACCTGCCTGTCACGGTGTGTGAGAATGGGGTCGTCCGAATTCGGACGACCCCATTCAACGATTAACAGCAGCTGCTTGTTCATCCATTTCTTTCAATTCAATGTTCATGCCAAGGGCTATGGCTACTTTCATCAATGTATCTACCCGAGGAACTTGTGAACTGTTCTCTAATCGTGCAATCTGCGCTTGAGACAGACCCGCTCTCTTGGAAACTTCTTCTTGAATGAGTCCAAGTAATTTTCGACGCTTTACCATTTCAGAAACCATTCGTGCAATTTGCCGGATTGTTTCTGTTTCAATAGTATTTTCGCCGATCTCTTGCATAAAATCGTCAAGTTTCATCGTGGGTCCTCCTTCCTCATTGTTAATTGAAATCATAGTTTCGATGTTTCCAATCATCCCTTAGTTGTATGGCTTTCAAAAAAATTCCTGCGATCCGAGTTAATTTCATAATTACAACTTGTGCATTATGATGAAATTAACTCAATTATGCAGGCTTTTCCTCCCGAACGTACCCTGAAGTTGTGAATGCCTGCGGATAGTCGAACAAGTTATTCATGAAGAAGGGCATAGAACAGCCAATAAGTAGCGGAGGAATGGATAACATACAAATAAGGAGTCGCACCCGCTAAGGGACGACTCCTCCTGTTCATTCTATACCTAGTCAATCTCTGAGTAGACTTGGAACGTCACGCCGAATTGATCCGTGACATCGCCGAATCCTGGGCTGAATGGTGCTTCTTGAAAAGGCATATTCACTTGTCCGCCTTGCCGCAACGCCTCGAAAATTTGTCTGCCATGCTCCACATCGTTCGTTGTGATGCAAATCGTGACCCTCTTCCCACTTTCAACCGGCGTACCGACTGGCGAATCTGATAGCATGAGCTCGGTGTCACCGATTCTCAACTTGGCATGCGCCACAAGATTCTTCAATTCGTCCGTGAACGTATTGGGCATCTCCGGCATGTCGCCATAAGTCATCATGGAGAGGACTTCTCCGTTCAATACATCTCCGTAGAACTGAATCGCTTCCTTCGCGCGTCCCTCTAAAGTGATATAAGGGGTTACTTTAACTGTCATGACTTGTTCCTCCTCGAGTATGGGATTGAAACTTATTACGTCTCATAGATATAGACGATTCAACCGCTATATATTCATCGGTCTGTCGCAAATAAATCCCATACTGCCCTTCCTACGACGTTCACACGCGAGAACCCCGTCGATCCAACAGCACTTCCAATCTTGCCCGATTGTACCGTTGCACGATAATAAAGGGGAGGTTGAAAGCCAATGCATAGCCAATCATGACCCACCCCGCCCAGATCGGGTTCCATATGAAGAAGAGCGGGGCTGGCAGTATGGACAACCAATGCGTTAGCTCGGCTCTCTTGGTCTCATCAGCGAACAGTCGAAGATTGTCTTGATCCAGTGCAGGCAACGTTGTTTTCTTATAGCCGAACTTAAATAAGCTTGCGCCATCCGGTATATGCGCCTTCCACTTCTTCACCGCTACCAGCTGCTGCCATAGTTGACCCGATCTTTCCCATGCTGCAATGGCAAACCACGCGGAATCCCGTTGGAAGAACCGTATCGGAATTCTATAACAAAGAATAGAAATCACCATATGAAACAAGCCCCATGCTGCCACATCGAGAATAACGATCCACATGACGGGCAAGGATACGATTGGCATAGCAGCGACCGCCTTCCCTCTTTACACTTTAATCTTCCTTCCCTTCCAGGTTACGCTGCGCATGATCTTCGTCCTGTACAGGGAGTAGACGAAGACACTGGTAAAGAACAATAAGAATAGAGGAAAGAAAAGAAACATCCATCCATGAAATTGACCTGTCTTCCTAGCAAGGTACAGGGTCTGTCCAGCATAGAGCAAATAAGCAATCATGCTGATCCCTAACGCGAACAGGTTCGATTGATATAGGGAGAGGACAAGCCCCGTAGTCGCTGCCATACCGCCACACATCCAAAGGTTAATGAGAAGCATGACGACCCTATGCGTCGATTCCGATGCTGTGGCGAAGTTCTTCGTCCAGCCTTCTATTAACTGACGCCAACCTTCTGGATACATGCGGAACGATATAATCCCCATGCCCCCATAACAATATAACGGAAGCTGCTTGTCGCGGAACGTATCTGCAAGAGCAAAGTCATCCATGATCGCATCTGTCGCTTGCTGATGACCGCCCGCTGCGAAGTATTCCTCTCTGTCGCACAATAGACAAGGACCGAAGGCGCCTGCTGCTGGCAGCTTCCCCTTCCATGGGGTGAATACATTGATGCCGACCATGACCATGATGTTGAATATAGCGGAGAAGTTCTCATAGATCCGCTTCATCCTGTGATACGGTTGTACCGACAGTATGCCTGTAGCGCCATGTTCCGCATAGGATGCCAACAAGGTCTCCAGACTGGTGTTATGATCGAATTGAGTATCCGCGTCCAAGAACAATAACCATTTTCCTCTTGCCCTCTTCGCTCCCGTCCAGCATGCATAGGATTTACCTGAACCATTATGTTCAATAGCGTCATTGTGCAGGACAACTGCACGGTACCGTTCCGCTACGATGACGGTGCGGTCTGTCGAGCCATCATCGACGACAATAAGTTCGAATTGCTGATAGCTTTGCCGCTCTAACGACTGCAACAAGGCCTCTATTCTGCCTTCTTCATTGCGAGCCGGTACAATAATCGATATCCTCGGCAGCGGCTGCCGTCTATGCTGCGGCGCTGGGAGCATCGATGACGCCCCATACATGAGCGCTCCGCCAATCAAGCCAACTATGATGACTACCCAACCGATCATCAATAAGATAGACATGCCTTCCCTCCCTCTCTACAGCAACCATTTCCTCCACTTCTTAAGCAGCAGCCTATCCTTCTCAGCATAAGGCGGGAATTTCTTGCTGATAGGCAAGTAATGCTTGGCCTCATAGGTTGCTTGCTCATAGCTGAATGAATCGAAGCCAGCCTTCCCATGATAAGCTCCGAGTCCGCTGCTCCCGATTCCTCCGAAGGAGATCGCTGGATGGGTGGCATGATGAAGCACTTGATTGACACTTAGAACGGTAGACTTCACGTATTCTTGCAAGCGAGCTTGATTGGACTTGGAGCGGCTGAATAAGTAGGCGACTAACGCATCGCGTTGAAGCCAGCCTTCAGCGACTACTTGCTCGAAACTGCTGTACGGGACAACTGGGAGAATAGGGCCGAATATCTCCTCTTGCCATATAGCAGCACCGGGTTCAAGGTTAATGAGCACCGTCGGTTCGATATACAGGTCCTTCTCGCTTGCTTGACCCCCATGCCAAACCTTCCCTTGCGAGAGATACCCGCATAGCTTGCGATAATGGGCAGGATGGCCAATGCGACCGTAGTCCTGTGAGCAGCTTGCATCCACCCCATAATACGCCTTCAATATAGACGGGATTTCCCGCAACACCTGCTCATAGACCGACGCATGAACGAACAACGTATCTGGCGCAATGCAGGTTTGACCCGCATTCAGGAACTTCCCCCAGACGATGTGCTGGAGAGCCGCTTTAGAGAAACCTGTTTCATCGATCAGACAAGGGTTTTTCCCTCCAAGCTCCAGAAGAACAGGGGTCAGCTGGTTCGCTGCCTGTCGAAGTACCGCCTTGCCCACCTCCCCGCTGCCTGTGAAGAAGATACAATCGAACGACATGGAGGTCAGTTGCTTAGCAAGCTTTGCTCCACCATTCACGATGGCGATAAGATCGTGGTCCACATACTGATTCATCATCGTCTCTAATAGACGGCCTGTGGATGGTGTATATTCTGAAGGCTTGATTACACAGCGATTCCCCGCTGCAATCGCATTAATAGCCGGCATTAATGCTAGCTGCAGCGGATAGTTCCATGGACTAATAATGAGCACACTTCCATAAGGCTCCCTGGTTTTCCTAATCCGCTCGATATAACCGAGCTTCAGATGACGGGACGAACGGGACTTGCTCCAGCTTGGCAGTTGCCTAATCACATGGTCAATTTCGTTCAACAGCACAGCTATTTCCGTCGTGAATGCTTCGAACATCGGCTTACCGAGATCCTCTTGCAACGCTTCAAGCCATGCCTGCTCATGATCTATGAGCATAGACTTCAAGCGCCTCAACAGGTCGATTCGTTGTTCGATGGACGGTACAGGCGCTGCTTGCTGCTTCGCTACAATGTGTTGGATGTCCTCAAGCTCCATTGCGCTGATCCCGCTCCACGATTTTATCTCGCACCTGTTGCCCGCTTAACGTCACCATCGGCATACCCGCACCTGGATTGACCGTCCCGCCGACAAAATACAAATTCGAATACCGTTCGCTCTGCTTCGGATGCTTGAAGCCGCGGTTCCGCCTTCTGTCCGATACTGTCCCATATATAGCGCCCCGATCAGAGGCATAGGCACGCTGTATATCCTCAGGTGTCCAGATGTCTCGCGTAACGATATGTTCTCGTAACTGCTCCAGCCCCATCCGCTCCAGCTTCATCAGCACTTTATCGGCAAAGGCCTCATAATCTTCCTGGCTATAGGCGTTCTTTTGTATATAGGGGATATGCGGTAGAATCTTCAAGTTTTCATAACCCGGCCTCGTCTGAGACGGATCCGTCTTATTCACATTGACCAGATAGATAACGGGGTCATCCGGCAATGCGTGCTTGTGAAAGATTGTGTCCATCTGCTGCTTCATATTCTCTGCGAAGAAAAAATTGTGGTGGCTCAGCTGCGGATACTGTTTGCTCACCCCTACATGGATGACCAAGCCGGAGCTTGCCGGTTCAAATTTTCTTCTTAATTTCCGAGTAAAGGACGGTTTCTCTCGCAGCAATTGCTCATAGACCGGAATGACTTCCATATTCGCGATATAATAATCTGCTACCAACTTCTCTCCACTCGCAAGCATAGCGCCCGTAATGTTCCCCTTCTCCTTCTGCAATTGAACAATCCCCTGATTCGTATACAGTTGAACGCCGACTTCTTCTGCCAATTGAACAAGACCGCGGGCGAGCAGATGCATGCCTCCCGGCACATACCATAATCCCTGAGCATGCTGCATATAGATGAGCATATTCAATACAGCTGGAGCATCATAGGAGGAAGAACCTACATACTTGATAAAATAGGAGAGCATATCACGAAATTGTGGGTTACTGATCCGCTTCGCAATACCTGCGTACATCGTCGAACCTAAATCAAAGCCCTTGATTGACTGGAATAGCCCATGATAGCCCATGACCTCCCGCGTACGATCCAACCCCTGCTGAAAGTAGCCTTCCTCCGTCATATCGTAGAGCTGCTTAGCGTATGCGAGCAATTGCTTGTATTCATCCATATCTTGGGATGTAAGATGCTCATTGTTATTCAGCATGTCATGAACATCCTCATACAGATCCAACACATGGCCATTCGGAAAGAACGAACGCCACTGATGCTTCAAGCGCACGATTGGAACATAGTCCGCTAACGATTTGCCGCTTGCAGCGAATAGTCTGTCGAAGATATGGGGCATCGTCAAAATCGATGGCCCCAGATCGAAACCGAATCCATCCTGCTCAAGCCGATTCAGCTTGCCGCCTAAGTGGCTGTTCCGCTCATATAAGGAAACGGCATACCCGCTTTGCGCTAGCGAGATCGCTGCGGATAATCCGCCCAATCCACCACCTATGACGATCACTGTTTTTTTCTCACTCAATGTGCTTACCCCGCCTTCTCGATTGCTTGCTAGATGGACTGGCTGACTGCCTTGTTCATGGCATCCATCGTTTCCTTGGCTACGTAATTTCTGTGTGATAAGCAATTGTATTGATTCGCACGCACGGCGTTCAGAATCTCTCTATATACTTGTGCAGATAGAGAGACAGGCAACTGACTGTCCGGATCGAATAGCGCAATCTGCTCGAAGAAGCGATCATAGAGCTCCTCCGCTCGACGGGCCAGCTTCTCCCACAGTTGAATGAAGTTCAAGTTAATGACACCATTGTGCAAATCCGTAACGGTGTATTGATACTGCTTCATCTCTTCCATAGGCAAGTAGATGCGCTGCTTCTCGTAGTAATCTTCTCCCACATCTCTTAGAATGTTCGTAATTTGCATGGCAACGCCCAAGTCTACTGCAGTGTCGCTGCCATCACGAGGAGCATGCGAAGCGATAATAGGAAGCAGCATCCGCCCTACAGAGCCGGCCACGTAATAGCTGTATTCCTCCAAGTCCTGCATCGTCATAGGCGCGGAGAAGTACAGATCCATTCGCTGCCCCTTGAGTTGATCGTAGAATGGCTCGAAGGACATCTCGTAGTTGTCGAACACCGCGCGCAAAGCTCTCCACAACGGAATATCTCGTTCACGACCCAATTGAAATAACTTCAATTCCATCTCCAAATTGTCTAATGCACGCTTCTTGGCAACCGTTGACTGGTTCTCATCCATACAATCATCCGCAATTCTGCAGAAGGCATAGATCGCGAATACAGCATTCGCCTTATCACGAGGGAGCTGCGAGAATACATAATAAAAGCTTGTTGAATGCCTTTGAATAATGTCCTCACAATACTGGAAGTCAGATTCCTTAGCCCTATTCGTCATGTTGCCTTCCTCCTTCACATCAGGTAGTCGTACACAATGCTCACTCGCGGTCATCCAATAACAATTCCTGAACGGCAATCTTGGCAGATAACAACACAATCGGCACACCTGCCCCTGGATGGGTACTGCTCCCTGTGAAATACAACCCTTCACAATGCGTCGCCTTACTCTGAGGGCGCATATGATTGCTCTGCGATAAGGTGGGCTGTAATCCGAAGCAGGCACCGTTGTAAGCATGAAACTTAGATTCGAACTCTACTGGCGTCATACAGGTTTCCGTCACAATTTCACTTTCAATCTGTTCAAATCCCTTGATCTTCTTAAGAGATTGCAAGATATAATGGCGATAGTAGGCGATCGTTTCCTCTGTCCACTCGTAATTCGCCGTAGATAAGTCAGAGACTGGCATCAGAATGTACAGCCCATCCTTTCCTTCCGGCGCTAACGATGGATCCAGCTTGGATGCCATGTAGACGTAGAAGGAGCCGTCTTCCACTAGATTCCCTTCGAATATATCCGACAAGTTTTGCTCCAGATTGTCATTGAATATGAAATTATGCACATGCTCGACTTCCTCATACTTGCGATCCATGCCTAGATATAGCAGGAAGCAGGAGCAAGAATATTTCATGCTGTCAATCTTAGCATCTGTATACTTTCCCTTCGCCTTGACGTCCTGCACAAGATGCTTCATAGCATAAGGAAAATCCGCATTGCAGACTACATAATCTGCCTTGATCGTTCGATCCGCGACACGAATGCCGGTAGCCCTTCCTTGCTCGATGCATATTTCTTCCACCGGACTGTTGTAATGAATCGTTCCCCCTATCTCCAGGAACAGCCTCTCCATCGCAGAAGCCATCGTGTACATGCCGCCCTGGATAAACCACACCCCATAAAAAAACTCAATCATAGGAATCATCGTGTACAAGGATGGACCCTTATAGGGGGAAATCCCGATGTATAAGGTTTGGAAGCTAATCATCTGCTTCAGTCGTTCATTCTTGATATACTTGCTGATGAATTGATCGGCACTGTCCAAGGTTTTGAGCTTCATAGCTTGCTTAAGCGTAGCTGGATTGTAGAAGTCCTTCGGTTGGCGAAATGGTTTTTGAATAAAATGGTTCTTGGCTACTATAAAGCGCTTGTAAATTTCTTGAAGATACTCGAGGAACCCTCCAGCATCCTCCTCACTTATGCTTTCGATCGTCTTCATGAGGGATGTTAATTCAGAGGAAATATCATAGGGATGATCCGGATCATCGCCGAAATATACCCGATACATAGGATCTAACCTTTGCATAGGGATGTAATCATCTGGATTCCGACCACATAGCTCGAAGATTTCTCGGTACAGCTCTGGCATCATCACAATGGTTGGTCCGAGATCGAAGCGATACCCTTCCAATTCAATGCGATGCATCTTACCGCCTGCCATCGATTCCTTCTCATGCAGCTCTACTTCATAACCTTCCTGTCGAAGACGAATCGCACTAGCCAAGCCGGCAACGCCTGCTCCGATTACGATTACTCTCTTGTTCATGGCATTAATCCTCGCATGTTTGAATTTGGGTCGGTATTATATAATATGGATTAGGAGAATGTATGATCTATGAACATTATACATGATACAATCATTCTGTATATAGTTATAAGCGATTTGCCTTTATATCAGCTGTAATATATAATTAGAACCACATATTTGTACAATGTTAGCGCATTAACATTATACAAAATACAGATGAAGGTTGGATATATAATGAGTGAAGAGAACAAGCCGTATTATTTCATTAGGGAAGCCGCTGAGTGGACTGGTCTAACGGAGCAAAACATTCGCAAGTGGGAAAGCAGATATCAGATCATTGAACCGAGACGCTTGGACAATGGCTACAGAATCTATACGCATGATGATCTACTAACGCTGAAGCTTCTGAAAGCTTACAGGGATGAAGGCCAGTCGATGAAGCAAGCGATTCAACAGTTAGCACGCCAGCAGCCTGATGCAAGCTTCTTCCAGCCGTCAGCTGAGATAGAGCCCAGTCCATATGTGGAGCAATTGATTGCAAGCGGTGCTGTATACAACGAGGAGAAGCTTTCTTTTTTACTGAAAAAATCGAATCATGAGTACGGCTTGGACCTATTCCTGCAGAATACGGTTCAACCTTTTCTACAAAAAATAGGGGATCTATGGGAAGCTGGAGAATGGGATGAGAGTCAGGAGACCGTGTCTAGCTTAGTGGTGAAAGACTACTTAACGCACATTACACGGAATTACAATAATGGCCCTCATGCACGGCATGTCCTGGGCTTTTGCCTTCCGTATGAACGGCACGAAATCCCGCTTCTAATTTTATTACTGCGGTTGAAGATGAAAGGCTGGCGCACTACGATGATCGGTGCATCGCCCAAGTACACGTCCATTGAGACATTGGTCTCACAGATACAACCTCACGTAGTGCTGCTATCTGCGACGACAACGATTCCATTCCAAGAAGACGAGCAACTTCTTGCCAATCTGGATCAGCTTGCAAGGAAGCATACCCATATCAACTTCCACATTGGCGGAAGAGGGGCATGGGAATATACGAGACTATTCAAACCTAAGCATCTCCATGTGTCTGGTAGTGTGGCGGATATTTGAAATAAAGCGAGGAAAGTGGGGATTGCTGCGAAAGTGCAGGCTTGGAGGGTACAGAAGAGGCGAGTTCAGTCGCACGAGAATATCCCGTTTCTGCAACACTTCAATCACAGCTGAAATAATATCCATGCGGATGTTTACCGAAGTGGCTTCGTTTTCTTCACATATATAGGTGCTCCGTTTCATTTAATTAGTGAAACTCAACCGCGATGTTCATGGGGGTAACTTGACGTTACTTATTATACAATTCCCTCTCCCCTTATGTATTATAGGGTACACTAAATAAATGAAACCTAATTCCCTCTCACGGATAAAATAAACTGAATCGGCATTAGGTTTTCTAATCTGGTAGATACTCTATATACTTATTTCTAAGGTATTCGAGGCCTTCTTCATTGTCCTTTACTTGCAGCTCAAGTCTTTCTTTCAAGAATCTGTGTTTACCTTTTGCTTCTTGAATAACTTGATTCCATTCTTTTACCCAAACTTCCATATTACCGTCTTGATTCTTATATATTAATCCATTTGCTCGGCCATCTTGCATCGCCTTTTTTAGCACAAATCTATCCAGTTTGATTCCAAGCAAAACAATTTTCCACTTTGTCTTTTCCTTATCAAAATATTCGTTATCTTCAATTGCAAATGCATATCTTTCGATTTGAGATATCTCTTCCTGACCAATCACACAACTTGGTCTCTTAAGTTCGATAACCAAATTTTCAAAGTGGTCTGCCTGGCCAAAATTATATTGCTGGTGTAGCCCAATATCCGGGATATCATTAAGTGACTTTATGGAACTGAAATCGATGGTTTTTGCTATTTCATCCCTTCCAAGTAATTGAAGATGTTTTTTAAGTACGTTTTTCAACGAAATATCATCATATCCATAAACATACTGCTCACCGAAGAGCCATAACTCGCCCAACAATATTTTATGTAACTGGCTTCTCTCTTTCAAGCGTTTATGAAAATCATCTCCGTAGAGAACCTCTTCAAGTCCTGTAAGAAACATTATTCGGTCTGTAATTAACTTTGTTGTGTTGATAATTGATTTGAGACTTGTCCTCTCTAATATTGATGCTAATTCATCCTGTTGTTCTGCTGGAAGTTTCAATACTTCCTTTAATATAAATCTTAGACTATCAGGATTGGTTTGTAGTGCTTCCTTTAATAGTCTATATGTCATCTCTTTTGAACCCTTAGCTGACTTACTGAATTCCGGTAAATACTGATTAATTTTCACAGCACAAATATCGAAAACTTGTCGTTCTGCTTCTTCAATTGCAGTTTTAGGGGAACCCTGATAAGGATATATCTTTTCCTCCTTTAGCTTCCTCACTTCTTTTGAAGCTTCTGCCGCTAAGCGTTCGCGTTGAAGCTCTCTTAGCTTCTTTTCAGCGGCTTCTCTTAGTACATTATAATCTGCTCTAAGTTCTCTAAATTCAATTTCATTTTCATCCCATAACCGGTCAATTATTTCGCTTTGTAAATATGCCGTATGTGAAAAGGAGACTGATTTAATTCCAGAGTTCTCTTCTTCATATGCAACGCCTGTTCTGTTACATAGATAAAGGTTTTTATAACTGCCCTTTTTCCACTCAATCACTTTTAACTTACCATCTACGCTATTGTTATCATTATCAACTTCACAGATATCATAGTCTATAATATGTTGAATATGATTTTGTGGTTCAATCTTCAAACCATCAATGATAATATTCACATCTTTATACGCAAGTAAATAAGGTGCAAATATAGTAGTTAAGTCTTGAACAAGTTTTAACTTATCACTAATATCATCCACTTTATCATTTAACAATTCAGTAATTTGGACATTTACACCTGTATGTGACGCCAAAGTGCCTATTGGTGATGAAGTTTTGAAAACCTTCAGTTCAGAAGTATGCCCCTGTATATTAAATTCAACAAACCCCTGAGTTGATTTGGATACACTCACCCATTCCACCCTATTCCCTAAAACAAATCCTCCGAATCTCCCTTGACCATGCTTACCGTGATACCTTCTCCCAGATGGACTATGCTTTTGCTTTACCTTATGTGATTCCCCCAATTTACCAAATTGTTGTGTAATCTCATCATAATTTATCCCATGACCATTATCGGCGAGATAAATATGCTCTATGCCACCAAGTAAATTTCTCTCAAATTCTACACAAACCTCAGTGGCATCAGCGTCAAGTGCATTCCAAATTAGCTCAGATAATGCTTTCAATGGTGTTATTCTTAATAGTTTATTTAAATAGTCGTTCGTTACTTTTACTTCTAATTGATCGAGCAGAGACACAATAATCATCCCTTCGATTTTCATTTATATGTCCTACATATTATAGACTAGATTATTAATCTACAAAGTCCTATATTCCAGACCTTACCACAAGTATGGTGCATATTCAATTAGATTTACCATGACTGTAGGGCTGCTTCGGGCTTGCTGAAAGACTGCTCGTGTTTAGCCATTCAGCACAGCCCAAGTATGACCGCCACATATGTTGCATTATTTAATCATTCATCCATTTTTTAATTGTTACAAGAAAACCGGAAATCACATCGATGCAAGTTCACTTATCGTTGCTTGGAAATTATCTGCTTTTTCAAGTCCAGTTTCGGTTTTACTGGTTCTCTCGAGCATTTCCAAAAATTCATCTTTCGTATGCTCTCCTACAAACCATCTTCCTTTTTTTTCTACGCGCTTAAGATCATTTAAATCATAAACTTCATCAAATCCCTTTTGCATCAAATAGACAACTGTTTGATTTTTCTTGTAAGTTTCAACAGCTGCAGAAAGCATCTCTTCTAGTGCCTGTTTATACGGATGGTTTGCCGGGTCATAGTTTTTTTCTTTAGATTCCATTTTAACCATATTTTGACAATCAAAGTATCTCCTATTGTCTATTATCAGGCAGCACTCAATAACACGAAATACCGGGTACAACTCATAACGAAGTCGTCCCCCTTTTATCTGCTGCCAGCGCATGGCCTCAACATTGGATCGACTGTACAACCCTCCTTTGAGCTCATCCAAATATCCTTGGTTCTTCAGCCCTAGTAACCTTTGCCGGCTCACTTCAAACCAATGCATTACCTCTCCAGTTGTCATGGTATACTGGTCAACGATGCGTCTCAACAACTCCTCCGCATCCTGCACGACTAAATCACTTTCTGGGTCATTGGAAATGTACTCAACAAGTTTCGCGAGATCAATACGTTTATTAGCCGTCTGCTTTTTGCCTATATCTTTCATTTCAACGCCCCCTATTTACATTGTCAATAGTTTTTTCTATAATAACACACGCTATTGACGTTGTAAATATTTTTTGTAGATATTTAAATTTTAGCTTCCTCGCTAGCTATACCTAATGGTTAATGTCTGACACTATGCTAAATTATAAGTACTGACCAGTAAAACCATTACTAGGGCGATGGTGTAACCATCAACTACTTTTGGGCAGATTCCGCTAAATAACTCTCAAAACCCAGAAATCACCAAATATGGTCTCTCGATGCTTGAGTCGGAAGCTGTCTCCGCTTAGTTTAATCACCTCGCTCTTATGCAGGATTCGGTCCAGAATAGCCGTCGTGATGGCCGGATCGCCCAACAATTCATTTGTTTCTTGACTTTGAACGAGGATCAGAGTTTGCATGCCCAATCTGCGGCAAGAGCTGCAAATCACATGATATTGCACCTTGACTTCTGGAATTGGAATACATATATACTTGCACGTGTTTCACGGGTGAAGTGTGTGACGTGCAATAAGGTTACGCGGGAGTATGTGTAATGTAAACTAAAAATACCCCGAATGATCAAAGTCATTTCCCCGAAAAAATCGTGCAAAATTCCCCATCATGATCGTGGGGGACAAACTGTTCGATCACAACGAACCGATACCTTTCGTAAGAGGTGAACGACGAGAGGTTCGGTGATGGGAGATGTTGAAGATGAGTCAGGTGGAAATGATCAAAGATCTGCAGAGCAAGGGGTTGGGTCCTGTGGCTATAGCCGAGCGGTTGCGGATCGATCGAAAGACGGTGAGCAAATACATGGCCAATGAAACGTTCGTACAGCAAAAGCCCGTTCGCAAGGCAGTACTACCTTCCAAGCTAGATCCGTTTAAGCCGCTCATTCAGCAGTGGCTCGAAGAAGACCGCAAGAACCGGTATAAGCAGCGGCATACAGCCATGCGCATTCACAAGCGCTTGATCGCCGAATGCGAAGACTACGATGCTTCCTACCCGCTGGTGCAACGCTATGTGAAGAGTTTGCGTGACTACCATCACCAAGAAGGCACATTAGAACTAGACTGGCAGCCCGGCGAAGCTCAGGTGGACTTCGGGGAAGCGGACTTCTTGGATGCGGGAGGCGAGAAGCGTATGTACAAATTTCTGTGCGTCAGCTTCCCCTACAGTAACGCCGGTTACGTTCAGCTCTTTGGTGGAGAGACCGCAGAGTGCGTGGCACATGGACTCCAGGACCTGTTCCATCGGATTGGTGGTGTGCCGACTCGACTCATCTTCGACAACGCCAGCGGCGTCGATCGTCGTGTCAGTGACAACGTCAGGATGGCGGAAGTATTTCTGCGCTTCAAGGCGCACTATGGCTTCCAGATTACGTTCTGCAACCCTTACGCTGGACACGAGAAAGGGAATGTGGAGAACAAGGTAGGTTATATGCGGCGCAATCTGTTCGTCCCTCTCCCGAGCGTAACCGATGTACAAGCCTTCAACCAAGAATTGCTGGATCGCTGTGAAACGGACTGGCAGCGTGAGCATTACAAGAAAGGCGTGCCCATTCATCTGCTATTTGAAGATGACAAGAAGGCGATGCTGTACCTGCCTACATCTCCATTCGCCGCTTGTCGCTACACACGCGTGAAGACCGACGGCTATGGGAAGTTCCTTGTAGACGGCAAGCACTTCTACTCGTCCGCACCGGAGTGGGCAGGTCGAGAACTCGTCGTACGAATCGGGGCGCACACTGTTGAACCGCTTGCGCCAACCGGTGATCCGATCAGCACCCATATCCGCATGTTCGGCAAGCAGCGAACCGACAGCGTCGATGTACGGACGACACTCAGTCGCTTGCTTCATAGCCCGGGGGCATGGCGGAACAGCCTCATCCGCAAAGCTCTTCCGGACCGCTTGCGCGAAGAGATGGATGCTCTTGAGCGTCCCGCGCTTAAAGAAGCGCTTCGCACCATCCAAGAGCTGACGGGCCGCTATGACTTTGATACCGCGCTGCAGGCGATGGAGCAAGCAGCCGAACTCGGACGGCTCACGAGTGCGAACAGCATCGTACTGGCCGCAAGGCTGGCGACCTTTGAACCTGAACCTTGCAGCGTTGTGGATCTCGGCGTATACGACCAGATGCTGGAGCCGATTGGGGGTGCGCAGGTATGAGCGTGATCCGTGAACGCGAAGCTCTTCGCAGTGAGATTTCCGCTTTCTGCAAGAAGCTCGTGCTGAGCCAGCGTGCAGTGGCACTGTGCGAGACGGAAGCCACCCCGAAGCAAGAGGCGTTTCTCCACCGCGTGCTGGCAGAGGAAATGGAAAACCGGGAGCGAAGCCGTCGAAGCCGCCTCCTGAATCGAGCCGGCTTTCCCGTGTACAAGACACTGGAGGGCTATGAACAACAGGGCGTCAAGCTGCCGACCTCGTTGCAATGGAGCGATTTGACAGAAGGGACTTTTATTCAGGGGCGCCGCAACCTTGTGCTCTATGGTCCAGTTGGTACCGGCAAGACGCATTTGGCGATTGCAACCGGGCTTCGCGCCTGTGAACTAGGGATGGCCGTGAAGTTCTATACCGTGGCAGAACTGGTGATGCGTCTGGCAGAAGCGAAACGAGGGGGAACGTTGGAGAAGCTCATGAATGAAATTCAACGATGCCAGCTGCTTATTCTGGACGAGTGGGGCTACATCCCTGTAGACAAAGAAGGTTCGCAGCTATTGTTTCGCGTCATTGCAGACAGTTATGAGAGTAGAAGTTTGATCATAACGACGAACCTGGAGTTTTCCAAATGGGGAACGGTCTTCACCGATGACCAAATGGCGGCAGCCATGATTGATCGGCTGGCGCATCACGGTCACTTGCTTGTATTTGAAGGCGAAAGCTACCGGATGAAGCATGCACTGATGAAGGCACGATAGGAGATGGGTATGCGCTTACCAAGCCGCCGATGATGCTGTTGACGCTACGAAAAATACCCATGACAACGATGGGGAAAAATACACGATTTTTTTGGGGAATTTAGCTTGACGAAATACAGGGAGTATTACGAATCCGTCGGGTTAGGTGAATCCTATGCACAGCAAGTGGCAAGAGAGGCAATGGTAGAACGTTCGTGGTAAAAGGAAAACGCCTGTGAGACGTTCTCCCTTGGATGACTTGGTAAAGTGTGTGTCGGAGACTGTGGTGGAATCTTCCACTAATTATCAACACCTACAGATGCCTCGATTGTTGGGGTTAATTCCTTTATCACATCTTCTTTGAAAAAGTCATTAAGACTTTCAAAAACAGGGGGTGGCGGCTGAATTATTTCGTTAGACATTGAAGTATTAAACACTTCCACATATATATAAGATATCTCTGATTTTCTCGATTCAATAAATGACACGAAATTATTTTTCCTTTCGCTAGCTACATGTGATTTACAAAATAAGAACTTTGTTTCTCCACGAAGATTGGTAAATGTAGATGTTTCTAAAAGTTCGTATTCATCAAATAATATGTCTTCATGCTCCCCTCTGTACTTATCTATGATACGTTCAATTACTTTCTTGTATAGTTTTGGGACTAGCACATCTTCAATTCTTGTGACAGTATAAACTGCACTAGGATTATAGCTATCGAAGCTAACTAAATCGACTTTATTATACTCATGATTTATTTGAATACGTTTCAACTGTATTTTTCCAGAGGGGTCCTTACTAAAGCCAGTGCTGTCCGTAAGATTGGGATCAGTATCAGTTAGACAAAGAACCCTCTTCACACTATTTACTCTCTTATCTATTTTCAACGGCATTACCAATAGATTATAAAGATTACGTACATTATTAAATCCCCCGACCGGCAAGACCCTTACCTTTTCTACGTTAAGAAATGTTTCCAAATACCTTTTATCTGTTCCACCTTCACACAAAATTAAATGTTTTGAAGACTCTTTTCTGATATATGCTGAAAGACTTATTGCCAAATCATACACGCTTTTTAATTTTATCTCATCGGGGAAGTCTTCTTGATTATCAAGATAATTATAAAAGTCAAAAATTGAAAACTTCCCCTCATATTTTGATTCCTCAACATCAGACAAATGTAATAAAGTCCCATTCTCTATTACTGGTAGCACACCATACCAATGGGTTGTAACCAAAACTTGATTCCCATATATGTTAGAAAGCTTTTCTAGCCTTTCAAATTGTTCAAAACAGTGAGTGAGGTCTTGTGAAACCTCTGGTTCATCAATAGCTAGAATTACATTCCTACCCTTTGATTCTTCTTCTTTCCCTCTATCTCTTAAAAATGCATATATTACATCAATAAGTGCTCTCCGTTGTTCTCCTGAACTCAACTCTTCAATTTCTTTTTGAGAACTTTTTAGTGTTCTTTTTGAGAAGTACCCTTCTAAAATATTATCAACAATATCTGAAGGTGTTAAATTTTGCTTCCTATTTCTTATTGCTTTAAATTCATAGTCAGGGTTTACGGACTTTATAACACTGTTAATATCAGTAATGAACACCGACAACTGGCCATTTATATGATCGATTAAAGATTGATTTTTATCGTCTACATTCTGTTTTCCTCTTAGGAGTTGTTCGATTTTCAGAATAACATTTTGATTCATTATTTTTTGCATTTGTATATTCTCAATTCGTAGCGTTGAATTTGCTTGCTGTTCTACGGGAATATAAATATAGGTATAGTACCCATCAATGAGATTATTAACCTGATCTAACGACACAGATCCTAAATCCTTAGCTATATTTGAAAAGGGTTTGCTGGTACTTTTAGAATCAATATCCCGTCCTGCGACCAACAAATAGTGGGATTTCGAATAGTCGATTTTAAGTTTTTCAATTTGATTAAAAAACTCAACCATATTAGCTCTCCGAGTAGCGCCTTTAAAAGAATTATTGGCTTCATCCCAAAGATAATTACTCACACGTTCTAAAGCAGTCTTAATTTCCGAAGCTTTTGGTTTAAAATCGGAATTTTCCAACCATTGTTCTAATGGTTTTTTTTCTATGAGAAATACAGGGGATATAAATAAATCCTCTCTGTTTTTACTTTCTCTATTGACATTCCATGTTCCCTGCTTAAAATAGTAGTTTAAAGCCTCCAATATTGCACTCTTGCCTGTTCCATTTTTTCCAACAATGGTTGTGAATTTATAATTTTCATTTATACAAAGGTGAATATATGCTGTTTGAGCATAAGATTTGAATCCATTAATAAATACGCCCAATATCATCTTCAGACCATTCCCTTTATCGTAATTCACTCTATAATAACATATTTGAAATCATTTATATGACACAGGTTGGGAGTATCCCCCCATTTTTTTTCGCATTCACTTATGATAAGGTTCACCTTAACCCCTCAAACAGCGAATATAACGGTCTACTTGGATTAATTATCACTTATCTAAGTCTCTCTGCTTGTCAATTTCCATAAAAATAAATATCGCTTCTAGAATCGAGTAAAGATCATGATGTACAAAGTTCGGATATCTTCGCGGCCCCTTGCTCGGTTCATCACCGAAAAATCCATCCTCAATGGAATCAATGAGGTCAGGAAAAGCACGTCTTAAGAACTCAAAATTAGTTCCATACAGCTCCTCACTTCTTCGCTTCATGGATATCTCTCAATTCATCAAGCAGTGCAAGCCAAATCGATGCATCACGATCCTCTTCCATCGTCCGATTTTTTTTATTTTCTAGAACCATTTCATAAGTGCCGCCGTATTTCTTCATAAACCTAGAAATCTCATTTAGTATCGCATCTCGATGCTCATCTGAATTTAGTTTGACCCCATCATGTTTTGAATTTTGATGATTGTACATGGCAACAACCTCACGAACCATCATGACTTCACCAGTTCTCATTGTAAAAGATAGCGTTTCTGGAATCCGATTATGTCGATTTTTTCCCTCGCGTTTATAACCAATAAACCGCCCTTCCTTGATCCACTTGTTAACAGCCTGAATAGAGACACCAAAAATTCGTGCCAACTCACCCGTCGTGTACGATTTAATCGGCTGAGCATGGTTTACAATTTCCGCCATTAGGTGGATCAAATCACGCAGATCTCTTAAGTTTTCAATATTCTTACGGGGGCTAGTAAGTAAAATATAATCATGCAGCATGTTACTGAACGCTCGATAAAACTCCGGATCGGTTTGCTTCATCGTACCCTCTAGTAACTGTTCGCTCTTCTCAACAACCAACTTCCGCTCTTGTATTGTAGACATGAACATCACCTCTCACCTCCATTTTAACAAAGTTAAACCCAAACATCAACAAAAGTTAAACCCGTTCTTAAATCTAACTTATGTAGAAGTATGTCCTATAATGATTTTACTATTCATTTATAGATGTCTTTCAGTCCGTATCACCCATATCCGTCACAGTTACAACATAGATCCACGGATACGGTTGCGGAATAGCAACAGTAAGGTCGAGCAGCACTTCATTTCTCCTTCACTTTTCTGGATATAAGTGCCTTACCTTCGTTCTTCGATGAAGACCTTACGACCTTATCAGCCGAAAACTTGAATTGTCTGAATCGCCACTCAAAATAAAAGCAAAGAACAAGGATAGGTATGCCTAAGAGTAAGAGCCACGAATGAATCATATATTTGAGCACCGAATCATCTCCTTAAAGAGTTTTTGTGGAGGATTGGTAAAGTTATGAATAATTCATCGCTATTATACCTATAATAAAGCTAATAGTAAATAGTAATAAAGCTAATAGTTTATTACCTTTCTTCCCTTCATTCCCTATCGTTAGTTGAGAAGGGGGTAACAATCATGGATTATGGTTTACTAGGCAAGCGCATTCGTGAGGAACGCCAGAAGCTGCATCTGACACAAGAGAATCTGTCCGAGAAAGTCGGCGTATCCGTAGCGTTCATTGGACAGATTGAGAGAGGAGAGCGGAAACTCTCACTTGATACGCTTGTGAAAGTGGCTAGTCAGTTGGGGATTACCGTGGATTATTTGTTAATGGATTCTGTCCAATTGCAGGATGACCAGTCCATCGATCAAATCAAACAACTCATGCTGAACCGATCCGCCAAAGAGAAGCGAATGGCGCTAGATCTGATCAAGCTGACCTTTGCACATATTGATGAAATGGCAGATGAAGATTAACACACCTCGAACATTCCCCGTCCAGCTTAGCTATGTATCGATTCATTACGCAACGGCTTTGCATGTCCAGACGCTGTTGGTTCAGGTACACGAGCCAAGACAAGCATGCCAATGACGAATAAAATAACCAGACTAAACACACCCATATTGGAATGTCCCGTAATCTGTGCAGTCACCCCGACTAAGAGCGGTCCCATAATCGATGCGAATTTCCCGAAGATATTATAAAATCCGAAGAACTCATTGGCATTCTCTTTCGGAATTAATTTGGCAAAGTAAGAACGGCTTAACGATTGAATGCCTCCCTGAGAAGTAGCAACGAGCATCGCCAGAATCCAAAAGTCGAGCACTGTCTTCATGAAGAATGCATAGATACAGACGATCATATACACGGCAATCCCTACGTAGAGCATCTTTTTTCCCGTGAACTTGTTCGACAGCTTGCCGTACAGCATGGCAAACGGCGCAGCAACAACTTGGGTGACGAAGAGAATGACCAATAGATTGGTCGAGCTAATGCCGAGGTCCGTTCCGTAGGCTGTGGACATCGTAATAATCGTGCCTACACCGTCAATATAGAAGAAGTAGGCAACGAGGAACATGAATGCGCTGCGATACTGCTTGATATGAAGGAAGGTTGTGCCAAGGCGTCTGAAGCTGTTGATCACCGGATGCTTGTCAGGTTCGATATAATAGCGTTGGCGAACATGCTTGAGGAGAGATATCGTGAACAACCCCCACCATGCGGCGGTAATGAGGAAGGCGATCTTACTTGCGAAGGTAGTAGAGAGAGGCAACACCTCCTGTTGAGCCAGGATGATGATGACAATACTAAGGAGAAAAGGAATCGTGCTCCCGATATACCCCAGACCAAAGCCACGGGCGGATACGGTATCCATTCTCTCATCGCTCGTGACATCTACCAGGAACGCATCATAGAACACATTCGCTCCTGCAGATCCGATCACGGTGAAGGTGTAACAGATTAATAATAAGAGCCAATGATCAGAGGGGATAAAGGCTAGCACAGCTGTGGAGATCACCCCAACCAAGAAGAACACGGTGAAGAACCGCTTCTTAACCCCCTTGTAATCAGCAATGGTCCCTAGGATCGGTGCCAGCATAGCCAGTAGGAAGGTAGCAATCGCAATGGTGTACCCCAAATAAGCCGTAGAATCGGCACCACTCACTCCTGCATTCGACGCTGCTGCCTTATAAAACAATGGAAAAACAGCAGTTGTGATAATAATGGAATACGCGGAGTTGGCCCAGTCATAGAACA
Source organism: uncultured Paenibacillaceae bacterium (assembly GCA_913056365.1). Lineage (GTDB taxonomy): Bacteria > Bacillota > Bacilli > Paenibacillales > K13 > Xylanibacillus. Next base: position 27,289 of record CAJXLT010000015.1, on the reverse strand, counting down.
TCCAGCTGTTCTCTTGTTTGGTAAACCTCTTCACCATTCATCCCCCTTTGTACATCCTTACTATTAATATGACATACAACGAAGGTAAATTAGAGGCGGATGTTAAAATTTAATCTATTTTTTACAATTGTCCAGTTGTACCGATCGTCTCATTCTCATTCGCACATGGTTATTTTATAGGTATCACTTGATAGTTTTCTGATGGAATATCAATTTTTATAAAATGTCCTTTGTGTACATCAACCGTATAATTGGCACGAAGACTTTGGAGCCGAACCTGATTGATACTACTATCCGAAACTCGACCGGCTACGATATTGAACACCTTGCCATTAGCCAGAGTATATTCAAACATTGCCATGTGGTGATCAAAAGATGCCGCACCTTTATTCCACCTATAACCCTGTTCAGGATCAACAACTACATTCCCAACACCAATGATGCCTGGGTCGTCATTCGAATGAAATAGGATGAAACGATGACGATCATAGTCTAATTCAATGAGCATCTCCGATTCCTCTTGTTCCATTCCAAATGCGATTGCATCATCAATTGTCCTAAACCATTGGTGGGATGAGTTACTTGAATGGCAACCAAATATAGTAACTGATACGGCAATCGTGAGGAGTAAAATATATAGGTATCGCAGGTTTTTCATACATCCATCCCTCCTCTGCATGCTTACTTATCATTCAACGATCGTCTCACACCCATTAAATCGCGCAAATTGTCTGAAACAAGCATCCAAGGCTGTTCGCAATCGCTTGGTTGGCTTCACGCCCTTCTCATACCAGATGTTCTTCACGATAAGTCTCTTCTCCTTGCGCTCCGCGATAACCTCGACACGCCCGATGAAGCTCTCACCGTATAAGAGAGGCAGCACATAGTGACCGAATTTCCGCTTGCTTGCTGGTGTGTAAATCTCCCACGTATAATCAAAGCCGAACAGTGCGTGAATGAGCTTCCGATCCCATATGAAGTTATCCAGCGGAGCGATCAGCTCGCATCGAAGCTTCGGCTCTGGATTATCCAAGACGGCTTCGATTAGTGGCAGGTCCTCTGCGCGGCAGTACAGCGTATCCTTCATATGCTCCACTTCGACAGCCAGTATGTGCGATTCTTGCAAGAGCTGGGAGAAAGCCTCGTTGCGCTGCTTTGCCTTCAGCCCCCATATGTTCAGCAAGGCATCAGATGCGCGATTCCATAACAGGCCAACAGCCCCAATCCGGCGCAGTACCCGCCACTTGTAATGTGCTAACTCATCGGGGAGCGGATCCTCAGCATGCAGGTACACGGGGTCTACGTGCTTCTCGGCGATATCGTAGTATTTGCGCGTGCCTTTCTTGTGATGGATAATCAGCTCGCCTGTCGAATACATCTGTTCCAGTACCGAACGGGATGCATTGTTGCCGCCGCTCCAGTGGATAGCCGATTGCCATGTGAAATCTCCGTCCAATTTCAACTCATCCGAGCTTAACGCACCTTGTTGCTGGATATGCGTCCGTACTTGCTCTGTCAATGCTTGCATCTCTGGATAATGTTCGGCGTGTTGGCGAGCGGCTTGCCTGTATCTCTCGAAATACGGCCAGTCTTCGACAGGGATAATCGCCAGATTCTTATCGGGATAATCGACCAAGCTTCTCTCTGTATACAACAGCTCGTCGAGCAGTTCCTTGGTAAATCCGTTGATTCGCGACTGCAGCACCAGCTCAGCGTTCTTCCCGCACACATCAATAGGATCAAATTGCAAACAGCCCACCTGCCGAACAAAATCCAATACACCTTGTTTGCCTGCAAATTTGTATTCACCTAATAGTCCGTGCTTCAATAACATAAATTGCCGTGCCTGACGGTTCGTTAACTTCATGATTTGCGCAGGTTGCTGCTTAGCCAATCCAACCACTCCCGAACGGATATTTGATTCCAGTATACCAAACATTCGTTCGTACTGAAAGCAGAACCTACAGGAAATGGTTAGATCTCGCGTGTCTCGTCTGGCCTGCCTTGTGCACAATGTATCCGATGCATTAGTCTAATAGCTGCAATGCTCTCGCTTTGGAAACCGCCTGCCCCCTTCTCTTGACTTGCAGCTTCCCATACATGTTAGAGGTGTGAATTTTGACGGTTCCTTCTGTTATGCCTAGCCGCACAGCAACTTCTTTGTTCGATAGCCCCTCTGCTATGAGATGCAGGATTTCTACTTCGCGCTTTGAAAGAGGTTCAATCAGAGAAGTGATTGCCTTCCCTTTGACTTGCTTGGCAGCAGCTTCATCAGCATGACTTGCGGATTGCCATAACTTCACATAGGTGATGCGTGACACTATCATGTCCAATACTTCCAAGCGATCTGCGGCGAACGCTTCGGAAGTCAAGTTGTTCTCCATATACAATACTCCGTCTTGGTGATCAGGATATCGAATAGGCATACATATAACCGATTTGAGCCCACGCTGTCTGATATAAGGATCAGAGGAAAACAAACTTTGTCGCGCGTCGCCAATCACTACGGCTTCACCCGTACGTATCACATATTGAACAATAGAAGAGGAATGTGAATCACGCTGTTGAGAGTCATCCGCGTAACTGTTATTGAAGTGCTTCTCCGCTTCTATAAACCATTGCCCTTCTTTTCTTAAGAGGATAAGCCCCTTTTCTGCGCCAGCGTTCCGGACAGCTAATTCCAGAATGTCTTCCAACCACTGGGACTCCTTCTTCTCTTCCCAGCCCAGCTTGGAAGCTTGCTTGAGCATATCCATATCTAATGCCTTATCCAGTTCTTCACTCAACCGGTTATTCACCTGAATCGTGCCTTGCTGAACAGATTCCTCCTCCGTGTCAGGTGTTTTCTCCTCTATTGCAAACGTTTCAGCAAGAAATGGATACTTCTCCTGTAAGTATTTTATCTTTCCGATAGCCCCCCATTTGTCATAGGCCTCACAAGCATGAAGCAGGTATGTCTCTGACAATTGCCGCTTGTTAATAGAGACATACAACTTCGCTGCAAGCTCACAGGCAATCGCTTCATCCTGCGGATAACCGATCTCTCTCGCTTGTTCTATCGCTTGCGCATACAATCGCTCCGCCTTCATTGCATTGCCCGTGATACGGGCCCATTCTGCCTGAACCAAGCTTGCTTTGGCTGACATGCTTTCCCGGAGCGGTCTTCGCCCATTGCTTCATCCGGGTCACTAAAGCCTTCAGCGTCTGGGAATAACGCTTCTGCGTGACCGCATCAGCGCCAGGATATAGCGCCAGCAGGGACAAGGCATGGTAGAAATAGTGCCGGTGCTTGAAAGTCAGCGTTGGCTTCGATTCCAGGTGCATCGATGTCTGAGCAGCAGCTAACGCTTCATCATAGTAACCGTATACATAATAGATTTCCAGCTGACTTGTATAGTAATAGTACCGGTTACTGTTGTGACTATGGGTCGCACTCTTATCATGAAAGAGATTTGCTTCTGTGAGTTGCCCGTGATTAAAGGTCATTCCTGAGACAGGGCGAGCTTGCAACAAAGACACATATCGCATCGTGATCAACAGCACCCGTGATGTCATAGCGTCCAGCGTCTGCTTCATGGATGCATGGTAATGATCACACCATGCTTGCAACTGTCTCAGATCATGACTGCCAATAATCAATAAGGAGGAAACAGCATAACCTGCATACAGTCTATCACCGCTTTCCAAGCTTAACTTGGCAGCTTCCTGAAAGTAATGCATCCCTGCTTGAGGACGCTGATACTGCAGGACCAGCCCAAGTGAAAAATAGAGCTTGCCCTTCAACAAGGTCCGTTCTTCCTTCTCCGCATTGAACAGGGCAATCTCCGCTAATTGTGTAGCCCACTTGTATTGATGAAACCCTGCACTGATAGCTATTGCATAAGAGCCAAGTGCAAAGGACAATCCCTCTGTATGTCCTTGCCGCATGACCATACGAATATATTTACAAATCAAGACCATCGAAGCCCGTTCATTCGCAATGAATAATATGGAAGATGCAGCGTTAAACAACTCCCCAGTGACGCGGTATAGCGGACTTCTATTCACCGGCATACGATGCAAGGTGCGCTTGTTCCTAGCGAGCCATAGTTGTGTGCGAGCCATCTCGGTTACTACCCTTATGCCCGAAGGGTCCTTGGGGATGGATAGCCCGAGCTCGGCAAATGCTGTTTGTGCGATTGTGCTGGCTTCGTCCTCTTGATTTCGGTAGCCGTACATCGTGATCTGCATTACATACACCTTCATGCGATCTACCAACTGTTCTGCCTGCTGCAGCAGCTGCTGCATGACCACCTCAGCCTGCTGGAAATTGCCACACACATACTCACACTCCGCGCTCTCGAACAAGAGTTCATAGTAGAGAGTATCGAACTGGGGCATTCCCTCAACAAGTCGGGCTCCCTGCTTAAGCCATTCCAGTGCTTGTCCATATGCTGCTGAAGCTTTGGCCTTTTGTCCTGCCTGGAGATTCAATTGGGCCAGTTGCTCCAATTCCTCCGGTTCCGTCACGAGCGCATTGCCCCTATTGAGATGATGCACGATCTCGAACAAGTAGTTCTCTCTCTGTCCCGATTGCATATGCCGCACCATGGAACGACCGATTTGCAAATGGAGGGTCCGCTTTTGATCCGAGTGGATCAAAGCATAGGCAGCTTCGTGCACCTGATCATGGAGGAAGGTATAGGTTTCCTCCTCTCGCTGCATGACTAGTCCTTCTCTAACTGCGGGCATCAAATATTGACGTGTATCATCGATGCTTGCCTCACTTAGCATGGCAACCATCTGAAGCTCAAAGCGATGACCGATACAGCTTGCCAAGCTTATCAGTTGCCTCGTCTGTTCCGGAAGATGATCAAACTTATCTTGAATCAACCCGACAACATCCTGGAAACCTTCGTGCACCTCCAGCCAATCCATCTTCCAGTTCCAGTTCAACGTATCCCAATTAAAATAAAGCTGCTCTTTGTCGTGCAAAAACTGCAGCATTTCTTTCATGTAAAAAGGATTCCCTGCCGTTTGTTGATACAATGCTTCGGCAAGCGAATGAACACGGCTCGGCTCGTCGTGAACAACATCGGCCACATATTGCAGGACGTTCTCATAATCCAATGCTGACAAGGTCAGGTTATAAACCTGGAAGCCTTCTCCGGGCTCAACCTCCTGCAGCCGTGTCTTTACGAAGCCACCATCCTCACACACATTGTTCCGGTAAGTCCCAATCAGGCAAGTGTACGCGAAGGCAGCATCATGCACGATCACATCCAGCAAATCGAATGTGGCCGAATCCGCCCACTGCACATTATCTATCCATAGAACCAACGGACTGTTCTCAGAAGACAAGCTTCTCAATACATTGCTGACCAGCTTTTGAAAGCGATAGGTCGCTTCAGCGGGAGGAAGCTCTTCCACGGACTCTTGCTCGCCAATAATCAAGGTCATCTCAGGAATGACATCGGTAAGGAGGCGCCCATTGTGCCCGATGGCGTCTAGAAGCTTGTGTCTCCATTGCATCATGTGCTGCTCATCCTGAGACAAAATTTGTTGCACCATATCTTGTAAGGCGTCAATAAACGGGGCGTAGGGTGCGGACGGATGAATGTGATCACATGTGCCGCTGATTAGAGTACCCTTCTTCTGCACCACCTGCTGACGCAAAGCCTGAACCAAGCTCGATTTGCCGCTGCCCGCATGTCCGCCGATCAACAGACAAGCTGACGATCCGGAGCAAGTTTGTTCGAGCACATCATCCAGCATCTCTATTTCTTTATCTCTGTTATATAGTTTGCGAGGAAACCGGATCTGGCTCTTGGCATCCGCTTCTCCGATCGGAAATCTCTCTACAAATCCCTGTGTAGTTATCTGGTTTCTACAGATGCGTAGATCATGCATAAGGCCTTGGATACTTTGATACCGGTATTGAGGAATTTTGGAAAGCAGCTTCATGCCCATGTCATGGAGTACGGGAGGCACTTCAGGATTGCGTTCGTATAAGGGAGTTGGTCGTAATGCCATGTGAGCATGCATCCATTGATCCACAGAATGCGCTTCATAAGGCAAGCTGCCAGATAGCAACTCATAGAACAAAATCCCTAACACATATAGATCGCTGCGTTCATCGATCATCCACTTCATGCGACCGGTTTGTTCCGGTGACAGGTAAGCATAATGCAGAGCAGACCCGTCATAGTTGGATTCCGTTTCGTGCATGCTAAGGAACTTTACTCCGCTGTTCTTCACTTGAACGAAGATAAATGCCGGATCTATTAAATTCCCAACAAAACCTTGCTGATGTTGGTTGCCAACCCATTCCGCTATAGCCATGGAAAGCTCCATAAATTGGTGAATATCTATAAGATTGTCGGTCATATATGCGTTCAAAGTCATGGTGTGATTATTCATGGTATTGATTATACTGCCTTAGGCATAGCCTATCAATGAAAAAAAGAGAAGCTTGTGTTCGCATATCAAAACCGAACACAAGCTTCTCGAACAAAGAACTGCTTCTATAGAAACTTACTTCTATTGGTTACGAGGTCGAGTGAAGCACCTTCCCTCAGCACATGCTGAGAATCAGCCGATTCCCAGTCCCCCCGCATGGATTCCGAGTAGATAAACTCACATGCAGGATCAATGATGGGATCACATGCACCAGGATCGAATCCACACGTCGGATCGAAAATTGGATCACATCCGCCCGGGTCGTATCCGCACATAGGATCGAGAATCGGATCACATCCGCCTGGATCGTATCCGCACATGGGGTCGAGAATTGGGTCACATGCGCCTGGGTCGTCTCCACACATCGGATCAAGGAGTGGATCACATGTGCCCGGGTCCGGGTCAATAGGTTCTTCGATGACTACGGTAAAGTCAAAAGAGAGTTGTACGGAAGCCCCTCGCGGATCTGTAGCTGTTACCGTAATCTCACCGCTGCCATCGGCAACTGCTGTGACGACCAGTGTATGAGGATCATCGACTCTTACCGTCGCTGATTCTGGATTACTGGATTCTACCGTATACGTCAATCCATCCCCATCTGGATCTTCCATGTACCAGCTTAGATTGAAAGTATACGACTCGGATACTTCGGCTCCATCCATACTAAGCACAGCGTAGAATGGACTCGTAAGTTCAGGCGACTGATTCGTCGAAGCCACCACCGTCACATCAAATGACTGTGAAGCTTCCTCTTCCGCATCAGATGCCGTGACCGTAATCGTACTGCTCCCTATTGATTGCGCTGCAATGACTAGTGTTGTCTCATACACACTTGCCGTAACAGATGCCTCCTCACTGGATACCGCAGTATAAGTCAATGTATCTCCGTCCGCATCCGTGAAGTAGTTCCCAAGTTCGTAAGTTTCGTCTAAGCTAGCTTCCAGTGTAAGGTCTGAAATGCTATCCAACGTCGCAGGAGCCGCATTCCCAGCTTCCACTGTCACATCAAAGCTCAGCGATGCTTGAGCTGCTCTACGATCTTCTGCAGTGACCGTAATTGTACTGCTGCCTGCCGATACAGCAGTCAGGGACAAGCTGGACCCATCAACACTCACCGTTACCACAGATTCCTCACTAGACACAGCGGTATAGGTCAGTGTATCTCTGTCCGAATCTGTGAAGCTATCGTTGAGTTCATAGGAGGTCTCTTCGCCTGCTTCTAAGGTAAGTGCAGGAATGGACGTGTCCACTTGTGGCGCGTGGTTGCGACTGCTCCCCCCACTGCTTGGAGGGCTGGTGTCTACAGGCTGCTCCTCCTCTGAAGGTTCTTCCTCAGAAAGCTCCTCCTCTGGAGATTCTTCCTCAGGGAGCCCCTCTTTCTCTGTCTGCTCCGGTTCCGACTGATTATTTTGCAATACTTCTTTTAAGGTTGTTGATTGAATGGTCTCATTGCCGTTAATATCATAAGTGACTGTAGGCGTGTTGATCGTTTCGGTTGATAGAATAGACACCTCGCCTCGATTGATTGAACCACTATAGTTAAAATCAGGAAGATTATCAGTCAAACCAACTTCATTCGCTTTTGTCACATGACTGTACGGCCATGATCCTTCCAACTTCTCATCTTGATAACCCAGTGCACGAACCAGTACCGTTAATACTTCCGCATACGATATTTCATCAGTGGGTCTAAATGTTCCATCAGGATCACCCTTTATGTAGCCTTTAGCGGCTGCAACATTCACATACCCATTGTACCAGCCGTTCGATTCAACATCAGTAAACTGCGAGGGCATTCCGTTGAATAAGGATACCGAATTCTCATTTCCTGTCGCTACGACGATAATCTTGGCGAATTCTGCGCGAGTGATGGTGTTATCCGGACGAAACGTCCCATCTGGATACCCGCTAAGCACCCCTAAGGACACAAGCTCTTCGATGGCTGATTCGTACGAGGTTCCCGTCACATCTGACAGCTCATTTGCATAAACCGGTTGCACTGCCAGCAAGATGATACTCATCAAACTAATCCATACTTGTACTGTAAGTTTTTTCAATGTACCGTCTCCTAAATATGAATTTTGTTCGCTTGCTATTATGCTAATCCTAGCCTACACGTACACATATGCCATCTGACGAAAGTTATAGTGCTATAAAAAAATAAGAAAAAAGGTTACGACTTAGCCCGAGATTGCCGCTTGGTTACTGCTGATCGAGCTTGCCGGTGATAACGGCTCTATACTGAGTAGATTGGAAATAACTGTAATGAACATCACTGATTGTTACAGGGCGTATGGAGCGTGTTTTGCCAATGTAACGGTCACGGATGAGGCTGTCTATTCGTTGTGGACGGATCGTCGTGTGTTCAATTTGTACGATTTGTCATACAAAATCTAGCCATGACGGTGTATATGGACCATTTTTATACGATCCTTCATACAAAATCAACGTATCTCCATGACTATTACGGAAATTTGTACGATAAATCGTTCAATACCTGCACGTCGAGATCTGTTGCGAACATATTTGTACGATGTTTCATACAAGTGTCGTATATTCACAATGAATCGACAGCCTCACGAGTGTCCGTTACAGTTTCTACTGGCTGATCCAGTCATTCTACCCGCTCATCAGCGCTACTCTTTCCGCCCCGGATACTGGCTTGCTCGCATCCATTGGCATCATGCGCTAAGTAGCAAGTTAAAAAATAGTGCATTAAGGAGAAATCAGCAGCATTTAAAAGTTCCTTTCTCTAGTACAATGCCGCAAAGCCACTGCACACTGGAACCTCACTATTTCCCAATTATGCGAACGCTTGTTTTTACTACTTGCTCCTTGCTCCCTTCCGTTAGTACGATATAAGCGGTTCTATCACCATCAATGTGGAGGTGCGCCGATGAATATGATGCAAGTAAATCGTTCTGCACACTTTAGCCCTTTACTAGCCCTCACGCAGAAGACCATGCACGAGCTCAACTCTTCTGCTGCTTCATTAGTAGTGATTCAAGATGATCAGATTGTACTGGAGTGGTATGACGGCTACCATCACTTGAAGAAGGGAGCCCAACAAGTTACCGCAGATTCTATGTTTAATATTTATTCAGCTAGAAAGACTTATGTAGGATTAGCAACAGCGCTTGCAATCGTGGAAGGACAGATCCCCCTTGAGACACCTGTGCACAAGCTGATTGGTGACATGTCGAAGGACGAGCTTGGCGGCACCACAATTCGCGACTTGGTGACCAAGGCTAGCGAGAAGTACTTCGGAGCTGATCGTATGGAGAGAGAAGAACTAGCAGGGAAAGTCATTGAGACGGTTACAGGTATGAACATTGCAGAGCTGCTTGCTTCCCGTGTATTCGGTCCACTTCAACTCCATCACACCGAATGGGTCACTTCGCCCAGTGAGAATCTGGTATGTGATTTCCAAGCAGATGGTCATTATGCTTCTGTGCGAATCGAATCTAACGAAGGACACGAACGGAATCTGTATACTCGCTCACTTGACCTTGCACTATGGGGATACTTGCATCTCAAGAGCGGGCTTGTAAATGGACGACGAATAATACCACAAGAAGTATTCGATCTCTATGCTGACGTCCAATCATCAGAAGATAGTAACAAACGTCTCTTCGGCTGGTACCATCAAGAACAATGGTTCTACGCTACCGGAGCGGCGGGCTGTCACTGTGTCGTATTACCGGCATACAATGCTGTCGGAGTAAGGATGTTGAATCGATATACGGACAAGTACAAGGAGGACCAAATCGCATTCAACACGACACTGCTACAATGTCTACAGTCACGCTCACGACAGATGTAGGCTCCCCTCAAACCTTGAACCGATAACCGGCCCCCCACACCGTTTCAATAAATTGGTGCTGTGCCGGGTTCTTCTGGATCTTGTCACGAATCTTGCCGACATGGACCGTGACCGTGGCGGAATCGCCGAAGTGATCGATCCCCCACACCTTATCCAGCAGCGCTTCCTTGGCATATACCCGGTCGGGATTCTCCGCAAGGAATAGCAGCAGGTCGAACTCTTTCGCAGTCATCACGACTTCTTCCCCGTGCAGTGTCACCCGTCTAGCGTCAATCTGTATCGATAATCCGCGAATGTTCAGCTCGCGTGACTTCCGAGCAGGCGAAGAGCCGGTGTCCGCTGCGGCACCGGTCAATCGGTCATACCGTTCGAGGTGGGCCTTCACCCGCGCTACAAGCTCCGACGGGCTGAACGGCTTCGTCACATAATCGTCCGCGCCAAGACCGAGCCCTCTGATCTTGTCGATATCCTCCTTGCGGGCGGACACCATCAGCACCGGAATAAACTTCGTCTCCCGCAGCCGACGCAGAATGTCGAAGCCGTCCATGCCCGGCAGCATGACGTCCAGAATGATGAGGTCGTATTCTTGTGCCAGCGCTTCCTCTAGCGCCTGCTTGCCATCTGCCCGAATGGTAACGGCATAGCCATGAACTTCGAGATAGTCCCGCTCCAGCTCGGCGATTGCCTGATCATCCTCGACGATTAACACTTTACGCTTCGCCATTTCCCCACACTCCCGTTACGTTCTATCCTGGTTCATCGGGATGGTGAACATCACCGTCATGGATTGCCCCGGCTCACTTCTTGCGTGAATGATACCGCCGTGATGGGCAACAATTTGCTTCGCAATTGCAAGACCTAATCCCGATCCAGCCACATTCTGATTCCGATTCGCATCCCCGCGGTAGAACCGGTCGAAGATCTGCTCCAGCTCATCCGGCTGCATACCAGGTCCGTTATCTGTCACTCCAATCACGAATTCCTCTGCTTGTCGACCAACATGCACATGAATATGAGGATCGTCATTGTTCATGAATTTCACCGAGTTGCCGACGATGTTCAGAATGACACGCTTGATCATGGAGGCATCCATCATCGCGACAGCACCCGTTCCCGCCTCGTACTCACTCGTCAACCGCACGCCCGCACTGTCATATTCCATGTGCAGCTCGTTCATCGTCTGCTCGTAGAACGCTTCGAGCGGCACTGCTGCCAGATGAAATCTCTCTTGCTTCATATCCAGCTTAGAGAACAGGAACAAATCGTCGATCATGCGGTCCATATCTTGCGTCTTCGCATGGATGACGTCCATATACTTCTTCAGCTTCTCTGGATCGTTCGCAATTCCTTCCCGAATCCCTTCTACATATCCCTTGATCGAGGTCAGCGGTGTCTTCAAGTCATGCGAAATGTTGGAGATGAGCTGATTGCGATTTTCCTCTAGGGCCAGCTGTGCGCTAATGGATCGTTGCAGCTCGCTGCGCATCTTCTCATAGGAACGGATGACGCTGCCCACTTCATTGCGCACCTTCGAGTGCAGATGGAAGTTCAGATCCCCTTCGGCAATACGGCGGGAACCGTATTCAAGCTGCCGCAATGGCCGCACAATATCCTTCGTCGTAATCCATAGCAACGGAACGAGAATGATACTCACAATAATTACAATAAATAAAAGGAAGAAGAACTGAAATTGATGACCCTTCTCCCCCGAGTCCGTCACGTCTACAACGAGATAATACGACAACGGCGCATCGATTTCGGGAAAATCATAACGCAGAGCAAGCCACTCTCGCTCCTCCCACGTACTCATCACGATCGCTTCATTCTTATGCGGCTCGGAGGTCGCTATATCCCGCTTCAGCTGCGCAAGGAATGGCTCTCCCTCTCTTAGTGCACCGTAGCTCTCCCATCGTTCCCCTTGCTGAACGACAATGAAGCCCCCGAACGGCTCTAGCTGATTCCCGAGCGAATTCGCGAATGCCGGTGACGTCAGCTTCTCCGGTGTATGCCGCTCTGCATAGCGCAGATCGACGATCAGATCAACACCCCGATGGAACGCCTCTTCCGGGGCCTGCTCCTTCACAATGCCACTGCCAATATATGAAATGACTGCCGTGACGAGCCCAATGCCCAGCACCGTGACGATAATCGCAGTTAATAGGATGCCGAACAAATACGTTAAGATCAGTTTCAAGCGAATAGACATAGGTTAGACTTCTTTCCTTTGGAAGGCCCATAAGCCGAATATAGTGCCAATCATATAGTAACCGATCATGAATAGCAACGCCGTAATCGAAGCGCTCACTTGACCCTCGTACAAGAGCGGCTGCATCCAATCAGCGAAGTCGGTGACGAAGAATCGGTTCAGCTGCGGTTCGAGCACGCCGATGACGCCCATCGCCATCCACAGTACGACACTGACCACGAGACCGATCCCGCTGCTCCCCATCCATAAGGCCACTGTATTGGCCAGTACGACTAACAGACCGCAGAACACAATCGCGCCTATGACCTCAGCGATGCTTGCCCCAACCACAGACCACTCCGGTACACCTGTTAGTATGAGGCTTCCTATCGACGCTGGCACGTACATACTGACGATGAGCAAGGCGCCCGCTATCCAGCCCGCAAGCATCTTCCCCAAGAAGATGGTCTCTCTACTAAGCGGCAGCTTCAGCGCATTCTTCATTGTCCCATCTCTGAATTCCGTTACCATGAGATCACTACCAAGCGACGCCATCAAGAGCGGAACCACGGTAACAAGCAGCAGCTCCAGCGCAATCACGGAGAGATCACCGGTTAATCCGATGCGACTACCTGCGAAGACGAACACCGTTCCGATCAGGAAGGACAGCAGCATGAGCACCTTCAGCTTGCCTCTATGGAACAGCTTGCGCAGCTCTTCTCCGGTGAAGTATACGAATTGTGTGCTCATGCAGCTCCGCCCCTCTCCATGGCAACGCAGCTCATATAGTAATCCTCTACGCTTGCGTGCAACTGTCTGATCTGTTCCATGGCAGCGGTATCGACATGCTTGCCTTCGTAAATAATGCACGCCTGTGTCATCCAGTCTTCGATGTCGTGGACTTGATGCGAGGAGACGACGATGCTCGTTCCTGATTCCGCTATGAGACCGCGCAATACGGCTGTCATCTCCCGCCGGCCTTCGATATCCATGCCCGAGAACGGCTCATCCAGCAATAGAAGCTGCGGCCGATGTAACAGCGCTTTGGCAAGCTCGATCCGCTGCTTCATACCCGTCGAGTACTTCTTGATTGCAAGCCGCTGGTGCTCGGACATCCCTACGAGGTCCAATGTCTGCTGGATATGCGCTTCGTCTATGTCTGGATATAGCTTAGCGTACAGCTTCAGATAACGGTAGCCTGTAAGGTAAGCGTATGGGGCTGGCTCACCGATCATCAGCCCCATATGCCGCTTCGTCAGATCGGGGTGATCTGTAATAGATGCACCATTCCAGTGCGCTTCCCCATGATCGGCCGTTAGCCACCCTGCGATTGCTTGCAGCGCTGTTGTCTTCCCGGCACCGTTCGGTCCCAACAAGGCGACAACCTCACCGGCATTCACAGTGAGGTTGAGCCCTTGGATGCCGCGGCCGCCGGGGTAGACCTTCGTCAGATTGTTCACTTCTAGCATGTAAGGTCCCTCCCCTTGTCGTGGCGTTATCCGCGCTTATCGAACGTTGCCGCGTCGATGATGTTGATGGACTTGCCGGCAGGATCATACACGTCCGGTGTCGTGGTGTTGATGTCACTGCATGTAACATCACCTTCTACGGCTACACGATGCGTCACACCTGATTCGTCCTTACCGCTCCACTCTATACCGCCTTGTACACGCTGCACCTGATTGTTCCCATCAACAGTCAGCTGTAGCTGCACATGCTCGATCGCCAGCTCTTCCGTCAATTGCGGTAATTGCTCATTCAGGTCGAGCTGCAGAAGCTCTTGGAAGAATGGCATCTCCATCACTGGCGCCCACTCTGCTGATACTTCCGGTGCATGGGAACGCTCGTTATGATCCTGTGACGATACTACATCCAGCAGCAGGCGTACCGGAAGCGGAACTTCTTCCTTGCTAATGTCCACTGTGATCGTCTTAGTGCCGTCCGTATGCTCTGCTACGCTGAAATCATCCTTGAGATCGCCTACCGCATAATCGAGCAGGGCTTCCTCTGCTTTGTTCATCGAGCGATGCTCCGCGTCGCCTTCTTCCCACTTATGATGCTTGCTGTCGTGCTCCTCATCCACGTTCATCACCTGATAGTGCAGATCATGGGTCCGGTCTACGAAATAAACCGACGACTGATCTTCGCTGTTATACAGGCTGCCACTTCGCTCGACACCCATGAGCGTGAACGTGAAGTCGCTGCTGATCCGCGGCTCCTCCCCCGCTTCCTCTACCTTCGTTGCACCTTCCAGCTCTACTACCTTCTCATCGTCCACCGTCACCGCGAGATTGCCGTTGACCGTTGCACTCTCGAACGCTTCCTCCGACATCTGGTCCGCCTTCAGCACTTCCTTGAACGCAGCATAACCCGGGTGATTCGGAGTCGACGCGAACGCCGTCACCGTGAACAAACTCACTGCAACTAACGCGGCGCTAATCATCAACACTCTTACTTTACTCTTCTTGTTCATATCCACTCGCTCCTTATAAGGTTGTATGGCTTCTCTCTTGCCTACAACCTTAGTCTAAAGGAGGAGTCTAAACTCCCTCGAAAGCAAATCTAAAAAGTTTCTAAAATTGGACACTGCAACTTAGTGTGATCAATCATCTATGGAATGACGATGTTTGAGCAATGTGACCGAATGAGAAGGGAATACATACCTTCCCTCCGAGTCATATCGAGCATTCGTATGTTCGATGCGCGCCACTTGATCCTCGATTGCAAAACCGTTAACCGTCTCCCAGGATGGGCAATTTAATTCAATCGCCTCGATGATCTCCAAGTTGTCCGGTCCGCCGAATGATACAGCCGCAGTCACAGACTCTTCGGGATGGCGGTTGACAACAGCGATGATGACCTCGCGTTTCTCATCGTCATAGGATGCCGATACATCCAGACAAGCACTCGCCGTTTCTTGACCATCGCTGTCTACTAACATCCTTGATTCTACTTCGCAAGACAGCCTCCAGTTCCCGCAGTGCTCGCGATACAGTTCCAGTGGATGATAGATCGTTTGACAGAACGAACCATTCTCGTTCGTAAGGATCGGCGCCAGAATGTTGACCATCTGCGCGAAAGTCGCCATCGTTACTTGTTTACTCTGACGCTGTATGACGTTCAACATACTGGCGACAAGCAGCGCTTCCCTCCAGTTGAAGATTGCTTCCATATCTGCTGCGTAATCATCCGAGCTCTGATGCTGCCAGATGCCCCATTCGTCAAGTGCAATCTGAATCTCCCGCTCTCTTGGCGGGAAGCGATACCAGCGATCAAATGACTCAACCTTCGCAGGATAACGCTCCAGAAGCGTTGTGGTATCGACGATCATGTTCTCCATTCGGACCGCATGATCGAACAAGTTGGCGTAGTCATCGTTCTCCGAGCGTGCATAGTAATGAAGCGATAAGTAATCACAAATTGGATGGAGCTCATCCAGAATGGCTTGGTTCCACTCCGGTTGTTCCCCTACCATGACGAGCTTAATCGAACGATCAGCCAGCTTCATCAGCTTGGCGAACTCCCAAGAGGCTTTAATGTATTCGTGCGGATCATGAAGAAAGCCGATATCAGGGACCGCAGCCTCCTCATTGCCAAGTCCCCAGTACTTGACATTATGCGGCTCCTCGAAGCCATGGCTTCTGCGCAGATTGGCATAGTACGTGTCGTCTGTTCCGTTGCAATATTCCACCCAATTCGCTGCTTCTTCGGCTGTTCCTGTCGTCATGTTGACGATGATGAACGGTTCGGCTCCGATTTCCCGGCAATATTGAATGAATTCGTTGGTGCCAAATGCGTGATCGATGACCCCGCCCCAGATCCGATTGCTCTGACGCTTGCGCTCCTCCTTAGCCCCGATGCCGTCCATCCAGTGGTACAATTTCACCATAGTTCCGCCGGGGAATCTAAGAAGCGGAGGCTGCAGCCCTTTTGCTTTCTCCAGTACATCTTGACGAAATCCATTTGTATCGGACAGCGGAGAATCAGGGTGATAGATACCCTGATCAATACATCTTCCAAGAAATTCAATAAACTGGCCATACATAAAAGGATGCATGATATTCTGCTTCTTCGTGACGTTTACGTTGATACGAGCTTGCATACAGCAAACACACTCCCACTATAAAGTATTGTTCTCTCCTGTTGTCTCACCCATTCGCATCAATCAAGGAAGGGCGTCGCATAGCTTACTTATCTTGTTGTTTGGTTCGATCTGCCAACTTCTTAATCAACGCAATATCCGGCTCGGTAAGTTCATCGAGAAGATGTTTGCGTATCGCTCTTGAAACGACTGGACGCGCCTCATCCAATGCGGATAAGCCGTTCGGAGTGATGAGAACTTGTACACCGCGATCCTCCTCAAGTGATTTCCTCAAGACGAGTCCACGCTTCTCCATTCGCTTCAGATGATGGGATAAGCGACTCTTATCCCACTCCATCGAATCGGCTAGCTCTTGTTGGCGAAGACTTCCATCACCCAAGAGTTCTAACCGGTCCAAGATGCCATAGTCACCCTCGGATAGCCCTGTCTGCTCAGCCATGTCCTTGGCAATACGGCCCCATATACGTCTAAAGGTGCCTTTCCACATATACCAGATTCGCAGTTCTTCCTCGTTCAGCACATGATTATTCATAAAAAAAGTATATCATGGTTGACGTGTCAACCGCAATTGTGATAAGTTGTGTCCAGGTTGATACGTCAACCAAATAGAGATGGAGTGTGATTCGTATGAAAACTGTGAAACTTGGACGATCGGGTTTGGATGTGTCCAGAATCGGGCTTGGATGTATGAGCTTCGGGGTGCCTGAGCGCGGCGCTTACTTCCCGTGGACGTTGAATGAAGAAGAGAGCAGACCTCTTATTCACAAAGCGCTTGAGTTGGGCATTAACTTTTTTGATACGGCAAATATGTATTCCGACGGAACTAGTGAAGAAATTATCGGCCGCGCCCTGAAGGATTTCGCTCGCCGCGATGAAGTTGTCATTGGTACCAAAGTGTTCGTTCCGATGCGTCAAGGCCCGAACGGCGGCGGACTTTCCCGCAAGCACATCATGACCGAGATCGATAACAGTCTGAGACGGCTCGACACGGATTATGTGGATTTGTACCAAATCCATCGTTGGGATCCGTATACACCGATTGAAGAAACGATGGAGACGCTTCACGATTTGGTCAAAGCTGGGAAGGTAAGATACCTCGGTGCATCCACGATGTCTGCATGGCAATTCGCCAAAGCACAGCACGTCGCTGAGAAGAACGGTTGGACCCGGTTCATCTCCATGCAGAATGTTGTCAACTTACTATATCGCGAAGAAGAAAGAGAGATGCTGCCCTATTGCAAGGACGATGGCGTCGGCGTCATTCCTTACTCCCCATTGGCATCCGGGCGGTTAACACGAGACTGGGATGAGCAGACAGCGCGATCAGAGAAGGACGAGATATCGAAAGCCATCTTCGACCGAACACAAGACATTGACCGCGAGGTAACGGAGCGAGTGGCAGAACTTGCTGCCAACCGCGGCATACCACGAGCACAGATTGCGCTTGCATGGCTACTCCATAAGGAAGAGATCACGGCACCGATTGTAGGATCGACGAAGATCCGACATATTGAAGATGCGGTGGCGGCACTGTCTGTTGCATTAACACCTGAAGAAATCACGAGCTTAGAAGAGCCATACGTTCCTCATGCCGTGAGGTAACTTTTAAGTTGTCTCGCGAACAACGATTTACTCTTTCCATCTGCAATTAGTAACAATTTCTGATCTTAATTCGGCATATCATCCTCGGCATTCACGATTAGTGATAGAAAGTGATCTTAATCGTGCAGTTTTGCGCAACATGCCCAGATCCGGCCGGATTAGTGACCAAGAATGATCACTAATTCCATAATGGACGGAAATTTCGAGAATTAGTGACCAGATTTGGTCACTAATCTCTTATCCGCCGGTCTCATGCATAGGGCTACATGAATCGTTCGTGCAGCTTTACCATTACTTGCTCGCTGTGAGCGAGTTCGATTACCACCCGTCTACTTGTTGTAAACTACCGGCGTCTTACCCCGCCATTGCTCCCACAGCTTCTCATCTGTCGCAAGTTCCGCCATGAAATGACCTACATTGATTCTGCTAGTTTTACCAGCGTTGAAGAGGGGACTCCTTATCGGAGCTGCATATGCTTCATAGGGGCTTACCTCATCGCTGTTGACCAGTGTATCCGGTCGAACAGCTACCCATTCGATCATAGCGTCCTTATTACCAATTTCATTATTCAAATAGTGCCCAGCCCGCATATTATCACGGTGAGGAGGCAGCAGAAGCTCCAGTAATGTGTATACGATTGTTTCACTCAGCTTGTTTTTTTCTCCGGATAACGTATTGGTATATCCCGTTGTACTCATAAGGATCAGCTTCACCTTGTTGTTACTCTTCGACTTGACCGTCTCGCTAATGGTTCGCACCGCTTCGAACACTAAGTTACGAGGATGACCGAACACTCCTCGAAATGTCATGTTATGACCGAGACAGGAGACCACAACATCGCAACCGCTCAGCAGATCCGTCCATGCAGCATCTTGCAGTTCATGGATATTGCCCCTGACGATTTCCACCAAATAATTTTCTTGTATATCCTTGGGCAGATTCGCACTTTCCCTCACCAGAATCCGAATATGAACTTGTCTCTGGATGAATTGTCTCACAACTTGTGTGCCCGTAGCACCGCTTGCTCCGCATATCAGAACTTTCATAAGCTACCTCCCTTGAGTGATGGTGTGATTCCTATAGGATTAAACCCTCGAACAATCAGATAAATGGCAAAACTCAGTTCAAATAAAGCAGTTGGCGTATTGAGGAGGAAATAAACCGGGTCCACTAATGGGACGATGTTCAGCATCAATAGAATCGTAGCTGCAAGCGTCAATCCAGAACCCGCCAGCCCCCATAGTGACAGCCATTGCGGAATGATCCTGATCGTATATAAGCCATAGTAGAGCAATATCCCCCCGATACTCCATGGCAGTATCATGCCAACATGATTCACGAAGTCCCGGCCCCGTCTAAGCAATTCTGCTAATGTGAAATAATAGTCAGCCTGACCATTCTGTGCGAAGCTCTGGCTCAACCATAATAATAGAAGCAGTGCGCCTATCCCGACGAAGAGAAATGTCGCTCCGATTATTCTGAAGCCTAGATACCCCGCAGCGAGACTCTTGTTATACGTCCTAAGGATTGGATAAAATAATACCGCTATCCCGACATAGGTGACAGCCATTGCTGCTTGGAAACATGTAGCAGCCAACATTTGCCACTCGATCTCAGCCAATCGTTGAAGATAATCCGGTTGTTCTAACACAGGGACCGAGCTCAGGATGCCACATCCTAAGCCAAGCAATAACAGCAACCCTATGAACATGGCTGTTCTTCTATTTGCTCCCATACTACTTCCCTCCTGCTCTACCTTCATAATCAAATACGTCCCCGATGTGCACATCAAATGCGTCAGCGATTTTGAATGCCAATTCCAAGGAAGGGGCATATTTCCCCGCTTCAATAGCGATGATCGTCTGCCTCGAAGCTCCTACCTTGTCGGCCAATTGCTGCTGTGTCATTTCATTGGCGGAGAAACGTAGCTTTCGAATGTTGTTCGTAATGTGCAGCTTCTTAGCCATACCTGATTCCCCTTTTGTAGTAGAACAGTTGGATCACGCTTCCCGCCAGCGAGCCTATATAGAATGAACCATACAGAATGTTCAGCATGACGGCCATCGATGGATGAATTATTAGCAACACGAGGGCTGAGACAAAGCCAATTACTACCACGATGAAGCTCACGCGCATTGATTTGAGTTCGATCAGTTGATCCCTTTCATCAGTCACCATATCAGATTCAATCGTGCTACCCCTTTCTTGTTCATCACCATCTCCCTCTCTGCTCTTCTCCCTTACTGCCACCGCAATAGATAGCAGAATGTGAAACAAGAGTTGAATGACCACAGCCACAACAATCCCAATACCGATAAACACAAGCATAGTAATTGCCCAAAATCTCATATCGTCCGCGGCAACTGCATTGGACTGAACCTTCCCATAAGCATACAGCCAATAGGCTCCCAGTACGATGACCGCAGTCAACATGGAAACGATACTTCTCTTCTCTTGGTACGACATATCCACCACTCCTCCTTATGGATATCACTCATTATATGTTCAATGTATTATATTTTTTACACTGTGTAAAGTATTTTTTACATTTATATACCTACATTCGTCCCTTACCGACTGAAATGCTATGATTGGTACGTATGCTTTAATAGATCACGTTAAAGGAGAGTGTTCATCAACTATGCGAATCAACAAAGTTATCCTGCTGACTGCTGCCATTGCTCTCATCATCTCGCTACCGCTACAGCCTATGACTTCAAGTGCAGAACAATTAACCGGCGACGGGCAGATAGATCTCCAGCTCGTGAGTGATCAGTTATCTGTTCAAGCCGGCGGCAAGATCGACTATCATATCATCTATGATGCAGGCTCGGATCTATTGGCCCCTCTCCATGTTCAAGTTCAAGTCCCTGATCATATAGAAGTACCTTCTACACTTGAGGTCGATTGGGATAGCACGGCAAGACTACTAACATGGACGATTCCTTCTGATCAGATGGCAAGCGGTGCCGGGGTGATCAATTTCTCCTTGCATGCCGCTGAAGAGCTGGAAGAAGGAGCCTCCTTAGCCCTAGCTGCCACGGCTTCGTTGAATGGAGAACTAACCACCACACCAGATGTCACCGTTGAGGTCGGGCCTGAACAGCATCAGCCTTTCTTCCTTGGCTATCCCGACGGCACCTTCCGACCTGCGTCAGATTTAACAAGAGCCGAAACAGCTGCAGTAGTAGCTAGAATTGAGAATTTAGAAGATACGACTCCACTAGAGGAACCGTATATGGACGTTGAGGAGACACATTGGGCTCATGAATATATAGCGAAGGTCACCCATGCAGGCTACATGCAGGGGTATGAAGGACAATTTCGCCCTAGTGATCCCATTACACGCGCAGAATTCATTACGATCGTCCTGAACATCCGAGGTATTGAGCCTGTGAAGCTGCCAACACTCACAGATGCAGAAGAGCATTGGGCAGATTCAATGATTGAAACGGCGAAAGCGCTGAACTATATTGAAGCGGACATGGACAGCTTTGTGCCTGACGCCTCTATTCCTCGAGATGAAAGCACCCGTCTACTCAATCTTGCCTTCTTCCGTGGGGAATTAGTCGACGGCGCAATTCCAGTCGAACAACATTTTCCTGACGTCCCAACAGACCACTGGGCGTTCCATTGGATCGAAGAAGCGTCCATGACTGCCCACGAATCATCTAGATCAGGCCTGGAAGAGGAGCTGATTCAATACCTCCCTGAAATAACGGAACCGTTCTAAGCAACACGATTACAACGCAATATATGTGTACAACCGCAGGGCCATATACAATATGGTTCTGCGGTTGTATGTTTACTTTTTCAAAAAATCGCGTATATTTAAAATAAGGGGGGTGCAGATTATGAATTACGAAAAATTATCAAAGCTTTTTTATACTTTGAACGCAGAAGACTTCGATAAAGAGTATGTAAAGCGTAAAGAAAGCTATGGGAGCTATCCTACGTCACTTCAGATTCGGGGTTTCAGAAAAGGGAGGCTTGACCATGAACAATTTGAATTGTTTTATGTCAACACACCTGATTTAGTGAAGCTCCATAATAAAGTGCTGTTGAACAGTGGCACAATCCTTGCTTTGATTAACAAGCTGCCAGAATACGTAGTAGAACCATACTTTCACCGTTTAATTGTCAACGAAGCACAGAGCAATAATGAAATAGAAGGGGTAAGAAGCACGAAGAAACAACTTAGACAAGTGTTGAACAGACTGAAGGAACCAACCAATAAGCGATTTAAGGGATTGATGAAAACGTATCTGCATATATTAGATATCCCTCCCTTTCGTAAACTAGAGGACTTTAGACAGCTTTATGATGATCTTGTTGCCGATGAAATTGAGACAAACAAAGTGCCTGATGGCCGATTGTTTAGAAAAGATGGCGTTGAAGTTACGGATGGTGCGAAGGTCACACATATTGGGGTGGAGAGCGAAGAGCAGGTTAATGCCGGTCTGCTTGAACTGATTCGTTTTCTTGACAACGAGGATCACCCGGCATTATATCGTTATTTCACTGCGCATTATTATTATGAATATATTCATCCGTTTTATGACGGGAACGGTAGAACGGGCAGGCTGCTTGTCGGCAGTTATGTAGCAAGATATCTCGAGCGATACTCTGCTGTTACATTTTCTTATGCAGTCAGCAAAAACAAGAAAAAATATTATGAAGCGCTAGAGGAGGTTCCATCTCCATTTAACAAAGGAGAGTTGACTTTCTATCTCCAGCATATGCTGGAGATTCTAATATTCGGACAGAAAGATATTATAGATGATCTTGAAATCAATGAAGCTAAGCTAGATCGGATTAATTATTTCTTAAACAAAGAGGAATGGAAGCAACGAAAAGAGGAACGAGCACTATTATACTATTTGATCCTAATAACTGTATTTGCAGAGAAGACTGAAATCATGGTGACGGATATGATGGAGGTATTCGACCTCTCTCGGTATAAAACGAATCAATTCCTTGAGAGACTCGAACAAGAAGGCTATGTCATGCAGCAAAAGTCGAGACCTAAGACATACATGCTGCATCCCGATTTCATGGAAGAAACATTGCATATATAAGACACAGGGACCGTCAACAAAGTGGATCAGTGTACAGGAACCCTTCTTACACAGGGGTCCTACCGCTAAGTAGAAGCCCGATCTCTTCCGGAGGAGCAGGGCGGTAGAAGTAATAGCCCTGCCCGATATCGCAGCCGTACTGATGAAGTATATGCTGCTCTTCCACATTCTCGATGCCTTCGCTAACGACTTGCAGGTCCATACTGTGGCCGATGTCGATGATCAGCTTGACGATCGAATCGGCGGGTGTCGTATTCTTCAATTCCTGTATGAACGATCGATCAATCTTAAGGAAATCAACTGGAAGATGGCGCAATACACTGAGAGAAGAGTAGCCTGTTCCGAAGTCGTCTATCGATATTTTCACACCTTGATGCTTGAGCTCGCCGAGAATCCGAACCGATTCGCTCAGGTTCTGCATCATACTCTCCGTCACCTCCAGCTCCAGCAGAGTAGGGTCAAAGCCCGTATCTTCTAGGATCTGTATAACTCTCGAAGCGAACTGGGGCGACTTGAACTGGCGAATCGATATATTGACAGCTAACGTCAGATTATGGGCATTGCCTTCGTCCTGCCATCGCCGCATCTGTCTACAACCTTCTTCAAGGACCCACTCGCCCAACTCGACGATATACCCCGACTGCTCGGCCAGCGGAATGAACACAGATGGCGGGATCGTCCCCAGCTCCGGGTGCGTCCAGCGCAGCAATGCCTCCAGACCTCGAATTTCACCCGTATGCAAGGACACGAGCGGCTGATAGTGAAGAGCAACCTCACCTTTACTCACTGCATTCCGAAGATCATTCTCTAGCTTAACTAGACGCAGCAACTCTTCGCTCATATTCACAGAGAAGAAGCAATATCCATTCTTCTCGCCTTGCTTGACAGTGTACATCGCCTTGTCGGCACATTGGATTAACGTCTCGACATCGCGACCATCTTCGGGATACAGGCTAATGCCAATACTGGGTGTCGTGAAGATTTGCTTATCATATATCTGGAATGGTGTGCGAAATGAGTCAATAAGCTGATTCGCAAGCGTCTCAATCTCTCCCTGCTGCTTATAGGGGAATAAGAGTACGAATTCATCTCCCGAATAGCGGGCAATGAAGCAAGAGCTCGCGACCATGTCCTCTAGATGGCAGGCGACGGCCTGCAGCATCTGATCCCCTGCATTGTGACCCATCATGTCATTCACGTTCTTGAAGTGATCCAGGTCGAGGAACAGAACTGCCAGCGGTTTCCCTTGGAACAACTCTTCCGCCATCCGTTCCTTAAGTAATTCCCGATTCGGCAATCTCGTAAGCGTGTCATAGTAAGCCATCTGCCTTAGCTGTCCATTCAACTTCACATTGAGCGCGTTCTCCCTCTTCAAATTCCGGAAGTAAAAGGCCAGCAGCGAATAGAGGATCGTATTGACGACGACGCCAATCATTATCGTATGAACCATCTCACTCGGTTCTTCGGTCCAA
Source organism: uncultured Paenibacillaceae bacterium (assembly GCA_913056365.1). Lineage (GTDB taxonomy): Bacteria > Bacillota > Bacilli > Paenibacillales > K13 > Xylanibacillus. Next base: position 2,589 of record CAJXLT010000015.1, on the reverse strand, counting down.
TGAATTGGCGTGAAGTAGAGATAATACCCAGCAGCGAGGAACGTTGGCAGGGGCGATGGCAGCAGGAATGCGAGAAGGACCAGCGATAAGTACATGACGCTGACCAGCCTGTCGAACGCCAGTTCAGGCAGCGCGTCGAAGAAGGCCAGATAAGCGACAACCGCCAGCACGTACTTAAGCGAATGTGCCCTGACAATAATGGAGGCGAAGATGAAGCCAACGAAGGTTAAAGCCATGATGAGCCCGTGCGTACTGTCTACCGATCTAATCATATTCGAGGAAAGTGAGAGCGCTGTGAGCACGATCACTACATTCGGTGCGATATGCATAAGGCGTTTCGTCCAAGCCTGTGGCAGTTTCATCGTTCGAACACCTCGTTCATTGGTATTGTTGAACGTTTTCCACACGGACATGCGTTTCCCTTCTTTATTGACTCACATTTTATCGGTCTCTTCCAGAATTGCCGGGCCTGATTCTTTGACTAAGCTGCTAATTTAAAACGGGCGTCGTCAGGATAACATCCTGAGACGCCCGTTAAACAGAACTGTCTTAATCTATAAAATTTACTATTCTCAGCATGCGTTCCAGCATCACTGCAACTTCCGCGCGAGTGATTGCGTTATGCGGATGTAACGACTGTGTGTCGTCTCCTAGTAAGATACCCGATTGAACGGCAACAGCCATCTCGTCTACTGCCCAGTCTGACACCTGCGCCGCATCCACAAATCCCGACAGATCTGCTGGATCTGCATCAGTGAAGGTCATGCCGATATAGCGCATCGCATTCATGAGAATCGCGGCGGTTTCCTCGCGGCTGATCTGCTCGTCCGGTCGGAAGCTTCCATTCTCATACCCGTGGACAAGCCCTTCCTTGGTAGCCGTATTCACAGCCTCAGCATACCAAGCGTAGCTGCTAACATCCGTGAAGACATTGGCTCCATCCGACACAGGTTCCAGACCGAGTGCTCTGATCAGCATAGCCACCAGTTCCGCACGAGTAACGAGTTCATTCGGAGCATAATTCGTCTCATCGACGCCTTGTACAATCAGTTTCGAGCCAAGCAGGTTAACCGCTTCCTCGAACCAAGTATCTCTAGCATCTGCAAATATCTTGTCATTAGACAATACGGCATAGATACCGCCGGATCGACTGCTCCAATGCACAGTTTCTGGATCAACCGTGGCGGGCACTGGTGAGAATGTAATGTCCTCTGGATTATATCGCGCAACTAGCCGATTGTTCGGTTGAACCTCAGTTCCGAAATTTTGCGTAACCGAGATATATTGTTCATAAGCAGCTACCTTCTGCTCTTGACCATCGATTACAGTGAAGAGCCCGATCATGACAGGCTCACCATGAAGCTGGGCGCCGATTCCTTCCACTGCTTTTTCCAGATCAGCCAATGTGTCGGTGGACACTCTGGATAGCCGTAACAGGATCGCATCTAACGTTTCCTCTTGTAGACTTGTCAAGGCGGCTGCAGGCAGCTCATAATCTACAAGTTCAGTTCGCAGGATCAGCCGTCCTTCGGGATTCGTCTCCATCCATGTCAGAAGCATTGTTGCAGGCAGCTTCAGTTCCCATTCCTGCGGGTTATCTGATAGCACCAGCAGATTGCCATCGATTTCAATATCACTAGCTCCCAGTTCTTCAGTCGTCAGCCGATACGTTCTCGTCATTGCTCCATCAGCTGTCAGGGTGATGATGAATCTGTCATCCTTACTTTCATCTTCACTTTCATCCGCACCACCGTTACCATTGTTCCCCGTTGTCGTCACAATATTGGTAATCGTTATTTCTATTACGGCTTCATTTCCCGCCGCGTCCTTGGCATAGACGCTGTAGGTGCCATTGGCACTGACATCAAATTGTTGCGCACCCAATATGTCGTTGCCGGTGCCGCCGTTGAATTCAGCTACACTGCGGCTTCCATCCATCCAGCTAAGCTCTGTTAACGTATTGCTCGCTAACTCACCATACACACTTGCCGTCACCGTAATGTCAACGGCTTGTCGTGTAGGCGCGCTATTATCAGGTGAGCTGCTCAGAGCAAGATCAGGGGGTACCGAGACAATGCGCACTCCGTTTGTATCCGGCAACTCATAGGCAAGATCAGCTGCGCCGCCGGACGTCCGCATAATGCTCGCACCGTCTGGAAGGACAATAGGCGACAAAATGGCAATGCCGTCTACATCGACAAGACCTTGAGGGGTTTCATACTGGAAACTCAACTCGGTTATTTCCGTTTCCTGATCACCTGAATAAGCTGCATAGACGACCTGGGTTACTGTGCCACTTCCAATTTCTAACGGAATTTCCGGAGTCCCGCTTACCGTCACTCCGTACCCATAAGTTACTTTAAAGGCTAATGTCTCACCCGCACCGTATAAACCATCAGATGATGTTGTCAGAGCAATGCCTGTTACAGAAGCTTTGAACGCCGCAATAGCGTCATTCAATGTATTCGTAGCATGATCCAATTCAGTTTGCGATTGGTTCGCACGATCGTTATACACCGTCTGCGCCACAGCTATTGCACTTTGCAGCGTACTGCGCGCACTGGCTGGCGCTTCGCCAACGCCCGTCCC
>CAJXLT010000014.1 GCA_913056365.1 uncultured Paenibacillaceae bacterium | reverse complement strand
ATCGGAAAGCCGTATGAGGGAAAACCTCACGTACGGTTTGATGAGGAGGGGCAGGATGTCCTGCCCTTTACTCTAGCAATAGGGGGGATGCGCGGTGCGAGCTGAATTGCAGCTGCAAGTGCGAATGAATGGCAAGGTTGTCGAAATGGCTCATTGGCGAACGGTATTGGCGGATGCAACAGGAGAGGGAGAGAGTGGCTTGGGTGGGGGGCGCTGCTATTCTTTGCGACATGCGCTGCCGTTCGGGCTTGCGCTATATTGGGCAGAGCGGTGCAATCAGGGATGGTCGGGGGAGCAGGCAGTCGAGATGCGAAGCGGCGTAGGCATAGAGGAGGTTCTGCATTGGTGGCTCAATCAGCTGGATATGGATTTGCAGCAATGGCGCAATCGCGGGATTGATATGCTTCGCGAAGGGGAAGAGGTTCACGCCTCTCGGCTTCAGCTGAAGGTGGAAGTCAGGACGGCGGTGCATGCGCAATCTGGAGGTGCGGGGCAAGAGATGCCTCCTGTGCCTTGGGCTTCGTTAATGGGATGCTCCTTGCTGCTGTCTGAGCTGGAACGTTGGTTGACGGCGCAAGGTGTGCCGTGCCAGGAGGGAACCATCTACACGCAAGGATGGATTCGCACCTTGCAGAGAGCTAGCGATGCTGGACAGGTGGAGCTGACTGCCGGCATACGCGTGCTCGAATCGGGTGAGCTGTGCTGCAATCGTTGCGGAGCGGGTGAAGATGCGCTGCATTGGCGTTCGTGCGCTGCATGCGGAACGGCGTGTCCGTATTGCGAGCAATGCTTGCAGCTGGGGCGAGTGCGGCTATGCTCGCCTCTCGTGCGCGGGCTGCCTTCCCGAGCGGCGAACGTTGCGCAGCGCAGGTCTGCGTCTGAAGCCGCTGCACCGGATTTGCGCAGCTGGCACTTGAGTCCGGCACAGCAGGACGCTGTCGAACGCGGACTGCAATTTCTGCATGAATCTGTAGAAGATGATCGGCGGGAGTGTGCGAATAAGGGGGAGGCTCCTTCTTTTCTAATATGGGCTGTCACCGGTGCGGGCAAGACGGAGATGGTATATCCGCTGATCGAGTATGAGCTGACTAGAGGCGGCCGTGTACTTGTAGCTGCTCCGCGCAAGGATGTCGTGATGGAGCTCAAGCCGCGTCTGCAGCGCGCCTTCCCCCAGTGCCGTGTAGTCGCTTTGTATGGCGGAAGTGAGGATACGTGGAAAGAAGGGGATCTAGTGCTGGCTACTACGCATCAGCTGCTGCGGTTCGACCGTGCCTTCGATCTCGCCGTTATCGATGAGTTGGACGCCTTCCCTTATCACAACAATCCGATGCTGCATTACGCAGCGAGCCGCGCCTTGGCTGATGACGGAAGACGTATTCTACTGTCTGCTACCCCGACAGCAGAGTTGAAGCGCGCTGCCAGGCGGCAGCAGCTACCGCATGCGCTGGTCTATGTCCGCTATCATCGCCATCCATTGCCGGTACCGAGGCTGGTGCGCACAAGACCGCTTGCCAAGTCGCTGAAGGCAGGCAGGCACAAGGATGATTCTGCTCCGCTGGCAAGACTGCTTGGTCGGTGGGCGGCGTACTTGCGAACCGGCTTATCGCGCAAGCTCGTTCGTTCGATGCGATCCAGCATTCAGCGAGGAGCGCAGCTGTTCGTCTTCGTTCCGCGTATCGCAGATACTGCGCCTACCGCACACTTGCTGCGAACTGAGTTCCCTGCTGAGCGCGTGGACAGTGTGCATGCACAGGATGCTGACAGGCTGGAGAAGGTAGAAGCTTTTCGCCAAGGCACGATTCGAATTCTGGTAACGACAACAATATTGGAGCGGGGCGTTACAGTTCCGCGGACAGACGTGTATATTCTAGATGCGCACCGCTCGCCGTTCGATGCTACTTCGCTAGTCCAGATGGCCGGACGTGCCGGAAGGTCAAGTGATGATCCGGCTGGCTTGGTTGTGTTTGCCGCACCGTATCGTAATATGGCACAAGTGCGGGCTATTCGGGAAATCAAACAGATGAATCGATGGGCGAAGCGCAAAGGGTACTTGCTGCAAGTGGGAAAGGAGATGAGGGAGCGTGAATGATCGTGTGCAACAGAATCGTATAAGCAGGCTGGAGCAGCTTGCTCTGCTGTTATCGAAGCAAGACCCGCCCCGATGCCTCCTATGCCAAGCGTCGAGAGGGCGCGGGCTAATGCGATGGCGATGCATGCGATCGAGTCCGGAAGCGCCGTCGCTCCAACATTGGCTATGCAGCAACTGCGAACGGGCTGTTCCTTGGATTCGTAGCATTCACTGTACGCGTTGCGGAAGAGGGACTGTATGCCCGGATTGCTTGCGTCATCCGAAGCGCTCGTTCTCCTGGAACAGAAGCGCAGTCCGCTATGATCCGCTCATGCGCGAGTGGCTCGCACAGTACAAATTTAGAGGAAGAGAACGGCTGATGCCACTGCTTGGCGAGATGATGCTTCCGCTGGCAAGCGCGGTTATCGATAAGCTGAGCCATGATCGTCACAGTAATCGGCCCATAGTGCTCACGTACATACCGCTCAGCCGTGAAAGAATGCACGGTCGGGGATTTAATCAAGCTGAGCAGTTAGCCGCTTACCTGAGCCGGGCATTGCAGCTCCCGATGTACACCTTGCTGCATCGGCACCGCCATACAGAGAAGCAAAGCTACAAGGATCGCAAGAGCAGACTGCGTGCGCTTCGCGGCGCGTTCTCCTATAATGAAACTGCGAAGCTGCACGTCATACAGGAAGGCGTCTTCAAGCCTTATGTGCTCATCGTAGACGATGTGTATACGACCGGAAGTACGTTGGAGGAGGCTGCCAAGGTTATCCGCAATAAGCTGGACTGTGACGTCGCAGGATTAACTTGGGCACGGGCGTAATCATAATCGTGGAATGCCGCACACAAGGAAACAGACATCTGTATATACAAAATTGTCGAAATCATGTACACTATAGGAAATACTGTGCGAATAATGGGAACGGGAGGCAATCACAATGGGATTGAATGTTGCCAATTGCCCGCGTTGCGGCAAGGTTTTCGCCCAAGGGCTGCACGATGTGTGCCCGGCTTGTGTCAAGGAAATTGAGAAAGAGTACGAAGCATGCGCCGAATTTCTGCGTGAGAACAAAGGGACGAATATGCACGACTTGAGTGAGTCTACCGGCGTAACGATCCGCCAGATTACGAAGTTCATTCGGGAAGGACGCATATCGCTGATGGGCTTGCCGAATATGGGATTCCCGTGCGAGTCCTGCGGCATGATGATTCGCGGCGGCAGTCTGTGCGACAATTGCCGCAGCAACTTGCAGAAGGGCATCAGCGCTATCAAGGGTGATCAAGATGTGCGCGAGCGCTCAGGTACGCAAGGACCCAAGTGGAACTTCGAAATCAAGAAGCGTGACTAAAAAAACCTGTCTTATGTATAAACTAATACGAATCGCGAACCGATAATAGCATTATACGATTATCGGTTTTTTCTATTATTGTCCGACGAAGAGGTGTACGAGATGAAGATTAATGATGCCGGAAGGATCGGAGCCATCCAGCAATACCGCAAGTCGCAAGGCGGTGGATTGGATAAGGCCGGCAAGTCGCAAGCGATGGATGAAGTGCAGATATCCTCGAAGGCGAAGGAGCTGCACGGCACGCAATATGCGGAGCGCAGCGACAAGATAGAGAGCTTGAAGCAGGAGGTCAGCACGGGAACGTATCGCGTGGAGGCCAATAAGATTGCAGAGAAGCTCTTGCCTTACATTTACTAAGAAGCAGGTGATCATGTGTCCGTTACCCCTATTATTGACAGTCTGGAGAACATAATCGCCTGCTACTTGCGCCTGATTGAGCTTGGCGGGGCGAAGAAGCAAATCTTGATTGAGAACAAGGTTGAGCAGCTGACTGCGATCGTCAATCAGGAGAATAAAGTAATCAAGGAATTGGAACGGATGGAGAAGCAACGCGAGGATACGGTGAAGCGGTACTTGCGGGACAAGGGATTGCGCATGCGTATCCCGACGACGATTCAAGATTTGGTTCAGGCAACCGTGTCCATGCAGGACAAGCAGCGCTTGACGAGCTGCGGTGAGAGGCTGAATGAGGCGGCAGCGAAGCTGCAGGCGGCGAATCAAGAGAATCAGGATCTGCTGCAGCAGATGATGGATTACGTGCAGTACTCTCTCGATCTGCTAGTGCCTGACGATGAAGTGACATATCGCAATCCTGCCGCATCGACCGGAAGCAACAAGAATGCGCGGATGTTTGATACTAAAGCCTGACAAGGCCGAGGAGGAATGGCAGTGTTTTCAACATTTCACGGATTGGAAACGAGCAAGCGCGCCCTGTTCACACAGCGAGTGGCGCTGCACACATTAGGTCACAATATAGCCAATGCGGCGACAGAAGGATACTCCCGGCAACGGGTGAATATGACAGCGACCCGGCCTATGGAAGCACCGGCCTTCGCTCGAAGCAACACGCCGGGACAGATTGGAACGGGTGTAGAGTATGACAGTGTCCTTAGACTGCGCGACAGCTACTTGGACATGCAGTACCGGCGGGAGAATCAGTCCTTGGGCGAATGGGGCATTCGCGATTCTACGATGCGTTCCCTAGAGAAGATTGTCAATGAACCTTCGGAAAGTGGCTTGCGTGCTGTTATGGATGAATTTTGGAACTCGTGGGAAGTGCTCAACCGTGATCCACAGCTGCTGAGTGCCCGTGTCGATGTAGTCGGAACAGCGGTCAACTTCGTAGACACATTGAAGCATATCGATACTTCCTTGAATACGCTTGCGGCTGACCTTGACAGCAATATCGGCAGGAAGACAACCGAAGCGAACAATATTATTGAGAATATCGCCGCTCTGAACGGATTGATCCGCAAGACGGAAGGCTTAGGCAACAATGCGAACGATTATCGAGATAAGCGGGACTTGCTGATCGACAAGCTCTCTACGCTCGTCGATGTGGAAGTGGCCGAGTCGCCAGACGGCATTCTATCGATTACTTCAGCAGGTGTTCAGGTGGTGAACCATGAGGCGTTCGTACCGCTTGCGGCTGCCAATGCTGCCGACGCTACAGCCGGAGAGCTTGCTGGATATGAAGCATCGAAGGCAGAAGTGGATACATTGCGTACGCAGTTGAACGCGATGGTTGACACGCTGATGAACGGTACGGTAACGATCAAGCTGGAGAATGGCTATGTTGCATCTAAGGATATTGTAGCTCTGGACGATGTGACGCTTGAGGACGGCTCTACCATTACGGCAGGAGATACCATTCCAGCTGGATCGCGTATTGCTACCCCGTTCGAGATGGAAGTGAACGGCTTCAACGGCATGCATGAGCTTGGCTACGGCTTGTCTAACCCAGCGGAAGGGAATCGACCGTTCTTCACGACTAGCGATGGTGCAACGGCATTCTCGATTGCCAATATTCAAGTGAATCCGGACATTGAGAACAACACCGACCTTATTGCAGCTTCAGGCAAGTACGACGTAGTCGGAGCGGATACGCAAGTCATTCGCGGCAACAGCGACATTGCGCACGCGATCGCCGGACTGAGGGACAAGGTGTTCACCTTCCCTCCGGACGCTACATCGCTCTCGCAAGGCACGACAGATGATTACTTCCGCGCCCTGACCGGAGATCTGGGGACGAGAGCGGCGAATACGACGCGGAACTATGACAATCAGAAGGACCTTGTGGACGCGATTGTGATGCGGCGTGAGGAAGTAAGCGGCGTATCTCTGGATGAGGAAATGGCAGACATGATCAAATTCCAACATGCGTATAACGCGGCAGCACGCAACATGACCGCTGTGGATGAAATGCTGGACCGTATTATTAATTCGATGGGAATCGTGGGCAGATAGGAGGCGGATTAGATGCGGGTAACCAATAGCATGCAGAACATACAGCTGCTAATGAATCTTCGCAATACACATTCCAATATTCTGGAATGGCAAGACAAGCTGGCGACGGGTCAGCGAATTCAGCGACCTGGCGACGATCCGGTCGGTATCGGTTACTTGATGCGGTACAATACGGAGTTGAACAGGTACGACGAGTTTCTGGAGAATGCGCGTACTGGTAACGGCTGGCTTCGTACGATGGACGATCTTATGCAGCAGTCCAACGATGTACTGAAGCGTACGAAGGTTCTTGTGCAGCAGGCCGCAACAGGAACTACGCCTGACGATGCGAAAGGGCAAATTGCTGCTGAGATCAAACAATTGAAGGAACAATTAGTATCCATCGGTAACAGTACGTATGCGGGTCGTTACGTCTTCAATGGGCAGAAGACCGATATGCAGCCATACGAGAGCGCTACTGCAGCGAATGACGAGACGGACGAGGGTGTCTATTACTTGAATGTAAGCCCTTCCGTCACCGTGCCGGTCAGTATTACCGGTGAACAGATATTCGGTGAGGCTGGAGCGGCGGATAATACATTCAAAGTACTCGATGACATCATTACGCATTTAGAGACGCCAGGGAGTCAGCCGGATCTGCTGAATGATCTGAATATGATCGATCAAGCTTCGGATCGCATCTCTATTGGTTGGGCGGAAATAGGAGCGCGAATGAATCGTTTCGAATTAGTGGAGAATCGCATCTTAGACGAGGTGGCCAGCTTGAAGCAGCTTCGCTCCGAAATGGGCGATGTCGATATGGCGGAAGCGATTACGGAAATTAAGCTGCAGGAAAATGTTCTGCAAGCAGCGCTGTCTACCGGCGCGCGAATTATGCAGGTTTCCTTAATTGATTTCATTCGATAATGGCGGTGTATAGATGAATACACAATTGCAGATTCGTTCCAGTTTGGCGCAATTAGGCATACGAATCACTCCTGCGGAAATGAGTATTAAGCGGGAAGAGCCTAAGGTTGAGATTCAATCCAAGCCTGCCGATATGCAGATCAAGCGGCATGATGCGAAGCTTGATGCGGATTGGTCGCAAGTATGGGAAGATCTTGGTTTGAAGCGAATATCTACATTGGCTGCAGAACGGAAATCTGAAGGCATCCGCAAGGGGATGGAAGCGATCTCGCAGATTGCACAGGATGGTGACCGTGTTGCCAACTTGAAAGCCAGAGAAGAGAATGTATTCGCGAATATCGCGAGAGACAACTTCTTCCGCAAGCGAGATGCAGTACAGGTTGTTATCGATGCATTACCGAATCAAGGTCCGGACTGGACGGTTGATGTGCGCCCGCCTGATATTGAAATAACGCCGAACCCCCCTGTGTTTAAGGTGAATGATATCCGTCCGCAGATTGATGTACGACTAGGGGATGTAAAGGTGTACTTGGAGAAAGAGCCGATCGTAGATATTTATGTATAACCGGAGGCGAAGGCATGGCGATCCAAAGCAATGAAGAGCTTGTTATCATTGAGAGCCAACAGTACGGACGAATGGAAGTGCCCAAACAGCAGATTTATCACTTTGCGCATGGGGTAGTTGGCATTTCGGAGCATGAGCAATATGCAATAGTCGGAGTGGAGGATTCGGCATTTTACACGATGCATTCCATCGATGGGCGTGTGTGCTTCCACTTGATCCCGGCCTCCGCTGTTGTTCAGGACTATCAATTTGCCATTGATGGAGAGACAGTGAAGCTGTTGAACACCGAATCGGCTGAGGAAATTGCCGTATTTCTGATCGTGAATGCAACGGATGAACAGCTGTGTGTCAACTTGAAGGCACCGATCCTTCTTGCGCCAGATCAACTGACAGGTTGTCAGTATATTATATCGGATCAGGATTATCCAATCCGCTTTCCGTTGGAAAGCGAGGGAGACTGAAGATGCTGGTGCTGAAGCGTAGAAACGGCGAGACGATTAAGATTGGCGACGATATCGAAATTCAAGTGCTGGGCACCGAGGGAGACAGCGTGAAGCTTGGCATTGTGGCTCCCAAGTCTGTACAAATTCTTCGCAAAGAACTGTACGACAGTATACGCGAGGAAAACATGAGTGCCGCTGTACAGCAAGTACCTCAAGAACAAATCCAAAAACTATTGCGTCAGCAATTTCATCATACAAAAAAAGAATAATGTTGAGGAGGATGACCATGAGCGTGATTCAAAATCTGGATTCGCAATCCCATTGGTCACAAGCGCGTATCTCCCCTGCATCTCAGAATACAGTCAACCAGTTATCAGGAGATCCGATTGACGAAGGAACAGCTAAGCAACAATTTGATCTAAGCTTATTGAGTGATAAGCAGAAGGAAGAATTCGCCAAAGAACTGGAGAAGCTGAACGAATCGTTCCAGTCATCCGGCAAGATGCTGCGGTTCAAGTTTAACGATGAAATCAACCAGTATTATGTCGAGGTGTTGGATGCCAAGACGCAGGAAGTAGTGGCGAGCTTGCCGCCCGAATTTCTGATCGATCTATCTATTAAGATGAAGGAATTAATCGGTTTGTTTATCGACGAACGAATGTAAGGCGTACTAGTAGCTAGGAGGGGATTTACATGAGTTTTAGTTTAGGCGGATTGGCTTCGGGGTTGGATACGACATCTCTCATCCAACAGCTGGTCGAACTGGAGAGACAGCCGATCTACAGAGAAGAAGCCAAAGTTACATCTTACACACGTGAACAAAGTGTCTTCCGCAGTATGAACACCAAGCTAATGTCGTTAAGAACGGCTGCTGCAGATTTGAAGCTGCAAGCGAACTTTCAGCTGACTTCTGCCACCAATTCGAACGACAGTGTCGCAACCGTAACAGCAACTGACTCTGCGAGCAAGGGTGATTATAATATTAATGTTACCTCGCTTGCGAAGTCGCATGTAACACAGATGGAAGGCAAGACAGGAAATTTGGCAGCCGATTTGAGTGGGACGATAACTATCTATCATGAAGGCTTAGCCGCTCCATTGGATATTAACATCAATGCCACAACTGCTGACACGCATGAGGATGTCATGAAGCAAATCGCTGATGCCATTAACGATGAGGACACAGGCATGTCAGCATCCGTGATTGAAACCTCTGGCGGCAAGAGCAGCTTAGTGCTGACTGCAACCGAGACCGGTGAAGCGAACAGCATTCAATTCGATAATGCAGCGACTGCTGCTGACGGTTCGAAAGTAACGATCAAGGATGCTGATGGAATCTTTACCGCAATCGGTGCAACTGCCTTTACCGAGGCTCAAGCAGCACAAGACGCTGCATTCTCCGTAAACGGCGTTTCTGTTACTAGAAGCACGAACAGTGTATCGGATGTGATTGAGGGGGTTACGATTAATCTTCAGGATCAAGGAAATACGACTGTTCAAGTTGCTAGAGATGCGGATAAGATCGCGGACAAAGTGAAAGCGTTCGTCGATGCTTATAATGATGTCATGAAGACGATTCGCGACAATTCTGCTGAGTCCAAGAGCCTGCAAGGGGATTCTACGCTTCGTTCGTTGCAAACTGCCCTCGGAGATTGGAGCGTTCGCAGGGTAGATGGAACGGCTGACGGGTTTCATTTGTTGTCAGATATCGGTATTGAGGCAGACAAAGGTACAATTGACGGAAGCCTTATGACTGGTCAGTTAGACTTTGATCGGGATTTGTTCGTTGAGAAGTTTAACGAAAATCCGGAAGCGGTCTTCCATATGTTCGGACACGATGACACATCACCCGACAACAGCGATGGATTTGCTAGAGTTTTCGATTCCGCCTTGCCGGACTGGACAAGCTCTGTCGATGGTATTATTCAAAGCCGGATCAAAGGCTATGACTCTCAGATTGAAGATGCGAATAATAAAATCGAGAGACTGGAAGATTCCGTCTTCCGCAAGGAAGAGCAATTGAAGCGTCAGTTCACAGCGATGGAGGTCGCGTTGACTGAATTGAAAAATCAACAGTCGTGGATGACTAGTCAACTTGCCTCTCTTTCTACCGGATACTAGAACTTAGAAAGGGGTGAAGAGCGTGATCAATCCGCAGCAGCACGCCGGATATCAGGCATACAAGAAGAACAAATACGAGACAGCTTCTCCTCATAAGCTGATTTCCTTGTTATATGCTGCTTGTCTGCAGAATGGGAATCGGGCCAAACAGGCGTTATTAGACGGGAATAAGAAGGATGCCCATGCTGCCATCTTGAAGATGCAGGATATTATCTATGAGCTGACAGCGAGCTTGAATGAAGAGCAAGGCGGAGAGATTTCACGCAATCTGAAGAACCTCTACCTCTATATGATTGATAGGCTAGTAGAAGCGAACATGAAGAAGGAGGCAGCTCCGATTACGGAAGTAATGGAACTGCTGGAGCCTATCAAATCCGCCTGGGAACAGATTGGGAAGGAGAGCCATGCAGGACTCACAACCAATGCAACATCAATCTGAACATATTCGACTCTACGAAGAGATGTTACAATGCACCAGTCAATTGCTAGAATGGGCGGAAAGTCCGGATTGGGATGAAGATACCTTCGCAAGCGGGCCGCAGCTGCAACAGCAGTGGAACGAATTGCAGCAGCAGATTACGCGAATGGAAAGCAAGTTAGCAGATGAAAGCGGATCGTTGGCGTCCTTGCCCTATTCGGATGAATTGTTACGCATCGCCAAGAGGATTGAGCAAGTGCATCAGTTGATGGAAACCGCATTACACGATCGTATAGGTATGTTGGGGAAGTCCATGAAGGGGCTTCAAGACACCAAGCATCTGGTCCGTGCCTACAACGATGCGGGTCAGAACAATCCGATGGCCTACTTCTTTGACGAAAAAAAATAAAATAGTTACAGAAAATTGTCGGATGATGCTAAATAGTTCTTTGGTATCATCCGATATATGTATATAGGACCGCAAGGATGCGGTCACTACACAATCCATCAAGGAGGATGAAACAATGTCTATGTTTATCAACACGAACGTCAGCGCGATCAATGCGCATCGCAACCTGTCGTTCAACAACAGTTCCATGAGCAAGACGATGGAGAAGCTGTCTTCGGGTTATCGGATTAACCGCGCGGCTGATGATGCTGCCGGCTTAGCGATTTCCGAGAAGATGCGTTTCCAGATCAACGGGTACAACCAAGCGATGCGGAATGCGCAGGACGGTATTTCTTTGCTACAGACTGCAGAGGGTGCGTTGACGGAAGTTCACTCCATGCTGCAACGGATGAACACATTGGCGAACCAAGCAGCTACGGGTACTTATGACAATGATGACCGTGAAGCTCTCCAACTGGAAGTTGACGAGTTGGTTGCGGAAATCGACAACATTGCTTCTTCCACTCAATTCAATGGCATCAACTTGTTGAACTCGACAGGCAGCGTAACATTCCAGATCGGTGCACTTGATTCCAATACCTTGGAAACAGATTTGGCAGATGTTCAATCAACTTCAATTGGTATTGATGCGATTGATATTGAAACACAAACAGGTGCTAACAGCGCTTTGTCTATCATCCAAAGTGCAATTAACAGCGTTTCCGAAACTCGTGCGCAATTTGGTGCTGTACAAAACCGTCTGGAACACACAATCAACAACTTGGGTGTGACATCCGAGAATCTGTCTGCTTCTGAATCCCGTATTCGCAACGCAGATATGGCGAAGGAAATGACGGATTTCACGCGTAACCAGATTCTTGTTCAAGCAGGAACAGCGATGCTGGCGCAAGCCAACTCTGCACCGCAAGGCGTTCTGAGACTGTTAGGTTAAGGTGAATCGAACGAACCACTATAGTAGCCCGCAAGGAAGCGGCACTTACTTAAATCAAGGAGGATTCCGAATATGAGCATGTTTATTAACACGAACGTAAGCGCAATTAATGCACACCGTAATTTGTCCTTTAACAACAACTCGATGAGCAAGACAATGGAGAAGTTGTCTTCTGGCTACCGGATTAACCGTGCAGCAGATGATGCTGCTGGCTTGGCGATTTCTGAGAAGATGCGTTTCCAAATCAACGGGTACAATCAAGCAATGCGGAATGCGCAAGATGGCATTTCTTTGCTGCAAACGGCTGAGGGTGCGCTGACCGAGGTTCATTCCATGCTGCAGCGGATGAACACATTGGCGAACCAAGCTGCTACAGGTACGTATGATGATGATGATCGAGCAGCTCTTCAGCTGGAAGTTGATGAATTGGTAGAAGAGATCGAGAACATCGCCACTTCCACTGAGTTTAACGGGATTAATTTATTGAATACTGCTGCGAGTGTAACATTCCAGATTGGCGCGCTAGATACAAATACGTTGAGCGTGAACATGGCTGATATGCGCCCAGTGGCAGCTGGACTGGCTGTTACAGGTGTGAGTGTGACGGGTCAGGCTAATGCAAACGCAGCATTGGATACGATACAGGCTGCAATTAATGAGGTTTCTGAAACTCGTGCACAGTTCGGTGCCGTTCAAAACCGATTGGAACACACGATCAACAACTTAGGCGTCACTTCTGAGAATCTGTCTGCATCCGAATCCCGTATTCGCAACGCAGATATGGCGAAGGAAATGACGGATTTCACGCGTAACCAGATTCTTGTTCAAGCGGGAACAGCGATGCTGGCGCAAGCCAACTCTGCACCGCAGGGCGTTCTGAGACTGTTAGGTTAAGACAAATCACTAATTTAGACCGCAGGGAAGCGGTCTCACTTAAAATCAAGGAGGATACAGAACATGAGCATGTTTATTAACACTAACGTAAGCGCAATTAATGCACATCGCAACCTGTCGTTCAACAACAACTCTATGAGCAAAACAATGGAGAAGCTGTCTTCCGGCTACCGGATCAACCGTGCAGCTGACGATGCTGCAGGCTTGGCGATTTCCGAGAAGATGCGTTTCCAAATCAACGGGTACAACCAAGCGATGCGGAATGCGCAGGACGGTATTTCCTTGCTACAGACTGCAGAGGGTGCGTTGACGGAAGTTCACTCCATGCTGCAACGGATGAACACATTGGCGAACCAAGCAGCTACGGGTACTTATGACAATGATGATCGTGCAGCGCTTCAATTGGAAGTTGATGAATTGATTGAAGAGATCGATAACATCGCCAAGTCGACGGAGTTCAACGGCATCAGCTTGCTGCAACAGAACACTTCGGTCACGTTCCAAATCGGTGCGCTAGATACGAATACGCTGGAAACTTCCTTAGCTGCTATGACGCAAGCTGCACTGGGTATCGATGCATTAAGTGTGTCCACACAAACGGGTGCCAACTCGGGTCTGGACATGATTCAATCCGCAATCAAGATCGTATCCGAGCGTCGTGCGAACTTCGGTGCTGTTCAGAATCGCTTGGAGCACACGATCAACAACTTGGGTGTCACTTCCGAGAACCTGTCTGCTTCTGAATCCCGTATTCGCAATGCAGATATGGCGAAAGAAATGACCGATTTCACACGCAACCAAATTCTTGTTCAAGCAGGAACAGCAATGTTGGCGCAAGCGAACTCAGCTCCGCAAGGTGTTCTAAGACTGTTAGGTTAAGCTAGTCGATTGATTTAAACTCTATAACCGCAAGGAAGCGGTTCATAATTAATCAAGGAGGATACAACACATGAGCATGTTTATTAACACGAACGTAAGCGCAATTAATGCACACCGTAACTTGTCCTTTAATAACAACTCCATGAGCAAGACAATGGAGAAGTTATCTTCTGGCTATCGGATCAATCGTGCAGCAGATGATGCAGCTGGTTTGGCCATTTCCGAGAAGATGCGTTTCCAAATTAACGGGTACAATCAAGCGATGCGGAATGCACAGGACGGTATTTCTTTGCTGCAAACGGCTGAGGGAGCGCTTACAGAAGTGCATTCCATGCTACAACGGATGAACACGCTGGCGAACCAAGCAGCTACAGGTACGTATGATAATGATGATCGGGCAGCACTGCAACTGGAAGTGGATGAACTAATCGCGGAGATTGACAATATTGCCTCTTCCACTGAGTTTAATGGGATTAAACTACTGAATACAGGTGCAAGTGTAACCTTTCAGATTGGTGCTCTAGACACGAATACGCTAAGTGTGAGTATGGCTGATATGCGACCATTAGCAGCAGGTCTTGCTATTACAGGTATAAGTGTGACAGGTCAGACTACTGCTAATAATGCATTATCCACCATACAAGCTGCCATTAATGATGTATCAGAAACTCGTGCACAGTTCGGTGCCGTTCAAAACCGCTTGGAACACACAATCAACAACTTGGGTGTAACTTCTGAGAATCTGTCTGCTTCTGAATCCCGTATCCGTAATGCAGATATGGCGAAGGAAATGACGGATTTCACACGGAACCAGATTTTGGTACAAGCAGGAACAGCAATGCTGGCGCAAGCGAACTCTGCACCGCAGGGCGTTCTAAGATTGTTGGGTTAATTAACCCTGTTATTTTGGAAGAAGATCATCGATAGGCGATAGCCTCGGTGGTCTTTTTTCTATGAAGAAGATCCTATAGAACATGGAGGGATTTTTTTCATTTTAAATTTACTGCTACATATCCGATATAATAAGCAAAGTATAAAAAAGGTGCTGAGTATATATGGAAGTCACTATCGATTCACGACCCGTACAGTGTACATCTGAAGATCTGCAGAGTTTTAACACGTGGTGGCAAGAAACTACCGGCGATATTTTCCAACAAGGTCGGTTATTATACCAAGTAAGTATAGACGGGGTTCCTTATTTCGACGGCTATGAGACACATATCATTCAACATTATGATCGGATAGAGAAGATCGAACTGTATACGAAGACGGAGGAGGAAGCACTGAAGGAGTCGATCAGTGAGTTGTATGCTTACAATCGTAAGCTGATCGATGCATCGGATCAAGTATCTACTGCATTTTATGGCGAGCCGGATCCCGAGCAGTGGGGTGTCTTTGCCCAGTATGTCGAGGGATTGCAATGGTTGTCTCAATCCTTGCAGTTTATACAAGCGCTTGCTGCTGAGAAAGCGCAATTCGCAGAGCTGCAACAGCCGATTGCGGACATTCAGACTATGATGCAAGAGAAGGTTGAAATGCTGGAGCAGGCATCTGATAATAAGGATTACACTTTAATGGGGGATATTATTCAATATGAATTCTCCGAGATACTGACTAAGATTGAACAAGTATTTGGAGGCCGTGTATGAAGACACATGTTGCTGATAACTTGATGTTGTTTCGCAAGTATTTCAATGATATCTACCATCGTGTTCGGAACTACGAGAGAGATCGTGATCATTACATACTAGAAGAGGGACGCAACGGCAGCCCGACACTTCAGGTGCACCGGAATGACGAACGGTACTATCTGCACAGCAACTACAATCCTGAGCGTGAAGCGGATAAGTGGTTGGAACATATGCAGGATGAGATTCAGCATGTGAAGCAAGTCATATTTTACGGCATTGGACTTGGCTATCATCTAGAAGCGTTCATTAGGAAGTATCCAGATAAGAGCATCTACCTGTATGAGCCTGATGCAGAGGTGTTGCAAGCAGCAATTGAAGCAAGGAATCTGGGGAAGATTCTGAAGCATGCCAAGATTGCAGTGTTCGGCTTCGGTCCAGGTAACTATACGTTAGACAGGTTCGTCCAATATTTCGTAGAGCAAGTATCACAAGAGCACAAGGTTCTCATTCCGCCTAGTTATGTGCGGGCATATGCGGAACAAATCCAGACCTTCCAGAAGGAAATGCAAAACGCTGTTCTTCGGTACCGGGGGAATATGCACACGTTCCTAGCGTTTCGAGAGGAGTGGCCTGAGAACATTCTGATGAACATGGCCAAGAACGTCTCCAGTACACCGATAAACAAGCTGGAAAATGCGGCAAAGGACATTCCGGTTGTGATCGTAGGCTCCGGACCTTCACTAGATTTGGACAAGGAATACTTGAATAAGGTTGCCGAGCGAGCGTTGATATTCGCTGCTGGTTCCAGTATACAGGCGCTATTGGCTATGGGAATTGTTCCGGACATGATCTTCTCGATCGATGGATCAGAGAAGAATTACGAGATATTCAAGAAGCTGGAATACGAAGAAGTTCCGTTCCTTTATTGTCCTTTCGTCAGACATAAGATTATAGAAGAGAAGCAGAAGCATCTATTCCATGTAGTAATGACGAATGATACGATCTCGCAGCATTTACTGAAGGAGGAGTCGCTCAAGAAGAAGTTTCACTCTACGACTTCCGTGACAGGGACAGTGCTGCAAGCTGCTGCACTCCTAGGTTGTAATCCAATTGTTCTGATGGGCCAAGACTTATCTTACCCCGGAGGAAAGTTCTATGCGGGTGCCGTCAATCACTTCTCAGAGGAAGAGCTTGACCAGCAGAGGAAGAAAGTAAAGCTGACCGTGGAGAACGTACAAGGCGGACTCAATGATATATCGAAGCCGATGCTGAATACACTGCGAGATATGGAAATGACCTTGGAAATTTTTAACCGCAATAGTACGGTGATCAATACATCTAAGGTTGGGGCTCTGATACGGGGCACTGAGCATCAAGAGATTGAAACGTTACTGCAACAATCTTTGACTAATAAGCTGGATAAGAAATTTTATTATACAGCCTTGAGCGAAGTGCAGGAACAGTATGGTGACGAGGAGAAGACGGAGATCTATCAAGGTATGGAGAAGCTGAAAGACGACCTGGAGAATATGGAAAAGGCAGCAATGGGACTTCTTGAAGACCTGGATACACTTAAGCAGACTAGACAAGGGAAATTAGAAGCCATGATTGACGACATTGATAAGAAATGGCTAGCGCTTGTACGTGACCAAGCATTCGAACGTGTTGTGGCTATGACGATCCAAACACAGCTAATGACGTACAAACGATATCTTCCGCAAATCAAGGAAGAAGCAGATATGAAAGTGAAGGCAGATCTTATCTACAAGAACATGGGACTTGTAGCAGCTGGCATTGTGCGGTCTGTGCCTAGTCTTAAGAAGAAGCTGGATGAAGGCATGGTGAAATATCGTTCCTTGCATTTCCAGTCGGCTCATTAGAAGCAGTAAGAACATTAGCAATGGGATGAAGGTGATGAAGTGGCTCAGAAGGTACTGGTAACTGGAGCAGATGGCTTCATAGGCTCACATCTAACAGAATATCTGGTCAGACAAGGATACGATGTGAAGGCTTTCGTATTATATAACTCTTTTAATTCGTGGGGATGGCTGGATGATGTTCCATTGGACATCAAGCAATCCATAGAGGTGTTCAGCGGCGATATTCGCGATGCCTACGGTGTGAAAGCAGCTATGAAGGATTGTGAGGCAGTCCTGCATCTAGCAGCATTGATCGCGATTCCTTATTCTTATCATTCTCCTGCTACTTATGTTGAAACGAACGTAATGGGTACATTGAATGTTCTTCAAGCAGCTAGGGAATTAAACCTTGAGAAGATTGTTCACACGTCGACCAGTGAAGTGTATGGAACGGCGCAATATGTGCCCATTACAGAGCAGCATCCGTTGCAGGGGCAGTCGCCCTATTCAGCCAGCAAGATCGGAGCCGATCAGATGGCTTATTCGTACTACACTTCATTCCAACAACCAGTATCCATAATCCGACCCTTCAACACGTACGGTCCGCGCCAGTCAGCACGTGCAGTGATACCGACTGTTATCTCGCAAATTGCTAGCGGAATGGAGCGAATTATGCTCGGAGCATTGCATCCGACTCGTGATTTCAACTATGTGGAAGATACAGTGCGGGGCTTTGTATCCATATTGGAATCACCCGCTTCAATCGGGGAAGTTGTGAACATTGGCAGTAATTATGAGATTTCCATACAGGATACGGTGAAGGCCATTGCCGAAGTCATGGGGCGCGAAGTAGAAGTCGAATTAGACGAGAATCGGCTGCGACCTGCGAAGAGCGAAGTCGAACGGCTATGGGCGGATAATAGCAAGGCCAAGGATCTGGCGGGATGGACGCCTGTCTATGGAGGAAGAGAGGGCTTGAAAAGGGGGTTGGCGGAAACAGCTGACTGGTTCTTGAAGCCCGAGAATCTGAACAAGTACAAGGCTGATTCCTACAATATATGAGTACCAAGAACGAGTTTGCAACTAATGTTATCCGTATCCTTCAAGATGTGCTTGTGAAGCAGAAGGAGAAAGAACATCTTCCCCTGCATGAACCTGTATTATCAGGCAATGAGTGGTGCTATATAAAAGATTGTCTGGATTCTGGATGGGTCTCTTCCGTAGGAAAGTACGTGGACGCATTCGAGGAAAATTTGGCTAGCTATACAGGCGTGAAGAAGGCAGTGGCTGTCGTTAATGGCACGGCGGCCCTTCATATTTCACTACTATTGGCTGGCATTGGGCCACAGGATGAAGTGATTGTGCCAACACTTACATTTGCGGCGACGGCCAATGCCGTTGCTTATACGGGGGCCATTCCACATTTTGCTGATTGTGATGAGCAGACATTAGGTATCGATGCGGACAAATTGGATGCTCACTTGGCTGACATCGGCATACGCAGACAATCAGGTCTCTATAATCGAATGACAGAAAGACGGATCCGAGCACTGGTGGTGATGCATACTTTCGGACATCCATCGAACATGGACAAGCTTATACGTATAGCTGATCGATACCGACTTACTCTCATTGAAGATGCTGCTGAATCATTGGGCTCTTTTTATAAAGGGACGCACACAGGGAACTTTGGAAAAGTAGCCGCCATGAGCTTCAATGGAAATAAGGTGCTGACAACCGGTGGGGGAGGAGCGATTCTAACGAATGACGAGGCACTGGCAGCGAGAGCCAAACATTTGACAACGACGGCCAAAGCCCCTCATTCCTGGGAAATCTCACACGATGAACTAGGGTACAACTATCGCATGCCCAATCTCAATGCAGCGCTGGGCTGTGCGCAATTGGAGCAATTGCCCGCTTTTCTGAATAAGAAGAGGCATCTGGCTGAAAATTATCAGAATGCATTTTCCCTGCTAACAGGTATCAGATTTTTCCAAGAACCAGCAGATGCGAAGAGTAATTTCTGGTTAAACGCATTGATCTTGGAGAAGCCGGATTCCTTCATACGTGATGACATTTTGCATAAGGCCAATATGCATGGACTGATGGTACGACCTATATGGCGGCTGATGCATCGACTGCCCATGTACGCGCATTGTCCCACTATGGAGCTCAAAACTGCGGAACGGATGGCAGACTCTATCATTAACATTCCAAGCAGCGCTTACTTGGGAGGGGATTAGATTTGAAACGTAAGATTGCAGTTGTCACAGGCACAAGGGCTGAATATGGTTTGTTATATTGGCTCATACGACAAGTACATGAATCCTCCAGTTTGGAGTTGCAATTAATTGTTACAGGGAGTCACTTATCTCCTGAATTCGGAAACACGCTATCTCAAATCGAAGAAGATCATTTTCCAATAGTGGCGAAAGTAGAGATGTTGCTCTCAAGTGACACACCTGTAGGAATTGCAAAATCTATGGGTTTGGGCGTTATCGGGTTTGCAGATGCACTAGATCGTTTGAGACCGGATATCATGGTTTTATTAGGAGATCGGTACGAAATTTTGGCTGCAGCGCAAGCTGCCATGATAGCGCGTATACCAATGACCCATATTCATGGCGGTGAATTAACAGAAGGGCTTATTGATGAAGCGATTCGTCATGCTGTAACGAAGATGTCGCATCTACACTTCACAGCTGCTGAACCTTACCGGCAGCGTGTCATACAGTTGGGTGAACAGCCGGATCATGTATTCAATGTGGGGGCGATAGGTCTCGATAACATCGTAAACTTACCGCTCATGGAGAAAGAGGCGCTTGAACATTCGATCGATTTTTCGTTTGGCGAGATGAATTTTCTGGTTACCTATCATCCAGTGACACTGACTGACCAAGATCCAGGAGAGGAATTTCGCCAACTACTAGTTGCCTTGGAACGGTTTCCCAAGGCAAAACTGATCATAACGAAACCGAATGCGGATACTTACGGCAGACGTATCCACTTTTTGATAGATGAATATGCCGCGGAAAACCCGGATAGAGTATTAGCGGTTGTTTCGTTAGGACAACTTAGGTATCTGAGTGCGTTGCAATTTATAGATGCGGTTATCGGAAACTCCTCCAGCGCTTTGATTGAGGTCCCGTTATTTCGCAAGCCATCCATCAATATCGGCGATCGCCAAAAAGGAAGAATTTGCGGAGAGACAGTTGTCAACTGCGGGACCAATGCCGATGAGATTGAATCAGCTATTCGCTATGCATTAAGTCCGGTGCATCGAGACATAGTTAGCAAGTCCAAATCACTCTTCGGTGAAGGTGGGACATCTCAAAAGATCGTTGATATTCTGAAATCGATTGATCTCAATCAATTAATCATAAAGCGATTTTATGATTTGGAAAGGTAGATCGCGATGCTCAATATCTTATTCATAGGTTGTGTGCAATTTAGTAAGGTTGTTCTTCAGCATTTATTAAGCAAAGCATCTCATTATCGGATTGTGGGAGTTGTAACAAAAAAAGCGTCGCGCATGAATGCTGACTTTCAAGACTTAAGTCCATTAGCGAGAGAAAACGGGATTCCATGGATTTACGCCGACCAGCTTGAATCAGCCTCATTAAGAGAATGGGTGAAAGATCAGTCGCCGGACGTGATCTATTGTTTTGGTTGGTCACACTTGATCAAGCAGGATCTTCTGTCAGTTCCTCCACTCGGAGTCATTGGCTATCATCCTGCAGAACTTCCACAGAATCGCGGTCGACATCCAATTATATGGGCGCTTGTAATTGGTCTCACACAGACTGCCTCTACGTTCTTCATTATGGACGAAGGTGCGGATTCGGGAGACATCATAAGCCAAGAAGTTATACCCATTGCGTACGACGACGATGCTGGTGCCTTGTATCATAAGTTGCTTGTGATGGCTTTGAATCAAGTTGATCTGATAACGCATGGCTTTGTGAACAATCAAATCATATCCATTCCACAAGAGCACGATAAAGCAAACTACTGGCGCAAAAGAAACAAGAACGATGGTTGTATAGATTGGCGCATGTCTTCAAATACGATCTACAATTTGGTTCGTGCATTGAGCAAGCCGTATCCCGGTGCACATTGTGAATATTTGGGGCAGGATGTTCATATATGGAAAGCCAAAGATTTGGGAGTGCTGAAGGAATATCAGCACTGGGAGCCTGGCAAAGTCATCGCAAGCAATCATGAATCAGTTGTAGTGAAATGCGGGCAAGGTGTTATTTCACTTTTGGATCATGAATTTCCGAATTTGCCTGAGGAGGCTAGTTATCTATGAGAAAAACTATGGTGGTAGCACCTCATCCAGATGATGAGACACTAGGCTGTGGTGGGACGATATTGAAACATAAAGCAATGGGGGATGAGGTCTATTGGCTTATTATATCTTCTATTCCAGTTCAGGCAGGGAATGAGCTTGATAGAAGCAGGAGAAATGATGAAATCAAACTAGTTCAGGAACGATATCAATTTAGCGGAGTTTATCGCTTGGAAGTTCCTGCAGCACAATTAGACACGTTACCAATAGGGGAACTTGTTACACGCATAAGTAATGTCTTCAAAGAAGTTCTACCTCATACTATTTATGTGCCGAATCGTAGTGATGTGCATACAGATCACAAATACGTGTTTGATGCGGTAATCTCTTGCACGAAGTGGTTTCGTTATCCATCCGTGCGCCGAGTATTGGCTTATGAAACATTATCTGAGACTGAATTTTCGCTGAATCCGGATCTGCCGGGTTTCAGACCTAATGTATTTGTAGATATCTCCTCATACTTGGATCAGAAGGTAGGGATTATGAATATATATGCTTCCGAAGTTTCTGCATTTCCATTTCCAAGGAGCGAAAAGGCCATCCGTTCGTTAGCTGCAGTTAGAGGAGCTACTGCGGGTTGTGAAGCGGCTGAGGCGTTCATGTTATTAAAGGAGATATTATGATGACAAAGCGTTCTTGCACCATCATTGCAGAGGCGGGTGTGAACCACAATGGTTCGCTATCCATGGCGAAGGAATTAGTAGAGGCAGCCGCGAAAGCCGGAGCTGACGCGGTTAAGTTTCAGACTTTCAAGGCGGAACAAATTGTCTCTAGAACAGCTGAGAAAGCGCCATATCAAAAAGCATCAACATCTGGAGGTAAATCTCAGTACGATATGCTAAAGGGGTTGGAACTTTCCGAGCACATGCATATTGAACTGGCAAGTTATTGTGAAAAGCTAGGTATCACATTCTTGTCGACCGCATTTGATTTAACAAGCTTGGACTTTTTGTTAACGAGAATCGGACTGCCTTTTATCAAAATTCCTTCAGGTGAAATAACGAATGCCCCATTTCTATATGAAATCGGACGTAGGCATTTACCTGTTATGCTCTCGACGGGGATGAGCACGGTAGGAGAGATAGAGCAAGCATTAGGCGCGCTTGCATTAGGCTATCTGGGTGAGGAAGAGAATTTGCAGTCAGACAGATTGGCAATTTCTGCATACACTGAAGGGAGACATCTGCTGGAGAATTATGTAACATTGCTTCATTGTACAACTGACTACCCAGCTCCGTTGGGTGATGTGAACTTGAATGCGATGTGTACCATGAAGAGCACCTTCGGGCTTCCAGTCGGGTATTCTGATCATACAGAAGGAATCGCTATTTCGGTAGCAGCCGCCGCTATGGGCGCTTCTGTTGTAGAAAAACACTTCACATTGGATCGGAACTTGCCGGGACCAGATCATCAAGCCTCATTGGAGCCTGCTGAACTAAGTGAAATGGTACAAGCTATTCGACAGGTTCATGAAGCGATGGGATCACCATTGAAATCGCCATCTCCTCACGAATTGGTGAATCGGAATGCCGTACGTAAGAGCTTGGTTGCGGCCAAATCCATTAGAAAGGGCGAACGATTTACGTCAGATAATTTGAGTGTAAAACGCCCTGGTTCAGGAATCTCTCCGAATTACTATTGGGATTGGCTAGGTAAAATAGCCGATCGAAACTACGAACCGGATGATGTTATATGAGAAAGGAATGGATCGTCATAGGCAGTGGAGGGCATGCATCGGTAATAGTTGAGGCTATCTGGATGAATGGGAACCCTGTGATGAAGGGCTACACTGCTAAGCATAAAGAATGTCACGAAGGTATGTGGGAAGGTCTCCCGTTGATCGGGAATGATTCAGTCATAGACAAATTTCAAACAGATTCAGTGCTTCTTGCTAATGGTGTGGGTTCGCTCGGTCTTGCAGATGATACACGCAGACGAATTTACTCGGAATGGAGCGACAAGGGATACCAATTTCCCGTTATTGTTCATCCGACAGCGATTGTCTCTCCAGGTTCCAGTTTAGCAGAAGGTGTTCAGGTTTTGGTTGGTAGTGTCGTTCAAACCGGTGCAAGGATAGAAGAGAATTCAATTATTAATACCAAATCGATAGTAGAACATCATTGCCGAATCGGTGCCCATACCCACGTTGCGCCTGGTGCAGTCCTATGCGGTAATGTGCAGGTAGGTTCAGGTGTTCATATAGGGGCTGGTGCTATTATCAAGCAAGGGCTTCACATAGGCGATCAAGCCGTAGTTGGAGCGGGAGCAGTAGTGATCCGAGATGTGCCCGCCCATCGTACAGTTATCGGGGTACCTGCAAAGGAGGTGCGGTAATGCGAACATGGGAAAGCACACTTGTCCAGCTGGATAGTACGATTAAGGAAGTTATTCAAGCGATCGATGCAAGCGGCATGCAGATTGCGCTCATCGTGGATGAGCAGCGTATTCTGCATGGAACCGTGACAGACGGGGATGTGCGCCGTGGTTTTTTGAAGGGCAAGACATTAGAGGACTCGACTACAGAGATCATGAATCCGAATCCGTTAACGGTGCAGCAGCACGAAGATAACAAGCATATACTGCGGATTATGCGCCAACGCAAGTTGCATCAAATCCCCATTGTGGATGAGAAGGGGATTGTAGTCGGTCTAGAGAGCATCGATGAGTTGCTGGAACCGGAAGCCAAGGACAATTGGGTTGTCCTGATGGCAGGCGGACTCGGAACTAGGCTGTATCCGCTGACTGAGGATTGTCCGAAGCCGCTTCTGAAGGTAGGCAACAAGCCGATTCTCGAAACGATTATGGAGAATTTCATGAGTTATGGATTGCGAAAGTTTTATATTTCTGTTAATTATAAGGCGGAAATGATCGAGGATTACTTCGGTGATGGCTCTAAGTGGAATGTTGAAATTCGATATCTGCGCGAGGACAAGCGTCTGGGCACAGCTGGCGCGCTGAGTCTAATTCCAGAGAAGTCGGAATCCCCCGTTATTGTCATGAATGGAGATTTATTAACCAAGGTCAATTTCTCGCAGCTTCTGCAATTTCATAGTGAACAAAAAGCGATTGCGACCCTTTGTGTAAGGGATTATGAGTACCAGGTTCCTTATGGAGTGGTGCGAGTGGATGAGAACAAGCTTCAAGCTATAGTAGAAAAGCCCGTTGAACGTTATTTTGTCAATGCAGGCATCTATGTGTTGAACCCGGAACTGCTGAATGAAGTGCCTGCGGACAGATTTTACGATATGCCTACATTGTTTGAAACATTGATTCAATCTCGCCGGAATGCGGCTGTCTTCCCGATCCGTGAATATTGGATGGATATTGGCAGAATGGATGATTTCGAACGTGCTAAAAGCGAGTATATGGAGGTCTTTCTGTGATTGGAAAGTATCGTATATTAGCTGTTATACCGGCAAGGGGAGGATCACGAGGAGTCCCTGGCAAAAATATTCGTTCCTTGTTGGGCAAGCCTCTTATAGCTTGGACAATTGAGGCAGCACAACAATCGCGATACTTAGATCGAATCATAGTGTCATCGAATGATCGAGCAATCATCGATGTAGCCCAACGTTATGGTTGTGAGGCTCCGTTCGTTCGTCCAGGGGAATTATCTCAGGATGATACGCCCGGGATTGATCCGATTCTGCACGCGCTAGACCAGTTGCCTGGTTATGATTATGTGCTTATGCTTCAGCCAACATCACCTTTACGAACTTCTGAAGATATTGATGCTTGCATGGAGTTGTGTATAAAATCTGGTGCAAGTAGCAGTGTGTCGGTAGTCGAGCCAGACAAGAGTCCATTTTGGATGTATCAGATGAATGTAGAGGGTAAGCTTAGCCCCTTAATTGACAAACCATTGGTTACTAGAAGGCAGGATCTTCCTATCTCTTATGCATTAAATGGAGCGTTGTACTTTGCTAAGATTGACTGGTTAAAGAAAACGCGCGGTTTTATTGATCAGAATACCGTTGGTTACATCATGCCGCGGGAACGCTCCTATGATATCGATACTTTACACGACTTTGAGCTCTGTGAATATCTGCTGCGCAAGCCTGTGGATAATGTGGACAACTCTGTGCATAACTAATGAAAACAAGCTTACATCATGTTAAGGGATTGTAAATAACTTAGGAATAACTTCGGACAATAACGAACGGCCTGTTGACAAGTGTCAGAAAGAGCGTCCTCGACATGATGAAATACCGGCCCGTATGCAAGCAAATCCGCATAACGACAGGCATTTTCGTAAGTGTTTTTGATTGACATTGCGTGTGCGGAGTGTTATATTCAGAATGTGAGTGTAAGCTCGCAGCTATTTGAATACGAAGGGAATGTTTTTGCATGCAAGGTAAAGTGAAATGGTTTAATGCAGAGAAGGGTTATGGCTTTATTGAGACTGATGAAGGCGGCGACGTTTTCGTACATTTCTCCGCTATCCAATCCGAAGGCTTCAAGACTCTTGACGAAGGTCAAGCTGTAGAGTTCGACATCGTCGAAGGCGCACGCGGACCTCAAGCAGCTAACGTCATTAAGTTATAATCTCTACGCGGGATTGATACCCGCCTCTTATAGAGGATTATAGATCGATTAGCAGCAACCCGCCCCGGGGGATTTCTCCTAGGGCGGTTTTTTTGCGTGGGAGTAGAACCACCCCTTGTTTCGGTGAATATTTCCTGACAGTTTGTAAATGATTTTTGAAGGTGCTCCTCGGATGTGCTACAATAGTGACAAGCAAAAGGAGGAGGAGTTCATATGAAACTGAACATTCGCGGTCAGAATCTTGAAGTCACGCAAGCGCTGAAAGATTACGTGGAGAAGAAACTCGGCAAGCTCGAACGTTATTTCGATACTCCCCCTACTAATGATGCCCAGGTCACGCTGAGTGTCAATAAGGACATTCAGAGCGTCGAGGTGACCATTCCGATGCCATCCTTGCTGCTTCGCGCAGAGGAGCGCAATACGGATATGTATACGTCGATTGACTTGGTGCTGGATAAGCTGGAACGGCAAATCCGCAAGCACAAGACGAAGGTGAACAGCAAGTTTCGTCAGGAAGGCAGCCTGCGCACGCTCTTCAAGGACAACTTCGAAGCAACGGTACCTAACAAGCCTCTGCATGAAGAGGAAGAAGACGATATGGAAGTCGTTCGCACCAAGCGCTTCACACTCAAGCCTATGGATATAGAAGAAGCGATTCTTCAGATGAACATGATCGGGCATGATTTCTTTGTTTTCTCCAATATGGATTCCGAAGAAGTCAATGTCGTGTATAAGCGAAGTGACGGTCGGTATGGGTTGATTGAACCGGCCAAGTGAAGATTGTTACAATAGTGTAATGTGATATAGTATTAGTACAGCCGCCTTTATGAACATCGTCGGAATCAGACGTTGCTAATGGAGGCGGTTTCTTAATTAGATCACCAAGTACATACAGCACAATTCACTGGAGACGTGATGATAAAGGAGAGAACAGAATGAGTCGAATTGAATTTATTCATCTTGGCATGATGAAAACCGCTACAACCTATATGCAACAAGTGTGGAATACTGATCCCGCATATGCTCTTTCATACAGAGGGAATGTTGCATTTGTAGAACAGTTGAGGGAAGAGGTTAGACTGAAAAGAACACAAGGATATGTGCAAAGTGAAATTAACACGGATTCACCGTACGTAGAAGGTCAGAAAATTGTAGTTTCCAATGAGGGATTTTCCACAGCTTTCCTGAATGAGCCTGAATATCAAACGCGTATTCCCGATTTCATAGAGTTTGCAAGCCGTAACCTTGGCAGATTATCTGATGCAACATCTAATATTCTGCTTGTAGTTAGAGAGCCATTGTCATGGATAAGATCTATCTATAATCAATCGATCAAACAAGGATGGAGTGGGAATATTCAGCAATTTATCGATCAGCAAACACAATTTTTGATCCATTCCTTTGACGTCGAATACTTAGTTCGTTCATATAGTAGATATTTCGATAATATTTTGATTCTACCTTATGAAATCATGAAGAATGATGAGTCTTTGTTTTGGGAGATTATCTCGCACACATTCGACATCGACAAACCGAAGGTTACTGTTGAAAAAAGCCAAGGGGTTATGAATGAATCGATTGGTACAGACAGACTATACCTCCTCTCGAAACTTCATGGAATGTCTGAATTATTCATAAACTTTTTACAGAATGCTGACGAAATTATGATGCAGAATGAAAAGCAAACCTTAATAGATCATCAAGTTAATTACGGTAAGTGGGTACATCGTATATTTGTAGAATTTGCCGAGCAGGAGAAAATTGATGCTCTCATTCAATGGTTAGATTTAACTGGTCCGGATGAGGAGTTCTTCGAATTCAGATTACCCGCTGCCTTGATTCAAGCAATTGAGAATAAATATATTAAGTACCTGCAAAATAATATTGTTCGTGAATATCCGGATTATTACGCAGAGATGCTAGAAAAATTTACACAATCTTAGCTTAATCATGTTGCTATATGGCATCGAATCCCCTCATCTTGCTACCACCCAATGAAAACTGATACAATGAATACCATCGACTGATGATTCGGAAAGGGGACACCTACATGTTAGGTTTGGTGAGGAAAATGTTCGGTGATCCGAACGATCGCGAGCTGAAGCGCCTGCAGCGCAAGGTGGAGCAGATCAACGGTCTGGAGCCGCAGATGGAGGCGCTGTCCGATGAGCAGCTGCAAGGCAAGACAGTGGAATTCCGCGATCGGCTTGCGAACGGGCAGACGCTAGATGATCTGCTGCCGGAAGCGTTCGCGGTGGTGCGTGAAGCATCGAGGCGCACACTTGGGATGCGTCACTTCGATGTGCAGCTGATTGGCGGTATGGTGCTGCATGAAGGGCGCATTGCGGAGATGAAGACAGGGGAAGGGAAGACACTGGTCGCTACGCTGCCAGTGTATTTGAATGCGTTGGAAGCGAAGGGTGTGCACGTCATTACGGTCAACGATTACTTGGCCACTGTGCAGAGCGAGCAGATGGCGAACATTTATAACTTCCTAGGTCTGACTGTCGGGGTTAATCAGAATAGCTTGTCGCATGAGCAGAAGCAGGAAGCCTACAGCTGCGACATTACGTACGGCACGAACAATGAGTTCGGTTTCGATTACTTGCGGGACAATATGGTTCTGTACAAGGAACAGATGGTGCAGCGTCCCTTGCACTATGCCATTATAGATGAAGTGGATTCAATTCTGATTGATGAGGCGCGGACACCGCTAATTATTTCTGGACAAGCTGCCAAGTCCACGGATATGTACTACTCGGCAGATCGCTTCGTCAAGACGTTGCAGGCGGAAGAAGATTATACCGTTGATATTAAAGTGAAGAGCGTGCAGCTTACCGAGGCAGCTGTGGCTAAGGCGGAGCGAGCATTCGGCATTGAGAACTTATTCGATCATGCGCATGTCACCTTGAACCATCATATTACGCAGGCGTTGAAGGCGCATGTCATTATGAAGCGGGATGTGGATTACGTTGTCCAAGATGGCGATGTCGTCATTGTCGACGAGTTCACCGGCCGATTGATGACCGGACGACGCTACAGCGAAGGTTTGCATCAGGCGATTGAAGCGAAGGAAGGCCTCAAGGTACAGAATGAGAGCATGACCTTGGCGACGATCACCTTCCAGAATTATTTCCGGATGTACAATAAGCTATCAGGCATGACGGGTACGGCGAAGACAGAGGAAGAGGAGTTCGGCAAGATCTACGGGCTGGATGTTGTCGTCATTCCGACGAACAAGCCGATGATCCGTGACGATATGGCGGATGTCGTGTACAAGACTGAGCGAAGCAAGTACAAGATGGTTGCAGAAGAGATTGCCCGCCGCCATCAGAACAATCAGCCTGTGCTGGTCGGTACCGTTTCGATTGAAAATTCGGAGCTCATCTCGGATCTTCTGAAGAAGAAGGGCATTACGCATAAGGTGCTGAATGCGAAGCATCATGCCGAGGAAGCCGAGATCGTTGCGAAGGCCGGACAAGCTGGCGGCGTTACAATTGCGACCAATATGGCCGGACGCGGTACAGATATCGTGCTTGGATCAGGTGTGTCGGACGTAGGCGGCTTGCACATTATCGGTACGGAGCGCCATGAGAGCCGCCGTATCGACAATCAGCTGCGCGGTCGTGCCGGTCGTCAAGGCGATCCCGGCTCCTCACAGTTCTTCCTGTCGCTGGAGGATGAGCTCATGCGCCGGTTCGGTGCGGAGAATATTATGAGCATGATGAACCGGCTCGGCTTCGAGGAAGATCAGCCGATCGAGAGCAAGCTGATTACGAAGGCTGTGGAATCCGCGCAGAAGCGGGTGGAAGGCAGCAACTTCGATGTGCGGAAAGTCGTCCTGCAATACGATGATGTGATGAATCAGCAGCGGAACATTATATACAAGCAGCGCCAAGAAGTGTTGGAGGCTGACGCGCCGGCGATGAAGAAGATTACCTGGAACATGATTGAGCCGGTCATGGAGCGCATAGTAGAAGCGCACTGCCCGGATGATCAGGTACCGGAAGAGTGGGATTTGACGGCGGTGGTCGACTATGCGAACGCTACCTTCCTGCAGGAAGGTATGCTGGCTGTACAGGACTTGAAGGGCAAGGAGAAGGAAGAGATTATCGAGAAGCTGCATGGTCTGGTCAAGGACTTGTTCGAGCAACGTGAGCAAGAGCTAGGCGAAGAGACGATGCGCGAGTTCGAGAAGGTCGTCATCCTGCGTGCGGTTGACGCCAAGTGGATGGACCATATAGATGCGATGGACCAGCTCAGACAAGGGATTCACTTACGGGCTTACGGCGGTACGGATCCGCTGCGGGAATACCAGTTTGAAGGGTTCGAGATGTTCCATCAGATGATCGAGAGCATCCAGGAGGATGTCACCAAGTATACGATGAAGGCGCATGTCGAGACGAACCTGAAGCGTGAAGCAGTGGCCGAAGGACAAGCTGTCGATCCGAAGGCGGAGACGACGAAGAAGCCGGTGCGCCGTGCTGAGAAGGTCGGGCGCAACGACCCGTGCCCTTGCGGAAGCGGCAAGAAGTACAAGCAATGTCACGGGCAAAATGCATAGACTGAGCATGTGAGCGATTGACTATTTCGAGAGGTGAAGCAATCATGATTGACGCAGAGATTCGCCACGCGGCCAAGGACGCGGCCGCACGTATTCTTACCCTTAGGGGGTCTCTTTGACTTAGATTACAAGCTGGATCAGATTGAGAACTTCGAAGTGAAGATGAGCGAGCCGGGCTTCTGGGACGATAATGAATCCGCACAGAAGCTGATCGCCGAGAACAACGCAATCAAATCGGTCGTAGACCAGTACGAAAAGCTGTCTCAGCAGCAGGAAGACCTCGCCGCGATGATCGAACTCGTCGAGGAGGAAAGCGACGAGGCGATGGAGGCGGAAATCCGCGAAGCGATCGATCAGCTCGTTGCAGGCTTGAAGTCGTTCGAGCTACAGCTCATGCTGAACGAACCGTATGACAAGAGCAATGCGATTCTGGAGCTGCACCCGGGCGCGGGAGGCACGGAGTCGCAGGATTGGGCGGAGATGCTTCTGCGCATGTACCGCCGTTGGGCGGAGCAGCATGATTATAAGGTGGAAGTGCTGGATTACTTGCCTGGTGATGAGGCAGGTGTGAAGAGTGTGACATTGCTCATTCGCGGGCACAATGCTTACGGCTATCTGAAGGCGGAGAAGGGTGTGCATCGTCTCGTGCGCATCTCCCCGTTCGATGCTTCGGGTCGTCGGCATACATCCTTCGTCTCCTGCGACATTATGCCGGAGATCGACGATGACAATTCAGAGATTGAAGTTCGCCCGGAGGACTTGCGGGTCGATACGTATCGGTCGAGCGGTGCCGGCGGTCAGCATGTCAATAAGACTGAGTCGGCGGTTCGCCTTACGCACTTGCCGACCGGGATTGTTACAGCCTGCCAGACAGAGCGCTCGCAGATTCAGAATCGGGAACGCGCGATGCGTATGCTGAAGTCGAAGTTGCTAGAGAGACGGATTGAGGAGCAGCAGAAGGAAATTGCTGAGATCAAGGGCGAGCAGCTCGAGATCGGCTGGGGCAGTCAAATTCGCTCCTATGTGTTCCATCCGTACAGCATGGTGAAGGACCATCGGACGAATGTGGAGACGGGGAATGTGCAGGCTGTGATGGATGGCGAGCTGGATGTATTCATTGATGCCTATTTGCGCAAAGAAATTTAATGCAGGCTTCATCCTGTTGGGCTGCCGTGGACAACGGCATGCTCAGCGGGATGTTCTTTTTTGTCAGCAGCAGCGAGCAGTATTTGTGCTGGAGGACAGCAAGCTCGCGTTAGCATTATCGTGAATCGCTTGCAGCGTATTCACAGCCACATGCGGTCGGCAGGTTGCCGAAATGACAAGCGACAGGAAGGGTAGACGGATGCGGCGAAGAGTGAGACGAGGACAGTCTGGCGACCATCGGAACCGAACTGTGTACAAGCTATACGAATACGGTCTGCTGCTTATTGGCGCATTCATCATCGCTGCGAGCTTCAATCTGTTTCTGAATCCGAATCAGATTGCGTCCGGCGGTGTAGCTGGTATCTCGACGATTACCGAGCATCTATTCGGCTTGGAGCCAGCGATAGTACAGTGGGCGTTGAATATTCCGCTATTTCTGGTGGGGCTGTGGCTGCTTGGCGGCGGCTTCGGCTTGAAGACGGCGATCGGTTCGATCGTATTGCCGTTGTTCGTGCTGTTGACGAGCGGCTGGACGTCGCCAACACCGAATATGCTGCTGGCTACGCTGTATGGAGGTATTGGGATCGGCGCTGGCATTGGCCTCGTATTTCGCGCAAGAGGGTCGACGGGCGGCTTAGATACAGCAGCACAAATGCTGCACAAGTATACAGGGCTAAGGTTGGGGATGGCGCTCGCGTTGTTCGACGGTACGGTCATCGTAACAGCGGGCTTGGTGTTTACCCCGGAGAAGGCGTTGTATGCATTGATTGGTCTGTTCGTCACGACGAAGACAATCGATGTGATGCAGGTCGGCTTCAGTACGTCGAAGGTAGCTTATATTATTTCGGACAAGGCGGGGCAGCTGCAGCCTGTTATTTTGCAGGACTTGGATCGGGGATTGACTCGGCTGCAAGGGTATGGCGGGTATACAGGGGAGCAGAAGCATGTGTTGATGGTTGTCGTCTCGCAACGGGAGATTGTGAAGCTGAAGACACTTGTCCGCGCAGTGGACCCGCTCGCATTTATTATCTTGAGCGATGCGTCCGAAGTATTAGGGGAGGGCTTCAAGTACGGGAGTCCATAGATTATTGTGGGTGAGAATGCTCATTTCGTTCGTTCGCCACTTGCTCATTCGGGCGTGTTATACTATTCTATACGTGCTGACGAAAAAAAGAAAAACTGACATTGAATTTTCATTCATTAGAATGTATAATCATACATAACATTTTTGTACGGGAAAAGGGGACGGTTATGATGGCAAATGTACTGCGTGCGGCGATTGTTGGTTCGACTGGATACGGTGGGGTAGAGCTGATCCGGCTGCTGCAGCATCATCCGCAAGTTGAGATTACGTCCGTCATTTCATCTTCATCTGCCGGAACTCCGATTACAGACGGATTTCCTCACTTGCATACGATCGTGACAGACGATCTGGATGCGGTCGATATTCCGCTCATTCAGAGCAAGGCCGACATCGTGTTCTTGGCGACACCGTCCGGCGTAAGTGTGAAGCTGGTTCCGCAGTTTGTGGATGCTGGTTTGAAGGTGATTGACCTGTCCGGCGATTACCGCTTGAAGTCTGCTGAAGCATATAAGACCTGGTATAAGCATGATCCTGCTGAGGAGCATTATTTGCAACAGGCCGTGTACGGACTTGCCGAAATATACGGCGACAAGGTGAACGGACAGCCGTTCATCTCCAATCCAGGCTGTTACCCGACAGCTGCGTTGCTTGCCTTGTGGCCGGCAGTCAAGCAGGGATGGCTTGATCCGGCTTCGCTCATCATTGATGCGAAATCGGGTGTATCCGGAGCTGGGCGCGGGCTAGGCTTGAATGTCCACTATTCGGAGATCAATGAGAACTTCCGCCCGTACAAGATCAACAAACATCAGCATATTCCGGAGATTGAGCAAGTGTTGAGCGATGCGGCAGGCAAGCCGGTGAGCGTCACCTTTACGACGCAGCTCGTACCGATGACAAGGGGCATTATGACGACATGCTACGGTGTGCAATCGGAAGAGCGCACGGATGAGGATTGGGTACGGATGTATGAGGAATATTATGCTGGGAGGAAGTTTGTTCGCATTCGTCCGGCAGGACAATGGCCGGCGACGAAGGAAGTGGCTGGCTCGAACTATTGCGATATCGGCTTTGCTGCGGATGCGCGTACCGGCAGAATTACGATCTTCGCTGTCATCGACAACGTTGTGAAGGGTGCAGCCGGGCAAGCGATTCAGAACTTGAATCTGATGATGGGCTGGGACGAGACGCTCGGGCTTCAGATGTCGCCGGTCTATCCATAAATAACGGATTGCAGCATAAAAGCGGAGAGTGCAGGGCTGCCTGAGTCCTGATGAATGTATAGAGAAAGCAGGGACGACGAGGATGGAAATCGAAGATCACAAACATGTTCATATCGTAGAGGGCGGCTCTGTCACAACGCCGAGGGGATTTCGCGCAGGGGGATTGCATTGCGGCATTAAGAAGATTACGCGCAATGATCTCGGTGCGATAGTATGCGAGGTGCCGGCAGAAGCTGCTGCGGTGTTCACGACGAATGTATTCCAAGCGGCGCCGTTGATGATTACGAAGGAGAGTCTGGCTGCTGGCGGTAAGCTGCAAGCGATGATTGCCAATTCGGGCAATGCCAATGCTTGTACGGGTCAGCAGGGCGAGGACGATGCGCGCAGCATGCGGGCAGCGGCGGCGAAGGCTTGGGGACTGCCGGAGCATTATGTAGGTGTGACCTCTACAGGGGTTATCGGCGAGCTGCTGCCGATGGATAATCTGCTGAGCGGCATTGAGAAGCTGCCGGAAGCGGTATCGGATGAAGGCGGAGCGTCATTCAATGAAGCAATACTCACGACTGACTTGGTAG
This sequence comes from uncultured Paenibacillaceae bacterium, assembly GCA_913056365.1. Lineage (GTDB taxonomy): Bacteria > Bacillota > Bacilli > Paenibacillales > K13 > Xylanibacillus. The sequence continues at coordinate 46,855 of CAJXLT010000014.1, read as the reverse complement.
AGAAGACGATATGCGTCCGCGTGGACATTGACGGCGTACCTGTGCATATTGCTGGTGCTGCTAAGGGCTCGGGTATGATCCATCCGAATATGGCAACGATGCTCGGCTTCATGACGACCGATGCGCATATCGGCGCGTCAGAGCTGCAGCAGCTGCTCGGTCAGGCGACGGATGCTTCATTTAATATGATTACTGTGGATGGGGATACGAGCACGAATGATATGGTTGTAGCTATGGCGAGCGGGATGGCGGAGCACAAGCCGTTGAACGCGCAGCATCCGCAATGGTCAGATTATGCGGCTGCCTTCCTGCATGTGGCTCAGCACTTGGCGAAGGCGATTGCTCGTGATGGTGAAGGCGCAACGAAGCTGATTGAGGTGACCGTCAGCGGTGCAGTATCCCAGGAAGCCGCTCGCGCTATCGTCAAGACGATTATCGGCTCGAGCTTGGTGAAGACGGCAATATTCGGTGCAGATGCGAATTGGGGACGCATTATCGCGTGTGTCGGACGTGCAGGTCAGCCTGTGAATCCGGACACGGTAGATATACGGCTCGGGGACATTCGTACGCTGGAGCAGTCAAGGCCGGTACGCTTCGACGAGGAGCAGGCGGAAGAATACTTGAAATCAGACACGATCCAGATCCATGTGGGCTTGCACATGGGCGACGGTGCTGCAACGGGCTGGGGCTGCGATCTAACGTATGAATATGTGCGAATCAATGCAGCTTATCGGACGTAAATAAGGGGGAGAGCGGATGAACGACTGTTTTGTGATGAAGTGCGGCGGCAGTACGCTGGCAGAGCTTCCCGTAGGCTTCTTCGAGGAACTGAAGAGCCTGCAATCCGACGGTACGATCCCGATTATCGTCCATGGCGGAGGCCCTGCGATCTCGGATACGCTGGCGAAGCTGGACATACCGACTGAATTCGTAGGCGGCTTGCGCAAAACTAGCGAGGCGGTGCTTGATGTCGTCGAGATGGTGCTGGCTGGCAAGATCAACAAGGAGATTGTCCGACGCATCCAGGCAACGGGTGCAGCAGCGCTTGGGTTGAGCGGTGTTGACGGTCGTCTCATTGTGGCAGAGCCTGTCGCGAATGCTGATGAAATCGGGTTTGTAGGCGAGGTTGTGGATGTGCAGGCATCCCTTGTGCAAGGTATTGTGAATCTGGGCTATATACCAGTTATTGCGCCGATCGGCATAGATCAAGCTGGACAGCGCTACAACATCAATGCAGATACAGCGGCAGGAGCTGTCGCTTCTCATATCGGTGCAGCACGAATGATTGTTGTTACGGATGTTCCTGGCATTATGCGAACGGCGGCGAATGGCGACAAGCAAGTGCTGCCTGCTGTCACCCGTCAGGAGATTGAAGCGATGATCGAATCTGGTGAAATTTACGGCGGCATGATCCCGAAGGTGCGTGCTGCGATGAAGTGCTTGCACGGACAGGTCCATGAGGTTGTTATTGCTGACGGCAAGCTGCCCGGCATCTTGCGGCAAGTACTGGACGGAGTAGAAGTAGGCACACGTATTGTGCAGGATTAGATGAAATCCGCCACGTCAGTGGTGTATAGAGGAAGGGGAGTATAAGGATGCACGAGAATAACGCGGCGCTGTTTCCCACATACGCACGGTTTCCTATGGCGCTCGTCAAGGGTGAGGGGAGCAAGCTCTGGGACGATCAGGGCAATGAATATTTGGACTTCTTCAGCGGTCTTGCGGTTACGAACCTCGGTCATGCGCACCCGGCTGTGAAGAACGCTCTTCTGGAGCAGGCCAACAGGCTGTGGCATGTGTCGAATCTGTATCATATTCCTGCTCAGGAGCAGCTGGCCGAGCAGTTGACGGCTGCGAGTTGTGCAGATCGGGTATTCTTCTGCAACAGCGGTGCAGAAGCGAATGAAGCGGCGATCAAGCTGGCACGCCGCTATCATCAGCAGGTGAGACGCGAGCAGCGCTACGAAATTATTACCTTCCATCAGTCGTTCCACGGACGTACGCTGGCCACGCTGACAGCGACTGGCCAAGACAAGGTGAAGGAAGGCTTCGCTCCTCTTCCTGAAGGATTCGTCTATGCGGATTTCAATGATATAGATTCTGTGAAGCAGGTTATCAACGACCGCACGGCCGCGGTCATGCTGGAGACGGTGCAGGCAGAGGGCGGCGTGCATGTAGCTGATCCTGTATTTATGAAGGAGCTTGCAGCGCTGTGCGAGGAACAAGGGATCTTGCTCATTCTGGATGAAATTCAGACAGGGATGGGACGCACGGGCAAGCTGTTCTCCTATGAGCATTACGGCATAGAGCCGGATATCTTCACCTTGGCGAAGGGACTCGGCAACGGCTTCCCGATCGGCGCTGTTCTCGCGAAGGAGAAGTTGAGTGAAGCGTTCGCTCCGGGCAGCCACGGTTCGACGTTCGGCGGCAATCCGCTTGCAGCGTCTGTAGCCCATGCTGTGCTGCATACGATGCAGAAGGAGGAGCTGCCGCAGCGTGCGCTGACGATGGGCGGCACGATCACGGAACGGCTGCAGACAGCGCTTAAGGACAATCCGTTCGTTGAGGAAGTTAGGGGCTTGGGCTTGTTGATCGGCATCGCATGTGTTGAGCCTGTCGCTGAACTTGTCACACAAGCTCGTGAACAAGGCTTGTTGGTCGTATTGGCAGGGCCGAATGTGCTGCGGCTGCTTCCGAATCTATTGCTTGCAGAGGATGAGATGGAACGCGGGCTTGCGGTGCTGACGTCGATATTGGCCAAACAGGCGGTAGGAGAGGGGATATAAGATGAATCATGCAGTGAAGGAAGAACTTGTTACGGGGTTGAAGGGGCGCGATTTCTTGGCGCTCGTGGACTATACACCCGCTGAAGTGCGTTATTTGCTCGAATTGGGCATAGATCTGAAGCGCAGACACAAGGCAGGGGAGCTGTATCAGCCGCTGAGAGGCAAGACACTCGGCATGATTTTTGAGAAGAATTCGACACGCACTCGTGTATCCTTCGAGGTCGGTATGTATCAGCTAGGCGGACATGCGTTGTTCCTGAGCCGCAACGATCTGCAATTGGGGCGCGGCGAGACGGTATGGGATACGGGGCAGGTGATGTCGCGCTACTTGGATGGCATCATGATCCGCACCTTCGCTCACAAGAATGTTGTAGAGCTGGCGCGCGGTGCAACGGTTCCGGTCATTAACGGATTGACAGATTTGTCCCACCCGTGTCAAGCGATGGCTGACTACCAGACGATTCTCGAGGAGAAGGGCACGCTGGAAGGTGTGAAGCTCGCTTACGTAGGAGACGGCAACAATATGGTGCATTCGCTGATGATGGGAGCAGCCAAGCTTGGCATACACATTGCTGTTGCGACACCGGAAGGCTATGAGCCGGATACGGAAGTGCTTGAGATGTCGCAGGAGATTGCCGAACAGACTGGAGCTAAGATCGAAGTGCTGCGCGATCCGAAGGAAGCGGTAAGTGAGGCGGATTTTATCTATACGGATGTATGGGCAAGCATGGGTATGGAGGAAGAGCAGGAGCTACGGCTGAAGGCGTTCAAGGATTATGAGGTGAATGCGGAGCTTGTGCAATACGCGAAGTCGGACTATCGCTTCTTGCATTGTTTGCCTGCACATCGCGGCGAAGAGGTATCACAGGAGGTTATCGACGGCGGTCACTCGATCGTGTTCGATCAGGCCGAGAATCGTCTGCATGCGCAGAAGGCGATTATGGCAGCGACTATGTAAGCAATTAGGTTGAGGAGGGAATAGCAGTGGCTAAGGAAAAAATTGTGCTCGCCTATTCAGGCGGTTTGGATACATCTGTTATATTGACATGGTTGAAGGAAACGTATGACGCGGAGATCATCGCCTTCACAGCCGACATCGGTCAGAAGGATGAGCTGGACGGCTTGGAGGAGAAAGCGATCCAGACAGGCGCATCCAAAGTATATATTGATGATCTGCGTGATGAATTCGCACGCGACTTCATCTTCCCGATGTTCCAGTCGGGTGCGCTGTATGAAGGGCAATATTTGCTCGGTACGAGCATCGCTCGACCGCTTATTGCGAAGCGGATGGTGGAGATTGCGCGTGCCGAGGGCGCAACAGCGATTGCCCATGGCGCGACCGGCAAGGGCAACGACCAGGTGCGCTTCGAGCTGAACGCGGCGGCCTTGGCGCCGGAGATCCAATGCATCGCCCCGTGGCGGCTGGATACGTTCCGCGAGCAGTTCCCAGGCCGCGCTGAGATGATTGCGTATGCAGAGAAGCACGGTATTCCCGTTACGGCTTCGGCTGCGAAGCCGTATTCCACTGACCGCAACCTGCTGCACATCAGCTTCGAGAGCGGTATGTTGGAGGACCCTTGGTTTGATGCCAGTGCGGAATCGAATGAAGACATGTACGTGCTCAGCGTATCGCCGGAGCGTGCGCCCGATGAACCGGAATATATGGAATTGACGTTCGAGCAGGGCAACTGCACAGCGATTAATGGTGAAGCGATGAGTCCGCTTGCCATTATGGAAGCGTTGAACGAGCTAGGCGGCAAGCACGGCATCGGGCGAATCGATATGGTGGAGAATCGGTTCGTCGGCATGAAGAGCCGCGGTGTGTATGAGACGCCGGGCGGTACGATCTTGTTCGTCGCCCACCGCAAGATGGAGTCGCTGACGATGGACCGCGAAGTGATGAACCTGCGTGATTCGCTGCTTGCCCGTTATAGCGGACTTGTGTACAACGGCTTCTGGTTTGCCCCAGAGCGTGTTGCGCTACAGGCGCTCATTACCGAAAGCCAGAAGAATGTGAGCGGTACGGTGCGGCTGAAGCTGTATAAGGGCAATGTGATCAGCGCCGGTGTCAAGAGCCCGGTCAGCCTGTACAATCCGGATATTGCAACGATGGAGGCTGATCCTTCGCAGGCGTACAATCAGAACGATGCGACAGGCTTCATTAATCTGAATGCGCTGCGGCTGCGTGTGCAGTCAGGTGTCGAGCAGTCGAAGAAATAACGAGAACGACAGCATGAACGATCAACGCCGGAAGCATCGGTAGCGTACGGGCCGCACCTTCGCGATAGAGGGAGCTTGGTCCGTAGAGCTGCCGGCTGCTGCTCCGGCGATCTGTGTGAGTAAGGAAGGAGAACACAATGAGCAAATTATGGGGCGGCCGGTTTACGAAGAAAACCGACCAACTGGTAGAGGAATATACAGCGTCGATCGGCTTTGACAAGGAGCTGGCGGAAGAGGATATTCAAGGCAGTCTGGCGCATGTGGCGATGCTGGGCAAGTGCGGCATTCTGTCAGCTGAAGATGTGGAGAAAATTACGGAAGGTCTTCATCAGGTGCAGATGAAGATTCGCCGCGGTGAAGTGGATTATGCCATTTCGGACGAGGATATCCACATGAATATCGAGAAGCTGTTGATCGAGGAGATCGGTCCGGCTGGCGGGCGGTTGCATACCGGACGAAGCCGCAATGACCAGGTAGCGACCGATATGCACCTGTATTTGCGCCGCCGGGTTGTGGAATTCGTGCAGCTGCTGACGAATTTGCAGGAGGCGCTGCTCGGTCAAGCACGCGATAATCTCGATACGATTCTGCCAGGGTACACGCACTTGCAGCGTGCGCAGCCGATCTTGTTCGCCCATCATCTGATGGCCTATGTAGCGATGTTCCAACGCGATGCGGAACGGCTGCAGGACAGCTTCAAGCGCATCAATGTGCTGCCTCTCGGCGCAGGTGCGCTCGCCGGTACGACGTTCCCGATTGACCGCCACTTCGTAGCGGAGAAACTAGGCTTCGACCGTGTCTATGAGAACAGTCTGGATGCGGTTAGCGATCGGGATTTCATCCTTGAGTTTCTGTCCGCGGCGTCGATGATTATGATGCATCTGTCGCGCTTCAGTGAAGAGCTGGTCATGTGGTCGAGCACAGAATTTAACTTCGTCGAGCTGGACGATGCGTTCTGTACAGGCAGCAGCATTATGCCGCAGAAGAAGAATCCGGACGTGCCGGAGCTCATTCGCGGTAAGACGGGCCGCGTCTATGGCAATCTGATGGGACTGCTGACGACCTTGAAGTCGCTGCCGCTTGCCTACAACAAAGACATGCAAGAGGATAAGGAAGGCATGTTCGATACGGTGAAGACGATGCAGGGCGCATTGCAGCTGTTCGCCCCGATGGTTGCGACGATGCAGGTGAATCGTGACCAGATGCGCGAAGCTGTCAATCAAGATTTCTCGAATGCGACGGACATTGCCGATTATCTCGTGAACAAGGGACTGCCGTTCCGTCAGGCGCATGAAGTGATCGGCAAGACGGTGCTCTATTGCATTCAGAACGACAAGTACTTATTGGACTTGCAACTGGACGAGTTCAAGACATTCTCCAAGCTGTTCGAGCAAGATATATACGAGGTGCTGAAGCCGGAGAGCGTCGTGAATGCGCGCAATGTGTACGGCGGCACAGCTCGCGAGCAGGTGGAGCAGGCGATTGATCGTGCGGAGGCTGAGCTGGCCCAATCCCGCGAATGGGTGGAAGGCAAGCAAGAGGCGAAATAGGACAACCCATAACGAACATGCGCGTTCTCTGATGGAGAGCGGCGCATGTTTTTATTGTTCTAGCTCAATTGTCGAATTAGTGATCAAACGTGGTCACTAATTTCAAGATTCTCGTTGGATTTCTAATTTAGTGATCAAATGTGGTCACTAATCGAACCCCAATCGCGTGCCTCGGGATTTTCCTCGCAATTAAGATTAAAAATTATCACTAATTGACTCATAGAGCGAACGTACAGCAATTAAGATCACAAATTATCACTAATTGACTCATTGAACGGAATACTAAGCTTATTCGATAATTTCGACGAAAACAGGCCTCGACCTAATCTTATATTCCTTCATGCTGTGGCTGACCGGATCGATCATGTAAAATTCCGCATATCCGGTAATCGTATAATAACCTGGTGTATCGATGGCGATTTCCCGATCCCCTCGCACGAAGTTGTGCGTGTCTGGATCGTAGCGTTCTCCTGATGACAGTTCTTCTGTAATATCCAGTGTCAGCGCTACCCGCGGAAGCATGTCGCTCCAGTCCTTGCATGCAATCTCAACCGCGATCAAGGGTGCTCCATGATGAATGATGTAGTCGTCCTCGCTGTTGTTGAGCAACCACGTGTGTACGTTCAGCGGCTGATTGATGCTGGCAACGTCTCGCTCGAGACGGAGCTGAACCTCGAACATGTCGGCAGACGGGAAGTCCAACGGTTGTTGCTGTGCGCATCCAGCCCATAGGCTGACACTTGCTATGATGATGAGCACCATAGTAACTAAGGATAAGGTTCCTTTCATTCCAGTGCGTGTACGAATGATTCTCTCCTCCCGCTGTCCATTCACTCTCCCATCGTATGCAGCCTGCTACTGTGTATGCGGGCTTCCGCCCGGACCTCGACGGGCCGTTGTGCAAAATGGGCCATTGCCCTCCCGTTATTCGAAGAGAGGACCGGATACGCCGTCCTCGATAATTTGCCGCTTCGGTCCTGTTGGCTGAGGGGGCTGATCACCAGCTGCCCCCGTATGGCGAGCTACTAGCCGCGGCTTCGGCTGATAGCGGTCTGTTGAGATCGTTTCGGTAGCAACGGCCTTGCCGTCAACGAGCTTAATTCGCTCGGTCACGACTTCATAACCGACCTTCCCTTCCTGAAGAAGACGCTCTTCGCCCGGCTCCATATGTTGATTGCGCACGATCTTCACAGGCGGATCGATCGTTCGGGCAACCTTGGATCGAATATGATAGTGCACATTGTGCGGCATAGAGCCGAACAGTTTGACGGTTATCGTCTTGCCTTGCACAGCCGTTCGGATTTGCAAGTGCTTGCCGGTATTGTTCCGAAAGCGAAAGTTGATATGACCGGAGGAGAAGGTCGCATCCTGTCCGAGCGGCACATAACGGATCGGCAGCGAATGATTGCGCCGTTCGACAATGTCCAGTCCGCTGCGCAGCGCTGCATTGTACAGTGTAGTAGATACTTGGCAGATGCCGCCGCCTACACCGGGTACGATCTTGCCGTTCAAGATGATGGGCGCTTGCTTGTAACCACTCTGTTGCTTCGTTCGTTCGACTACAGCGGCATAATCGAAGATGTCACCGGGCTTCAGAATCATATCCTGCATCGTATCGGCTGTTGCTTGAATATTATGCACACGTCCCGCACCGCTGCGGGCGAATGAAGTCGTAAACTGGGCGATCTTCCGCTCGATCCCTTCCTTCTTCAATGTCTCGACTGTAACAGGCGGTGCAATGTCCTGCATCGGAAGCAATAGTCGGATCGGCGCTTTCACTTGTGTCGCTCCCATCTGCTGCATATCCTCCAGAGCACCTTCCAGTAACTTGATCCCAATGCTATGTATCTGCTGTTCGAGTGCGTTCGTATCGACATGCTGTACGGTTCGTCCTGCTACATAGGTCACTGTATCGTGATTCGTGATGATCCGTTGTGCATTGACTGGCTTGCTGTTCTGAACGTCTGCCCATTCACGCTCTACTAGTTCGTCTAGCTCTGATCGTTGCACAACAATGTTCAGCTTGACCGACTGATGACGCAGCTTCCAACGGGCTGCAGCCCGGCTGAACAGATTGCCTGTCAGCACGGGGGCAAGCGCAGCATGCAGCTCACTTGCATCAAGCGAGAGACCGGCGCCGCCTGCTTTTATGGGAATCGGTGAGCTGTTGTCCCATTGCATCGAGATCGGTTGTTCGCGGAGCACCGCATCCAGCTGTTGCAACTTTGCATCCAGCTCACTCTTCGTCATCCCGCCAATCGTCCACGCCGCTGTATGAACACCGCTCGGCAGCGTTGCTTGCAGCCCGTACAAGCCTACAGCCGCAACGAGAAGAATGCCAGCTATCAAAAATCCGCCCAGTATGTACATCTTCCTACTCCGTTTTGTTGTATTATTCCATCGCTCCACCGCACAAGACCTCCTTTATGCTATATTCTATGCTTGGACTGCCCACAAATTTCCTACCAAAGATAGACGAAATTTGCGTTAATAGATGATATAATGAGAGAATATGGTGATATTCTGAACTTCTTAAAGGAAATTCTCGCCTCATGTCGAAATAGACTAGTGCTACACACATACAGGAGACGTGATATTGTGATCGAAATGCAGGATGTATGGAAGGCTTATCCTGATGGAACCCCTGCTTTGAGAGAAGTAAGCATCAAGATAGACCGCAATGAATTTGTTTATGTAGTTGGACCCTCTGGGGCAGGCAAATCGACGTTTATGAAGCTAATCTATAGGGAAGAGAAACCGTCCAAGGGCCAAATTTTCGTAAACGGCTTTCACTTGGGGAAGCTGAAGCAGCGCAAGATACCGTTCGTACGCCGGAACATCGGTGTGATTTTTCAGGATTTTCGCCTGTTGCCCCAGCTGACTGTCTATGAGAATGTGTCGTTCGCCATGGAAGTGATAGAAGCGCCGAAGAAGCAGATTAAGAAGAGGACGATGGAGGTGCTTGATCTCGTCAAGCTCAAGCATAAGGCTGACAGCTTGCCGTCACAGCTATCCGGTGGTGAGCAGCAACGCACAGCGATTGCGCGTGCGATTGTGAATAACCCTTCTGTCATTATCGCAGATGAGCCGACTGGTAATCTCGATCCCGAGACATCAGCCGGCATTATGAGACTGTTAGAGGAAATCAACTTCCGCGGCACGACGATCGTCATGGCCACACACAACAGAGATATCGTCAACAGTATGCGCAAGCGGGTCGTTGCGATTGAAGGCGGCACGATTGTCAGGGACGAGCAACGAGGGGAGTACGGCTATGAAATTTAGAACCTTAGCGCGCCACTTGCGCGAAGGCTGCCTGAACGTCATTCGCAACGGCTGGATGTCGTTCGCCTCCGCTTCGGCAATCGCGATATCGTTGTTCGTACTCGGTGTGTTTTTACTGCTCGTCATGAATGTGAACAATCTGGCAAGTGAATTGGAGAACACTGTTGAAATTCGGGTGCATCTAGATGTAGTTGTGCCAGAAGAGCAAATTGCAAGCATTCAGAATGAAATAGGCAAGATTCCTGGCGTTAGCAAGATTACCTTCGTATCCAAGGAAGAAGGATTGGATCTGTTGAAGGAACGGCTTGGCGAGGAGAATGAGGACATTATTGAAGGGTATGAGGGCGATCAGAATCCGCTCAATGACTCCTTCACCGTGAAAGTGGACGAGCCTCGCAATGTAGAAGCGGTCGCCGGTCAGATCGAAGCGATTAACAGCGGGCAGTCACCGCCGCCGATTGTGAAGGTGCAGTACGGTGAAGGGTACGTGGAGAAGATGTTCGCTGTGACGAATATGATTCGCTATGTCGGCATCGGCTTGGTAATTGGCTTGGCCTTTACAGCGATGTTCCTCATCTCGAATACGATCAAGCTGACGATAATTAGCCGTCGCCGTGAAATTTCCATCATGAAGCTGGTAGGTGCAACGAACCCGTTTATCCGCTGGCCGTTCTTCGTAGAAGGTGCCATGCTCGGAATTATTGGCGCAGCGATTCCTGTTCTTGTCTTGTACTTCGGCTATGGCGCTATTGTGGAACAGAGTCAGGTAGAGCTTGGCCTTATGATGCTGCAGCTGTTGTCCGTCGATCAGATTGGATGGAAGGTATTCGGATCGTTATTAGGAATTGGCGTGTTGATAGGCATATGGGGCAGCATGATTTCTGTCCGCAAGTTTCTGAAAGTGTAAGCGAGGGGGAATTCAGTTTTGAAAAAGTGGATTGTGCCGCTAATTCTAGTGCTAACCGTTGCTGTTACGTATACGCTGCCGGATCGGGGACAAGCCCGTTCCGAGCTGCAGCAGGTGAATGCTGAGCTTGATGCTACCAGGGCAGAGCTGGCGCGTGCGAAGCAGAAGGCAGAGGATGCCAAGAATGCGATCGTGGAATATGAAAGTGAGAAGCAGCTTGTCAAGGCTGAGCTGGAGCAGCTGCAGGCGGAAATTGATGCAGCGGGAGCAGAGAAGTCTCGTATTCAGAAGGAAATCATGACATCCGAGATTGAACTGGACATTGCAGAGGAGGAGAAGGCGCAGGCTGAGGAACGCATTCATCTGCGGGATGAGAAGCTGCAATCGCGTCTGCGTCTCATGTATACGAACGGCAGTGTTTCCTACCTAGAGGTGTTATTTAGCTCGACAAGCTTCTCTGATTTCCTGGACCGCTACCAATCGTTGCAGTCCTTGGTTGATCAAGACAAGCAGATGCTGGAGGCGAACCGGCATGATCTGGCGTTGATCATGGAGAAGGAGCAGGAGATCAAGACGTTGCTGGCGCAGCAAACCGATGACTTCAACAGAATGGCGGAGCTGGAGACGATCTTGATCACTAAGGAGAAGGAACGCGAAGTCCAGATCGCGTCTTTGAATGCGAATATCGAGCATGAACATGCAGTAACGGAGGAAATGGCTGAAGCAGCAGTTGAGCTGGCGAACCGTCAAGCAGAGCTGCTAGTGAAGCAGAAGAACTTGCAAAACTTCAGCAGCGGCGGTGAGCTGGCGTATCCGTTCGAACGCTGGTATCCGATCACGAGCAATTACGGCGGGCGTGTCGATCCGATTACCGGGAGGAAGGGCGCTTCACATTACGGCATTGACTTCGGCGCACCTTCAGGCACGAATATCGTAGCTACGCATAAGGGTACAGTGATGATTGCCGGATGGGTGAACGGTTACGGCTACACGGTCGTGCTGGATGACGGCGACGGCATTCGCACATGGTATTGCCATATGACGACCGGATCGATTCAAGTGAGTGTCGGGGAAGTTGTAGATGTAGGCGAAGTCGTCGGACAAGTCGGCTCCACAGGCCGCTCTACTGGACCGCATTTGCACCTTGGTGTACAGAAGAATGGCAACTGGGTAGATCCAGCAAATTATTTAGCTTTGTAAAATTATAGCGGCACGACCGGATCGAGGCATCCTTATGGGGGTGCCTTTTTTCCTTATGAACGTTTGGAAAAGTTGATAAATGGGGCATGCCTGTCATATACTAGACTGACAAGAAGGCAGCGCTAAAGGTGGTGAGCATGTGACGATGAAGGGCCGTAATTTGGCGGCGTTTCTTATACTAGGGGCATTGTTCGGGAGCTTGCTGACGATGATTGCCTTCGATTGGTTGGATCGGTCGATCTTCGCGAATCAGACAGATGACGGACAGCCGAGCCAAGAAGCTTCGGTTGGGCGGGATGGCGGCAGAGGTGCAGTGGAAGCTCCTGACGATGCTGCTCAATCGGGGGCAGTCGACTTGACGGATGAGCAGAGGCAGAAGCTGGAGACAGCGTATCGGCTCATTCAGACGAAGTTTTATGAGGAAGTGGATGGCACCGCGCTAGTAGACGGGGCAATATCCGGGATGCTGAGCGCGCTTGAGGACCCGTATTCGGTCTATATGGATGCCGAGGAAGCGGAACAGTTCAACGACTCGATGATAGAATCAACCTTTAGCGGGATAGGCGCAGAGGTGACGATGCAGGATGATCAGGTGACGATCGTATCCCCGATCAAAGGCTCACCGGCAGAGAAGGCCGGTATTCGTGCGAAGGATGTTATTCTGTCAGTCAATGGTGAGTCCTTGGACGGGCTGACATTGAATGAAGCCGTGTTGAAAATTCGAGGACCGAAAGGAACGCAGGCGAAGCTTGAGGTGTTGCGTGCAGGCAGCTCGCAGCCGGTCGAAATTATCGTCGTACGCGCAGATATCGATGTGGAGACTGTATTCGCTGAGATGACGGTCGATAACATTGGCAAGATCGAAGTGCGGCAAGTAGCTGCGAATACAGCACAGCGCTTCCTTGAGGAGCTGCAAGCACTTGAAGATCAGGGCATGAAGGCGCTCATCATCGATATGCGCAACAATCCTGGCGGCATCCTGCAGGTCATCACACAGATGGCAGAGCCGTTCATTCCGCAAGGCAGCACGATCGTGCAAGTGGAGGATCGGGCCGGCAATCGATCTAAGCAGGTGTCCGAAGGCTCAAGCAAGCCGTACCCTGTGACGGTGCTAGTGAACGGGGGCAGCGCCAGTGCGGCGGAAATATTCGCGGCAGCGCTTCAGCAATCTGCCGGAGTGAAAGTCATCGGCGAGAAGACCTTCGGGAAAGGATTAGTCCAATCCACCTATGACAGCGGTACGGGTGACGGCAGTACGATCAAACTGACGATCGCAGGCTGGTTGACGCCGGACGGCAACAGCATTAATGAGAAGGGTGTTCAGCCGGACATTGTTGTAGAGATGCCGGAATACTATCATGCAGCACCGCTGCCGAAGGATCGCGTACTGAAGCAGGACGATATCGGTCCAGAGGTTGCTAATCTGCAACTTATTCTGAATGGCGCCGGCTATTCGCCGGAGCGCGAAGACGGCTACTTCAGTGAAGAGACGGCTGCAGCGTTGAAGGCATTCCAAAACGACTTCAGCTTGACGGCAACCGGTAAGCTGGATGAGGAAACAGCGCTCAAGCTGGAGCAAGAGCTGATCGAGCGAATGCTTAAGCCGGAGAGTGACATACAGTTACAGAGAGCGATCCAATATTTACAGGATGAGCTCCGCTAACATTTTTCACAAATCCAGCAGGATATCTCGAATAGGGGAGCGAATTAGAGAAGGAAGGTTGACTAGGTCAGCCTTCTTTTTTCGCTGTGTACAGTCAGAAGCTACTATGACGGATACTGACTCAAGGATGGCATATATGTGAGGGGATCACCATCTAAATGGAGACACTAATTGATGGAAGCTTGAATCTTGCCCAAGCGGCGGGCACGTTGTTCGTCACACCATTTTATTATATTGCGCTCTTGTTCTTATGGTTGCTGTACCGCAGACAGATCTATCTCGAGCGCCGCTGCTATCATACGCGTCTGCGCACGTTGTTGTGGCCGATGCTTGCGGCAATTGGCGCAGGCTGGGCAGTCGGACTGCTGATGACGCTGATCTTGCCGTTCGTCGGCATGCAGGTGAATGGCCATACGCTAATTTTACTATGGGGAACGGCACTCATTCTGGTTTGGTTCCGTGTCCGTTATTTCTGCCTTGCCTATGCGGCAGGTATTCTCAGTATCGTGCGCGGTATATATGAGCTGCTGCCAGCAAGCTGGCAGGAGGGGCGCGATGCTGGTGTTGCGGCGGAGTGGCTGACTGGTGCGGTCGGCGCTGTGCATGTCCCGTCGCTCCTAGTGCTTGCGGCACTAACGCATTTGGCGGAAGCGCTGCTGATACGTCTGCAAGGAAGCCGTTGGGCTACCCCGCTGTTCGTCGAAGGGAAGCGCGGTAAGATAGTTGGCGCCTATGGTATTCAGGGCTTCTGGCCGGTTCCGTTGTTCTTGCTAGTCCCTGCAGGGGAGTCAGGCGGGATCATGCTTCCCTGGAACACGTTGTTCGGTGCAGAGGCTGCTTCGGGCTGGAGCTTTATCGCGTTCCCGGTGCTTATCGGCTTCAGTGAATTGACGAAGACGAGACTGGCTGAAGTGAAGACACGTATGACCGCAAGTCGGCTCGCTGCTTACAGTGTATGCTTGTTCGCGCTTGCGCTATTGGCATTCTGGCAGCCATGGTCATTGATTCCAGCAGGATTGCTGGCGATCGTACTGCATGAGCTGGTTGCATGGCTCAGCCATCGGGAAGAGGAACGGGACTCACCGTTGTTCATTCATGACAGCAGAGGGCTTCGCGTGCTAGGTGTATTGCCCGGCAGTCCTGCGGATCAGATGGGCATCCTTGCCGGTGAATTCATCGTCTCCGCTAATGGCCGCAAGGTTCGCTCGAAGGACGACTTGCACAGGGCGATCCAGATGAATTCTGCTTTCTGCAAGCTGGAGCTGCTTGACCGGCGCAATGAGCCGCGCTTCGTGCAGCGGGCGCTGTATGCTGGACAGCATCATCAGCTTGGCATTATTCTGTCACCTGATAATCATACAGATGTATACGTGGAGTTTCTGAGCAAGCCCCTCTGGTCTTATTTCAAGATGAAGGCAGCAGGCTTACGGAAGCAAGGTGCCGGTCAACCGCCTGCAGACGGTGTAGATATGTGAGCTTGGCACAGGGAATGCAATAGGACTCGTTCAGGAGCTGATTAGGGCACTGTGCGAGTCTTGTTTTGCTTGCAGCAATCGGAACGAATTCTCGAATCAAATCTGCTGCGTATGGTTTGCACTTCATAAGGAAAACAGCTATAATGAGTGATGGGAACACACATTCTGATTATTCGAGTATTTTCGAGCGTCATCTCGCATGATGGGATGGCAGTATATATAAGACACACATAAGAACTAGGCAACAGATGTGTCCAGTGACATAGGGAAGGAGAACATGCGATGAGCAAAATTGTCGTCAACGACAAGCCCTTTCAGCTCGTGTCGGACTATGATCCGCAAGGCGATCAGCCGCGAGCGATCGAACAGCTAGTTGAAGGGGTTGCGGCAGGCAAGAAGCACCAAGCGTTGCTAGGCGCGACAGGCACGGGCAAGACATTTACGATTGCGCACACGATCGCGAAGCTGAATCGGCCTACGTTAGTGATCGCGCACAACAAGACGCTGGCCGCCCAGCTATGCAGTGAGTTCAAGGAGTTCTTCCCGAATAATGCGGTCGAGTACTTCGTCAGCTATTATGATTACTATCAGCCGGAGGCATACATTCCTTCGTCTGATACGTTCATTGAGAAGGATTCAAGCATTAACGATGAGATTGACAAGCTGCGACATGCAGCTACGAGCGGGCTGTTCGAACGGCGGGATGTCATTATTGTAGCGAGCGTATCCTGTATATACGGCCTCGGTTCTCCTTCGGAGTACCGGGATTTGGTCGTGTCCTTGCGAGTTGGCATGGAGAAGCCGCGCAATGAGATTCTGCATCAATTGATTGATGTGCAGTACCAGCGCAATGACATTAATTTCGTCCGCGGCACGTTCCGCGTGCGCGGTGATGTCGTCGAGATCTTCCCCGCTTCGCGTGACGAGCGCGCGGTGAGGATTGAACTGTTCGGCGATGAGATAGAGCGCATTACAGAGATTGATGTGCTAACCGGTGAGATATTGGGCGAGCGTGAGCATATCGCGATATTTCCTGCTTCCCACTTTGTCACCCATGAAGATACGATGAAGCGTGCGTTGGTCAATATTGAACAAGAGCTAGAGGATCGGCTTGCCGAGATGAGGGAGCAAGGGAAGCTGCTCGAAGCGCAACGGCTGGAACAGCGCACACGCTATGACTTGGAAATGATGGCGGAGATGGGCTTCTGCTCCGGCATTGAGAACTACTCGGGTCCGCTTACGTTCAGAGAACGGGGAGCGACGCCGTATACGCTATTCGACTACTTCCCCGACGATTTCCTCATTGTCGTGGATGAGTCGCATGTAACCTTGCCGCAGATTAGAGGCATGTACAATGGCGACCGCGCGCGTAAGGAAGTGCTGGTAGACCACGGTTTTCGACTTCCTTCCGCACTGGACAACCGGCCGCTGCGGTTCGAGGAATTCGAGGAGAAGATCGGGCAGATCGTCTATGTGTCAGCGACCCCGGGCCCTTATGAGCTGGAGAAGTGCCCGCAGATGATCGAACAAATTATTCGTCCTACAGGGCTAATCGATCCGGTAATCGATGTGCGCAAGTCAGAAGGACAGATCGATGATCTGCTGCATGAGGTCCACTTACGCATTGAGCGGGATGAGCGTGTGCTCGTTACGACGTTGACGAAGAAGATGGCGGAAGATCTTACCGCCTACTTGAAGGACCTTGGCATCAAGGTGCGATACTTGCACTCTGAGATTAAGACGTTGGAGCGGATGCAGATTTTGCGCGATCTGCGGCTAGGTGTCTTCCATGTACTCGTCGGCATTAACTTGCTGCGGGAAGGCTTGGATCTGCCGGAAGTATCGCTCGTCGCCATTCTGGACGCAGACAAGGAAGGATTCCTGCGTGCCGAGCGTTCGCTTATTCAGACGATCGGTCGGGCGGCGCGTAATTCAGAAGGCCGGGTCATCATGTATGGGGATAAGATTACGGACTCCATGCGCAAGGCGATTGATGAGACGGAGCGCCGCCGCACGATACAGCTTGCACACAATGAGAAGCACAACATTACACCGCAGACAATCCGCAAGAAGGTACGTGATGTGATCGAAGCGAC
Organism: uncultured Paenibacillaceae bacterium; assembly: GCA_913056365.1. Classification (GTDB taxonomy): domain Bacteria; phylum Bacillota; class Bacilli; order Paenibacillales; family K13; genus Xylanibacillus. The sequence continues at coordinate 29,673 of CAJXLT010000014.1, read as the reverse complement.
GAAGGCTGCGGAGGAGCAAGCGGATTACAAGACCGCATACAGTGAAGCGAAGATGTCGAAGTCGGATAAGCTGGCATTGGTAGATAGACTGGAGCAAGAGATGAAGGAAGCAGCCAAGGCGTTGCAGTTCGAACGGGCGGCAGAGCTGCGTGATGCGGTCATGGAACTGAAAGCAAGCATGTAAAGGAGTGGCACGACGTTGGCCAAGGATCAAATTGTTATTAAAGGGGCGAGAGCCCACAATCTGAAAAATATTGACGTAACCATACCGCGGGACAAATTTGTAGTGCTGACCGGTTTGAGCGGTTCTGGCAAATCGTCGCTTGCCTTCGATACGATCTATGCTGAAGGACAGCGGCGGTATGTGGAATCGTTGTCTGCGTATGCTCGACAGTTTCTCGGACAGATGGACAAGCCGGATGTTGATTCGATAGAAGGACTTTCCCCAGCGATCTCGATCGATCAGAAGACGACGAGCCGGAACCCGCGATCGACGGTCGGGACCGTTACGGAGATTTATGATTATTTGCGCTTGTTGTTCGCACGTATTGGCAAGCCGCACTGCCCGGCGCACGGAATTGAGATCACCTCGCAAACCGTAGAGCAGATGGTCGATCGCATTATGGAACATCCGGAGCGAACACGTCTTCAGATTATGGCGCCGCTCGTGTCCGGACGCAAGGGCGAGCATGCGAAGCTGCTTGCGGATATTCAGAAGCAAGGCTATGTACGGGTGCGCGTGGATGGTGATATTCGCGATCTTAGTGAGACAATAGAGCTGGAGAAGAACAAGAAGCATACGATAGAAGTTGTAGTCGATCGAATTGTCGTCAAGGCCGACGTGGAGACACGCTTGGCCGACTCGATTGAAACCGCAATGAAGCTTGGGGAAGGGCGTGTGCTCGTCGATGTGATGGAGAAGGAGGAGCTACTGTTCAGCTCCAACCTGGCTTGTCCAGAATGCGGATTCAGCATGGACGAGCTGTCCCCGCGCATGTTTTCGTTCAATAGCCCGTTCGGCGCTTGTCCGGATTGCGATGGCTTGGGCATCAAGATGATCGTGGACCCGGACTTGCTCGTTCCGGACAAGAGCAAGTCCATCGATGGCGGCGCCTTCGAAGCATGGGCAGGCAGCACCTCTAATTACTATCCGCAGTTTCTTGCTGCTGTGTGCAAGCATTACAAGATTCCGATGGATAAGCCGGTGTCTGAACTATCAGCGGACCAGATGAAGACGATTTTGTACGGCACAGGCGGGGAGAAAATTCGATTCCGCTATGAGAATGACTTCGGTATACGCCGTGAGGCGCTTGTTCCCTTCGAAGGGATTATACGAAATCTGGAGCGCCGCTATAGAGAAACTGGATCGGACGGCATTCGCGAATTTATCGAAGGATATATGAGCGCCAAGCCTTGCTCAGCGTGCAAGGGTGCCAGATTGAAGCCGGAGATATTGGCGGTGACGGTAGGCGATGCGAATATATCGACATTGACAGAGCTGTCAATTCGCGATGCGGAGCAATTCTTCACTTCCTTGAAGCTGAACGAGAAGGATCAGATGATCGCGAATCTTGTGCTTAAGGAAATCAATGAACGACTGGGATTCCTCGTAAATGTCGGTCTGGATTACTTGACATTGAGCCGCGCGGCAGGCACGCTGTCCGGCGGGGAAGCGCAGCGTATTCGGCTGGCTACGCAGATCGGATCCAGCTTGATGGGTGTGCTCTATATTCTCGATGAACCGAGCATCGGGTTGCATCAGCGGGATAACGACCGATTGATTCGAACGTTGGAGCATATGCGCAACTTGGGGAATACGCTGATCGTCGTAGAGCACGACGAAGATACGATGCTTGCAGCCGATTACATTATCGATATCGGACCGGCAGCTGGCATTCACGGCGGACAGGTGATCGCGCAAGGTACGCCGCAGGAAGTAATGGCGAACACCGAATCGCTGACAGGTCAATATCTCAGTGGGGCGAAATTCATTGCTGTTCCCGATAAGCGGCGCAAGACGAATGGCAAGTGGCTTGAAGTGAAGGGCGCGAAGGAGAACAACCTGAAGAATGTGAATGCCAAAATACCGCTTGGTGTGTTTTCGTGTGTGACTGGCGTTTCCGGATCGGGCAAGAGCACCTTGATTAATGAAATTTTGTACAAGTCACTGGCGCGTGACCTGAATCGCGCTAAGGTTCGTCCAGGCGAGCATAAGTCGATTGCAGGACTGGAGCATATTGAGAAAGTAGTCGATATTGATCAGTCGCCAATCGGCCGCACACCGCGTTCCAATCCGGCAACGTATACAGGTGTGTTCGATGATATTCGCGATGTATTCTCCTCTGTACCCGAGGCCAAGGTGCGCGGCTACAAGAAAGGCCGATTCAGCTTTAACGTGAAGGGCGGCCGCTGCGAGGCTTGCCGCGGTGACGGGATTATTAAGATCGAGATGCACTTCCTACCGGATGTGTACGTACCATGCGAGGTGTGCAAGGGCAAGCGCTATAACCGAGAAACGCTGGAAGTGAAATACAAAGGTAAGAGTATATCCGATATCCTCGATATGACGATCGAGGACGCGTGTGAGTTCTTCAAGAACATTCCCCGTATTCACCGCAAGATGCAGACGTTGTTGGATGTTGGGTTAAGCTATATGCGGCTAGGGCAACCAGCAACTACGTTGTCAGGAGGGGAAGCGCAGAGGGTGAAGTTAGCCTCAGAGCTGTATCGCCGCAGTACAGGCAAGACGCTGTATATTCTGGATGAGCCAACAACGGGCTTGCATATTCACGACATTCGCCGCTTGCTTGAGGTGCTGCATCGGTTAGTTGATTCTGGGGAGACTGTCCTCGTTATTGAACATAATCTGGACGTGATTAAGACCGCAGATTACTTGATCGACTTGGGTCCAGAAGGAGGCAATGGCGGCGGAACGATTGTCGCGCAAGGGACGCCGGAGAAGATTATGGATACAGCAGGCTCTTATACCGGCAAGTACTTGAAGCCTGTTCTTGAACGTGATCGAGCACGGACGCTGCAGATGACTGAGACAGCAGTAGCAGCCAAGTGATGATATTTTGGATCGTGCAGGATGAGCAAAGAGCTGCGCCAAGTGATTGTTGCTGATGGCGCAGCTATGCTTCTTTCATAATCGTCATAAAATGCGGCACAATAGGTTAACGTATGAAAGATGCCTTCCTATTGAACGTGCCGCTCCATTAAGATTACAGAAAGTTTATATGGCGCGAGAGTGCTAAGTAGCATAACGATTTACAGCAACCGCCGTTTATTATAAAATAGGAAAAGACGTAAGCGAGACGATCGGACAGCGCTGTGCAGCAGCAATCGTGACAAACTTGTTACAATTGACGGTTACCCGTTGCTTCAATGTCCTAATATCGCTACACTATAGATCAGTGCTATTGCCTGAGCGGAAAAGGAGGAAAACCTATGTTTTTAGCGGAGACGACTAACTTTTTTGGATTTGACATCTTTGTCATCCTGTTTTCCATAATCATTGCGATCGGATTTATCCGCTTGATTACAGCTAAGAAGAAGAATTTGTTTGCGATCGGATTTGCATTCGTAGCGTTGGCTACCTTCCTGCTGATGGACGGACTTGTAGTTGCCAACTGGATGGGAAAATTGTCCTAATCCCACGCTTACAGCTTGATAGGGGCTTGAACACAGAAGCAACATTGCTGTAACAGCGTCTTTGGACGGAGTGCCGTTCGGAGGTGCTGTTTTTTATTATATGAATAAGCCAAAAAAGTAAAGCCGCTCCTCATTCGGAACGGCTTTGTTGCTTACACCCACCACATTTCACCAAGCGGCTCGCGGATGAGGACTTGCTGCAGATTTTCTACTGCTTTGGTGAAGCCCTCGTCTACCGACATGAGACCGTCTTCATGCTCAATGCTGACGACGTAATCATAACCGACTAGACGGAGCGCACTAATGATGTCGGCCCACACTTTCAAGTCATGGCCGAATCCGACGGAGCGGAACTGCCATGCACGATCGAGCATGTTCGTGTAAGGCTGCATATCGGTAACGCCATGCTTGTTCACGTTCACTGGATCAATCGTCGTATCCTTAGCATGGAAGTGGTGAATCGCTCCAGCGCGACCAAGAATCTGAATCGCTTGTACCGGATCGATTCCTTGCCACCACATATGACTCGGATCCAAGTTAGCGCCGATTGCTTCGCCTGCCGCTTCACGCAATCTCAGCAGGTTGGCTGGCGTATGTACAGAGAATCCGCCATGCAATTCGAGTCCGATCTTCACATTCCGTTCCGATGCGTAGTTCGCCATTTCCGACCAATATGGAATAACCTTGTTGTCCCATTGCCAGTCGAGAATTTCTTGATAGTCGTTCGGCCATGGAGCGACAGGCCAGTTCGGATACTTCGCACCCTCATGATCCCCTGGGCAGCCAGAGAACGTGTTGACGACAGGTACACCAAGCTTGGAAGCGAGATCAACGGTTTTCACGAATGTGTCGTGAAATGGCTCGGCAATCGCCTTCTGCGGATGGAGCGGGTTGCCGTGGCAGCTAAGCGCGGAAATCATCAGCCCGCGAGATTCGACCGCCTGCTTGAACGCATTCAGCTTGCTTTCATCTGCTAATAATTCAGCGGGGTCACAATGGGCTGTGCCAGGATAACCGCCTGTTCCGATCTCTACTGCATCTAATCCTTTCGCCTTGACATAATCGAGCATGTCTTCAAAGGATTTTTGTGCGAACAAAACTGTAAATACTCCTAATTTCATCTGTTCCACCTCCGTATAAGATAAGAACGGTATACTAGTGTTATACACATTCCATTATAGCATTGCCTGAAATAGTAGCAAAATGCGGAAAGTTGCTTGGATTGTATGCGATTGTGTGGTAAGCGGTGTGTAGTTGTGAACCGGTGTGAAGGTTGGTAAGATGAATCTGACGTTTAGTTTGTGAAGGCATTGGAGTACGCTTGGGTGAAATGGCAGGCAGGATTGAGCCGAGCTCCTGCATGCAGCATAGATAAGAAGAACACAGAACGGGGGAAGTAACGATGTCAGAAGTACGGAATATAGCAAGCAAGGCGAGTACCGGAACGAAGCAAGATGTTGAGTTGCTCGCACCGGTAGGGGATTGGGACGGAATGCGTGCGGCTGTTGCGAATGGGGCGGATGCAGTTTTCTTCGGCGTAGAAAGATTCCATGCTCGCGCACGCAACAAAAACTTTACGATGGACGAGCTCCCTGATATTATGCGCTTCTTGCGCGGGTATGGAGTACGGGGATTTCTCACCTTCAATATCTTGATCTTCGAGGAAGAGCTAATGTCTGCGCAAGAGCTGGTGGAAGCATGCATCGACGCAGGTGTGGATGCCGTAATCGTGCAAGACTTAGGCTTGGTCAAGATGATTCGGGACATATCGCCGGACTTCCCTATACATGGATCAACGCAGATGACGATTACTTCTCCAGAGGCAGTAGAATTTATCAAGCCGTGGGATTTGGAACTCGTCGTATTAGGCCGCGAGAACAACCTGAAGCAAATTCGACAGATCGGCGAGCAAGCGAAGCTGCCGATGGAGGTGTTCGTGCACGGCGCGTTGTGTGTCTCTTACTCGGGACAGTGCCTGACTTCAGAAATGTGGGGAGGCCGTTCGGCCAACCGCGGAGAATGTGCGCAGGCATGCCGACTGCCTTATGATATGGTCGTCGATGGGGACATTAAGCCAATGGGCGACGTCGCCTATTTGCTCAGTCCTAAGGACTTGGCTGCGATTGAACTTATTCCGGAGCTGATCGAAGCTGGTGTGCGTTCCTTCAAGATAGAGGGCAGATACAAGAGCGCCGAATATGTCGCTAACGTGGTGAGCAAGTACCGCAAAGCGATTGATGATTACTACGCAGACGTACAGGACGGACCGAGCCGCGAGGAACTGCGTGAATTACAGCAAAGCTTCTCGCGCGGCTTCACCTACGGCTTCCTGAGAGGAACGAACAACAAGCAGCTGGTAGACGGGACATTCCCGAAGAGCCGCGGTGTGTATATGGGTACTGTGCTGACTGTGCTGCAGGACAGTGTGGTATGTAAGTTGGAAGAACCGTTGAAGCGGGGAGATGGGATCGTGTTCGATGCCGGAGATCCGACACAGGAGGAGGAAGGCGGACGTGTCTACGATCTGCGCCGAGATGGGCAGAAGCTCGAAGGAGAAGCGGGTGAAGGCTGGCAGGTAGAAATTGTGCCCGGACGGAACGACGTGAACTTGAAGCGGGTGCATGTAGGCGATCGGATATGGAAGACGAATGATCCGGCATTAGACCGCCGGCTGAGGCAAACGTTCGAGACGGAACGGCCCTACCGGGTGTTCCCGCTTCACGTTCGGGCTACGGGATCAGCTGGTCAGCCGCTGAAGACATGGTGGACAGACGTGGAGAAGGGCAAGACGGTCGTGCTCGAATCGGAGATGTCTCTAGAGGTCGCGTTGAAGCGTCCTATGGATGAGGCATTGCTGCGTGAACAGTTCGGACGTACAGGCGGCACCTTGTATGAGTTGGTTGGCATGGATGCACAGCTGAATGGCGACGTGATCGTGCCGAAGAGCGAGTTGAACCGGCTGCGGCGGGAAGCTGTTGAGCGGCTGGAAGAGCTGCGCAAGCAGCCGCCCGTCTATATGAAGCGGAAGGTAGATGTGTATGCGGATGCCATTGAGCGTGAAGCAGCCGCACCAGCGGAGACAGCGGCACCAGAGTTGACCGTGCTATGTCGAAGCTTGGAACAGGTTGAAGCTGCAGCGGAGTACGGAGCAGCGATGATCTATGCGGACTTCGAGTTCATTAAGCAATTCCCTGCGGCAGTAGAAGCGGCACATGCCGCTGGGCAGCGGATTGGACTGGTGACACCGCGCATTCATATGCCAGGGGAAACCGGCTACTTCGAGCATATGCTGCGCTTGCAGCCTGATGCGATCCTCGTGCGCAATACCGGCGCGCTCTATTACCTGAACAAGAAGCGGCTAGAAGCGCAGCAGGACGCTAGCGGCATAGGGACATTCCCGCAGCTGATCGGCGACTTCTCCTTGAATGCGGCGAATCATAAGAGCGTTCAGCTGCTGCGTGATGCCGGATGTGAGCGAGTGACCCCGTCCTATGACCTGAATATCCAACAAATGATCGATTTGATGCGCCGAACAGATACGTCTGGGTTAGAGCTCGTGCTGCATCAGCACTTGCCGATGTTCCACACCGAACATTGTGTATATTGCACATTCTTGAGTGAAGGAACAGATTATACGAATTGCGGCCGGCCTTGCGAGGAGCATCGCGTCAGCCTCAAGGACCGGATTGGCATGGACCATCCGGTGCGGGTCGATGAAGGCTGCCGCAATACGGTGTACAACGCGATCGAGCAATCCGGCTCGGAATATTTGCCGCAATTTCTAGAACTTGGCGTTCGCCGCTTCCGTATCGAATTCCTCGAAGAACCCGGGGACAAAGTGCGCGAAGTGCTGGAGCTGTATAGCGACGCATTGACCGGCCGCATCTCCGGCACCCAAGTGTGGCGTAAGCTGAAAGCTACGAATCAGTTGGGTGTGACCCGCGGACAACTAGTGAAGTAGGCGAAGCCGAATCGAAGAAGTTTCCGCGCCCGCGGACAACTGGTGAAGTAGGCGGAGCCGGTCAAAGCAGTTTCCGCGCCCGCGGACAACTGGTGAAGTAGGCGGAGCCGGTCAAAGCAGTTTCCGCGTCCGCGGACAACTGGTGAAGTAGCGCATTGCGTCAAAGATATAGCATTCGCACCAAAGGAGTATCCGTAGCAGTTGAAGCTGTGTTACGGTACTCCTTTTCGTTTGGCAGGAAATTCGCGAAATTAACGCAATTGTGCAGGCTTTTCCGCTAATTCTGCCCTGAAATTGTGAATGCCTGCGAATATACATCCTTTTGAAGCACAGACTGCCCGAACTGGCGATATTCCGCGAGCAAAGATGCACATTCGCAGGAATTGTGGGATATCACCCATCCTGCGTGCTCCAAGCCTGCATATCTGCAGGAATTTCTTGCATACTAGCCAGCATACACGCTGCGCAAGTGAATTCCTACGATTCGAGTGGTACTATACATCCTTTCCGCTCAAACATGCCCCGGAGTGGCTATTACCTGCGATTATACATCTTTCTCCGTCCAAACCTACCTCGGAGTGGTGAATGCCTGCGAATATACATCCTTTTGAAGCACAGACTGCCTGAACTGGCGATATTCCGCGTGCAAAGATGCACATTCGCAGCAATTGTGGGGAATCATCCGTTCTGTCCCTTCCAAGCCTGCAGATTTGCAGCAATTTCGGCAGATAGTGATTTCACCGACCCCCGCATACCGCGAAAAACATCAAAAAATGTAGAAAATTATATCGAAATAGAACGAACTATGTTGAAAAATGTCGAAACGTGAAGTATGATGAAGGCGAACGAAGGAGATATGGATTGGTATCCCCCAGAATTGCTTTGTTCAGATTGCTCAACATGCAGGGGAGGACTATCTGTGGACAACTTTTTGGATGATTCGATTATTGAGATGTTTTACTTCGAGACAGAACAACTCATTGAACAGATGGATCGTGCGATTTTATTAGTCGAGGAATCGAACGATTATTCCACTGAATTGTTCAATGAAATTCTCCGCGCCATGCATACCATTAAAGGCTCAGCAGCTACTATGAAATTCTCCAACATAGCGCAACTGGCCCATTCCATAGAAGATGTGCTTCATTACTTGAGAGAACATAAGATGGACAATGTTCCGTATTCTGAACTTGCAGATATAGTGTTAGAAGGCAGTGACTTCATCAAAGTTGAATTGCAAAAGCTAAAAGACGGACAAATTAATGACGGGAATGAAAGCGCTGTCACGAATAAAGCGCACAACTTCCTCTCCATGCTGAAAGAGGCGCGTTCCCCACAGTCCGATTCGGAAGAACTGGAATTACCCGCACCTAAATTCGAGCGTACCCAGGCATTCACGGCACACCTTTTTTTCGAGGAAGAAGAAGGGATGGAGAATGTCAGAGCCTTTACAGTTGTTCACCAACTAAAGGATATGGTTGAGCATCTTACCTATGAACCGGCGGATATTGCGGAGAATGCAGCTACAGCGGAAATTATTCGCAAAGAAGGATTTCGAATTTGGTTCAAGAGTACAGCGGCGGAAGAAGAGGTGAACGCGTTTTTCGCACATGCTAGCAATGTGAAGTCGATTCAACTAACTTACTTAGAGAGTGATTCGGAATCGAACCCTATGCCCCAAGGCACACAAGCTGCGAACGATTCCGCGCCACCCCATGCTTCAAGTACTAGCAGCATCGCTTCAAGCAGAACGACTGGTGAACAGAAGTCGCTGCAGCAAAGCATGATTAGTGTGAATGTCTCCAAACTGGACAAGCTAATGGATTTGGTAGGAGAGTTGGTAATCTCGGAGGCTATGGTTACTCAGAATCCAGATTTGCAAGGGCTAGAGTTGGATAATTTCATGAAATCAGCCCGTCAATTACATAAGATTACAAGTGAAATCCAAGATATGGTGATGTCCATTCGAATGGTACCGCTCACGGCGACTTTTCACAAGATGCAGCGAATTGTCAGAGATATGTGCAAGAAATTAGAAAAAGAAGTTCGGTTGAATATTGTAGGCGAGGATACAGAAGTAGATAAGAACATTATTGAACGGATATCTGATCCATTGATGCATGTTATTCGCAACGCTATCGATCACGGTATCGAAGAACCGCGAGTACGAATCGATAAGGGCAAGGAAGAGATAGGCACGTTAACCTTGGAAGCGAAAAATGCGGGAAGTGATGTGTTCATCATTATTCGGGATGATGGGAGAGGATTGAATAAGGAACGCATACTAGAACGCGCGCGAGCAAATGGACTTATACATAGACTAGAGAGCGAAATGACAGATAAGGAAATTCATGCGCTAATTTTTCTCCCAGGCTTTTCGACCAAGGAAGAAGTTAGTGAATTCTCTGGACGCGGAGTCGGGATGGATGTTGTGGTACGCAACATAGAAGCGGTTGGGGGATCTGTCTGGGTAGAAAGTGAGCAAGGGATCGGATCAACATTTTATTTCAAAATCCCGCTTACTCTGGCGATCATCGATGGGATGAATATTCGGGTAGGAAGCTCTCGATTCACCTTGCCGATAACGGCGATCAAGGAATCCTTCCGAGCTGTTGAACGGGATATCATCCATGATCTGAATGAACGGGAAATGATTATGGTCAGGGGTCAATGCTATCCGATCCTTAGGCTGCATGAGAGATTCCGTGTGAGCCATGCAGAAGAAATACTTTCGTCGGGGATCATGATAATGGTTGAGAGTGAGGCGAAAACGTATTGTATCTTCGCTGATGAGTTGATCGGAGAGCAGCAAGTCGTAGTGAAAACGATGCCAGACTATATCCGGGCCTTGAAGAAGATTAGCGGATTAGCTGGATGTACCTTGCTGGGGGATGGGAGCATCAGCTTGATAGTGGATGTCGAAAATCTGACCTAAGAACTGTAAAGGGGATGAGGACATGGCGGGCAACATGCAAGAAGATACGGTTTATGAGGAAGACACCCAACGAGGGAAATACTTGACATTTTCATTGGACGATGAATTTTTTGGCATCGAAATCAAACATGTTACAGAGATCATCGGTGTGCAAACGATAACGGAAGTTCCCGAAATGCCCGAGTATATTCGCGGGATCATTAATTTACGGGGGAAGATCATTCCGGTTATGGACGTTCGCCTTCGATTCAAAAAGGAGTTCCGCGACTACAACGATCGAACCTGTGTCATTGTCGTAGACATTAACGAGGTATCCATCGGTCTTATTGTGGATCAGGTGTCAGAAGTATTGGCTATAGCGGAAGAAAATATTGTAGCACCGCCTGAGTTGAATCACAGTAGTCATACTTATATCAAAGCGATTGGCAAGGTCGGTGATGAAGTGAAGTTGATCCTGGATTGTGACAAACTGCTCAATCATGAGGAAAGTGAGCACTTGGCAAATATGGGGTAATGGACTGCTATACCATAAGCTTATTAAAGGGGATGACAGCATGATTAAATGGATACGAAACCTCAGCATAGGGAAAAAGTTGTATAGCGGATTTGCATTGGTGTTGGCTATTTTGGTTGCGATGTCGGCCTTGTCCTATTTTAACTTTGCCAAGCAAAATGAAGCATCAGAGTGGAATGATCATACATATGAAGTATTAATGGAACTGCAAGAAGTCCTTACGAGTATGGTGAATATGGAGACAGGACAGCGGGGCTTCTCTCTTACCGGAGATGAGAAGTCATTGGATCCCTATTATGAAGGGATATCGGATTTTGAGGAACACTTCTCCAAAGTGAAAGCATTGACCAGCGATAATCCGAAGCAGCAGGAGTTGTTGGAGCAGTTGAATGCTAAGAAGCAAGAATGGCAATCGCTGGCGAATGCGAGTATCGAGCTGAGAAAGCAAGTAGAGGCAGGAGAGAATTCCTTCGATGCAGTCATTCGCGATGAGCGTGCGGCAAAAGGAAAGTCAGCCTTCGACGAATTCAGAAGCATCATCGCAGAAAGTCAGAATATAGAGATGTCCTTGCTGGAGCAGCGGGCCCTGGATAACGATGCTCGCAGAGATGTAACAAATAGTACATTAATCGCCGGGACTCTAATAGCATTGGTGTTGGCGACTGGCATAGCATTCTTGATTACACGCATGATCACCGTGCCTATTAATGAGGTGAACCGTGCTGCGAAGGAAGTGGCGGCGGGGAATTTGGATGTTGAAATTACAGTGCGGTCCACTGATGAAATAGGCGCACTCTCCCAAGCATTTAGAAACATGTCTAACAGCATGAACGAAGTGCTTACGAATATTAAAATGTCAGCTGAACAAGTGGCTTCAGGCGCGAAGCAGGTATCGGATTCCAGTATGGTGTTATCGCAAGGCGCAACGGAGCAAGCTAGCTCCATAGAAGAACTGTCGGCTTCCTTGGAGGAAATAGGGTCGCAGACGAATATGAATGCGGAAAGGGCGACGGAAGCGAATACGGTGGCTGAATCCTCCAGGACGAAGGCGGTGGAGGGGGACAAGCAGATGAAGCTGATGCTTCGCTCCATGGACGATATTAATGAATCGTCAAGCAATATCTCCAAGATTATTAAGGTCATCGATGAGATTGCCTTCCAGACGAATATCCTCGCTCTTAATGCAGCTGTAGAAGCCGCGAGGGCGGGACAGCATGGCAAAGGCTTCGCCGTTGTGGCAGAGGAAGTTCGCAATCTCGCTGCCCGATCAGCCAGTGCAGCCAAGGAAACTACGGATTTGATCGAAGGATCTATTAAGAAGGTTGAAGGCGGGACGAAGATTGCGAACGACACCGCAAGTGCATTGAACGAGATTGTGGACGGGGTATCCAGAGTTGCCGAGCTGGTTGATCAAATTGCTCTTGCTTCGAATGAGCAAGCATCCGGCATAGAACAAGTGAATCAGGCGATCATGCAGGTGTCCCAAGTTACACAGACGAATTCTGCGACTTCAGAAGAATCTGCATCCGCAAGCGAAGAATTGTCGACACAAGCAGAGAAGATGAATGAACAAGTAAATCAATTTACATTGAGATCAATGAATAATCATGCTTATGCAAGTAAAGAAGAACTGAGCCCCGAGGTCAGGCAGATGCTGAGCAGACTGTCTGGGGAATCAGGAGATCGTATGGAGGACGATAAGTCCAATCACAACAAGGGCAGCGGAACTAAGAAGATTGTATTGAGCGATCAGGAATTCGATAAATATTAAGAATGTGAAGGAAGGAGGGCCGTATGTTAGGCTCTCCTTCTTCTCGACAGGAGTGATGTTTCCTTGGTTACGATTACGACGAAGGAATTCCAGCAGATGGCATCCTATATCAAGAGAATGTATGGTATACATCTGAAGATGGAGAAGACCGCATTGCTCATAGGCCGACTGCATCAGTTGTTGATGCAGAAGGGGTTTGCAACCTTCTCTGAATACTATGACTATGTAGTGTCTGATCACACAGGTGCAGCAGCACTGGAACTGATCGACAAGGTATCAACGAACCACACCTTTTTTATGAGAGAAACAGAGCACTTTCATTTTTTTCGCGATGAAGTCGTGCCATATATGGAAGGGAGTGTCTCTGACAAGGACTTGCGTATATGGTGTGCGGGCTGCTCCACGGGGCAGGAATCCTATACACTCGCTATGATTCTCAACGATTATTTCCTGACTAAACCGTCGGACTGGGATACGAAGCTTCTGGCTACGGATATTTCATCACGAGTGTTACAGCAAGCTGTGAGCGGTGAATATTCTGCTGAACAGATTGTTGCCTTGCCGAAGCACTGGCAATCCCGGTATTTCAAGAGGCTTTCAACGGGGAAATATCAAGTCGATGCAAAGATCAAAGCGCAGGTTATATATAGGAAGTTTAATCTGATGGAGCCTCGGTTCCCATTTCGAAAAAAATTCCATGCAATCTTCTGTCGGAATGTCATGATTTACTTCGACAAGTCGACAAGAGATGCATTGGTTGATAAGTTATGGGAACGAACAGAGCCTAACGGTTATTTGTTCATTAGTCAATCGGAATCTATCGATCGTGAGAAGACACCCTATAAGTACGTCATGCCTGGCGTGTATAGAAAGGACAGTCATTGAACATGCGAAGACAACCGCAAATAAAGGTGTTAATTGTGGATGACAGTGCACTGTTCCGAACATTATTGGCAAGAGGGTTATCGTCGGATTCGTCCATTCAAGTAGTTGGCACCGCCCGGAATCCGTATGAAGCAGCAGATCGAATGGAACGGGATGAGCCGGATGTGATGTTGTGTGATGTAGAGATGCCTCGCATGAACGGAGTGGAATTCATACGCCAACTGATGCCGCAGCATCCTCTGCCTGTCATTGTCGTGAGCACGGTAACAGAAGCGATATTCGATGCGTTGAGAGCGGGAGCTGTTGATTTTGTCGCGAAGCCTAATATGCAAGCTGTCGGTGAGGTGGAGCGGTTTATATTCGAACTAATCAAGAAGGTGAAGATTGCAGCATCCTCTAATTACATGCAGCCGAAGTCCCGAAAGCTTACCAGTATGGGCTATCGAGATGCTTCGTATGGGCAAGAAGGTGACATCATCGTCGTTGGAGCATCGACGGGTGGAACAAGTGCTGTTCATCAATTGCTCGAGCAGCTTCCTCCGCGAATGCCAGGGATTGCGATTGTACAACATATTCCGTCTGTATTCTCAAGAATGTTCGCTGAGCGGATGAATGCGACAACAGACTTTCATGTCAAAGAGGCGCAATCCGGAGACAGGTTGCAGCGAGGAACTGTGATCATTGCTCCGGGAGACGAACATATACGGGTAGTGCGCAGCGGGGGAGGATACGCGGTGAACTGTGATGGAGCGGATAAAGTGAATGGACACAGACCTTCGGTAGACATCCTGTTCGAATCAGCGGCTAAGCAAGCGGGTGCTCGTGTAATAGCCGTTCTGTTAACAGGAATGGGCTATGACGGTGTCAAAGGAATGCTTGCTATTCGTCGTTATGGAGGAAGAACAATCGGACAAGATGCCGCTACATCTGTAGTCTACGGGATGCCCAAAGCGGCATACGATGTCGGCGCTGTACAATACCAATTGCCCCTGCAAGGGATTGCAGCGAAAATTTGTAGTTTGTTGACTCTCCCCCCCGGCTGACTTAGACTCATGGTATAATCATCATTGTATTGAAGCAAGCAACGGAGGAAGGGGCAAGCAGAAGTGGGGATGGCCGATGTTGTCCGCGAGTGGCGGCATGTATTCAAGTTGGACCCGGATCGGGACATAACAGATGAGGCGCTTGAGCGAATATGCATGTCGGGAACGCACGCGATCTTGGTAGGCGGGTCCAGCGGTGTGACGTTCGAGAATACAGTGGAGCTGCTTTCGCGCATCCGGCGCTATACGCTGCCCTGTGTGCTGGAAGTGAGTGATCAAGAAGCAGTCGTGCCGGGATTTGATTTTTACTTCATCCCGATGGTGCTGAACAGCCGCGACCCAAATATGATCGTAGGTCGTCATCAGCAGGCAATCCGCACTTATGGAACGAGACTGCCCTGGGAGTGGATTGTGCCGGAAGGGTATGTCGTGTTGAATCCAGACAGTACGGTTGCAGCAGTAACGAATGCGAATACGGGGTTGGATGCGCAGGACGTTCAGGCTTATGCGAAATTAGCGGAAACACTTCTTCACCTGCCGATCTTCTATATCGAGTACAGCGGCATGCAGGGTGATCTCGAACTCGTACGCGCCACTAAGCGCGAGCTGGAGAATGCGCGCCTGTTCTATGGCGGCGGTATTCACGATCTGGCTTCTGCTCAAGAGGCACTCGATGCAGCCGATACAATTGTCGTAGGCAATGCGCTCTATGAGAATTTGGACGCTGCGTTGGAGACCGTTCGGGCAACAGAGGTGTAGGCAGCAGGTACAGTTTTATTTTACTAAAGGGGTTTATGCTATATGTTTCAAGAAACAGTCGATATTCAACAAGCGGTCAGTCGCTTGAATCCACAGCAGCGCAAAGCGGTCGAGAGCACGGAGAAGCCGCTCTTGATTATGGCAGGGGCGGGCAGCGGCAAGACACGGGTGCTCACCCATCGCATTGCCTATTTGATCGCTACTAGCAAGGCGGCGCCGTGGAGTATTCTGGCGATTACCTTCACGAATAAAGCAGCGCGCGAAATGCAGGAGCGGGTATCTAGTTTAGTCGGACCGACCGGTGCGGATATATGGGTGTCCACCTTTCATTCGATGTGTGTGCGTATATTGCGCAGAGATATTGAGCGAATCGGCTATCGGTCCAACTTCACGATATTGGATGCGGGGGATCAGCAGTCGGTCGTGAAGAATTGCTTGAAAGAGCTGAACATCGACGCGAAGAAGTTCGATCCGCGCGGCATCCTATCCGTCATTAGCGGAGCGAAGAATGAATTGCTGACGCCAGAGCGCTTCGAGCAGAAGATCGGCGATTACTATCAAGAGGTTGCAGCGAAGGTATACAAGCTGTATCAGAAGAAATTGAAGAGCAATAATTCCCTCGACTTCGACGACCTTATTATGAAAACAATTGAGCTGTTCAGCGAGGTGCCGGAGGTGCTGGAGTTTTATCAGAACAAGTTCCTCTACATCCACGTCGACGAGTATCAGGATACGAACCGCGCGCAGTATATGCTGTGCCAGATGCTGGCAGACAAGCATCGCCGTATCTGTGTAGTCGGGGACAGCGACCAGTCGATCTATCGCTGGCGCGGAGCGGATATTAGCAACATTCTGAACTTCGAAGAGGACTATCCGGAAGCTGATGTCATCTTGCTGGAGCAGAACTATCGCTCCACATCGAATATTCTTAAGGCAGCCAATGAGGTCATCGCCAACAATACCGGCCGTAAGCCTAAGAACTTGTGGACAGATCAAGGTGAGGGCACGAAGCTCAAGCTGTATGCCGCGGATTCTGAGCATGATGAAGGGTATTTCATAGCCAAGGCGATCAGGGAAAATGTAGAAAACGGCGGAAAGCGCTACAACGACCATGCCATTCTGTATCGTACGAATGCGCAATCGCGGGTGCTGGAGGAAATCTTGATCAAATCCGACATTCCGTATCAAATCGTCGGCGGCATCCGCTTCTATGAACGGAAGGAAATCAAGGATTTGCTAGCTTATCTGCGCCTTGTCTCCAACCCCGACGATGATATTAGCTTCGCGCGTATCGTGAATGTGCCTAAGCGCGGCGTAGGCGGGACGACGATGGATAAGCTTGCTGCGCATGCTGCGGCTGAAGGGGTATCGCTGTTCGCTGCGTCCGCGGATGCTGCTGCTGTTGGCGTTGCAGCTAGAACAGCCGGAGTGCTGCAGGACTTCCGGGAGATGATCCAGCAGCTTGCTGCGCAGTCCGATTACTTGTCGGTAACGGAGCTTGCCGAGCAAGTGCTGGAACGGACGGAATACCGTCTGGAGCTGCAGCAGGAAGGGACGCTGG
Source organism: uncultured Paenibacillaceae bacterium (assembly GCA_913056365.1). Classification (GTDB taxonomy): domain Bacteria; phylum Bacillota; class Bacilli; order Paenibacillales; family K13; genus Xylanibacillus. The sequence goes on along the minus strand of CAJXLT010000014.1, from coordinate 12,590 downwards.
AATCGCGCTCCCGACTGGAGAACATTGACGAGTTCATGTCCGTTACTCAGGAATTCGAGAAGCGGAACGAGGACAAGTCGCTGGTGGCATTCCTGACCGATCTGGCGCTCATTGCAGATATCGACTCCGTGGACAACGACGGTGAGGCAATGAAGGACGGCGTCATCTTGATGACGATGCACAGTGCAAAGGGGCTAGAATTCCCTGTTGTATTCGTAGCCGGGCTGGAGGAAGGGATCTTCCCCCACATGCGCTCGTTGGAGGAACCCGAAGAGATGGAGGAAGAACGCCGGCTTGCTTATGTCGGCATTACTAGGGCGGAGGAGCAGCTGTTCTTGACGCGTGCGCAGTCGCGTACGCTGTACGGCCGCACGATGTCCAATCTGCCTTCGCGGTTTCTGAAGGAGCTGCCGGATGAAGTGATGGAGGATGTATCGCCGCAGCGGGATTTCCGCAGTTTCATATCCCGTACTTCAATCGGCGGGCCTTCGGGTGGCAGTGCTAATGTGAAGCCATCGCGTGTAACATGGAGTTCCGCAGGCAATCGCAGTGCAGCGCCGGGTTCAACGGGGCAAGCGGGAACAGGCGACCAATCTTTCGCAGTGGGCGACAAGGTGGGGCACAATAAGTGGGGAACAGGCACAGTTGTATCGATGAAGGGCAGCGGTGATGATACAGAACTGCAAATTGCATTCCCTGCTCCAGTAGGCATTAAGCGTCTATTGGCACGGTTTGCACCGATTACGAAACAGTAGCGTTGAAGTTGGAATGAATCATTTTGCCGTATAAAGGAAGGGATCGAACGTGAGCGAAGCAATCGCGCGTATGGAGCAGCTGGTGGAGGAGCTGAACCGTCTTAATTATCATTATTATACGTTGGACGATCCGCTACTATCGGATGCAGCCTATGACAAGCTGTATGATGAGCTCGTGCAGCTGGAGAAGGATTCTGGACAAGTGCTGGACGATTCACCGACGAAGCGGGTTGGCGGCGAGCTGTTGAAAGGGTTCGAGGAGCATCGGCATCTTGCTGGATTATGGAGCTTGGATAAGGCGCAGAACGAAGAAGACTTGCTCGCTTGGCATACTCGTATGCAGAAGCTGGTTGGGGACTACAATCAGAAGAACCCGGAGCAACCGCTGCCGACGCCTTCCTTCGTGGTGGAATTGAAATATGATGGACTTACGTTGAATTTGACCTATCGTGACGGTCAGCTTGTGCAAGCAGCTACGCGCGGCAATGGTGTGGTCGGGGAAGGCATACTGCCGCAGGTCCGCACGATTCGCAGCATCCCGCTCACGATTCCGTACAAGGATGGGACCATTGAAGTGCAAGGGGAAGGGATTATGCACCTGTCCACCCTGGAAGCCTATAACCAGACAGCGGCAGAGCCATTGAAAAATGCGCGTAACGCCGCAGCCGGAGCACTTCGCAACCTGAATCCGGCGGTAACCGCTTCGCGGAAGCTGGATGCGTTTATTTATAATGTGGGGTATAGCGACAATGTGGGGTTTGCCGATCATCGGGAAATGGTTGAGTTCCTGAAGGATAATCGCTTCAAGGTGAATCCGTACATTCTCTTCTGTGCATCGATTGAGGAAGTGACAGAAGAACTAGAGCGCATCGTTGCACGGCGGCATGAACTGGACTACCTTATTGACGGTGCTGTCATCAAGCTTGCCGATATGCGGACTCGCGAGGTGCTCGGGTATACAGAGAAGTTTCCTCGTTGGGCGGTGGCGTTCAAGTTCGAGGCTGAGGAAGCGACGACGGTGCTCAAGGAAGTGCATTGGGAAGTAGGACGTACAGGCAAGATTACGCCGGTGGCGAAGGTGGAAGCAGTCGAGCTGGCAGGCGTCACGGTGCAGAACTGTACATTGAACAACGCGGGGGACATTGAGCGCAAGCAGCTCAAGCATGCGCTTGGTTCACTCGTGTACATTCGCCGCTCTAATGATGTCATTCCGGAAATATTGGGCAAAGTGACAGATGAGGTCGATGGTGAGGAGATTGTCGTGCCGGAGCGCTGTCCCGCATGTGACTCTGAGCTAGTGATGCGCGGTGCGCACTTGTTCTGCGAGAATCGACTTGGCTGCACGCCGCAGCTGATTGCGCGGATCACGCATTTCGCTTCACGTGATGCGATGGACATTGAGACATTCAGTGTGAAGACGGCGCGCCAATTGCATACTGAGCTAGACGTGCGCGATCCGGCCGATCTGTATCATTTGGCCTTCGATGATCTGATCAAGCTGGAACGATTCGGCGAGAAGAAGGCGCAGAACCTGCTCGACGCGATCGAGAAGAGCAAGTCGCGTGACTTGGCTTCGTTCCTGTTCGCGCTAGGCATCCCGAATACCGGCAAAACGACGACGAAGGTGCTCGCCGATCATTTCGGCAGCTTGGCTGCAGTGCGGGCAGCGGAGCGGGATGAGCTAGTAGCGATTCATGACATTGGTGAAATTGTGGCGGACAGTATCGTATCGTTCTTCGCGGACCCTGTCATGAGGGACAGCATGGAGCGCATGCTCGCAGCTGGTGTCAAAGCAGAAGCGGTATCGTCCAGTGCTGCTTCGGAAGCGCTCGGCGTCACTGTAGAGGATAGTCCGTTCAATGGCAAGACGGTCGTGCTGACAGGTACGCTGACCAGTATGACACGTGATGAAGCCAAAGAGCTGCTAGAGGCGGCAGGGGCTAAGGTGACCGGCAGCGTATCGAAGAAAACCGATTACTTGGTAGCTGGCGAGAGTGCCGGCAGTAAGCTGACGAAGGCGCGCGACCTGGGCATTCTGGTTGTGGACAATGAAGAGGAGCTTCGACGGATGCTTGGTATGGAGTGATGCAGCAATCCAACGAAAAGCAGCAGGATTTCCATCGTTGGAATCCTGCTGTATTTTTTTACTGTATTTGTAGAAATGCCTTCATATTCGCGCAGTCAAGTAACGATCATCTTCTTGCTTATTGACCAAAGCTTTTCGGCTTTGTTCGCATCGAGCGCATATGACCTTACACCGTCGGCAAACGGGTTAGGTGAATCGTCGACGGGTGCGACTGCACAGTCTTCGAGGTACCGTCCGCCTATTTGGTCTTTGTCAGCGACGATAGCGGCCCAGACGGACGTTGCGGCTGCTTGGGCTACCTCTTTGAGCTCTGCTGGCGGTAGACCTGCTTCAGCGCGAGCGTTGCCGACATTCTCGAACAGACCTTGCAAGTCTTCCTGCGAGAAGTGGCGGGCGAGATCGGTAAGACTATTCCCGGGCATCACTGCCGCTGCTCTTATACCGCGCTGGCGATGACGCTTATCGAATTCTGCTGCGAAGAGCGTAGCGGCTGTTTTCGACCGGCCATATGCGACGAACGGGTCGTATGCCTGCTGCTCGTAATTCGGATCTTCCAAGTCTACGTCGGCGACACGATGAGCTTGAGACGATAGTACGATCAGACGTCCATTGTCGTTGAGTAGCGGCTCGATCTGATTGATCAAAGCGAAGTGACCAAGATAGTTCGTCCCGAACTGCATTTCGAAGCCGTCGGCTGTCCGCCCGAACGGAGTTGCCATTACGCCAGCATTGGCGATAATGGTATCGAACCGATGGCCGTTGTCCAACAGGTGATCTGCGCAGGTGCGAACGCTATGTAGAGATGCAAGGTCGAGCTCGATTAACCGTAAGCTGCCGCCTCCTTGCGCTGCTGCTTCAAGTGCCGAAGAAGTGGATGCTTCGGCTTTGACTAGATTCCTGACCGTGCCGACAACGCTAGCGCCGTGAGCAACCAGTGCGCGAGCCGTTTCGAGACCAATGCCAGAAGATACGCCAGTAATGAGAAGTCGCTTTCCCTTCAAATCAATGCCTGAAAGCACCTGATCTGCAGTTGATTTTGCATTGAATTTCTTAGTCATAGGTTTGCTCCTTTTATTCATGTATTTGTTATTCTCCCGGGGTTTGCATAATTTCGTAACGACCGTTACGATAAAATATATTATACAAATTGGTGAGCTCTGTCAATCAGTCAACTGTAAGACGTCATATTCTAGCGAGGAGAGTCATTCCCTTGTACTAGGTATAGCGTCTGAAAGATAATATAAGAATCTGGTTGCAGACTATTTGATGAGTCACTACAGGTTTTGCTACATTGTCAGGGTTTTGTAACGTATGTTATGATAATTTGCAGTGCGAATTGGGTACAACCCGTTAATGAATCAACTGTTACCAAGAAAGAGGTGACCGGACGAATGGGACGCAACCGTGAATTTGATGTGGAGCAGGCATTGGACGCGGCTCTTTGTGTGTTCTGGCGCAAAGGCTATGAGGGCGTGTCATATACAGATTTAACGCAAGCTACTGGTGTCGAAAGACCCGCGCTTTACGCGGCGTTCGGCAATAAAGAATCGCTGTTTCGCAAAGTACTTGCGCGCTATTACGAACACTATTTGGATTACTTCCCAGCAGCGCTAGAGCTGCCAACCTCGCGGGAGGTAGTCGCATACATCCTCAGCAGAGCTGCTGAATTGCATACTCGTTACCCAGATCGCAAGGGATGTCTTGGTATTCACGGTGCTTTGGCTGGCTCTGACGATGCAGAACCGATACGACGTGCCTTGATCGAAGCGCGAGCGGAAGGAGAAGCGACGTTACGTAACCGCCTCGAACGGGCGAGACAAGAAGGAGATTTGCCGGCAACAGCTAACAGTGCTGAGCTTGCTGCGTTCGTAATGGCAGTCCTTCACGGGATGGCTGTCCAAGCCAAAGCTGGCTTCAGTCGTGACATGCTAGAGGCTGTTGCTGCGCAAGCACTCTCCACCTGGCCTGTTGGCAACACTACGCACAACCCATAAAAGGATGACTAAAGTGAAACAACGAAAGAAGAACAGAAATAAAAGAAAAGAGAGAAGAATGGAGAAACATGAAGGACAGGGGGGATTCGATCAAGACGAGAATTTCTATGCTATTATTGATTACACTGACGGTGGCGCACCATATGGAATTACATGGGGAGAATATTACGACAACTTATATGAGTTTACTGATAGGGACTATTATTTTATAAGCGAAGTTATAGATGGCGGGAAAGTAATAGGTATAACATGGAAAGAGTTTTTGGTTCACGATCCGGTTTTTATTCGACGATTGAATTGCCTGGATATATAAGCATAAACCGCTTTCTGTCTTTGTTAAAATCCGGGAACGTATGGGTCTATCATGCAGCCAAGCAATACCTGCTGGAATATAGAAAAACCCATGTTTTCAGATTAAGTGTCTCCCAGGTAGAGGATGAGTGGATCGAGGAGGGGGTGAAATATCCTGATAAGAAAACCACCTCGTTTATAGAGGCGGTTTATTGTGCATTCGTACTTCATCGTTCAGAAATGGAAACCGCTCATAAATTCCGGCTTCATAATTTCACTTGATTATAGTAAGTTCAAAAGCGTATCTCCTGAATTTCAGTCTAGCATCGCGGTCAGACGATCACGCGGTAGTGAAGATGAACAACGCCGCTTCTGAAGCGGCGCTCACCGAGCAGCTCGAGCCGTATGCTGAGGTTGTCCGGTAATGCTCGCTTCCTTCCACCCAAGACAATCGGATTAAGAAGCAGATGACACTCGTCGATCAGTCCCGCGCTCATCGCCTGCCCAGCAAGCTCGGGGCCGCCAATCGTAATGTCGGCTCCTGAAGACTTCTTCAGCCTCCGGATCGCATCAGCATCGAATTCGCGCTCGATCCTGGTGCTGGCGCTTGAAACCGCCTGAAGCGTCCGGGAATACACGATCTTCTCAGCCGCTCGCCAGATCTGCGCGAATTCCCGCGTTTCCTCCGGTTGATCGCCGGGCTTGGCGCTTGCCGTCTCCCAGTACACCATCGACTCGTACATCCGACGCCCGTATAGGTAGGTGCCAATCGGCCGCTGAAAGTCAGTCCAGAACGCAAACAACTCGTCATCGGAGATCGACCACTCTAAATTGCCTCGCTCGTCTTCCATGTAACCGTCCAAAGATACGTTAATAGGGTAGATCAGTTTAGCCATTTCAATAGCGCCTCCAATTATTAGTTTCCAACGTCTTCCTCTGCCTGAGGTTCTTGATCTCTTCCTTGACATTCTCAATACACCAATCTGAAACTGTTCCATTCGATTTTCTCCAGTGGCGTGGAAAAAACGATTTTGAATGTCTTTTCGATCCACTCGACATGATTCCGTTTCATGTTGCGAAGCTGATGGGTTCGAAGGCACAGATGGCCAATAACTGTGCATTCCCTGATAAGTCACACGTCCCCAAATGACAGTGACGGCAGTACTCAGAATTTCTTTTGCGTGTTTCTCCAAATCAGCTTAGCACATTTCAGCTTGGGTTGTTTCTTATGGATTGCTAATTTAAACTGACAGTTTGTTTAATAAGTATAAGCAGAAAGTCAAAGCATTCGTGTCGGTCACAGAAAACAGGCATGAATTCACCAACATATTTTCTTACTCGCTGCTGTATTCTCATATTCCTTGCTGTCTAAGTAACGAAACCAAGCCAAATAATGTTGCAAATATTTAGTTGCAACGCCGTTAAAGCGTTTAAGCGGCTGTGGTATCTGTTTACGTTTTGGATAGGGTAAGCCCTTTACACGCTGCTTTCCGTTGGACTTAAACCGGTATTGAGCCATCCCCTTTGAATTCGTGATGTCGGGCTTCAGCCCGGAGGAAACCCGGGTCATCCAAGATTACATTCAGCAGAGCATCCGGGTGTTCAGGGAAGAGACCTGCAATTCTCACCCCCCCCATTATAGAACATTTGTTCGTGAAGAATGTTCCAACAATGAATCTAAACACAGATAAATTGTTAGGAGTGATAGCAATCTTGGTGCCTGTTTTCCCGCGTTTTAAGGAATGGGCTTATGCTGGTTTTTGTGATTGATTTGACAGGAGAGATATATTCAAAAGAATTGAAGTCGGTGACCCTGACAGTTGATGGATGACATTCTTTGACGGGTATTGATAGCTGGATCTTATGTTTGTTATTACAGATCACGAAAAATAGATTCATACGAAACAGGTGGAGTTTGAAGTAAATGCGAAGCTCTGGGATGGGGACAAACATTTTATGATAGCATGGAACGTAATTCTTGAGTCATTTGCTCGACTAACTCGGGTTTACCATGAAACTGAGCCGGAGTATTTTGAAATAGTTCGATTTTCCATTCATCTTGTTTGCGACTAACAACAAGAGTCTGATGTGCATTAGCATCCGGGTTGATATCCGTTTGTCCACGGGGAACCATGCCCGCTATCGCTCTTAACAAAGCTGATTCTGAACCATAGGAACGTACAACATTTACTTTTACATACAAATTGTGCGGTGGGATGATCTTTGAAAACAGGGGCGAGGTGTGAAAAAATGTTTTCCGGACCCATTTCGTGACTACCGTTAAAATAGTATGGAAGATGTAAACAAGGGAGGTGTCCCCAGTGAAGATGGTGTTGATCGTCGACGATGATCTGCGAATACGTATGATGATCGGAAGTTATTTGCAAGCGCATCAGATTGATGTGGTGGAAGCATCTAACGGCGAGGAAGCGCTGGAGAAAATGAAGCGGCACAACGTGGATCTGGTATTGCTGGATGTCATGATGCCGAAAATGGATGGCTGGGATACATGTTACGAACTGCGGCAGACCCAAAATGTGCCGATCATATTTTTAACGGCGTTGACCGGTGAAGAAGACGAGGTATACGGATATGATCTGGGGGCGGACGATTATGTTACGAAACCGTTTCGACTGAAAGTACTGATGCGAAAAATGGAATCGATCTGGCGAAGAACGAATCCGGAGAACAAGACCTTGCTGAAATGCGGCGCCATCGAGATTGATGTGCGGGCCAGAAGCGTAAAAGCGGACGGCATACCGGTGAAACTGCGGCCTCGCGAATTTGCGCTGCTGGTGTACCTGATTGAAAACAAGGGGCGCCTGCTTACGAGAGAACAAATCGTCTACCGGGTGTGGGGGAGTAGGTATGAAGGTGAATATCGGACGGTAGACACACACGTCAAGCGGATTCGGGAAAAAATAGGACAGCCCGCACATTGTATTCAAACTGTCTGGGGTGAGGGGTACAAAATTGAAGACCATCCGTAAACTTTCAATCACTTATAAGCTATTCGGCATCTTGTTCATTGGCACGGCCGTATCTTTATTCATTAGCTTTGTACTGGTATGGACAGGTTTTCAATCCTATTATACGAATCATCAGCTGCGGTCGCTGGAGGAATCATTCAACCATCAATACGGTCTGTTCTTCACTACGGAGACGCTGTCAATCGAAGACATATACGAGCACATCGCAGACTTCGAACTTGAGCAAAACGCCGTTGCGGTCGTGCTGGAAATGGGGCAAGCGGATTTCGGCAAAATTAATTATGAAGTGTTCCATCGCCCGCAACGTCCTGTCTCTGAGGAAGAGTTGAACTTCATATCCGACTTGGCGAACGACCGTTTGATTCGCAAGATCATTGTCCGGCATCGGGAGCAGGAGAACATCGCTTCATTTGCGGAAGAAATAGAAGGGCATCCCGTCCATTTTCTCTCCACGCCTATCCGAGGGGACTCGAATCGGTTTTTGCTGCTGGCGGTGCCGGACGATTCGGCCGTGGAAATTACGGGGGTGATCCGACGCTACTTTGGTATGGTCCTCGGATTGGCCTTGCTCGTTTCCCTAATCATTGCCTACCTGGTCTCACGGATCATTACTCGTCCGATTAAAAAGATTAAAGGGATTACTACGCGAATTGCTGCCCTGGATTTCAGCGAGAAGATCCATTATCCCGGCCGCGATGAAATGGGGCAGCTGGCCGCGAGCGTGAATCTATTGGCTGATCGACTGGATGAAGCTCTGGCCCGTCTGAAGAGAGACCTGAAGGATAAAAATGAGTTTCTCGGTGCAGTATCTCACGAGTTGAAAACACCACTCTCTCTAATTGAAGGCTTTGCGGAAATGATTGAGGAGCTTCCCTTGTCCATAGATCAGCGGAATGAGTATGCGTCGATGATCCGGGAAGAAGCTGAAAAAATGGATCGCGTCGTTAGCGAATTGCTGCAGTATACCCGGCTCAGCTCGGGTCAGATGCAGCTGGAAAAATCAACGTTTCCGGCCAGTGGGTTGATTAAAGAAGTGATGGGTCGGCTTCGTCCGCTCGCTGCGGAGAAACAGATCCAGCTAATCCTTCATCCGGCGGATGAACCGATTCAACTGCATGCGGATACGAGGCGGGTAGACCAATTGCTTACCAATTTGCTGACGAATGCGATCCGGCATGCTCCGTCTGGCGGGAAGGTGGAAATCGGAATTTCGGCTAAGGACGGAAACACACTCCTGTATGTGCGAAACGACGGCGAGCCGATTCCGGCATCGGAAATCGAGCGGATCTGGGAGCCGTTCGTTCGGGTTGAGAAATCGCGAAGCCGCGATACGGGCGGGACCGGCATCGGACTATCGATCGTGAAAAATATCGTACATCTTCACGGCGGATCGTGCCAAGCGGAAAACGTGAACGGCGGTGTCCGATTCCATGTAATCCTTCCGCCATGAAGTCATAAATCGGACACAGTTTTGAGGTAAGCTTCCCAACAAAGAATCAAAGGGAGGTTTGCAAAGAATGAATAAAGATTTAGGATCCACTGTTCTATGGTTCATCTTGGTTTGCCTGCTCCTGACCTTAGCTGGGCCCGTCATGGACGTGAATGCACAACAACTGCGAATCGACGAGGAAAAGCTGGCCGCATCCATCGAAAAAGCGTTTGACCGGTCCGATTTCAACGGTTATGTGATCGTGTCCAGGGAAGGTAGGGAACTGTTCAGCGGGGGAAACGGCTCTATCCATGAGGTCTCCGGCACGGAACCGGATGAAAACACGGTTTTTGGCATCGCCTCGATTACCAAGTCACTGACGGCAACCGGGATCTCTTTGTTGGCGCAACGTGGAGTCATTCAATTCACCGACACCATCGACAAGTATTTGGAAAAGGTTCCGGAAGATAAACAGCCAATTACCATTCATCAACTTTTAACGCACACTTCGGGAATTGCCGGCAACGTGGCAGACGATACGGAAGTATTGGGAAAAGAGGAGATGTTAAATCGTATCTATCATCAAAAACTTTTGTTTCCGCCAGGCAATCGTTACGCCTACAGCAACAGCGGCTACGTTTTGCTTGCCGCCATCATGGATGAAGTGTCCGACAAAGGCTATGCCCATTTTATGCAGGAGGAAGTTTTTCTGCCGCTCGGCATGACGAATACGGGCTACCCCGGCATGTCCATTTTTGATCGTCTCCATGTCACTCACGGAACCTATAACGGCAAAGATTACGGAAAGCTTTCGGATATTCCTTTCAGCTGGAACGGTCTGACTGGCAACGGAGATGTCCTGTCCACACCGAACGATATGCATGCGATGCTGAACAACTTGACTTCCGGCCGACTTTTGACCCCGGAGACCCTGGAGCTGATGAGGACACCCCATGTTTCCGAGGATGGGGGAAGCCCATTCTATTACGGCTATGGCTGGGTGATCGATCAAAATAACACGCACGGAAAAATCATCTCCCACAACGGCGGCGGATTGAGCGGAAACCATATCATTACTTATTTTGAAAAATACGATTTGAGTATACTGGTGTTTAGTACGCGTATCGAAGACCGACTGTTATTAAATCGTTTCCCATATTACGTGGATTATCCCGCTGATCAGTTAAGTGAAGCGATTGTATCCAATATTTTGTCAGGAAACTATGATCAAATGCCTTCGAAGATCCTTCCGTTATGGCGCGGGATCTTAATCTATGTTGCGGTGATCGTCTTGGCGGTGATAGTCGGATGGTTCTTGGTAAAGTTGATTAAAACGATGATCGGTTCGCGATAGGCAAAAACGAATACACATGTAATATTAAAGATACGAATACAACAATGATCTGCAAATGTGAGGGTGAGTCTCCATACACTGCGGCACACCTTTTCGAAAATGCCAGTGCCCCCCTAGCATTCTATGGTCATTTGGAAATGAAGCCCGCAAGGCTTCGGAAGCTTATACGCGTTCGTTGAATGGGTTATTGTCGTAGGGTCGTCGGGACGACGCGGTAGAATTGTTTATGAAAAAAGTTGGTATGCCGTCTGAGGCGATCGCAGGAATGCGTAAGGCTCCGGCATGGGCTGGCATGCCAGCACTCGCGCCAACCTTGGCCTACGACGATGTGGTCATGGGTGATGGTTCCGTTCCGGTAAAAGCGGCGGAAGCGGTGCGCATTCCGACCCTCGTGCTGGCTGGCGGTAACAGTCCGGCATTTATGCATGAAGCAGCGGATGCTGTCTCCGAAGCATTGCCGTCTGCCCAACGGATTACGCTGCAAGATCAGTCGCATGATGCAGATGCAGAAGCGCTGGCTCCGTTATTGTTGAGGTTTTTCAAGGAGGAAGGATAAGCTATGACATCCTTGGAAGATGATCTGCATGTTTTCGTGCTAGCCCCTTCCGATTTAAGGGAGTTTGGCAAAGTTGCGGTATCGCCGAATGGATCCTGCCGTGAAATTGCGGACTCTGCATTCCTGCAAGAAGTCGCTCGCCACCTTGTTGAACTCAATGGACGAGTCGATCTGAGACAGGTTCTTTTGCTGACTCGAGTTCATGGACATTGGACATTTCCTCCTAGAAGGTAATGCGTGGTCAAAAAGCTGGGAGGGGAACTGCGTAAAACATTTCGATATACGATCTCGCATAACATTTCATTCATGCGGCAGGACAGTAAGCTGTCCCTTGGTCGCCCGTGGGATTTCGAGGAAGAGGATTCAGGCGACACATCCGCCTCCCTAACTGCATCGCGGCTTCCCTTCGGGCTTAAGGGAGTGGGACGCCAGGAATGCCCAACGATAATGCGACTACGATCAGCGACTAACGGCGAACGTTCGATTACCGAGTACTACGTAAGAATGTCCAAGATCATTAGCTTGTTTAGTGATTAAATCTAAACTTCGATACTTCATACTAAGGTAATGGGTAGAAACGGTAGAACATGAAACAATTGAGCTTGCTATCTCTGCTCTCAATGTGGTACATTATCTCTTGCCGCCGGGAATCACCGGAGCGGGACATAGAGCATTACGGTATAGACGTTGCAGATGGAGCTTAAGGGCTTCGGACGGAATGGAATGCGGTAAGCCATTAGTTACGCTTATGTGTTTTTGTGCGGTAGACAACGGAATTGCATCTGAGAAAAAATTCCGCTTGCAATACTGAGACAAACCTGATAGTATAGTTTCTTGTCACCGCATTACACCTTACACGGTGCGGCGGGGCAAGCGAATGCTCTTTGAAAACTGAACAGCGAGTAAACGTCCGGATCATCTATATGATCCAACAACGATTCTTGAATGAATCGAAACAACGCAAGCATTGAAATGAGCAGACGCTCTTTCTAATAATGCTTCCTCGGACGGAGAGTTTGATCCCCGGATCAAATGCTCTCAAAAAGAGCGAAGCGAACTTTATTGGAGAGTTTGATCCTGGCTCAGGACGAACGCTGGCGGCGTGCCTAATACATGCAAGTCGAGCGGAGTTTCT
>CAJXLT010000013.1 GCA_913056365.1 uncultured Paenibacillaceae bacterium | reverse complement strand
TACACCGTCTGCGCCACAGCTATTGCACTTTGCAGCGTACTGCGCGCACTGGCTGGCGCTTCGCCAACGCCCGTCCCTTCCGGATGATCCGTCAGCGCCTCATTCGCGTCCGTGATCGCCGTATTCAACGCCGTGGCGTCGCCCGCTCCGATTACCGCTGCTTCGAAGGCTGTAATCGCCGTCTCCAACGTACTGGTCGCTGTGTTCAACTGCGTTTGCGTTTGATTCGTACGATCGTCGTACACCGTCTGCGCCGCATTTATCGCTGTTTGCAGCGTATTGCGCGCGCTCGCAGGCGCTTCACCAACGCCCGAACCCTCCCCATGATCCGTCAGCGATTGATTCGCGTTCGTGATCGCCGTATTCAACGCCGACGCGTCACCTGCTTCCAATATATTATCAATTTCAATGGTTTTCACTGTCTCATTTCCGGCTGCGTCTCTGGCATATATGGTATATATGCCATTATCTGTAGCATCAAACTCTCGCGCTACTGTAATATCCGTCCCCGAGGCGCTGAAAGCCGAAGCATTCTGATTCCCCGCCAGCCATTTCAAACGATCCAGCGAGTTGCCGCTTCCGTTGATATCCACCGATACGCTCACGGTTACCGGATCGAAGGTATCTATAGTCGGAGAAGGCGTCAAGGTCAAATCCGGGGCATCCGGCATCATAACCTGATGAGATACGGTCGCCGAAGTCTCCGCCGCATAGAATTCATCGCCGCTATATTCCGCCGTCAGTGAATGCGTGGCTACGGACAATGAAGAAGTTGTCCATGCAGCCGTCCCTCCCGAGAGCGAACTGCTTCCAAGTATCGTGCTCCCGTCCTTAAATACAACCGTCCCCGTTGGACTATCGCCGTCTCCGCTCACCGTAGCCGTCAAGGTGACCAATTGGAGATAGGAGGACGATGAAGCCGGTGACACCGTCAGGTCGACGGAGACAGTGAACTTTTGCAACTCCGGAACTAGCGTTCCTCCTCCCCATGTCCAAATTCGCCCCTCGGTATCAATGCCATAAGATCTGCCATCGCCGGCTTCGACCGAAGTGAACCGGACCGGGTTTCCGTCTGCATCTGTCACCGTCACCTGGATAGGCACATTGGAATCTACGGTTGAACCATTGCCGAGCTTTCCGTTATCGTTGTTCCCCCAAGCCCATAGATCTCCATGATCATCCAGGGCCAGGACATGTGTATTGCCGGCGGCTATGTCGGCGATGACGACCGGACCGTCGCTGTCCGTGATGGGCAGTAGCTCCGGATCATAACGAATCGCGTTCGTTGCGCCGCCGTCCCCCAGTTGCCCAGCTTCGTAATCGCCCCAAATCCACACCTGTCCATCCTCGTCCAGCGCCGTATTCATGCGATCGATACCGGATGAAACGGACTGAAATAATACATCCGTCCCCCCGCTGTCGGTCGCTGTATACTTGAATGGATCAAGGTAACTATTCCTATCAATACCCCATAGATTACCGGCAGTATCAATGCCTAATAAGAAATCAAATTCCCCGTCAATCTGCTGAAAGGTCTCTGCGTCGATTCCACCACGGGTAGCCGGAATCGGTACCTCCGACCCTTCTGACAGAACTCTGGTAAAATTCCCGAACACCCATAGCTTACCGTTCTCGTCCAAGGCATACGATGCAAATCTCATCGGCGCAATTTGCTCGAACACCGCCTCGCTCCCGCCATCCACCGCCGAGATTTTCGTCCACGCTTGAACATTTCCCAATGATGAACCGTTGCCCAATTGCAGGTTGTTGTCTCTCCCCGTCGTCCAAATGCGGCCGTCCGTATCCAATGCCAATCCATGCTCCACTCCTGCTTTCACGTCTTGGAATGTTACGGGCGAGCCGCTATCCATTACCTCGACTCGTTTCGCGTCATCGACAGTAATGGTCGTTCCGTCACCGTATGCTCCGAATGAATTATTGCCCCAAGCCCAAATATGGCCATTGCTGTCTAGGGCATATCCAAAATTTACATTTTGTGAAACCGATACGAATGTCGGAGCCGCGGCATGTACCTTAGCAGGCAAAAGCAGCGGCTGAAATAACAGGATAAATGATAACGCCAGCATCGCTAATTTCTTCAAGAAAACTCAAATCCTCCTTTATAAGCTCTCATTGTTATAGACTCACTCTAGCAATGGTCACTGAAAGAATACTGAAAGAATCGCTATTTCGTTTCACGCTGCTGCTAGTTTTCTGCTATCATAGCAGTATGTATAGAGTGAAAAATAACTAAAATATGACATTGTTCCTATAGAGGAGACTACAATGAATTTGACATTGTCGAACATCACGATGCTGATCTCCGTTTTCTTGATGAGTGCGTTTTTGTGCTATGCATTTTTTCACCGGAAGAACCGGGGCGTTCGTTACTTCGCCTGGGTAATGGTCTGCCGAGTTGTATATGCGGGATGCGTCATTCTGGAGAGCAACAGCGAGACATTGGCCGCCAAGCTGATCCTGCGAAATATCGGGCAAACCTCACTTCTGCTCCTCGTCCCTTTGATGATCATGTTTGTGCTGGATCTCCTGCAGAAAGACTCCTACTTGCGACCTCTTCCGAAGCTCCTGCTGCTGTCTGTGTTCGCAGCTTGGTCAACACTCGTCTGGACGGACCCCTTCCACCATTTGATCTACGCCGAAATCTTCTTGAATGACGGAAATTTGCAGACGAATAAATCCGTTTATGCCATATCGTTTAATATTTTCTGTTATCTCATTCTGGCAGCCTGCGTCTATGCTTTGATTATCTACATACGGAATATACGACCGGATATTCGCAAGCCTGCCATGTGGATGCTGGTTTTCGGCTGTTCCACTGCTGTTGTTGAAATCATCAAGTTAATCTTGCCCCACCAGATCGCATGGCTGCTACCCCTGTCCGTCTATACGGGATTTCTGGGAATGGCTATGCTGTGGATTGCGATTCGGTTCAAGATGTTCTCGATCGTGCCGCTTGCAAGGAACATCGTCATGGAAACGATGGAGGAAGGCATTCTGGTTGCCAGCCACGGCGGCACCGTTATTGACAGCAACAAGTATACGAATACCTTATTTGAAGCCGCCGGAACTAGTCAGATCGAAGGCAAGAATATACGGGAATTGCTGTCTCGGTGGCCGGATTGGCTACATATGTGTCAACAGATGGAGCAAGGCACGCTGGAGATCAGAGTCCCCTTGCAAAAGGAAACACGGATTTATACGGTCAAGGTGTATCCCCTCTATTCCAGAAAACCTGACAAACACGGTTCCGTGTCGGTGTTGATCGATATTACGGAAAAGCAGCAACGGCTGGAGCAAATCTTCGAGCTGAACAAGCTGAAGGATCAACTGTTCACTGTCGTCTCCCATGATATTCGCGATCCCCTCGCTGTTCATGTCAATTTGATAGAGGAGCTGGAAGAATCGAGGGACCTGCTACATACGGACACACACGAGATTATCGATGCCTTAAGCGCACAATCCCGGAATATGTTTGTCATGATTGAAAATTTGCTAGATTGGTTTCGCAGTCAGAAAGAGGGACTCGCGCTTCATCCACAGTGGTGGGGACTATCTGAAATTGCAGACGAAGCCTTCCGTATGCTGCAAATCAAGAGCGAGATAAAGCAGGTTCAGGTTGATCTGGATATACAAGCTGACATGAAGGTACATGCGGACAGGGAAGCGGTGACAGTAATCATTCGCAATCTGTTGTCCAATGCGATTAAATTTTCCAAAGAAGGAGACCGTGTCTTGGTGAGTGCAGTAGTGAATGACCAGATAGTCACGGTTTCCATTCGGGACAATGGAGTCGGCATGCTGCCTGAACAGGTGCGCTCGCTGTTCGATTCGATGCAATTTGTTTCTACGAGAGGAACGGCGGGCGAACGGGGAACCGGACTGGGATTGCATGTGTGTCAGCAATTTGTACGAATGAGCGGCGGACATATATGGGCGGAAAGCACCCCGCAGCAAGGCAGCACCTTTCACTTCTCACTACGTGGTTCCGGCATTGGAGGTGAAGGTCGATGAAGGTTGTCATCATAGACGATGATCAAGCGATGCTGACGGTCATGAAGCGGCGTCTGGCCCGGATCGAAGGGGTAGAAGTAGCGGCGAGCATGCAGCAAGTACCGGATGCACGCGAATATTTCCGCCGCCATTCTGCCGATCTAGCATTCATCGATATCGAAATCGCCGGCGACAACGGCTTGCAGCTGGCACGGGAATTGAGAGATCATCACCGGGAGCTGGATATAGTATTCGTGACGTCCCACAAGGAATACGCCTTGGATGCATTCGACTCCTACCCGCTCGATTACATGATTAAGCCGATTTCCGTGGAACGGCTGGCGGAAACCGTGGAACGGGCCATGCAAAAGCGCCAGGGGGAGCCGGCAACTAGAGGTGAGGCAAACAAAGCGAAGCAAGCAACGATACAAGGCCTGGGAAATCTAACGGTACGCGGTCGACGGGGCAGTGAAGTCAAGTGGATATCCAGCAAAAGCAAGGAGCTGTTTGCCTTCCTGCTTCTGAACCGAGGGAAAGCCGCTTCCAAGAGCTTGATTATTGAACATGTTTTTCCCGATATGCCATTGAACAAATCGAACACCTATCTTCACACGGCTGTTTACCAGCTGCGCAAAGCTCTCTCTTCACAAGGGCTTAGACAGATGGTCGTATCGAATCATGATCAATACCGCTTGGAATTAGCATCCATGACAGTCGACTTTATCGAATTCGAGGATACAATAACTGCGCTCGGCGATTTGGATAAATCCAGCCTAGAGACCGCTATATCCTTGGAGCAGCAGTACACAGGTGAACTGTTCGGAGAGCTGTCGTACCTATGGGTCATTCCGGAACAAGAACGAATAAGCTATCTATACGATGATTTCACCAAACGATTGATTCGCATGCTTATGGAGCAGCGGCAGACGGGAGCAGCACTACCCATTGCCAGAAAACTAGTCCGCCGCCATGAGCTGGACGAAGAGGCCAACTACCTGCTTATGCAGTTGTTAGGTGAACGCAAGGATTGGAAGGCGCTGCAAACCCATTATGACCACTTCCGCGCTCTGCTGAAGAGCGAGCTTGGCATTAAGCCTTCCTTCGAGCTGACCAGCCTGTTTCAATTGTTCCAATAAGATTGTACCGGATCGCATCTTTCATCATTCTTTCATTCACGTGATATTATGGAATCATAGTATCCCTACATCCGTGTTCATACTGCCATGAAAATAGTAATGTCTACTCCTGATTCTGTCGGCCGTCCTTCCCCAACAAGCAACGCATGATTAAAGAAAGATAACGCTTGGCTATTCGTAATGATCTTAGGGCAGGTTCGGAACAACACATCTTTCAGGTCCTTGTTGAAGGTACCGTTATTTTCGATGTAGATCTCACAAGGTTGCCCTGTATGATCCCTTCCCTGAAGCATGTATCTTGCAGATAAAGTATGCCTTGTACCATGATCGCTGATGACTTGTGTATCCACTCCTCCATCGAGCACAGTTCCTTCGAAATATTCACCGGTCGCATGACCTGTAAATAAAATCATAACAACGGAATCACCGTCCTCATTACGCAACTCTGACTGTTTCCTTATTTCGACATGTACCGTGAGCACTTCTTCCAGTTGCATCGTATTCCCCCTGTAGAAGTAGATTCAAATTTTGCTCTATGAAAAAGCTCACCATCGGCCCCGCAGTTTCACAATTCAAACGTGCCAAATAACTCACGAAGATAGTCTCTTCGCCCATGCAAAACACGATGAATGACTACTGTATCATTCATGATCCTATAGAAGACCAAATACGGATTCACTACAATGAATCGATATCCTCGTTGAATAAGGGAATATTCATCATCCGATAAGACCGATCCTTTGTTAGGGAAATCCGCCAAACCTGAAATGCTTGCGTTTAATGTAGCAAGCATTTTTTCTGCAGCGGCAACATTATCTTGTGTTATATACGAGAAAGCCTCATCCATATCATCAATTGCCGCCGGAGTATATTGGATCTTACTCTTTTGCGGCATTGATCTTCCTCTGCATTCTATCCATCACTTTTTCATGATCAAGTAATTTTACACCTTCGGCAACCTGTTTTTCCGCTACCAAAAGCTTAGATTGGAGCTTGATGCGAGCATCCATCCGTCGATATGCTTCATGACTCATCACCACTAAATCAGCTTCCCCGTTGCGAGTGATTATCACCGGCTCATCGAGTTCATGACAATATTTAGAAAATCCATTGTAATCCTGTCGAATTGTAGTGGATGGCTTAATATTCATTCATCTCTACTCCTTCGCAATGACATTATTCTAACTATATTGTATCATTAAACTAACCGATATTACCACTCTTCGAACGTACTGCCATAAAAATCATAATGTCTACTCCTGCTTTCGTTGGCCGTCCTTCTCCAACAAGCACAGCTCCTTCTTATGTATCTTGATGACGGTTAGGCTCGCAATAAAGATAATGCGACCAACTCTATTCCTGTTATATGCCAGAATCAATTGTTGATTATTTGTTGAGTATTGCGCTGATATAGTAAAGGTAGATGGAGACTTATGTACTACAAACTACTGGAATCGTGATACGCCACGCTGAATCTCGTAAAAAGAAAGGTGGATATTCATACATAGCAAGCGTGGAATACGGCGTACTTAACAACAATTGAGGTGGTTGAATATGAAACCTAAAATGAAGAAATTCAAGAGTATCGCACTCGCTTTTTTAATTTTTTGTTCCTTCTTTTCAGGAATGACACCCGCTCAGGCAACGAATGAAGATGTAATTGTGATGTCGGAAGGAAATGTAATATTAGACCTTTCATCATTCACTGAAAACATGGTGATGATTGATGCTGAACTAACTGTAAATAGTGGCGGTTTATTGGATATGACGGTGCTGATTGAGGTAACGGGTTCAGGGAATGTGCTGGACTACGATCATATGGTCAGTGGAGATGTTACAGGTTCGTTTGGGGAGACTCTTGGAACTCTTACATTAGAAGGAGAAACAGATGCCGCCACTTGGCAGGCATTGCTCAGAAGTGTGACGTTGTCCAATAATTCCATGGAGTACCTTCCTATTGAAAATGAGCAACGAACGGTTACCATGACTGCACTCGATACAGTGGATACCAAAACAGTAGATGTCATTGCGCCGGGCGGAGACCCGGGAGGTGGAGATCCAGGAGGCGGCTCTGATTATACGATGGATGAGATTACGCCCAATATTATCGAGCAGCCTGTCGATCTTGCGGTGAATGTGGGTGAGGTGGCAACCCTCAGTGTCATAGCCAATGTATTGGTCGGCGAATTAAGCTATCAGTGGTCTCGGAATGGCACAGGGAATGTAGACTATCCTCCCGATTGGGAAGAGATTCCGGATGCGACGAATTCGACCTACACGGTTCCAACCGACACGGCGGGGACAACCTATTATAATGTGGAAATTGTTAACACTGTCGACGAGCAGATCGTAACGATATTCAGCGAGGATGTTCAGGTGACGGTGAATGCCTTGACGCACGCTGAAGCGCCAATGATCACGCAGCAGCCAGAAGGCGCAACGGTGGATGAAGGTGAGGATGCAAGCCTTAGCGTCACGGCCAGCGTCTATGCTGGAGAATTAAGCTACCAATGGTACAGCAACGATACGGCCAGCAACAGCGGCGGCACCTTAATCGGCGGTGCGACCAGCGCCACGTATGATGCACCAACGAGCGATGCAGGAGAGACTTACTATTATGTTGTCGTGACCAACACGGACGATGCCTCCATGGGCAATAAAACCGCTACTGCAACGAGCAATGCTGTACTGGTTACCGTGAATGCAGTAGTTAATGGCCCCATTATCAGCACGATAGCAGGAACCGGCGTCAGTGGATATTCCGGTGACGACGGCCTGGCGACCCATTCACGGCTGAACAATCCATATGCGGTAGCGGTGGACAGCAGCGGCAATGTGTATATCGCCGATACGTCCAATAACCGCATCCGTAAAATTGCTGAAGATGGCACAATCAGCACCGTGGCGGGAACCGGCACTCCGGGCTATTCGGGAGACGGCGGCCCGGCGGATCAAGCGAGGATCAACAATCCATCAGGCATCGCGATCGATAGCAACGGCGATGTGTATATTGCCGATCGTTACAACAACCGGATTCGGAAAATCGCTGAAGATGGTACGATTAGCACAGTGGCGGGAACCGGCAGTGCAAGCAATTCCGGAGACGATGGGCCTGCAGATCAAGCGGGACTCAATTCGCCAACAGGGATTGCGATAGACAACAATGGTAATCTGTATATCGCCGATCGATACAATAACCGGATTCGGAAAATCACAACGGATGGCATAATCAATACAGTAGCAGGAAATGGAACATCGGGCTATTCCGGAGACGGCGGCCCGGCGGATCAAGCGAGGTTATACTGGCCGTTCGGGGTGTTATTAGACAAGAACGGGAATCTATATATTGCAGATTACAGTAACCATTCCGTTCGCAAAGTGACTCCAGATGGCACGATCAGCACGGTAGCAGGAACCGGCATTGCGGGTTACTCCGGAGACGGCGGGCCATCAACAGAAGCTGCATTAAGTAGCCCAAGTAGAATCGCAATCGACAGCAACGGAAATCTATATATCGCTGATTACGGGAACAGCCGGATCCGAAAAATCGCCTCGGATGGCACGATTACAACCGTAACAGGAACCGGTAATTCAGGGTATTCCGGAGACGAAGGTCCTGCCGACGAGGCACGGCTCAATAGGCCTCTAGGGGTCGCGGTGGACAACAGCGGAAACATATATATCGCGGATACGTTCAACCACCGAATCCGGAAAATCACTTTAGGTACTCCGACCTCAGAGGAGACGAATCCCGAAGCCCCGACGATCACGCACCAACCATCTGGAGCGACTGTGAACGAGGGGGAGACAGCGACATTGAGTGTTACGGCAAGCGGTAATCCTCACCCCACGTACCAATGGCGTCGCAACGGTGTTGCGATCCCAGGGGCAACAAGCACCACGTATGCTTCAACAAGTGCGGGAGCGTACGATGTCGTTGTTAGTAATAGCCTAGGGAGTGTGACCAGTAATCTCGTCCAAGTGACCGTCAATGCTGCACCTGCACCTGCACCGACACCAGCACCATCATCACCACCGGCACCGGCACCAGCACCAGCACCTGCGCCGGCACCACCAGTAACGAGCAAGCCTGATCAACAGGTGCTCACAACCAAGGTGACAACGAGTTCAGAAACCGATGAGAACGGTCGGGAAACCAAGGTCTCACAAGTGGATGAAACAGAGCTGCAGAAACAACTGAATCAAGACAATAATGCAAAAGTCATCGTAATTCCGGTCGATTCAAGTAGCGGAAAGGCCAAAGCGAAGCTGTCCATGGATGCCATGGACCAAACAGCTTCCAATAACAAGGACAATGTCTTTGTAGTCCAGTCGGATGGTGCTGAATACGCCTTGCCTTCCAATTTGTTGAATAAGGATAGTGTCAGCAGTTCATTGGGGATCTCGGAAGAGGATGCGGGTAAAGCGGAAGTCAATCTAACCATTGAAGAAAAACCGGACACGACAGTGACCAATGTAATGCAGGGCAATTCGAAGCTAGTCTCGAAGGTAATGGACTTTACCATAACCGTCACAAGCGGAGATAACGCCGTAGAACTCAATAACTTTGGCAATATGTACGTGGATCGGGCGTTGGATTTAACCTCCAATGTGGGTTCGGATCAAGCCGTAGGAGTTGTCGTCAATGCAGACGGAACCTTGTCACCGGTACCGACTGCATTCGTTGAGACTGATGGTAAAAAAGTAGCGGTCATAAAGCGAAATGCCAACTCTACGTACGCCGTAATTGAGAACGAAGTAATTTTGAATGACATTGCAGGTCATTGGGGAGAAGACACTGTGCAGCTGCTGGCTGACAAGCTGATTGTGAACGGATTCGAGGATGGTTCCTTCCGCCCGAATCAACAAGTAACTCGAGCGGAATTCACTGTGCTTCTCGTGCGCGCGCTTGGACTGGTCGTACCTCAGGTAGAAATCGACCTGTTCACGGATGTGCCAGCTGATGCCTGGTATGCAGGCGCTATAGCCGCCGCTGAAGAAGCGGGATTGGTCAACGGCTATGAAGACGGAACCTTCCAACCCGGTGAGAACATTACACGTCAGGATGCTTCGGTATTGTTGGGCAATGCGATTGCATTCTTGCAGTTGCAAGGGGAACTGACGTCGTCAGATGCTGAACAAACGCTCAGCCAATATAAAGATTCGGATCATGTATCCGGGTACGCACTGCACGCGGTAAGGATAGCCAGTTCATTGGAGATCTTGAACGGACAAGGAGACGGCACCTTCCAACCTAAGGCAAACACCACGCGAGCGGAGACCGCGATCATGATCAAAAACTTGATGGATTTGGCTGGATTTATCAGCTACTAAACAGCAATAAAACTTGAAAAATGTTTAAAGTATAGGTTGCTTCTGGCAGACATGATTGCCGGGAGCAGCTTTTTTTGTATGCACGTAGGATTGTAAGTATCATATGTCGAAATATGACTAGGAAATTATTGAAATAGCAATCAAATTGAATCTACTAAGCGTATATCCTCCTCCGCAATCGTTGCGGTTTCAGAAGCGTTCATTTCTATCCATGTAGGAGGGCATCCCATTGATAGTGAAAACCAAGATTACCATCCCCCATGTACGCCATGTTTTAGTTGATCGATCCAGGCTGATGCGCTTGCTTGAAGAAGGGATGAGAGCCAGGTTGACGCTGCTTATCGCACCGGCTGGCTATGGAAAGACGACGCTGTTAAGCGAGTGGGCTATACACGGTGTAAGACCTGCTGCCTGGATCTCACTGGACAAACAGGATGACGATTGGGTTCAGTTCTGGAGCTATATCACGGCATCCATTCGGGAACAGATCCCTGGCTTTGGCCCATCGGTTTGGCCGCTTCTTGAACAGGGTCCATCGGCGTCTGTAGTTTCCACGGAGCCAGCGATACAAGCAATGCTGAATGAACTGGAACAGATTACCGATGAGCTTGTCATCATCCTGGACGATGTTCACCTGATTGAATCTCACGTGATCTATAAATCATTAAGCTATTTGCTGGAGCATTTACCTGCTCACATTCATCTTTATATGGCTAGCCGAACGGAATTGACCTTTCCCACTGCAAGGCTGCTGGCCAGAGGCGAGCTGCGGCGCATTACGATGCAGGAGCTTCGCTTTGGGCCGGAAGAAGGATTCGCCTTCTTTCGTGATACAACGGAATTGTCCCTGACTCGTGATCAAGTTGCTCAGCTGTGCCATCAGACGGAGGGCTGGATCAGCGGCTTGCAGCTGGCAGCCATTTCATTGAAGGGCAGCCATAATATCGAGGAGTCCATACATCGATTCAGCGGACATCAGCAGGATATCGCGGAGTATTTATTGGAGGAAGTGTTTCGGCATCAAACGGAGGAGCTGCGTTCTTTTTTGCTTCGTACGTCGATATTATCCCGTATGAATCATTCGCTATGTCAGGCTGTCACGGGTCAAGAGAGCAGTCAGGAGCAGTTGGAAAAACTGGAGCAATACCACTTGTTTATCATCCCGCTTGACGAGCAACAAGAGTGGTATCGCTATCATCATTTATGGTCTGAGTTTTTGCATAAGATGTTCTACAGACAGTCAGAAGTAGAGTGGGAGAAGGCGCATGTTCATGCGGCGAGTTGGCTGGAGTCCCATGGTTTTCTGGAAGAAGCGGCGGAGCATTACTTGACAGGACGGCAATTTCAAGAAGTCGTTCGGATCATGGAGGAGCATCTGTATACCTTTCTCTATAAGAAGAGTGTTGTGCTCAGCAGATGGATCCTGCAAGTGCCGGAACGCTATCTTGTCCATCGGCCTTATTTGGAGTGGTTTTATTTGAACCTCATGTTTGTAGACAGGAGGCAATGGAAGTACATTCCTGAAAAAGTGGAGCAAGCCAAAACACGATATGAAGCACTAAAGGGTCAAATGGAAGAGAATGAATGGAAAACATTCATGGGCGATTTATATTTACTACATGCCATGTCTTTTTTTATTCAAAAAGATTTGAAGCATTCTGCCGACTATCTTATAAAGGCTGACCAATATATGATGCATAATAGTATTTCTCACTTGATTGGTCAAAATAAGCATTTTGGAACAGAAGAATTTGAGGACCACTTGTTCTACATTAATGACTACCATGAAGCCGCCTCATATCTGAAAAGGATGATCAATCATAGTGGGGCTCGTACGGACCATCCGTATATAGCATCCATGTTTGCTTCTTACAGTAAGCTGCTTTATGAATGGAATCGGTTGGAAGAGGCAGAGGCCAATATAAACCGGATTGTGAGACTGGACAATAAATCGCTCATGCCGCGCATGGCATTCCCTGTGTATATTACCGCTGCGAGGATTCAAATAGGACTTGGAAAACCCACCAAGGCGCAGGAGCTGATGGAGCAGCTCAAGCTGCAGCTCGATTCTCCTGATTATGAGCTGTTTATGAGAAAGATCGAGGCGGAGGAGGCTTGGCAATTCGTGCATCAAGGCCATATCGAATATGGGATCAAGTGGCTGCAGCGAAATGAAATGGCGCATACGGATGAAGTGTCGCTGCACAGCGTGTTCGAATATTTGGCTTTGGCCAACGTGTTGGCGGCATGTGGACACCGCGAGCAAGCACTGGCTCTATCGGAAAAACTGCTTCAACTGTTGATGAAAGCGGATCGGTTACGGGATCGAATCAAAGTGCTCATCCTGCAAAGTGTGCTCCTTCAAACAATGAGTCAAAAGGAGAAGGCACTGTTACGCTTGGAGTCCGCTTTACAATTGGCTCAGCCTGAAGGATTCATTCGCAGCTTCGTGGATGAGGGTGCTGTCATGGCGGAGCTGCTGACTGAGTATGTGCAGGCAGATTCGAGTTCTTCTGCATCCATCGAATACGCAGAGAGCTTACTGCCAATATTCCCGGACCTACAGCCGCTGACTCAGGAAGACACTCGGGTTCAAGTGCGAACCTTTGGCCGGTTTCAATTCATGGGGCGATCAGGAGAAGAAGAAATAAAATGGCGTACCTCCAAAGTGGAGGAGCTCATCGCTTACTTGGTTCATCATAGAGGAGAACCGGTGGACAGAGATAAAATTCTAGATAGCTTATGGGGAGATGTGGATGCGAGCAGGGCCAAGGGCCTGTTCAATACAACGGTATATTATTTACGAAAAAACTTGAGCGCAATCGGGATTGAAGGGATCGTTCAGCATGTCAGAGGCTTTTATCGAATCCAAATGAACCGATTCGATTGTGATATCGATGCCTTTGATCAATTGATATCCGACGGCATACCGATCGGAAGCACAAACATCAAACAATATGAAGAGCAATTGGAGAAACTCTATCAGACAGGTTACTTGGAAGGAAATGATTATCCTTGGGCTGAACAAAAGCGAATCGATCTCGAAAGTGCGTATACAGGCATGTTGCTTCAAATATATGAGCATTACGTGCAGGAACGGGAATTATCTGCCGCGGTGCATCTGTTGAAGAAGATCTTGGCCTGCAATCCGTTAAATGAAGACATTCACGAAAAATTGATTCATGTCTATTTGCTTGAGGGGGATCGTGTTTCAGCAATAAAACAATATGAGCATCTTGAGCATTTGCTTCAAACCGAGTTAGAGGTAGAACCGAAAGCGTCTGTAAAACAATTGCTGCGACTGAAGTAGTTATTCCGACAATAAGCGACTGCAGTCTTGGCTTGGGCACCATCAGCGGCAGCCGCTTTATTGTGTTATCCAATTTGTCTTATTTGCCGGTTTCCGGCATAATCCAGACAACCTCGCACAAGCGAACGAAGAAGAGGCATTACAGATGATGGAACCATATTTTTCAATTGAATCCCTCCATTGTGGTTCATACAAAACCAATGTATGTACCCGCCCACAAAGTAGTTCCTACTATATATGTTCCATTAAAACGTACCAAAAGGTCTCGATTCTGTTATCGTTACCGTATTCCTATAGTTAGTTTGGTGTCTAATCTTTGGCGTACCGTTCCATCCATGACGCCACTCTTGCCAGCAGCTCGGCTCGAAGCATAACGAGCTCATCATAGTCGTAGAAGAACAACACTTTCTTCTCCGCAATTGTCGCTCCGGCGGGTTTTTCCGTCAACACAAAGTTCATCCATGATTCGGCAATATCTTCAACGAAATCCATTGCTGCATACTCGCTTACGAATTGCTTGTCATTGTAATCGTACGCTAGTTCAGGCCAAAATCTCGATTGAAACGCATAAATATAGGCATCCTTGCTTGCGCACCCTTCATCCAAGAATAACGTCGTGCAGCTTCTCTGTTCCACGAACGGATCTACCTGCGTGGAATTAAGTGTAAGCAAGTGCCCGAATTCGTGAACGAGAGTTGCCATCTTCTCTTCTGGACTCATAATAGCAGGGTCTATATTCATGGCAAGCGACCATTCTTGTGCGTTATCTTCATGCTGAACGACATGAGCAAGCGTATCGACATGCGAGAAAACCGAGAACGCTGTCACCATCTTCCGTTCTTCGAGAGGAAACAGCCATGCGAAGTCGTTCCACAGCCGTTCATGCTCGGCTGCATCCGTCGATTCAATGTCTCCAATAAAGGCATTGCCTTCGATCTGATATTCCGCTATTATTGCTTCGTCTTCTTCGGACCGCTCCTCTTCTTCAGCGCTCAGTTCAACAGATTGCATGTCGACTAATGATCCATAATATAGTTCCAGCTCTTCTGCGACTTCATCTCCCCAAGCCGCACAAGTCTCCCTATTGTCACACTCGGCCCCGATCCAATCACGCTGCTCGTTAGATTCAACCAATTGCTGTCCTTCGCAGCCAGCCGCGCTCAAGCACATGATGATACATAGGCTCCCTACAACATAAAGTTTCTTGAATCGCATTGTATACACCTCCTGTTATATGAAAGGCACTGAGACTTCTCATACCGAGACTTCGCAGTGCCTTATGAGTGCCTTATAAATCTCAATAACTTCTCACTACCTATTAGAATTGAAGCATTCTATAAATCATAACCGCTGCCTGAGCTCGGCTCGAACTGTGGAGTGGCGCAAATTGAGTTTCCGTCATTCCTTGTACCAGACCTTCTTGGCTTGCCCAATCGACAGATGCCAGAGCCCAGTCTGAGATCTCATTGTGATCTTCGAAGGGTAATGAATTCATCGCTGGATGCAAGGCTGGATGCAAGGCTCGCACAATCATGACAACCATTTGCTCCCGAGTAATTTCATCATCAGGACGGAATATGCCACTCCCCGATCCAGCTACAATGCCGACCTGGCTTGCAGCTTCGACTGTTGCCGCATACCATGCATCTGCAGGAACATCCTTATAATGACCTTGATAATCTGCAACAGGCAATTGCAGCGCTCTTACGAGCAATGCGGTAAATTCTGCGCGAGTAATAGGAACGTCCGGCGAGAACCGATCATCAGACATTCCTTTGACGATATGCATGGAAGCGAGTGCTTCTATTTCATTCTTCGCCCAATGGCTATTAAGATCCTTGAACGTTATATCATACTCTAGGACCGCGAAGGTCCCCAGTTGACTTGTCTTGATGAATAACTTGTTCCCATCTCGGTTGGAAGAAATGCCCTCATAGCGCCATCCCTCTTCTCCCAGACGATACATGCCTACCTTGCTTGAATCCGCAACCAGCTTAGAGTTGAAGGTCAGTGCAATCCCGATCTCATCCGATAACATGCGACCCTCTTCTCCTATAGTGAGCACGGGAGATACGATGGAAATATGGTCGCCAGTTAGAAGGGTTACGCCCGCTTGGGTCTCGTTTATCATGACGTTCAGTTGAAAGCCGTCCTCGTCCATAAAATCGGAAAGAACACCGTTTGGAATTGTGATTTCAAACTGAGTATTCTTCCATAGCAGATCCTTACCCGATGCCTCAAGCAACAGAGCCAGCTCTGGCTCCAGGGTAAACAGCAATTGATGGAAGGGTTCTGTATTCCATTCGGAAAGATCAATAATGACTTCTGACTCGCTCTCATCTTCCGAATATTGCTCCACAAATGCGCGCGAACCTTTTATTTCAACTTTTTCTGGATGATCCTTGTCGATGATTGTGGTGAAGGCACCCTCCTCCTGTTGATTAGCGCTATGGCCTGCAGGAATACTTGGAATATTGGGAGGGTTACCGCTACCGGTTTCCGTCTCTTTCATAACAGTCAAATGAATGAAGGTCTGGTTGCCTGCTCGATCCTCCGCATGAAGGACAATCTGATTCTCGCCCTCACTTAATTCGTATGTCTCATGGAACGGTCTTGCATCCGCTACGCCTGCCTCAATGTTATAGCCAAGTATCCCCAAGAGTTGACTGTCGTTAATCCCGAACTTAAAGCTGGTTAGCTGGTCGCTAACGGTGCCTTGCAGCGAAAGGGATGAAGCCGTAGTCGTTATCTGATCTTCATACATACGCCGGCCCTGTACCGAATCCTCGGTCTCTGACAGTGTCAAGTTAAGGTTCGTCAATTCGATCGTTGGCGATGTCAAGTCGACGAGCACCTTTCGATGGTAATAGCCGGTATTGCCTGCTACATCCTGATAGTGCAATTCAATATTTTGAAACCCTTCCTCCGTGAAGGATACGACTTCATTAACCATAAGCAGACCACCTTCATCTATCACCTGAACAAGCTCAGGCTCCTCCATACCGGCTACGCGAAGGCTAACCGAATCTGTATCCAGATCATTTGAGAGGTTTAAAGCATCAAACACCACACCGGCCCGATTATATTGCTCATTGATCACCTGGAAAGAATATGGGCTAAAAACAATCCATGCCGGGGCCGATAAATCTCTTACAATCGTATACGTTAAGATTCCTTCCTTGCCCTCTTGATCCGTGGCCCTAATTTGGACCGTAATGGTTTCTTCATCCTCGTATGCTGTCAGATCTAACGTATAGGACGTATCATTCACGGCAAGCGGACTTCCTTCTCCATTCACCATGATGGTAACGGCAGACACATCCTCGCTTATCGTAACAGATGAATCATAATCCCAATTCAGTGTGAGCGAGTCCTCATTCGTCCGAATCATCGATTTAGAATCCCCATAATCCAGCACCCCTGTTGGATAAAGAAACAATTCAGCGTTGCTTCTATCAAGAAATTGACTATCTGCATCATAAGCATCCAATTGAAGGGTGAACTGACCAGAACCTAAGCTTGCCGTTTCTAATTGGTATGCATACACCGCATCCGTAACGGAATGGTATACCGAATCTGTCACACGCTGTCCTTCCGGATTGAAAATGTCGAAAACAGCGTTGTCGACCTCTTCGCTAAACCTCATCGTAATCGGCAGCTGAACTTCATCTTCCACAACGTAAGCTTCTTGATCAAACTGTACATCGAACAATTTAACATTTCGGATCGTTATGTTTCGTTGGCCTAATAAGTCATCTTCCTCAGACCAAGCTTGCAGCGATAGTACCGTTTCTCCATCAGGCGCGTCATAGTAGAAGGTGTATGTGCCAGGTTCATCAATCTGTTGTTGCAATATCTGATCGCCATCCTCTACAGCCAGCGTGACGATCTGTATGCGATCATCAGTAACGAAATAACTGATTTCGACAGGCTCTGTAAGGTGGTGGTGAGTGGTAATCGTTTCGTCTATAGACAGAGAAATAGCATTAAGCCCCTCAATCGTTTCATCTATGGCCGCTACCAATTCCCCCTCGTCATCGAACGCTTTGATGGCTACGGTGTGATCGCCGTACGTCAATGGCAATGAAAAGAAATTGCGCCAATTGGACTCTGTCGCAATGCTTCTCTCTTCCTGACCATCCACCTGTACGGTTATATCCGTTACAAGGCTCGACAGCTGCCAAAAGAAATCCACGATTGCCGTATTCTGTTCAATGGTGTAGCCCTGATAGAAAAGAGGCAATTCTGTCCCCACTTCGACCTGTGTCGCGTTGCCGGCATAATCATAGGCGGTGAGAATGACATACGGATCTTCCGGCAATGCTTCAAGAGGTACCGACACCATGAACGCCTCGTCCGGGCCACCTCCAACGACTCCATCAGCCAGTACGTAAACACCGTTCCGATCATAGATGTCAATATAACAATAAAAGATACCCGTATCGTCCTCCCCGCTGATCTGGAGATTCGTTAAGCCGTCTTCCTCTATCAGCTGTCCGCTCAGTCTCGGCTGCTCAGTGTCCACTTTGACAGGATACACATACTCCTGCGTTACCCCATCCCCGACGCCATAGGCTTTGGCGATCACCTGAATATAATACTGACCGTCCTCCACCACTTCTTGATTCAGGGTTCCGTTCCATCCCTTCAATCTGCGAATAGTAGACGCACTAGCTGATGCTTTGCTTAGATTGTTCTGCACCATAAGGGTTTGAAGCTGCTGATACTGACTGTTCAATAGGTTCACTTCCAACCGTTCAGCGCTGCGCAACAAACTGACCTTGGGTACGATCACATCCAAATCGCCATCGCCATTAGGAGAGAAGGACGCGTAATCTTCCCAGTAGTCATAATCCATACTCATACCGAGCGGATAGTTTCGGGAGGTATCCTCGAATAAACCTGTCTGCCAAAAATAAGATTCATACTCAGACCAGTGCTTATCAATCACTTGGGGCTGATTCCAATCACCGAAAAACCCAAAATACGGAACAACGATTTTCGTATCGTCCAGACCGTCTGTCGGCGTCAGATGAACCCAGCCATCCACAAATTGATTCACTTCCAGATCATCCGGCAATTGCAGCGTAACGTCGATCAGACTTGTTGTTTGGGCTGGTACTGTCAACGTTTCTTGAGCAAATGAAACTTCAGCGCCTGCTATTTCCTCAAGCGTTAAATCGTTGTACTCCAAACCATCATCCGTGTCGGTAAATGTGGCATCCTTATAGGCGTCGCCTGCCAATTGAAACGTTCGTTCCTCATTTCCGAGATTGTTCACTTGCAGGGTGAACGTGATCGATTGCTGATCGAACGCCTTCAAGGCTATTCCGGGTTCGCCGTTCAAACCGGTTACCCATACATGCGATGCTACAGCCTGATTCACCTGAATGCGGCCTGCCCCTTGCTGTCGAACCGAATAGGGCGTGCCGGATTCAGGATTAATTAATATTTTAGCAGTATTTGACAACACCGTTGTTACATCTTGCGGCGTATAGGCAATCGAACGACTTCGCAAGGATTCAATGACGAGCGCCGATGCGCCGGTAACGACTGGAGCTGCCATCGATGTACCGCTCATTTCTTTATAATCATCATTCACTACACTGGAATAGACATCTTCGCCTGGAGCCGTAAAGTTCGGTTTGAAGTTAAGATGCGGTTCAGGGCCCCATGACGAGAAGTCTGTCATCCATTCATATTCCAGATCGGCTAGAGCCAATTGTTCCGAGAAGCTTACCGTTAATGGAATATTCGCATCCAGCGCTTCTGTCAGGGTACGTCCATGGTCACCACGAATGAACACGGCAGGAATTCCTTCCTCACTGGTGAATTCCCCCATTTCGACATAGCCTTCTCTGTAATCATTATAAATAATTACCGCTACCGCGCCGTTATCGGCTGCATTTGCTGTTTTAGCCGCGAAAGATATTTCCCCGCGTTCGATCAATGCGATCTTCCCGGAAACATCAATTGCAGCGAAATCCGTGACCAACCCAAGTCCCGCATCCACAATCTCCAATTCGCCCAGGAGCGAGCTTGGAGAAGGCAGCAGCTCATACGCCAGCATCGGTATCTGCTGCAAATCACTCACTTCTTCAGTCTCGCTTTCAATCGGTACGTTTAAATCAAAACTGTCGTAATAACCAAACTGGTTGGCAGAAGCGGCAACACTGATGGCTGACGGGGAGATGCTCGGCGAACCGACGGTTGCATAATCACGCATACTCGCCAGAGGGTTATAGACGTATTCTGTGGAATAAGCTGCATTCCCTGCCGATATCGCGACAACAACGCCTGATTTGACGGCATTCTCTACGGCCTGAATGGCAGGATCGTCAGACACGAAAGCTTCTGCACTCGTTCCAAAACTCATGTTGATGACATCGGCGCCATTCGCTACAGCATGCTCTATGGCAGCGATATACTCCACGGAGTGTGTAAATCTCCTAGAGCCATTATTTGAAACCACTTTTTCAGCCAATATCTTCGCCTTGGGCGCAAGACCTTTGAAGGGAGTGCCGCTGATCGCTCCGGTGGCGTCGAAGCCCGCTGCAATACCCGCTACATGAACGCCATGCTGAATGTACGTTCTATCGACGATATCGTTATTCCCATCCGCCCAATTGTAGCCTCCGATGACTCGTTCATTGTAGCCTTGCCCGTTTCCCGTGACAGGAGATAAATCTTGCTTTCCTCCCAATTCCAAGGTCTCAGTACCATTGCCGCCGAATGCGGGATGATGATAATTTACGCCTGTGTCAATAATCGCAATTGTGATATCTTCTCCCAGCAGCCCCGTATCCCACGTCTGCTCGGCTCCTATGTTCGGTGCGCTGTAGATGCTGGCAGGCTCAGACTCTACTTCATTCTGTTCATATACTTTGGCTATATGCACCTCTTTTACGCCGGCAATCTTCTTGATTTTAATAATATCTTTATATAAAACTTCGCCACTGAAAGCATTTAACATGTTTTTGAAGTGATAGCCCTTCACTAGCCATACATTCATACGATCGATCGAGTCCAGCACTTGCTGCTGGCTCGCTTGAATCTCGCTTTGATAGTTTTGAACTTGAGCAACATTCGCCTCCTTGAAGTCCAATCGACGAACGGATAATTGATCAGAAACCGACGGCGTTTCCATTTCGACAATGACCAGAACCTTGTCGTTCGGTTTGTAGTCCGTTGTTGAATCGTCCGAATCGCTTGATTGCCCCGAACGCTCCTTCATCTTCTCCAAGGTTGGATCAGTCTGCTCGCGCTCTTGCAGCCACTCTTGTCTACTTTGTTCCGCTTTTTCCAATGATTGCTTGGACAATTCACTAACCAGAGACGCCTCTGAATCAAGCGCTGCCGGTTGATTCGCAGCAGATGCAACATTCACGTTCGGTGTAATCATCATTAGTAGAATGAGTACAAAGGAAATCTTGCGGCAAACCCTGTTGATCACTCTCTTCAACTCCTCAGTATCATATGAATCACTCGATTCCGTTCATTCATAATTTTCTCATAGTGCTAGATCAGTTCTGCTGTCATTAGCAATCTTTCAATGATTACAGCCGTTTCCGCACGAGTAATATTGTTTTTTGGAAGCAGCATGCCTTGATTACCGCGAACCAATTCTGTTTGTACAACAGCAGATACAGCCGGTTTTGCCCATGGCGAGATATCCTGCTGATCCGTAAAAGCCATCCATGTTTCGCTTTGCATCGAATCGTCATCCTGTAGCTGTATGCCCGCAAGCTTCATCGCTTGCGCGATCATAATCATCGCTTCTTCCCGGGTAACGGTTTGGTTCGGACGAAAGGTTCCATCATTGTAACCCTGTATGATTCCATATGCTTCGGCTTGAGTTACCGCCTCTGCATACCAAGCTGTGGGCAACACATCGGAAAATACAGTCGCACTGCTTCCATTCGCCAGTCCCAGCGACCGCACGACAATAGCGGCAAACTCTGCCCGGCTAATAGAAGCTTGCGGCTTAAATTGTGTCTCATCCACACCGCTCACTATCATGCGAGAAGCTAGATTGTTAATTGCGTCTTGCGCCCATCTAACATCCACATCAGCGAAACTTACTGAATGCGCAAGTAACACGTAGGAGCTGTTGGTCATACTGTTAATCACCGCGTAATAGTTGCCGTCCCGCAATATAATCTTGGTCGGCACAGGCCTTGTTGTACCATCGGGATTCAATACAGCGGCCGTTGTGATCTGTGATGGCTCCACAGGGTCCGGCAATGGAATCTCCCGCTCCACATACACGCTGAAGTGATCGATGTTTACCGTTTTGTTGCCGTCCGTTACGCTCACAGAGAAATCGACCGGCGCCACGACGAGAGTGAAGCCCTCCTTCTTGCTTGCTTCCTTGGCCAATTTCACATGTGTTTCATCGTTCTTGCCAATGGTTACGAGTATGGTCAAATCCGGAGCATGAGCCTGCCCGCCGAATTGTTCAGTCAGTTGATTCAGGTCGATCTCCCGAGACGGCAATTTGTAATTGCCGATCGGCGTCTCAATCGCCAATACCGCTTGCTTGTCCTGCAGCCTCCGAATATCGATCTCCTTTATCACTACGGTTACTCGATCCACATTTTCGCTTACAGGGACAGTGACGGTATCCTGCTCATCGGCTGTGGCCAGCGTCGCTTGCAGCTTGTCAGAATCCAGCTTCAAGATCAGGATTCGCTGTCCATTCTGCTCGGTTGTCGTCGCCGTTCCCCAATCGCTAGGCACATCCTGCGATGGGGACGAAGTTGATGAACCCGAACGGCCTTCATGAAGCTGGAACGGATTCGACACAGTCATCACCGGGTTTCCCAATGTATCTGTTCCTTGGATATGCAAGAACCATTCCCCATTCTCACCGCTGAGCGTCAGCGTATCTCCGTTGACGAAGTCTTTCCATGCGGCACCCGAACCTGGATTTCCTGCATTGTCCGTCCAGATATATTGCAGCGAGCTGGCATCAACACCGCTTCCGTTGTCGCTTACAGTGACCGCTGCCGACACTGACTTCTCCTGAGCCCCGTTCCCATCCGGGCTGAACAGAACTGTCGGGGCGCTCCGATCGATCTCAACCGCATAAGATGACGTCACCGTATTGCCGACATTGTCTGTCGCTCTCGTCATCAACACGAAGGAACCTTCCGCGGCAAAAGCAACAGGCTCGCTATACGGCTGCCAGGTGATGCCGTTATCCGTGGATACTTCCAACGTATGCAAACCGCTTGACGCATCCGATGCATGGATACTTGCCGTAACAGATTGGCTCGTCCAACTGCCACTTGTGTAGACGGACAAGTCTTCCTTCAGAAACTGGATGTTCACCACCGGTGCAGTATGATCCACGGTGAACGATAGCGGATCGCTCGTAATCGCACTACCCTTCACGCTCACTTCTAATGTATACTGACCATCCGTCTGGGCTGCTACGGACAGAGCTTGATTCCAATTCATATCGTGATCCTGATTCATATAGGTTACACTCGTTACCGTCTCACTCGCTACGGCCTCATTCGATGCATCCTTAATGATGTAATCGAATGAATCCGGTTCACCGAAGCCGCCGCTCCAGCTCATTCCTTGAACCGTCAGCGTATCCTTCACAATGTCTGACTCTAGCTCCACCTCTATGGTGGATGGCAGCAAGTACGGTGGCTTCTCCCCTTCATCGATGCCCCACGTATTGGCAAAATCCCATCCGCTAAAGGTTGCCTTCATCTTCATGTCGGATAAAGACTTCGCATCGGAATCAGATATCGTCCCGCCCGTTTTACTTGCAACTAAGGGAGCCTGAGACGAGTAACTATCGGTAACCGAGCCGTCCGTCAATTCCCCGATCAGTCCGCCGCCCAGTGAGCTGCCTTCTACGCTAACGCTTCCGGTTGCATATCCGTTCATGATCGTGGAGCCGCCCGCGTTCTGACCGACTAATCCACCGACATAATTATCCACTCCGCTAACATCGCCTGTCGCATAAGCACTCTCTATGAATGCCCCATAATTGTTATGTGCGACAAGTCCGCCGACGATCACACCGCTCCCGCCGTTAACATCGCCTGTCGCATAAGAACGAGTCACCCCCGCATCACCGAAGTAAGCAACGTTGAATCCAGCAAGTCCGCCGACATAGCCACCGCCAGGCATAGGAGCTTCGAGTTCGACATCGCCGATAGCATACGCGTTCACCAAATAGCTGAAATTCACGCCTAACAATCCGCCGACAGCTCCACCTGCTGCGACTTCCACATCTCCGGAAGCATGCACATAAGTAACGGGACCTCCGCTTGCTCCTGCGAAGCCACCGATATACGCTCCTTCTGTAATGTTCAGATCTCCGGAAGCATACGCATCCGTAATAGCGCTGTCGTTTTCTCCTACGAATCCGCCGATATACCCACCTTCCGTGATGTTCATATCCCCCTCGGCGTACGCATTCGTAACAGAGCCGTTGTTGACACCTGTGAATCCGCCGATAATATTACCTGAACCCGTAACCGCAACAGAACTGGTCGAGTCGCTAATCTCGCCTTCGTTGTTGCCGACCAGACCGCCAACCACAAACCCCTTACCACTCATGGCGCCATTGGCATATGAATGGCGAATCGTGCCTTGATTAGATCCGATTAGCACCCCTGCTGAAAGGCTGTGGTCGTTGTCCATCACTATAGCCGCATGTTCCATACCGATATTCGCGATTGTTCCGACAGAGAGCCCGAATAAACCAGCGTAGTCCTCTGTGGCTGTCAAGGTTACATGCTCGATAACATGACCGCCGCCGTCGAACGTACCCGAGAATGGACTGTCTTCGCTGCCAATCGGCTGCCATCCATTCCCGCCGTTGTACCCGGCTCCCGATTCAGCAAGATAATCGCTCATATCCATGTCGTTCAGCAATACATAGTTGGCGAAGGGGAGATTCCTGACCAAATCCAACTGAGCCGCTGTCTCAATCTGATAGGGATGGTCCGTTGTGCCGTCTCCCCCTGAGAATGCTAATTGCAAATTTTTCAAGTTGAAGCGGCTCGTGGCAATCTCCGAAGTATTCCCTGCTTGATCTCCCGCTCGAATATGCAAGTACCAGTCGCCGTCTGTACCGAACTTGGTCAACGTGTCGCCGTTCGTGAACGCCGTCCATGCCGCTCCATCTCCGGGTGGGCTAGCGCTCTGTGTCCATACATAATTGAGCGCGGAATAATCGATGCCGCTCTCCGCGTCACTTACATTCACCTTCGTCGATGCCAGATAACTCAGCACCTCGTTGCCATCTGTCTCGAAGCTGATGACGGGCGGCGTATTGTCTATGGCAAACGTGCTTGAAGCTATCGTTTTGGTATTCCCTGCATGATCTGTCGCCGCAATGTTCAGCACCCATTGTCCATCCGGACTATTCTGAGTTAACGTATCGCCGTTCGTGAAATCCTCCCAACTCAGACTGGATGCGCCAGGATGACTCCATGCGTATTGCAGCGTCGTCGTGTCGACACCGCTCAGGCTGTCATCCACCGTCACCACTGTCGATACGCTATGCAAATAGCCGGACAGCCCATATGGGTTGTAGTGAACCGACGGTGCGGTGTTATCCAAGCGAAACCGATTCGACGTTGCACGTGCGGTTCCCCCTACTTGGTCCGTCACTTCGATATGCAAAAACCAATCGCCGTCCGCGTTCGATTTGGTGAGTGAATCGTTGCTTGCAAACACCGTCCAGCCTGCATCCTCCCCAGGCGTATCTGCGCTCTGTGTCCACACATACTTCAACGAACTTGCCTCAAGACCGCTTCCGCTGTCCGTTATCGTCACAATCGACGAAGCCGTCTTCGCATAGGTCTCGCTTCCGTTCGTTCCGATCTGAATCGTCGGCGGCTCATGATCGACGATAAACGGGAGCGTCTTGCTCACCAATTCACCATATACCGCACTGTTGACCGTTACATCCAAGGTATAACTGCCGCTCGACAGAGCTGCAGTGGATAAGTCCCGATTGTCAACCGCAATGACGCCAGTGAATGTCTCGCTTGTTACAGTGGAAACCGGCGCATTCGCTTGATTCTTCATCGTATATTGAAGCGAGAACGGTTCGTCCAGACTGCTGTACCAGACATCGCCTTGAACAGAGAGTGTATCGTTGACACTGGATGAAGCCAATGCCGCCGACAAGACCGGCTGCAGATATGGCGTGCCGTTCCCTTCATCGATTCCCCACGTATTCGTGAAATCCCATCCGACATAGGTCGCTTGTTGCTTCATGCCCGAGTCAGGCAATCCCGCATAAGATAAGCTGACTGTACCAGAAGCGGAGCCGATCAATGGGGGATGTGTCGTATAGCTGCCCGTCACCGTTGCACCGGCATCCTGCAAACCGACTAATCCGCCTGCAGGCCCTAGACTGCTTACATTCCCATCCGCATACGCGTCCGTGATCGACCCGCCTTGGTGACGCCCAACCAATCCGCCTGCATATCTATAGGCGCTCACATCGCCCCCGGCATAGGCATTGATTATCGTCCCGCCCGTCACATTGGCGATCAAACCGCCAACATCATAACCCGTGACATCGACGTTCGCATACACATTCTCTACAACACTTGAGCTGTTTCCGTATCCTACCAGTCCACCGACAGTACTCTCTCCACTAGCCTCTCCGGTGACATACACATTGCGGAGAGTGCCGTAATTGTT
The DNA here is from genome assembly GCA_913056365.1 of uncultured Paenibacillaceae bacterium. Classification (GTDB taxonomy): domain Bacteria; phylum Bacillota; class Bacilli; order Paenibacillales; family K13; genus Xylanibacillus. The sequence goes on along the minus strand of CAJXLT010000013.1, from coordinate 73,717 downwards.
CCCAGCCACAGCGCCGACGCTGCCTGATATGTTGTCGTTCGTGATATCTACGCTCCGCAATTCGACATTTTCGATACTGCCAGCTGCGTATCCAAACAAGCCGACGAATCGTGCCGAGTTGTCCATCGTTAAATGAGCGATCACATGACCCTTGCCATTGAAATGGCCTACGAATGGAGTCGTATTCGTCCCAATCGGCACCCACCCGTGTCCATCATTGTAACCGGCACCCGAAGCGCTCAGGTAGTCGGTCAAATCAATGTCATTCATGAGCACATAACTAGCCGCAAGATGATCTCGAACCGCATGAAGCTGTGCCGCCGTTGCAATTTGATACGGGTCGCTCGGCGTACCGCTGCCTCCGAAGAACGCCGTTGCCGCATGCACAACCGTTGACCCGCCGACAGGACCGGAAAAAGGTGCAGTCCAGTTTGAAAGTAAGAGTGCAAATAATAGCACCCTCCCGATTGCTCTGAAATGTTTGCTCATTTGACTTCTCCTCCATTGCTCACGAAAATATCTTTCGATACTTCCCTTATAGGTGAGTCATATTCTATCAAATACCGGAAGGAAAAAAGTCTAACTAAAGTTAGCAATTTCAACGTATTTTGATACTAACCGCAAAATTTCTTTGATATAATTTGAGAAACGACACGTTTCTACAAAGGAGATGCAATGAACGCATACCCACTATTGGCTCAAAAAAATGTTGTTCCTCCACCCGTCTCGGAGATGCTCGTCCGACAGCGTCTATGGCCCGAATTGCAGCAACAACACATAAAGCTCATTACCGTAATTGCGCCTGCAGGTTATGGGAAATCCACTTTCCTCAGTGACTGGGTGCGCCATTCGGGCAGTCGGGCTTGCTGGTATTCCCTGCATGAGAGCGACAACGATTTAATTCTATTTTTGAGATATATCGTTGACAGCATTCGAAGCTTATTTCCGCAATTCGGCCAATCCCTTAGTAAATTGCTGCACGTCTCGCAACCGTCCATCGAAACGGTACTTGTACTCATGATTCAACAGATTACCGATATAGAAGAAACCTTCCATTTGATTTTGGACGACTATCATTTCATTAAAAACGAACAAATTCATGAAAATCTCGCTTATCTGCTCCGATATATGCCGGAGAATATGACACTCATTGTCAGCAGCCGGTCGTCTATGCCTTGGTCCATGACTAAATGGCGACTAGCAAACGAATGCTTGGAAATCGGAGCAAAGGATTTGGCGTTCACTATGGAAGAAACCGCCAGTCTAATGCGTACATGGCCTATGGAAGTGGATGAGGAAAAAGCGAAAATTGTTTTTCTGCAGACAGAAGGCTGGGCAGCTGGTTTACAACTCGTTCTGCTTTCCTGCCAGCAAGCCGAATTCCGCGGGACCTCTTTTCTATTAGGGCTTCCCAAGCATCATATTCATGACTATTTGTTCGAAGAGGTGTTTCACGGGCTTGACATGGAGATTCGCCAATTTTTGTTGGCCACCGCATGCCTCAACCAATGGAATGAGAGCCTGTGCGAAGCTGTAACCGGACAGGCTGACAGCCAGAGGGTTTTCCAACGATTGGTGCAAAGCAATTTGTTCATCATTACTTTGGATCTTGAACGGACAACGTTTCGCTATCATTATTTGTTCTCCGAATTTCTGCGGAACTACTTGGCTTCACATCAGCCAGAAGATGTCCGAACCTATCATGCACGCGCAGGCCGTTGGTATGAGGAGCATCTTCAATATGCGGAGGCTATCGAGCATGAAGCAGCCGCCGGGAACGACGAGAGAGTATTGGGATTGCTGGTTAAGCTTGCACCAAGTATGCTTAGACAAGGACAAACAGTGCCGCTTATTGAACGCATTCGCAAGTTTGACTTTGCCCTTGTTCGAACGTTGCCCGAACTGGTGCTTTATTACTGTTGGGCTTTGCTATTATGTAGACAAATCGAAGAAGCCAAGAGCATCATTTATGACCTGGAAGAGCAAATCATGCAACAAGTGGACGCCGACGGCAGACATCCGTTAATCCCTGAGCTTTCTTTGCTGCAGAGCCACGTTTGCTATTTGCAATACGATTTTGAGGGTATGAAGAACTATCGGATCAAGCACACCCGTTATTTGCCTTACGAGAGTGAAATCGCAGGCAGTGTCGAATTCAACCCAGGGTACGCTCGATTAATTCGCAGTAATCTTGGCAATTACGGGGATTATAGCGCTACCGGAGCCATGCTGGAAACAACGATGGGGTATATGGAACATATCGACCTGGCCAAACAAGAAGTGCAGGTGGAACCGCACGTATGGGGATTAATGAATGCCTTAAACAGCGAATGTCTCATGGAGCAACAGGAATTTACCAAGTCCGAAGCCTATTTGCAGGAAGCAATAAAGACCGGCAAGGAACTCGGTTTGCTGAGCATCTATTTGCCGGCCATCTTCACTTTCTTGCACATGAAAACCTTCAGAGATCCGAATTATGATCGGGAACCGATGCTTCACGAACTCAACTCCTTCATCCGCGAATATGATGCTCCTCAATGGCAATTGGCGCTGGAGGCTTTCCAAATCCACATGGACCTGAAACATGGACGAAGAGACCGGGTGGACGCTTGGCTCAACCGATCAAAGCTATCAACGGATGGCCCTCTAACCCTGCAGCGCGAGTATGAGTATATAGTACTGTGTCGGGTTTGGGTTGCGCTGGATCGGCTGCCGCAAGTCATTTCATTAATTGACAGACTGTCCATCATCGCCGTCAACGAGCGGCTGCAAGGCGCATGGATCGAGCTGAATCTGATCAAGTCAATCGCCTTACATAAGCATAAGCTTACGTCCGAAGCCCGCGATGCACTGATTGTTGTATTACGTGAGGGGAAGAAGAAAGGGTACTTCATGACTTTTGTGTACGAGGGCGAAGCGCTCCAGCCCATCTTGGCTGAGGTACTTCAAACCAACGAAGATCCTGCACTTCTATCTTATGCCCGTTCAATCGAGGAGCAGATTCAGATACATTCTCAACACGATGACTCGTCCGCAAGGAACGAATCTGTTCGTCAACGATTGACCAATCGGGAATACGAATTGTTGACCCTGATGGCTGACGGACTTACCAACCAGGAGATTGCCGACCACATGAACCTGTCCATTGGCAGCGTGAAGGTGTACAGCCATCGCATCTATCATAAGCTTCATGTTTCCAATCGCATGCAAGCTACTCTATTAATTGACAAAATCCATTAACTTTCACATCGCAGCCGGAAAGACGGGCGAATCATCTGCATTCATTGAAGAGCTAGATTGAAGAGCTAGAACACACAGCTATATAGAGCTAAGCGGGTTGATCCCGAATTAGCTCTATCCCTTACTTGCCTTTAACTCCTTATTGCGCGCCGCACGCAATTCTAAAGCCGAGGTCGTCTATCTTGAAATCCGGCATGCTCTTTCTTCTAATCGTAGAACCACAATTGTTGGCAACCTCAGCCCAGCTGCCTCCACGGAAGACTCTATAATCCCCGTACCGTTCTGTATCATATAGATCCCAGCACCATTCCCACACATTCCCTACCATATCGTAAAGCCCCCAAGGATTAGGCAGTAGTTTTCCAACTGGTTGGGCTGATCCATTGGAATTTCCTTGGTACCATGCGATCTTCTCCATACTTCCATACCGATATCCCTTTGTCCCCGCTTTGCACGCATACTGCCATTCAGCATCTGTTAGTAAGCGAAAGCCGTTCGCAGTATTGTGATATATCGTCTTCTCGCTTTCCTTACGGATTGTATAGCATTCATCCCTACCAAGTACTCTGGACAATTTGTTACAAAAGGCTAGCGAATCTAGCCATGAAACTTCCGTAATGGGCAGGTTACTCCTATTTGATTCTAGAGCTTCCTCCTGCATGACAAGATGATACAAATGCTGTGTTACCGGATACTTCATTACGTAGAAAGGTTCAATCATCTCAGTCCAAGCCATAACCTTCCTATCCGTTCCTCTTCCAGGGTCTGCTAACGTGTAGTCCGAACTAACCCATTTGGTCGTGTTGATATAATCGCGCAATTCCACAGTTCCACCTTCTATGGGTACCATCAAATTCATGATATCTGTATGAAATAGCTCGCTATCGCCCCCGTAGTTTCTCAAAATCATAGCAGCCTCCTGTCTATTTCAGGTAACGAACTGGCGTTGCCGCCAACGACCCGGTCGAAGCAGAAAACAGTTAAACTTTAAACACTAATTTGGACTGAACTGCTTTTGAGTTCTTCGCAAAGTGGTCAAGATCTGACTATATGGACCGGTATACTTGTATCCAGTGGCAGGAAAAACATTGTCCTGTCCACAATCTGATACGAGGAGAGATGAGGCATGAACGCTTGCCTGGAAGTGGTTACTTTCAAATTGAAACCGGAGGTTTCGATCGATCATTTTTGGGAGACGGCCAACCAGATGACAGATGTACTGCCGCAGCTGCCGGGCTATCAAGAAAGGCATTTGGCCTATGACGCAGACACCATGACCTGGATTGATGTTGTTCATTGGACCAGTTTGCACGAAGCGCATGAGGCGGCGGAGAAAGTGAAGACCATTGAAGCCTGTACCCGCATGTTTCGATTGATTGATGGATCGTCCGTGGAATTGCGGCATTATGAACGGCAATAATTCTGCGGCACAGGGACATCGACTGCAGTCAATGTCCCTTGCGATTTATTCCAAGTACTGTGCGCTCAGTTGTTGAATTTGTTTCTTCATGTGCCATCGTATTTCATCAGGTTGTTCGACAACGGCGTCGCTGCCCAACGCAAGGAAATAAGACGCCGTCCAGTCGACCATTCCTGCCGGCACCTTGGCACGTAGAGTACCGCTTCCATCGGCTCGCTCCTCCACTCCCGGAGCCAGCCAAAAATCCGATTTGCACTTGAGCACTCCTCGTCTCGTTAACTGTACGATGAGCGGCAGCGCATTTCCATCGTCAAATTGGGAGCGCAGGTAATCTTCTACAGACCATTTGGCGATATCAGACCGAGGAGGTACGGAAACGTTCGGCACTAGCCGGTGGATGCGATCGACGCGAAACACCCTCATTTCTTCCCGAGTGAAGCAATAAGCGGGACAGTACCAATGGCCGTTCATGGCGTACACACCGATCGGTTGAATGACTCGGTCCGCTACCTGTGTTTCTGACTCGTATGTCATGTCAAGCACATCTGTATGCAGAGAAGCTTCAAGCAAAGGCTCCAGGAAAGGACAAGCGGTGTCATGAGTCGGCGCCCAAAACAGAAAACGTTGTTTCATTTGCTCGATGCGGCTTTTTGTATCGTCGGGCAAACCATGAGCAAATTTATTCAAAGTGGACAACATACCATGTTCATATGGCAGGGCACCGTAATATTGGAGCATTTGCGCAGCAAAAAAAACAGAGACCGCCTCCTCTGTCGTAAGGGAGACAGGAGGCAGCATTCGGTTTGGCAGCGCATGGTAGCCACCGTGCGCACCATACTCCGCATATAAGGGGAAACCCAACTCCTCCAGTTCCGTCAAGTCGCGCTGGATCGTGCGTTTGGAAACGTGAAGTTCATCCGCAAGCTGTCGCAACGTCCAGCGCCGATTGGCATTCATCATGATCATGAGATCGATTAACCGCTGTGCTTTTTTCATGTCTCCATTTTAAGTCAGAACAACAGGGGAATCAAATTTTTAAAAGCTTGAAAAATGAAATGAAAAGAGGTCGACGGCATGGCAGAGTTATTTAAAGACAAATTCAACCCTGAATTTTTTGATCGCTTTATCACCATTGTCAAATCAGCCTATACCCATTTTGATGCGCAAAGGTTCTTGGGATTGATTTATGACGGGGACTGGGAACAACGTGAGATGAAACAACGTATACGGCACATTTCGATGGCCGTACGTGAAACATTTCCATCATCGTATGAAGAAGCCTTGCATATTTTGACAGACATCGCCCCCAATTGTCGAGGGTTTGAATATTTATTTTTTCCGGATTTCGTAGAGAGGTATGGACTTGAGCATTGGGATACTTCTATCTGTGCTCTTGAGGAATTGACGAAGTATTCCAGTGCCGAGTTTGCGGTACGACCTTTTATTTTAAGAGATCCAGAAAAAATGATGCATCAGATGAATCGCTGGGCGCAGCACCCGCATCACCACATCAGAAGATTGGCCACGGAAGGCTGCCGTCCGCGACTTCCGTGGGCGATGGCATTAAACCCGTTGAAGGAAGACCCTTCCGCTCTCTTTCCGATTCTTGATCGGTTAAAGCAAGATCCTTCATTGTATGTAAGAAAAAGTGTAGCGAACAATCTAAACGACATTTCGAAAGACCATCCTGATCAAGTGAAACAAATCGTCCGTGAGTGGCAGGTGAACCAGCACCCGCATACCGATTGGATATTAAAACAGGGATGTCGCAGTTTATTAAAAAAAGGAGATGTTGAGGCCCTCCGTCTATTCGGATACCATCTCCCGACAAATATTCGTATTCAAAACCTGACTTTATCCAGTCGTCAGCTTTCACTCGGTGATACATTGACCTTTTCCTTCGATGTGAGGAACGAATCGAGCGTTCCGCAGAAATTGAGAATCGAATACGGAATGGATTTCATGAAAGCCAATGGAAGACTCTCTCGAAAAATATTCCATATTTCCACAAGAAACAACATGAAGGGTACCGTTCATGTCGCCCGTCATCATATGTTTCAAGATTTGACCACGCGCAAACATTACAAGGGTCTGCATCGATTAAGTATTCTCATCAACGGAGAAGAAAAAGCGAGGGACGAATTTTCGTTATACACATAGAGTGGATGCTAATGGTTACTTATTAGACACCGCAAGCTGAAGCGCTGCCCGTTCCCTCAACCGGAATCTTCGTCATAATGTTTGGCAATCCCATAGGCCAATTCCTGGATCTGACGCTTCAGCTCCAGCGGCTCCCGAATGCGAATGGCTGTGCCGAACGTCATTAGATACATCGGAAGGTACTTGTTCATCGTGTACAATTCATCAAGTGATACCAACTGTCCATCAGTGACCATTGATTATCATCATTATAAAATAGCTTCACTGACATCTGCTGTCAGTGAAGCTATTAAAGTTGATCATATTCATTTACTCCGACGCAACAGCAACAAGTTTTTACGCCGGCTTTCGATTCGCTCGCAACCGTGCTGTTAGAGCGCCAAGCTATCCAGTACGCGCCTGCTCACGGCATCCAGTTTGGCGGCTTCTTCGTCGGTCAGTTTTACATCTACTGCTTTCAGGTTTTCTAGGAAGTGCTTTTCATTCTGCGTTCCGACAATGGCAGAAGTTAATCCCTTTTGAAGGAGGAGCCACTGTATGGCAATTTGCGAGAGGGCCGCACCCTTGGGCTCAGCAATTTCTCTCATTGCCTGAATCAGCTCTTCACATTTGCGCAGATTCTCGGGCTGGAATATGGGCTTGTTCTTTCTGAAATCGGTGACTTCGCTGCCTTCCTTGTGATAAGCCCCGGCCAGAATTCCCTTGGCCAAGGAATTAAAGTTAAGGATGCTGATCGAATGCTCAGCGCAGAAGTCTCTCAAATCCTGCTCGATCTTACGTTGCAGCAGGTGATATTCGGGTTGTATAGCATCGATCCTGGCAAATTCCATGGCTTCCTTGAGCTGATCCAGGGAGAAGTTGGAGACACCAATCGCTCTGATAATCCCCTCTTCTTTGAGCTTGGTCAATTCCGCCATTGTATCTTCAATCGGAATGTCTTTGTTGGGCGAATGAATATAATAGAGATCGATGTAATCGGTTTTCAGTCGGAATAAGCTCTGCGCAACCGCTGTCCGGATATCCTTCGGCCGGAGATGATGCGGACTGATCTTGGTGGCAAGGACGCAATCCTTGCGTATATCGCGCAGCGCCCTGCCTACGACCTCCTCTGAATGGCCTGCCCCATACAGCTCGGCCGTATCTATTGAGGTTACGCCATTCTCATAGGCGGTACGAATCAGATTGATGTTCTCTTCGTCCGACTTGACCTCCCAGCGGTCTGTTCCCCAACTGAAGGCATTGCCTCCCCCAAGCTCCATGGTACCGAATGTAATGCGCGACACGTTTATATCCGTTTGTCCTAGTCTAACGTACTCCAATAGCTGCTGCCTCCCTAGTTGTTGTATGTAATCGATTCCAACCTTTACTTTACAGCAATTCCTCCTCAATTTCCAATCCAGATATCGCTGTCAGACGACCGACTTGACCTATGATGAAATTTTCCGACTGCAGCAGCTACGTATTGGTCCTTAGGGGAAGAATGAGCTTGAACGTCGTATTCTCACCTAGATTGCTCTCCAACAAAACTTTTCCATGATTTCGAACGGCTCTCTCGATCAGGTGCGCATAGACCCTGGCCATGATAGAGTATTCAGGAATTTGAATATCGAAGGATATGTTATGGTTTTCCAAAATCGCAATATAATCCGCGGTCAGTTTCCGAAGTGTCTCCGCCAAGTCGATCCATTGCATGTGCATGAGCTCCGGCTGCATGTCCAACTGGGCAATCTCCAACAATTTCTGCAGCAAGCCATTCATATACTGGGACCGCCGCAACACGATTTCCGTAAACATCTTTCGCTCGTCTTCATTGTGATAGAGTCCGGTATGAAGTGTTTCCGCATACCCCTGAATCATGGTCAACGGCGTACGCAAATCATGGGATAGATTGGCGATCAAGGTTTGTCGCTTGTGTTCATTGTCCCGAATCTGTGCCACTTGTTCCCGGATACGTTCAGACATATGGTTGAACAATTGGTAGAGCTGTCTGATTTCATCTTCTCCCCGATCATCCAGCCACGTTCGTGTGCTTTGCGTGTCGAATTCCCTCATCCCCCGATTCAATACCGAGAGCAGGCGATTGATTCGGGAAAAGAAGAAGAACGAAAACACAATCGGCGCAATGAAGAATAATGCCAGCGGAATCAATAAATGCAACAGCAACACCAGTTTTCTTGTACCGTCGATAGTAGCGAACTCGCTTACTATATCCTCTTCCGTGATGGGCATGAGATACATCGCGGGCTGGAAACGGATTATACAGACAACATCTTGTCGATGGGTTCATACGTATACACCTTATTCGTTGTCAATTCAGAAGGGGAACGAAGTGAAGCCAGCACATTAACCTGGAATAACGGTCATTCCTCCGTGAAGTACACGGTCAATGTGAATAACAATCAATCCTACGAGTACGGGGATCTAACCCTCAACTTTTCATCAGGGAGTTGGTCACAATCTTTCGAGCTCTCCATGGAAGATGCTAGCACCCAGTCGAAAGAACTCGTTCTGGAATCATCTATGGTGCTAAGTCCCATTTATCAATTGTTGAAATCATTTGAAGGGCGGTTTCTGAAGTCCTTGGAACTCCGATTCGTCTATGATGCGGACACGTTGCCGAACGGTATGCTTCCTACGATTCAATACTTTGATGAACATTCCGATCAATGGGTTCCATTGGATGGAACGATCGAAGGTAATACGATTACCGCTCAAGTGGATCATTTTACGAAATTTGCAGTGATTGCTGTAAAGGAAAAGGCAGCATTCACCGACATCGCAAAACATTGGGCGGAAAATGGGATCCTGCGTGCAGCAGACTATGATCTGATCCATGGATTTCCAGACGGTACATTCCGGCCGAACGAATCGGTCTCACGCGCGCAGTTTGTCACGATGTTGGCTAATACCCTTGGAATGGGCGCCACAACAGACAAGCTCTCGTTTAAGGATGCGTCACTCATACCCGAGTTTGCACTCGAACCTTTGACATATATGGTGCATGAAGGTATTATTCACGGTTATTCGGATGGAACCCTTAGACCGAATCAAGCGATTACACGTGAAGAGATGGCAGTCATGTTAGCTGCAACGCTGAAGTTGGATATAACACAACCGACTGCCACCCTATTCCAGGATGACGACAAAATCAGCCATTTCGCCAAAGCCTCGGTGAACGCAGTCGTCAAAGAAGACTATATTGAAGGGCGCGGCGAGAATCTTTTTGCACCGAAATCATTCATGACCCGAGCAGAGGCGACCGTCGTGATACGAAAACTCGATGTCGATCGGTCCATCCTAATCGTCTTGCCACACTTTGACGAGAACGAGAACTCCTCTCCCCGCACAGGGGGGAGTTTCATCATTCCATGCCGAATACGCTGAACGACGGGAGTTGATTCATGCGGACAACCCGCCTCTTACTTAACCCTTCTTGATACAGCATTTGCAAAAAAACCGTTTGAATCGCTTGTCGAGACTTGATCACCCTGCGATCAACCTTTTCCATTCACGCGGCAGCTTCCTCTGTAGTATAGACTAAGAACATATGAGGCCTTTGTCTTTGAAATTTGACATGTTCTTATTTTCGAATGCTCGTATCCCTAAGGCTAGTGCACCACATAGACCAGCGTTCTCTTTCAATGCAGGCGGAACAATATATTGCTCTATATCCGAGTCTACGGCAGCCATATGGATATACCCGTTAAGCAGCTGTTGAACCTGCTCGCGAATAAGCGGATATAGTTGCGACTGCTTCATCACCCCACCGCCAAGAATTACTTTCTTAGGCGATAATAGCAAGATCGCATTCACTATAGCTTGGGCAATATAATAAGCCTCCATCGTCCAAGCCGGATGATCCTCAGGCAAATCTTGGCCCTTCATACGCCATCTTGCTTCAATCGAGGGCCCTGCTGCCATGCCCTCTAGACAATCCTGATGATAAGGACAGATTCCTTCGAAGGAGTCCGAAGTGTGCCTCCTTACCCCAATGTGGCCTCCCTCCGGATGCATCAAACCGTGGACTAGACGTCCCTCGATATAAACGCCCAAACCTATCCCAGTACCAATCGTAAAGTACACACAGCTATCTAATCCCTTGGCTGCTCCCCATGTGGCCTCCCCCAAGGCTGCAGCATTCACATCGGTATCCCAGCCGAAAGGGACGTTAAAATGTCGCTTCAGCGTACCCAGCACATCGAAGTCAGCCCACCCGGGCTTTGGCGTCGTAGTAATATACCCATACTTAGGACTGTTTTTGTTCAGGTTAATGGGACCAAATGAGCCAGCTCCGACCGCTTCAACCTGCTGCGACTTCAAGTACTCGATTGTTCGGCCTAAGGTTTCTTCTGGTCTTTCCGTTGGAAAGCTGATCCGATCAAGGATATCCCCATTCTCGTTACCGATGCCGCAAATAAACTTGGTTCCCCCTGCTTCTATAGCTCCTATTCGCATCCTTTGTCCTCCCGTGCCAGAATAATCAAGATTCCTAATTTTTCTTAGGTATGCTGCCTGCGGTAATCCTGTGGGGTCGTTGACGTTTCCTTACGAAACAGCGTTGAAAAGTATGAAAAATTGGAATAGCCAACCGATAGTGCCACATCACTAATTGACATATCTGACTTCACCAAAAGTTCTTTTGCACGAGACAGCCGTTCTTGTAAGATATAATCCGAAATGGACTTCCCCACTTCCTTTTTAAACAACTTCACTACATAATCAGGACTCAGCCCTACATGATCAGCAATATATTGCCTTGATAGCTCATCATCTATATGCAGTTCGATGTAGCGCTTGATTTTTTCTACCGTTGTCTCGTTCGAATCTAAGGCCCTCATGCGACTGACTGCAATCTCAATGACCTCAATTACCCAATGCTGCAGATCTCGTACGGAGCGTGTCGAGACCAACGCCCGCTCTGGCGCCAGATGCTCGTGCAAAATCTCTTCCGCTTTCAGTCCCGTTTGCTGTAGAGTATGAAGCACCATTTGCAAGAATCCCTGGTAAAATAGTTGAAGCTGTTTTTTACTTAATTGGTCTACGTTTTTCCAGTTTTCAAATGTCTTGCGGATCTCAATAAGCAACCGGTTCTTCTCTAGCCTTTGAAGCATGTCGGACCATATTTGCATATTCGGCATTTTCATTATACAGTCCTGCCGCTGCTCCTCAACATAAAGAAATACTCGATCTGCTGTATTGACCTGGTTGTTCCGTGCTTCGTCGAGTCTTTCGTACATATTAGCCAGTCGGTCCACGGGAACCGCCTTTCCAATGTAGCACGAAAGATGTCCATAGAAAAACGTATTGCAAGCTTGTATATATTTGGCGCAATAATTCTCCACAGCGGTTCTAATCTCCTCAATCCCCTGGACCGAACACTGCTCCAGCGAGATCAATACTACGAAGTTCTCATGACTCAAGTGAATCGAATGCGAGCCGCCAAAGTGAAATAGAACGAGTTCATTTAGAGATTTCCTTAAAGCGTAGAGCATGATGTTCTTGTCCCTGGCGCCGAGCTCCTTGTCCCAATAATCGATATGAAGCAGCACGGGGAGAAACAACATCGATTCCGTTATGAAGAGGTGGTGTCGCTTCGCTTGCTCAAGAATAAGATCGGCACGTGAAGGGATCTCCTGCCGCAGCACCTCTACCCAAAATTGCTCCATTAGCTTTGCGGCATGATCCCGTTCTCGCCAAACCTTATCAAGCGCCTTCTGTACCGACTTCTCCAGTTCCTCCGACGGGACCGGCTTTAAGAGGTAATCCAGGCTGCCCAGTTGTACGGCCTTTTTTGCATAATCAAACTCTGCATGACAAGTAAGAAATATGCACTCTGTCTTCGGATGATGCTCCCGTACCCAGGCGAATAGATCAAATCCAGTGCCTTGCGGCATCTCAATATCACAGATCATCACATCGAACGAATCGATGGCGAAAAACTCTTTGGCTTGACGCATATTGTAGGCAGTCTCTACTCTGGTAAACCCTAGTTTTCTCCAATCCACGCTGGACTTGATCCCGCTCGCAATAAACGCTTCATCATCCACGATCAACATCCTGAACATGATTAGACCACCTCACTGAATCCATCATACATAAACTGTCTTGTTATCACTATCATTAACCCGATATGGTTCTTTCGATTATCCGTCATGACGCTTCATTCACCGGCAACCTGATTTCAACGTACGCTCCGTCTTGATTGCCGAATTGAATCGTGGCGCTCCCCTTATAAAGAAGCTCCAATCTGCGTTTTACGTTCCATATCCCGATATGCTCCCCTTGTGCTGACATAAGATTGATGTTTTGTTGTAATCTCTGAAGCAGTTCATCAGAGAACCCAGGTCCCGTATCACGGACCCGGATGCGCAGCTCTTCATGGGAGGATAATTCGACGGTGATCTGGATATGCGTTTGTCGGTCTGTATCCATAGCGTACTTGATCGAATTCTCAACGAACGTTTGAATCATCAGCGGAGGCAAAGCAATGGAAAGCGCTTCCTCTGGGACCTCCACCTCGTAAGACAAATGATCGGGAAAACGAAACGATTGGATTCGCAAATAGTTTTCCGTATGCTTGATTTCATCCTGTAACGAGACGAAGTCTGCCCCGCTTTGAAACATGAAGCGAAAGTACCGAATTAAGGACAGGGACAATTCCTGTATTAAGGCATATTTTTTATCCAAAGCCAAGTAATACACAATATTAAGAGAATTAAGGAAAAAGTGCGGGTTGATTTGCAGCTGTAGCTGCCTCAGTTCCGCTTTCTGATTCACCAGCTGTTCCTCATAGATATCGATTTTCAACTGTTGAATCTCGGTCACCATGCCATTGAAGGTCTCGTTCATGGTCTCGAACTCGTTAGAAGATCTAGAATAAGGTATTCGCTCATCCAGAAACCCTTCCTTTACCTTACGCATGGCTGCAAGAATCCGACGGATGGGCAGCAGCACGGTTTTACGCAGTGCAATCAGCGCAATTGCAACACTTAACGCAGAAGCACAGGCAATGACATAAGTAATTCGCAGCAAATAGGGCAACTGCTCTAATATGGCGTCATCCGGTACCAACGCTACCAAATGAAAGCGTCCTTTGGAAGAAGCTTCCCCAACAATAAGATAATCGTTATGTTCCCCAGTCATCTCGTAATCTTCAACAGGATAGGCTAAGTTAAGGTCATGATTGAAGAAATAGCGTTCATCCTGCAACGGCTCATTCTGATCGTTGGTGAATACCGCTTGAACGTTATCACCAAGATCCAATAAATGCTTGGGGCCGAGCAGGAGATTGATATTTATGCCCATCCCAATATAGAGCTGACCTGACTTAACCATACGCAGGACATAGTACTCATCCCCGATTTTCTTATCGAACCAAGCCTTCTCATACTCCAGTCCCGAGGCGGAACGAGCGAATTCAGCTAAAGATCTATTGGTTTCTTGCCAATCGGGGACAGTCTCTCTTTGCTTGTATTCGTTCGGCACAAGAATTAACTCTTCGTTTTGAGTATTGTATATAAAGGTAAAATCAAGCGTTTGGTAATAACGCATATCCTCGTACATTTTTTGGAAAATACGAATTTTCTCCAGTTGATACGCATCGGAATCATGGTGAACAACCGATTCCAGCGGTAAAAATCCATTCTCTTCAATGATTAGTCGCAACAAATAAGCGTCCACAGAATCCAGGCTTTGGTCTACGATGTCCATATATAAGCTCACGGTATCGCTGATGGATGCAGCAACCTGATTACGGACTACCTTAATGGAATAGACATTGTTATAAATAAGGTACGTAACAACGGGGAGCATAACTACGATTAATCCAACAATCAGCTTAAAGCGGATGGAGTGGATGAAAGTTATACTGCTTCTATTCTTGTTCATGAGCTGCTCCTCCCGATGCTTGTATTGCTCCTTAATGCGAGAAACCCCCGCTTGCTCATGGGCAAACAGAGGCCGTGCGGTATACGATATTTTACCTATGACTTCGATGCCTTCCACTCATCGAGCTGCTTCTGCTTCTCTGCCATGATCTCTTCTAGTCCCGCCGCTTTCAGTGCAGCGTTAAATTCTGGGAGCTTGTCGGGACTAATCGTCCCCGTCTCGAAAGCGACTCTATACTGGTTAAGCACTCTCATGACGGCAGCAATCTCAGTCTTTACCGACTCCGAATTGAAGCTAAACCCCATGAGCGGAGACAGCTTCGCATTTTTGTTGAAATCAGAGAGCTTGGCCCATATTTCTGGATCTGCCCCTTCCCACACATAGGAAAGCAATTGATTGCCAAACATCCACCCCATATTCAACTGATAGCCTGAATTTGACGCATCAATCCCAGGCGGATAGTGAATCACGTTCTCCGTACCTTCCACTCTAACGTAATGTTTTCCTTCGATGCCCCAGTTAAACAAGTTGATGACATCTGGATCGGTGTACATGAGATTCAGAAACATCATCGCCCGCTCTGGATTCTCGGATTTACGGACAATGCTCCAAATGATCGAGTTGGTAATAGCGGTCGTGCTCGCGGGAGGCAGTAGTCTCGAGGAGACCATCTCATAGCCCGTCGTCATCGACTCCTGCATTTCATACCCCGGCTTCATATGTGACAAATACCCATAGGATCTTCCTGCTTTGACTTCCGTTGCCCCGCCAATTGTAGTTGTAGCTGCATCCTTGGCGATATAGCCAGACTGATACCAACGATGGAGTCGGGCCACCATTTCCTTGTATTCCATCGTCTCGAAGCCATTCACTACGTTCAAACCTGCATCGTTGAGCATGACAACACCTAGATTGTCACCCATACCATCCCAAATTCTCTCGAAATACATGCCCGTGATCGTTTCAGCTGGCTTCGCCAAGGTCATATTCGGTTCGTTGACTTTCAGGATTTCCAGCACTGCTTCCAAATCGTCGAAGGTTTTGATGGCGGAGAGGTCGATATTATACTTTTCCGCCAAGTCTTTACGCATGATGAATCCGTAGTCACTGGCAAGATTACTGATATTGGGGACTCCATAGCTTTCCCCATCCACATACGTCGCTTTCAAATAGGCCGGATTCTGATCGATCAGCGTTTGCTTGACCCCATGACCGTGTGCATCCATTAGTTCATTTAATGGATGCAACTGGTCCTTCATGACCTGCATCGTGTACTGCCCGAACCCGCTGATCATGATATCGAGTTTCTGATTGCCGGTAAGCAACAGAGGCATTTGTTGAATATAAGCGAATGCGATGTTGTTTTGGAATTTAACGGACGTGTTAATCTTGGCCTTCGTAATTTTGTTCAATTCTTCCTCGACTAATTGCATATCCTCTGGATGCTTAAAAATCGGGAAAGCAATCACAAGCTCATAGGGCTCTAGATCTTGCACGCCGTCCCCTTCAGCTTCTATTTCATGTTCCGATTCGTAGCTTGCGTTGTTATTACCCGGCAAGCAACCGGTGGCGAGAAACACGATCGACATAAGCAACGCGAATAATCCCTTTGCCTTCCTCACGGTCCCACCCCTTTTTTCTAGCAAGCGCTACAACCTAAATTAATGATTCCCTCATTGTTTAAATAATATATAAATTCAGCACGACAAGCCATGGAAAAACTTCACATAAACGCTCTGGCCAAAGCATCCAAGTAGCCCTGTTTAGTTCGCTTACTCACGGCAGCTCCCGGCACGACATGCTCAAAGCCGTGGTACCCTCCAGGATGCAGCTGGAATTCCACATCGACACCGGCTTGCGCCAACCGCGCCACATAGTCTATCGTTTCATCGCGAAACGGATCCAGCTGGCCAACACACGTGTACGTCGGGGGAAGACCCATCAGATCTGTGGCACGGCTTGCTGCCGCGTAGGCCGAGATGTCTCCATCGGCGTGCTCGCCGAGATACAGCTTCCACGCCGCCATATTATTCGCTCTGTTCCACACGATCGGATTCGTTATCTCATGGCTGGATGGTGTCAAATTACGATCATCGATCATGGGGTATAAAGGCATCTGGAACCGAATAGAGGGTCCTCCTCTGTCACGTGCCAACAGGGCCAGTGCTGCCGTAAGGCCTCCGCCCGCGCTTGCACCTCCGATTGCGATTCTAGCACGATCGACATTCAGTTCATCGGCTGCACTTCCAAGCCAGACCAATGCGGTGTAACAATCCTCGATGGCAGCTGGGTACGGATGATCCGGTGCCAAGCGATAGTCGGGCGATACGACGACACAGCCTGCCGTCATTACGAATTGTTGGCAAAGGAAGTCATCTCCGCTAGGGTGACCAAGGACATAGCCTCCCCCATGAATCCACAGCAAGGCCGGCAGACTGCTCCTATCTCTAGTAGAGGGCTCATATATCTTTACCAGCATCTCGTTCCCATCTGTTCCGGCAATATACCGCTCCGTGATTTGGACGGCATCGGACTTCTCCGAAGGAGGCGGGGTGAATTGACGTGCCCTCGGCAAGTCCTCTGGTAGCTTCAAAGTTGGCAATCGCCCTAATCCATGTCGTAATTCTGGATCTACTCTACTTAGAAAGTCCATTCGTTCTCATCTCCTTAGTATATAGGGGCTCCCGCTTCAAAGGCAGCCAGCTGCTCAACGCCTTATTCAAATAAAAGTCCCACATATCAAAATCATGCTTCATCGCTTTAGCTTCCTCGTACATGACGTCATAACCGAGCTTCTGCAGAATCAGATAATCTTCATGGACCCGATCGCGAATGAAATCATCCTCGCCTACCCCGATAAAAAGCTGCGGAACTTGAACCCCTTCCGCCTTGTTTCTTTCTGCAAACCAACGCAGATCATGCTCCGAGTTTACAAACTCCTGCTCCCCCAGCAGCGTGTTGCGAACCCTCGGGGTATGCCAGTGCAAGCTCCGAATGTACTCCTCCCGGTCCAGCGTGACCCCGATGCCGCCGGATAAGTCCACCACCGCTTCATATAAATCCGGACGAATCAGTCCGAGCCCTAGGGCTCCGTTTCCACCCATCGCCATCCCGACCACGAAGGTATTCTCCCGCCCGTCCGCGGAAGCGAATAAGGACTTCACCACAAGGGGTAGCTCCTGCGTTACATAATCGAAGTATTTATAGCCGTAAGTTGTGTTCATATAGAAGCTGTCGTTGACAGAAGGAGATACCAGCATCACCTTATTGTTCTCGGCATACTGCTCCAATCGCGTGTAGCGATACGGTACCGTATCATCCTCCCCTCCACCGTGAAGCACATAGACCGTTTGGAACTTCATGCCCGGCACATACGGCATCTTATCATCATCTCGGAAGATCGGATCTCGGAACCCCAGCCCGGTCGTCAATGCGCTAGCCGGATAGCATACCGTAACATTGGTGTTCAGCCCCAGAATCTCTGATCGAAAGTTGTATCGCAAGATCGCCATCGCGCTGCCTCCTATAACTCAACTACAATGCCGTTGTCCGTCACATAAGTAATCTGAAACTTCTTTGTCCGGAAGTCGGCGCGAAGCGTCGTCCAATACTCTTCATTGCGCCAAGTGATCTTCAACAACCCATTCTCCGCCGCTTCATCGATCTCGATGTCGCCGTCGAAGGCTGCATAGGTGTTCCTGAATCGCATGATATCAAACAACTGCTGCAGCATGGGATGCTGCGTCCGCTCTTTAATTTCTTCCGCGCTGTAATTGTGGCGGTTTACGCTTCTTGGCTCGCCGATTCGCTTCAGCGATTCAACGTCATTCTCACCGGCCAACAAGCCAACGTAGTAGACTTGAGGGATGCCAGGCGCATACAGTTGCACGACCCTTGCTAGCAGATAGGCCGCATCGTCCTCGTCGAGTGCAGAGTAGTAGGTGCTCATCAACTGATATTGTCTAGCCTTAGCCCCGGACATTTTAATGATCCCGCCTGGCAATTTGATGTATTGCTGTAGCTCTGCAGTTTTCTTATTGACCTTATCCCTCACCAGATCGATCTCGTCATCATTCAGTAAACCTGCCACATCGACGACCCCTATCCCATCATGGGTGTCCAAGGTCGTGAATTGCTTGCGCGGGCATATCTTCATCCAATGAATCAACCGATCTGTGCGCCCGGTCATTAGGCCGTGGAGCATCAGCATCGGCAAGGCGAAGTCGTACACCCAATGCCCGCGATCCGCCATCTTCAGCTGTATCCGATAGTTCTCATGGATTTCGGGCAGCATTTCGGTTCCTCGGCTTCTCAGCGGCTTCATGCCGATATCGAGGACGTCCCACACCTCCGGCTCAACGAAGAAGCAACTGGTCCCCGGCTTCTTCGAGGCATAGGCGAAGGCATCAAATCGGATCAACGGGACGTAGTCAGCGAGGCGTTCCAAATTCCGTGCGTAGTATTCCTGTGTAGCCGGTGCCCAAGGATCGATATCTACTTGCTCTTCGAAGAAGGTGTTCCAGAGCTTGACTACCTTCCCGTCTTCCCGTGTAAACTCCTTATAGGGCCCTTGGAGCTTCCGGCGGTATAGCGCTTCCAGTTCCTCTTCGGTAGGCTCGCCGTTCGGCCAAAAGTCCTCCCAATGCACGAACATGTCCCGATAAGGCGAAGCATCGCCATTTTTCATGTAATCGATAAACTCTTCACTTCGTATAGAGACATGATTGATCATGAAATCAGCCATCAAATAATATTTTTCGGAGAATTTCCGGATGTCCTCCCAGTCGCCAAACTCAGGATCCACCTCATCATAGTGGATGACTGCAAAACCTCGGTCTCCTGAAGACGGATAGAACGGCAAAATATGCACCCCGCCGATCACGCCCTCAAAATGCTCATTCAAGATTTCGTATAGCTCTTTAAGATTAGACCCCATGCTGTCTGCGTATGTGATTAGCATGATCTCGTTTTTAATTTTCTTCATACCTTCGCTCCCTCTGCTAGTTTTCGGGTAGATAGCTTCATGTCTAAGGGGCAGCCAGTCACGAATAGCGATGCGCAGGGACTCATCCCACAAATCCCACTCATGCCCCATACCGGGGACGATCTCTATCTTCGTGTCGTAGCCCCACTCCTGCAGATCCTTCTCTGCTAACGTCGCCCTATACAGCGCATGATCGCAGTCGCCTACGCGGAAGAACACGCGGGGAAGCTTTTTCCCCTCCTCGACGTTACGCTTGGCGATCGCATACACGTCATTAACAGTTCCGCTGATAAAATCAAGGTCATGAAGTTTACCCGGGAGCGCGCTTTTGATCGGTGCTGGCATCTCATCCTCGAAGTGGTACTGGCCATTAACTGTCTTCACGATACTTGGGACACCCGGCCGATAGGAAGCGCCGGACATCAACAGAACAGCCGCGAATCGCTCCGGTTGGTTCATCGCGAGCTTCATAGCGCCGTGCGAACCCATCGACAACCCCGCGATGAAGGTATCCTCTCTCTCGGTCGAGATCGGGAACATCGTCTCGCAAACCTTCGGCAATTCTTCCGATACATAGGTGTAGAAATCCGCGCCGTCGTAGTCCGTATAGCTTGAGTTGTTCACGGAAGGCATAATCACGGCTAGCTTGTAGGTATCGGCATAGCGAACAATGTTGGTGAAATTGACATAATCGCTGTCATCGCCCGATCCGCCGTGGAGCAAATACAAGACCTGGTATTTCATCCCCCGTACATAGGCTGCATCGATGTCTTGCATACTGTCAGCAAAGCTGTATGTCGGCAAGATCACGGTCAAATTCGTTTGCATCTTTAACGCCTGGGACAAAAAGTTCATCTTGATGACAGCCATGACCTACACACCTCCAGCAAGCAAAATTTCGTCACGGATGAGACGGGCCATATTCAAGGAAAGCTCGGCGTCATGATCGGTAATATAAAGTACATCTTCACAAGAAGTAGTATGGTTATTAAGCAACCGTTTACAAATCCATTCGATCGGTACGTAAAGCTCTCCATTCTTGAACACAGCTTCGCAATACATAGAATGAATGCGCTGATCCACGACGCAGCCTATGCTGCCCCGGGCGAATTGCAGCGTCCTGCCGTCCTTCAGCTTCAACTCGGCGGAATATCCTCCCTCTGCCGAGGTAGTTGTCGCATCGAATATCTCTGCGAGGAACGTGATAGGTACCAAGAAGTACTCGCCCCTGACGATGGTCCCGCCGTTCAGACCGTGATACTTCAGCTTCTGATGCTTCAGCACAGGTCCACTCATCGTAACTAACCGATTATGGACATAAGCCTTGTCGCTGCCTACGGCTAACGCGATGGCATAGTTGTCTCCTTGCCTTGGACTTCTCGGCTCGCCATTCACGATCTCACCATTCTCGCCTCGCCGAACACCCGAAAATAGATAGTCCCATACGAGCTCTGCATCATCGAAAGTTTGACCATGATCTCTATTCTTGACGTCACGGAATACGAGGTCGGCGTGTTCCCCTTTGTAGAAGGCCAGGTTATCCTCGCCAACAATCTTGATCTCCGGCAAATCGTCACACTGGTTGATTCGTTTCCAATACTCGCGATTCCGTTTCACGACATAGTCGGTATCGCCTTGAAAATGTGGTGGAACCTGATCATGCTCCATTCGGGACTGCCATACCGCAAGCGGACCCGCACGATTGATCACCTCGTCCCGCTTATCGAACAGGATACCGGGACTCGATGGCCCCCCCGATCCCGCCTTGCCGGCAAAGACATTGCCGTGGTATCGCGCCATCTGACTCGTCATCAAGTTGCCCATCGACATACCCTGGATGAACACTCTGCCGTCATCGACTTGATACTTTTGCTTCATCCGATCGATCAACCGCAGGACCAGATTCATATCATGGTTGTCATCCGGATTGTTCGGCGGTGTATTCAGATAAATTTCATCCTCGCGCGGCTTCGTCGCGACTTCAAGCTTCTCCTCCTCGACTTCGACGAGCCAGAAGCGTCTCGAACCCGCACTTGGGAAGAGGACGATGAACCCTTCGCGATCCGCGACTAGCGTCCAAGACGTGTAGATCGCCTGTCCCCAGCCGGTCATTAACCCCCCATGCATCGATACGACCAGGGGCACCTTCTGGGATCCGTCATAAGAAGCCGGAACGTATTCGTACCAGGTATCCTGAATGTCGTCCAACACAACTTCATTAAACTCTACCAATCTTGCAGGATACACCTGGGAGTTGTTCCCGTTTTCATTCACGACCATATCCGAGCCTCTGATCGCCTCCGGTAGATAATCTCGATTGTCATCATTCGGCGTTCCCGGTAATAGCGTAAGTTTGCCTTTTGCCTTCATGTTTTCACGATCCTTTCTTCAAGGAATTAATACGGACTTGCTCCCGAATCTTCGAGGCCGAAGAACTCCAGCGCCTGCTGGATCGCAAGATCCCAAAATCTCCACTCATGCCCATATCCATCTAGCGTCCAATACTCTGCGTTAATCCCTACACGCTCCGCATGCTCTTTGAATACAAGTAAATTCTCGTAGATCATCGTATCGGCGGTACCGCAGGCAAATAAGAGCCGAGGCAGCACACTGCTTCCTGCCTGGTTTGTTAAGATATCCCACACGTTCTCAGGGGAGTTCTTGAAGGCTTCCAATCCCCCGGCATTGCGCACCATCCCGTTCAATCGACGGGCAAACATATCGTCTTTAAGCAGTTCCTCCTCCGTCAAGTCTTGAAAATTGACGGGGGCCGCAGATAACACAGCCGCAGCGGCAAAGCTCTTCGGATAGTTCGCAGCGAATTTGATCGTGCCTCTCCCGCCCATGGATAGACCTGCAATAAAGTTGTCTTCTCGCTTACTCGAAGCTGGAAGCCAGTTGTAGACCAACGGCATCAGTTCCTTGATCAAATAATCATACATATGGAAGCCCATCATGCACTTATCCCAGTTGGAGTAATTGCTGTTAAGCGCACTCGGCATGACCACGATAAGGTCCTTCTCGCAGGCGTATAATTCAATATTCGTCCGGCGAAGCCAATCCGTGTGATCGCCATAAGTGCCATGAAGCAGCCATAAGACCTTGTACTTCTTGGAGTTTTCATAGTAATCCTTAGCGGGGATGTCTCGCGGCTTATTCGGCACAATAACACTGATTTCATGATTAGACCGTAAATACTCACTCTCGAAATTTAGGGTCAGGATGGACATATGTGATTACCTCCTAGCATTTTCCCTCATTCCGCTTCCTTGATGCTCGATACAATCTCTCTTCTCTTCCAAAGGAAGATTACGAGGGCAAGGACGATCGGAATAGTCATGACTCGAAACATGACGGCATATCCAGTAAGTTCAGTTCCCCCGTGGCTCTGCACAAAAGTGACGATGATACCGGCAACCGTAGGAGCGATCAAATAGCCCGTATCCACGCCGATGAAGGTCGTGTTCCCTGCTACGCCTCGCCGCTCCTTCGAAACCAGCTGGATGCAAAGCGTTTGAACGGAGGGCTGGCAAATCCCGTACCCGAATGCCGACACAGCCCCTGCAAGCAAAAACATCGGAAGCGTATCCGAATAGCTGATCATTAGGAAAGACAAAGCAAAGATGATGATCCCAGGAATGAGTGCTTTATCCACGCCGTATCGATCCGCCAGCTTCCCGCTGAACGGTCTGGAAACAAATAAAAAAAGCGCGTAAGACGTAAAGAACAGGCCAATTTCCCTTACACCAGCAGCGGCTCCGTAGATCAAAATGAAAGAATTAATACACGAATAAGCACCAGCCAAGAAAAACATCATGGTCGCAGGAACGACCACCTCACCGGCGATGATATCCTTCAGCCTTATCTTGAAGCCAGCCTTCCTGGTAGGAGTGTCGGTTTTAAGCCGCATAGAGAGCACGAACACGATCCCCATGATCACCGCGCCGATGAAGAAGGTGATCTGATAGCCATAGTGATGAACTAGCTCCAAACCAACAGCAGGACCGATAGCTGTAGCGATCGCTTGCCCCAAAGAGAAGATCCCGAGACCGGAGGCAAGCTTGCGGCTCGGCAAGACATTGCTTGCCATGGCTATGCTTACAGGCGCAACAAACCCCATGCCAACTCCGTGAAGCAGCCTGCCAACCATAATCATGGCGATGCTATCCGCCAATCCGTAGCAGATGAATGCCAATATCGTGATGACGCTCGCGGCAGCTAATAAATGATTGTTGCTAAAATAGCTTGTTGATGGTCCAACGATAGGACGAACACCTAGCGCCGTAACCGCGAACATGCTGGTGACCATGCCCACGATGGCGGCGGTCGCCCCCAAATGCTCGGCGAAAGTGGGTACCAACGCATTCATCATGAACAGGCCCATCATCTGAAAGATGTTCATGATAAAAACATTGATAAAAGATGCGTTCCAAACCTTCTGTTCACCCTCACTAGCCGTAGCGGCTTTACTCAGTTCATTCATCGGGTCCCCCCTGCTTACTTCAGGATTTCGTCTCGGATGAGAAGGGCCATGTTCAAGGACAGCTCAGCATCATGATCCGTAATATAGAGCACATCATGACAAGTGGAGGTATGGTTATTGAACATCCGCTTGCAAACCCATTCAATCGGTACGTGAAGCTCTTCATTCTGGAACACCGCTTCGCAAAACATGGAATGAACGTGTTGGTCTGCGACGCACCCTATGCTGCCACGGGCGAACTGCAACGCTCTGCCGTCTGCCAAGATCAATTCAGCTGAGAAGCCTCCTTCTGACGGGATATACGTCGCATCGAATACCTCCGCAAGAAATGTGATTGGTACCAGCAAATATTCCCCTCTTACAATGGAGCCTCCATTAAGGCCATGATACTTTAGCTTTTGATGCGTTATCGCTGGCCCGTTCATCGTAACCAGGCGATTATGGACATACGCCTTGGAGCTTCCTGCTGCCAAAGCGATGGCGTAGGTGTCCCCTCTTCTTGAAATGGCTGGCTCGAGATACACGATCTCACCGTTCTTTCCTCGCCGTACACCGGAGAAGAGATAGTCCCATACGAGCTCCGCGTCATCGAGCGTTTGACCGTGGTCGCGGTTTTTGATATCACGGAATACGAAGTCCGCACACTCTCCTCTGTAGAACGCAAAGTTGTCCTCGCCGACGATCTTGATTTCCGGTAGATCGCGACACTGGTTGATTCGCTTCCAATACTCGCGGTTCTGTGCTACAAACTCCTCTGTCTCCTCATCGTGCATCGGGATACTCTCGTGCTCCACGCGGGACTGCCAGACAGGGACCGGACCTGCACGGTTAATCACTTCGCCCCGCTCATCGAAGAGCACCTCGGGCCAGGTCACACCGGCGGATCCCGCTTGCCCTGCGAGCATATGGCCATAATACCGAGCGAACTGGGTAGCCATAATCTCGCCCATGGACATTCCCTGCATAAAAATTCTAGCTTCATCGATGCTATACTTTTGCTTCATGCGCTCTATCATAGCGAGCACAACATTTAAGTCATGATTGTCCTTCGGATCCTTCGGAGGAGGGCTCATATAAAAATTTGCGGGATTCGGCTTGGTCAACATGTCTAGCGATTTCTTCTCACATTCGATAACCCATATTTTTCTCTCGTACGCGTTCGGGAATAGGACGATGAACCCTTCCCGGTCGGCTACCTGGGTCCACGAAGAATAGATCGCCTGTCCCCATCCGGTCATCAATCCACCGTGCAGCGACACAACCAGAGGCACCTTTCCAGTTCCGTCATAGGAGGCAGGCACGTATTCGTACCAGGTTGCTTGCAAGCCGTCAACCAATACATCTGTGTGTTCTCTCAATCTTTCAGGGTAAACCTGTGAGTTGTTCCCATTTTCGTTCACGACCATATCTGAGCCTCTGATGGCTTCCGGCAAATACTCTCTATTTTCATCATTTGGCGTCCCTGGTAATAGGGTCCATTTTTTCTCCAACGAAACCATCTCCCAAAAATGAACGTTAACTTTAACCTTTCACGGCTCCTTGCATGATTCCACTTGCAAAATACTTTTGCAAAAACGGATAAGCGACCAGAATGGGTAAAATAGCCACAAATGCGATGGCCATCCTTATTGAGACTTGAGGCAGGTTCATCACTGCGCCTGAACTTGCATAACTTGAGTTCGACAGCACAGCTTGCAAGTTTTGATTCATCTTGTTCAGCATCGCCTGGATGCTTAGATATTGAGAATCCGTGATAAAATACAGACCGTTCTGCCAGTCGTTCCAATACAGTAGCCCCGAGAAGAGGCCGATCGTGACCAAGATGGGCTTGCCGAGCGGTATCGCCATTTTAAGAAAGATTCGGAAGAATCCCGCGCCATCGATCTTTGCAGACTCGTATAATTCATCTGGAATATTAGCGGAAAAATAAGATCGAACCAAAATAATACTGAACGCGTTGGTCAACCAAAACGGCAACACATAAGCCCAGATCGTGTTTACAACGCCCAAGCTAGTCCACAGTACGTAGGATGGCATCAAGCCGCCGTTAAATAGCAGCGTGAAAAAAACAAAGAAACTAATGACGCGACTACCCGGCAAGTTCTTGATAGATAAAGCAAAGCTCATCATGGAAGTAATAAACAGTCCCATGGTTGTCCCAAGAACGGTCACCAGTATTGAGATCACGTAAGCACGCCCAATAGTTGCATAGTTGGTAGCAATATATTCATAGGCCCCCAAGCTTAGCTTGTCTGGAACGAAGGAGTACCCGTTGGCGACAAGCGTGTTCTCATTTGTTATAGAAGAAATAAACAGCAACACTAAGGGAAGAATCATAATTAACGCTACGATGATAAGGATGGAGTTGAAGACTACCTGATACCATTTTTTCTCTATCATGATCGGACTGCCCTCCCTTCTAAAAAATTGCGTCCTTGGAGCTCATTTTGCGAACAATTCCATTGACCACCAAAATCAGCACGAATCCAACTACGGCTTGCAGCAATCCTGTGGCTGCTGAACGTCCAATTCCGCCGGGGGACATCAACGAACCGTAGACATACGTATCAATCGTAGCCGTCACGTTAAACAAGGTTCCCGAATTTTGTGGGATCAAATAGAACAGCCCGAAATCAGAATAACCGATTCTGCTGACGCTTAAGAGGAACAAAGTTATAATAGAAGGAACCAAGGCGGGCAGCGTGACATGTCTGATCTGCTTCCACTTCCCTGCTCCGTCTATGGCGCCTGCTTCGTATAAAGACTTATCAATATTGGCGATGCCAGCAATATAGATTAGCGCACCATAACCTACGTTTTTCCAGCATTCCACGATTACCAAAATTAGTGGCCACCAGGTTGCGTCGCTATACCACTGAACAGGATTGTCTTTGAAGATGCTGTGATTGAGCATCCCGTTCTGCTGGCTCAAGAAGGCAAAGACCACATAGCTTATCACAACCATCGACATGGTGAACGGTAAAAGGATAGAGCTCTGGTACAGCTTCTTCATGCGTGGGCTCTTGATTTCCGTAATCAAGATGGCCAAGAAAAGACCGATAATCGTGTTCACGACGATGAAGGTAGCGTTGTAGAGGAGCGTATTGCGGACAATGATCGCGAGATCACCTGAACTAAGTAAGTACTCGAAGTTTTTCCAACCCACCCACGGGCTGCCTAGTATTCCCTCCGTCACGCGAAACTTTTTGAAAGCAGCTATTATACCGAACATCGGTATATAGTTGTTCACGAGCAGATAAGCCGCACATGGAATCATCATGAGATAAAGCGGAATGTATGGTTTCCATTTAAGCCATTTCTTCATAGTGCTGTCTCACCTCAGACTGATTCGGAGGTTGCATTCTGAATACAACCCCCAAGATCGAATAGTATGAATATTACTGTTCCGCTAACCAAGCATCCAGCTGTCTTTGCTTTTCATCCATGACCCTCTGCAAACCGGCGTCATACAGCTCCTGGTTTAGCTTCTCAAGCTGTTCCTCCGGATCGACCATGCCAAAGCTGATCGGATTCTCGTGTTTTGCCAATACCGTCCCCAACCTGGATACTTCATCCGCTACCGTAGCAGGATCGAAGTTGAAGCCAAATGCCTTTGAGACCACCGCATCACTATCAAACTCCTGGTATTTCTCCCAGATTCCCTCAGGACTGCCTGCCCACGGAGTCATCAAATACTGGTTAGGGTAAATAAAGCCGTAATCCGAGTGATAGTTGACATTCGAAGCGTTGACACCCTCTGGATAATCAGCCACTCCCTCTTCATTCACGATCCAATCCTTGCCTGGAACACCCCAGTTCAGAAGATCGTTGAACTCTGCGCTTGTGTAGGCCCAATTGAGGAACTCAAACGCTTTGGCCTTGTTTTCAGACGTACTCAACACAACGTTCAACGCACCATTTACTGCCGTAGTTGACTTCATCTTCTTTGAAACCGGGATCTGCACCACTTCGTATCCCGTCTGTGACTTCATCTCGGCGAGGACATTCGCTCCGTAGGAAGCGAAGATCGCGAACGTATTGCCCGCCTTCATCTTCGCTTGGCCAAGCTCTTTGTCCACCGCGATATCCTTGGACGAATACCCTTCTTCAAACCATGTTCTGTTGAGCATGGCAAATTGCTTGAACTGTTCGGACTCATACCAGTTCGTGATCGTTGTGGTCTGACCATAGTCCTCGAGCACACCGAAGTTGTTGCCCAAGCTGTCAACCCAGGTAAACACATTCAAACCGAACGTGCGAAAGCCATCGAATGGCGTCATATCCGGGTACTCTTCTTTGACCTTGGCAAACATTTCTGTAAGCTTGTCGAAGCTGGAGTAATCATCCGTTGTGACATTGAAATCGGACACTTTGTAGCCAAGGGCATCAAAGATATCCTTTCTCACGAAGATCCCCGATGGAGTCGCTCGCACGTTCTTCGTTGGGAACCCGGCCAGAGTATCTCCGATATAGCCTGCCTGAACTTCCTCACCGAAGATTTCATATATATCCTTCGTTTGTTCTTCATAGTCAGCTGCGTCTACGATGTACCCTCCGTCGATGAAGCTCGGCATGCTGAACGCAAAGGCGAACGTAATGTCGATAGGCTCGCGTGACGCAAGCATCATCGGCAATTTAGAGTTGTACGTATCCCAAGTAAGCGGGATCAAGTTTACTTTCATATTTAATTCCTTCATCGTAAGCTCATTAATGAGCTCATTAACTTCCTTTTGATTCCCTTCCTTCGGCGCATGGTACGCGAAATTAACCGTATACGGTTCGTCTGCTTGCTGAGATCCCCCATTAGCATTTGACTCTTGATTTTCAGAGTTACTGCATCCTGCAAGTACCGTGATGAACAACATGACAGCAATCGAAAATGACAACATTTTTCGCAACATCTTCTTCTCCCCCTCGTTAGTTTTACTTGTCTAGCCTCATAAGATCAATCGTTACGAATAAAGTCGCTATACTCTCCGATACCCCCTTGCAATTTGCTTTGGTGATTTTAACAAACCTAATATGCTCAAATGATAACCCTAATTTCTTGCCTCGGCTTTTGAAAAGCCGCTGTTTTATTTTCGATTTTCAGTAATGGTTTAAATCCAATAAGATCCAAAAAAAAGAAAAGCCATCGATCATTTGAATTTGATCAAGGGCTTATCAACAAATCTCCCGTTATATGGTTGCATACATCTTCCCAACTAATGTCTCATACTGACGTTTGGATCCGAGCAGCTCACGCGCGGCCAACTATAAAGCTTTTTACATCCACCAAGGTGGCCTCAGCCCCACTCTGCACTCTAAAGTAGCTTTCCGCTCCCAGCATGATATTTCGAATTCGCCGTTACTTATGGTACGGCTCCCCCCGCTGAATCTTAAACGCGCGGTACACTTGCTCCAGTAGGAGCAGGCGGACGAGCTGGTGCGGGAAGGTGAGCGGGCCGAGCGTCAGCTTCGTGTCGGCGCGCTGCAGCACTTCTGTGGCGAGGCCGAGGCTGCCGCCGATGACGAAGGTGAGGTGGCTTGTCCCGTAGGTGGTCAGCTCGGTGATATGGGAGGCCCATTGTTCAGAGGTCCATGCCTTGCCGTCGAGCGTTAGTGCGATTACATGGCTGTCCGGGCGGATGGCGGCTAGCAGCCGTTCGCCTTCCTTGCGCTTGACTTGTTCTTCTTCGGCTTCGCTCAAGTTGTCCGGCGCCTTCTCGTCCGACACTTCTGTGATTTGCAGCTTGGCGTAGGCGCCGAGTCGCTTGGTGTATTCGGCGATCCCCTTCTGCAAGTACGATTCCTTGAGCTTGCCTACTGCGGCGATTTGTACGGTGAGCATCGGTCCCTCCTTCCTATCCATGCAGCCACGTTGTTCGCAGGTTCCCGCTTCTGCCTGCCATCAGCAATTAGTGATCATTTCTGATCTTATTTCGGCGGTTCGTGGCGTGGAATCTCAATTAGTGATAAATAATGATCTTACTCGTGCGCTTTCGGGCAACTTGCCAGGGTTCAGCCGGATTAGTGACCAACAATGATCACTAATTCGATAATCGGCGAGAATCTCTGAAATTAGTGACCAGATTTGATCACTAATCAACGAACCCGCCGCGACCACCCCCTGCCGACGAAGCCCGCGCCCACGCTCATACTACCAAATACTGCCCCGCTTTCGCACAGCGTTCGCACTGCTTGGGCGGGTCCCAGGAGGCGAAATGGGTGTCTTCCAGATCGACTACGTCGGGGGCATCTTCATATTCATCGAGAAATTGCTCTATGGCGAGCTCCAAGTGCTCGCGGCAAACTACGTACATAGTTAGTTCTAGCGCTCCTTCTTATCCATGTTCTGTTCCATGTGTATACTTGTCTTCCTAACGTCTATAGCTGCTGCGGTGGACGCAAAGCTAAGTATCCCAATATCCGTACAACTCAGCACCCGCGTCACATACCAGCCTCATCGCGAGCACAACAACTAACTTACTGCACTGCAACCTCAGCGTACTACATTGTATTATTCCCCGGTATTCGCGGCAAGTGTGATCGTTGCAACCTCTCGCTTGCCACCCCGATAATAGGTGACCTCTAGCTGGTCGCCGACAAGCTTGTTGTCGTACAGGTATTTGCGCAGCTCGAGGAAGTCGCGTATCGGCTGATGATCAAGCTGGACAATGACATCATCCGCTTGCAGTCCTGCGTGGGATGCAGGCGACGTCGCTTCGATAATGACTAATCCAGTATCGACATGATCCGGTACATGTAACCGCGCAAGCTCTTCGCTCGATAGCAGTTCGAGATCTTGTGTTCGCACACCCATAAGCGGGCGAAGTACACGTCCATCCTCTGCGAGCATCTGCACGATTGGGCGCACTTCATTGATCGGAAGGGCGAAGCCGAGACCTTCCACACCGGATTCGGCGACCTTCATGCTGTTGATACCGATGACCCGGCCTTGCAGGTCGATCAATGCACCGCCGCTGTTGCCCCAGTTAATGGCGGCATCTGTCTGTATAACATCGACCAATGATTCTGTCATGCCGCCTGCTCCCGGCATCCGAATCGTAAGCTCTGGGGAGCTGATGATCCCTGCCGTCACAGATTGTGCGTAGTTCAAGCCGAGCGGATTGCCAATTGCAATCGCCGCTTGCCCCGCTTGCAGGAGTGAGGAATCTCCGAACTCAGCTGCTCGCGGGATGCCGGCTGCATCGATCTCTACTACCGCCAAGTCAGACAGCGTATCGCCGCCCAGCATCTCGGCTGGCTTCCTCTCGCCATCAGACAGCACTACCTCGACGACAGTTCCTTCATCGATCACATGCATGTTCGTAATGATACGTGCCTTACCGTCCGCAATCTCGTATATGACACCAGAGCCCATTCCAAGCTCCATCACCGAATCCTCGTCTTCAATTCCGCTCAATATCGTGACGATCGCTGGATTGACCTTCTTCACGGCCTCGACGATCTGTTCATGAACTGCGCTCCCTTCCGGCCAGTTCTGCGCGGTTCTCGATGGTTCACTATCCCAAGGCTGAATGACAGCCAGTGTGACGCCAACCCCTAGCAGAACGGCTACACAGACGATAGATAGCATCGCCACTATCATGGCTGCACGCATGCCGATAATCCGATCAGGCAGCAACCGCGACGGCAAGTGCCGGCTTCGACCTAACAGCTCTCGCTTGGCTCGCTTGGATAGACGTGGGGAATAAAAATCATCTCGGAACCAACGCATGATGTTCACCCGAACCTTTCTTGCTATAGTTTAGGAATATTTCAGTCTGCTTCCGACTACACTAAGATTAAGAGATTAACAGGATTGCCGCAGCACATGACGATGCTGATCGAATCCCTACTCCGATCCATCCGGTATGTACATCGCGAGGTTTCAATCCTGCTCAATTGGGTAATATCCATATACGTGCCCTATACACAAGGAGGAATAACAGATGCAGAAGGAACGCATACAACCTGCTATTGACGAGATTAACATGATTGGCAAGCTGGCCGATCTGAAGCAAGATCATTATCAGCATACGCTCGTGTTATCCGCCATTATTGAACTGTTAGTCGAGAAGCAACTCCTCACACCGGAGGAAATTCATCATAAAGTAAACGAGCTCGATCGCGAGTCTACCCCAGGGCATCCCATTGCGTAGGTCGATCATAGTACGTATCCATCAGCTCCATACGATGGGACTTGGAAGTGAAGCCTCGTTCCTGTAATACATTATTCACAGTCAGCCTGGCCAAATCCATCAAATTATGATCCCGGCTCAGATGTGCGAGATACACCCTGCGCGTCCGCTCCGTTGCCAGCTCACAGAGCGCTTCCCCGGCTGCCTCATTGCTCAGATGACCGGTATCGCTCAAGATGCGGCGCTTAATATTCCATGGATAGCGGCCTACTCGCAGCATATCCACATCATGATTGGACTCTAGAATGAGCACATCCGAATCGGCAATCGTCTCTCTCACTTTCGGACTTACATAACCGAGATCAGTTGCCAAGCTTAGCTTATACCCTTCATAGTGAAAGGCGAAGCCGACTGGTTCGGCCGCATCATGCGAGATCGGATACGATTCCACCTGCAGCTTGCCGAAGTCGAGCCGATCTCCGGTTGCGAAAATTCGGACCCTGTCTTCGTCGATCTCGCCAATCTGCTCTCGCATCGAGGACCATGTGCGAGAATTGGCATAGATCGGCAGCTTGTATTTGCGTGACACGATCCCCAGTCCTCTAATATGATCAGCATGCTCATGCGTTACTAGAATGCCGTCCAGCTTCGCTGCCTCTACTCCTCTGGCTTCCATCAAGGCCGTCAGCTTCTTCCCGCTAAGACCAGCATCGATCAGAAGCGAAGCTTCCTTGTTGCGCACGACCATCGCATTACCTGAAGATCCGCTTGCTAGAATACTAAATTGTAAGCTCATGTATACCCTGCCCCTTCTGCATGTTCACCTGTTCGATATATATATAAGATCATCACAGAATCTCTACTTCCCCATTAATCGCATGTATATAATAGATACTGCCGTTCTCCAGTGCAACACGCCACTTCGGCGCCATATATTGAATATCCGAGTTGTAGCTCTGACCATGATAGCCGAGCCGCACATCGGTAATGACACTGCCGCTTTCCAAGTAGTTCTCTGCTAGAAACTCTACCGCGCGATACGCCGGCAGAATCTTCTGCTTCTTCTCGGTAATCGTAGATTCGATCTCGACATAGCTTTGCGAATACGATTCAATCTGCCCACCGCCATCGTAGAGGGACAAGTTCACCTCGAACAACGGTATACCTTCATGCACTTGATCGAGTACGAGGGCGCCTGGACGGCTCATGATCGGATCAGGCATATACTCCTCGACGTAATCAATGTAGTTCGACAAGGACGATTGCCAGTCTGTTCGACCGAACAGGTCTAATCCGCGAATCGGAGGACTGATAAGCGTGCGCCCCATTGGATCGGCTTGCATGAGGAAGCGCACCGTAATTTCGTTCGCTCGAGGCGTATCCTTCGGAATTGCGGTTTCGAGCATAATGCCGCGGGAGGCTAGCAGCTGTTCGGTCTCCAACACTATACTTGCGCTATCATTCACTTCCCCGACAATGTCAAGCTTCTGTGACCACAACTGATAGCCAAGCAGCACATTCAAGAAGAGAAAGGCTAGAATCAGTATTGTTTTGGCACGTCCCCATTCCATCCTGTTCGCCTCCTCATATCAGAAAGTCAATCTCTCCGTTGAACAATTCGACTACCCAAACCGGCATTAGTCGCACCGTCTCTTCCTTAATTACTGCCCGATATGCAGGGAACACCCGTTCAACCGCGGCATTGAATTCATACTGTTCGAGCTTTCGTTCCAGCGTCATGCCGCCTGCGAGCAAATACTCCTCTCGCTCCGGTTCTACATCGAGGTCCAGTGTAATTAATGACCGTTCATAGTTCGAGACAACGCCTTGCTGAAGAACGATGCGCATATAGCCGAACGGTGTATCCGATTGGGCGAAGATTGGATACGAGCCGTAGTAGTGACGATATTGAACGACTTGGGTCCATTCTTGATTGAACATGTCCGTTGTATAGCTGCCGTTCCAGCCCCCATGCTGATTCACGAACTGCATGGCAGTCAAGAAGCTCTCTTCCGGGACTGTACGTCCAGGTGCTGGAGCAACAGGATCAGAGTATGTCATCCATTGGTTCATGCGATCGATTTGCAGCCCTCGCTTACCATCGGTGAAGATCTCTGTTCCGTCCCGCTCCAGTAAATTACGGCTGATACTTGGATCAATGAACAAGCTATTCTGCAGCTGCTGCGGTGTGATGGTCGAGTATGGAAGTTCGATAATCGGGATATGCAGCGATTCTTGAGGCACATAATACTTGCCGTGCAGCAATGTGAAGTTGTTCAATTCATTCAAGTAGCTGCCCAGGTTTACATACCTCGCCAGTTCATGTGCGCTCAGATCGATACGCGTTGCCTCATACGCGCTGAACCCGCGATCCGCGAAGAAGTATGCCCTCACTTCCCCTTCCCGCTCCGTACTAGTCAGCCATATACGATCGATGTAATCATTCATACGATGCACTTCGCCTTCAATCTGGAACAAGGATTGCAGCACGGAGAAGGGAAGTCCGTCAGGGAACGTGATTTCCAGACCTTGACGCTCATTCCGTATCTCATTCCAGTCCTTCGTATATCGCGCGATAGGTCGAACTCCTTGGAAGCTGCGCTCGGTCAGCATCTCGAAGATTTGATCATAGAAGTAATGCTTAGGATAGAGCAGCGTATGACGCTCCTCGCCGAAATGCAGAATCATTTCACTGGGAAAGACCAAGTCCTCTACGCTCTTCTCAGCGCCTGTCAGCTCTGTCCGAATGTACGCCGTCTCACGAATCGGAATGAAATTGGGCTGATTGTATGCAAGCATATAGCTTTGCATCAAACTGCCTGCTACGAGCACAACGAGCAGCGCTGTCTTCAGCTTCTCCTTCATCCCTCTCACTCTCCTTCATGCTCGAGCGGCAGTGTGAACGACACCCGTGTGCCCTTATTCACCTCGGACTCAATATAGATGAATCCATTATGCGCTTTAATTATTTCCCGGGCAATGGACAAGCCAAGTCCAGTTCCGCCCATGTTGCGCGAGCGTGCCTTGTCCACACGGTAGAACCTCTCGAATATATGCTGCAAATCCTTCTTCGGAATGCCTGCGCCGGTGTCCTGCACCGCTACCTCGACCTGTTCTCCTTCTACCCGCGTCGCTTCCAGCGTAATCGTACCGCCTTCAGGTGTGTACTTGACCGCATTCGATACGAGATTGTCTAGCACCTGATCGATCTGATCGGGATCAAGCGGAACAGCAGGTATAGGGTCAGGTGCATACACTTGAATCGCAATACGCCGTTGCTGCATCTGGAAGGCGAAGCGATCCGCTACTTCCTCCAGCATGGAGGCAATATCAGTTGGCTCTCTCGTCA
Organism: uncultured Paenibacillaceae bacterium; assembly: GCA_913056365.1. Classification (GTDB taxonomy): domain Bacteria; phylum Bacillota; class Bacilli; order Paenibacillales; family K13; genus Xylanibacillus. The sequence continues at coordinate 38,071 of CAJXLT010000013.1, read as the reverse complement.
CGACTGTTTGCTTGGAATCGAATCTGGACAAGTGGAGCAGATCGGTAACAAGTCGAATCATCCGCTCGGTCTCATTGCTAGCTACACCTACGAAGCGATGAGCCAGCTCTTGCTCCTCAATGGCGCCGTCCTGCAACGCTTCCAGATAGCTCTTAATCGTCGTCAGCGGCGTACGCAGCTCATGGGAGACATTCGCGACGAACTCCCGCCGCGAGTGCTCCAATTTCTCTTGCTCGGTCACATCTTGCAGAACAATGATCGTTCCAGTAATAATCCGCTCCCGCCGATATATGGGCGTGAAGCTGACACGCACTACGTTATGCTCGTCTTCCTCTGTCGCTCCCAGTTCGATCATAGCCGTCTGCTGATCGCCTAGCACATGACGGTCGATCTCCGGCTTGGCCATGCCCAATACGGATGAAATCTCACTGCCTATGACTTCCTCAGTCAGCCGAAGCATCTGGTGTGCGCGCTTGTTCATGACGATAATCTTGCCCATGTCATCGGTAGCGATGACGCCGTCACTCATGTTCGCCAGTATCGAGGCCAGCTTATCCTTCTCTTCCTCATTGGCGGAGAGCGCATCCTTCAGTCGATTGACCATATAGTTGAAGGCTTGCCCGAGCTGACCGATCTCATCATTGCCGCTCACACGCACTTGCTGATTGAAGCTGCCATCTGCCATTGCCTTCGCCGTTCGGGTAATTTCCTTAATCGGATTCGTGATCGTATTGGACAGAAGAATGCCCAGCAGCGCTGTCAATCCTAATGCAATCATCGTCCCGGCAATGAAGATCTGATTAATACTGTCGATCGTCCCGTACATCTCTTCCATCGAAGCGGTTACATAGACGGCGCCAATAATACGGCTTCCTGTCTTCACCGCGTAGGCGAGCGCTAGCTTGCGCACGCCATTGTCTATGACTCTCTCCTCATAGCTGAAGCCCTGCAGCGCTTGGGCAATCTCCGGCTGTGTCTTCTTCTGACCGACCAGCATAGGATTAGAGGAGACTAAGATCACCCCGCTAGAGTCGAGCACCTGCACTTCCGCACCGCTGATCTTATTGAAGTTGCTGACCACATCATGCAGATCATCGTAACTCGTCCGTTCCTCTCCCTGCTCCCGCTCGGATTGCCCTGACATGTATTGACCGACATACTGAGTAAGTAAGTCAACGCGGTTATTCAGCGACTCGGTGAAGTTGCTCGTGAAGGAATTCTCCACCGTATTCACGAAGTAGACGCCGATCAGTTGCATCGCAATAAGAATAAGCAACACATAGATTATGATTAGCTTCAGCTGAATCGAGCCGAACAGTCGCAGCGGCTTCATGCAGGCCCGCCGATCTTCGGGTTGCGCATCAAATAACCTAAGCCTCGCCGGGTAATGATGTATTCCGGCTTGCTCGGATCATCCTCGATCTTCTCGCGCAGTCGCCGTATCGTGACGTCTACTGTACGCACATCACCCAAGTATTCGTATCCCCACACTGCTTGGAGCAGATGCTCGCGCGTCATCACCTTGCCGCTGTTGCGAACGAGGTATTGCACCAACTCGAATTCCCGATGTGTCAGGTCCAGCGCTTCGCCATCCTTGTAGACGACATACATATCCTGGTCAATCATCAAGTTCGCCAGACGAATACTGTTCTTCTTCTGCTCCTCCGCCTCTGATTCTGATCCAAGCTTCGCCAATCTCCGCAGATGAGCCTTCACTCTAGCCAACAACTCACGCGTGCTGAACGGCTTGGTTACATAATCATCGGCCCCCATCTCCAGACCGAGCACCTTGTCCAGCTCTGTATCCTTCGCCGTCAGCATAATAATCGGCACATCCAGCTTGCCCGCTCGAAGCTCCCGGCACACATCCATACCGTCCTTCATCGGCAGCATCAGATCCAACAAAATTAAGTCCGGCTTCTCTGCGAACGCGACATTCACTGCTTCCTGTCCATCGAATGCGCAGACTACCTCATAGCCTTCCTTCTCTAAATTGAACTTTAAAATATCAGCAATCGGCTGTTCATCATCGACGACTAATATTTTGGCCATACGCAACGCACCACCTATCATCCGTTCCAATGTGTACGCCCCCTGTTATCTATCCTATTATTTTAGCACAAATAAAATAGAAAAGAGACAGCTGTCACATGTTGACACTGTCTCTTGCAGAACTATATTTATGGCAAGTATTGAATTGGGTTTTGCGCGGTGCCGTTCTTGATTATTTCAAAATGCAGGTGAACGCCAGTTGAATTACCCGTACTGCCCATCACACCAAGCTTCTCGCCCTTCTCTACGTTCGTGCCTTCTGTTGCGGATATCGAACTCATATGGGCGTATAGCGTCTGGTAGCCGTTATTATGATCGATAATGACTGTTTTGCCATACCCGCTCTTATCTCCCGCATGCACGACTTTACCATTGTCGGTTGCCATAATCGTCTTATTCTTCGATGTTAGGTCAATACCCTTGTGCAGGGAGCCCCAGCGCATGCCGTAGCTGCTGGAAATATTCGCTCCACTAACCGGCCAAGAGAATGAGCCTGTTCCCTCACCCGGAATAATCTTCGTACCTCTTCGCACGATAGCTGATACCGGTTCTTCGATGATTTCCTTGCTCACCAACTCTTGTTCCAGCTCCATGCCGTTAATCTTCGTTATCTTGAAGGTAAGTAACTGCTTGCCGTTAACCCCTTCCTGATCGACGACTGTCTTCCCCATCTTCAACTCGTCATCCTGCTTGTAGATGGTCTCATACTGGATGTCATGCAATTCTTCCACGTGTTCTTCCGTCTTCACCGACAAGTGCGGCTGCAATATCGTCACATCCAACTCATCGCCGATGTAGATGTTGTCATTCTTCAGCTGTGGATTCTTCGCCTTAATCTCGTCCACTGAAATATCCAGCTTATCGGCAATGCAGGAGAGGCAATCGCCTTCCTTCACCACATACTTCGTCGGAGCCACATCACCGGTCAGAAGCTTGTCTACCAATTGTTCTGGATCTGCCAGTTGACTCGGATCGAAGCCCTCTGTCTCATCTATTCCTACTTCTTCTACGAATCCTACGGATTGATATTCTCGATTCGTCGCTCTTGCAACCTGCTCAGCTTCATCATCGGATAAGATCTGGACATTGCGAGCTGCTTCATCTTGCTCATTCGCAGTGAAGTGAAGCTTAATGTCATTCAGGATAGCATCTGCTGTCTCCTGATCCTTCACGATCGCGACAGTCTCTCCATCGATCTTAAGCGCAACACCTACCGTCTTCTCTTCCAGCATATTGTCCAATGCGCTAAGCGCCTGATCGTTATCGCTCTCCGGCTTGAAGGATGTTTCCTTCTCGAATGCGATATCCTCTTCATTCAGTACAATATGTACTTGTGGATACTGCTTTTCCAGATTCTCGTAGCGCTGATCGACATAGTTCTCTATGATCTGCGGATCCGTTACCGTTCCCGCTTGTTCTTCATTCACATAAACGTGCCAGACGTCAATTGTATTGCGCTCAACGTACTGGTGACCCGCTACCGATGCGACTGTTACCAAGCCAACTGTGCCTACACAAGCAGCAATCCGCCATTTATATGTAACTGTCCAGGTTGCGGTAGACTTGGCCGCTTTGGCAAGCCGATGCCCCAAGTTCCCCCAGAACTCTTTCATATTCGTCTCCTTTGGCTTTGTATATAAATTTTCTCCCTTATATACTCTACCACATGACAGAATCTCGGGGCAATCCCTATCTTGTGAACGGCTTGTGAGAGATTTGTCGGTAGTCAGACGAATATAGTGATGTGCTAGGAGTAATTACTCATAATTTCGAGCAATTGGTCCATGTCCGCTTCATCCAAGTACGTTTCCATAATCGTCAACAGTTCCTCCATTTCCGCTTCTGTAATGCCGTTCTCCATATATGCCGATATAGCTTGCAGCTCCTCCTTAGGCAGCTTCGACATCACTAATGTGAAGATCGTCCACTTGTCCTCATCGCTTAACTTCTCCCGCTTCTCATTGAACTCTTGCGCGCTAATATACAAGCGGTCCTGCCCTTGCTCAGAATCTGCTTCCTCTACAATGCCGCTTCCCCATACTGCAACCGCATCCGGTCTCCCCTGTTCCACTTCCGTATCTCCGTTCCGCTCACCCTCTGCATCTCCTTGAACGGACTTCTCCTGATCCTCACGCTCATTCGCTTCCGGGTAATCAGGTTCCTGGCTGACCTCTGTCTGATCATGCACAAGAATACGGTTCACTTCATCCCGCAAGCCGGGGGTATCACGTGATACGGAGTGATTCGGCCATTGCCTCACTGCTTGTGCGAGGAAATCACTGAACTTCACATCCAGTTCAGCGCTTGGCAGCTCATAGGCTTCCAGCACTCGTTCCACATACAGCTGTATAACCGTCCATGTCGACAGCATGGATACGGTGCTTGCCAGTAATGTCGTCAAGAGCAACCGGCTCATCCAACCTAACATGCGCATCGCTATTGCCTCCTGCCTTCTTTTTGTACTTCACCGTTGTCTCATTGGCCATCATCACCAGTATTGACGCATATCCGCTTCTTTCATTCCAGCACAAGCAAAAAAAACCATTCCATCATGGAACAGCACAAAAAAAAACCGCCCCTCGCTCACAATGAACGATAAGGCGGTTGAATACGGTTGCTTGTTGATTACGCGTTGTACAACGGTCGTACAATATTCGTCTGCTCACGATTACGTCCGACAGAGAAGATCGCGATCGGTATACCCGTCAACTGAGAGACGCGCTCCAGATAATGCCGAGCCGTGTCAGGCAGCTCATCCAGTGTCTTCACCTTGGTCAAGTCTTCCTTCCAGCCTGGCATCTCTTCATAGACAGGCTCACATTGTGCCAGCGTCTTCAAGCTTGCTGGATAGTGTTCAATGACCTCATCTCCGATCTTGTAAGCCGTACAAATCTTGACTGTCTCAAGCCCGGTCAATACATCCAGCGAGTTCAGCGACAGACCGGTAATGCCGCTCACGCGGCGAGAATGACGGACGACAACACTGTCGAACCAGCCCACGCGACGCGGGCGCCCCGTAACGGTGCCATACTCATGCCCCTTCTCTCGAACTTCGTCACCGATCGCATCATGCAATTCGGTTGGGAATGGGCCATCTCCGACACGTGTCGTGTATGCCTTCGCTACACCGATAACCTGATGAATCTTCGTAGGTCCTACGCCTGCGCCGATACAGACTCCGCCTGCAATCGGATTCGAGGAAGTAACGTAAGGGTACGTACCTTGATCGATATCAAGCATAGCGCCCTGCGCTCCTTCGAATAGCACCCGCTTGCCTTGGTCGATCGCATCGTTTAATACAACGGACGTATCAGTTACATATTGACGCAGCTGCTCTGCATAGCCTAAGTATTCCTCGATGATCGCTGCTGCATCCAGACCTTCTGCATTGTACACCTGCTTAATCAAATTATTCTTGTCAGCAATTAGCGCCGATACCTTCTCTCTGAAGAGGTCGGCTTCCAGCAGGTCGGCGATGCGAATGCCATTGCGCGCTGCCTTGTCCATATAACAGGGACCAATGCCCTTCTTCGTCGTACCAATCTTATTGTCACCCTTGCGCTCCTCTTCGAGCTGATCTAACAGCAGATGGTACGGCATGATGACATGCGCACGGTCGCTGATCTTCAAGTTGTTCGTCGTGAAGCCATTGTCATGAATATATTGAATTTCATCTAGCAGCGCCTTCGGGTTGATGACTGTGCCATTGCCGATGACACATGTCTTGTCTGCATAGAAGATTCCGGACGGAATTAATGTCAGCTTATATTTATGTTCATTGATCAAGATCGTATGGCCGGCATTATTGCCCCCTTGATAGCGGGCTACGACTTCAGCTGATTCTGCCAAATAATCGGTAATTTTGCCCTTTCCTTCATCGCCCCATTGGGTTCCGATGACGACAACGGTTGACATGGATTAATCCCCTCGCTCAAGGAGCCTATGTGCTCCTGGATTGTCCACCCGGTTGCAGGCGGCATTCTCAGTGTAGCAGTCGCCCTTCTGAAAGTCAATGAAAAACGAACGATTGAATGTCCCCACATTCAATCGTTCGGAAATAACTGCTGTTTTTCGATTTTTACCCCGCTACTTCTGTCATTTCGCCATGAGATCGGTCGAGACTGACAAATTTGTTGTAATTCTTCAAGAACACCAGCTCTACTGTGCCTACCGGTCCGTTACGCTGCTTCGAAATAATAATTTCGATAATGTTCTTCTTCTCGCTCTCCTGATCGTAGTAATCATCGCGGTAGAGGAATGCGACAATATCGGCATCCTGCTCAATCGAACCCGATTCGCGCAGATCACTCATCATGGGCCGCTTGTCCTGACGCTGCTCCACGCCGCGGCTAAGCTGCGAGAGCGCGATGACAGGCACTTCCAACTCTCTTGCAATCTGCTTCAAGGTTCGTGAGATTTCCGATACTTCCTGCTGCCGATTGTCGCCCCGCCCTCGACCTTGGATCAGCTGCAGGTAGTCGATTAAGATCATGCCGAGTCCCTTCTCCTTCTTCAGCCTGCGGCACTTCGCGCGTATGTCAGCTACCGTAATGGACGGGGAATCATCTATGTAGATGCTGGCCTCCGACAAGGTGCCGATCGCCATCGTCAGCTTCTCCCAATCGTCACCTTCCAGATAGCCTGTCCTCATGCGGCCTGCATCGACATTCGACTCCGCACATACCATCCGTTGTACGAGCTGCGCCGCTGACATCTCCAAGCTGAAGATGGCCACTGTTTCATTCGCGCGTACACCTACATTCTGCGCAATGTTCAATGCGAACGCCGTCTTGCCGACTGAAGGACGGGCAGCGACGATGATGAGATCATTCCGTTGGAACCCGGACGTCATCTTATCCAAGTCGGGAAATCCCGACGGAATCCCCGTCGTACCGCCCTTGCTCTGGTTGAGGAATTCCACTCGCTCGAATACTTCCATTACGACATCACGAATCGCGATGAAGCCGCTGCTCTTCTTGCGGTTGGCGATCTCCATAATACGCATCTCCGCATCGCTGAGCAGTGATGTCACGTCTTCTTCGCTTGCATACCCACTGCTCGCAATTTGCGTAGCTGCCCGAATCAGTCTGCGCAAGAGAGCCTTCTCTTCGATCAATCGTGCATAATAGTCCACATTCGCCGCAGTCGGCACCGAGTTGGCTAACTCGGTCAAGTAAGTGATGCCGCCAACCTCTTCTAGCACCTGCTTGTCCTTGAGCTTGGCGGTCAACGTAACGAGATCGACGGGCTCTTGCTCCTCGGCCAGCTCCAGCGTCGCTTCATAAATCGATTGGTGAGAGGCCCGATAGAAGTCCTCTGGCTGAAGCCGCTCCATCGCTGTAACGAGTGCTTCGCCATCGAGCAGAATTGCGCCTAACACCGCTTGCTCCGCTTCCACGTTTTGCGGAGGCGTTCGGTCGAACATCATGCTTTCATTCATCTGGACGTCTCCTTTAATGCTGTCAGCTTATCTTCAAGCTGCTAGCTGCCTGGTCAGGCTTCCTCTATTACGTGTACATGAATCGTGCCTGTCACATTCGGATGCAGCTTAACAGGCACTTGTGTAACACCAAGGGAGCGAATCGGCTCATCGAGCTGAATCTTTCGCTTGTCGATCTTAATGGATTTCGCAGCCAGCTCCTGCGCGATCTGCTTACTTGTAATCGAACCGAACAACCGCCCGCCTTCTCCCGACTTTGCGCGAATTTCGACCTTGAATGAATCTAGCTTCTTAGCGAGCGCTTCCGCCTGCTCTTGTTCCTTCTCCTTGCGTTCGTCAGCAGCCTTCTTCTGATGGTCCAGCTGTTTGATATTGCCGGAACTTGCCTCAGCAGCTAAGTTTTTTGGGAACAGAAAGTTACGGGCATAGCCCTCGGAAACATTTTTAACATCACCTTTTTTGCCTTGCCCTTTGACATCCTGGAGTAAAATGACCTTCATTCTGATAACCCCTCTCTCAAATCTATTTCTTGCAACAAGCGTTTCAGCTCTGATTGTGCTTCGTCAATTGTACCTTCCAGCTGTGCTGCTGCATTCGTCAAGTGACCTCCGCCGCCTAGCTGTTCCATAATAACTTGAACATTGACCTTGCCCAGCGAACGCGCGCTGATCCCTATTAAGCCATCAGGTCGTTCCGCAATGACGAAGGACGCGGAAATTTCCGTCATATTTAATAACGTATCAGCCACCTTGGCAATGAGCAACTGGGAATACTTGTGTTCCTCGTCTGCTGCACATATCGCTATGCACGAATGCCAGATTTCCGCATGCTTAATAATTTCGGATTTCTGGATGAATTCCTCCAGATCCTCCTTCAGCATCTGTTGGACGAGCGCCGAGTCCGCCCCGTTCCTTCGCAGGAAAGATGCCGCCTCGAATGTACGGGCACCCGTACGTAAGGAGAAGCTCTTCGTATCTACTACGATGCCGGCTAATAAGGACGTTGCTTCAATCGTTTCCATCGGAAGACGGTCCTGCAAGTACTGCAGCAGCTCTGTTACGAGCTCACAGGTCGAGGACGCATAAGGTTCAATATAAATAAGGATCGCGTCATCAATAAATTCCTCACCGCGGCGATGATGATCAATGACCACGATACGCCCTGTATGCTGCAAAATCTTAGGCTCTGCCACCATAGAGGACTTGTGCGTATCTACCACGATAGCAAGAGACCGCTGATTCGTAATCGACAGCGCTTGTTCCGGCGTTATGATCCACTTCTGAATCGACTCATGCTGCTCGAGCTCCTGTAGCATGCGATGGATCGACGGATTATCATCCTCCAGCACGATATAGCCTTCCTTGCCGCACACCTGCGCCATCTTAAGTACACCGACCGCAGCCCCCATCGAATCCATATCCGGATAGCGATGTCCCATAATGATCACTTTATCGCTTTCCTTCATCAAGTCGCGAAGCGCGTGAGAGATGACCCTTGCGCGTACGCGCGTACGCTTCTCCACTGCATTCGATCGTCCGCCGTAGAAAGACAGTCTCTGGTCGGCTCTGACTGCAGCCTGATCTCCGCCGCGCCCAAGCGCCACATCCAGGCTCGATTGCGCTAGCGAGCCCAGTTCTGTCAATTGCTCGGTCCCTGTTGCAATGCCAATACTTAATGTTAACGGCAGCTTCAAGTCTCCTGTCAAGTCCCGCACTTCATCCAAAATATCGAACTTCGATTGTTCGATCTCTCGTAGTGTCTTCGTATGCATGAGGACAAAGAACCGATCCGATGCACTGCGTCGAATGTAGATGTGATTCTGATTGGCCCATTCGGTAATCGCCCCGATCACCTTGGCAAGCAGCAAGCTCCGCGTCTGATCGTCCATTCCCTGCGCCACTTCATCGAGATTGTCAAGCATCAGGATACCTAGCGCAATCTGCTCTTCCTCGTAGCGTCTGGCGAGGGTTGTTTGTTCCGTAATATTGTACATATAGATCAATCGATCATCCGGACGTATCAGACACCTGTAATACGATTCACCCATACTTATATCCATCCGCTGTTCAGTATCCTTCCCCAGCTTCAGAGATGGATGGACATGGTGTAAGCTCTGTCCTACAATCGATTCTTGTTCGAATACTTTTCCAATGTACGGATTATGCCATTCTATGATTTTGTCCTCGTTATAGACGAGCATACCGATAGGCAATTCCTGTACGACCTCGGCACCCGCCTTCTTCACCCGGTGCGTCAGTGTCATAATATAATCATTCAATTGTGCGTAAAAAGCCTGCTCAGCCGTCAGCACATAATAGACAAGCGCACCTACTGCCAGCAATGCCGCAGCTCCGACCCACCAGTGCAAAAAGAACAACGCTGCCGTGAACAGTAACAACAGCACTAAGCCTGCTATTATCGGAAGTCCGCGCCACCTGCGAAGCAAAAACTTCGGCATATTAACGAGCCACCACCCTGCTTATTTTGTCATCCTGTCTCGAAGTGAGAATGCCGTATCCATCACGCCGAGCAAGCTGAGTACTTGGGGCAACAGCAACCCCACCACTACGCCAAGAACCGGCAATGCCCGATTCCACTTTCGCTCCTTGGTGATGAAGCTAAGGAACGATATCGCCTGAACACAGAACACCAATAGCAGCAACGGATACAGATTGCTGTAGACTGCTGTCAGGAAGGAGTCCCCTTCCGCGCTCCAGAACATACCAATCAATAAGACAATCAAATAATACCATACCCATGATCGGGGCAACCGCCATGTGTGCAACGGCGGTAATCCAGGTGCTCCATGTCCCCGATGTTCAAGAATACGGCGCCCTATCGCATGACTAATCAGCGTATAGAATCCCGCTGCAGCCAGCATATAAAATGGAATCATCGTGATCATGAGCGTGACAGATGTATCAATTACCTCGTTCGACAGCCCTTCTGTGAATAGGGCCGGCATCGTATCCATGCTGTCCTTCAAGTATTGACGGAAATCCGACGTCAAGTCTGGATACGCGGTAAAGATAAGTACGAATACAACCAACTGCATCGCGATTAATGCCAATATGCCGCCTGTTAGTACGCTGCGCGCCGGCTTCTTCCGATGATAGCCTTGCCCCATCACTGCCGCTGGTACTGCAAAAAAACCTAGCAGCGCCCACATCAGCATCACCACGAAAGGACCGAACGCACTGACGATCAACCCGGCAGCAGCAACAACCGCAAGCGTCACGACGACGAACGTTCTTCTTCCCCGTTCCCCATACACCACAATAGCCGGAATCATCATGAACGGAAATGCCACGATCACCAACGGTGTAAAGGATGCCACTAACAGTAAAACCCATATTACGCCCCACATCAAGGGAATTCCGTTCTTTCGCACGCTTTCACCTCTTACGTATATGATTTTCCAATGTCGAAATGTCTTGATACCAGTCTTCGAGCTGATGCTGATCTTCCCGATGCTTCTTCAACTTATCCATAATAGCATCATCAAGACGGTGATACGGCACACCCAACCTTCTGCCTAATATGTAACAGCTGACGATGAGGCTAGCGAGACTGTCCGTCATTCTTGCCGAACTGCCGTCCCAGAGTGCCTTGAACAATCGGGATACCTGATCTACGACTTCCGTCTTCAACCATTCAATGACCTTCGCCCGTTTCGCCAAATCCACTTCCGCATTCGTCTTATTCACATCGAAACGCTCCCTCACGTTATCGCTTATCCGTCGCTCGCACATGTACGTCGTCAAGCTTCCAGCGCTGCAACCTTAACCTGAATGCTATTGCCCAATTATAGCATAAATACGGCACTATCGTTACCAGTTCCTGTACGCAAGTCATGAACCTAATTCCCTTGCCAATTCCTTATTCCTAGTTTACACTATTCAAAATCATTCTAGTTCAGTATGACAACGGAGGGATTAAGAATGCGAAGTGATACGAGTGGGGCCATCATTTTGTTCGATGGTGTGTGCAACTTCTGCAATGCCAGTGTCCAATTCATTCTTAAGCGTGATGCTAGCGGCTACTTCCACTTCACCTCTCAACAAGGAAGTGCAGGGCAACAGTTATTGCACCATCACGGTGTTCCTTCATCCTTGGACAGTATCGTACTGATTGAAGACGGCAAGCTCTACTATCAATCCGATGCCGCTCTCCGAATATGCAAGCACTTGAACGGCATGTGGAAGCTGGTAGCATGGCTGCTCCTTATTCCGAAGCCGATTCGTAATTTTTTCTATGCGATTATCGCGAAGCATCGATACCGCTGGTTCGGCAAGAGCGACAGCTGTATGCTTCCGAAGCCGGAACATCGCAGTCGATTCCTAGACGAATCTGAACGTTGACGTGCGCACATCTGCTCTAATCTATACCTTCTATGTACATGCATACAGAAAAAACCAGACTGCTCATGCAATCTGGTTTTTCTTATTGTGAAACCTAGGTTCCACTACTATTCCGTTGTGTAAGGCAACAGTGCAATCTGGCGTGAACGCTTAATTGCTACTGTCAATTGACGTTGATACTTCGCGCTTGTACCAGTAACACGACGAGGAAGAATCTTGCCGCGTTCGCTGACGAACTTCTTCAACAGGTCAGTATCCTTATAGTCGATGTGTGTAATCTTGTTGACTGTGAAATAACATATTTTACGACGCTTGCGACCACGACGGCCGCCGAATCTGCGCTCACCGCGCTCTTCGCCGCCTTCTCTTTTTTGGTAAGCCATGTTCTATTCATCTCCTTTCAGTTCCAGTCCGTTCCTTAGAACGGTAAATCATCATCAGATATGTCGATCGGACTGCCGTCATCGGAAAAAGGATCCTGCTGCTGTTGATTGCGTCCGCTATCCTGAGACGGTCCTCTGTCACGGTATTGTCCGCCTCCGTCATAAGACTCGTCCCGATTGCCGCTGTTCCCGGCGTTCCCAGCGCTCCCGGCTGATTCCAGAAAACGCACATTGTCCGCTACGACTTCCGTTATATATACGCGTCGACCTTCATTATTATCGTAATGACGCACCTGCATGCGTCCCTCTACCGCAGTCAGCCTACCCTTGCGCAAGTAATTGGCACAGGTTTCAGCCAGCTGCCGCCAAGTCACGATGGGAATGAAGTCCGCTTCCCGATTGCCGCTCTGGTTCGTAAACGGCCGGTCCACCGCAAGTGTGAACTGCGTGACCGCAACACCGGATGGCGTATAACGGAGCTCTGGATCTTTGGTCAATCTACCGATGAGTATGACACGGTTCAACATCGAATCCCTCCCGGACTATAGCTGGTTGGATTAAGCAACAACGTCTTGTACGATCAAATGTCGGATGATTTCATCCGAAATGCGGATGACACGATCCAGCTCGCTGACAATATCGCGACCTGCTGTGAAGTTCACGATCACGTAGATACCGTCATTCTGCTTCTTGATCTCATACGCAAGACGGCGCTTTCCCTTAACCTCATACTTGTCTACAGTACCGTCGTTGTTGATGATGTTCTGGAGCTTCTCTCCAATAGCTTGGACAGTTTCCTCTTCAGCTTCGGAGCGGATGATATACATCATTTCGTATTTGCGCATTCGATTCACCTCCTTCTGGACTAAACGGCCCCCACCGATCGGGAGCAAGGAGCGAGATACTTGAATATAACTTCAAAAAACTCGCACTAAATTACTATACCAGAATGATGGTGATGAATCAACCATTACTCGTTGACAACTTGAGTCAATTGCAGCTTGATTCCCCCGCAGAAACCGTCTCAAGATATTGTTTCCATGCATTCACATTGCTCTATATGGCTTTTTAAGCGTATTGTGAAATTGACTCCAACTTGCATACTTTGGCGTGTATGGTTAGACTCGATCACTTTCATACTAATACAGGATATTCTCAATTTAGGAAAGCGAGGCGACAGATCATGGGTGAACAGACACAATTCGAACCAGGAGATACGGCGCCTAACAACGGCACTTACTCTGAGGTAGGCGAACGGGCATTTCACATGGGAGTGAACGACCCGCAGCATGTAACCTTGAAGAAGGGCGACACCTTCCCTCCCACCACCAATCACAATCGGAAGTGGAAGCTGGACCGCCCGGGCAAGCACTAGCCCACTTAGATGATGACGCTGTGGACTCCTCTTGATTCTTGCGATGTGAATGCTTAGCGACATAATAGGGAAACGACGCAAACACGAACGATATTTATGCGAGAAAGCTGCGATTGTGCAGGAATGTACGCAAAACGGAGAAGGTTTTGAGGAAATACCGTCGATTGTGCAGGCTTTTGTGCGGAAACTAGCTGGATCGGACAATTTTACGCATGTGAAGATGTAGATTTGCAGGAATTCCATCTTTTTTGCGCGATTGAGGAGCTAAGCCTGCACATTCGCAGGCAATGCGTATATTCATCGTGTAATGAGACGGTTCTGACAGAGAATGTTCCGACACGAAGAAAACGACCCTTTCGGGTCGTTTCTCATTACGGAAAGGGTGGGATGCTCTCCATTCCATTCCGAGACTGCGATGCCTATTCACCGAAGTCTTGCTCCGACGAACCCATGGGTTCTCACCCACCACATGAAGAAAACGACCCTTTCGGGTCGTTTCTCATTACGGAAAGGGTGGGATTCGAACCCACGCACGCCTCGCGACGCCTAGCTGATTTCGAGTCAGCCCCCTTGGGCCTCTTGGGTACCTTTCCATGCAATATTGAATTTAGCGGACAAATGCAATTGTAGCATATTCATTTCCCTTAATGCAACGGTTATTTCTGGCTTCCTGTTCCCCCTTATACAATGCGTGAATAAAGGGTATGCAGAAGTCCTTGTATCAACTCCCGCACACCCTTCACCTGTATGATTCAATTCACGCTATTCAGGCAGTCCAGTATCCCTTTCCTGCACAGCCTTCTCTGCATAGCGCAGCACCTTCTTCAGCCTCTTCTCGAACTTGGACCTCGGGATCATGACACTGTGCTTGCATCCGACACATTTGATCCGAATATCCATCCCCATACGGATAATCTCCATCTCATTGACTCCACACGGGTGCTGCTTCTTCAATTCCACAACATCGCCTAATCCATAGCGAATCGGTTCCATCTCTACTCCTCCTCCAAGCGAGATTAGCCGGATTGAGACACTTCATCCTTGCGCTGCAATGTGACTACACGCGGGTATGGAATTTCAATTCCCGCCTCGTCGAGTGCTTTCTTCAATTCTGCATTCATCTGACGCCCTACGGCAAATTGGGTATTCGGCTTACATTCGGTGACAACCCGAATAATTACCTCAGATGCGCCTAAGCTTTGCACCCCAAGCACTTCAGGATCTGCTACAACATTGTCATTGTGTTGCTTCACCTGCAGCGCTGTTTCTTTAATAACCTGTATCGCCTGATCAATATCTGCTTCATAGGCAATCGATATATCCGTTACACCCATTGAATTATTGATTGAGAAATTCGTTACCTCGGATATAACACCATTCGGAATAATATGGATCTCTCCTGTCCAAATCCGCAGCTTCGTGACCCTTACCCCAACTTCCTCTACTGTCCCCTTCTGTCCATTCACCATAATCAAATCACCAACACCGAACTGATCTTCGAATATGATGAAGAAGCCAGTTATCACATCCCGCACGAAATTTTGTGCGCCGAAGCCGATCGCAAGCCCCAGTACACCTGCCCCAACTAACAGCGGCATCAGACTATAGCCGAACTGATCAATAATGAGCAGCAGCGCGATGAAATTAATCGTATAATTGCATGCATTGCCAATCAGCTTCCCCATCGTCCTTGCACGCCTTGCGTCATATTTGATGCGAGGATTCACTCGATCTGCAATGATATGCGCAACGACTTTGCCAATAATGCGCTTGACGATGCTTGCCGCAATTACGATCAGAATAATCTTAGCGACGACTAAGCCCCAGTTCATCCAATTATCTGGACTGATCCATCTATCCAAGAACGTGCTCCAAGTTCCTGCCAAATACATTTGCATGATAACTTCCTCCTCGTTATGTAGCAACATCTGCTAATCTAGCATCAGTTTATCATAGCAGTTGCCGTTTTTGAAATACAGCCCTCGGATCTCTACGTTCTCTTGCTGAATAATACGAACAACTCGTTCCCTATCTTCATCCTCAAACGCAATGGACAATGCACAGCCTGCTGTAACTTCCTTCGGCGTCGGGCAAGTATCTATCTCTATATCTGCATAGTCCAACAACATCTCAGCACGCAATGCCTGTTGTGTAGAATCAAAGGCTAACAAGTGCATCTCATATCCATTCCTTTTTTGACATATAGTATAAATCTTCTGTGATCTTCGTATACTAATAAAAATCCGAACAACCATTATAGGAGGACCAGATGGGCCATTCATTTTCCTTTATGAAACGATTGAAGGCTACGCCTGATTCCATTAAGTTATCTTATCAAGAAGCGGAGATCAATGAGAAGCTTGCTCTTCACCTGAGTCAGTTTTATTCCCGTCTGGAGCCTACTCAAGAGCTTGTCATCATTTGTGTCGGTACTGACCGGTCGACCGGTGACTCATTAGGACCTTTCGTTGGTACACAATTGAGTAAACAATTGATCGACAGATTGTACGTGTACGGCACCTTAGATGAACCAGTCCACGCCATGAACCTGCAGGATACGATCGATCGTATCCATACAGCACATACAAGTCCGTTTATTATTGCTGTTGATGCCTGTCTCGGGCAAGTATCCAGTGTAGGATGCATCCAGATCGGTGACGGACCGGTTAAGCCAGGCGCAGGTGTGAACAAGGATTTGCCGCCTGTCGGCGATATACATATTACCGGTATTGTGAACGTAGGCGGATTTATGGAGTACTTCGTTCTGCAGAACACTCGATTAAGTTTAGTCATTCGAATGGCTGATATCATCTGCCAATCGATTGTACAATCGATCGCTTATCTGCCTGAACACAAAGCCTCGATTTAACTAAGAGTCCGCCTGTTCAATCGTCTGACGTTCTTCCGGTGTCAGCTTGTACGTGGAGTCACCCTTCACAATCGGCTTCGCGTACACATAGCTCATATCTCGATTGTGAAGGCTGCTGATTACTACACCGTTACGGTTGGCATCGAGTAATGCCAGAGAAAAACTCAAGTCATTGCCGCTTTCGCCAAATGCATTATAACGGTGAAACCCGATTCGGCCTTTCATCACTTCAAGTGTCTGTTCTAGCTTGCGAAATTGTTCGACATGAGCGACCCTCGCTTCTTCCAATTGCTCCAACTGCTTCCGCAATTGAATTAGAACTTCTTCTACATTGACAGACGCTTCAGTTCCCATACTGCTCAAGTAGCGTTTTCTTAGTCGAGATATTCGAATCCACAGTATCAGTACAAGCAGCAATAGAACCAAACTTAAGCCAATCGAGCCTAACAGAAGCCATATGAGCTGATCTTCTAGACCGAATAATCGATCCTGTTGCGTCATACCCGTTCCTCCCTCTTACACAATCTCAACTCCGCGATAGTTGTTCCACTGCATCTATGCATGCCTGTACATCTTCTTCTGTTGTAAAGCAGCCAACACTAATTCTTACCGCGCCAGTTCCCATCGTTCCTGCTGTTCGATGTGCCAATGGAGAGCAATGGTACCCTGCCCGTACAGCAATGTGAAAGTGTTGATCCAATACAAATGCTGCTTCTGACGCATCCATCGCATCTAGTGTAATCGAGACAATCCCCGTTCGAGGCTCCCCAATTTCTGGTCCAAGTACTCGTACGCCCGACATAGCTGTGAATGCTTGCATCAGCTTCTGCGTTAAGCCCCATTCTCTAGCATGGATGCTTTCAACTGTCTCATTCAAGACATATTTAACTCCCTCGTTCAGTCCTGCGATACCAGGCGTATTCAATGTGCCTGCCTCATATCGATCTGGCCTAATCATGGGCTGATCCGCTTCCTCCGAACGGCTCCCTGTACCTCCTAGTCGCAGCGGTTCCAATTCAATATCAGGATGTATGTATATACCCCCCGTGCCCTGAGGACCGAGCAAACCCTTGTGACCTGGGAATGCGACCATATCTAGTTGCAGCTCTTGAACATCTAATGGGTATACGCCGAGTGTTTGCGCAGCATCGACTAATATTCTCGCACTATGCTTATGCGCAATACGCGCCAATTCTTGCAATGGAAGGATACTGCCCAACAAATTCGAGCTGTGGCTGCAGATAAGTAATCTGGTGTCAGGTCTGAATGCCTGCTCCAGCGATTCCATATCCAGCTCTCCCCGTTCATTCGCTTCTACATAGCTGACTTCCACTTCGTTATGTTTCTTCATGTATTCCACCGGGCGCCAAACTGCATTATGTTCAACAGAAGTACATACGACATGATCACCCGGTCGAACATAACCTCGTATTGCTAAATTCAATGCGTCTGTAGTGTTCAAGCAGAACGCAATATCATTCGGATTACTTGCCCCTATCAGCTTCGCCACATTCATTCTAGTGTCGAACAACACGCGACTTGCAGCAACCGCCATCTCATGAGCGCCTCTGCCTGGATTAGCTCCACATGTTTCAATCGTATGTGCCACTGCTTTGGCAACCTCCGGCGGCTTCGGCCATGAAGATGCAGCATTGTCCAGATAAATCAGTTGCACGTAGCACGCCCCCTTATATCCATTAAATAAGCATATGCTGCAACTATTGTACCCCTACTAATACGGGATGATCAACAATTGAACAGCATATGCTTCCATTCCACTCTCTGCTTATTCACCAGTACGCTGCAGAAGCTCCAACAGCCTTTCCAGATCGTCCTTCGAATAATACAGAAGTTCAATCTTCCCTTTATCCTTGCCATGCTTGATCTTTACTGTAGTTTGGAAAACCTCTTGCAAATTATCTTCGACTTGATTAATATACGGATCGCGATTTTTAACTCTTGGCTTCTTGGTTGTCTGCGGCTTATGATCAAGCTGCTGAATTGCTTCCTCCAGCTCTCGAACACTCCAGCCTTCTTCAACGACAATTCTTGTGAGCTTCACTTTCTGCAGATCATCACGAACTCCTGCAATTGCTCTGGCATGTCCCATTGACATTGTTCCACGTGAAACATGTTCTTTAATTTCTGCTGGAAGCTGTAGCAGTCGCAAGAAATTCGCGATATGCGAACGTGATTTCCCTACCTTCGCAGACAATTCTTCCTGCGTTAAGGAGAACTGGTCAATCAAAGCCTGATAAGCAACTGCAATCTCAATAGCATTGAGATCTTCACGTTGTAAGTTCTCAATCAACGCGATTTCCATAACTTGCTGGTCAGTAAACTTGCGAACGACAGCAGGAATCGTATCCTTGCCGCACGCCTGACTTGCCCGCCAACGCCGTTCACCGGCAATGATTTCGTATCCTCTTAGTACATTCCTGACAATAATCGGTTGAATGACACCATGCTCTTGAATCGATTCTGAAAGCTCTCGAATACTATTTTCATCGAAGGTTTTCCTTGGTTGGTAAGGATTCGCTCGCAGTTCCTTAACAGGAATCTCAACAACCTTGTCCTCCTCTGAAACATTCAACGATGGAATTAAAGCATCCAACCCTCTACCCAATCGCCTGTTCACTCTCGATCACTTCCTTTGCCAGTTCCATATACACCTCTGCGCCCTTCGACCGGGGGTCATACGTAATGATCGATTCACCATGGCTCGGTGCTTCACTCAATCGGACATTTCTAGGAATAACTGTGTCATAGACCTTCTGTTGAAAATATTTCTTCACTTCTTCGATGACTTGTATGCCCAGATTCGTTCTTGCATCGAACATCGTAAGCAGAACGCCCTCGATTTGCAAGCTTGTATTCAAGTGCTTCTGGACAAGTCGAATCGTATTCAACAATTGACTCAATCCTTCAAGCGCATAATATTCACATTGAATAGGAATTAATACGGAATCAGCTGCAGTCAATGAATTAACTGTAAGAATGCCCAGTGAAGGCGGGCAATCTATTAGTATATAATCGTACAGATGACGGACAAGCGCCAAGGACTTTTTCAAACGCACTTCTCTTGAAATGGTCGGTACGAGTTCGATCTCCGCTCCCGCTAGCTGAATCGTTGCAGGAATAATATTCAGATTCGGTATTATGGTATCGGCTGTAGCATCCTTCGGGTGTACGTCATTAATCAGCACATCATAGATACAATACATCACATCTGCTTTGTTAATACCAATCCCACTAGTCGTATTACCTTGCGGATCAATATCGATCAGCAGAACCTTCTTGCCTTGTGAAGCAAGCGAGGCGCCCAGATTGACTGATGTTGTCGTCTTGCCAACACCACCTTTTTGATTCGCGACCGCTATGATCTTGCACATCTGCTTCTCACCCCAATAACATTCAAATTTCGTAATTCACGCTAAGTGATAAGTCTACTTCGGAGGATAATCCTACTACAATACACAGCGTATAGTTGCCGTAATAGTGAACTGTAGTTTCATGATCTTATCACCCTTGCCACTCCCACTCTTCTATTCAACCCCAAAAAAAAATTCGGCATACGCCGGAAAAGAATGTGGCCTTACTGCATCCTACTTATTTTTGCTTGGGGATTCTGATGACAATTTCATAATGATCATCTAGATCGTTCTCATCTGTTTGTATAGATAAGCCGGAACTCATAACCATATCAACAGACTGACGGATCGTATTGACGGCAAGACGAACATCCTTAGAGAAGGAGTAACGCTTGCTTCGTTTTGGTTTATGCACTTCCTTATACAATTGAACGCGTGTTTCAGTTTGCTTCACATTCAGTTCCTTATCGAGTATCTCCTTGAGCACCTTCACTTGCAGCTCTTCACTCTCTAAGCCTAGTAAAGCTCTTGCGTGCCGTTCTGATATTTTGCGATCAAGCAGTGCATCCTTGATAGGTTGTGAGAGTTGAAGCAAACGCAGCTTATTCGCGATCGTGGATTGACTCTTCCCTAATCGCTGCGCGAGACTTTCCTGTGTCAGTTGATGCAATTCTATAAGTTGCTGGTAAGCGTTCGCCTCTTCAATGGAAGTAAGACCTTCGCGTTGCAGGTTCTCAATCAGTGCGATAGAAGCTGCTTGGGAGTCGTTAAACTCTCTAATGATCGCCGGGATCGTTGGTAGCTCAAGCTTCTTCACAGCGCGGTATCGTCGTTCACCTGCAATAATCTCATAACGTTCATCACGAATACGCACTACGATCGGTTGGATTACACCGTGTGTGCGAATTGTCTGGCACAGTTCCTCTATACGATCATCGTCGAAGATAGTTCTAGGCTGATATGGGCTCGGTACGATCTCAGATAAAGGCAGTTGCCTCACTTCATCTTGTGTTGGCTTATCTGTAAAACCAAATATTTTTGAAATGTGTTCTTTCATGGGCTATTAACCACCTATAAGATTGTTCTCTTACAATTCTCCAAAAACATGTCTATTCCTTCTACTATGAGGGAAACTTTTTTGTGACGATTATAAAAAGCGATCCATGTTCCACGTGAAACAACTGATCGATTAAGAACGAAGCAAAGGTGATTTAGCAGGTGTTCCCGCTTTTCTTGGGTACTTCTTCGAAGTAGAGGCGATTTTCCTCGCAAGAATGATCGTACGTGTTGCTTGCTCTCGTGTCAACTGAAAAGATTCAATCTGGAAAACTTTCGCACGCAGCACACCAAAGCTATAATCAGCCTCATCCAACTCTTCCTTCGCATCCGATGCCTTCATCGCCGCGAATGTCCCTCCGGGCTTCACGAATGGCAGACACAATTCATTCAATACAACCAATCTCGCTACAGCTCGTGCTGTAACTAAGTCAAAGCTGTCGCGCAAGCTTGGAATACGTGCTGCATCCTCTGCTCGCGCATGAACCGTATGGACGTCTTGTAGTCCTAGTTCTGATGCCACATGATTCAAAAAATGAATACGCTTATTCAACGAATCTACAATGGTGATATTCAGATGCGGGAATGCAATCTTCAACGGTATAGCTGGAAAGCCTGCACCAGATCCGATATCAGCTAATGTTCGCACTTGCTGCACATTCATGTAGAAGCAAAGCGACAATGAATCATAGAAGTGCTTGTCATACACTTGCTCCCGCTCTGTTATCGCGGTCAAATTCATCTTCCCGTTCCATTCTACCAATAATTGATAGTAGAGCTCGAACTGTTGAAGCTGTGTATCATTCAATTGTAACGATCGGTCTGACAGTGAATGAACGAACTGTTCTTGGATGATATCTGTACTCATGAACGACTCGCCACAACTTGATTATAATGCTCCAAATACACAAGCAGAATGGAAATGTCTGCTGGCGTTACACCGGATATACGGGAAGCCTGGCCCACTGACAGCGGTCGAATCTCGGCCAGCTTCTGCTTCGCTTCGCTAGCTATACCATGAACAGCATAATAATCGATGTCGTCAGGTATCCGCTTGCTCTCCATCCTCTTCAGACGTTCTACCTGCAACAGCTGCTTCTCGATATAACCGGAATACTTAACCTGTATTTCCACCTGCTCCTTCACGTCGGCAGCAATATCATCATCTGGCGGACATAACACATCCAGCTGACTATATGTGATCTCTGGTCTGCGCAGCAAAGTAACGGCATCGACACTGTTCTGTAACGGTGCTGTACCTGCTTCAGCTAGCAACTGCTGTACGTCTTCATCTGGTCGAATCTTCACAGAAGCAAGACGCGCTAGTTCGTTGGCAATCGCTTCTTTCTTCGCTAAGAACCGTTCGTGCCTCTCTTCCTGAATTAGACCAATCTCATAACCAATCGGTGTAAGTCGAAGATCAGCATTATCATTGCGCAGCAACAGCCGATACTCTGCACGTGATGTTAGTAGTCGGTAAGGCTCGTTCGTACCTTTCGTTACCAAATCATCAATAAGTACACCAATATAGCCTTGGGATCGATCAATGACGACCGATTCCTTCCCTTGAACTTTCCTTGCTGCATTGATGCCAGCTACGATCCCCTGACCAGCAGCCTCTTCATAACCAGAAGTGCCGTTAATCTGGCCAGCTGTGAATAAATTCGGCACAAGCTTCGTCTCAAGCGTAGGCCAAAGCTGTGTAGGTACTACCGCATCATATTCAATGGCATACCCGGTCCGCATCATACGCACATTCTCAAGACCAGATATAGATCGCAGCATACTCAACTGTACATCCTCCGGCATACTTGTCGAAAGACCTTGTACATAATACTCTGATGTATGACGTCCTTCCGGCTCCAAGAAGATCTGATGCTTCGGCTTGTCATGGAACCGAACAATCTTATCTTCGATAGATGGACAATAACGCGGTCCCGTTCCTTCAATCTGTCCGGAAAACATAGGTGCGCGATGTAAATTATCGTTAATAATCTGGTGCGTATTTGACGTTGTATAAGTAAGCCAGCACGGCAATTGCTCTTCCTGTGCAGCTGTATCCGCCGTTGATTCATAGGAGAAATACCGAGGCTTCTCGTCCCCAGGCTGGATTTCCGTCTTCGAGAAATCGATTGATTCTCGCAATACACGCGGCGGTGTGCCGGTCTTGAAGCGAACGAGATCGAAGCCGAGCTCACGCAGGTTATCCGAAAGCTTAATAGAAGGCTGTTGATTGTTCGGTCCGCTCTCATACATCAGTTCACCCATTATAACCTTACCGCGCAAATAAGTACCTGTCGTCAGCACGACCGTCTTCGCATGGTACTCTGCACCTGTTTTCGTAATGACTCCCTTACATTCCCCGTTCTCAACAATTAACTGCTCTACCATCCCTTGCCGCAGCTCAAGGTTATCCTGCAGCTCGATCGTTTCCTTCATCGTATGCTGATACAAGAACTTATCTGCTTGCGCACGCAGTGCGTGTACAGCAGGACCCTTGCCCGTGTTCAACATCCTCATCTGAATGAAGGTTCTGTCTATATTGCGGCCCATCTCTCCGCCCAGCGCATCGATTTCACGAACAACGTGCCCCTTAGCAGGACCGCCAATCGAAGGATTACAAGGCATGAATGCAACCATATCCAAATTAATCGTGATTAATAATGTCTCACAGCCCATCCTTGCTGCAGCGAGAGCAGACTCACAGCCGGCATGACCAGCACCAATCACAATAACATCATAGTCCCCTGCATGATAGCCCATCATCAGTCACCTCGTTTCCATAATTTATTCTTATTTGCCCAAGCAAAACTGTGAAAAAATCTGATCCAGCAACGATTCACCTACTGCATCACCGACGATCTCCCCTAGCTTCTCCCAAGACGTGCGAATATCGATCTGAATCATATCGATCGGCATCCACTGCTCCGTCGCTTGCAGTGCTTCCTGCAAAGAGTGCTGCGCTTGATTCAACAAATGAATGTGTCGTGAATTGGATACATAAGTCGGGTCAGCTGTTTCTACTTCGCCGCTGAAGAACATCTTCGCGATTGCCTCCCCGAGTTGGTCAATCCCCCGATGTTCCTTCATCGACATCTCAATCATCCGCTCTTGCTCGATATGCTCAGATAACCACTTCTTATCAACACCCGCTGGCAAATCAGACTTATTGAGTAGCAACAGCATCGGCTTGCCCTGAAGCTGGACAATCAATGCTCTCTCCTCATCTGTCAGCGGCTCGTTGCTATTCACAACCATGAGTATCAAATCCGCATCTGCGATTGCGCCTCTCGAACGCTCTACACCGATACGCTCCACTACATCTGCGGTCTCACGGATGCCAGCTGTATCCAACAGCTTAAGCGGTATCCCGTTCACCGTTACGAATTCTTCAATAACATCCCGTGTCGTTCCAGGAATATCTGTTACGATTGCACGTTCTTCCTGAGCCAGCTCATTCAACAAGGAAGACTTCCCTACATTCGGCTTGCCGACGATAGCCGTAATAATACCCTCACGCATGACCTTCCCCTGCTTTGCTGTACGTAATAATCCCTCTATCACGTCAATAGCAGACAACGTCTTATCTTTGATGAACGTATTCGTCATTTCCTCTACATCATGCTCAGGGTAATCGATATTCACTTCAATATGCGCCATCAGTTCAACGAGATCGTGTCGCAACATCCGGATTCGTTCTGATAACGAACCTTCCGCTTGCTTCATCGCAATGGAGAATGCTCGGTCAGATCGCGAACGTATAAGATCAATAACAGCTTCCGCTTGAGCCAGATCAATTCGACCGTTCAAGAATGCACGCTTCGTAAATTCACCAGGCTCCGCCATTCTAGCTCCTGCATCGAGCAGTAAATCTAACGTACGCCTTACAGGCACGATCCCGCCGTGACAGCTTATTTCCACAACATCCTCCATCGTGAACGATCGAGGTGCGCGCATGACAGATACGAGCACCTCATCTACTGTTTCACCAGACTGCGGGTCTCTCACCTTGCCATAATGGATCGTATGTGTAGGCTGTGACGCTAAGGAATCCTTACCTGTATATATTCGGTCAGCGATCTGCAAGGCCTCTGGACCGCTTATGCGAATGACAGCGATGCTTCCTTCTCCTACAGCTGTTGCTATTGCAGCTATTGTATCCTCAATCATCGATCATCACCCTCGAGAACCTTCTGTCGTATATTGCCAAAAAAAGCAATGACCGTGGCAAAAAAATCTGCAGTCATTGCTTGGTATCTCTATTATTTCAACGTAATGACAACACGGCGATTAGGTTCATCGCCTTTGCTATAAGTATCCACCATCGGATTGTTCTGCAATTCCGAGTGAATGACTTTCCGTTCATGCGGTGACATTGGCTCCAGCGTAACATCTTTCTTCGTCTTCGATACACGGTTCGCCAATCGGTTCGCTAGTTGAATCAACGTCTGCTCTCTTCGTTCTCGGAAATTCTCCGCATCCAATACCACCTTCACATGGGTATCAGAAGCACGATTCGCCACGATATTCACCAAGTATTGCAGCGCATCCAGAGTTTGCCCTCTTCTGCCTATAATTAACCCTAGATCTTGGCCGCTAATATTCAGTTTTACCGCTTGATCGCCATCCTCGCGCGCAATGTCAACCTGCAGCTGCATCGTTGCAGTAACTTCCTTCAGGAATTCCATTGCTTCTGTGATCGGATCGGGCAGCAGCTCAATCTCAACCTTCGCATCTTTGCCCCCAATGAAACCAAATAATGCTTTGGCAGGTTGCTCCAATACGACGATCTTCACTTGGTCCGTTGTTGCTTCCAGCTGATCTAACCCCGATTGTACGGCTTCCTCGATCGATTTGCCGGTAACCGTCACCTTTTTCATTTAGAAAGGCCTCCCTTAGGGTCTGAGGATCTTCCATAAATAAAGTAGGTCTGCACAATTGTAAATAGGTTACTAAATACCCAATACAGCGGCAGTGCTGATGCGAATTGCATGGACATAACAAATATCAGTACAGGGAAGATGTATAGCAAAGCTTTCATTTGAGCAGGTGTCTGCTTCATCATCATCTTCTGTTGAATGAATGTCGTCAATGCAGCAATAATGGGAAGAATATAATATGGATCCTTCTCCCCTAGCTCCCAGATCAAGAATGTATGGGTACGAATGTCCGCATTCCAATAGATCGCATTGTACAGGGCAATCAAGATAGGCATCTGTACTAGAATCGGGAAGCAGCCAGCCAGCGGATTCACGCCGTTCTTCTGGAATAGCTTCATCGTTTCTTCCTGCATCTTCTGCGGATTGTCTTTATGTTTGTCTCTTAATTTCTGAATATCCGGTTGGAGCGCCTGCATAGCCTTCGAGCTCCGATACTGCTTCAACGTCAACGGCAGCACTAACATTCTAATAATAATGGTGAGCACCAATATCGCAAGACCGTATTCTCCCCACAGAGTTTCAGCGAAGAAGTCGAGCGACCAAGATAATGGATACACAAAGTAATGGGACCAGAAACCTTCATTCAACAAATCTTCCGTGCTTGTCCCGTGCTCATCCGGCGGCATGCAACCAGTTAGTATGCCTACAAGCAGTAATAGAAGTCCAACTACGGCAAATTTCCGCGATTGTATTGTCCGCGACAAAACCATATTCCTCCTAACAAACGCTCTCTTTAAATACCAGTTTCAACTATACCATAAATGTTCCTACAATGAAAACTAACCTCGGGCTGTCAATAGACCTGCCCGCCTCAGTACATGAAGGATGCTCTTCTCCATCTGCCCATAATCCTGAATAGTCGCCGGCTTACGAACAATAATGATCAGATCATGATGCGGCTTGACCCGTTCCACATGATGCCGCACAATTTCCTTAATACGCCGCCGCAACCGGTTGCGCACAACCGCATTGCCCAGCTTTTTGCTTGCCGAAATACCTAAGCGAACACGCTCTGTGTTAGCGTTCCTTCTATAATAGACGACAAATTGTGAATTCGCTGCAGACTTCCCCCAACGATATAATACTTGAAAATCTCGACGATTCGTTAATCGCAATCCTCTTTGCACTTCGACTTCACTCCATGACTGGTCTACCTACAACATTGACCGTTCCACACAAACCTAAACCGCGTCACATCTACTTAGTACATAAAAAATAGAAAGAACGTAAGAAAAGAAATAAAAAAAGACCACGGAACCCGTGGTCACAAGCTGTTAGGCGCTTATCACTTTTCTGCCCTTGAGACGGCGTGCGGCAATAACCTTACGTCCGTTCTTTGTGCTCATTCTCTTACGGAATCCGTGAACTTTTTTACGTTTTCTCGTATTAGGTTGAAATGTCGGTTTTTTCATCTATACGTGCACCTCCTGCCTGCTATCTATCAGAAAAAAAGCCTTTTATCATTTAACCATCTTGAAGAGAAAAAGTCAACAGTAAAACAATTGTGTATAACTTTTTTGCGAATCAAGCGGATAAGTGTCGATTTAACCACAATTTATTCACAATATGTAGTGGTGTCAATAAAAATCACCCACAAGAAGTTGATTTTGTGGATAATTGAGCTGGATTTATTGCGAATAGGCTTGTAATTTGATATGATAGATATGTTTTTCATGTGGATAATGTAAATTCATCCCCCAAGTTATTCACAGCGTGTGGATATCTTTGTGAACAACATGCAAATTTCTTCATAACTTACTTCAAGAATTACTGAATAATGTGGATAGCTTCGACATTCTTCAGCATGATTCTTTTTTTTTCCCTTATTTTTATGGCTTATGCCACATTGCAACCTAATTACAAAGGAGTGAACAACACTGTGGATAGCCATACCCACTCTCTTTGGCAAAAAATTTTAGACGATTTGCAGACGAAGGTCAGCAAACCGAGCTTTGATACATGGTTGAAGTCAACGAAAGCACTTGTACTGAACGACCATCAGCTTGTCGTATGTGCACCTAATAATTTTGCCAAGGAATGGCTGGAAAGCCGCTACACGAAGCTGATTCGAACAGCTGTCGTCGATATACTGGGGAAGCAACTAGAGCTGCGCCTTGTCGTCGAGGACGAGGAACAAGAAGAGGAACTAGAGCCGAATACGCCAGCCGCTGCTCCATCCCCACAACTTGGCGAGGAGCGGCTCGCACAAACACTTAATCAGAAGTATACCTTCGATACATTCGTAATCGGAGCTGGCAATCGATTCGCACATGCTGCATCGCTTGCCGTCGCAGAAGCGCCGGCCAAAGCTTATAACCCATTGTTCTTATACGGCGGCGTTGGGCTTGGCAAGACACATCTGATGCACGCAATTGGTCATTACATTCTTGATCACAACCCAAGCGCGCGCGTTCTATACATCTCGTCCGAGAAATTTACGAATGAATTTATTAATGCGATTCGTGACAATCGCGGTGAGAGCTTTCGCAACAAGTACCGCAATATTGATATTCTCCTTATAGATGATATTCAGTTTCTCGCAGGAAAAGAACAAACACAGGAAGAATTTTTCCATACATTCAATGCGCTGCACGAAGAACGCAAGCAAATTATTATTTCCAGCGATCGTCCGCCAAAGGAAATCCCAACATTAGAGGAGAGACTGCGCTCCCGCTTCGAATGGGGACTCATAACAGATATTCAACCGCCAGATTTGGAAACAAGGATTGCTATCTTAAGGAAGAAGGCCAAGGCCGAGAATTTGGATATTCCCAATGAAGCTATGATGTACATAGCAAACCAGATCGACACGAATATTAGAGAGCTTGAAGGTGCTTTGATTCGAGTAGTTGCGTACTCCTCGCTCATTAACGAAGATATTACCGTCCATCTTGCAGCCGAAGCGCTTAAGGACATCATTCCGGCAAGCCGGCCTCGATCCATAACAATCCATGATATCCAACAGGCTGTGGGTGAATACTTCAATATGAAACTCGAAGACTTCAAAGCCCGCAAGCGTACGAAGTCTGTAGCTTTCCCCAGGCAGGTAGCGATGTACTTGTCGCGCGAGATGACGGACTTGTCTCTGCCCAAAATCGGTGATGCATTCGGAGGTCGGGATCATACTACCGTCATCCATGCACATGAGAAGATAGAAGAGCTTATGAAGAAGGATCAAGATCTCTATAAGATCGTGCAATCATTAATCAACAAAATCAAAAACCCTTCTTAATAAACTGACAGGCCTATACACAACTTATGCACATGTGGATAGGCTTGCTCTTTTTCGTTTTACATGAGATATCCACATATTCAGGCTCCCTACTACTATCACTACTAAAAAAAAGGTATTATAAATATATGCCCGAATTCCGAAATAAACCGATTTAGGAGTGACTTTATGAAACTCATCGTGAACAAAGACAAATTAAACAGCTCCATTCAACAGGTTTCCAAAGCAATCTCAAGCAGAACAACGATTCAAATTCTCGGCGGGATTAAAGTAGACGCCCATACTCAAGGGATTACATTGACTGCTAGTGATACAGATATATCTATACAAAGCACCATCCCACCTCAAGATGGTGATACGGAATTATTCACGATAGAGCAAGAAGGCGCAGTTGTCTTGCCAGCTAAGTTCTTCGTAGATATTATTCGCAAGCTGCCAGAGGACACAGTAGAGATAGAGGTGAAGGATGGGTTTCAGACGATGATTCGATCTGGATTGTCCGAAATTCAGCTCGTTGGTATGGATGCTGAAGAATACCCGCTGTTACCGAGCATGGATGTTAAGGAAATGGTGATGATGCAGAGCGATTTGCTCAAAACCATGATCAGACAAACTATTCTCGCCGTATCCACACAAGAGAGCACTCCTATCTTGACAGGCGTACTATTTAACATCCAAGAAGAACACATTAAACTAATTGCAACAGATCGGCACCGACTAGCTACTAGAGAAGCGTCTATTCGCAATGATGAAGGCATTGATTTTAATAATATTGTTATATCAGGTAAGAATTTGAATGAATTACAGAAACTACTTCCTGATCAAGATACTATTATTGAAATCGTTCGAGCAGATAATCAGGTACTATTCAATCTTGGAACTGTACAATTCTTCACACGTGTACTTGACGGCATATATCCAGACACATCTAAGATTATTCCGCAATCGTACAAAACAGAGATGGTTGTACCAGCCAAGCCATTCCTCAGCGCCATGGACCGGGTGAATTTGTTGAGTCGGGAAGAACGAACGAACATTGTGAAGATGGCTACACTTGAAGACGGTAAGATCGAAATATCATCTAGTTCTTCTGAATTGGGCAGAATAACCGAACAACTTGATTTACCTTCCATCAGTGGTGAGCCGTTGAAGATTTCCTTCAACTCTCGCTATATGCTGGATGCGCTCAAGACGATTGACAGCGAATGGATTCATCTTGGCTTCACAGGTGCGATGAGTCCGATTATCGTCAAGCCGAAGGATGAGACCTTCCAGCTCCATCTAATCCTGCCTTATCGGACAACAGGCTGATCTCATGCTGGATAGCGTTCATGTCATTATGCCGTACAAGGAGATGAAGAATGAAAGCGATAGCAATTCGTGATGCGTATATTACTCTAGGACAATTTCTGAAGCTGGCTGATTGCATATCAACTGGTGGTGAAGCGAAGTTCTTCCTGAAAGAAGCTGTTGTGAAGATCAATGGTGAGCCCGACAATCGCAGAGGGCGCAAGCTGCAGCCTGGAGATCAAGTTGAAGTCGAAGGCTGCGGCAGCTTTGAAGTGAGGCAGAAGTCTTGAAGCTGAACCGATTCGCGCTACGCCATTATCGAAATTACAGTGAAGTGGATCTAACGACAGACGGACGCGTCAATATTTTTATTGGCAACAATGCGCAAGGCAAGACGAATCTCCTTGAGGCAATCTATGTATTGGCGCTTACGAAATCGCATCGAACTGCGAAGGATCGTGAGCTGATAGCCTGGCAGGAGGAGAAAGCAATTGTTCATGGAGAGATTGAGCGGAAATATGGAGGGTGCAAGCTAGACCTCACGCTATCATCGCAAGGCAAGAAGGCCAAGCTGAATGGGTTGGAGCAGCGCAAGCTTAGCGATTACGTCGGCGGATTGAATGTCGTGATGTTCGCACCGGAAGATCTGGAGATTGTCAAAGGATCGCCATCGATTAGACGTCGATTTCTCGATATGGAGATCGCGCAGGTAGAGCCTTCTTACTTGCATCATTTACTGCAATACCAGAAGGTTCTTCATCAGCGCAATCAACTGCTTAAGCAACCGAATGCAGCCAAACAATCGGCCATGCTCGAAGTATGGAATGAGCAGTTCGTTACCTATGGGACTAAAATCATACAAAAACGTCAAAGCTTTATAAAAAAATTGGAAAAATGGGCATCCTCCATCCATGCAAGCATTGCAGGAGGCAAGGAACACCTGCAGCTTCACTACAAAGCATCGTTAGAAGTGGAAGATTTTACGAACGGAACTATTTTATTCGAGCGATTTATGATAAAGTTAACACAAGCGAAAGAACAGGAACTCCGCAGGGGCACCACGCTAGTCGGACCTCATCGCGACGATTTGACCCTTTCTCTCGACGGACGTGAGGTACATGCTTACGGTTCTCAGGGGCAGCAGCGGACGGCAGCGCTGTCGCTCAAGCTTGCTGAGATTGAGTTAATTGCTGAAGAGGTCGGAGAATACCCGATTCTCCTGCTGGATGACGTTCTTTCGGAATTGGATCGGCACAGACAGACACAGTTGATCGAGACGTTTCAAGATAAGGTGCAGACGTTCATTACGACAACTGGTGTGGAAAGCGTAGACTTAAGCCGTTGGCAGGACGCGGCGTTTTTTCATGTGGAGAATGGCAATGTATCGGTTGATAAGAGGTGACAGCAGATGTATATCCATATTGGCGGAGAGAAGGTAATCCGCGCAGTCGAACTGATTGCGATATTCGATATGAATATGGAACAAGCTTCGAAGTTATCCAAGGAATTTGTGGAGCAGGCTGCAATCGCTAAGAAAGTCGAAACAATCGGCGAGGAAGAGTCGAAGTCCATTGTAGTAACGGATGACTGGGTTTATTATTCCCCCATTTCGTCCGCAACATTGAAGAAAAGAGCGAATCAACTGCTTACCGGCGATACGGTAGCTTTGAATCTCTAGAAGTAGGTGAAAGGGAATGACAGGAAATTCGAATACTTATGATGAGAACCAGATTCAGGTTCTAGAGGGATTGGAAGCGGTCCGTAAACGACCGGGTATGTATATAGGGTCAACAAGTGCGAGAGGCTTGCATCATCTTGTGTGGGAAGTAGTGGATAATAGCATTGATGAAGCATTAGCCGGTTATTGTTCCCGTATTCAAATTGTAGTGCATACAGATAACAGTGTGACCGTTATTGACAACGGTCGCGGCATTCCGGTTGGGGAGCATGCGAAGATGAAGCGTCCGGCTGTTGAAGTCGTGTTGACCGTATTGCACGCAGGCGGCAAGTTTGGCGGGGAAGGCTACAAGGTTTCAGGCGGTTTGCATGGTGTTGGCGTATCTGTCGTCAACGCGCTCTCTGCATCCTTGATCGTTCAAGTGAAGCGGGATGGCAAGGTCTATCAGCAGGAATACCATGCAGGAGTTCCGCAATATGATTTGAAGGTTATAGGCGAAACAGAAGAGACTGGGACGCAAATTACGTTCAAGCCTGATTCAACCGTATTCACCGAAACGACAGAGTATGATTATGAGACGCTGCAAGGTCGGCTCAAGGAATTGGCATACTTAAATCGGGGCATCGAAATCCAGCTGCTGGACGAGCGTACGAATCAGGAAGATACCTTCTACTACGAAGGCGGTATCAATTCATTCGTAGAGCATTTGAACCGGAACAAGGAAGTGCTTCACGAGGAACCGATCTATGTGGAAGGCGATCGTGACAATATTCATGTTGAAATCTCGATCCAATACAATGACACATATACCGACAGTATTTACTCCTTCGCCAACAATATCAATACCCATGAGGGCGGAACGCATGAATCTGGCTTCAAGAGTGCGTTAACACGCGTGATCAATGAATACGCGCGCAAATCAAATCAGATCAAGGACGGCAATGGCAATCTGTCCGGGGATGATGTGCGCGAAGGACTGACAGCGATCATTTCTGTCAAGATTCCTGAGCCGCAATTTGAAGGCCAGACGAAGACAAAATTAGGCAACAGTGAGGTCAGAAGTATTGTGGAATCGCTGTTCTCGGAGAAATTCTCCGAATTTTTGGATGAGAATCCAACTGTATCGCGAAGAGTCATTGAGAAGGCCTTACAGGCGTCTAGAGCGAGAGAGGCTGCGCGCAAGGCAAGGGAATTAACACGGCGGAAGAGTGCGCTTGAAGTTAGCTCACTGCCAGGCAAGCTGGCCGATTGTTCTTCCCGCGATGCTGCGATCAGTGAATTGTATATAGTCGAGGGTGATTCTGCCGGCGGCTCTGCGAAGCAAGGTCGGGATCGTCACTTCCAAGCTATTTTGCCGCTTCGGGGCAAAATTCTGAACGTAGAGAAGGCACGCCTTGATCGGATACTCTCCAATACCGAGATACGCGCTATTATTACTGCGCTCGGTTGCGGAATTGGAGAAGATTTCGAAATCGCGAAGGCACGCTACCACAAAATCATTATTATGACGGATGCTGATGTGGACGGCGCTCATATTCGAACTTTATTGTTGACGTTTTTTTATCGCTATATGCGTCCAATTATCGACTCCGGCTATGTGTACATCGCGCAGCCTCCGCTATACAAGATTGAGAAGAACAAGGTGATCCGCTACGCATACAACGAGAAGCAGCGGAATGAGATTCTTGCAGAGATGGGTGAAGGCAAAGCCGGGGTGCAACGATACAAAGGACTAGGCGAGATGAATCCCGAACAGTTATGGGAAACAACGATGGATCCGGACAGCCGCACTTTGCTTCAAGTATCTATTCAGGACGCGATGGATGCGGATTTGATCTTCGATACATTAATGGGTGACAACGTGGAACCGCGGCGTGAATTTATTCAGCAGCACGCGAAATATGTCCAAAACCTGGACATTTAGGAGGTAGAGCATGGCCGAGGAAATACGATCACAGATACAAGACCGTGATATAAGCGCAGAGATGCGCAGTTCCTTCATGGACTATGCGATGAGTATCATCGTAAGCCGGGCTTTGCCGGACGTACGTGACGGAATGAAGCCGGTGCACAGACGGATTCTCTACGCGATGCATGAGCTAGGGATGACACCGGATAAGCCTTATAAGAAATCTGCCAGGATCGTTGGCGAGGTAATAGGCAAATATCATCCGCATGGTGATTCTGCTGTATATGAGACGATGGTTCGGATGGCGCAGGATTTCTCACTTCGCTATATGCTGGTGGATGGACATGGCAACTTTGGCTCCATCGATGGCGATGCAGCTGCTGCTATGCGGTATACAGAAGCGAAGCTTTCGAAGATCGCGATGGAGATGCTGCGGGATATTAACAAAGAAACGATTGATTTTATCCCGAACTATGACGGTGAAGAGAAGGAACCTGCCGTATTGCCGGCTCGCTTCCCCAACTTGCTTGTTAACGGGAATACCGGGATTGCAGTCGGTATGGCGACGAACATTCCTCCCCATAACTTGACTGAGGTCATCGACGGTATTCTGGCCTTAACACAGAATCCTGATCTAGACTCGATGGACTTAATGGAATATATCAAGGGACCTGATTTCCCGACTGGTGGTTACATCTTAGGTCGTACAGGCATCAGGCAGGCTTATACAACTGGACGCGGTTCGGTCATGATGCGGGCCAAATCCGAAATCGAAGAGATTGGCAACAAGGCGCGCATTATCGTGACAGAGCTGCCTTATCAGGTGATCAAAGCAAGACTGATTGAGAAAATAGCCGAGCTCGTGAGAGATAAGAAAATCGATGGCATTACCGACCTGCGGGATGAATCTGACCGCAATGGCATGCGAATCGTTATAGAGCTGCGCCGAGATGTCAATCCGAGTGTAGTGTTGAACAATCTGTACAAACATACGTCTCTGCAATCTACATTCGGGATCAATATGCTCGCACTTGTGAATGGTGAGCCTAAGGTGCTCAGTCTGCGTGAGGTGCTGCATCATTACTTGCAGCATCAGATTGAAGTCATTCGACGTCGTACTGAATTTGATCTGCGCAAGGCAGAAGCACGGGCACACATTCTAGAAGGCTTGCGCATTGCCCTTGACCACTTGGATAAGGTCATTGCTCTAATTCGGGCTTCTGCTACAACTGAGGAAGCGCGCAACGGGCTGATGGAACAGTTCGAGCTGAGCCACGATCAAGCGCAGGCGATTCTGGATATGCGTCTGCAGCGCTTGACTGGCTTGGAGCGTGAGAAGATTGAAGCAGAGTATGCGGAACTGTTGAAGAAGATTGCAGAGTTCAAGGCCATATTGGCAGATGAGCAATTGGTACTTGAAATTATTCGCGAAGAACTTATTGAAATTCGTGACAAGTTCGGCGATGACCGCCGCTCTGAGATTACCATAGGGGAAGAGAGCATCCTCGACGAGGATCTCATTCCGCGCGAGGACGTAGTCGTAACGTTGACGCATTCCGGCTATATTAAGCGTTTGCCTGTGACTACATACCGTAGCCAGAAGCGGGGCGGACGCGGCGTAATGGGCATGGACATGAAGGATGATGACTTCGTTGAACATTTGTTCGTCACGAATTCGCACCACTTCCTGATGCTGTTCACGAACAAAGGCAAGGTGTATCGACTGAAGGCTTACGAGCTTCCCGAACTCGGACGTACTGCGCGCGGCACACCAGTCATCAATCTCATTCAGATTGAACCTGGTGAGCGGGTCTATGCGGTTATTCCGGTAGAAGATTTCAATAGCACCGAACAGTTATTCTTTGCAACGAAGCAAGGGATTGTGAAGAAAACACCATTGGCCGATTACGGAAATATCCGCAGAGGCGGTCTGATTGCGATCAATATGCGCGAGGATGATGAACTGATCGGGGTTAAGCTGACGAACGGATCACAAGAGATTATTATGGGTACCGCACATGGTATGTCGATTCGCTTCTCTGAGAAGAACGTTCGACCGATGGGACGATCTGCTACAGGTGTGAAAGGGATTCAATTAGGTACAGGTGATCGTGTCATTGATATGGATGTCGTTGACGAGACATTGGATGCACTAATCGTAACAGCCAAGGGATACGGCAAGCGGACACCGCTCACCGAATATCGGATTCAGACTCGCGGCGGCAAGGGGATCAAGACGATTAATGTAACAGATAAGAATGGTGAAGTAGCCGGTCTGAAGGTCGTCAACAATGAGCAGGATTTAATGATTATTACAACTGCGGGTACACTCATCCGAATCGGTATAGAAGGAATCTCCACGATGGGTCGTTACACACAAGGTGTGAGACTCATTAATATCCGAGATGATGACGAGGTAGCCACAGTGACGAATGTAGAGAAGACAGAAGAACCGGAAGAAGTAGAAGGAACAGAGGAAGTCCCTGTAGAAGAGATAAATAATGAAACACAGACAGCTATTGAGGAACAATCGGGATCGGAAGACTAGTGTCAACTTGTGTTGTCAAGCTGCATAGGCTGCATGGACGGGGATGATACATCTCCGTCCCTTGACTATGTTGCATGTTCTAACACATACTCTGACTGAGAAAGCAGGGTGAGATGGCAAGTGGCGAATGTTACTGTCACGAGTGTGGAAAGTGGCGTCCGGATCATTGAAGACGTGTATACACCATTGGGCGGAAAGCTATTTCATAAGGGCAAGATGCTCAATCACCGAGACATTGAAATCTTAAAGGCATTTATGGTTTCTTCGGTGAACATTGAGGAGAAGAAGGATGCGAAGCAAGCTGAGAGTTCCGCAGTCAAAGCGAAGAGCGTAGAAGAACCGCCGCCAGAGGAGAAGCCTGTACGCAAGGTCGTGAAAGAAACGAAGTTTTTTTCTGCCTATCGGACGTTGTTCGAATCATTGAAGTTGTTTTTCTACAATGCTTCATCAGGTGTCATCCCCCCCGTGCTGGAGCTTCGGAACCAATTGGAGCAAGTTATTTCACACATACACGAATACAACATGCTTACCTTCGAACTGTCCAAAACACAAAAAGACGATTATTTGATTCACAACAGCATACTAGTCGCACTTACTTCTTATCAATTGGCACGCTGGCACAACATCGAGCGAAAAGACTGGATTCCTGTGGCGATGGCAGGATTATTGCATGACATTGGCATGGTTCGAATCGAAGAATCGATATTGCGCAAGTCAGGACGCCTGTCCGCAGACGAACTAGAAGAAATTCGCAGACATACGATCATTGGCTATAATATGCTCAAAAGTGTTGCGGGCATTAATGAAGCGATTAAACTGACAGCCTTGCAGCATCATGAACGGATGAATGGGAGCGGTTACCCGTTAGGTGTCGATGGTGAGAAGATTCACTATTACGCGAAAATTGTGGCGATCGCTGATATTTTCCATGCGATGACAAGTGACCGTGCTTATAAGAAGGGCAGCTCGCCCTATACAGTATTGGAAGAACTGTTGAATGAATCGTTCGGGAAGCTTGATCCTGCCTTCGTGCAAACCTTTATTCATAAAGTGACACAATTCCATAATGGAACTTTGGTCCGATTAAGTGATCAATCGATTGGAGAAATCGTCTTTTCCGATCGATCTTCTCCTACACGTCCTTGGGTCAATGTGAACGGGAAGATTATCAATCTCACGATCGATCGACACTTACACATAGTCGAAGTGATCTCCACTTGAACTTCGGGTACTGTGAATGAGTGAACAGAGTAGCTTGGCTAGTAATGAAGAAGCAGTGCTCTCGGGCGCTGCTTTTTTAATGGAAATACATTACTATTGAACTTACTTTGCACGGTATGCTATAGTTAGATTCCTGTCAGCGAAGCCAATCGACATGAGCAAGCTGGAGAGTGGTATTCGCTAACAAACTATTCGATCATGAGATCAATTGGATCGAGCAGAGTAAGGTACAGTAAAGCGAAAAAAAGTACTTGCAATACTTTCGCAAGCTGTGGTATAGTAATCAAGTCGCCGCAGAAACGGTGACGAGGCAAAAGAGTAATCGCACTTTGAAAACTGAACAGCG
>CAJXLT010000012.1 GCA_913056365.1 uncultured Paenibacillaceae bacterium | reverse complement strand
CTTGGGCTACGCCCACCACTATACAATTCCATGTACCCTACCTAAAGTTGAATACACAAACTTATTGACACTACCACCGTCTGGTGCTATAACGTCACATAAGTCCGCAAATTCCCGCTATCCCACCACAACTAGGGCACCAACTGCCAATCGACTGGGCAATCCGACTGCACCAATCGACTGTACCGTTCGACTGCAGCAACCAACTGGGGCACCGACTGCACTAATCCAACCGTGTCAGCCGAACCGATTACGCCGAATCGACTGCAGCAATCGACTTCACTAATCCAACCGTGTCAACCCAACCAACTATGCAAACCGATTGCGCAGACTCGACTGCATCACCGACTGTGCCAATCGACAATGGCATCCGACTACACCGACAGAATGCATCAATCCGGCTAGGCAAACCAGCCAATATACACAAAAAGAGCTGTCCGCAATCGACATTCCCCTCGATGACGAACAGCTCTAGTCTGGTCTACTATCCCTTATTCACGAAAGTCGCTACCTGCGGCGGAACACCCCGCCCACGCTGTACACACTGCCGATGATGCGCAGCGGGACGATCGCTTCCTTCTCTACCCCGTTGTCGTAACGAATGCGGAAGACGACCTCATACAAGTCAGACGGCAACCCTTCTGTCACTGAGCTCATCCGCTCATCGTACATCTCGCCGGTGAATCGGTCTGGCGCGCCGTCCTCCTCCAAGCGAACGTCCAGCGAGATCGTTCGCCCATCGCGCCCTTCTCCTGAGAATGTCGCCCATACTCGATCTACTGAGTACGGTGAGCTTGCCGCTGCAAGCAGCCACTTCTCCCCAGAGTAGAAATCCTTCGGCGGCGTCTCGGTCTCATGCTCCATCCGTTCATGCGCCGCAAGCCAATTCGGCGTATGATTCACCTGCGCTTCCAACGTCAACGGCTGTGCCTGTATCGTCCGCTCCATTCGGTCCGACTCCTCACCGTCAGACACTGTCAACGCCACCTGATACGTACCGGGCAAGATGAACGTCCGCACGATCACCTCTATATTGCCGTACGTCTGAACAGTGCCGTCCGGTGCCGTCAATTGCCATTGTCGTGTTAACACGTCACCGTCCGGATCGGTCGACTGATCGAGCAGCGTCACCGTATCTCCTTCCCACACTGGCTTAGGCTCCCAATCAAAGGCTGCTGTCGGCGGCTTGTTCGTCTCGATGACCATGTACTTCGGTGTGCTGTAGGCACTCCATGCGTAACCGTCATGCACGCGTACACGCACTTGCAGCTGTGCACCTTCCGGCAAGTCACTAGTCGGCGTCCACTGGCGTGCAGCAGACGAAACCTCGCCGGAATCAAGGACAAGCGAGCCGTCATATCGGCTTATCCGCAGCTGGAAGCGCTCCTGTTCATCGCCGTCCGCATCGCTATAGCTGAAGCGCAAGGTCGGTCGCAGCTCTTCCAGTTCGGTTGGATTTGCCGAGTTGGTGCTCGATGGCTTCGTCACGTTGACCGTCGGCGTTCGGTTAATGACCGTCACCGTCCGCATCGCCTGATCGGTCTGCCCTACAGAATCGGTGACGACCTGCCGAATCTGCATGCGTCCAAGCGAAGAGAAGCGCTTCGTCCACGTGCCGCGATGCGTACTCTGTAAGCTCTCAATGTCGCCAGTGTCGAGATTGCGGATGTAATAGGCATGCGCTAGGTTCGCAGCTGCACCATCTTCCTTGTCCGTAGCCGTTGATCGAATACTCACGTTAACACCGCGATACGTGTTCGCCGTGCTGACCGTGAAGCCGGCTTGTGGCGGTTCGTCCGGTGCTGGCAGCGTCGTCACTGCAACATCCTGAGTTGCCCAGTCACTCCATGCACCGTATTCGTCCTTGACCGCCAGCCCTACGGTGTACACACCGATTTCACGCGGTGTTACAAGCTTGGAATAGACGATCTGTCCACTCGGCGTCTTGTAGTAATAACGTCTCTCTGTAATGCCGCGCGTCGCGCGGTAGTTGATTCCTGTTGCTTCTGTGCTGTAGCGGGTCGCGCTTAACCAGCGATCCGGATCATAGCTCGTATCGTTCCATACAATCGTGTGATCTGACGATGACTCCGATACGGTAAATGCGGTTACCGGCTGGCGATGCACAACAATGTAGCGCGTAGCCGGGAACGCCTCTTTCCGGTATTCCGCATACCGATCATTCGGATACGTGTAACTATCCGGTGCCGGATCATCTGTCTCCTGTAGGTCAACCTTGAACACCCCGACCTTGGTCAGCGCTGGACTCGGCTCGCGAACCGTAACACCATTGTACGTGTTCGTTCCTGACTGATCCGAATGACCGTCACCCGCATCGAGAAACTTGTACGGCTGCGTGTTGGTGAACGTCCACGTCGTTCGATCGGAAATGAGCGGATCGTTCTCCGGATCAGTGTACGATTTCGTATACGTAATCGGCCTATTCACAATCGCCTGATTCTCGACATCCGAGCCGCTTGGCTCGAACAATTCTGCTTGAAGATCCTTCAACACCACATAGGGAACCTCTGCATATAAGCCGAATTGACCAGCCGAGTACGTATCATCCGATTCCTCGATGACGGGAACACCGTCCATATAGACGGTCATATGCGCGCCTCTTGCCCGAACCCGCAAGCTATATGTCCGCCCTTCACGGATCGGATACGAGTAGCTATCCAGTATCGTCGCTTCCCCATCTACATACTTGACCAGACTGACGCGATCTGTAGACAGCTCCGCACGATACATATTCTGATGATCCTGCGAGCGGAATCCAATACCCGCCGATGCCGAGTCACTGAACATGTCCCGCTTGAACTTAACCTTCAAGGAGATATCTCCGTTTTCCATCTCCTGTCCGTCGTGTGGCAAGTAGCCATAGCTGTATGTCGGACCCGCACCTGGTGTGCTTTGGATCGTAAGCAGAATTTCATGCACTCTCTCACTATCTGAAGAACCGCCATCATTGTCGTAATACGTCCGGTAGACGATTTTCAAATGTCCATCCTCGGTCAAATGCATTTGCTTGACGAAGTAGGTCCTTATGCTATCAGCACCATCGCGCTCATAATCCTTATAGCTCTCGGGATCTTCCAATCCAGTCTGGATATCTGCTTCCAACGCATACGTTTTCATGTCATAGATGAGCACGTTGGCATAATAGTTCGCCAGTATTAACTTTCCATCGCCCGAAATGACCGCATCGGGAACCGGTGTCACCATGTTGTACTGGTGATAACAGCAGTTATCTATCACAGATCCATTGTACGTTCTAATGACGCCAGCATCATGAATCGTATTGCTCTTCAAGTTACGGAACTTCAATGTCCATGTTCCTTCATGGATCGTGTTCGAGGCGTTGCCATCTGGATTACTCATTTCTACTTCCTGATCAATGTAAGCGACCACATCATCGTAAACACCCAAAAAGTGCAGCCGATCCATACGCGAGTAGGTATATTCACTATGTTCACTTAAATATCTTGTATTATTTTCGTAGGTTTGTATGACGCTGCCGGTTAAGTTGTTGAGCAGATAGTATGTGGTGTTGCTGGAAGAACGTTTGACGATAATCTCGGAGCTATCAGATGAAACATAAATGACCTCCATATAAGTACTCCAGGACGAACCTTCAGGGCTAAACCTCCATAATTCTGTCCCATTTCCGTCAACTTTAACTAATTCACACGTCTCAATCCTATTTGAAAAAACAGTGTCTACTTCACATATATTTTTGTATGTGTTTCCTGCGTAATCCTGGACAAACTCACTCTTAGCATCAACTTGGGGCGGATTGTAAATAGGAGATTGATTATCATCATAAGGACTGCGTACATATTCGATGATCATCTCACGTTTCCCCATGACTGCTGGAGGCATTTCAAATTCTGCTGGCATGTCGGATTCATCCTCGACCCTAACACTTAAATAGGGTTCGACCTCAACATACCAATCTCTATGGTAACTTTTTTCTTCCCCAGGGGTGAACAAGTTTAATTCATTTAATCGGTAGAGATAATCCCACGAATAAACTCTCGCCCATATGTTACCGTCTTCTCGATTGATTACAACATCTCTATACGTATCTGTTAATTTGTGCAAAAGTGAATTTTGATCACCGTAATAACCTTCTAGGGGATATGGCATTTCCTCGTTATAAAAATAATTGCCGTATGAACCTGTGCCGCCCCAAATTCTGCGATCCACCCGATTATGGGGACTAAAATCGAAGTAGTAACCGTTGATGGTTCCCGTATTGCCGCAATTCCCGCAGTAGCTTCTGTAGATTTGCCCGGTTTCACTGACATTGACGTTCTCTGCGGTAATGCTGCGATAAGGCTGAACATTCCCGACTGCTCTCGTTTCCAGCTCATTGACGCTGTTGCGCAGCGCATAGTTGTGCGTAGGCACTTCCTCTTTGGCCAGTGAGGACGCTTGGCCTTGCAGCAGCTCTTGCATGCTCGGGGCTACCACGGTAATGTTCGGTGGCTCTGGGTTGATGCCGAAGGCAGCGAAGTCCACTTCTGGTGCTAGATTCACGACCGAGAACGGAAAGCTCTCTTGCGCTGTCTTGCCCCAATCTTCTTCTAGGAAAATTTCTACGGCGCAGGAGCCAACGTCATTAGGTGTGAAAAAGAACGATCCATCGGCATGGCGCGTCACTGTCATTCTCGTATCATCTGCAAAAGAGCCATTCATGTTGCGGTCACACACAATCTTCGTCGTATGCTCCACGATCTCATCGCCGTCTGGACTGTAGGACGTATCCCTGAACGTCATTGTTGTATCTCGAACACCTCTGTCCACATACTGCAGCTCCGCGACAGGCGGCAAGTCTGGCTTGACGGTTAAGGTGTGCGAGGCTGGTGATAGGGATCGCAAGCCTGTGTTATCCACGACATCCAATGTAATGACCTCTTGTCCTGGTGTCATATAAACGGCTTTCTTGTTCGTCCAGATGTAATTGGAGATCGTACGTCCTCTGACCGGACTGTAGCTCTGCGTCCCTGAAAACGGCTCCGGCAGCGGCCGACCTTCGACGACTTCGCGCGGTCCTGTAATAATCGGAACGGGATTCTTGGGAACAACGTTCAATGTTACGGTGCGCGACGTACATCCCCCATAAGGATCACACCCTGTTACTTGCACCCGATGATAGCCAAGCTCATCAGCATCCAGATGCCGGTACTGCTCATCATGGACGTCGAAGCCGTAATAATCCGAAGTGGCGAAGCTGCGTATCCACGCACTGTCACTACCGGCGAAGTCCCACGTATATCGTATCGGGTCGCCATCCGGGTCATACGGTTCTGGCGGATCGGTGCGAATGTCTTCAATGATACGCAGGTTCACCTTGCTGCCTATGACAATTTCATGAATCGGTTCGAAGCTGTAATAATCCATCCCTTCGAAGAAGCCTGCCTTGAATCGCGGCGGCGCATTATCTGTCGGTCCGTTGACAGTGAGTGGCTTGGTCTGGATGTACCCGGTTTCCCCGCAATCTGTGATAATGTTCATCGACACTTGGTGTGTGCCAATGCCCAAATTATATGGATAGGACGCATATGTATACGATGCCTTGCCAGTCTCGCTGTACACGCGATCTGAGTACGAATTGTCACCGTCACGCTCGATGCGAAACCTGACATACTCAAACTCGCAGGAATCGGTATCGATGTCCTTCGGCTGGAACTGGAACGAATCGCGCCAGTTGATCGTGTTCGCTGGCAGGATGTCGAAGTCGCCGGTGATGTTGACCGGATCGGGGTCAGGGTCAGGCGGTGTATCGCCGGAATAAGTGATTGTTATCGATACGTCATATTGGTAGGTGGTGGCTGTCCAGTTTGCAATGACGTTCATGTAATAGTTCCGCATTTGGTTGTGGCCTTCAGCACCCGTAAAAGATTCTTCTTCCCAATCAATCCCGTATATACTTTGCGCGCCATTTAGTAATTTGGAAACCTTCACCATGCCTTTACCGGGATTTCCTTTTCCAACAGTAATCACTTGCACACCTCTCATGTCGGGGGTAGCGTCGGTGATAGTAACACTTGATGGGGAGACCATCGAGGCAGTAGGTATCCATTGTCCGCTTTTTGTTGTTGCATCCGTTTTACTGAAATAAAACCGTGTGGGCGGTTCGATGCTTTTAGAATACGACATAGCCCGTCCCGAACCGTCCCGTAGCCAGCTTGGTGCTCCCATCGGCAACGCACCAGGACACTCCGAGATTCCGTTGGTGATACAATCTCCTGGAAATGTATACGAGTCGTATTGCCCTGTATCCGGATCGGAAGCCGCTACACTTCGGCATAGGTGATCGCTCTCTCATCGACAGGCAGCATTTCGCCAGCTTTAACTGCCAGTATTCTTTCGATAATCGCTACCGCCTGCGCACGGGTAGAATTTCCTTCCGGCATCAGCATTCCGTGTTCCATACCATGCAGAATGCCTAACTGTGTGGCTGCATACATCATCTCTTCGTCACTAGCGTAGTCCTCTTTCGCTACCGCTCTAACAGCCAGCCGTACCATTTCAAGTCGGGTTAGTTCTGCTATATAGTCACTGAAATTGGCTTCATTATGAATATCAAACTCCACCGCAGCCGCCACATACCCTTGATACCAGGGCGATCCACCAGTGGATTTCGGCAGCTTCAGCGCATCCACCAGCATCTTGATGAACTCCGCACGGGTCACGTTCTGATTAGGTCGGAACGTTTCATCCAAATAGCCGCTCACATAGCCCTTCTCCACAGCGCCAAAAATAGCATCCTCCGCCCAATGTCCGGCAATATCCATTAACGGCACACGAGTATCTTCAGCAACCGCTG
The DNA here is from genome assembly GCA_913056365.1 of uncultured Paenibacillaceae bacterium. Lineage (GTDB taxonomy): Bacteria > Bacillota > Bacilli > Paenibacillales > K13 > Xylanibacillus. The sequence goes on along the minus strand of CAJXLT010000012.1, from coordinate 99,943 downwards.
GCGCAGCCTGTACGGCAAACAACGCGACAATTATCAACAGAATCATTTTTTTGCTCATAAACAAAAACCTCCGATTCAAATATGTGAATGGACATGTTATAGTGTCGATACAATAATAAAAACCGCAGGTGCGGGAAACACCTACGGTTCTGTACAGCAGCCGCTTTAAGGGCGGTAGGCTTGTGCATATCGTTTGGCCTAATAGACATAGACCGTTACCCTTGCTATGGGCGGTCTATTTCTTTTTCAGGTACGTAAGTAACGCCAGAAGATTAGCCAGACCGCCCTTGCAAGCCTATTCTACTGTACAAAACTTTTTACCACCAACAATCAAATGCAAGAGTGCGGCGGCAAGCTTCCCGCGTGTGCTCACATGCATCACGATGAATGACTGCTTCCTACCCAACCACCCTTCTACTTTTTCGGCTTAACTAGACACCCAACACCAGCTGGACCATCCTGATCCGAATCCAGATTCACATGAAAGCGATAGACGGTGAACGTTCTTCGCATCATGAACACCTTGCGACTCTTAGGTTCCTCCGTCTCACCAGCTTGTTGGCGTGTCCGTTCCGTCTCGGGCTGAGTGATGCTCTCAGATGGTTTCTTTCCAGTCTTACGGCTGTAATCCATCATTACTGTTCCCCCTTCTCATCGTTTCTTAAGTCTGATCCCTGCGGAAGATTGTCAACCAGTCTCTGAAAAATGACAAAAACCGCCCTTCAAGCAAACTCTCGTCGCTGAAAGGCGGTTCTTCCGCACTACTACTTTATTCTTATCTTAAGTTACTATATACCTAATGCTTCCGTCAACCTTTTGTTGGCATCAGCCGCTTTTTATTCCCATAAAGGGGGGCAAATTTACGAGAATCCGCATTCCCTCTTCTGCTGGAGAGCAAAATTCGTTACACTGAACGGAGCACGAACCGTGCACAAGAACCTAATAAAGAGACATTCTCTGATAAAAAAAGGAGTGTAACTACCGCGATGAGCATAGATGAGCAATCTCCTTCCTTTCGAGCAACGCCGCGCATTCATGCGGTTTTCATGTTTGTGACGCTTTGCTACTGGGCTTCCTTATATACGTATGTTCCGATTCTAGCCCCTTATGTGGAAACACTCGGCGCTTCCTACACCTTGGTCGGCATGGTGCTGGGCAGCTACGGGCTCGTGCAAATTATCGTCCGGCTGCCGCTCGGCATCGGCTCGGACCGCCTGAAGAAGCGGAAGCCGTTCATCGTGCTCGGCATGCTGACAGGCGCGCTCAGCTGCCTGCTGTTCGCCGTGACCGATCATATCGGCGGCGCATTGGTCGCGCGGTCGATCGCCGGGGTTTCGGCATCAACCTGGGTCGCCTTCACAGTGCTGTATGCCGCTTACTTCGGCAAGCATGAGACGAGCCGCGCGATGGGCATTATTAGCTTCGCCACAGCTGCCGGACAGCTGGCCGGCATGGGGGCAAGCGGTATTCTGGCGGAGCGCTTCGGCGACAAGGCAACCTTCTGGGTCGGCGGGGCCATCGGCTTGATCGGGATGCTCGTCGCCTTCGCTGTCACGGAGCCAAAAGGCGGCATTGACCGCACGCCGATGCGGGCGCGGGATTTGGCGCAGGTCATCAAGGAGCCTACGGTCGTACGCGCATCGGTTCTGTCGATTCTGGCGCACAGCGTGCTGTTCATTACTATGTTCGGCTTCACGCCTTCCTACGCCTTGGAGATCGGGGCAAGCAAGGAGCATCTCACATGGCTGTCCGTCGCCTTCATGGTCCCGCATGCCGTGCTCGCTTACATTACCGGTCGCTATCTCGCCCCGAGATTCGGTATCTGGCGGATTATCACAGTCGGCTTCATCTGCAGCTCGGTCTGTACGCTGCTCATCCCGCTGACGCCTTCGTTCCCGTGGCTGACGGCCACGCAAGCGTTGAACGGGGCGGCACAGGGCTTGCATCTGCCGCTGCTGCTGACACTCGCTATTCAAGATATCTCTTCGGAGAAGCGCGCCACGGCGATGGGCTTCTATCAGGCCGTCTACGCGATAGGCATGTTCTTCGGTCCGTTCCTTGCGGGCAGCTTGAACCAGCTGGCCGGACTGCCGGGCGGCTTCGTCTTCGGCGGCGCGCTGGCGCTTGGGGCAGCGGCACTCACCTTGCTCTGGAAGCAGCGTCAACCGGCTGCAGAGCTAGGGTCCCGTTGAAGCGCGCAAACTAACGCAAAAACGTCCACTCCTTCAATAAGGGGTGGACGTTTTGCGGCAATCGGAACGCTAACGGAAGTGAGCAACCACTATTTAGCTATTTTTCGCGCTTTGTTGATTCTTACGGAAATCACAGACCCTTACACAGCCAAATCCAGCATGCTTGACGCAATTCCAACCGATTAAGGTCTCCTGACTTCCGTTAGATTCTCATTTCCGTCTAAAACCGCTTCTTAGCGCTTCCTATTTCCGTTACAATTTGTTCGGGGCGCGAGCGGGAATCCGGTATGCGGACCAGTTGTTCGGGGCGCGAACGGCAACCCGGTATGCGGAGCCAGTTGTTCGGGGCACGAGCGGCAACTCCCGTATACGGGAACCAGTTGCTCCGGGCACGAGCGGCAACCCGGTATGCGGACCGGGCAGCAGAACGAATTCAGCAGCCGCCCTCTTGCGGCACCCAACCCTCTCAGCTTGAGAGGGTTGTCGTTCCGTAATAGGCAGCCCGGCTGACGCAGCTAAGTCAGCTTACCAGCCTTCGCCCGCGTAAGGGCGAATCAATCCCGCCTGCTCGCCTAAGTCTCGCAGCGCGTGCAGCGCCCAATACGGGTCCTGCAGCATAGCGCGTCCGATCGCAACCAGATCTGCATCGCCACTGGCAACAGTCGCTTCCGCCAGCTTCGGATCATCGATCATGCCTACGGCGATCACCGGCACGCCGAGTGCCTGCTTGATCTCACGCGCGAACGGAATTTGATAGCCCGGATAATTGCCGGGCTTGCGCTTGCCCGCAGGCAATCCTTCTCCGCCTGTGCTGATGTGGAATACATCAACACCTGCGTCCCGATACTTCGCGCATATGTCCAGCATATGATCGAGATCATAGCCGCCATCGGCATATTCAATCGCAGACACCCGCATCAATAGCGGCATGTCCGCAGGCATCACCTCGCGGGCCGCTTGAATAACCTCTACCCCGAAGCGTGCCAGGTCCTGCCCATATACATCCTCGCGATGATTGGTCAAGCGCGAATGGAACTGATGAATCAAGTAGCCGTGCGCCCCATGCAGCTCGACAGTATCCACACCCGCCTCCACGGCTCGCCGCACGCCATCCTGAAATTTCTGCACCATCGCCTCAGTCTGTTCAAGCGTCAGCGCTTTAGCTGGATAAGGGCTGTCCAGCGGCGGCAAATCCGAAGGCGCCAGCGGCGTCTCCACATGCTGCGCCTTGCGTCCGGCATGCCCAATCTGGATGCCGACCTTGGCCCCATACTTCTGCGCTTCCTTCACGATCCGTGCGAAGGCTGGCACATGTGCATCTGACCAGATCCCCAGATCGTAGTCGGTGATGCGTCCGTCCGGCTCGACATCCGTCATCTCGATAATGATCAGCCCTGTTCCTCCGGCTGCACGCGAGACGTAATGCACGTAGTGCCACTCATTCGGCATGCCGTCCTTGGCCAGTGCAGAAAACTGACACATCGGCGGCATCACGATTCTATTGTTCACTTCCATCCCTTTGACAACAAACGGCTCGCTAATATACGCCATTGCTCTATTCACTCCACCCTATCAGTCGTATTTTGTACTGGCAATATGGCCTAGTGTTCTTCATGCAGATGCTTGTCGAGACCATTATACGCTTGCTGCTGCCAAAACAAAATGAGTGACATTGGCGTAAGTAAGTTACTTGCGGTTAACCGGGGGATGGAGCACGACTAGACTTCCCGCCGAAAGCTGGTCCTGCTGTTCTGCTGCCCCTGACCTGTCACCCGCCGAGAGTCGCATGCAACCGGCACGGTTCATTCCCCGTTCCAAGGCTCCGCACATGCCGGATCGTCGTGCTTGACGCTCCCGACCTTGGGGGACACTGGATAGGCCTCCATCTCCTCAGCGGGATACGGCTGTAGCAAATCATGCAGCAGCTCCTCATTGCGCTCCCCGCGATCAAGCCACAGCGCCTCATCCTCACGCTTCAGGATGACCGGCATCCGGTTATGAATGTCGCGCATGAGCTCGTTCGGCGATGTCGTCATAATCGTGCACGTGCTCAGCTTGCTGCCATCGGGCGCGATCCAAGTATCGTATAAGCCCGCCATCGCGAACAGGGAGCGGTCCCGCAGCACGATACGCATCGGCTGCTTCCGCCCTTCTACCACCATCCATTCGTAGAAGCCGTCGGCCGGGATTACACACCGCTTGCGCTGGAAAGAAGCACGATAGGCTGGTTTCTCACGCACCGTTTCCGCTCGGGCATTGATCATCTTGTACCCGATCTTCTCATCCTTCGCCCAATTCGGCACGAGTCCCCACTTCAATTCGCCCAGCCGGTTGTTCGTTCCATCGTGCACAATTGCCGGAATAAGCTGTCCTGGAGCTACATTATATCGGGGGATATGATACGGCACATTCGCCTGATCGATGAAAAAACGCATCATCAGCTCTTCTACGGATACCGTGATCGTATACCTGCCACACATGTATACCGCCTCCTTTGGTCTTATTGTACCCGAACCCAACCGTTCACGCCGAACAGTTGCCCCATGTCTCTCTTATGAACATCTACTTTCTGCAAGCCTCCGTTCTAATCCTGCTGCGAGCGCCCTTATTCACGCTCTGCCCCATCCCGCACACAAGCTGCAATAGTCACATATGCACGGCAAGCGCACAAAATGATTTTTCCACAATTGTCCTCTTGAAATACGAATATTTGTTCGGTATTCTATATATACTATATTGGAACATGTGTTCGCAATATTGCGAGGTTCGGGAGGGGTCACTATGGAGTTGAAGCTGGGCAAGTACATCGGCCATACGATTGAAATTATTTATATCGATCGAGCGCAGCGCATCTCTCAACGTCTGATTACGGTGCGGCGTATCGAAGCCGGAATCATCCGCGCTTATTGCCACAAGCAGCAGGGACCGCGGATTTTTCGCATTGAGCAGATTTTGGCGGCTACACCGGCGACAAGGCGGTGTATCGGATGAATCGGGCGCCGTTGGAGACCGCTGCAGATTTGCACTATGTCAAGCAGGCCGTACTGTACCCTGTGCTGATGGACGTCCTCGAACGGGATATGCACACACTGGAAACGCTTGAATTGAAGATGCCGCAAGTGTATATCTCCAGCTTGCGGCGCACGCAGCAGCAGATTAATGCCGATCTCGTCCATGTCCGGCGGCACTTGCGGGACCGAGGGATTAAGATTTACGAGATGAAGCGAACCTCCCGCAGCCTGGAAGCCCGCTACGTATGCCGCGGGTATCACCATCATTTCTCGATGCTATGGAGCCTAGTGCGGGCAGAAGTGGAGAGCAGGCTGGCCGCCTATATGCAGCTGCCGCTTGATCAGGAGAAGGCTTGATGCGCCTTGTCCGCGCATTTGGATGAACCATGCTTTTGGAATCACCACACAGCAGGGAGACGAACATCATGAGCACACCGAGCAAGCGCATGGTCATGCTGGCCGACTGCCAGTCATTCTATGCCAGTGTAGAGAAGGCGGCGCATCCCCAATACGCAGATCAGCCCTTGGTCGTAGCGGGCGATCCGGAGCGCCGATCCGGCATCGTTCTGGCTGCTTGTCCGATCGCCAAGCAGCACGGCGTCGGCACAGCCGAACGGCTCGGCGAAGCATTGGCCAAGTGTCCGGGGTTAATCGTAATGAAGCCGCGCATGGCTGAGTATATTCGAGTATCGTTGCACATCACCGATATTTTGCAGCGCTTCACCGATCTCGTCGAGCCATACAGCATCGACGAGCAATTCATAGATGTGACAGGCAGCCTTCGGCTGTTCGGCACATTCGCAGACATCGCTGCCGCCATCCAGGAGCAGGTTCGTCAGGAAACCGGCGTCTACACACGGATCGGCATTAGCGAGAATAAGGTGCTTGCCAAGATGGCTTGCGATCTGTACGCCAAGAAGAACACCAGCGGTATCTATCACATGCCGAAGAACGCAATCGCAGATTCCTTGTGGACGATGCCGATTCAGAAGATGTTCATGATCGGCTCTCGCATGAGTCAGCACCTGCTGCGGCTCGGCATCCGCACGATCGGTGATCTCGCGCAATATCCGCTGCACAGGCTGCGGGACATATGGGGGGTGAACGGCGAGGTCATCTGGCGCATCGCCAACGGCATGGATGCGACTCCCGTCAAGCCCGATACCCATGAACAGCAACAAGCGATCGGCCATCAGATGACCTTGCCCCGCGATTACGCCACTGCGGAAGATCTGCATGTGGTGCTTCTCGAATTGACGGAGCTAGTCTGCCAGCGCAGCCGTGCCAAAGGCCTCATGGGGCAGGTCGTAGCAGTTGGCTGCCAAGGGGCGGACTTCGACCAGCCGACCGGCTTCTACCGACAGCAGAAAATGCCTGATCCGACTCATGCGACCGCTCATGTCTATGCAACGGTGCGTAAGCTGTTTCGCAAGCATTGGAACGGACTTCCGGTGCGCAAGGTAGGTGTCACGCTGACCCAGCTGACACGGGCGGACGAATACCAGCTCTGCCTATTCGATGAACGCGAGAAGTACCGCGCTCTCGAAGACGCCACCGACCAGATCAAGGCCCGCTTCGGAGACAGCGCCATCGTCCGAGCCGTATCCAAGACGGCCGCCGGACAGGCGCTTGACCGCTCTCTGAAGATAGGCGGGCATTACAAATAAGCAAAAGCCAGTCTGAACCGGCCCTCACTTCACAGTATTCTTCATTTTCATACCGCTTTCGCGGATACAAGGAGGACTATCACCATGAGCAAGAAATTACAGGGCAACGGACTGTGGGAGTCGTCACGCATGATGCTGCCAGAGCATAAGGAGCAAATTTGGGGCCGACGTCGCGAACAGCGCAAGCGAATCCGCCCGACCTTGGAGCAAGATCAATTGGACCGGTTTGCGCAGCTTATTTCCGACTCCATCATGCAAGGGCAGCCGCTGCAATTCATCCTGTTCGATGAATGGGAGGAAGCGCGGATCGTTGGACGCGTCCAGCACATCGACCGCCTGCGCAACGTCATCCAAATTGTGAGCGGGGAGGAGAACAGCGATACACCGACTACTGCGATCCGCCTCGCCGATATCATGGATATAGCGGAGGTCATTGATAACTATTGATTAGTCCATGAGTCCCATGATAAAAGTCATAGATAAAGAAGGTATTTGATGACTCTTGCCGAATACGTGTAAGGACAACACAGCAATGTTATACCAGCGATAAGGGCAAACCGCGCGAAAGCTCGGGACGCAAAGCTACGGACCTAAAGCACTCCGCTATGGTCGCCGAGCCGCCGAACAGGTATGCTGCCAAAGCTGCGCCAAGTATGCAGCCTCTTGCCTCTCTACCAGCCACTGTTTGTTTGCGCTCCCTTCCTGCTTGACCCGGTACATCCCTGTAGGCGTGGTTTCACGGAGGAATCGTCATGCAGTCATCAAGGTTACAAACCACCCCCAACATACAGCGAACGATATACGCGCTGCTTCTCGCAGGCGCAATTGTACTTACCTTATATCCTTATGAATGGTTTCTAGGCATTGACTTGTTTGCCGGGAGCTTGCTCTTCATGCTGCTCGTCGGTCTCTATCCGACACGCGCCGTGCTCGGCGGCGCGATCATCACTTACGGCGCAGCCTGGCTCTCAGCGTCCCTCGAATGGTTGCCGGCACTGCTGTATACGTGTCAAGTCGCATGGTTATGCTGGTTCATTCGCAAGCAGCCGCAAGGTCTAATCTTCGGCAGCGCGTTATATTGGATTGCAGCGGGCGGTCCGCTGCTCGCAGCCCATTATATGTGGCAGAACGGCCGCTTCGATCAAGTCGGTCTTATTTTGCTACAAACAGAATTCATCGTTGCACTTGTGTGCGCCTTGCTTGCCGATATTTGTCTAGCCTATGTGCCATTCAACCGCTTCTTCGCCGCCAAGCAGCAACCAGCTCAATCAGGCTACCATTTCTCCCGCATGATGCTGCACCTGACACTGGTAGTTCTTCTGATTCCTTACTTATTCTATATTACGTACACGGGACAGAAGAGCCAAGCCGCCGGTGTGCAGTCCATCGAAAACCATTTCCGCGCTCAGATGCAAACGATGCAGTCCTATCTCGATACGATGCCAGCTGACACCGCCACGGCGTTGCGGTTGGAGAGCGGTGTCGAGGCTGCCTTGCTGAGTAAGCGGCTGCAAGCTCTCGCTAGCGACAGCGAGTCGGAATACCTGATTCTTACTGAAGAAGATATCGTGTTGGCTGCGAGCTCTGCGGAGTTCCCGCAGCTTGGCGAACCGTTCACTTGGCGAACAGGCAGTCAGCGTATCATCCAACGAGAGACATTCTGGCAATGGCTGCCTAAGGGCACATTCACGCATGAGATCGAACGCTATCGCCATGCATATGTGATCCACCAATCTGAGAATCGGTCGGCGGGCATGAAGCTTATCCTAATGATGCCCTTTACCCCTTATGCGGAGGAGCTGCTTTCCAGCTATGAAACCAAATTAAGCCTCGTGCTCAACCTGAGCCTGTTCGTGCTGCTGCTCAGCTGGCTGTTCAATCGTATATTTTTCCAACCACTTGACCGGCTGGCGGCCGCAACTACGGGCATCCCGAGCAGATTACAGACTGGCACATCTATCGATTGGAAGAAGAGCGGATTGATTGAAATTGACGTCTTAATCAACAATTTCCGCACGGTGACGGCAGAGCTGCGGGAAATGTTCGAGCACACGCACCAGCTCGCCTATTATGATTCTTTGACCGGACTGCCGAATCGACTGAGCATGCAGAAGGAGCTGGAGCGCATGTTCCAGAATCGCCACCATTCTGCCAAAGCAGCAGTCATCTTCTTCGATCTGGATCGATTCAAGCAGATTAACGATTCACTCGGTCACGCCTTGGGTGATCAGCTGCTGCAGGTGATCGCCCAACGGCTGACCTTGCTAATAAGTAAGCGCGTTCGGTTGTTCCGCATTAGCGGAGATGAATTCGTCATCATCTTAGAACGCAACACAGAGAATCCAGTGGAGACAGCCGCTGAAGCGATCCTGAGACTCATTCGCCAGCCGATTCGTATCGAGTCGCATGAGCTGCGCGTTACGTCCAGCGTAGGAATCGCCCTCTATCCTGAACATGGTCAAACCGCGAATCAGCTAATGAAGCAGGCGGATTCCGCTATGTATGCAGCGAAGGAGAGCGGCGGCGACAGCTATGCGCTGTACACGCATTCACTGGAAACCCATATCTCAGACAAGCTGTGGCTGGAGAACCATCTACGCTCCGCATTGGAGAATCAACAATTCGTCCTCCATTACCAGCCGATTGTAGACGGGAAATCCGGCCGTATATGCGGTGTGGAGGCTTTGATTCGCTGGCATCATCCCGAGCAGGGTGTCATATCACCTGCCCGGTTCGTCCCGGTAGCGGAGCAGACCGGCATTATTATCCCGATCGGCGAATGGGTGCTGCGCGAAGCTTGCAAGCAGAACAAGGCATGGCAGGATGCCGGTCTGGAGCCTATACGTGTGGCCGTGAATCTGTCCGCTAGACAGTTCCATTCCCCGCATCTGATCGAGCATATCCGTAGTATACTCGATGAAACCGGCCTCTCCCCGCACTATTTGGAGCTGGAAATAACAGAAGGCTTCATCATACACAATTCCGAGTATGTCAGACAGGCACTCCGTGAATTGGAGGCGATGGGTGTCACCGTATCGATCGATGATTTCGGAACGGGCTATTCTTCCTTATCTCAGCTGCAGCGGCTGCCTGTGCATGCTGTGAAGATTGATCGCACCTTCGTTCGCAACATCGGGGAGAATGCACATAACAGCTCAATTGTACGCGCTGTCATCGAATTGGCTCACGGAATGGGGCTGAAGGTAGTGGCAGAAGGGATTGAAACAGAGGAAGAACGAGATTTCCTCATTCGCTACAACTGCGACAAAATGCAAGGGTATTGGCTCGGTCGACCGACAGATGCCGTGCATTGCGAGCAAATACTGCGCCAGCTGCGGCAAGCTTCTACGACGAATACAGAGGAGGAACGCACATGAGAACCTGGCTATACATATCGATAACCGGTTTGTTGCTGTTAACGGGCTGCGGCGGCATGCCAGTCGGTCCGGAGCAAGCCATTCCCAAGCCGGGTCAATCAACCGTGTCGAGCTTTGGCGGTACGGTGGACGAACCTGCTCATACAAGCGAGCAAGCGGACCAACTGACGATCTGGTCCTACTATGACCTTGATGAATGGACACGCGAACAAATTACCAATATGCTGCCTGACGTGCATGTATCGTACCACATCGTCCCTACTCTCCAAGCGGTAGAGCTGTACAAGAAAGCATTGACCAGTGATGAAGTGCCCGACATCTTCCTGTTAGAAGCACCGATGCTCGGCAGCTTCAACGACAGTCAGGCGTTCGAGGACTTGGCAGCAGCGCCTTATAACGCAGAGACGCTTCTTGAACGTTATTCCGATGCAATAACGATGCCTTACCGGCGCTTCGATGGAACAGGCTTGGTTGCGCTGCCGATCGATACGAACCCTATCGTCACCTACTACAGACAGGATGTCATGCAGGACGCTGGTTTCCCAACGGATCCAGAAGAGCTCGCTGTGTATATGGAGAAGCCTGACCAATGGCTCGATATAGCGAGAACGCTCAAGCAGCGTGACCAGTGGATTGCCTCTTGGGGCAGCTATCCGCTGCTAATCTATCAGCACACCGCATCGTTCTTCGACAGCCAGCTGCACTACTTGCGCAATAATGAGCAGGTCATTCAGGCGATCCAGCTTGGTCGAATTCTTGAAGCAGAGCAGCTCGCCTTAACGCGCAGTATGTTCGATACGAAGCAGAACCCGATTCCAAGCGGGGAGATGGTCATGTTCCAAACAGGCTACTGGTTCCGCCATACGCTTGAGGAATTAGCTCCTGAGCAGAGCGGCAATTGGCGCATAACACGGCTTCCGTTCAATGCTTACGGCTGGTCGGGCAGCTCAGGCGTCGCCATTGCTGCCGAATCCAAGAACAAAGCGGCTGCCTGGAAGGTGGCCCAATGGCTCGCAGACAATCACAGCCGCTACATGAGCGAGCTTATGCTCCCGTCCAACAGCGAAGCCGCAAGCGAGCCGAACGGCTACTTCGGCGGACAGAAGCTCGAACCGCTCATCCGTACTTTAATTAGACAGATGCCGACCTTCACACCTTCTCCTCTAGATGAGAAAGCTTCTATCATCTGGTGGCAAGCGTGGACGGAGGAGAAGGACAATGTGTCACTCACGGCTGAAGAGGTGGCAGGCATCATGGAACAACGCGTGCTCGAGGGGCTGGCTCCGGAAATACAGGTACTGCAGGAACGTCAGACAGTCAAGCGGCCCGCTGAGTAGCTGCTTCCCTGTTGTTCGCAAGTCATTACAGCAATGGCGACAGTATACGAGCGAGTATTTCCTTCCCTCTTGCAATTCGAGGCCGGTGGCGGAACGCCTCCAGCCTCACTTGCTCGCTGTCTCGCAAATCCTCCGTGAAGTCCGCTGCCAGACGCCGAATCGTTCTAGCATCGAACAACACTGCATTCAGTTCGAAGTTACTGAAGAAGCTGCGCAAGTCCATATTGGCTGTCCCTACAGAAGCAAGCAACTCGTCCACAATCATCGTTTTCGCATGAATGAATCCTTTCTGATACTGATAGAATCGAACACCAGCCTCCATCAACTCCTCCAGGTATGCAAGCGAGGCCCAATGCACCAATCTGGAATCCGGTCTTCCCGGAACGATGATCCGCACATCCACTCCGCTCGCTGCGGCTGTCTTCAGAGCCATCTCGATGCTCGCCTCCGGTATGAAATAGGGTGTGGTCAAATAGACGCGCTGCTTGGCTGCACATATCGCACCGAAATACATTTCCAATATGGCATCCCCTTGCTTGTCCGGTCCGCTCGCAATAATTTGAACCTCTTCCACACCCGTCCCGCCGTAGTTCGGTGCGTAGACAGGTCCGTTAACGGTTTGTCCGCTGACGAACAACCAATCGGTCAGGAACGTATCCTGCAGCGTGCGCACAGCCTCTCCGCTAATACGCAGATGCGTATCGCGCCAAAATCCCAGCTTCGCATCCGCCCCCAAGTGCTCATCTCCTATATTAATCCCGCCGACAAAACCGACACTTCCATCAATCACCATAATTTTCCGATGATTTCTATAATTCATTCGCTTATCGAAGAACGCAATCGACGGAGGAAGGAATACTTCAGCTTGTACACCGGCTCGCTTCAAATTAGCCAAATAGCTCGCAGGCAGATGGTAACTCCCTATCCCATCGACAATCACCCGCACCTCAATGCCTGCTCGGGATTTGCGCTCCAGCAATTCACGGAACGTATTGCCAATCGTATCATCGCGCACAATATAGCTTTCCACATGAATATGATGTTGCGCTTGCTCTATAGCTTCCAGCATGGCCGTGTACGTATGCGGCGCATTCGTCAGCACTGTCGTTTCATTGCGGCTCGTAATAGGCGCTTCCGAGAAGCTGTCCAACAATCCGAACAAGCGCGGCTCATTGTTCATCCCTGCGTTACGCATAGCACCGGCACGCTCCGGCTCCTGCATGAAGTTCAGCAGCAGCGCTTGCTTCTCCTTCCTGCGCACGAGTCTGCGCTTCTTGTATTCCTGTGCGAGGAAATAATACATAACAAATCCGATCAGAGGAAATATAAACAAGATCATAAGCCACGCTATCGCCTTAGAAGGATGCCGATATTCCAGCAGCACAATCGTCACAATCTGAAACAAATAGATGAGCAAAATCCCCGTCAGCCAAATCAACCAACTTCCTCCTTTTTGCACATACAGGCATGGTCTCTACCATCATACCCGTTGCTCCAATCCGCCAAACCTGATACATATACAGGGATCATTATCGGATAAATACCATTCCAAGGCGTTCAGCGCAATCAGAAGCTTCCTTAGATTGACTGCAGCAGCGCAATTAGGCATGCCGAACTATTACGATTCACCCTTGTAATGGAAATAGAGAAGTGCATGTAATGAAAAAAGTCAAATAAAAATCGCATGTCAGGAAGGTTTTTCCCCACTGTATGACGAATAATGTTTGTTGCGAGATATCATATTCATGCATCTAAAGTCCTGACAATCTACGTTTACAACAATATAGGGAGGACACATGAAGAAGAAGCGAAGCCGCACACTTACATTCGTCATGGTACCCGAAGCCGATCAGCAGAGCCGGCAGTTCCGCATACCTAAGCTCGCGCTCTGGTCCATTCCGGTTACGGTTCTCGGCTTGATCGCACTTGTGATCATGCAGTACTATGAGTACCAATTAACATCACAATATAATAAGGAGCTCGCTCAGCTTCTAGATAACAAAGGAGCGGAATTACATACGATAGTCGCAGACAAGAATCGACAAATTCAAGAGCTGCATAGTAACGTCATCGAGGTGTCTCAGCAAGCCGAGCAAGTTCAATCTAAAGTGCTGCAATTAAGAGAGCTGGAGAATGAACTGCGAGGTATGGCCGATCCAGATGAATCCGAAGAGCATCAGCGTACTGCATCGAACAGTCCGCAGGTTACTGTCGCATCAGCTATCCCCTCGTTATCCCGAGGCTTGTCCGCCATGCAGCCGCAGCTCTCACCGTTGATGTCTGGCGGCAATGCCGCTGTAGGCGGTCAGATGCACGCCCTTAACGACGATGATATGATGGCCATTCTGGATGAAACAGGAGACTCCTTCCAATCATTGGATAAGGAGCTTGATTCCTTGTCTGTTAGCTTGAAGGAAGCCAAGAGTGAGGTAGAGGCGTATCAGCATCTACAGCGGATTACACCATCGATATGGCCGACTGGCTACCGCAAGGTCACGTCCACGTTCGGCACACGCAAAGATCCGTTCACCGGAACTTGGAGCTTCCATTCCGGCATTGACATTGCGGGCGCTCACGGATCTTCCATCTATGCTGCCGCAGACGGTATCGTTACCCATGCTGGTTACAGCCAATCAGAAGGATACAATGTCATCATCAATCATTCGAATGGCATTAAGACACATTATATGCATTTAAGCAGTACTGAGACAGAGTATGGCGCCAGTGTAAACAAGGGCGACGTGATCGGGAAGATGGGATCTACCGGACGAAGCACTGGAACACATCTTCACTATGAAATCCTAGTCAACGGACAGTCCGTTGATCCGAAGCCATATATGAAGAGCTCGCGGGAGGATTGACATCATGTCTAAGATCGGACGCAAAAAACAAGACGCAGGCAAGCTAGATACGCTAATCGGACACAACACTGCAATCGAAGGCGAACTGCGCAGCTCCGGCAGCATTCGCATTGAAGGTTCCTTCACCGGAAAGCTCATCACCGAAGGCGATATTACGATTGGTGAGCAAGCGACTGCCTCATCCAATATTCAAGCCCGTCATATATGGATTGCCGGCGAAGTGATCGGTCATGTCCACACTACAGGTACACTCACGATTCTTCAAGGGGGTATCCTTCGCGGCGACGCATCCTGCCATGCGCTCGTCATCGAGGAAGGCGGCATCTTCGAAGGCACTAGCCAGATGCTTCAGGAAGCTGCCGCAGCGAAGGAACAGCCAGCCAAGGAACAATGATCGAATCACGACGCAAAAAAGCAGGTTCCGCATGAAGTCGGGAAATACCCCTTCCGACTGCAGCGGAACCTGCTTTTTGTTTTGCTGCAATATTCACTGCTTACAGACTGCCATGCTCATACATGCAGAGGATTCCTAGCGCTGGTTAGGAAGCCACATCCCTCTTCGTAAAGAACAACCAAGAGAAGAAGTTGAAGGCGGCAAAGTAGATCGCAAGCATCGCAATTGAGAAGGTCATCGTCATCCCTTCTATGAGCGGCCGACCTTCCAAGTGCTGCGTTAAGTCCGTATTGGCGAACAGCAAGTACTTGGCCCAGTCGAAGTACATCGCCAAATTAAGTGTCACCAGATAACCAAGCAGCAATGCCACAATAGAGAGAGCAATCGCCAGCGCACTGCTGCGGAATACCGACGAAATCATGAAGGACATCGTAACGAACATAATCAGTTCGACTGTAGACAGCGCATACGCCTTCAGCACATTGCCTAGCAAGCTCACTTCCTCTACCTTGTCTCCAGCATCATTGACAGTAAGCATCGGCTGTCCAAACCCGCTGAAGCCAGTCAGTATGCCATTCAGTACGATCGAGAAGCTAAGCAAGGCAAGCAGCAGGAGCAATGCGAACAAGAAGGAAGCCAAATACTTCGACAGTAAGATCTTCGCCCGTGAAGCCGGACGAATGAGCAGCATCTTAATCGTCCCCCATGTAAATTCAGACGCGACAATATCTCCTGCCACGACCACTGTCATGATCGTTACCAAAATAATGAATCCCGTTGAATCCATCACACCGCTCCACATTGTCGCATGGACTGGCGGAATATCATGCTCCAGCGCATACTCGATTTTCATCAGTTCTTGCGTCAACTGTTCATTGCCTGGAGAAGCACCATTCGCATTCAGGGTCTCGCTTAAATGTTGACGATCCTGCTCATAACGGTCCCGCCAATTGTCAGTCATCGTCTCGTTAGTGAAGAAGTGCATCATCAACATGACGAATGCGTAGAGACCGAGCACGATGCCGAACATAATCCAAGTGCGCGGACGCCGGTACAGCTTCATGTTCTCATTGCGAATCAGGTTAAGCAATCTGGTCACCTCCTGTCATCTCTAGGAACGTATCCTCGAGTGACTTGGTCGTTGTCTGGATGCTGTACACCTTAATACCAGCCTCAACTAACTGTGCATTCAGCTTCGGGATGTCTTCCCGGTTCAAGGTGACTCGCAGCTTGCCGTCCTGTATAGCTGCATCAATTGAATCATCGAACGCTTTGGCTATCTCCAATGCTTGCTCTATCGGGTCTGCTTCAAGCTGTACGATCCCCGCCGATCCCTCTAGCTGGTCGCCCTTCACCGCGCGCACATCGATCAGCTTGCCGTTCTGTATGATCGCTACCTTGTCGCACATAAGCTCCATCTCCGACAAGAGATGACTGGAGACAACTACGGCAATGTTCTCTTCACGCGACAGCTTACGCAAGTAATCACGCAATTCACGGATACCTGCCGGATCAAGTCCGTTCGTCGGCTCGTCCAATATTAACAGAGACGGTCTGTGCAGCAGCGCCTGCGCAACCCCTAATCGCTGCCGCATGCCGAGTGAATAGGTCTTCACCTTCTCGTGGATGCGGTTCGACAGACCGACCAGAGCCACCACCTCGTCAATTCGTTCTTTGGCAATCCCATTCCGCATTCGTGCATAATGCATAAGATTTTGATAGCCCGTTAGAAATTTGTACATCTCCGGATTTTCTACAATGGCGCCTACATGCTCGATCGCCTTCTCGAAATCCCTGGACACACTAGCTCCTTCAATATGGATCTCACCCTCGGTAATGGACATCAAGCCGACCATCATGCGAATCGTCGTTGTTTTGCCCGCACCGTTAGGACCTAGGAACCCGAACACTTCTCCTCTTGGCACGTCAAAGGACAGCTGGCTAATAATCGTCTTACTCCCGATTTTCTTGCTAACATTGCGAAGCTGTACGATCGGTGTTTCCGCTTCGTTCATGCACATATCCTCCTCTTGAATTTGAGTAACATATTACCAGTCTATACATTCAGCTGTCTACCTACTCCCGGTCATAATTTGCAATATGACTGATTTCACTATGCCAGTTCAGCCACATCATGTACAATATAGCTGTTGTTACTGCTATATCCTAAGAATCGGAGGCTCGATCATGAATCAGCCCAAACAATGGAACTGGGTAGATTGGGTACTATTCAGCATCTATACAATGTGGATGAGTGTGGGGCTCTTTTACTTATTCTTAGCGCCTGAGCTTCTGCATAACCCGCCGCTCATTCTCTCCATCATTGTAATCGTATTGAGCTATGCGCTGCCGCTAATGTTCTGGCACCCCGGCTCTGTGAAGCCCGGTATGTTCGCACTTACGGTGCTTGTAACCTCGGTCGCGATGCAAGCATATGTCATCTATGAAACGCAGGAGCTGATATCCTTCGCCGTCATCTCCGTCCTGGTCGTCGGTTACTTGGGGCAGAAGCGAGATTTGCTATGGACATTCCCGGTGTTCGTCCTGCTGCTTCCCGCCACTTATCCGATGTTGATTCGGGATTTTGATTTCGTGAATATGTTCGATCTGTACGCGGTCTACTTCCTCATGTTCGGCATCGGGTTCACATTAGGCCGCATTATGGAATCGAATCAGAAGATGAAGCAGCTGCTCAAGGAGAATGAAGAACAGTACATGCTGATTCAGAACCAGAACAATATCCTGCAACAATATTCACAAGAGGTAGAGAGGTTGACGATACTAGAAGAACGGGACCGGCTTGCCCGCGAGTTGCACGATACGGTCGGGCATACGTTCACCTCCGTCATTATGGGCATGGATGCGGTTCACTACTTGATCCAGTCAGCCCCTGATAAGGCGGTTGAGCGGCTGGATGTGCTGCGCAAGGTTACCCGAGACGGACTGCAAGAGGTGCGTGAGCATATCCACCAACTGGCTCCCGATATAGAAGAAGGCAAGCTGTATCCACAATTGGACCGAATCGCCAAAGCCTTCGCTACGCACACGGGCACACAGGTCGTCGTCACCCAGAACGGCGCTGATGTCGACTTGTCCCGCCAGACGAAGCTCACCCTCATTCGCTGTCTGCAAGAAGCGCTCACGAACGCGAAGCGTCACGGCCATGCAGCCTCAATCGATGTAGGACTCGTCACTGCAAACGATAAGGTTGCCTTGACAGTTACCGATAATGGCGCAGGCTTCGACGAAGTACAATACGGCTTCGGCATGCAATCGATGAAGGAGCGCATAGCTGCCTTGCACGGCGAATTGAAGATATACTCCAAACGAGGCGAAGGAACGGTGTTAATGGTAACTGTTCCTGCCCAGAAAGGATGAGAGCATGAGCACCGTACGCTTACTGCTAGTTGATGATCAAGAATTAATTCGGGAGAGCCTGCATATTGTACTCGACTTGGACCCTGCGCTCGAAGTCGCAGGAATGGCGAGCAATGGCGAGGAAGCGCTGCAGCTGTGCGAGCAGCTGCAGCCAGATCTAATCCTAATGGATATTCACATGCCGATTATGAACGGCGTAGAAGCGACTCAGGTCATTAAGCAGCGATGGCCTGATATCAAGATCATCATTCTAACGACATTCCAAGAAGTGCAATACGTAATAGACGCCCTAAGTGCTGGTGCGGAAGGCTATCTGCTCAAGGCTATCCATCCGAAGGATCTAGCCTCCGGTGTAAAATGGGTAGCGGAGGGCAACAGCTTGATTCCGCAGGACATTGCCCAATTGCTCATCACGCAGTTGAAGTCAGACAGCGCAGCCGATCCGATCCTGGCCGATACAAGCGATGGTCAAGATGCAACCGAGCGTTCCAAATCGTACGGCTTGAGTGATCGTGAAATGCAAGTGCTGCAATGCATATCCGAAGGCTTGAACAACCGGGAGATCGCCGAGCGGCTGTTCCTGTCGGAAGGAACGGTCAAAAATTACATCTCCAATATTTACTCTAAGCTAGACGTCCGAGACCGCATTCAAGCATCGCGCAAAGCACACGATGAAGGTCTCGTGTAAAGCAAGCTTGCTTGATTAAGGTGATAATGCCAGCGTATCTTTGATCATACCGACAAGCTCCTCCTGGCTGCCGCCGTTCGCCGAGCGCTCCGCTACCTCTAGCACAGCCTCTAAGTCACCGTCCTGCGCCCAATAGCTTCCTCTCAGAATTTCGGCATACTCCGCGGCAGCTGCCAATAAAGCTGTCTCCCGCTGCAAGCTCGTGCCGACCTGAAGCGGTGCTGACAATTCCTGTACGGCTTCTGTCCTCGCATCTTCGTAGCGCAAGCGAACTGTGCCGAAAGGGTGCTCCTCCTGCCCGTCCTTCAATCTGACTTCATACAAGGCTGTCACCGTATGACCCGCTCCCACTTCGCCCGCATCGACTTCATCATTGCGGAAGTCCTCATCAGCTACATCGCGGTTCTCATAACCTAGCAGGCGATAACGATCCACTCGCTCCGGATTGAATTCTACCTGAATCTTCGCATCTGTTGCGATCGTCTCCAGCGTTCCGACCAGCTCCTCTGTGAATAACCGCCGCGCCTCACTGAACGAATCGATATAGGCGTAGCTGCCATTGCCATTGTCGGCCAACTGCTCCATCAGTACATCGTTGTAATTGCCCATTCCGAATCCGAGAGTCGTCAAGGTAATGCCTTCTTCTGCATGCTCCCGGATGGACTTCAACAAGTTATCCGGATCGGTCTCACCGACATTAGCGACACCGTCTGAACAGAGAATAAGCCGGTTGATCTCTCCTTCATCCAGCTGATCATTCGCCATCTGATAGGCGATCTCCAAGCCTGCTTCAGCATTCGTAGAACCGCTCGGAGCGAGTGCATCGATCGCTTCCAGGATACGATCCTTGTTCTTCACCCTTGTCAGATGCAATACTTCCTTCGCTTCCGAGCCATACGTAACAATGCCGATCTTGTCATCCTCATTCAAGCTCTCGACGAGCAAGCGCAGGCTGCGCTTCACCAAATCCAGGCGATCCCCTCGATCCATCGAGCCGGACACATCAATGACGAAGGTCAGATTCGCTTGCTTGCGCTGCTCGGCAGGGATCTCTCTGCCCTTCAGACCGATTCGCAGCAGCTTGTAATGATCGGAGAAAGGCGAATCACCGCCGTCCACATGTATCGCGAAAGCTTCGTCCTCTGGCGCTTCATAGGCCAAATCGAAATAATTGATCATTTCCTCAATGCGTACCGCCTCCTTGGGAGGAAGCAGACCGTCACGCAAGTAATTACGCACAATGGTGTACGATCCAGTATCTACATCTACGGCGAAGGTCGAATAGGCATCATCCTCCGGTGATAGGAATGGATGTGTGCCGTACTCCTCGAAGAACATGTCGTCTTCCCGGCTGCGTTGCTCATCCTTCGGATAAGGCACAGGCGGAATATACACGTTCGGTTCTGAACTCGCATCACTTGCGGATTGCTCTTGTGTGACAATATCGGACTTAGATTCACCGCCTCCATCTGCCCGATTGCCCTCTGCGGCATTCATTGCCGTATTCCCTGCTCTGTCGGCGTGATCGCGCTCACCGTTCGCCCCTGCAGTGTTGTTACCTGCGTTACCAGCTTGATCGTTGCTTGAACTACAGCCGATCGTTGTTAATACGAGACATAGCAACAAAATCCCAATCCACAGACCCCTTTTCTGTTTCACTGGCGCTTCCCCCTTGATTATCTGTATAAGACAAGCGGCTGCATCGTTCTAGTTCGTGCTGTCTTTGCTATACTTGACGAGGAAACATATGGATAGGTTGCAATCATTAGCGAGCGCAGGTGTAAGCTTGAATGCAAGAGAGCCGAAGAAACCTATTGCATGCAAAAAGACAGCCCCGTAAGGAACTGCCTTCTGCGTGTATGAGTATCTTCGATAACAGCTCCCTGATGATAGGCCTCGGTCTAGCTTTATTTGCCCAGATAAGCACGGAACATCCAGTTGTGCTTCTCCAAGCTCTGGCGGATACCGAGCAGCATGTCCGCTGTCGCATCATCATGATTGTCTTCGGCAATCGTAATACCGTCATTCATCTCGCTAATCAACGTACCGAAATCGGCAAAGACCGCTTCGACCATCTGAGCAGCAGATTCTTGTCCACTCGCTTCTTGAATTGACGACATATCAAGCGCACCCTTCAGCGTTGCTACCGGACTTCCTCCTAATGTAAGGATACGTTCTGCAAGCTCATCCAGATATCCGGCTCCCTCGTTGTACAGCTCTTCAAACTTCGCATGCAGCGTGAAGAAGTCAGAGCCTTTGACATACCAATGATAATTATGGAGCTTCGTAAATAAAACCGTCCAGTTCGCGACCTGCTTATTCAGTACTTCTGTAAGGTTAGCCACCTGTGTATTCGTTTGCGTGAGCATTTCTGTTTTCATATGCTTTCATCTCCTTATTTATAATAATTCTAATTTAATATTTATTATATATTAAATGCTTTTTACTTTCAACCCTTTTAGCCTCCTTGTTCACTTTCTCTTCAACCTCTGTTAGCTAATTCTGGCCGGGACCGAGTCTTACCCATGACTCCTGCATGTTTCTCAGACTTCATATAGTTTGTGTCAAAGAGGCTGCACTTATTTACCTTTACCCCGTTTTCACTCACTCCTTTGTCATCCCGCCATTTTCATCCTTGTCCTTTATTTACCCACTCAGCAACAATTTCAATCACCTTCACAATATTCACGCAAATGACAAGTCCTCACGCGATCGATATCACGCAGTTTCCATAGGAGTCGTCTCCCGCTCTTATATGCACGGCAGCATATTCGCCACGCAAGTGTATCCCTGTGATCCGAGTCAATTCCATCATAACAAACTGTCCCCAAAAACTACCTCGAAGTGTCCGAAGTTGTGATTGCCTGCGTTTCTGCATCTTTTCCCACAAAAAACTACCTCGAAGTGCCCGAAGTTGCGATTGCCTGCCATTCTGCATCTTTTTCTGCTTTAACCTATCTCGATGTGACAATTACCTGCGAATATGCATCTTTTGAAGCACCGAGCGCCGGAATGACCGAATTTCCGCATGCAAAGATGCACATTCGCAGGTATTTCGGAAAATCGCCCTTCTTGCGCGCCCCAAGCCTGCACAATTGCATGTATTTCCGGCATGCGAGCTTACATGCGTGCCATGCAAGTGAATGCCTGCGATCCCCAAGTCAGATACGTTCCACTTTCAGCGCATGAAAAAAAGCACCGAGAGCCAAAAGGTCTCGATGCTTGCTTTCACACGATTAGACGCTCACACCTCGAACGGTCAAGCTCCCTGCTCTTCCTCCAAAATGTTGAACTGCGCCTTGACCAGCTGGAAGTATTCGCCGCCCAGCGCCATCAGCTCCTGATGGTTGCCCTTCTCGATAATGTTGCCGTGATCGAGGACTAGAATCTGATCGGAGTCTCGGATGGTGGACAACCGGTGTGCAATCATAATTGCGGTCCGGCCATTCAGCAGCCGCTTCAATGCTTGCTGAATGATGATCTCCGTCTCTGTATCGATGCTGGCGGTCGCTTCATCGAGTATGAGAATACGCGGATCAGCGAGCAGCGTACGGGCGAAGGACAGCAGTTGCTTCTCACCCATTGACAATATGTTGCCGCGTTCTTCTACCTCGGTCTCATATTTGTCAGTCAGTCGCTCGATGAATTTGTCCGCGCCGACTGCTTTGGCAGCTTCTATCACTTCCTCATCCGATGCATCCGGACGCCCGAAGCGAATATTATCCATAATCGTTCCTGAGAATATGAAGGTATCCTGCAGCACGATACTAACCTGCTTGCGCAAGCTGTCCAGCGTCAAATCTCGCAGATCATGACCATCAATCAGAATGCGCCCCTGCGTCGGATCATAGAAGCGGCACAGCAGATTGACGATAGACGACTTACCCGATCCAGTATGACCGACTAGCGCAATCGTCTGTCCCGCTTGTACTTCCAAGTTAATCTGGTGCAGGGCAATCCGCTTCGCATCATAGGAGAATTGCACATTGTCAAATTGCACGTGGCCTTTGATCTGTCCCAATGCAATAGCATCTTCCTTCTCCACCACGTTCGACCGCTCATCCAGAAATTCGAAGATACGCTCCGACGAAGCCATCGCCATCAACAATTGATTGTACATTTGGCCGATTCGCTGAATCGGTTCCCAGAACTGTGGCAAGTATAACACGAAGGCGATGAATACATACATCTCGATCGCATTCTGATTGTACAGAAATACGCCAAATAGAATGAGGATCGCTGTTCCGATTGCTCCGGTTACTTCGACGACTGGACGGAATATGGCTGCTCGATTGACCGCAACGCGCCATCCTTCGAAGTTATCACGGTTCATCCGCTCGAAGAAGCCCATATTCTCCTTCTCCTGCGTATAGGATTGCGTCACGCGAATCCCTTGAATGCTCTCATTCAAGTGTGAGTTCAGCCTAGATTGCTTCAAGCGAACCTGCTGGAAGGCACGTCGGATAGCCCGACGCAGCTTCACCGAGAAGAAGAACATAATCGGCACGATAACCATAACAGCTACCGTCAAAGTCGGGCTCAAGTAGAGCAGAATACCGACAATCCCGAGCAGCATGACAATATCCGTCAGCAAGTTGATGATCCCGTTCGTAAACAGCTCCTGAAGGGAGTTGATGTCATTCGTAATCCGAACGAGAATCGATCCAGCCGAGCGCTCGCCGAAGAAACGATGGGACAAGCGCTGTATATGCGAGAACAAGTGATGCCGCAGGTCGAAGATGACCTTCTGGCCAAGCTCATTCATCCACGCAATCCGGTATTTGTTCCCGAACCATTGCAAAATATACAACAGCGCGATTGCCGTGACCAGCTTCCAGAGGAAGCTCACGTTCCCTTCCAATGCTACATTGTGCATCACATGCGCGATGATCAAAGGAACCGCTAGTCGAACACCTGTCGCCACCAGCATAGCGAAGATAGCCATCGGCAGCAAGGTAAGCGAATACGGCTTCATATAATGGAACAGTCGGGCTAACTGACTCCAGTTAAACGGCTTCTCCATCGCACTGTCATTGGAATAATTAAACCGTTCCTTCTTCGGATTAAACCCTTCATGATATACTTCGTGTGCTTGTTTGGTGCTCATAGCATGCACATCCTTTATTCACCTAAATATATGTGTACTCGTTTACAGGTCGGTAGGTTGGTTATACAGCTTTGCCTTGCATGACCAGTTCATGATCTTGGAACTGAATATCATAGATGCGCCGGTACGCGCCTTGCTCAAGAGCGACCAGTTCCTCATGTGTGCCGCGCTCTATCACCTTGCCTTGATCCAATACGAGAATTTCATCCGCATGCTTCACAGAGGATATACGATGGGCAATAATGAATGTCGTTCTTCCTTCCATCACCTCGCGCATGGCGGCTTGAATTTTGACCTCTGTTTCCATATCTACAGCGCTCGTCGCATCATCAAGAATAAGAATGCTCGGATTGACACATAATGCCCTGGCAATAGACACCCGCTGCTTCTGCCCGCCGGACAAACCGCCGCCGCGCTCACCGAGTACCGTGTCGTAGCCATCCGGCAGCTCTTGTATAAATTCATGCGCATCTGCACGCTTCGCTGCATCGATAATCTCGTCCATCGTTGCACCAGGGCGGCCATACGAAATATTCGACTTGATCGATGCTGAGAAGAGGAACGGCTCCTGCAGCACGAAGCCAATGTTCGAACGCAGTGTATTCAGATCATAGGCCGACACAGGCTTGCCGTCCACGAGTACACGCCCTTGCTTCGGCTCGTAGAAACGGGCGATAAGCTGTGTAATGCTTGTTTTGCCTGCGCCAGTAGCCCCCATAATGCCGATCGTCGATCCCGGCTTGGCATCGAAGCTTACATCCTGCAAGGCGTACTGATCTTCACCCGGATAGCGGTGTGTCACATCCTCGAATTGAACATGACCGGACAGCCGCGGCTGGCGAACTGCGTTCTCCACATTACGAATATCCTCGCGCTCATCCATAATCTCTAGCAACCGTTCGCCGGCAGCCTTCGATTGGGAGAATGTATTCAGCACGAAGCCGATATGCATCAGCGGCATGACGATATACCAGATCAAGCTAAAGAAAGCAAGTAGTTCACCGGGATCCATCTGACCATTCACAACCAGCCAACCGCCGTATGCCAACAGTACGACCACACAGACATTCCCGATGAATTCCATTGCCGGGAAGAAGCGCGCCCAGATCGACGCCGTTGTGATGTGGTTGTCCCGATAATTCGCATTCAAATCAACGAATCGGCCAATCTCATAATCTTCCTTGCTCAGCGCCTTGACCGTATTCATACCGCTCACGTTCTCCTGCACCTTCGTCGTTAATCGCGCAAGCGAACGACGAATTTCGAGAAAGGCGGGATGGACACGCCTGTCAAAGCGGTATACGACTATAGCCAAAAACGGCATAAATGCCAATGTCATGAGCGCCAACGGAACGTTCAAATAGAGCATAACGGCGAAACCGAACGTTGTTAGCAAGACGAAGTTCAGCAGCTGTGCCGCTCCCATGGATAAGAAGAAGCGGAATACTTCCACGTCCTGTGCCAAGCGAGACATCAAATCCCCTGTACGCGCATTGTCATAAAATCGGAACGGAAGCACCTGCAGCTTGCGGTACAGCTCATTGCGAATTTCATACACCGAATGAATGCCGAATAATTCCCCCAAATATTGCTGTAAGTATTGAAATAATCCCTTCAACACCATGACCACAACTAGAAAAGCAACTGTCGCACCTAGCAAGTCATGACGTTCCCCTATTAGCAGTTCATCAACAGTAAACTCCAAGATAAGCGGATAAATTACAGTTAAAGCGGTTACAAGAACCAAACTAATCACGGACATTACAAAGTATTTCTTATAGGGCCAGTAAAATTGCTTAAGTCGTCGGAATGTGCCCATTTTTGTTTCCTCCCATCCTGCTGCTGTTCCTGATTTTTCACCTATCGAACTGCAAGTATATCCCCAAATCAGCCAATGTTCAAATCGTGAATTCCATCGAATTCCCTCATTTTACTCTGTTTTGACCTATTCCCGCCTATACGCTCCCTTGCACGCTATCCCCGTAGGTTTTCCCATTGATTTAATAGCTTTCTCGAAATCCTCCCCATTGCTATCTTACATAACAACAGGCTGCCCCCAAGTCACGTTGACTTGAAGACAGCCCGTTCGCCATTCAGATTAGTCAGGCAGATTCGTGCTTCCCATTAAAAATTCATCCACCGCCCGTGCTGCACCGCGGCCCTCGTGGATCGCCCATACGACCAAGCTTTGACCGCGCCTCATGTCGCCTGCAGCGAAAATGCCCGGCACACTTGTCGCATACTTGCCCGGTTCCGCCTGGACATTCGAACGCGGATCGCGTTCCAGACGCAGTTGCTCGACTACTGTATCTTCCGGACCCAGGAAGCCCATTGCGAGCAGCACAAGATGCGCCGGCCACACCTTCTCTGTCCCTGGAATCTCGACTGGAGAGAAGCGGCCTTGATCGTCCTTCTTCCATTCAATCTCCACGGTGTGCAGTTCCTTCACGTTGCCGTTCTCGTCACCAACGAACTTCTTCGTCTGGATGCAATACGCACGCGGATCTTGTCCGTAGACGGCCTTCGCTTCCTCTTGCCCATAGTCCAGCTTGTATATACGCGGGAACTGCGGCCACGGGTTGCTCGCCGTCCGTTCCTCTGGACTCTTCGGCATAATCTCCAACTGCGTGACGCTGTTGCACTCGTGGCGTAGCGAGGTGCCTACACAATCGGT
This sequence comes from uncultured Paenibacillaceae bacterium, assembly GCA_913056365.1. Taxonomy (GTDB): domain Bacteria; phylum Bacillota; class Bacilli; order Paenibacillales; family K13; genus Xylanibacillus. The sequence goes on along the minus strand of CAJXLT010000012.1, from coordinate 73,257 downwards.
TCCCGTATCGCCGCCGCCGATCACAATGACGTCCTTGCCTGCCGCGTTGATATACTGATCATCTCCATGACCCGAATCGAGCAGGCTCTTCGTATTCGCTCGCAGGAAGTCCATTGCGAAGTGAATCCCCTTCAGCTCACGGCCTTCAATCGGCAGATCGCGCGGCTTCGTCGCACCGCCGCACAGTACGACAGCATCGAAGTCTTGCTGCAGCTGGCTCGCCGATATGTCCTTGCCAACTTCCGTACCCGTTACAAACTTGACGCCTTCCTCCGTCATCAAGTCTATACGGCGCTGCACGACCTTCTGCTTGTCGAGCTTCATATTCGGAATGCCGTACATGAGCAGCCCGCCTGCGCGATCCGCTCGTTCGTAGACAGTCACGGAATGTCCCGCTTTGTTCAACTGGTCTGCTGCTGCCAATCCGGACGGACCAGAGCCGACGACTGCGACTGATTTGCCAGTGCGCACCTTCGGTGGTGTCGGCTTGATCCATCCCATTTCGAAGCCTTTGTCAATAATCGACTGCTCAATATTCTTAATCGTGACAGGCGTCTCGACCAAGCCAACCGTACAAGACCCCTCACACGGCGCCGGACAGACACGACCCGTGAACTCCGGGAAGTTATTCGTCTTCAGCAGACGGTCTAGCGCCTCGCGCCACTCCCCACGATACACCAAGTCGTTGAATTCCGGAATCAGATTGTTAATCGGACAGCCTGATGCCATGCCTGCCAACATCGTACCTGTATGGCAGTAAGGGATGCCGCAATCCATGCAGCGGGCTCCTTGGATCTGCAGCTGTTCCTCTTCGAAGTGAAGATGGAACTCCTCCCAATCCTTGATGCGCTCCAGCGGATCGCGATCGGCGGGAAGGGCTCGCTTATATTCCATAAATCCGGTAGGTTTCCCCATAGTGCTCTCCTCCTCCAGTTAGTTCGCGGTTAATTTCCGCTGACCCGTGCTACATCGCTCATATTCGCTTCGAATGCAGCCATCAATGCCGCCTCGCCGCTTAATCCAGAAAGCTTCACGCGTTCGATTGCTTCCAGCATTCGCTTATAGTCAGAAGGAATGATCTTCACAAATTTCGGCGCGAACTCCTCCCAACGGTGAAGAATGCGCTGTGCGTGCTCACTTCCCGTATACTTCACATGACGTTGAATCATGTTCTTGACTTCATTCATCTCCACATCGTTGTCCAGCTGTTCCAGTTGGACCATATCCTTGTTGACCTGACCGGAAAGCTCGCCTCTAGCGTCCAGCACATATGCGATACCGCCCGACATCCCTGCTGCAAAGTTGCGCCCTGTGTCGCCAAGCACGACAACACGCCCGCCTGTCATATACTCGCATCCGTGGTCGCCTACACCTTCGACAACCGCACGAACACCGCTGTTCCGTACACAGAAGCGCTCACCTGCTATGCCGCGAATGTATGCTTCTCCGCCAGTGGCGCCATAGAAGGCAACATTGCCTACGATCACATTCTCCTCCGGCACGAATGCAGCCTTCTCATGCGGATAGACGATGATGCGTCCGCCCGATAAGCCCTTACCCATGTAGTCATTCGCATCGCCCTCAAGCGATAGCGTAATGCCCTTCGGGACGAAGGCACCGAAGCTCTGACCGGCCGAGCCGCGGAAGTGCAGCTTGATCGTATTGTCCGGCAGCCCGTCTGCTCCATACCGCTTCGTCACTTCGTGACCAAGGATCGTACCGACTACGCGATTAATATTGCGGATCGGCAGTACAGCATGCACCGCTTCCTTGCGCTCCAACGCCGGCTTGCACAGCTGCAGCAGCTCCTGCCGGTCCAGTGAGCGGTCCAAGCCGTGATCCTGCTCGAACTTACGGTAACGGCCGACCTCAGGGCCAACCTCCGGCTGGTACAGCAATGCTGACAAGTCTACGCCCTTCGCCTTCCAGTGGTTCACGGCCTCCCGCGCCTCCAGCTTATCCGTACGCCCGATCATCTCGTCGATCGTCCGGAAGCCAAGCTCCGCCATCCATTCACGCAGTTCCTGTGCGATAAAGCGCATGAAATTAACGACATGCTCAGGATCACCGCCGAACTTCTTACGCAGCTCAGGGTTCTGTGTCGCAACACCTACTGGGCACGTATCCATGTGACAGACGCGCATCATGACACAACCTAGCACAACGAGCGGGGCTGTGGCGAAGCCGAACTCCTCTGCACCTAGCATCGCGGCGATCGCAACATCGCGGCCACTCATCAGCTTGCCGTCCGTCTCAACGATGATCCGATCTCGCAGCTTGTTCAGCACAAGCGTCTGATGCGTCTCTGCCAAGCCTAGCTCCCATGGCAGGCCAGCGTGACGAATGCTCGTACGCGGTGATGCGCCTGTACCGCCGTCATAACCGCTGATCAGCACGACATCAGCGCGTCCTTTCGCCACACCTGCAGCAATCGTTCCAACACCTACTTCGGATACCAGCTTCACATTAATGCGTGCTTGCGGATTCGCATTCTTCAAGTCATGAATTAGCTCTGCCAAATCCTCAATGGAATATATATCGTGATGCGGCGGCGGCGAGATCAGGCCGACACCCGGTGTTGATCCGCGTACTTCCGCAATCCATGGGTACACCTTCTTGCCTGGCAGCTGACCGCCTTCACCTGGCTTCGCGCCCTGCGCCATCTTGATCTGAATTTCATCCGCATTCGACAAGTAGTAGCTCGTTACGCCGAAGCGCCCCGAGGCTACCTGCTTGATTGCACTGCGGCGCAAGTCGCCATTCTTGTCCGGGGTGAACCTCGCCGGATCTTCCCCGCCTTCGCCCGTGTTGCTCTTGCCGCCGAGACGGTTCATGGCGATCGCCAGTGATTCATGCGCTTCCTTGGATATTGAGCCGTAGGACATGGCGCCTGTCTTGAATCTTCGGGTGATCGACTCTACCGATTCTACTTCTTCGAGCGGTACCGACTGTTCGTTCTTGAACTTCAGCAATCCGCGCAACGTGTAGAATTCCTGCTCCTGCTCGTTAATCATCCGGGAGTACTGCTTGAACAGCTCATAGTCTCCTGTCCGACAAGCTTGCTGCAAGGTATGGATCGTCTGCGGGTTGTACAGATGCAGCTCACCGTCCTTGCGCCATTGGTGATCGCCGCCCGTATCCAGTGTGACGACGCGGCCTTCTTGTGCGGTGAAGCCCTTGCGATGCCGTCTGCGCACCTCTTCTGCGATCACATCCAGCTTCACACCGCCGATGCGTGACGGTGTCCAAGTAAAGTATCGATCGACGATCTCGGGATGCAGACCGATTGCCTCGAAGATTTGCGCGCCGCGATAACTCTGGATCGTAGAGATACCCATCTTGGACAGCACCTTCACAATGCCTTTGGTAGCGGCTTTCAAGTAATTGGCTTCCGCTTGCTCATAAGAGATCGATGCGAGCATATGCTTGTCAATCATATGGGAAAGTGACTCCAAAGCAAGATACGGATTGATCGCGCTTGCCCCATAGCCGATCAGCAGACAGAAGTGATGCACCTCACGCGGCTCTGCCGACTCTAGGATAAGACTGACCTTTGTTCGCGTACCTTGACGAATCAAGTGATGATGCAGACCGGATACAGCAAGCAACGCCGGAATGCCTGCTTGCTCGAGGCTGACGCCGCGGTCAGACAAGATAATCAGATTGTGTCCCGCTGCGATCTGCTTGTCTGCCTCTGCAAACAGCTGATTCAATGCGAGCTCCAAACCGTTCCCGCCCTCAGCCACTTCATACACAATAGACAACGTTGCTGCGCTGAAGCCCTCACGCTTCACATGACGCAGCTTAGCCAACTGCGCGTTCGTCACAATCGGTGACTTCAGGTGTATATGACGACAGCTGTCCGGCGTAGGTTGGATCAAATTCCCCTCAGAGCCTATCGTCGTTCCGGCAGCTGTAACAATTTCCTCCCGGATCGCATCGATTGGCGGATTGGTCACCTGTGCGAACAACTGTTTGAAATAGTTGTACAGAAGCTGAGGGCGCTCTGACAGCACTGCCAACGGCGAATCGACACCCATAGCGCCGATCGGGTCGACGGCCTGTGTCGCCATTGGCGCTAGCGTCTTGCGAAGCTCCTCATACGTATAGCCAAACGCCTGTTGACGCTGCAGCACTGTATCACTGTCAATGCCATGTGCTGCGTCTGCTGCATCAGGCAATGCTTCCAGATCGATGAGATGCTCCTCCAGCCATTCACCATAAGGCTGCTCTGCAGCTATCGTCGACTTCAGTTCTTCATCGGTTACGATACGCCCTTCGTCCAAATCGACGAGCAGCATACGGCCTGGCTGCAGGCGGTGCTTCTGCACGACGTCCTCCGGCGGCACCTCCAGCACACCGACCTCGGAAGCCATAATGATCAGATCGTCCTTCGTCACATAATAACGGGAAGGCCGCAGACCATTGCGGTCCAACACGGCTGCAATCTGACTGCCATCCGTAGCTACAATCGCCGCAGGGCCGTCCCACGGCTCCATCAAGCAGCTGTGATACTCATAGAAGTCCCGCTTCTCGCGACCCATTGATTCATGATTCGCCCACGGTTCGGGAATCATCATCATGAGTGAATGAGCAAGCGAACGCCCGGACAACGTCATGAATTCAAGCGTATTGTCGAACATCGAGGAATCGCTTCCGTCCTGATCGATCACCGGCAGCACCTTCTTGAAGTCATCCCCGTACAGCTCTGTGTCACACAATGCTTCGCGGGCACGCATCCAATTCACATTACCGCGCATCGTATTAATCTCGCCATTGTGGATCATATACCGATTCGGATGCGCACGCTCCCAGCTCGGGAACGTATTCGTGCTGAAGCGGGAATGTACAAGCGCCAGCGCTGATTCAACCGTCGGATCACGCAAATCGAGGAAGAAGGTGTCCATTTGGTCGGTCGTCAGCATGCCCTTGTATACGATCGTCTTCGAGGAAAGACTGGCAAAGTAGAAGTAATCACCGCCTGGTATTGGTTCTTCACCGCGGATAGCATTCTCCGCCCGCTTGCGAATGACATACAGCTTGCGTTCGAAGGCAATGCCTGCCTCTACGCCACTGTCCCTGGCGATGAACACTTGACGAATAACCGGCTGTGTGGATCTCGCTGCTTCGCCAAGCAACGTATTGTCTACTGGCACCGTGCGCCAGCCAATCAGCTTTTGTCCTTCTTCCTTAATAATGTTCTCCAGCACTTCCTCCGCCTGCTGACGTTCCCCCGGTTCAGGGCTGAAGAACGCCATGCCGACTCCGTAATCACCAGATTCGGGAAGGGTGATGTTTTTTTTAAGCGCTTCCTTTTTCAAAAATTTGTGTGGAATTTGTAGAAGAATGCCTGCACCATCGCCGGAATTGGTTTCGCTGCCTTGGCCCCCGCGATGGTCCAAATTCGTCAAAATTGTCAGCGCCTGATGCACAATGTCATTCGATTGCTTGCCCTTGATATGGGCGACGAAGCCAATTCCGCATGCATCATGTTCAAATCGCGGATCATAGAGACCCTGTTTGGATGGAATGCCCATTTTTTTCATGCTGCGCAACCTTTCTTTTTTGAATTTTTCCGCATAATTACTTAAGAAATTGTCTTATTATTCATTATAATTAGTGTATCAGACCGCTATTTTCACCGCTAATCCAATCTTTTTATAACCCTGATAAATGGACACACTGCCCCGTTATACAGGGAAATGACCTGCCTATCTATATGAAGTCTATATACCTTACAAATTGATGTTAGATTCGGACAATTCCGCTCATATTGCATAGTTATACTTAACCTTTGATGTGAGGAGTTCATTCACACTTTCCACTTTCACCATTTTTTACTTTACAATGCAAGTAACCCCTATGTGAGCTAGTATGACCAACGCTATTATGTATGTACTGTGATTTCCGGATATGACTGCCTGCGACAGCTTACTTGCTTGATTGCCCCTACTGATGTTGTATACAATCGTTATAGAAAGCTTCGGAGTTGCCGTCGCGATAAGACAAGCTGTACTTCGAGAAGTAGGAGGAATGATTGTGGAAGGGTTCAACTGGGATCAATGGAAGCAATGGGACACCGAAGAGATCGAGCAACTGCTGAATCAATATGCTGCGTTAGGACCGCTTCCCGGCATTTTGTTGCCTATGCTTGAATCCTTTATTCCGATATTGCCACTCATCGTATTTTTGCTTGGCAATGCGGCTTCGTATGGGGTCGGTTTAGGATTTTTATACTCTTGGATCGGGGTCGTCTCCGGTGCTTGCGTCGTCTTCTTGTTAGCTCGTAAGTTCAGTCGGCGGTTGCGCTCATTCACGGTGCGGAAGCTGCCAAAGGCTGAGTCATTCTTCCGCTGGGTCGAAGCCAAAGGGTTCACCCCAATCTTCATTCTTGCCTGCTTTCCGTTCGCTCCCTCCTTCTTAGTCAATATCGTTTCCGGTATGTCCAATGTGCCATTTCGTATTTTCCTCATTGCAATTGTGCTCGGCAAAGGCATTATGATTATTCTCGTATCGTTGGTCGGCGGTGAATGGCGTGAGTTCATCGAGCATCCTTCCAAGCTTATATGGGCTGGCGCACTATTGTTCGCCATGTGGCTGGCGGGCAAGCAAGTCGAATCGAAGCTGACCCCTTAACCGCAATAGCCAGTCATATCCGACAGCAGCCAGACATATATATGGATTAGCATCATACTGTGATAAGGTTGGTGAAGCGATATGAGACCTCGCCACTCAGTCAAACCGTCGAAGAAGCTAACCTTCCTTCTGTTATCCCGTACGGATCGCCCTGTACGCCGCTTCAAGCTTTCTAGGAAAACATTGATCGGCGTTCCTGCGGCTGTCGTCGCTGTTGCAGCGGGCGGCACGATTTGGCAGGCTGGCATGCAAGCCCACTTGCAAGCACAAATCGCTGAGCTGGATGAGCAGTTAGCTACCAAACAGGAGCAATATATCGCGATGGAAAGCCGCAAGAATTCGACTATCGGGAGTCTGCAAACCGAAATCCTTACATTATCGGAGCAGAGCCAGAATCTGCAGCAGGAAATGGATGCCATCTACGCATTGCAGGACGAATTGAAGACTATGGCCGAACAGGAAGGGGTCGACTGGCCGGAGCTCAATACGGACACAGAGAGAACGCCGATCGGGCAGCCGGTAACGATATCGAGTATAGGTGACCAAAAGTCATACAGCGCAGCCCCGCCAACAGTCAGCATGCTCGCAACTGGCGGACTGCATTCCCCGGCAACGAATGACCGCATGCATGCACTTATTGCTGATACGAAGTCAGAGCTAACACAAACCGCGATTCATCTAGAGGAGTTTGGCGTCCAGATGGAGGCTTCCCGCAAAGCACTGGAGAACAAAATTCATCGCCTGCGCACCACGCCATCCATCTGGCCTGCTGCATCTCGCCGTATTACTTCTGGCTTCGGTGTAAGACGCGATCCGTTCACTGGCCGCGCCTCCTTCCACGCCGGGCTAGACATCGACGGCAACCTTAAGGACCCTATTTATGCCGCGGCCGATGGAACAGTAGAGACAGTAGGTTCGGACACGCAACGCGGCAACTATATCGTCCTGAATCATGGCAGCGGACTCACAACAGTCTACATGCACCTATACAGCTTCAACGTAACGAAGGGCGATGAAGTGCGGAAGGGTGACCGAATCGGCCGCATGGGTACGAGCGGTCGAAGCACAGGCACGCATCTTCATTATGAAGTGCAACGGAACGGAGAAGCCGTCAATCCAATTACTTATTTGCGCTAATGTAGCCGCATGAGAAGGAAGCGGCGCTAGTAGCGAAGAGGAGGAACTTGAGTATGGTCTTAGGTAAGAAGAACGCCAATCCGAATGACACCGACACGATTATCGGAGAAGGCAGCAAGGTGGAAGGAAAGGTAACGAGCAAGGCGGGCTTGCGTCTGGACGGGCAGATTGATGGCGATATTACCTGCGCAGGCGATGTAACGATTGGACCGAAAGGCTCAGCGAACAGTCAAATTCGCGCACGCAACGTATACAATGCCGGAACGATCCATGGCGGAGTGATAACAGATGGTTTGCTTAGCATTTCGGAGTCGGGCAAGCTGTATGGCAACATACGCGCAGGCGCATTAAGCATTGCCCAAGGCGGATTGTTCCAAGGGGAAAGTCATATGGAGACGAAAAAAAGCGAAACCGCCCCCAGCAATGTCAAATCGATCACGGAGCACGACAAGGATAATAAGCCTGAGAAGGTTGCAACATCAGCATCGCGATAAATACAAGCAACATCCGTATACGCTAGAACACAGCAGCAACACCTCGTTATTCCTGTATGGAATGACGGGGTGTTGCTATTTCGCATGCCCTCACTCCTATAGCTCGTAACCATGATCGACAAATTAAATATTCTACTAGACCATTACTACGGTAGGCAAGCTATAAATTCTTATGAAATTCTAATAAAGACCTTCTCTTGCAGCAATACCGCCTGCTTAACCGCTTCCATGCAATTACTGGAACTGACTGGCATGCTATAGTGATGAACGATCAATGAATCAACTTAGAGGAGGGTCTATCAAGTATGCAAGTAACATCATCCTGGTTCAAGCGAGTGCTGTTGACTTCCGGTTTCAGCCTGTCACTATTGACCGCTGCAGCAGTGGCTCCGGCGGTACCTGCTGAAGCTGCAACTTACTCACAGTCCTTGAAGGCACAACACATTATCTCTACGGGCATGGCGTATATGGGGACGCCTTATCAATATGGCGCTAGATCAGGAACTACCTATCAATTCGACTGTTCTTCCTTCGTGCAATATATTTACAAGGCTAATGGCATATCTTTACCGCGCACATCGATAAGACAAGCATATACTGGCATGTGGGTAGCTAAGAGCAACTTGCAGCCTGGCGACTTAATATTCTTCAAAGTGCCTGTCTCTCATGTTGCGGTCTATATGGGCAACGGTAAAATCTTGCACACTTACGGCAAGCCAGGCGTGACGATCTCCAATCTGAACAGCAGCTATTGGCAGCGCCATTATAATACAGCTCGACGTGTAATCTGGTAATTGTATTACCGCCGACTGACCGAGCAAAGAACAACGTCGCAGCTTATTCACTGCGCTATGCTCGTATAACATGGTTCTACAAGGAAACACTAGATGCATGAACGCACAAATCTTGGTGATCGAAGATGAACAACAAATAGCCAGCGCGCTAGAGCTTGAGCTGAAGCGCGCTGGCTATCATGTCACTATAGCGGCAGACGGCGACAGCGGACTCAAGCTGGCCCTCTCCGGACAGCAGTGGGATCTCATTGTGGTGAATGAAGAGCTGCCAGAGCTGAACGGCATCGAGGTGCTGCGCCGGATCCGCAAGTCAGGTATGCGTGTGCCTGTCATTTTACTTGCAGCACAGGACACTGTCTCCGACATAGTGAACGGATTGAATCAGGGTGCCCATGATTGTGTCACCAAGCCGCTCTCCATGGAGGTGCTGCTGGCACGCATTCGCAACCTTATTCAGCTGTTCCAAGAGTTGACTGATTCCGCCGCTGTCCTGCAAACTGCCGATCTCGTCGTTCATCTGGCAGAGCGACGCGTCATTCGGAGCGGCACTTCAATATGGCTCACTCCGCGAGAATTCGACCTGCTGCTGTATCTGCTGCAACGCGAGGGCAAGCCGCAAAGCCGCGAGCAAATCATGCAGCAGGTTTGGGGCTATGCGCACATAGGCGAAACGAATGTTGTCGATGTGTACATCCGCTATCTTCGGCAAAAGCTCGACCGGCACTTCAAACCGAAATTGATACATACGTGCAGAGGCATCGGTTATATGCTGGAGGCGAGAAATTAGACTATCACGGGAGCTGCGTCCACTACCGCTGCATGGTGAAATCTATATACTCGACCAACTGTCCTTCTGCCGCCCCGCTTCCGCCTGCAGGGATGATGATCAAACCCGTTGCATCTTTGATCGTGCTGAGCATGCTGGACTTGTCCGGTCCTGTCGGCAATACCCGAATCCGTCCCTCTTCCATGCGACTTGCCGCACGGACATACCGCGGGAATGGCGACGGCTTCGGGAACGCTGTATCCAGCGTAGCCTGATACGATCGGGGAAGTGCCGCCTTCACGCCTTGCATGGCAAGCATGGCTGGCTCAGCGAACAGCTTGAACCCCACATAACAAGCCCCCGGATTGCCCGACAAGGCAACTAGCAGCTTGCCGTCGCTAATCGCAGCGGTAGTCGGACTGCCCGGACGCATCGCTACTTTGTTGAACAGCACAGCGCGCTGGTGTTGTCCGACATCAGCAGCGTGCGGCCATTCAGCAAACCACGCTGTCAGGATATCATAATCGCCGACAGACACCCCGCCGGTCGTAATCATCATATCAGCCTGCCGCAATGCGTCTTCCATTCCGGCGATTGCCGTTGCCGGATAATCCGGCAGCGGCGGGAAGAGGATCGGCTCCCCGCCAGCCTCTCGCACTAGCGCTGCAATCATATGACTGTTGCTGTTCCGTATCTTGCCAGGCTGTACCGGTTCTTGCACTTGCAGCAATTCCGTGCCCGTCGAGACCACAGCTACCTTAGGTCGGCGGAATACAGGTACAACCGCCTTGCCGAATGTGGCGAGAATCGCTATGTCACCAGATAAGATACGCTCTCCCTTACGCAGAACCGTCTCGGCAAGCGATATTTCCATGCCAACAGGAGTGACATTCTCCCCTGGATACATCGCTTTCTTCACGCCTACCTTGTCTCCGGCAACAGCAGGACCGCTGTCGCGCCGATCTGTCTGCTCCAGCATAATGACAGCATCCGCACCGTCAGGGAGGCACGCTCCCGTCATAATTCTGGACGCTTGTCCCTCTCCTACCGGCTGCGTAGGAAATTGCCCGCAAGCGATCGTCTCCAGCACATCCAGTTCAACCTTAGATGCCGCTGTTGCCCCCGCAGTATCTGACGCACGTACAGCATAACCGTCCATCCCTGATCTGGGAAAGTGCGGGACAGGATGATCCGCCTCTATATCTTCACCTAACCTCCTCCCCCACGCTTGCTCCAAGGGGACGTATTCAACCTGCAGCTTAGACACACAGGACAGCACCCGCTTCTGCGCTTCCTCCACAGACACCGGCTTGCGATCAAATTTCATACTCTATTCCCTCGTTTCCATTCTGTGACAAAGAGCCGCAAGTGAGAAGTATTACAGCTATCCGTTCTACTCCGTATCATCAGCGTCCCTGCTTGTGTGCATAGCAAGCAACCGATCCATCATAGAGGGACCGGCCGCTTCATGCAACGGGATATGCAGCACAGACGAGTCAGTCTCATTAGCTTCGGACACCGGCAGTTCTGCCTCCGGCCAATAGACCGCCGCAACGACATTCGTCAATGTATCCAGCAGGCACCAGTGCGCATGCTCACGAATGAGCACAATCTTCGGATAGGCAGCTGACTTGTAGCCTTCCACCAGCACGACATCCATATCGGCAAGCTGTGCAAGCAGGTTGTCCAATTGTCGGCGCTCGCTGTCAGTTCCTCGTTGAACCGGCTGCGGCTCGCTGCGCATAACAGCAATGCGATGCGGCGAGGCGATGACCACTGCCGCCGCCCCAGCTTGGCGGTGGCGCCACGTATCTGTCCCTTCCCGGTCTATGTTGAAATCATGCGCATCATGCTTGATCGTCGCAATTCGCGCAGAGCTGGATTTCCATCGTTCCACGAGCTTGCAGACTAAGGTTGTTTTCCCAGTATGCTTGTAGCCGACCACCTGGATAATCAACGGTTTGCTCACATCGAGCTGCTCCTTCCCCATCATCATCCGCCAATTTGGGACATCCTGCGAACGGTCGGCAGATGCGACTGCTCCTCGCCGTTCAATGCGTTCGCCATCTCGTGATTTTCCGGCTTGATGTCCAGCGCCTTCAGGAACAGCTCCTTCATCGCCTGATCATTCCCTATATAACGGCGCACATTGAATTCGTCATTCCAATAGAGACACGGCTTAATATTGCCATCTGCTGTCAGGCGCAGCCGATTGCACGTCTCACAGAAGTGGTCGCTGACTGGATGAATTAACCCGAACCCGCCCTTGCTGCCTGCAATGCGGTAATCCTGTGACGGACCATTGCCATATACCTTGCCGTTGTGCTCTACTTCCCAGCCTCGTTCGGCACAACGATCCAGCACCGTGGAGAGCGGCAAGTACTTGCCTTTCCATCCGTCGTCACTGTGACCGATCGGCATATATTCGATGAACCGGACTTGAACCGGCTTGTCAATCGTCATGTGCAGGAAATCATCGATCTCGTCGTCATTCACACCCTTCATTAATACGACATTCAACTTGATCGGAGACAGCCCAACGCGGAAGCTAGCATCGACAGCATCCAATACACGCTGCACATCCCCACCGCGGGTTATAGCTGCAAATCGGTCCGGCTTCAATGAATCTAGACTTATATTAATCCGCGTCAATCCTGCCGCCTTCAGCTTATCGGCCTTGGCAGCGAAGAAGATGCCATTCGTTGTCAACGCGATATCCTCAATTCCAGGTATAGCAGCAAGCATGCCGATCAGCTTCTCCAGCTCCTTGCGCACCATCGGCTCGCCGCCTGTTAGACGCAGCTTCCTGACACCCATCCCGGCAAGCACGCGCACGACATCTGTAATTTCTTCGTAGGTTAATATATTGGATTCCGGCTCGAATTCCATGCCTTCCGCCGGCATACAATAAACACATCTCAAATTACAACGATCCGTAACGGATATTCGCAAGTAGTCGTGCACACGACCGAAACGGTCGATCAAATTTCCGGTCATTGGTTCTCCCCCTTTGAGCAGATTGCACAGTCAGCTTTCTGTTATTATAACAGATTTCGTCCATCACCAACGACAATTTGATAAATTGATGTTAATTTATCTGACATTGACCCTATAATTGCATCCGATAACGAACAAGACCTCACCCGGTACCGCTGTGGCAGCGATATCCGAACAAGGTCTATTCGGTCAGCTTCTCCTGCATACGACGCTCGTACTCTAGGAAGGCTCCTGTGTCCTGCCAACTTCTTCCCTTCATCAACAACTCGTAGCGCAGCTTCTTAACAGACAGCTGTTCGCGAAGCTTGCCCCGCTCCGCTTCATCCTTGCAGCAGTTCAGCAGCTCTTCCAGCGTAAGCAGCTCCTTCCGCAGCTGCAGTTCTTCCGGCAGCATGCCAGCATTCTTGAGCAGCTTGTAACCAAGCCGAAGCTCATCCGGTACTGCCGTATCGTCTTCATGGGAAAGCGGCTTGCCGGCTCCCGGCAAACCGTCAAATTCGCCCTTCTTAATCGATTCGCGAATCCTCTCCTCCACAATGGCATCCATCCAACTCATCAGCTGTCGCTCCCTCCGCTATTCCGCAAGCTTGAGTGAAGTTCTTCCTTCTATCGCCCTTCCTCTTCCAATGCTCGTGTGTAATCCCGCGGTGTATTGACATTATAGACAAATCGCCGATCAATGCCTGCCGCTTCCCATGCCGCATCATCCAAATAGGCAACCCGCAGCTGAGACAGTAGCTTGCGCATACTGTGATCGTCACCGTCTATGCAAGCTGCCACCGCTCGATAGAGCGCTTGCGTCCGATAGATAGCCTGCAGAGGCTGCTTGCGCCCATCCACATGCGGTACAGCTGCATCTACTTCATTCCGTATATGAGCCAGCATGAGTGCTGCGGCAGCAGAGGAGACGAACGGCATGTCTCCTGCCGATACCCACACGGTATGTGCACAATCTGCCCGCTGAGCTTCACTTCGAAGAGCCGTGAATATGCCGCCAAGCGGACCGATTGCGGCGTGCTGATCAACCCGTACAAGGATCGGGACGCCCGCGCTCTGCTCAGTTTCCTCAATTCGCAGAAGCGCCACCGGTGTATCAGCAGCTACTGCTACATAGATATGCCTGCAATGCTCGGCCATCGTCACAGCGATGCGCTCCAGCACCGTTGTCCCTGCGTAGGGCAGCGCCGCCTTAAGCTTACCGCCCATCCTAGTATTGCGGCCTCCGGCTAGAATGAGACCGCACATCGAACGATTAGGCGAATTGACCATAGAACTGACGCAGGGCAGGCTGCAGGGCAGCATATCCTTCTTCATACAGTCTGCGATATTGCTCGTGACGCTCACGATCTGGTTGAATCTGCTTCGATTGCGCGCCAGCTATTGCAGCGCCCGCTTCTTCAATCGAGCTGTATACGCCAGCACCTGCCGCTGCAGTCAGAGCTGCGCCTAGCATCGTCGCTTCCTCCACCGGTGGCACATGCAGCTCGCAGTTTACAATGTCGGCCTTCACACGGAGCCAATGCGGATTGCGGGTCCCCCCGCCGACAACGATAAGCTGCCGAATCGGTGTTCCGCCAATTTCCTCTGCTTCGCGTCGGATCGCTTCCAGCTGATAGGCGGTGCCTTCCAGCACTGCCTGAATCAAGTCGCGACGGCTATGCTGCTTGGTGAAGCCAATCAATGCCGCCCTGGCGCGCGCATCCGGAATCGGTGCACCGCTCCCGCTCAAATACGGATAATATAATATGCCGCTTGGTTGCGCATCGCCTTCGTCCAGCCAACGCAACAGCTCTTCATAACGTACGGGTTCGTCCCCCAGCTGTGAACGCCACCACTCTACCGAGCCGCCGGATGCAGAGTTGCCCCCCATCCAGAAGTAATGGCCTGGCGCTACATGACAGCCATAGGAGAGACCCGATTCATACTCACGTCGTCCTAGCGGCCTTTCTCGGAATGTGCCGACAAGCGTCTCTGCTGTTCCCATGGAATCATAGACGACACCCGGCTGTATGGCGCCAACCGATAGAGCGGCGCATACATGGTCATGCCCGGATATACCGACCGGCGTACCTGGCTGCAGACTGCCTACACCAGCCTGCACTGTGCCTGCTGTCGTACCCGCCGGCGTCGCTTCCGGGAAGATTGCAGGATCTATACCAAAGTGCCGAATCCATGCATCATCCCATTCCTTCGTATCGATACGGAACGCATACGTACGTGCAGCAAGTGAATAATCGAAGGCGAATTGACCTGTCAGCCGATAGGCGATATAGCCCGAAGCAGACAGCCAGACCGCATTGTCGAAGGAGGACGCATCCCGCTCCTTCAGCCACAACAGCTTAGGCAGACCGTGCTTGAAGCTTAGATGCAACCCGCTCAGTGTGAAGCGTTCATACAAGTCCGCCTCCTGCTTAATCCGTTCAGCTTGCGGCGCCGAGCACGTCTCGTACCATGGAAGGAATAGCGAGCGCGGCGCTCCGCTAGTCCTGTCTACTAGCAACCCAGCTTCGGCCATACTTGTTATGCCGATCGATGCAACGGTTGGCCGACCAGCCTGCTCTAATACTTCCTCCATCGCTGACAATACGGTCTGCCAGATTTCCTCCGGATCATAGCAAGCAAAGCCCTCCGCATGTGTATGCACAGGTGTCGGTCTGCTCGCCACAGCCACCTGATTACCATCCAGTGCGAAAACCCCCGCCTTCATATTCGTAGTTCCAATATCAATGCCAAGCAGCACGAATAATTCCTCCTCTTCCTTCAGCAGCCCTGCCGATCAACTTTCAGTGAACCGTCAGCGTGCCGCAACTGTATTCTCTCACTTTACCACAATCTACATAGGTCACAAAGCCGCTGTTACAGCCTGTCCACAGCCCGTCTGTGCACACCGTTGCAACTCCGACAAGCCGACATCACTAATACTCCCACTACTTACGTAGAAGTAATCGCACTGCGCACCGCCAAAATATACTTCGCCGTATCCAACGGATTGACCCCAACACGGATACGTTCTGCTTCTACATCCGCCGGACATTCCTGATAACCCGCGAAAAATGTAGTCAATACACCGCGCCCTTTGGTCATCGAGCCGAGGCGGGCGGGAAAATCAAGTGAGGTAGCAACCGGAAGCTCACCTTCCAGCTCCATGCGCTCCTGCCGCACGACAGGTGTGTCGAAGCGACCGCGCATGCTTAACAATTCATGCATAACCTTGCCGCCAACCTCCTCGGGTACAGACAAGCGGAAGCGAAGCATCGGCTCAAGCAGCTTCGTCCCGATTCGATTCAGCCCATCCATGATGCCCATCGGCGTTGCTACGACGAAATCCAACGGGTGCGTATGCCAAATATGATGTTCACCCTCAACCAAGGTTACTTTCAAATCAGTCACTTCCCAGCCTCTCAGACCTTGCTGGAGCGCCTCGGGAACGCGTCTCTCCACCTCGTTCTGATAGCTCTCAAGCAGCTTGTCAGACCGCACCAGCGATGCATACTGCAGCCCGCTTCCCCGTTCCAGCGGTTCGATACGGAAGCGCAGGATTGCCCAGCAAGGCTTAGGGGCCAAATACGCCACATACCCTTCACCTATGCCTGCAGGTGTTTCCTTATATATGACGGATGGCGCTTCGAAATCAACCTCCAGACCGAAGCGGCTGCGCATGACGTGTGACAGCACTTCGACCTGTATCGGTCCCATAACCTTAAGGTGAAGCTCTCTCTGCTCCTGCAGCCATTGCAGGTCTAGCAACGGATCTTCGTCAGCCAGCTCCTGCAACGCCGCCACAATCGCAGGATAGTCGGACGGATCGCGCCAACGCACCTTCACAGTTAATAGCGGCACCGCCATCCGCTGGGCTCCCGGCACATGAGCGGGGTCACCGATCACATCACCGATGCGCACGCGATTCCAGCCGCACACGGCGGCAATATCTCCCGCTTCGAGCACGCCGATGTCTTCCGATCGCTGCCCGTCCACCTTGCGGATTTGCGATACCTTCTCCTCGATATCCTGTGTGGCGTTGCGCACAGCCTCCCTGTTGCGAATCGTGCCGCTATACATGCGCACGTACGCCATTCTGCCCATTAACGGATCACGCTCCAGCTTGAAGACTACACCAGAGACAGCCGCTTGCTCATCGCCGCCCGGTTCCAGCACACCTTGCACCATCACATTCATCAAAGCCTCGATGCCGATGCCCCGATTGGCAGCTCCGAACAGGACGGGTACGATCCGCGCTTCTCGGGTCCGTGACCATGTCCATTGTGCCAGCTCATCCGTCTCAATAGGCTGCTCACTCAAGTACCGCTCCAGCAGCCATTCGTCTTGCTCTGCTGCCGACTCTAGCAGCTGCTCCTTATACGCTACCGCGTGCTGTGGCAGCTGATCCGGCTGCAGCTCCAACAGTTCACTGTTGCCTATATAAGCAGCCTCCACCCCATCAGGCGCTTGAATCGGCACGGCCGTATCTGTCAGCAGCCTCCTCACTTCAGCAAGCACCCGCTGCGGGTCCGCTCCGACACGATCCAGCTTATTGATGAAGATGATTGTCGGCAAGCCTCGCTCGCGTAGCGCCTGCCAGATCATCTCCGTCTGTGCCTGCACTCCTTCCGCCGCGGATACAATCAATACCGCGCCGTCCATGACGCGCAACGAGCGCTCGACCTCTGCTACGAAATCGACATGACCTGGCGTGTCAATCACATTCACCGCCACATCACGCCAAGCAAAGCGAGTCACCGCGGCGCGAACCGAGATGCCGCGCTCACGCTCTACATCAAGCCAATCGGTCAGCGCAGTACCATTGTCCACACTGCCGAGCGAGCGCGTACGTCCGCTATGATATAAGATTTGTTCGGTTGTCGTTGTTTTGCCGGCATCCACGTGAGCGAAGATGCCAATATTGCGAATCGATTGTCGTCGTTCCATAGCCACTGCTGTCCGTCTCCTTGTTCTGGAGCCCATTTCATATGACTCCTATGCTGTCCTATTACTCTACCCCTCCCGCAGCGATTGTGCAATACGATGGCATGGGGCATACACAAGAATCCAACAACACATCATTAAAGCTTGAGCTGGCAGCAGGAACTGCGTCTATTCCCAAGCTACTCTCGTTGTATGCAGGATGGATTACAGCAAAAAAAAAGACGATGCTGAATGCCATCATCTCTCGCGCATTATATTGCTACTAGGAATAGCGGACGCCCGTGCAGGCTTATGTGCACAAGCCTGACTAGAAGCGGTAAATGACCGCGATCCTGCAGGCTTTCCCTCCAAAATACCCCTGAAGTAGTAAATACCTGCGGATATACATCTTTTCAATGCACATACCACCTGAACGGGCCAATTACCGCATATAAAGATGCACATTCGCAGACATTTCGGACAATCGCCCATTCTGCATACTCCAAACCTGCAGATTTGCAGTAATTTCAGCTTACGGGGCACGCTGCGCGGTATGCTGCGGGGCATGCTGCGCGGAAATGCCCCTGTTCACCTCAGCTCGGAGAACGGCGGAACAGGAGCATCGTCTGATCGTCCGGCGTCTCATAACCATTCTCTGCTGCCACATAGCGATGAAGCTCTTCTACAATGGCCTGTGCACGCTGCGTCAGGTCGATTTCTCTCAACCAGCGGCGCAGCTTACGATTGCTGTCGATCACATCAGGCTGGCGGCTCTCGGTCACACCATCCGTATACATCAACACGAAGTCGCCTGGCTCCAGCTTAACGCTGCGTGTCTTGTAGGTGAAGCGCGTAGACAGACCTAGCGCCGCTCCGTCTGTACTAATATCGCGGAAGCGGTTATGCTTCGCCTTGTATAGAAGTGCCGGTTCATGTCCAGCACTGGAATAATAGAAGCGCTCCTTGCTCTGCATATACTTGCCCCAGAACATCGTAATGAACATCGATGCTTCGCTGTTCTGTACGATGAAGCGATTCAACGCATGAAGGGCCATATGCGGATTTTGGGAATGAACAAGCACACTATCCATCGTAAATTTGATCGTGGACATGAGGATGGCAGCCGGCATACTCTTGCCTGCCACATCGGCAACGAGCAGCTTCACCCCTCGCTCGGTAGGCAATATATTATAGAAGTCGCCGCTCACCTTCCTTGCCGCTTCACTCACTACGCCTATTTCTGTACCATCCGGCATATCCAGCTGTTCCATATTAGGCAGAAGCGACTTCTGTACATCCGCGGCAAGCGTCAGCTCCTCCAATAGTTGGGTTCTGCTCTGGATTAATTCTTCACGCTCTCTGAATGCCACACTATAATAGACGACAAATTCTATAAGAAATTGAAAGGACTTCTTCCACAGAGGAGGCAGTTCGACCTGCTGGCCGATCTTGTCGAGGTGGTAACCAATTGCCTCCTCCAAGCCGATCTGCTCACGCATGAACGCCCTGGAAATCTCCCTCGTCTGATCCAATACATGCTCATCTTGGGTATGTACATACTGTTCAAGCATTTGACCATATTGATCCATTAACTGCTTATCCATGTAAGCGGAATCTCCTTCACCCTATATCACTCACTATGTTACTAGCTTGAATTGATCCTTCAATTTCTTGACAGCACGCTTCTGTACGCGAGACACACTCATCTGCGAGATCTCTAGCCGAGACGCTACCTGACGCTGGGACAGTCCTTGATGGAACACAAGCTCAAGCACTTGACGCTCCACCTCATCCAGCTCCTGCATGGCATCCTCAAGAATTAATCGATCTTCCAAGTTGAGAAAATCATCGTTGGCCGCAGCAATGAGATCTCCGCGCATCGTTGTGCCGTCCTCATCACTTACAGGCACATCGAGCGAAGCGGGACGGTAGCAATCTCGTCCAGCCAGAATTTCCACCGTCTCCTGTTCGGTTAAGTCTAACTCGGCAGCAATCTCCTTGATGTTCGGTGAGCGTCCCAAGCTTCCTGTCATTGCATCAATCGTCTTCTGCACCTTGGCCCCTTGTTCCTTGATTCGTCTAGGCACCTGGATGTACCACGATTTGTCGCGCAAGTAATTTTTCATATGTCCGACCAAGCTTTTCATCGCATAGGCCTCGAAGGGCACTCCCATGGATGAATCAAATTGCTGCAGAGACTTGTACAATGACATTTGACCGACTTGGAATAGGTCGTCGAATAGTTCCGGTCGATTATAGGAAAGCTTGTGCGCACTCATCTTGATCATCGATTCGAATTGCAGCAGCAGCTCGGTAGCCAGTTCTTCACTGTATGCCGACTGAAGTTGTGCTATCCTGCTATTTAGATCACTAGAACCATCCTTCATCGCGAATCAACTCTCCCATTACTTCAGAAACTTGGTCATAATGACTTCTGTCCCGTCCTCGCTCGTAACTTCCACCTCATCCATCAACGCCTGCATCAAGTAGATGCCAAGCCCTCCTGCACCAACACGTTGGATATCTTGTTCCAATACAGGCTTAGCGCGAGAACTGGCTGAATCCGCATCGAAGCTGGCTCCGTAGTCCTTCACAATAATCTGCATCCCTTGATCAAAGGTTTCGAAACGCACATCGACTTTCTGAGCGTCGCTTCCTTCATAGGCATGAAGCACCGCATTGTTCACTGCCTCAGAGACGGCGACCTTCATATCTTCAATCGCTTCGTACGAGAATCCCATATTGGCGGCAATGCCGTATAAGGTATAGCGAACGACATCAATATATTCCGCTTCTGCTGGAATTTCCAACCCAACTGATTTATTTTTCACCACCAGCATATTCCATCTTCCTTTCCGTTACTGTTCGACTGTGCTCCATTATGATGAGACTGCCAAAAACCGGCTCACTCCTGTTATATCAAGCAATCGCTTAATCTTGGGCGGAATATGCGAGATGGTAACTTCCGCATGCAAGCGGTCTCGTTCCTTCAACATTGATATCATGACACCAAGCCCGGTACTGTCGATGTATTGGAGACCGCCTAGATCCAACTCCAACAATTTGTCCGTTCGCTCTACGGATTGGTTAATAGCCTCTGTAAGTTGAGGTGCTGTAGATAAATCCAGCTCACCGTCCACAATGATCGTGATCTTCTGTTCCGTCTCTTCTGTGCGAACTTGAAATTTCACTTGCTTCACCTCTTCCGCAATCTTATTAGTCTAGTACCCCATAGGTAGGCTGTTGAAACGATTGTATCACACCTACTCCATCAAACGACCGATAATGTGTACATATCAAGCGATCTTCCTTCCCCTGTCTCGGGGTCGAGGAACAGCTTCAACACAGTATGACCGCGTACATATACAATACCATCTTCCGCTTCGAATGTCGGGATACCGAGCTTGGTTTCCAACACTTTCCTCTCCATCTCCAAGGACGTCCCGTTAATAGCCGCCTCTTGCGCAGCTGCTTGGACAGAGATGTACTCTACATTGTTATGGTAAAACCCGATTTCCGTGTGCGAGTACGTCCAAGCTTCCCTTCCCTTAATATGCGGGTCTTGTTCTATACGATCGGGTTCTCCCAGAAGCGTTGCCACTTGATCCTTATTCGCATCTAGTGCAATGCCCTCCAAGCTGTTCCATTCTCGCAGGCTGTCTCTCTCACTTGTACGTTCTATGTCAGTCTGATCCGAATAGTACCACGGTTGTCCGACAACGGCAGCTGTCTCATTCACCGCTGCCATCTGCCCGTTCCCCGCTTCCCGCTCGAACCATGCTTGTCCGCCATCATCAAGAGGCAACTGGCTAGATAATCCTCCTAACAGCAACACTGCCTGCATACACATAATACCTACACCGAATCCGCTCATGATTCATCCCCTCCTCATCATGTCAGCTAGGACTGCCCTGCTATCTATGAATCTCTCTCTACTACATTATGTGATGACAAGAAACTTAGAACATTCCCTGCCCTCCCTCTGCAGCCTGTTATAACGGGATTACCCTATCCCCTTACGCTTGAATCAGAATGAATGGTATACTAATGAGGAGAGGAGTTAAGGAGGAACAGCATGAATATCGCTTTTTTTCTGTTGCCCAAGAAGGATGTTATTTGTCTGTCACCCGGGTCCACAGTGCGGCAAGCTCTGGAGAGAATGGAGTACCATCGCTATAGCGCTGTCCCGTTGTTGGATGATGAAGGAAGGTATGTCGGAACCATTACAGAAGGCGACCTGCTGTGGGCGCTGAAGAATACGCCTGACCTTAGTCTCGCATCGATCAACAAGATGAGGCTGCAGGATATACCTTGCAAAGTGAAGAACAAAACGGTACCGATTGATGCGCACATCGAGGACTTAGTTACCCTTGCAATCGCCCAAAACTTCGTTCCGGTCGTGGATGATCAGGAGAAGTTCATCGGCATTATACGTAGACGTGAAATTATGGAATATTGCTCGCAGTTGCTAATGAAGCCGGACGCTGTGTCATAACTTGATGTCCCATTCATAAAGGCCTAGCCGCTATTCGTGGCTAGGCCTTTATACTCACATTGTGCGCGCCCCAAAATAATCGTTACGGCGCATAGCCATCATCGTTCGGCTGTTCTAGAATTATAGAATAACTATGGTTTATGCTTAAGTACGAGGAGGCTCGACCCCATGCGCAAACGATGGCAAGATATTGTGTTGGAGGAATTGCAGGAGTTGTTCCCCCACTTGAATACGCAAGAACAGGAGCGAATGAAAGTCGGGTTGGAAGCGTTGTTCCGCATGCAGATGCAGGATGACCGACAACTCGTCAAATTTTAATCCATGCGTATATCCATACCAACGACAGCTACCGTCTGTCCGTTATCGTCTGTAAGTGATCGCGATAATGTGATGCACGGTTTTTTGGTGATGGCTGATACATAGATCGACGATACGTAACTCTCTCCGTTCATTGCGCTTTGCCACCAATCCCGTTGTCTAGCATTCAACAGACCAGCTGGGGGAAAAGAGCAGATGAATGTGCCGTCTGTACGATTCGACCACACAGCTTCGATCGCCTCATTCGCCTCATAAAAAATTTCCAGCTTCTTGGCATGCACTTGATCATCCACAGGAATCAGCTCATCATCCTGCACAAGACTTGCCATCCATGCCCGCATCTGTTCTTCTGTAACTCTCAGGCTGGCTTCCTGCTCTTGCCAATCCAGCTCCCGAACAGACGCAGCAAGCTCCCCAGAAGAGCGTTCCAACTCATCACGAATCATCGTCAATTTGTGAATTTGCTGCCGTTGCACCTCCATGTTGGATACGGCTCTGTCTACATCTTGCAGTGTTTGGTTGGCAAGCAGGACAACCTCTTGAAGCATATCCGCAACGCGAGACACTACTTCCGATTGCTGCTCATTAGACTGCCGGGTATGATCGACCAGCTTGTGCACAGCCTGCACGCCGAGGAACACGCGGTCCATCTTGTCCTTAACCGTCCGCATTTCCTCAATGCCTTCCTCCACGGATGCACGCTCTTCCCTGACAGCTGCGACCACCTCTGCGACACCATTCTCAATGGAGGACACCAGATCAGAAGAGCGCTTCACGGCACCGCTCCCCTGATCCGCCAGCTTGCGAATTTCCTGCGCGACAACCGAGAACCCATGCCCGTGCTCACCTGCCCTCGCCGCTTCTATAGATGCATTCAATGCCAGCAGCGATGTCTGCGACACAACTTCATGAATAAATCGATTAATTTCATCAATTCGACCAGCCTCTTCTGTCAGCTCCATAATGCTCGTCTCCATCTTCCGCTGCACACCATTCATCTTCGCCATCACTTCATCGGTATGCTGCAAGGAACGAGCGACCTCCAATACAAGCTCGTTCGTTTCCTCTGATTGTTCGCCCAGCCTCCGAGCCGTTGCAGTAGTTTCATTGGCTGCTGAGGCAGCTTCCTGCAAGGAAGAGAACGTGCTCTCCACGCGCACCAAGGTTTGTGTGCCGTTGCTCCGCAATCGGTTCTCGTGCTCCACAGAGTGATCCGCCACATCGGTCAATGTCGAAACAGAAGCCCCTACCTCTTCCACCGCACCCAGCATGCGATCAGCGACAACCTGTGATTCCCGAACAAATCGGCGCATCTGCGCTTCTTTATCACGAATTTGTGAATCGCTGCCTGCATCTTTCCTCCCGAATCCCCACAACGGCATATAATCTCCCCCAATGATGTTAGAATACATAACATTATACAGGAGGGTGCAAGATAATGGAACGGTAAAGACGTGATTTAAGCTCATTTTATTCACCTTACGACATATTAGTAGACAATTAGATGCCGCATTGGTCAACCACATAGTTATTCAGGCAAACGCCAATTCACTTGTCCGCGTCCTTGCTCTTCCAAGAAGACGTTCGTCTTGGAGAAATGCGCGCAGCCTATAAACCCCCGATGCGCAGACAATGGACTAGGATGCGGTGCGCTCAGCAACAGATGTCTGGCGTTCGTAATACGCTTCGCCTTATTCTGAGCCGGTCGTCCCCATAGTAAGAACACGATCGGGTCCGGATGTGCATTCAGTTGGTCCATGACAGCATCTGTGAATGTCTCCCAGCCTTGATTCTTATGGGAGTGAGCCTCTCCTTGGCGAACAGTCAGCACCGTGTTCAGCAGCAACACCCCCTGCTCTGCCCAACCGGCCAAGCAGCCATGAGTTGGTATAGGACAGCCAACATCTTGCTGCAATTCCTTGTAGATATTCCGCAGAGAAGGCGGCACTTCCACACCTGGCCGCACTGAAAAACTCAAGCCATGCGCCTGGCCCGGACCATGGTATGGATCTTGACCAAGAATCACGACCTTGACGTTCGCATAAGGGGTATGGTGAAGCGCATTGAGTACGTACGCCGATTCTGGATATACGGTATACTTCTGGTACTCATCTCTCAGAAATTGCTGCAAGCGCAAGTAATAGTCTTTCTTGCATTCCGCTTCTAGCAGCTGTG
The DNA here is from genome assembly GCA_913056365.1 of uncultured Paenibacillaceae bacterium. GTDB lineage: Bacteria > Bacillota > Bacilli > Paenibacillales > K13 > Xylanibacillus. Next base: position 48,543 of record CAJXLT010000012.1, on the reverse strand, counting down.
CCCAATCATTGTGAAGAATAGCACGCTTGTCCCGCCTGGCTTCTCCATTGTGTTCTGCCAAGTTTCCAGTTTCCATATGTTCCGCCTCCCTCGCCACTATTTTTTATAATTTTACTATTCCGTCGCCATTTCACTATCCCCCGCCATACTTCATCACTTCCATCCACACATTTGCCATTCTCACGAATCTGACAGCCCATCATTGATCGATCTAGTATTCTAACGGAACTGAGAGGCATCTAATCGCCTGTTTTTCTTTCGATTTCTATTTTTATCGGAAATGAGAAACTCTTAGACAGCCATATCCTATCCGTTCAGCCTAAATCTTACTGAATAAGCTGCTTCTATTTCCGTTAGAGCTCGTCACACCCCTAATTCGGCGCAATAGTGTCCTCCTATTTCCGTTAGAAGCTCCCAAGGTGCATACACCTACCCCGGTAAGCACTCCTGCACACCTTCGCTAGCAGCATAAGGCTTTTCGCACCACGCACAGCTCCCAGCGCGTGGTGTGGCTTCGCATGACGGCGGTCAACCACGACCGGACTTTCAACCGCTTGAAGATGCGCACCTAGGCACGCCGAGCCACAAAAAAAGCCGGCTCTCCGCCGGCTTGTCTCAGACATGATTAGATTATAAGCGCAGGCGTGCTTTGAGTGCAGCAATATCTTCCGCTGGCATGACCGACATCCGGCTGACATTCGCTAAGTACGTGTCGAATTGCTCACCAAGCCGCTTGTAGCGGAAGCTCTTCTTCGCACGCTCGTAGGCCCGATTCGCCAAATTCTCGCGAAGCTGCGGATTATGATACAGCCGCACAATAGCTGACGCGATCTCTGAAGCTGACTCAGGATCAACCAACAGTCCTGTTTCCTCGTGCAGCACGGCTTCGCCGACACCGCCCGAATTACCGGCGATCACAGCCTTGCGGCAGCTTGCCGCTTCGAGATACACAATGCCGAAGCCTTCCACATCGCCCTTGTTCTCCAACAGCCTGCTCGTCATAATAAACTGGTCACACAGGTTGTAATATTTCTTCGCTTCGTCATTGCCTTCGACATACCCCGCGAAGACAACACGATCCCAGACGCCACACTCCTTCGCCAGCTGCTCTAATCTATCCCGCTTAGGTCCGTCGCCTACGATTAGATAAACAAGATTCGGAATCTGCTTCACCGCTTCTGGCAAAGCGCGAATTACCATATCATGTCCCTTGCGCCGGACGAGCCGGCCAACTGTCATCATGACATACTTGCCTGCAAGTCCATGCTTCTCGACAAGTGCCGGATCCTTGTCCTCGGGCACATAGACATCCTCCACACCCGGATAGATCAATTGGATACGATGCGGATCTACTCCGTACTTCTCCACTTCCTTACGGGTAAATTCGCTATTGGTCAAAATACCGGTCGCTCTCTTCAATATGATCTTCGTCAAGAAGCGAAGTCCAATAATATTGCGGAATTCCATCATATCCTTGCCATGTGTAGAAATCACATATTCCTTGCCGAACAACAGATTGAACAACCAGCCAATGAAGCCGATCAGAATATAGCCATATACGGTTACTTCTATCTTCTCCTGCCGAATAGTGCGCCACGTATACCGCAGCAGACTAAGCCAGCTTCCCGGATTTATCTTCTCGTCTCTGAAGAACGGTCCTCTAATGATCTTATAGCTCTGCGGTACAGCATCGAATGCTGCGTCGCCTTCATACTGCGGTGCAAGTACCGTCATGTCCAGCTTCGAGCTGCGGCACAAATGATAATAATAGCTCTGCATACCGCCGATGCCCGGCGGAAATACACCGGTAACCAGCAGCACCTTCTTCTTCTTCAATGATGCCCCCACCTTCTTCTCAACTGATACGCGCCGTTCACAATTAAGAAAAACAGCACTTCACTGATGACATTCCATATACGTGCAATAATCGAGATCTGCGTCGCCAGCGCCGCGTCCTTCACGACTATTCCGATTAGAAATACAATGATGCCTTCCCGTACGCCAAGCCCTCCTGGAAGCGGACTAAGCAAGCCAATCAGCCACGCTGCCGCGAACGTGCCGGCTGCATAGAAGAAGCCGATATTCGAGACACCCATGCTAACGAGCAATAGCCAGAACGCCCACCCCATAACCATATGACTAATGAGAAAATAGAACAAGTACGTGAAGAAGCTCTTCCTCGTCAACGTCATGGGCACATCACGGAACTTCTTAATGAATCTGTGAACACCTTGTTCCAGTATACCAGTTACCGGGCGATAATAGAAAAAAAACAAGATAAGCATAGCAAAAAATACGATTAGCCAGCCAAAGCCGATCATACCCGTAAGCTTCGCCAAAATGATAGCATAGACAGATGCAGCCATCACCAACAAGATGTTCTCATACAGTAGTGTCACTAGCTGGGTTTGCAGCGAAATGCCTTCCCGGCTTGTATAATATATGCGGCCAAGATAGTTCCAGAATCCGCCCGGTATATACTTCGCAAATTGAGAATTAATATAGATCAAGATTCCTTTGAACCATGGCATAGCATTGCCGGAATCATTCAGAATCTGTACCCATATCCATGCCTGAAGCACAAGAAACAGGGTGAATAGCGCAACTGAGGCATAAAAATTCACATTCGTATGAGTCAGGAAGTAGAACACTTCCGCTAATGGCAGTTTTACATGCACAAGCATAAAGTAGAGCGCAGCCAAGATTAGCACACTTTTAACCGATAAAACAGCTACTTTCTTCGTCATGCAAGACCTTCCTTTCCCTGTCATTATACATCTTTCATCGAAAAAAAATAGCCCAAACTTAGGAATTCCTTGCGTTTATTACCCTGATTCGTATACTGCTTTATATTTTCTTCATTCGGACATAAATCAATGCAAAGTATAACGCCCATCAGAACACAAGGAAGCTGTCCCTTCATATAACGGGACAGCTTCCTTGTGCTTTTGATGGCTCTCAGGCATTATCTTTTGTTCTTGCGACGCTTGCGTTGATGCTCCGCTTCCTCGAACGTCTGCTTCAACCAACTTTGTACCGCAAGCCTGACCGATTCATGCTTACTCTCGCAATCGACGCGAGTGCTCGCTGTTACGCCAATGTAGGCAGTGAGCTTCGGTTCCGTGGCGGAAGGACAGATAGCGAACCATGATCCATCGCGCAGCTCCGCCTTGATTACATCTGCACGCGGCATGTCCAGCGAATCGCTCGCACCGTCTTCATAGTGAGTCACACTGGATAAGTAGTCATGCACACATGCTACTGGATAGCCTTCTAATCTTGGCAGAGGCTGCTTGCGCAGCTGACGCATAATACGCTTCATGCGGCTGTTTCCTTCACGACCGTTCCAATTGTAAGCGAGGCGGCTTTCTTGATGATAGCCATGCCTGACCTGCAGCTCCTCCAGCACCTCATCCAACGTACGATCCTTAGATTTATAATAGGCTGACATCTCACATATAAGCTGACATGCTTGTATTCCGTCTCGATCCCTTACGAACGCACCTGCCAAATACCCGTGACTCTCCTCATAACCGAATAAGAAGGTCGCCGTACCGCTCTGCTCATACTCGAATACTTTCTCAGCAATATACTTGAAGCCTAAAAGCGTGCGGATCGTATTCACACCGTATTGTTCCGCAATTCGACTGCCCAGTTCAGAGGTTACAATCGATTTAAGCAGGATGCTGTCTGCAGGCAATTGCCGCTTCTTCTGCTTCTGTAGAAGCATGTAATGGAGCAGCAATGCGCCAAGCTCGTTGCCTGTAAGCTGAACGTAACTCCCTTGTCGTGTTCGAATTGTCACGCCTGTACTAGATACATCTGCATCTGTTCCGAGGACAACATCCGCACGCGACTGTTTGGCTGCTGCAAGCGCCATGGACATCACTTCGGTCTCTTCAGGATTCGGCTCCGCTATGGTCGTGAAATAGGGATCCGGCTTCTCTTGGGCTTCAACTCGATGAACATGCTTGAACCCTGCACGCCGCAGGGCTTCACGCACGGGAATGCCTCCGCTTCCATGCAGCGGTGTATATACGATAGACAGCTTGTCACCCGCGCTAGGAAGGAGCGTAGCGTCTTGGATCACGGTTTCGAGCTGACGGTAATAACCTTCTTCCAGCTCTTCCCCGATGTAGGTCAAGTATCCTTTACGCATTGCCTGTTGCAAACGCATCGCTTCAACGAGCAGCTCATCATTCACTCTCTCCATGCTCCGCGTCAGGGCGATGGCGGTTTTTTGCGATATGTGCGCGCCATTCTCACCGAACATCTTCACACCATTATACTTCGCTTCCTTGTGGCTCGCTGTGATCGATACACCTGCCGCAGCCTTCAGCTCTCTAACCGCGAATGACATCATGGGCGTGGGACGCATTCGATCGAACAGATATACCGGTATCCCACCCCTTGCTAGCACTAGCGCGGTCTCTTCTGCAAAGTGCGCGGAGAACATACGGTTATCGTAGGCAATCACGACTCCCTGCTTCATATGAGCAAGCCCTCTGCGCCGCAAGTACAACGCTAAGCCCATTGCCATTCTGCGTATCGTATACGTGTTCATTCGATTAATGCCTGCCCCAATCTGTCCTTGCAATCCAGCTGGTCCGAATTCCAGATGCCGATAAAATCGATCTTCGATTTCGCTTGCATCTTCAATGCGTTGAAGATCACTCTTCCAAGGCTCGATTAGGTTAAATCTCGTCCAACGATGATACCGCTCCTGCGCCATTCCGCTAGTTGTTGGGTAACTTGCCTGCATGCTAACCATCCTTTCCAGTGTCGCTTACACCAACTGGTCGAATGAACTGTCAGATTTGGCTGCTATGTCAGCGCACCTCCGGTAGGCACGGACAGCCTGCAACTGTGCTAGACCCGCTGCCGATGCAAGTGTACCGTATTGAAACATCGTGTAGTTCCAAGCAGGTTCGGGCAAAGGCATCCTTACCGAACGTGCTGATCTCTGCTGTTGACCTTGACTCGTAAGTGACAGTTCCGCAACTACTTCTGCATGTGTACGTTTCCGATCAGCCGATCGCTCAGCAGTTGAACTTAAGGGCTTATCCAACCGCGATTGCATAGATACTTCGCGAAGTGCTGCCAAGGATAACACTCTCTTAACGTCCACCACCGTCTTCCTCCCTTTTCCTGCATGAAAATCTGCCGCATCTCCCATATAGTCTCGACATCATTCGGACGAATTCGCCAGTGATACGAAGTGTATCACTTCGGTCAAAAAAAATATTGCCCTGCTTACGCCGTAATGTGGACAAGCTTCTCCCCTGCACGAATATGATCTGCTTCGACACATTCCAAGCATTTGCCAAGCTGTGTATGCACCCGATAGAAGCCTGTACGGAATATGTGTGATCCCGGATGGAGGTTCCGAATTCTCCTGCATCTGCAGCAAAAAAAGTGTTCCATCTTGATTCACTCTCCTTTGTTCTTCTCCAATCTGTCCGTGACTAAGAAGGAATACGAGTGGACGCGACTGCCAGTTGCGCGGTGCTCTTCCGGTAGTATATAATGACAGATGTGCGGGAGGAATGTACGCTCCTAGTAACGAACAGCGTTCAATAGTTAAGGTCCGTACTATGGCAAAGTCCATAATGCTTGACAACTTTCGCTTCTAATCGATACGAACCGTAACGATAACCTACTGTTACTGTATGATACAAGTCGTATCGTGTCAAGCGTTTTTTTCTTTCATGCAGAATTTTCCCTTCCCAGGAGGAGGTCTTCCTATGAATTGTGGTCACCGCATTGCTCAGCTGAGGAGAGCTAGACATCTAACGCAAGAAGAGTTTTCCAGCAAGCTGGGAATCACCCGTGCCGCCTTATCCCATTATGAGAACAATCGCAGAGAACCTGATTATGAGACGATTGAGGCGATAGCAGAATACTTCCAGGTGTCCATTGATTATATTCTCGGACGTACGAATGATCCGCATAGCAAGCTTGATCCCAGCATTCAGTTGTTCCAGGAGTCATTGGAGTTGGCTGATGAGCAGATTCTAGAGCAGTTCGACTTGACGATTGACGGCAGAAAGCTAACCGTGGAAGAAGCAAAGCGATTCATCGCCTTCATACGAGCTGAACGATCGATGAACGATTGACGAACGCAGAGCCGTTCAGGAAGATGCTGCCACCAATTCTACGGGGTCTGTTTGCCATTCCTTGCGGCTGGGTTCCTTGCGCGGTTGTTCTTGTTCGGAATTTCGAGATTGCTGAATTCGATCATTAGCCGACGTATGATAAGATCCGTTGTTCGTGCCGAATATTTCGAACGCATTTCTTGGAATGCCCATTTGATGCATGATATCATGGATGTCCACTGTTATTTTACGGTTTCCCACGACGATCATCCTCACCCATCCATTAGTATTCGTTTATATTTATAGCCTGGTTCTATTATAGAGCCGTTCCAACAAAAAACATGTCGAAACCCGTTGGTGTATTTTATATTCTTTTGTCGATGTAAAAAAGGGCACTATTTGTACTTGAAACCGTACATTCATCCCAAGAATATGATACATTATGTATCTTTGTCAAGTCATTTTTCACTAATTAATACAATATGTATCATGCGTAAATGTGCAAACAGGCATGACATCACCATGCCCGTAACGTTGCCATTAGCTCAAAGTCTTCTTCTGCACCCGCTGACGCTTCTTAAGCGTCATCTTCTTGATCCAACTATAAATTTGAGGTCGGAAGTAGGTGAACAGCGCTCGCAACAACCAGTATCCTGCCAAAGACATGACAATGCTGTTCATAAGCGAACCGATAACAAAGTCCATACCCATATCGTTCAGAGATGTAACCTGTTCCACTGTTGTCCCATAATCCTCATTCGGATCAGGCGCCCGATCCCAGTTGTCTGTTATCATCTTCCCCGTCATGTAGTTCAGATAGAATAATACCGGCCACAAGAAGGAACCTACTGAGGCTGCAACTATTGCCGCAACTACATTTCCTTTGATCCATCGGGTGAGCACAACAGATAAGAATGGACCCACGCCGAATGTTGGGAACCAACATGGAAAAAAACCTAACACAAAACCGAGCGCAATCCGGTGTGCTCCCGCTTTGATTCGAAATAGCCTTATCATGTTATATCTCATGGTGCGAAGTAAGCGCATGGTAAACTCGTCGGCTCCATTCCTTAAAAGTCCACTATACATCATACCATTGGTCCAACCTGTGAAGCAATCGACTCTCCACTCCTGATTTTGGCCGCAGCAGCTTGAGCCTCGTTATTTCCGCGGCGGCTTCTGGACCAAGCGCATCATCACACGCTAGGTCCAGAGGTTCCACTCGAACAGCTCGACTCATCCTGCAGCACTCAGGTCGAACTTGTCATGCACAAATCGCAGCATCTTATCCCATTGGTCTGTCTCAACAGCATGTCCAGTGAACGGGTAAATCGCAAGCTGTTTATCTGCAGACGCAATTCGCTCATACACAGGGAATATTTGCTCCGGCATGCAGACCGAGTCCTTCAACCCAACTGACATCAATAATGGAACATTGACCCGCGCAGCCAAATTCAACATATCGAAATAGCTAAGCGTACGCAGGACAGCTTCGGTCTGCGCTGGATGCTTGCGGCAAAATTCCGCCGCTTCGGTCAGTGATCCAGTCGAATGCAAGATCCCGAAGTCCATATGGCACATATTCGGAATATCAGCAACTGCGAGCGAAACCTTGCTATGCAGCGCTGCTGCAAGCAAGGCCAGTCCTCCGCCCTGACTTGCCCCCACTGCAGCGATGCGGGACGCATCAATTTCAGGCTGGACAGATACCCATTCCAACGCCCGCCATGCATCGATTGCCAGCGCTTTGTAATAACAGCTGTGCGGGTCCAGTATCCCCTCTGTTATCCAGCCTTTGGTCATCCCATAGTCGCTTCCCAGCCGGTTCCCCGACTCCCCCGCTTGCCCGCGAACATCAAGTGCCAGTACGGCCACACCCATCATCGTCCAATGGGCATACGCGGCATGATGGTCCATTGCATTCGTATATCCCGGGAACACGGTTACACAAGGAAATCGGGTGCCAGATCGCCCGTCATTCGTTGCCTGAGGGACGATCAATCTGCCGGAGATACGTGTTTCTCCGAAGCTGTCAAAGGATACGGCATATACACTCATCCCCTGTATTAGCGTCGGCTGCAACTCCTTCTCGGCACGGAAGGGAAGGTCCCGCGCTTCCTTACATGTGCGCTGCCAGAAGCTATCCAAATCCGGCGCTGCTGTTCGAGCCGGTGAATATTGCTGAAGTTCCTGAATTCTGCTTGCTATTGCGTTCATACCATTCACATCCTCATCTGTCTGCGTCTGAATACCCAATGCAGTTCTAGTCCGGACTTAGATTCAAATAGTGGAGCATTCGCTGGCGATCCTCGGTAATACTGTCTATCATTTCTTTCTCCAGTGCATTGAAGTGATCCCCTATATTATTCGAGCTTTCGATCACACTCGCCATTCCTGCCGACCAATAATGGGACAGCTTCTCATCAAACGGCGAAGGAATAGCCTTGTCCATGCGCTGCAGCTGATTGCTATAATAATACGTTAAGTTCTGTCCGCCAAGAAACGCACGGTCCTCTGGGTTGTTCAACACTTCATCCAATCGTGTAGCCGACTCGACCAACTCCCACGCCAATGCTTTGTTTCGACTGGATGATGCAATGGCAAGCGAGGACCCTCCGTCTACACCGTACAAATTCATCGGCAATCGTGTAATTCGCCACTTGCCCTCCGTGCCAGGCGCCCATCGTTGCAGTTCCTGTGTCGCCCATGCCCCCATATAGAACATAGCAAAACGATTCTCCTGCATCGCTCTCTGCGACATTGGATCATGCACATCATACTGCAGACTTAAGCCGTGCTTGCGAATCTCCCTGCCTAGCTTGGCCGCTTCACGCACAGTCTCATTGTTGCGGGCAAATCGGTAGAAACGATCAAGCAAGCTATAGTGCATCCCTGCCACCTCTAGCGGATCAGTAGCGAATTGGAAGATATAGATGTCGTGCTCCTTCAACACCTTCGCCATATGCAGCCAATTATCCGCACTCTCTAAGTAATAGGCAAGTTCAGCCGGATCAGTTGGAAAGCCATACTGTTCAAGAATGTCCGCCCGGTAATAGGTGACCGCTCCCAGAACTTGAATCGGCATCGCGATCATCTGCTTCTCCGTTATGGATGAATAATACCCCCACATTTGATCCGGTATTAACCGACGATAACGCTCCCCCCCATAAGGCTGTTCCATCAAGTTCTCCAAACCTTGAATCGCACGGAAGGTACCGACTTTGTTATTGTCAATAACTAAGACATCAGGCGGATCGTCACTCGCCAAGCCATTCATGTAATCTTCCACCATTGTCTCATATTGGACGAGCCTGACAGTCAATTGCACGTCGGGGTGCTTCTCCTGAAACTCCTTCAGGAGCGGAGCCGGATCGTAATAGGTCCACAACGTAAGCTCCTTGTCCTTTGCTTGCTCGCGCACACCGACGTGCGCGACCTCAGCCTCTTGCGCTTCGAACATCAGCTGAGATGCACCGTTATTGCATGCGGTAAGCAACGCACAGATACAGCCTATCCACACCAAGGCCGCCCAATTATTCTTCATAACAATCCTCCTCCCTTCGCATTGCCCTCTGCACCTACGCCTTCCTCCGCCAACAGAGACTGGCATGCTTCTGCTGGTAGCGGCTTGCTGAACAGATAGCCCTGTATCAAGTCACAACCGATCTGTTGCAGCTTCTTCAGCTCCTCCTGCGTTTCTACCCCTTCTGCCAATATTTCTAGCTCCATGCTTTTGGATAAGCGGATAATTGCCTCGACAATCGCAGCATTCACCTTGTCGTTATGAATGGAACGAACGAATGCTTTGTCAATTTTGATCGTATGAATCGGAAGCTGTCTCAACTGTCCCAGTGACGAATATCCGGTGCCGAAGTCGTCAATGCTGATGCGAATGCCTAAGTGCTTCAGGACGGATAAAGTATGAACGGCCATATCCTTGTCCCATATAAGTGACCCTTCTGTAATCTCCAGTTCCAAACTGGACGGAGGCAGCCCTGTCTCCTCCAGTATGCGAGTAATGGTCTGAACCAGATGATCGCCGCTCAACTGGCGCGCTGAGATATTAACCGATACCGCCAATGGCAGAATTCCTTGGTCGTGCCATTGCTTCGCTTGTTTGCAAGCTGCCCGGAGCACCCATTCTCCTATAGGCACGATCAAGCCGGTCACTTCAGCTAGCGGGATGAATTGATCTGGCGGCACGACGCCCCGCTCAGCATGATTCCAGCGAATCAACGCCTCAACACCAGTCACTGTCCCCGAGGAGAGCTGTACTTTCGGCTGGTAATAGAGCTCGAACTCCTCATTCGCAGCCGCCTTATGCAGCTCGATCTCAAGCAACATACGGTCTTCCGTGTGTGCGATGGAATCATGGTAAAATTCATAGCCCTTGCCTCCTTGACCCTTCGCCTTGTACATCGCCATATCCGCATGACGAACGATCGTATCCAGATCGGTTCCGTCCCGCGGGATCATGCTGATGCCGATGCTGACGAAGGTGCGCAGTTCTTGACCTGATATCGCATGCGGTTCCTTGCATGCTTGCTGAACTTCATGCACCAAGGCATGTACCTCCTCCTCCTGCACGTGTGGGAGCACAATCGTGAATTCATCGCCGCCTAGCCGGTACACCGTGCCTTGATCCGCAATTACTCGCTGCAAGCGCTCGGCAATCCCCTGCAACAGCTCGTCACCTGCAGAATGTCCGAGTGAATCGTTGATCTGCTTGAACCGGTCCAAGTCCATGAACAGCACAGCTGCTTGCTGCTTCTCGCTGTTCTCCTCCTCTAGCTGGCTAGACAAGTCTCGTGAGAAGGAGCGTCGATTAGGCAAACCTGTAAGTGCATCATAATAAGCCAGCTCATGTAACGTTTGCTCCGATTGCTTCTGCTTCTGAAAAGCGCCATATAAGTTATCAGCCATGCCGCGGAAATTCCTAATGAGCTGATGAATTTCCCGCAGACTGCTCGTCGGCCAATCAATCGACTCTTGACGCTTCAACTTATTCGGCAAATCGATGGTCGCATGTGCGAGCCCCGAGATCGAGCGGCTCATACTGTGGCTCAGAAACGACGTAGCCCATGTGCCGAATATAATATATAAAATCATCACCCCATATTGAATGACATAAAATTGTTGTGTGTCTTGCATATAGACTGACAACGGGACTTGCACATAGAATGTGAATGGCATCGGCTCCAACGTCATCTGAACAATGTGCTCCATCTCGCGCCATGAGAGTATCGCATACAACACCTGATCGCCCGGCGTCCATTCGTACAGTCCTTCACCCAGTAGTTCCACATTTCCCATTGCATACCATTCGTCGAGACCGCTTGCCTCATTCACCTGCGTGCCGTTCATCCTGATACCGTAAGGGGTCTCTACCGATACAATCCAATCATTCGTAGCATTCGAATTATGAATCAGCTCGTGGAGTCTACCCATCTGTACGGCTCCGCCCATCTGCAGCTGCTTCAAGTCCATGCTACTCCATGTGCTCAAATCTGACTGCAACGTCTGCGCAACACTTGCTGCCAGCTCTTCACTGCGATGCTGAATGGAGTTAGATTGGAACCATCCGCTAATGACTGTAAAGAGCATGAACGGCACCATCACTACACCCATCGTAATGTGGAACATAATTTGGCGAAGCGGGTACTTATGCACCCTTTCCCTGATAAGCCAACGCTGAATCGGCGCATAGATCAGAAGGATATCCGCCACCCATGCATTGAACAGCCCGTTCGCTGCACTCTTTCCCAGAATGAGAATAGTAGCGAGCGGCTCCGGTTCGCCGAATCCATACAGAATCCCTGCCAGCACAGGCAATCCGAGCAAAATCCAATATAGACAGCTCGCTCCGAATACACTTGCCCGCTTGCCTACGTTCGTCACTATACCGATGAACACGACCTCGATTATTAGCATGAACACGACCGGGTTAGGAGTTATTCCCACATAGACTATACCTGCGGTTAGTGCCGCTGCTCCGGCTCCGGCCCATACACCAAGAATTCGTACAGCTGCCAGCAGGAAGATGCCAGAGAATATCATATCCAATCCGAAAGCAGTCGGCAGTGTATAGGCATGACCTGCTACAGCCAATCCGATACAGGCAAGGAAAGCTATGAAGCTTTTCCACATAGGAACAGGCCGGCTCTGGTTGTCCATCCGCATCACCTCGTCAGATTAATACATTCAACATAGAAGAACAAATTCCTACTATTTCCTCCAAAAACAATAGATGCGCCGGAACAATAATTCATTGAAATTTCAACTGAGCCGCAGTACAATAATAGCAACACAAGAACGCGCGTTCACATTGACAAGGAGACTTCTATGCGCAGCGAAGACATTGCCAAGTTGGCCGGTGTATCCCGAAGCACTGTATCACGAGTGATGAACAATTACCCGAACGTGCCGGAGGAAACACACCGCAAAGTGATGAAGGTTATCGAGCAATACCGATATGAACCGAATACTTCAGCTAGAGTACTGGCGGGCAAGGGAACGAATACGATCGGTCTGTTCGTAGTCAGCATTGCGGATCGCCAATCGTCGAATCGTATTTATCAGAACAACTACTTCGCCCCGTTCGTCGACGCGATCGTCGATACAGCGAACAGTCTGGGCTATTACGTACTTATCCACACTGTCTATACGCAAGAAGATTTCGCCAAGGTTCGCCAAGCATTCCTGCAGCGACGGATTGACGGCGGTATTATAGTCGGAACCCAAACTAACATTGCGATGGTTCGGGAAATTGCCGGATTGCAGGCCCCATTTATTCTAATCGACTACGATGTGTCAGAGATTACAGACAATCAGCTGGACCAGAATTACATGTCCATCATTAACACAGACGATTACGCAGGCGCCAAGGAAGCCGTTGCCCACTTGATCAGCCTCGGCCATCGAGAGATTGCCATGATCGCGGGCAGGGCGAATACTTACTCAGGGCGGCAGCGCTTTCAGGCGTATGTGGATACTTTGCAAGCCCATGACATCCCCTTCAAGGAATCGTATGTACTGACCGGCGAGTTTCTGAAGCAGAAGGCTTACGACGAAGTGAAGCGTCTCATTCGCAACGGCGAGCGGCCTACAGCGATCTTCTCGGCTAATGATGATATGGCGATTGCTGCGATGGAGGCTCTTCGCGAGGAAGGACTGCATGTGCCAGATGACGTGTCTATAATCGGATTCGACGATGTTCCTGTAGCAGATCAACTCGCCCCCCGACTCACCTCTGTCCGACTGCCGTTGTATGAAATGTCGAAGGAAGCCGTCCATACAGTAACAGCCATGTGCGAACGAAGACAGGTCGCATTCCATACTGTACAATTCCCAACTAAGCTCATGATACGGGAATCCTGTAAGGAGCTGTAACTGCCTACCGCAATTCGCACGCTTGCCTTGGAGCCGTTACGATATAGATGGACTGCAAGGCAAGCTGCTTCACTTAGCGAGTATCCCTATTATACGGGAACTTGTTGCATTTGTGAACGCGCGTTCACGATCATCATATGGATGGAGAGGAGAATGAACAATGAAATTCGGTCACTTCGATGACGCCCACAAGGAATACGTCATCAACACCCCCAAAACCCCTTACCCATGGATCAACTACTTGGGGAATGAGCAGTTCTTTGGACTGATGTCCAACACAGCAGGTGGCTATTGCTTCTATCGCGACGCCCGTTTGCGCCGCATTACCCGCTACCGCTACAATAACATTCCTATAGACAGCGGCGGTCGGTACTTCTACTTGCATGACAATGGCGATTATTGGACACCTGGGTGGATGCCTGTCAAGCGCGATCTTGATTTCTATGAATGCCGCCACGGGCTAGGCTATACGTCGATTACCGGCGAGCGCAATGGTATCCGCGTCAACCAGCTTGCTCTTGTACCGCTTCAGTTCACCGGTGAGGTTCACAAGGTTACCGTGTCGAACACTTCCGATGCCGAGAAGCAGGTGAAGCTGTTCTCCTTCATCGAGTTCTGCTTGTGGAACGCACACGATGATATGACGAACTTCCAGCGTAACCTGAGCACAGGCGAAGTGGAAGTGAAAGGATCGGCAATCTACCATAAGACAGAGTATCGCGAGCGCCGCAATCATTATTCCTTCTACTCGGTGAACAGCGCGATTGACGGCTTCGATACAGATCGCGAATCATTCCTCGGCGCTTATAACGGCTTGGACACGCCGCAGGTAGTTGAAGCAGGTCAAGCTTCAAATTCAGTTGCAAGCGGCTGGTCGCCGATCGCTTCGCATGCCATTGACATCACCTTGCAGCCAGGTGAGGAGAAGACCTTCATCTTCGTGCTCGGGTATGTAGAGAATCCCGAGGAAGAGAAGTGGGAAGCACCGAATGTCATTAACAAGACACGTGCGCAAGCGATGATCGATCAATTCGCTACCGACGCGGACGTAGACAAGGCGATGGCGGACCTAAGCGCTTATTGGAACAACCTGCTGTCCAAGTACTTGATCGAAAGCCATGATGAGAAGCTGGACCGTATGGTGAACATCTGGAATCCGTATCAATGTATGGTCACGTTCAACATGTCTCGATCCGCTTCTTACTTCGAATCCGGCATCGGTCGCGGCATGGGATTCCGCGACTCCAATCAGGATCTGCTCGGCTTCGTTCACCAAATTCCCGAACGCGCGAGAGAGCGGATCATCGACATTGCGTCTACACAGTTCGAGGACGGCAGTGCTTATCATCAATATCAGCCGCTCACGAAGAAGGGCAATAACGAAGTGGGCAGCGGCTTCAACGACGATCCGCTATGGCTCATTCTCGGTACCGCCGCGTACATAAAGGAGACCGGCGATTTCAGCATTCTGGATGATCAAGTCCCGTTCGACAGCGATCCGAACAACACAGCTACGCTGTTCGAGCATCTGAAGCGTTCCTTCTATCATGTCATCCATAACAAAGGGCCTCACGGCTTGCCGCTGATCGGACGCGCTGACTGGAATGACTGCTTGAATCTGAACTGCTTCTCCAAGGAACCGGGCGAATCGTTCCAGACTACGGCCAACATTGAAGGCCGTGTAGCCGAATCGATCTTCATTGCCGGCCTGTTCGTCTTCGTCGGGCCGGATTACGTGGAGCTGTGCAAGCGCAGAGGTCTGGAGCAAGAAGCAGCGGAAGCGCAAGCGCACATTGAAGAGATGCGCAAGATTACACTGGAGCATGGCTTCGACGGCGAATGGTTCCTGCGCGCCTACGATCACTACGGACAGAAGATCGGCAGCAAGGACAATGAAGAGGGCCAGATCTTCATCGAGCCGCAAGGCATGTGTGTCATGGCCGGCATCGGTGTAGAAGAAGGGTTAGCGGAGAAAACCTTGAATGCCGTGAAGGAACGCTTGGAAACCGACTACGGTATCGTGCTGAATAACCCGCCATTCTCGAAGTACTATCTGAACCTTGGTGAAATTTCGACTTACCCGCCTGGATACAAAGAGAATGCTGGAATCTTCTGCCACAACAATCCTTGGGTCATGATGGCAGAAGCCGCAATCGGACGCGGCGACCGCGCCTTCGAGCTGTACAAGAAGATCGCGCCGGCTTATCTGGAGGATATCAGCGAAGTTCATCGCATGGAGCCTTATGTCTATGCCCAGATGATTGCAGGCAAGGACGCTGTTCGTGAAGGGGAAGCGAAGAACTCCTGGTTGACGGGTACAGCCGCATGGAATTATGTAGCCATTACCCAGGCGATACTCGGCATTCAGCCGGATTTCGACGGCTTGAAGATCGATCCGTGCCTGCCTAAGGAATGGGACGGCTTCAAGATTACCCGCGTCTTCCGCGGCGATACGCTGAACATTGCGGTCAAGAACCCGAATCATGTGACCAAAGGTGTGAAGTCAGTTGCGGTGAACGGCAAGGCGATCGAAGGCAATATCGTGCCGGTTGCCGGTGACGGCGGCACGTATGACATCGAGGTTATCCTCGGATAATTCATCTCTTGCACATGGATTGTGAATAAGTGAAGGACCGTCCCACGAGTCTAGTTCATCATGCACCTGATGTTAACCGCATAATGAACTGGACTCCCTTGCTAGCTTAGCTGAGGGACGGTCTTCTTATATTTGACAACCTCTTGCACGCATGATATTATTGAACAGTTAGACGTGTAACCTCAGGGAATGACATTCCCCTCTTTCTAAGCATGCGCCACCTTTCCTCGCATGGGCGTATGAATATTCCTTTTCTATGAATGAATCGCGGCTGCAAGAAGGATTCACGGATTCATGACAGGCGCGGCCACGGAGCCGCAAGAGACGATTGAGAGGTAGGGCTTTCGTTGTTTTCGTGCAAGAAATTCGGAAAGAACCATCAGCGGTTACGCTGTCTATAAACCCCTGTTCGCTTGCGAACAGGGGTTGTCTAATTTATACACTGCAGGCTGCGCCCCAGCTTGACGCTTGGTTACTGCCCACTAAGCCAATTGGAATCACTTTAACGGACAATTTTAACAAAAGTCATGATTCGTATTAATGCTGCTCACATACTTCCTGTTTACAATAAGGAAAACTTGTCGAAGGAGCGATGACCATGACTGTACCTGCACCATCTCGTCTGAATTTGTCCAATGAGAACATCGATCGTCTCAGTCAACGCCTGCCCGAACAGAACTATGCGGATTTTCAACATATGCCTGCATCAGAATTAGACGATCTCCAGACGCGTTCCTACGAAAGACTGCACGAGCTGCAACGTGAGGTGGATCGTCTACTGCATGAGCTTCGAGTGATCGCAGCGCGCTCCCGTACTCGCCGTTACGCCGCTTAATACTACTCCTCACGCACTAGACAGACAACACCAAAAAAAAACAGCAGCTCCCCTCTCGGGAATGGCTGCTGTTCATTGCGATCCGCCCCATATGCATTAAATCGAAGGCATCACGTTGCCGCCGTTCACTGGTATGTACGCACCTGTAATAAAGCTGGACAAATCCGACGCAAGGAATGCAACCACGTTGGCAATTTCCTGATCGGTTCCCCGGCGCTTGAGCGGCACAGATTGTGAATATCCTTCGTTCTGCTCCGTATGATTGTCCCGGTCCTTATCACTGATCGTCCATCCTGGCGCTACTTGATTGACCGTAATCTGATGCTCGCCAACCTCCTTGGCCAGTATCCGATACACCCCATCCATTCCCCGCTTGCCAGCTACATAGGCAGATTGTGTCGGGAAGTTCTGCATCACACATTCCGTGTTAATGCCGATCATACGGCCTCCCTGCTGCGCAACCATATCAGGAACGAACGCCTTGGCCAGATGCACACTTTGCAGCACACAGGATTCAAACTGACTCACATAGTCCTCCACCGGCTGCTCCAAGACCGTAGTCCACGCATATTGAATGACCGCATTAGCCACCACAATATCGATCGTGCCGAGCTGCTCCGCAATCTGCTCCTTCATCCGCAGCACATCGTCTAGCTTAGTCACATCCGCTTGTACCGCAACCGTTCTTCTCCCTAGCTCCTCCAGCTCTGCTTGCAACGTCCGGGCCTTGGCTTCATTCCCTCTGTAATGCACAGCGATGTCTGCGCCGCATTGGGCCAGCGTTCGTGCCATCGTCCTCCCTAATTCACCGGAAGCTCCTGTTACTAATACCAGCTTACCTGATAAGTCAATCTGCACTGTATCTGTCTCCTCCCTGTTCGTAAGCGAACCCGCTCCGGCAATGCGCCTAACACATGCCAGGCTTCCTAGCCTTCGCCGAATGATGTCGTCCACCTTATTATACGAGAAGCATTGCTGAATAGGAAAGAACGCTGCGAGCGGAATATGATTCGAATGTAGGATTCAGGACATGCTGAAGCCCGACCATACGGTAGAGTAATCTATATACGAACGAAAGGCGCCCTTGTCGTACGAATACGAGAAGTGGCGCCTTCTTCATTCACAGCTTCTAACGCAGCACCACGAGCATTGGCACTGTCAACGAATCAACCAATTAGCTTGCTAATTGCAGCGTACAATTCATCAGGTGACTGCTTGCACAGCAGCTTATGCTTGCCGACCTTGACGAAGCATTGCTGCTTGCACATCTTGCATTCTCCCAAGCAATCCTTCTTCTTATGCTTCAGCTCAGGATGCGTGTCTTTCATGGATTGGTATAGAAATTTAGCTTCGTATCGCTTCAGATTTCGGCAGCAGTATTGGATCTTCTTCATCTCGCCGCTCCTTGTCACATGATTATCACGATTACTACCTATAATGATAATCATTATCACGGTTGCAGTCAATCTTTTGTTAAGCTGCCGCAGCGATTGTTGCTATTCGCCGTCTAGATGGAACCCGCAGACAAATAGCTGTCCAGCTGCGCGAATGTTCCCGAGAACCCTTCCTGAAACATAGCTTGCGAATCACGGAACGTCTTCATCTCATCTTCAGTGGCGGATACAGGAGCGCCTGCCATCGTTAGAACAGTCTTGCCTTCTTGCTCAAGGAACCTATAGGTATGCTCCACTCGCAACGGCCATGTATCGTCGAATGGAGCGCGGATGACATTGCCATCCTCATCGGAGAAGTAACTCGTATACACGATCCTCTCTGGCGTAATAATTTCACTATATTCAAATTTGACCCACATAACGTCGCCATCATCGGGCTTCTGACTGTAATGCAATACACCGCCGGAGCGAATATCTGATGTAGAGACATGGAACGCCCACCCCGCAGGTCCCCACCAATGCTGCAAATGCTCGGAATCGGTAAAAGCCTTGAATACTAGCTCACGCGGAGCATGAAAAGTATGTGTTAATTCAATTTGAGACAACTGAATCCCCTCCGAATCTTGATTTGGTAACGCTTCTTGTCTACTGTAAGTGACTGCCGCCGCCAGCTATTTGCCTACTGCTCGATAGTTTTCTCTATCCAAGCACCTTCCTTCTTCTTTTCATTTATTCCTTAAAGGGAATATACCACACAAGGAATATAGATGTCAAAAAAAAGAGCACTGCCGACGGAAAACTAGATGGACCCTTAGTTCGGCACATCCTGCTTCCTGATCTTCTCTCTCCGGCTGCGCCATATTCGATAGAGCACATAGCCCAGAACAGCACTTCCGCCAAGCACATAGATGACCATCTTTTCCATTCGAATAGACAGTACCCCTAAAGCGACGAAAGCCAGAAGGAAGAAGTAGAGCAAGTTCCCGATCATCGTGCTGTAGACAAAATGACTCATCCTAATCGTGCTGATCCCAGCAGCAATGTTGATGATACTAGTCGGGACGAACGGCATGATACGCCCAAGAAATACAAACAGAAGACCATTCGCTTCAAGTTTCTCCTGAATCCGCGCCTGCAGCCGCTTGGCAAACCAGTCGTGGAACCAATAGCGAGCCGCCAGGAATGCGACAATGCCGCCGATTATACTGCAAACCCAGCTCCATATATATCCGTATGTGAAGCCGAAAAGCGTAACATTCACGGAGATGAGCAAGATTAACGGAATGATTGTAAATACATTTTGTATGATCATCAACGCCAAGGTCGTCAGCAATAATAAACCTATACTGTCCCCAGCCAGCTCTCGCATCGCCTGCAGATCTCCTTGCAGAAGAAGCATGACCGGCTCTGACAACAATGCCGCTGCAGCGAGCAGCAGCAAGCCTGATAACGACAACACCTTTACCCAAGTCTGTATACGCATCAGCTTATCTCCTCAGCATCATTCTCTCATAACGAGCTCTCACATACGTGCGCCTGAGCCGAGCACATTGCTCGCTCCATCGCAACACACACATAACTGTCCAAATATAGAAAAACTGCCACATTCGCTGCTGTGACAGTTTGGCAGTTGCCTAGCTTATTCGCTTGTACGGTTCAGGCTTGAATGTCCAGCAGCGTCCCCAAATGGGGATGTGAGGCTTGCTTGATCGCCGCTTGATTCTTCTCAAATCCGCTTAACAGCTTCTCCATCTGAGCAGCCTCCGCGTTCAGCGCCTTGTCCAGTACGGCGACACCTACAGCTTGCTTCAGTCCATTACCGCTATTCGCAGCTTGCAAAGCACCACTTACGTTCATGTTCATTCCCCCTATTCTTATTGGCAGCTAGCCGGCACTCCTATGATTTGGAATTGGATGTGTTCTTAGGCAATTTCCAGTCTTGACTGTTATTCATCAGCACCGGAAGCAGCTTACTGCTCCGTTGCATCGTTGAGCCGCATAATGTGCAGGTAGGTGTATCCTCGAAGGAATAGTCATCTCTGATCCAAACCTTGCAGTCCTCGTTCGAACATAGCCATACGACCGTGTCCATCTTTTGAATTTCGTCTTCTGACCTTCTTCTTGCGTACATCCAAACCCCTCCCATACCTTCATAAGTACTGCCCGCAGCCTTAGCCGCTGTACTTGGGCGAATGCAGTTGCCTCCATTCGTGCCTCCGCATCCATGATCGCATGCGATAGGACGGTTGCGGAGCCTTGGGAAAAAAGAACTGCCCTTAACCATACGTTAAGGGCAGTCCTAATATGCCTTACAACTTTACAACATTCTCTGCTTGCGGTCCGCGATTGCCTTGAACCACATCAAATTGAACGCGCTGGCCTTCGTCCAGAGTCTTGAAGCCTTCGCCTTGAATCGCACTGAAATGAACGAAAACGTCGTCTCCGCCTTCCACCTCAATAAAGCCGAAGCCTTTCTCTGCATTAAACCATTTTACTGTTCCGTTTTGCATTTGGATTACCTCCATCAATAAATTTACATGTTCTTTCTTTATTCGTACGCCAAATAAAAAATTCACATATAGCAAAAGGTACCATCGACTCACCACAGGGTACCCTTTACCATATGTGAATGCGATAATAGGTCTCTTTGGTCACGATACTACAATGATACCATATTTGCTTGTAAATCACAACTGGCACACAATTCAATGATTACCCATATACGTAGCTGATATACACCATCACAAGTAATCCCAATATAAAGGAGAATGTAGACGGCCGTTCATAGCCGTGTCCGTGGCTCTCTGGTATTAGCTCCTTGTACACGATGAACATCATAGCACCCGCTGCAAAGGCAAGCCCTGAACCAATTAACACTTGAATGTAGCTTGCTGTGAAATAGCCGACAATCGCGGATACGACTTCCATCAATCCGGTAAGCGTCACAATCATCAAGGATTTCAGCTTGCTGACCTTAGAGTTGATCAGGAACACAGCTAGAATAAGACCTTCCGGCATATTCTGCGCTCCGATCGCGATAGCCACCATCGGTCCGAGGCTTTCATTCTGACTGGCATAGCTGAAGCCTGTGCTGAGTCCTTCCGGAATGTTATGGATAAATAGCGCAATGATGACCAGCAGTGACTTGTTATCGAACGAGCGAATACCCGAACCGGCATCATTCTCAACATCAATGTGCGGGATATTGCGTTCAATCAAATCCAATACGGCAATGCCGATTATAAATCCGATCGTAAGGGAAATAATACCCGATTCTTCAATCGCCTGTGGCATCAGACCGAAGGTTGAAGCCGATACCATAATACCCGCTGTGAATGCGATCAATATATCCTTCCACTTCTCCGACAGCTGCTTCACGAATAAGATCGGAATAGCGCCGAGTACAGTTGCCATTGCGGAGATGAAGCTTCCAATAAGTGCTGCAGCCAATATAGATTGCCCTCCTTCTCATGTTGCAACGCAGTGACCCCTATCTCAATTTATCACATGAGTACGCGGAGGAAAACCTGTACATGCATTTTACTAAGGACTAACGTCAGCACAGAAATTTCACAGACGAGGCAATCGTCCAAGCATAGGGTGCCATTCAGGTTGCCTCGCCCGTCAGTCTATCTCCTCATTCAGAGAAATCTACCCGTACTTATACGTCATGCCGTAGCCGCCGGTCGGATACACCCATTCAATATTGTCCGATGGGCAACCGATGCGGCATGTACCGCATTCGATGCAATTTTCATACGCCACTGTTGTGATCTTGTGCAGCTTATCCCATTCATACACGTCAGACGGACAGAAGTAGTTGCAGTCCTTCGTCGTGCATTGCAGGCATGTTTCTGTTTCTTTGATCGTCAGGTGGGATTTGTCGTCACACTTGTATCGAATCGTGAATAAGCGA
Organism: uncultured Paenibacillaceae bacterium; assembly: GCA_913056365.1. Lineage (GTDB taxonomy): Bacteria > Bacillota > Bacilli > Paenibacillales > K13 > Xylanibacillus. The sequence continues at coordinate 26,318 of CAJXLT010000012.1, read as the reverse complement.
TCCGCAATATTGTTCTGGCTCATCCGTTCATCGCCCTCCATCCTTTCCATCCTAGCTTCATCATATTCACAGTGCCGCCGGCTGCATCCTTCATAATGCCTACTGCTTTCTTCTGTTTGTCCGCTTTGGGCTCGCCGTCGACGAGGAACATCTGATACGCCGCTTCATTCACAGCACGCGGCAGCTTATCGAACAGCAAGTTAGGGTCCTGCTCCTTCAGCAAGGTGTGCATGCCCTTGTACTTCTTCAGATCCTTGTGAATGAAGGAAGCTCTAACCTTCGCATCATAGCGCTGCAGCGCTGTCGGGGACAGATCGGCTGACTCCCGCGCTTCAATGATCGCCTCTGCCGCCAACCGTCCACTCGTCATAGCCAAATTAGTGCCCTCTCGATGCACGAAGTTGACCAGCTGCGCAGCATCCCCGCAGACGACCCAGCCTTCACCGGACAGCGGCGGAATCGAATGATAGCCCCCTTCAGGGATCAGATGGCCTGAGTACTCCACCGTCTCGCCCCCTTGAATCAATCTGCGCAGCATCGGATGCTGCTTCGCTGCGTCCAGCAGAGCATACGGCTTGATCTTCTTGTCCCGCAGATGATTGACCATCACACCGATACCGAAGGAGATCGTATCCTTGTTCGTATAGAGGAAGCCCATACCAGCCATACCTAGCGACGTCTGTCCCATATATTCAATCGTGACACCTTCGTTGCCTTCTAGGTTAAAGCGATCCTCAATCTTCTCCTTCGGCAGCGCGATTACTTCCTTCACAGCAAGCGACACTTCATCTGGCTGCCATTCTCTGTGAATACCCATCTTCTTGCCGAGCAAGGAGTTCACACCGTCCGCGATGATGACGACATCTGCATAGAGATCGCCATCCTCGCGATCTGTCTTCACCCCGACTACTCGATTCCCTTCACGAATGACATCGAGCGCAACTGTCTCATACACAGGGATGGCGCCCGCTTCTACAGCCTTGTTCGCAAACCATTGGTCGAACTTGACGCGCAAGCCAGTGAAGCAGTTATATGGCTCCTTATACTTCTCATTGCGATGGCCGAACGTCACCATCGAGTCCTCGCCCATCATCCAGATGCGTTGTTCTACGATATGCCGTTCGATCGGCGCGTTGCGCTCCTTCCAGAATTCCGGAACGAACTCCTCGATCTGCTTGCGGTACAGGACACCGCCGAACAAATTCTTTGCTCCTGGAAATTCGCCCCGCTCCAGCATGACGACCGACAATCCCGCTCTAGCCAGCGTCATCGCTGCAGCGGCTCCTGCTGGTCCGGCACCGACAATGACTGCGTCGAACTTCTCGTTCATGCGCCCACCTCCCCTTCTTCATGCATTGCCTGCATACCGGCCGCCTTCCTTCGCTTCATCTCCTCTGTCAGAGCCGGCACAATCTGAAACAGATCCCCTACAATGCCGTAATGGGCTACTTGGAAGATTGGCGCATCCTTGTCCTTGTTAATCGCCACGACACAATCCGCATTCGACATCCCTACCGTATGCTGTACAGCACCAGAGATGCCGATTGCGAAGTACAGCTTCGGTCGTACGGTGTACCCCGTTTGCCCTACCTGATGCTCGTGACCGATCCACCCGGCATCAACAGCAGCTCGGGAGGCACCGACTTCCCCGCCCATCGCTGCAGCCAGCTCACCCAACAGCCGGAACGCTTCCGGTCCGCCCAAGCCGCGTCCGCCAGCTACGATGATCTCGGCCTCCTCCAGATTGACGCTTGCCTGATCCTCTACGAAGTCCAGCACCTTCGCGGCGATGTCTTCCTCCTGCATCCGATTGTCCAGACGAATGACTTCGCCGCTGCGCTGATTGTCTCGCGGCAACGCCTCGAACACACCTGCCCGCGCCGTCGCCATCTGCGGCCGGTACTGCTTGCATAGAATCGTCGCCATCATCTTCTCGGAGAAGGCAGGTCTGCTTGCCAGCAGCAACCGTGACGGGTCCGGCTCGACATCCAGCTCCGTCGTATCAGCGGTCAGTCCTGTCGGCAGATGCGTGGCGATCGCGCCCGCCAGATCACGGCCCGTCGCAGTAGCGCCGAACAGTACAATCTCCGGCTTGACCTCTTCGATTAGCTGCATCATGACCCGGCTGTATGGCCGTGTCCGGTAATCGCGAAGCTCCTCTGCTTCACAGATGTAGACACGATCCGCTCCATACGCTACGGCGTCCTGCGCCAGATGCTCGACCTGAGCACCGATGACGGCAGCGAACAGCTGCGTATCCAGCTTATCCGCAAGCCGCCTCCCCTGTCCGAGCAGCTGCCAGGACACAGGCTTCGCGAGCCCTTCCCGCTGCTCCACATAGATGAGCACACCGCGATATTCCGACCAATCATACGCTTGTTCCTGCACCGCTTCAGCCATGAGAAGCACCTCCTTGGACCCAGCCCAATCGGGCCGGCAGATCAGCGTCCCACAATCCATCGTACAGCTGGTTCGCTTGCGCCTGTGCGTCTTCTCCGTCTATCCACTGACAGTTGACAGACTTCGCCTCCGGCACCCACGTCTTGGCGACGATCGTCGGCGAGCCCTTCAGACCGATTCGCGCCCTGTCCAAATCTGGGAAATCAGCTGTCGTCCAAACCGTCGGCTTGTACCGATGACCGCGAATCATACCCGGCAGCGAAGCGCGCCGCACTTGATTCAGTTCCTTCAGCGCCGTAATGAGGACAGGCATACGAGTTTCCACAGTTTCTATGCCATCCTCTAACTTGCGCCCCACCTGCACCGTTCGCTGTTCGGCATTGACCTGCTTCACTTCACTGACATACGTCAGCTGCTCTAGGTCAAGCCTGCACGCAATGCCTGGACCTACCTGACCGGTATCTCCATCCAATGTCTGCTTCCCGCAGAACACGATATCGACCTTGCCCCATTCCTGCTCTACTTTCTCAATCGTCTTGGCCAGCACATAGGACGTAGCCAGCGTGTCCGCGCCTGCGAAGCCTCTGTCCGTCACAAGCACGGCTTCATCGGCACCGAGACCTATACAAATCTTGAGACTCTTCTCCGCAGGGGGAGGTCCCATCGTCACGACGGTCACACGCGCGCCTGTCTCCTCCTTAATTCGCAGCGCTTCCTCCAGCCCGTGCAGATCATAAAAGTTGACAATACTAGGGACACCTTGGCGAATGAGTGTGTTCGTTGCGGGATCAATCCGAATTTCCCTGCTGTCTGGCACCTGCTTGATACATACGACGATATGCAGCAATGCTCTCGCCTCCTTACTTTGTGAATGTGTTCACTTTCGCATAAGCAAGTTGACTGAAGTGTCACGACATTTCTAACATACCTATTCAACCTTTACTGAAAAGTTCCTGCAACTTTTTTGCAAGCGGTTACATTTATGTTTCGTCATACACATGCAACCCTCTATGCGAACGGACCCTTTCGTTCCGATTTCCACATAGAGGGTTGATAAGACAAGCACAATTCTTGTGTCCAACCTTACTGCTGTTCGCCGTTCCTCATGGCGTTACTCCTCGCCGCCGCTTCCTCCGACAAGCCTTACATCATCGACATACACAGTAGCTTCACCTGATCCTGTGAACGACTCCAGCTTGATCCCGATCGATTGCACCTGATCCGGATTTGCAATCCCACTCAAGTCAATCGCAAGCGGTGCAAATGCTGTGCCAACGTCTGTCTGACCGCCATCATGCCACTGCCAACCTTCGCCAGTTTTCACATAGAGTGTCGCTTTGGCCGTACCGCCAGATAGCTTCACTTGCGCAAGCAACGTATCTACCTGAGACAAATCCAAGGCTTGCACTTTCGTTAGTTCAAAATCACTGCCTTCCGTACTGAAAGCTGTAGCGAGCGAACGTGTACCTTCAGCCGCCGCTTCTTCAGAGCTGATCGGCGGAGATGCAGAGGCGTTATTCACTTCTACCGTCCAACCCTCTGCACCTTCCTCAAATCCGTACAGCAAGCCTTCCTGCTCGGGAGTGCTTCCCGGACCGCTGCCTCCGTTCGGTACAGTCGGCGCTTGCTCGTCGTAAATGGCCTTGATTGCATCCAGATACAGTGTGCTAGTCAACTGCGCGCTGTCTACGGCATTCACATAGATGGCGAACTGTGTCACACTTTGCAAGCTTTCCTTGGTCAGCACGGATCCCTGATTAGTATCCCACGATGCAGGAATGAAATCATTGAAGTGCAGGTCCACCCACTGCCCCTCTGTTCCGGCCAGGGATGGGAATGCCTCATAATGACCCGCCTCAGTTCGGATCTGAACGACCATTCGTTGGTCGTTGCCATCTGGAACAAGCCAGAAGCGAAGCTTGTTGAATCCTGACCAATCCACGCTGTCAAGCGGTGTGATGCGGCCCGCATATCCTTGTCCGCCAAGTGTATACGTATAGTTAAGCGCATAATTGCCTTCGCTTGCATGGGTGCTGTCCAATGCAATCTCGACGCCATCGCCTGCTACGGTCCAAGCATTGTTCAACTTCTCATCGCTGCCCATATACCCTTCGAAATTGTCCACCAAGGCCGGATCAGCCGGCGGTTCATAATAGTAGCTGTACAGTTCAATATTATCTACATACAAGTTTCCTTCCGCCAGCTCCATGCCATTGCCCACAATGGAGATTGCCAAGCTCTCTGCTGCTTCTCTGGCTTCGATATTGTTCACATCGATGGAGACAGCATAGCGGAGATAACCGTCTTCTCCAGCTTCAAGATCAGCTAGCCGCACTTCTGTCGAAGTCATCCCGTACTTCTCTTCCCAATCTGGAGGCAGCATCACTACACCACGCAGCGTGGCATTGTCATTGCTCTCGCCAGCTGCGGCCGGCACTGCCAGATCGAATTTCACACGATTGATGGCCGACAATGCGACTTCATCGCTCAGTTGCGGCAATTCCAACTTCCATTCCTGCCAGGTTTCCGCCGGATCGACATCCGTAACCGATAGCTCTAGCACGCCGTCGCCATTCCATTCACCGTGAGACAGCTCCAGTCCCATGCTGTCCGGCCATGTGCCGTTATTCTGAATGCCGCTAATGTCTTCATCGAACGTGTAGACATGCAGCAAAATTTCCTCCACTTGCACGTAGATCGTATTCGTCTGTTCATGAGTAACTTCACCGCTATCGTATACCCTCACTGTCAATGTCGTGGAATGCCCATTGACCTCACCGGGCGGTGACCATTCCGCGGTATAATATCCAGTTGCCCTATCGAGCGTCATCTCGACTTCCGCATCGGATTCACCGACCGTGTAGACGACACGATCCGGTTCCATATTCAGCAATCTTGCCCGCACAAGTGTAGTGTTGTCGCGAACAGTGCTTTGGTCGATCGGCGAAGCGATGTGCATGAACGACTGCTCTTCGGCCACAAATCTTTTGCGCTTGGAATAGACATGCTTCAGTTCCCCTGCAAATGCAGAATAAGCATCCTCATAGAAAGCGACGAAATCCGGCAACAGCTCGTGTGAGCCATACTCTTCGGAATCTCTATAAGGAACGAAGATGTTATTCGGATAACCGAAGTTGGCCCATGTCTGCATGTAAGCAATCTTGCGAGCATCTGGATCGGATTGGATCGCGTTGAGCAGCTTCGTGAACCATTCCAGCTCCGCATTGCCTTCCGGATACATGCCTTGCGGACTGAACCCGAATTCAGTGAGTGCTGCGATCTTGCCTTTTTCCTCTGCAAGCTTCACGATCATGCCCAAATCCTCAGCGACTGAACCAAGGAAGGCATCTGTGCCTGGGGCTTCCTTGTTGTCATACTGGTCCATGCCCAGAATGTCGACGTAATCATCACCCGGATAGGTCGTCAAGTACTTGTCAGCATCGCCTTGGAAGGAAGCATTCGGGGACCACGCATACAGCAAATTGCGGACACCCTTCGCATCGCGCAAATATTCAACCGTATAGCGATACAAGGCAATGTATTCCTGCGATGTGGTCGTGCCTGCGCCCCACCAGAACCAGCTTCCGCTTTGCTCGTGCCATGGACGGAAGATGAGTGGAATAGCCTCGCCCTTCTTGTCCACGAGACTGTCTGCCAAATCTGCAACCAGATCAAGATAGGCGTTCAATTCGTCATGGTAGGCACCACCCGGCAAAATATGCTCAACCGTTCTGACCGAAGTATCATTGTAAGCGCCGCCTGTTACGAAATTGCGTGGATGCGTGCTCAAGGTTACGATCCCGCCCAGCTCATATGCTTGAATCATACTGGCTGCGAGGGCTTCCACGTTCTCTTCGTCCGTATTGTCCTGCGATCCCGGCTTCTCATAGCCTTGCAAGCTCAGTGTATCCCAACCGAATATGGCTGGATAGTCACCTACTGCATTCTTCACATCAGACTCTGTACCGGTAGTAGTAGAAATCGTCAAGCCTTCATCCGTCACATGCTGCTGGCCGAACAATACTCGCTCACCCATCGAGCCTTGCAAATAGGCAAACAGCGATTTTGTGTAAACGCTTGCATTAGCATCGACAAGATCAAGCTCATGCTTGCCCTTCCCTTTGCCCTTGCCAGGGTGGCTATCAGTCTGTGAATGGTCTGATGCATCAAATGCTCGTTCGGCGTACACCGGAGCAGTCAGTGTGAATATAAGTGTCATTGCAAGCATCATGACAAGGAATCTTCTAGTTCGACTCATCTTGTTATCCTCCTCTTCATACGTGATCGATAAGTATGCCCTTCCTAACAAAACGAAAGCTTACCGCTAACAAGTCACCTCCTCCAATAATTCGTAACCGCTTTCATAAAGTGCTTGTAGAAAAGGATCCCTGTTTCCTTATAGAAATCTCGGATCCCTAGCACCTGTACTGATATGTTATTATAAAAATATTATTATTTCAATAACAAATACTAACTTTATTTATGTATCTACATTTACTCACACAACAAAAACCCCCACTCCATAAGGAATGAGGGAACTGCGCTAATCTGTATCCACTACAATTCAGGCGGCAAACACCTAACGATCTGCAGCGAGTTGTCTCCGCTCTCCAATACGACAGCAGACACACTAGCTGGAATGAAAAGCTGATCTCCTTGGTTCACATCTTGCACACCGTCAGGACAGCGAATCGTACCACTGCCTGCCAATACGATCAGGACAGCGAATCGTCCTTCGGTCGTCCATGCAGGCCCTTGCGAGACTGCATCTAATTCAAGCTGATCCATGCTGAAGTACGGGGTATCCGCATATCGAATGAGCTGCTTCATCTGCCAGCCTTGCCCGCTAGCCTTGATCTCCGCAGACAGCTTGCACTGCCGCAGCATGTCTTCCTCTGTTCCTGACTCGTAATGGAAACAATCGAACATCTGATCGAAGCCAAGCCCTTGATGAATAGCATGATCCGCTAGTTCCATGCCGGAAGGGGTCTTCCGCTCGGTGCGAATCGTGTAATCCGTTGGCTCCTGAATTTCTACCATCCAGTTGCCCGGACCGATCGCATGTGGAAGACCGCCGCGAATGAGCATCACGTCACCGGGCTTCGGGTATACCTTATGCAGCGCTTCCACCATGCCTGTAATATCCTGTGCATGGAACAGCCTCTCCCACTTCTCGCGCGTCATACCCGGCTTGAATCCACACAATACGTATGGTGCTTCATTGCCAATACGTCTGCCGCCAAGAAAAAACCAAGCCTCTGTCTTCCCGTATGCAGACTGAAACAGCTTGTCGGCAGTGAGCTTGTCCGGATGCACTTGAATGGCCAGCCGCTCTGCAGCGTCTAGCAGCTTCACCAGCAGCCCCGGATGCGAGCCGAGCTTGGCTACATGCGCGGCGCCAAGTGCCTCCTCAGGATTCGCTTCGATATACGCACGCAATGTCTGTGACGGCTCATCCTCACGGAGACTGAGCCCCTCTTGCACGACGTCTTCTCTGCCCGGATTGCGAGCGTTGACGACAGATGCGACCCATTCCTCTGGAAACCGTCCGTCCATAGGCTGTTCCGCACCGCGCCACTGTTCCAGCATGGCTCCGCCTACATAGGTTCTCCATACGCGAGTTGGCTTTAACTTTATTGGTTTGATCGGTATCCCTCCCTTGTGTACCCACGAAAGTGACGGGCTGCTTCGGAGCTTATTCCGATTACTTTCGCGGAGATCGAAAACGCACCTCTATACAGCTATTATGACAATAAAAAAAGAATTTCCTTGCAGTCTCGCCCAACTGCCAAAGAAATTCCCCCTATTCGCTTAAATAATCCCGCAGATGCAACCAAGTCCGTCGGCGAAACGCTCAAATCCCTCCGCCTTCCTCATGTGTCGCACGCTTCTCCGCTTGTGCGCTGTCATACAAGCTCTTCAGACCGATCAGTGAGAGCAAGCCTGCCGTCATCACGATAACTTGATAAGGCTCTGGTTCGACGAAGATCTTCACTAAGGAGAAGGAAACAACAAGCGACAATAGCGGTGAAACGAGCCACACCTTCAATATTTTCAGCACAATACCTTTTTGCCACATATCTACACCATGATTAACCGAGCCGATGCCTAGAATGGCTGATGTTGTTACTTGTGTCAATGGAACAGGAATGCCGAACAACGAAGCCACAATGACGAGAAATCCGCCTGTACTTGAGACAGCTGTGCCTTGAAGCAGGGACATCTGCGTAATCTTCTTCCCGTTCGTCTCCAGCACACGACCACCTAACAGCAAGGCACCCAATGCGACGAACAAGCCGCCCCACAATATCCCATTGCCGGTACTCATCATGCCCGCCCCTACGAGCGGTCCGATTGCATTCGCCACGTTATTCATCCCCGCAGAGAATGCTTCCACGAAGCCTGCTCCGATTACTAGCAGCACAAGCATCCTCTGCCACCCGCGACTGCCCTGCCCCCGCCAGCGGGCATCGCGCCTCTCCAATCGGCGAATCCAATGCCCTACACTCCATGCAATGCCGAAGGCCAGCACCGGTATGATCAGCCAGAAAGCTACGATCACTAGCAGGCTGTCGACATACAGCACCTGGTACGCTACGCCCACACCGACAACTGATCCGACCGTTACCTCACTCGTAGATAAAGGAATGCCCAGCATATTCGCAAGGAACAACGTCCCTGTTGCTCCGATCAGTATAATCAACACAATGGAAACCGATAGCAGATCAGTCGGAATGATGCCCGACCCCAATGTCTTCACGACTTCACCGCCGCCCAAGTATGCACCGAGAAACACACCTATCGCGACGAGAATCAATGCAGTACGCTTGCGCTTCAGCGCTCCGCTCCCATAAGCTACGCCCATCGTGGCTGCGGCACCGCTAGCACCAATATTCATAGCAAAAAACAACGCAACCGCTATAACCAGATAGGTCATACTCCACCCGCTCTCTCTTTACTCACATAATCCCTACTAAAAAGGTATGAATTATGGGTTATTGTCTCATATTAGCGGTTTTGCCCCGCGTTCGTCAATGCTTTTTTTGCAGAAAAAGCAAGTAGCTTCCAGATCAAGCCTCCGCTTTCGCCAGTGAACGCGGAGGCTGTCAATGCTCCTGACTATATCGATTCTAACCTATGTACGTGGAAGTAGCCAATACTTCTGACGGCATTGACTCTTGCCCATGTACGTGGAAGTTGCCGATACTCCTGACCACATCGACTCTTGCCCATGTACGTGGAACTAGCCGATACTCCTGACCACATCGACTCTTGCCCATGTACGCTGCAGTTGGTTAGTCACGGGTAGTTCTAACGGAAACTTAAGGCGCTTACAGGTCATTTTCGATGAGATTTCCATTCTAACGGAAGCCAGCGGTCCTTATTTACTAGCAAAGCGGTTGAATTCTTCTACTGAGCGGCGCTAAGGGTGCAAGATTTCCGTTAGAATTCCAATTGGTCAAAAAACGGGCTGTAAGCGGCTCTGATTTCCGTTAGAGCACAAGATAGCAACGATGGACACCTCCGTTAAGCACGCCAATCATTAAAAGCCCGCCAGAATCACATCTGGCAGGCTTCATCCCTGCGTGTCCCGTACATATTGTACCAATCATGCCGCTCGGCGTCAGCCCTTCGTGTACATCTGCTCCTTGCGCAGCAGGTTCAGCAGCTCGCGCCCTTCGCGGAAGCGTACAGCATTCTCGCAGATGACATCGAGCGAGCGCCCGATCCGATCCGGCACCGCAGGCGTGCAATGCGGCGTAATATACGTGTTCGGCGCATCCCACAGCGGGTCGTCCGCAGGCATCGGCTCTTGGACGAAGGTGTCGAGCCCGGCGCCGCCGATTTCCCCGTCATGCAGCGCCTTCACCAAGGCTGCTTCATCCACTACAGCACCGCGCGCCATATTAATCAAACAGGCGGTCGGCTTCATCAGCTGCAATTCCTTCTCCCCGATCAGGTGGTGCGTATCGTCACTGAGCGGAACCGCCAACGCTACAATGTCGCTCTCCTGCAGCAGTGTATCCAGCGAATCGCCAGCCGCAGCGCTATACAGCTGATCAACACTCGGCGGCGGAGAACCGGCACTATGCCGGTAACCCAGCACTCGCATGCCGAATGCGCTGGCGCGCACAGCTAGCTCCTTGCCAGTATGGCCAAGACCGATGATGCCCATCGTCTTCCCATACAAGCCGCGTAGCTGTTCATAGCCGGGCACACCCCACTGATGCTTCTTCTGCGCTTCATAGAAATTCGCATATTGGTATACATGAAGCAGCGCGAACAGCATAACGTGTTCAGCAAGCACTGGAGCAGAACGCCCAGAGGAGCCTGTGACGAGCAGCCCTCGCTCGAATACTTCAGGGCGGGCCGATCCATTCAGTCCGGCGTGGTCACAATGCACCCACTTCATCTTGGGCGCCTGCCAGAAGCGCTCATCCAAATCACCTTCGATTACCGCTGCATCCGCAACCTCTAGTGCAGCTTGCATCGCTTCATCATCATGCTTGTCAACGACTAACAGCTCTGCCGGGGCGAACACCTTGCTCATCCTATCGAAATGATGCGGCGGGTACTGCACCGTTACCAAAACCTTGTCCATCCTTCGTGTTGTCATGGCCACTCATCCCTTCTCCATTCGTTATGCCTCATTATAAGACAATCCCATGTCGAACATAGCCGCACATCCACAATTACTTAAGAAAACCACACTGTCTGCGAAAAAAACACACCTATAGTCCAATCTTCATCTCATTCTGATTAACATGCCCTTCCTGGCTGATTATGAAAACAAAAGCGATCCGCTACAAGTTGTGGATAACTTCCTGTTCATTCGACAAGATCCAACCTGTGGACAAGTAATTCTGTGGATATGTTAATAGGATAGGCCTATTCTTATGCACAACCGTAGTCGGCTCCTTGTGGGTAATGTGGATAGAACTGTGGACAATGTACCTATCCACATGCACCCTAACAGCTATGTCCATCGCCCCATCCGGACAAGGATATGTGCCTCACACAATATCCAATGGCAGCTTGCGAGTCGGAGCAGGGAACGCTTCATCCAGCTGCAGCAGCTCTTCTGCGGACAGTTCAACGAGAATCGCCGCTGCATTCTCACGGACATGCTCCTCCGAGGAAGCCTTCGGAATCGCGATAACCGCTTCCTTGCGTATACACCAAGCCAATAACAGCTGATAAGGGGAGATACCGTGATTGCTCGCAATTGCTTGTACCGTCGGATGCTCCACCAATCCTCTGCGCAGAGAGCCTGCCTGTGCCAATGGACAGTAAGCCATAATTGGCATGTCATTCGCACGCTGCCAAGGGAGCAGATCGTATTCGATCCCGCGCGAGCCCAGATGATAGAGCACCTGATTCGTGGCACAGTGGGTTCCTTGCGCCTGCGCGGTCAGCTCTTCCATATCTGCCGTATCGAGATTCGAGACACCCCAGCTGCGAATCTTACCCGCCTCCACCAGCTTCTCCATGCCCTCGATCGTCTCACTGAACGGCACACTTCCGCGCCAATGCAGCAAGTAGAGATCCAAGCAGTCTGTACCCAGCCTTCGCAAGCTTTGTTCACAGCTGCTCGCAATTGTTCCAAGCCCTGCGTTGTGCGGGTATACTTTCGAGACGAGGAACACCTCATCCCGCAACCCGCGAATCGCCTCACCTACAAGCTCCTCAGACAAGCCGTCACCGTACATCTCCGCCGTATCGATCAATGTCATCCCAAGCTCGACGCCCAGCCGTAAGCTATTAATTTCCTGCTGACGCTTAGCCAGGGATTGACCGATATACCACGTACCCTGTCCAATTGCCGGCACAGTCTTGCCATTCGTCAACCTCACCTGCCGTTGCGTCAATGCTGTCTTCACCTTTTCCAAATCCCTACTCGCACACATCTGCAACTCTCCCTTCTAATTTCCAATAACCCCATAGTGCATACCTTGTTTCCACTATGTTACCATGCAAGAGGTTCTGCAGCCCACGTGAGGAATACACTAAAATTTTTCAACTATATAGAGAAAGGAATCAATCCATGACAACTATGAGGCAAAAGCTAATCGTATCCATGCTCGTATTCATACTAGCCATAACAGGACTGTCGCCCATATCGACGCAAGCCGGAACGTTGTTGACATCAGGCAGTGCGAATGGCGATGTGTGGGACGTTCAATACCGACTGAAGGTGCTTGGCTATTACCAAGAACCCCTTGACGGCATGTATGGAAGGGAGACCATTCGTGCTGTGCAACGCTTCCAGCAGCATTATGGATTAACGGGTGACGGCATCACCGGCGCTCAAACCTGGAAAACATTGCGCAAATATACGTTGAATCGATATGAAATGGATATACTGGCCAAAGCGATTTACAGCGAGGGACGCGGCGAACCTTATATCGGACAAGTCGCCATCGGCGCCGTCGTCATGAATCGCATTCAATCAAGCGAATTCCCGGATTCCATCCGAGGCGTCATCTTCCAGTCAGGTGCTTTCACAGCTGTAGATGACGGTCAATATTGGCTCACACCGAATGCCACTGCGTACCGAGCAGCGGAGGATGCCGTCCGAGGATGGGACCCATCGGGCGAAGCGTTGTTCTACTACAATCCGCAGACAGCGACCAGCGCTTGGATTCGCACGCGACCGATGATCCAGCGGATCGGCAATCATATCTTCACGAAATAATTGTCACATACACCACTACGATACGGGGAAGCTGTTGCACAGTCATCGGACTGGAACAGCTTCTTCTTTTGTTGTATGATCTCTGTACTGGCAACAAATACTGACTAAGACTTGGCATAGTCATGTGTGGTACCGTATAAGTTCCCTATAATTGGTGGGAGGTTTGGCTCATATGCCTTGCCTTACTTACTTATCCTCAGCGGATATCCTACATACTCAACCGCTGCCACTGGAGTGATTGCTGCATGATCGAAATTATCGTACTAGTTGTGCTTATCGTATTGAATGCTTTTTTCGCTGCCTCTGAGATCGCATTGATCTCTCTGAACGACAACAAAGTCAAGACAATGGCGGACGAAGGTCACCCCAAGATGAAACTGCTGCAGGCGCTGCTCGCCGAACCGAGCCGCTTCCTCGCCACGATCCAAATCGGCATCACACTTGCGGGGTTCATGGCCAGCGCCTTCGCCGCCGAGAAATTCGCCAGCCAACTGGTAGATCTCCTGCTACAACAAGGCGTCCCGCTGTCCCAAGCGCTACTGAGCACATTGTCCGTCGCACTCATTACCTTGATCCTCTCTTACTTCACCCTCGTGTTCGGTGAGCTTGTTCCCAAGCGGCTTGCCATGCGCAAGGCAGAGCCGATCGCCATGTTCGCTGCTCGTCCATTAACCATTCTGTCAGCTATCACTGCACCGTTCGTTAAGCTGTTAACAGGTTCCACTAACCTTGTCGTCCGCTTATTCGGCGTCGATCCCCATGAGCAGGACGAGCAGGTTACCGAAGAAGAAATTCGGATGATGGTCGATCTCGGCAAGGAGCGCGGCACTATTCAAGAATCGGAAAAAATCATGATCAACAACGTCTTCGAATTCGACAATAAGACCGTATCCGAAATTATGACACACCGCACACACATTGTCGGTATTCCCTTGCACTATTCATTGCAGCAATTGGTTGAGCTCATTCAATCGGAACGATTCACACGCTTCCCTGTCTATGAAGACCGCATTGACAATATTATCGGCTTGCTGCATGCGAAGGATATATTGCCATTCATCGCGGATTGCGACGGGAAACAGTTCGACTTGAAGAGTGTGATTCGTAAGCCATTGTTCATTCCCTCCTCACTGAAGACAGACGAGGCGTTCCGTGACATGCAGAAGCGCAAGCTGCACATGGCTATCGTTCTCGACGAGTACGGCGGCACAGCTGGCATTGTGACAATCGAGGATCTGATTGAAGAGATCGTCGGCAATATATTCGATGAGTATGATGAAGAAGAGAAGGAGATGTTCAAGCTCGACGAGCACACTTTTCTCATGAAGGGGATCATCGATCTGGACACAGTAGCCAGCGTGTTCGACGTCGAGCTGCCATTGCACGAATACGACACATTAAGCGGATTCCTCATCGGCCAGCTCGGCCGCATCCCGGGACCGGACGACCATTCCGAGATCGAGTTCAACGACGTGCTCTTCAAGGTCGAGGAAGCCGACGACAAGAAGATCGTCAAAGTGAAGGCTTGTAGGGTGGGGTGAGCTCGGATAGGTGAATTTGATGCAGGCTAACATTGTAACGGTCAACCGGCGTTTTGCGGTTGGCCTTTTATATTTAAGTCTGCATAGATCAAAAAAAAGTTTGAGTCAACTATGATTACTGAGTTAAATAAGGGAATCAACGTTGGATTCAGCAAACTTGCTTTTGGATTATTAGTTGTAATTTATTCAATAATAGTATTAGTAGGGATTGTGGTGTGGATATTCATGAGGCTTAAAGAGAAGACTATTGGAAGGAACTCGATTAAAAAATAGACTTCGCTATTTCCGTTGACGACAAAGTACGCCCGAATTCCTTAGTATATGTGCTCATGCAAGACCATTCAGCTTGAAATAGATGCTAACATGCAGGCTTTGCCTCCGATTCAGAGCCCCTATTGCCGAATGCCTGCGAAAATACTGGAATTCCACTACGAAAACTCGATATACGGTTGATCTAAGCAAAAACGATGCATTTTCGCATCAAATTATCAACTATGTGCTTCATCAAATGCTAAAACCTGCATATTCGCAGGAATCCGAGCGATTCACTGGGCATGAGTTGGTTTCGCAGGAATCTGCACGACTTTCATCTAGCTTAAGTAGGTTTATTCCACTCGGCCCAAGCGGATTCCCACGAATCGGCACAACACTTCCACTGGCTGTGAGAGATTAGCGCATGATATCCAGACGATTCTCACAGGAGAACCGGAAGCGAGAGGGAGACATGCGGGAAGGCGGCCTTCCCGCAGTCTTCATTACGCTGCATATCCCACTCCGTTCACCTCGTCAACCGCTCCAGTCTCTCCCTCGCGAGCTTGGCTAGCCCGTCCACCTGCAGCTCGAAGCGGATGCGGCCTTCCTCGGCAGTCGCTTCATGATAAGGGAACGAGCCAAGCTGCCCGAGATCGGGACGTTCGTGACCGTCATTGGCCTGCATGTTAACACGATCCGGCTGCAAGTGAATCATCATGCTCGTCTCGACTCCTGCCGCATGATCGCTGTTACGGCGCGGATTCCCTTCTTCTATCAAAGTATAATCCATCACGAAGCAGACCGGCTCATGACCATCCGGCGACTTCATCAGGTAGCACACCTCGTCCATCAAGCTCTGCTGAATAGGCGGATTGTGACCAGACACCATTACCACCAGCTTGAATCCGCGCTGCAGATAATTGCTGCAGGCGTTCAGGACATACTGTTTCAAGAGCTCGGTCGGAATTTGGTAATACGAGCCGGGGAGCTGGTAGCCCGCAGCCGCATCCATCCCATGACCCAAGCCATAGCCACGATCCCAGTGAGCGTCAGCTGCGAAGTGGATCGTTGGCATGACGATCCCGCCTGCCTGATTCGCCGCTTCCTCACAGAGTCGCTCGGCCTTGATCGAGTCAACGCCGATCGGGTTATGCCGACCATGCCACTCCAGTGTACCCAGCGGCTGGAACGCTACGGGGAATTGCTCCTGAATTGCCATGATCTCGCCTGGGCGAAGATACAATGCCCGCACTTCGTCTGGAATTGATTCCAACGGCACCTCTTGTTGAATGCGGTCCGGTTCGTATACCTTTTTCATCTGCTTTCACCTGTCCTCTCTAGTTTTAACCAATTAGCACTTTTTCCTCAGCGTATCCAATATGGGTGGTCTTCTTTTGCGCAAGAGCAAATGCCAAGGTCAATGGTCCCAATCTACCCACGAACATCGTGAAGATGATGAGTAGCTTGCCCAGCGATGTCAACTCCGGCGTCAAGCCCATTGACAAACCTACGGTACCGAATGCAGACGTAACTTCAAACAAAATTTCCAGAAAATCACGCTGCAACGCATGCTCGGTAATCGTCAGCAGAAAGGCAACCATCAACACGATACCTAAGGAGGCTAAGATAACCGTCAGGGCCCGCATAATAATATCGGTCACGATCTTCCGATTAAATACGTGCACTTCACTCCTGCCGCGAATTGTCGCATACATGGCTAGAATCAAGACGACAAATGTATTGGTCTTGATCCCCCCGCCGGTAGAGCCTGACGAAGCGCCGATGAACATTAAGAAGATGATAAAAAACTGGGAAGCTGCCATCATTCCGGCTATGTCCATCGTATTGAAACCCGCTGTTCTTGGCGTAACCCCTTGAAAATAAGCACCCCACAACCGCTCGCTAAGACTTAAATCATAAAAGGATGGATTTAACGATTCTAGAATGAAGATAAATAAGAATCCAAGCAACGACAATACAGTACTCGTTAACAGCACCACCTTGGAATGCAAGGACAGCTTCTTCCAGCTGCTCTTCTGCCATACATCCATAATAACTGTGAATCCAATCCCGCCCAAGATAAACATAGCGCTGATGACAACATTGATAATCGGATCTCCTACAAAACGGCTTAAGCTGTCCGACCACAGCGCGAATCCGGCATTGTTGAATGCGGAGACAGCATGAAATACAGCATAATACGCTGCTTTCCCGTACCCCATCTCTCCAGCCCAGCGAAACATCAATATGGCAGCTGCGATCGCTTCAAATATGAAGGCAATCAGGAATATACTAAACGAAAGCTTGACCAGGCCTTGTATAGTGGTAGCTTTCGTTGATTCCTGGATTAACAGACGGTACTTCAATCCCAGCTTTTTGCCCAACACTATGGCAATAATCACACCGAATGTCATGAACCCAAGACCGCCAACTTGAATTAACACCATAATGACCAGTTGACCGAATACAGACAAGGCGCTTCCGGTATCTATCACCGCTAATCCTGTCACGCACACAGCAGATGTCGACATAAATAATGCATTTAGGAAGCCAATACTTTCACCCGATGAAGAAGCCGCAGGTAAACCAAGCAGTATGGTCCCAATGAATATAATGATACCGAATCCGATAAGCATCCATTGATGAGGATTCAGCACAAATACTTTTTTCGACCATGGCAGTACCATTGCTCTGTTCTCCTTCCACTTTCCTTACTCGTACCCTTTTTCAAATCGGGCAATATCATCGTTGCTTCCGATGACCACTAGGATGTCGCCTTCATGGACTTGATCCTGGGCATTCGGTGAAATGATCATCTCGTTCGCTCTCGTGCGGATGGCCATTACGCTGCAACCGTAGCGGGCTCTGATATTCAATGTTTCCAGCGACTGTCCATGCATGGATGTCGGCGCCGAAATTTCTACCAGACTGTAATCCGGAGACAATTCAATGAAATCAATCAAATTTTTCGAAGTCACCTGATGGGCTACCCTGATTCCTGTATCGCGTTCCGGATGGACGATATGATCGGCGCCTACCTTTTCCAAAACCTTATGATGCAATTCATTCACCGCTTTGGCCGTGACGGTTGTTAGTCCCAACTTCTTCAACTGCAAGGTGGTGAGAATGCTTGCTTGCAGATCGTCTCCGATGGCGACAATCGCATGATCGAAATTGCTAACTCCTAATTCAACCAAAGCTTGCTCATCGGTAGAATCCGCTTGAAACACATGGGTGGCTATAGCTGCAAACTCTTGAACTTTCTTCTGATCTTTATCCATCGCCAACACTTCGTAACCCATCGAAATCAACGTTTTCGTGACGCTCCCTCCGAAGCGTCCCAATCCTACCACAATAAATTGCTTCAATGCAGATCCCTCCTTCACCGAATGGTTACTCCCTTTAAACAACAAAAAAACACAGAGGCAGCCCCCTGTGAATCAGTCAATGTAGACACACAAGTCCCATCATCCTCTCTCAGGCACGCTTACGAGGTTAGCTGTCGGATTCGGGCCCTTGAGAGTAGCCCTACCTTCAGGGAATATGACAGCATTCCCCGAAGGATTCACCCCATGTTACGGTGGTTCCCCCGTCTTCCTAATCGGAAATTCAGCGATCCAGAATATGAATTCAATTATAAACTGAATCATACTCCTGCCGAATTAAATTGTAAAGAAAAATGTCTCCATCTGGGCGGCTTTTTGTTATACATAAATCCCCTTCGCAATTCCGACACAGTTTCACCCGATTTCTGTCACAGTTTTAACCGTTCCGTAACAATTGACAGCGCATTCCCATGATATGATCGTAATCACAACAAGATCAGATCACAGCAGCGCATCAAGCACCGTGATCTCTATCACACAAATATAAAATTTTTTTGAACGTATTGTGAATTTTTTCTCAAACTATCTGTTATGAGCAAAAAAGGAGATGAACTGACCTATGAATCGACGTACCCCCGCACGCTGGATACTATTGCTCACGCTCGTGCCTGTCCTGCTTCTCAGCGGCTGCGAGACGAACATGGTCGTATTCGAACCGCAAGGTCCCGCAGCCCGCAGTATTATGGAGTTGATCAATTGGTCACTCTGGTGGATGCTGCTCGTCGTTGTCGTCGTCTTCGCCCTGTTTGCCTATATCGTCTGGAAGTATCGGGAGCGCCCGGGCACTGAGGATGTCGATCCGCCGGAGGAGCATGGCAGCATCAAGCTGGAGATTATCTGGACCGCCATTCCGATCCTGATCGTCATAGCTCTCACGATTCCGACTGTGAGGACGCTCTACGCATTGGAAGAAGTGCCGGAAGGCTACGAGAACCAAGACCCGGTCGTGATCCATGTTACATCTGCAGACTGGAAGTGGATCTTCAGCTATCCGGAGCACAATATCGAAACCGTCAACTATGTGAATATCCCGGAGGATACGCCGATTCTGTTCAAGCTGACCTCAGCTAGCACGATGCAATCGTTCTGGGTTCCTGCGCTTGGCGGGCAGAAGTATACGATGGGCAAGATGGAAACGCAGATGTATCTGGTTGCGGACCATCCCGGCTCCTACTTCGGCAAGAACACTAACTTCAACGGACGCGGCTATGCGCAGATGGAGTTCGAGGTGCTGGCACAGACACCTGCGGAATTCAAGCAGTGGGTGGAGGATGTGCATGAGACGGCCGATCCACTGACGGAAGAACATTACGAGGAGCTGCTGAAGCCGACGCATCTGGGACGTCTGACCTTCACGAATACGCATCTGGAATGGGTCAATCATGCGGAGGTCGATTCGCCGACTTACACGAACCCGGAGCTGTACCGCTATCACGGCTATCAGGGCAAGGTGTTCGAGGAAGAAGATCATTATTTGAACCAATCCGATACCCCGGCAGCAGACCAAGAACATCATCATCCAAACCCGGACAACGAAGGAGGCGAGCACCATGGGCATTAAATGGGATGAATTCTTCATAACAGGCGATCCGCTCATCTTGGGCTCCCAGATTGCTATTGTGCTCACGATGCTGGGCATCGTGGCTGGCTTGACCTATCTCAAGCGGTGGAAGTGGCTATGGCGCGAGTGGCTGACGACCGTCGATCACAAGCGGATCGGCATCATGTATATTATTTCAGCGGTGTTAATGTTCTTCCGCGGCGGCATGGACGGTCTGCTCATGAAGGCACAGACCTCGCGCCCGGAGATGGAATTCCTCACCGCTCAGCACTATAACGAGATTTTCACCACACACGGTGTCATTATGATTCTGTTCATGGCGATGCCGTTCCTGATCGGTCTGATGAATGTCGTCATTCCGCTGCAGATCGGCGCGCGCGACGTTGCCTTCCCGCAACTGAACGCGCTCAGCTTCTGGCTGTTCTTCAGCGGGGCGATGCTGTTCAATGTCTCATTCGTCATTGGCGGTTCGCCGGATGCCGGCTGGACGTCCTACTTCCCGCTCGCGGGCAAGGAATTCAGCCCAGGCATTGGCAACAACTATTACGCCGTTGCCTTGCAGATCGCCGGGATTGGTACGCTGCTGTCTGGGATCAACTTCGTCGTCACGATACTGAAGATGCGTACGAAGGGCATGACGCTCATGCGTATGCCGATGTTCAGCTGGACGACGCTGGTCACGTCCATCATTATTGTCGCCGCATTCCCGATCTTCACCGTGGCGCTTGGACTGATGACATTCGACCGTCTGTACGGCACACACTTCTTCACCTTGTCCGGCGGCGGGCTGGATATGCTATGGGCGAACTTGTTCTGGCTGTGGGGCCATCCCGAGGTGTACATTGTCGCCCTGCCAGCGTTCGGTATCTTCTCAGAAGTCATCGCGACCTTCTCCCGCAAGTCGCTGTTCGGCTATAAGTCGATGGTCGTATCGATCGTCGGGATCGCGCTGCTCAGCATGCTCGTATGGGTGCATCACTTCTATACGATGGGCGCTGGCGCCGCGGTCAACTCGGTCTTCTCGATTACGACGATGCTAATCGCGGTGCCGACCGGTGTGAAGATGTTCAACTGGCTGTTCACGATGCGCCACGGCCGCATCCGCACGACTACGGCGATGCTGTGGGCGCTGGCATTCGTACCGTGCTTCGTCATCGGCGGTGTGACCGGCGTCATGCTAGCGATGGGCGCAGCCGATTACCAATACCACAACACGCTGTTTCTAGTCGCGCATTTCCACTATGTGCTCATTCCGGGCGTCGTGTTCGCCGTGTTCGCCGGTCTCTATTATTGGTGGCCGAAGATGTTCGGCTTCCTGCTCAATGAACGGCTCGGCAAATGGCACTTCTGGCTGTTCGTGATCGGCTTCAACGTCACCTTCATGCCGATGTTCTTCCTCGGTCTGAAGGGCGCAGTACGGCGCAGCTACACATTCTCGGTCGAGTCCGGCTTCTCGAATCTGTTCCTCGTGTCCGCGCTCGGCTCGGTCATACTGGCTGCAGGCTTCGCCGTCTTCTGCTACAACATTTACTGGAGCCTGCGTCATGCTGACCGCAACATCACCGGCGATCCGTGGCATGCGCGTACGCTCGAATGGGCGACTGCTTCGCCAGTACAGCCATACAACTTCGCCAAGCTGCCTGTCGTGGACAAATTGGATGCCTTCTGGCACATGAAGAAATCCGACAGTCCTGAGCTCACGCTGCAGCAGACAGAGATTGAAGAGATTCACATGCCGAACAATTCTGGACTGCCATTCGTCATGGGCATCATCTTCGGCATCGCAGGCTTCCTGCTCGTCTTCGAATGGCACTTGGCAGCTGCCGTTGCCGCTATCGGCATCTTCGCCTGCTTGATCGTGCGTTCCTTCGACTACAACGACGGTTACCACATTCATAAGGCAGAAGTGGAACAGACTGAGCAAGCTTGGAGATTACGGGAAGGAGAGGTGAACCGCTATGTCGGCTAAAGCTTATGGAACGTCGTCCTTACCGCTCGAATATCAATCGGAGCAAAGCCGGATGAACATACTCGGCTTCTGGATCTTCCTCGGTGCCGAGATCGTCCTGTTCGCTACCTTGTTCGGCGTATATGGCGTACTGTATGAACGTTATGCCGGAGGGCCAACCCATCAGGACATCATTATGATTCGCGAGGTCATGATCCAGACGATGCTGCTCCTGACTAGCAGCTTCACCTGCGGCGTCGCCATCCATGAGATGCGGCGCGGCAGTCTGAAGGGTTTGCTCACTTGGCTGGTCATTACTCTGCTGCTCGGTGCCGGATTCCTCTATATGGAGATCAATGAATTCATGCATTATGTACACGAAGGCGCGACGATGCAGACGAGTGCCTTCCTATCCAGCTTCTTCGTCCTGCTCGGCACGCATGGCCTGCACGTCACCTTCGGCATCTTATGGGCGATCATGGTCATCATCCAGCTGCTGCAGCGGGGATTGACGCCAGTAACCGCGCGCAAAACGTTCATCATCGGCCTATACTGGCACTTTCTCGATGTCGTCTGGATCTTCATCTTCACATTCGTGTACCTGAAAGGGATGGTGTCTTAACATGGAGAAGAAAATGAGCCGTTTTCCAATTGGACATGTGCTTGGCTTCCTGTTCTCCCTGCTGCTGACATTCGCGGCAGCCGGTATTGCGCTGAAGACCTCCCTGTCGTTCAAGACGATCATGTGGATCATCGGCGGCTTGGCTGTCGTACAGGCCGGACTGCAGCTGACAATGTTCATGCATGTCAATGAAGGCGAAGACCGCCACTCCCAGTGGATCAACATTCTATACGGCGTCTTCCTCGCCGTCATCATCGTCGCCGGCAGCATCTGGGTCATGTCGTTCGGCGGCACGCATTCGCATTGATTCGTCATTGGATGGACGGAAGAATTGTTAAAGAGGATGATCGTGTCACCGTGTCCTATTCACGTGATTGGTCCGGTCATCCTTGCACCTCGCCAACTCTATCTGCCTCAACTCCTGCTGCCTGTTCAGCAGATATCGAGCAGAGATTGACTCATCGTGCAGACTTCGATTGTGTGTGCCATGAATTCCTGCTATTGTGCAGGCTTCAATTGTGATAAGTGGGGGAATGTTTTGGAGTTCCTGCGAATCTGCATCTTTCAAATGCTGAAATAGCCGTATTTAACTACCTAGGCATCAAAAGCATGTACTTTCGCAGGTTTAAGGCTCATTTGTCACTAACTTCGACTGAATACATGCCTATTTGCATTTTCCCGCAACGCAACCTCCTATGCTTCGTCCCGTATTCTTCCCTTGGGATAAGTATAGGAGGTTTTTAACGGGAGTGTTTTTAGTCGTTAAAAGCGCCGTATTCCTCCAGCACTTTCTTAAGCGCCGCGTCTGGTTCGCCCTGCGGGAAATATTCGAGACCGACGTAGCCGTTATAACCCTCGTCTCGAATCGCTTGGAGCACATTCGTGTAATGGATTTCGCCCGTTCCTGGTTCATGACGGCCCGGATGGTCAGCAATATGGAAGTATGCGATCGTATCCATATGCTTGCGTATCGTTGGAATCAGGTTCCCCTCTGATACTTGCTGATGATACACGTCGTATACGAGCTTCACCTGCGGACAATCGACACGGCGAATAATGTCCGCGGCTTCGTCTGCGTGCACCAAGAAGTAGCCTGGATGGTCCACCAAGATGTTCAGCGGCTCTACGATCAGCGTAATATCCGTACCTTCAAGCAGCTTGCCTGCTGCCTGCAAGCCTTCTATCAACGACGCTGTCTGTTCCTCCCGGCTTACCCCCGGAATGGCGTTCCCCGTCTGGCTGATCAAGTACCGGCAACCCAATCGGCGCGCCGCTTCTATGCTCTCGGCGATTCCTTCCAGATACTGTTCACGCGCGCTCGGATCGACGAGGCTGACGAATCGCGTGCAGACGGATGCAATCTCCAGACCGCTTGCTGCTGCCGTCTTGGCGACTGCCTCCACATCTTCCTCCCACCACGCCCAGAATTCTACAGCAGAATACCCGAGTTCAGCTGCCATCCGAAGCTTCTGCTCTGTCGTAAGGGACTTGCCCGGAATGGCTGCATGCAAAGATACTGATAATTTCATAATACTTCCCGCCTTTGTATACTGGATTTTGAACTAGCTTACCTATCATTTCATTGCAACAAGGGATGCGCTTTTTTGTACGCGCGCGGCGACAGACCTTCCTGTTTTTTGAAAAAACGGGTGAAGTCATCGACATCGTGATAGCCTAATGCGTTAGCAATCTGCGTGATCGACTTCTCATCTGCGAGCAACAGCTTCTTAGCCTGCTCTAAGCGAAGCTTCGCCTGAAATTGCTTAGGTGTCAGCCCGAAAATTCGCTTGAATTGATTCGAAATGTACGTCGGATGCATATGATAGCGCTCTCGTAAATCTTCAAGCGAATAATGCCTCTCTGGGTGACGGAGCATATCGGTCAGCATCTGTGCGAACATGCCTGACGGCTTCACCGTCAACAGCGATTCGCTGCGGTCGATTACAGCCTCTAGCACAATAGCCATCAGCTCAAGCGCTCTCGCTTCCTTCATAAGGATATCGGCCACACTTCTTGGTTCGGAGGCGTACTTCATATATTGGCTGAAGCTATCCTCGAACTTCTCTGCATTCGGCAACGAGAAGCAGACCGGCAGCTCGAACAATCGCAATACATCCATAACACCTGCAAGCTGATAAGTAAAGTGCCACCACATGAATACGGTGTTCTCATCCGTATCCTTCACATGGTCGTGGGACGTATGCGGGGGGATGAGCACAACATCCCCAGGCGCTGCATGGTAGTCCTGCCCATCCAATCGGAGCCGGCAGCTGCCTTCCTTCATGTAAGAGACGACGTACCATGGCAGCTGCCGTCCGCGTATATTCAGCTCGGTCCGGCTATGCACATCGAAGGCGACAATCTTCAACGCGGCATACTCAATCAGTATGCGAAGTGTCTCGCTTCTGTCCAACAAGCATCCTCCTCGTTGTGGCGATTACGTCTCGAAGGTCAGTACAGTTTGCAGGCTCGGCTCCGTCTGATTATCCAGCATATCGTAGGCGTGTGCCGCATCCTTGAATGGCACGACATGTGTGATCAAACCTTGCAGGTCCAAGCTTCCCGACGCAGCGAGATCGAAGATCGTTCGCTCCATGCGCAGGCGGTTCCAGCGATTCGTCAGTTCCGTGGATACATTGCTGATCTGCGAGCATACGATCTGCACGCGGCGATGGTGGAATTCTTCGCCAAGGAACAAGCCCTGCGCCTCCCCTTGGTAGAAGCCTGCTGCCACTACTCTTCCATTATACACGACTGAACGGATCGCTTCATGGAGCCCTTGCGTGAAGCCTGACAGCTCAATGGCCGCATCTGCCCCATCCTCGCCGCAACATGCGCGTATCACACGCGCGGTATCCCCGGCACTGCTGTTGATCGTGTGCGCCGCTCCGAATTGAGCCGAACGCTCCAAGCGCCAATCGTCCAGATCAATCGCGATTACCTTGGCACCGTTCAATGCAGCGAGCCGTGCTGCTAGCTGACCGGGCACACCTTGACCGAATACGGCAATCGACTCACCAACGTGCAGATGAGCGTCCAGTACAGCGTTCAGCGCGATCGCGCCCATCTGAGAGAAGATGCCGACGATCGGGTCTAACTCACTGCGGAGCGTGTGATCCAAGGCAAATTCCTCTGACACAATATGTGAGCTGCGATGCCCCCATGTACCGTAGACGATATCGCCAAGCTTAACGCGCTCCACACCAGGACCGAGCTCAACCACCTTGCCTACTTCTTCGTAGGCCCAGCCTCCGACCACGGGATAGATGGAGGTTCCGTCCGATCGCGCTTCGAACAGTCCTGTCTTCGGATCACGGGCCTTGCCTACCATCGGATTCGTCCCCCGATAAGCGGTCAGTTGTGTCCCTGCGCTAATCCCAGAATATAAAGTGTGAAGCCGCACCTGTCCCGGCTGCAGCTCTACCTCCGCATAAGTATCAAAACGAATCGAACGTTGCGAATCAAATACGAGTACTTCTCCCATCGTAATCTCCTCCGATGTTCATTTTTCGTTAATGATAGCACCTTGGACCTGGCTTTCACACCGCAAGATCACAGCTACATTTGTCAAAACTACAGGTTACTAACAGCGAGGGGGATCGCACACTAGCGGGAGATGACAAGCACGACATACACGACGTACATAGCGGAACGTGGACTATACCTAAGTGGATCACACATAACAGTACATGATCTGCACCGGGGTGGATCGCACATAACAGTACATGATCTGCACCGAAGTGGATCACACATAACGGAATTAAACTACACCGAGGTCGAACGCGACGCGAATAGCGGAACTTGAGGGACTTATAGATCGACAACGGCATTCACGCAGATGACGTAAAATAGTTTGTGTAATTCGGTAAAAAGTGTATTCACAAATAGAAGAAGGTAGGGTACTCTCGGAAT
>CAJXLT010000011.1 GCA_913056365.1 uncultured Paenibacillaceae bacterium | reverse complement strand
CAATTCCGAGAGTACCCTACCTTCTTCTATTTGTGAATACACTTTTTACCGATTTACACAAACTATTTTACGTCATCTCTACTGAGGGCAATAGGGCGTGAATAAGACCAGAATAGTCCGCTATATTATATTCAACTGCTGTGCAAGAACAAATGGAACCAATTATTCCCGTTCAATATGGCATCACACACGCGATACGTGCCCACGGCCAGCCCATACCCATACTGCATGTTCGATGCACACATTCATCTACATTCGAATGATCGCATGATGAAACTGACCTAGGCAGAAGCAACTTAACATGCAATAAAGTGCTGCAAATGTGCAGGCTTGGTGCATACTGATTAAGTGATTTCCAACAATGCCTGCGAATCTGCACCTTTGCATTCGGAGAATCGCCAACTGAGGCGGTCTACGCTCCACGAGGATGTATATCTGCAGGGATTCACAACTTTCGGGCAGGTTTAGGAGGACAAGCCTGCACAATCGAGTCTATTTCATCATGCTGCACGATTTGTAATTATGAAATTCGACTTGGTTCGCAGGACTTTCACACCTCGGCGTAATACGGCTATATAAGTAAAGCCCCACTCCCGTTTCAAGGAGTGAGGCGATGCACAAGTTCAGCCGTATTGCGTCAGCAATGAACGTATGCGGTAAGTATGGGGAAGCCATAATCTGTCGAAGGACTATCCAATCAGGTCAGACTTCTGCAATAACTGTTGTATCAAGAAAGCGACCTCCGCTCTAGTCATGAACGCCTTGGGAGCCAATTCCGTCGCACTTCTACCACTAATCAAACCTGCTTGCAAGCCATCAACCATATCCGATCGTGCCCACACAGCGACTTGATCGGCATCAGAATAAGCGTGCAACAGCGCATTCGCATCCCTAACTGTGAATTCCCCCTTCAGTCCAGTCAAGTCCATTGCTCTCGCAATCATCGTAACCGCTTGCTCTCTAGTAATCTGGTCCTGTGGACGGAAATCTCCTGTCTCGAAGCCGCTAATCAAGTGATAGGCAGAAGCAGTCAGTACCGCATCATGATACCAATCCGCAGCATGCACATCTATGAACGGACT
Source organism: uncultured Paenibacillaceae bacterium (assembly GCA_913056365.1). Taxonomy (GTDB): domain Bacteria; phylum Bacillota; class Bacilli; order Paenibacillales; family K13; genus Xylanibacillus. The sequence continues at coordinate 106,387 of CAJXLT010000011.1, read as the reverse complement.
CGTGCCCGATTCCAGCCGTAATCCCAAGCCGTTGACGAGCATGGCGGCGAATTCCGCGCGAGTGATCGCTTGGTTCGGTCGGAATTGATTGTCACCGAAGCCGCTGACCACCATTCTGCTGCCCATATCATTAACCGCATCCTGCGCCCAATGATCTTCTACATCTGTGAATGCTACTGGATGCCACACGACCGCATACGTGCTGTTCGTCAAGCTATTCAATTGCGCATAATAGCGACCTTCCACGCGAAGCACCTGCGTAGGGATATGGCGAATAGTACCATCCGGTTCAATCGCGATTCCAGTAGTCAGCCGATTCGCAGATGAACCATCCGACAGCGTAATGGTACGCCCTACATATTGACGGAATTCGTTCACTTCAACAACCTTGTCTCCGAATACCGCTTCTACAGTAAAATGCAGGGGAGGAGCGACTACCCTCATTCCGCCATCCATCGCCATCTGTTCCACCCATTCCAACTCTTGCTCCGGGAGAGCGGCAATTTGGATACGAACTACAACATCCTGCAGCGCAACCTCCTGACCCAACTGATCCGCTATGGAATCAATTCTAATTTCTCCTGCGGGCAATGTATAAGTAGCTTGTCCAGTCTGAATTTCAACGACCGCCTGCTGCCGCTCCATACGCTTGACTAACTGACCATTGAGTTCGCCAATTACCACATCCGTCGGCTCCATTACAGGAATCGAGAGTTGGGCGCCATCTCCTTCTTGCTCCAGTCTATCCTCCAGCTCGCGGCTGTCGATAGCGACGATCGTCACGGATTGTTCGCCGTTCATCTTCGTAGTCAACGTACCGGCACGGAACGGCTGTCCGTTCACCCTCACGTCCACACTGCTGCCAGTGGATTCACTATCTAACGAAGCGCCAGATCCGTCATCATCGTCTCTATCACGCGGCTTGTGGGGCGTAACCCTATTCGATGGATCGGACAGTCCTCCTACGCCAACGCTGTTAATAGCTTGAACCGTGAAGGAATAGGTCGTCCCATTCGTTAAGCCAGTAATCGTTATCGGGCTGGCAGTTCCCGTCACAGTACGGTTGCCTGGCATGATCGTCACTTGATACGCCAGCACATCACTTCCCCCATCGTCAGTGGGTGCTGTGAACGATACGATAGCCTGACCGTCCCCGGCTTCCGCCCGTACTTCGGTCGGCGCAGCAGGAACCGACATTGGGGTTGCGCTAATTTCGTGAGAAGGCGCACTGAGACCACCCGGATTGTGAGCCTTCAAGACGAAGTAATACGGCGTACCGTTCGTTAAGCCAGTGACCCGATGCTCATACACATCGCTCGTCACACTTACCGTTGCGTCCCCATAAGTTCCGGATACGGCACTGTAACTCAGCTCATAGCCTTCCGCTCCCGCTACTGGTTGCCAGCTCAAGGTTACCGAGGAATCGCCAGGGATGGCATCTCGCCATTCAGGCGCGCCCGGAATCGGCACTTGCGGAGTCGCAGTTCCTTCCTCTGAAGCCGGGCTGAAACCGTCTGTATTGCTAGCCTTCACAACGAAATAATAAGGGGTGCCATTAGTCAAGCCGACAGCCTCATAGCGATACACGTCACCTGTTACTGTCGCCATCGCGGTATCATAACTGCCCGATTCAATAGTCTGGAATATATGATACTGCTCCGCTTCCGCCACTGGATTCCAGGTCACGGTAACAGAGGTATCTCCTGCTGTCACCGTTTGCAGGACAGGCTGGGCTGGCGGCTGATTCACGTCGGTGATCGATATGGCAAAGACTTGTTCCACGCTATTGCCGAATGCGTCATAAGCCCGCACGCGAATCTCATAAGTTTCCTGTTCATTGAAATTCAGTACTGCGGCCGTAACAAGCTTGTCTCCCGTAATAGCAAACTTAGCATTATCTGCAGCTGCTTCCCCATCTTCCAGTACATATTGCACGGGCTGACCGGGAATCGGATTGGCTGCCTCGAGCGTCCCCACGACCGTTCCAATCGGCTGCTTCTCCGCCATGCTGCTGTTAGAGAGTGTGAGGTCCGTTAGCGAATCGGCAATCGACAGAACGAAGTATTGCAGCATCGTCAACCCGCCTGAATCCTCAACAGTCAGTCCGATGAACAGAGCTCCACCGAACATCTGCGCAGCGTTCTCCAGCTCACTGCTATCGGCATTCGTCATGAGCCGATTACCCTCTTCCACACGGAACAGATGACTGTGTAGACCGCCAGGACTTGTGTCCATCGAGAATTGGAAGGTATCATCCCGATCTCTGTCTTCTGCTTCCAGCACTGCCACTTCTGTGCCAGAAGGACTCCCCTTCTGTATATGGTCAGCCGACAACAGGATACCTGTCGGTGCTTGATTCACATGACGCACGCCAATTACGTAATGCACTTCTACCGAGTGATCGAACGAATCCGTAGCGCGTACGCGAATCGAATAAGAGGATTTGTCATAAACATCGAACATTTCTGCAGACTGCAGCTCATTGCCCACAATGGTGAAGGAATCGTTGTCTGCTGCGCCTTCCCCTTCTACCAGCTCGTAAGTATGAGTATCGTGCTCATCCGGATCGACTGCTGTCAACGTGCCGACCACAGCTCCCGGTGCTTGCATTTCGTCGATGATTCCACCGTATAATTGAATAGAAGTTGGCGGTTCGTTGAATTCGTTGACGGTAATCGCCAGTACTTTCTCGAATGTATGCCCTACACCATCTGTCACACGAACGCGAATAGAATAAGTATGCTGCTCGTAATAATCGAATACCGCTCCGCTGCGCAAGGTATCACCGACAATCGTAAATTGATCATTATCGTCTGCGCCTTCCCCAGCTACAAGGCTGTACGTGAACGTCTCTCCCTCGTCGGCATCCGTCGCTGCCAAGGTTCCTACTTGCGTGCCGATCGGCTGCTCTTCGATGATTGCGGTGGATGACAGCACGATATCCGTTGGCGGATCGTTAAAGACAGGGGTAAATTTCTGAATACGATGATTGAACGTGTCCGCTACGTACAGATTCCAATTGCTATCCATCACAACTGCTGCCGGCGTATGAAATTGTCCGTCTTCATCGCTTTGGTGCCCTTCTTCCGTTCCCCACTTCTGCAGGAATTGACCATCCGGTGCAAATCGCTTGATTTGTTGATGATACGAATCGGCCACATAGACATGATCGGCCAAATCTATATCGAGATACTTCGGACGATCTAGCTGGTTATCGCTAGTGCCGTAGCTTCCCCACTGCTCCGGGTTCTCTCCCTTGTAATCGAACTTCTGAATGCGGTTATTGTTCATCTCCGAAACATATACGTTGTTATAGGAGTCGATCGCAACCCCGATCGGATAGCGGAACTGTCCCAAGTTCTCGCCTTCGCTGCCCCAGGAATGTACAATCTCCCATTCCCCGTTCACGATATGCACTTGATGGTTGCCTGCATCCGCAATGTACAACAAGCCTTGAGAGTTGAATGCCATACCGCGCGCTTCGATCAAGGTGCTAGTATCCTCTGGGTCCGTATATAACGGTCCAGAGCTAGCGACATAGTCGCCGTCGCCGGTATAAATCTGAATGCGGTTATTCAAATATGGCGCTTCTGCCACATATAGCCGGGTCCCATCCTCCGTATCCTTCGTTGCTATTCCATACACCCCTTGAAATCCGTCCCGCTCCCATATCAGTTCTCCGTCGCCGCTCCACTTTTGCATATGCGTCGCACTTGCTGTATACAGATACCCTGACGAATCGACTGCCAGCACGTTGGGGAAGAAGATCTCTGCTGCGCTGGCTTCTTGTACGTGCCATTGATCGCTATACGTCCAGATAGCCGGCTGCTTCACCGGATCGCCAGCAGGCGGCCCCGGGCCCGGTGCAGGCTGCGGACCAGGAATATGCGGCTCAACAGGAGTAGTAACAGAAATACGGTATGTCCTTTCATGACCATACGGTCCCGTCACCACGATTCGTGCGGCATCCTCATTCTCACCTTCGTTCAACAATATAGGGACCGATTGGCTGCCGCTATCCACCAGCGTGCCATTCACCTTAATCTGTGCTTCACTCGATACACTCGAAGGCGTCACTTGCAAGAAGGAAGCCGACTCGGCGAAAGTGATCTCGTATTGCTCAACATCGGGACGGAAGGCTGGCTCCAGCACGCCAGCATGAGGCTCCAGCGCTTGCAGCGCATCCGCCCAGAAAACCTTCAATTGCGGGTACGCCCCTTCTATGAACAACCACGTATTCGCATCAAACCCGGCAAGCGTTGTTTGCATTGCACTCGTCGTCAAACCTATCGCATCAGGAGTGCCTGCGCTGCTCGCTTGTCCGCTTGCCTCGGTATCCCAATAGGCATCAGAGATAGAAATTTCCGCCGATTCTGTTATCCTGCCAATCAATCCGCCAACCGAGTCCACCGGCGGGTCGCCTAAATGCTCAGGACCAGAGACCTCTCCCGCTGCATAGCTGTTCTCAATCACATTACCTGCTCCGTCCACATAGCCTACCAAACCGCCGCCATGCACACGCGTAGTTACCATTTCGACTTCGGCAAAGCTATTCACTATCTCGACATTCCCCATCGCAATGCCTAGCAGTCCACCTACGTTCGTCCCTCCGTAAATGCCATAGCCGGTAGAAGTATAGGATACCTCGATTCGTGCATTCTTCGCATATCCGATTAATCCGCCGATGTAGCCAGATCCATATATGTCTATGTCCTTAGCAGAAGTATTGGTCACCATTGCATCATACAGCTCGCCAACAAGCGAGCCTACACGGTGATTCCCTATACTACGTACGGATTCAAGCCTCACATTTTGGATATGAATGGCATCCTTGCCGCTGCCTTGCACGTATCCGAACAATCCGATACCTTCATAATGTTCTCGTTCAACTGCGGGCTCCGGAGCCCGAATGGTCAGATTCGAAATGACATAATGGCCGCCGTCGAACGTTCCGGTGAACGGCACCGCATTCCTATCCAGAAATTCCGGTCTAGTCTCGTTCGGCGTATATTGGATATGTCCGATCGGATGAAAGTCGCCGAACGCGGACATATCAATATCGGCACCTAACCGATAGTGTGCGTCCAAATCAAGGCGCACGCTGTCCAGATGCTCCGGCGTCATAATGACATAAGGCTCGTCTGCTGTGCCCAATCCTTCCATCTCTGCTGCCTTTGCAGAGTTTGTATCCATAATCATCGTCAACACAAACAAGCTGCTCACCAGTACAAGCATCCGCAGCCAAGCATGGCGTGCAGTCTGTGGCAGGTCTGCTATCTGTCCGCTTACGCTTTCACTATTCATTTGTTCAGTGGATGAAGTTCTATTGTTCGTATGCAAGGTTATGATCTCCTTTCTTCTGCCTAAGAATAATACAGGCTGAAGGACGGTGTTTGTCGTTCTTTATTGCTATCATTCGACTATTTCTGATCATAGCAACTTGCACTGAACAATCACTGAACAGAAGCTGACTGTCGTGCTGTCGCGTTGAATTTCCTGCAAAAGCGCAGGCTTCGGCTATACGTTTAAGAGAATTTCACGAAATTGCTGCGAATCTGCATCTTTCAAATCATGAAATGCTGAATCCGGCCAATTGGGGATAGAAAGCATGTATTTTCGCAGCCTTTGGTTGATTTAGCGTTATAATCGAATGAATGCCTGCACATTTGCATGTGTCCACCCTTTTTAGCTGTTCATTAAACCGCTCCCTCCAAAATTCCTCGAAACCCAACGAAAAAACAGACCTCGCGGCCTGTTCTCAAATGAATACTACTATCGCTTATTATTACTCCTCCAATCTTCCATACAACAGCTTGATCTGCCGCTGCAGCCCGACCCCCAGCTCTTCCTGGAACAGCTGTTCCGCGTGCCGGTAATGCGCAGCCAACGATGCCCGATCCCCCATCTCAGCATAGCATTGCAGCAGCAAGGCATGATGCTCTTCCTTCAGCGGGTCATTGGCGATGAGCTGCCGCAAGTGTGCAACAGCACGTGGATAATCGCCGTTGTGCATATAGTAGACAGCCATGTCCTTGACCACTGCCGCATAGTGAAGAAGCAGTTCTTCTCGGAACGGTACTGCCCACGCATAATCATAATCCTCCAAGTAGTGTCCGCGATACAGAGCCGCAGCTTGTTCATATTCCCGAATTGTGGCCGATGTCAAGGGCGGCTTATTGTCGACAAAGCACATGAATGTCTCCATATCGCAGTATACATCGTGCATCAACAGCGTGTAGCGATCATTATTGTATGTCACCTGAATGGAAGCGGACAGCCCGCATTTCTTAATTGTCTTGCGAATTTGATAGATGCAGGTGTGCAAATACGTGGTAGCACGTTCTATATCCATACCCGACCAGATGTCTTCCATGATCCTTTCCTTATGCACGCTTACTCCCCGCTGATGTGCCAAGTAGGCGAATAGCTCCCGCACCTTGTTCGTTCGCCACTTCACCTCCTGCGCTATCAACGGATCTGCAGCCAGCTGGAAAGCGCCGAAGCATAGAATGCGTCCGTCACGAGAAGGTTGCGGCTCCGCAGTATTGTCCGATGCTCGCACTAGCTTCGCGACTGTTTTGGCCATCCGGCTATGGCGAACCGGCTTGAGCAAATAATCGATCGCATTGACCTCGAACGCATCCACCGCATACTGATCGTATGCCGTAACGAATACGATACGCTTGTCCGGATGCTCGTTCATGATAACCTCAGCTGTTTCCAGCCCGTTCATACCCGGCATCTCGATATCGAGAAACACTGCATCGAAGGACAGTTCACGCATCTGATCCAAAGCTTCCGTTGGATTCGTGAATGTGTCCACAATCTCGATTTCTTTATATTCCTCAAGCATATCTTGAAGGGCATCGATCGCATTTTGCTCATCATCCAGAATAATTACTTTCAGCATCTACGCATCCTCCTCCTCTGTCTGTTCATGCATGTCTATGTCCTTCGGAATTCGCAGCTTCACCTTCGTTCCGCTTCCTATATCACTCTCTATGCTCAAGCCTGTACCGTACATACGCAGCAGTCTCTGATGAATGTTCTGCAAGCCGACCCCTCTGCCGTCCGATTGTGCCGAGAGCAGTGTCGCCAGCTTGTCCGCGGGAATTCCCACACCGTTATCTACTACCTGTATATGAACACTATCTGAATCCTGCCATACTGAAAGCTGTATCGTGCCGCCGTCTACCTGCTTCATCACACCGTGCCGAATGCCATTCTCAACCAATGGCTGAATGCTCAACGGAGGAATGTAGAGCTGAATGTCTTCCTCCACTTCATAGACGACATGAAGCCGCTCGCCAAAGCGCGCTGTTTCGATAGCTACATAAGCGGACACTAGCTCGAGCTCCTTATGAATCGAAACAAGTCGTTCCTTATTATGAAAATCAAAGCTCCCCCGCAAAAAATAACTAAGCTCGCTCAGCAGTAAGCTTGCTTGCTTCGGATCGCGCGGACATATCCCTATGATGGTATTCAGCGCATTGTATAGGAAGTGCGGCTTAATCTGAGCACGCAGGAAGGAGAGCTCGGCTTGCACAACTTCTCCTACCGATTGCTTCAACGTGAGCAGTGTTCGTGTACGCGCTCTAAGCTCATGCGGATAGAAGGGCTTAACAAGGAAGTCATTCGCTCCTGCGGCAAATCCGCTCTGCAAATCCTCCGGCTCATTCTTCACTGTCACTAACAGGATCGGCAGCTCAGAGAGTGAATAGCGCTCACGAATAGTTCTTGTAACCTCATAGCCTGACAGCTTAGGCATCATCACATCGAGTATCACCATGTCGATCTTGAGTGGAGCTTGTCCCATTAGTAAGTCCAGCGCTTCGGTGCCATCATGCGCCGCCATTATGCGATAAGGTTCCTTGGCGAACACATTCATGATCACTTGCAGGTTAGCAGGATCATCGTCTACTGCCAATATCGTATAAGCGGCAACCTCTTTCCCTGAAGCCGCTTCTTCCGTTCCCGCTTCCCAAACACCCGAGCTGAATCTTGCACCTGACGCATTGTCCGATCTAGCGGCCCGTTCCTCCTGCTCCTTGCTAACCGGAAGTGTGAAGGTGAACGTCGAGCCTTCGCCCGGCACAGAATGCACCTGCATGCTTCCGCCACTCAGCGTTACCAATTGCTTGCTGATCGACAGCCCCAGACCGCTGCCGCCGTATTCCCTAGAGACCGCAGCGCCGACTTGTTCGAACGAATGAAAGATCAACTGCTGCTTATCATTCGGTATGCCTATCCCTGTATCCTTCACCCGCACTTCGACCCAATCTCCCTGATGCTCAGCCGATATCACAATTGAACCAGCGTCTGTAAACTTAATGGCATTGCCGATCAAGTTGTACAGCACCTGCAATACCCGATTCTCGTCTGCATGTACTGCCGGCAAGTTAGCGGGCAATTGAAGCTGAATGGTAATAGGCTTGTCCCCCACATAATGGAGGAACACCTCCATATTCGCTTGTATAATCGCCTCTAGAGATATCGGACGCTTGTTCAATTGAATCTCATTGTTCCTCAACTTAGCGAAGTCCATAATGTCCTGAATCAGATTCGTCAGCCTTCTTGACACAGATACCATGACAGACAAATTACGCTTCTGCCTCTCATTGATCGGACCGCTCGATCCTTCGATCATCGATTGCGAAATGTTCATAATTCCGTGCAGCGGTGTCTTAAGCTCATGCGACGTGTTAATAAGGAATTCATCCTTCAAGCGGTCCAGAGAAAGCAATCGTTCACTCAGGTTTTCCACGGACTGAAAAGCTTTGGAGAAGCGCTGGGCCAAGATGATTGCCTGTACAAACACAAGCACGAACAAACCGAGCGAAACAATCTGCCTCTTCAAAAATTGTATCGTATTCGCATCATTCACTAGCTCAGAAATGTAAAAGAGATTAAAGAAAATATCGTGAAAGATGGAAAGCACGAAGAACGCAATTCCGAAAAACTGCAGTCCCGAGCCTGCACGCTTGCGCCATACCGCCAAAAAAACACTGTAAATCAAATAACAGCCGAGCGCCATGAAAAACAAGTGGTAATAACGAATCAAATGCGTATACCAATCTAGCGGCAATACCAGGATCGAGACAATGAACAAAGCCGATATTCCTGCGACGCCTCTCGTAATACGCAAGGAAATCTCATCAGGGTACAACTCCCGCAAATATAAGGTAAAGACCGTAACGCCGCCGTAATACGTAAAGTATATAATTGCTGTTATCACTTCGACCGAAGCGCCGGGGAACAGGTTCAAGAGATAAATTTCCCCCGCTGCGAGCAAGCGGAGCGCTCCGATCAAGGAGCCAATGGCAAAGTACAGCGCTATCTTCTCTCTCTGGCGAAGGATATAGATCGCCAAGTGATATAAGCCCATGAAGAAAAAAACGCCGAGCAATATCAAGCTAATGGCGAGCTCATTCTCACGCAAGCCCATCACCTGCCGTTCGGTTCCCAGGTCGAGCGCATACCACATACCGCCGCGGTCATACAAGTAATTGGATACTTGTACGATCAGCTCGAATTCCTCGGCCTCCGGCTGGAAGGTAACAACTTGCGGTGCATATCGCGCTTCCGCCTGCTCGGCGTTGTCCGCCACTTGACCGCAGGTCGCGATCGTCTTGCCGTCGATCATGATCTTGCAGGAGGTTGACAGATCCGGAATTTTCAATCCCAACGAAGGGGCAGTCTCACCTAAGCGGATCATCAACCGATAAGTAGCATAACCCATGCCAGGCAAGGGTTCATCGTTCATTTCATAATTGGTCCATACGTTCGGTACTTGCACCCATAACCTGCCGCCTCGTTGCCCTTCAGTGCGGAAGCTCTGAGTGTCCAGAAGCTGTCCCCAATAGAACGCCCACTCCCCCTTGAGATTAACGATTCCGTCGTTCTCCCAGTCCCAGTCGGTTAGATCGAGAACGCCTTGCGAGGCAACGGGTTCATCGTCTATCGATGACAATGAGTCTGGCATTCCTATGAAAGCGATGGATAGAACAAGGAACATCAATAGGACGGCCGCGATCCCTATTTTATGCGAAGCATGCGCACGAAGTTTCATGCCATTCTCCTCTTCCATGTCGTGTTGGTGGCGTCTAACAATAGCTCAAGTATACCACGAATAAGTATAATGCTGTCCGTCCAATCCGTGACGGGCGAATGCGAAGGGATTTGGGATAAATAGGGTGGCGCCTCATTCTATAGGCCGACTTCATTTCATTCTTGCGCAGCTACATTCCCCGGGAGAGATCGCCTATAATAGAAGCATACCAAGTTTGCGATAAAGTGAGGGGAAGCATGGATGGCCGTATTGGAAGTGAGAAATTTGCGCAAATCGTTCGGCTCTGTTCGCGCTGTGGAGGACATTAGCTTCACAGTGGAAGCTGGCGAAGTGTTCACCATTATCGGACCGAACGGCGCAGGGAAGACAACAACATTGGAAATGATTGAAGGGTTGACCGTCCCTGATGGCGGGAAGATTGCATTCGGGGATAGAAGTTGGGAGCAACATGCGAATGCGATCAAGATGAAGATTGGCGTTCAGCCGCAATCCAGCGCCTTGTTCGACTTACTATCGCCAGAGGAGAATCTAGAGCTGTTCTCCAGCTTCTACAGCCAGGCACGTCCTGTCGAAGAAGTGCTGGAGATGATCAACTTGACAGATCATCGCAACAAGCATGTGAAGTCGCTGTCTGGCGGACAACGGCAGCGGCTCGCCATCGGTCTAGCGATGATTAACGATCCAGACATTATATTCCTCGATGAGCCTACTACTGGCTTGGACCCGCAAGCGCGCCGCAACATATGGGATATTATTCTGCGGTTGAAGGAGCTTGGCAAGACGACGATCCTGACTACTCATTACATGGAAGAAGCCGAGAAGCTGAGCGATCGCGTATGTATCGTCGATCAAGGCAAGGTTGTAACCTTGGACACCCCGTCAGCGCTCATCGAGCGTCTAACGAAGGAACGGGAAATCCGGCTCACCTTCATTGACGAAGAGGAAGCGGCAGCTGATGCAGAACGCTTCGCACAAGAACAACCGTCCGTTGTGCGCACAGAACGCGAAGGGACAGCGTTGCAGCTGTGGTCGGTTCAGCCAGAGGATACACTGTTCGCACTGTTCGGCTTTACGAAGGAGCGAAATTACCGGGTCGAGCAGGTTTCGATCCGCGAGATGAGTTTGGAAGACGTGTTTATTGCCTTCACTGGCAAGGAATGGAGGGATTAGACGTGAGCCATACACGCCAACAATTTGCCAAAATGCTAACGACACATCTGAAGATGACAATGCGGGAGAAGCAAGCCTGGTTCTGGGGTATCTTCTTCCCAGTCATCCTGATGGTACTGTTCATGCTGATATTCAGCGGGAGCTCGGACAGCACCTTCTCAGCGGAGGTAGCGATTGTCGAGGAACAACCGAATGCTGCTTCTCAAGCGATGCTGCAGCAGCTCCAGCAGATATCTGCTCTTGAACTCAAGTCAGATGAACCTGTTACAAGAGAACAAGCCGATACCTGGGTGAAGGAGAAGGAGATCGCCGCAGCAATCATACTGCCTGAAGCGGAGAGTGCAAGTGCCCTTCAATTGATCGTGAACAAGGAGAACGAACAAGGGGTTGCCACGCAAGCGATAGTCGGTATTCTAGACAAGCTCGTACAACAGGCTAATCTGACCGCTGCCGGGGCCGTGCCAACGTATGAGCTGCGGCTTGAATCGGTATCCTCAGGCAACGAGGATTTGGAATACAAGGACTTCCTGTTAACCGGTATGATCGCGCTGGCGATCGCCCAGGGGGGCTTGTTCGGGATGGTCGACATGGTCGAAATGCGACGCAAGGGCTTGCTCAAGCGTCTGCGCATGACCCCGGCCAAGATGAGTCTGTTCGGACTGAGCGATATGACGATGCGCATGCTGTTCGGCCTCGTACAAATTGTTATTCTGTCCCTGATTGGAGTACTCGGCTTTGGCGCTACCTTGCATCTGTACTTGCCGAGTCTGATCCTCGTCTTCCTTGTTGGCGCTCTGTCCTTCAATGCAATGGGCTATCTGTTCTCATCCTTCAGCAAAACAACAGAAGCCTACATGGGCATGGCCAACATTGCGAGCTTCATGATGATGTTCCTAAGCGGCATATTTTTCCCAGTGGAAACTATGCCCGAGTGGCTGCAGCCTGTTGCCCTCGTTCTGCCACTGACTTACTTCGTAGATAATTTGCGCGAAAGTATGGTATATGCAACTGGACTTGGCTCCGCTTCGCTCTGGAGCGGTCTCGGCATCTTGGCGCTGTGGGGAGCCGCTGCGTTCTTGCTCGGCTCACGGCTGTACAAAGCGAAGTCGATCGCAGCAGCACGATAATACAATACGACATGTATGATGCTTACTAACAAGAGGGCTGTACCGCTGTATGTGCGGTGCAGCCCTCTAATGTGCAGTCCGAATTTTTGCGCACTCGAAGACGAAGATCACTTCTCACCCTCCTGCTGCTTGACACCTTCCAGAAACATCGCGATCGTTGCCATCGTCTCTTCCAGATTCAACTTCCGTTCGTTCGACGCCGATTCCTGCGCATGCCACAACGTCATTTCATTCAGCCCTCCAGAGAGAAAATGAGTCATCGCCCTTATCGAGCCGCGCTTGATTGCACCGACCTGCTGCATCATATCCAGCTGGCTTCGCAGCAGACGCATCGAGTGCCGTTCATCCATATCGCGCCATGCTTCCCAGCCAAGAACAGCCGGACCGTCGATCAGCAATATCCGCTTATTATGTGGAGCTACTGCTGCCATCACGAACGCACGGCAGCCCAAGTACAACTGTTCCCAGACGTCTGTTCCTTGGGCCGCTTCCTGCTCCACATGCTCTGCCACCTCATGCTGAACGGCTTCCAGAACAGTACGGAACAACATTTGCTTATTACGAAAATGATGATAGAGTGCTCCCCTCGTTACAGCAGCCTCTTGTACAATCGATTCCAATGAGGCCTTAGCATATCCGTGTTCGGTGAAGTGACTTCTCGCCACTTCCAACAGCTTGCGAATCGTAGCATTCGTATCTTCCTTGCTTCTTCTCATGCGCGGCTTTCTCCTGTTCTGTGTACAGATTATGCTTATTGTACCAAGAAACGGTCAACCAATGCGAGTGCATCCTCGTCTCTTGCTTTCAGCAAATGTCTGACCGCATGCCGGATCATCCGAGGACCCTGTATCCAATCTCTATGCAGCTTATCCTCCATCCAAGCCAATGTCAGTTCCTTATGATCCTTCGACAAATCATTCAGGTGATTGGCAACTGATTTGCGCACATAGGCCGATGGATCATTCAGCAACGGTTCCAGTAATGTGAGATTACACAGCGGATCACCCATTAGCACATCGATACGCTTGGCCCACGGCAAGCGTGTCCGGGTACCTTCGCTTACAAGACGCCTCACATGCAGATTGCCGTCCTTCGACCACTCCTCCAGTCGCTTCATGCATAACTCTGGGTAGTTCTGTAGATAAGGACGCAGAGCATACTCTGCCGTATGACGTTTCGTAATCTCATATAGCGCATCCATCGAACGTTCGAAATCATGGATCCCGTACCTTTCGACAAAGTGGGCAACCGGCATGAGAAAGTATCCTTCGGTGAACATCCCTGTCTCCTTATCGTTCTCCGGTCCTAAGATCCGCAGCAAGATATCTAGCTGGCTCCCGTAATCAAGACGAAGTGCTCGCTGGAGCTCTTCGCTAATGATAGCTACCCTTGCTTTCAGCTCAAGCGGTTCAACCTGCATGCTCACACATTCAACGAAAGCTTCAGCAGGGAATGGCGGGTAATGCGGACGGATCAAGCTCGTAAGACGAACCGCCAATTCCTTGCCGAAGTAATGCTTTAATGCGAGAGTCTTACTCATGTGCTTGACCCGCTGCTCTTGTCCCAGACTTCCTCCGTATATTGCTCGCCGTAAGCTTCCGTCGGAGGAATTATCTGAATGACATCGATGAGTACACCGTTCGGGTCCGACGTTATGAAATGGCGCTGGCCAAATTCCTCGTCTCGTATGTCCAGTGCCACTGGTAGCTTAGCTGTTCGTACAAGACGATCATACTGTGCATCTACATCGTCTACTTCCATATTGAGAACCAAGCCGCTCACCTCGCCTTGAGAAGACAATGGCACAGTCGGATGCGTTCCGTCCAGAATGGCCAGCTCGAACGGTGTATCATTGTTCGCAAGCTTCAAGCTCACATACCAATCCGCTTCGAACACTACGGTAAAGCCGAAATGATCCTTGTAAAAATCCGCTGTCGCTGCAACTTCCTTCGTCATAATAACAGGATAAAAGCTCGATACTTGCATATTGCATGACTCCTTCCAAATAAGTTATTCTTACTTTAACATACATACAGTATGTATGTAAACTAGTAAAACAGATGCTAATGATGTGTTCGCTTATTTTTATCCTGTCCTGATCTGTTGCAGCATCTGCTCGCGATATTGACCCGGGGTTATCCCTGTCCACCGCTTGAATGCCATGGAGAACGAGCTCGGTTCTGAGAAATGAAGTAAATAAGCGATCTCGGCTATTGAGTGCTCCTGCCTGCGCAAATAACTGACTGCCATCTCCTTGCGCACCTGGGCGGCTAGCTCCTGATAGGTCGTCTGTTCATCCTTCAGTTTGGCTTGGAGGGAACGCGCACTTAAGCCGAAGAAGCGTGCAGTATCCTGCAAGCTGGGGAATACCGTTGGCAGGCAATCCATCAAGTATTGGTTCACCTTGTCCGTGAATACTTTGCCTTGAAGCAGCGTTCCTCGAATTGTCTCCGCTAACGGTTCGAAAGTGCGGCGCAAGCGTGCATCCGCATACAAGACTGGATAGTGCAACACTTCGCTGTCGATCCGCAGTATATTGTGAGCAGCGGAGAATTGCGGAACGGTGCCGAAGACGCTCACATAAGGCGACATATCTGCAGGGGATGCATGCTGAAACAGGACATCGTGTACAGGGATAGATCGGTTACTCATGCGCACAATCAGTTGATATAGCGAACAAACCATATCTTCCATGCAATGCCGGGTAAGGCGTGTAGAAGACGTATTGAAAAAGCGCAAACTGCACATGTCATCTTCCACTTTCCAATCGATATTGAATCCGCTGCAAGATATGATGTGATAGCGCTGATACGCGGCTAATGCATCGGCTATGCTTGCCGAATGCATCATCACATATCCCAATATGCCAAGATCAGCCATCTCCGTCTGCAATCCCATCGTCAGCCCGATATGGTCATCCTGTATATACGCTGCTGCTTCATAAATGATATGGAGCAATTCTTCCCCATCAATACGCGCTTCGGCGTTCTGCAGCTTATTCGTATCCAACCCAACCTGCTGGCAAAATTGCTCGAAATTGTATCCCCGCTGCTTGATCGCCTTCATAATGGGGTAAACCATCGAAATCGAAAAACCCGGAAACTTTTGCATACCCCAGCACCTCCCCACTGCCTAGTGTCGAATGAAATAAAACCTATGCGTACTATCCTAACAAATGTGCGTCTTTCATCATGTTCATGCTACCCATTCGCCATTAAGCTTGGTATATAGTCAATTCCATAATACGCTATAAAACACGTGTCATCAACGATTGCGCTGTTGGCAGCGTTAAACCAACCATGGAAAGGGAGAGAACATTGAAAGACAAAAAAATTGTAGTCATCACCGGACATTCTGACCCGGAGAGCTTCAGCGGTGCATTATCCCGCGCCTATATCGAGGGGGCTTCCAGCAGTACAGCGCAGGTGCGTTATCTAGACTTGAGTCAGCTTACCTTCGATCCTATTCTAAGATACGGGTACCGTCAACGCATGGAGCTGGAGGAAGACTTGAAGCAAGCCCAAGAATGGATAAGCTGGGCAGACCATCTCGTCATTGTATATCCGGTATGGTGGGGAGCAATGCCTGCGATCCTCAAAGGTTTCTTCGATCGGGTTCTGCTGTCTGGATTCGCGTACCGAATGCGTGACAATTCTTCAATGTGGGATAAGCTGCTTACTGGGAAGACGGCACATATGATCGTCACGATGGATACACCGAGGTGGTACAATCGGCTCATTTACAACCGTGCCAATCATATGATCATGAAGCGGAACATTCTCGGATTCTGTGGAATTAAGACTGTCGGCATCACAGAGTTTACACCAGTAAGCTCCTCTTCCGAGCAGCAACGCAGCAGCTGGCTGCATCTCGTCAAGCGGCTTGGGGAGAAGCTCGCCTAACACGAAGAACCTTGTTCAATGAGCAAGGTTCTTCGTGAATTAGATATAGAGTACTGAACTTACTCGGCAGCTTCCACCGATTCACTGGCCTGAGCTGCTTGCATTTGGGCTACGATCTGGTCAGTCGGTTGCGTAAGCAGCTTATAGTGAATAACCGCTTCTTCCTGACGTGTTAAGGCATCCTTCCCTCGATAATCCAATATACCTTCTGAATTAACTTGCACATCAGGGCCGTACAAGCCAAGCGCTGCAATCATCTGAATGGCAGGTTCTGCCCATTCACTACTGCCTGCTGCAAGCTGCACATTCTCGAATAATACTTGCGGATACTGCTGCTTCATCGAATTCCAAATTAGTACAGCGGCCTCTTGTCGGGTGATGATACGGTCCGGCTCGAAGCCTCCCTGTCCGTCTCCTACGACAAGTCCTAATTCATAGGCTGCCTGAATATATGCCGCTGCAGGATGGTCGGCAATGTCGGTGAAAGCGTAGGACGTATTCTCGCTTCCCTTGATATTGCTGATTTCCAGCATATTCTGCACATAGACTGCACGGGTGAGCGGTTGCTCAGGATCGAAGTCCAGCTCCCCGCTGTTCTCATAGTAGCCCAAGGATTGCAGAGAATGAATATAAGTTGCATACGGACTTGATGCATCCACATCAGCGAATCCGGCAGGTTCTTCTCCCTTGGCCGCATAGCCGAACGGGTTAATATACGGCTCTTTCATATAAGCCGCTTCCCCGTTCTCATCAAGCTGGAAGGCAGTGAGCTGATTCGTCAGGGAATCGACGAACAGCGTGTCATTCACCTGTCTGAGTTCGCGCGGACCTACGAGTGCATCCGAGATCATTAAGCGACCATCACCTTGTACCTGTACGGTATAGACGAACACATCCAGACGCAAGTCCGCGTACAATCCGCTGAACTTATCCAGTTCGCCTTCACTCATCGGCTCGAAGCTCTGATCAAGCGGTGCGGGAGCGGCGTATTCAGGATAGAATGTTGATATAAATTGCGAATACAACAAGTTTCGCAGCAGACCCATCTGATTATAGGTAAGGAATACACTAACATTCTGCTCCGGTATCATGAACAAGTAAGAGCTATACCCGTTCAGATCGCCTGCCTTCGTTACGATCGCCGGATTGCTTCCGGCACCGGGGAGCTGGAACGGCGCTTCAAATCCATACGTCGTATCCGGCAACAGCGGATGAATAGCAGACTGGTATTGCTCCATGAGCATGACCGATTCCTCTGACAAGATGCGGCCGCTATCCGCCATGCCGTCGTTCTGCAAGGCGATCATAAATTTACTCACGTCCGCCGCTGTTGTCATCATGCCGCCGTGCGGCATGACGGTAGGCGTTACCGTGTAAGTATCGATCGGATTACCTAATTGATCATGACCGACAGCCAAGTGAGCGGCAAGCTCTTCCCCCAGCAAATAACCGCTATTCGTCATACCCAAGGGCTTGAACATATGCTCGTCCATGTAAGTCTCGAAGGGCATACCGCTTGCTTCTTGCACGACATAGCCGAGCAGCAACGAAGCGAAATTATCATACATGTACGACTCGCCAGGCTCGCGAACAACAGGGGGCATATGTTCGCGCACGAAATCTTCTATAGAAACGTACCTGTCTAGGTCCGTATGAATGTCACTTGGTATTGGGTCACGTACTTCAAATCCTGTCGTATGGTTCAGTAAGTGCGCAATCGTCACAGGCGAATCGAATGGATTCTCATACGTGAAGTCATCCAAGTAAGCTGTGAACTCCTCATGCAAGTCCAGCTTCCCTTCATCCACTAACTGCAATGCTGCCGCCGCAGTGAAGGTTTTGGATACGGAAGCAATACGGAATACAGTCTGCTCAGGCTTCACCGGCTTCTTTTCATTCGGATCAGCTTCACCGTATCCCTTCTGCACAAGCAACTCGCCATCTTTCACTACAGCAACAGATGCACCGACATAGTAAGGCTGCGTCGATTCTGCTGCGAAGAAATCATCTAAAAACTTAGTAATAGTCTCTTCAGTCAATTCGACAGGCTCAGCGGTTCCCTCAACAGAGTCATGATGATGCCCTTCCATTCCTTCCGAGGACTGTTCAGCCGTCTGCTGTCCCTCCTCTGCTTGAATTGCAGGAGAGGCGATACTGAAAACAATGACCAATGTAAGGAGTACGATGAGCCATGTATAACTTGGTTGCTTGTCAGTAAATGTATTCGTCATTATATTCTCCTTTTTTCATTTATTTGTTTGAAACTACTAGTGTCTGGTGCCAGTATAGCAGAATAATAATAGAATTTCCTGCTTGTTGCTAGGTGGATACACGATGAAGGAAGCTCTTCATCAGAACTGGCAGCGAAATCAAGATTGGTGTATCATCTATTCTCGGCGGATATAGTTGGACTTGCTGGAACGGCACCGGTTCCCTTCCTCCTACGATGACGGGTGACTTCGACCGCGTACGCAAAGTATGATGTGGCAGCAATACATCGATCGCCTGCATATCCCATGCCATCGAGGTGGCTAATATATAATAAATACCCGGTTTCACATCGGTAAATCGAAAATACCCCAGTTTAGGGAGCAGTGTGCCGTATAATGGTATACCTTCTGGAATCGGCTTGGCGAACAATCCGATAAAGACCACCCCATCAAACGGCTGATCGGCGAACACCCTCCCTTCCAATGTCGAATATGAGTCAACTGAACGTTGGACAATCGTCGCCCTATCGCTCCAGTTATTCAATTGGCGAAGTGAATTCTTATGATTGTCCGTCAACAACGGAGAGTTGCGAAATTGTGCAGGTGTCACGCCAACTCGTTCTGTAAACCTTGTGGTGAAGGTACCCAAGCTCTGCTGTCCTACTTCCAAGGATATGTCCCGCACACTCAAACCTGTTTGCAACAGCAGTTCTTTCGACTTCTGCAGCCGCATGGCAGACACATAGTACTGAGGAGGCACGCCTATTATCTTCTTGAACAATCGGGTGAAGTGATAGGGGCTGTAAGCAGCTTGCCTCGCCAAATCTTCCAGCGTCAACGGCTCATACAGATGCTGCTGTATGTATGCAAGAACATGATCCATCTCTGTATTTCCGTGTTCCATCTTGCACTCCCCCATTCGCACATTAAACGCACTGATCCGAACGTGTATTCCCATATCTATTAGTTTACCACAGTATTCATTCTGTTGGCAAAATTCATGTCTAAGAATATAGAAACAGCGAGCCGCCAGGTCTGTCTTACGACCTTTGAATCAGCTCACTGTTCAACTCTACTATCGCCAATTATATTAATGAATACAAGTCCTTCTCCAGCTTCTGTACGGACGGTTCAGCGTCAGGCTGCAGCCAATAGTTGAACCCAGGTCTTGGCTCTGTGGTGAGCAGCTTCTGCACGATCTCCTGCTCGCATAATTCGGTAATGCGCATTGTTAAGATTCGCGGAGTAGCGGATTGCAGCAGCTTGCGTATCGCTTGGAAACGGTGGCATTGATAATGCAGCGCCAGCATTACCGGCCAATTCCACGACTTCTCGGCGAGAAATCCGCGATCTAGCCCCGACTCAGCTGCTTGGATAGCTTGGGCCGCTTCTCGCAAGAACAACCCCTTCTCTGTAAGCTGATATTCCGGCAGCAACGGATGACGGCGGTCATAAGGAGACAGATGCTTAATGATGCCCTGTTCTTCAAGCTTCTTCAAATTGCTGCTTAATCGAGAAGGTGAAATCTCTAGCTGACGTCCAAGCGGTGTAAACCTCCCCCCCGCCTGTTGCAATGTCAACAGAATCGGAATAGTCCAGCGACCGGACAGTTCCTGCGTCGTCTGGATAATTCGCACATTCGTCATGTATGGGCAACGAGTGTCTCGGACAACTCGAAGCAGTGACCGTCCGGATCACTGAATGTTGCCAGCTTCACGAAGTCAGGGATCGTCTCAATTTCCCCTGTGAACGTTACGCCTTGCGCGCGCAGCTTCTCCACAGCCTGCTCCATATTCTCTACTTCGAAGACAGTTGAAGATGTGACAGGTACGACGGTTTCCGCTTCGGCAAATCCGATACAGCAATCTTTCGTATTCGTCTGAATCATAGCCATCCGATTATCATCATCTTGAAAGTCCAGCGTGAAGCCAAGGGCTTCTGTGTAAAAGGTGAGCGTTCGCTCCAGGTTGGCAACGTTGTACCAAATGGTTAAACCGGGTTTGTACATTAGGGTTGTCCTCCTATTCAAAATGAAATACCGAAATTATATCAAGTATAAAAACGGAAGTAAATAGTTTCCTGTATTTTTTTCTGCCTTCACTCCACTTGGGACAAATCATGGGGAACCATATCTATCTCATATGTTAGAATAGAAACAATTCATTCCCATATACAATCGCAATCGATAAGAAATGAGAGTGGGGGATTCATGATAATCTGAATCTGCTTGCGCTTTCGTGATAACTGCCGTATTCGCAGCCGTATGAACGAGACAGCGTGAAGCACAACAAGTCTATCATGCATGAAGTGAAAGGATGGTTAAATTGAGTCAATCTGCAGAAGAGCAGCAAAAGGATAAGCTCCCCACGAGCACCTCTCCGCAACGAGCGGGCAGCAAGCAATGGATCGGATTGGCTGTATTAGCGTTGCCGACGCTGCTGCTATCATTGGATATAAGCGTACTGTATATAGCGCTCCCTCATTTGGGCGCGGATTTGAACCCTGGCAGCAGTCAGTTTCTATGGATCATGGATATTTACGGATTTATGATCGCTGGCTTTCTGGTAACGATGGGAACACTCGGTGACCGGATAGGGCGAAGAAAACTGTTAATGATTGGCGCAGCCTGCTTCGGTATCGCTTCGATTCTGGCCGCATTCTCAACGAGTGCCGAAATGCTCATTGTCACACGAGCCGTACTAGGTATTGCAGGTGCGACACTTATGCCTTCGACGTTGTCCTTAATCAGCAATATGTTCCGCGATCCGAATCAGCGCTCGGTTGCAATCGGGATTTGGATGAGCTGCTTTATGGTCGGTATGATTATCGGTCCGCTAGTCGGCGGTATTTTGCTGGAATTCTTCTGGTGGGGCTCCGTATTTCTGCTTGGCGTCCCCGTCATGATATTACTGCTCGCTCTCGCTCCATTCCTGCTGCCAGAGTACCGAGACGAGCAGGCGGGACGAATTGATCTGTTCAGTGTTGTGTTGTCGCTCGCCACGATGCTGCCAATCATATATGGAATCAAAGAGTTGGCCAAGTATGGATGGGCGGCTATCCCGCTGCTAACTATTCTCGTTGGTTTCCTGTTCGGCGTCTGGTTCGTACGAAGACAACGGAAGCTTCCCGATCCGCTGCTAGATATGAGCCTGTTCCGCAACGCTGCGTTCAGCGCTTCACTCGGTATCATGCTGCTCGGTGGCGTTAGCATGGGCGGCGTCTTCTTATTCGTTACGCAATATTTGCAGATCGCCTCTGCGCGCCGGACTGTGGTTGATTCCCCAAGCGATCGGAATGATCGCAGGCTCGATGCTGGCACCGGCACTTATTCAACGTATACGACCGGCCTTTGTCATTGCAGGCGGTTTGCTTGTCGCGGCTGTCGGCTTGCTGCTATTGACACAGGTGGAAGCCAGCAGTAGCCTGCTCTTGCTAATTACAGGATTCGTGATTGCCTCACTCGGGTTCGGACCCCAAGGCGTCCTTGTCACCGACCTGGTAGTCAGCTCTGCTCCGCCGGAGAAGACGGGATCGGCTTCCGCCATGTCGGAGACGAGCGGTGAACTGGGAATTGCGCTAGGTGTCGCCATTATGGGAAGTATCGGTACCGCCGTCTATCGCACGCAGTTAGGCAATTCCATGCCGGAAGCCCTTCCCGAAGATGTACGGGCAGCAGCCCATGATACGCTCGCTGGGGCATTGAACGTGGTAGAGCTACTGCCTCAAGAAGCCGGTCTGCAGCTGCTTGGCGCAGCGCAATCCGCATTTACGAGCGGATTGAACATCGTTGCTGGCGTAGGGACAGCCTGCGTTATCGTGTTCGCCGTATTGGCGACCGTCTTGCTCAAGCATGTCCCACCCGCCGGTGCAGGACATGCCGAGCAGAGCGAGCAGGTGCAGTAATGGACGACTGACTGCACTGCGCACACCGCTGCCAGACAGATGCGGACGAATGCTGACCCTCCTCCTCAGAGCGACTGCGCGGGGGGCGTGCCTGCATCTCTGCTGTCGCTCGACTGTGCGGATGCGGGCGCGCATACCTTCTTTATCGCTCGACCGTGCGGATGCGGGCACGCATACCTTCTTTATCGCTCGACCGTGCGAATGCGGGCACGCATTCCTCCGCTGTCGAGTGACTGCGTGGGGTGAGTATCAACTACTCCTCCCTCACAAACAACTGCACGGGGGCGAATACCTGCATTTATACATCTTTTCAGCTGGCATAGAAGTGAATTGGATCAAAAGATGCGATTGTGCAGGTTTCCATTTCTAGATATCCGCCTTTTCGCAAATGCCGAAGAAATTCCTGCACTTTCGCATCCTTTGTGCGCATATCGTAGTTTTTCGGCTCGGATAACTGTACATATGCAGGCTTTCATCCTAGATGCTCACTTTACCGGATACAGTACCCTCTAACAAACCAACATACCATCAACAACCCAATGTTCCATTCGCCATCAGTAGCGGTAGAGCACAGTCAAACACAAAAAAGGTTGAAGAATGAGCACATCCTGTCTATAATAGAGATAACAGTAACATATTACCGATGACGAAGAACGTCTCGATCCCATTATGTGGGTCGGGGCGTTTTTTTATTTCCCAATGGAAGGAGAAGGTTATATATGAATGTGGAACAAGCGCACTATGACTTTATTCAGCAGCATTTGAAGAGAAGAACAGGCGAACGGAAGGGGCGATTGGCTAGAGGGCATAGGGAAGCAGAGTCACTTTTTTGCCAACAGGTATGGTGGCCGCTTCAAGGCAATTTTGAGCAGTTGCACCCAGAATACGAGGTGTTGGATTGGCGGGGAAAGTCTTACTTTTGTGATTTCGTCTGGATCACGCCGCTCGTCAAGCTGGTCATTGAGATCAAAGGCTTCGGACCGCATGTCAGAGAGATGGACCGCCAATCGTATTGTTATGAATTGAATCGAGAGACGTTCTTAACCGCTATGGGATTTCATGTCATTGCATTCGCTTATGATGATATCGCTCACCGACCAGACCTGTGTATTACGCTGCTGCGAATGATTATGAGTCGCTTCCAGGCTTCGGCGGATTCCACTCTTCCGCATAGTCTGATTGAGCAAGAAATTATCCGGCTGGCGTGCAGACTGGCCCGTACACTGCGACCTGTGGATGTGGAATCTCACCTCCATGTCAATCATCGCACGGCCGTCCGCTCTCTCCAAGCACTATGCGCCAAGGGAGTCCTTGCGCCCATTACAGGCGCACAAGGGAAGCACGTCGTACGCTATGAGCTCAAATTCAGCGGATTTCGACAGCTCATGTTCTAAAAAATCAATGCGTGCGAAATGTTACTAAAAATGACGGTTACAAGGAGGGTAAGTCCCACTCGTGCACCGCGCAGGCAATTGTCAGGAGCTGCAATTATTACAACGCCTGCAATAATGCATCTTTCACTGGGCAAATGAGACTTATTCTATGAAAAAGATACGAATGTGCAGCTTTCCATTCCCGCATATGGCGATTCACGCAAGTAGCGCAGAAAAAGCCTGTATTTTCGAATGCAATTCATGTAACTAGCTGCTTTCAAGGTTAGAACCTGCAGATTCGCAGGCTTTGCCGCGCTTCTGCTACTGAGCGATGATTCGAATCGCTGGCTCTGGCGCGCTTCAGCTACTGAGCGATGATCGGGCCGCAAACAGGCGTGCGATTACTGACGAGTGATGATCCGGACTCTAGTAAGGAAATCTTAGTTCCTTCCGCACTTCTTCTATAATCGTCCGAACTCCTTCCTCGATGTGATTCGGTAGCGTGCGTGAAATACTGATCCGTAGAAACTTATCACGATCCCAATAATTGGTCAGGTAGGCTCGATTGCTCGGAACAACTATAATGTTCTTAGCGGCAAGCCGCTCTATTAACCGATCAAGATTTAATGACTGCGGCAGTTTGAACGGGACATATACACCGTAACGAACATCCGGAATATCAATGACCCCATCACGGTTATGTCGCCGCACTGACTCGTGCAATGCATGCATCCGCGCAGTATATTGTCTGGATACGATTCGTTTGTGCCGCTCGTACATGCCGCTCTTGATATACACTTCTAATGCTGCTTGGGACAACTGCGAGGTATCTGCGTACCTTTTGTTCACACAGAAGGCTTCTACCAGATGTTGAGGCAATACGGCGGCGCCGAGTCTAAGTCCTGGGAAAATGGTTTTCGAAAAGCTCTTGACATATACAGCGTGCGATGTCCGGTCATAAGCATAGATAGGGTCTAATCCTGATTGTTCACCCAAATCGGCCATGTAATCGTCCTCGACAATGTATACATCATATTTGCTTGCCAAACGAGCAATTGCTCTTCTCTCCTCCGAGCTGTACGAGCTGCCAAGCGGGCTGTGATACCGGGACATCGTGTAGAAAAACTTAATATCGCCATACTTAAATTGCTCCTCCAATTCGCTTAAATCTACGCCTTCGGTCGTCCTTGCAATGCCACGTACGGGAATACCCTCTGCCTCAAGAAAGCGCAAATAAATATCATAGCTCGGCTGTTCAACCAGAATGACCGAATGTCCGTTTGGAAAAGGCATCTTGGTCAATATTTCAAGCGCTCGATTGGCACCCGGCGTTACGACGATTTGTTCTAATCTGGCAAACACTTGATCACTAGCCAGATGTGATACGAGAGCATGACGAAGGCTCTCCAATCCTTCCGCATCGCCGCAAGTGAACAACTCAACCTTATATGTATCCAAAGCTTGGTTCAAGCAGTGCTGGAAATCCAAATACGGGAACACACTCGGATCCGGTGACACTGCGGCGAAATCAATGATTCCAGCTTTATCAGACTTATAAGAATTTCTCGGCTTGTCCACAACATAATACCCGCTCTGAGCAATCGCGTACACGATATGGCGTTTCTCCAGTTCCCCGTATGCACGTGCTACCGTATTGACACTGCAACCGTATCGCTCCGCAGCCTCTCGAACGGAAGGCAATTTCTGTCCCGAGTCGTACTGTCCTTTGTTAATTTTGTGCTCGATATCACAGGAGATGTCCACATATTTGGGCATGACGCTTCCTCACTTTTCATTAGCGTCCTTCTATTATATCTCATCAACTGTATTAATACAGTTCGGCAAAGATGCTATTGTTCCCCAATGCGAATCATCCTATCATATCTCATAACAGATGCAAGTTTATAATCACGCAGAATGAAAGGAGTCAATCTTTATGTCATCCCCTATTCACTCCGATTTTCTCACTGTAGTACGAGAACGTCAGTCTATTCGAAAATTCGATGCCTCTTATCAACTCAGCGAACACGATATCAAAGAGCTGTTAGAGCTTGCAGGCACTGCTCCGTCATCCTGGAACCTTCAACATTGGAAGTTCGTTGTCATTAATGCCGCAGAGGCCAAGAAAAAGCTGCATCCTATTGCGTATGGTCAACAACAAATCATTGACGCTTCCGTTACTGTCGCCGTACTCGGTGACCTGCAGGCCAATCAGAACGCCGAGGCTGTGTATGGACCCGTCATTCAGGCCGGACTTGAAGATGCATACGCTGGATATCCTTCCCATCATATCCTGTTAGCTCAGATTGAGGAGGCTTACGCAGTAAGCGAAACTTCTCGTTATCGGCGAGATGAAGCAATTCGCAATGCATCGCTGGCCGCTATGCAGCTTATGCTGGCCGCGAAAGCGAAGGAGCTCGACTCGGGTCCGATGGTCGGCTTCGACGCGGACGCGTTCGCGGAAGCATTCCATGTACCGCCGCGCTATATTCCGGTCTTGCTCGTAGCCATTGGGAAGGCAAGTAAGCCTGCCCATCCAACAGCTCGCTTCCCTGTTGATCAGACGACTGTCTGGAACGGATTTTAATGACCGGAACGCAGACCATACATCTCTATGAGGAACAGCCTTCAGGTTCAACAGAGACATCCGTCCCATCTCTACACCGGATCGGGACGGCGTGTGTGTCTGTGAGATCGAGTTGGCCATCATTAGCAATCACTCTTCTGTTAAGATCGAGTGCGGTAATGCAGAATATCCCGTGCAGAGTAACATTCCACTCATATATTATCGCTACTATGCAGATCGGGGTTACTAGCGTACACAGCAACTACGTCACGAGCTCGCTGGACTATTGACTTCATCAGGTGTGCCGGCTCTAGCAAACGAACCTTCGCTCCACATCCCAGCACATATGCGATGGCTTCCTCCTCTGTATGAAAGCTTAGCGTGACACGAACCCGCGTGTTATTCTTATCCTCTTCAACATTCACCAGTTGCACAAACTTATCTGTGAAGGTTAGACGCCCCACCATGTCTCGATCTGCGAGTAGCTTGACTTCAAGCGCAGGTAGCGACGCTGCGAACTCCTGCTTACTTCTCTGCCAATAATCAGCGAGGGAGAATGGGTGCGGACGGTCGAACGCCTCTGCCGTTACTTCTGCTTGCGCTACTCTGGATAACCGGTAGCTGCGAAGCTGTCCATCCTCTAGAGCGGCAACAAGATACCAGACACTTCCTTTCGCAACGATACCCAGTGGATGAACGATCCGGTTGGAGCGATTGCCGTCCGCCTTCACATACACGATCTGCAGCTTACGATCACTCCATAGTGCTTCGAGCACCGTGTTCATGCAGGCAGGTCCAGCATGGTCCGCTTTCCAGCTCCCTGTATCGATGTGAATTTTCTCCATAAAGGGCTGTACAGCGGTCTGACTGCCATGCGGCAAGGAAGCCAGCAGCTTATTCCGCAGCTGCGTCCCTTTCACTTGTACGCCCAAATCCGACAATAACTGTTCCGATGGCAAAATAAAGAGCGATTTCCACTCCTCCAGCTTCAGTCCATGCAACTGACTGCGAAAGCCGTCCATCAGCTTCCAGCCCCCAGTCTTCCCCCTTTCGGAAACAACCGGAATGCCGGAGATGCTCAATGCATCCATGTCGCGGATCACAGTTCGCTCGGATACTTCCAGGGTGCGGGCTAGCTCCTTCGCCGTCATTTTCCCATTGTTCTGCAGCAATATCATAATCTGTACCAATCGGTCTGCTCGCATACCTTCTCACCTCTGTCGTAACGTTACGCATCTATTTTCACATATATGACACTAGATGTCTTGATTATAAACGATAATAAGTTAGAAGACTATAGCAAGTGACAGGAGGAGAAGGCATGACAGCATTAACAGGAAAAATCGCATTGGTCGCTGGCGCCACTCGAGGTGCAGGTCGAGGAATTGCAATGGAGCTAGGCGCTGCTGGCGCTACCGTCTATGTGACAGGTCGTACGACACGCGAGCAACGCTCCGAGTACAATCGCCCGGAGACGATTGAAGAGACAGCTGAACTTGTAACTGAGGCTGGAGGACATGGTATTGCGGTGCAGGTAGATCATCTAGAACCCCGCCAGGTGGAAGCATTACTAGCTCGCATTAGACGTGAGCAAGGGAGATTAGATATTTTAGTAAATGATATTTGGGGGGCAGAGCACATAACTGAATGGCATGTGCCAGTCTGGGAGCACTCGCTTGAGAAAGGTTTGCGCTTGCTCCGATTGGCGATCGATACGCACTTGATCACGAATCATTACGCGCTTCCGCTCTTAATCCAGAACCCGAACGGGCTTGTCGTGGAGATGACAGACGGTACTGATGCCTACAATCGGGATCACTACCGCTTGTCCATGTTCTACGATCAGGCGAAAACATCCATAACCCGTATGGCATGGGCGCTGGCCCACGAGCTTAAACCGCATCAATGCACGGCCGTTGCTCTTACACCTGGATGGATGCGGTCGGAGATTATGCTTGAGCATTTCCACATCACAGAACATAACTGGCGAGATGGAGCGAAGCAAGAACCTCACTTCCTCATATCCGAATCAACGCGCTATGTCGGTCGGGCAGTCGCTGCACTTGCCGGAGATGCCGACGTACAGCGTTGGAACGGACGCTCACTGTCCAGCGGAGAACTAGCACAGGTGTATGGGTTCACCGATCTTGACGGTTCCCGGCCGGATTCCATCCGGTATATGACGGAAGTGGTGGATGCCGGAATAAGCGAATATGTGGAGGGCTATCGTTAAAGCGAGAACCTGCAAATGCGCAGGAATTTACTCGAAATAAGTACCCGATCAGCGCAAAACCTGCGAAAATACATGCTTTCAATGCCCGATTGGCCTAATACAGCCAACTCGGAACTCGAAAGATGCAGATTCGCAGGAAGTTCAGTTAAACTGTTCGATCGAGCTATCATTTCCTGCAAAATCGCTGGAATTCAAGCAAGTCCGCGGAGCAGCATCTCGCTACATGTATGTCCGTGTAGTGATGCTACAACAGGTTATAACCCGCTCTATTCGTTCTGCAGCACGAGCTGGCACGCTTCATACGCGCTGGAGAACGACAGCTCAGATAGCTGGCCCTTGCCTTGGCACCAGTCTCCGGCAAAGTACAAATTACGATAATCCGGGAAGAAGACCGGCATCGCCTGCTGGTCCATTCGCCATTTGACCTCTTGCGCAGAGGCGCGCTTGGACATGCGGGGTACGACGAGCTGATCTCGCCAGCCAGTGAAGTGCTTGTCGTACAGTTGCTCGATCTTCTCCTGAACTTCAGCCAGCGCTTCCTTGTTACCCAGTTCATCCTCGTTCAGATATGCGATCGCTTGCAGCAGCTGACCGCCTTCGGGTACACAGGTTTCATCATAATAGGAAATATCGGTAATGAACATCTTGTTGTTCTTATCATACACGTAGGTGTATGGCGTATCGATTCGCTCCTTCAACCCAATATCGTAGACGAATACATAGCTGGCTTGGTAGTGCGAATAATGCTTCAGCAAGTGTTCAATTTTGCTTCCTTCGAACACTTTGGCAAGTTCAGATGGAGGGATGCAGAAGATAAACCGCTCCCCCCGATACGAGGCATCGACCGCTTCCACTTCCACCACGCGTTCCTCTTCCGTGAGAACAGCAGTCACCTTCTGCTTCGTTCGGATCTCACCCCCATTCTCCTCTATGACACGAACGAACTCATCAATCAGAGCTTGCCATCCACCCTCAATATAGGCGACCGGTTTGTTCGTTGAGAACAAGCGACTGTAATAGCTGAAATACACATCGGATGGAATCTTCTCCGGTTCCTTGGTGAAAAAGTTCGAGGAAGCCAGCGTCAGCATCATCTCCTGTACATCTTCGCTTATATGCTTCTCATCCATCCACCGCTTAATGGACAAGTGAGCGCTCCCCTTCTCCTTGCCAATCATTGTCTTGAAGATCTCATACGTGAACGCGACCTTGCTGGCATTCTTCATCACTCTTGTGCGGAATAGACCGACTATATTAGCAGGAATATCCGTCAAGGAAGAGCCGAGATCATACTTCGCCTTGTTCGGATTGAAGTCGCGCCAGTCTATCTGGATACCCAGTTCCTTCTCAAACTTGCGGAGCGTTGAAGAATCCCGGCCATAGATAGCATGCGCGCCAAAATTAAATTTGAAATCCTTAATATTCAGCGTAACCGCTCTGCCGCCAAGATTACCCCGTTCAAGGACGAGCACCTTCTTCCCTTCTTTGGCAAGCATAGCTGCCGAGGACAATCCTGCCAGTCCGCCTCCGACAATTATGGCATCATAGGTTTGCCGCACCTCGTAAGATTCCATCGAATATTCCTCCCGTTCTGCTGACATACCGTTCAGCACGGCGTGCAGTCTGTTGAGTAGTGTCAGTTCGAGCGATTGTGCCAATTGTCCGTGAATCCATTGGATCGTCGTATACAAATAGACTCCGGTCAGAGCGTCCGCTGCATGCTCCTGATTCGTCCCCTGCCACAGTTCGCCGTTATTCCTTCCTTCCTCTACGATCTCATCCACTAGTGTCTGAATAAATTGTGGGTATAGAGAAACCTCCGGAGGAGCAAGAGGCAATAATTTGCCGGCGATCAGCTTCAACCGCTGCTGTTCACTTTCATTTATTGTTGCCAACAGCACGAATAATTGAACAAGCTTGTGCTTAGAGCTTTCAATCCCCACGATCCTCGTCTTGATCTTATGCGCCATACTATCGATCATCTGTTCGCACAGATAGGTGAGTATGGCATCCTTGGATGGGAAGTGATTGAAGAATGTCCCCTTCGCAACTTCCGCTGCTTTCGTAATTTGCTCCAAGGTCGTATGTTCGAACCCTTGTGCGAGAAACAGCTTCAACGAAGCTTGATAAATTTTATCCTTCGTACGGTTCGCTTTCATGATGAAGCTCCTTTCAATGGTAACGGCTTCCGATATTTCATATATGACTACAGTCTTTTTTTGTACTACGGTCATTATATCTCTAATGGATGAACGATGCAATCAGCTCACGACATGTCACAATACGAAAAAAAAAGACACAAAGCACCCCTTCCACACAAAAGGGTAGCCATGCGTCTGTAAACCTATTTAACTCGTCATGCTTCCAGCCTTCAATTAGGTGTAGCAGCAGTTCCCGGCAGCAGGACTTCTTGCGGGCGTTGTATATATTCCCGGTAACTGCGCGCTTCTTGCATCAGATCGGCATCTGTCACAGCATTTGCATTGTACACAGTAAACGGCGATAGCCAAGTGCCGTTGCAACGCACTACCGTTTGTTCAATCGGGCGGAGCAGCTCATCAATCGTATACCTGCTTTCTCCTCCAGCCTTATACCCTTCTTCCAGCCCGCCGATGGTCGTTGCGGTCAGGAACGTCTTGCCAAGCAAATGGTCTCCCCCAGTACCGAACGCCCAGCCGTAAGTGAACACATCGTCAAACCATTTCTTCAGAAGCGGCGGACAGCTATACCAATAAAAGGGGAACTGAAACACAATCCGATCAAACTGCAGCAACAATGCTTGTTCCTTCTCTACATCAATACGCCAATCGGGGTATTCCCGATACAGGTCTCGAACGATGATATGCGAATCTTGCTTCAACTCATCCACGAATACACGGTTCGCCCGTGATTGATTAAGATCGGGATGAACGACAATGACTAGCAGCTTCATGCCAAACTTCCTTTCAACAAATCAAAGTTACATCGCGATGTACACCCTTATTGTCGAGGAACTTCTGCAAGCTGTAAAGTACGCAGTTTCATCATAGTTACTATGGAAGAGCGTACTATGCAACGACTAGTATTCAGCAACAGCTAGTATGGCTAACCGTACTTAGTACGTGAAAACAGGGTACTTTTGCAATCGCATCACATTTGATACAGTAGCAAGGAGAAGACATGATGAGGAGTTGAGGAGATGCCGCATCATAAGCGAGATGTAGTGGCTACGAATGGGATTCTTGCGACATTGCAGGTGATCGGCGGAAAGTGGAAGCCGCTCATTCTGTTTATTGTGCTGCACGAAGGGACGAAGCGATTCGGCGAGCTTAGACGGCTATTGCCGAATGTCACTCAGGGAATGCTAGCCAATCAGCTGCGCGAGCTGGAACGGGACGGTCTGATTGTGCGCAAGGTCTATCAGGAAATTCCACCGAAGGTCGAATACTCCGTATCCGAATACGGGCGTACTCTAGACCCTGTCTTGTCAGTCATGTGCCAGTGGGGCTTCAAGCATCTGGATTGGAGTCAACAGTCAGAGGAAGAAGCGGCAAGCAAGGCGAAAGGGAGCTGAAGGGATTCGCCTTCGCCTAGTCCGCTTGCCACCTCCATCATGAAGTGGGGCACACTAGTCGTTCATACCCTTGCCGTCGAGAATGTGCGGGATATATTTCTCAATCCTAGATTCTCGCGTCTTCGCTTGTTTCGCTTGTGAGAAGTGAAGCAGGTACGCGCGTTGCCTTCCCGGTGTCAGCGATTCAAAAGCTGTTTTCAACTCTGGGATTTCGACGAATTTATTGTCCAGCTCTTCGGGAACTGTGTATGCTGTTTGCTGTTTATAGGTTATTTCAAGTCCGGCTTTCTCCACTTCAATGGCTTCATCGATATAAGATTTCAAGATAAGTTCCAACTCATCAATCTCTTGCACGTTGGTGAATCGAATTTGACGCGCCGCCTGTACATTCTTCGTCTGTTGAACAAGAATGCCGTGAGGGTCCTTCAACAAGGCTCCTTTGTGAAACAGAAGCGCGCAATATTCCTTGAATCCATGTATGAGCACGATGTTCTTATTATTGTGCGTGTAACACGGATGCATCCACTTAAACTCCTCGTTCAGTTCACAGTCGAGAACAATCGTTCTTAACCTTTCGAATTCTTCCTTCCACTTATCTGCTTTGCGAAAAAAAGGATCAATCTTCGGATTCCTACCTCCATGTGTCATCGAGGGGCACCTCTCTTCCAATTAAAGTTCTGACAACTCGGGTCGTATCAATGCTTGTATAAAAGTGCAACCCGCTACGCGTTGTGGGAAGTTGTGCTGCTGAACTGCCATACTGCTGGAGCGCCGCTCATTCCTGTCTTTCAGTGAGTGAGTGGCGAATGTGCTAATCCCGCCAAAACGTCGTACAATCTGCCTTGTCCGCCATGTTGAATTCGATCATCTGCTCGAGCAACGAGAAATCAACGGGACTAGTCCACTTGATGCGCACCAATTCCTTGGTATGATCATATCCAGCCTTCTCGATCTCATCGACGAAACGTTCGATCCCCGCTCGCTCCGGGGCAACAGCCATATGAGCTTTCGATGCACTGAAGCCAATAATATACGTGTCGTGATCGGTGTACATCGGCTGATTCCAAGCGAATCTCGGTTCTAAGCTTGGAAACTTGTCCAGTATCCAGTGAAACACTTGCTCCATACGTTCCCTGTGCTGCGGATTCGTAATCCCTGCTAGATATTCTGCGAATGGGTCCATGTCGCGTCCTCCCTCCTATTATGTATATTCCCACTATCCAGCGTGAACAGACACAAACCGACCGCTAGTTCGCAGCCGGTTCATTCTATCTCGCAAGTTATTAGTTCAGCGCTTGCTCAAACTTGCCGAACCATTCACTCCAGCCGTATTTGGCGCCTTCAAGACCGTGCGTATTCGTAAAGCCTGTTTGATCGAGATGCAGATTTACCCTGCCATCCCCCAATTCCTCCAGCGTCCAAGTAACCGTATGCCGCTCATTACCCGTAGCCCAGGAATAGGACAAGCGGTCCGGCGGTTCCACGACAAGCACCTCACCGTCTACAATGCCATCCCAATATTCGGACGGCTGGTGGCGAAATTGAAATCGATGTCCTACGACAGGCTCAAAATCATTCTCCGTAATCCATTTCGCTAACTTGTTGGAATCCGTTAAGGCAGCCCAAGCCTTCTCAATCGTTGTATCGAACTGATAATCCATAGATAATGCTAAGCTCATACTTCTTCCTCCTCGAACAATAGGTTCAACCCGACACCGTTAAGTGTCTATTTGATTATACGACACCGTTAAGTGGCATGTCAATGCTGCTGATCCTACCGCGAAATACCGACCGACGGTTTGTATATGCGAATGTGGAACGGTAATGGCTTGTTGCTAGCTAATTGCGCGGATCTAGGCAGCAGTCAATGGACTACTTCCTAGATCAAATGAGCTACTAGCCTGAATTCGCTTCGCATTGTGTGCAATGGACAGTGTCACAGCAGTATCCAGCTCATTGTGCAGAGCAAGCCTCACGACCTGTTCCGCATCCCCATCCAAGTAGGCTGCTGCCAGACTAGCCCACAACTGATCGTCTGCCTCATCTGAGGTCAAGCTGTCATATTCCAGGCTGCGTTGCACGTCTTCCAGCCTGCCCCGGGCGCGGTGTAAGGCAGATTTCACAGCTCCTTGCGTCGTTCTCAGCAACAGGGCAATCTCATGAAGCGAATAATCATACACATCCTTCATCAGAAACACGGCACGCTGCGTTGGGGTAAGATGGCGATACAGCGCTTGGAATATTTGCTCAATATACAACGTATCCGCATCATGAGCGGAAGCATCCGACCTCTTCGTTTGCTCCAAATATTGACGCTCTACCTTCGCTCTTCTCCTCTGTGAGACCCAACGATTCTTCGCCACTCGCTTCAATAATGCATGCAGATTGGCGTGGTCTGTACTTCCTGCTTGGATGACCTTACTCCAGGTTTCTTGAACAAGATCTTCAGCCTCCCACTTATCGCCAGTCAAGCCGAGGCAATAGCGCTTCAATTGTTGATGAAGATGATCGGCAGGCTGCTGCCATACATCTGCTAATTTAACCGCTCGTTCGCTCATCCTTGTCCCTCCTTGCTATCGTTACAGATTCTTCTCTATTATAAACGATTTGTCTGCCTGAAAAGATACGGTGTCTGAGCATTTTCTTCAACATTGTATGATTCCGTATCTTATCGCTATGTTCATGCGTTTATCCAGTGAATAAGGAATTTGATACTAGAAAGGTGGATACTTGCCATGACCAACCCAATCCCATATGTAGTGGAACAGACAAATCGCGGCGAGCGCTCCTATGACATCTATTCTCGGCTGTTGAAGGATCGCATCGTCTTCCTTGGCACGGCCATTGACGATCACGTCGCCAACAGTGTTGTTGCGCAATTGCTGTTCTTAGCTGCGGAAGATCCGGAGAAGGATATTCATATGTACATCAATTGTCCAGGCGGTTCGACTACAGCAGGCTTCGCGATCTTCGATACGATGCAATTTGTGAAGCCGGACGTACAGACGATCTGCGTTGGCTTCGC
Organism: uncultured Paenibacillaceae bacterium; assembly: GCA_913056365.1. GTDB lineage: Bacteria > Bacillota > Bacilli > Paenibacillales > K13 > Xylanibacillus. Next base: position 71,256 of record CAJXLT010000011.1, on the reverse strand, counting down.
TGCTTCGTTCGGCGCGTTGCTGCTGCTAGCTGGAGCCAAGGGCAAACGTATGGCGTTGCCGAACAGTGAGATCATGATCCATCAACCGCATGGAGGCGTACAGGGGCAAGCGAGTGATATTGCGATCAGCGCGAAGCGTATCTTGAACACCCGCGCCCGCTCCGTAGAAATCACTGCAGAACGAACAGGACAGTCGGCGGACAAGGTGGAGAAAGATATGGACCGCGATTACTTCATGTCCGCACAGGAGGCCATGGCGTACGGGATCGTCGACAAGGTTATTCATTCGCCGAGCCAGAATTGAGAAATTAGGATACGTATCGGGGCTGGACTTGTCGTCCATGCTCCGGCACAGTCCGCATCAAAAGGAGTTGAGGAAATGAACTCGAAAATGCAGGCTTTCATTTTATTGTAGGACGTTTATCTCTAAATCCCTGCGAATCTGCAACTTTCAAATCACAAAATGGCTGTATCCAGCTAGTTGCGGGGCGGAATGCATGTACTTTTGAAGTTTTAACTTTATTGTGATGCTATTTTTGAATGAATACCTACATATTCGCTTCTTTCCATCCTTCACGAGAAGCTCTTCTATCCAATGCGAAGCATGAATAACAGGTTTCCGGAACCCATTAGATGCCCTCGATCTCAAGCAATCTTCGTTTCAAATCCAATCCACCGCGATAGCCAGTCAATGCCCCATTCTTGCCGATGACACGATGGCAGGGTACGACGATCCATATCGGATTGGCTCCGATTGCAGCACCTACTGCACGAATTGCCCTGGGCTTCTGAATCTGCTTCGCGATATCCGAGTATGCCCTTGTATGCCCGTAAGGGATTTCGCACAACGCGCGCCACACTGATTGCTGGAACGGCGTCCCTCTCAGTTCAAGGGGAATCGTGAAGTCTGCGCGCTGTCCGTCGAAATACTGTGTAAGCTCTGTAATGAGCGGGGAGATCTTAGATTCATCCTGCTTGATTGGGCTATCTGGCAACTGCCTGCAAGACCATTGGTGGAAATCTTCAGTCGAAGCACCCACATAGCACAGACCGGCTTTGCTTGCCGCCGCAATCCACTCTCGTCCGTCACAGGAAAACGTGGACCAATATACGGTGTTGCTCATCATACTCCTCCATTCTCTATTACACGGTGTTCCTGACCCGCTTCCGTTCTGGTAATCTCGCGATACATAGCTGGCGTATAGCCTGTTACTTTCTTGAACAAGGTTATAAAATAAGATACGTTCGGAAACCCAGCTTCCCCCGCTATTCTGGTGATAGTCAAGGAAGAATGCTGCAGCTGTTCCTTGGCATGGTTAATCCTGAGCTGCTGCAAGTATTCCATCGGTGTCAGACCTTTGACACGCTTAAAGATGCGGTGCAGATGATAAGGACTGCCATGGCAGTTGTCCGCGATCGTATGCAGTCGAAGCTCATCCACATAATGCGCCTCCAGAAACCGCGCAATCTCGTCTGCCCATTCCTCATCCGGTAGGCGGGCATGCGTCGGCTTACAGCGCTTGCAAGGTCGGAACCCTGCGGACAAAGCCTCCGTCGCATGATGAAAGGTTCGTACATTCCTCCGGTTCGGCAACCGCGACTTGCAGGACGGCTTGCAGAATATTCCTGTTGTTCGCAAGGCATAGATGAACTTATTATCATAAGCGCTGTCATTATTGGCAATCGCCTTCCACTGTGCATCCGTCACTCGTTCGATTTCGTTCATGTTTTTCCACCTCAACCTCAGTATACCTGTCTATCTTGCCGCATGTAAGACCTTGCGAATAGAAGCGCAAGATGTCAACATCACCTGTTGCCCATGTTATGATACAACTATAATGAGGCAGTGACTTGGATAATCAGCCGTTACGATAACATAACTGAGTGACCCTCATCGTTGTCCCCATTCACATTTCGCCTAGACTGGAGGAATTTATATTGAAGCAATCACAAATAGAGACTTATTCATCGATAGTCATCCCAACTCCAGAAGAGTTCCGTTTCACTGAGAATTGGTCCTTCCTGTCTCGCTCATCGAACGAGTGCATGTTCCATATTCAGGAAGGATGTGTACGCAAAGCGCTTACTTATGAACAAGAGACTTCAGTAGTGGAAGTCAGCGAAGGGCAGGATCAGGGAATCGTCATCCACTTCTTGGGTGAAGCTTCGCCGTCCGAACGCATGCGCTGCTATGCCGAAGAATATGTGCGAGACTGGTTCGATCTAGACACGAATCTTGCTCCTTTTTATCAATTAGCGGGAACAGATGCGTTGTTGCATAAGGTTGTGCCCCGATTCTACGGTCTTCGTGTCGTCGGTATACCAGATCTGTTCGAGGCGGTATGCTGGGGGATTATCGGTCAGCAGATCAATCTCACCTACGCCTACACCTTGAAGCGCCGCTTCGTGGAAGCCTTCGGCAAGCCTATCGCATATGGCGATGAGCATTATTGGCTCTTCCCAACGCCTGAGACTATTGCCAGTCTGACTGTTCAGGATCTGTCTTCCATGCGTATGACTACACGCAAATCGGAATACTTAATCCACGTGGCTGCCCTTATCGCAGAAGGCAACCTCACGAAGCACAGTTTGCTGCAAGCTGGCAGCTGCAGACAGGCCGAACAGCAATTAACCGCGATTCGCGGCATTGGACCTTGGACGGCCAATTATGTTCTCATGCGATGCTTGCGGTTCAAGGATGCCTTCCCGATCGATGATGTCGGGTTGCACAATGCAATCAAGCTGCTGCTAGAGCTGGACAGCAAGCCTCCGAAAGCAGACATCAATCGATTAGCAGCCAATTGGCACGAGTGGGAAGCCTATGCGACCTTTTATCTATGGCGAACAATCTATTGAAGACCAAGCACCCGTTACCAAACCAGCCCACTATCGGATCAGACGATGCGAGCATGTAGCCGGACAATACTTGCCAAAACCGCTTCTAATCGAATAAGGGAAAAGTTGCAAATCTGCAGGAATGTTGCGAGGAAATAGGATGAACATTAAAAATCCCGACACTGATGCAGGCTTTGCACGCTCAATGTGTAGAAATCCGCAAATTCTAGAGTGGTAAGATGCAGATTCGCAGCAATTTCACAAAAATATCGTCGTTTGTGAAATCAAAGCCTGCATGATCGCAGGAATTCCAGTCATAACATCAGTGCCATACCGCCGCTGTCGCCCATCTACTTCTTACTTCGTGTCCATGCTTCTTGCCCCATCCTTCTTGTCAGAGAATATTCACGTTATAGCGTCAGCTGTATCACCTTGTATCCCGTTCACCGACTGATACCACATCAACATGCTGCCGCTAGGAAAGGACTGCGTGTGCATCGGTTTCAACATCACTCTTCGCTGCACGCCATGAAACACCTTCTTCCCCCTTCCCAGTACGACCGGATTCACAATGATGTGATATTCATCAATCAAGCCTGCATCCGACAAACTTGCCGCCAAATCAGAACTTGCCAGAATGACCAAATCCCCTTCCATGTCCTGTTTCAGCTTCATCACCGCTTCTTCCCCACGCCCAGGAATCACAGTTGCGTTCGCCCATTGCGCTTGCTCCAGCGTGTTGGAAATAACGATCTTCCGCTTCTCGTTCATTCGTGCAGCCACGCCTGGGAATCGTTCAGCAGCAACAGCGGTCGGCCAGAACGCTTCCATATGTTCATAAGTTCTCCGCCCGAACACAATCGCATCTGCTGCATGCAACAGCCCTTCTGCGTATTCGTGATACTTCTCATCTACATGATGCCAGTCCAGCTCACCGTCTGCGCCCTCCATATACCCGTCTAGCGAAACCATCATTTGCGAGATTAGCTTCCCCATCACACAACCTCCTTGTTTCTGTGAATAGATATCCCTATTCTACTATATGTAGATCCACTACATTTCTTATAGCTTGCTACACTCGCTTGAATGTACTTCATTGATTACTTGTTCCACAAAAAGTGCTACCCTAGTAGACCCGATAGGCTTATACTATTCATACAAATAAGAAAAATACAATAGAAGAAAGATGGAGGATTCCCTTACATGCGACAATTTTCAAAGGTATTGTGCTGGATGTTGATCGTAATCATGGTTGGACCATTCGGTCTGAACGCTTCACACACATATGCAGAACCCGGTAGCACCCCGCCGCCTGAAGCAGACGGATGGGTGCAGATATCCACTGCACAGCAATTGATGTATATCAACGAGAATCAGGTGGAGTATCTCGACAAGGATATGATGTTGATGAATGCCGTAGACTTGTCTGGCAATGCGTGGACACCATTAGGAGGCAACAGCTTCGAACCGTATACAGGTATTTTCGATGGCAATGGTTACATCATTTCTGGCATTACGATTGATGAGGATGCATTGGAAAATGTCGGCTTCTTCGGGGAATCCTCTGGCACAATTCGTAATGTGGGTGTATCGGTGCAAGTAGTCGGCGGAGCTTCAACAGGAGGCTTGGTCGGATATCAACATAACGGGAGCATAGAACGGAGTTATTCGCTGGGCAGTGTGGAAGGCGGAGGCGAGGGATTGGATTACAATGCCGTGTCTACAGGCGGTTTGATAGGTTTGGCGGACCAAGCTTCGATTCAATATACATATTCTTCTGCTTCCGTCACGAGCGGAGTTGGAAATAATATATACGTCGGCGGCTTAGCCGGGCATGTGGCGAGCCATATGCTTGCTGATTCTTATGCAACAGGCACAGTCACGAACAAAATCGGCAACAACCATTACCTTCATTCAGCCGGTTTAGTCGGATTCATATACAATGCAAACATAGCGCGTACATATGCGGTTGGCGACGTGGATATTACGAAAACTACTAACGCAACCGGCACCGAATTTGGCGGGCTGATGGCGAGTACGTTCGGAACGAATTCCGTAGACAATTCCTATTTCGACAGGCAGACGACCGGGCAGTCGACAGATGCCAGCGGAGCGACAGGTCATTTGACCGCAGATATGAAAGTACCATCGACTTACAATGGGTTCAACTTCGCGGAGGACTGGCATATTGACTCTGCCGTCAATGATGGCTACCCTTATTTGCGGCCAGCTGTCGTGTCGACCGCCTTGCCTTACGCTACCAAGGAAACCCTTTATTCCTATCAACTATCCGGATTTGACGGACTTGGCAGCGGATTGACCTGGAGCTCAAGTCCGCTTCCTGACGGCATGAGCTTGAGTACTTCAGGCGAGCTACAAGGCGTGCCCGAGCAAGCTGGTACGTCTTCCATTACGTTCACGGCAACGGATGCCGGCGGTGCCAGTGTCGACCGTACAATTTCACTCACCGTGAACGAATTGGCCCCTGCACTCACCGATTTCCACATTGAACCTGGCAATGTGTTAACCGCTACACAAGTTACAGCAGTAGCTGGACATGCTGGGAATACATTCGCCTACACCCTCACGGGTAGTGCGTCTGCGCAGCCGATATTGGGTGAGATTGTTCCGAACGAGGCAACGGTGTATACACTCGGGGAGGACATACAGGGTGTAAGTATCGGCCAATACTTGAATATGTATGAGATAAATACGATGGATATGATACAAGCATGGAACAGTGTGCAGCTAGACGAAGCGTATATTCGAATGATCATTTCGGTGACTGGCGTCAGCCTTGATACCACTGAGGCCACCCTTGTCGAAGGACAAGCCCCTCTGAAGCTGACAGCAACGGTCGAGCCTGCCGACGCAACCAATCAGACAGTCGCTTGGAGTTCCAATCGTCCAGAAGTGGCAACGGTTAATGCGTCAGGAGAAGTCACACCGGTCTCTGAAGGAACGGCACTCATCACCGTGACGACCGCGGACGGTTCACATACTGCGAGCGCAACGATTACGGTAGAACTCCCGCCTCCAACGACCGGGACTGTCACAGGAATTGTATATGGCGGGGGCGATGTGCCGCTACCTGGTGCGACGGTCTCCTTGAACGGGACTAGCTCGACGACAGACAGCGAAGGAAGCTTCGCACTGCTTCATGTAGAAGAAGGCAGTCACATGCTCACTATTACTGCATCCGATTATGAGACGAAGCAGATGTCCGTCCATGTGGCGGCAGGCGTGGTGACGAATATCGGACGGATTACATTGACTGCGAATGTTCTGCCAGTGACCGGCACCGTCACTGGCGTTGTGTACGGGAGAAGCAACGTTCCACTTAGCGGCGCTTCCGTTGTCTGGAATGATCGCAGTACAACGACGGACAGCCAAGGACGCTTCTCATTGACGGACATCGACGAAGGCAATCAGACGATTACGTTCTCAGCGTCTCGTTATAGATCAACTAGTATTACAGCTGAAGTCATCGCTGGAACTACGATTGATGCGGGTAGCATCCAATTGACCGCCGTCCGTTCCGGTGGCCAGTCAAGCGGGAGCGGGTCTGGCGCAACGACAGACTCTGAATTAGGCATTCGCATTAATGGCGAAGACGAGGTCGTTACCGTCATTCACGAGGAGGATAGCGATGGTAGAACTACTATTCGCTTGCAGCTTAACGCCGAAATGGTGAGTGCAATGTTTGCCGATACGCCAATCACAGTTATTGAAGTCAACAATACCGATCCAATCGTCAAGATCGAAGTGCCGGCAGATGCGATTCATGAGGTCTATCAGAACGAGCCGGATGCTGCGATGCATGTTCGTATCAACGGCGCTAGCTATCTCGTCCCACTTCAGCTATGGGAAGACGTGCCGGGTTCTGCGATACTGACTGTTGCCATTGCGATCGCATCCGATACCGTCAGAAGCAGCTTGGACAGTGCAGGGAGCGAGTTGGGCTACCGCCTGCTCACGACTCCGGTTGACTTCACGATTTATGCAGATGATCAAGAATTAGTATCATTCGGGAACCTCTATACGGAGCGTACCTTGACACTGGATTCTCCGGTCGATACGGATACATCCACTGTCGTCTGGATAGACAAAGACAATTATCTGCACTTCATACCGTCCGTCTTCACGAACAAGAATAACAGTGTCATGGCAACGTTCTATGCACCGCATAACAGCATGTATGCGGTCGTGCAAACTATGCAGCACTTTACGGACATTGAAGGACATTGGGCACAAGCAGACATAGAGCTACTCGCTCATAAGCTGATCCTGTCTGGCATTGAAAGCCACAGCTTCGCACCGAATGAACACATAACCAGAGCCGAATTCGCCGCGCTGATCGTCCGTTCACTGGGGCTGGCCGATAGCTCGATGGCAGCTTCCTTCAAGGATGTGCCAACAACCGCCTGGTATGCCGGTGCATTAGTCACAGCCGTGGAGGCAGGTGTGATCTCAGGCTATGAGGATTATACGTTCAGACCGCATGAACCCGTTACACGCGAGCAGATGGCGGCCATCCTCACACGGGCGATGAGCTTCGCCGGCAGTGAACTGCCGGAAGCAAGCCTAGCCTCCTTGCAACGCTTCACTGATCGCACGAGCGTTGCAGCATGGGCGGCAGAACCAACTTCGCAGCTGCTGGAAGCAGGCATTATTCAAGGGATGTCTGACACAAGCTTCGCACCTAAAGCCTATGCCTCACGCGCACAATCCGCTGTCATGTTGAGAGAAATGCTGCAATACATGAAATTTATCAATTAACAATAAGAAGGTGCTCTCCGTCATTTCTGACACGAGGGCACCTTCTTTCCATTTATTCCGCCTCGCGCTCTACTAGTATGAGGGGAGCAGAACGGAGCTCAGCTATTATTTATCCACTTTGACGGCATAATAAAAAACTGCGCCAGACAAAGCTACGATCACCAAAAACATAACGATCTGCCAAAACAGTTTTTTCACCTTCACCTACTTACACCGCCTCATTTTCATAAAGACACCTTCATAAATTTCCCAATACAACGGCAAATCATACGGTACTAGGAGACAGGAATTGATTATGAATAGCAAGCCGGCCTCAGGGCAACCTATGCTCAAGCAATTTCTGACAAAAGGTTGTGTACAGCCATTATGCGAATAAGAAGCCGAACCAAACGCCTTCCAGATATCAGCCGCAAGCTGGCTATCCCCGAAGAACAAGGAAATGCCAAAATCTCTGACCGTCTGGAAGACAATGAAGCTGCGTTAAGAGAATTGTTTGACAGATGTGCCGACTTTTATATCCATCCCGTCTATTTTCAACAATCCGAACCTGGGCTTGTCGCCTATATGCAGGGACTTGTGGATACCCAGAGCCTAGATTTCGACTTGCTGGAACCGCTGCTCGAACAAATCCGCCAGCCAGACGGCGCTTCCCCAGTCATCAAGGCGATTCACAATGCGTCCTTCTCAGTTGTACATACGAAGACCATTACAGAACTGAGTGAAGCTGTCCGAGACATTACGTCTGGCAGCATCGTGCTAATGATGCAATCGTCCAACAAAGCTCTCGCCATCAAGCTTCAGAACAAGAACTTGAATCGAGCTGTGGAGGAACCTGTAACAGAAGCGGTCATTCGCGGCCCTCATTCTGGTTTCATTGAAAATCTGAACGTGAATATTGCCCTGTTGCGCGTTAGGCTGAAGACACCGCGTCTAAAAGTGGAGACCTTCATCCTCGGGGATGTTTCGCATACAGTCGTGGCCGTTGCTTACATGGAAGGGATTGCGCCCAATGAATTGATCGAAGAGGTCAAGCGTCGTCTTACTCAAATCAAGATTGACGTCATATTCGAATCAGGTCATATTGAAGAAATCATCAGCGATGTACGTTACACTCCCTTTCCGCTTATGCAAATGAGCGAACGTCCGGATACCGTTGCCGCATTGATCTACGAAGGCAAAGCCGCTATTATCGTGGACGGAACGCCAATGGTCAATATCGTCCCCGCTACTTTTTGGCAAGGATTTCAGATAGTCGAAGATTACTACAACAAATTTATGTTTGCTACAGCTTTTCGCTGGCTTCGTTTTTTGTTCGCCCTGTTGACGTTGCTAATGCCTTCACTGTATGTGGCCATTACGACATTCCATCAGGAGATGATACCGACTGCGCTGTCCCTCAGCATTGCCGCAGCCAGAGCGGCAGCGCCATTCCCAACGATGCTGGAAACCTTAATGATGGAAATCATCTTTGAAGCGCTTCGCGAAGCCGGCATTCGTCTTCCAACACCCATCGGCCCCACCGTCAGTATCGTAGGCGCGCTGGTAATAGGACAAGCGGCCGTTCAAGCGGGAATTATTTCCGCTCCGATTGTCATTGTCGTCGCCCTGACAGGCATTTCGTCTTTCCTGATTCCTAAGGTAAATATGAATCTCGCTTTGCGATTATTACGCTTCCCTGTCGTCATCATGGCGGGTCTGTTTGGTCTGTTCGGCATTGGCGCAGCTTTGTTGGCTCTCCTGATTCATCTCGTAACCTTGCGTTCATTCGGAGTCCCTTATTTGACTCCCATAGCTCCTTTTCAAGCTTCGGGATTATGGGATGTGCTTGTCAGAGCGCCGTGGTGGATATTACGCAAGCGCCCGCATCAAACAGGGGGGGATTCTGGATGACCAAGCGCTCCTTCCCGCTTGCGCGTGCGGGAATTCTAATGCTGTACTTCATCCTGCTAGCAGGCTGCTGGGATAGTGATGAAATTGAGCAATTGGCGATCATCATGGGCAGCGGTTTTGATTTGACCGAAGATGGTCAAATAGAAGGAATCGTTCAAATCGCGATACCTGCAGGAGTGTCAGGCGGGAAGGACAATCAGCCCGGTCCTTCCCCGCAGCAGCCATTCCTTACGATCTCGGATAACGGCTTTAGCGCGCCTGAAATTATCAATCGCTTGCAGCAGCAGTTATCCCAGAAGTTTTTCCTCGGGCAACGAGCCGTCTTTGTCATAGGAGACGCTTATGCTAGAGCAGGAATCGAACAAGCACTAGATTGGTTTATGCGCTCTCCTGACAGCCGGTACAGCGCCTATGTACTGACCGCATACAACATGAAAGCAAAAGACATTCTCACAACCCAATATAATCTGGAACCGATCTCCTCCATAGCGCTGAAAAAAATCATGAAGGGCGGCAGCGGATATGCTGAAACAATGGACGAATTTCTGTACAGTGTGGTCAATCCGGATAAACCTACACTAACGGGAGCAGTCAGCCTTGTAGACGAGGGAGAGGCTGGAAAGTTTTTTCGAATCGATCGTATCGCGGTATACCGCAACAAAAAACTGATCGGTTTTTTGAATGAACGTCAAACCACCATGTTTTCCTTATTCCAGGGGAAGCTCAAGGAAACCAATATGACAATGCAAGTTGAGAGCAAAAACGAAAGTCTCCCGGGTACAACGAGCATTCACATCTTTGGCACAGATGCCAGCATTCATACCAAGATTGAGGGAAACAAGCCTCATATCGAACTGAAATTCAAAGCCAAATCCAGGATTATCGAAAATCTGAACTCGCTTGATCTGAGTAAAGATGAAAACCTGAGGCGGATTGAACAAAAATTTGCTGACAAAATCGAACATGCGTTAATGGAACTAGTACAAGTCGCTCAGGAGCAATATAAGGTAGACCTCTTTGCATTTGCCGAGGAGGTCCATATCCAGCACCCTTATTATTGGAAAAAATCAAAAGATTCCTGGACGGACATCTTCCCAACGATTCCAGTAAACTATCAGATCGAGCTGAATATCGAACGCATCGGGAGAAACCAAGGCAATATCTATACGCACAAAAATCAGAATAGGGGTGGGAACGGATGATGAAAATCAGCCACATTCAGATATTCTGGATAATTGTGAACATGGAGTTGGGTATGACTTTGCTGATGACGATGACAGCGAGCTTGCAAGCGGCCAAGCAGGACGCTTGGATATCGATCATCCTGTCTGGATGCCTAGCGCTGCTCGTTGCCCTGATTGCAACTCGTCTGGCGCTGTTATATCCAGGACAGACGCTTGTGCAGTTCAGTCAGACGATCATGGGAAAAACACTAGGTCGTATAATTGTCATGACCTATCTCATCCAGTGGTATACGATTATCCCGATTGTGCTTCGCCAATTCACCGATCTGGTTCGTGCTTTACTGCTAGAGACTACGCCCCAGATGCCGATCACCCTCATCATGATTGCCTTGATGGTCTATGCGACTTATGCTGGGAAAATTCAAGGTATCGGACGATGCAGCGAAATGCTGGGACCTCTGGTCATCGCAATGGTCTTGTTCGTGCTGGCCACGAGTCTTCCTAATATTTCGATCAAAAACATACTTCCCGTCTACGCGGACAGCGGTATGATGAGCATTGGCAAGGGAATGCTTGCCCCCGCCTCCTATCTGGGACACGCCATTGAATTTGTCATGCTGACACCGTTTCTTGTCAATGCCAAGAAAGGAGCGTCATATGCCATATGGGGTGTTTTCTTCTCCGTTCTGTTCGTACTCTCTTCCATGAGCGCAGTCATTCTCACTATGGGCCCCGAACCCGCCGGGTTCATGTGGTACCCCTTCTTCGAGATGACCAGAAATATCTCGATAGGCTTTATCGAGAATTGGGATGCGTTGGTCGTCATCATCTGGATCTCAAGTGTATTTATCAAACTATCCATTTATATGTTCATCACATGCTACGGAACCGCCCAATTTTTGCAGGTGAAAAATTGGCGAATCATGATCTGGTTAGTTGCTCCCGTCGCTTTCTTGTTTTCGCTGTATCCAACCAGCGTCATCGAATCCACGAACCATTATTTACTTAATTACTGGGTTCCCATCGTATTGCCCGTCAATATGATCGGCCTGCCGTTGTTAATGCTCATAGTGGGAGTGATCAAGAAAAAACTAAACCCGTCTTAATCCCTTGTCAGGCTCTGCATCCGCCAGGCACGAACCGCTTGCCGGATGCCGTTGTGCTTGCCACAACGGCTCCACTCTTCCCAGAAAGCTACCGTTCGGCTGTTCGGCTTCTGCTTCGGCTCGGCCAAGCGAATTCGGCTCGGCAGCAAGCTGGCATCGCCCACGACCAAGGCCTCCCCGGTATCTAGCGCCGGCAGCCATGCGGCGAAGCCGCCGAGCGACTCGGGCAGCCATCTATGAACGACCTGCTGATCCGCAGAGTGCGACAGCCGCAGCGTGATAAAGTTGCTGCATTGGCTCAAGATTGCGGGATGGATTTCGGATGGACGCTGGCTGATGATCACGAGCCCCACGCCGTATTTCCTGCCTTCCTTCGCGATTCGCTCGAAGTGTCGATGTGCAGCAGAATACGTTCTTGTCCCGTTAGCTGAATGGGGGAGATACAAGTGCGCCTCCTCGCAAAGCAGGGCGATCGGATGCCTGCCTTCGTCCCCCGTCCACTGCTGAACAGAGAAGACGAGGCTGGCCAGCCGACCGACAACCAGCGGGAGCATGTCCGACGGGACTTCGGAGAAGTCAATGACCTTCACACCGCCCTTGCCTGCAGACTGATACTCCTTGCCGCCAAGCAAGGCTTGCGCCGCCATCTCCAGCCACGAAAGATGATGGACTTGTGCCGGAGGGTTCATCATGAAGGCCAGTCTGCGATCCGTGCGCTTGTTCTCCAGCCGGGCTATCAGCCTGTTCAGTCTACCGTAATGCTCGCCTTGTCTACTTCCCCTAGCGCCAGCGACCATTTCCGAATTAGCACGACGCAAGCCTTTCAGCACTTCGCTCAAATCATACGGAACGGGACTGTCGATCGTGAAGCTGGCCAGCAGCTCCTCAGCCTGTATCCGCTCCAGATAGAAACGTTTGGCATCGATCACCATGCGCGACAGCAGCATTGCTTGATTGGGCGCATGCTGGTCGCTGCGATCTACGAACAATTGAATCAAGTCCTCGTAGCCGAACAGCCAATAGGGCAGATGCAATATCCCTGCTTCCACGCTTCCGCCCTGGAGCATTTCCCGCGGTCCGGCCAGCTTGTAATGCTGAATATCTGTTCCGCTCAATTGCTGGTATTCGCCATGAAGATCGAACAGCAGCGCATTCGCATTGGGCAGTTCGGCGATTTGCTCGACCAACCGGGCTGTCGCCCACGATTTTCCCGTTCCCGTGCTCCCTACTATAGCGGCATGTCGTGAAAAAAACTTATTCGCATCCAGATACGCGGCTGCGTCTTCATCCAATGCATAGTGTCCTAGATTCAGAGAGTGAGCCTGCTCCCCCGATTGGCAAGAGATCGCTTGCATAAATCGGGACAGCCGCTCGCCTTCAATCGGGTAACAAGCCGCTTCAATCTCCGGTACCGATTCCAGTGATCTTCGGAACATATTCGGCTGATCCAAGTAGCGATCATAAAATGTCCCGATCAGCACGACGCGAACTGTATTGATTTCCCGGTATGCTTCCGCTTCCGCTTCGGCCTCCTTGCCTGTATCGGCTGCCTCCTGCTCCATGAACCGTCTTGTTATCTTCTGAATGATGCCGATAAAGTGCTGTCCAGCCCTGCTGCTTCTGAGCGCCACAAGCCGATTCACCTGCATGCTGCTCAGCACATGCACATTCTCCACCCACAGCGTGACATGTGTAGTATCGACGGCAGCCACTTTGCCGAGCCCTTCTTCAATCGTGTATGAAAAGATGCTCATCCTGTTCCTCCTTTACAGCGCGAGTCGAATCAGTTCCTCCAATGACCAGAGGGAGGCTTCCTCTACCACTTCCTCTCTATCGGGATAGACGATCCGCGTGCCCCGCTCATGCTCCTCGAGGCCCAACACGATTGGAGCCGACGAACTTCGGATAAATTGTCGAGCTGAATCGGACAATCGCTTGGTCGCGATCAGGATCGGAATCTTTCCCTGCCGCATGCGTTCTATCAGCTTCAAGTGAATGTGGTTGTCATTAAAGCCATAGCCGATGCACACGATCGCCTCAGCTCCGGCAAACGCCTCGTCCGCTCTGGCAATGATGCTCCGGAACGGTTCCTGATGTGTAAGCTCGTACTTCCGGACTCCGGGCGTTACCATGAGCGGCTGCAGACCACATGCATCGGCTGCATGGTCCGGCAAGCTGACAATAGCTTCATCCTCAGTCGCGAACCAATCGAGCGAGCCGTGCACCTTCAACAGATCAATCTGTGCAGTATGAGTCCGGGCGAACCCTCGAAAAACCTTCTCGTACTGTCCCCGAAATCCTTGCTCTACCCGTAACCGCGCCTGATCAGACGCATATTCTACCAGTCGGTCATAATTGGTTGTGACGATCTTGATTTTCCGCTTTGCTGTTCTGCTTAGAAATTGCAGCAGCAAACCTAGCGGCAGCACGACTTCCCTGCGCAGGACGCGATGCAACAGATGGATATCCTGCTGCAAGAGCAGCTGTCTGGTGGCGTGCACAATTTGCTGCTCCAGCTTGCCGGACAGCTCCACCTGATGCAGCACCTTTTCCAAGCCAAGCCCTTCACGCAGCGCCGATTGGAACGCATCCCAGCACACCTTCTCCAGCGGGTCCGGCACAACATGTTCGAGCAGATGGCGGGCGAGCTGTGGCATCCCGGCAAACCCATAGGCGACGGACGCCCCGCTTCCCAATACAAGAACCGGAACGAGGGAAAGGCACTTTTGGATATGCCTCAAGCTGGACGCGGATACCGTAGCAGAACAATCCCTCCTCTCTATGAATCTATTGTATACATGGAGAGGCCTATATATACTTGATATGCTATCAGTAAGTACATAGATACGAAGAGTCTGGCGGGAACGCCTTCACGATTCGCGCCAGACTCATATATGTGAATGTGGGGCACTTTCAGGCGACGAAGGCTGTAGTCAGTTCAACAAGGGCAGCTCAATACGGAACAACGTCGTATATACGCTGTCATGCAATAAGCGTATATCCCCCCGATGGTGCGCCACGACTTTCTTGCAAATAGCAAGTCCAAGGCCGGTGCTGTCATTGCGCACCTCACTCCCGCTGACGAACTCTTCGAAGACACGTTCTCGAATCTCTGGCGGAATGCCTACTCCGCTGTCTCCGACACAGAGGACAGCGTTCCCATCCTCCTGCGCACAGCTCACAAGTATTGTCGTACCCGCACTGTTGTACTTCATCGCATTGCCGAACAAATTCGCGATGACTCGCTGCATCTGGCCTTTGTCCAGCTTTGCGTACATCGGCCTCTCCGGAATATCCACCTCCAAGACAAAGCCGCTGCGCTCAATGTCTGGATAGAAGGCTGCGGCACACTCTTGCAACCATCTTGTCACATTTATCTCGTCCAACTGCAGCTCGAAGTGATCATCCTCCAGCTTAGCCAGCTCGAACAAGTTATGGATCAACTGTGACATATAGCGAGACTTGTCATGGATATACTGTACATATTTGTCACGCTTGTCCGCCGCCAGGTCTGGACTTTCCTGCAGAAGCTGCGAATAGCCGAGCAACGAGGTTACTGGTGTCTTCAGATCATGAGACAGATGCAACAGCATATTGCGCTTGGTCGCTTCCAATGCCTCATTCTCATCCGCCATACGCTGCAGACGCTCAGCCATCTTGTTGAATGCGTCCCGGATTTCGGCAAATTCCATTTCGGCAGTGAAGTGAAGCCGCTTCTGGTAATTAAGCGCCTCCATCTCCTTGATCCCTTCGGTTATTTGATGCAACGGCCGCTTGAGCTGTCGGACACTGTAGCGGGTATACACATAAAATGCCACAAGCAGAAGCACAGCGAACAACCCTATGAAGATACCAAAAAAACTAAATAAGCCAGTTAGCTCCTCCGGAACTTTCCACAGCAAGGTATGCACTGCCCCATTCGGCCCTTGTACCGAAAAGGCATGGACATAGCTGCCCGATTCATTGCGCCAAATATCGAACAGCTCGTACAGCTCTGCTTGTGTATAGTGCGTAACTGTATCTTCCTTGCTGCCGACAATATGCACGACTTCACCAGATTCATTCAACAGCTCCAACCAGCCCCCGTATTCCCGCAAGAACGCTTCACCCTCGCTCTCAGAGGTCAACATCGTTATGCCTTCCTCTTGCATCTGGTTATAATCCGGCATCTGCTCTACGAACCGCTCCATAATCAAGTCTGCACTAATCAAAGCAACCAGCATAGCTAGTAGAGACAATGTGACGATAACCGCATAATTCCGCAGAAATAACCGTTTCAACGGCCGGCTGCGACCATGTTCATTCATGCTTTTCAAATCGGTACCCCAACCCCCTAATCGTAACCAGATGAACAGGCTTGCGCGGCTGGTCTTCAAGCTTCTCCCGAAGCTTGCTGATATACACCATAATGATGTTCTCGTCTCCCATATACTCCTCGCCCCACACCTGCTCATAAATTTGCGCTTTCGTCAGCACACGCCCCGCTTGTCTCATCAACAGGGCAAGAATTTTGTACTCAAAGGAGGTTAGCTCCTTCTCCACGCCTGCCTTATACAACCGACAGCCTTGCACATCCAGCCGAATCTCTCCGATTTCCAAGCTGTCCTGCTCCGATTCGCGCTGCTTCCCCTCATACAGATCAACACGGCGGAACATCGCTTGCACCCGGCTCGCCACCTCCAGCGGATTGAATGGCTTGGCGACATAATCATCCGCACCCAACTGCAGACCGTAGATCTTGTCCATATCGTCAGATCTTGCTGTTAAGAACAGGAATGGCACCTGAGAATCCTGCCGCAACACGCGCAGCAGCTCTATTCCGTCCATCTCCGGCATCATCACATCCGCAATGACCAGATCGACTGGTACCCGACGGAAGATCACGAGCGCTTCCGCTCCATTCCCTGCCTCTAACGTTGTATAGCCCATATTTTGCAAGTAAATGCCCAGTAGCTCTCTAATTTCCTTCTCATCATCAATAATGAGCACCGTCTTCATCGATACTGCTCCTCCCACTGGATAGCAAAAGCCTCTTGCCAGTGCAGACTGCGCTGACAAGAGGACCTTCCTTCTATAGCAAGTTATCTGCGAAGAGAGACAATAATGCCGCGGCTTCTTGTCTTAGCATCGGCCGCTTTGATTCATACATGACCGTTCCATCCTCGCTCTTCATTACTTCAGGTCCATATAATTGTTTCTCTATGACGAAGCGAACCCCTTCTAATGCCCATGCATCTGTTTCGCCATCTGGCTGCGCTTCTATCGCTTCCGCATACAGATGCAGGACACTCAGCCTCCTTGCTATTGCTGCTGCTTCCTGACGAGTAAGCAATCTATCCGGCTGATAGGTGCCGTCCGGCTGGCCCGCAATCAATCCGAATTCATAAGCGGTCTGAATTTCCCGAGCGTAAGGGCTATCCGCTATATCTGTGAAGACGAACGGATTCGTCGAGAGCGCAATGCCGGTCCAGCGAATGAACCAACTGATGAACTCGCCTCGCGTCAGCTGCTCCTCTGGTCGGAATCGTTGATCCCCATTCTGATCACCGATGACATCCAGCTGGCGCAGATGATATATATAATCGGCATAGGCATGCCCCTGTTCCACATCTGCATAACGTTCTGGCTCCGGCAGCTTCCTAGCCCAGCTATCTGACTTCAAATCATAATAATAGGCGGTCACGTTCATGCTGTCATCGAGCTTGAAAGCGGCTCGGACGCCGTGTTCGTCCTCGAACAGATTGCCGTCAATACGAGTAAGTATATGCACACCGAATGGATCTTCAACTTGCAGCTTGTCTTCTACTGCACGAACGCGAGACGTCCACATCCGATTGCGCAAATCACCGTATATCCCTTCGAATGCGGATAGAGCTGGCTGTTGGGGCTGCTCATACGCGGGAGTGGAAGCTTCTCCGGGGTAGAAGCGGTCCATGAACGCACCGAACAATTCACTTCTGAATTCGATGTCCTTGTTCACCGACACGAACACACCTACTTCTTCCTCAGGCAGCAGCCACATGCCTGTATGATAGCCGTTCACATCGCCGCCCTTCTCGACAACCGTATGTCCATTATAAACTTGCTGCTGCGAAAATTCGAAGCCATACGCCATGTTAGGCAAGTCTGGATGGGCGTACAACTGCGGCTTGTGCATCTCTCTTGCCGTCTCCTCCTGCAATATTCGTGTATCCCCGAGCTTGCCGCTGGACAGATGCGCCATCATAAACTTCGCCATATCTGCACCTGTCGACAGCATACCACCAGCTGGATGCACAGCCGGAATCATCGTATAGGTCGGGATCGGCTGTCCTTCTACATCATAAGCGGCTGCCAGTCGTTCTGTAAGTTGCTCTGTAAGCAGGAAATCACTGTCCATCATGCCGAGTGGCTCGAAGATTCGTGATGACACATAATCATGGAACGGCACACCAGACACATGCTCCACAACATAACCTTGCAAGTTGAAACCATGATTATCATAGCGATAATACTCCCCTGGTGTGTAGACGACTTCCGGTATATGATCCGCCATATACTGTCCAAGCGGGATATCCTGCTTCATGTCGAAGGAAACCAAATCCGATGTGTCCCCAAAGGCAAATCCAGTTGCATTCGTCAATAAGTTTCGCATCGTTAACGGCGTATCAGTCTTGTTCGGAATGTTGAAATCCAGATATGTGTTCATATCTTCGTGCAGATCGAGCTTTCCCTGTTCCACGAGCTGCATCACTGCTGTAGCGGTAATCGCCTTGGATACCGATGCTACACGGAACACCGTATGATCGGGATCGAACGGTTCACCCTTCTCCATATTCGCCATACCGTACCCTTTCTTCAGCACGACATCCTCCCCTTGAACCACGACGAACACTGCCCCTGCCATCATCTCTTGAATCATAGGATCATGGAAGAAATCATCAGCGAACTGCTCCACCTTGCTCTTCACAAGCTTGCCAGCCCCTTCAGCACTAGCCTCGACACTCCAAGGTCCAACTGCTCCACTGCCTGTGCCAAGCACCAATACAATCATCATAATCATTGTCAGCTTCCTTAATCGCGCATGCGCTGTACGTAACATATCATTCTCTCCCCTTGATTGGTTTTGGTTACAGATCTAGCTTACTCCTTTCAACTTAATCGAGATTGTATGCAACCTTAATAGAAGCTTAAACTTTGCTTCGCGTTGAATGGGAAGGCAACATTTCAAAATCAGCTCTGTGTTACAACTAGATTGATTACAAAACAAGGAGATGAATGGAAATGAGCAAATTAGCAGGAAAGACCGCACTTGTAACAGGGGCAAGCAGAGGAATCGGGCGTGCCATCGCTCTGCGTTTCGCCGAAGAGGGAGCGTCAGTAGCTGTTCACTATGGCGAGAATCAGGAGGCAGCGGAAACAGTCGTTCGCGAGATTGAAGAAGCTGGAGGGAACGCCTTCGCAATTGGCGCTAACCTTAAGTTTGTAGAGAGCATTCAGGTGCTGTTCCATTCACTGGATGCACGTTTACGTGAACGTGCAGGCGATCATCAGTTGGATATCTTGGTCAACAATGCAGGGATCGGCTTGGCCGTACCGATAGAAGAGACGGGGGAGGAGGCTTTCGATGAACTGCTGCAGATTAACGTGAAGGCGCCGTTCTTCCTGCTTCAGCAGGCACTTCCCCGCTTGCGGGATGGCGGACGCATCATTAATTTATCCTCAGCTGTAACTCGCATATCCTTACCAGGCGTCGCAGCATACAGTATGTCGAAAGGGGCGGTCGACGCACTGACCCTTGCTCTGTCAAGCCAGCTCGGATCGCGCGGCATTACAGTTAACGCCATTCAGCCGGGCTTCGTAGCGACAGACATGAACGCGGCCATGCTGCAGGACGAAACAATGACGAAGTTCGGTGCGGACTACTCGCTCTTCGGGAGATGGGGGCAGCCTGCAGATATTGCAGACATCGCTGTATTCCTCGCCTCTCCTGATAGCCGTTGGATCACTGGTCAGCGCCTCGATGCGAGCGGCGGATCGCACCTGTAAATCGGAGATAGCAAGCTTCGGTTTTGTTTTTCAAGAGTCTATCCACCACTGCTGCACCATATGATCACTCGACTCGAACAGAGATGACCGTTAACGCAACGATTCGCTGCGTATTCATGTTTTTACGATCGGAGTTATTCCGTTAGACGGTCCGCGAAGTGCCGACCATTTCCGTTTGACGTTCAGCAATGCGCCGAGTCGCTCATTTCCGTTAGACCTTCTGCGAAGTGCCGCTCACTTCCGTTAGCGTGAACAATGCGGGAAAAGGGGACTCTAACTCCTTTACAAGGAAATGTTCGATGAATCATGTCCGATTCTTCCTATATAGTTACGTTCAGATGCCTTATGCTCTGAGAGAAGCTAGCAGATCAAGTCCAAGAGGTGAGTCGGATGATGGAACAACTGAGAGAATGGTGCACGGCACAGCCGAATGCGCAAGAAGTGTATATGGATAGCTGGGCGGCATATAAGTATACCATTGGCGACAAAATGTTCGCTATGCTGGGGAAGGACAAGTCTCAGCAACCCATCCTGTCGCTCAAGTGCGATGTTCAAAAAGCTGAGCTTCTTCGCCAACAATACAACAGTATTCAACCGGGTTACTACCTGAACAAGCAGCATTGGATCTCCATCTACTATACAGATAGAGAGGTGTCTTCCGAGCTGATCGAACAGCTGATTCGCGGTGCATATACAATTGTCTTCCGTTCGTTGACCAAGAAGAAGCAGGCAGAGCTGAGTCAAGTTAATGACTGATCCGATTCAGTCACGCTATCCTAATAAAAGCTGCTCTAGGTTTATTCAACCATGAGCAGCTTCTTCCCGTTACTCTTCTAATTCCCATGCCGGGTTCCATACAACCTCCCACAAATGTCCGTCCGGATCTAAGAAGTGACCGGAGTACCCGCCCCAGAACGCATCGTGTGCCGGGTCCGGAATGGCAGCCCCTGCCTGCTCTGCGAGCGCCATAATTCGATCAACCTCTTCCTTGCTGCCTACATTGTGACCGATCGTCATCTCTGTAGAACTCTTCGGTCCAAGTGCAACATGGGTCTCATGCGCCAAATCGCGTCGATCCCATAGAGCCAGCTTCAAGCCCGCTTGCAAGTCGAAGAAAGCCACAGCTCCATGCTCGAATTCCTTGCCGATAATACCTTCTGTATGCCAACCTAACCCATCGCGATAGAAGCACACAGACCTCTCCAGATCGTCTACACCTAATGTCAAAACAGAAATACGCGGCTTCATCCATACCATCCTCCTAATCAAGTTCAATCGATCCTCCTAATCAAGTTCTATCGATTCATTCTCATCTTCACACACATCAGCCTATCTGGCTTGGAAAAACCGGACAGGAACGTATAGCCATGTACGAAATCACTTAATCCCCCGATCCTTCACGGTCGCGGGGCAGCACGAAAACTTGTCTAGGCGGCATGCCATAGTACCGCTTGAAATGTTGATTCAAATGCGATTGATCGTAGTATCCGAACTTCACAGCTACATCTGCGAATGAAACAGAAGACCGCTGATACATATCCCTTAACACGAATTGGAAGCGAACAATATTGTGCACTTCCTTCGGGCTGATGCCGTATTGCTGCATGAACGCTCTGCGCACATGCCGCTCGCTGTAGCATGCTTGATCGGCTAATTCTCTAACCGTCAGCACGCCCTTCCTCTCATAGATATAAGCCATACTAGCTTGCAGCACATTCACCTGCGAATCGGTAGCTGTCACACAATTTTTCAATATTTGTTCAACCTGTGTCAGTCTGTCCTTCATCCCTCTTGCAGCAGTCACCGCATCGACCATTAATGCCGCATCCCTCCCCCAGCTATCCTCCAGATAGACCTGCTTGCTGACGAACGTAGAGACAGGTCCGCGCATGAATCGATGTGCATGATCGAGATAAAAGCGGATCCCGAACATCGATTGATGCGCAGGAAGAGATACCGTCATGCTGGAAGTCATAAATCCAGCAATGAATACTGCCTTAGCATGAGTGGATGCTTGCAAATCGACAATGATATCTACACAGCCGTCCGGGACTACACGATGCACGCCTGCGGGAATAGCTGCGTGTGTGACACTGCTCCAATAACAGGCCACATAAGGCCTAAGCTCCTTGGACGGGGTGAATTCTTGATAACTGTACAACGCGTCAGACTGCGGCTTCACAATTGGCGGTTGAAGTGGCACATAGCTAGGCATGATCCTCCCCTTCCTTCTGTTGCTTGGACTCGCTCACAAGCTCTTGTGTTCATAGATATATAGCGAGATTCCCCATGACAAACTAAGCATTGCCAAGCCTCCGCATATCGCACCGGTGGAGACAATCCCGATAGGCATGTCACTAATTGGCTGAAGTGAAATATAGCTTGTCATGCCCAACCACTCCAGCATCCGCATGCCAAGCAAGACAATCCCGCCGATCGTCATAATGACGATCAAATCCAGAAAGGGAACTATCCGCGAATCTGCTGCGAAGAAGATTGGAAAGTAAATAGCGTAAAATACGAGCAAGAGCACAAGCGCCGCAACAGTCGACGGAACATCCCACCACGGCAGCTCGTTAGCCGGGAATACGATACCTGCAAGCATTCGCCAACCAATGGTGATGAGGAAGGCGATCATCATGAATACAAGAATCCCTACATATTTAGCAGTCACTATATCTCTTCGCAGCAGCGGAAACGACGCCAGCATACGTCCATTATTGTTCTTCTCATCCGTCTTGCTCGCGACCACGATAAGAAAATGGCTAAATATCGCTGCAGGTACAGCAAGGGAAAGTCCTTCAAAGGCACCGAGCGCAAAGAAGAAAATGCCAATCACAACAAATCCGATGACGAGGAACCTTTGCTGAATCCGAATATCCTTTACTAACAACTGTACCATTTAACGTCCCTCCTGTGTGTAATACAGAATATCATCCAAGGACGGCTTCTCTGAGAGCACTCGTTCACGCACCGGATGATTGGCAAAGTCAGCCGTCGACATCAATCCTTCGAATCCGTAAGGCGTCTGCTGCGAACGCAACAGCTTGCCATCGGACTCGTATGCTGGATAATCTTCAGCCGAACCTTTCACAAGCACATAAGTGTCCAACAGCTCTTCCTTGCTGCCGCAATGCATGAGTTGTCCGTTCCGAATGTGCACGATATAATCGGCGATACGTTCCAAATCTGTGCTAATGTGCGTGGAAAAAAGCACAGAACGATTGCCGTCCTCGATGTAACGACTCAATATTGCCAGCACTTCTCTGCGAAAGACCGAATCCAAGCCTGACGTCGGTTCGTCCATAATGAGCAATTCCGGCTCATGTGCCAAAGCCGCAGCCAGTGCGAACTTCATCCGCATGCCTTTCGACAAATCATGAATTTTGCGCTGCTCTGGCAACTGGAAGTCGTGCAGATACTGCTGGAAGAGCGCTTCTTGCCAATCAGGATAGAAGGAGGCAATAATTTTCTTCATTTCCTTCACAGACAGATGATTGTAGAACACATCCTCATCGTATACGAAGCCGATTCTGCGCTTGATATCGCGTTCTCGCTCTCGATAGGACTGTCCGAATACACGCACTTCACCCTCGTCTGGATGTATCAGGTTCATGATTGCGCGAATGAGCGTTGTTTTGCCCGATCCATTCGGACCAATCAATCCCGTAATATAGCCCTTCTCTACATGGAAATTCAGACGATTCAGTACAAATGCACCATTACGCTTCGTATACCGGCAAAACTCGATTACCTTCATATTTCCTTCTCCTCCCCATAAAAAATGACTACCAGCTGCTCCAGCTCCTGCCTGCTCAACCCAATGGCCTTCCCCTTCTCCACGCATTGCTTCAACTCTCCCTCAATTTCCCGGTACTTCCATTCGCGCAGCTTCTCCTTGCTCGTGCCTGAGACATATGTCCCCTTGCCCGCTACAGATATGACGAATCCTTCCTGCTCAAGCTCCTCGTATGCCCGCTTCGTCGTAATGACACTAATCTTCAAGTGCTGTGCCAAGCTCCGGATAGACGGCAAGGAAGCACCCTCTTGTAGCTGACCCGATAAGATATGATTCTTGACCTGTTCCCTGATTTGCAAGTAAATCGGTTCTCCAGAAGTAAGTGATATTGAAATATGCATGCTTCTTCACATCCGTTTAAGTGTATATATCATATATATACACTATATACTAATCACTTATTGATTGCTAGCCCATGAACGTAGAATTGAACAAAAAACTGTCAATGAAGTATTGAATTCGGAATCATTGGAACTGGAATCAGTCGGGATGGGGGAACGTGTGTGGGAAGCAATAAAATGTTGGGCGTCCCTTTGGCAATACGCTATTCGGCCTAGTGCTGGCCAACGGCATTGGCATCGTGCAGATCATGAGGAGGAGAAGAAAGAAACAAATGAGCTAATCCCTCATTGTTGCTAACACTGTATACACGGCTAAAGGAGAAATTGAAACTTCCTCGTTACATGGGAGCGCCGGTTTCCAGCAAAGTTTTCATACCAGATAGGACAATCGGCAGTCCGTTGTCAAGCATACGGGCTGTATGAGGAGATCGATCGAACTCGTCATGCACGAGCGTCACTAAGGTCGCACCAGCCAATTCAGAGTGTGGAGTAATCTCCCAAGTCAGGCGGGAATATGGCTCCTCTGCGGTTTCAAGTTCAGATAGCAGCTGCCATGTCATGATTAGCTTGCTTGGTGGTTCTACGTGCAGCAATTGCCCTTAAATAAAGCCTTTCGGGATTTGAAAGATGCAGAATCGCAGGAATTTCGAGGGATTAGCCTTACAGCAGCACCGAAACCTGCACGATCGCAGGAATTTATGCACATAAGCGGTCTGCGGCTGATCATGCTCCATGCACGATAATTCGAGGAAAACATCTATCACCTAATATGTATTGAACGAAGACAACCGTCCCTTCTTGGAACGGTTGTCTTCTAGAGTGGACCGGTCATCTAGAGCATGGAAGCTATTGATCTAGTCTATGTCTCTTGGCGAGTGTGCAGAATCGAATCGATCTCCTTCATTTGCTCTGGGGCAAGCGGTCCGGCACTGATCGCCGCTGCCGCTTCCTCAACCTGCTTGACGTTCTTCAAGCCGGGAATTGGAATGGTACAGTCGCTTTTGCCCCATATCCAAGCGAGCGCTCCTTGCACCAAACTACGATTGTCGGAGGTCAAAATTTCCCGTACAGCCTCAAGTGCTTCCAAATACTCAGCCTTCGGTTGACCATCCTTGAAATACAATACCCATTCATGCTTGCTGCCGCGCACATCGTCTGATGGCAGACGGGAGGACTTCTGAAATTTTCCGCTTAGTAAGCCCATCGCCAATGGAGCGTTATCGATACTGCTGAGCTGGTTCCGCTCGCACAAATCGATCATATCCGAATGGCCGATCAAGACATTGAAGGGGTGCTGTATCGACACACAAGACGAGCGTTTGGCGAACATTTCCGCCCCCGCAGTATTCGATGTGCTCCAACCGTACGCGCGGACTAAGCCCTGTTGCTTCAGACTTTCCAGCGCTTCAATGACGGCGTCAATCTGCGAGAATGGGATGTCGCCGGCATGGATCTGGTACAAATCTATGTAGTCAGTCTTAAGCCGCTTCAAAGACGCTTCACACGCTTCGCGAATATACGGAGCGGAAATATTTATCTTCGAATACACGTTGCGGGTGGAGGCATCGTAGGTAAAACCAAACTTCGTCGCAACCACCGCTTCATGCCGCCTCCCTTGCAATGCACTGCCAATGATCTCCTCACTATGCCCGGTCCCGTATACATCCGCCGTATCGAAAAAGTTGATCCCCAAGTCCAAAGCCCGCTTAATCGCACGTACTGATTCACGATCATCGACCTCGCCCCATCCATCAGGTATGCCATCCAGCCAAAAAGGTCCCCCGATTGCCCAACAGCCAAATCCGAGTGGGCTGACCACCATCTCCGATTTACCCAAATTGTTCATTCTCATGCATGCCAACCTCGCTTTCCTCATGAAATCAAGTCTATTATAATGAAGTAAATCGGTTTATATTAGAGCCAAATAGGATTAGTTTTGAGGAACCAATTTAGATTGGAGGTCTATCATTGTACGGAATCTATTTGGATACATCATGCGGCATCCCTGTTACTTCCCAGCTATGCAGCCAAATCCGGCGAAAAATTGAAAACGGAGAACTGGCAGAAGGCACACGGCTTCCTCCGACGCGCAAGCTGGCCCAAGAGTTCGGAATTGCACGCAACATCGCGATAGATGCCTATGAGCAATTGATTGCAGAAGGGTACTTGATTGGACAGGCTGGATCGGGTACTTACGTTGCAGAAGGAATCCGCCCTATCACAGCCGGCATGCAGGATCTCGACACGCTTCCTGACCTTCCAAGCATAGATGTTCAGTCACAAGAGCAGGGAATCATCGATTTCACTATAGGTACGCCAGATTTGCACAGCTTTCCCAAGAAATTGTGGGGCAAGTATGTCAAGGCAGCAGCGGTGCATGAACCAATCGGAGTATACGACTACGGAGATATTCGAGGCGAAGAAACGCTAAGGACAGCGATTGCGAGCCACTTGCATCGTACGAGAGGCATGCGCTGCCATCCCGGGCAGATCATCATTGTATCCGGTTCATCAGAAGGCATGACACTGGTCGCTCAAGCACTGCGTTCCAGCTTCAATGCCGTCTATATGGAGGACCCCACGATAGAATTCGCGCAGCATATCTTCAAGCACGCCAACTATCGCCTCATGCCGATGGTTGTGGATGAATCCGGTATGAAGCTGCATGAGCTTCCCCGACTGCAGGAAGGCCAGTTGATCCTGCTCACGCCTGCGCATCAATTCCCGACCGGCAGCATCCTCTCCATTCGCAGGAGGCAGCATGCCATCAGGCTGGTCGAGCAAGCCGATGCCTATCTGATCGAAGACGATTATGACGGCGACTTCCGGTTGAAGGGCGTGCCCATTCCTCCCCTTCACACTTTGAATCCGGAGAGAGTCATCTATGTAGGGACGTTCAGCAAGACGCTAGCCCCCGGCATTCGCATCGGCTTTCTTGTTGTCCCTTCCCAGCTGATTACCCGCTTCGCCAGCTTGAAGGAGAATTTGAACATGCGTACGCCATCAGTAACGCAGCTTGCCCTTGCCCAGTTCATGCAGGAGGGGCGGTTGGAGCGGCATATCCATAAGATGAAAGGCATCTATCGAGCCCGGCGCAACCTGCTGGTTACCGCATTGAAGCAGAAGTTGGGCGGACGGATTACGATTCGGGGCGATGAGGCGGGCATGCATGTGCTTATGGAGACGGCTAACGGCCTCAACATCGATGATTGGCAACAATCCGTCGCATATGGTGTACGCGTTCATGGGGTCGAAGAATACTGTTTGGTGCAGGGACAACGCACCCAGCAAGTCGTTCTTGGCTATGGCAATGTGCATAAGGAAGACATTGAAGCTGGCATTGAACGACTGCACCGATTTATTCTGCAAAAGACCTTAGATTCATAAATATAACTTGACAGGAATATTCCCCACGTGGCATACTATGTTTAACAACTCATAAACAAGTGATCTTACAAGTAAGTTCGGAAGATTAATTGAGGAGATGCTTCTATATGAACGTGCAAACCTTCAGCGCTCTGGCTGAGCCCAACCGACTCGATATTGTCAGCCTTCTGTTGGACGGTCCGCTCCCGGTTGGGGACATTGCGGGGAAACTTGACTTGAGCCAACCTCAGGCTTCCAAGCATCTTCGCGTATTGAACGAAGCCGGTCTAGTCGAGGTACAGCCAGTAGCTAATCGACGAATTTACAGACTGAGACCGGAGCCGCTTCAAGAGCTGGACAAGTGGCTCGATTCCTATCGCCGATTGTGGGAAGCAAGGATGGAACGTCTGGAAGATTACTTAGATGTGTTACAAGGCAAAAAACCATTGAATTAGTAGTTGAATCAAATTTCGTCAAATCGAGGAGGAGTTACTATGTCAAACTATGCAATCGATTCAAGAGTAGAGAATGATCGGGTGTTAGTGCTGGAGCGTGTGTTCGATGCGCCGCGTGAACTAGTGTTCAAGATGTTTAAGGAACCGGAACACCTCAAGCATTGGTGGGGACCGATTGGCTGGGAACTGCCGGTATGCAACATCGACTTCCGACCGGGTGGTGTATGGCACTACTGCATGAAGTGTATCGATAAGAATCAAGGGGAGTTTTACGGGATGGAATCTTGGGGTAAAACAATCTACAAGGAAATTAACGAGCCGGAATCGATTCTCTACACCGATTACTTCTCGGATGCCGAAGGCAATATCAACGAAGAGATGCCAGGGACCGATGTCACCTTGTCCTTCCTCGATCAGGATGGCAAAACAAAGCTGGTTAACCGTGCAGAATATGTGTCCGCAGAAGCACTCAAGTCGGTCATGGATATGGGCATGCTGGAGGGTATCTCGCAAACTTGGGACCGTCTGGCACAGCGCCTTCGCGAGATCAAATAAGAAACTTTATCTATTACGCAAGAAAGTCCGGCCAAGCGGCTGGACTTTCTTTGCTGTGTTACGCATCATTGGATCAATAAAAAACGTCATAACGGCTGTTGCTGCGAACCGCTCGTGACGATGCTTACCGTTCTGATCCAGTGTCCACATCCCTCATGTCATGCTCTTCTGCCGCTTCCATCTGCCATTGCGACAGGTTGGCGTCCGCGATAGTGCGCTTGTCTTCACTGGTTCTCTTGCGTTTGCCTATCATCTTCTTCACGACATACATGCCGATGAAGGCTGCCACTAATACGAGCCCTGCGATCAAACCGGCAGCCTGACCGGGGATGAATGGCATACTTGCAATGATGCCAACCATGGCGATCATAGCAAACCAAGACGAGTACGGATAACCGGGAAGCTGACATCCAGCCGTGGGTGAGCAGGGGGTATTCTTGCGCCATTTGTAATGCGAGGCCATGATGATCAAATAGGAGAACAATAAGGCGAATCCGCCCGAACTGATCAGGAACAAATAAACTTGCTGCGGCAAGATCAAGCCGAATCCCAATCCGCCTAGCATAGCAGCTCCCGAGAAAAGGATGCCCCTATAGGGAATGTCGTGCTTGTCCTTCAGCCAGGAAGGCGTATGTCCATCTGCCGCCAACGAACGAATCATCCGTCCCAATCCGAACGTTGCAGCAAGCATCGTCGACAGAATCGCTATGATCATCACGATGTTCATGATGCTGCTAGCCCACATAATTCCCCAACGGGACAAGGCAAGCACAATGGGACTCTGCCCCTCCGCCATCTGCTGTGTAGGATAGAGCGGCAGCAGGATCAGAACAGCGGCAACGTACAAACCTACCAAGCTGATTAAGGTAAAGTTAATGGCTCGGGGGATCGTCTTCTTCGGATTCCGCGCTTCCGAGGCAGCCAGACCAATCACTTCAAATCCCGCGTAGGTAAATATGACGATCAGCATACTGCCAGCAATTCCAGTGATTCCGCCGGGCATCAATGGTTCATTACGCAGCTCGCCGAAACCAACCGCAGGCGTATTCGGGAGGAATCCGGCGATGATCCATAATCCCAGAACAATAAATCCAACAATGGCGAGCAGTTTCAAGACAGCCAAGCCACTTTCTAATTTACTTAATAGCTTGGCTCCCAACAAGTTCAATGAAGTCACTGCTATAATGATCACCACTCCCAGCACAGCAACCGAGATCTGGGGGAACCATTCGCGAATGAACGTGGATGCGGCGATGGACTCACTCGACATCGCAAAGATAAGACCTGTCCAATACACCCAGCCTGTTACAAACCCGGCTCCGGGCCCGAAGCTTCTCTGTGCATACATGCGGAAGGAGCCGGCTGCCGGATCAGCCACAGTCATCTCCGACAAGGCGTATAGTACAACATAAATCAACACGCCGCCGAGTAGAAACGAAACAACCACACCCGGCCCAGCCGCCCTGATCGCTACGCCCGAACCAAGGAAAAAAGAGCCTCCCACAACAGTTCCCAAAGCCAGCATTGTCAAATGAAAAGTGGATAACCCTCTCTTCGAAGCATTGTCCATGCGTCCATCGCCCCTTTGACTGTACTGATAGAAAGTATTAGCAATAGAGGGGCGAAATATGTTCATCAAATCCACTTCGGTACAGAGCTGACAAAAAAAACTGCCCGTGTCATCCACACCATGGAATGACCCCGGGCCAGTTTTTTCACCTAGTATACTTTACGGTTCGATTCCCCAGACAAGGTTGTCGTTGAGGTAGAGCGTCACTTGATCCCAATCCTCAAAAGAGGTTTTGGCAGCATCATACGAGTAATCATTCGTCTCATCGAAGTTCGACCAGTCTACCTTCGACATACGGAGCTGAATCTGCCCAGATTGCTCACCTGCATCCAGTGAACCAGCTCCAGGTTTGAATGTCAATTCAACGTACGAATTCGTGAATGTCCTGTCGATATGTTGACCGCCGATCTGCGCCCAATCAATCCAGGAATTCATGGAAGCGCCGCCTTCTTTGGTGAAGTAATAGCGGAGCTTCACATCCTCCAAGTCGATTGTTTCGCTGCCTTCATTTTTAATATTGAAATGCGGTTTGATTTGGTTGTTCGATGCGTCTCCATCCGCTTCTCGATATTGTAACACTAGCTCCCCACTAGGTCCGAATGATCCTGTCGGTGTAGCGCTAGCTTCAATCGAGTCCGGGCTTGCCCCAGCTTGATTGACTGCGCTTACCACGTAATGATAGGTCGTACCGTTGGTTACACTGGTATCCGTATAGGATGTTCCTGCAATGTCTGCAGCCAGCAGCTCATACGTATTCCCGCCATCAACGGAACGTTTCACCGTATAGCTGGTTCCGCCGACCGAGGCATTCCAATTCAGTGTTACTGTGCTGTCACCGGCTTCTGCACTTAAATTGGTGGGAGCTGCCGGAACTTCAATTGGTTCATCGGTATCTGCATCCAGTACGATGTGATAAGCGGTCAATGGCGGCACAGTATACGTAAATTGATTATTGGTAATAGTAGCAATCGACGCAGCTTCGAACAGATTGGAGCTGGTTGAATCGAAGCCATATACAGAGCCAGATTCGTACAACGTATCTCCGGCAATTGAAATATCAGCTTGCAATGGCGTATCCATACTTTTGTTCATGACGATCATATGGAGCTGATCGGATTCCTCAGTCACGGCAGCATGCACCGAGCTGTTCACAATGTCAGATGTGGTAGAACGCACACTGGTCTCTCCGAAGGTCGCGTTGTTGCCGTCATAATTACGGTACAACTGATAGGCTGCGCTCACATAGCTTGTATCTGATTCCAACCTCCAGAAGTTGGCCATGTACACACCATATTTTCCAAATATCCCAAGAGCATCGACCATAGCCAATCCCCCGGAAATATCCCCTTCCCCGCCATAGCTGAATTCCGTGATTGCTAGCTTCGTTCCCGGATAATACTGATCGATCGATTGCTGCAGACGCGGCAAGATAGGCAAGTAATCGCTGAAATATTGGGCAATCCAGCTATCTTCTACATACGTCGGGTCCCACAGCGTTCTTGGCGCCTGCAATCTGGCCATTTGGGTCTGTTCATTCCCTACGCCATTGAAGGTAATACGTTGACCTCCGCCTTGCGCCTCTGGATACCAGTGAACATCCATCACGTCAAGAAGCCGTCGTCCTTCACTCTGTGACTCTTGCTTCATTCGATCCAAATAATAATCCACATACCAATCGTAGTTCCCTTGGACATTCGCCCAATCCGGGGCATCCTGCAAGGATAGGTACGCATTGAAACCATAGAGAACCCCGCCGAATATATCCGCATGAGGATCGACTGCTTTGACAGCCTTGGATAAGGCTATTGAGCGATCCACCAGTTCCACTGCGCCTACGGGATCAGGATGAATTCTCGCGTGCGTGTGCGACCACAGCGCAGGTTCATTATCCAGGGAATATCCGTCAACGCCGGTGGATGTACTAGCATCCCCGTAATGATGGACCATATAGTTCACAAATTCATCACTATACACCGTACCGTCATTCAAATCCGGCTGCAATTGAAAAGGAGCTTGCTTCGCAAATTCAGATTGATCCCACCTTGCAGATGGAGCGGCCTCAGTCTCTTCAACCGGTCCGGCCTTGTCTCGCGCCACATACCCGGCCATTGGGAGAGTCAGTACAGTGTACGCATCTTGTGCCAGCGACTGTTCATGGAATGTTGTTTGGACCTTGGCAGGTGTCTCGCATTCTGAAACGGTGAGCGCAAACTCCGAGCATAAGAAGTCATCGCTTTGATGAAGCCAATCCGACCCTGCATTGGATGCATTGTTCTCCCAATTGTATCCGGTCATTCGGTTCCCGCCCAATCGTCGTGCTGCAACTCCCTCACTCCCTGCCAAACTTGCAGATGCGTTCGTACCATAAATATATGGACTGATTTCCTTACGATCCTCATTCGTATTCACTTGGATGGACACGGGTATGGGGGCAGCCGCAGAAACTGCTGCTGACGGGACCAAGATTCCCCCAAGCATCGCACCTATAGTGAGCGCACTTAACCAATTCCTCCCTTTCCGCTTTTGCATGAACATAGACAGCATCCTACCTCCTTGTAGTTAGCGATATTTAGCAGCTTACTAAGGATAAGCCGCTACTACCAATATACCTTTAGATTCCAAAGCATTTAAATGCAATATTTTTCGGAATACACTTGAATATTATCTGATCCTTCGAGTGCGGTTCCGATTTCAACGTCACGCACTTCAAATCGTTTGCAGCAACTATGATGAGCCATGACACGTGCACTACCAGACACGGATGACCGTAAGAACACTAGCGACTCGGTCCCTACACCTAACGGACACGGATGTCCGTAAGAACACGGATTGGGGCGATTTCCTTCTGTA
Organism: uncultured Paenibacillaceae bacterium; assembly: GCA_913056365.1. GTDB lineage: Bacteria > Bacillota > Bacilli > Paenibacillales > K13 > Xylanibacillus. The sequence continues at coordinate 38,498 of CAJXLT010000011.1, read as the reverse complement.
ACGGACGCTGATGTCCATTAAAGTCTGAAAAGTAGCACAGTAGCAGGAAAATCCAACGCTAACGGTCATGCGCGTCCGTTACAATTCGAAATATCGAAGTTTGGCTCTCTAACGGACATCCGTGTCCGCTAGATCTACATTTTGCATACAAGGTTACTTACTGCTTGCCCTATCCTCCACCTTCTTGTAAAATGAAGTATATACACGACATGAAGCACATGTCGCTTTGATACAGAGAACCGGGAAGTGAACGGTTCCTACTCAGAGCGGCATTTTTTTGTGTCTATATTCGATAGGTGGTGTTAGAATGAACGGCTTTGATACAATCATGGACGAATGGCTAACTGAACAAATAATCGAAGAAAAAAATCCGAGAAGACGCGAACTTCTGCAAAAAGGGTTAGGCCATGGTACAAGGGAATTTTTAAGAACGATATGGTATCCTGTTGTAGGTAATTTGATGCATCTGTATCCGGAATGGGAAGTAAGAGATTATAGCAACCGCTACCGATATCTGGATCTCGCTTATATGCCTAGTGGTGCGAAAGGCTGTATAGAGATTCATGAATACAAATCACATGCGAGAGATATCGAAGCGTGGAGATTCAAGGACCTGTGCATGAAGCAAGCATATCTGACGTTGGACGACTGGATGTTTTTGCCGATTGCCTATCTGTCGATCACCGATGAGCCAGAGGCATGCAAACAGCTGGCACTATCCTTCGTTGGCAAGTTCGTTGCAAGCCCATTAGAATATTCGCTCAGTTGGAGTGAAAATGAAACCTTGCGATTTGCACGCGGCATCATGCGGTCATTTTCATCAAGCGAACTGGCGGCACACCTACAGCGATCGGACAGACAGGCACGGCGTATAGCAGACAAGCTTGTTGAGTTGAAGCTACTAATCGTCGTCGACAACAAGCAACGATATCGCCTGTATCAGCTGAGCAACGGCGCCAGACTCGGATAACCGTAAGAACACTAGCGACTCGGCCCCTACACCTAACGGACTGGGATATCCGTATTGAGATGAGCGATGACATCTGCGAGTTCTATTTCAACTTTACGTTCGCTTAGTCTTGTGGTCACAGCAATCTAACTTTAGCCCTTGACTTCATTATGTTTAGAAACTAAACTATATGCATGGACAAGAAATCAGAACATCCTCAACCTGAAGCGAACCAAAAAGTGAATAGTGGCAGCAATAGCTTAGGTCGATTGATTATGCTGCTTCGGCGGTTGGAGCGCCAGCCTCACACATTCGGGCAAGCTGGTAAATTAACACCTAGCGACATCCATACGATTGACGCAATCGGGCTGGAAGGTACCATGCTCATGAGTGAGCTTGCTTCTCGGCTCGGTGTGACGAAGGGAGCGATCACGCAGCTGATCGACAAATTACAAGCGAAGGCGTTAGTAACTCGCTCCCCCCACCCCCAAGATTCACGAAGCTCAATTGTATCACTTACCGAACTTGGAAAGGAGGCTTATGTGGCACATGAGGCGATGCATCTCGCCTATTACGAGCAGTTGCGGACACAACTAAGTGAACAGGAAATCGAGGTATTCGAGAAAAGTATAGACATATTGAATACTGTGTTGCACGACATGCTGAACCATTAATTTTTTTTTGCATTTTTAGTTTAGTAACTAAACGTAATCCGCTCAGAAAGGAGTTGATTCCATGCAACAGCCTGTGCCACATACGTTTCAATTGACGGAGAAGCAGCGATTCTGGCTTTTTTTCACACTGTGCATCGGTGCTTTTATGTCCCACTTTACTGCAGGCGTGGTCAATGTGTCTCTGCCATACTTGGGATCAGCTTTCCATACTGATTTATACAGCATTCAGTGGATTACGACCGCTTATTTGCTAGTGATCGCTGCCCTGCTTCCGATCATGGGTAAGCTGGGCGACCGATACGGTCACGGTTTCATTCATAATATGGGCTATGTCTTGTTCACGCTAAGCTCTGTTCTGATCGTCTTATCGTCTCATGTGTACGTCCTTATATGCTTTCGAATCCTTCAGGCGATTGGGGCTGCCATGTTTCAAGCTACGAACATCGCATTAATCCGTTGTTATTATCCCAAAGACCAGCGGGGACGCGCACTCGGCATCATGAGTGCTGTTGTCGCCTTGGGAGCCATGACCGGACCGCCTGCCGGTGGAGTCATTGCAGCTTGGTTAAGCTGGCAGTGGTTGTTTCTGATACATCTACCCGTTGCAGTCGCAGCCGTTGTGCTCGCTTCTCGATTCATCCCTGCACAACGACTTAGTCACCAATCACCGTTCGTAGATCGGATCAGTTCCATCTTGTTCATGCTTGTTATTGCTGCTGGCATTTATAGTTTATCTAGCGGGCATGCGCAAGGCTGGCTTTCCCCTAGTGTGATTGCCGCTTATGTGATTGGATTCGTTGCACTCTTCCTTTTCCTGTTGCGTGAACGACGGCAAACCGCTCCCTTATTGCCCATGCCCATGTTACGCATTCCATCCATCATAACCGGGCTACTGATAAGCACCGTTTCCTTTGTGCTGATTAACTCGGTTTTGGTCACAATGCCGTTTTATTTAGCGCACACAACCACATACTCCCCTTTTGCGATTGGACTCATCATGACCGCATATCCAGTACTGTTTGCACTGGCAAGTCCATTCGCAGGGCGTATGTCTGATCATACGAATCCCCAACTGCTTATGTGTATCGCATTGGGCTGTATGATGATCGCACTGGTGATCCTGTCTTTCTTTCTCCATGAACTGACACTACTAGGCTTGATTGTTGTACTTTCTCTGATGGGACTCGGCATGGGAGGCTTGGCTGCGCCGAACAACGGCTACATCATGCGAACAGTACCGGTGGAATATGCAGGTTCAATCGGTGGGATGATCGCGCTCACACGCAATGTCGGCATGGTCATTGGCGCTGCTCTGGGACTTGGCATGATGATCGGACATGGGGGGCATGTCGATTTGTCATCCGTCTTCCAGATCAATATCGGCATTTGCCTCATTGGCTTGACAGCACTAGGAGTTGGCGATCGCTTGGACCGCCGCAGAAGAACATTATCTTACAATCGGAGGAATCATCATGCAGAACACTAACATTATCGTCATTGGCGGGTACGGACATGTAGGACGAATGATCTGCGAGGAACTTGCCCGGTATTTCCCAGGAAAAGTGATTGCCGCAGGAAGAAATCTAAAGCGAGCAGAAGCATTCAGTCGAGAGACACAAGGGCGTGTTCGTCCCTTACAAATCGATATTCACCATGCATCTGCTACACAACTGCTGACAGGCGCCAAGCTGGTCATCATGTGCCTGGATCAAGAGCAACCCACGTTCGTTCGCGCATGTATCCAACAGGGGATTCATTACGTCGATATCTCGGCAAACTATCGCTTCCTATCACAAATCGAGCGGCTCGATCCATTAGCAGTATCCAACCATGCAACTGCCATACTCAGTGTCGGTCTGGCACCTGGGCTTACGAACCTTCTGGCAAGCCATGCGCAGCAGCTTCTGGATTCAACGGATGCCGTTCACATCTCTATTATGCTTGGCTTGGGAGATACGCACGGTAAAGCCGCAATCGAATGGACGCTCGACAACTTGCAAAACGACTTCCATACTGACGAGCATGGCGAGGAAGTGCAGCACATAAGCTTTACCGATGGACGACAGACAAGCTTCGGTGACAGGCTTGGCACCCGAACTGCGTATCGATTTAACTTTGCCGATCAGCACATTTTGCCGCGCACCCTGCAGGTGCCGAATGTCGCAACACGACTTTGCTTCGATAGTGCGATCACAACGTGGTTACTAGCTATGTTCAAACGGTTAGGCATCTTTCAGCTGCTTCGTGTGCCTTGGCTTCGCCGCCAAGCAATGAAGGCATTCGCCACTGTAAATGTCGGAAAGCCGCTATTTGCTGTCAAGATCGATGCCGTCGGTATGAAGCAACAGCAGCCTGCTGTGGCAGAATGCTTCCTTCAAGGGACACACGAAGCCGAAGTCACTGCCAAAGTTGCAGCAATTGTAGCGAAGAAGCTCTATTCACAAGATATGCCCCCTGGCGTCTATCATATTGAAGAGTTATGCAGCTATGAGGATTTCAACGAAGCCTTGCGCGAGGTAGTCCAGATGTCATCACAGCTTGAAAAATTCCGCTAAATACGGAGCAAGAGCCTCCGCAGCGACATCATGAGTTTGATTTTCTAGTAGATGTTGACTGGTATTCGGAAGCGTTCTGACAATTGCATCTGCTGCTTCTTTCATAAAGTTCGGGCTGTTACCGCCAACCAAGACTAGCGTTAATACCTGAACAGCCTCTACTTCTTGGGTTGGAATCGAGCCATCTCCCATGACTGCGTTGTCATATGCCAACGTGGGTGCCAAGGCTTCCATCGCTTTCCATACGGGAGCCTGACGCATACCCTGAATAGCTTCGACCGGCATGCCAACGTTTTTCATAAATAGCTCAACCGCATCCCCTCTGCGATCGTCTGCCAACAATTTCTCAAGCGATTGCGTATATGCCTCTGCAGCCCTCCTTGCCTCTTCACCAAACGTAAAGGGGGCTTCGTAGATCGCAAGCTTGCGTATCTTACTGCCAAGTAAGCTCGCCGCTTTGATTGCCAATACTGCTCCTGACGATATGCCATAGACATATGCGGTACCACCTATCGCATCAATCAATGCTTCCAAGTCTTCTATTTCCCGCTGCACGGCATAAGGCTTCGTATCAGTGCTCTCTCCTCTACCCCGCCGATCATAGGAGCATACCATGAAGCGGTTGGACAAGAGCGAGGCTAGCTCTCTCATGGATCGATGGCACATGGCTCCATCTACCAAAATAAGCGGCTGTCCTTCACCTATCCTTTCATAAGCAATACGTGTTCCGTCTTTAGACCATACATACATCGTCGTATTCTCCTCTCATCTTCGGATTTGGATCACAATTTTATATGGAAATGTCAGGCATAGCGTACCCGGTTTCTAATACACTTTTCAAGTTACTAATAATCGCAGGCCAACCATTGTTGATGCCGACAAACCCTTCACTCTCGTCCCGAAATGCGTTCGTCGACAAATCCACATGCTTCAGCGTCAGCTTAACAGCTGATTCCATCCGCTTCAGTTCAAATGTGACAGTGGGATAACGTTCATACGGAGTCATATCCTGTACACATGTCATCGTGTAGGTAAGCAGGCGATAAGGCTCGTAGATCAGGACGATGCCTGTATCCGTCACGGTTGCATTCTCATCTACAAACTGTACGGCAGACCCTTCTTTCCAGTCGGATTGTAACGTTCTTCCGAACCAGTATTTCTTCGTAAACTCCCCATTGGTTAGAGCTTCCCAAAGTTTTTCCGGTGTCGTATTGATATAAGCCGTATACACAAAGACTGAATCGTTCAATGATTCTCCTCCTCCAAAGTTCGTTTCAATTGTTGCAAGACATTGATTCGCTGTTGTTCATACTTCTTCACCCATCGTGCATAAATCTCGCCAATTGGGGCGGCATTGAGGTAATGAATCTTATTTCTCCCTTGCCACTGAACTACAATAAGATCAGCTTGCTCCAAGATCAACAGGTGTTTGGTGACAGATTGCCGGGTCATCTCCAGATGTTCACATAATTCATTAAGCGTTTGTCCATTTCTGTGAAAGAGCGCATCCAGCAGCTTTCTGCGGCTTGAATCGGCAAGGGCCTTAAAGATGTTTTCCATGTTATCCATATTTCTATTATATGCAGCCGTTCAGCTGCATGTCAATCCTACATTGATCCACATGAACTATCCAACGAATAAAAGTATGATCATGGAGGTATTATGCCAAGTCTCGCGCTAGTATCGAGCTTCCCGAAGGGTTTGATCCGAAGGAAGTGACTGCAACCGAGAGCACGATAAATAGCGGGATCATCCCCGAATACGCCAGCATCTTGAGTGGGGATGGCCCTTGGAAGATCCACGATAGTAAGCTCAAACTGACTCGTTAGATATAAACTAAAGAACAGATTGATTATTGGTTTGCGAAACGTTACACTTTAAAATATGCTGTATATTCTGTTTTTTTCTATTTTTAAGGGGGGCGAGCGAATGGACGACCGGAACGTAGTTCAATCCGTGTATCAGCAGTTGTTAATGACGTGGAACGATCAGAATGCGCGTGGAATGGCTGATTTGTTTGCGGAAGAAGGCGAAATGATAGGATTTGATGGGAGTCAGGCAATAGGTCCCGAGGAAATTTTCGCACACCTTGATCCCATCTTCAAAGACCACCCAACAGCTCAATTTGTCAGTATCGTCAAGGACGTTACCTTCCTGACTTCGGAAACTGCTGTATTACGAGCGAGTGCGGGAATGGTTCCTCGCGGCCAGACAGAGATCAACGCTTCTGCCAACGCACATCAAACCCTAATCCTCGTACAACGAGCTGATCATTGGCGCATCCACCTTTTTCAGAATACACCTGCACAGTTCCACGGAAGACCAGAGCTAGTCGAGCAAATGACAGCGGAGTTGAATGCTGCAAGCACCAACTCTCTGTAGGGATTCCACTTAGGTGGGAGAAAAAGGGGTGTCCCGAAAGTAAATGTATCACTTTGGGGACACCCCCTTTTTATACTTAGTCTGTTACTTCACACCGCGGGCCAACTCAGTCAATATCATGCCGAGGGCGAATGCGCCTGCATCTGGATGACCTAGGCTTCTGTCGCCGACCGTTCCGGCACGGCCCATTCTTGCGACCATGTCCTTCGTCTTCTCGGCTCCTGCTACAGCCGCAGCTGCAGCTTTATCAAATGTCGTCTTCCAATCCTCACCTGCTGCCGCGCTGTCAGACCATGCATCAGCGAACGGAACAAGCGCATCGATCAAGGTCTTGTCGCCTACAACGGCTCCACGTCCGAACGACCGCTCGCCGATATCCTGAATGCCCTGGACGGAGGCAGACAGCAAGGACGACATCTCTGCTACTGTCAATTCCAATCGATCCCCTGCGGATTTGCCAGCAGCACGGAAGGCTGATCCCCAGATTGGACCGGAAGCTCCGCCGCAATGCTCCATCAGGATCAACGAGCACTCATCCAAGAAGATGCCTATCGTCAGATCACGCTTCTCCAATATGCTGCGCCATTCCCGCTTCAATTGCTTGAAGCCCTTGGCCAGACTCATCCCGAAATCGCCGTCACCGGCATGTGAATCCAGATCACAGAAGTATACTTCATTCTTAATCACGATCTCGCTCATCTTATCAACCAAATATACGATATTGTCCAGCGTCAGCTTGCCGTTCCGAATAGTGGCATGCTCCTCCGCTGTTTCGACTTCATAGGATACAGGAGCCGCATTCTCTTGTTTCGTCTCATGCGTATACGCCACTTCAGGCACAGGACCGTCAACCCGGAATGCGGGGGCATGGCATTCCTTCGACAGCAATGTCTTCAACTCATCATCGAGCTTCATTACGGATAGAGACAAGCCAGCCATCTCAATACTCGTCATATAATTGCCAACGAACGGCCGGACGATCCGGATGTTCTTGGCAGCGAGTTCTCGGGCGACTGCTTGGTAGAATACATACAGCTCTTGCTGGGGTGTCCCGCCGAATCCATTAACTAAGACGGCCACTTCAGCTGTATGTTGCTCTTCAATCCCCAGATCCTTCAATAACGCGGTCGTCATACGCGCAGCCAATTCATCAGCTGTAGTAATCTTCTCGCGCCGAATGCCTGGCTCTCCATGTATGCCCGCCCCGTATTCCATCTCATCTTCAGCCAATACGAATGTTGGGGTTCCGCTTGCCGGAACTGTACAGGAGGTTAGCGCAACTCCGATGCTGCGAACTTGAAGCGCAGCTTTCTCCGCAATGGCTTTCACCTGCTGCAGATCGCTGCCTTCTTCGGCAGCGGCACCGGCAATCTTATGTACCAGTACGACGCCAGCAACACCGCGGCGGCCAACCGTATAGAGGCTATCTTCCACAGCAATATCGTCACTGACCCGAATATGCTCGACCTTGATGCCGTCTTCGGAAGCCATATGAGCAGCATTCGAGAAATTCATGACATCGCCGCTGTAATTCTTGATGATCAGAAGCGTTCCCGGCTTACTTGCCGTAGCTTTGATCGCTTGATATACCTGTATCTGAGACGGTGAAGCGAAGACTTCGCCACAGACTGCCGCGTCTAGCATACCTTTACCAATAAAACCAGCATGTGCAGGCTCGTGGCCGCTGCCGCCACCGCTAATCAGGCTAACTTTGTCACTATTGATTTCCTTCTTCTTAATGACTGTGTACTTCTCCAGAAGCTCAAGCTCCGGATGGGCAAGTTCGATCCCCCTGCACATTTCCTTAACAAGACTGTCCGGCGTATTGATAATCTTCTTCACCTGTGATTCCTCCCTATGCCGTTAACGCTATCTGAAATTTGTGTCAGTTCTATTATGCTGGATGGCAAAATCTCCAGTCAAACCTATGACCATAATTCCATAGAAATTCCCACATATTGCAGTACGAGTGAAGATACCATGTGAACGCGCACAAAATTTCCTGCGTATGTGCAGGCTTGGGTCGAGCGGCAAAGCCAATTTCTCAAAATCCCTGCGTTTGTGCATCTTTCAAATTGTGAAGTGGCTGTATCTAGCCAGTTGAGCGTTGAAAGCATGTATTTACGTAGTTTTATAGCTGATTTGGTGCTGTTTTCGAGTGAATACCTGCACATCTGCAGTTTTTCATCTTTCCCACCAAAATCCGAATCAGACGCAGCTCATTATTCGTTTAATCTTAGCCTTCCTTTCATTGGATCAGCCCGAGTTCACGGGCACGAGCAACGGCTTCTGTTCGGCGTCGGACATCGAGCTTGCCGTAAATTCTGCGATTGTATCCTTTGACAGTATCGAGGGCCAAGTGGAGCTGCTTTCCAATCTCATCGTTCGATAAGCCTTGCGCGATGAGCTGTAACACTTGCTGTTCACGCTCGGTGAGCGGTTCCAATAGGTATGCTGTGGATGGTATGGACACGTCCTGCTGTGCTTGGAAAGCTGCAAGCAGTTGACTAGTAAAGTCCGGCATCCATCCCCTGGCATGCACTTCTACTAGGAGCTGTCTCAGCGGTTCACCTTCATCGGCGAAGAGCCGAACAATACCGCTTGACTCAGCAAGCTCCAGGGCTTCTCCCAGCATGTGCAGAGACGATTCCTTCTCGCTATGGGCGTATAAGAGGGGAGCCTGAACTACTGCTAGCTTCAACCATTCATATTTCTGACGTTGCCGATTCACATTGCGCAGCAAAGACTCTAACAGCTTCAATGCTTCCGCCGTTTCCCCCTGTGCCCATAGCACACGTGATCGGAGGAGAGCCAGATTGTATTCTTGCTTCTCTGTGAGCTTATCAGCAGCGGCAATCTCCCCTCGACGGAGCAGCAATTCCCCCTGTACTTCGGTCAACTCCTGCATCTGATGTTGAGGATGACGACTTCGCAGGAATTGTTCCGCTTGATCTAATTGTGCTGCAGCACCATCGCCATCTCCCTGCGAAAGCTTGATCCTTGCAAGAAGCACGTAGCATGCAGCGGGAGTGTCGATAGTTGTCAACTGCAAGGCTAATCGTACTGCCTGATGACCGTGTTCCTCAGCCTCCGCTAAGCGATCCCACTGATGCAGAAGCCGGGCCATTCCGAAATACGCTTCGCAAGTGGCTGGCAACGGCGAACCGCCTGCGAGCTGCATAGCTTGCTTATAGCTCTCCGCAGCCAAGTGCAACTGAAGCTCGGCTTCCTGCACTTGACCGAGACAGATAGTAGCGCCTATCGTGATTAGCAAATTGCCAGTAGCCCTGCCCGAAGCTATGGCTTCAGAATATGCTTGACTTGCCAAGGCATACTCGCATTGGAGCTGATAAGCAAACCCTAGTGTCCATGTAGCAGATGTTCGAATCGGCAAATTGTCGGGACGAAGCTGTTCCAAAGCGCTCTTGGAATAGCGTTCAATCGCTTCTGCATCGTTCTGTGGAATGGCTAACATTGCTCGTATAGCGGAGATATTACCGGCAAGATCACTTGTATCCTTGCTCGGTTCCTTCTGCTGTATGGCTGTCTCCGCCATCCGCAGCTTCTCTTCTACGTCGTCGATGGGATGCCCCGAAACCGTTAATGCAGATGCATATGTTACCCATAAGGCAGGTCTGTCATCGAGTACTGACCTGTCAAGCGATTCCAGCCAATGCTGAACTGGCGCCATGGCGCCTCTGAGATGCAAAGGCATGCCATCCCCTTCAAGCAAACGTGCCGCACGGTCAATATCACCTGCCTCGGTCGCATGGTGGAAGGCTTCAAGAAGCGACCCTTCCGCTTCATACCATTCACTTGCTCGAATATGGAGCACCTGCACGTGGTGAATGGAATTTCGTTGCAGTCTGTACCGCAACAGATCTGAGAATAAATGATGATACCTATACCAGCATCGATAGTTGTCGAGGGGAATGATGAATAAATTGGCCTGTTCCAAATATTCCAGTACGTCCTGTCCCGAGGCGTAATCTCCTTCAGCTTCTTGATCAGACAAAGCGTCACAGAGCGAGCCGCACATGCGATCTAGTACTGCTGTCCGCAGCAAAAAGTTCTGTACGGGCTCCGGGTATTTCTTCAAAACTTCCTCTAATACATAATCTAATACCAAATGATTCCTGCCATTAAAGGATTGAATGAACGCATGCTGATCTGTACTGCCCTGCATAGAAAGCGCGGCTAGCTGAAGACCTGCTACCCAGCCCTCGGTACGGGCTTCGAGCATATGTATGGCTTCAGAATCAAGTGTCAAACCCATCGTCCGGTTCATGAATCCTTCTGTTTCTGAAACGGTGAACCGCAGATCCATGGCATTCAGCTCTGTAATCTGATCCCTGACCCGCAATGAGGACAGACGCAGCGCAGCAGTCTCGCGAGTAGAGATCACCAGATGTACGTTAGGCGGCATATAATCGAGCAAAAAATGTATGGCATTGTAAACGGTTTCGACCTGAATGACATGAAGATCATCCAAGACAAGGATACACGGCTTGGAGAGAGTGGATATTTCATCGACTACGTAGGTCATGATTGTTTCCGCAGGCAGTGGCTGAGAAGAATGAATGAATGGCAGCAGCCTGCTCCCTATCGACTCTGAGATACTCTGTAATGCAAAGATGAGATAAGTGAAAAATCGTGTGAGGTCATTATCTTCCTCGTCCATCGAGAACCATGCAATCTCTCGCTTGCATGTTGCAAGCCATTCGCTGATCAATGTCGTCTTGCCGAACCCTGCCGGCGCCGAAATCAACGTAACTTTGCGATGGAGCCCTTCACTCAACCGTTCACTCAACCGAGTACGAGAAACCATATGCTTGCGCAACTTTGGGATATGGAGTTTGGTAGTTAGTATTCGATCATCCTTCAATGGCACAGCACCACAGCTTTCTATCAAGTTTCTATAACTCAAGAGTAACCTGTGGAGGGTGAAGACGCAACCAAAAGAGCCCCTGCTCGCGCAAAGGCTGATTTGTGCTACATCTAAGATGAGAATCCTTTCCTGCCCCTGATGAAAAGCCAAACAATCAGTAACAGTTCACCAATGAATGTATACACGGAGAGTTCAAAGCTATACGTTGCGAAGAGAATCAAGCCAAGTGAATCTATCACATAACCTATCCCAGCAATCATGAGCAAAATCCCTAAATACTTAGGTAAATCTTTCGAAATAATCATCATATAGCCTAGGAGCAGTAAATGGACACCAAAGATGATTAGGGCCGTATTCCATCCGTTACTGAACGAATGAATATTCAGCATAGCCTGAACATAACGCTCTGCAGGTTCCCAGCCCATTATATATTCGGCATCAGTCAAAATCCTCAGTGCGTTATAAAGCTGATAAATGGCAACGCCGAACATTGCTGTGTAAACAATTCGAAAGCTTGCTGCTAATAGCGAGAGGATAGGGTAACCTCGCTTGAATACGATATGAAGGGACACTGCTACGATGACATCCAGGATCACAACAGCGAGGAGGCTTGCGATCGCCATGCGAAACAATCCATCGGAGGCCACTATATTCGCTGCGGTTGTTGCTGCATTGTCATACACAATCAAACGTTGGAACACAAATAGATATGCGAAGGGACCTAACACTGCCATAATAAGCAAGCTGAACCCGGCAATGTTGGCCGCCTTCTTCTGTGAAGCTTGTACTGTACTCATAGAACCACATCCTTAGTTGTCGTTACATATAGGTTACTGACAATTCTCAGATGTGCATAGACACTAAAGTGTCGATTATTTCGAATAATATGTATAGCAATTAAGAAGAAACCTGCCATCACCCATGTGATATCATGGATATAATCTTAGACAAAAGGAGCGCTACTAATGGCAGATATCGAACTCTTGCAGATGATCCATGCACCCGCGGAAGAGGTGTATCAAGCGTTGACAACGGCCAATGGACTTGCAGAAGTATGGACCCGTGAACTGACCGTCCATGATCATGTCGGAGCTGTCAATGAGTTCCACTTCGGCGAAGATGACCTGACGAAGATGCAAATTGTGGAGTTAACCCCTTCCGCGAAGGTCGAATGGCTATGTACGGAATCAGATCCAGAATGGGTAGGGACGACGGTTTCCTTCGAATTGCAAGAGACGAACGGCACTACAACCATCACGCTGCGTCATAAGAATTGGAAGGAAATCACAAACTTCTATCGGTTCTGCAATTACAACTGGGCCATGCTCTTATATAGTCTCAAGAGTTATCTTGAGGAAGGCCAAGGAATGCCTTATCAAGCAAGAAAGTTCTGACACAAATATGACACTGCTACGAAGAGGTTGTCTCGATAGTCGCAAATGACTTAGAGTCAACCTGATTCTTAAATAGGAAGATAGCCTTGCACCTTGATTTCTTCCCTTGACTTTTCATGTAATTAGCATTATGTTATATTATAACAACCAAACAATTAGTTATTTGGATAATTGGAGACGATGTGGAATGGATTCTTCGGAAACAACACAGCTCGAAGTCAAGGTGCATCAACAGCTAAGGGATTGTAGCCAAATCTTTCTTGCCTTGGCAGACCCCATTAGACAAGATATCATCATGATGCTGACGAAGCACGATACGTTGAACGTTGCCCAAATTTTAGAACGTTCAGCGATGTCTCGCTCAGCGATTTCGCATCATTTGAAGATATTGCGTCAAGCCCACTTGGTCACTTCTACCAAGAAGGGAACGGAAATTTATTATAGCTTGCATATAGAAGATTCCGTTACACAGCTCAGCGCATTTCTAGATACAACCGAACAAATCATTGCTCTGAAGACCCAGCAGGCCGAGTAGGCCTTCTCTTTTTACAACAAATATCTAAATATTTAATTGTTTAGTTATTTTGTTATAAAACAAAACAACCATATGGAGGTATCCACTATGAAAACAGTACTTATCACAGGCGCATCTAGCGGAATCGGCAAAGAATTTGCAACAATCTTCGCTAAGGAGAAATATCGTATTATTCTGGCATCGCGAAATGAACAGAAGATGAAGAAGACAGCTCAGCACTTAAAGCAAACCTATCAAGTAGAAACGCATTATGTAGCTGTAGACTTGGCCAAAAGCAACGGACCCGAGCTTCTGTATAATCATGTGAAAGAAAACAATCTGGAGGTTGATGTGCTAGTCAATAACGCCGGCAAAGGATCGTTCGGCCCTCTTCATGAGTTAGATATACAAACGGAGCTTGATATGATTCAATTAAACGTTCATTCCCTATCCCATCTCATGATGCTGTTCCTTAAGGATATGGTTAAGCGAGATTCGGGCCGTATCCTTAACATTGGATCTACAACATCGTTCTATCCTTGTCCGTTGAGTGCTAACTATTCCGCTTCCAAGGCTTTCGTCCTGTATCTTACTGAGGCCGTGGCCGCAGAGCTACAGGGAACCCATGTAAGTGTCACTGCTTTGTGCCCTGGGGCCACGACTACGGAATTTTTCCAACATGCTAAGATGAACAATCAAAGAGTATCAAAAAAAGAGGACACAATGGATCCCGCAAAGGTAGCAGAGATTGGATTCCAAGCACTCATGAAGGGCAAAACATATGTAGTCCCGGGGTATCAAAATTGGATGCTCGCCCAGTCACCCCGCCTATTCCCCAGAAATACGGTGACGAAGATCACACGAAGTGTGCTTGAAAAGACGCTATAGCCACCAAGTTGGAACTTTTATTCAAACATCAGATTAGCTGTTTTTCAATATCGCATCAGCAAGCGAAGGCGAGAAGCGGCTAATCCACTTCAATAGCTTAACCTTGCCGATCAACACTTCCTGTTGATTGCGTCGAAATGCACGCCAGAATTCATCAACTAGCCTATCTGTCGAAATTTTACTTGATCCTCTTCCCTTCGTCATGTCGGTGTCCACAAGAGGCGGTATGATCTCGAACACGCTAATAGTTGTAGACGCCAATTGATATCGCAATGCTTTCGTAAATAGGTGAAGTCCTGCTTTCGTCGCACAATACACAGGAGCAGACTTCTTGGGCGACAGCCCTAGACCAGACGATATATTAATGATCGCAGCCTCATCGTGACGGGACAGCAGCGGCAACAATCTGGCAGTCAGTTGAATCGGCGCTACTAAGTTAACATCAATCTCGTCTTGCACTTTGCCGCACATCTCATCCGCTTCACTGTCCATGAAGGAATACTGGTATTGAATCCCCGCATTATTCACAAGCACATTGATGTCAGGATACAGTTCGGTCAATTCCCGAATTAGTGCGTTCACCTGCTCCTCGTTGCTTACATCACAAGCATATACAGTAATACCTGGTAAGCTGACTTCGGCCTCCTTCAGTTTCCTTTCATTCCGTCCAATAACTATAACCTTGTTACCATGATGAACGAATTGCTTCGTCATAGCTAATCCGATTCCGGATGCTCCACCCGTGATCAGTACGGTGTGTCCAGATGTCCGCATAACAATTCCCCCTTTACTCTGCTCAGTATAATTACAGGCAAGAGGGACTTCATTAACATATGTTAAGGTTCATTATTTTTAACATTCAAATTTGAGTAGTGACGCTGAAGATCCCACACATACCAAGAGCTCCCTTCGATAGAAAGGAGCTCTTAGTATGACCGAGGAATCAAGACCTCCGCTGTCTGCTCAACAGCCAGATGAAGTAAGGGGCGCCGATTAATGAAGTTAGTATCCCCGCAGGAATTTCCGATGGTGCAATGATGACACGACCTGCCGTATCTGCTGCCACGGTTAAGATGGCGCCAAGTAGTGCGGTCGCAGGAAGAATACGCATCAGATGACCACCGACCAACAGTCGCGCCATGTGCGGCGCAATTAGTCCGACGAAGCCAATGTTGCCTGCGATCGATACCGCACAAGCTGCCAAGCCAACTGCAATTGCGATCGCTAGCAACCGCGATCTCTCAACGGAATTACCTAGACTTTTGGATACGGCATCGTTAAATTGCATCACGTTGATACTGCGAGCATTGAAGAAAGCTGCCAACATAAGCAGCAGCGCCCAAGGCCACAGCTGATTGAGCCGCTCCGCACCTTTGCCCCATACGGAGCCTACGAGCCATGTGAGTGCAGAGTCAAATTCCTCTGGCGCCTTCAAGACGATCGCATCGCGCAATGCAAGACATATAGCCGTAATACCGATTCCGACCAGTACGAGCCGCAATGGCTCCACGCCGTTCTTCCAAGATAGGACGTAGATGAGACCTGCGGCAAGCGCCCCTCCGCAAAAAGCAAAGAGCGGGGTCAGAACTGGTGGGGAGGCAGGAAACAGCAATATCAATATAACGGCTCCTACACTCGCTCCAGCGCTTATACCGACAATATCCGGTGATACTAATCCATTGCGCGTCACCGTCTGCAGCAGTGCGCCAGACATGGCAAGACAAGCTCCAACCAGCGCGGCTATAAGTGCCCGCGGAAGACGCATATCTAGAATGATCATTCGCGCTTCCTGCGCACCAAGCAAGGTATGCCATACTTCATGCAACGGTATCCGTAATGCCCCAAGCGCAAGCGCGCCAGCTAACACCGCTGCTAATCCGAACATCAACAACACGATAATGAGGGTATACAGTCTGTTGCTCGGTGTTCTCATGACTGAACCCCCCTAGTACGTACGAAATAAATAAATACAGGCGCACCAGCCAGTGCCAGCAAGATAGATACAGTCACTTCCTGGGGAGCGAACCAGATACGCGTCAGCACATCCGCCCATACAAGCAGTAAGGCGCCGATCAAGCCAGAGACAGGAATTCTCCAACGCCAATCTACACCAACTGTCAATTTGGCAAGATGTGGGGCAATCAAACCTAGGAACACGACAGAGCCTGCTACGGATACCGACGCACTGGCAAGAATTACAGCCGCCAACGACGCCGTTATGCGTACAGATGTTATCGAAGCGCCCAACCCTGCCGCAGCCTCCTCGCCTAAGGAAATTAAGTTCAGCTTCTGCGCAAGCATGACCGAGACCAGTAAGCTAATCCCTATCCAAGGGACGATCATTTCAAGCTCGTTCCATTGAACTCCAGACAGGCTGCCTTTCAGTAAATACGATAGTGTAAACGCCATTCGGGAATGCGACAGCAGCAGTGCTTCTATCATCGTACTGGCCAATGCGGATACTACGACCCCGGCCAATGCAAGCTTGATTGCTGTCATGCCTTGTCCCCCAACAGAAGCAATTCCCCATACGAGCACCATGGAAACAACACCTCCAATAAAGGCGAACACGGGCAGCATGCCTATCGGAATGGAAGGGATGTAAATTAAGGACACTAGCAAGGCAAGCCCTGCACCAGCATGTATACCGAGTGTATCCGGAGCAGCCAGTGCATTGCGGGTAACAGCTTGCAATAACGCACCGGAAACACCCAACGCCGCTCCGATGAACAGAGCGGCGAGTGCCCGTGGCAATCGTGAATCATGTATGACCTGATGATGAAGATTTTCCGAATTATAGTGAACGAGTGCATCCCAGATGATGCCTCTGTCCATCTCTGCACTTCCGATCTGTAGACTCAGACTGGCGCCGACCAGCAACGCAATCAGGCCAAGTACGATCATCGGAATTCGCAAGTACTTCATGGATGTCCGTATAGTAGCAAGCAAGTTACTTCACCTGTCCGAATAACTCAACCGTCTCATTGATAATTAGCTCCGCAGCGATAGGTCCTCTGTAGAACGCCCAGTCTTCCATACGGACCGTTTGGGTATGGCCAAGCTTGACCTGCTCCAAGTCACTGAATATCGGATAAGTCGCTCCGTCGATATCCTTCGTATATACCGCACTTTGCAGCAAAATATATTCGTCTGTTTCCACATTCAACAGCGCTTCTGCTTGTACTCCTTCGAATGGCTTCCCATCCGCAGTATAGGCCAGTTCGAAGCCAAGACCGGCTAATATATTGCCGGTATAGGAATCAGCTGTATACAGCCGAACTTGCTGGTCCGGATACAAAGTGAGCGGTATTACTCTTTTCCCGTTCATTCCAGCAGCTTGTAAGGCTTCTTTGCCTTCCGACAACTTCGAATCATAAGCATCGATAGCTGCCTTCGCCTCATCCTGCATTTGCAGAGCATCGCCCATTATAGTAATAATATTCTTCCAATCCTCCGCTGCGGAACCCGTTACGACTAAGGTTGGCGCAATATTCTGCAGCTCTGTGTACGCTTCCTTATGCCGATTCAAATCGGCGACAATCAAATCCGGGTCTAGACTGGCAATCAACTCTAGGCTAGGCTCTTTCCTAGAACCGACCCAAGTGAAATCATAATCGACCAACGACTTCAGATGCTCTGGCACCTCTTGGACTTCTAGACTTTCAGAGGCAACCCCTATAGGTTCAATGCCGAGACCTGTCGCTATATCCAACAGATATGTATCCAGAACGACAACTTTCTGTGGAACGGCACTGAAGCTCTGCTCACCGAGTTCATGATTGACTGTCCAGCTATCCGAGGCCGAAGCCTCGTCGGATTCAGTCTCGTCTGCTACGGTCTCTGTCTGCGTTCCTTGTGTCTCATTGCCGCCATTCGTTCCTTGATCTGGATTATTCGCACTGCCGCAAGCAGCAATGACGCTTACCAGCATGAGCAACGCTGCTACTACCAACCAAAATTTCAAGTGTCTTATCATTTCTGTTCCTCTCTCCCCTATACCATGGAACGCGAGTCGGCAAGTAAATTCTATCTGTCGGACTCATCTTCCCATTGATAATGATTATTGTTCTTAATATACTATAAGGGATGGTAGTGCTTGCTTCCATAGTAAAAAGTAACAGATTTCATATCCGATTCACACTTACTCAGACTAATGAGCACAAGAACCAATCTCTAGTTGCTCATATAAGGAGTTATGATCTAATGAACAATCGTACACAGAAGCAATTCGTATATTGGTTGAAATCTGTACGATCACACACCTTCGACAAGCCGGAGCAGCAACTGGAATTAGGCTCCTCCCATACTGTATTAGTCTATGTAGATCAAGGTGAGTTTTCGGTATATTCCGAATCCCAGCAATGGGAAGTACATGCTGGGCAATTTATATACTTTCCAGGGAACGAAGCCTTCTCTATCCATTCGGTCGGAATTACCTCCGCTTGTTATGTACTGTGCGTCGAAGCATTGCTTCTCTCTCAGGAAGGGGAGCACTGGAAAGCCCAACCTCAGCACCACATTCCGTTCATAGATGCGGCAGGCCCGCTCCCCTTCATCGGTGATGAGCGCTTCAGGAAGCATATCAAGGATATCTCAAGCGCAAATTCGGATGAAGCAGATTGGCCATTTCAGAAGCTACTGTGCGACTTGTACGAACAGTTGAAGAACAGACCAATCCATTTCGTTCCCCAGAGCGGGATTGAACAAAGCATTGCCTATATGCACACCCATTATCAAGAGAAAATCAGCCGAGACCTGCTAGCTCAAATCGCCGGACTGGCCCCTAATTCTTATTGGCGCAGCTTCAAACGAACCAAAGGTATTTCTCCTACTGCTTACTTACAGCAAATCAGGGTCGAGCAAGCCAAGGCTCATCTATCGGAAGGTATGCCATTGAAACAAGCTGCTGATGCTTCGGGCTTCGGCAATGAATTTTATATGAGCAGGGTGTTCAAAAAATGGACTGGTCTATCACCGACTCTATATGTCAAACGCCATACGCTGAAGGTGGCAGTCGCTTCCCGCTTGCAGTTTCAGGACAGCTTGCATGCGCTTGGCATTGAGCCCGTCATTGCCGTAGATTGCTACAAGCATCCCTTAGTGCCGGACACCATATACAACGCGCAATTGCTTCGCCAGTTTGCCGAGTTGCGAACGGCCAATCCAGATTTGATTATTGCTGATTACTCACATATAGCGTTCCATGATGACATGAAGACAATAGCGCCGACGGTATTCATAGATCATAGCTTGGAATGGGAATCACCCTTTCTCCAGATTGCCGATCTCGTTAACCGACGACAAGAAGCAGAACAGACGATCGGTCAGGTGGAAGAACGCGTCACCCGTTATGCACAGCAGATCGCCTCTCGCAATGCGAATCTCTCCCTTACGATGCTGCAGGTGCTGCACGACAGCATTATGCTCCAAGGAACAGTGTGCCACCCACTGAATGAATTGCTATACACAGAGCTGAAGCTGAAGCCAGGTTCTCATACACCGATTAAGGAGATGAGGAAATACTTGCAATCACAGGATGTACCGCCATTTCAGAGCGACTATATATGTGTGAGGCTGTACAAAGAGCATCCGCTAGTTCTGCAAATGTGGAACCGCATGCAGCAGCTCCCAGTTTGGAATGACCTTCCTGCTGTTAAGGGCGGAAGGCTTCATCTGACCGGGAACTGGCTAGTGGAAAGCTGGACACCGCAAGGTCGGATACAGATTGCGGAGGATATAACGAGTATCATTGCGCCGAATTAACCCCGTTCCATGTTAATTACTCACTCTTGACCTCGGCCAAGGATAATTGTGTTGCTTGATCTCCATAATCTGCTTACGCACGGCGGATTGCCATTCCTCCCGAGGAATATAGCCTAGCTTCTGACGAGCGTTGTCCGTAACAGGCATCCAGTTCTCACACACGAACACGACGGATCTCATCAGGAATGGGTCTCCCGGAATGACATGCCTTAATTTCTCCATCAGCCAGCCAAACGCATATGCAGCCGGATAAGGCACACTATAATGCGGCGTTGAGAATCCTGTTTCCTTGGCTATGAACGAGAACAGTTCACGTATTGTAGGATATTCGGAACCGACTATGTTGAAGGATTCATAAGAGCCTAGACTGTTAGCCGTTGCAGCTAACATGAATGCTCTGCCCATGTCCTCACCTGTGACCAAAGGTAACCGCATATGTCCGCCGGCCATCCAAGGCACCAGATGTGTCCGCATCCTCGGTAGCAGCATCGGCAGTAATCCGGAAGTATTCCCCGGACCAACGAAGTGACCTAACCGCATCGTGACCATCTGTGTACGATTCGTAGCGATCGATCTCATGTAACGATCCAAGTCCATAAGATAATCCACATGAGGCCAGAATCCTGTCTTCTTGCGGGCCAAGGACCACTCATCAGCTGGAGGCGCATACTTGTCGCGAGCGAGTGGTGCTAGCGTAACTGTACTAGTTTGGATAAACCGTTGCACCCCTTGTTTCACAGCTTGATCGATAAAATCTCTAGTCGGTTCATAGAAGTAGCGATATTCTTGCTTCGCATGACCCCAGAAGGTGCCGAAGCTGCCTGTATGGCATACAACATCAATATTGTTCAATACCGATTTGCGATAAGCCTTATCTACCAAATCACCTTGTCGAACCTCCCCTTTGAACCAATCGGGTAATTTCCCGGCATCTCGACAAGCAGCTATTGTTTCTACTCCCGAAGCTTCCCTCAGTGCCTCCAGGATATGACTTCCCACGAATCCAGTCGCCCCTGTTACTAATACTTTCATCCTAGTATTCCTCCTCTAATCATTCATTGTAATAAAATCTTCAATACGTTCGAATGGAACATGATCGCCAATATGCTTCCCATAGAAGGCAGTATGAATTGACAAGTCTGGATGTAATAGAAAATCCGCAGGAATCAAATCCTTATCGCCATCTATGTGCTTAACATGAATCCCTTCCTTCATCGCATCCATTGCTAATGAAGGCTCTAGCACAACCTTCATCGCACCCTTCCAGTCATTCTCAACCCTGTATAAGCTGTAGATTTCCTTCGTCGGGTCTGCGATCATAGGGAATGGCGGATTTCTCCGCTTCGCATGCGCAAGCACACTCTCCTTCGGCGATTGCCAGAAGCTCAACATCTTCAAGCCTTGGCTTTCATACCTTGCAGTCAGGTTCATGAGCTTATTCACTCTGAGATTGCAGAATGGGCAAGCTGAGAAGCGATAGAAGGACAGCATAACCTTGCTTCCCCTATATTCATCTAGAATGATGTCACGGCCGAACACGTCCTTCACACGAAAGTCAGGTGCAGCTTGACCTGAACGCAGTCGCATATAATCTCCTCCTTTATTATCGTACCAACTAGTTGGTATGTACATGGGTAAAATAGAAGGCGCAGTGTGCGCCGTGCCTTAAGACTTATGAAAGAGCATCTGCGTGTAAGCGCGAAATTGCTCCACATTCGTTGCTATAATAGTCGGATCCTGCTTGGCCTTAGCCAAAATAAGCGAACCCTGATAGAGTGAGATGAAATATTCTGCCACAGTGGCGGGGTCGAACACCGCTTGCGGCATATAATCCTGCTTGCAATCCGTAATGATAGCAATCAGAGGCTGAGCGTTCATTCCGAAGTTGGCCTCACACATCATTCTCAGCTCTGGATAATCCTCTGCTAGCTCCTGAGCAAAGGTAGAAGCGAGACAGCTCTTCGGAAGATCTGGATTACGAGAAACCAGTACATAGAAGTCCAGAAATTTCTGAAGGCGGGTCCATGAATCCTGCTCCTGCTCTATACCTGCATTCTGCAGCATTCCTTGCTGCAGTCGGCCGAAGTAAGTAAGCGTCTCCTTGGCTGCATCTTCTTTGCTCTTGAAATAGTGGAAGTAGCTTCCTTTGGTGACTTTGGCCACCTCGCATATTTCATCTACAGTAGTTGCATGGTAACCTTTCGCCAGCATAAGTTGAAGTGAGGCATCTAACAGCTTCCTCTTCTTCTCCGAATAGTGCTCCATTGCATGTTCCATTATGCACCTCCTTCCTTCATCCTTCGAGCATACCAACTAGTTGGTATAATATCACGATGTTTCATCAGTTGTCAATATGCCTCTCGCTTTAATAGGAATGTATTCCTCCTCATACGCTCTCCCTCCTCATCCCTTGATCGCTCTGAATAAATGTTAGGCAATCCTCAGAAGTTAGCGGTCTGCTGTATATATAGCCTTGAATACAATGACACCCTTCCTCCATTAGTAATTGCTTCTGGGCTTCTGTCTCTACACCTTCGGCAATGACCGTCAACCCTAATTTGCGTGCAAGTGTAATGATGGCCGTTGCGATAGCGGCGTCATCTGAGTTCACTACCATATCTCGAACAAAGGATCTGTCGATCTTCACACTCGTAATAGGCAGATGCTTCAGCATGGACAAAGAGGAGTAACCCGTTCCGAAGTCATCAAGCGCTATGCGCACCCCAATTTCCCGCAACTTCTGCAGCTTGTCAATGCTGTTGTTCCAGTTCATAATCGCTGTGCTTTCGGTAATTTCCAGACAGAGAGATTCCGGCGGCAGCTCAGTTTCGGCAAGAACCGTCATAACCATATCGACGAAGTCACTCTGCCGAAGCTGGCTTGCAGAGATATTCACCGATACGACCCCGGACAGAATCCCTTGATCGATCCACTGCTTCTTCTGCTTGCAGGCTTCGCGGAGAACCCACTGACCGATCGGAATGATCAAGCCGCTATCCTCAGCAAGCGGAATAAATTCCCCTGGCGAGACCATGCCCCGATCCGTTGATTTCCACCGGATCAGTGCCTCCACACCGAACACATTGATCTTCTCCAGATCGTATTGCGGCTGGTAATATAGCTCGAATTCTTCCCGTTCCAGCGCTTTCCGCAATTCATTCTCCATCGACAATCGATCATAGGTCAAGGAGTGGATCGATTGGTTATAGATTATATATTGATTTTTCCCATGTTCTTTCGCTTTGTACATGGCAATATCCGCACATCGTGTCAACACATCCATGTCAATACCGTCATCTGGATACATGCTCATGCCAAGGCTCGCGGTCGTATACAGCTCTAGCTCATCGACTAGAAATGGCTGTTGAAACCTCTCAATGAGCTGATTCGCAACCTGCTCCAACTTGGCAGCATCATGTACATGCGTAATGAGCACGATGAATTCATCGCCGCCAAGTCGTGCCACTACATTCCTGCTTATACTTGCACTTGCCTGGACAGACGAAGCTTGCACAGCCATAACTTCCTCCAGCATGCGCGCTACTTCTTGCAACAGCCTATCGCCAACGTGATGACCCAATGTATCGTTAATGATCTTGAAACGGTCTAGGTCGATTTGCATAACGCCTAACTTGTAGCCGTAAGTGTTCGCAACTGCCTTGCTCTGCTCAAAGCGCTCTCTAAGCAATCGTCTGTTGGGGAGACTCGTCAATACATCGTGATAAGCTAGACGTGTAATCTCCTTCTCTGCCAGCTTCTTCTCTGTTATATTCGTCAGAGAACCGATCATCCGAATCGTACGGCCCTGCTGATCTACGATCGAATCCCCTGCTATAAATACCCACAGTTGCTTCCTTGCGTCACTGCTCTGAATTCTGCATTCCAACTTCAATGGCTTGCCGTTCTCGAGATGCCCCCTCATCTCCACTACGAAGTGATCATAATCCTCTGGATGGATCAAGCGCAAGAACGAATCTGGTGAGCTCGTTAACGACTCACCGATCGAACGTATCATGTCATGCGTGCGGGTGCTCCATTGAATACGATCCTTGGTCATGTCCCAATCCCATATCCCATCGTTCGTCGTCCTCGACACAATTTCAAGTTGTTCCGCAATGGATTGCACCTGATTGAACAGCTGATCGCGCACTACTGCAGTTACAGATATGTTACAGCTAATTCGGGTCACATCTACTTCCGATACGAGGACAAGCTTGTCTATCGGTCCGACAAGTACGATGAACCCAAGATCATCCTGGTCACTGCGAATGAATTGTACGCGCACGAATTCGTCTTCGCCAATCTCCGGAAGCCACTGCACGGGAGGGAACTGTTCAATAGGAACACGCAGTCCAATCGGAGGTACGGGGTCTCCCGGTCTGCCGAAGGTCTGACTCACAATGAGGTGCTTCAAGTCGTGTTCGTTTGTTTCCCATAATGCCAGACACCCCCAGTTACTAATTCCTCTGAACATCTTCGAGAAGTCAAACCATTCCCCTCTTGCAGCAGACGCCCAATTCGATGCCAATTGGTTGTGGCTGCTAATGAGATGCTTCACATTCTCTTCGGCAACGTCCAGTCGCTTGTGCAATACATCAATGGACGCATCCTCTGAATGATAGGAACAGCCGCATGAGGAACGCTGTCTAAACTTGGTAGGTATATAGGTAGTGCCTCGCGCTAATTCCTCTCCTCTCAACTGGCGAAAGAGGAGATCGATACTCGAATGAGCCAGATCCGCAACAGGCTGATAAACAGAAGTAAGCGGAGGATGGAACGTTGCAGAGAAGGACAGATCATCGAAGCCGATCACAGCAACATCAGCAGGCACATCATACCCTTCTGCTTGCAGCCCTTCTATGACACCCATAGCGTTGAGATCTGTCGAAGCAATGACAGCTGTGAAGTCAATTCCTCGCTCCTTCATCGCTTGAACCGCTGCTAATCCTCCTTGCCGCAGTGCGTTGTCAACTGGATAATACAGGGATTCTTCGTGCGGAATCCCATGCTCGGCCAACGCTTCCTTATAGCCCATAAATCGTGCATGCAGGTCAAAGTGCTCCTTACCTCCAACGAACGCAATGCGCCGGTGACCGTGTTCCCGAATGAGATGATGTACAGCTTCTTTGATCGCATATCGATTGTCTACGACAACAGATTGACAACGAATCGCAGTTTCCTCATATCCAATCGTAATGATAGGCTTGCCCGATCTTTCTATTAATTCCAAAAACCTGGTCGATGAAGGCAATACAGAATGTGGATTCGTAACAAGCAGCCAGCCGTCAGCAATCTCTGTGCCGATCTGATAATCGAAGGCTGCAGGATTCTCAACACTGGCCAACGCTTGAATGGTGAATAGGTTAGCATTATTCCTTGCAGCTTCGCGTTGAAGGGTTGTAAAGATAGTCCCATAATATTCTCCGTCCAAATAAGGAATCAATAAATTGATACGATAGTGATCCTTCATGGTGCGACACTCCTCACTCTCGACTTCTTCCATTCATGTTCCATTCGACAATATTCTCCATTTCCCTGCCTGTTCGATCATTTGACAAGAAGATCGACGGAGTGATATATTGTGCATATACGAAATATACAATTTTGAAGGGGGATTGGGAATGCTTGCTTTGGACGTTCATAGATTGAATAAATCCTACGAACACTTTCAACTTAAGGATGTGTCTTTTCAACTAAAGAAGGGATATATTATGGGATTCATTGGGGCCAATGGTGCGGGGAAGACAACGACGATCAAATCCATCTTGCAGATGATTCATATTGATAGCGGAGAGATTCGAATATTGGGCAAGCATATAGCTGAGCATGAACTGGCGTTGAAGCAAGACATAGGCTTCGCATTCGGAGACGTCAACTTCTATACACGTACGAAAATTCGAACGTTAACGAACGTCATCAAGCCCTTCTATCACAATTGGGATGAAGAAGCGTATTACAATTACTTGAAGAAATTCAACCTGAATGAGAACAAGAAGATCGCCGAGCTATCTACTGGAATGAAAGTGAAATATAATCTAGCCATTGCGTTGTCTCACGGTGCTAAGCTGCTTGTTCTCGATGAACCTACTAGCGGGCTAGATCCAGTAGCCAGAGACAGTCTATTGGATACGTTCCAGGATCTGGTGATGGACGGCGAGATCAGCATCCTCTACTCCACACACATTACATCCGACTTGGAAAAGTGCGCCGATTATATTACGTTCATCCATAACGGACACATCATCAACAGTACCGACAAAGAACAATTTATTGATTCCTATCGGTTGGTCAATGGGCAGGCAGAACAGCTTGACGGCATCAAGAACAAGCTGATTGCTTACAAGACGAATTCGTTCGGCTTCACGGGCTTGATGCATACAACAGATTTCGACCCGTCTCTAGGTTTGAAGGCCGCCTTGCCGAATCTGGAGGAAATTATGATTTATTTTGCAAAAACGGAGGATAGCTATGTATAACTTACTGATGAAGGAACTTCGTATAGGTGTTCATCCTTTCTTCTATGTTCTGCCCTTTCTGACAGGCGCCTTAATGCTCATTCCCGGGTGGCTCTACTTCTTCGTTACGCTATACTTTTGTTTTATTACCATACCGAATCTGCTAGGGGGATATAAGAGTCAGAATGA
The DNA here is from genome assembly GCA_913056365.1 of uncultured Paenibacillaceae bacterium. GTDB lineage: Bacteria > Bacillota > Bacilli > Paenibacillales > K13 > Xylanibacillus. Next base: position 11,847 of record CAJXLT010000011.1, on the reverse strand, counting down.
TATCATGTTCGCGAGCATGATGCCTGTAACCAAGCAAGATATTGTCAAGGCAAAAGTATCTTTCATTGTCTTACTAGAGTTGCTGCACATCGGTACTGCTGTTCTGTATGGTCTGATTAGCGTTCACTTGTATCCCGATGTAAGCTACTTATTCTTTGCGCCAACGATCGGATTTTGGGGACTGTGCTTCGTCATGCTAGCTATCTTCAATATCGTCTTACTTCCTATGTATTTCAGAACAGCGTATAAGTACGGGGCTGCAACGATAGCTGCCACTACAGCTGCTCTCATGTTCGCAGGCGGGGCTGAATGGATCGGCATTCAGAACGCGTATGTGTTCGATCTGTTCAAGGGAGAAGGTATGAATCAACTTGCGATTCATTCGCTCATTCTGCTGGCGGGCATTGCTGTATTTGCATTATTGACGACGATCGCTTATCATATTGCCATCAAACGGTTCTTGAAAGTGGAAATGTAATGAACATTGCGATTTCGAACACATCTGAAAAGCCTATCTACCAGCAGCTCTATGAACAAATCAGCGCACAGATTGTACGAGGCGAATTAGAGAGCGGGTATAATCTGCCGCCCATCCGACAGGCGGCCACGGAGCTTCGCGTTAGCATCATTACGGTCAAGAAGGCCTGGGAAGAACTCGAACGACTCGGCTTGATCTATACCGTAACGGGCAAGGGGTGCTTCGTGAACGAGCTCTCGCCAAGCGAGAAGCTTCACAAGCGTAACGAAATGATCGCCAAGCAGATGCAGAATGACATAGCGTATTACCAATCCTTCGGACTTACGCTGGAAGAAGTAGTCGATCTTCTGAAGGAGATATATTAGCTCTTCCTAGAAGCTATCTTGTCAAAAAGATGCAGATGTACAGACAGTCACTTGGAATCAGCGCCCGACCAGCGTAATGCCTGCACAAGTACATCCTTGCATTCTCCTATTGGCTCCATAGCGCTGTTGTACGATATGACAGATACACATTCGCAGCAATTTCGTGTAATTTTCGAATTCTCAGTATCAAAACCTGCATTATCGCAGGAACTTACTTGCACTCGACCAAAGCGCATACCCTAAAGCAACAAGCGCTACCCCCATTGGCACAGCCAGCATCCGATCCAACGGATGGGGAATGACTGCAGCAGCGAAGGTTACTACTGCGCCGAAGGCAAGCAGACAACTTGCCAGACGCGGCAGAACCGCAGCACGAAACATGGCGATGCCGAACAATAAGCCACCCAACGCATACATCACACCAGCGATCGGCGCCAAAGCAGGAAGAAAGCCAAGTTCCGCCTCACTGACGGCTCCTCCGAAAATACCGACCACACCTTCCACATATTGCGGGGCATCTGCTGTGAGCTGCGGCAGGACAATCGCTTCAACGAAGCTGAACGATATAGAAATGATCCAGAACAGGCTGAAGATGATGTATCCGATCAGACCGAGCCACCCCAGCTCCCTCACTTGCCTGATATACATCCCTGCCAGTCCGAGCAGGCTGAGTATGGACATCGCCATCGTCATACAGGAGACGAGTAACCATCGGCTCGTAGTGACAGAAGTCAGCTCGTCAGCCGGATGGATCAGTTGAATGACGATGTACAGAATCCCTGCCAAGATGGCGGATATACCCGTCCAACGGATGAGTAGCGCTCCTGTAATTTCCCGTTTCTTTAGCTGTTTGCTCATTGTGATTGCCTCCATTTCATTCTTGTATGCATTCTCTCGCATGTCAACAATGTAACAGAAGCGTTTTTCTTTCACTTTCCCATTCTTGCTGTAATCTAACACCCCCATCTCCAACTGCAAATATGGTATACTGATGGCAATAATCACGTGCATGCGATAGAGGGATTGAAATGGATTATCATAAAGTTATAGAGCGCGCTTTGACGCATATCGAGGACAACCTGCACCAGTCACTAACTTTGGATTCGGTAGCGGACGCGTTTCATATGTCTAAGTTTTATTTTCACAGATTGTTCTCTGCTATGATGGGATGCTCGTTAAGCCAATACATCCTCGTCAGAAGATTGAATGCTTCGTTATCTTACATCCAGCATTCAAGTCTGTCCCTCACTGATGTTGCCTACCAGCTAAACTTCGGTACGCAAGCATCGTTCACTCGCGCTTTCCGGAGGCATTACGGTGTTGCGCCAAGCTCCCTGAGGGCAGACCGCAACCCGGTCGCAATCGCTCAGGAGCCCATACCTGCCGTCGTGAACAGACCAATCAAAAATATAAACGGCGACATTGTCATCGATTTCACTTTGACAGAGCTGGAAACTACCCTTGTGAGCGGGATCGCCTTTGAAGTTGATTTGGCCAACGATGCATATAAGGCCTTAATCCGCTCCCAAGCCCAACAGCTGTTGGATCGTATAGATGAAACTGTAAACGGTGCTTGTTATGTTATTTATTCCAACTGTGAGCCGAATTCGACCCGCTTCAAGGTGCTGTTCGGCGTTCCACAGGAACTGCACATCGACGAACCGCTTTATTTCACCGTGGATGTCCCACCACTCTTTTGCGCCAAATTCCAATACTCTGGAGACTTACTGAACGTTGGCGACGTTCTCAAAACCGATTATGCAAGATTTCTGAAAATCTCAAGACAGGAATCCGAAGATTCTCCTATTGAGCTAATCCAAGTATTCGACGATATTCACCAGCTTGATTCTGCTTATCATATCTACGCCCCGATCAAAAAGCTGCCCATCGATTCAGAGTATAGATAAATGCTCCACCCTTGTTCTCACAGCTCAAGCTTCTTCATCATGCTGTAAATCTTGATTCTGTCCAATTGCGATTCACAATATAACTGAAAGCCAAACCGCTTATAGTACTCCAAATTACTTTTATTTTCCGTATCCAATGCAATGCCATGGGCATGATGATCTGCTTGGGCTTGCTTCACAATATGTTGCACGAGCTGACCTCCGGCTCCCTTGCCTTGCTCGGACGGTCTCACGCCAATCATAATGAGATAATGCATGGACAGCTCGGGCATATGGCTTCTCGAAACAAATACAGAAACAACGGATCTTCTGTGAATGATTCCGCCATAAGCGCAACGAAGCTAGACTTCTCTTGCTCCTTCAACCTTCTTATCTGCAACTTCCTGCGCAACATTGCCATCACCTGCTCTCGTAGCCTCTATAATGATCAACGCTAAAGCTGTATAACACCTTAATCATAAACAACAAACTGACAATCAATACGAAAGCTTCCGTCACTAGCATCGGAATCCACGCCACCCCAAGCGACAATAATACACCCGCAACAAAAACCTGATGTCTGCCGTTGATCGCTTGAATGAGCAAGGCACACATAATCGTATACAGCCATACCAGTACCGCATGCATGAAGGATAGTTGAAGCAGTACCGCCACCAATAAGAGATGAACATGGATACTGATGAAGACGATCCGCTTCGCCTGACTCTTGGCATAGTAGTGACTTGTAGACGCGGTGAAATTGGCAATACAGCCGGACAAAATATCAAACACGAGAATAAATGCCAGCACGCTGCGCCACATCGCAATATCTCTATACATGTGCGGGTACAAGATGAACAGAACTGTAGTGAGGGTCACGCCAAAAAGTAAAATAATGATTATGTCCACAATTCTCTGCCTCTGTCCAAATACTTCATGAAAAAAAGTTGGGATTTGTACTTCTTTCATTTTTATAGCCTCCCACAAAAGTTATATAGTAATTATATTACTATAGTATAAAACTATATAAATAAATATGCAATAATTTTATAGTATATGGTTTGAATCACTCTAAATTTTGAGTTACACTACATCAGAGGTGAAATCGCATGAATGGATTCGAACGAAGAAAGCATGTGAAAATAAAACAACTATTTGCTGCTTGCTTATCCTTGGTATCTCAGTACGGATTCGACAAAGTAAGTGTGAATGAAATCGCTGCAAAAGCACGTGTATCTCCCGCAACGATCTATAATTATTTTGGGACAAAAGACCAATTGTACATAGCCATGTTGCAGGATTGGTTTGACACTGAGATAGAGGCGTATACTGCCGTTCTTCAATCGGGGAAATCCTTCAAAGAGAAGATTAGAGATATTATCACACTGGAAGCTCGAAACCTTACATTTTTAGCCGAGCTGAGCCAAGGGAATGATCCAGCACGCGTTCAATATTTTCTGGTCGAAGTCGAAGAGAGGCTGGAACAGTTCTTCTATAAGCTGGTGCATACTGGTAAGCAAGAAGGGGATATTGCTGAGAATTTATCCGATCAAGTGTTGCTAAGACATTTCAAGTTGTTCTTCCGCGAGTTTGGTGAACTGTTGCATGCTGATGGAAGGAATAATGTGGAGGGGCAGGACGAGGAAGTGGAGCAACTCCTTCACTTATTTTTCTACGGAATTGCTCCTGTTGAAGTAACTTGATTAATGTTCCTTATTTAATCAGCTTGTTCACAGTGATTAACAGCTCATCCAGCACTTCGTGTTCGCCATCCTCAATTCGTTCAATGACACAGCTCTTCAAGTGGTGCTCCAATAGCTGCTTGCCTAATCCATTCAGAGCGGATTGGATCGCGGCAATTTGATTCAAGACATCATCACAGTACGTATCTCGCTCAATCAAGCCTTTCACCCCACGCACTTGGCCTTCAATTCGATTCAGTCGATGAACCAAGCTGCGCTTCGTTTTGTCCGAATGATGACTTTTCCTCTCGGAATGGGATGTATGGTCACACGAGGCGGCCTCATTATCCACAATGAATCAACTCCTTTGCACTCAGATTAACATACCCCCTCACCCTATGTAAAGAAAGGGGACTTATCACTTGTCTTCTCTGAGCTTCAATCGCTGCAATCGAAGTGCATTGAGCACAACAGATACCGAGCTGAATGCCATCGCGGCCCCAGCGACCCATGGAGCTAACAGACCGATTGCAGCTATGGGTATGGACGCCGTGTTGTAGAAGAAGGCGAAGAACAGATTTTGTTTGATGTTACGCATTGTTGCTGCGCTGATCTGCACACTGTCGGCCACACTGTTCAGATCTCCGCGTATCAATGTAATGTCTGCCGCTTCAATGGCTACATCTGTGCCCGTACCAATAGCCATCCCAATATCGGCTGTCGCTAAGGCTGGCGCATCATTCACACCATCACCGACCATCGCCACTTTCTTACCTTCTTGTTGAAGCTTTTTAATTTGATCTGCTTTTTGTTCTGGAACTACTTCTGCAATGACACGATTAATGCCAACCTGTTCGCCAATCGCTTGAGCGGTACGTTGATTATCCCCCGTCAGCATAATTACTTCTAAGCCAAGCTTATGCATTCTGGCAATGGCAGCTTGGGACGTGTCCTTCACTGTATCTGCAACTGCGATCACACCTGCAAGCTGGTGTTCCGAAGCTATCAGCATCGCTGTCTTCCCTTCCGATTCGAGCTTCGCCATGCTATGCTCCACGGCTGAGACGTCAATATGATGCTTATGCATCCATTTCCGTGTGCCGACATAGATCATCTTTCCTTCTATCGAAGCTTGAATCCCGAATCCTGGAACAGCTTTGAATGTGTCTGTCTCCCTTAATTGAATCCCTTGAGCTTTCGCACCTTTCACAATTGCTTCTGCCAATGGGTGCTCCGAACTATTCTCCGCAGATGCTGCTAAGGCAAGTACTTCTTCCGTTGCATATCCGTGCTCGGGGATAACATCCGTTAGCTCAGGCTCCCCCTTCGTTACAGTACCTGTCTTATCTAGCACAATCGTGGTTAAGCTTCGCGTGTTCTCCAAGTACTCTCCGCCCTTAAATAACACACCTAGCTCTGCTGCCCTTCCAGATCCCGCCATCACTGATGTTGGTGTCGCCAATCCAAGTGCGCATGGGCAAGCAATAACCAATATCGCAATCGCCGGAACCAATGCAGACCGCACGTCACCAGGTTCGACAATAAAATACCACACGAGGGAAGTCACAATCGCTATCCCTATAACAATCGGAACAAATATCCCTGATACTCGGTCAGCTACTCGCTGAATATCTGCCTTGCTCCCTTGCGCCTCTTCGACAACTTTAACAATTTGAGAAAGTGCAGTATCTTTGCCAACCTTAGTAGCTTTTATCGTTAACATCCCGTTTTTGTTAATCGTCGATCCGATAGCTGCATCTCCTGCCTTCTTGTCCACAGGGATACTTTCACCTGTAATCATCGATTCATCGACAGCTGATTCACCTTTCAAAATTTCGCCATCTACAGGAATCTTCTCACCTGGTCGAACGATAACGACATCGCCTACAATGACTTCTTCAACTGCAATTTCTTGTTCCACCTCATCTCGGATGACTCGGGCGGTTTTGGCCTGCATGCCAAGCAACTTCTGTATAGCCTGACCCGTTCTTCCTTTGGCCCGAGCTTCGAATAACTTCCCTAGGACGATTAAAGTAATAATCACAGCAGATGCTTCGAAGTAGAGCTCTGGCATGCCAGCTTGACCTTGTACTTGCCACTCATAACCAAGGAACACACTATAGAGAAACGCGACAGATGTACCCAAAGCTACGAGCACATCCATATTCGCACTGCCGTTTCTTATAGCATTGTATGCACCTTTATAGAATTGTCCCCCAACGATGAATTGCACAGGTGCCGCTAACGCTAACTGCACCCAAGGATTCATGAGTATTTGCGGGGAATAGATGAACGATGTGAACGAAAAGTGTGTGATCATCGTCCACAATAGCGGCAATGTCAAAATAGCAGAGAGAATGAATTTTCTCGTCTGATGACGAATTTCCTGCTCCTTAAGAATTGCCGTTTCTTCTTTGGACCTTTGAAGTTCAAGCGTGTATCCCAGCTTCGTTACAGCTTCGATCATGTCATTGACAGTGACTTGGCCTTCATCATGTTCAACGGTCGCATTCTCTAAGGCGAAGTTAACAGTAGCGTTCGAGACACCTTCCATTTTGTTCAACCGCTTCTCAATTCGATTCGCGCAGGCTGCACATGTCATGCCGGATATAGCAAAGGTTTGCGAGCTTACTTCCTTTCTAATTTCCATCTTCTCCACCTCTTCGCATACCCACCGGGGGTATATAAATTTCTAAAAAGAAGATCGTGCTGCTCAAGCACGACCGCCGATTATTAAGCAACATCGTAGCCTTGTTCTTCAATTACCTCTGTAATCGCATGAACATCCACTTGCTGAGCATCGTAAGTGACGTCCACTTTACCGTCTTCCAAATTTACTTTTACAGCTTCTACTCCACTGAGCTTCCCAACATTCCCCTCAATCGCACTAACGCAATGTCCGCATGACATCCCTTGTACGGTTAATGTAACATTCTCCATTCGAATCGCCTCCGATTTAATTATTCTTATCATGACCATCCTGCAACAAGTTAATCAGCATCAGCATCGCGTCGATGACATTCCTTCTGATACTATACAATACATGGGGATAGTATATCGATATGCTGCTGATTTCTTAAATCTTATTAAGATAACGCGAGTATACTATACCCCCATACCCTATGTCAAATACATCTTTACAGCTACTATCTATCAAGAATGCGCAACCTTAGTGGCAACCTACAAGCTCACCCTTGCATATACGTGTGAATCAAATTCGTTACGGTATTATCAAACAAGGATTTAGCCGTTTCCGCACATTTGATATGCCCGCCGAGGTAGAGGTGTATCACACCGTGTAACGATGCCCATATGACATGGACTACCTGCTTCGCATCCTTCTCTAAGATAACTCCTGCTTCGATTGCCTCTGTAATGACCGCAGTGAACTGTTGCAGTGCTGTGGATGTCGCATACATGCTATCTTCCTCAGGTTTGAACTCGCCGAAAGCTCCACCGAACATGAGCTGATAATAACTCGTATCGTTAAGGCCAAACTCCCAGTAAGCCTGGCATAATTCTCGAAGGGACTGCTCGATCTTGTCATGCCGAGGTACCGATTCGAATCGTTCAGCAAGAAGCTTACAGCCTTCCAGATACAACAGCTGAAGCAAGCCGTCCTTATTCGAGAATACTTTATATATAATCTTGGTTGAGCATTCCATCTTGTCGGCTACCTTGCGTATCGTGACCGCATCAGGTCCATGCTCCTGCAAGAGCACACCGGCAGCACTGACAATCATTTGTCTTAAATGTTCGGTATGCTGCAGTTTCGATTCTTGATAGGTCCTAGCCTTCATATGATCTCATCCTTACATCACACTTCATCGTGAAGTGAATTTCATATCTGTACTATAGTCCAAGAGTTGATCCCTAGTCAATTTTGTTGACAGTTTCATTCCATCAAGATACAATGATTCTATTAAGAAACACTGTTTCCATTCCAAACTATAACGAAATGAGGAGTCAAACAATGAAACACGTGAAGAACAAGTGGGCGCTTATTACAGGGGCATCGTCAGGAATAGGCGCCGTTTTTGCACAGGAGCTGGCAGCGAGAGGTTGCCATGTGATCTTAACAGCGCGTTCGGAATCGAAGCTCAAGGAACTAGCGCGACAATTAAGCCGAACGCACGGCATTCAAACAGAGGTCATCGTCTCTGACCTGTCTCAATCGGGGGCATCATCAGAACTGTATCGCACATGTACAGAACGGGGGCGGAAGGTAGATCTACTGATCAATAATGCTGGATTTGCCACACATGGCACGTTCGAGGACCAGTCTATAGAGAAAAATCATGAACAAATTATGCTTAACGTAACGTCTCTCGTGGAGCTTACCCATCTGTTCTTGCCGGAGATGCTGCGTAAGAAGAGCGGTGCAGTCATTAATGTAGCCTCTACTGCTGCTTTCCAACCGAGTCCGTACATGGCTGTATACGGGGCAACTAAGGCGTTCGTACTCTCATTCACACAGGCACTGTGGGCGGAAAATCGGAACCGCGGTGTTCAATTTCTGACCTTGTGTCCAGGTTCAACTGAAACTGCTTTCTTCGAAGCTGTAGGTACCGACGATGCCGTAGTAGGCAAGAAGGCTACGCCGAAGCATGTCGTCGATGTGGCACTTCGTGCGCTTGGCACGAATCGCTCATACGTAGTGGATGGCCGCATGAATTACTTCGTCTCTCAGCTCAACCGCATCTTCCCTAAGAAAGTCATGCTTCAAGTTGTCAGCGGTTTGTTGCGCCCAAGCAGTCAGGCAAGCAAATAAGATTACAGCAGCACATTTCCAAGCGCTCAGAACTTATTCTGAGCGCTTACCCAATTACTATAGTTTTCATAAAGCTAACCTTTATTGGATCGGTAATGGTGTACTTACGCCATAAAGTTTATCGAATTCCCAATATCGTCCCACGGCCCCATCGCCAAAGTTTTGTACGTCATTGCAATAACCCATTTCATACAGAACTTCATTGTCATGTTTGATGAGCAGTTTATAATCTGGCAAAGCCCAGTCAATGTTCGCAGTTGAATAGGTTTCTGCAGTGTCTAATTCATGTACAAGCTGTGCTATCAACTCTTCATCATCAATGGTAGTAATTAGCTCTTCACCATTCCATTCATACACCTCAATACTTGTAACAGCTTCGCTAATATTGAGGTTTACATTTTGGCAGCTTACTAATAAGACAGATAGGATGACAATACCTAATATTCCCTTAAATTGTTGCATAGTACTAATTCCCCCTTCTACTAAGTGGCTTCATCTTCTTGGCCGAGTTGTTTCATACTCTCATACAAAGAGTAAAGCGCCTGTTGAAGCGAATTGCGTTGGTCGATGGACAAGGGTGCAGCGAAATAATTCTTGATGCCTTTTGCATAGATCGGCCACGCCTTTCGCAGCTCACGTTCCCCGTCATCAGTTAACACCGCGTAAGCGCCACGTCCATCCTCATGGCTCTTCTCTTTACGTAGCAGGCCTTCTCTAGCCAGTCGATCTACTAATCGTGATAGACCGCTCTTGCTTAATACGGTCTTGTGCACTAATTCTCCCAGCCTTAACCTCTGCTCGGGAGCTTCATATAAGGCGATCAAAACATCGTATGTAGTTAATGGCACGCGCTTCTGGTTGGCAAGATCCAACTCAATTTGTTCAATAATCAGAGCATGTGTTTTAACGAAATAACGCCAAATGGCCAATTCATGTTCACTAACTCTCTCCATCACACCTTACACCTACCTCTTCATCACTTTATCTAATTTTAAGTGAAAATAGTTGAATCCGCAAATATTTATTGTTGACTTCGCAACTACTTTCGTCGTATATTTAGTTGCGTAGTCAACAATAGGGGGTGAGAAACAATGAATACGCGTGCAATCCACATTAGCCATATGATGCTGCGACTTATGCTGGGCATCACTTTCATACTGCATGGGAAGTTTAAGGTCGAATGGGGATATGGGAATCTTGCGGATTGGCTAACGACTGAAGGGATCCCACTTGCTGTATTTTTCAGCTATGCTTTACCTTGGATTGAGATCATCGGAGGGTTGCTTATCGTCATCGGATTATGGTCAAGATATATTAGTATCTTATTCATACTTATCCTCGCAGTAGCCCTATTTCAAGTTAAACTGTCCGCAGGATTCCTCTCAAATACGGCTACAGGTTACGAATTTGATATTCTGATGCTCTTAGTAAGTATTCACGTTGCCCTTACCGCTCCGTCGTCTGTTCGAAGTTCCTGGAATGTTTTTAACAAAGGAGGTGCTAATAGCCATGTCGAAGGTAAAAATCACGAAGTATGATGAGGGTCCCTATGTAATTGAAGGTGATTTCAAGTTAATAGATGGTCAAGGGGATGAATTCAGCACAGGCGATACGATCGCTGTATGTCGTTGCGGTCAGTCGCAAACCCAACCATTCTGCGATGGAACGCATAAATCATACGGATTCCGGGAGGACTCATCCGCTTCTTAATCTACCTTAGCGTACAGAATGCCCGGAGGAGAACAACGTCGTCAAGTTAACTGGTTTCTCAAATTCCTACGTTTATGTCGAAAAACCGCAGTTCCTTCGTTGTATGGAAGGAACTGCGGTTTTTGAACTGTTAGGCTAGTCCTAGGATTATGTGTATTTAACATGAACCGCGCCTATCGTACTTTCCAGTTTACCAAGGCAATGTATCATACTTATGAAACAGACCACCCGTTGGTCCATCATCCGGCAGCGTGGCCAAATAAACCGCCGTTTCCGCCCCTTCGCTGATTTCCATAGGTGCTCCGCTTCCACCCATGTCTGTCTTGACCCATCCCGGATGACAGGCGTTCACTTTGATCGGGGTATCTCGTAATTGGATGGACAATTGCGCAGTCCAAGCGTTAAGCGCTGCTTTGGAGACGGTATATCCAGGCGCGGAAGCTTTCCCGTACATTTCGTTCGTCAGAATAGTACCCACCGAGCCAAGAATACTCGATTGATTCACAATTCGCCCTGCAGCGCTCTTCCTTATCAGATGAAGCATGGAAGCCGTCAGTGCATAAGCGCTGAAAAAATTGGCTTCGAAGCTTCGCCGCATCATATCAACATCTGTCCCTTCATGATCCAGAAAAACCCCTGCATTGTTCACAAGCACATCCAGCTTCCCGTACTCCTTCTCAATCGCGTCTGTAGCAGAACGGATATGTTGCTCCACTGTGACATCCAATTCGATCGGATGTGCCTGGATTTGTTCAGCTTGTAGCTGTGCTGCCGCCTGTTCAGCCTTTTCTATGCTTCGCGCCCCTACGAGCACGATCATCTCTTGTTGCCCCAACTGTCGTGCGATTTCGAATCCAATTCCTTTACTAGCACCTGTAATTAATGCGATTTTCTTGTTCATTCTGTTCGTTCCTCCAAACTGATATTATTTTGTACCGATCAGTATATAACTTGC
>CAJXLT010000010.1 GCA_913056365.1 uncultured Paenibacillaceae bacterium | reverse complement strand
AAGAGGCCGAAGGGGGCGCTTTGCTAAAGCGTTAGGGTGTAACAGCCGCGGGGGTTCGAATCCCCCTCTCTCCGCCATTTTTGCAGGTTATTAAGAGCCTAGCTTTGTTCATGGCGGCGTAGCTCAGCTGGCTAGAGCGTACGGTTCATACCCGTGAGGTCGGGGGTTCGATCCCCTCCGCCGCTATACATTCCCTCTTGTAAGAGGGGACGAGTTATGATATAATACTTCTTGTGTCTCTCGGACGCTTAGCTCAGCTGGGAGAGCATCTGCCTTACAAGCAGAGGGTCGGCGGTTCGATCCCGTCAGCGTCCATTCTCATATATGCCGTTGTAGCTCAACTGGTAGAGCATCTGACTTGTAATCAGAGGGTTGGGGGTTCAAGTCCTCTCGACGGCACCATTTCATGGCACGGAGCTGTGGTGTAGAGGCCTAACATGCCTGCCTGTCACGCAGGAGACCGCGGGTTCGAATCCCGTCAGCTCCGCCATTACTTTATTACTCAAGTGCCCGCAAGGGTCATTTTTTTTGTCAAAACTAAAGTAAGGCTCGGTAGCTCAGTCGGTAGAGCAGAGGACTGAAAATCCTCGTGTCGGCGGTTCGATTCCGTCCCGAGCCACCATGTAAGCTTCACGTGGAGGATTAGCGAAGTGGCCAAACGCAGCAGACTGTAAATCTGTTCCCTTTCGGGTTCGGTGGTTCGAATCCATCATCCTCCACCATTTTCTTTCATTATGAGCCATTAGCTCAGTTGGTAGAGCACCTGACTTTTAATCAGGGTGTCGAAGGTTCGAGTCCTTCATGGCTCATCTGATTGCACGGCTAGCCTAACAATCTTATTCGGGTTGTTGGGCTTTTTTCTATTTTAAAAGTGATAGTCGTTTTTAAAACAGAGTGGAATTTATTACATATGACGTTTTTTCAGTTATCGTGTAGCGGATCACTCCTTCTCCCCGTCTAAAAGGGTGGAGGTGTTGGAGAAAGTGAAGCCGGCCGGCGTGAAATTGAACCATCCCTTACCGAAAGACCCATCCTCCGCACTAGAAGTGCTAATGCGCGAATACGGCACCGTTGTGCTTCGCACTGCTTTCTTTTATCTCGGCGACCGTTATTTAGCAGAGGATGTTAGCCAAGAAGTATTCATTCGGGCTTACCGAAATTGGACTCGGTTCAGAGGGGACAGTCATGTCAAAACATGGCTTACGAAAATCACGATTCATGTATGCAGAGATAAAGTTGGAGTGAAGTCTTCTACCGAGCAGCCGATGGACCCTGTGTTGATGAAGCAGACTCGACAAGCTGGTGCTGAAGAAGAGGCATTGCGACGGATGGATCAGACTGTAATTTTGAAGCATGTCTTGAATCTGCCTGTGCCTTATCATGAGGTTGTCTACTTGTATTATTATATGGAGCTATCGACTGTAGAAATTGCCGAGGTCACAGATACGCCGGAAGGTACCGTTCGTGGACGGCTGCATCGGGCAAGGGAAGCTTTGGGGCAAATCTTGAAGAAGGAGGGGATATCCTATGGGTGATCGGGAACAGGACCCGTTCCATTCCTTCCAAGCGGAAGCTGATGAGCATTTGTTTGCAGACTTACGAATGGATGACGCATTGAGAAATACGATCAAGCAATCGGTCATAAATGCCGAACAGCAAGGAAGAAAGGGCAAACGCTGGAGAAGGATCGCAGGAACGGCTACTGCAGCTGTTGTACTTGGAGTGGCAATTGCTTTATCGCTGCAGATACCAGATTCGAATGAGGTGCAGACTACTGGACGTGAGCGTCCTGAGCAAGGTTCAGTTTCAACGCCAGAAACAATGATGGGAGAACCTGATTCTACCAAACTGCCCACAACATTCGTAGATACTGAAGATACAGGGCTAGCAGCTAATGAACAGACTTTCTCGGATATTGCGGCAGCTGAAGCGTGGTTTGGACAGAAGCTGCGGCTCCCTAGCGCTGTACCAGATCAATATGAATTGCTGTCCATTACCGGAGTAAGTAATTCTCAGGAAGTGCCTCTCTCGATAACGATGTTGTATGCCAGTGCCAATCAACAATTCAGTATCAGCAATTTCGCACTGGCCAATCCGCTTCTCCACCCTCATGGAGAAGAAGTCGAATTGGATGGCTTCAAGGGTGAGTGGGTGCAATCGAATCCTGTGGAATTGTATTGGTCGGTAGAAGATATACAGTATAGGTTAACCGGTGATCTGTCCAGAGAGGAAGCTTTGAGCGTCGCGCTATCACTGAACCAGGAATGAGCAAAAATATTTAAGGAGGAACTCGCATATGAAAACAATGATGAACAATGTGAAGAGAATAGGAATATCGGCATGCATGATAGGAGGCTGTATAGCCGCAATAGGGACAAGCGCATTCGCAGTGCAAGCGGAGGAACCCGAACGCGTTCAATTGCAACATGCTGAAGCAAGTGTATCTGCACAGATGCTCCAACAAGCAGATGCTTATGATGGGAATGCTGCATTGCAAGAGAAGCATCAGGAGATCGACGCTTATGTGTTTGAACAACATCAAGGAAAGTTCGAGGATCAGGGATTCCAAGTCACACATACAGGTCCGTCCAATGGATCAATTGAAATTGGGATTACGCCGTACGCTGAAGAGCATGTCCACTTTTTGCAGGAGCAGTTCGGTCAAGATGCTGTTGAAGTCGTGGAGGGAGTACAGGCTGTAACCTTAATAGCGGAGGAGGAGACGACGCATGCGGCTTCGACAGATACAGCACAAGCGCGCACCAAGGTGGTGGAGTATCCAGATGATCCTGTGAGTGATGCTGAACGTTCTGAAGCTTCGGTACAAGTTGATGCATTACCGATCAGCGCTGAAGTCGGAAGCATTGCGGAATCCAGCGCAACCGAAGAGATGGCATTAGAGACTATGGCTGTACAACAAGAGTCTGCTGCTAAATCCAACTCCTCACTATATGGCTGGGCGGCAGCGGCTATTGCGGCGATACTAGGTGCCGGAGCGATGATTTGGAGGAAACGCACTCATACTTCCAAGTAATCAGACGATTGATAGGAATCAGCTCAAAATTAGCAATAAACTAAGAAAAAGCAAGAGAAACATAGATTATCCCATCATTTTCCGACCATAATACAGTTGCCTAAAACCAGAACAGCCACTTAAAATGGGAACACTAGTTCGCATAATAAGTGGCTGTTTGTATTTCTTCCGATCTCAAACAACGCTTAAGATTATTCATCAAGGAGGTTGCGATGAAGGAGGTTCCCACTCAACAGTTCAGCTTGAATTTCCAAGAGGTTTCACAGAGAGAAGGGTACGAGGTTCGGGTAATGCGTTTACTGGAGAATCGTCCTTACTTGGCAGAACGTCGGTACAAAGGCGACACATCTGCATGTGATTTACTGCTCGATCTGGACGGAGCGATGTGTTTGGCAGCGTTGACAAGCAGGCAAGCTGAGGCGATCTCTTATGTATATGACCAAGGATGTACGCAAGCTGGTGCAGCATGGCATATGAATATTTCACAACAAGCGGTGAGGCAGCTCTTGCATGCAGCATGCCGGAAGATCGCGATGATTTACTGGTATTGGGACGGGAAAGAACGTAGATGACACCTGGTTGATAGAGCACATAATTTGCAAGGAGAGAAAAGGGGGAGATTGCAGTGACACACAATCGGAAATCCGATGTAGAACAATTCATCCAATTATATAGGGACATTTTTGACAGCAGTCCAGATCGGCATATGCTGCAAGTATTGAGTGACTATTTGCTACACGAAGAATTGACGAACGGCAATGCCCATAAGAGCAGTGCTGTGGAATACCCCATATTAAGCAATAGACAATTAAAAAGAAGAAAATACGGTGAACACGGGAGCCGGACTACGAATCAAGCGGGGGAAGTTGCGTTAGAACGTGCCTCGCGCTACGGCGTCGACGGTCGGGAACATCGATTGCCTGTACGCAGGAGCCGTACCTATACGAATGTTGAAAAATAATGTTCTGATCCCCTTGTTAAAGTAGCAGTTTCACGGATATATATAGTGAGGAAGAAATACGAACATATATTCGTAATATGCGAATTGGGGAAAGGGGGTGCCGGCGTTGATTCACCACAGCAGACTGTCTGGCAGCAGTCGGAAGAAGGGAAGGATTGCAATCTCATGAGCGCAGCGTTGGATTTGCAGGTGTTGGAGAATTGGCTTCTGAACCGCTATACATCGGCAACGTGCGTCAAGCATCACGTTCCGGTGGAGCCGAGCAGTCATCAGTTTTGCTTGACCTTGAAGAAGGAAGAACGATATACCGAGACGGCTCTAACGATGCGCACACAGCGGCAATTTGAGATTAGCTACTGGCACAATGATCCAGAGGAGGCTCTGGCCGTCATGGATGATGCGGCGCAGTCATGGTACGAGGATAAGGGGATTCGCCTCCCGTCGGGTGATTATGCGATGCGGCTCTTATCCTTCACGTATGCACCGTTGCAGACTGCCAGTGAATTGTACGGCTGCCTCGGCACATTGACGGTGGAACAGCGCATCCAGCAGCACCAGGAGCCTGTGGCCAAGATGGGAGCAATCGAAACGGCATTTCAATAAAAGAGACAAAGGAGGGGAATCCATGTCAGGAACGTGGAATCCAACAGCCTTGCCGAAGCGGCCGGGCTTGTATATGAATTTTGTAGATGCGGCAACAGCCCAAATTCAGGGTGGGACGCAAGGAACTGTAGCCATCCCGCTGCTCGCCTATGCAGGTACGGCTGAGCCGAAGAAGGTTTACAAAGTAGAAAGTGAGCAGCAGGCTAACGAATGGTTCGGTACCGAGCATATTCGCTCCATCCAACTGGCATTGCAAGGCGGAGCTAAGGAAGTACTAGTCTACACGATGCCTGAGGCAGCGGTCGAAGCGGACTATACCGATATGCGAGCAGTTCTGGACACACATCTTTTCCATGTCTTCGCATTCGACGGACAATTTGATGCAACACACCAGACAGCGGTACAAGCATGGGTCGCTAGCAATCGAGAGGAAGGGAAGCACTTCATCGCAGTGCTTGGCGGTGATGCGGCAACAGATGCCGATCCTACAAGCGGCAATGATCGCAGCACTGTGTTGGACGATGATTATATTGTCAATGTGGTGAACGGTGTTGTCTGGAATGGACAGGCCTATGATTCATCGGAGATTGCGCCGTATGTTGCGGGACGAATTGCGGGAACACCGATCAACCAATCGGTGACATATACCGGTGTACCGGCAGAGGATGTGCTGCCAAGGTTGACGAACGCACAGACAAGAGCGGCATTAGAAGCAGGCTCTCTGGTGCTCACCGATGATGGGGAAAAGGTGAAGATTGAACAAGGCATTGCTACAAGCGGTCGCAAGATCCGTTCTGTCCGTGCCCGTCAATCGATTGCTACCGCTGTTACGAAGACAGCAGCAGATGCTTACATTGGCAAGATCGACAATCACGCCGATGGTCAAGCGGCGCTAATCGCTGCCGTGAAGGCATATTTGGAGACGTTGGAAGCAGCCAATGTGTTGATCTTGCCGTCCGTAGGTCTGGATCCACAGTTTCCGTCGGTTGGCGATGCTGTGTACTTAGCTATTAGCTATACCGAAGTGGATAGCATGGAGCGCATATTCTTAACAGTGAATCTCTAATCCAATAAGCGAAGGAAAGGATGAAAGCAATGCTGGAATCTAGTCGTGTGATCAAAGGCGAGTTCGGTTCAGTCTGGAAGGATGGTCAATGGCTGACGAACTTCCATACGGCGGAAGCTTCCGCCGAAATTACGTATGAGGAAATCAAACGATCGGGTACACGCGCTATTGGGAACAAGGCCGGTACGATCAAATATTCCGGGACCATTAGTGGTTATAAGATTACATCGGAGCTTGCTCAGAGCGTAGCGCAAATTACCGACGACAAGCAAGGCTCGTTCGTATGCGATCTGATCTTGAAGTTGGCTGATCCGGAGGCATACGGACATGAGCGTGTCCGATTGAAGGGTGTGCAGTTTACGAAGATTGAGATTATGAAGTTCGAACACGGTGCAGTGGTGGAGCAGGAATGGCCGTTCGTATTCGATGGCTTCGAATACCTAGATGCCATCAGCGCATAAGCAGACAGCTACCAGAAGAAGGAGCGGCCCAAGCAGCCGCTCTTTTTCACGTCAAGAGAGAATTCATATTATAGAAGCAGAGGAGACGGTGATACATGACGGAAGCCAATCAAGAATCGTTGCTGCGGAAGCTTCTAGATACCGAGATGAAGCCGGAGAAGCAGGTGTGGATGAAGCGGTTCGATGCCGAGTTCCACATTCAAGCGCTGGACGGGAAGACGATCAACCGTATTCGCGAGCAAGCTTCTTATCCGACTCGGAACGGGAAGCAGGTGGATGAGGAGAAGTTCGGCGCATTACTCATTGAGAAGGCTTGTCTCATGCCGGACTGGACGGATAAGGCATTACTCGACGCCTTCGGTCCTACGCCAACGGATGTTGTCCAGAAACGCTTGTTAGCGGGAGAGATCGTCAAGCTAACCGGAGATATTCTGCAGCTGTCCGGCTTCGGTGACGAAGATGAAGCGGTAGAAGAAGCAAAAAACTAATTCGGTCAGGCGGCATCCCATACTTGTTGCATGTGATCTTCCAACGGTGGGGATTGCCGCCTGACGATGTATACAACAAGCCGTCTGGCGTGCGCACCTTTATGTACGCATCGGTTCTGCTTGCCTTGGAGGAAGAGCGCAAGCATAGCAACCGACAGAAGGGAGGGTAGTGGATGGCTACAGCACTGGAAAAGGCGAACAAAGAGATGGGACGGATCACGAATAAGTTATCTGTCGTGGTTAAGCAGCTCGACCGGGCTTCTTCCTTGGTGAGCAAGTCGGCAACGGCTTACGATCAAGCAGCCAAATC
Organism: uncultured Paenibacillaceae bacterium; assembly: GCA_913056365.1. Lineage (GTDB taxonomy): Bacteria > Bacillota > Bacilli > Paenibacillales > K13 > Xylanibacillus. Next base: position 107,741 of record CAJXLT010000010.1, on the reverse strand, counting down.
GATGGAGGCGACAGCTCAGAAGCAGCACAAAGCAGTGAACTCGATGCAGCAAGCAGCCGAAGCGCAACTCGAGGCTTCCAAGAAGATCGAACAAGCGAGTAAAGCGCAGCAGGAAGCTTCGAAGGAGCAGACATCTGAGAAGTCGACAAACAAGTTTTTGACGAGATTTCAGAAGATGCTTCCTGCTATGAGAGGAGTGGGTGCTGCGGTTGGGGCCATCTCAGGTATAGCCTCGATAGCTTCGACATTTGGTCTAGTAGGTGGTGCGGCGGCTGCAACAGCTGGCGGTGCAGCAGCTGCGGGAACAACCGCGGCGGTTGGCGGCGGAGCTGCGGCGGGTACAGCTGCAGCCGGCGCCTCGGTGAAAGGCATGGCCGGAATCGGGCGCGCGCTCGGGGGAGCATTCGGCATAGCGGTTGCCATCGGGAAGAGAGTGGTCGGTCTCATTCAAGAGACGAAGCTGCTGGAACGCACAATCGGCGCCGCGGCCTCCAGTGAATATGAGCAGATCACGCTATCTGCGAAATTTCAGGGAGATCAGCAGAAGGCAGACCAATTTTATAACTATTTGGAGAACCGTGCTGCTGAGTCGGTCTTTAAGAAAGATCAATTCGTTGAAATCTCTGGCACCTTAGCTTCTATCAGTACCGAGATGCCTGCGTTGGAGCAGATGACCACTTTGTCCGAGCGCTTGGGCGCAGCTAATCCAGCAGTCGGGCTGAGCGGCGCAGCGGATGCGCTGAAGCAGTTGGCAGAAGGGGATGCGAGCAGTTTGGCACAGGCACTGCAAGTGCCTTCAGATGTGTTGGCTCCGATCATGGAAGCTCCCCTAGAGGAGAAGCTCAAGGCTATTGAGGACATTATGGGCGGCAAGGGCTGGGACAACAGCTTCATGGAACGGCTGGAAGGCTCGACAACCGCCCAGTTCAATGAGGTGAAGGAACGGGCCGCATTGGCTTTCGAGGATATGGGGGTACAAGCGCTGGAGCATCTGAAGCCGATCTTGAATCAGCTGAATGCCTGGATGTCTGGAGATGCGATGAAGACGGTGATCGATTTCGGTTCGAAGATTTTGGGCGGTCTGGCTTCTGGTTTGTCTCAGGCATTCTCTTTCCTGAGTCAGCACAGCGGAACATTTATGCAGGCGTTTCGCTCAATTCTGCAGCTGCTACAGCCTGTGTTCCAAGGGTTGCAAAGCGTAATCGTTTCGGTAATGGATGCGATCCGGCCGAAGTGGGATCAGATTGTCACCGCATTTCAAACAGGCATAAACAACTTGCGTCCGGTCTATGAAACATTGGGCAACTATATTCGGATGATCGGGGATGTGGTGGCAACTGTTCTGCCAGTCGTAATGGATATATTCAGCACAGTGTTTCCAATCATTACGGGAATTGTGGGCGAATTGTCTAGCGCGATCGGTTGGTTGATTGAGAATATTGTCATGCCGTTGATTCCGGTAATCGGTACGGTGTTGGAGGCTGTCTGGGGTGTAGTCAAGCCGATCTTGGAAGGTCTCTACAACCTGTTCATGTGGATATCTGAGAAGATTAGAGACTTTGCCGATATGATCAAGAAAGTCAAAGTACCTGATTGGATCAAGGATGTGGGTGATTGGATCGGGATAGACGGGGGGAAGGAATCCTCCACAGTCGATGGGCGACATGAGACTGGCTTGTCTTATGTCCCTTACGACGGGTATGTGGCTGAACTGCACAAGGGCGAGCGGGTCATGACCGCTTCGGAGAATCGCAGCTATTCTCACAATCAGCGTGCACTGCAGCTAGGTAAACTGGCGGATACGATCGTCGTGCGGGAAGAGGCGGATATTGACCGGATTGCGGATGCGATTGCCGGCAGGGTAATGGAAGCCGGGGCGCTTGTGTAATGACAGAGGAAAGGAGGCGGAACTGCGATGCCATCAGAGCTGAAATATTGGCTAAGCTTCAATAATGGAGCAGAGATTATCCAGCTTCCAGTAAATCCGGAGACGATATCCGTATCCGCGACGCACGCCTTTGAGGATGTGGATGTGCTGCAGCTAGGTGAGCGCACGGTCATCGGCAATCAGAAGCTGCGGGAAATATCGTTCTCTTCGTTATTCCCGAGGGAGTATCATCCTTCTTATTGCGAGTATCAGCCGGTACCAGAGCCTTGGGAGCTGGTGCGTCAGATTGAGCAGTGGCAAGCGTCAGGCCGTCCGATGCGCTTTCAGTTGGCCGTTGCAGATACAGAACAATTGGGCGGACCGAAGTTGAATGTGGCTGCGACGATACGGTCTTTTCAATATAGGGAAGTGAGTGGGCATCCGGGGGATATTTATTATGACCTGTCATTGAAGGAATATGTGTTTCCTGTTTTCCGGGAGGAAGCCTCATCGGAGTTGCGCAATCAGGGCAGTGAAGACCTAGTGATCCCCCGCGAGTATGTGGTCAAGGCGCAGGACACGCTCTGGCTCATTGCCAAGCGCTTGTTGGGTGATGGCGACCGTTGGCGGGAATTATATGATGCTAATCGCCAGGTGATCGGGCCCGATCCGAATCTAATTGTTCCGGGTCAGGAGCTGGAGGTGCCAGCCAGATGAAGGGCATGGAAGTGATCTGGAATGAGGAGCGAGAGATCGCTGCACTCATTACGGGTATGAGTTGGTCAGGCGATATCGTGCAGGCGTGCCGCCGGTCGGAATTCAATGTGCGCAATACGACGAACGGGACGAATCGTGCGCTTCCATTAGCGGAGGGGGACACGATTCGCTGGATGCAGGATGGGGAGGAACGGTTCCGCGGAATCTTATTCAGTTCGTCACGGAATGGTAGAGCAGACGAATCATGGGTGGCCTATGACGAGAACATTTATTTGACCCGCAATACAGATTCGCGCAGAATCCGTCGTCAGACCGCGTCGCAATTTATTCGCCAACTGTGTGCAGATTTCGAGTTGCAGACAGGTGAGATAGACGATACGGGCTACGTGATTCCGGATTTGAAGATGGTGAATCAGACGCTGTGGAATATGATGATCATGGCTCTGACGGAGACAGCTAAGCAAAATAATGAGCGGTTTCATCTGTTTGCTAACGACGGTAAGTTGCATCTGATCAATCGTAAGCGGAACGTGCTGCAGTGGATCTTGCAAAGCGGGACTTCGCTATTGACCATTGGTTCTAGCCGTTCTATTGAAGAAATGAGCACCCGTGTGAAGGTGGTAGCTTCGGATCAGGACCGGAATCCAGTTGAAGCTATGCGGGAAGATGCCGCTCTTGTTGCCCGCTATGGTTTGATGCAGCATGTGGAAAGCGTCGATCCTGAATTAACTCGCTCCGAGATGGACCAACTGGCTCGCAGCCTGCTGGCTACCAAGGGCACGGTTCAACAGCAAACAGAAGTAGAGGCCCTCGGAAATATCGATGTAATAGCGGGCAAGCTCATATATGTAAGGGAACCTGTGACGGAAACAGACGGAGCGTTCTATGTGTCCTCCGATTCTCACACGATCAGCCCGACGGGTCATCGTATGAAGCTAACGCTCTCCTTGACCGATGATGTGCCAGAGATGGAAGCAGAACAGACGGGATAACACTAAGGGAGCAGAGAGGGGAGGACGAACATGGACGCACTCGAAGGAAATCCGTACAGTCGATGGGTACAGCTGATTCGGCAGCATAGCGGTAAGCCATCCGAAAAGCTGCTGCTCGGTACGGTTACGGCACCGCCGCCTGGTATACGCGTACAGCCTGACCATATCCGTTGGGAGCTGAATGCGGAAGATTTGCTCATTGCAGCAGATTGGCTTGAACATGAGCGAACGGTACGCATGGAAGGAGCGGGAACAGATACGATGATGGAGGTCCGTTCTCCTTGGCAAGCAGGTGATCGTGTACTGTTGCTGTCTATGAACGGAGATCAGCAATTTATTGTACTGAGCAAGGTGGTGAAGGCGGTATGAGTTTAAGTCCGAGAGAGCTTCGAACGATGCCGGTAAGCTGGCAGCAAGCAGGGAAGAAGCCGACGATGACCTACGAACTGGATATGGATCAAAGACGATTGTCCGGTCGAATAGATGGGCGGAGAGCCGTACAGCAATATGTGCGCAAGGTATTGGCAACTACGAGAGGACGCTATCCGATCTATGATGCTCGATACGGCAGCGAGCTCGAAGCGCTAATGGGACGGAGCGGGGATCTGGCATGGCTCAAGAGCGAAATTCCGCGATTGCTGGAGGAAGCGCTGCTGCAGGATGACCGCGTTAGCACTGTCGAGGCAACGGGACTTCGCCTGGAAGATGATGGTCTATGGATCGAGGTACATGTGGATACGACGGAAGGCAGCGTGATGGAGGAGGTGAAGGTGCGCGATGGCTTATGAAAGTGAGACCAAACAAGTGATTTTGCAAAGAATGCTGGAAGCATCCCCAGCAGATATCGACACGCGGCAAGGCTCGGTTACCTATGATCTACTGTCTCCGGCGGCGATTGAGCTGGCCTTGTCCTATGTGGAATTGGATCAAGTGCTGCAAGCTGGGTTTGCGGACACCGCATATGGCGAATATTTGGACAAGCGTTGCGGTGAATTAGGGGTGTACCGGAAGACAGCTGTGAAGGCTGTCGGCAGTGTGGCGTTCGCGGGACCGTCAGGCACGTTGATACCGAAGGGGACAGAACTGGCGACTGATGATGCAGAAGCGGTCTCCTTCGTTACGACGGAAGCGGGAGAGATTCCGGGTGAGTCTACAGGTACGATCGAGCTTGCAGCTGAGGCTGTTGCAGGAGGGGCGTTCGGTAATGTCGGGGCTGGAACGATTGGTCTCATTCGCGGCAATTTGGCTGGCATTCTGATAGTTACGAATGAAGAAGCTTTCGATGGCGGAACCGATACGGAGTCAGATGCGGCTTATCTGCAGCGCTACTTGGATCGGGTGCGTAAGCCTTCGACGAGCGGTAATGCGAACCATTATGAGCAGTGGGCGAAGGAAGTGCCCGGCATTGCGGCGGTGAAGGTATTCCCGCAGTGGAACGGTCCGCTGACGGTGAAGGTAGTCGTGCTGGACGATGCGGGTACGGCGCCGCCAGCTGGGAAGGTAGCGGAGGTTGCCGCCTACATTGAATCGGTTCGACCGATCGGCGCGCAGGTAACGGTGGAGGCTGCATCGGAAGCACCGATTGACGTATCGGCAAGCCTGACACTTGTAGCAGGAGCTAGCTTGGCCCAAGCCCAACTGCAGATTGAAGAAGCGTTGCAAGCTTATTTGAAATCACTGGCTTTCCTTGATCCGATTGTCCGGTACTCGAAGATCGCGAACATGATTCTCGAAGCACCGGCGGTGCTGGATTACAGTGATCTGACGGTCAATGGCGGTACGACCAACCTTGCGATGGAAGAGGAGCACGTTGCCGTGCTGGGGACGGTGAGTCTGGATGCGTAATTTGAGGCAGTCCATGAGCGATTATTTGCCTTCTTACTATAGGGAGATTCGCGAAGCGGAGCAGCTGCTGGATCGGGAAGCTGTAGAGTTGAATGAGCTGAACGAGGCCATTCGGGATGTGCGGGATCAGCTCTTCGTCGATACCGCGACTTGGGGCTTGACGCAATGGGAGCGTATATGCGGCATCCCTACGGACGAAGCGAAGCCACTCCACCAGCGCCGCTCCGTCATCAAGTCCAAGCTGCGCGGGGTCGGGACGGTCACCGTTGGGCTTGTGAAGGATGTGGCGGAAGCTTACGACAATGGTGAGGTGGACGTGACGGAGGATCCAGTAGGCTATGCGGTCACGATTACCTTTGTCAGCAATCATGGGGTTCCGGATAACTTGGACGATATACGCCAAGCCCTTCAGGAAATTATACCCGCTCATTTGGCGATTTACTTCGCCTTTACGTACATGACCTACGAAGCATTGGATACCTATTCACTCACGTGGGCGAATGTAGATGCGAAGGCGCTGAACTGGGCGGATTGGGAAACGTACAAACAGTAGAGGAGTGTGAAACATGGCGACAACGACATCGAAGCTCGGCCTGCCACGGCCGGAGGCGAGCGATAACGTCACACTAGAGAACGAACAGACACTGATCGATGCTATCGATAACGCAGCCGCCTCGCAAGCTGAGTTGGATGCGCATGTGGGTGATAATACAGCACATGTGACAGCATCAGAACGCGCGGTATGGCATGCGAAGGAAACCCCTGCTGGGGCGAAGGCGAAGGCGGATGCTGCGGAGCAGGCGGCGAAATCATATGCTGACGGCAAGTTTGCAAAAAAAACCGTGTCATTGGCAGATGGTATTGACTTAAATACAGTGTCAACCTCCGGCTTTTACCGACTCGGACCAACTTATTCGAATGGTCCATCAAGTGTTGGATATGGTCAATTAATCGTGTCACGTGGATCGGATACAATTTATCAAATCATAACAGGGATTAGTGATAACGAGTTTTATATGCGGCAGGGTGTGCTCACAGGTCCGACATGGCAACCGTGGAGAAAACTTTGGCATAACGGAAACCTTCCTGATCCTGTAACCAAGACATGGGCACAATCTCTTGGATTAGGCGCAGTCCTTTCGGCCGCAGAAGGCAATGTAGATTGGAATACAATTACCGAAACCGGTTTTTACACTGGAAATATAAATAGCCCAGTCGCAAATAACCAGTATTTCGGTATTCACGTCCAGCACTCGTCTACTTATGCGTATCAAGAGGTTGCAAGAGACGGGAAGTTATTTTCAAGGTGGAAAGAATCGGATAATTGGAGTAATTGGACCGAAATGTGGCACTCGGCGAATCTTCCCAATCCAGTGCAGACGAATGTAGAAAACGCATTTACTAGAGTGCAACAGTTTAATAAGGACGCCCGAATGTACGCCAGTAACTTGGCTATAGTGTCACCAAGTTCGGGAGGATGGTCACGAGGTATATTTTTTTATGACACAAAAGCAGCCCACGAGGGAGCTGACTCAAGCGCGGCAATCGGAGCATATGGTAATGCAGATACTGATACATTTAATTGGCTATATATGGGGTATGGTAACAGTCCTTACGTGGGGAACGGTCTAAGAGTCAAGCCAAACGGAGAACTATATTCATTTAACGGTTCTGAAAGAAAGGTATGGCATACTGGATCATTGCGTACAACAAGCGGTTATCTCGAATGGAACGACAACGGATCATGGAAGGCGGTGGGGGGAGTGAAGAATGTGCAGCGTGGAAATGTCGCTGGTCCTGCGGCGAGTAGTTCGGTGGATGTTACTATCTCGGGGGTAAATACATCTAAGTCGTTTGTTACTTTTAACAACATTGTAGATAGTTCTAGAATAAGAGCTGAGTTAATAAATTCAACCACTCTCAGCATTATAAACGAGGATGGTTATAGTAAGACAGGATTAACATTTTCCTGGGAAGTCATCGAATATAACTAAGGAGTGATAACATGCCGAACTATAACCAAACAAACGACAGCGGTCGCGTAATTGCACAAGCCTACTCGCCTAACACGATGATCGAGATTTCAGAATTAGACTCTCGACAACTCGGCACATGGTACATCAACGATCAATTCGTAGGCTACCGCATCAAACTCACCACCGACAAGCCTGAAATCACAGCAGACGGACAAGAAACCGCCACAATCACAGCAACGATCTACAATTGGGATGATACCATTGCGACAGATTTTGCCCACGACATCCTATTCGATGTAGAAGGAGAGCAGATTCCAGTAACGCCTACGGACGGCACAGTACTTCTAGAATATGCCTCTGAGGAACCTGGCACGGTCACGATCACAACTAGCAACGGTGAAGATCAATACGTGATGTCTAACGATACTGTGGAGGTGGTAGCCCATGACTAAGCATGCGAAACAACGTTCTGTCAAATACGTTCGTCCCGCAGACCCGTCTCGTCTTGTAGTAGAGGAAATTGGTCGCAAAGCTGACGCGGCACAGCAAGCTGGGGAAATCCCTCGTGAAGTGTCACTGGACATGATCTATCAGCAAAATATCGAAATCATGAAACAACTCGCTTATTTGTCCCGAAAATAACGATTACCAATCAGTAAGGAGGCGTGCCCATGGTCGAAGGGATCGAGCTTACTGATTACTTCGCGTTGTACGGGCCGTTCGCCTTGCTGTTCGTCTCGCTGTTCTACTGGACGTTGAGGACGTCCAAGGAACGGGAGGAGACGTTACGCAGCGAGTCCCGCGAGCGCGAGGAAATCTTGCGAAGCGAAATGGCGGACTTGCGTGCCGAATCGGAAGAACGATCGCGCAGGCACTATGAGGTGCTGTCGGAGTTTGCGAAGAAATACGATATTGTCATCGAGAAGCTAGACGAACTACAGTCTCAGCTTGGCAGAAGGAGGTGATGGCTTGGTTGTGTCACCAAGTCATTCTGGTCGGGGTCTCAAGTTCGCTATAGATGCCGGCCATGGACCAAACACGCTAGGGAAGCGAACGCCGGATGGGGTCATGCGGGAATTTCAATTCAATCGTATGGTTGCCAACTATTTGGAAGAGTATCTCATGCAATACGAAGGTGTGCAAATCAAGTTCACGCATGCCGATGACGGCAGCCGTGATGTTCCCTTGACGCAGCGTACAGCTGCAGCCAATGCATGGGGGGCTGATGCGTTCATCTCGATTCATGCGAATGCGTATGGGAATGGTACTTGGAATGATGTGAAGGGGATCGAAACGTACGTTTATTCCAGTCGACCGAAGGGTTCGGTGGAGCTGGCAACAGCAGTGCATCAATCATTAATCCGGCGGGCTAAGCGTCCGGATCGCGGGGTGAAGGCGGCTAATTTCCATGTGCTGCGAGAGACGGCGATGACGGCAATTCTTGTGGAATGTGAGTTTATGACATGCCGGGAGTCGGCGGATCTTCTCCAGCAGGACAGGTATCGGCGCTTATGTGCCCAAGCAATCGCTGACGGCATGGCTGAAACTTACGAATTGCAACCTCGACAACAGCAACAGCAACAGGATTCTGAGGCGTCGCCTTCACCTTTATACAGGGTGCAGGTCGGCGCCTTTCGTTATCAAGCTAATGCGGAACGACTCGTGCAACAGCTGCATGAACAAGGGTACGCCGCTTATATGAAGGAGGATTCAGACGAATGATGGATGTGGAAGTGTATAATGTTGCGCTTATTCCCGTAATTGTCGGTTTGGTTTCAGTAGCTACGGCGGTTGGATTTCCTAGATCGTGGGCACCAGCTGCCGCGATTGTATTAGGCGTAGCTGCTGGGGTCAGCTATGTCGCACCAGAGAATCTCGCTCAAGGTGTGCTGGTGGGTACTACGCTAGGCTTAAGTGCGGTCGGGTTGTATAGTGGTGCGAAGAACGGAATGCAACGCTTGAGGCCCAAGGATCAGGAGTGGCTGTAGAAGAAGGTAAGAGTACAATGATTGTAAGGTGGCGATAGCGGATGAATGCCTCTGTGTAACCAATGAGCGCAAAAAGCAAACCAATGAACTCAAAGGTCACATGGGCACGAATCTAACGGAAGTAGGGAGTCACTAAACGACCATATTGGCCATGATACGATTTCTAACGGAAGTCAGAGGTATCTATTTGATGATGATCGGGCTAAAAGTACAAGGGTGTGCGGTATAAGGCACCGTGGCTTCCGTTAGAGTGCTCAATGCTCTGAAATGGGCGTTTAACGGTTTGTCACTTCCGTTAGAGGGAAGGGTAGAGGGAAGAGTGGACGCTAGTGGCATGATATTGATGCACTTGTGCTACAATGTAGGGTATAGATAGAGCACGCAAGGGGGAGAGTACATGGAACGGAAGGCCATGCTGGATCTGGCGAGGCGGCTGGAGCAGATATTGCAAACGTCTGTCGAAATTGAGGAAATGAAGGAGTCGGAATGGCGGGCGTTGACGGGAACCGGCGAACCTCGGACGGGGGGCGTCTCAATGGATAGCGGATCTCAAATCACCCCAACGGAGTCGAGTCAAACCGAACCCCATTCCAACACGAATAATTCCATTCAGAGCGACTCACCAGATCAATCGACAGGCACCCGAGCAGATAGACAGAGTCTCACCGTGCAGGATCGCCTCTATATCAAGCTAGGTCAGGAGAAGCAAAGGGTCACTGCTCTTAGCTTAGAGGAGACGCTGCTTACTCCAGCAGAGCGCCAGCTGGTAATGCTGCTTGCGGAGCAGTCGATTGACACGAACAAGCCAACTGCCCCATCACTGCCGGAGGATGAGCGGTTTGCCGGTATGGTCAGCGAGTGGTTGCAGGATCATACAGCTGCAGGGCAGTCCCATGAACTTCCCGAACCGCTTCAGGTGTACCCGTCCTTATATAATACGAAGGTTCCTTTCTTGTTAGTTGGCGAATCAGCTGGAGACACCGAATACCGCGAGTGGAAGAAGCTCTTGGAAACTTACTTCGAAAGTGATGTTATTCTCATTCCGCTGCAGGAGAAGGAGTGGCTGATTCTCGCTGACGATGCTGTGCTGAAGGATGGAGATGAAGAGCAGCAGAGTGAAGACAGCGGCACGGAGCAGCTGCTGACAGATTTAGCTCTGGGCTTACATGAGATGGTCGGGGAATGGATAGGCGAGTCGCATATATCGGTATACCATCCGATCGTTCCGGCCAATGCATTGCCCATTACGCAGCTGGTACTGCGTGAATCGATTACCCTGGGTAGAACGTATCATATGACACGCAATGTGCACTTGCCTTGGATGCTGCATATGGAGAAATTGCTGAACGGTGTGTCCACTCACGACAAGAGGACGTTCTATGAGCAAGTGCTCAGAGGGTTCGAGCACCAGATGGATAGTGAGATGCTAGGCACACTGGAACTGTTCTTCGAGATGGACTGCAATGTTAGTGAAACAGCGAAGCGGTTGTACATTCACCGCAATACGTTGTTGTACAGGCTAGATAAGTTCAAGCAGGAGACCGGACTCGATGTCAGAAATTTCAGCGACGCTATGTTGGTCAAGATCGCATTGCTATTGTACAAAGTGACGAAAAGAAAGTGATTTTTTTGTAAGGATTGTGCATAGTCAATAGTCGTGGACTGCGATAAGATAAGGGTAACAAAACTGAAGGGGGAACTATCGATGGCAGGTTTGCGCCTAGAGCACATTTTCAAACGTTACCCGGGAGCTGAAGAAGCATCCGTTAAAGACTTTAACTTAGATGTTCAAGACAAGGAATTTCTCGTACTGGTTGGTCCTTCCGGTTGTGGTAAGTCTACTACTCTCCGTATGATTGCTGGTTTGGAGGAAATTACAGAAGGAAACTTGTACATCGGCGATCGTCTCGTGAACGATGTAGCACCGAAAGACCGTGACATTGCGATGGTTTTCCAATCCTACGCTTTGTACCCGCACATGAACGTATACCAGAACATGGCGTTTGGTCTGAAATTGCGTAAGTTCAAGAAGGACGAAATCGAGAAGCGCGTTCGTGAAGCGGCGAAGATCCTCGACATTGAGCATTTGCTCGATCGTAAGCCGAAAGCACTGTCCGGTGGTCAGCGTCAGCGTGTTGCCCTCGGTCGTGCGATTGTCCGTGAACCGCAAGTGTTCCTGATGGACGAACCGCTTTCCAACTTGGATGCGAAGCTGCGCGTACAGATGCGTGCGGAGATCAGTAAATTGGCTAAGCGTCTGGAGACAACGGTTGTATACGTAACGCATGACCAGACTGAGGCTATGACAATGGGTGACCGGATCGTAATTATGAGCGACGGTATTGTTCAACAAGCAGCTTCTCCGGAAGAAGTGTACAACCGTCCGAAGAATGTGTTCGTTGCAGGCTTCATCGGTTCCCCAGCTATGAACTTCTTGAGCGGACAGCTGGTAGACGCGAACGGCGAACTGCGTTTCCAAGCGAACAATGTAGACGTTGTCATTCCAGAAGGCAAGGCGAAGACATTGCGTGAGAAGGGCTATGCGGGTAAGGAAGTTATCTTCGGTGTTCGTCCGGAGGACATTCACCAAGAGCCTGTATTCCTGGAAGCATCGCCGAACAGCATTGTCAATGCGCACATTGAAGTTGCGGAGAACCTCGGTCATGAGATGTACCTGTACTTGGCAGGTCTTGGCGACGCCAACATTATCGCACGGATTGATGGTCGTGCCGGTGTGAAGGAAGGCGCCAACATCAAGCTTGCATTCGATATGAACAAGGTACATGTATTTGACAAAGAAACCGAACAATCCCTGTTCTTTGGTTAAGAGAGATATCGATTTTTAAGCGAAGGGGCTGGCTTAGGCTGGTCTCTTTTTTTATTGGGATGCACGCTTACTGGATATGTGCAAGGTTTCCTACATAATCTTTATTTGATTTTGCACGATAATTCCATTACGATGGAAGAAATTAAGCCGATAGGAATGGCAGAACGACGGTCAAAAGGAGCAGCGCGATTATGCCGAAAAAAGTAAAAGTGGCGGATTTAGTCCGCAAGTTCAGCCTAGAAGTGGTTAGCGGTGATGAGGGAGTCAAGCGCAAAGTTTCGGTCTCCGATTTGTACAGACCGGGCTTGGAGATGGCGGGATACTTCGCGTATCACCCGAAGGAACGGATTCAAATACTCGGCAAAACCGAATTGACATTCTTCGAACAGCTGTCGGAAGAGGACCGCAAGGAACGTATTAGCCGATTGTGCGCGGACGAAACACCTTGCATTGTCGTCTCTCGCGGATTGGATGTGCCGGAAGAGCTCGCGGACATCTCTGAGGAACGCGGTGTGCCGGTACTGCGCAGTACGGTGTCCACTACGATTCTGGCTAGCCGGCTGACGGGATACTTGGAGACGATGCTGGCACCTACTACGACAATCCATGGTGTGCTAGTGGACGTATACGGTGTAGGCATGCTCATTACAGGAAGCAGCGGTATTGGTAAAAGTGAGACGGCGCTCGAGCTGGTCAAGCGCGGCCATCGCTTAATTGCCGACGATGCAGTAGAAATTCGGCAAACGACAGACAACGTATTGTACGGCAATGCACCAGAACTCATCCGACACCTGTTGGAAATTCGCGGTGTAGGTATTATTAATGTTATGACATTATTCGGTGCTGGCGCGGTTCGGAATGAGAAGAAGATTACGTTGATCTGCAAGCTGGAGACGTGGCAGCAGGACAAACAATATGACCGGTTGGGATTAGATGAGGAGACGACTCGCATTATCGAGACCGATCTGCCGCTTGTGACGATTCCGGTACGTCCTGGGCGAAACTTGGCGGTCATCATCGAGGTAGCCGCTATGAACTTCAGATTGAAGCGTATGGGCTACAACGCCGCGCAGCAGTTTACGAATCGATTGACGGAGACGATCGGCGACGATATGGATGATTCCGATTAATCGGAGAAAAGGTGGGTACTTATGTATTTGTTCGATAATGTAGCGTTTTATCTGGGACCCTTGCCGATATATTGGTACGGTATTATCTTAGGAACAGGAGCACTGGCGGGGCTTCTGCTTGCCATACGGGAAGGCAAGCGCTTCGGCATCCCATCTGACTTCTTCATGGATTTGCTGTTGATCGGTGTGCCATCGGCGATAGTAGGGGCAAGACTGTATTATGTCGTATTCACATGGGATCAGTACAAGGACAACTGGTTGGATATATTCGCTTTGCGCGAAGGCGGTATTGCGATTCACGGTGCGCTAATCGGTGCCGTCATCGCAGCGATCTGGTATACCCGCCGTAAGGGATACAACTTCTGGCGGATAGCGGATATTTGTGCGCCATCGCTGCTTGCCGGACAAATTATTGGCCGATGGGGCAACTTCATGAATCAAGAAGCACACGGCGGACCGGTCGATCCTGAATTTCTGCGGAACACGCTGTTTATTCCTGATTTTATTGTGAATCATATGGACATTAACGGGGTTACGTATCACCCTACCTTCCTGTATGAGTCTGTCTGGAACATTGTAGGGATTGTGCTGCTGTTCGTGCTGCGCAGACAACACTTTATACGCGCTGGTGAATTGTTCATGAGCTATTTCGTCTGGTATTCAATCGGCCGATTCTTCGTCGAGGGTTTGCGTACGGACAGCTTGGCCTTCCACGGTCCTGGCTGGCTGGAAGCGTTGCTGAACGGATTATGGGCGCCGATGTCCTGGATATTCGGAGAAGCAGGTGCAATTCCTGGCGATGCCAATATTCGTGCTGCGCAGCTAATTGGTGTGCTCATCTTATTAGCAGTCATTATATTGGTTGTGTCTCGTCGTGTACTGGGGCTGTCTAATCAGAGGTATGTAGACCCGATTCAGAAGGAAGGGTATATTTCCAGCTAGAGATTGTAGCAAACAGGCTTGGTGAGAAGCAAGGAGTAGACAGCCAGAAAGGATTGCAGGTATGGAGAGAACGGTATTATTTGACTTGGACGGCACGATCTTGGATACGAATGAGCTGATTATTGAATCGTTCCAGCATGTGTTCCGCGAACACTTGGACAAGGAGATTGAACGAGCTGCGCTAGTGCAGCAGATGGGCAGGCCGCTGGACGATCAGCTTCGTTTATTTGCCGGAAGGACAGAAGCTGAGGCGGTGGACGATCTGCGGCAGGCGTACCGTTCTTACAATATAAGCAGGCATGACGAGCTTGTCACTGCTTTTCCGCATACGAGTGAAGTGCTGGAGAAGCTGAAGCAAGCAGGAGTGAAGCTTGGCGTCGTCACCTCGAAGGTACGGCTGACCACGGAGCGAGGGTTGCGTCACTGCGGATTGTTCGAATGGATGGATACGATCGTGACCGTCGACGACGTGACGAGACCGAAGCCGCACCCGGAGGGGGTGCTTCAGGCGATGCAGGCATTGCACGCACAGCCGGCGCACACGTGGATGGTAGGAGACAGTCCTTACGATATGGGAGCGGCCAAGCAAGCCGGTGTACAAGCAGTTGGTGTGAGCTGGTCCTTGAAAGGGTCAGAGATTCTACGGGACGCAGGTGCCGATTACGTCATTCATGATATGCATGAGCTGTGTCCATTGGTATTGGGGACTGCAACAGACGGGCAATGATGGGGAAAGAGGGAGTCGTGGTGCGCAGAACAGATCGCTATCCGGTAGAGGGACCGAATGCCTTGTGGCAAATTTACCGTACCGTCAGCAAATGGAAGGGCGTCAAAAACTTCATTTGTATTCAAGCCGCACGTTATTGCCCGTCGCTGCCGCTGAAAAATTGGATGTACCGCCGATTGTTAGGTATGCAAGTAGGGGATCAGTCCGCCTTCGCCCTTATGGTGATGGTGGATGTGTTTTTTCCTGAGAAAATCCACATAGGCACGAATACAATCATTGGCTACAACTCCACTATATTGACGCATGAATACTTGACGAAGGAGTACCGTCTCGGCGAAGTCCATATCGGCTCGCATGTGATGGTTGGTGCGAACACGACGATTCTTCCTGGGGTGACGATCGGCGATTATGCAGTTATTGGCGCAGGGTCAGTCGTGCACAAAGATGTAGAACCGTACACGTTCGTGGCGGGCAATCCGCTTCAAGTTATCCGTAAGCTGGACCGCCCGGCCGAGTAACTTAGTATGAAGGATAGAATACGAGCAGGTATATATCGGTTGTATTGACCAGCCACGGTGAGCGTGGTACAATTACGTCTACTTACTTTATTTAATTAGCAAGGTAGCACATTAGCGTGATAAAGGAAAGAGTGAATTTGTGTCCCGCGAAAGTACTTGAATCAACATCGAAGGTGTACATCACTTTCCCGTGGTTGTAATAAAATCGGGTCCCACGAAAGTACTTGAATCAACTTAAAAGGTCTACATCACTTTCGTGGGCAAAGAATCGGGCCCCGCAAAAGTAATAGGAATAATCATCGAAGCTTCGCATCACTTTTGTGGGTTATACAAGAAAGGATGGAGAACGTGTCCAAGCCGAAAGGATTTGAAAAGCCGACAGGTGTGAAGGATTACTTGCCGGATGCGGTCGTCCGACTGCGGCATATTGAGCGCCAAACACTTGCTTGCATGGAGAAGTGGGGATACCGGCAGATCATTACGCCAACGTTGGAATTTTATGATACAGTAGGGGTTTCCAGCTCTACAACAGATAGTAAGCTGTTCAAGCTGCTTGACAAGCGCGGCACAACGATGGTGCTGCGCTCAGATTTGACCGCGCCTATAGCGCGTGTCGTAGCTTCGCTGCTGGGCGAGGAGCCGCTGCCAATTCGTCTGGCTTATCATGCCAATGTGTTCCGCGCGTTGGAGGAAGAAGCGGGACGCGAGGCGGAGTTCTTCCAGACGGGCGTAGAGCTTGTCGGCGATGCATCGCCCGAAGCGGATGCGGAGATCGTAGCCTTGGCTGTAGAATCGCTGAAGGCTGCTGGCGTTCATACGTTCAAGATTGCGCTTGGTCATGTCGGTTTCCTGCACGGATTGCTGCAGGAGGCGCTGCCAGACAATGAGGAAGCGCAGCAAGAGCTGAAGGCATACTTGCTGGAGCGTAATTATGTAGGCTACCGCAATCGTATCCGAACGCTGCCGTTGACAGATCGGGCGAAGCAGGAGCTTGAAGGGATACTGCGTCTGCGTGGAGGCAGTGATGTGTGTGATCAAGCGGTGGAGTTGTCCCAAGACCAAACGGCGCAGCGTGCGATTGCCCATCTATGCCGAATATGGGAAGCAATTGGGGATTATGGCCTGCAGGAGCATGTACTTATCGATCTGACCATGATCGGGGATTTTACTTATTATACAGGCATGACCTTCGAAGGATATGCTGCTGAATTAGGCTTTCCGGTATGTAGTGGGGGACGCTACGATAACTTGCTGCAGCAATTCGGCCGGCCAGCACCTGCCACCGGCTTCGCACTTAAGGTGAATCGGATATTGGAGATGGTCGGCAATCGTCCGTTGGCTGCAGCCCGTCGCGTGCTAGTTGTCTATGAGGAAGGCCAGCGCAAGGCTGCGCTGCAGGCAGCGATGGAGCTGCGGAACACAGAAGACGTCGTCGTGGAGACGATGAAGGCAGCTGACTATGCTGGTACACAGGGGACGTTTGGTCAAGGCGAAGATGCGCATCAGTCAGTTCTGCGCAACGATTATGATGAAGTCCTGGAATTTCGCTAATGGCAGGAGGAACTACGATGGGCAACAGATTGAAAGTCGCGATGCCGAAAGGGCGTATATATAAGCAGGCCTCGAAGCTGTTTCGAGAAGCGGGGATTTCGATTCCAGAGGACTTGGATGATTCGCGCAAGCTGATAATTCCGGTACCGGAGATCGGCATGGAATTCATTATGGCCAAGCCGGTTGATGTGCCGACTTATGTCGAGTATGGCGTGGCGGATATTGGTGTAGTCGGCAAGGATGTATTGATGGAAGACAACAGGGACGTGTATGAACTGCTGGACCTGGGCATTGCCCGCTGTCGTATGTCTGTCATCGGCATGCCGGACTGGAAGCCGGTCATGCATCCGCGTGTAGCGACGAAGTATCCGAATGTGGCTTCGCAATACTTCAGAGAGAAGGGGCAGCAGGTCGAAGTGATTAAGCTGAACGGTTCGATTGAGCTGGCGCCGCTTATCGGCTTGGCAGACCGTATTGTTGACATGGTGGAGACGGGACAGACGATCCGCGAGAATGGGCTGGCGGAGATGGAAGAGATGTTTCCGATTACGAGCCGCTTGATCGCCAACCGGGTCAGCTACAGAATGAATTATACCGACATCCAGGCACTATGTGACAGACTCCAAGCTCGGATCGGGGTAAAGGAGGGCTAGGTATGGCTGTACGTATCATGAAGCCTGCCGCATATAAGCAGGAAGAGAAGCTGGATTACGGGACGGAAGCACAGCATGACGCGGTGAAGCAAATCGTTGCCGAAGTATCAGGACAAGGGGATGAGGCGCTGCGCCATTATTCGAAGCAGTTCGATCGAATGGAGATTGATAAGTTTCGTGTGGAGGAAGCGGAGATTCAAGCAGCTTACAAGGAGGTAGACCAGGCGTTTCTGGATGCGCTCCGCAGAGCGGCTGCTCGTATTCGCAGCTTTCATGAGAAGCAGAAGCGCCTGTCTTGGCACGATAGCCAGCCGGATGGCAGCACATTAGGGCAGCTGATCCGTCCGCTCAAGCGAGTAGGATTGTACGTGCCCGGAGGGACGGCTGCTTATCCGTCCTCCGTACTGATGAACGTGATTCCGGCTCAGGTAGCAGGGGTTAGGGAGATTGCGCTCGCTACACCGCCTTCTACTGCTGGCGAACCTGGCATCAACCCGTACATTCTGGTTGCAGCTGCGGAGCTCGGCATTCAGGAGATTTACCGCGTAGGCGGCGCACAAGCAATCGCAGCGATGGCATATGGTACCGAATCGATACCTGCTGTCGATAAAATCTGCGGGCCGGGCAACATCTACGTAGCACTGGCTAAGCGCTATGTATACGGCAAGGTGGACATTGACAGCATCGCAGGTCCTTCTGACATTACGGTGTTGGCGGATGATCAAGCAGATCCGGCATATGTGGCAGCAGACATGCTCTCACAGGCCGAGCACGATGCACTTGCACAAGCTGTGCTGGTTACAGCATCAACGAAGCTGGCCGAGCAGGTACAGCAGGAGATTGAGCGTCAATTGGCATCACTGCCGCGCAAGGACATTGCCGCGCAATCTCTGGCCGACAATGGCGCGATCATCGTGGCTGACAGCTTAGACGAATGCGTAGAGACAGTGAACCGGATCGCACCGGAGCATCTGGAGTTGCTGGTGGAAGAGCCGTTCGCACTGCTTGGACGTATCGAGAATGCAGGCGCAGTCTTCCTCGGACCATACAGCTCGGAGCCTGTAGGTGATTACTATGCGGGTCCGAATCACATATTGCCGACTGGCGGAACGGCTCGCTACGCATCTCCACTGAATGTGGATGATTTCTTGAAGAAGACGAGCCTGATCTACTACAGCAAGGCAGCCTTAGCTGAGGCTGGGCAGGACATTATGACGTTGGCTCGCGGAGAAGGTCTTGAAGGGCATGCTCGTGCGATTGCGATCAGACTTGAGAAGGAAGGGATGTAAAGATGGCAGAGCAGCAAGCAAGAACGGCGAGTATCGAACGGAACACGAATGAAACGCAAATCAAGCTTGCCTTCCAGGTGGATGGTAGCGGGCAAGCCGACATTCAGAGTGATGTGCCGTTTATGAACCATATGCTTGACTTGTTTACGAAGCATGGTCATTTCGACTTGCAGGTAGACGCGAACGGCGATATTGAGATTGACGACCACCATACAGTTGAGGATATCGGCATCTGTCTCGGGCTCGCGCTGCGCGAAGCGCTCGGCGATAAGAAGGGTATCAAGCGCTATGCGAATGTATTCGTTCCGATGGACGAGGCGTTGGCACAAGTGGTGATCGATATTAGCAATCGGCCGCACTTGGAGTACAGAGCGGAATATCCTTCCGCACAGGTAGGCACACTGACAACCGAGCTCATTCATGAGTTTCTCTGGAAGTTCGCGCTGGAAGCGCGGATTACCTTGCATGTCATCGTGCATTATGGACAGAACACGCATCATATGATTGAAGCCGTGTTCAAGGCGCTAGGCCGCGCATTGGACGAAGCGACTTCGCTTGACCCTCGGGTTAAGGGCGTGCCTTCTACGAAAGGGGTGCTGTAGCCCTTGATCGCAATCATTGACTACGGGATGGGCAATCTGCACAGTGTCAGCAAAGCGGTCGAGCGGCTAGGGTACGAGGCGAAGCTGACTGCGGACGCGCGTGAAATCTTGGAGGCAGACGGGGTGATCCTGCCGGGCGTTGGTGCGTTCGGTGATGCGATGCATAATCTGACAGAGCTTGATTTGCCGGATGTCATCCGCCAATATGCCCAAGGGAAGAAGCCGCTGCTTGGTATCTGTCTAGGTATGCAGCTGCTGTTCACCGAAAGCGAGGAGCACGGTCGGAATCAAGGCTTGGATCTTCTGCCTGGGAAGGTCGTACGCTTCCAAGGTAAGTTCAAGATCCCGCATATGGGTTGGAACCGACTAGTCTTCCATAGAGAAGATCCGGTGCTAGCAGACTTGGAGGAGGGGCATGTGTATTTCGTTCATTCCTTCCATGTTCAGGTTGGGCAGACAGATGATCTATTGGCTAGTACAGATTACTTCGGCAACGTTACGGCTATCGTCGGAAGGAACAATGTGTACGGCATGCAGTTCCATCCGGAGAAGAGCGGCGCTACAGGCATGCAGCTGCTGGACAATTTCCTGAAGCTGACGAAGAATGGAGGATAACCGGAATATGAATCAATTTGTTGTATACCCGGCGATAGATATTCGCGGAGGGAAGTGTGTTCGTCTCATTCAAGGTGATTACGCGCAGGAGACGGTGTATAACGATAGCCCGTCGGCGGTAGCGAAGGATTGGGAAGCGCAAGGAGCGGCTTGGATTCATCTCGTCGATCTGGACGGTGCGAAGGCCGGGCAGCCGGTTAACGAGAAGACGATTGCCGAGATTGCAGCATCTGTTCACATCCCCGTGCAAGTAGGCGGCGGCTTGCGTTCTATGGAGGCAGTAGAGAAGCTGCTGCAAGCAGGGGTGCAACGGGTTATATTGGGGACGGCTGCTATTGAAGATCAAGTCTTCGTCGAGGAGGCGCTAGCGAAGCATGCAGATCGGATTGCTATTGGCATCGATGCGCGTAACGGCTACGTAGCGACTAGAGGATGGCTGGAAACTTCTGAAGTGAAGGCGGAGGAGCTGGCTAAGTTACTTGCCGACAAAGGGGCAGAAACGTTCATCTTCACCGATATTTCACGGGACGGCATGATGCAAGGGCCGAATGTAGAGGCGATCGTACAGCTCGCGCAAGTATCTGGACGCAGCGTCATTGCATCAGGCGGCGTTAGCCGCTTGGAGGACTTGGAGCGCTTATCCGGTTATGCATCCGAAGGCGTAAGCGGCGCAATTGTCGGCAAAGCGTTATATACAGGTGCGATTCAGTTAAATACAGCATTGGCGGCGCTGAATAGATAATCCGCTGCGAACCGAACGCAGTAACGATACAGTATAAAGGAAAAAAGGAGACGATCGCATGCTTGCAAAACGGATTATTCCGTGTCTGGATGTCAAGGACGGTCGGGTAGTCAAAGGCGTCAACTTTGTCAATCTGCGCGATGCCGGCGATCCGGTTGAACTGGCCTCCTTGTACGATCAGGAGGGTGCTGACGAGCTTGTGTTTCTCGATATCTCAGCCTCTTACGAAGGCCGGGCGACGATGGTCGAAGTGGTGCGCCGGACAGCAGGCGAGATCACAATTCCGTTCACAGTCGGAGGAGGGATTAGCCACGTCGATGATATGAAGCGGCTGCTGCGGGCAGGGGCAGACAAGATAGGCGTCAATACTGCCGCGGTGACGAATCCGCAGTTGGTTGCTGACGGTGCGCGCAAATTTGGCGCGCAATGCATCGTGGTTGCGATTGACGCGAAGTTCAACGCAGAATGGGAAGAATGGGAAGTGTACACGCACGGCGGACGCAATGCCACTGGCATTCGCGCACTGGAGTGGGCGAAGCGGATGGAGGAGCACGGTGCCGGCGAGCTGCTGCTGACGAGTATGGATGCGGACGGTACGAAGGACGGCTTCGATCTGAAGCTGACTCGTGCCGTTTCGGAGAGCGTAGGCATCCCGGTCATTGCGTCAGGAGGAGCGGGGAGAGAGTCGCACTTTCATGATGTATTTGCTGAAGGCGCGGCGGATGCCGGCTTAGCCGCTTCGATCTTTCATTACAAAGAAATTTCGATTGACCAAGTGAAGCAATATTTGCGCGAGAAAGGAGTGGAGGTCCGATGACAGCAGACAGCAAGATTGCGCTGGCCGATGCAGACCAGTGGATGAAGCAGTTAACGTGGAATGAGGACGGATTAATTCCGGCGATCATACAGGATGCCGCCAGCAAGGAAGTGCTGATGATGGCGTATATGAACAAGGAGTCGCTGACCAAATCTTTGGAGACTGGGGAAACGTGGTTCTGGAGCCGTTCACGCAAGGAATTGTGGCACAAGGGTGCGACATCGGGTCATACGCAGCGCATTGTGGAGATCAGCCATGATTGTGACCAGGACACACTCTTGCTCAAGGTCGTCCCTGCAGGACCGGCATGTCATACGGGAGCCTATACCTGCTTCGTCCCTGCGGACGGGCAACAGACGCAAGTCGCGGCAGTGACCAGTGACCGTTATGCCATATTGAACCGATTGGAAGCAGTCATTGCACAGCGCGAAGCAGAGATGCCGGAGGGCGCTTACACGACCTACTTGTTCGAGAAGGGTGTCGACAAAATCTTGAAGAAGGTCGGAGAGGAATCAGCGGAAGTCATTATTGCAGCCAAAAACCGCGACGCCGAGGAGTTAAGCAACGAGAGTGCCGATCTGCTGTTCCATTGGCTCGTGCTGCTGCGGGAGCAGAAGCTGCCGATCGATGAGGTGTTGGAAGTATTGCGCAGTCGTCATGGACACAAGCAAGACGCGTAAACGATTGGTTTTCCGACAATTGCCGATAAAAAAACAGTCAAGTTGATTTTTATTGTCGAAGCTTTCGATGTATAATGGGACATGAGTCATAGGATCGAGGAAAAAATCCAGGAGGGTCATCGTAAAATGGGTAGTAGCGGCAACATCAAAATTTTCAGTGGATCATCCAATCCCGCACTTGCAGAGCGAATGTGCCAGGAGTTGGGCGTTTCCCTTGGCAAGATGAAGGCTTCTCGATTTAAGAGCGGTGAATTTTACGTTCACTATGAAGAATCGGTTCGGAATTGTGATGTATTCTTAGTGCAATCATTCTCTCATCCGATTAATGATATGTTCGTAGAGCTGCTGGTAATGATTGATGCGGCGAAGCGTGCCAGCGCCAGGACGATTAATCTGATCATTCCTTATTACGGATATGCCCGGCAAGAGCGCAAGTCTGCACCGCGCGAGCCGATCTCGGCCAAGCTGGTAGCCGATGTGCTGACGACGGCCGGTGCTGATCGAGTCATGACCATCGATTTGCATGCTGCTGCGATTCAAGGTTTTTTCAACATTCCTGTCGATCACTTGACTGCGCTTGATCTGATTACAGATTACTTGAAGTCGAAGCGAATTGAGAATCCGATCGTGGTGTCACCGGACGCCGGCAGAGCGACAACAGCCGAGATGCTGGCCAACTACTTGGATGCGCCATTCGCGATCATGATCAAGAAACGGCCCAAACATAATGAATCGGTTATTACCCATGTTATTGGCGAAGTCGAAGGACAGACGCCGATTATTATCGAGGATCTGATCGATACCGGATCGACTATCGTCAATGTTATAGAAGGTTTGAAGGAGCGGGGGGCCAAGGATGCTTATGTATGCGCAACCCACCCGTTATTCTCCGGGGATGCGATCCGTAAGCTGGATCATCCCAATATTAAGGAAGTTGTGGTCACAGATTCGATCATGCTGCCGGCCGATTGCTCGGAACGGTTCAAGGTCATTTCTATGGCCCATTTGCTGTCTGATGCGGTTCAGATCATCATCGAAGGCGGCTCAATTAGCACATTGTTCAAGTCTGGCGGGGTCTAGGAGCGGGACAAGCCGTGCGCTTGTCTGCTGCCCGTTAGGAATCTAAGCGGATACATGGAGGTGCCTTATTGGATGGAGAGAAAAGAACGCGTGGCCGAATCCGGACAACCGAATATTATCAACCTGAAGCTGGATGCCACTTTCTTTTTCGAGCGAGCCGTGCAGTCTCTTGATCGCTTCCATTATGATAAGGCCTTGAAATATTTTCGGCGGGCTGCCGAATATGAACCGTACGATCCGGTTAATCATTGTAATTTGGCTGGTATCTATTCGGAGCTTGGCAATTATGAGGAATCGAATCGAATATTGCGTATGATTCTGGAAAGCATTGATCCCGATATGACGGAGTGCTTCTACTACATGGCTAATAATTATGCCAATATGGAGCAGTTCGAGCGTGCGGAGGAGCAACTGGTCCAATATTTGGAGCTCGATCCGAACGGGATATTTCTGGAGGAAGCCGAAGAAATGATAGAGATGCTGAGCATCGAGCTCAAGCGACCGACCGAGCTGCGCAACATTAAGTGTCGGGAGCACTTGTTCGAGCATGATCAAGCTCGGACCTTGCTGGAGGACGGTCGGTTCGCAGAGGCCACACGCAAGCTGGAGAAGCTAGTCAAGCAAAATCCTACCTTCTTGGCTGCACGAAACAACCTGTCATTAGCTTATTATTATATGGGGGACTTCAAGCGTTGTATTGCGACGATTCGCGAAGTACTGGAGCTGGACGAAGGCAATCTCCATGCCTTATGCAATTTGGCTGTAGTCTTGCAGCAGTCCAAGCGGCATGATGAGCTTGCTTCTGTGAAGGAACTGCTTGGCAAGGTGTATCCATTTCATATGGACCATGCTTACAAGCTGGCAACGACATTGGGGATACTAGGGGATCAAGCAGGTGCTTACCGGCACTTCGTCAGACTAATTCGCAGCGGTATGCATCTACAGGAGCCTAGCGTCCTGCATTTTGCCGCGGTGGCTGCTGTGAATCATGGTAAGCTGGGGGATGCCCGGAAGCATTGGCAGATGCTCAAGAAACACTATCCTCACTCGGAGATCGCCGACTTCTATCTGAAGGAATGGGCAAGCATCGAACAATGGCCAGACGGGAAGAAGCTCCCTTATCAGTACCAGCTTCCGTTCGAGGAGAAGTTCAAATACTTCGAACAGGTGGATGGACATATACCGGAAGAAGTGAAGAAGGACCCGCTCGTGCGTTCCTCCTTCATCTGGGCGCTGCGCCACGGAGACCAAGCAACGAAGCTGCATGTCATGCAGGCGCTTAGTATGATTGCAGATGAGGAGGTTAAGGCTACCCTTCATCGATTTTTGCTGGAGCCTGATGAGGATGACTACTTGAAGCGGGTTGCCTTATTCGTGTTGCGTGCCGCTGGCGTGAAGGAGCCGGTCAAGGCATGGATGGGCGGCAAGAAAACGGTTATTGCTGCTCAGGATAACGCAAGTACAGGGCTGCCGGTGTGGAAGCCGGTATGGCAAGCTGTGTTGGAGAATGCCCTACAAGGAATGAACGGTCGTTATGATCTCATTCAACGTCATGATATGCAGACATTGTGGGTGGAATACTTAAGCAAGGTGTATCCCGATGTGCCAAGAATCGGCAAACCTCAAGGCTGGGCGGCTGCGCTTGAATATTTGACAGCTAAGATGCACTCGAAGAGCGTAACGATGAAGCAATTGTCAGAGATATACGGTGTCTCAGGCGCGACGATTGGCAAGAACGTTAAGCTGATCGACGAAGCCTGCGGGTTGCAAAGCAAAATGCAAGCAATCTGGAAAACCTATTTGTCGTAATAAGTATCGGGCCCCGCGAAAGTAATCGGAATAAGCTTCAGAGCTCGGCGTCACTTTCGTGGGTTTGGATTTTGGGCCCCGCGAAAGTAGTCGGATTAAGCTTCGGAGCTTGGCGTCACTTTCGTGGGTTGAAATTTCGTGGGTAACTAAAAGGAGGAAGATGAGGATGCATGAAGCAATCATTATTGGAACTGGACCTGCAGGATTAACAGCTGCGATATACTTGGCAAGAGCTAACTTGAACCCGCTTGTCATTGAAGGACCAGAGCCAGGCGGTCAGTTGACGACGACGACAGACGTTGAGAACTTCCCCGGATTCCCAGATGGGATTATGGGTCCTGAATTGATGGACAATATGCGCAAGCAGGCTGAGCGTTTCGGAGCTGAATTCAAGACAGGCTGGGTGAATGAAGTGAACTTCGACGAACAGCCGTTCACCTTGCAAGTGGAAGGGATAGGCGAGCTGAAGGCGAAGTCCGTGATCATTTCTACCGGAGCGAGTGCCAAGCTGCTCGGCATTCCAGGGGAGAAGGATAACATTGGACGCGGTGTCAGTACTTGTGCGACTTGTGACGGCTTCTTCTTCCGCGGGAAGAAGATTATTGTAGTAGGCGGCGGTGATTCAGCCATGGAGGAAGCGAATTTCCTCACTCGCTTCGGTTCGGAAGTGCGCGTCGTGCATCGTCGCGATGAGTTGCGTGCCTCGAAGATTATGCAGGACCGTGCACGTGAGAATGAGAAGATCGTATGGAGCTTGAACCAAACTCCTGTAGAAGTCGTAGCCGAAGACAGTGGGTTGAAAGGTCTGAAGGTGCGCAACAACGATACGGGGGAGGAGCAGCTTCTAGAAGCTGACGGTGTGTTCGTGGCGATCGGACATACGCCGAATACGAAGTTCCTTGGCGGAGTAGTGAAGACAGACGACACGGGCTATATTCTAGTAGAACCCGGCACGAGCCGTACGAATATTCCAGGTGTGTTCGCTTGCGGCGATGTCCAGGATCATACGTACCGACAAGCGATTACAGCAGCAGGCTCTGGTTGTATGGCTGCACTCGATTGTGAGCGGTACCTCGAAGGCAGCGCTGCACAGGACTGGAGCATGAGTTTATAAGCGATTAGCTGTGCGTGGGCTAATCTGCATACAGCATAGACATGGTGAAGAGACGGGCACATCACGAGCCTGTCTCTTGCCCTGCTTGATTAACCATAAATGAGGTAGGTGTATGGGATGGACAAGAAAGTGTATATCGGTGTAGATCTCGGCGGTACGACGATCAAGGTGGGTGCTTGCAACGAGGATGGGCAGCTGCTCCACAAATTTGAAGGGCCGACGGGAACTGCTGAGGGCACGGAAAGGGTGCTGCAGAATATTGCAGATTACGTGCGCCAGGTCGTGAACGATGCGAGCTTCGCCTGGGAGCAAGTAGTAGGTGTAGGCATCGGGGTTGCCGGGTTCATGGACTTCAAGGAAGGCTTCATGCATCTGTCTGCTAACATTGGGGCTCTGAACAATGTGGCGATGGGCAAATGGCTGACTGAAGAACTGGGAGTGCCGATTAAGTTCAATAATGACGCCAATGTTGCTGCGTTGGGCGAAGTTTGGGGCGGTGCAGGCCGCGGCTATGAGGATGTAGTGCTGTATACACTCGGTACGGGTGTTGGCGGCGGCATTATTATTAACGGCAAGATTCATGAAGGCGGAGCAGGTATGGCTGGCGAGCTAGGCCACCTGTCGATCGTACCGGATCTGGAAGCGATTCAATGCGGCTGCGGCCAGCAGGGCTGTCTGGAGACTGTGTCTTCTGCGACAGGCATTATCCGCATGGCTGCGGATGCTGTCGAGCGCGGGGAGCGTACTTCCTTATCCTTGCTAGATTCGATAACAGCGAAGGACGTATTTGACGCGGCTAAGGCAGGTGACGAGGTGTCGATTCGGATTATTAATCGAGCTGCTTATTATTTGGGTAAATCGATGTCCTTAGTAGCGGTTACCTTGAATCCGCAGCGGTTCATCGTAGGCGGAGGTGTCTCTAAGGCAGGCGACATCTTGTTCCATGCTATTCAAGAGGTATTTGAGAAGTTTACACCGGCCAAAGCGAAGGAGAATGTGGACATCATACCGGCAGAGCTCGGCAATGATGCGGGCATGATCGGAGCTGCTGGACTGCTACTTCGCTAGTTGATTCTATCAATCAAAAGAAAGAGGGAGAGCGGCATGACAGATACGAACGCCTTGTCCAAACTGGTTATCATTACTGGCATGTCCGGCGCTGGCAAGACGATCGCCGTGCAGAGTCTGGAGGATTTGGGTTTTTTCTGTGTCGATAACTTGCCGCCTGTACTTATTCCCAAATTTGCAGAGTTGATTGAGCATTCCAAGGGGCGAATTGCCAAGGTTGCCTTGGTGATAGACCTGCGGGGCAGAGAATTCTTCACGACTTTAACGGAAACTTTGCAGTACATTCGGGAGAATTATACACTGAGCTACGAAATTTTATTCTTGGATGCCACGGATAGTGTGCTCGTTCAACGCTACAAGGAAAGTCGGCGGCGGCATCCGCTGGCACCGGAAGGATTGCCGCTGGAGGGTATTCGCGCTGAGCGCAAGCTGTTGGAAGAGTTGAAAGGCTTGGCTACACAGGTCATCGATACGAGCGCGCTGAAGCCGTTGAAGCTGAAGGAGAAGATCGCAAGCCGCTTCTCCAACTTAGGGCAACATTCACTATCGGTCAATGTGATCTCATTCGGCTTCAAGTACGGCGTTCCGATAGATGCCGATTTGATCTTTGACGTACGTTTTCTGCCGAATCCGCATTACGTTGAGGCATTGCGTCCGAATACGGGACAGACGCAGGAAGTGTATGATTATGTTATGAAGTGGCCGGAAACACAGGAATTTCTGACGAAGCTGCTCGATATGCTGCAGTTCCTGATCCCCCAATTTGCCAAAGAAGGCAAGAGTCAAGTTGTAGTTGGCATAGGCTGTACGGGCGGAAAGCATCGATCTGTAGCGATTGCAGAGTACTTGGGCAAGATGCTGGCTAGCGGTGAATCAGAAATGGTAAGAGTGAGCCACAGGGACAGCGAGCGATAATGTAATGGGGTGAAACGATGGAGACGGAACCAGGGCGGGACAGCTTGCCCCGCGTCGTCGTGATCGGCGGGGGAACCGGCCTTTCCGTGATGCTTCGGGGATTGAAACATAAGCCTCTTGATATTACCGCAATCGTAACAGTAGCTGACGATGGAGGAAGCTCAGGAATTCTTCGATCCGAGCTTCATATTCCTCCCCCGGGAGATATACGGAATGTGCTCATTGCGCTGGCGGATGTGGAACCGATGCTGGCGAAGATGCTTGAGTATCGGTTTGTCAATGGCAACGGTTTGGCTGGCCATAGTTTGGGCAACTTAATTCTTGCAGCAATGAAGGAGATTACGGGTGATTTCGTTACAGGCATCAAGGAATTAAGTCGCGTGCTGGCTGTTAGTGGTCAAGTGTTGCCGGCAGCCGGGGAAGCGATTGTGCTGAAGGCAGAGCTGGCGGACGGTACGATTGTCGAAGGAGAGTCGCAAATTCCGAAAGCCGGCGGACGTATTCATAAAGTCATGATTGAGCCGGCGGACGTACGGCCATTGAAGGATGCGGTTACAGCCATTCAACAGGCTGATGCAATCTTGATCGGACCCGGCAGCTTGTATACGAGCATTATGCCGAATCTGATGGTGCCAGGTATCGCCAAGGAAATTGTGGAGTCCACCGCGCTGAAGCTGTTCATATGCAATGTGATGACCCAGCCGGGAGAGACAGATGATTACAAGGTTAGCGACCATCTAGATGCTGTGTACCGGCATGTGGGCCATCGCTTGTTCGATTATGTGATCGTCAACAATGGAGTCATACCCGATGATGTGCAGCGTCGATATGCGCAAAAAGGGGCCAAAGCGGTACAGCTTGATAGGGAGGAAACAACCAAGCATGGGTGCAAGGTCATTGCAGACGAATTGGTATTATTCCAAACCTATCTTCGGCATGATGCCGAGAAGCTGAGTGACCATATTCACCAGCTCGTTGTGAACGGAATGTCGAAGAGGGGGTAGAGACCTTGTCATTCGCTGCAGCTACGAAAAAAGAACTGACCTTGATCGAAGCGTCAACCTGTTGTGAGCGGGCGGAATTATCTGCGCTGATTCGGATGAACGGCACCGTCCAATTATCCGCCAACCAACGTGTGCAGCTCGATATATCCACAGAGAATGCGGCTATTGCCAGGCGCATCTACAGCTTGCTGAAGAAGCTGTACCAAGTGCATGGCGAGCTCATGGTCAGGAAGAAGATGCGGTTGAAGAAAAACAATGTCTACATTGTTCGTATTCCTTACCGGGTAGAGGAAATTTTGCAAGAGCTCCGAATCGTGTCGGAAGGGTTCCGGTTCACGTCGGGGATAGATTCGCGGATTATTTCTAAGACTTGCTGTAGAAGAGCTTATTTAAGAGGAGCTTTCCTAGCGGGCGGATCTGTCAACAACCCGGAAGGCGCATCATATCATATGGAGATCGCAACTTTATATGAGGAGCATTGCCAAGCGCTATGCAACCTGACGGGGCAGTTTGATATCAGCAGCCGCTGTCTGGAGCGCAAGAAGGGCTACATTCTCTATATGAAGGAAGGCGAGAAAATCATCGAATTTCTGAACATTATCGGTGCGCATCAAGCCTTGCTGAAATTCGAAGATGTGCGGATTATGCGCGATATGCGCAATTCGGTGAATCGCCTCGTCAATTGTGAGACGGCGAACTTGAACAAGACGATCGGCGCAGCGGTGCGACAGATTGAGAATATTAAATTTCTGGATCGCTCGATGGGACTCGATCAGCTGCCCGACAAGCTGCGTGAGGTCGCCGAAATTCGGCTGCAGCATCCTGATATGAACCTGAAGGAAGTCGGCGAGATGCTGAAGGGCAAAGTCAGCAAATCCGGCGTGAACCATAGATTGCGCAAGATCGATGAAATGGCAGAGAAGCTTCGGAATTTATAAATATCCAAAGGTTCTAGTGTTCTTCGGTTATAAATGCTATACTATTGTAAAATGCTCGTAATTCGTGCGTATATGCGCAACTTGACTTTTGACAATTGGTTTAGGGGGTAAGAGCGAATGACGAAACGCCCGGTGGTTGTGAAGCTGAAGACAGGTCTGCATGCAAGACCAGCGGCTTTATTTGTACAGGAAGCGAATAAATTCTCTGCGGAAATTTTTGTGGAAAAAGGCGATAAAAAGGTGAATGCCAAAAGTATTATGGGCATTATGAGCCTTGCCATTAGCTCAGGGGCGGAAGTGGAGATCAGTGCAGAGGGCGCGGATGCGGAACAAGCTGTAACCGCTTTGGTGGATTTGGTCAGTAAGGAAGAGTTGGAGAACCAATAGCGATTGTTTACCATTTTAAGCAGCAACTTAGCTTCCGCAAGGGAGCTTTTTTTGACATTGTACAAGAATGGAGCATGGCAGCAATAGGAGGGAGGCGCTATTCGTGCGTGTAGCCATAGCGGGAGGAAGCGGATTTCTAGGACGGCATCTACTTCGGGCATTGAGGGAGCATGGACATGAGCCGTTGCTCATAACTCGCGGTGGCGAACAGCACAGCGTTCCCTTCGTCACTTGGGAGAGACTTGCACACGATCCAGCTTGTATGGATGGTGTGGAAGCCATCATCAACTTGGCAGGGGAGACGATCAATCAACGCTGGACATCATCGGCTAGAGAGCGTATCTTGCGATCCCGGTTGGAAGCAACAGCGGCGCTTATCCATTGGGTACAACAGACAGAAGAGAAGCCGGCGGTCTTCCTCCAAGGATCTGCGATCGGTTGTTACGGCGCCTCCGACACCGCTGTCTTCACGGAAGAGACAGCAGCGGACGGTACAGATTTCCTTGCTCATGTGGTCTCACAGTGGGAGCAAGAGGCAGAACGCATAACCGGTGTCAGACTGGTCAAGCTGCGCACAGGAGTCGTATTGGGACGTGATGGTGGCGCCTTCGGCAAGATGCTCCTGCCTTATAAGCTCTGTGCGGGCGGTCCGATCGCGAGCGGCAAGCAATGGATGTCATGGATTCATGTTCACGATTGGACTGCCCTGGTTCTGTATTTGCTTGAACATAGAGAGTTGGCTGGTCCAGTGAATATCACTGCGCCAGAGCCGGTGCAGAATGATACCTTCGGACGAACATTGGGCAAGGTGATGAGGCGACCGCACTGGATGCCGGTACCGGCTCCAATGCTGCGTCTGCTGTTTGGCGATATGGCTCAACTCCTGACCGAAGGACAGCGTGTATTACCGCAACGGGCATTGCGAGCAGGGTTTGCATATCGGTATCCTGATCTGGAATCGGCGTTGCAAGCGCTCATCAAAGTTGAACCGAGTTAATACTCTGAATATATACGGACGAAGAAGTATGTGTGGGAGCGATCCGGGCGCACATACTTTTTTTTGTTTCAAATTACGTGAAAGTGTCCAAAACAATGAAAGAAGTGGTATGAGGGAGTAAAAGGCAGATGTAAAGGATTTCATTATTCGTTTTGACTAAATTTGGTCAATATGCGGGCGATAATCAACCTAGCGTTTTGCAACATTTTTCTTTACAATGCGTTAATAGTATAGAGTAACTTACAGAGATATATAAGAACCTTGGAGTGGAATTCAAGGACAGGAGGGTGTAACCATGTTGGGAGAGGGGTTCTCCTGGCTTTCGCGTATCGCGCGCAAAGCAGGGAGTGAGTCTATGAAACAGCTGTCGCATTGGCGATTATTCGCCTTGGCAACAGTGATTATATGGCTGAATACGTATGTCGTGCAGCGATTGTATGTTGATTTATCGGTAGTTGGCTGGTATCAGGAGTGGATGATGTTCATTAATCCGTTAGGGTCCACGATGCTTATGCTAGGCGTTGCATTCCTGATCTTCCGGCGTCGACATCATGTCGCTGTGTTGGTCACAAGCTTTTTCACGTCGGCATTACTGCTTGTTAATGTTTGGTATTTCCGTTTTTACAACGACTTCATCACAGTGCCGGTCTTGTATCAGCAACGTAATGTGAACGGTCTAGGCAGTAGTGTAGTGACGATTATAAATTTGCTGGATGTATTGATCTTCGCAGGCTTCTTCCTATTGCTCTTCTTGTTGTATGGGCGGAAGCGAATTCGGGTTCAGATGCCAAGGCCGCATGTGTATGCGATATTTCCTGTGGTCGCTTGCTTGCTGTTCGTCACTTGGTCGATGGCGGAAGTGGCAAGGCCTGAGCTGCTGTCGCGTTCCTTCGACAGACAGTTAATTGTGAAAAATATCGGTGCAATGAACTATCATGTATATGATTTGGTGATGAATTCCAGAATGGAGACAAGACGGGTGTTCGCAGACAGCACGGACATGAAGAGTGCGCAGACATACCTTGCCGAGAGACAGCAGGATGAGCATTCTTCACTGTTCGGTGCGGCTGAAGGGAAGAATGTGTTCTTGATCTCCATGGAATCTCTGCAAGGCTTCGTACTCAATCGCGAGTTGAATGGTCAGGAGATTACGCCTTATCTGAACGATTTGGTCAAGGACAGCTATTACTTCGATCAATTCTATCACCAGACTGGACAGGGCAAGACGTCCGATTCTGAGTTTATTGTGGATAATTCCATGTATGGCTTGCCGAGCGGCGCTGTCTTTTTCACGCATGCGCAGAACCAGTATTTGCCAACACCCGAAATTTTGAAGAAACACGGGTATACGAGTGCCTCCTTCCACGCGAATGAAGGGTCGTTCTGGAACCGTGACTTGATGTACGAAACGTTGGGTTATGATCGCTTCTATGACGTGGATTACTATGATGTAACCGAGGAGAACTCAGTTGGCTGGGGGCTTCGGGATAAGGACTTCTATGAGCAGTCCATTCCGTTGCTTGAACAGCTGCCGCAGCCGTTCTATGCGAAGCTAATCAGTCTGACGAATCATTTCCCTTATGAGTATGAGCCGGAGGATGAGCTGATTCAACCAGCTCAAACTGGCGATGAATCAGTAGACAATTACTTCGTGACCGTGCGGTATTATGACGAAGCGCTTAAGCACTTCATGGAGCAAGTGAAGGAAGCCGGGCTGTATGATAATTCGATCTTCATTTTATATGGCGATCATTACGGTATATCGGAAAACCACAAGCGTGCGATGTCCGAAATTCTAGAGCGTGAGATTACGCCATATGAGCAAGCTCAGTT
Source organism: uncultured Paenibacillaceae bacterium (assembly GCA_913056365.1). GTDB lineage: Bacteria > Bacillota > Bacilli > Paenibacillales > K13 > Xylanibacillus. Next base: position 74,118 of record CAJXLT010000010.1, on the reverse strand, counting down.
GCAACGCGTGCCGCTGATTATCCATATGCCGGGCCATGAAGGGAAGACGCTGCATACCGTAGGCGGTCAAGTAGATATTCGGCCGACACTGATGCATTTGCTCGGTATTACGGATGGAGACAGCTTGTCCTTCGGTCATGATCTGTTCGCAGAGAATCGCGACTCGCTCGCTGTATTCCGCGACGGCAGCTTCGTAACGGATGAGCACGTATACACGTCCGAAATTTGCTACAACCGAGCAGATGGCACTGTAGCAGATCTGGCAGCATGTGAGCCGGGTATCCAACGCTCTACCACTGCTTTGAACTATTCGGATGAAATTATATACGGCGATTTGCTGCGCTTCATCTTGGATGATCGAGAGCGAGCTGCAGACAAGGAATAAGTGAATCACGCAGGCTAACGATAGCTGCCCCACAAGTTGCGATGGACTTGGGGGCAGTTTTTTGTATGTTGGTTTGCCTAGAACTTACGATTATCACTTTGTTGCAGGTATCGGTTATAATGCAATATTTTTCATACAACGGGACATCTTAATATTGTCAGCTATATCGAAACTGTATATGAAGGAGTGGAGTGTCATGATGAAGAAATGGCTGGCAGTCGGACTGGCAGTGCTCGTTATGACGAGTGGAGGCGGGATCGCTCTCGCGGCAGAGCCGGATGTCTCGAATCAGGAGCGAATGGAAGAGCATCATGAAGGACATCACCATCATCACACACAAGGATGGCCGAACAAGAAGGGCAAGAAGAGATCCGAGCACTTCGCGTTGATGATGAAGGTGATGGAGCAGCAGGAAGTGTTGTTCGAGCAGACCCTTCTTGCCGCTGAGAAAGGGAACATGAGAGGTATTCAGGAAGTGAAAGGATACCACGCAGAGTTGAAGCAACGACGTGCAGCGAATCAGGAGCTGTGTCAGAAGCTGATGAGTGAACGGGAAGCGTTGCACAAGGCGAAGAAGCAGGAAGACAAGAAGGCCGTTCAGGCACACTTGAAAGCAATGAAGAAGCTTACAGAGGAACTGCACGCTAACATGCAAGCTACTTCAGAGCTACTGGACAAAGCAACAGAAGCACTGCGCTGAGCTGGATATACTGGATGGACGAAGCTGTCTTTGATTTGGATTCACTCCAATCAGAGGCGGCTTCTTCGCATTCATACAGATATGGTTTAAGAACTGTTCATGAATCTGGTATAATTCGTTTATTGTCTGTGGAGAAGAAGGAAGGTGAGCGGAGAAGATGGAATCACTCTGGTTGGCAGAAGGTCCGTATCGGATCGTGGAGAGAATGGAGCCGCCGTTATCAGGGAATCCGTTGCTTCCATTTGCATATGAAGAGCTGAGAGGGAGGAAGATTGGACAAGGTGATGTGCCGGAGGTGCATATATGGCGGCATCAGAAGGCGTTAATTCTGGGCCTGCGGGATCGCAAATTACCTTACGCCACACAAGCGATCACACAACTGCGGCGAGAGGGAACAGAAGTTGTCGTGCGTAATTCCGGAGGAGCGGCTGTGCCCTTAGATCCTGGAGTGGTGAATGTCACCATGCTCGTTCCGAAATCTCCGGGACGCATGAATATCTATGAAGATTTCGACCGTATGTACCGCTGGATTGCTGAGACAGTTGCAGCCGAAGGAGTGGTGGACAGAGGCGAGGTTCATGGCGCTTATTGTCCGGGGGACTACGATCTGAGCATACAGGGTTTGAAGTTTTGCGGGATTGCGCAGAGACGGCAAACACGTGCCTACGCCGTGCAGGCATTCGTGAATGTCGAGGGCAGCGGAAGTGAGAGAGCGAAGCGCGTCATCGATTATTATGCATGGGCCGCTGGTTATTCGGGTGATGATCATGCTGACGCGCCGCCTCAAGTAACAGTGGATCGAACTGCAAGTCTGGCAGAGCTGATTCCGGGACTTACCGCTGAGCGGTTTGTCGAGCGATTGAAGCAGACGCTGACACAATCGATGGGTCCTCCATGTCAGCTTCTGCAACAATATGATGAGTCGCAGGAGTCCATATCAATGATGATCGGTTCCTTGACAGAACGATACGATCGTTAAGGCATCATTGCTGTAACAACAGCTTCAATCCTATAGGCAGTTGATCCTGCCAGAAGCCCCACAGATGCTTGCCGGGCTTCTCCTCATAATGCAGAACCGTTCGTCGTTCTTCTAACAGAGCGCGAGCGGTTCTGTTCGCTTCCAGGAAGTCGAAGGTACCGCGCTCGGTCTTCACCTCTTGCTCATCCAGTCCGATTAGCATATAGAGCTGAAGCCACGACAGATCATCTATACTGCGAATGCGCTCTTGTGTAGAAGGGAAGAATGCACCGGACAAGGACAACACTTTGTGAAATAAGTGCGGGTAATCCAAAGCAAGGTGCAGAGATACTGTACCGCCGAGGGAATCGCCTGCCACAATACGCTGTTTGGGATCAGACTGAATCGGGTATTTTCTCTCTACATAAGGGATTAACTCCTCAGCGAAGAAGTGCTTGTACGCAGCGAATCGCTCTCCTTCAGGCGCATACTCACTAGTCCGCTTCATCACGTCTACTGCAACGCCAGCAATGAGGAAGGGCTCTACACCTTCGTCTAGAATCATACGGTTGGCATGGGTGGCGATACGACCGAATTGGTAGAACTGCTCGCCGTCCTGGCAATACACAATCGGATAGTTAAGCAGCTCATTATAGCCGGGAGGCAAGTAGACCCGTACCTTTCTCTCTTTGTCCAGTGCAGTTGAAGACAATGTGATTTTCTCAATCGTTCTTTTGTAATAACGGGGATCTTGCATTGTTAACTCCTTTCATAGTCACAGTTGGCACTTGTTGGTGTCCATTTCATAATGAGTAGAATTTGCATGCATGTAATGGACACGTTGAGTAGGATTTCTTTTTTTAACGCACAATAAGCACAAGAAATTCAACCTTCGATTATGAATGACCGATAGATTTTTTCGTAACTGTATTATATAATAAGTAAAACTGTTATACTAATATGCAATTGAAAATATCTCTAGACAAAGCACATAGGGCAATAGTTGTACTAAAACAGATCAACAATAATACTATAACAGTTAGGACAGATACGAAAATATTGTGAAGAGGTGAGCCGTCATGGCCAAAACCATGAACAAATTGAATTACGAAGTGCGGACAGAACCTGTCGAGGCGCTTACGATCCTGTCACCTGATGGGAAGCTGCTGCAGCCGGATCTGTTGCCTGAGCTGTCAGACGATCAATTGCGTGAGCTGATGAGACGAATGGTATTTACTCGCGTCTGGGATCAGCGGGCGATCAGTCTTAGCCGGCAAGGCCGACTCGGCTTCTATGCTCCGGTATCCGGTCAGGAAGCGACGATGGTGGGCAGTGAATTCGCGCTGCGCAAGGATGATTACGTATGTCCGGGGTATCGGGATATGCCGCAGATTGTATGGCACGGTATGCCGATGCATCAGGCATTCCTCTATTCCAGAGGTCATCAGCAAGGCGGACAAATTCCGGAGGATGTCAATGTGCTGTTGCCGCAAATCATTATCGGTGCGCAAATTGTGCAAGCGTCGGGCGTTGCAATGGGCTTGAAGAAGCGCGGTACGGATCGTGTTGTGATTACGTACACAGGGGACGGCGGTTCTTCTCAAGGGGACTTCTACGAAGGTATGAACTTTGCCGGAGCCTTCAAGCTGCCGGTCATCTTCGTCGTGCAGAACAACGGCTATGCGATTTCCACACCGTTCTCGAAGCAGACAGCTTCTGAATCCATCGCCCACAAGGCTGTAGCAGCCGGACTTCACGGCGTACAGGTGGATGGCATGGACGCGATGGCAGTGTATAAGGCGGTGCAGGACGCAGCCGAACGCGGACGGAAGGGAGAAGGTGCGACGCTGATCGAAGCGGTTACTTATCGATTCGGCCCGCATTCGATGTCCGGTGACGATCCGTCCAAATACCGGACGAAGGAAGAGCAAGGCGAATGGGAGGATCGTGATCCGCTCGTGCGGATGCGCAAGTTCCTCGAGTCCAAGAATCTATGGACAGAAGAAGATGAAGCGAAGGTAACGGAAGAAGCGAAGAGCACTGTAGCCGAGCAAATCAAGAAAGCGGAAAGTGCGGAGAAGCTGACAATTCCAGGCTTGATCGATAGTATGTACGAGCAAACCCCGCCATATATGGAGCAGCAAAAAGCGGATTTCTCGAAATAAACAAGCGCACAGGGAAGTGAAGCATGAGGACATGACTTCATTCTGTGTCAAGGCGCTCTATGAATAAAAACTAGGAGTAAATGGTTAGGGAGGAAACGGACTTATGGCACAAATGACAATGATTCAAGCCATCACGGATGCGATGCGCGTCGAGCTGGAGCGGGACGAGAATGTGCTTGTCTTCGGTGAAGACGTCGGCCATGTTGGCGGCGTATTCCGCGCAACAGAGGGCTTGCAGAAGCAATTTGGCGAGGAGCGCGTATTCGATACACCGCTTGCGGAATCCGGTATCGGCGGGTTGGCAATCGGCTTGGGCGTAACCGGCTATCGTCCGGTCGCGGAAATTCAATTTATCGGCTTCATCTTCGAGGCGATGGATTCGATCTGTGCGCAAGCATCGCGTATTCGCTATCGCTCAGGCGGACGCTACAATGCGCCGATCGTATTCCGGTCGCCATTCGGTGCGGGTGTACATGCGCCGGAATTGCATTCGGACAGCTTGGAAGGACTGCTCATGCAGACACCGGGATTGAAGGTAGTCGTGCCGAGCAATCCATACGATGCGAAGGGATTGCTGCTGTCGGCGATTCGCGACAATGATCCGGTCTTCTTCCTGGAGCACTTGAAGCTGTATCGTTCCTTCCGCGGTGAAGTGCCTGAGGGTGAATATACGGTGCCGCTCGGCAAGGCGAATGTCGTACGGGAAGGCAAGGACGTTACGATTGTGACGTACGGTGCGATGGTGCATACTTCATTGGCAGCAGCCGATGAGCTGGCGAAGGAAGGCGTTGAAGCCGAGGTCATTGACCTTCGCACATTAATGCCGATGGATACGGAGACCGTACTGGAATCGATCAAGAAGACGAACCGTGCAATCGTTGTGCAGGAAGCACAGCGTTCGGCAGGTGCGGGAGCGGAAATCGTCGCGCGTATTATGGAGAAGGGCATTCTGCATCTGGAAGCGCCTGTCTTGCGCGTGACTTCCCCGGACACCGTGCTTGGCTTCGGCGAAGTGGAGAAGGAATGGCTGCCTGACGCCGCGAGGGTTATCAAGGGCGTGAAGGAAGTTATCAATTTCTAAGGAGGAACGGACGTGGCTAAATTCGAGTACAAATTTCCAGAGCTCGGCGAAGGCCTGATGGAAGGCGAGATCGTCAAGTGGCATGTGAAGCCGGGCGACTCGATTCAGGAAGACGATATCCTGATGGAAGTCCAGAACGACAAGGCCGTAGTGGAAGTGCCGTCTCCGGTTACCGGTAAGGTCGAGGAGTTGAAAGCCGATGAAGGTACAGTCTGCACAGTAGGCGATGTTGTCGCGATCTACGAGGTAGAGGGCGAGGCGCCTGCGCAGGAGGAAGCTGGCGAATCGGCTCCGGCACCTGCTGCTGCAGAGTCTTCATCGGACGACAACAAGGCAGAACAGAAGCGTGAAGCGCCGCAGGCCCAATCCGCGGAAGCCGCGCGTCCAGCTGCAGCTGCTGACAAGACACAAGTGCTGGCAACACCAAGTGTGCGCAAGTATGCGCGTGACAAGGATGTTGACATTACGCAGGTGCAAGGCACAGGCAAGAACGGACGAATTACCCGTGAGGACATCGATGGATTCGCAAGCGGAGACGCTCCTTCCAAGGCAGCGGATGCACCGGCTTCGGCTGCAGCAGCGCCACAAGCGGAACCAGGCGCTCTAGAAGAACGCGTGCCGTTGAAGGGCGTGCGCAAGGTCATTGCGAATGCGATGTCCAAGTCGGTCTACACGGCTCCGCACGTCACGATTATGGACGAAGTCGATGTTAGCAAGCTCGTTGAGCTTCGCCAGAATGCGAAGCCACTCGCTGAGAAGAAGGGTGTGAAGCTGACCTACCTGCCATTTATTGTGAAGGCATTGGTCGCAGCTGTACGGGAATTCCCGGTGCTGAACGCTTCTATCGACGATGAGAACAATGAGATCATCTACAAGAAGTATTATCATATCGGTATTGCTGCAGATACAGATAATGGCTTGGTCGTACCAGTCGTGAAGGATTCCGATCGCAAGAACATCTGGTCGATAGCCAACGAAATTCGCGAGCTTGCTGGCAAAGCACGCGAAGGCAAGCTTGCGCCGAACGAGATGAAGGGCAGTACGGTTAGCATTACGAACATTGGCTCGGCAGGCGGTATGTTCTTCACGCCGGTCATTAACTGGCCGGAGGTTGCGATTCTAGGCACAGGGCGCATCTCGGAGAAGCCGGTTGTCCGTGATGGCGAGCTTGCTGTTGGCCAGCTTATGGCGCTCTCTCTGAGCTTCGACCATCGTCTGATTGACGGTGCAACCGCTCAGAATGCGATGAACTATATTAAACAGCTGTTGGAAGATCCGCAGCTGCTAATCATGGAGGTGTAACCCATGGTTGTCGGAGATTTCTCAACAGAAGTAGACGTATTAGTAATTGGCGCCGGTCCTGGCGGCTACGTTGCTGCCATCCGTGCCGCTCAGCTGGGCAAGTCGGTCGTCGTTGTCGATAAGGATGAAGTAGGCGGCGTATGCTTGAATCGCGGTTGCATTCCATCCAAGGCGCTAATTTCGGCGGCACACCGTTATGAGGTTATGAAGGAATCCGAAGAGATGGGCTTGAGCGCTGAAGGCGTGAAGGTCGACTTCGGCAAAGTGCAAGCTTGGAAGGAAGGCGTCGTGAAGAAGCTGACTGGCGGCGTCAGCGGCTTGTTCAAGGGCAATAAGATCAAGTTTGTGTCCGGTGACGCATATTTCGTAGATGAGACAACGGTCAGTGTCAGCGATGAGGACAATGCGGAGCGCTTCAAGTTCAATCACTGTATCGTGGCGACGGGCTCGCGTCCGATTGAGCTGAAGCCATTCCCTTACGGCGAGCGCATCGTCTCCTCGACAGGGGCGCTCGCATTGCAAGAAGTGCCGAAGCGGATGATCGTCATCGGCGGCGGCTATATCGGTGTCGAGCTTGGTCAGACGTATGCGAAGTTCGGCACGAAGGTGACCATTCTCGAAGGCACAGATCAGATATTGCCTGGCTTCGAGCCAGAGCTGACGCGCCTCGTGGACCGCAAGCTAAAGAAGCTGGACGTTGACGTGCATACGAATGCGATGGCGAAGGAATCGAACGTGACGGACGACGAAGTGACCGTGAAGTTCGAAGTGAACGGCGAAGCGCAAGAGGTTACGGCGGATTATGTGCTCGTGACGGTAGGCCGCCGACCGAACACCGATGAGCTTGGCTTGGAGAACATCGGGGTGAAGATGAGCGATCGCGGCGTGATTGAGATCGATGAGCAATGCCGAACGAGCGTCTCCAACATCTATGCGATCGGCGACATCGTGCCGGGCTTCGCCTTGGCGCACAAGGCCTCGTATGAAGGCAAGGTAGCCGCAGAAGCGATTGCCGGACATAAGAGCGTGATCGACTACAAGTGCATTCCTGCAGTAGTATTCTCCGATCCGGAGATCGCCGGCGTCGGCATGACCGAGAAGGAAGCGAAGGAGCAAGGCATCGAAGTAGCGACAGGCCGCTTCAACTTCGCAGCGAACGGCCGCGCGCTTGCGCTCGAAGCCGGTGAAGGCTTCGTGAAGCTCGTAGCCAACAAGGAGACCGGCGTTGTGCTTGGCGCACAGATCGTCGGACCAGAAGCGTCCAACCTGATCGCCGAGCTAGGACTGGCCGTGGAGATGGGCGCGACCCTTGAAGATGTGGCGTTGACCATTCATGCTCATCCGTCCCTCGGCGAGGTCGTCATGGAAACCGCGGAAGCTGCGCTTGGCCAAGCAGTACACATGATTCAGAAATAGTAAGCCATCACATTTCATATAGATATTGCAAGGGAACTGCCTCAGTCTGGTTACATCATGGACTCGGGGCAGTTTTTTGTGCGCAGATTCGTGTTGTGTCTGGAGAAGACCGCTGGACTCCTAAACCCTGTATCCCCCCGTACGTCAGTGAATTAGCGGGAATGAAGTCCTTTATTCTGCATATGTCGGTCAATTCTTCGAGTATAACGGACTTAAGTGGTCTTATATGCACCGTTTCCCATGGACGGATAAGGCTTGCACCGCAATAAAACCAATTTTTCCACTTATCACTTCGCACCTGCTACCGTATCCGAACTTAAGACCGTTCATTCCCGTTATAACGAGCCTATACAAAAGAAGCTGAACCTATGACATAATTAACCTTAATAATAAATATTAGGGGAGATATTCATGAAAAAATTCGTTATTTCCTTAGTTGCACTAGTGCTTACGGTAAGTATAGCCTACGGAACGAGTACACTTATCGGAGAGAAAAATGAGCCAGATGCGGCTGACCATACGGCTGGTTTATATATGCCGACCCAGTCGCTGGAAGAAGACTTCACCTATGTTGATCTCATTATGAAGGGGAAGGTATTGGACACCGGTTCGACAGATAGACATAATGCAGCGCTCCCAGATAGACCCGAATTTATCATTGAGAGGACGCCGACCAAAGTCCAGGTGGAGGAAGTGTATTATGGGGATACCAAGGAAGATGTAATAACGCTGATGCAATTTGCTTCTCATGATAATTTTGCTTACCCAGGTGAAGAAGTTTACTTAATCTTAACTAGAAGTGAAAAAGGGCACTATGCACAGACAATTCCCAACAACGGCATATGGAAAGAAAAAGACGGGGTGTTAGACGCAAAATTTGCGGATCGTCATTTCACCAAGCTGAAAGGCTTGAAGACGGAGGAGTTTATAAAAGTTGTAGTTGAAGCGGCGGAGAACAAGAAATTTCCTCGATACGAATAACTATAAAGATGTTAGGACTTAGGGGCTGGTTTGGAAATTAAGGAAGGAGATGGAGGGTGGATGTAGAATGCTACATATTAGGATGTTTCATCAATTGAAGGGAGGGGTCAAAAGTTAGGTGATAACATCCAATTTCAAAAGCAGATAGGGGAGAAAATTATGACGCTTTCATATGGAAGAAGGATGTTCTTTGTTTGTCTAGTAATTTATCTTTTAAGTGTTTTAATGTTTTCCGCACGTTCTTCAGCATTGGTGCATAGTTTTAAATGGGCTCATATGAATGGGAGCATTGTGGATGTCAAAGCTAATGGAGACTATTTGAATAGCAGCTGGGATGGTGCTATTTACGATGATGGGAGATGGGCATGGAATGGCAGTACTGCTCCTGTTTATGTTTCAGATATAAATTATTACTACTCTGATCTTGATCTGGTGTCTCTTGATGTCACAACTTGGGCTGTAGGGAGAGGATGGGATATTGATTATGCCGCATTTGCTCAGCCGTGGGATGGCACAACTCCATGTGCTGATACTCCAGACGATAATTTAAGTGCGATCTGCACTAATGAAGTTGATCATGGGACTATCTACATCAACGGGAAGAATGATCCTGACTATAATTTGCCGATAGACCTTAAGAAGGGAACAATAGCTCATGAAATAGGTCATATAATCGGACTATATCATTCACCCGGTGGAATTTTATCCATCATGGCTGATAATGTAGGAAGTCAAGATTTTAGTGATGTGCCGACAAACTATGATATAAATGATCTAAATAATAAATACTAGGGGGGATATTCATGAAAAAAGTAGTCATCACATTCGTTGCACTCGTCTTTTCTATAAGTGTTGCTTATGGAACGAGTGCACTAATTGGATGGAATGAACAGCCTAATACGCATGAAAACACAGCTGGAATGTATTTTCCCAGCAAATCACTGGAAGAATATTTTGAATATGTTGACCTGGTTATAAAAGGAAAGGTGCTGGATACGGGTTCTACAGAGAGAAATAACGTAGCACTCCCGGATAGACCTGAATTTATCATTGAGAGGACGCCGACCAAAGTCCAGGTGGAGGAAGTGTATTATGGGGATACCAAGGAAGATGTAATAACGCTGATGCAATTTGCTTCTCACAAAAATTATGCTTACCCAGGTGAAGAAGTATATTTAATACTAATTGGGAATGACAAAGGAGAATATGCACAAATCAAACCTAACAACGGAATTTGGAAGGAAAAAGACGGGGTGGTTGACGCAGAATTTGCCGATAGCCATTTCACCAAGCTGAAAGGCTTGAAGACGGAGGAGTTTATAAAAGTTGTAGTTAAAGCGGCGGAAAACAAGAAACTTCCGAGATACGAATAATATTATTAGCGTAGAATAAAGCAGTCCTATATTGATAGGGCTGCTTTATTGGTTCCGTTCTGTATGCACATATTCCGGATTCCGCTCGATCAACGGCTGCGCTTCTTGCAGAGCTGATTCCGGCAATTCCCCCTCATTTACTTTCTGTATAATAGTGGCCATACGCTCATGATCTTCACGTGATAGCTTGGGGAGACTTGGATCCTTGAGTGCCTGCTTCCTCTCTACAGTTGCAGCCATTTCCGGATGTCGATCTAAGAGTGGTTGCGCACTTGCTAGCTCCTCTTCACTAATCGAACCCTCCAAGTATTGCTGAACGGTTTCCGTCATCTGCTGAACTTCCTCTAGATGTAACCTATGTTCGATCGCCAGCGGATCTTCCTGTATAGTCTGATTGTGGGTGTTACCAGAACATCCTACTAGTGCAACTAGGGCTGCTCCTACGAAGAATACAACAGCCTTGTTTGTCATCGTATTACTCCTTTCTTGCGCTATTGTATGACCGTACTTTGCATCCAAACATTAGACGAAGCACTAGAAAGTAAAGTTTCTAATTTTCTTGCAATTCCCTTTCCAATTCCCTCTCATCGTACCCGATCTGTCACATTTCCCTGAAGGGGGGCGTTGTTTTTTGCGCTGGAATTCATTAAGCTAGTACATAGTGCGAAACGTGTGTGAAGCGGGCAAACTAGTCTGGATAAGGGGGCAATGCGCGTGAGTGCTTCGAAAGCAACGAAAGACCGAACGCGGACGATGAATCGGTTCGTCTATGCGCTATCGGCTGTGCTGATCATTATTATTGCGATTTTGTTCTTTTTGCCGGGGTATGAGGGGGAAGTGCCCTTCGATGTGACGATTCTGCCGCTGTTGAATGCGGTGTTCAATGTGTTTACTTTTTCGTTCTTGGTGCTGTCGTTGGTTGCGATCAAGAAGAAGAATATTAAGGTGCATCGTCGATTTATATTCGCTGCATTTACGACTACGGCATTCTTCTTGATCTGCTATGTGATGTATCACTTCCTGACAGAACCAGCGAAGTTTGGTGGACCGGACTGGCTGAAGGGGATTTACCTGTTCGTCCTGTTCACGCATATCATTCTGGCGATTGTGAATGTGCCGCTTGCTCTGCTGTCGGTTGTGCGCGGCCTGAATATGCACATAGAAGCACACCGTCGGATTGCTCGCTGGACGATGCCGGTATGGCTGTATGTCAGCTTCACAGGAGTTGTGGTATACTTACTCATATCCCCTTATTATTGATGCACCGAACTAACGTGACAGACAGCGGGAATGAGGACTGCTTGCGCAAGGTGAGCTGCGGCAGTCTTTTTTGGCATGTGTGCCGGGACACAGGGTTAGCGCTCTCGATTCCTGATACAGCTTCCGGAAATTGCCTCATTTCTGAAACCGAATGCAGTAGAGGAACGTATGGAACAATAGTTAACTAAGGGAGGAAATTGCGACATGGAAGAGCAACAGTTTGAAATGCCCAAGATGCCGAAAAACTTGGGAAGAAAGATCGCCATCGGCGTGATTGTGCTCGTTGTGCTTGCACTGGGTTCAACGTGCTTCTATACCGTACAGGAGCAGGAGAAAGCCGCGGTCTTGACATTCGGCAAGTATACAACTACTGCCGAAGCGGGCTTGCAGTTTAAGTTGCCGTATCCGATCCAACAGGTTGTCAAAGTACCGGCCAATATTACACAGCGGATTGAAATCGGATTCCGTGAGGAGAATGGGCAGACCGTTGCTGTAGAGGACGAGGCGCTTATGATTACGGGGGATGAGAATATCGTATCTGCAGATGCTGTAGTGGAATGGCGGGTTGGCAATATGGAAGATTATCTGTACAACATCGAAGACCCTGAGGTGTTCCTGCGTAACTCGACAAGCGCAGCGATTCGCTCGGTCATTGGATCGCAGCCGCTTGATTACGTGATTACCGACGGGAAGACGGTTGTGCAGTCGCAAGCTAAGGAAAAGCTCGATGAACTCAATGAGAAGTACAACACCGGTATTTTCATTCAGGATTTGAAATTCCAAGACATTGAACCGCCGGTAGGGGAAGTGCAGGAAGCGTTCCGGGATGTCACTAACGCTCGGGAGGAGAAGAATACGAAGATCAACAACGCGCGGAGATATGAGAATGATCGGATTCCGAAGGCGCGCGGTGAAGCGCAAGCGCTTCTTGAACAGGCGGAAGCAGAGAAGGAATCGCGGATATTGAATGCACGAGGCGATGTGGCTAACTTCAATGCGTTATACGACGCGTACGTGAATAGTCCGCAAGTAACAGAGAGCCGCTTGATCATTGAGACATTGGAGACGATTCTTCCGAACGCGCGTATCTTCGTGACAGACGGTTCAGGTGATACTGTGAAATACTTGCCGTTGAATGAACTCATGAATACACGATCAGGCACATCCAACACGTCCAGCACGTCTAGCACATCCAGTGGATCTACAGCACAGCCGAAGGGGAGTGACGCACAATGAATAAGAAGAATAGCAAATGGATAGGAATAGGCGTCATCGGTGTCATTGTGCTTGGATTGCTGATTGCTTCCATGTTCGTCGTGAAGGAAGGCGAGTACAAGGTTGTGCTGCAGTTTGGTGAATTTACACGCGTGCATGAAGAGCCGGGTTTATATTTGAAAATCCCATTCATTGAAACAACGGAGACCTTGCCGAAATATCAGAAAATCTATGACAGCAGCCCGGCTTCGATTCTGACGCAGGACAAGAAGCCGATTCAGGTCGATAACTACACGGTATGGCGAATTGAAGATCCTAGAGCCTATCTGAGAACGCTGAAAACTGTCGCTTACGGTGAACAGCGCATTGACTCGGCTGTATACAACGTCGTGCGCAGGAAGCTGTCTGAAATCGAATACGGCGCGATAATTAGTGAGAATACCGAGAGAGGCAACTTGAACGATGAAATTACCCGCGAGGTTTCTAGCATTGTCGGCACGAGCGGCTATGGTATTGATATTATTGATGTTCGCATCAAGCGTACCGACTTGCCGGAAGAGAATAAGCAGAGCGTATACAATCGAATGATCTCCGATCGCCAATCGATGGCAGCCCGTTACTTGTCCGAAGGGGATGAGGAGTCGAAGAAGATAACGGCCATCGCAGACCGTGACGCACGGGTTCTTATCGCCCAATCAGAAGCGCAAGCCAAGGAGATTATTGCCGAAGGCGAAGAAGAAGCGGCGAAGATCTATAATGCGGCGTATGGGCAAGATCCGGCCTTCTACCAGCTATACCGCACCTTGGACAGCTATAAGACGACGTTCCAGGGTGAGCCGGTCATTATGCTGCCAATTGATTCCCCGTATGCGCGCATCCTGTTAGGTGAGCAATAAGCAAAGCCCTGCTTTTATGCAAAAGAGCCTATCTCCAGATAAAAGGAGAAGGCTCTTTTTCTGTTTTGTTGCTGTTACCGGGACTGGGAATCATCTGATTTCCAAGTCGTCTCATATAAGTCCAGCCTGCGGTCACGCAGCTGCATGACGCTGCCGTTCTGGCGGTGGCGGCGCAGTACCTCGAGGTCGAGGTCGCCGACCACGACTGTTTCCACATTCGGTGTGCACTCGCCGATGATGCCGTCTCGCGGGAACGTGAAGTCTGAAGGAGTGAAGATGGCGGATTGCGCATACTGGATATCCATGTTCTTCACATGCGTCAGGTTGCCGACCGTACCGGTGATTACCGTATAGACTTGATTCTCCACAGCTCTCGCCTGCGCGCAATAGCGTACGCGCAAATACCCTTGACGATCGTCCGTACAGAATGGTGTGAATATAATGTTCGCACCGCGCTCTGTTGCAATGCGTGCAAGCTCTGGGAATTCGATGTCGTAGCAGATAAGAATGGCAATCTTACCGCAATCGGTATCGAATACGTGCAGACGGTCTCCGGGATCGATGCCCCACCATTTCGTTTCATTCGGTGTAATATGCAGCTTGTATTGCTTCTCGATCGTTCCGTTGCGCCGGAACAAATAAGCAATGTTGTAGACATTGCTGTCTTCCATCACGAAGTGAGAGCCGCCCACGATGTTGATGTTATACTTGACAGCGAGATGAGTGAAGTGCTTAATATAATCCTCTGTAAACTCTGTCAGCTCGCGAATCGCTTGACTGGGCGACCCGTTGTCTAGGAAGGACAGCAGCTGTGTCGTGAAGATTTCAGGAAATACGGCAAAGTCGGAACCGAATCCGGATGCGACGTCTGTGAAGTACTCTACCTGCTGTGCAAATTCGTCGAAGGAGTTGATCTTGCGCATCATGTACTGGATGGCGCATACTCGAACAGGGAGTGCGGTGCGCATGCGCTTGCGCGCGGTCTCCGGCCGGAAGTCAACATTCGGCCACTCCATGAGCGTCGCATACTTCATTGACTTGGAATCGTCCTTGAGATAATTGCGATTAATCCGCTTCAGGACGAAGCCGTTCATCAACTGAAAGGAAAGAACTGGATCATACAGATTGTGGCGTGTCACTTCTTCCACGTACTCACGCGGGCTCATCTCATCGGCATGCAGATGATAATTCGGAATGCGGCCGCCGATGAGGATCGACTTCAAGTTGAGTCGGCGAGCCAGGTCCTTGCGGGCTTCATACAGCCGCCGGCCTATCTTCATGCGCCGGTAGTCAGGATGGACCATAACTTCAATGCCGTATAGCTCCTGTCCGCTCGAATCATGGTTCGTAATGAAGCCGCGGTCTGTAATTTGATCATAGCTGTGCTCGTCTTGATACTCGTCGAAATTCACAATCAAGCTAGAGCAAGAACCGATAATCAAGCCATCGTATTCAACGACGAGCTGGCCTTCGGGAAAGTGCCGCAGATGGCTCTCCAACTGACTGTATTTCCACGGCTCCATCCCAGTGAAGCATAGCTTCTGCAGGTCGATAATCTTGGGGAAATCACGATGCTCCATTTGGCGCACGATCATTTTTTTCTCGTATTGGGACAGGTCCAGATCGCTCATGCCGTCACGTCCTTTATGTTCATTGAGTTGTTGTCCTGCTTCGCAGGTGTTCGCAACCTCAAAGCCCCCACGCAATGGTGGGGGCTTCTTCAAGCGGCCAACTTATATGTTTATCCTACACAACCAGACAGGTCGTATGCAAGCCTCTTTAACCTTGATTCTCTACGTCAACAGTTGAATCCGGCACCTCTTGAATGGTACGAATGATGGACACCTCGACACGGCGATTGGCCGCTCTGCCTTCGGTCGTCCTGTTCGTAGCGATCGGCCGCTGTTCTCCGTATGCTACGGAGCTGATGCGATCCGGACCGAGCTCCTCATTCTGAAGCAAGATCTTCATGAAGTTCAGCGCGCGCTTGGCACTCAGCTCCCAATTCGAAGGGAATTCAGCCGTGTTGATTGGAACGTCGTCTGTATGACCGGCGACAACAATTTCATATTCTGGATAATCGCTCAGCATATCGCTAATCGCTACAGCCAAATTTTGCGCTTCCGGCTTCACCTCAGCGCTTCCCGATGTGTACAAGGCGTTATCCCGAATGATGATCTTCAGCTGCTCGTTGTCGAGACCAGTCTCCAGCTCGGTACTTAATTCGTTGCTCGCTATGTACTGGTCCAGCTCCTGCTTCAAATTCTCCAGATCAATGGTTTCCTGCTGGAACTTCTCCAGCTGTTCCGTATCACTGGCCTGATCATGCCGCTTGTTCTCTCGCTGATTCGGCATCTCATCATCAAGCGGGATAATAGCTGATGGTTCGAAGAAGGATTCCCCGCCATTGAAGGCAGAGCTAAGTGAGCTGGCAATTTCGTCAAACTTCTTCTGATCAACCTGACTGGAAGCGAACAGCACGATGAATAGCGCAAGCAACAAGGTCAACAAATCCGCATAAGGAATTAGCCATGTTTCGTCTATATGCTCTTCATGATCATGCTGTTTGCGTCTCTTCATTCTCTACTCCCTCCTGGCCTTCTACGCTATCCGGCAATCGTTCCTGCGGTGTCAGGAATACGGCAAGCTTCTGCTCGATTGCAATGGTGGAAACGCCGGACTGGATGGACAGCAAGCCTTCGACCATCATCAGCTTGATTTCTACTTCCTGCTTGGATAGACGCTTAAGCTTATTGGCGATCGGATGCCACAGTACATAACCGGTAAAAATACCGAGCAATGTCGCGATAAAGGCGGCGGCGATTGACGGACCTAGCTTATCAATATCATTGAGGTTAGCGAGAGCGGCAATCAAGCCGACGACAGCCCCCAATACCCCTAAAGTCGGTGCGTATGTACCGGCTTGTGAGAAGATGGAAGCGCCAACCTTATGTCGTTCTTCTGTTGCAGAGATTTCTTCCATGAGTACATCGCGCACAAATTCATGATCGTTGCCGTCTATGATCATACGCATGCCATTCTTCAAGAACGGATCTTGAATTTCATCCACGTTGCTCTCTAATGCAAGCAAGCCTTCACGGCGAGTAATGGATGCCCAGTTCATGAACATGGAGATAACTTCCTTCTTGGCTATGAGCTGCTGAGACTTGAACACTTTCTTGAATAGGGCCGGTACATTCTTGATGTCAGACATCGGAAAACCAATGAAAATAGCCGCCACTGTGCCGACGATGATAATTAAGAAAGCAGCAGGATTGTATAGAGAAGATAATCCAGCCCCCTTCATAAGCATGCCGACTCCGACAGCGAGAAAACCAAGTACTACCCCGATAACCGTGGATTTTTCCATATCTACACTCCTCTTTCTATGATCCGAAAAAACCATTCTTCAGTTTACTACAGTATTCGACAGAAACCGTGTAATCCCTGCTGAGACTTCTATGGAGTTGTGATTTTGACGTCTCTAAAGGGAATATCGGTTGGACAGCGAAAATAAAGTAGTAGAAACGATAAATTGATTGCATGAATAGAACAGAAACAATGAAACTAGGGGTTGTCGATTCAGCTCCAGCTACTGTCACAGGCTACCATGCACACCAGGAACAAGTGAGGTTAACTTCGAGGATCACGATGCTGTAGGAATGGACAAGGGAAAGGATGTGGCTGAATTGGGCAAAGCCAATAACAAGATTCGCAGAGCACTATATAAAGCCGGGTTGATGGGGATGTTGGCAAGCTTGTGCTTTCTGCTGGTATCTGCGCCATGGACATCGGAAGCAGCTGACAAAGCACGGATAA
The DNA here is from genome assembly GCA_913056365.1 of uncultured Paenibacillaceae bacterium. Lineage (GTDB taxonomy): Bacteria > Bacillota > Bacilli > Paenibacillales > K13 > Xylanibacillus. The sequence goes on along the minus strand of CAJXLT010000010.1, from coordinate 56,567 downwards.
TTGTGAATGGCGAGCAGCTGCAGGTTCAGATAGATCCGGTCTATGCCGACAATCGCTTGCTTGTACCTATGCGTGCAATTTTCGAGGCGCTGTCTGCGGAAGTAGAGTGGGATGGGCAAGCCAAGGTTGTCACAGCTGAGAAGGGCGAACGTCGCTTGATTATCGAGATCGGTCAGAACTATGCGAGGCTCGGTTCGCAGCAGCTGAGGCTAGAGACACCAGCGCAGCTAGTGAATCAGACGACAATGGTGCCGCTGCGTTTCGTCTCAGAAGCGCTCGGTGCAGAGGTCATGTGGAATACGGAGAGCAAGACGGCCATTATTAATGAGCAGGGTCATGATGAGACTTACAGCTGGTCCCAGCCTGATGGGAACTCGACCACGCCAAGTGATAGTGATGCTCCCTCCGATTGGCAGATGGATCTCGGAGGAGAGCAGACCGTTGCGATACCGGATGAATGGAAGTCGATAGACGACATCCGGGTCAAGTGGGGGCAGCTGGCACCGGTGTATGATGGGCAGCCGTATGTCGCTGCACCCGCCACTACAGCGCCTTATGCCATTGGCAAGCTGCAGGAGGATTTCATAGCAGACGGTGTGGCGATGACGAACTTCGTGCGTTACTTGGCCGATTTACCGGATAATGTGCAGGGGCAGACTAGCTTGAATGAAGAAGCACAATATGGGGCTGTATTGCTTGCGGCACATGGTCAGCTGTCCCATGAACCAGAACCGAAGCCGCAGAAGATGGCGCAGGATTTCTATGAGCAGGGCTATGCGGCTACCAAGAGCAGCAATCTGGCGCAATACTATAGCCGTTACAGCGGGCGATTGTCGGAAGTACCTGCCGGCATGGCAGGAGAGCGATTGAGTCCGGCAGTATCTGTCCGGGAATATATGCGTGACGAGGATACTTATAATATGGCTCAGGTCGGTCATCGGCGATGGATTCTTGAGCCGACATTGCAGGCGACTGGATTCGGGTATGCAGATCGATGGGGAGAAGAATCGGGTAAGGCCTATTACAATCAGTTCTCGGTTATGCGTGTCATTCAGGAGAAGCGCCCTACGGTAGATGTGTCGTACGATTATGTGAGCTGGCCGGGCAAGGGCTATTTCCCGCTCGAATTTTTCCCTGGCAACGATCCGTGGTCGGTTTCGCTCAATCCTGAGAAATATGATGAACCGGATGCCGCTCGTGTGAAGGTGACATTGAAACGGCTATCTGACGGGAAGGTATGGACATTAGATCGTAAGGACACGGCTGTCAGCAAGAGTGACGAATTCTTCCGTGTGAGTACGGATGGATACGGCATTCCTTATTGCATTATCTTCCGACCGTCCGGTGAATCTGGCTTTGAGCCAGGTGATGCGCTTGAGGTGAAGATTACTGGGGTGACGGATCGTAACGGTCAGGAGGCTGTCATACAGTATCCGGTTGTATTCTTCGCACTGGAGCCATAATTTGCAAAAAAAAGCTGCGACTAACAATGTCGATGTGCGGTGTTTAGGTAAATGACTGCGATCCGAGTAAATTTCCATAATTACAAAAGGTACAACATGATGAAATGGACTCGATTATGCAGGCTTCTCCTCCCAAACCCGCACTGAAGTTGTGAATGCCTGCTGATATACATCTTTGTGTAGCTCAGAACGCCTGAATAAGCGATTATCCGAATGCAAAGATGCACAATCGCAGGAATTCTGGGAAATCAACTGTTCTGTACGCTCCAAACCTGCACATTTGCAGTAATTCTCACTTCATTTCATGGACAACAGGGAAGTAGTGACCTTCAAGTGATCAGTTTGACGTGGCTGCGATAAAAAGAAAACCTGCCCCCAACAATGTGAGGGGCAGGTATGGTGTCAAGGTATGGGATTGTCATTATTCAACTGCTGCAGTCTCTGCTTCGGTGTTCTCTTCTTCAGTGGTCAGCTTCTCATACATGAATTCTCCTAACACCCGGCGAGCCGATACATAGCGCTTGGCGTAATATTCATCGTCCATGTCCGTGTACTCTACACCGTCATAGGAAGCGTGGGCGAAGGTGCCGTCTCCCATATAGATACCGACATGGGATATACCGCTGCCGCTCGTATTGAAGAAGACGAGATCTCCAGTTCGCAGATCATCCTGCTCTACATCTTCTCCGGTTGCATATACCTGCTGACGGGAACTGCGAGGAAGCTCAATATCGAATTGCGCGAATATATATTGCGTAAATCCAGAGCAATCGAAGCCCTTGGTCGTTGTTCCTCCGTATGTGTAAGCTGTCCCTAGCAGCTCGTCCACCTTCTCTTGAAGCGGGCTTGCTGCTTGAACACTTCCCGCGAAGATGGAAAGCATCATGATGACGGCAATGACCGCCGCTGTTGCCTTTTTCAATTTCAATACTCCTTCCACGCCTGCGAGGTTAGCTATCGGGTTCGGTAGAAGGTCCCCTATGGCTGACGTGTATGGCAGCCAATTCACCCTAACTCGTGGTTCCCCCGTTTCCTATACAGGAATTCGGCGATCTTTTTTTGAAAATGATAAAATTGCACAGCGTATACTATTCTACAAAGCTTGTAAATCTCCTTCTTGATTCTAAAATATTCATAAGAGATTCAAAGGTTCCGTAAATAGGCAAAGAGCTGACTCTGAGCGAAGATGCTCGGAGTCAGCCCTTTATGATGAAGTCCGTAATATGTGTTGTATTACTTAGATGGTAGCCTTCTCTTTCCAGAGATGATGTTGTGCGGTTACATGCCAGATGCTGAAGAACGGTCGAATGACCGTGTAGAGCTGATGGAGAATGACGGCTGCTAACCCTGCCCATACGAGGGAAATACTCGCAGAGAGCAGCGCAGCTGCACCTGTAATAGCTAGAATGGTCAGACCGATGCCGACAGCACGCAGCAGGCTCTTCGCAAGCGAGGTTAGCGCTGATAAGGCAGCCTGCTTGGCGGCGATGCTGAATTGCACATACATTGAGAGGAGCTGTAGGAAGGCTAAATAGAGAAGATAAGCGACTGCGGCAGGAAGTCCGCTTCCTAAGTAATCGGACCACTGTTGTGCAGATAGCAGAAGTTGATGCAGCCACGGAACTAGATACAGAAGCGGGAGGATAGCTGCGATAATCTTAATCCAATAGACTAGTGTGAAGGCTCTCCCGAATGATCGAATACCGCTCAGGAAGAGGCGGCGGCCTGAACGCTTGCCTATAATGCCACGTTGATGGACAGCATGATACAAGCCAGCATCCAAGAGCGGTGTCAGTACCATTCGTGCCAGCAGGACCGCTCCCAGCGTCCATATGTAGGGCATCACTTCCTCGGTTCGTGTCAGCCAGAATTCCGCCTCAGCCCAGAACAGCATAACGTCGGATGAGGCTAAGGCATCTCCCGGGTAGCGTTTGAGCAACGGATAGACTGCACTATGAATCCAGCGGAAGAGGAAGAATCCCCAAGCGAACTGATAGAGGAACAGGAGCAACCAGATGCCCATGTGTCCTCTAGCCGCGTGAAAACCTGTCTTGACGTAATTCCACATAGTTCTCTCCTCACCATGCGAACAAGCCGATTAATGTCTCTAGCATGCGTGACACGCCAGTGTTCCACCGTGTCTGCCATACCTCGTCGACTTCGCTGCGCATGAAATTATTCGATGGCTTCGTATCCAGCACGTTCTGTCGATCAGGATCGATGGCCGCCCATTCAACGGGGCTATCCTGAATAAGCCTGAATTTCATCTCACCTTCTTCGCCGTCCCATCGTTCCGTAAGGATGGTACCGTCCTCTAGACCGAAGCGAATGGGCACTGAGCGGTGAAATCCACCGCTGCGTTCCGCTACGATAATCGATTCATAGCGCTTCCTTCCCTGATCTTCAATCGGTCGCACATCGATGCTGCGGATAGAGAAGTCGCGCACAAGTCCCCCATGTACATACTGTTGAAAGTAGAACTCCCAGCTTTGGCCGCTGACCTTCTCTAATACCTTGCGGAAGTCATCGGTACCTGGGTGCTTGAAGCGCCATTGTTGAAAGTATGTTCGAAGTACACGCTGCATCTTCGCTTCACCAATCTGACTCTCGATATCGATGAGAACGAGCTTGGCTCGCGTGTACACGTTGTCCGCATATTGGCGATGGTTCTCGAATTCCCAGGAATTCTGCTTCAGCGGCGCAGGTGAAGTAAGCGAGGCGGCTTGCAGCGGTAAATATCCGGACAAGTCATAGATAGCCTTCATCGCTTTATCCTCGGCATACGAGGTGAAGCCCTCATCTAGCCATGCTTCTTCAAATTCATTGTTGGCAACCATACCGTGCCAATATTGATGACCAATCTCATGGACGAGTACTTGCTCCAGCGACCAGTCCGGCTGCGCTTCTGCAGCACCCCAAGCAGTGATCAGCGTCGGGTATTCCATCCCTCCGGCGCCATTCGCTCCTTCCGGCGGCACGACAATAGATAGCGTAGAGTATGGATAAGAGCCGAACCATTCACTGTACTTCTTCAATGACTGCTTGGCAGCGAAGAAGTAGCGTTCTTTCAATTCCGCATGCACGGGATCGAGATATAGCTTGATCTTCACACCGGGAATGTGTTTGTCAGCATACGGCTCCTCCGCATAGATGAAGTGAGGGGATGCCGCCCATGCGAAGTCATGAACATCGTCGGCGTAGAAGCGGTACGTCTTGCGGCCGTCGGCTACTGTAGCTCTGCCTGTAGGGAATCCGGATGCTGCCACGACGTGGGTCTGAGGCACATTAATTTGCACGCTGTAAATACCGAAATCCGCATAAAACTCAGAGTTACCGTGATATTGATGAAGATTCCAGCCTTCTTCCTCCTTGCCTCGGCTCCCTTTGCGCTCATAGGCAGCAAGCTTCGGAAACCATTGACCAGCCATAACGAAATCGTCGTGATAGCCCATACGGGCGAATACTTGCGGTAAATCCACTTCAAATTGCAAGTGCAGCGTAACTTTACCGCCTGGCGGAATCGGATCGGCCAGCTTCACCTCCATCAAGGTTCGGTCATGCGTATTGCCGTCATCTGGCTGCAGGTAGCGAGTACGGTGGAGCAGGTCGCCCTCCCCGGAATGACGGATACCGGTAATGCGCATCTCCCCCCAGCTGCCATCCTGCATCTTGTCGTTGCGCAGCCTCCCTTCGGATTCTCGGATGAAGGTGGACTGTTCCGAGCGGAATGCATTCGGGTATAGATGGAACACAACATTGCGCACCGATTGGGTGCCGGGGTTCGTCCATGTTACGGTCTCGGTGCCGGCCAGCTGTTTGCTGCCTTCATCCAAGGACACTTGGATATGGTATTCCGTCACATGCTTGCTAAGTGACTTGGGCTTGGCTGGTGCATCCCCAGCAGCATCTGGATTGGCGCCGGGTGAAGCAGGCTTCGGTGAGCGTGCTCCTGGTGACTCATTACGGGGCGATTGCGGCTGTTGCTCCGGTTGACCGGAGGTGTACTGTAAGCTTTCCTCTGATTGTGTAGCATCTGTCCAGACGGGAACGGTCGGTTCCGAGTCGCCGTCCGGACCATCCGGGAAGAGGACGAAGGCGATTGTCAGCATAATCAACACTGCCCAAATGCCGGATGTTGTCTGTTTGCTAGGTCGCACCATCATTTCTCACCTCGTTGACAAGCGTCTACAGCATGTATATGCTTGTCACAATAGGAATAGTCGCAAGAAATTGAAAGGCGGGATGAACATGTCCGAGGACAAGAAGAAAGATAAGCTTTCTTTAAATATTGTGCCGAAGAAAAGAGATCATAAAGGCTTCGGTGCGGGAACGATTAACTTGAGCAATCTGTCTAGCATTATTATTGACGGCGACGCAGCATACATCGACGTTGGCGCCATTCATGCCAAGAGCAAGGTGGAGCGGGGCATCAAGTTTACGACTGAACGATCAGAAGTGCCGAATGGGCGCAAGTGCTGGATCGTCTGGGTGGCAGTCGATCGCAATGAGCAGGGGGAGGCCTACTATGCAGGTGTGACTGCTTGTGAAATGGCGATCGATACAGAGGCGAAGCGTGGTTGGAAGATTCTTGCCCATCACGTCAATTTGATGGATTACGCGTTGAAGCGCCGGATTATTCTGGATGGACTCAGTGATACGGAGCGAGCTGCGCTTAAGCAGGCCTTAATCGCGAACAATGAAGAGATGTGGGAACGCTCACCGGAGGAATTGAAGCAAGGTCTGATGTAATTACCAGTCTGATAACAAGCAGCCCTGCAAGTGACTAGCACTTGCAGGGCTGCTTCTGTTAATCGCTCCACCAGCGTCGCACATCCTCCCACCACGAACGATCGGGATCAGGCTGTTCAGCGGGTGCATCTGGCACTGTCTGCTGCGAGGGGTGCAGCAGGCAGATTTCAGTAGGTTCTGTTCCTAATACGAACACTTCAGCTCTAGGATCAGGGCAGTCCGGTCCTGCCAGCTTCCCGCTTGCAGGGTCGATGTAGACGCTGACTATGCCGTCTGGCACAGGGAACAGCTTGGGTGGCACAGCTTCCAACGCTTGCTCGGTGAATGCAGCGAAGATCGGTGCTGCCAGATGCGTCTCTACTGCGCTGATCGTACGCCCTTGATCGTAGCCGATCCATACGGCTGTAGACAGCTCGGGTGTGTAGCCGACCATCCAGGCATCTGAATCTGTCGTTCCTGTCTTGCCGGCTACAGGTCGCTTCAGCATCGAGGCGACCCGTGCCCCTGTGCCGCCGGGACTGAATACGCTCTGCATCAGATGGGTAAGCACATAGGCGTAGGCAGGCTCTACGACTTGCTCGCTCATCAGCTCTGCCTCGTAGAGTAACTGACCTGTGCTGTCTTCGATACGGGTAATGGCTAACGGCTTGTATCGAACCCCGCCATTGGCGAACGTACTGAAGGCGGTAGCCATATCGAACGGACTGACAGGGAAGGTGCCGAGCGCTAGGGAAGGCAGCGGTTGCATAGGGCTGTCGATTCCAAGCCGCCTCGCTGTCTCGATCACCCGGTCCGCACCGACATCCAGAATAGTGTGGACGGCATAGATATTGTCGGATTTCGAGATGGCTTCACGCATATCGATCTCCTCGTTCGGATAGCGATTGCCGAAATTGCTCGGCTGGTAAATCTCACGCCCTTCATCGTATGTGAATGTGGTTGGCTCGCTCATGTACTGCGTCGTCGCGTTGAATGCATTCGTCTCCAATGCGGTCAAGTATACGAATGGCTTGAAGGACGAGCCGGGCTGCCGTGTCTTGGCAAATGCGCGATTGTACTGGTTATCCGCGTAGTCTTTGCCGCCAATCATGGCGCGAATGTATCCGTTGCGCGGGTCAATCGCAACCAATGCTGCTTGCAGCTCGCTGTCGCCTAGGTTGTCCTGAACAGCCTGCTCGGCAATGCGCTGTGTAGGTAGATCCAGCGTCGTGTAGATGGATAGCCCGCCTTCCTCGAACTGCTTCTCGTCGATCCCGAGTTCATTCACAGCTACCTGGCGAATGTAATCTCGGAAATATGGGGCTTCAGCAGGACTGTCCCCTTCTAGCTTCCGCAAGGTCAGAGGCGTACGCTTCGCTTCCTCCGCTTCTTGCTGCGTAATGAGACCGACCTCTACCATCTTGTCCAAGACGATTCGTTGACGAGCGAATGCATTGCCTTCATTCATATAAGGGGAGTAATAATAAGGTCCCTTCGGCACACCCGCGAGCAAGGCACTCTCGGCCAAGGTCAATTCAGAGGCCGGCTTGGCGAAGTACAGCTTGGCCGCTGCTTGAATGCCGTATGCTGCATGACCGTAATAAATTTGGTTCAAGTACTTGGTTAATATTTCTTCCTTCGTAAATGTCATCTCCAGCTGCACGGCATAGACGGCTTCCTTCAACTTGCGGCTCCACGTCTTCTCGTGCGTAAGATACAGGTTGCGCGCTAGCTGTTGGGTAATCGTGCTGGCTCCCTGACTTTTGTTCATCTGCTGTACATTCGTGACAACGGCGCGGGCGAGCCCGCGAAAGTCAATGCCGTAATGATCGAAGAAGCGGTGATCCTCTATCGCCAATGTCGCCTGAATCAAATAAGGGGAAATTTGATCGAGCGGAATGACGTCGCGATTTTGCCCATTATAGAGAGAATCGATCACATCCCCGTTCGCGTCATAGATGGTCGTAGTTTGGGGCGTATAGGAGACTGGCAAGGATTGTCCGCGCAAATACAAGAGCGAGCCAGCCAATGTAGCGACACAGAGCAGACAAAATGACAGTGTGAGGGAGATTAGCTTGCGCACTAAGCGCAACCCCGAGCGGGGCTGAGAGCTATGTGTCTGATTTCTGCCGCGTTCCTCCAAGTCGCCACCCCCCTTAACGGATAAGTTCTCTATTAGTAGTATGGGTAAATCATAGAGAGGGCTATTCACAGGAGGATGAATTTCCTTTACAAAATATTTTCGATCAGCGGCGGCAGGATATCTTGCATTTTCACAAGGATCATCTATAATCAAGGGGATGTTAGCCTTATCTATGTGGCACACTACGGAAAATCCCGTCAGCGGTCATAGCGAATATGGAAGCAGATCGACGATGGATATATAGAAGAGAGAGGTTGAACGGCATATGGAATTATGGTTTACCGAGAAGCAGACGGAGAACTACGGCATTACTTTCAGTATCAAAGAAACGTTAGTCGTAGAACAGACGGATTTTCAACATTTAGCCATTGTAGACACGGTAGAGTTCGGTCGCATGCTGCTGCTGGACGGTATGGTCATGACTACAGTGCGAGACGAGTTCGTCTACCACGAGATGGTCGCGCATCCTGCGCTATTTACGCATCCGAATCCAGAGCATGTGCTAGTAGTGGGCGGCGGTGATGGCGGGGTCATTCGCGAGGTGATGAAGCATCCGAAGGTGAAGAAGGCAGTGCTCGTAGACATCGACGGCAAGGTCATCGAATACTCGAAGAAGTTCCTACCCACTATTGCAGGCGAATTGGATAACCCGCGCGTCGAAGTCATTGTAGGCGACGGCTATATGCACATTCACGAGCATAAGCAGACGTATGATGTGATTATGGTAGATTCCACGGAGCCGGTTGGTCCTGCTGTAGAGCTCTTCTCGAAGGGCTTCTATCAAGGGATTAGCGAGGCGCTGAAGGATGACGGCATCTTCGTGGCACAGACGGACAACCCTTGGTTCAAGGCGGACCTCATCCGTAATGTGAACCGTGACGTGAAGGAGATCTTCCCGATTACCCGCGTCTATGGGGCCAATATCCCGACCTATCCTAGCGGACTGTGGACGTTCACGATGGGCAGCAAGAAGTACGATCCGCTGGCTGTAGACGAAGCAGGAATCCCAGAACTGAATACGAAGTATTATTCGCCACGTCTGCACAAGGCAGCCTTCGCCCTGCCGAAGCTAGTGGAGGAGCTGCTTCAAGACTAAGCAGAGACAGGCAGTTGCACAATAGAAAGGAATGGGCACAAAGCATGAAATTGGATCAAGCATACTCGGGGAATGTGTTTATTGCCAGCTCTGAGAACTATCAAGAAGCGCAAGCCGTCTTGTACGGCATGCCGATGGATTATACCGTAAGCTTTCGCCCGGGCTCGCGCTTCGGTCCGGCACGCATTCGCGAGGTTTCCATAGGACTGGAAGAGTACAGTCCTTATCTGGATCGCTCCTTGGAAGACATTCGTTATTTCGACGCAGGCGACCTGCTGCTTCCCTTCGGCAACGCCGCGCGCAGCTTGGAGATCATCGCTGACTATGTGAAGGGGCTGCTGGCTGACGGGAAGTTCCCGTTCGGTATCGGCGGCGAGCATCTAGTGTCCTGGCCGGTCATCCAGCAGGTCTATGCGCGCTATCCCGACTTGGCGCTAATTCATATCGATGCGCATACCGATCTGCGAGAGGAATACGAAGGCGAGCCACTCTCCCATTCGACCCCGATCCGCAAGGCAGCGGAGCTGATTGGGGGCGGCAACGTCTATCAATTCGGCATTCGCTCCGGCATGAAGGAAGAATTCGCATACGCACGCGATCACTTGAACTTCCATCCGTTCGACGTGCTGGAGCCGCTGCAGCAGGAGTTGCCGAAGCTCGCTGGATGTCCCGTATACGTGACGATCGATATCGATGTGCTGGACCCATCCGCTGCACCGGGCACCGGAACAGCAGAAGCAGGCGGCATCACCTCGAAGGAGCTGCTTGCCGCAATCCATGCGATTGCCAAGTCCGACGTGCAGGTTGTCGGGGCTGATCTGGTAGAGGTTGCGCCGGTCTACGACCACTCGGAACAGACGCAGATCGTCGCTTCCAAGCTGATCCGAGAGATGCTGCTGGGGTTTGTGAAGTGAGATTGGGCAATATCGGGCGATTTCTAGAATCAGTGGGCTGATTTTTAAGTTGCTGAAATGATTTGTGTGATTTGTCGTTACTACTTACCTGCTCGAAATCTACTACTTAGCGCATGTTGCATTGGACTCAAAGTAAGCAACTGTATCTGGGGCGGAAAGAGTAGCGGTGGGGAGCGGAAAGAATGACTGGAGGATTAGCCATTTCAAACTGTGACGGTCACTCGTGTCCATTAGAGCGAAAAAACACGCATTTTTGATTTTTAACGGTCGCCGATGACCGCTAGCGGCAAAAAACCGTCGTTTTGACCAGTCCATTCATCGCTTACGGTCATCCGTGACCGTTACATTGGCAAACACGCCTCATACACCCCTATAACGGTCACCTATGACCGTTATAATTACTTCCAATCGTCTCAGTCGGCAGCGCCCTGATTATTTCTGCTTGTGCAGGAATGACGGGGCGTTGTTTGTGTACGTTCATCATGACTTATTTTTAATTTTTCCTTTCAGTTCTTCAAGAGATTGAAATTTGAACTGCTCTGCAGTTCTTTTCGATTTTGGCCCATTGTTGTAGAACCCACGGTATTTACAAGAAGAGCAAATAGTATTGTAGACAACATCCAATTTTTCATCATTCATCCCTCCTTGTTGACTATCATATATCTTTTGATTGTGTATAACGATAAAATATAATCTTAGATTCATAAATAATCCGACATCGTTCCTCTTGTCCGCCATGTTCATTTTGTTATATAATGTGGAAAACGTTTTCTGACAGCGTTTTCTTTTTATGCAACGCAGGCGCAGTTTTCACAACTTATTTTTCATTTACTAGGAGGTTTCAGCGTGAACAATAACTCATTAAGGAAGATGCTAGCGATCATGATGGCCGTTGCAATGGTTGCTACGATGTTCGCAGGTGTCGCAATGGCAGCAGAAGAGACAGCATCAGCACCAGAAGGAACAGCCTCGCTTCCATCCGACTTCGAAGACGGAACGAGACAAGGCTGGATATGGGCAGAAGACACAGGTGTTGATTCCGCACTAACGCTTCAAGAAGCCAACGCTTCTGACGCATTGTCGTTCGCCCTGGCCTATCCAGCGGAGAAGCCTTCGGATGCTTGGGCATCCGCGCCGCGGTTGGCAATGTTCCAAGAGGGTCTTGCACGAGGTGACAACGATACAGTCGAGCTTGATTTCTACTTGGATGTTGAAGCAGGCACTACTGGCGCGATGGACGTTAATCTGATCTTTCAGCCGGATGGCGGTTGGAAGCAAGTAGGTGCCAATCAAGTGAAGTTCTATGAGCTTGATGATGTCGAGCAAACAGATGACGGACTGTATCACTTCTCCATGACATATGACATCTCCGCCATTCCTGACGTGGAGGATGATACAGATCTGCGTAACATCTTACTGGTTCTATCAGATGTAGACAGTGATTTCTCCGGCAGAGTGTTCATTGACAATGTGCGGTTTACGTCTACTGGAGACGCTGAAGAAGATGAGTCCGCATACGATCCGGAGCAATCTGAAGCAGATCGTCCTGCGCTGTTAGATAACGATCGCGTCCGCAAACCGTCGGAAGCCGGTGAACTGCAAGTGACTGAGATTGATGGTCAGATGACATTGGCAGATGAAGCGGGCAATAAGATTCAATTGCGCGGTATGAGCACACACGGTCTGCAATGGTTCCCTGAGATCGTAAATGATGATGCCTTCGCCGCACTGTCCAACGACTGGGAATCGAACGTTGTCCGTCTAGCGATGTATGTAGGGGAGAACGGATACGCGACTAACCCAGATCTGAAGGATCTTGTGAAGGACGGCATTGAGTATGCATTCGCACATGATATGTATGTCATTGTGGACTGGCATGTTCACGCGCCAGGTGACCCGAATGAACCTGTCTACGCAGGTGCATATGATTTCTTCGAAGAATTGGCGGATGCGTACCAAGACCACCCGAAATTCCATTCCATTATATGGGAATTAGCCAATGAGCCAAGCCCGAATAATAATGGAGGCAAGGGCTTGACGAACGATGCGGCAGGCTGGCAAGCGATTAAGAGCTATGCGGAGCCTATTGTGGACATGCTGCGTGATAGAGGAGACAATATTATTATTGTAGGAAGTCCGAACTGGAGTCAGCGTCCAGACTTGGCCGCAGATGATCCTATCGATTCTAACAATATCGTATATACGACACACTTCTATTCCGGCACACATGGTGCATCGGAAGAGAGCTACCCGACGGATACACCGAATGAAGATAGAGGGAACGTCATGAGCAATGCTCGGTACGCATTGGAGAATGGCGTAGCGATCTTCGTCTCAGAGTGGGGGACGAGCGAAGCGAATGGAAACAACGGTCCATACTTGGCGGAAGCCGATGTGTGGTTGGAGTTCTTGAACGAGAACAACATCAGTTGGGTGAACTGGTCGTTAACGAATAAGAATGAAACCTCAGGCGCCTTCGTCCCGTTCGAAATGGGCAAGTCTGAAGCGACAGATCTGAACCCAGGTGAAGATCAACTGTGGGCAAGCGAGGAATTGAGCCTGTCTGGCGAGTATATGCGAGCTAGAATGAAAGGGATTCCGTATCGCCCGATCGATCGCCATGCATTCAGTGAGGTGATATGGAGCTTTGATGAGGGGACAACACAAGGCTTCGGACTGAACAGCGATAGTCCGGTTACTGATCTTACGCTTGAGAATGAGAATGGCGCACTGAAAATTTCAGGAATGGGCGCGAGCAACGCAATGGGTGATGGCGACTTCTGGAGTAATGCGCGTATCTCTTCAGATGGCTATGATCCGGAAGCAAGTATTCTCGGTGCGCAGCAAATGACGATCGATGTGATCGTAGAAGAGCCAACAGCTGTAGGTATTGCCGCAATTCCGCAAAATCAAGGAAGTTGGGTCAATCCATTGAAGCAAACAATCGCAACGGCTGACCAATTCGAACTTCAAGAAGATGGCACTTATAAAGCGGTGTTGACGATTACTGCTGATGATTCTCCAGCGATACAAGCTGTAGGGGAGAACGCTGATGGTCATATACTGAATAATGTCATTCTGTTCGTTGGAGCGGAAGATGCGGACGTTATCTGGTTGGATAACATTACATTCTCGGGCAGCAGAATCGAATTGCCCGTTGTCCATGCTGATCTAGGCGAGGCAGTGCTTCCTTCGGACTTCGAAGACGGTACGAGACAAAACTGGGTGTGGCATGGAGAATCAGGTGTGAAGACGGCGCTTACCATTGAGGAAGCAGGCGGCTCACAGGCGCTGTCATGGGAATTTGCCTACCCTGAGGTGAAGCCTGATGATGGCTGGGCGTCTGCACCGCGTCTTGACTTCTGGAAGGAAGGTATGACACGCGGCGACAATAGTCATGTACAATTCGATCTCTATCTCAATCCAGTTCGCGCTACTGAAGGTGCAATCTCTATCCATCTTGTCTTCCAGCCAGAGGATGCCGGTTACTGGGCACAGGCTACCGACACATTCTCAATTAAGCTGGCTGAATTGGAGCAAGCCGAAGCAACAGAGGCTGGGCTGTATCATTATCCGGTTGCATTCGACCTGCATTCGATTGGAAGCATTACGGATGATATGGACCTTCGCAATATGATTTTGATATTTGCTGATGAACAAAGTGACTTTGCTGGCAAGCTTTATATAGACAATGTAAGAATGACGACAGAGGGTGCGCAATCAGACGAACCTAGTCAGGATCATGTTACAGGTTTCGTCGATGTGAGTGCTGACTATTGGGCAGCCGATGTTATCAAGCGTATGGCTGAGCTGAATATTGTAGCAGGAATCCGTGCAGATGAGTTTGCGCCGAAGCAGCATGTGACGCGAGCAGAATTTGCCGCATTGGTCGTCCGTGCGCTCGGATTAACAGCGAGCGAACAAGCGCCGTTCGCGGATGTGGATGCAAGCAAGTGGTATGCGGAAGCGGTGGCAGCCGCCTATGAAGCCGGCATTGTGTCCGGCCGCAGTGCTGACGCATTCGCACCGAATGCGACGATCACGCGCGAAGAGATGGCGGTAATTATTGTGAAGGCTTATGCGCACAAGTCGGGCGAAGCATTAGGCGCTTCGGCAGCGGCCGGCTTCGCGGATAGCGAGGCGATTAGCACGTGGGCGCAAGCGGCGGTGGACAATGCAGTGGAGCTTGGCTTGCTGCAAGGTCGCGGCGACAATCTATTCGTCCCGCAAGGTGTGGCGAATCGCGCAGAGAGTGTGCAAGTTATCGCGCAACTGCTGAGCGAGGAATAGAAGCTTGATGCGATAGAACGAGCTGATACATGAAGCAAGCCTTCCTTCTTAATTGAAGGGGCTTGCTTTCTTTTTTTATTCTGGCGTGCAGCAGGGGCTTGTATTGCTTTGCAAAGGGAATTATTATAACATAGTGCCGTACTACACATTCTGGACAAGTATCCTATTTATATAGTAGATTTTATTTCACAAGTAAGGGAAGATTGACAATGCCAGGGCAGCAGGTCGAAATTCGCATAGCAAGCAGCCATCAAGGGGAGACCCAAGTGCATACAGCTCGGGCAGAGATGTTTCGCAAGTCTGACACGACTTATTACCGTTACCGTGAACCGGATAGCAGCGCGATGGGGAATACGGTCACGACGGTGAAGGTGGGTAAGAGTGAAATTCGTATTATTCGCCACGGTGATGTCTCGGCGGAACAGACTTTTACGAACAATGGCAAGCATAATGGCTTCTACCATACCCCTCATACCCGCTTATCATTAATGACGCAAACTACACAGTGGAAGCTGGCAATAGATGAAGCAGGATATGGACAGGCTTCTTGGTCCTATGTATTGTGGATCGGGGATGAACGGGCGGGAGATTTCAAGCTTAGGCTTTCGATACGGGAGGATCAGGGATGAACAATGTAATGGAGCAAGTCAAGCAGACGTTGAAGGATGAAATAGCGAAGGCCATCACAGCTTCCGGTATGGTTGGCGACGCGGAGCTGCCGGAGATCGTACTGGAAACACCGAAGGAGAAGGAGCACGGGGACTTCGCCACGAATGCGGCCATGCAGCTTACACGCATTGCTAGGCAGAATCCGCGTGCAATCGCAGAGTCGATTGTGAAGCACTTGGATACGGGGAAGGCGCATGTGTCGAAGGTAGACATAGCAGGTCCGGGATTCATTAACTTTTTCATGGACAATCGTTATTTGCATCGCATTGTTTCGCA
Organism: uncultured Paenibacillaceae bacterium; assembly: GCA_913056365.1. Taxonomy (GTDB): domain Bacteria; phylum Bacillota; class Bacilli; order Paenibacillales; family K13; genus Xylanibacillus. The sequence continues at coordinate 40,988 of CAJXLT010000010.1, read as the reverse complement.
TATTGTGCAGGCAGGAGACGATTATGGGCGGATCGATCTTGGCGGTGGCGAACGCATTCAGGTTGAGTTCGTGAGTGCCAATCCAACGGGCAGCCTGCATCTTGGTCACGCTCGCGGAGCCGCAGTGGGGGATGCGCTGTGCAATCTGCTCGATTTCGCAGGTTATCGCATATCACGCGAATATTATATTAATGACGCTGGCAATCAGGTAGCCAACTTGGCAGTATCCATTGAGGCGCGTTACATGCAGGCACTCGGACGTGAAGCGGATATGCCTGAGGACGGTTATCACGGTGAGGACATCGTTCGATTCGCCAAGGAGCTGGTTGAGGAGAAGGGCGACAGTCTGCTAGACATGCCTGAGGACGAGCGCAGGACATTCTTCCGCAGCTACGGGCTGGAGCGCGAGCTGGACAAGATCAAGCGTGACTTGAAGCGGTTCCGTGTCTCGTTCGATCAATGGTTCAGCGAGACCTCTCTGTATGAAGCGGGCAAGACGGAACAAGTATTGGAGGAGCTGAAGCAGAAGCAGCAAACCTTCGAGCACGAAGATGCGCTCTGGCTTCGTACGACCGACTACGGGGATGACAAGGATCGTGTGCTGATTAAGAACGATGGCAGCTACACCTACTTGACGCCAGACATAGCCTACCATCAGAACAAATTCCAGCGGGGCTTCGATCGGTTAATCAATATTTGGGGAGCCGATCATCACGGGTATGTGCCGCGTATGAAAGCGGCGATGGAAGCCCTTGGCTATGAACCTGAACGCCTCACGGTGTTGATCGCACAGATGGTCAGTCTGTTCCAGAACGGGGACAAGGTTAAGATGTCCAAGCGAACAGGGAAGGCTGTCACAATGGAGGACCTGATGGATGAGGTAGGTGTGGATGCCGTTCGCTATTTCTTCGCCATGCGGGGAATTGATTCCCACTTGGACTTCGACATGGACTTGGCCGTCTCCCAGTCGAATGACAATCCCGTCTATTATGTACAGTACGCGCATGCCCGGATCTGCAGCATCTTCCGTCAAGCGGAAGAGCAAGGCATTCAGCGGAAATCCGGTCAGGCAGCAGATGTGAGTGTGCTGGTACTGGAGTCCGAATTCGCCCTGCTCAAGAAACTGGCGGAGCTCGAGGAGGAAGTGCGTGTGGCGGCGGAGCAATATGCGCCCCACCGGTTGATCCGTTACGTGTATGAACTGGCTTCTCAGTTCCACAGCTATTATAAGGCGGAGAGGGTTATGACTGAGGACGACGCCTTGACACACGCGCGGCTTGCATTGTTAGAGGCTGTGCAAGTCGTCTTGCAGAATGTGCTGCGTCTCGTCGGCGTGTCCGCCCCTGAGAGAATGTAGCAGCCATCTTCATAGCAGATACAGCAGCTTTGCTGCCGTTCAGGCCAGTCTTCGGACGGGCCTGTTTGCGTTCGCGCGGTCTAGTGCGGCGTTTCATTCGCTGCGAGCGTTTATTAGACTGCTCCAGAAGGTACTGAAGAGCGGCGGGACCGTCGATCTCCCCGTCACCCGCCCTCCCTTCCGTACGGCTTCGGACGGTCTTGGCAGTATGCCGCAGCATCCGGCGCACAGTGGTAGGACGGACGCCCTTCCTCCTGCTGGCCATGAGCAGAGCAATCAGCCCTGTCACATGAGAGGTAGCCATCGATGTGCCGCTCAGTATTTCGTAGCGTCCTTTGGGCCAGGTGGAGACGATGCGCTCACCTGGAGCGTAGATGTCAATGCGCTCGCCCCGGTTACTGAAAGAGGCGATGTATCGTCCTTTCTCTGTGGCGCCAACGGCGATGGTGTCTTTGTATTGAGCCGGATAGTCAATGATGCCGGTTTTGCCGTCGTTGCCCGACGACGCACACACAATGATGCCGGCGTGCACCGCTTGTTTGACAGCCTCACGCAGTGCGGGACTGGTGTCTGTCATACCGAAGCTCATATTGATGATGTCCATCTTATTGTGCACACTCCACTCAATGCCTTTGACAATATCTGATAAATAGGCGGAGCCGTGTCGATCGAAGGATTTGACAGCGAATAAGCTAGCAGCGGGTGCTACGCCAGTCATGCCTTGGCTGCCGCCAGAAGCCGCAATCGTGCCGGCGATGTGTGTGCCATGTCCGTTATCGTCATTAGGCGGAACGAATGATTGGAGTACATTAATGCCTCCGAGGATACGGTCTTTCAAATCCGGATGGCTCGGATCGATGCCTGTATCTATGACACTAATGCGAATCCCTTCTCCTCTAGTTGACTTCCACAGCTTAGGTGCACCGATTTGCCGCACACCCCAGGGAATACGGGGCGGCGTCGACTTCATCCCCTTGTGCAAGTCAGATACCGGTGTATACGCGTGAATCGATATTTTCAAGTCAGGCTCAAATAGCAGTTTCGGATCATGCAAGCCGGCAGTCGTTCTCAGAGAACAGCGCAAGGTGCAAATGAAAGGAAAGGTTTCGATCGAACGCAACTTCGGCCAACGCGCATGCAGCTGCTTCAATGCGGCCAAGCATTGATCGAAATCCTTGCGCTTGCGAAAGCGAATCAGCTGGATACGCTTGCTTCTCGTATCCATATGGCGGTGCAGCCGTTGGAGCCATGTATCTGTATTCATGAAGTGTCCAACCTCCCGGACAGTGTTGATTCCCTATTGTATGTTGCCGGAATGCGGATGGTTAGTTGATGGCCCGGATTGGGCGGCGATTAGGCGGGGAAAGGGTGTCAAACGCGGTGGATGGACATAGGATGAAGAGAGGACCTTTCGGGTCTTTCATTGCAGGTGAAGCAAGGCCTCGTTACTTCCGGCAGACGGGGCGGATACAGTCGAAGGCGAGGGGATGAACAGGTCTCTTCGCTTTTTTCTATTCAGAATTGACTCATCTTGGTTGCATTTTCCGTGAAAATAAGGTTAACTATATGATGATAACGGCTTGTTGACGTAAGAATGCCGAAAGGAAGTGCGTATGATGAGCAGTGCGAAGACGCTGAAGATAACTCCGGAACGAGCAAGAGAAATGCCGATGGTAGATTTGGCTTTTCTTATTTTGAAAACAGCTAACACCCCTCACTATTACCGCGATTTGATGCAGGAAGTGGCGAAGATCAAGGGGATTGCCGAAGATCAGATGATGGACTTGATCGCCCAGCTGTACACAGAGATCAACATTGACGGGCGGTTCGCGTGTGTCGGCAACAACTTGTGGGGATTGAAGCGTTGGTATCCGCTGGATAAAGCGGAAGATGCGTTAGGCAATGCGACTCGTCCGCGAATTATTAACGATGAAGACGATGATGAGGACGAGGAATTATACACCGAAGATGACACCGATGACGACAGCGACTTCGAAGAAGCTGACGGTGATGATTTCGATAGCGAGAATGAAGACGAAGAAATAGACGATGAGGTTGATGATGACGTCGACGAAGAGGTTGACGAGGACATGGACGATGAAGATATGGATGAGGAATCCGATGGCGAAGAAGACAGTGAAGAGTCCGATGAGGATGACTATAAGTAAAGCATGAGGGGAGCGGGGATGATCGCTTGACATCCCCTTTTTCTCAGAGTAAACTATTGCATGGGCTAATCATTTACAATATATTTAATCGTTCGATTAAAGTGCCTCGATGACATCGGGTGTGCTTTATTTTTTTGATGGCCGGGATTGTGCCGGCATGATAGACGAGTCCCGCGAATAGAGTCCGCAAGCGGCCGATCGCCGCAGGGTTTCGCGGGTTCTTTTATGGGCTCATACTGAACAAGCAGGAGGTTCAATAAGGTGGCGAAGTACATTTTCGTAACAGGCGGCGTGGTTTCATCTCTGGGCAAAGGTATTACCGCTGCATCGCTCGGCAGGCTGTTGAAGAATCGCGGATTGAAGGTAACGATCCAGAAGTTTGATCCCTATATCAATGTAGACCCAGGGACCATGAGCCCCTATCAGCATGGTGAAGTGTTCGTGACCGATGATGGAGCGGAGACAGATCTCGATCTAGGCCACTATGAGCGCTTTATCGACATCAATCTGTCCAAGAACAGCAATGTCACAACAGGCAAAGTGTATTCGTCCGTCATTACGAAGGAGCGCCGCGGGGAATATTTGGGCGGCACGGTGCAGGTGATCCCGCACATTACGAATGAGATCAAAGACCGTGTGTTTCGTGCAGCGCGCGAATCGCAATCAGACGTTGTCATTACGGAAATTGGCGGCACAGTAGGCGATATTGAGAGCCTGCCGTTCTTGGAAGCCATTCGACAGATTAAGAGTGATATTGGCCGTGAGAACGTGATGTACATTCATGTCACCTTGATTCCATACTTGAAAGCTGCCGGTGAAGTGAAGACGAAGCCGACACAGCATAGTGTCAAGGAATTGCGAAGTATCGGCATCCAACCGCAAGTGATTGTGACGAGGACAGAGCACCCGCTAACGGACGAGATGAAGCGCAAGCTCGCACTGTTCTGTGACATTGATGCCAATGCGGTTGTGGAAGCACGTGATGCGGACAATCTGTATGAAGTTCCGTTGAACATGCGTGACGAAGGTCTTGATGAGATCGTGGTCAATTATTTGAACCTGCCTGCGAAGCCGCTCGACATGACCGAGTGGGAGCAGATGGTTGATCATATCAAAAATTTGAAGCACCGTACGGAAATCGCAATCGTCGGCAAGTATGTATCGTTGCACGATGCCTATTTGAGCATTGTAGAGGCACTTGGACATGCAGGGATTGCAGCGGATACAGAAGTGAATGTTCGCTGGGTGAATGCCGAGGAAGTGAACGACAGCAATGTAGAGGAACTGTTAGGCGGCGTCGATGGTATATTGGTTCCCGGTGGTTTCGGTGATCGTGGTATTGAAGGCAAGGTTGCCGCCATTCGGTATGCGCGGGAGAAGCGAGTGCCATTCTTCGGTATTTGCTTAGGTATGCAGGTGGCGGTAGTTGAATATGCGCGACACGTGACCAGCTTAACAGGGGCGAACAGCTCCGAGATTAACCCAGCTACATCCTATCCCGTGATCGATTTGCTGCCAGAACAGAAGGACATCGAGGATCTTGGCGGTACTATGCGATTGGGCTTGTATCCATGCAAGCTCGCAGAGGGTTCCTTGGCTATGACTTGCTATCAGGATGAGTTAGTGTATGAACGGCACCGTCATCGGTATGAGTTCAACAATGAATATCGTGATCTGATCGAAGGGGCGGGGATGACGATTTCCGGCACTTCGCCAGATGGCAGACTAGTTGAAATTGTGGAGATTCCAGATCATCCGTGGTTCCTTGCTGTGCAGTTCCATCCGGAATTCACATCGCGGCCGAATCGTCCGCAGCCGCTTTTCCGTGAGTTTGTCAAAGCTTCCATGCAGCGGAAGTAATACATTTTTTTCTTCTGCCATGCAGGATATCCTTCGTCAGCAGCGAATGTGTACTAGGACAACTTAGGTTTTACCAACGTTAGCATGGGCACGTCTAGTCTAGTATAGTATGGCGGAGGTAATTCTGTTGGAGAAGAAGAAAGTGTTAATCGTAGATGATCAGAACGGAATTCGAGTGTTATTGGTTGAGGTGTTCAGCAGTGAAGGCTACGAGACGTTTCAAGCTTCTAACGGCAAATTAGCCTTAGACATTGTCGAGAAGGAGAAGCCGGACTTGGTCTTGCTGGATATGAAGATTCCGGGGATGGACGGACTGGAGATCTTGAAGCATATCAAGACGATCGACAGTGAGGCGAAGGTCATCATGATGACGGCATACGGCGAGCTGGACATGATTAATGAAGCTACCGCACTCGGTGCACTCATGCACTTCACCAAGCCCTTTGACATTGATGAGCTGCGAATGGCGGTTAACGATCAGCTTGCTGAACCGCATATGAATGCGTGAAGGGAATGATCCTTATTCGTAAGGGTCATTTTTTTTGCCTTCAGATGGGACATGACTTTTGCCGCCTTGATTTTCAAGGCTTGTCTTACCAAATGTAAAGGGATTGTGTTATAATACAATAGTATGAATTTCGGCTGGCAAGAATAACAGAGATAACCACTTTCTGAGGAGGAAGAAAACCATGCCACTTGTGTCAATGAATGAATTTTTGCCTAAGGCAAAAGAAAAGAAATTTGCCGTAGGTCAGTTTAACATGAACAACCTGGAATTTGCCCAGGCGATCATGCAAGCAGCTATGGAATTGAAATCACCTTTTATTTACGGTGTCAGTGAAGGCGCCTTGAAATATATGGGGATGGAATACACCGTAGCTATGGCAGAAGCTGCAGCGAAGAAGTCAGGTCTGCCTATCGCACTTCATCTAGACCATGGAAGCAGCTTCGAAGTAGCTATGGCTTGTATTCGCGGAGGCTTCTCATCCGTCATGTTCGACGGTTCGCATCATCCGTATGAAGAGAACATTGCTATGACGAAGGAAATTGTCAAAGCAGCTCATGCGATGGGCGTATCAGTGGAAGGCGAGCTTGGCACAATCGGTGGTGTGGAGGACGACATCAGCGTAGATGAGGCAGATGCGGCGCTGGCGAAGCCGGATGAAGCGATCCGTTTCTGGGAAGAAACAGGAGTAGACGCGATGGCGATTGCAGTCGGAACAGCGCATGGCATGTATGCGGGTGAGCCGAATATCCGATTCGATATTATCGAAGAAGTGACTAGCAAGATTCCAGTTCCAGTCGTACTGCACGGCGGTTCCGGTGTGCCGGACGCGATGATTCGCCGCTCGATTGAGGCAGGGGTTGGCAAGATTAATGTCAATACGGAGAATCAGGTAGCTTGTACGGACACAATCCGCGAAGTGCTGAACAACGATTCGAAGGTATATGATCCGCGCAAATACTTAGGACCTGCTAAGAAAGCTATGGTAGAGGTCGTCAAATCCAAGATCAAATTGTTCGGCAGCGACAATCAAGCCTAATCGGCTTGACTAGTCAATGGGGGAAGTCGCTTCTGCAGCCACGAAGGTGCGGGAGGGCTTTCCCTTTATCACATACTGGAAACAGTTTCGTGGTTTTTTTTCTTAACAGCACGATGGAGGGAATAGGATAGCTATGGATAAACTGATGATCGCCGGAGGTCGGCCTCTTCGCGGTACAATTCAGATAAGCGGCGCCAAGAACAGTGCGATAGCACTTATTCCAGCAGCTGTCTTATCGGACGAACCGGTGACCTTGGACAACTTGCCTGTGCTGAGCGATGTTGCCATCTACTGTGAGCTGTTGCAGGAGCTGGGCTGCACCGTAGATTGGAAGGAAGACGAGCTGCGTATCGATCCGACTCATATTCGTTCTGTACCGATGCCTAACGGGAACGTCAAGAAACTGCGCGCATCCTACTACCTAATGGGCGCGTTGTTAGGTCGATTCGGCGAAGCGCACATCGGTATGCCAGGTGGATGCAATTTCGAGCCGCGGCCGATCGATCAACATGTGAAAGGGTTCGAGGCGCTCGGTGCAGTCGTTACGAATGAGAACGGCGCACTGCATATTCGCGCCAAGGAACTGCGTGGTGCGAAGATTTATCTCGATATTGTCAGTGTAGGGGCGACCATTAATATTATGCTGGCTGCAGCACGCGCCAAGGGTACCACGATTATTGAGAATGCAGCCAAGGAGCCTGAAATCATTGACGTCGCCACCTTGCTTAGTTCCATGGGGGCTAACATCAAAGGTGCAGGCACGGAGACCATTCGGATTGAAGGCGTGGACGAGATGCACGGCTGCAGACACTCCATCATCCCCGATCGTATTCAAGCAGGCACATACATGATCGCCGCTGCAGCAACGCAAGGCGATGTCCTTATCGACAACATCATTCCGAAGCATATGGAAGCATTAACAGCCAAGATGCAAGAAATGGGCGTTCATATTTATGAGATGGATGAAGCGATTCGTGTAGTCGGACAGCCGGAGTATCAGAGTGTCGATGTGAAGGCGCTTGTATATCCGGGCTTCGCTACGGATTTGCAATCGCCGATGACGAGTCTGCTTACACAAGCCCAGGGAGTCAGTATCTTAACGGATCAAGTATACAGCAACCGCTTCAAGCATATTCCTGAGTTAAACCGAATGGGCGCACGTATTCGAATTGAAGGTCGTTCTGCAATCATTGAACGAGCCGCACTGCATCCGGCGAAGGTGAAGGCTAGTGATTTAAGGGCAGGAGCCTCGCTAGTTATTGCAGCCTTAACCACATCGGAAGGGGTTACTGAAGTGACCGGGGTCGAGTATATTGATCGCGGATATGACCGTATGGTAGACAATTTGTCCGCATTAGGCGCAGAAGTTTGGCGAGAATGAATGAACTGCCTTGAAATAGGGAAGGCATAGAGATATAGAGTGATAGAAGCGATACGAAATTGAATAATGTAGGTGGTACATGATATGGAGAAGAATTTAGCCCAACTAGAAGGGCTGAAGTTGACGGAGCTCTACGCTTTGGCTAAGGAGCATCAGATCGCTTATTACGGTCAAATGAAAAAGAAAGAGCTGATCTTTGCGATATTGCGAGCGCAAGCAGAAGACAGCGGATACATGTTTATGCAAGGCGTGCTTGAAATTTTGTCGGAAGGCTTCGGTTTCTTAAGGCCAATCAATTACTTGCCAAGCACAGAGGATATTTATATTTCTGCCTCACAAATTCGAAAGTTTGATTTGCGAACGGGTGACTTAGTATCAGGCAAATGCAGACCGCCCAAAGAAAATGAACGTTATTTCGGACTTCTCCATGTGGAAGCAGTCAATGGCGAGAATCCGAATAAAGCAGCAGAACGCCTTCATTTTCCCGCACTGACTCCTCTATTTCCGCAAACCAAACTCATCTTGGAAACAACCCCAACTCATCTGGCAACACGAACGATGGATTTATTATCACCAGTAGGATTAGGGCAACGCGGACTAATTGTAGCTCCTCCCAAGGCAGGCAAGACATTGCTCCTTAAGCAGATTGCCAACAGTATTTCGACGAATTATCCGGACGTCGAGCTCTTTGTCTTGCTCATTGATGAGCGTCCCGAGGAAGTCACGGATATGCAGCGCTCGGTTAACGGGGAAGTGATTGCATCTACCTTCGATGAATTGCCGGAGAATCATATCAAAGTAGCAGAGCTTGTGCTGGAGAGAGCGATGCGGCTAGTGGAGCATAAGAAGGAAGTTGTTATTCTGATGGATAGCATTACACGCTTAGCGCGCGCGTATAACCTCGTGATACCGCCGTCAGGACGGACTTTGTCTGGAGGCATAGACCCAGCGGCCTTCCATCGGCCGAAGCGGTTCTTCGGTGCGGCTCGGAATGTGGAAGAAGGCGGAAGCTTGACGATCTTGGCTACAGCCTTGGTAGAAACAGGCTCACGTATGGACGATGTTATCTATGAAGAATTTAAGGGAACAGGCAACATGGAGCTTCACTTGGATCGCAGATTGGCTGAACGCCGTGTATTCCCGGCTATCGATATTCGTCGTTCGGGTACGCGTCGAGAGGAATTGCTGCTCACTAAGGAGCAATTAGACAAGATATGGGCGCTGCGTAAGACGATGAACGATTCGCCGGAGGTAACAGAAGCCTTGTTAAGAAAGCTGCGGGATACCAAAACGAACGAGGAGTTCCTGGCCACGCTCGAAGCGAATGCGCAAAGCAGTACCCGTCGACCGCGCAACTCCGTATCCCAATCTTAGTTGGTTGGCAGGTAGTATCGAAAGGAAGCTATGCTCGTCCAATCTACAGCTTGATCAGTCTCGGAGATAGGAAAGGAAGAAAGCTAGCATGTATGCCGTATACGCAGATCCAGAAGGAAATGTGTTTGAACATGAACAATACTTGGCCTTAGGACGTGGAGGCGAGATGCTCACAGAGCTTGTCTCGGAGGAGTGGATTCCGCTTCCCGAAGGCGCAACCTTAGTCAGCCTGCCAGGCACTAGAGCTGTAGGTTTACAAGCGGATGATGAACGCATGTCGCTGCTGCCGGATGGATGCACGGCGGTAGGTGCGCTCATGCCGCAGGGATTTACTCGCTTGTATCTGCCTGCTTATGTGAAGGCGAATGAAGAGGCAGTGCTGCCATTGTTCGGCTATACAGCGGTCGCTTGGCAGGATGGTCAGTTCTATGTAGCTGCCGATGCAACGGACGATCCGGAGCCGTGGAATCCGAGAAACTGTGATGTGGACGAGTTGAATCTGAAGGTGGAGCAGCTGAAGCTGCGCTATCCAGAGAATCGACTCTATGAGCATCTGTCGCACTGTGCGCTGTCTTACGAATGCTTGACTGCTTCGAACACGTTCTTGCAGCGGCTGGAAGGTGCCGTGCCCGTATCCTTCTCCTGTAACGCGGGCTGCTTCGGCTGCATCTCTGAACAACCGGAGGAGCGGGCGTTCGTTGCTCCGCAAACCCGTCTTCAATTCCGCCCAAGCGTAGATGAAGTGGTCGATATAATGCTGGAGCAGTTGAAGGAACCGGATGCGATTATTAGCTTCGGTCAGGGCTGTGAGGGCGAGCCTTCTACGCAGGCGCCGACGATCATTGAAGCGATGCGAAGGGTACGTGCGCAGACAGACAACGGCTATATCAACATCAATACCAATGCCGGCTTGACAGATCAGATCAAGGGGATTGTCGACGCAGGACTGGACTTGATGCGTGTCAGTACGATCAGTGCTTTGGATGAGCATTATGATGCATACTATATGCCGCGCGGCTACACGTTGGCGAATGTGGAGCGCAGCCTGATCTATGCTGCTGAGCAAGGGGTGTATACCTCGATCAATTATTTGGTATTCCCGGGTGTGACGGATCGTGAGGAAGAGATCGAAGCGATGCTCGAATTCGTCAAGCGTACAGGGCTTAAGCTCATTCAGATGCGGAATTTGAACCTTGATCCCGAGAGCTACCTGAATCTGATCCCGAAGCCGCAGGGTGAGCTGTACGGCATGAAGCAGATGCTGGAGATCTTCCGAGCAGAGCTGCCGGACGTCGTGATCGGATCGTATTCACATGTGCCGCCGTTGGCAGAGCGCAGACCGAAGCGGTCCGTTGCTTCTTCATAAGCGTACACGTGAACATAACCTGCCTCATTCGTCGATTGGTGCGACGAGTGAGGCAGGTTTGTTTGTGTGCGTGTTGTTATGGGTACATACGCAATATGTAGTCTTTGCTCAATGTCGGTGGAGGAGCCTGCGAAATTCCTACAAAACTGCAGGCACGGGTGATGCCGTCGATATATTCCTGCGAATCTGCAGGTATGTCATACCGAAATCGAGCGAATCTTGAAAATGCCTGCGGATCTGCATCTTTCATATAGCGAATTTGCCGTTTGGGGCTGACAATGCTTCAAGAAGATGTACAATCGTAGGCATTATCTCCATTTGTCTCATTATCCGAGAGAATTCCTGCACAACCGCAGGTATTATTCAAACTCTTACCTTACTGTTGAATTTTCGTATGGAAAATTCAACAGATGACCTCGGGGAGCAATATTCTAATGATAGTCTTGTATGATGTCATCAAGAATTTCTCCTGTAAGCATATCCACTGTTAATTCATATTGTGCTGATTGCTGGTCAGTCATAGAACGATAAACGGAGAAGCTTGCATTATCTGTTGGATGAAGGAACAATCTGACTAGAGGCTGTGCATAAGCATATATGTTTTCTTCTCCTATTTTCATTGAATGCAATTTGGTATAGTTCTTTCGCTTGAAGTGGATAATCATCTAACTTTAATCCCTTTATATCGTTATGCTCGCTATAACCGTGTATCGCTTCTAAAAAGTCGATACTATTATTATTTAGATTCACAATAACGTACATGATCCCACTTGGTTCAGAGTCACTGCTATACGGAAATTCAAATCTGAAGTTAACCTTTCCTGACTTGTCTTGTATATCTTTCTTCTCCGTTGAAATTAGTGTTATCTGAGTTAATATTGCATCACTGCGCCACGAATGAGCCCTTTCGATAGCATGTCGAAGTGCTTCTTCCACAGAATTAATGGACTGTCCGCGGTTTCTCTTGTATAATTCCATAAATCATAATACACCAAGTGTAAATATAATTAATGTACTTAGCGAAATCGTTACCTTTACTGCAAGCATGTTTTTGTTAGCTTTCATAGACTCGCCTCAATCATTGATTGAATTGTAGGAATAACTTGTAATATTGAATGGTTTCTTGACCATATTCACGTAAGACAGCGGAGGCGCAGTGCCCCCGCTGTTCAATTTGTATGCTACTTATCAATCACATCATGTTAACGCAGAGTTGGGCTATTGCGATTTACTCAATCTGATCCATCAACCGCTTGATTATCGCAATCGCTTCAGCCCGGGAGGCATTCGCCCCTGGGTCGAAGCTGCCGTTCGTTCTGCCGCTAATCAGCTGCAGCGAGGCGGCTGCATTGATAGACGGCTTCGCCCAATCGCTGGCAGTTGCGATATCTGGAAACTCGACGTCTCCAGTGGACAGCAGACTTGCGGGATCGATGTTGTTCGCTTCGGCATAGGCTTGTATGATCATGACCGCCATTTGTTCACGAGTGATGCGTGCACTTGGCGCGAAATGATCTGCATCGATGCCATTCACAATCCCGGCAGTGTAGGCGATGTTCACCGCTGCCCCGTACCAACTATCCGCAGGTACATCGGAGAACGAAATCTCCGATTGCTCCTCAAGCTGAAGCGTCCGCACTAGCAAGGCGGTGAATGCTGCACGGGTAATCGGTGTATTCGGTGCAAATGCACTTTCAGATACGCCTTGCGCAACATGACGTCCGGCCATCGTTTCGATATCTACTTGTGCCCAGTGTCCTTGTATATCGTCGAATATTCTGTGATAGGCCATCACGGTATATTGAGAGAAGTGGTCAGTTTCGAACTGCATGACTCGACCGTTAGCGCTTAGCTTGCCCCCAATGTATTCCCACTTGCGTTGACGTTCATTGTAATAATAAGCGCCAAGCGTATGCAGGGGACTTGCCTGAGCACGTACATCCATACTAATTTTCACGGGCTTCTGGAACGTTGCTATCGTCCGATCATTGATCTTCAATTGCAGATCATATACAGGAGCGACCGCAGTGCTGTGGGCCTGCTTCTGGTCAAGTGCTCCATCTGCTGTCGTATCATGAATGGTGAACACCAGCGTGCCGCTTAACTGTCCATCCAGTACAAATCCGGGATCAAAGCTGAACGAAGCTTCATTCGTCTCAATCGTCCATGATTTCTGCTTCGCATTGGCCTGCTTCACCAAATCAGTGGGCAGTTCAACGATTACAGTGTCTACACGGCTTTCAGCCTTGGCATCAATCGAGATAGTCGAATCATCACTCGCTATCGCTTGCTGTATACGTTGTTCGTCAGGCTTCACCGTAATGATAGATTCCCCATTCTCCGCGGTTTCTTGATCATCTTCTGCTGGCACGGGGCCGAACCAACCGCCGCCACCAAATCCTCCGCCTAAACCACCACCAGCATTATTGGTCTTGACTGATTTGGTGCGGACAGTATAATTGCCGGCTTCATCATAAGCAACGACATCAACTGTGTAAGTTGTACCTGGTTCAAGTCCATTGAACAGAACACTCCGGACATCTGGTGAATAGACGTTCCACAAATAATCATTCACGTATACGGCATATAAGAAAACTCCGTGATCATCTGTAGCATGTGGCCAAGATATTCTGAATCGGCTCTCTGTAATATGTGATGAAGTAAGTGCATTGCTGGACCAGCTTGGCCCTACTTTGTCCGCGGTGAAGGACACCGTAGCTGCATACAGATTCGGATCGCCTAGCTGATCGGTGAACGCGCCAGCTGGTACGTAGACATCATAAGTTACGCTATGGGTTAAGGAGTCAATAGGTTGAATCCACAGCGTATCTTCCTCAACAGTTGTCTCTATTGGAACAATCGTATCCCCATCGTTCACCGTAATGTCATCGTAATAGACCGACTCTGTTACAGAAGTGTTGAAGTAAAATGGGAATCTACCATTATCCTCGTTGTAATAGTGATCGACAGCGAACATGTAAGGATCAGGGCTTAATCTAACACCGACATCCTCCCAAGCGCTCTTCACGATCTGCTTGATCTCGCTCTTGGACGCAGCGGATACTGACAAGGAATCGACAGCCTCTAGGTAGGCTAGTCGAGCATCCATAAAGTCAGACGCTGGATGCAAGTAATGGGTCAATGCATGATACGTAAGTTGACCCAGCAAGGAACGGCCGTTATAGCTCGCATTATCCATACGGGTAGCCATTAAGTAGGCAGCATGGTTCGGGATACCGCTATTGACGTGTACACCGCCATAATCGCCATTTTCCGTATTAGGGAGGTTCACGTATTCGTCCATGTGCATAGGTTGACCGCCATTATGAGGATTGGCGAAATCACGTAGCGGAGCAGCCGCGGCATCCTCGCCAATCGTCCAGTCATCCGTGTCGAAGACGACAGCCATAATGTCCGCAATCGACTCGTTCAAAGCGCCGGACTGATATTCGTAATTCAGGTTGGCTGTATGCTCAATCACTCCATGGGTTAATTCATGCGCTACAATATCATTCGCACATGATAGGCAGTCGAATTGTTCAGCACCATCCCCGTACCACATTGCTCCCGATGACCAGAAAGCATTATCGAGTGGAACTTCTTGTTCGGTATCCAAATCAATATCGGGCACATGCACGAATGAAACCAAATCCATACCATTTCCATCGATGCTGTTCCTCTCAAACTGTTCTAGATAAAATTCATATACTTCACCCGCCCAATAATGCGCATCGACAGCATGTGTATCCATGAATCCTGTACTTGTCGTACTGGAAACAGGTTTAAGTTCGTACGACATATTGTCATGTTTCTCTTGCAAATCGGCATAATCCATCGTTATAATCAGACCCTGCTCTTCTACCACACCTGAACTAAAATCCAGATATCGTTCAAGATCAACAGGCTGCTCGTCATACATGTCGCGCGTCGCATCCAGCATATAGTAGAGATTATCGTCGTGATTGTGGCCCACCTCTAGAGGTAGCTCACCATAAGTGCCTGTGCCAGACCCTTCAACCGGGCTAACGACGTGCCGCACTTTATTAATCGAGTGGATCATACGTCCGTCTTTCGCATCAACGAATGCGGTCCAACTGCCGACAGTAGGAACAATGTAGTCTGCTTCTACTTGATAAGCCAAATAATACTGTCCGTCCTGCGGATAGATGACCAATTCTGCTGTCGGAGGGTCGATCGGAAATGCTTCTTCACCGCTTCCGAACTGTACGGGTTGTCCGTGCCGGTCCTCTAGGAACAGCTGGAGCTCGTCAATCGCATCTGCAGCTGTCAGAACAGGTGTCACATCGAGCGCCAAGCTGGCAAGTGAATGATCAAACTTGTCGCTGGTCGCGTAAATTTGGTTGGCGGCAGTCTTGTGTACATAGGCGTACTTCCCGTACACCGGAATTCCCTGGTATTGTTGCTGATATAGAATGTGACTCTTGCCCTGTGAGTCTCGCTTAAATCCAGCAATGCTCCTCGTTCCGCCCGTGTCAGGATATGAAGGGAACTGGAGAATGGAATCACTGCTTGGCGATCCAGAAGCCACTGATCCGGCAGTGGCATACATTGGGGCGACATGAGCAATCAATATGATGGACATCAACAAACTAAATACAACTCGTATCTTACTAGTATTCATAGCAACCTATCACTCTCCCGGACTATTCTTGAAATTTCAAAAAAACAGACTACAACGTGCACCTCTATGTATCTCATCATCCTCTCTTTTTGCATAAGCATTGACCTAACCACATATCGGTAAGGAACTAGCAAAACTGTACAATGAACATAGTCCTAATCGAAGTGATACTAGCAATTCCAAAATCTATGATAATAGTACTCTGCTGGAAAAGCAATGCTAGATTAAGAGTGGGATTTATATCTTGACTGGGAGGTCTTGGAGCTGTAAGTATGTCAACCTAAGATTTCTTATGCAAACGCTTACTTTTCTTCATTCCGATCGAAAATAGATCGTGTTACAGTAGGGACATACCGATGAAGGGGGTTGCAATCTTGAAGAAAAAATGGTTTGTCCATGTGTGTGTTCTGCTGTTGGTGGTCGTCTTGGCAGCGTGCTCGTCTTCGAATAACGGCACATCCGAAAATACGCCAAACGCTTCCAATTCGTCTAATCAAGGCGGAACGCCGTCGGAATCGTCTACGACCGATGAGCAGATTGAGCTTCGCATGACATGGTGGGGTGGGCAAGAACGTCACGACCGCACACTGGAAGTCATTGAAATGTATGAAGCGAAAAACCCGAATGTCAAAATCGTAGCAGAATACTCCGGCTTCGACGGCTACTTCGACAAGCTGACGACGCAATTTGCGGCAGGCAATGCACCGGATATCATTCAATACGGCGGCAACCTGAATGATTTTGTAGCCAGAGGCGTTGTACTTCCGCTAGATGAGTACGTGGGCGGCGCACTAGACCTCAGCAAGCATGACCAAAGCATGATCGACGCTGCCACGATGGATGGCAAGCTATACGGCGTTACACTGGGCAGCAATGGGTGGGGCGTCCTTGTGAACAAGACTGCATTCGAGCAAGCCGGCGTACCGTTGCCTTCTCCGGAATGGACGTGGGAAGAGTTCGAGCAAGCCGCGATCCAAATCACAGAGAATGTGGAAGGCATGTACGGCACCGCAGATTTCGAAGAGGATGGCTTCGGCATCTTCCTCGCACAGAGAGGAAAGGTTGTGCATGAGAACGGCAAGCTCGGCTTCAATGATCAGGATGTGAAAGATTGGTTCCAAATGTGGGATGGATTCCGAAACAGTGGCGCTGCGGTTATTCCGGAAATTCAGGCGGCCGCCACGCAAACACCAGAGCAGTCCTTGATCGTCAAAGGCGATGTGGCGATGCAATTGATCGCCAGCAATCAGTACGGGGCATACAGCAATGCAACGGAAGACCAATTCGCCTTATATTTGCCTCCGAATAATAGCGATACAGGTGAGAACGGTGCATCCCTGCGTCCGAGCCAATTCTTGTCTGGATACGCGGAAACCGAGCATCCGGAAGAGGTTGCCAAGTTCCTCGCCTTCTTCACGAACGACTTGGATGCGACGGCCGTGTTGGGCAATGACCGTGGAGCTCCAGTCAACTCTGAAGTTCGCGAGAATCTGATCAGCAACGCGAGCGAAATCGACGAGGTGATCTTCTCCTACATCCAGACCGTGAGCCAAACGTCCGATGCCCCCTATGTGCCGAACCTTCCGGGCTACAACGAGACACAAGCGCTGTTCAAGCGAGCTGCGGAAAAGATCGCATTCGGCGAAGCGTCCGTGGAGGATGCAACGAACGAATACTGGACAGAAGTTCAAAAAGTGATGGAAAAGTACGAACAGTAACGACATAAACAGACACGAGAGAGGATCGGTCTAACCGCCGATCTTCTCTATTCATGAAGGTGGGAGTGCATGCAGATGGCCAAACGGAGAAATCGTGCAGCTGGAAACCACGCGTGGATCGCTTATCTTTTTTTGCTTCCATGGTTGATTGGGTTTTTCGGATTGGTGTTAGGTCCAATGATCAGTTCGCTGTACTTGTCCTTTACCCAATATAACCTGCTGCAGCCGCCCCAGTGGACGGGATGGAGCAATTATGAGGGATTGCTTCAGGATAGCAACTTTCGTGATGCCGTGCAGGTGACGCTCACGTATGTGTTCATATCTGTGCCGACCCAGCTCATTGCCGCGCTGCTTGTCGCGCTGCTGTTGAACCGGGGACTGCGGGGCTTGGGCATTTATCGGACAGTGTATTACATCCCTTCATTGCTGGGTGGCAGCGTAGCTATTGCGCTGTTGTGGAAAAACTTGTTTGGCATGAACGGGATCGTGAACGATTTTTTGTCTTTTTTCGGTGTGGAAGGTCGCGGATGGGTCACGCATCCGGATTATGCGCTGTATACCCTAATCATTTTGGCAACTTGGCAGTTCGGTGCATCTATGGTCATTTTCCTTGCTGGTTTGAAGCAAATCCCGCAGGAGCTTTATGAAGCGGCTGCAGTAGACGGAGCCGGGAAGTTCAGGCAGTTGCGCATGATATCGCTGCCGCTGTTAACCCCGGTCATCTTTTTTAACTTGGTCATTGAGCTGATTAAGACGATGCAGTCCTTTACGTCCTCCTACATCGTGAGCGAAGGAACCGGCGGACCGATCAATTCGACGCTATTTTACACCCTGTATTTGTATCAACGTGGATTCTCGTATTTTGAAATGGGCTATGCATCGGCCATGGCCTGGTTATTGGTACTAGGTCTCGGCGCGATGACAGCGGTCTTGTTCTTAACGTCCAGATACTGGGTACACTATGAAGATGGAGGGAAGCTGTGATGGGTATGTCAATGAAATGGCAGAAGATGCTTGTGCATATTTTCATCATAGGCGTAGGCATCTTCATGCTGTACCCGGTTTTGTGGATGGTGTTCAGTTCTTTCAAGCCGGAGCGATTGATCTTCTCGGAGCCGGGATTATGGCCAAGGGAGGTTACGCTGGAAAACTACTTCAAAGGCTGGCATGTGGTTAGAGACACGACGTTCGGCCTGTTTTTCAAAAACTCCTTTATGATCAGCGCCGTCTGTGTCATCGCCAATTTGGTTACTTGTTCCATGGCAGCCTATGCGTTCGCTCGCATGAAGTTTCCATTGAAGAAGCTGTGGTTCGCTTGTATGCTGATGACGATCATGCTGCCGGCGCATGTCACCTTGGTTCCGCAATACTCGATCTTCCATTCGCTGGGCTGGATCGATACGAAGCTGCCCTTGATTGTACCGAAGATATTCGCGACGGATGCATTTTTTATTTTCCTGATGGTGCAATTTTTCCGGGGGATTCCCCGTGATTTGGACGAGAGCGCGACAATTGACGGCTGCGGACCGATTAAGATCTATATGAAAATTATTTTGCCGCTGGCGGTTCCGGCGTTAATCACGACGTCCATCTTCACGTTCATCTGGACTTGGGATGACTTCTTCAGCCAAGTGCTGTACTTAAACACGGTGCAAAACTTTACGGTACCGCTCGGCTTGCGCCTGTTCCTCGATTCGCAGGGCGATTCGTCCTGGGGAGCAGTGTTCGCGATGTCGATCCTGTCGCTCATGCCGACCGCAACGATCTTCTTTATCTTCCAGAAGTATATTGTAGAAGGGATTACGACGACAGGGTTGAAAGGATAAAGGGCAAACAAATTCACAGGCGGGGAAGTTGGGACTGATGAACAAAAAATACAAGCTCACAACGATCATCGTCGCAAGTTTCGTAACCGTATTTGCGCTGTTTATTATAGGTATTAGCCTGTTGTCCTACACGATCTTCTTCGATTTTACGTCGCAGGAAATCTCTGAAGCCCGGTTAGCCCTGCTGAATGAGAATACGAGGAAAGTATCCAATCTGAATTCCGGTATCAAAGAAGCGGCTGCCTATATCGCCGCCAATAAGACAGTGATCGAAACGTTCTCCGAGCCGGTGGCCAGTGACTATCGGGCCATTGAAGAGCAACGGGCGCTGGAGGACTTGTTGAACGGCGTGGCCAGCCTCAAGACTTCGATCCATTCCATTGAGATGTTTACGAGTCGATATGATGCGTATCCCCGCATTAGCGACCAAGTGATCTATCCGCTAGAAGAGCTCAAGGATGAGGCATGGTACAGCCTATTCGAGAACATGGACAGCGGCTGGATTCCGAAGCATCAGTCACGTCACGGCAATTTGACATTTATCAGCTATGTGAACCGGCTCATTAATCATCGCGGCAATACAGTCGGGTACGTAAAGGTAAATGTGCTCGATAACACATTTTTCTCCTACCTAACTGACGACGATATGTTCGATCCCAAGAAGGATCCCATGATTGTGCTCGATTCCGGCGGGCGCATCGTCTCTCATAAAGGACCGTCGCATGCGTCTGTCGTCATCGATAGCATGATCCATCCGGCGCCTTCAGGTTCTTATATGACGTTAAAGGATTCATTCGATCGGCTTTCCGACCACCATCAAGTGCTGAAGCATGGGAATGAGTTGTATTTGCTGCTGATTTCGGAGCCGAACTATGAGCGGTGGCGATTGGTCCAGCTGATCCCGATCGATCCCCTGTACGCTCAGACGAAAGAGCTTGGTTTACTAGTGGTGCTGCTGGGACTATGTGGCCTGCTTCTCTCCGTGCCGCTGGCGTATTGGGTCGGCAAGCGCATCATCGTACCGATTCTGAAGATTATTCAAGGGATGCGATCGGTCGAGCGCGGGCGATTCGATGTGCGTCTACAAGGGCATTACATTGAGGAATACGATGTATTGGCGAACAATTTCAACCATATGATTACAGAGCTTGATCACTCATTAAAGCAGATCAAGGCAGAGAACCGCGCGAGGCGGGACGCAGAGCTGCGTACGCTGCAAAACCAGATCACGCCACATTTCTTGTACAATACATTGGATGTCATTCATTGGAAAGCAATGGATCACCAAGCGGAAGACATCAGCCACATGGTGAATCAGCTGAGCAAAATGTTTCGCATCGGCTTGAGCGGCGGCAAGACATTCATCACGTTGTGGCATGAGCTGGAGCACGCCAAAGCTTATGTGGAGATTCAGCAAATCCGGATGGATCGGCAAATCCGGTATGATGTGAAAGTGTCCGCAAGCATGAAGAAATGCTACGTCCCGAAGGTTGTCCTGCAGCCATTCATCGAGAACAGCATGCGACACGGCTATCCGGACGAATTTGACGACCACATTTGTATTCGGGTGCGCGCGGAGATCGTGGAAGAGCAGCACCGCGAATATGTGGAGCTGCGGATCGAAGACAACGGTACGGGGCTGCCGGAAGGATGGCATCCAGACTCGGCACACGGTATAGGCATTCGTAACGTAAAAGAAAGGATTCATATGTACTGCGGTCATGACTTTGGTATTGAGCTGTTCAATCGACCGGAAGGCGGTGTGGCTGTTCGCATGCTTCTGCCCGTAATCCGCAATGAGGCGGAGTTGCAGGCATGGATGGAACGCGAACAGGAATGGTTTGAAGGTGGATAGGGGGGTGACAGCATGAAATCATTGCTGATTGTGGACGATGAGGTGAAGGTCATCCGGGGCCTATTGGACCATATCGACTGGGCCAAGTTCGGCATACATGTCCAGGATACTGCGGCGAATGGCGAAGAAGCATGGAGCAAGATCGAAGCAAATCCCCCTGACATGATGATTACGGATATTTATATGCCCAAGATGGATGGATTGGAGCTGATCGAGCGGGTAAGGTTGACCTATCCGTCGATTTATATGATTATTCACAGCGGATACGACGACTTTGAGAATGCCCGGCGCGCGATGCGTCTGGGGGTCCAGCATTTTTTCTATAAGCCTTCCACCGTGAAGGAGATCGAATCGGTTCTGCTGGACATCGTACAGGAAATCGAGGTTCAGCAGAAGCAGCAAAAGCTGCTGGAGCAATACAATGAGCAGATGAAGGAATATCTGACCTACACGAAGGACGCTTTCTTGCGCGAACTGCTGACAACCCGGTACAGTCCTTCAGATATTCCACGGGAAAAGCTGGAGCTGCTGCAATTGTCCGCGGATGCCGAACTCGTCGTCGCCAGCTTGTCTATCCTTCGTCCACCATACTTGACCAAGTCGAAGGAGCGGGAATGGCAGTTGATGAAGTTTGGTGCCGCCAATATTTTGCAAGAAATTATTGAGCGCCGGAATCCGTCCAGGGAATCGTCGATGCATGTGGTCGAATATTCCGATTCGATCTTTGCGCTTGTATTCATGGCGAATCAGTCGTCTATGCACCTGCAGCAGGTTAGTCGAGCCGTAGCTGAGGAGGCTGTACAGCACATCTTGCTCTATATGAGAGTATCGCTGACCGCCGGAATTGGCGGAGTCAAGACCGGTGTTCATGGAATGATGGATTCCTTCTTGGAAAGTCAGCGCGCGCTCGAGGCAGCAGAATACGAGGAAATCAACAAAGTCTATACGTTCGATGAGGTGTACGGTCAAGAGCGGCAACCCGCGCTCAGTTATCCGCTGGAACTATTGAAGGATTTGCAGCATGCAGTGGAACGTCGGGACCCCGATCAATTGGAAGCGCTGTGGATTGCCTTCGAGCAGGAAGTATTCGTTCAGCAGCGGATGCCGCTGCCCATGACGCAGAACGTATGCGTCAGCGTGATCGGCGCTGTCATGATGGAGCTGCAGCACTTTGATCCGCAGGAGGACCAGACTGCAATGGCAGGACTTGTTCAGGACATCTATGCAATCGTGTCTACGGGCGAGCTGCGTTGCTGGATGATGAAGAAGTTCGAGGAATGGATCGCGCGAACGAGGAAGGAAGTGTCCGGCAAGACGAGCAACAAGCTGATTCAGGCGGTAAAAGACCGCGTGGCGAACAATTATGATAAGGAAATTACGTTGGCGGACATTGCGGAATCGCTGTATGTGAATCGCAACTATTTGTCGCAGCTATTCAAGCGCGTCACGGGGGAGACATTCGTCACCTATCTCAATAAATACCGGATCGAGCTGGCCAAAGAAAAATTGAGAGAAGGCCATTACATGGTCTACGAAGTCAGTGAGATGGTCGGCTATCAAAATCCGACGTATTTCAGCCAAGTATTCAAGTCGATCACGGGTGTCAGTCCGTCTGAATATTACAAGTAGCCCGGCAGACTGGGATTAGGCCGGAGAAAGCAGGTGCTTCGAAAGTATGATCGAGCGCAAGAACGTAATCCAACGGCATCATCCGCGATTGGATCGGGTCGAGTCGTTGTCCCCATTGTCCGTCGGCAACGGGCATTTTGCATTTACGGCGGACGTGACGGGACTGCAGACGTTCCCTGAGGCATACGAGGTGCCGCTTGGCACACAGTCGCATTGGGGCTGGCATTGGACCGGCGGGCATAGCGTCTACGGCACAGAGGATATCGAACTTACGAAGCTGCATACGCATGGGCGTGAAGTCGGTTATCCGCTGTATCCGGGAGAGCATGTGCAGGCGTACCATTGGATGAGGCAAAATCCGCATCGGTTGCAGCTGGGTCAGATCGGATTTCGGTTGCTTATGGAGAATGGCGAACTGGCTTGCGCGGACGAGCTTGAACAGATTAGCCAGGAATTGAACTTATGGGAAGGGACACTGTACAGCACATTCGTTCTGCAAGGGCAGCCAGTTTCGGTCGTGACGGCATGCCATCCGCATCGGGATGAGCTTGCGGTTCAGGTACGCTCTCCGCTGGTCGCATCGGGAAGACTGCAGGTCCTAGTGCGGTTTCCCTCTCCGGATGTGACATCGAACGTATGGGAGGAGAGTATCGGGCTGGACTGGAGCCAGCATCATCGACATGTTAGCAAATGTTCACTGCGATCTGCCCATGAGGCATGCATTCACCGAAGCATGGACGATGACGGGTACGACGTGGGCATCAGTTGGAACTGCGGGCTCTGGGAACAGATATCCGCGCATGCGTTTCAGCTCGTCCCGGAAAGCGGGCAATCCGAACTGGCATTTGCGGTATGCTTTGCAGAGCGTGAAGCTTTGAGCGATTGTCAGTCTGTAGCGGATACATTCGCAGCGGCGAAGACGCATTGGCAGGGGTTCTGGCAAGCTGGTGGAGCCGTTGACTTTGCCGCTTGTACAGATCCGCGCGCACCGGAGCTGGAACGGCGTGTGGTGCTGTCGCAGTTTTTGACTGCGCTGCACAGCGCCGGACCACTTCCGCCGCAGGAAACGGGGCTCATGTACAACAGCTGGTATGGCAAATGCCATCTGGAGATGCACTGGTGGCATGGTGCGCATTTTCCGCTATGGGGACGGAAGGAGTTGTTGGAACGGAGCATGGATTGGTACGTGTCGATCCTTCCGACCGCCCGGGAGCTCGCGGCTGCGCAAGGCTATGCAGGTGCGCGCTGGCCGAAGCAGGTCGGACCGGATGGACAATGGAGCCCATCGCCGATCTCGCCGGTGCTGATCTGGCAACAGCCGCATCCCATTGCGTTGGCGGAGCTGATCTATCAGGCGGACCCGAAGCCGGAGACGCTGCGTCGCTGGCGTTCCATCGTCCAAGCAACAGCTGATTTCATGACCTCCTATGCGCAGTGGGTGGAGGAGAAGGGAGCATATGTGCTGGGTCCGCCGCTCATTCCCGCCCAGGAGTGCCATAAGCCGGAGGAGAGCTGGAATCCGCCTTACGAGCTGGAGTATTGGAAGTACGGATTGGAAACTGCGATTCGCTGGATGGAGCGGCTGGGCAAGCCGGCCGAACCGAAGTGGTCTAACGTCGCGCAAGCGCTAAGCCCGCCACCGCATGCAGACGGTGTTTACCTCGCGCATGCGAACTGTCAGGACACGTTCCGCTCGTTTCATCACGACCACCCCTCTATGGTTGGCGCTCTGGGCATCCTGCCCGGCAGTCGGATCGACCCGTCCATCATGAAAGCAACATTGCACAAAGTGCAAGCCGAATGGCAGTGGGATACGGCATGGGGCTGGGATTTTCCAATGTGCGCCATGACGGCGGCTAGACTCGGTGACGGCAAGCTGGCCGTGGACTTTCTGCTGATGGATGCAGCGAAGAACACGTATTTGCCGAACGGCCACAATTATCAGCGGGAAGGCTTAAGCTGCTACTTACCGGGCAACGGCGGCCTGCTGACAGCAGTCGCGATGATGGCTTGCGGCTGGCAGGACGGACCCAAAGAGTCGAATCCGGGTTTTCCGCAGGACGGCACATGGCAGGTGCAATGGGAAGGACTTATGCCGATCCTATAGGAAGCAGAGAGGAGAAAAAAGGAGTATGGTGTTCACGAACAAGGCTATCCAAATTCGCGATCCATTCGTGTATGTAGACCAGTCCCAAGGCAAGTACTATCTGTACGGCAGCACGGATGCGAACATTTGGGGACCGGGAACGGGATTCGATGTGTATGTCGGTGACGATTTGGAGCATTGGGAAGGACCGTTTCCAGTATTTCGCCCGGATGCGGATTTCTATGCAGAAGAGAACTTTTGGGCGCCGGAAGTGCATGCATACCGCGGGCAGTACTATATGTTCGCCACGTTCCTACGCAAGGATAACGGCAAGCGGGGAACGGCGATATTGAAATCTGACTCGCTGCATGGACCTTTTCTGCCGCACAGCGACGGTCCTGTCACGCCGAAGGAATGGTTCTCGCTGGACGGCACACTGCACGTGGACGAAGCAGGCAAGCCGTGGATGGTCTTTTGCCGGGAATGGGTGCAGGTGGCGGACGGGCAAATCTGCGCAATCCGGTTGAAGGAGGATCTTAGCACAGCAGATGGGGAGCCGATTGTTCTGTTCAGCGCTTCCGATGCGCCTTGGCCGACGCCGCTCAGGCATCCCCGCTTCCCGGATAGGAACAATTACGTTACGGACGGACCCTACGTCTACAAGACTTCGAACGGGGAATGGCTGATGCTGTGGGCAAGTTTTGTGGACCACATATACGCGCAGGGCATCTCGCGATCGGTCTCGGGTTCGATTCGAGGACCGTGGATTCATGAGCCGACACCCGTTTTTCGCAATGACGGGGGACATGGTATGCTATTCCGCTCCTTGGAGAATCGCTTGTACTTGACCTTGCACACGCCGAACAAAACCCCGTCTGAACGCCCGCTGTTCATCGAGATGGATGAGCGCGAGGGAAGGATTGTGGTGAAAAAGTAAGCACCATTTTCGTTGGAGTGGAAAGGTAGATAGGGCATGTTAGAAATGGTTGGGCGGGATCAAGTATCCTTCCCAACCATTTCTTGCTATAAGGGTGCTTTGCAAGTGGGGAACGACTAGCGCCTATTTCTGTTCTCTACATGGAAGATATGTCTCAAGTACTCTTTCCAGCAAGCACCCTCCGCATGCAAATCGGAATATGATAAACTAGTAAAAAAAGCGCTTACAGAAGAAGGGTGCCCACAATGAAAAGAGCAACGGTATGGTTCATAGGCTTCAGTGTTTTTGTGGTAGCGTTAGGTTTCTCAGTCTACTACAGCTACCAAGTATATAGCGGTCACAAGAAAATTTCAGGCATCTATCAGCAGCATTCTTCGGAACAGGAGCCGTATCGCATCATCGTGATCGGAGAGGAGATTGGCAATCCGTTCTGGAACATCTTCAAGCAAGGGGCAATGCTTGTCGCTGGTGAGCGAGCAATTGATTTGGAATTTTGGGGTACATTGCGACCGAACAGCGAGGAAATGATTAAAAATATGGAGCTGGCAATCGCTTCTAATGTTGATGGCATCATCGTTCAAGCTGTGGCTCATCCAGACTTCAGCCAACTCATTCTGCTCAAGGCTTCGGCTGCAGGCATCCCTGTGATTACGACTGCGAGTGATATGCCGGCCGGACCTGAATCGGTGCGCAAGTCCTATGTTGGCTCCGACCATTATCAGGAAGGCGTGCGTATGGGCGAGTATGTAACCGCGCGAATGGACGGACGAGGGAAGCTAGGTATCATTACAGGCCACACCAATTTGAGCAATCAGTCGCTTAGAATGGAAGGCTTGCGTGAGGTGCTGCGGCAGTATCCTGGGATTGAAGTGATTGAGAATCGCTTGTCTGATCAAGATGCAGAGCAGGATGTAGTGGAAGGGATACGGGTGCTGATGAATGAGCATCCCGATTGTAAGGTGATGATCGGACTCAGCTCGGAATCCGGGGAGAAGATTGTAGAGGCTATTAGACGAAGGGCGCAGATAGAACCGTATGGTATTTATTTCTTTGATGACAATATGGAAACCGTTTCATTAGTGCGTGAAGGGACAGCGGATGGTGCAATCATTCAAAGTCCGGAGGAAATGGGGCGGGTAAGCATGGAGTTGATGATGCGCTGGCTAGAAGGGATCGATATCCCGCTGCCGGACGTGTACCACACTCCATTCGAACTCATAACAGACGAGGAAGCGGTATAGGATGAGAAGGATTCAGAATCAAATTGTGCTTCTGTCGGTGCTTATATGGATCATCATGGCAGTGATATGGCTGATGATGAACGCCTATACGCAGCAATCTATTAATAAGTATAACGAAATTTTAAGTCGATATATGTTAATGAATGGATTGGCACAGCTTAGCAGCAGCGCCATGAGTGAGCTTGACCGTTATGTGCAATCCCCGCAGCAATATTTGCTCGGACCTTATGAACGGCTGCGAGAGCAGATCGAGCAGAGCAGGGAGGAGCTGTATCGCCTGCGTCACAATCGGAATCGCTTCGAATTGACCAACTATTATTACGTCAGTCAAGCCCAGCTCAACGAGATGAATCGGGTTGTCGAGATTATTCGTGATGGGAACGAGGGAGATGCTGCGAAGCACTTCGAAGAAGCAGAGAAGCTGTCGCAATACTTACAGGACTCGGCCATGCGCTTGTTCAGCCAGGAATTGACGACTTCCGAACAATTTTATCGTGAGATCATTCAGCAAAGCGAATATGTGCTGCGATTAGGAATCTGGATATTAGTGATGTCTTCATTGATATTGTTCTGGCTCTCCTATCGATTTGCCCGCAGTATTACCCGACCGATTATTGAACTCACCTCCGCTGCCAAGGACATCTCCCGCGGGAACTTCAACAAACCCATTGCGCTTAAGGGCAGTGATGAGATGGTGTTCCTAGCAAGAACCTTCGAGAGAATGCGGGAGGATATCAGCAATTATATTGAAGAAATACGCAGCAAGGCACAGGTTGAGCAAGACCTGCAATCGCATAAGCTGCTGCTTAAGGAAAGTGAGTTGAAGCATCTGCAGAGCCAGATTAATCCGCACTTTCTATTCAATTCCTTAAATATTTTGTCCAAAAAAGCCTACTTGGAAGGAGCACCGGAAACGTGCGAGTTGATTACATCAGTCTCGAATTTGCTTCGGTATAATCTACGGCGTTCTGATGGTACCGTAACGATCCAAGAGGAACTGCAAGTGCTCGAAGAGTATATGACGATACAGAAGGCCCGATTCGGAGATCGCGTCACTTACCGTGTTAAGGTGGGGCCGGGTTGTTCTTCCTTCATCATCCCTGCTCTGACGCTGCAGCCGCTTGTGGAGAATGCCTTCATCCATGCGATTGAACCTTCTGAGGATGGGGGAACGATCGAAGTCGAGGTTGCTGATTCGACACACACGATTGATATCCAAGTACGTGATTCCGGCGGAGGCATGCAAGAAGACACCATTCAACAGGTGCTGCAAGGACATAGTATGGACAGTGGCAAAGGGCATTCCACAGGCATTGGCTTGGGCAATGTCATTCAACGTCTTCGCTTGTACTATGGGCAAGAGGATATTATGCAGATTGCCAGTTCACCGGAGACAGGCTCTTGCTTCACATTGAAATTGCCAAAAAGGAGAAGGTACCATGATCAAGCTGTTAATCGTGGATGATGAACAGATAGAGCGGATGGCTTTGCAACAAATTGTAGAGAAAGGGTTGCCGGATGCAGAGGTCGTCGGATTGGCGCCTAACGGCAGAATTGCAGTAGAGCAAGCCGAACAATTGGAGCCGGATGTGATCTTGATGGACATCAGCATGCCCGGTATGGATGGACTGGAAGCATTGGAGCGCATTCAGGCGAAGCGTCCGGGAGTCAAGTGCATTATGGTGTCAGCCTATGATGACTTCGATTACGCTCGACAAGCGATCCGACTCGGAGTCAAGGACTATCTGCTGAAGCCGACTCGTCCGGCAGATATTGTGAAGACAGTACGTGCAGTTATCGATGTACTGCTGGAGGAACGCAGAGAAGAGGGACAACGTGAACAGGAACGGGATCGGCTGGCAAGATTGCTGCCGATTGCCGAAGCAGACGTTGTGACACAGCTGCTGTTCGATCATGTGCACGAAGTGCATTTGGCAGAGTTGATGCCGCAATCCGATCAGTCGGTTCAGTATACATCAGTAGTGCTGACACTGCTTGCGAAGCGGGACCATGCAAGTCTCGGCAGGGAAGAAGAGTACGAGAGCTATCGTGTGTTGAAGCAGCTGATTCACGTTCATAGTGATGCAAGGGTAGGACCTATGGTCGCTAGGCAAATCCCTGTCATCCTGGTTCACAATGATACGAGTAGTACGTCATATAGGGCACACGCAGCGCTCCTGCTGCGCAAGCTGTTGAATCGTATGCATGACGACGCTCACTTCGACTTGTTTATCGGAATAGGAAGTCCGGTTCAACAATTAGAGAAGATTCGCCAATCGTACTATGAAGCACTGCTTGCATCTGCTGATCTCCGCCTGCCTGCTAGACATAGCTTCTATGAGGATTTGAAGCACAGGTCAGACGATGATACCCTATCCTATCTGGAAGTAGAGAAGCAGGTGCTAGAAGCGGTTCGCCGTGATCATCGAGATTCACTGCGTCAGCAAGTATTGGCTGTCGTAGATACATATGCGCGCAACGGTCGTGCCCTGTTAGCAGCCCAGCAGCGCCTTCTGGATCTGATGCTAATCGTATGGCGTCTCCTTCAAGAACGCGGTAATGATGTAGCGAAGCCCTATTACACCTCGCAATCGACTACATATACACAACTACGAACTGAGACGGGTTTGCTGCTCGATCGTCTGTTAGCTTCAGCAGATGAGCAGAAGCAGGCGATACCTCCTGATGCGTTCGCTAATTTGAAGTCGTATATTATGGAGCATGCGCATACGGACCTCTCATTAGAGAGTATAGCGCAGTACGTTCATCGCAGTCCTTATTATGTAAGCAAGCTGTTCAAGGAGCAATTCGGCATGAATTATATCGATTACTTGACAGCGTGCCGGATCGAGAAAGCGAAGCAGCTAATGCTAGATAAGGATAAAAGCCTGAAAGCCATCGCATACGAGGTAGGTTATCATAACCCGAATTACTTCTCACGCGTATTCAAGAAGTGTTGCGGCACATCACCAACTGCTTATCGAACCCGATTGCTTGGTGAGAATAAGGAATAGGACCGGCTTCGAAGCCATGCTTCGGAGCTTTCCTTTCTTTCCGGGGATTATATGGGTTCGAAGTCGGGTTCGTAAAAAAATGAAGGCGTTTGCAAAAATGTGCAGATGATTACAGGCTAACGTCAGCAATAACGGTGATAAAGTGGAAACGTACTAATATAAATACAAGGAAACATACGAAAGGGGAAGGGAATATGCGAATGAAAAAATGGGGGATTGTTCTCTGGGTAGCCGTATTGGCTATGGTGCTGTCTGCTTGCGGCGGCGGTAATGCAAGCACAGAAGGCAATGGCGGCGGTGGAGGAGACGATGATAAGATTGTCATCGGCTTCTCGATGGATACGCTGCAGGAGGAACGTTGGGAGCGGGATCGCGATTTGTTCGTAGAAAGAGCGGAGGAGCTTGGCGCAGAAGTCAATGTACAGTCGGCGAACAGTGATGATGCGAAGCAGATCGCACAAGCCGAGAACCTGATTAGCCAAGGTGTTGATGTACTGGTCGTCGTGCCGCACAATGCAGATGCAGCAGCGGCTATTGTCGAGAAGGCGCACGAGGCAGGCATCAAAGTGTTATCGTATGATCGGTTGATCAAGAACTCTGATGTGGATCTGTATGTGTCCTTCGACAATGAGCGTGTCGGTGAGATGCAAGCCCAAGCGATTGTAGAAGCAGCACCAACCGGCAAGTACGTGTATATTGGCGGATCGGATACTGATAATAACGCGCATCTGTTCAAGCAAGGTGCATTCAATATCTTGCAGCCGAAGATCGATGCAGGCGAAATCGAGATCGTGTATGACCAATGGACGAAGGATTGGAACCCTGCCAACGCCTTGGCCAATATGGAGAACGCCCTGACGGCGAACAACAATGACATTGATGCAGTCGTAGCAGCGAATGATGGTACAGCAGGCGGTGTTATTCAGGCATTGGAAGCGCAAGGTTTGGCAGGTAATATACCAGTGTCTGGACAGGATGCGGAGCTTGCAGCTGCTCAGCGGATCGTTGAAGGCACACAGACGATGACCGTCTATAAGCCGATTCGTGATCTGGCTCGGAATTCTGCTGAATTAGCAGTGAAGATGGCCAAGGGTGAAGAGATTGCAACGGATACAACGGTCAATAATGCGAAGATCGATGTACCGTCGATCCTGCTCGATCCGATTGCGGTTACGAAGGATAACATCGACGATACGATCATTGCAGACGGCTTCCATTCCGAAGAGGACGTATACAAGAACGTGGAGTAAATCTGCAGGTGAATTGTTCATAGTTGAAGGGGCGTCTGCGGCGAACTCGGACGCCCCTTTTTGCACGAGAGTTATGATTACTGCGCGCGCAGCGAATCTCAGGTGACAACAGATGCGAATTCATCTCTTTGGAGGAGAGTATATGGCTGCAATAGCATTGGAAATGAAGAACATTACGAAAGAGTTCCCGGGTGTGAAAGCGCTGGATCAGGTCAACTTTCAAGTCAAGCAAGGGGAGATCCACGCCTTGTGCGGAGAGAACGGTGCTGGCAAGTCTACTTTAATGAAGGTGCTAAGCGGTCTCTATCCGTCCGACAGTTTTGAAGGGGATATCTATATAGACGGCAAGCAGAAGGAATTTCAACATATTAAGGATGCGGAACGTGCCGGAATCGCTATCATTTATCAAGAGCTTGCGCTGGTCAGGCAGATGCAAGTAAGCGAGAACTTATTTCTCGGGAACGAGCCGAAGCGATTCGGCATCATCCAGTGGGATCAGGTGAACCGAGAGAGTGAACGGTGGCTCCGTGAAGTAGGACTGCGCGGGATCAAGCCAGACCGGATCACAGGCACCTTAGGCATTGGCCAGCAGCAGCTGGTAGAGATAGCAAAGGCGCTGTCCAAGAATGCCAAGATTCTCATCTTGGATGAACCGACTGCCGCTTTGACTGAGCATGAGGTTGAGATATTACTGAACATCTTGAAGGAGTTCCGCAGCCGCGGTGTGACATGCATCTATATTTCTCACAAGTTAAATGAAGTATTCGATATCGCGGACACGATTACGGTATTGAGAGACGGTCAGACAGTGGCTACGAAGCCAGCATCCGAGCTGAGCGAGGATCAGGTCATCTCTTTAATGGTAGGAAGGGAGATTAAGGAGCGGTTTCCCCGCGCAGAGGCTACTCCCGGGCGAACCGTGCTGTCGGTTCAGAACTACACGGTATGGAACAAGGATATGCCAGATGCGCAAGTCGTTCGGGATATCTCCTTCGAGGCACGAAGCGGAGAAATTCTGGGCATTGCCGGACTGATGGGTTCCGGGCGGACAGAGCTGGTCATGAGCTTGTTCGGTGCTTATCCAGGCAAAGCTGAGGGCCATGTAGAGCTGGACGGCAAACCCGTGAAGTTTCAAAATACGGGTCAGGCGATCCGTGCCGGCATGGCGCTTGTATCGGAAGACCGCAAGAAGGACGGTCTGGTGCTCGGCATGAGCATTCAGAACAACCTAAGCATGCCAAGCCTTGGTCGACTCTCTCCCCGCGGAGTCATTGATGAGAACCGCGAAGTGAAGGAAGCGTGGCATTACCACCATTCCTTGCGTGTGAAGGCGCCTTCGGTAGAAACAATCGTTGGCACGTTGAGCGGCGGTAATCAGCAGAAGGTCGTCATAGGGAAGTGGCTCATGACTGAGCCGAAGGTGCTTATCTTGGATGAGCCGACTAGAGGAATCGATGTAGGCGCAAAGTTCGAAATCTATACGATTATGAACGAATTGGTCAAGAAAGGTGTGGCGATCATCATGATTTCTTCCGAGCTGCCCGAAGTGCTCGGCATGAGCCACCGTATATTAGTGCTTGGCGAAGGACGCAAGCGCGGCGAATTTCATTATAGTGAAGCGACACAAGAACGCATTATGACAGCGGCTACAGGAGGGAAGTAACATGAGTGCACAGTCTAATCCGCAAGTAACGAAGCCTGAACCGGCACGCAAGATCGTCTGGTTCAAGATGGACATTCGCGCATACAGCATGATCGCTGCGCTCGTGGCCATTTGGGTACTATTCTCATTCATGAGCGATGCATTCCTTACGCCGCGGAACTTGTCCAATCTATTCTTGCAAATGTCTGTAACCGCTATTCTGGCTGTCGGTATGGTATTAGTCATCGTAGCAGGTCAGATCGATTTGTCCGTCGGTTCTATTCTTGGATTTACCGGTGGGGTTGCAGCGATATTGAATGTATGGCATGACTGGAATACGATACCGGTCATTATTGCTACTGTATTACTAGGTGCAGTTATCGGGTTCGTGCAGGGGTGGTGGGTCGCTTATCGAGCGGTGCCCGCATTCATTGTCACCTTAGGGGGGATGCTGATCTACAGGGGCTTGCTGTTGATGGTTAGCAACAGCCAGACGGTCGCTCCGCTAGATCCGTCTCTTCGTTATGTCGGGCAGGAATATGTCACCCCGCTGCTTGGTTATGTGCTGGCAGCAGTGGCAATTGTATTCGTCATCTTTAACATGCTCCGTAAGCGCAGTGCGCGACGCAAATACGGATTTGAATTGGCTCCTTTCATGATAGATACGAGCAAGGTTGTGCTGACAGCAATGCTGATCATGGTGTTTGTCATCGTGATGAATGTATATCAAGGGATACCCGTTCCATTCATCATCGTCATTGTGCTTGCGCTCTTATTCACCTTTATAGCGAAGAACACTGTGTTCGGCAGGCAGGTCTACGCGCTTGGAGGTAATCCGGAGGCGGCTCGGCTGTCCGGCATTAACATTAAGCGCAGATTGCTACTCGTCTTTGTATTGAACGGTACGTTAGCAGCGATCGCTGGCATTATCTATACGTCTCGCTTGAATGCCGGTACAACCAGTGCTGGTGAAATGATGGAACTGGACGCCATCGCCGCATGTGTCATCGGCGGCACGAGCTTAATGGGCGGAGCGGGCACCATATTCGGCGCAGTCATTGGCGCTCTCGTGATGGGAAGTCTCGACAATGGCATGAGCATTATGAATTTGCCCAGCTATTGGCAATTCATTGTGAAGGGCTCGATCTTGATTCTTGCTGTATGGGTGGACATCTATAGCAGACAACGGAAGAAGCATGCGTAATGCTGGGTTGAATTTCATCTTGCAAGGCAAGTAGCGGCGTGCTATAATTCTTTTACTGTGTCATTTTTACTCTGGATTTGCTTAGAGTCCAGGGCGGAAAGAGGTGAAGGAAGATGAAAACGGAAATTCAACCGAAATATCACGTAACGACCGCAACTTGTGCTTGCGGCAATACGTTCGAAACGGGTTCGGTGAAAGAAAATCTGCGCGTAGAAATTTGCTCGGTATGTCATCCATTCTTTACAGGAAAGCAGAAATTCCTGGATGCCGGCGGTCGCGTAGACAAGTTCAAGAAGAAATACGGTATGTAATTGCATGCATATTGGACACCCCCTTCAGCCATTCTATAGGCTAAAGGGGGTTTTCTCTGTGTGGAAGCAGAAGGGTCGAATGATAATAGGGCTATGTATCCTAGTGTTCGTTGCAGGCTGCGCAGGCAATACAGGGGATGCGAAGGATTATGACCGGAATGATGGCTATCTAGGACTCACCAGTACGAATCCGAACGACCCGATGAACCCTGGGTATCACTCTTACAGAGCCGATGTCAGACTGATACGCGGAACCCTACGCGAAATCAAGGGTATCCAGGATGCCCATGTGCAGATTGACTCAGATAACGTACGGATCAAGCTGAATATACCGAATGGCTATTCACGTACGGAGATTGAGACGATCGAGGAAGAGGCGATGGATGCGTTGGAATTTATGCTGCCTCGTTATGATTTCCGAGTTACCAGCAATCAGAGTGAAGGCTACGATCGTTAGTAATGGTAATGAATCGCTGGTGATTGCGTTAACTTTTTCCCTCAGGTTGCTATTTACTTAGTACTTCGCTATACTATTCATTACCGTGCTAGACGGGGAGGTAGCGGTGCCCTGTAACCCGCAATCCGCTACAGCGGGGTTGAATTCCTGTTAGAGGTATTGCTGATGTGAGGCTGGCGTTTGCACGTGGTGTTGACGGCCGGGTCCTTCGCAATGAACGCTTGTGAACCCGGTCAGGTTCGGAAGAAAGCAGCCGTAAGCAAGAAGGTTCATGTGCCGGAGGGTAGCCTGGCCTGAGCTAACGACAAGAGTGCCGCTTGGATCGCAATCATCAATAACAGGTGCACGGCTTACATACTATGCACATGTTACATACAATGAATGTATCAAAACATCATTCTGAATCGTGCTCGCTTGAGTCAGGGATGGTGTTTTTTTGTTGTTTTCTACAGCGATTCCAATATAGTTGGAGGAAAACGACAGGTTGCCAGAGAATAAGCAATAAAGGAAGATATTTGTTCCAGTCTTGAGGTGATGCTAGTGTCCAAACACGCGAAGATTCATTTGCCTTTTCCGATGGAAAGGTTTGTCGAATGGCTTCAGGAGAACGCTTGCATGTCCGTATTAGTGTTTCGTGAGGACGGAGTATGCGTATCCGCCAGCGACAGGCTATTGAAGCTGCTCGGGTATGGAGATGAGGATAGGTCGCTGCATGCAGAATCGTTGCTCGATGACAATATCCTGCAATTGGTTCGTTCACGCACAGGGTGTATTGCCCAAGCTGGAGAGAATCTTGATATTCACTTGCGCAAGAGCGACGGAGAGTCCATTGCCGTTCAAGCCGACCTGTGGTGGATGGAGGATACACCGAGTGGCCGCATTCATTATGCTTTATTGATCCAGGAGCTCGCTGCCTCATCCAACATACAATTGCTGCGTCAATTTTCTGATTCTTTCGTCAAAAGTGCTAACCTTGGTGTCCTGCTGCTGAATGATGCCTTCAAATTAGTAGATATCAGTCCAAGTGCCTGTCAAGTGCTAGGCTTGGAGAGGAAGCTTGCATTGAATCAACCGTTGGACACGCTGTTTGCTGCTGTACCTGAGGAATACCGGCTAATTTCTCGTTCTCTGCTTGAGGGGGTCGTCGTCCGCAATCATGCGGTAGCTTGGACAAATGCAGAGACGAGGTATGAGCTGCTGCTGGATGCGAGTTTGCTGTACAATGAAGCAGGCAAGCGCATTGGCGCATATGTGATCTTCAAAGATGTAACGAATTTGCGCTCATTGGAAGAACAGGTACAGCGAAGCGATCGCTTGTCCATGATCGGGCAGATCGCGGCAGGAACCGCACATGAAATTCGCAATCCGCTAACATCCATCAAGGGATTCTTACAGGTGTTGAAGAAGACGCTGCAGGGGCATGGATTGCACAGAGAATTTGAATACACGAAGATTATGCTCGATGAAATTGACCGCATCAATAATCTAGTAAGTGAATTTCTGTTGCTGAGTAAGCCGAAGGACAATAAGTACTCTCCCGTCAACATTTCTGCATGCATTCGTGACATTCTCCCGATTATCAATAATGAAGCGATCCTTCATAATGTGATTGTCCAATATGAAGCGGAAGAGGAATTGCCTCTAGTCGTAGCCGATCGAGAGTTGCTGAAGCAAGTATACATTAATGTTAGTAAGAACGGCATTGAAGCCATGTCAGAAGGAGGGACACTAACGATAACGGAGCGATTGGACGAAGCGAAGCAATTCATCCATGTGGACATTCATGATACGGGTCCCGGCATACCGAGCTATGTCGTGGACAAGATCTTCGATCCTTTCTTCACTACGAAGGAGAATGGAACAGGCTTGGGTCTTGCGGTTTGTCAGCGAATTATCCATGATGCAGGCGGGCAGCTTCGTGTTTCCTCGAAGGGATATGGCACCACATTCACGATTTCAATTCCGTATGTGAGAGTCTCCTAGTTTTTTTGCCAGTAGGTATGGTGTATAATGAAGGGACAAGTTTGACAAGACAACCCATGGAGTTGAAACATGAGACATATTGCGTTATACCGCGCTTGGCGGCCTCAATCGTTCAGGGATGTGGTCGGGCAAGAAGCGATTGTCCGCACATTGCGCAATTCCATAAGGGAAGAACGGTTTTCCCATGCATACTTGTTCTGCGGACCAAGGGGAACAGGCAAGACCAGTGCGGCTAAGATTATGGCCAAAGCGGTGAACTGTGAGCGATTTCCGGCGGAAGAGCCGTGCAATACATGCGAGAGCTGCAAGCGCATTACCGAGGGCACGGTCATGGATGTGTTGGAAATTGATGCGGCATCGAACCGCGGTGTCGATGAAATTCGTGAAATTCGTGACAAGGTGAAGTACGCGCCTACCGAAGTTCGCTTGAAGGTTTACATTATTGATGAGGTTCATATGCTGACTACAGAGGCATTCAATGCCCTGTTGAAGACATTGGAAGAACCGCCTGCTCACGTCATGTTTATTCTGGCGACGACAGAACCGAACAAGCTGCCGCCTACGATCATCTCCCGTTGCCAACGGTATGATTTCAAGCGAGTTGATCTGACCGAGCAGGTTAACCGGCTTTCTTATGTGTGCGAGCAAGAGGGAATTCATGCCGATGCGGAAGCGCTCCAATACATTGCGCGCTTGTCTGACGGGGGTATGCGCGATGCGCTCAGCCTGCTTGACCAGGTTGTTTCCTTCTGCGGAACTTCCATAGGCTACGAGCAGGTTGTCGCAGTGACCGGCGGTATACCCGCCGATGAATTTGCACGGTTTGCCGATATACTGGCTGATCAGGATGCTGCTGCTGCGTTGCAAGCGATTGATGAGATGATGCAGAACGGTAGAAGTCCGGACAAATGTATGGACAATCTCATATATTTCTTCCGTGATCTAATGCTGCTTAAGCTAGTACCCGGTGCTGCAGAGATGACCGAGCGCATTTTGGATGCAGCACGATTTCAGGAGACGGCTGACCGGTTCGAGACTGGGCGATTATTTGCTATTATGGATATTTTGAATCATTATCAGCATGAGATGAAGTATGCATCAGGACCCCAGCTCTTATTCGAAATGGCTATCTTGAAGATATGCAGCGCAGCAGATACGGCAACCTCTGCAGCTTCGACCGAGTCAGAGGCTACAACGGCGGATGGGGCAGCGGCAGGGGGTTGGCAGGCGCTCGCTCGTAAAGTAGAATTATTAGAGCGCAAGCTTGAAGCATTAGGGAGTGCCGGCAATGTTCAGTCTGTACGTTCTTCGGCAGGCAAGCAAGAGTCGGTTGCTCGTCCATCGAAGACAGCTGCTGCTGCTCTGGGTCGACCGATCAGCGCGCAGCTGGGGAAGTACACGGAAGAAGCATCCGTGAAGGCTATATCCCAAGTGCTGCCCCAGTGGAGCAAAGTGCTGCAAGGGGTGAAGACTCGGAAGATTACGGTGCATGCTTGGTTAGTTGATGGTGAACCAGTGTCTGTCACAGAGGATGCAGTGCTGGTCGCATTCAAGAATGCTATCCATCGGGACACGACGGAGAAGCCTGCCAATAAGCAGCTCATCGAGCAGGAGATGGCCGACATATACGGCAAGCCGTTACGCTTGGACACGATCTTGCACAAGGACTGGGATGAAGCGATGAAGAGTCGACCTGCTTCTAGCAGTGCAGGAAGCAAACAGGAACCTCGGGCAGAGGAACTGCGTTTGGAACCGGAGGAAGTATCCGAATCCGTCAAGCATAAGGAGCCGTGGATTCGAGAAGCAATTGAGTTGTTCGGCGAAGAACTGGTTACGATCAAAGATGATAAATGAAAGGAACGATGAATATGCGCGGCAATAATCAGATGAATCAAATGATGAAACAAGTGAAGAAAATGCAGGAGCAAATGATGAAAGCGCAAGAGGAACTAGCAAACAAGACAGTGGAAGGTACAGCGGGAGGCGGGGTTGTAACAGCTGTGGCGAATGGCCAGAAGAAGTTAATCAGCGTCAACATTAAACCGGAAGCCGTCGATCCCGATGATGTGGAGATGCTGCAAGACTTAGTGCTGACTGCGGTGAATGATGCTCTGAATCAGGCTGATGAGCTGGCGAACCAAGATATGGGCAAGTATACCGGAGGTATGAACATCCCAGGCTTGTTCTAAGCTGTTTCCACATTAATAGGCAAAAGGAGCGTATCTCTTGTATTACCCGGAACCGATTGCGAAACTGATTGACTCATTCACCCGCTTGCCGGGCGTAGGTAGCAAGACGGCAGCTCGCTTAGCCTTTCATGTCCTGCGTATGGAAGAGGACAATGTCGTCGAATTTGCGAAGGCATTGGTTAGTGTGAAGCGCAATTTGCTATATTGCTCTGTATGCTGCAATATTACAGATACGGATCCATGCCGGATATGTCAGGATAAATCCCGGGACACTTCTTCTATATGTGTCGTGCAGGAGCCCAAGGACATGATCGCGTTGGAGAGGATGAAGGAATACAACGGGATGTATCATGTATTGCATGGTGCCATTTCACCGATGGAAGGGATCGGACCGGATGAATTGCGTGTGGCCGAGTTGTTGAATCGGCTTGCGGATGAACAGGTGCAGGAACTGATCTTGGCGACGAATCCGAACATAGAGGGTGAGGCGACTGCTATGTACCTTTCTCGGTTGGTGAAGCCGTTCGAGTTGAAGGTGACGAGAATAG
The DNA here is from genome assembly GCA_913056365.1 of uncultured Paenibacillaceae bacterium. Lineage (GTDB taxonomy): Bacteria > Bacillota > Bacilli > Paenibacillales > K13 > Xylanibacillus. The sequence continues at coordinate 1,406 of CAJXLT010000010.1, read as the reverse complement.
CGCATGGGCTCCCGGTCGGCGGAGATTTGGAATATGCAGATGAAGTTACATTGTCCAAAGCCTTAGAAGGTCGCAGAGAACTCTAAGTAGGTACCAGTGTAACAGGTGTATGGAAGATGATAATGGATACAAGCTTGTCTGAGATAATCGGGCAGGCTTTTTTTTGGTATTTTGCAGGAGTGCAATTCGCTGGTTCTAAATTTGGCACAGTCCCGATATGTATGTCTTAAAGCTTGTTCTTACTAATAGCAGATGAAAGTCATACCGGTAGGACCAAGAGAAGACAGGGAAAGGGGCCGAAAGTAATGGGGTTGCGCAATATGTTGCGTTGGTGGACGGGTAGAGCGACAAGCGGGCAGCTTGCAAGACCGCAACCGAATCCGCAGAATATGGCGCTGTACAGAGAGATAAAAGAAGCTGAACACAATTGGCGCGTAGCTGAACAGCGGATGAACGAAGCCGTGAGCAAGGATCAGATCGATTATGCTATCTATTCATTGGAGGCAGCGGAAAAAAGATACGAAATGTTGATTCGACAAGCGAAGCAACAGAAACTGAAAATTGGATTTACAGAATTGGCGCTATATTGGGAAGAACAGCGGGCACGTGAAGGGGTGGGAACAGATGAATAATGTCATGTGGGGATTGATGATTATATCGATCGGGACATTGTTGGTTATGGTCATCAAGAAACGTTCATCAGGACGACTCGTTGGTTATGCGATTATTCATGCATTGGTTGCGGCGATTGTTCTGTATATTATGAATACAACGCAGATGCTAGGTGACATTACTATTCCGATAAACCCTGTCTCTGTCATGGTAATGGCCGTTCTTGGCCTGCCAGGTTTGATTTTATTAATTGCATTAAAGGTATCTCTAATCTGAATCCTAGATCGTACACAATATGAAATGTGAATTTATCTGTTGACACGGTTTCTTAATCGTGATATATTATTCTTCGCCGCTCAGAACTGGAGTTGGCACGGATGCTCGAAGTTAAACTGGATTATAGTCGAGTTTGATTGACAGCACAAGCACAGTGGAAAAAAGAAACACTTGCATTCATTAGTTCGACTGTGGTATAGTAATCAAGTCGCCGCAGAAACGGTGACGAGGCAAAAGAGTAATCGCACTTTGAAAACTGAACAGCGAGTAAACGTCCGGATCATGAATATGATCCAACATCGATTCGAGAGAATCGAAACAACGCAAGCATTGAAATGAGCAGACGCTCTTTCTAATAATGCTTCATCCTAGAGATGATGGTATCGGGATTGCTCTTGGTAGCACTAGTGCTGCTGGAGAGGTTGATCCCGGATCAAAGTCTCCAAGGAGCGAAGCGACCTTATTGGAGAGTTTGATCACCGATCAATCTCACCAATGGAGGAACAATTTATTGGAGA
>CAJXLT010000009.1 GCA_913056365.1 uncultured Paenibacillaceae bacterium | reverse complement strand
ATTCCGAGAGTACCCTACCTTCTTCTATTTGTGAATACACTTTTTACCGAATTACACAAACTATTTTACGTCATCATCTTATCGGAAATAGGTACAAGAATTCCCGCTAAACCCAGCCAGACCTGCGAGCATTCTCTGTTTTTTAAACAACTCTCCCTGAATTTTCACCCTCCCCCGGGGTCATTTGCCCTCTACAATAGATCTAACAGGAATCCATTCAAGCATGTGGAATTAGATAGGAATCATGTACGTAGAGGAGGCAGCATCGCTATGCCCGTTACCTCAAAGCTCAGACGTCTATATGCTGACATGAAGATCAAGCACAAGCTCGTACTTTCCACTACCTTCATCCTGATCGTCTATTTCTCTTTTACGTTTCTGGCCCAGCAATGGGCATTTTCCATTTATGATGAAGAGATTTATGACAAAACCTCGCAAGTATTGAACATGACGTCCGCCTCGATCGAGAACGAACTGCACAAGACGCTGGATGTTACGTTCAATGTGATTGCGGATAACCAGATTCAACAATATCTCATGCGAATCAAGAACGATGACACCTTGTCGAGCTACGATGAGTTGTACATTGATCAGAAGATGACGCATCAGCTTATTTATTACGCTGCCAATCAGAAGAACGTCAGATCGATGACGCTGATCAACAGCAAGGGCGAGGAATATGCGGTCGGCAATCGCGTGAGGCTGAGTGAGGCCAAGAAGCGGGAGATCATTCAGACGGGTAGAGATGCGAGTGGGTCTACGCGCTGGATGTACCACAATCAGACCCAGAATACGTTGATGGCGGTAAGGGAGATACGTTCTTATACGAACCTGGAATTTGAACATCTCGGAACCTTGGTTGTATTCGTCGATATTGACCGGATTGCCAGGGAGCTGTCTTACGGCATGGGGGATGGGCAGAACGAATTTCTGATTTTGAATGAGGAAGGCACGCTGTTCCCAGCAGAGCCGCTGGTAGATATCTACGCCAATCAGCTGGACTTTGCTGCCAAGCAAGGATATCGCATCGAGGAATTTGGCGGTCAGTCTTATTTCGTCACCCATATCCATTCGCAGATTACGGGATGGACCTATGTCAACGTAACACCGTTCAATCAAGTGTTCGAGAAGATTACGCTGCTGAAGCAACTGGTCTTCGCGGCGTTGATCCTTATATTCATCATTATTATTATGGGCGGCATGCGGTTTGCGCGGAGCATCGTGCGGCCGATTGATAATCTGATAGAGAAGATGAAGCATCTGCAAAAAGGCAATTTCGAGAAAGCAGAAGCCAGCGCGATGAATGACGCTTATGTGCAGAAGGATGAATTCGGGCTGCTGCACCGAAACTTTAGAATGATGACTCAGCGCATCAATGAGCTGATCCGTGACAATTATAAGAAGCAGATCTCGATTCGCGAGACGGAATTCAAGGCGCTCCAAGCGCAGATTAATCCGCATTTCCTCTATAATACGCTGGAATCGATCAATTGGCTCGCCAAGACGAACAAGCAGACGCAAATTTCCCATATGGTCGAGTCACTCGGGTATTTGCTGCGCAATGCGATTAGCCAGAGGGAGCCGCTGATTCCGCTTAAGGAAGAAGTCCAGCTGGTGCAGCATTACATTACGATCCAGAAGTATCGGTTCGAGGAGCGGCTGGACTTCCATATGGACATTCCTGCGGCATTGGAGCAGGTGCTCATCCCGAGGCTGACGCTGCAGCCGCTGCTGGAGAATGCGATCCAATACGCGCTGGAGCCGATGATCGAGCCTTGCCGCATTACGCTGTGCGCAGAGCGTGCAGGGGAGAATGTGTTGTTGACTGTTGCGGACAACGGGCCCGGGATGGAGCCGGCCCTGCTCGACAAGGTCAATCGCGGGGAGCATCGCAGCGAAGGGAAGGGCATCGGACTGATGAATATCAAGGAGAGAATTGACATTACCTTCGGCGAACCGTATGGGGTTCATGTGGACAGCAAGTCTGGTCAAGGAACACAAGTGCAGATCTATCTTCCTATGGAAGTGAGGCAGGAACATGTATAAGGTGCTGCTTGTAGATGACGAACGGATTATTCTTGATGGCATTTCACAGACGATCGAGTGGGAGCAGCTCGACTGTCGCCTAGTGGGGACAGCGCGCAACGGCATTTCGGCGCTACAGGAGATCGAGGAGGAACGTCCGGACATTGTCATTACCGATATTAAGATGCCGGGTATGAACGGCTTGGAGCTGGTGGAGAAGGTACATGCCTTCGATCCGACGATTAAGTTCATTATGCTGTCAGGGTTCAACGAATTCGAGTACGCCCAATCGGCTATGGAGTACGGAGTGAGGCATTATCTTCTGAAGCCGTGCAACGAGGGCAAGATTATGAATGCGCTATCAGAGATGATTGCGGAGATTGCCCAGGACGAGGAACAGGCACAGTTCGTGCGCCAAATGAAAGAGGGGCTGGAGAAAGCGGTACCTCATGCAAGGGCTCAGCTGCTGAAGGAATTTGTCACGAATAAGACGTACGGCAAGCGGGATTGGGAGGCGTACCACAAGCTGATCGACTTCGAGCTAGTGGACAGGACAGTGCGCTTGATCTTGTTTCAGCCGGAAGGACAGTTCGACTTCGAGCATATGTATGCGGTGCAGAATATAGCCGAGGAATTGCTCGGTATCCCGGTGCTAAGCACGACAATTGGGGACCGCGTGCTCATGCTTGTCGAGGACCAGACCCCGCAGGAACTGTTGCAGGAGAAGCTGGACAAGATACGAAGCGCCTATGTGCAGTACTACAAGACGGATCTCACGATTGCGTTGAGTGAAGCAGACGATATTGCAGCAGCGCGCAGGCTGTACAAGGAGACGCTAGAATGCTTGAACCATCGTTTCTATTTGGGCGAAGGCGGCCTGATTACGAAGCGGGACATTACGCTCGCTGCGGAGGATCAAGAGTCGAAGGACTTCGTGTATGATGAGGAGCAGCTCATTCTGCTGATCAAGTCCGGGCGCTCGGAGGACGCCGCAGGGAAGCTGGAGGAGTTCTTCGCTACGCTTGCTGAATGGCGCTTGGACATTCCGGTTACCCGCTCGTATGTGATCCAGCTGTTCCTCTCGATCATTCGTCTGGGCGATGCCGACCAGATGGAGCACAATATGAAGAGGCTGTCCGAGCTGATGGTGATGAATACGCTGACCATGCTGCAGGACTTTATGATGCAGATTACAGAGGAGGTTACGCTCTGTTTCTACGAGCGCAACAAAAATAAGCACTATGCGATTGTCCGGCAAGTACAGGACATTATCGACCAGAACCTTGGTCGTTCATCACTAAGCTTGAACTGGATCGCCAGTGAGGTGCTGTACATGAATGCGGATTATCTAGGCAAGCTGTTCAAGAAGGAAACCGGCGAGAAGTTCACCCATTATTTGACGCGCAAACGAGTCGAGCGAGCGATAGACATCTTGCAAGAGAACCCGGACATGAAAATTTTTGAGTTGGCCGATCTGTCAGGATTTGGGGACCATCCGCAGTATTTCAGCCAAGTGTTTAAAAAACAGACGGGATACACTCCTTCGGAATACAAGCGGGAAGGCTAAGAAGGCATGACTCTCCTATCTAGCTATGAAAGGAACGGGATACAGCGGGCAATCTAACGGATTATTGAACAGGGATGGTCGGTTATCCTGCTTAAAAAAAGCGCTTACATTCGGCATAATGACGTTAAGCAGCCAGTCAAGGCTGAAGAAAAAAGGGAGGTTGTGCAATGAAAAGGCTACTGATGATCATACTGGCTTGTACTTTGGTGTTCGCCTTAGCGGCATGCGGAGGGAACAATGGCCCGTCACCTGCAGCGAACAATGGCGGCAGCAATGCGAGCAACAATCAAGGCGATGGCGGGCAAGGAAATGGTACTGGCGAACAAGAGCCGGATCCGGTCACGCTGCGGATGGCCTGGTGGGGCGGGCAGCCAAGACATGACTATACGTTGAAAGTCATTGAAATGTACGAAGCAGCGAATCCGCATGTGAATATTGAAGCGGAGTATGCAAGCTGGGACGATTACTGGCAGAAGCTGGCGCCGCAAGCGGCAGCGAATGAAATGCCGGATATTATCCAGATGGACTTGTCCTATTTGACGCAATACGCGGAGAAAGGTCAGCTCGAGGACCTGACTTCTTATCTCGGTGAACAAATCGATGTGACGAATATTAGCGAGAATGCCATCTCCGGCGGCAAGCTTGACGAAGCGATATACGGCTTCAATCTGGGTGTCAACACGATTCAATTCCAGTACAACCCGGAGTTGTTGAAGTCCGCGGCGGGCGTGGATGCTATTGATCCGAACTGGACTTGGGATGACTATGCCGAATTAAGCAAGCAGGCTGCCGCGAACGGCGTGTATTTCGATACAGGAGTCAAAGAAGATGTATTCTTCCACTACTATCTCAGAAGTCACGGCCACTCCTTGTACCATCCGACCGAGCCGAAGCTGGGCTATGAGGATGATGCATTGTTCGTCGATTTCTTCGGGCGATTGGCAGCTAATGTGCAAGCAGGCGGAACGCCTACGCCGGACATCCGCAATCAGCTGGCTGGCAACATTGAAGACGATCCCGTTGTTAAGGGAGAAGCGATTGGCATCTTCCAGTGGACCAATCAGTTCGTAGCGGTCAACAACCTGGCTCCGGCGGAGCTGGAGATGCAGCCGTTGCCCGGACCGGATGCGGAGGAAGGCCTGTACTTGAAGCCATCGATGTTCTTCTCGGTTTCGAAAAATTCCGAGCACAAGGACGAGGCGGCCCAATTTATCAGCTTCTTCGTCAATGATGTGGAGGCCAACAAGCTCATTAACGGGGATAGAGGGGTGCCTGTGTCATCGGCTGTCAAGGAGGCGCTGAAGGACTCACTGTCCCCCGAGCAGGCCAAGATCTTCGATTTCATCGCTTGGGCAGAGAATAACAGCAGTCCGCTGAGTCCTCCAGACCCGCTTGGTTCCGCAGGCGTTATGGATGCGCTTAAGAGCTGGGTAGAGAAGCTGGACTTCGGCAATGTGACAGCAGAAGAGGCTGCGGCAGGCTTCCGGGCCGATGCAGAGAAGGCGCTGGAACGGGCGCAAAACTAGAAAGCAGGGAAGGATAGCTGGTCTCTCACAGATCAGCTATCGTCCTTTCACCAGGGTCGATGCATTTTGGTAAGGATAGGAGTGAAAGAAGATGCATACGGAGACGATCAAGAAGCGAGTTCCCCGATTCGGTTCCGGGCGCAGGTTGAGAAGCCAGCTGACCTTGAAGGATCATTTGACCGGATACGCTTTTATTAGCCCGTTTGTGTTGGGCTTTCTGATGTTTACTTTGATTCCAATCGGGGCGTCCTTTTACTTGTCCTTCACGGACTATGATTTGTTTACAACTCCTGCTTGGGTAGGACTCGATAATTTCACAGAGATGTTCACCGGCGACCAGCGCTATTGGAATTCGGTGAAGGTTACGTTCATCTATGTATTTGCAGGTGTGCCGTTAAGATTGGCATTCGCCCTGTTCATTGCGATGATGCTGAACAATGCGTCGAAGCTGATCGGCGTCTATCGGACGACGTTCTATCTGCCTTCGATCATTGGAGGAAGTGTGGCCGTTGCGATCATGTGGCGCAATCTGTTCGGCAATGAAGGCGCGGTCAATGCGATTCTGACCACTATGGGGTTGGAGCCTGTAGGCTGGTTTGCCGATCCGTTAGCCGCGCTGTGGATGTTGATATTCTTGTCTGTGTGGCAGTTCGGTTCGTCCATGCTGATTTTCCTTGCCGGGTTGAAGAACATTCCGCAGAGCTACTACGAAGCCGCGAATGTGGACGGGGCGAATGCGGTGCAGCGGTTTTTCAAGATTACGCTTCCGCTGCTTAGTCCGATTATATTGTTCAATGCGGTCATGCAGACGATCGCGGCTTTCCAAACATTCGTCCCAGCCTACATCATATCCAAGGGAGAAGGCACGCCGATGGATGGCACACTGCTGTATTCCTTGTATTTGTTCCGACAGGCGTTCGTCTTTTTCGAGATGGGGTATGCGGCTGCCATGGCCTGGGTCATTCTAGTTGCGATCGCCATCATTACAGCATTGTTGTTCCTCTCATCCCGCTACTGGGTGCATTACGAGTCTAAAGGAGGTTAAGTCATATGAGATGGAAATGGCTGGTGTACCATGTGTTCGTAGTCGCCTTTGCTTTCATTATGATGTACCCCCTGATCTGGCTCGTGATGAGCTCGTTCAAGGAAAGCTCGCAAATTTTCATTACGGCCAAATCCCTGATTCCGGAAACCTTCACGTTTCAAAACTATGTACAAGGCTGGCAGGGGATAGGGGGGCACACATTTGCCACGTTTATTGGCAATTCCTTGTTCGTCGTCATTTTGTCCACCATTGGCGCCGTGTTTGCTTCCGCTCTGATTGCTTTCGGCTTCGGTCGCTTGAAGTTCGCGGGAAAGGCCATTTGGTTCGCGATCATGATGGGCAGCATTATGCTGCCAACGGATGTGGTGTTGATCCCACAGTACATTATCTTTGCGAAGCTAGGTTGGCTGAATTCGTTCACGCCGATCATTCTCCCGCATTTCTTCGGATTTCCGTTCTTCATCTTCTTAATGGTGCAATTTATCCGCACGCTCCCCATTGAGCTGGATGAGGCTGCTACTATTGATGGCTGCGGGAAGTTCAAGCTGTTCTACCGTATTATTCTGCCGCTCATAGCACCAGCGATGGCGACAGCAGCGATCTTCTCGTTCTATTGGCGATGGGAGGAATTGCTCGGTCCGGTCTTGTATTTGAACAGTCCCGGCAAGTATACGGTGTCGATGGCTCTGAAGATGTTCCTCGATGCCGAGACGTCTTCGAATTGGGGAGCGATGTTCGCGATGTCGGCCTTTACGCTGTTGCCTGTTATTGCGGTCTTCTTCATGTTCCAGAAGTATATTGTGGAAGGCATCAGCACGAGCGGGCTGAAAGGATAAATCGGAAATGGAGGAGAGTGCAATCATGCCGAAGCTCATGATCGATCAGACAGAGATTAAGGACGCGATAGACCGTGTAGTCAAGCGCACGTTCCAGATGGACTTCAACTGGGATTGGCCTGCGGGTGTCGCCTTCTATGGGGTGGCAGCCGCTTTCGAGGCGACAGGGAATGAAGAGTATCTGGAGCTGCTGAAGTCTTGGGTGGAAGAGCAGCTGGAGGACGGCCTGCCGAGACTGACAGTCAATGCGGTGTCGGTCGGACATACGTTAATCAGCTTGTATCAAGCGACGCAGGATGAGCGATATCTGGATGTAGCCAAGGAGATGGCGGAATTCTTGAAGAATGATGCAGTCCGCTTCGGAGACGGCATCTTCCAGCATACCGTCAATTCCGATGAATATGTATTCCCGGAGCAAGCTTGGGTCGATACGATGATGATGGCCGGCTACTTCCTGCTCCGTATCGGGAAGCTGCTTGACCGCGAGGATTACTTCCAGGACGGTTTGCAGCAATATCATGGGCATGAGGAATGCCTGCAGGACCCGGTCACGAATTTGTACTATCATGGATGGGACAACATTGCCAAGAATCATATGTCCGGCGTTTACTGGGCACGCGGCAATGCGTGGGCGGCTTACACGATGGCGAAGGGCTTGGAGCTGATCCCGGTTTCACAGGCAGCGTTCATGATTGTGGAAGGCTCGTTGCGCGACCAGCTTGCGGCGCTGGTGCGTCTGCAGGCCGAGGACGGCTTGTGGCATACCGTGCTGGACGATCCGACCTCCTACACCGAGACGTCCGGCGCGGCCGGCATTGCCGCAGCGCTGGTCACCCGCGGGCGGCTCTATAACAAATACGTGCAGAAGGCGGTGCGCGGCATTCTGGACCGGATTACGGATGAAGGCTTTGTTACAGGCGTATCTGCCGGGACTGCAGTCATGGACGATGCGCAGGGCTATAAGGATACATCTTGCAAGCGAATCCAAGGCTGGGGCCAAGGGCTGACGCTGGCCTTTCTGGCGGAATTGTTGAAGGTAGACGACAATGGCTGGTGAGGTCTGGCTTGTATCAAGGCTGATAGAGGGGCTGTTTTTTTCGAACGATTCTTTGTGGTGCAGGATTAGGATGATCTGAGCTGAGCACAATTCCAGCCAATTTGCAGGTGGTCTCCCGTTTTCCTACAAAAGTGCAGGCATTGATGGTGAAATCGAGAGGAGAACGGGGAATTCCTGCAAATTTACATCATTCTGATGTGGGGATCGCCGCTTTAAGTCATTTTTATCCCTGAAGCCTGCACATTCGCCGGAATTTTTCCAACTGATGCTGATTTCGAAGAGGATTCCTGCACATTTGCATTTTTTCCGCCCTAGATTCCTAGAGTTATTCGGTACGAATCGCATCCAGCTCGGCCTGAACGCCCGGGAATATTAGCAACTCTGCTTGTTGCACATGCTTCGCTGTTTTTTTCGTAGATTTCGGTCGCATTCCATCGGATAATAGAAAGTAGACGATTTGGAAATGGGGAGTGTGTGGATGATGCAGGCGAACTACGCATTTGATTTTGGCAAGGGCGAAGCTTGTGAGGGATACGTGAAAATCACGGATCAGACGAGATACGAAGGGGAAGGCTGCGGTTTTGAGCGGGGAGGGCAGATAACCGCAATCGATCGCGGGGAGCCAGACGGGGTTGGCCGGGATTTTTGCATTCCGTGCGAGTCCGCCTTCCTTGTCGATGTGCCGAACGGTATCTATACCGTGGAGCTGTTCATAGGCGATGCGGGCTTCGAAGCAGAAACAACGGTCAGGACAGAGGAAGGAAGGCTGGTTCTGTATCGGCTCCAGACGCTGCCGGGCTGTATCGAGACGTCCCGTTTTTCGCATATCGTGTCGAACGGCAGGCTGATGCTGCGGTTTTCAGGCCGTGCCCCACGTATCAATGCCATGAAGCTTACGGCTTCAGAGCAGACGCGCAGACTATTCATAGCTGGTGATTCCACCGTGGCCGATCAACCGGTCGACAGCTATCCGTATGCCGGCTGGGGGCAGACGCTGCCGATGTGGCTGAAGGCGGATGTGGCGGTTGATAATCGCGCAGTGTCAGGCAGAAGCTCCAAGAGCTTCATCGCGGAAGGCAGACTGGATGCAATCTGGGCAGCGATCCGCGCAGGTGATTACTTGCTCATACAATTCGGGCACAACGACCAGAAACCGGATGAGCCGAGGCACACCGAACCGTTTTCGACCTATAAGCAGCATCTGCGATTGTTCATAGAGGGGGCAAGGAAGCGGGGAGCGCAGCCGATTCTCTTGACGTCGGTGCAGCGCAGGTACTTCGATGAGTACGGAGGCTTGACCGATACGCACGGCGATTATGTAACGGCCATGAAGGAGCTCGCGGTCGAAGAAGACGTACCCTGTATCGACTTGGCGGCGAAGAGCCGGGAGTTGTTCGAGCGCCTCGGACCGGAAGGCACGAAATCACTATTGTTGTGGGGGGCGCCGGGTGAATTCATCCGATACCCGAACGGGATTCAGGACAACACGCATTTCCAGGAAGCGGGCGCAGTGCGGATTGCCGAACTGGTGGCAGAAGGGCTTCGGGAATTGAAGCTTCATCCGCTATCTATGTTTGTGCGAGAGTGATCCCAATCTGTTGGTTTATTCGGATACTCTTTATAAATTCGAGCGACCGTGCAGGCTTTGATGATAATGTAGAGCGAATTTTTGGAAATTACTTTCGGAACTGTGAGAGGCCTATGCGCATGCGTATAGGCCTCTGCCTGATTGATCTTCCAGTTGCTTGATCAGCAAGAAGACGTGTTAGGACAAGTTATTTATTGGCTGTTGAGGTGAGAGGCTGTTGCATGGCAGGGTGAGCCCCCAAAACAGTCGCAGTTGGTAGAAAAACAGATAATATTGTTTGGAATTGATTGAAAAACGAATAATAATATTTGTTTATGTTTGAAAAAAATATATACAAAAACAAACAAAGAAGTTATGATAGTAAATAAATATAAAGGCAGTTATATACGGATTCGGTTATGCATTCATCACGATGAAGGAGTGAACGAATAATGAGCAAGCGCAAATATGTATTGATTGGGACTGGCGGGAGAGCGCAGTTTTTTTACAGCTCGCTGGTTACCGATTACAAGGAGACTTCCGAGTTGGCGGCATTGTGCGATACAAATCAGACCCGCATGGACTATGCGAACAGGCTGCTTGTAGAGGAGCATGACTATCATGCTATCCCTACGTACAAGGCTGAGCAGTTCGAGACGATGATTCAAGAGATCAAGCCGGATGTGGTGATCGTCACTACGATAGACCGTACGCATCATACGTATATCATTCGCGCTATGGAGCTTGGCTGTGATGTGATTACGGAGAAGCCGATGACCGTTGACGAGGACAAATGTCAGGAAATTCTCGATGCCGTGGAAAGAACCGGTCGGAAGCTGAGAGTGACGTTCAACTATCGCTATGCGCCGCATAATACAAAAATTAGAGAACTGCTCATGAACGACGTAATTGGCGATGTGCATGCCGTTCATTTCGAGTGGCTGCTGAACACGCAGCACGGGGCCGATTATTTCCGCAGATGGCACAGGGACAAGCGCAACAGCGGCGGGCTGCTCGTGCATAAATCGACGCATCATTTTGACTTGGTGAATTTTTGGCTGGGGACCGAACCGGACACCGTGTTCGCTATGGGGGATCTGATGTTCTATGGGAAAGCGAATGCCGAACGTAGAGGTGTGACGCAGTTTTACCAACGGGCTCATGGCAGTGAAGTCGCCAAGGACGATCCGTTTGCGCTAGACATGGAGGGCAATGAGAATTTGCGGGAGATGTACCTCAAGGCAGAGCGTGAGGACGGTTATCAGCGAGACCAGAGCGTGTTCGGCGACGGCATTAGCATCGAAGACACGCTTGGTGTGATGGTGAAGTACAAGAGCAAGGCGCTGCTGACCTATTCCTTGAATGCTTATCTGCCTTGGGAGGGGTTCCAAGTGGTGTTCAACGGCAGCAAGGGCCGGATTGAGATGAAGATTGTCGAGCAATCCTATGTGAATTCCGGTGGGAAGCAAGAGGATGAAGGCGCGCTGCAGTCCAAATCAATCTGGGTGCATCCGATGTTCGACGCCCCTTACGAGGTGGACATCGAAGAAGGAGAGGGCGGCCATGGAGGCGGCGATCCGCTATTGCTGAAGGACTTGTTCGACAAGCCGGGGGACGATCCGTATAACCGAGCAGCCTCGCATATCGACGGAGCGATGTCCATCCTGACGGGGATTGCCGGGAATATTTCGCTGCGAACAGGACAGCCCGTCAAGGTCGATGAACTCGTTGATCTGAAGTAGGTAGAATAAACAAAAATATTCAAACATAAAAACGGAGGTAAACAAATATGGTGCAGAGCTTATGGGACAGTAGTCGCGCGCATGAGCTGGAGAGTGCCTTGGATGAACTGGTGTACCGGTCTAATCTTATCGGCGCAGATCGCCGCGTGTGCAATTGGGGCGGAGGGAATACGTCTAGTAAAGCAACCGTACAGGATTTCCGGGGCCGGGATGTGGAAGTGCTGTATGTGAAAGGCAGCGGTTCGGACTTGGCTACGATGCAAGCCGAGCATTTCACTGGCCTGCGGCTCGAGGACATACGTCCGTTGCTGGAAAGAGACGAAATGTCGGACGAGGAGATGGTCGGCTACCTAGCCCACTGCATGGTGGATGCGAAGCATCCGCGCGCTTCCATCGAAACGCTGCTGCATGCGTTTTTGCCATTCAAGCATGTAGACCACACGCATCCGGACGCGATTATTAGCTTATGCTGTGCGGACAATGGCAAGGAATTGGCGAAGGAGATTTTCGGTGATCGTTTCGTATGGGTGCCATACATTCGTCCGGGCTTCCAATTGTCCAAGATGATCGCGGAAGGCGTCCGGGCGAACCCGAACGCCGAGCTGGTATTGATGGAGAAGCACGGTTTGGTCACTTGGGGCGACACCTCCGAGGCGTGCTACGCGCAGACGATCCGGATTATTACCGAGGCAGAGCGGTTTATCGAAGCGCGCGTGGACGAAGCGAAGGTATTCGGTGGAGAGAAGCACGCGCCGTTGTCTGCCGAAGCGCGCCGCAGCTTGGCAGCGCAAGTGATGCCGATCATTCGAGGCGCAGTCAGCGATCAGAAGAAGATGATCTTAACCTTCGATGACGAAGCCGATGTGCTGCAATTCGTTGGCGGGCATGCTTCCCCGGTGTTATCCCAGGTTGGCGCAGCTTGTCCGGATCATCTGGTGCATACGAAGGTCGTGCCGCTGTTCGTCGATTGGACGCCGAATGCGGAGGATGCAGCAGGATTGATTGCTAAATTAAGCGAAGGTATAGAGACTTATATAGAGCAGTACAAAGCCTATTTCGAACGAAACCGGAACGATGGCGATGTGATGTTCGAGCCGGCTCCCCGCGTCATTCTCATTCCCGGTATAGGCATGATCAACACCGGCAAGAGCTGGGCGAACGCTCAGGTTAGCGGCGCGCTGTACCACAGGGCAATTGCCGTCATGCGCGGCGCAACAGCACTGGGGCGGTTCGTCTCCTTAAGCGAGAACGAATCGTACAACGTGGAATACTGGCCGCTGGAGCTCTATAAGCTGACGCTTGCTCCGCCGGAGGCTGAGTTCTCGCGCAAGGTAGCCTTCATCACGGGAGGCGCCGGCGGCATCGGCAGCGCGGCGGCCAAGCGTCTCGTGTCAGAAGGCGCGCATGTCGTCCTTGCCGACCTCAACCTGGAAGGCGCCGAGAAGGTCGCAGCCGACATCAACGGGAAGTTCGGAGAGAACCGCGCTATTGCAGTGAAAGTAGATGTGACGAGCGAGGAGATGGTGACGGCTGCCATGGCTGCATCCGCACTAGCGTATGGCGGCGTAGATATTCTCGTCAACAACGCAGGGTTGGCAACGTCCAGCCCATTCGATGAAACCTCCTTGCAGGAATGGAATTTGAATATGAACGTGCTGGGCACTGGGTACTTCCTCGCAGCGCGCGAGGCGTTCAAGCTAATGAAGGCGCAAGGCATTGGAGGCAGCATGGTGTTCATCGGCTCCAAGAATTCTGTCTACGCAGGGAAGAACGCCTCAGCCTATAGCGCAGCCAAGGCGCTGGAAGCCCATCTGGCCCGCTGTATTGCAGCAGAAGGCGGCGCCCACGGCATCCGGGTTAATACGGTGCTGCCGGACGCTGTCCTGCAAGGCTCGGCGATCTGGAACTCTAGCTGGCGCAATGAGCGCGCAGCGGCCTACGGCATTGAACCGGAGGAGCTGGAGGATTATTACCGCAAGCGGACAACGCTGCTTGTGAACGTGTACCCGGACGATATTGCGGAAGGCATCGCCTTCTTCGCCTCCTCCAGGGCGGAGAAGACAACGGGCTGCATGCTGACGGTCGACGGCGGCGTGCCGGCAGCCTTCACGCGATAATCAAAGGAGGTGTCCCAGCATGGTTCAACCCGCGGGTGAAACCCATTGGATCATTCCAGATGGCTATATTCCGCCGGAGAGCTCCGGCAGCTTGACCAGCCATGAATCCATCTGTGTGTTAAACATCGGTTCGGAGGAGGCTAAGCTCGAGATTACGATCTTCTTCGAGGATCGGGAGCCATTGGGTCCTATCCCCTACGCAATTCCCGGTCGAAGGACGAAGCATATTCGAACATCCATACTGCAGAAGAAGGGGGAGCCGATCCCGGTCGGCGTTCCCTATGCCATGGAAGTTAAGAGCGACCTGCCGATCATCGTGCAGTACAGCCGTCTGGATGCTACGCAGGCGGAGAATGCGCTGATGTCCACCATGGCCTACCCCATACAGAAGCCTGGAAAGGATGATGAACGTGTCTGACCGCGCTTATGCGTTATTCGAGGAACAACAGCGAGCAAGAGGTATTGATCTGAATCAAGTTCGAGCGCAATTGCAAGCACTCGCCATCGAAACCCCATCATGGGGATACGGGGATTCCGGCACACGCTTCAAGGTGTTCCAGAAGGAAGGCGTGCCGCGCAATCCGTACGAAAAGTTCGAGGATGCGGCACAGGTGCACCAGGTAACCGGGCTTTGTCCATCCGTAGCCATACACATTCCCTGGGATAAGGTGGACGATTACAGCAAGCTGAAAAGCAATGCGGAAGGTTTGGGCCTGGCGATCGGCGCCGTCAATCCGAACCTGTTCCAAGAGGATGAATACATGCTGGGCAGCGTCACGAACGCAGATCCGGCGATCCGCCGCCAAGCGACGGACCATCTGTTGGCATGTGTGGACATCGCGAAGGAAATCGGTTCGCGGGATCTCAGCCTCTGGTTCGCAGACGGCACCAATTATCCGGGACAAGGGGATATTCGCAAGCGCAAGGCATGGATGTTCGAGGCGCTGCAGGCCATGTACAAGGCGATGACGCCAAGCATGCGCATGTTGATCGAATACAAGTTTTTCGAGCCCGCGTTCTATCATACTGATCTGGCCGACTGGGGCATGGCGTACAACTATGCTTGCAAGCTAGGACCGCAGGCGCAAGTGTTGGTCGATACCGGCCACCATGCGCAAGGAACGAACGTGGAGCATATTGTCGCTTATTTGATTGATGAGCAGAAGCTGGGTGGCTTCCATTTCAACAGCCGCAAATACGCAGATGATGATCTGATTGTAGGTTCGATGAATCCTTATGAGCTGTTCCTGATTTTCTATCAAATTGTGAGTGCGGCGAACGATGATGAAGCAGCGATTCGCAGTACGGTGAATAACATCGCTTATATGATCGATCAATCGCATAACATTGAACAGAAGATTCCCGCCATGATTCGTTCGGTCATGAATGTGCAGACCCAGTATGCCAAGGCATTGCTCGTCAATCACGAAGAAGTGGCGGAGGCACAATCACGTCAAGATGTGCTTGGCGCTGAGCATGCAGTGCGTTCGGCTTATGAATGCGATGTGACACCGCTGCTGCATGCGGTGCGAGAAGAGCGGGGGTTGCCGCTCGATCCGATGCAAGCTTACTTGTCCAGCTCTTACGGGAAGGACATTCTCGCCAGAGGCAGAGGCGGTGCAAGCTGGTGAGCATTCTGGCTTACGATCTCGGTGCGAGCAGCGGAAGAGCGATCGTGGGGCGGTTAACGGACGCAACGATGGAGTACAGGGGGCTGCATCGGTTCCCGAATGATCCCGTGCAGGTAGGGAAGCGCTGGCACTGGGACATCTTGCGCCTGTTCCATGAGCTGAAGCAAGGCTTGCTGAAGGCCAAGCAGCAAGGAATTGCGGTGGAAAGCCTGGGGATCGATTCATGGGCAGTCGATTTTGGCTTGCTGGATTGTAAGGGAGAGTTGTTGGCCAACCCCTATCATTACCGGGATTCGCACACCGATGGCATGATGGAGAAGCTATTCGAGCAGATTCCACAGCGGGAAGTGTTTGCACGCACCGGCATCCAGTTTCTGCCGTTTAATACGATTTACCAGCTATTTGCCATGAAGCAAGCCGATTCTCCGTTGCTCCGAGAAGCCCGCCATTTGTTGATGATTCCGGATTTGCTCAGATATTTCCTCACAGGGGAGAGGGCGCACGAGTTCTCCAACGCGACGACGACGCAGCTGTATAACCCGGTGCAAGGCGATTGGGATTCAGTATTGTTGGAGGCGATTGGCGTGCCGGGATCATGGTTCGGGAAAGTGCTGCAGCCGGGTTCGCCAGCCGGAACGCTGCGGGCAAGCCTGCAATCCGAGCTGGGGATTGGCAGCATTCCCGTCAATGCCGTTGCCGAGCATGACACAGGCTCTGCAGTAGCAGCGATCCCGGCAGCGGAATCGAATTTCGCTTACTTGAGCTGTGGAACCTGGTCGCTAATGGGCACAGAGGTGAGGCAGCCTGTCATGAACGAGCAGGCCCGGAAGCTGAACTTTACGAATGAAGGCGGTGTAGGCGGCACGTACCGCTTGCTGAAGAACATTATGGGGCTGTGGCTCTTGCAGGAATGCAAGCGGGAGTGGGATCGGACAGGAAGCCCGCGCTCCTTCCCGGAGCTGGTCGAGTTGGCGCGGCAGGCACCTGCGCATCAGGCATATCTCGATCCGGATGATCCGCTGTTTATGCCGCCGGGCGATATGCCCGCGCGCGTACAGCAATATTGCCGGCAAACCGGCCAATCGATCCCGCACAATATCGGGGAAATCGTGCGTTGTGTATTGGAAAGTCTTGCTTTAAAATATCGGTATGTGTTTGACTTGACCGAACAGCTGTCCGATCAAGCTTTTCAAGGATTGTATATGGTGGGCGGCGGGATCCATAACACACTACTGTGTGAATGGACGGCTGCCGCGATCGGCAAATCCGTATGGGCAGGACCCGCGGAAGCTAGCGCGATCGGCAACTTGGCAGTGCAATGGATAGCGCGCGGCGATTTCTCCAGTATTGGGGAAGCGCGTCAAACGATCAGACAATCTGTGAAAGTAACTGAGTATGAGCCTGCATCGACAGCATCGTGGGAAGAGGCGTATGGTCGTTTTCGTCAGATTACAGGACTTTCATGACAAGGCAAGGAGAAGAGGCTGGGTATGTTAGCAGCGGAACGTTATGAGAAAATAGTAGACTTGGTGAACGAGCGGGGGAGCATTCGGGTATCCGAACTGAGCGAGATCTGTCAGGTGACAGAGGAGACGATTCGCCGTGATCTCGACAGGCTGGAGGAAGCGGGACGTCTGCGACGTTCTCATGGCGGGGCGGTCAGCGTGAAGGACGAGCAGCCGGAGATTCCGTATTTCGAGCGCGAGGTTACCTATGCGGAAGAGAAGAAGCGCATTGCGGAGGAAGCCGTTCAGGTTATTCAGCCGCATGACCGCATTCTGCTGGATGCCAGCTCGACAGCCTGGTATATGGCCTCCTATTTGCCGGATATTCCGCTTACGGTGCTGACCAATTCGATTAAGGTTGCTACGGAATTAAGCAGCAAGGAGAAGATTGAAGTTATTTCGAGCGGCGGTATTTTGGCACCGCGTTCCTTGTCTTTTGTCGGCCCGCTCGCGGAACGCTCGCTGGATGTGTACCATGTGGACAAGGCATTTCTGTCATGCAAGGGCGTGCACTTGGAGCGGGGCATCAGCGAGTCGAATGAACTGCAGGCGAGAGTGAAGCAGAAGATGATTGATATTAGCAATAAGGTATATTTGCTAGCGGATTCCAGCAAATTTGGTGTGCAGGCTTTTATCCATGTATCCGGTTTGCATACAATAGATACGATCATCACGGACCGTAAGGCTCCTGGAGATATGCTGGGTTCCCTGCAGGAGCAGGGCATTCAGGTGATGAAGGTGTAGGTGTATCGGCATAACGATCAGGTGCTTCATCAGCCGTCGGGCTGAGCGGGGCACCTTTCTATTATAATGATCCGGGGCCCCGCGAAAGTAATATCGAAATCTGATTGATAAACATTCACGAGGAGCGACCACGTTATAAGGATGATTCCGATGGCACCTTACGGTGGTTAGGAATAAGCTTCAGAGATTCGCATCACTTGCGAGGGTAACGGAAAGGGGGAGAACGATGAAGGTTTCATTATTTGTCACTTGCATAAGCGACGCCGTCTATCCCCGTGTAGCAGAGGCGATCGCAAGGCTGCTGGCCCGTTACGGCGTAGCAGTGGACCTTCCCCCTGTGCAAACTTGCTGTGGACAGCCGGCGTACAACAGTGGTTACTGGCAAGAAGCGCGGGAAGCGGCGAAGACGATTTTGGATGCTTTTGCCGACAGTGATTTTGTAGTATCGCCTTCGGGTTCATGCACCGGGATGATTCACCATTATGACAAGCTTTTTGAGGACGACCCAGTATATTTGGAGAAAGCAAGAGTGCTTGAACAAAAGTCTTATGAATTTACGCAATTTCTAGTACATGTTCTCGGTGTGACAGATTTGGGTGCGGTGTATCCGCATAAAGTGACTTATCATCCGTCTTGCCATGGCAGTCGTATTCTGGGTGTGAAGGAGGAGCCGCTCGTCTTGATGGAGCGGGTGAAGGGGCTGGAGTTGGTTCCGCTTCCTTTCGCTGAGGACTGCTGCGGCTTTGGCGGGACGTTCGCGGTGAAGATGTCCGATATATCGGGAGCGATGGTGACGGAGAAAGCCGATCACGTATTGGAGTCGGAAGCTGAGGTCTTGGTTGGTCTGGACATGGCTTGTCTGATGAATATTTCCGGGCATTTGCAGTACCGGAATGAGCCGGTCCGGGTGATGCATCTCGCTGAATTGCTGTATGAAGGGGTGAAACAGACATGAGCGCAGCACAATCCAAACCGCGCGACACCGTCAAGGAGCGGGCGGAACTGGCGTTGAACAATGCATTTTTGCGCAAAGCTGTGAAGTACACGACTGAGAAGCTGCGGGGCGGCAAGCAGCAGGCTGCTGAAGAACACGGCAACTGGGAAGCATGGCGTGAACGAGGTCGGCAAATTCGGCTGCATACAATTGCCCATCTGGACTACTACTTGCAGGAATTTGCAGAGAATGCAAGAGCGAATGGGGTGCATGTGCATGTTGCCGACACAGGTGCAGAGGCGGTTGAGATTGCTCTGGCGATAGCTGAGCAGAAGCGGGCCCGCTCTGCTGTGAAATCGAAATCGATGGTTACAGAGGAGCTTCATCTCAATCAGGCGTTGGAGGGTATTGGTGTTGAGGCCATCGAAACGGATCTCGGCGAATATATTATACAGCTGGCAGGGGAAGCCCCTTCCCATATTATCATTCCAGCTATTCATAAGAATCGGCAGCAAATTGCCGAGCTGCTGTCCAAGGATGCGGGGGAGACGCTTCCGCCAGACACGACAGTGCTGGCGGGATTCGTGCGCAAGAAGCTGAGGGAGAAATTCCTCGAAGCGGATCTTGGCATAACCGGCTGCAACTTTGCAATTGCCGAGAGCGGTTCCATGGTGCTCTTCGAGAATGAAGGCAATGCGAGAATGGTCACGACGGTGCCCGAGACGCAGATTACCTTCATGGGCATGGAACGCATTATTCCAAGCTGGTCTGACCTGGAGGTGATGGCTACCTTGTTGCCGCGCTCTGCGACGGGGCAGAAGCTGACGGTGTATATGTCCGGCATTACGGGACCGAAGCGCCAGGAGGATGGCGATGGACCAGAGGAAATGCACATCATCATCATTGACAACGGACGTTCGCTTCAGCTGGGCGATCCGGAATTTCAGGAGCTGCTGAACTGCATCCGCTGCGGCGCATGCCTGAATGCCTGCCCGGTCTATCGACACATCGGCGGGCACGCGTATGGCGGAACGTACAGCGGACCGATTGGCGCGGTGCTGACCCCTGCGCTTCAAGGGAATGTCGCCGAGTGGGACGACATCGCGAATGCGTCGAGCTTGTGCGGTGCCTGCTATGAAGCTTGTCCGGTGAAGATTCCGCTGCACGATATGCTCGTCTACCTTCGTCGGCGCAAGGTGGAGCAGGGCTACAGCCCAACGTTGGAACGCTGGGCGATGAAGGGCTATGCTGCAGTGATGTCCAGCTCGGTTAAGCTGCAGCGCACGTTGAAGCTCGGGAAGCTTGGGCAGAAGCTGGTCGTGCGGGATGGCGTAATCAAAGCAAGGATCGGCCCGTTAGAGGGCTGGAACCGCTATCGCCATACTCCCGGCTTGCCTGAGCAATCATTCAGGGAGCGATGGGAGACGTTGGAGCCGGACATTCGCGGGAGCTTGCAAGAGATGGATGCGGGCATGAAGGAACGTATGCAGCAGCTTGTCCGCAGTCGGAGCGAAGGCAACGAGAATCAGGGCAAGCGCGATAGCAGTGAAGGTGAGAGTATCCGTAGCGATGCACCCACTGCGTATTCAGGCAAGCGCAATAGCGACCGTGTCGACAGAGAAGAATCTGGCGTGAATAAGGGCAAAGGAGGCGGCAATCATGGGTGACAGCTATAGTGAGTTTCTGAAGCAGCTCGAAGACCGTTCGCGAGTTAAACAGGAGCGATTCATGAATCATATTGCCACCCGCCTCAAACGTCCAAGAGTGTTAGAGAAACCGGAACATCCCTTCCGCGGCGCTCCTGATTTCTGGCATGCCTTTACGTGGAGTGAGGAAGAACGGATTGAACACTTCACAGCCAACTTCCAGAATGCGGGCGGACATGTGATTCGAGCGGCTGACATGCAAGAAGCCAGTATTCTGATTGCAGAACAGGCACATGAACTTGAGGCCAAGCATATCATCCGCCAAGATGAATCGGCATTGGCCGAGCTTGGTCTAGAAAAGGCTCTGCCGGACGCGAGCATCTACGCTTGGAATTCGAATGCGCAAGAGCAGTGGAAGGCACGCGCGGCTGAAGCTGATATGGGCGTGGTAATGGCCGATTATGCTGCGGCGTATACCGGTTCCGTGACCGTGCTGTCTGCGCCGAATAAGGGTCGCTCTGTCAGCCTGCTGCCGACGATGCTGGTTGTGCTGATCCCGCTTTATCGGTTGAAGACACGATTGGGCGAGATTCTAGGTCAATTCGATCAGACTCAGACTCCCAGAGAGCAACTGCCGTCTGGCATTCACTTCATCTCCGGTCCCAGCCGCTCAGCCGATATTGAGAACGACCTGACGATCGGCGTGCACGGACCGGGCCAGGTACTTGCAATATTGGTCGGTTAAAGCGGCTAGCAAGTGAGCTGCATGCGGTCTGCTCGGCTAACGGAGCTCAGCGATGGAACATGGAATGTGCATGAAACAGTCTATAAGCATAGCCCGAGGGAGCTAATGCACCGACAGACGTGTGCGACCGACCCAGTGATGATCCTGCGACTTGCTAACGGAAATCAGAGACGCTTAGCAAGCGGATTTCGACGTTTCTGTATTCTAACGGAAGTCAGGCGGCACTATTACACCCCAATCGGCCGAGAAACCGATGCTTTACCATGATTAAGGGTGCGCTGTTTCCGTTAGATTTTGAAATAGCCTGATTTTCGGCGAATAAGGTACTGTCCTCCGTTACAGCAGACCATAGGTGGGTAGCTGATCACAAGTGGACAGCAGACCATAAGTGGTCAGCAAACTATAAGTGGTCAGCAAACTATAAGTGGATAGCTAAGCACAAGTGAATGTCAATGTACTGCAGCTTCTGTGGCGCCGGAATGATAAATATTCGTGCAACAAATTCACCGTCTACTCTCGTCATAGGGTGAAAAGGGATGGTGAACGCATGAAAAAGATTGTATGGTCTGCGCTAGTTGTTCTTCTGATCGGTCACTTGCAGTCGGCGCCTGCTATGGCATTGTCGTGTGCAGAGTTTCCGCCGATTGAAGAAGCGTATGAGCAGTATGATGGGTTGATTGTAGGTCTGGTGGATGAAGTATCCGGCAAGAATGACGAGTACAATGAGGTCAAGGTCACGGTACAGAGAAGTTTCAAAGGGGTCGAAGCCGATCAAGTAACGATGCTGGAAAATCCGACCTGGGGCAACTTGAATGGACCAAGCGAGGTTGGTGAGGAGTATCTGTTCTTCTTGCGGCTTACAGATTCGGATCAGTGGGAGAATCCGCTTTGTTCTCCTTCGATGAAGGTGGATGCAGCAGGGGAAGAATTGGCCTATGTGCAAGACAAGGAACTTCCAATTACAACTGAACCAGTTCCAGCTGGATCGCAATCTGAGAGTGAACAAGAGAAGGTGGCATCAGACGAGGATGTACTCGTTGAAGCAGCAGATGACGAAGGGGAGTCAGCCTCTACACAGGAGATTGTACTCGTCATAGTTCTTCTTGCGTCGCTTGGAATGATTTTGTATGCAGCGATTCCACGATCGAAGTAATGTATACAGTGGTCATGTGCTGAGTGAGTCTGAATCTGTGCAAGCGTCGTTGTTGATCGGACTGTTAATGAATGGGAGCCTTCCAATCGGTGCACATTACAACTAGACAGTCACCGGGCATTGGAGGTTTCTCAGATGGATATCAATTGGATGGAAACAGGGAAGGATGGACTTCTTGTCGTCGGTCGGATTTTTACGATTTATCCTCTTCTGCTGTTTATGACGCTCTTCATGGGAAGGAGATCTATAGGTGAGCTCCCGATTTATGATTTCCTAATTATATTGTCACTAGGTTCTGTTGTGGGAGCGGACATTGCAGATCCGAAGATCGAGCATCTTCATACGGCAATTGCGATCATTGTCATCGCGCTGATGCAGAAGCTGTACGCCATCGCACTAGTAAAGTTCAGACGGTTCGGCAAGCTCGTGTCGTTCGAGCCGATTGTAGTTATTAAGGATGGGATGTTCATGATCAACGGTATTAAGAAGGTGCGTTATCCGATCGATAACATTTTGCAGATGCTTCGGGAAGACGGCATATTCGACATAGCCGAAGTGGATATAGCTGTGCTGGAGGCGAATGGCAAGCTGACTGCATACAAAAAGGCGGAAAAATCCCCAGTCACCAGGAGTGATATGGGCGTCATTGCGCCAACATCGGGCATCGCTTATCCAGTCATCCTGGAAGGACGTATGCAGAAGAAAACTTTGAATAAGCTCAATATGTCTGAGGATTGGCTTGCCCAGCAGCTGCACAGCATGCAGCTTCAGTTATCGGATGTTTTCTTCGCCACGGTCAACGACAAGCTTGAACTCCACATAACGAACAAGAATAGCCAGCCTGTAGCGCCTCCTGTTTTCCACTAATTGCATTGGATTGCTCCCTGTCGTTTTATTCAGTATAATGTGATTCCATAAAGGGGGGGATAAGGATGGCAAAGCAGTTTGCCAGGATAAGGAGCAGCTCATGCAAAGCCTAAGATTAGGGGCGATACTTTGCATGGGCGGCTATCAGACTTGTCGCCTAATATGATAGCATAGTGTGGTTTTCTAATAGTGGGCTTTGCTGCTTATTGTCTTGGATTTCCCAACAAACAAGGAGCTGAAACCCATGATCATGCCTTTCATTAGAAACCATCAATATAATTTGATTCGCAAGCAAGTCAATTGGCTTCAAAGCACGATTCGAACGGCTGTGGATCAGCATATCGTAGAATCGGTCAGGACAGATGTTTACATGAAAGTAATGGAAGCATTCGAGGATGCTAATCCTGAGCAGAGAAACATATTGGAGCCGATCGCAGAGCTGCAGCACGCTGAACAGTGCCAACACTATGTACAGTCACTGGAGCCCTATCGCGAGGCGTTTCCGTCTCTTGCGAGGAAGCAGCTGCAGCAGTTGTTTCCCAAGGTTAAGAAGTTGCAAGTGCCTGACTTATCAAAGTTGGATCTTCGTGCCGTGACTTACTTAGGGTGGGACGATACCGCTGCGAACCGTCTGTTCCTCGTCTATCCGCTGGATGGACAGTTGGTTGGCATAGCCGGAAGGTATACACCGAGTAACAAGGGGACGTGCTTCCTATGCTATAGACAAGAGCATGTTGCGCTATTCTCGGCAATTCAGCGCCGCAAGCCTCCTAAACATGCTTCGCCCGATTATTATAAGGCAATCGGGAACTACATGTGTGTAGATAGCATGGCTTGTAATCACAATTTGACAGATACCGACAAGCTCGAATGGTTCTTTCGCGAAGTGGCCGGAACACCTCGAAGATAAGACGGGCTCATATGCAATACGTTAAAGCTGGACGAATGTCGTCCAGCTTGTATTTTTCGCATAGAGACATACTAGGAGATCGTTCTATTTTATATTCGTCATGGTATGGTCAGAAATTATAACCCTAACATAGGGAGATGCTTACGGGTATGGTAAGTGAGCGATGATGAAATGCATTGCCTTAATTCATCTACGAATATGTCATCGTCTTCATTGAACACAATCGCTCGATTTCCTTCAAAAATGAATGTATCACTGTAGATCTCCCTGAAAGTCTCAACCAGTTTCGTGTTACAGTTAAAATACAAGGCATACTGACTTGGATTCGACTTTTTCCAACCCATTCTAATGGTGCTCCCTGTTTTCGTGACATAACTGGGTTCACCCCATTTTAATGTCTCTTCCACGGAATCAACTCCATCTGTCTCTGACGCAATAGCCAAAATAAGTTGACGGAGACAAAACAGCTTCTTACGAATATTTATCGGATATTGTTCAAATACAGCGGCTACCTTAGTATTTTCAATCTCACACATACATATCATTCCTTACTTTATCTTTAGTCATCGCGACAAAAAAACTTGCACTAAATGACCGGCAAATTGCAGATTGCTAGCGTATGGCGATATAAATTTCAGCTTGTCCATCGTTCGGGTTGATATGCTGATCATAATATTCAAAATCTCCCGAAAATGCCCTCTCATAGCCGGATTGCTTCGACCATTCCCAAATATACGACCATGCTCGTTGTACCACCTCAATAATCGGTCCCTGCTCTGTAACGAAAACCGCGTATTTTGCAGAGGGTATAGTAAAGGTGTTTATATATTCTGGAAATTGATCTTGTGGCGTTTCCTTAACGTGCAATCCGACCATGATTTCATACTGTCCGGCATCATTGTCTTCATAGTTGTAATAACAGCTAAAATGGCCGGGTTGTTGCTGATATTGCTTCAATTGACTCACAATGTTGTTTGAATGGAATTGCTCAAAAAGTTTACCAATTTTCCCATTACCGTTTAATTCGTCAGCATTTGTCGTGACTGCACTGATGCCAGCCAACGTGAAAGTGGGAAGTTCTACGACACGAGTGGGCTCATTTCGTTCGTTCTGTTCTTTTCTTGTGTGCTCGTCTTGTCTCATCATGAATCACTCCTATAATTTAGAATGACTTTAGTATAAAACAACCAACCTGACAACTATCTGTCAGGTTGGTTGATCTTTTTTATATTTTTTCGCAACTTGATCAGCGAGATCAGCGATGATCTCCCGCAAATGTGGAGGCTCGAGTACTTCCACATGGTGACCCAAGCCGAGAATAAAGCGATACAACCATTCATTTTCCGGATATTCCTTCCTCACTAACCAACTGCCGTCATCCATTGGACAAAGCGCCTCAATACCAAAGCATTCCTCCGCCAAATGACGAGCTTCAACTTGGAAGCGTAAAACGAATTTTGTCACCCGAGACGATTCAGGCAGATTCCGGTCGGGAATTCGTGTTTGTGTCGGTAGTTCGTGACGAATAAACGTCTTCCCCTGAATGATTTCTAAATCTTTCATTCGTTTTAGCTTGAAAAGACGAAATTGTTCTTTCTCTAAGCAGTAGGCTTGCAAGTACCATTGCTTGCCTTTCAGGATGAGCCTGTGCGGCTCTACGATCCTATGTGACATTTCACCATCGGCATTGCAATAGACGAATTTCACTATGAGGCAGTGATCAACCGCTTTTTCTAACTGTTGCAGCTTGGGGCGAAGATATTCGTTACCGTCCCAAGGTGAGTAATCGATCAATACTCGACTTGATTTGTGCTGGAATGCTTCGGAGTCAGCGGGCCGGACAACGCTATGGATTTTCTCCATAAGTTGTTGATGCTTCTCGTTGCCGTAAGAGGCGGAAATGCTTCGAAGCGCGGTAACAATCGCAGCAAGCTCGTCGTTCGTCAGCATGTTGTTATTCAAGCGGTAACCTTCTGCCAGTCCAATGCCACCATTGCTTCCTTGATAGGTGACGATCGGGATGCCAGCCCCATTGATAGTTTCGATATCCCTATAAATTGTCCGTACGGAAACCTCAAACCGCTCCGCAAGTTCCTTAGCCTGCATCAATCGTCGGTTCAGCAGCAGAATGACGATGGACAGAAGTCTTTCCAATTTCAACGCAATTCACCTCCACTGGAGATCAGATTATGTTTCATTATCTCAATTCGATCAATTAGGCTTGAGTTTCCTTGGTAATATGGTCCGGGTGAATCGGTGTGCGGAGCATCCTCCAATTTGTTAATTTGCTTATTCAGCTGTACTATCCATACGGAAAATGCGCTCGCTAATGAGACGCAGGAAGTGCCCCCATTGGTCCTGGAAATTCGGATCATCCGGCTTCATTCCAGTAATCATCTGGGTCACGTTCCCATAGAGCAGAGGGTAGATCGTGAGGCTGGATAACATTAACGTAATGAGGCTAGGATCCAATTCCGGCGGGACCAGGCCCAACTCTTGCTTGTTCAACTTCGCAGATAATGAAGACAATTACTTCGCCGTGATGGAGAAGAAGTGACGTTCCTCATGCTTGTCCATGAAGAGCAGCTGACGAACAAAGTTGGCTGCTCTTATTCCTCCCCCAGCAGACGGTCCACGGCGCTGCGAAAGAGGCGCCATTCTCGCTTCTTCTCCTCCAGCTGCTTTCTTCCGCAGTCTGTAATGCGATAATACTTGCGCTTGCGCCCATCCGCTGCCTCCCAGTAGGATTCCACCCACTTCCCCGTTTCCATGCTATGAAGAATAGGGTACAAGGTACCTTCCTTCAGCAGGAACGTCCCGTCCGATTGCTGCTCGAGTTCCTTGATTAACTGATACCCGTATACATCATGTCGAGCTAATGTGTTCAATATTAATGTGCCGGTACTTCCGTTGAGCAATTTCTTGCTAATTTTCAATCTTGGCACCGCCTTTGTATGCATTCATGTACGGGTAGTATACCTTGTTCATCTATGCATAGCAAATCTATGTATTCAAGCAATATCGTAATTCCAGCTGTTTATGTTATCATACGAGTATACTAACGCTAGTGATCAGGAGGCAGCATGAATAACAATAAGAGCACACTCACTCCCATCTTCGACGGACAGACATTGACAGGCTGGCATGCTGTGCCGCGCTTACCGGTTCCTCGCGCACCAGGGCTGCAAGGACCGGACAAGACAACAGAAGCGTATCAGCGGGCAACACAAACATCTGGCGCTTGGACGGTGGAGGAAGGCGCCATCGCAGGTCGCCAGGATCCTCCCGGCTGCGGGTACGGCGGCTATTTGCTAAGTGATGATGTGTACGGGGATTTCGAGTTAGTATTGGAAGCGCGTCCAGATTGGCCGGCTGATACCGGTATACTCGTCAGGGCATCTGCACTCGGCTCCCAAGGTTTCCAAATTTTGCTCGATCATCGCCAATCGGGGAATATTGGCGGCATTTATGGGAATGGCATCGGCGGCTTCCATGGCATTAACTACACGTTGGATGCGGTCTATGATGACCAAGGTCAACCGACAGGGTTGAAGCTGGAGGATCCAGCAACTAGTATCGAGCCGCTTACGCCAGATAAGCCGGCTTTGTTGCAAGAAACGGCAACAGGCGAGCAGTTCCTCTCGGTCTGGAAGTGGGACGACTGGAATGAGTTTCGCATCCGGGTGGAAGGGGCATCGCCGCGTATTACGGTTCATATCAATGGCTTGAAGGTGTCCGAAATAGACACGGCCACATTGGAGCATCCGCACTATAATGCTGGAGAGATATGCGAGTTGCTCGGTCGCAAAGGTCATATTGCGTTCGAAATTCACGACAACGATCCGGGCATGGGCGAAGCGCGCTGGGCGCCGGAAGCGGCATGCAGGTGGCGCAATATCCGGATTCGCGAGCTGTAGGCGCAGCAGCTACTCCCATCGCTTCAGTTCAAGGAATATCGATAAGAGTACGCCTACAACGAAGCCGTTCGTTACGAGTGGCTGCAGAAGAACAGGCAATCCGCTGAATAGGTTAGGATCGGTGAACATGAGTCCAATGCCTATTAATACAGGCAAGGCTAAGCGGTGAATGGTTACCGAATCGAGTTCGAACCCTTTCACAGATTGCAGAGCAGTGCCGAACAGTTGTAGGTAGGCGGCGAACAAGACGGCGTTGCCTACCGTGATCGGCAGTGTAGCGAGCAATCCGCCGAGAGCTGGGAATATACCGAGCAGCGTCATCAATCCGCCTCCGATGAGGAACGGCTTACGGTCGAAGATGCGGGTGCTTTCAAGAAATCCGATTGACGAGGCGAAGGGTGCGTATGAGACAAGTCCGAGCACTGCGGCACCGATTGAGTAACTGCCCGTCAACATATAAGAGCGGTTGAATTGCTTCTGGCTAACCTGTTGCTTCAATAGCTTGGATGCTGTCTGCACTGCTGCTACCGTATTGCTCAAGTTGAGAAAAGTCGCTAGGAATGAGACGAATACGATACCTAGATTGAGATTAGGCGTTCCGAACGGGAAGATCGGAAAGGCGAGCAACGCAGGAGCCTGGAACGCAGCGTCAGCAGGGAACAGCCATACATAACCGGCCCAACCGACGACCATGCCGATCAGAATGGAGAAGCTGGCAATCGTCTGATTGCCGAACACCTTCAGCGCTATGACGAAGAGCATGGTGGCGAAGGCGAAGGCAGTTACGGGAATGTCCAGTGTACCGTCGTCCTTGATGAGCAGCATGCCATCGAAGAAGATGAGGATCAATTGGAACGTAAGTAGTAGCAAAAACACACCAAGCACCATCGGCGAGAACACTTTCTGCATGAACGTCAGTCCATTGCATAGCGCGAGCAGTACAATAGCTGCCCCGGCAAGCATCATACCGGTTGCGATGCCGCCGCCGATAGCGGGTAGGCTCATGCCTAAGGCAGAGGAAGACAGACTCATAGTCAGAACAAGCCCCCACATCACACCAGAGTGCCCTTCCATCAGCGGCAATCGATGACCGAACAAGCCCTGCAGTACGCAAGCGATTCCAGTGAACAGCAAGGAGCTTCGGACGATCCCGGCGATCTCTTGTGCTGGCAATTCGAAGGCAGCTCCGACTGAAAGCGGCACGACGACCGTGTTAGCGAATAGGAAGAACAACCATTGCATGGATGCGAACGGCGTTGTCCATTTGGAAGAATGCATGCATGTATCCCTCTTTTTCTGATCATTTTGCGTGGGTCGCACTCTAATAGGAGTGTAAGAGGTTCTGTTAGGAAAAGCAACAAGACAAGTACGATTCGTAATGATTTGCATGATATATTCATAATTGTTCAAACGAATGGGAGGAACTCTATTGAACCGTGAACATAAGAAAACATCGAAATTTAGATGGATCATCAAGCTCTTCTTCATAGCAACTGGTGCCGTCCTGATGGGCATTGCCTTGGAATTGTTCCTTGTCCCGAATGCGGTTATCGATGGGGGCATTGCCGGAGTGTCGATTATTTCTTCGCACCTCTCCGAAGTTCCGTTAGGGGTGTTTTTATTTGTGCTTAATCTCCCCTTCTTATTGCTTGGGTACAAGCAGCTCGGCAAGTCTTTCGTCATCTTGACCTTGTATGGCATCACGATTATGTCCATTACGACGGCGCTCCTGCACCATACGCAACCATTCACGACTGATCAGCTGCTTGCCGTCTTGTTCGGGGGACTTATTCTAGGGGTTGGTGTAGGGTTGGCTATTCGGTTCGGAGGCGCGTTGGACGGCACGGAAATCATCGCGATACTGTTGGCCAATAAGCTGCGTATTCCCGTCGGTCAAATTGTGATGTTCATCAACGTATTTATATTTATTGCAGCAGGATTCGTGTTCAATTGGAATTCCGCCATGTATTCGGTATTCGCCTATTTCATTGCGTTCAAGGCAATTGATATCGTCGTGGAAGGTTTGAATGAATCCAGATCGGTGACAATTATCTCCCAGGATTATGAGGAAATTGCGCAGGCCATTATGCAAAGGTTGGGACGAACTTGTACGTTCATTCAAGCGCAGGGAGGCTACAACCGTCAGGAAACTCAGATGCTGTTCTGTGTCGTCACGAGACTGGAATTGTCTAAGCTGAAGTCGATCGTGCAGGATATAGACCCGGCAGCATTTATGACAATAGAAGACGTTGCAGATGTATATGGCGGAGGTTTTGACAAAAAAGCGATTCATTGATTACGAGTTATATGAATGTAGACTAGCCTGCTAGGCTGGTCAGGTTTTTACCTATATACAAACCATCGGTCGGTATGTTATAAAGATAGTATTACAGTTAAAGGAAGGGATCAACATGGTATGGTTGCTGTTCTTGCATGTGCTTGGTGCGATTTTGTTCTTCGGAAATATTCTTGTAACAGCTTTCTGGAAGGTAGTGGCGGATGCTAGCCGAAACTTGGAGATGATCCACATCGGTGCTCGAAAGGTGCTGGCGGCGGATTATATATTTACGATTCCGGGCTTACTGCTGTTAATTAGTACCGGCAATGCGATGGCGCACAGGTACGGGTATCCAATGAATGAGATCAACTGGGTATCTGTCTCGAACGGATTGTTTGCCATCACGGGTGTGATCTGGCTGGCCATCTTAATTCCGCTTCAAGTGAAGATGATTCGAACTAGTAAGCAATCGCTGGAACAGGGGGCGGTGACAGAGGCATACCGAGCTGCCAGCAAATTGTGGATGATCTTCGGCAGCTTGGCTACCTTGATTCCGCTATATATCTTATACTTGATGACGGTGAAGCCGTTCTAAACGATTCAGTGCAGATCATTGGTGATCCCAATGCTGCGGCTGGTCTAGCGAAGCCGGCAGCTTCGTACGATGATTACCTCTTGCTGCATGAAGCTGGGCTTGGGTGAGGAACAGGCTGCTGGTCAAGTCCGCGTCCCGGATATCCGCATCGCGGAAGTCTGCACCGATCAGATCCGCTGCTCGCAAATCCGCACCGCGGAGATCGGCAGCGATCAGAAAGGCTCCGCGCAGGTTGGCCGCTCTCAGGTCCGCTCCTCTCAGCTTGGCACCCATGAGATTAGCTCCGCGCTCGTAACGCTTGTGATTGTTCACGGGAATGTGCTGTGCGCGGACAGCATCAGACCGAACAAGCTCGCTTGTTTGCAGCAGCAGCTTGTTCGCTTTCTCACGTTGAGCGGGTACATCCACATGCAAGAGTTGTGCAGGAGGCAGCTGCGTCAGCTGGTCTGTCTCATGAAGGACGGCTCGTATAGAGTGATGCAGGGATTGCGCTGATTCGTATGTCAGCGTTTCATGCAAGTACCAGAGAAGCTCATGAAGCTGGCGCATGATTGGCAGCGTCTCGTACATGGTGGAAGCCGTATCGGGTGCTTGTCGCCAATCTTGACCTTCGAATGTGACCTGTGACACCTTCTGACCTGCACCGAAGCAATCGTATACCGTACATCCGCGGAAGCCCTTCTGCCTAAGTTGACTGTGGATACCGCAGCGGAAATTATGCTGCAGATTAGAGCACGGCTCACCAGCATGCTTGTTAATGGCGAAATCGATGGAAGCGGTAAAAGGCAAAGCTACACAGCATAAGCCGAAGCACTGCTCACAATCAGCCCGCAGGTCGTCAAGGACAGTATATTGTCCGCTGCCACGCGGTGGTAGATCTGACACTATAGACACTCCTTGCCTTCGTATTGCCGCAGCTATAGCGGGAAGCAATATGCTTCGTGGCGGCGTATCGTAGGAACAAATATGAACACATCGTATCGCTTAACGGTACAGCCGTCAATGTTTACTAGGTTCAGGCATAACAAGATGGTCGAGCAAGAAGCGGAACAAAACATAGGCCCATCGGTAAAGGTAAAGAGGAACGATTGACAGTCATACTTTTATACTGTACGATACATAGTATATAACATACATTATTAATAATTGTGTAATGTTGGTGAGGTGAATCTATGAGCAGTCTGCTGCAATCCCTAATTACTGAGCTGAGAAGAGGTACGTTAACGCTGGCGGTGCTAAGTCAGTTGCGCCAGCCGCAATATGGCTATTCGTTGGTCCAGTCACTGGAGGCATCCGGAGTTGTGATTGAACAGAGCACGTTGTATCCGCTGTTGCGCAGACTGGAGAAGCAGGAGCTTGTAACGAGCAGCTGGGATACATCCGAAGCACGGCCGCGCAAGTATTATGAGCTGAGTGCGTTCGGACAAGAGACGTTCCAGCAGTTGAAGGCGGAGTGGCTGAAGAGCTCGCAGGAGCTCCAACACTTATTGCAGGGAGAGGATGACAAGTGAAACTCATTGATATTTATATCGAAGAAGTGACCCGGCGTCTGCCGGAGAAGAATCGGGAAGACATCGCGTTGGAGCTGCGGTCGTCGATTGAGGATATGCTGCCGGAAGCTTATGAGGAGCGGGATGTAGAAGCGGTATTGGAGAAGCTAGGTGATCCGGTACTGTTGGCTGGCGCCTATCGGGAGCAACCTATGCACTTGATCGGCCCGCGATTATACGATACGTATGTATCCGTATTGAAGATGGTATTTCCAATAGCAGCTGTGATAGCACTAATTTCACTAGTAGCGGACCGTGCACTAGGCACGCAACATACGGATACAGCCGTCGTGCAGATGGTTTTTGTCCTGCTCGGGGAAGGGATATGGGGGATCTGCTCCGTAGCTATTCAAGTGTTCTTCTGGGTGACATTGACCTTCGCGATCGCAGAGAGGTTCGGCTGGGGTGACGGGACGGACATAACGGGATTTAGCCGCAAGCCGTGGTCTCCTAAGGATTTGAAGAGCATACCCTATACTCCGAAGAAAGCTGCGATTACGCGAATGGAAGTGTTCCTTGGCATGCTTTGGCTGGGGATATGGGCGCCGCTCTACTTCTATGCAGATCAATTGGCGGGAGTGCACAGAAAGGGGGAGAACGGTCTTGTTCTGCACATACGCGCCTTCAATCAGGATGTGCTTCATGCTTATTGGCCGCTCGTAGTTGTAGCTATTGGTGTTGGCTTGATCGTAGTGCTTGCGAAATTAGTTGAGCGCCATTGGTCGAAGAGGCTGGCATTCCTCAATCTAGCGAGTGAGCTTGTGGCGGCAGTCGTATTCTTGCTAATTGTCAGTCAACCTGACTTACTGGAACCGGCATTCATCACATATATGGCGAATTTGTTCGAGATTACTCCTGATCAGTTTGTAAGCCG
This sequence comes from uncultured Paenibacillaceae bacterium, assembly GCA_913056365.1. GTDB lineage: Bacteria > Bacillota > Bacilli > Paenibacillales > K13 > Xylanibacillus. The sequence goes on along the minus strand of CAJXLT010000009.1, from coordinate 106,034 downwards.
GCTAACATGGGGAGCTGTCAGTATCTACTTGATCACTGCTGCTTGGGGCTGTATCGACGGCTTCCGCAAAGCATATGCGCGTTAACTAAGGGCGTTCTTGCTTCCTTAGTGATGCATAGATTGAAAGGGGGGATTAGTGTTGAAAATTCGATTCGTTCTCGTGATATTGCTTTCCTGCGTCATCATGTTGCAGAGCAACAGTGTATTAGCGACAAGTTATCCGATGCTGGACCCCGAAGAAGTAGATGATCGAGCGGGCGTCGTAGTTCTAGGACGTTATGACTTTAGCACCAAGGTAGCGGCGAGCAATCATGTTGTTATCGGCTTCCGGTTTGACGTGGAAGGGGTGTATCGAGGTTACATTACAGAACCTCTGGTTGTCGGCATCGATATGTACGATATGAAGTGGGTCGATGAATGGCAGAAGGATGGAGGGAAGTTACTGCTCTTCTTGGAGAAGTCCGATGGGGAAGATTACTGGGTACCTGTATTATTGCAGAACGGCATGATATCCATGCGCGATGGGCAGGTAGTACTACATGATGAGCGGAAAGTCTATTATAACAATTTTTTAGCTACCCACACGAAGAGAGAGCTTCCATCGAATGTGGATTTCTCGAAGTCACACATGTATTTGAGTACTATTGTGTTTGTTATCTGGATTGCAGCGATTGCGATCTACCGTTCTGCCAAGCGGAAATCTGTAATCCAGTGAAGGAAGGCTGGCTCTTCATCCGCCACACGTAATCGTGTGGTAGATCAAGGCCGGCCTCTTATTACGAAATAAGTGCGATCACAGTCCCGCCGAAGGCTCCAGCTAATACGACGAGCCATGGAGGAGCTTTCCAAAAGACGAGCATGACGAACAGCAGCGACGCTAGTATGAAGTCAATCGGTTCCCCTATAGTAGAAGACCAGATCGGGTTGTAGAAGGCAGCCAGCAGAATGCCGACGACAGCTGCGTTGATGGCGGTCAACGCTCCGCGGATCTTCGGGATTGTGCGCAGCGTATCCCAGAACGGCAGCGTGCCGATGACGAGCAGGAATGCCGGCAGGAAAATGGCGGCTGTCGCGATGACCGCGCCTTGCCACCCGTTCATCATCGCGCCCAAATATGCAGCGAAGGTGAACAATGGACCCGGTACTGCTTGGGCAGCGCCATAACCGGCTAGGAAATCTTGCTCGCTCAGCCATCCCGTCGGAACAACCTCCCGTTCCAGCAGCGGCAGGACGACATGACCGCCGCCGAACACGAGCGAGCCGGCACGATAGAAGCTGTCGAACATCGCAAGCCAATGCAAGGAAGTGAACTCTCTAAGTAAGGGAAGCAGGATGAGCAGGCCGAAGAAGGCAATCAAGCATACAATCGCGATGCTGCGCCTGATCGGAATCCGCATGGCAGGGACTGTGTCTGCGGACTGATTTCTATACAACAACAGTCCTAGTAAGCCTGCGGCAAGGATAATGGCGACTTGTGTGAATGCCGTTTGCCATAGCAAGGCAACCGCTGCAGCAACGATAGCGATCGTCACCCTGTTGCGATCTGGAGTTAGCTTCTGACCCATGCCAAGGATCGCATGTGCGACGATCGCGACGGCAACGAGCTTCAAGCCGTGAATCCAGCCTGCACTGCTAATGTCGAAGCCTTGCAGAACCAATGCGAATAGTATAAGTGCAAGGACTGAAGGAAGCGTGAAGCCGATCCAAGCAGCCAATCCGCCCATCAAGCCTGCGCGCATCATGCCAATACCGATCCCTACCTGACTGCTTGCCGGACCGGGAAGAAATTGACACAGCGCTACCAAGTCGGCATAGCTCCGGTCGTCCATCCACTGTCTGCGCTTGATATATTCATTATGGAAATAGCCCAGATGGGCGATCGGTCCGCCGAAGGAAGTCAGACCCAATCTCGTTGACACGAATAAGACTTCTAACAGAGATTTGATCTTGCCGAATGTTTGACTGTTGCTATTTGACATGGCGTATTCCTCCAATTGTCCACACGATCATCACTGTATCTTGTAAGTATCGTTCTCAATGTAACAGCTTCGGGCAGGGGTGACAACAACAATTCGCAGCTTCATAATATCTTAACTTTATTATATAAGTAAATAATTATATAATCATTGACAAATGCAGAGGAGGATTGAGACAATGGTGAAGAAACAGGTGCGCATTTACTTCCTATGTATGCAAAATCGCTGTAGAAGTCAAATCGCCGAAGCGTTCGCCCGGCGGTATGGCGGCGAACATGTAATAGTAGAAAGCGCTGGACTTGAGGCGTCATCCGTACACCCGATGACTATATCCGCGATGGAGGAGGTCGGAATTGATCTTTCTGGTCATACCTCGAAACGGCTGGATATGAAGACATTCATGAATGCTGATGTAGTTGTCAAGTTGTGTGAACAATTGAATGAACGCTGTCCAGTTGTCCCGTTCGGCATTCAGAACTTCGAATGGAATCTCCCCGATCCACTGGCGACTGAGAATATCGAACAGGTGAGGATTGTGCGGGATCAGATTGAAGAGAAGGTGAAGGGGTTGCTGCACAGTCTGGATGTGCTTGATACCTAGCGAAAGGAGTTGGAGCTATGGCGGAGTTAGAGAAGCTTGCTGATATTTTCAAGCTACTAGGTGACAAAAATCGGCTGACTATCGTCGCTTCCCTGAAGGAAAGGGAAATGTGTGTATGTGAGCTAGTGGAGCTGCTCGATACGAGCCAGCCGAACATTAGCCAGCATATACGCAAGCTGAAGGACGCTGGACTTGTGAAAGAATCGCGTAAGGGACAATGGATTTATTATTCACTCAACACGGATGATAAACCTTATCTTCAAGCAGTCTTGAATGAGTTGCCATCCCAGCAGGAGAAGCTGCTGCAATTAACCCCAATTTCATGTTCGTAATGGAGGCTCTATGATCTTACTTGCATCTGCAATATTTGTACTTACGTTAGTGTTTGTCATCTGGCAGCCGAAGGGCTTGAATATCGGATGGTCCGCTACTGCCGGAGCCTTGCTTGCGCTGCTGTTTCAGGTCGTCAGCATACAGGACGTATGGACCGTAACCGGCATCGTCTGGAATGCGACGCTTGCATTCGTGGCGATTATATTGATCTCGCTCATCTTGGATGAAATCGGCTTCTTCGAATGGTCAGCCTTGCATATGGCACGCTTCGCGAACGGCAATGGCAGACTAATGTTCGTGTATGTTGTGTTGCTGGGTGCTGCTGTGGCGGCTCTCTTCGCCAACGATGGCGCCGCGTTGATTCTGACTCCGATTGTACTAGCGATGGTGCGGGCGTTGAAGTTCCCGGATACGATGATCTTGCCGTTCATTATGGCGAGCGGTTTCATCGCAGATACGACTTCGCTTCCGCTCGTTGTGAGCAATTTGGTCAACATTGTCTCTGCGGATTACTTCGGTATTCATTTCGTAGAATACGCGAGCCGTATGATTGTGCCGACCTTGTTTTCACTCGGAGCGAGTCTATTGGTGCTGTACTTGTACTTCAGAAGGAACATTCCGACACAGTATGAGGTTAGCCATCTGAAGCAACCGTCTGAAGCGATCAAGGATCAGCGCTTGTTCAAGCTGTCTTGGCTGATGCTTGGCATCCTGTTGATCGCTTATCTTGTCAGCGGATTCGTTCATATTCCCGTTTCGCTCATTGCTGGAGCGGTTGCGCTAGTCTTCGTCCTGTTGGCTCGCCGTAGCGAAGCGATACAGACGAAGCGGATTATGAAGGAAGCGCCTTGGTCGGTCGTTGTTTTCTCAATCGGCATGTATGTCGTAGTATATGGGTTGAAGAATGTAGGGTTAACCGATATGCTCGGCGAGCTCATACAGCGGTTTGCAGATGAGGGCTTGTTCGCTGCGACAGTCGGAATGGGCTTCTTGGCAGCGATTCTGTCCTCGATTATGAACAACATGCCGACGGTCATGATCGATGCTCTGGCTATAGAAGGAACGCAGACAAGCGGAGCTATCCGTGAAGCGCTGATTTATGCGAATGTGATCGGGTCTGATCTTGGTCCTAAGATTACACCGATCGGCTCATTGGCGACACTATTATGGCTGCATGTCCTGTCGCGTAAGGGTGTGACGATTACGTGGGGCTACTACTTCAAGGTTGGCGTTGTGCTTACGGTACCGACCTTGTTCATCACGTTAGTAGGCTTGTATGTATGGCTGTTAGTTATTACTTGATCGCAGAGTTATGCATAGGCAATACAATTTGAGATTAGAAAAAGGAGACAATATCCATGAGCAAACCAATCGTATATTTTCTATGTACAGGGAATTCCTGCCGCAGTCAGATCGCAGACGGCTTCCTGAAAGAGCTTGGCGGCGATAAGTACGAGGTGAGGAGTGCAGGGCTGGAAGCACACGGGCTGAACCCGCGGGCAGTGCAAGTGATGCAGGAAGCAGGCGTCGATATTTCGGCGCATACGTCGGATGTGATTGATCCCGATATATTGGCCAATGCGGATTATATCATCACCTTATGCGGTCATGCGAATGACAACTGTCCCGTTGTGCGCAACGATAAGGCTGAGCGTTGGCATTGGGGGTTCGACGATCCAGCTAAGGCAACCGGTACAGAGGAAGAAATCATGGTCAAGTTCCGCGAGGTGCGCGATGCGATCCGGAACCGAATGGAACAGTTTGTGAAGGAAGGGAAGTAACAGGCAGACACGGTCGACTCTACACATGTCATCCTTATGGTGATGTATATTTTTTCAATGGAAGGGGACATTCTATTTCAAGGACATTCGTTCAGATATCTGGCATGCCTACATCATAGGGGGGACTAGTCAATGGATACGACTCACTCAAAGTTAACATCAACTGAAATGGGCAAGCTATGGGCAACTTATGTGGGGAATACGATGGGTGAATGTGTGCTCCGGTACTACCTGAACCATGTAGAGGATAAAAATGTTAAAAGCATTTTAACTTATGCGTTAGGTTTGTGTGAAGAATACATCCAAGATATTAAAACAATTTTTGTCCGAGAGAACTTTCCAATCCCTATTGGATTTACCGATAACGATGTGAACGTAGAGGCACCCAGATTATATGATGATGATTTCTATCTGTATTACTTGCAATACTTGGGGAAAGCAGGGATGAGTCTGTACAGTGTTGCTATTCCGTTGGTGACCAGAAGAGATATAAGGAATTTTTATGTCAAAGCTCTCCGAGGCACTGTCAAGTTAATGGCAGATGTTAATGACGTCTTGCAGGCAAAAGGCATCTTAATGAACTCACCAGCTATACCGAACCCCAATCAAGTAGATTTCGTAACGAAACAAAATTTCTTGCATGGTTTTGTGGGCGATATTAGACCACTTCATGGATTGGAAATTGCCCATCTCTTCGGCAATCTGAACAACGATATAACGAGCAAAGCGCTGATTATCGGGTTCGAACAAACTGCGCAGGGCGATAAGGCAAGGAAGTATTTGGAACGTGGGAAACAATTAAATACGAAGCATATCGACAGAATGACAAAGAAGTTGACTGAAGAATACTTGCCTTCTCCTACACTGATCGATCATTTGGTGACACCGTCCATCATACCTCCATTCTCAGATAAATTGATGGTGTTTCATAAAATCGACATGTTCTCCATGAAAGTAAGGGAGTACGCCGGAGGCGCATCCGTCAATGGCAGAAGAGATATCGGCGCTTTGTATGCACGCTGCATATTGGATGTTTCTTTATATGTGGAGGATGGGGCCAATATTATGATTGAGCAAGGATGGATGGAACAACCGCCGGAAGCTGTTGATCGGGATCACCTGGTTAAAACATAGTATGCTCCCACACAACTTAATCAACATTATCGACAAGTAACTCTCCTTGGACTAGGGTGATTTCCCGGAAGCCTGCCATCTTGAGTTGTTGATATTGGATGTGCTTGGCGCCGCCGACGAGCAAGATGTTCAGCAATCCGGCAGCGCCTTTCACTGGCAGGGCGAAGCTCTGCGTCTCTGGATACACTTCGCGCAACGTGGCATACGCTGCACACACCCGCTTGTCTTGCGCCTTCTCTGCGATCAGATTGATCAACAGCATGCCTTCCTCAGCTAGCTTATCTCGGGTAAGTCGGTAAAACTGCAAGGTCGACAAGTGCGGCGGTGTGCCTTCTGCTGTAAAGGCATCGACGACAATGTAGCTGTACTTGCCGGATGGCTCTTCCTCTAACAGTCTCCGCCCGTCCCCGATATGCACGTCAGCCGAATCGGTGGCGAAATACCGTCTGCTGATTTCCACCAGCTTGCCGTCTAGCTCAGCGACCTTGAACTGCTTGTTGGAGAAGTGTCGGGGAAGTGCGCCGATGCCATAACCGATCATATAGACATGGGTGAAGCTTGCATTATTCTCACACATCAAATGAATCATCGCACGCGGGTATTCGAACAAGATGTGGGCAGGATCATTCCGATCATACACACCCTGCACAGCCGCCTCTGAAAATTGCATAACGCGAAAACGCCCCTTCTCCCCATCGAAATCTGTCGTATCATAGATCGTAACGTCATGATAATCGGTAAGGTTCTGGTATAAGATGCGCAAGGAAGTTCGCTCCTTCTGTGTCAATTGCGTACAATCTGCATGTATTACGTTCCTTCGTGCTTTGCACCGTTCGCATGGGTGTTATTGTTGCGGTATATGATTCGCAAGCGGATCAAGAAGCCAAGCGCCGCTCCAGTCAAGCCAATCGTGACACCAACCCAGAATCCGGCTGGACCAAGCGAAGTATAGGCTGCCAGCACATAGCCGGACGGAATCCCGATCAACCAATAAGCGACAAGGGTAATATAGAAGGACACCTTAACATCTTTGTACCCTCGAAGCACGCCTTGGAGACTTGCCTGCGAAGCGTCAGATATCTGAAAGATGATGGCGAATAGAAACAGATGGGCAGCTACTTGAATAACCATCGGATCGGAGCTGTAGAGGGAAGCGATCGGTTCTTTGAACAAGAACATCCCTATAGCTCCCAGAATGACGAACCCAATCGCACTAACAACCCCTAACAAGGAGTATTGTTTGGCTGCAGAGAATCGTGCGCCGCCAACAGAATAGCCAACGACAATCGTGATTGCCATCGAGATGCTTAGTGGCACCATGAACAACATGGAGGAGAAGCTCATCACAATTTGGTTGGCAGCAATGATCGTAGTCGTGAACATTTTTCCAATGAATAATGTCACAACAGAGAATATACTCGCTTCAAAAAAAATAGACAACCCGATCGGTATTCCAATTGCGAGCTGCTCTCGCCACGCTTGGAAGGACGGCTTCACCCAATGCACGAAGATCCGATAGGTTTTCACCGAATCGACCTTGAATGTCATGATGACGCTCACGATGAATATAATCCAGAACGTAATCCCCGTAGCATACCCTGCTCCAATCCCACCTAACTTGGGCATGCCGAAGTGACCGAATATGAAGCTGTAATTGAACAGAACATTAAAGGGCAGAGCAAGCACCGTAATCCACATCGTAATGCGCGTATAGCCATGTCCGTCGAAGAAATTACGAATGACGTTAGATAGGAACAACGGAATGATGCCGAAAGAGAGCCCTACTAAATAATGGAAGGAAATGTGCTGGACATCCTCATCCAATGCCATCAGATTCAAGATGGGGGTAAGAACGAATGCCCCTATGACAATAATGATAATACCGAGAATAATGGACAAATACAGGCCTTGGGTAACGGTGCCATGAATGTGCCGCTTCTCGTTCGCACCTAAGAAGTGCGCAATAATAGGCGTGATCGCCAGCATCACACCGTTCATCCCCGTGAAGATCGGCATCCACAAGCTGGACCCAATCGCCACACCGGCTAGGTCATCTGTTCCAACACGGCCGGACATCATCGTATCGACAACATTCATAGCTGCCAAGCTGATTTGTGTAATGAGAATCGGCCACAAGATCGTTAGGAATAAGCGGATTTTGTCCTTGAATGTATGAGCGTGAATCATGTGAATTCCCCCTTGCTTGCAGACCTTGTTTGACGAGTCAAAGATCGGAATATCGTAGCAAAGCATCGGGTCACTGTCAACTGTTATTCGGGGTAGACATATTCGGTTGTGAAGTCCTGGTCGGAAAAGTCAATAGTGTGATAACTGTTGACGCAGCTAGATGGGCGCAATCGGTGCCCTAGTTGGTTGCTGCGGTCGCTCGGTGCAGTTGGATGGACGCAGTCGGTGCCCCACTTGTGTTGGGATAGCGGGAATTTACGGACTTATACGCCGTTACAGGGCCAGACGGTTCAGATTAACGGGAAAAAGTGGATGTATTTAGTCCAATTAGCCTGCCGCTTCTTGAATTCATAGTGAGTAAGACCACTTCACTCCTCTATCTATAGTGTGGAGATCACCCAGTCGCAAATAGGACCGATTATTCCCGTTAATGCCAGCTAGAATGCGGAAGTGCCTATAGCCGAGGTGTTCGAACTAGCTAGAATACGGCAATATTGTTCGGTCGATGTACTGTATTAGCTAGTGTGCTTATTATGCTTCAACTGAACTTGGATCGATGTACGTTGATAGGAAGTTATAATGATTTTACTTAACCAAAAGGTTGACTATGGCGAATAGGTCGTATATAGTTAACCATATGGTTGAGCAAAATGAAAATCAGCTAAATGATATCTTTCAAGCTTTGGCCGATCCGACGCGCAGAGAGATGATTCGACTCATGGCAGGACAGGAACGCACCGTCACGGAGCTGGCGGCTCCCTTCGCTATGTCCTTGGCGGCAGTCTCCAAGCATCTGAAGGTGCTGGAGCGTTCAGGCTTGCTAGCGCGAAGGAAGGAAGGACGCATCCACTATTGCAGCCTAAGCGGCGAGCAATTGTCCAAGGCGCATCAATGGTTGCGCATGTATGAACGATTGTGGAGCAGGCAGTTTGACGCATTGGAACAAGTGTTGAAACAAGAAGTGAAGGAGGAGCAAGCATCATTTACAGACAAACCTCGGAAACAACATTGACGATGACCCGGTATTTGGACGCGCCGGCGACGAGAGTGTTTGATGCATGGTTGAAACCTGACACGATGCGCCAATGGCTGTTCACGTCCGAAGGGACGAATAAGCTTGTGCGCAATGAGCCGTATGTGGGTGGCACCTGGGAGATTATCGACCATCGTGACGGCATGGATTACCGGGCGATCGGACAGTATATCGAGATCGACCGACCCCATCGGCTTGTGTTCACATTTAAGATGCCGCAATTCAGCGAGACGGAGGATGTTATTACCGTCGAACTGGCAGAACAGGAATCCGGCTGCATGATGATCTTCACCCAGCAAATCGTTGTGCCGCATGAGGAAAATTGGAGTGCAGAAGATATCGAGAAAGCGATCGGTGAATATCGCAGTGAATCAGAGCATGGTTGGGATGTAATGTTTCACGGATTGGCTTCTTTGGTTGCGGCTTCATCGACGTATGAATGAAGAGAGGAGCGAATGGTGATGAACAAGGTTACACCGTTCTTAATGTTTCAAGGCGATGCGGAGGAGGCGATACAGGCGTATACGTCCTGGATCGAGGATTCGGCGATTACGAGTATCGTACGGTATGGTCCGAATGAGCTAGGTGCGGAAGGCAGCGTCAAGCATGCGACATTCACACTGAAAGGGCAGCAGTTTATGTGCATCGACAGCAATGTGAAGCATGACTTCACCTTTACCCCCTCGTTCTCCATCTATGTGACCTGCGACACAGAAGCGGAAATTGACCGGCTCTATAGCCAGTTGTCCGAAGGAGGACAGGCGATGATGCCGCTGGACAACTACGGTTTCAGCTCCAAATTTGCTTGGATATCGGATAAGTTCGGCGTGTCTTGGCAGATGACGCTGTAATAGCGGTGTGCGACGAATGGATGTAGACTAACTGCAGCATCTCCGAGCGTAGGTCTACTTGTATAAATCATCCGCACCTGTCCGCTTCCGTACGTATGCTACAATGAAACTGACAGTGGACAGAGGGGCAGCCATCTATCTATGCTTCTGCGTTGCCCTATCCACAATTTTGCGGAGCGAAGGAGAGGTTGTACATGGAATATGTCAAGCTGGGTCGTACGGGATTGGAAGTATCGAGATTGTGCCTTGGCTGTATGACTTATGGGATACCCGAGCGCGGATCGCATCCTTGGACATTGAACGAAGCGCTGAGTCGACCGTTTCTGAAGCGGGCACTAGAGCTAGGTATCAATTTCTTCGATACGGCGAATGTGTATTCCGACGGGACCAGTGAGGAGATTGTTGGACGAGCGATGAAGGAGTACGTCAGCCGCGATGAGGTCGTCATTGCGACTAAGGTGCACGGTCGCATGCGTCCGGGTGCGAATGGTGCCGGCCTGTCTCGCAAGGCGATCCTGAGCGAAATCGATCACAGCTTGAAGCGGCTGGGGACGGATTATGTGGACTTGTACCAAATCCATAGATGGGACAACCATACGCCGATCGAAGAAACGATGGAAGCGCTGCATGATGTGGTCAAGGCCGGTAAAGCGCGTTACATTGGCGCTTCTTCGATGTATGCATGGCAGTTTATGAAGGCGCAGCATACTGCGGAGAAGAACGGCTGGACGAAATTCGTCTCGATGCAGAATTATGTGAACTTGCTGTACCGTGAGGAAGAACGTGAAATGCTGCCCTTGTGCAAGGAGCAAGGCGTCGGTGTTATTCCGTGGAGCCCGTTGGCTCGCGGCCGTCTGACACGCGATTGGGATGAGCAGACTGTTCGTTCGGAGACGGACGAATTCGGCAAGAAGCTGTACGGTATGGTAGAGGCAGATCGGCAAGTCGTTGAGCGGGTAGCCGAGGTCGCGAATCAGCGCGGCATTCCTAGAGCGCAAGTAGCGCTTGCGTGGGTGCTGCAGAAGGAGCCGATAACCGCCCCGATCATTGGCGCGTCGAAGCCGCATCATCTGGAGGATGCCGTCGCGGCCTTGTCCGTTCGGTTAACAGAGGAAGAGATCCGAAGCTTAGAGGAGCCGTATGTCCCGCATCCGGTTATGGGCGGATTGAACTAATCTTGGATGAGCTGGCGAGAAGATTTCGCACAGAACAGCCTGCGCAGAACTGCCCGTACACTTGAAAAATGATGCGAATGTGCAGGTATTTCATTTGAATGTCAGCTAAAAAGGAAAAAGCCTGCGATGATGCAGGCTTTTTCAGCGTAAGTGCGCCAAATCAGCTACTTCAAGCAGGCAAAGATGCAGATTCGCAGGAATTTTGCATTTTCTCCTCATCAGAGGGGGGTGAAAGCTGCACAATCGCAGCAATTTCGCTGCATTTCGTCATGCCCAGTTGCATAGTGACTCTGACGGTGTCGATGCCTGTATTTCCGCAGGAATTTTAGCTATGCATCTCCTATTTACAAACCGATGGTCTGTATATATAATGAAGAGAATGACAATCTCGCAGAAGCTGTTGTATAGATACGGAAGAATCACTCTCTAGTTAAAAAAATGTTGCCGCACAGGTTGCCTATAGGCAGTAGACACATCCGAACATGGACGATGGAGGCGAAGATACATGAGGCAGGAGGAACGCAGGCAGCGGACAACGCGGCAGCTGCTTGAAGCGACGAAGGCGCTCATACGCAAGAAGGGGTGCCACGCGATTACGATGAAGGACATTATGGAAGAGTCGGGTTTATCCAAGGGCTCGATCTTCCATTATGTGAACAGCAAGGATGAGTTGTTCGTCTGGGTGTTGCAGGAGCATCTGGAGCATACGAATGACCGATTCCATCAAGCGGTCGATGCACAGACATCCGATCCGAGCTTCGAAGGACCGATGCGGGAAATTGCCGAAGGCATGCGAGATCTGGAAGATGCAGATCATGTTGCGAACAAGGTGTTTGTGTACTTGCTTGGCAAGGAGGAAGATCCGAAGGTGAAGGAAGTTTTGGGGAGATTTTATGATCGATCGCTGCAGCTCTCCGAACAGTGGATTGCATCAGGACAGAAGCACGGTGTAATCGGGACGCATCTGGATAAGGGGAAGATATCTGAGATGTTCGTACTGCTCACACTAGGACTTCGCATTAGGCGTGTTCTCCCGACAGGAAGCGATTCGTATACAGCGAAGGATTTGGCCGCATTCATGACTGAGGTGTTGCAGTCGGATCGCTAGAGGACTTGATTAGGTAAACAGATGAGAGAGGGGATGCATCATATGGCTCCGCTAATTGCGCTTATTGGCGCTTTATTATTGTTTCGGACGACAGGATGGATCGGAGTTACTTATTTCGATGATTGGCAGATGAGCTTGCGGGCAGCGGTTGCGGTTATGTTCCTGTTGACCGCTTCGGCGCACTGGGGGAAGCGTCGACCAGACTTAATTCGTATGGTTCCAGCTGCTATACCGAGGCCTAGCTTCGTTGTGAGTTTGACAGGATATTTGGAAATTGTGGGAGCTGTCGCGCTCATGATTCCAGCATTGTCGACAGCTGCTGCCATTGGCTTGATCACGATGCTACTTGCCATGTTTCCAGCTAATGTGAAGGCGGCACGTGAACGGTTGACGATTGGCGGCAGTAAGGTGCCAAGCTTGCCGGTTCGTACATGTCTGCAGATCGTGTTTATTACGGCTGTCATACTTGCTTCGCCATTCATATAAATAAGGACTGTCACAAAAAGCTACGGTGCCTCGTCTTCTTAGCAACAGCCGATTCAATCGGCGCTATGGAGGTGGAGGCCATGAAATCAAATGTAAGTGAAACAGGTCAGCAGGAAATGAAACACGCAGCAACGAAGAAGTGGGATGTAGCTGTGATTGGTGGCGGTCCTGCCGGTTTGGCGGCAGCTGCACTTGCAGCTCAAGGCGGCTGTTCGGTCGTGCTTTTGGAGGGAACGAAGCATTATGGAGGTCGTTCTGCTTCGACGGAAGCCGACGGAGCTGTGTTCAACTTGGGAGCGCACGCTCTGTACCGCAAAGGAGCCGCTGAGCGTGTGCTGGAGCGCTTAGGTGTCAGACCGCATGGCAAAGCGCCTACGATGAATATATCTTGGCTGATTGATCAGGATACCGCCGTAAGTACGATGGGTTTGCTATTAGGCGGTAAGCTGGGGTGGATGGAGAAGCGCCAGCTTATTGGTTGCCTCGTTCGTATTCGCCGGATGCAGCCGGAGGCGGCGGCAGGTAAGAGCTGGCGTCAACAGCTGATCGAGCTCGGGGTAGCAGGACGAGCAAGAGATATTATGGAGGGAATGGGCCGATTGGGGACGTATGCCGGAGATGCAGACAAGTTAGATGCCGGCGCCGCAATCATGCAGCTGCAGAAGGCGGTGATGTATCCGGATGGCGGTTGGCAATCGATGATCGATGCGATGGTTGAGCGCGCACAAGCTGCAGGCGCCCAATTGCTAACGAAGAGTGCTGTGACTGATGTAACTCGTCTGGAAGACAGCTGGACCCTTACACACAACGGGGGAGTCGTACATGCGCGCCAGATCATAGCCGCTGTGAGTCCCGCGAAGCTGAACGATTGGTTCGGGCCGCACTTGCCCGCAAGCTATGCGCGTTCGCTCTCAGCCTTAACGCCAATGACAGCCGCATGTCTGGACGTGCACTTGCGCAGGCTGCCCCATTCGACAGGCTTGTTCACATTGGGAGCACAACAACCGCTCTACCTGTCTGTTCATTCACGCTGGGCGAACTTGACGCAGCAACAGGGGCATGCGGTCGTGCATACGATGCGCTATCATACAGGGGAAGCTGCGGACCAAGAAGAAGACAGGCTGCTGCTAGAGAAGCTGCTGGATCGCATGCAGCCGGGATGGCGGAAGGAAGTGGTGCGCCAGCGTTATTTGCCAAGACTAGTAGTTAGCCATGCGAGTCCAACGACTGAGCTGCGAGGTGTGTTGAACCGGCCATCCGTGTTGACTGGTGTGCCAGGCGTATATGCGGCAGGGGATTGGGCAGGAAACGAAGGGCACTTATTGGATGCGGCACTTGCGAGTGGTGAAGAAGCTGCACAGCTCGTCTTGAAGCATCACACTAACTAGGAAGGATGCTGTATGGAGATGGACACACATACGAAGCTCCCACAGTGGTATGACGAGTATCGACGTTATATGCTCGCTGTTGCCTATCGAATGTTAGGTTCTTTTGCCGAGGCTGAGGATGTTGTGCAGGATGTTTTCGTCAGGCTTCACGGAATAAGGGAGCCGGATATTCGGGATGCGAAGTCCTATTTGACGACAATGACGGTACGCCGGTCGTTGGATGTGCTCAAGTCGGCGCGCAGGAAGCGGGAAACTTATGTCGGTCCTTGGCTGCCTGAGCCGGAGGTTCGCTTGCTAGAGGACGAAGCGAGTACTGGACTTATTCTAGAAGAGACGGTCAGCTATGCGCTGCTCGTGGTGATGGAGCGGTTGACGCCTGGAGAACGCGCCGTCTTCTTGCTGCAGGAAGTACATGGATACAGCTATGGCGAAACGGCAGCTGCGTTGGATAAGACAGAGACTGCTTGCCGTAAGGCGATGAGCCGCGTGCGCAAGAAGCTGGCGCAGGAGCTGCCCGAACCGGAAGCCGATCCGATCCATCGTCAGCAGCTGGCAGCTGGTTTTCTGCAGGCTACGCAGACGGGCAAGGCGGAGGATCTGCTTGCTTGGCTGCAGGAGGATGCCGTCTGCATGACCGATGGCGGAGGCGAGGTATCTGCTGCTGTGAAGCCGCTCGTTGGTTCTGACCGCGTGGCTGCTTTCCTGAACGGGCTTGCAGCCAAATATCAAGGTCGCACCTTGGAGCTTAGACCGCTGCTTGTCAACGGCGAGTTGGGCGTGGGCATTATAGAGGATAGCGTGCTTACTACGATTGCGGTCATCGAATGGCAGGGCGACAAGATCAGGCACATCTATATGACCCGTAATCCGAAGAAGCTTGTACACGTACCCCAATTGCACACAGCCGCGGGGAACAAGACGGACATTTGATAGGCATAGCGGTAAAGCGCTGCCGATTACACATAGCACAAAGGGGCTGTCCAATGACAGCCCCTTTGTTCGATTAGCAGCAGGAGCTCGCTTGCGTCTCCTTCGCGCTTTCCTGTTCTGTTCCACATCCGCATCCGTCATCCCCGGCAGCCTTAGCATCCGCATCGGCTACACAGCAAGCTTCTGTATCGGCTGGCGCTGGTCCGCCGCAACATCCTTCTACCTTTTCCTCAGCCTGCACTAGATTCGCTTCTTTGTTCATGTGAACGCCTCCCGTTAGCCATTCGAATTTGTGTTACACAGGATAAGACGCGCAATGCGTCGAATGGACGCAAACCGGAAACCTGATTAGGATGGACAACTCTTCCCACAGGACGGTTGCCCGGCTGTCTCGGATTGCTTGTAATCGATAATGTTGCCGTATCGGTCTGCCTCTATATGGCAGCAGGCGTCGAGCAGTTCCTTCAACTTCTCCCGTCCGCGCTGTACGCGTGACTTCGCTCCGGAATAGGAAAGTCCGAGCTTCTCACTCAGTTCCTTCTGCGAGAGACCGTGCCACTCTGTGAGATGAATCGCCTCCCTGTATTTATCCGGCAGTTGATCAATCATCGGACGCAGGCAAGCGGCCAGCTCCTTGGATAGATCCGGTTCCTCTATCGCTTCCTCAGCTTCCAGATGCAAGGGCAGCTCCTCTGCCGGACGTCTTCTTCTATAGTAATCGTGAATGGCGTTCCGCGTAATATTGTAAATCCAGGCATGCACCTTTTCTTGATCCTTCAAGGTGTTCAGATGCTTCCAGATTTTCATGAAGACATCCTGCACAATATCCTCTGCTATAGCCGGGTCGGGCACGCGCCCATTAACGAATCGCACCAACGGATCGTGAAATTGTTGCCACAGTTGTTCGGTGTTCATGTAAATCTCCTCCAACGCATGTAATCTCTACAACGTAGACGCAGTTTTCGCCGATTGGATGCAAAATTCGAGGGTTAATAAAAATATATGCGTCCTTCTTAGTATACCACCGTCTGCTAGGAGGCAAGGATATTTCATTAGGCAGGAGGAAGGTATATGAATCTACAACAGTTTCCGATCGTAATTATCGGCGGCGGGCCAGTAGGACTTGCGGCTGCAGCGCAGCTGGCACAGCGCAAGCTCCCGTTCCGCTTGTTGGAGAAAGGCCGGACGGTAGGAGAGTCTTTACGTCAGTGGGCACATGTCCGCATGTTCTCACCGTGGGAATACAATATAGATCGAGCGGCAGAAGCACTGCTAGTCGACGTTGGTTGGACATCGCCTGACCGTACTGAGCTGCCGACCGGCGCGGAGATGGTCGAACAGTATTTGCAGCCGCTGGCCGAGCATCCATTGTTGGGGCCGAACATTGTGACAGACAGTCGGGTCGTGTTCGTGCAGCGATACGGCATGGACAAGATGAAGACGGCAGGCAGGGCAACCTTCCCTTTCGAGATCGGCTATGAGCGAGCTGGGGAGCTGCATCGGCTGTATGCTTCTGCGATTATCGATGCGACTGGAACTTGGCATTCGCCTAATCCGGCCGGTGCTGGCGGGAATCCTGCAACGGGCGAATTAGCATTAGCAGATCGTATTGCATATGGGGTACCGGAAGTAAGAAGCCGCGATCGTCAGCGATATGCGGGGAAGCGCGTTGCAGTCATCGGAAGCGGTCATTCTGCGATTAATTCGATTCTGGAACTGGATCGGCTCAAGCAGGCAGAACCGGATACTGCAATCGTCTGGGTGCTGCGCCGGCCAACTGCTGATTCTACATTTGGCGGCGGTGAAGAGGATGCTCTGCCGGCAAGAGGAGCTCTAGGTACGCAAGTACGTCGGCTCATTCAATCGGGGCGAGTGCAAGTAGAAGCCCCGTTCCGACTGCATACGGTGGAGAAGTCAGGAGAGCGCATCCGGCTTATCGGTCTATCCGGTCACCGTACTGCGGTGATAGGTGATGTGGATGAGCTTGTCGTCAATACTGGGGCGAGACCGGACTTTTCTTTCCTAAGAGAAGTGAGGGTCGCAGCCGATCCGGCCTTGGAGAGCGTGCCGGCCTTGGCCGAGCTGATTGATCCGAACGTACACAGCTGCGGTACGGTTCGTCCGCATGGAGAGGCAGAGCTCCGCCAGCCTGAGCCGCAGTTCTATGTTGTCGGGGCGAAGAGCTACGGTCGTGCGCCGACCTTCCTGATGGCGACAGGCTATGAACAGGTCCGCAGCATAGCTGCAGCATTGGCGGGTGATGAAGAAGCAGCCCGCAAGGTGGAGCTTCACTTGCCCGAGACAGGCGTGTGCGGCGTTCCGACAAGCTGACGTCTGTGCCTCATGCGGAAGCCCAAGTGAAAGGGGCGGCTACGGTCACGGCGTTATGCTTGCTCGGTGATTCTGCCTTGTATGTAGTGCTGCCTCTCTACTATGAGGCGTTCGGGCTGACCTCGCTCTGGGAAGTAGGCGTGCTGCTTGCTGTGAATCGGTTCGTGCGCATTCCGGTTCATCCGTTAGTGAAGCGCATGTACAGGAATGGTTCTGTAGTACGCGGTTACCAAATTGCGATCATGCTAACGGTGATTTCCATATTAGCTTGCGGACTGCTCAAGCACTTCTGGTTGCTTGTAGTGGCAAGAGCATTATGGGGAGTGGCGTGGAGCTTGCTCCGCCAAGGCGGGCAGCTTGCAGTGCTGCAGGCTATGCGGGGGGAGGAGCGACAAGGAGCAGGC
Source organism: uncultured Paenibacillaceae bacterium (assembly GCA_913056365.1). Classification (GTDB taxonomy): domain Bacteria; phylum Bacillota; class Bacilli; order Paenibacillales; family K13; genus Xylanibacillus. Next base: position 88,316 of record CAJXLT010000009.1, on the reverse strand, counting down.
AGCTTGATTGGTCAATTCAACGGCATTTCTCGAATCGGCAGTCTGGTTGGCATGGTGCTTGGCGCAGTATTAACGACGACCCTCGGACCGTTCTGGATGTGTGTGGGATTTGCTTGTGCGGCGCTGCCGGGTGTTGTACTCGTCCAGTATGGCATGCGGGATCAGCCTGCTGAAGATGTTGATCGACAAGCGGATGACGAGCTTCCTTCATCTAGTGCGGTAAGCTTTCGCGGGGGCTGGAAGCAATTGCTGCTGTACACGTTATTGCCTGGCATGCTCATCGCCATGCTCTATCAGGGGCTGTGGAAATCGACATTAGGCCATTGGGTTGTGCAGCAGGATTTCACTCACTTGCTGTTGCTTGGCGGTCTAAGTGCTGCTATGTGGACCGCTCTGCTGCACGCGCTGCGATGGGGATTGGAACCGATTGTGGCACCTTGGACGGGAAGGGCTGGAGACTTGCCAAGCATGAGGAGTAAGCTGCTCGTTGCGTCCTTGCTTGCCGCCGCACTTCTCTTCTGGCTGCTGCCGCTTTCCTTGCCATCCGTACTCTGGCTAATTATCGTGGCAGGCATTACGTTCACGGCAGTGACAGCGACTACATGCATGGATGCTGCAGCTACTATGGCGGCGCATCGAATGAACACATTCCATAAGCGACAAACTGTGATTGCGTCTTATTTGATCGCATCTGATTTAGGCGCTGCGATGGGGCCGCTGTTCGGCTTTGTGTTGATCGAGTATGCGAGTATCTGGTCATTGCTGCCGTTAGCTACACTCACGCTTGCAACCGCAGCCTTGCTCATGACAGCGGAACAATTAGCTGTACGAAAGCGCGACAAGAAGCGTTCAGTCAACGTGAGCGGTATGCGCTGAATTGGCGTAAATCGTCTCATCCTCATCCGTGACAAGAACCGAAAAAAGCTTGGGCAGGAGCAATGTGCTCCGCCCAAGCTTTCTTAATAGATGAACACTGAATGTTGCTTACACAACACCTTGTGCAAGCATAGCGTCCGCAACGTTCAGGAAGCCGGCAATGTTGGCGCCTACGACCAAGTTGCCCGGTGCTCCGAACTCCTCGGATGCCTTCACGCTTTGCTGATAGATGTTCTTCATAATATCCTGCAAGCGGGAATCCACTTCCTCGAATGTCCAAGACAAGCGCATGCTGTTCTGAGACATTTCGAGCGCGGATACGGCAACGCCGCCTGCGTTCGCTGCTTTGGCAGGTCCGAAGAGTACGTCGTTCTTCAGGAATACGTCGATCGCTTCCAGCGTGGATGGCATGTTCGCACCTTCGCCGATAGCCTTCACACCGTTCTTCACCAGCAGAGCTGCCGAAGCTTCGTCGATCTCGTTCTGTGTTGCACAAGGCAATGCAATGTCGCATGGGATCTCCCAGATGCGTGTGCTGCCTTCCGTATATGTCGCATGAGGATGTGTCTTCACATACTCGCTGATCCGGCTGCGTCCTACTTCCTTCAGTTGCTTCACTAATTCCAGGTCGATGCCGTTCGGATCGTGTACATAGCCGCCAGAGTCGCTGCAAGCGACAACCTTCGCGCCAAGTTCTACTGCTTTCTCCATCGCGTAGATAGAGACGTTGCCCGAACCGGAGACTACTACTGTCGCGTCACCGAAGCTATCACCGCGAGCCTTCAGCATTTCGTTGACGAAATAGATGCAGCCATAACCAGTAGCTTCCTTACGCGCAAGGCTGCCGCCGTATCCGATACCCTTGCCGGTAAGTACGCCGGATTCGTTGCCGCCGCGAATACGCTTGTATTGTCCGAACAGGAAGCCAATCTCGCGACCGCCTACGCCGATATCGCCAGCAGGCACGTCTGTATCCTGACCGATGTGACGATACAACTCTGTAATGAAGCTCTGGCAGAAGCGCATCACTTCACCGTCGGATTTGCCCTTCGGATCGAAGTCCGAACCGCCCTTGCCGCCGCCGATAGGCAGGCCAGTCAAGGAATTCTTGAAAATCTGCTCGAATCCGAGAAACTTGATAATGCTGGCGTTGACGGATGGGTGGAAGCGAAGTCCGCCCTTGTATGGCCCAATTGCACTATTGAATTGAACGCGGAAGCCGCGGTTTACTTGAACTTGTCCAGCATCGTTCACCCAAGGAACTCGGAAAGAAACTAGGCGCTCAGGCTCTACCAAACGCTCCAATACACCGGTTTCCTGGTAATGCGGATATTTGTCAAATACGGGTGCTAAAGAATCAAGAAACTCCTTAACCGCTTGGTGAAATTCGGCTTCATGCGGATTGCGCTGGGTTACGGTTTCATACACACTGTTCAAATACTGTTCAACACTCATCTTTATCAAATAACTCCCTTCAACTCACGTAATAAAAGATTCGGCTATAACCGTTCTTCATGACAATCAAAGTTTACACACCCTGTCAGTGTATTGCAAATAAAAATGTCTATTCCATCTAATAAAAATACATTATGCCCCTGATAAGCAACGGTTAAACACCCCGATTTCAACAGGCTCGGAAGGAAGTTGCGACAATTGTGTGAATGCTGGAGAATGCCGTATACAGCTGAGTGTTAGGTACCTTTTTGCAAGCTGAGATTAGTCGTAATTAGGGTGGGAATGAGCGAGCGGGAGCAGTTGGACGAATGGGTAATTATACAGTAAAAAGTGAGAAAATAAATGTTTACAAAAAAAGGCGTTGATCTGAAAGCAGCATCGTTCACTGCGTTGGGTGAATGTATGTCTGTCAATAGGCGAGTGTGTAGAACTGGTAGATGGGTAGATGCATATAGTGAAAAGGACTATATGGAAAAAGTGAGGAGAAGGCATGAAGAAAAGAACACGGCAGCGGACCACTCGCGGAGTTGCGTTGCCTGCAAACTTTGACGAACTCGCCCTTATCGATGAACGCCGCCTTGCGTCCGCTTCAGAAGGAGGCAAGCGCGCTGGGAAGTCCTCAAGCCGATCACGTCTCAACCAGTCGAAGCGCAGCATCAATCGTTCCTCTAGCCGCAGCTCGGAGGAGCTGTACGAAGAACCCGAGACAGAGGAGCAGTATGAAGACTCGGACACATCGTCCGAATCTGAACAGCGAACAGAAGCAGCAGACGTTCAGCAATCGGCAGAAGTGCATCCATCGCAACCGTCTGCTCCGCCCGTATCGCCTTCATCGGCCGATATGACCGCCCATACGCTGAAGCACGAACGATTGACCGAGGCTAAGGGAGCAGTGATTTACACGGATGATCTGCAGAATGGGGCTGTGACGAAGGAGAAGCTGGCCAATCGTTCTGTCGACAGCTCCAAGCTTCAGATTGGTACGATCACTTCTGAGTTGATGGCGGATTATGTCGTGACAGGACCGAAGTTGGCAAGTGAAAGCGTAACATCTCCTAAAGTTGCCCCAGGCGCAATTGATGAGCAGCATGTGGCCGACGGTGCGATTAGCGGAAGCAAATTAAGAGACAGGTCGATTTCAGGAGGGAAGCTTGCCGATCATGCGATAACGTCAGAGAAATTGGCGGACAAAGTGATCGACGGTGTGAAGATTGCAGAAGACTCCATCGACAATCGCCATCTGCAGAAGGAGAGCGTGAACGAGGATAACCTGCAAGATCAATCGGTTACCTCAGAGAAAATCAAGAGCGGTGCGATCCAGACGAATAATTTGGCTAATGGCGCGATCACCGCAGCAAAGCTGGCAGATGAGAGTATAATCAGCAGCAAAATTAAGAGTCATGCCGTGACGGGAGATAAGCTGCAGCCTGATTCGATTCGAGCGGAACATTTGCAAGCAGAAGCTGTGAACGCTAAGCACCTCGCCCCGCATACGGTGCAAGCTATGCATCTTGCACCGGGCAGCATTCAAGCGGAGCATGTCAAGCCGGAATCGATCGGTTCCAGACAGTTGCAAGCGGGATCGATTCGATCAGAGCATATATCCCAAGGTGTTGTCGGAAGCGGGAATATATCCGATCGCGCCATTACAACAGAGAAGCTCGCAGAGCAAAGTGTCAAAGCCGAGACGTTATCTCCCGGTGCAGTCAAGCAACAGCATCTGGCCGCGGATTGTGTCACCAATGAGCAAATTTCCAACCAAGCTGTGGACGCTGAACAGATACGTCTAGGCGCTGTCCGAAGTGAGCACTTGAACAAGCACAGCATAACGAGTGATGCTCTGCAGCCGCACAGTGTAACAGCAGAGAAGCTTGCGCCGGATTCTGTCAGTTCCATGCATCTAGGGTCAGAGACATTGCAGACCCATCATCTGGCCGATCATACGATTACGACTTCCAAGCTTGCGCCGGAATGCGTCTCCTCGAACAAAATTGCTGATTATGCCGTCACACAAGCGAAGCTTGCCGATGACAGCGTATCTTCCAGTAAGCTTATGCGGGGGGCAGTTACAGCAGAGCATCTGGCGAATGCCAGTATACAGACTGACAAGTATGGCGAACGATCGGTGCAAGGAAAGCATATTCAACCCAATACGCTGGAGGGAAGCCATCTACGGGAACGCTCCATTACTTCTGAGCATATTCACGATCATGCCATTACGGATCGCCATATTGCGCCGCAATCGCTGAACGGCAAGCAGCTTACCGCACAATCGATTCAAGCAGACCATCTGTCGCCAGATATTATTGAAGGACAGCACATTCGCAGCGGGGCGCTTCAGACCCATCATTTTGCAGATGGTTCGCTTGCAAGCAGCAAGCTGGCAGACGGCAGTATTGACGGGAATAAGCTGCAGCATAATGCAGTAGATACGAGTGTGCTGCGAGACCAATCGGTTACGGGTGCGAAGCTGGCTGTGCAGAGCATTGAAGAACGACACCTGAATGATGGCATTGTGCATAGCGCGCATATCGCAAGTCAAGCGGTCCAAGGAATTCACCTGTCTGATAACGCTGTAGCGACTGAGCATATAGCTGAGGGTTCTATAGGCAGTGAGCAGCTTGCCGCATCCTCGATCACAGCGAACAAACTGGCAGACAGGGCCGTTCAAGGTCAACACATCGCAACTAAGGCGATCCAAGGGAATCACTTGCAAGAGGAGAGCGTTCGAACGACACACCTTCAGGACGGAGCAGTAACGGAGGAGAAGCTGGCGGACAGTTCTATCAACGGCAGGAAGCTGAAGACGCAATGTATCTCAACCATTCATCTGATGAATCAATCGGTTACAGGTGATAAGTTGGAGAAGGAATCGATTCGTGCAACGCATATTGCTGCTGAGGAGATTGGAGCTGAACAATTAGCCAAAGGTTCAATAGACCGTGTTCATGTGCGGGAGAATGCGATTCAAGCCTTCCATGTTGATCACAAGCAGATTCACGAAGAGCATCTTGTCGACGGTGCGATCGTTAGCCGTCACATTCAGAGCGGTTCAGTCGGCGAAGACGAACTGGCGGATGATGCGGTCACAAGCAGACACTTGATGGAAGATGCCGTGCATAGTGAGCATGTGGCAGATGCATCGATCGATGGGAAGCATCTCAGAATCGAGGCGATTTCGACTGAGCATGTGCGGGACGGCGCTATTACTTCAACCAAATTGGCGACTGGCGGTATACAAGGAATTCATTTAGCGGAACGGGCAATTACTAGCAGGCACTTGGAACAGCAAAGTGTGGGCAGCGATCATCTGCAGGGGGAATCAGTCGGGAACAGTCAATTGTCTGGTGCAGCAGTTACAGCCGATAAGCTAGCAGATGCCTCTGTGCAAGCTAAGCATATAGATGACGGTGCGGTTCAAAATATGCATCTGGCAGAGGAAGCTGTAGAGAACGGACATCTTGCACAATTCGCTGTGACCACCGATAAACTGGCGGCAGAGAGTGTAGACGCGAGCAAGCTGGCGCCGGAGTCGGTAGGGGAGAAGCACCTGCAGGCAGATAGTGTGAACAGTGAGCATCTGCAGGAGGAAGCCATTCAGACGGTACATCTCGCAGCAGAGAGCGTGGATGCCAGCAAGCTGGCGCCGGAATCGGTAGGGGAGAAGCACCTGCAAGCAGACAGTGTGAACGGTGAGCATCTGCAGGAGGGAGCCATTCAGACAGCTCATCTCGCAGCAGAGAGCGTGGATGGGAGCAAGCTGGCAGCGGAATCGATTGGGCACGCACATTTGCAGAAGGAAAGTGTAAGCGAGGATCACTTGCAGGCAGGCGCCGTGCAAACTCAGCATTTGGCCGCGGGCAGTGTAGACGATGAAGCTTTGCAGGTGCTGTCTGTAGGACCAGAGCACCTCAAGCACCGCTCGGTACAGCCGTTACATCTAGCGAAGTCTGCTGTATTGGGCGAGCATCTCGGTGAGGGAGAAGTCGAAGCGCGCCATCTTCAGGACGCAAGCGTTCATGATCGCACGATAGTGGAAGGGGCCATTGGGCTGCGTCACCTATCCGAAGAGGTGTTGGCTGCGTTGTATAGCAACGCGGCGAACGAATCGGCTGTGTCGTCCGCTGTGAGCGATGAATCTGCAATGACGATCCTTACGGACGCTGACGCACAGTCGCACGATTCTAATGAATCGGAAGCCGAACCCGAAGTTACAGTTGAATCAGAAGTTGAAGTAACAGGAACGGATGAAAGTGCCAACACGGAAGAAGACGTGGAGCGTGCAAATACGGAGATTAATTCGAACGAAGACGATGCAGCACAAGATGCGGATAGCACAGCTTCCGGCGAGGCAAACGAGCAGATAATCGCTTCTGCACTAGAAGCGGATGAAACTCCAGCTGTTGTCAGTCCGAAGCAGCAGATAGGGCTGACACCCTTCCAGATTGACAAGATGAACTTGTCAGCCGAAGTGAAGGTCGTCTTCGACGAGCCATTCACCCATTCAGATTATGTCATTGTCGCGATGACGAACAATACGATATGTTATGCGTCTGTGATGGAGAAGCAGCAGGGATATGCTATCCTCGCTATCGCTAAGTCTAAGCCGTTCGGCGAGCAGTCGGGTATCGTGAACTGGATGGCGATGAGTTGAATAGAAGAAGCTGCCCGCAAGTTCGATCGGCTTGGGGCAGCTTCTATGAATGCTTGTTTCTGTCTTGACAGTACAGGCGGACATCTTCCTGTTACTGAATCGTGTCGGTCTTCGATTCGCCATTCTCGAACCATTGGTATACCGTGATGCTGCCATCGTCCTCCAGCTGATAGGCACTGTAGCCATATACTGTGCTCGCACTGTCGAAGGAGACGAAGATTTGCAACGGAACATCCCCGCGCTTGATCCCTTCTATATCGACGAAGTCCATCGTTTCCTCTAAGCTGTAATCTTCTGCGGCACCAATATCGTAGCGCCAGCCTTCTGTGTTATCCATCGCAATCGTCACTTCAGCATAGTTCTCACCGATCAGCTCGATCACTTCTTCTTGTGTCATGCCGATGGACATGCCGGCCTCTAGCTCTGCGACCGTGAAGGGCAGGGCTGCTGGTTCTGTGGACGCATCTGCGTTAGGGTCACTTCCTTCACCCTCTGCATCGTCCGGCAACGGTTCAGCAACAGGAGGCTCAGCCAAGGTTCCCTCATTCTCATCTGTATGGTTCCCTTCATTGTCGCCAGCTTCCTGCTGCGGAGCTGCTTCATTGGCAGGATCGTTCTGCCCTGCTTGGTCGTTCCCACTGCAGGCTGACAGCAGCAGTAACGCAGCGATTACAGCAATCCATGGTAGCTTCCACTTTATCATACGTTCTTACACCTCCAACATAAATAAGACCCTTCATTCAACGGACGGTTAACATTTTGCTCCTCTGGCAAGGAGCAAGGTTCTGACTCTCATGCTGTTGCAGCACATGAGCACTTCATTATGAAATACTCTGTCTATGTTCTAATACGCAGCTAAGGTGCAAAAGGTTGCCACACCTCGAACACATCGTGATAGTAAAGGTGCGAATAGCGCCTGACTTTCTGACAGAGGGCAGACTTGATATACTGGGAGTAATAGGCTGGGAATGAACAGGAGGATTGTTATGAGGAGGGAGCAGGTGAGCATGCAAATGATCGTTCTCGCGTTGATCTTGATTGCAGTTGGTTGTACGGGGCAAGAACAACCGGGCGGCGATAAGCCTCCGTCTCGGGAAGATGAGCAGACTGTATATGAAGTATGGGCGAATGAGCTTCGTATCCCATGGGCGATTGCGTCCGCAGGCGAGACGTACTACGTAACTGAACGGCCTGGCACCATCGTACAGATTACGCAAGATTCACAGGTGCGGCAGCAGGTGCAGCTTGCGAGGCCGGTGGCGGCCCAAGGAGAAGGCGGCTTGCTCGGTCTTGTGCTTGCACCGGACTTTGCGGACAGCAAGGAAGCCTATGTGTATCATACCTATGAAGCCGAAGGCGGTGTATTCAATCGGATTGTGATGATTAGAGAGGAAGACGGCAGATGGGATGAATCGCATGTCTTGCTAGAAGGAATTCCAGGCTCCTATATTCACAATGGCGGAAGGCTGGCGATAGGGCCGGATGGGCACCTGTATGCAACGACAGGGGATTTCAATGAAGAGGAACAAGCACAGGAACTGGACAGTCTAGGTGGGAAAATATTGCGTATGACTCTGGCTGGCGAAGTGCCGTCAGACAATCCGATACCAGGCTCCTATATATATTCATACGGCCACCGGAATCCGCAAGGCTTGACATGGGACAGCAACGGTCAGCTGTATAGCGCAGAGCACGGACCGTCCGGTTCGCCTGGAGGACATGACGAGATTAATCGAATCGAGCAAGGTGCAAATTACGGATGGCCCCTGGTCATTGGCGATGATATCCAATCGGGTCTGCAACCACCGTTATATCATACAGGACAGACGGCTATTGCGCCTTCCGGTATTGCGGCAGCGGATACGTACCTGTATGTAGCGGCGCTCAGGGGGGAGGTTCTGCTGCGATATGACCTTGAATCCGCAGAGCTTGAACCCGTTCTGCAAGGCGAAGGACGTATTCGCGATGTGTGGGTACAGGAGAGCGATCTATATATCATTACGAATAATACCGACGGACGCGGGCGACCAGGTGCCGGCGATGACCGGATGTTGAAGTTGAGCATAATGAAATAGTGGTGAAGAAGTGCGACATTAGCAGATTGCAGCGAATGAGAGGAAGGTGAGGACATAGCTATGAATATCACTACTGTTTCCATCCAAGGCAGCAGCAACTGTAACGAAGACGCGATCATTCGGAATGATGCCTTGCACATATATGGTGTTATAGATGGCGCTACCTCACTCGTTCCGTATCGTAGTCAGAACGGCGATACCGGAGGCAAGCTCGCTGCCTCACTCATCGCTGAATTTCTGAATAAGCAAGCTATGCTTCCTGCAGATCGAATGTCTAACGGTCCGGAAGCGCTGCTGGAGCTGCTGCGTGAAGCGAATCACCGACTAGCCCGAGAGATGGAACATTGCGGCATCCGAACCGCTGACAAGGAGCAGCTGTGGACAGCGTGTGCCGTAACCATACGTATTGGTGAGCGCTTCATTGATTATGCTCATGCTGGTGATTGCATGCTGATCGTCACGTATCGGGACGGCACCATCCGGGTCGTAACCCATGACCAGCTAGCTCCAGTTGATGATCACAGCATGCAGATGTGGGTGGAGGGAATGGAGGCAGGGCTGTCGAGCCGGGAATCGCTGCGGGAATATGTTAAACCGCAAATTATAGAAGGGCGCAAGTTGGCCAACCGACCCGGCGGCTATGCCGTATTGAACGGTGATCCCGCCTTTGTCAACTTTGCGGAATATGGCCGATTGAGCCGCTCTGCCGTGCAATCGCTGCTCCTGATTAGCGACGGGCTCTACATGCCGAAGCCGATCGACGCCCCTAGAGTTGATGGCGCATTGGAAGTCGCTGAATTTGTGCGGGATATGGGGTTGGAACGGTATGTGGATTGGCTTATCTCCCTTGAAGAGAGTGATCTGGAATGTCTGCGCATGCCCCGCTTCAAGACCTCCGATGATAAAACGGCCGTGCTTGTACAGCTCGAACGATGATTCTTTCGTACTGGATTGATTTTTGGACCATAAGTCATGCAGGGAATTGGTAAAACGGAGCGAATAAGGAATAGTAAGCGCATACAATTGAATGAGAGGGTGAAGGACTATGTACTTGTTCCAATATTTGAACTTGCATGAAGGAGCGATGTGTAAGATTACGTCTCCTACGAGTAAGTTCGAAGGTCAAATTGTGCAGTACGAGCGGATCGAATATTATATGCAGAAGCCCTACTTCATCTTCCGCAACGCAGAGCAGAGGCGCATTATTCTGGATAGCGACAGCGGTTTTAGTGTTTTGCCTTACAGGGAAAGCCTGGAGTACGTCATTGGCTTGGCCTTGCAGACGAAGGACAAGAAGTGGTTCGACGAATTGGTCTATCGATGGAAGCATGAAGCGGAAGTTTCGAATGAGGCAAGCTGCTAAATCTCTGGACTCTTGCATGCACAATACAACTACATACCTTATGAACAACAAACCGATTGCACACGTATCGTGTGATCGGTTTGTTTTTTTGTCTGCGACAATTTGTCACTCATGATCGGAGCAACTGTTCAATATAGTGATGAAGAACGCTAAATATGTAGATAAGGGGATGATACGTATGCAAGTATGGGCTAAGCCCAAACATATGCTGCTTCTAGCACTCATCATGTTGTTCACGCTAGTGCTTGGCGCTTGTGGGGGGAACGACAATGGCAACGCACCAGAGAGCGGTGGTAATACAGTCCCGATTGAGAATGAAACGAGCGGAGAGGAAGACAGTGAAGACGGCAATGCCGAAGCAGGGGGACAGTCCTATCTGGAGCGCGCCTATGCGGGGGAATTCACGGGCACGACTGTGACCATGTTCGGTCCGTTCACGGACGAGGATGAGATTAAGTTTCTGAATGCGATCGAAGCCTTCGAAGAACAATCCGGAATTGATATTGCCTATGAAGGCTCGAAGGAATTCGAGGCTACGATATCGGTGCGCGTCAATGGCGGCAGTGCGCCGGATATTGCGGACTTCCCGCAACCGGGGTTGCTGAATAGCTTCGTTGCGGACGGTCACGTGCTAGACGTGCGTAGCTTCATGTCAGATGAGTGGCTGAATCAGCAGTATGGCCAAAGCTGGCTCGATATGGCTTCGATGAAAGGGCCTGATGGTGAGATCATGGCAGGTATCTGGGCGAGAAGCGGTGTGAAGAGCTTAGTGTGGTACAACAAAAAGCAGTTTGAATCGGCTGGCTACGAGGTTCCCGATACTTGGGACGAACTAATCGAGCTGACCGATCAGATTGCAGCAGACGGAGATCCGGCATGGGCGATTGGCATAGAGTCCGGGGCCGCAACTGGCTGGCCCGCGACAGACTGGGTCGAGGATATCATGTTGCGCACGACAACACCGGAAAACTACGACAAGTGGGTAACCGGCGAGCTGCCGTTTACCGATCCGATTGTGAAGAATGCCTTCGAGAAGATGGCTGAGATATGGCTGAATCCGGATTATGTATACGGCGGCACGAAGTCCATCGTGACGACGTATTTCGGCGATGCGCCGCAGCCGTTGTTCGATAATCCGCCTGAGGCATGGCTGCATCGTCAGGCAAGCTTCATTACGACGTTCTTCCCGTCGGATGTAACTAGTGAAGATTACGATTGGTTCCCGTTACCGCCGATTGATGAGCAATTCGGAACACCAGCGTTGATATCTGGTGACTTGTATGCGATGTTCCATGACCGCCCGGAGGTTCGCGCTGTCATGGAGTTCTTCATGACTGGTGAATCGATCAAGACGTGGGTGCAATCCGGCGGCGTCATCGCACCGATGAACGATGCCGAGCTGGATTGGTACCCGACCGAAACAGAGCGCCGGATGGCGGAGCTTGTGCAGAATGCCAAGACTGTGCGCTTCGACGGCTCTGACTTAATGCCGGGATCGGTCGGGGCAGGCACGTTCTGGAAGGGCGTTGCCGATTATGTAAGCGGTACGATCGATTTGGATACGGCATTGGAGGAAATGCAGAAGGGCTGGCAGCAATAATCAAGTTTATGTCTTAGTCCATACCAAGGGTGAGATAAGGGCTCTGCGCCTTGTCTTCCTGCTTGGTATGAAATGGCGAGGAGGATGGAGGATGCAAGCACAGACGAAGCAACGTCAATTGCAGCGCCTGCTAGGGGTATCCGTACTCGTTCTGATCGCGAACGTGTGTGTGCACGGCATGATTTTCTTCTTATTGCGCGACACAGCGTTGCCGCCAATAGCGAATGCGATTGTGGCTATTGCTTGGGGGGCGCTCGGTATTTATGCTATCTATTATTCCTTCAATTGGGTAGTGGAGCAATATCCGGATCGATGGAAGCGGAGAATATTGCCTTATGTCTTTGTAGGTCCGGCTGTACTGTTGCTCGGCTGGCTGCTCTTCCTTCCTACAGTCCGCACATTGTACCTCAGTTTCTTTGGACCGAATTCGGTCGATTTTGTCGGGTTGGCCAACTATGCTGCTATTTTTACCGATCGACTGCTGGCGACAGCATTGCGCAATAACTTGTTGTGGGTATTCTTGGGTACAACCGCGTGTGTAGCACTGGGTCTTCTGGTCGCTGTACTTGCTGACAGAAGCAGCTTCGAGAAGACGGCGAAGGCGATCGTCTTCATGCCGATGGCGATCTCGTTCGTAGCGGCCGGTGTTATCTGGAAGTTCATCTACTACTATCAGCCTGACGATACGCAGATCGGCTTGCTGAACGCAATCGTCACTTCCTTAGGCGGAGAGCCACAGGCGTGGACGACGTTGTTGCAGCCCTGGAATAACCTGTTCTTAATCGCGATTCTCATATGGATGCAGACCGGCTTCGCAATGGTGATTTTGTCTGCTGCAATTAAGGGCATCCCGGAGGACATCCTGGAGGCGGGACGCATAGACGGAGCAGGTGAAGTTCGTATCTTCTTCCGCATCATGCTCCCGTGTATCGCCGGAACGCTGCTTGCTGTAACGACTACGATCATTGTCTTTACACTGAAGATCTTCGATGTGGTCATGATTATGACTGGCGGACAGTACGATACGGAGGTTGTTGCTACGCAATTTTACCGGCAGCTGTTCATGTTCCAGAATACGGGCTATGGCTCCACCTTAGCGATTGTGCTGCTGCTTGCGGTCATTCCGATCATCATTATTAACTTGAGACAATTCAAGAAGCAGGGGGAATATTAGATGCGCCGGAAGAAGAAGCTGCGCCAATCCAAATGGCTCGTCAACGGTGTGCTTGGATTCATCTGCTTCATCTGGCTGATCCCAACGCTTGGCTTGTTCGTATCATCATTCCGCCCTGCAGCAGATATTCTCAGTGAGGGCTGGTGGAACGTATTCCCGCATCGGACGTGGACGGCGACGAGTGAGATTACGCTTCCTGAGCATACAGACCTTCGCGAGCCGATTGAAGTGAATGGACGGTCCTACACAGATGACGAGCTTCGTGCTGGGGTTGTCGTAGATGGTGAACGGCTGATCTGGGCCAATCGTCGCGCGAGGACCTTGCAAGTGCAAGAACGTGAATGGGGAGCTTCGTTGCAATTCACAACACAAAATTACGAAGCGGTGCTTGGCGGTAAGCAGTACGAAATTGTCATGCCCGGCGGCGATGTCCAGACGCAGAAGGGAACAGGCATGTCTCAGTCGTTCTGGAATACTGTAGCTGTGTCGTTCCCGGCAACGGTCATACCCGTATTTATCGCAAGCTTCGCCGCATACGCATTCGCTTGGATGCGATTTCCGGGGAGACGCACGATGTTCGTCGTCATCGTAGCGCTGCTCGTTGTGCCGATACAGGTAGCCTTGATTCCAGTGCTGCGGGATTATACGAGCTTGGGGTTGAACGGTACATACTTGGGCATCTGGCTTGCGCATGCAGCATTCGGGCTGCCGCTCGTTACCTACTTCATGTACAACTTCATCAGTCAGCTGCCGAAGGATCTATTCGAATCTGCATTCATGGACGGAGCGTCCAACTTCACTATGTTCAGCCGTCTGGTGCTGCCGCTGTCGGTGCCAGCTTTGGCTTCGATTAGTATTTTCCAGTTCTTATGGGTATGGAACGACTACTTGGTGTCCCTGATCTTCCTAGGCAATCAGCCGGACGTACAGGTTATGTCGATGAAGATCGCAAGTCTGGTCGGGTCGCGGGGCAATGACTGGCACCTGCTGACAGCTGCCGCCTTCATCTCCATGCTGATGCCGCTCGCTGTATTCTTCACGCTTCAGCGGTACTTTGTCAGAGGCTTGATGGGCGGCGCTGTGAAGGGATAGCGGCAGGATCGCTGTCCGTTGCATCCGCATTACAGCGATTGACTCAAGATTCCTGCGGCTACTAGCATAGTGAGAATCCCGCCAACCTTGCACATGAAATAGTAGAACTCCGACGGCTCCGGGTCCTTTGCATACCAAGTAGATGGCGTGAGATAGAAGAGCAAGTCTTGCACGCGCTTATAGCGAAACCCGCACCATCCATATAGGAGGACAGCTATGGAGATAAGGAAGAGCGGGAAGCTTCCTTGCTTCTCATGATAGCGGGGGACGGCTGCGCGTACAATCGATTTCGGGTGGTTGAGCCAATCCCCTTCTTCTATTATTCTTTCATCCCCGACATATACCGTGAAGGACAGCAGGAGATCACCATTCTCATAGGTTGTGAAATGTCCGTTGCGCTCCTCCACGACAGCCGTACGTCCCTCTGGATCTGTAACCGTATAACTAGTATGGGGAAATGACTGTTGTTGCGTTATTGTATAGGCAGCCTGATCGATCACAACTTTGACAATGGAGTCGGTTCGGTGCTGTACATGGATCGGTGGACCTGAATTGGAGTGATACAGGCTTGTAGCGCCATCGGTTGCTGCAAGCTTATATTTGTATCCATGGACGTGGAAGACAGATTCGTTGAAATAGGGATAAGCCCATATGGTGATTCCGACAACAGCAAGGATTAGCAGACTTATGCGCCAAGCAGGGTGCCGAAAGGGACGAATGGAGTTGGAGTGGGAGATAGTCATCAATCCTCCTTGTGATCGATTATGTATATGTACGAAAGAAGCAGGGATTCGTTGCAGGCGCGAGAAGAACATGCCGACATAGCGATAGCTCTTGTTGTATTACACTAGCCATGAAGTGCACAGTATACTATGCTGATAGAGTAGCGGTGGTGGGCGGAAAGCCTGATTGTACGACAGTCTATTGAAGCTGCAGCGGTCACTCGTGTCCGTTAGAGCGGCACAGTACGTATTTTTAATTTCTAACGGTCGCCGATGTCCATTAGCGGCAACAAACCGCCGTTTTGACCGGTATTTTCAGCGCTTACGGTCATCCGTGTCCGTTACATTGTCACACACGCTCCATACGCTCTGTAACGGTCATCGGTGTCCGTTGAAGTTACCAATCGGCTCAATCGGCAGCAGTACATAATCATTCATTATATATGAGGAGGAGCTATCGCATGCTTACTTTACAGGCACAATGTGTGCTCGATCAACAAGCTTTATTAGGGGAAGGACCGGTATGGGATGATCAGCTGCAAGAGCTGTTCTGGGTCGATATCGAAGGGAAGAAGCTTCATCGTTACAAGCCTGCCAACAAGCAGACGCACGAATACGAGCTGGAGCAGAGGATCGGTGCGGCTGTTCCGGCAGAGGATGGATCATGGATCGTGGCACTTGAGGACGGCTTCTATCGCTTGAATCTGGAAAGTGGGAACGTAACGCTTGTGGCACATGTGAATGAAGAGCCGCAAGGACAGACACGCTTGAACGATGGCAAGTGCGATGAACGTGGCCGCTTCTATGCAGGGACGATGCACTTCGATTGCTCCGAGCCGATCGGTGCGCTGTATACGCTGGAGGCAGGAGGACGAGTGACAAAGCGCTTAGCCGATGTGACCATCTCGAACGGTCTCGCCTGGAGTGGCGACGAGAAGATGATGTACTACATCGACTCAGGGGAGCAGGTTGTGAATGCGTTCGATTATGATGCTGGTAGCGGTGAGATCGGCAATCGCCGTGTGATCTTCTCTCTGGCTGATGAAGTCGGCGGACCGGACGGCATGTCGATCGATGCGGAAGGGATGCTGTGGGTGTGTCACTGGGGCGGCTGGCAAGTGTCGCGCTGGAACCCCCATACAGGTAAGAAGCTCGCCAAGGTCGAAGTGCCTGCAGCTAACGTCACTTCCTGCGCATTCGGCGGAGAGCAACTGGACGAGCTCTACATTACCACCGCTCGAATCGGCAACAATGAGCAAGCATTACGGGAGCAGCCGCAAGCCGGCGGCTTGTTCAAAGTGAAGACGGGTGTGCAGGGCAGACCGGTTGCGCGTTACCAGGGCTAATTTATAGATGAGAAGAGAGGACAGCAGCGCTGCAAGATGCAGTTGTTGTCCTCTTTTTTTTTGCGCATTCACAAGTTCATGATTTTCCCTTATGCGGGGAATACTCACAGCGTAAGGAGGATGGTGCGTTGTGACCAATTATGGAAATGCTTTCGCGAATCATTTGCAAGACAATATTGTTGCAATCAAGAAGGCGATGGGCGATAGCACTGATTTGGTCATCAGAGAAATGACCTTAGCTCACACTTGCAATATAGGTTTGTTCTATTTGGATGGGATGGCAGACCGGCAAACGATTCAGGAGAGTGTAATTGCTCCATTGCTGGATCGTGTGGATGACCCGACTGTGTCTCTGGACGTGATTCGCATGAGTATGCTCGATGCGAGCGATGTCCAGTCTGTTCAGAGCATGGATCAGGCGTTGGACAAGGTCTTGTCCGGCAGCCTCCTGCTCTTGATGGAAGGGCATGCGCATGGCTTGATCGTTGCATTGCCGGGCTGGGAAGACCGCAGCATCGTAGAGTCGAAAACACAGCCTGTCGTAAGGGGACCCGGTGATTCGTTCATTGAGACATTGCGCACGAATACGACATTGGTGCGGCGCAGAGTCAAGGATGTCAGATTGCGCGTATGCACGATCACGATAGGGAGCGAGTCGAAAACCGATGTAGCTTTCATGTACTTGGAGGGTGTAGCCAAGGAAGATCTTGTGCGTGATCTGAAACAACGGTTGGAGAAGGCCAGGGTGAATCAAGTGCTGGAAGGCGAGTATTTGGAGGAAATCTTGCAGGAGAAGAAGA
The DNA here is from genome assembly GCA_913056365.1 of uncultured Paenibacillaceae bacterium. Taxonomy (GTDB): domain Bacteria; phylum Bacillota; class Bacilli; order Paenibacillales; family K13; genus Xylanibacillus. The sequence goes on along the minus strand of CAJXLT010000009.1, from coordinate 71,159 downwards.
GGCTGACCATATTTCCACTTCTCTACAATACAGATCGCCCTGACACGATTGCAGCGGGCATAATGGAAGGTCGTGTCGCCATATTGACAGACGGTACGCCATTCGTGCTCTTAGCTCCTACGATGTTCGTGGACTTTATCCAATCTGCAGAGGATTACTATCAGCCATATGTGTTTAGCAGCTTGATAAGGCTGTTGCGCTATGCGGCTTTCGCTATTTGTATGCTGGCCCCATCCTTATACATTGCTTTGACGACGTATCATCAAGACATGATTCCTACGCAGTTATTGTTAAGTCTGACCGCTCAGAGGGAAGGGGTGCCCTTCCCCGCATTTGTGGAAGCGCTGCTAATGGAGACCACCTTTGAAATCTTGCGGGAAGCAGGCTTGCGCATGCCGCGCACGATTGGGCAGGCAGTGTCTATTGTAGGGACGATCGTCGTAGGTCAAGCTGCCGTGGAAGCAAACGTTGTGTCGGCAGTTATGGTCATTGTCGTGTCGATCACGGCGATTTCCAGCTTTGCAGTCCCCTCTTATGCTATGGCTATCCCTTGTCGAATTCTTCGTTATATCTTTATGGGGCTTGCGGCCACGATGGGCGTATACGGCATTACGATCGGGATATTGGTGTTGATCACGCATTTGTGCAGGTTGGACTCCTTCGGCGTTCCCTACATGAGTCCGGTTTCGCCCTACCGCAAGAAGGAGCGGAAGGATGCTGTGCTTCGATTCCCATATCGCAGTGCGCTGCGCAAACGGAGCGGTGCCAAATGAAGTTGTATCGCCATTCGTTCGTTATCCTTGTCTTGGTCATGACGCTTATACTGCCCGGCTGCTGGAACCGAAAAGAATTGAATGAATTGGGAGTCGTGCTTGCAGCTGGCATTGATACCGTAGGCAATCAATATGAGGTATCCGTGCAAGTGGTTGATCCGTCAGCCATGTCCAAACAACGGATCGGGGACCGTTCACCTGTGCTTGTATTTTCCGAGAGAGCGCCGACCATTTTTGAGGCGCTGCGAAAAATGACGACCAAGTCCTCGCGCAAAATGTATCTTTCTCATCTGCGCATGCTAATTATGGACGAGGCAACAGCCCGAAGGGGCATTCAGGAGCCTCTCGGATTCTGGTTCCGCGACCACGAGGTTCGACCGGATTTTTACATCGCGGTTGCAAAGGGGAGGAGGGCGAAAGATATGTTAGAGCTGGTGACGCCGACGGAGGCATTGCCTGCTATGGATCTGTACAAATCATTGGAAGTCTCGGAGAAGTCATGGGCGCCGACTGCGGCTGTTAATGTAAGGGAGTTGTTTCAAACAATGACGCTGGACGGAGTCAATCCGGTATTGTCAGGCTTGACCATCAAAGGGGATATGGAGGTCGGCAAGCAATTGGAGAATGCGAAGCAGCCACTCTCTTTCGCGGAATATCAGTTTGTCGGGATTGGTGTATTCCGGGAAGATCGACTCATTGGCTGGTTAGGTGAAGAGGAAAGCAAAGCGTACAACTATATCATGAACAGAGTGTTCAGTACGGTAGGCAGAGTAAAGTGCCCGGGCAAGGAAGGGGACTTCGTGGTTGAAGTCACGCAGGCAAATACGAAGATGAATCCAATGATCAAGAACGGCCAGCCGCACGTAGTGTTGAATGTGTTCGTGGAGGCAAATATTGGGGAGGTGCATTGTAAGGTCGATCTGAGAGATGCGCAGGTCTTCAATGCGATGCAGCAGGCCGCACAAGACAGTCTTGCGATCATACTGGAAGCCGGAGTTCATAAGGTACAGAAAGAGTATGGTACCGATGTGTACGGGATCGGTGAGGCGTTCCACCGAAAGTATCCGAAGCAGTGGAAGGAATGGAAGAAGAGTTGGGATGACATGTTCCAAAACGACTTGAAAGTAGAGATGCGTTTCGATTACAACTTGCGTAAGCTCGGTAAGATTATTGGTCCATTGCAAAAAGAGAGTGGGGAGTGAGAAATCGTGACGATTGTGGCGATGATAGTTGCGCTCAGCGGTGCATTGCTTGAATATCGTCGGCTTGTCCAGAATAAAAGCTACCGGGATATCATCATGAGCGTCTGCTTATTGGCAAGCGGTCTGCTGCTCGGCATTTTGCAAATGTTGAAAGTGAAGCTTCCCAGTTTGATGGGTGGTATTACAACAGCATTCGAGCCATTCAGCAAGATGGTCGAATCTTGGTTCTCTTAACCCGATGGAGGTGCACCATGCGCAAGATGATCCTTACGACTCGCCAAGCGACTTTTTGGTTTACACTGCATCAGCTTGGAAGCGCTCTGCTGGTGATTCCTTCGACGCTTGTGTTCATTGCGAAGCAGGACGCCTGGCTTGCCGTCCCTGTCGCACTGGCTGCTCATCTGCTGCTATTGCTTCTTTATTTTCGCATTGCCAATCGCCTGAATGGGCAAACCTTTCATGAGCATGTGGTCTCCATTTTGGGGAAATGGGGAGGCGGTCTATGCTTAGTCGTGTTTGTCATGGCATATCCGTTCCTCACCTTTACACTGGTGATTCGAGATCTGGGTGACTTTCTCACCGGTGTAATGATGCCGGAAACACCTTCGGAGGCAATCTATTTATTAATGCTTGCTGCTGTATGGTATGTAGTGCATGGAGGTGTGCGGACGATTGGGCGCACTGTAGAGCTCTTGTTTTTCGCGTTCCTGTTTTTGTTTGTGCTCCTGACTGTCTCTTTGATTCCCAGCATGAATATGGATTATATCCTGCCTCTATTCGAAAATGGGCCGAAACCAATTTTTCTTGCCTCCATATCTCTGTTTGCCTTTCCTTATTTCGAGAGTGTGCTGTTTCTATTCCTGGCATCTCATATGCAGTATATTCAACAGTGGAAAACAGTCGTGGTACGGAGTGCATTGCTGAGTGGCGGCATGTTCTTTCTTGTGGTGTTCGTTGTGATTGGTGTTATTAGCCAGGGGGTTGTAGCGGATGTTGCCTATCCCAGTTTTTTTGTTGTGCGCACGATCAGCATTGGCGGATTTTTTGAGCGATTCGAAGTCATTGTAGCTGTTTTGTGGTACATCACCATTTTTTTTCGTCTGTCTTTGCTGCTCTATGTTTCCTCCTATGCCTTGGCGGGTATTTTTCGCTTGAAGGATTGGCGCTCGCTCCTGATTCCACTTTGCACGCTTGGATTTTTCATTGCGCCATTGACGTGGCCCAACACGTCAGTTCAAATGCAGAGCATCAGAGCATGGCCTTACTATACAGTGCTATTTGGTGTGCTGTTTCCGATGGTGATTTGGTTAATAGGTAGCTTCAGGGGCAACCACGGTAAGAAATAGTGGACATGCGTGCCAGCGTATGGTAAGAAAGGGGAAAGTAAGCTTAAGAGGAGGATACAAAGGGAGGTACAATCATGAAAATAAAGGTTGAGCAAGTGTTGCAGACCCTGATCGAACCAGTAGGTGAACTGGAGCCAACGGTAGATACGTTGAAATATGGCGATCCGCAGGCTGAGGTGTCTGGTATCGTCACGACATTTATGCCGACGCAGGCAGTACTGGAAGAGGCGATAAAGCTAGGTACCAACTTGATTATCGCACATGAAGAACCTTGTTTCAGCCATCATAGCAGCTTTGCGCAAGCGTTGGAGCGGGATCCGGTCTTTCAAGCCAAGGAGAAGCTGATCCGTGATTCGGGGCTGGCCCTCTTCCGGTTTCACGATTACTGGCATCGCTATGAGCCGGACGGTATTATGCAAGGGTTGCTCGATGCGCTCGGTTGGCGCGAACGAGTCATTCGACATGAACCTGTCGCTTCATTCGTGCAGCTGCCTCCGGTGATCGTTCGAGATATTGCCGCATATGTGAAGCGCCAGCTCGGCTTGTCCTACGTGCGCGTGACCGGTGATTTGAATCAGCCTTGCCAGCGTGTAGGTTTGTTGGCTGGATATAGAGGAGGAGGACCAACGGCTATTCCGTTGTTCGAGCAAGAACGATTGGATCTCATTATATATGGCGAAGGTCCGGAATGGGAAACCCCAGAGTATGTTCGAGACGCAGTTCATCAAGGGCGTAGTAAGGCGTTGATTGTGCTGGGGCATGCTGAGAGCGAGACGGCAGGTATGAAGCTGCTTGCGGAACGGCTGCACACACGATTCCCATCCATGCCGATCCATTATGCAGCGAATCCGCCGGTGTTTGAGATTGTGTGAAGATGATGAGATTGGAATCGACGGTCCGCTGATCGATTCGCAGTATTTATGGGATGCGGCATCATGGGATTCGTTACCTTCGCTCGCGGGCGGAGGATTTTTTTACATTAATGTAGTGTAGCGGGAAGCTTCTCCGCAAGCGGGCTGCTGAGATGAAAAGATGCGAATGTGCAGGAATGTTATCTAGCTAAGGATCGAAATGGGGAAATAGCTGCGAATATACATGCTTGAAAAGCTCAATTGAGCACAAACGGCGGTTTCGGGAATAGAAAGATGCAGATTTGCAGGGAATACGAGAATACGCCTAATTGTTGGTGTCGAAAGATGCACACTTGCAGGAAATTTACTTGATGATTCATCTGCCACACAGTAAAAAAACCAACCCCCTGCTCTGATCGGAACAGAGGGCTGGTCTTGGCTAGTGGCTTGTCCTACTTACAGCACACGTCTTGCTGTCTCGTACTTTCTGTCCCAGTAGCCGGAATTCAGCGAATCGATCGCTACACCGTCAGCAGACGGCTTGTTATGGATGAACTGGCCGCCGCCCATGTAGATGCCGACATGGTTGATCGAGCCGTTGTCATTCGTGTCGAAGAAGACGAGATCGCCGCGCTGCAAACTACTCTTGCTAACATAGGAACCGGCGCTCTTCTGATAGCGGGTACCCCATTTCAATGATACACCGTGCTTCTCGAATACATACTCTGTAAAAGAGGAGCAGTCGAAGATGAATCTGCTTGGGATGCGCTCGCCATATTCATAAGAGACTTTGCCCATGAGGCTCTGTGCCGTAGAGATGATAGCATCAGCCTTGGACGAATTGCCCCATCCCGTGCTTGGCTGGCTTGGAGACGCGGAATGCGATATATAGTTGGAAGATATGTATCCAATATAACCGTTGTGTTTGACCTTCACCCAGTAACTGTTCGTGATTTCCAGCACTTCTACGACTGATCCTCTGCTGATGAATCCGATCTTATTATTGGCTACCTGCGGCGTCCAACGGAAATTTACGCCTCTAGTAATCGTACCGCTGTTGGATGTTGATGTGATGTCTGACACATATTTCGTATATTTGTCATTAGACGATATGTATCCAACCATTCCTTCCTGTGTCTTGACCTTGAACCAGTAATTGTTAATCTCCTCGAGGATAGTAACAGGCTCGCCTTTGTTCAACATACGGTGGATGCCGCCTTCTGTTGTGCTTGGCGCCCATCGGAAGTTCACACCGTGGGTCACTTCAGCTTGGTATGCGCCTAAGGCGGTCGAAGGTGCGAGTAAGCTCAACGCAATAACGGATGCAGCTATTCTTTTTTTCATTTTCATATGTGTTAGATTCCTCCTGTTCGTTAATCTATTACCATAGTAACCAGTTGAGAGGTAGAATTGCATTACGCAAATGTTGGTAATTAGGCTGGCAGTGATAATAAGCTCTGTTCTTACAGCACTTTGCAATAACAGACGGAATACAGGTAAAATAAGGATAGATGAAACAAAGGAGGCTTGCAGCTGTCATGACCATGGGACCGCGAGTCATCAAGACAGGACTGGCGATTGTGCTGGCATTATACATAAGCAGTTGGCTAGGACTGACACCGGCTATATTCGCAGCAGTTGCGGCGATCTTCACGATACAGCCGTCGATATACCGAACGTGGCGACAAATGTTTGAGCAGGTACAAGCGAATGTGCTTGGGGCGGCGATTGCTATACTTGCCGTAATCAGCTTGGGCAATAGTCCGCTCGTGATTGGCATTGTGTCGGTTCTTGTCATCATGATAAGCTTGAAGCTGAAAGCGGAGAAGACGATTGCCCTGACTCTCGTTACGGTGCTAGTCATTATGGATGCGCCAGGAGATGATTGGACGTTCGCGGTCAACCGATTTGCGATCATTATGATCGGCATGGCGTCGGCGTTCGTCGTCAATATTGCGCTGTGGCCGCCGCGGCATGAGAAGCTGTTCGTAGAGCTTGGTCGAGCGGCGTTCGATCAGATGTCGCTGTTGCTGCGTACAGCGATATCTAATGAGATGACAGAGAAGGCATTCCGCAAGCAGCGGGAGGAGCTGCGAGCGAAGCTGGAGAAGCTGGATGAATTGTTCAGTATGTTCGACGAGGAGCGGCGCAAGCTGAAGCGGGTGAAGCCGGTGCATGCGATTCATGCGCGCAAGTTCGTTGTGTTCAAGAAGATGTTGCTCACACTGCATAAGGGTGCGGAGGGGCTGGATATTGTGACGAAGCATTTTTTCCAGAGTACGCATCATGTGGAAGCTGGCGAAATCTTCGACAAGCATATCGAGCATCTTATTACGTATCATGAATATGTGTTGCTGAAGTATGAGGGGATGGTCAAAGTGAACGAAACCCGAAGCCGGGAGATGATCCGGGACAACGGGCTGTTCATGCATCATGTGATGGCGATGTACCAAACAGATGAAGACAATGTGCGGTTATTGCTTGTTGGTTCCGCGATCTTCGATTATGGCTTCCACTTGCATCGGCTTGAACGTCTGATCGAGCATGCCAAGACCTCTGAGCGTTAATGTGATGCAGGAAGGAAGCCGAGATGTAAGGATTAACGTGCGGGTTCGTCACGAAGCCTGCGGTCCAACACGAATGTGCCGAAGGGCAAGAGAGAGGCGATGAAGGCGCCGATGCCCCACAGCATTGATTTGCGGTGGAGGATCATGACATGTAGAGCGGCAAAGCAGAAGAGTACGAACAGAATGCCGTGCGCCATGCCAACGACAGACACCATCGCGGGCATGTCCAGCGCATACTTGAGCGGCATGGCAATGCCGAGCAGCAGCAAGTAGGACAGTCCTTCGAGAAGTCCAATCATTCTTAAGCGGCCGATCGCTGTACGGAACATAGATTCACTTCCTTTGGTATACTTAGATTCATATGAATCTATTATAACGAACCGTTTCCAAGAGAGATATGGAGATTTTCGAACAATTTATATCGGACCCCGTGAAAGGAATAGGAATAAGCATCGAAGCATTCCTTCACTTTCGTGGGTTTAAAATATCGGGCCCCGCAAAAGTAATAGAAATAAGCATCGAAGCATCCCTTCACTTTTGTGGGTTTAAAGGAGTGTTAGGTATGATCGAACAAGCCAGACAGGCGCTCAAGCAATGGTTTGGTTACGATACATTTCGCAAAGGACAAGAACAATTGGTCGAAGCCTTGCTCGATGGCAAAGATGCGCTTGCCGTCATGCCGACAGGCGCGGGCAAGTCGATCTGTTATCAGCTGCCGGCACTCATGCTGCCGGGTACGACGCTAGTCGTGTCGCCGCTTATCTCTCTGATGAAGGATCAAGTGGATGCGCTCAATGAGATGGGGATTCCGACTGCCTTTATTAACAGCACATTGCGAGCGGATGAGTTGAACCGCACGATGCGCGAAATCGAAGCGGGCAAGTATAAGATGGTATATATAGCACCGGAGCGACTAGATTCGGAGCGATTCATGCGGCTCGTCTCGACTTTGCCAATCCCGCTTGTTGCCGTAGATGAAGCGCACTGTGTCTCCCAATGGGGGCACGACTTCCGGCCGAGCTATATGCACATAACGAAGCTTTTGCGTCAGATTGACCCGAGACCGGTTGTATCAGCTTTTACCGCGACCGCTACTGATAAGGTAAAGGACGATATTGTCCATCACTTGAAGCTGAGCCGACCAGTACGCGTGACGACCGGCTATGCGCGTGACAATCTGACCTTCTCGGTAGTGAAAGGTGTGGACAAGCGCAAATTTTTGGCAGCATACTTGCAGCAGCGGACCGGTCAATCCGGCATTATCTATGCCTCTACGCGCAAGGAGGTAGAGAGCTGTCGAGATTATTTGCTCCGGCTCGGCATTGAGGCAGGTCGCTATCATGCTGGATTGAGTGAGCAGGAGCGGGCGGACAGTCAAGAGAAGTTCCTCTATGATGAGCTGAAGGTCATGGTCGCTACGAATGCCTTCGGTATGGGCATCGACAAGTCGAATGTACGCTTCGTCCTCCATTACAACGTTCCGAAGAATGTGGAGTCCTATTATCAGGAGGCGGGTAGAGCGGGTCGAGACGGCGAACCGGGAGAATGCGTGTTGCTCTATGCGCCGCAGGATACGATGACCCAGAAGTTCCTGATCGAACAGAGCGAATCCGATGAGCAGCGCAAGCAGATCGATTATGCCAACCTGCGCGATATGATTGATTATTGCCATACGACGGGATGCTTGCAGAAGCATGTTGTGACATATTTCGGAGAGCGGAATGCGGTAGATTGTGGACGCTGCAGCAGTTGTACAGACGAGCGGGAAGTAGTCGATATTACCGAGCATGCGCAGAAGATCTTCTCCTGTATCGTTCGGATGAAGCAGCGATTTGGCATTACGATGACAGCGAAGGTGTTGCGGGGATCGAATGATGCGAAGGTGCGGCAGTTCGGGTTCAATCGCCTGCCCACTTATGGTGTCATGGGCAACAATAAGGAGAAGGAAATTGTTCAATTGATTAACGTGCTCGCGGCAGACGGCTACTTGCGGCTTTCGGATAGTCAATACCCCGTGCTGTCCTTGACTAAGCAAGCATTAGCGGTGCTGGAAGGGACGGAGAAGGTGTGGCAACGCGTCACGATCGTGCAACAGGCGGCGGAGCATACGCAGCTCGCAGGAGATGAAGAGCTGTTCGACCGTCTGCGTCAGCTTCGCAAGTCGTTCGCAGAGAAGGCGAAGGTGCCGCCATTTACGATATTTCATGATGCGACATTGCGCGAGATGACGGTTCGTCTGCCTGCAAGCGAAGCAGAGCTCAGTACGGTGAAGGGTGTAGGGGATCGCAAGCTTGAGAGATATGGACAGGCGTTCCTCCAAGTGATTGCAGAATATGCGGGGCAAGCTAGCAAGCAGGTATGACTGAACTGCGGCTCGGCTGAGGCTGGCTAACCGGGTAAGAAGCTCATAGAGATGCGTCACATCAAGAAAGGCAGGGATCGATCGGCATGCAGTTCAATGTACTGACAACACTTTCGTCACTAATCTTCGCAGTCAATATGCTGCTTGCTGTTGCGGTTATTTTCTTGGAACGACGCAATGTGGGCGCTACTTGGGCATGGGTCATGGTGCTCTTCCTACTGCCGGGTGTCGGTTTCGTCGTCTACATGCTGCTCGGTCAAAATTTGAGTCAGCGCAAGATATATAAGCTGACAGTCGAGCATGTGAAGGTGTTCCAAGCGGCGCTTGCCAAGCAACGGGAGGAGCTGCCCTTGCTTCTCTTCACAGATGCGGAGTCGTCTGTATATCGGGATTTGGTTCATATGAACTTGATGAGCGGGAAGTCCTTATACACGCAGGATAATACTGTTCAGATCTATACGGAAGGCTCGGCCAAATTCGCAGCGCTGGAAGCGGCGATCGAAGCGGCAGTGCATCATATTCACTTGCTGTACTACATATGGCGCAACGATCAGCTGGGAAGGAAGCTCGTGCATCTGCTATCTGCGAAAGCGCGCGCAGGGGTGTATGTGCGGGTGCTGGTTGATGATGTAGGCAGCTCCGCGCTGCCGCGTGAATATTGGCGGGAGCTGCGTGACGCCGGCGGGATGGTAGCGGCCTTCTTCCCGTCGCGGGTTCCTTATTTGAACATGCGCGTTAATTACCGCAATCATCGCAAGCTGGCTATTATAGACGGCAAGACTGGATTTATCGGCGGGTTTAATGTCGGGGATGAATATTTGGGATTGAACAAGCGATTTGGCTTTTGGCGGGATACACATTTGCAGGTAGAGGGCAGTGCGGTACTCCAGATGCAAGCCAGGTTCATGCTCGATTGGACATTGACCTCCGATAAGCAGCTGTTGCGGGATGAAGCTTATTTTCCCGAGGCCGCGCATGAGGGTACAATCGGCATGCAGGTGCTCGCAAGCGGACCGAACGACGCCGAGGAGCAGATACGCAATGCATACATTAAGCTCATCAATAGCGCCAAGCGCAACGTGCTTATTCAAACTCCGTATTTCATTCCAGATGAGAGCATGTTCACCGCATTGAAGATGGCAGCCTTGTCTGGTGTCGATGTGCAGATCATGCTCCCGAGCAAGCCGGACCGGAAGCTCGTATATTGGGCATCCATCTCGTACTTGGACGAATTGCTGGAAGCGGGCGTGACGTGCCATTTGTATGAAAAAGGCTTCCTACATGCGAAGACAATCGTCGTAGATGGTCAGGCGGCTTCAGTCGGTACAGCCAATGTAGATATTCGCAGCTTCAAATTGAATTTTGAAGTGAATGCCTTTCTGTTCGACAAGCAGACAGCGATGGAGCTTGAGCGGATATTTACGGCTGATCTGCAGCATTGCAGACGGTTAACTCTCGCAGTATACAAGGAGAGGCCGCTTTCTCAACGGTTCATGGAATCGTGCGCTCGACTGTTGTCACCGATCCTATAAGCTTATGTAGCGCTTTACATTGCTTAGTGGAAATTGCTATACTGTAATTGTTAATGTTACAGTTTGCCTTGTTCTGTTGTACTTGTTTTGCTTGTCGCATAATCGGGTACAATATAGTACGGGCAAAATGAAGAACGAGCCATGGAAGGAGCTGAATGGAACATGTATGATATCGCCATTATTGGAGCTGGACCAGCAGGTGCCAGCGCAGCGTTGTTCGCAGCGAAGGCAGGGAAGAAGACGATTGTGTTGGATAATGACAAGAGTATTACGAAACGAGCTTGGGTGGAGAACCACTACGGCGTGATGGAAACGACAGGACCTGACTTAGTAGAGACAGGCAAGAAGCAGGCGGTCAAGTTCGGCGCTGAGCTAGTAGACGATACGGTTGTCACGATTTCGAAGAGCGGCGACGGCTTGAAGGTTGAAGGTGAGAATGGCCAGTACGAAGCACGACATGTGATCGTAGCGACGGGCCTTAGTGTAGATATCGCGGAGAAAGCCGGACTCAAGACGAAGGATGGTTCGGAGCCGCGTATTAAGACAGTGCTGGATGTGGATGCAGACGGCAAGACGAACATAGAAGGCGTATGGGCCGCTGGTACAGTAGCTGGCGTGAGCGTACACACCATTATTACCGCTGGCGACGGCGCGAAGGTAGCCATTAATGTCATTAGTGAGATGAACGGCGACCGCTACGTAGACCACGACGTGATGAAGTAAGCAATTTGGCACACAGAATACCGAATGTGAGAAGAGTGACGATTCCTGCGATATGCGGGGTCGTCACTTTTTTTGGCTAAAAAGTTAGAGAGTCTCAAGTAAATCACTTCATTAATAAGAAAATTCTATATTGTCAGATATATTATTAACTGATACAATATAAAACGTTATTAAAAAAAGGAGGAATTAGTTAATGAGAAAATTAACAGTGACAATGCTAATGGTATTAATTGCAAGTGTAGCTTGGGTTTTTACTGCTAGTGCGGCTTCTGTTGGAGAGCAGCTTCTTCAACCTGAAGAAGGTTGGAAGAGAATTGATTCAAACCATGAGTCTTTGGATTATGTAGGTTCCTGGCGTGAGTTCAACCATTCAGGTAATTATAATCGAAGTAAAATGTATAGTAATTCAAGCAATAATACTGATTATATAAAATTTCAATTCAATGGTACAAGCTTAAGAATTATTTCTGAAAGATGGAGTACGTATTCAGATAATATTCAAATTAGCATTGATGGAGAAAATTATTCCTACTCACAATATGGTTCGAATCAATATCAAACAATACTTTTTGAAAAACAAGACCTCTCTGATAACGTTCATACTGTTGAAATCAAACGATTATCAGGAAAAAGTTACTTCTCATTAGACGCAATCGACATTGATGAGAATGGTACAATGATCGATAATACTTTGGAGCCACCTGCGAATTTATCTGCGACAGCAAGTGATTCAAGAGTTGACTTGATTTGGGATAGTGTAACAGAGGCGAATAGCTACAATGTTTATCGCTCCACGACCCAAGGGGGACCATATTCATTACTTGCACCAAGCGTAACTGATGTAACGTATTATTCGGATGCTTCGGTTGTCAATGATACGACCTATTATTATGTCGTTTCCGCAAGCTATGATGAGGGTGAAAGTCCATATTCTGTGGAAGTATCTGCAACGCCTCAAGGTACAGGTGAACCCGTTGACCCTATCGATCCTAGTAATGGTCGTGCAATCTTAACGATTACGATGTTGAACGGTAAGCAATTGGAATATGATTTGTCGTCAGAGGAAGTGGATTCATTTCTTGCATGGTACAATACGACTGCCCAAGGTAATGGCTTAGGATATTATTCGTTCTCGGATAATTCAAGTGATGGACCGTTTACTAATAGAACGGATTATATTGTCTTTGATAAGATTCTTATGTTTGAATTGGACGAGTACGTGCTACTTCAAGTAGCTTCCTAATATTTATCCAGTCATTGTTTGAACATAGCGGCGTCCAAGTTAGTGGACGCCGCTTGTTATATTTGTACGACGTAGCAGCAGCCATGCTTGCGGCAGAATGAGCCAAAATCCGGACACTGGCATAATGACGATACCTGCTAATGCGAGGGCGAGCAAGGACCAGCCGATGAGTCGGGCGCTTGCGCTGTCATCAGCAGTCATACGGCTCAGCACGCGACCAAGCACCATGAGCAGGAAGCCGAAGAACAGGAACCAGAATACCAACCCCCGGTCATATTGCTCGGCAATGGCGTTGAATAGACCGCTCTGGATCATATCCAGTAGTGGCTCCCAGAATAATAGAACGCCCAGTACATTATGGATCATACCGGTTCCGATTAACAAATAGCCGCTTGTTTTATACATAGGGATCACCTCAATTTTATAGTAGAATGTTAGAGTCGCTTCCGCATGGGCTTTGCCGACAATTAGAAGCTGGAGACTGCGTACAGAATTGTGCTAACGGAAACCAGCAGAGATTGGCTTCGGAATCGTGCTAGCGAAAGCCAGAGAATGGCTTCGAAATTACTCTAACGGATTCCAGCGGAGACCATCGTAATGACGCTAACGGAAGCCAGAGACGCTTAAACGGTTGTTTGTGGCATGGTTGGATCGCTAACGGAAGTGAGAGTGCCTTATTGTGTGACAAATACGTTTATCGCCCCTGGTTTTGCCGTATAAGTGCTCTGGAGTTCCGTTAGAATGGAAAAGTTCAAAAAAAAGGCGATTAGTGGTGTCTCATTTCCGTTAGAGGTGGACGATGGGACATGTGTAGCTGCACAATGCCGGGATCACAGCTAATACTCGCTATGTTCATTAGTGTCCTCTATCGGGATGTGTCGGCTAGCACTTCGATCGGAACCTCGGTCTGCACCTCGGCCAGCACCCCGGTCGGTCCCTCGTCCTGTACCTAGATCAGCATCATTGCGCTGCCGCTTGGCTGCTGCGGACGAAGCTGTGCGCCCCGCGGTAGATTCAGCAGCGTCAGTCATCGCTGCACGTTCTTCGGCTCTGCTGATCTCTGCGTCCAGCAAGGTTCGAAAGCCCTTGAGGCTCGCTGCATACGCAGTGCAGAAGTGTCGTTCGGCTTCTTCTGGTAAGGTCGGTTTCAATCTTTCGCTTGCATCTGCGAGCAAGTCTATCCACAGATGGAGTGCGCCTCGACTCAAGTCAGCCACCTCCCTTCGTCTCGGTTTCCGCTTTCGTGTCGTCTTCCGCTTCACCGGCCGATCGTTCCCCGAAGCTTAGAATCAGCTTCTGATCCGCGAAGCGGGCGCTCGTAATAGGCCGACCGGTCAGCGTGCGAGGCAGTGTCGTCTTGCGGCGGTAAGGACCAACTTGAATCGTCAGTTCATCTGCTTTCTGGCGAAGGTCCAGCTCATCCTTGGCGACGAAAGGAAGTCTGATCGAATAGCGATAGACGCCATCCTGCTTCACCATTTCCTCTACGCGGCCCTCATAGAGCAAGCTTGCTGGTTCGAGATCTGTGAAGGCAATCGTGGCGACTTTGCGCAGCATGGCAAATCCGGTTACTTCCTCAGCCAGCAGTGGGACTTGGATGATCGGAAGCGGTGAGAACGAATCTTCAATCTCAGCCATATGCCGTTGTTGAATTTGTTGCCAGCCGTTGAAATACCCTTGCGCAGCTTCCTTGGGAAGTACTTTGTTGACTAGGACGGCATCTGTCTGGAAGCCGTATAAATTCAAATAGGTGAACGAACGTCGCGCTTCGGCAACGACCATCTTCTCGGGGTTCATGACTAGACGTACAGATGCTTCGTTGCGCTGAAACACCCACTCATTCATATCCTCGACCTGGCGGACGAATGCTTCGATCGCGTTCAGTGTGCGGTTGTCAGGAAGCTCCAATCCGCCTGTGACGAGCTTGGCGACAGGTCGAACGGTCTTAATGAGCATTCGCTCGAACGGGAAGATCTTCTCCAGCCACCAGCGAATCACGTTCGGGTAACTGAGTAGGCGCAATGTTTCGCCGGTCGGCGCACAATCGACGACGAGGGCGTCGTAGTGGTCGCTCTGGGCATAGTCCTTGATCTTCAGCAAGCTGAACAGTTCTTCCATACCGGGGAAGACGATCATTTCTTCATGCTGGATATCGTCCAGCTTCGCCCATGACATAACACCGGACAGCCAATGCTGTACCGAGGACCAGTTGCGCTCTGTTTCCCGCAGTGAGTCGATCTCCAGACCGTCTAGGCGTTCGGCGATAGGAGTCGGTTCCGCTCCTAACGGAATGCCGAATGAATCGGATAAGCTGTGTGCGGCATCGGTGCTGAGCACCAGCGTTCGCAAGCCGGAATCAGCCATATGCAACGCAGTTGCTGCTGCTATACTCGTCTTGCCGACACCGCCCTTGCCTGTGTAGAAAATAATGCGCATCGAATATGCCTCCTGTCTAAATCGAATCGTTAGCGTCCATTGCTTACTCGTTGAGCTATTATTACGAAATCGTAATAAATAAGGAAGAAAAAATGAGGATATGGTTACTCCTCAATAGGGATAGAACGTAGTTGGGTTGGTTGATCCTGCTGCCCCTTCTTGACGTCGGGCTGCTGTACAGCCTGTGCTACCTTGATTGCCAGCGTGATAAATTGCTGAAGCTCCTGCGGTGTTAGCGCATTCTCCACCTTCAGCAGCATCAACTCGATGCGTTGGCGGATATCACGCGCCAGCGCACCACCTGCGTCTGTCAGCTGTACTTCGATCACTCTGCGATCCTTGGCGAGCCGTTCGCGCTGAACGAATCCTCTTCGTGTCAAGCGATTCGTAATGCTGGTCAATGTGCTGTGCGGCGAGCCCAGATCGTGGGCCAGATCAGACATCGTACGCGGCCCCTTAAGCTCTAGAATGAGTAAGGTAATCAGCTCGGAATGCGTGACGATCTTCTCATAGGCTGCAAGTTCTGCATCCAATTGGAAGGGGCGCAGGCCGTTCTGCAGGAATAGCTCCAATAGCTGCTGCATCCATATCCTCCATTAATACGATATCGTACCTTCTTATTCGTATGATATTACGATATCGAAATAATGTCAAGTATGTCTAATGAACAATGCGCTAGCTGCACCGATCGCGGTGCCGAGTAGGGCCCCTCCCAGCACTTCCTCGGGCTGATGTCCGATACGCTCCTCCAGCTCCTGCTTCCTCCGCTTATGATGAATGTCTGGATGGTGACCGGCGAGCGCTTCTACGTGGCTGTCAAGGTCGTTGACTTGAATTGCAATCTCACCGGTATGTCGACGTAGATTCATTGCATCATACATGACAATAATGCCGAGCATAGCAGCTATGGCGAATTCCGGCGTACGAATTCCGTAGCGCAATGCAGTGAAAGAAGCGAGCGCCGCAGCACCGCTAGAATGGGCACTGGGCATTCCCCCTGATCCGAGCAGATCCTGGGGACCAGTATCTTGATTCCGCCATATTCGAATCGGGCGCTTGAGCAGCTGTGCTGTCCCTACTGCGGTCAACGCTGTAATCAGCGCTTGATTCATTGTGTCTCACCTCCCGGCAGTTGCTATTCAATAGTATTTTCTCCTACAGCAGCGAGCATGCTTGCCGATACAACCGTATTTATCCAGCAGTCGGACGATGAGTCGCATCAATCAGAGGATTGCAGCTTTCTCCGCGAGTAGAGCAGCTATGCTATAATGATCACATTAATAGCGCGGTGGTGAGTGAAATTGGCGAAAATCGAAGATGCAGCATGCGAAGCGACCTGCGAAGGAGGAAGCGGTGTGCAAGTGCAGGCGGTGAAAGCGCAGATGCTTGGCGAGCATAAGGTTGCTGCGATGGCGGAAGTGTACAAGGCTATGGGTGATCCGACGCGAATTCGACTGCTGTATGCCTTGATTCAAGGGAAGGAACTGTGTGTGCACGATCTCTGTTCCGTGCTTGATATGACACAATCTGCTGTCTCGCATCAGCTAAGATATTTGCGCAATGTGCGGATCGTGAAACGGAGGAAGGTTGGGAAGACGGTCTATTATTCGATTGATGATCATCATGTGGAGCAGCTTTTTGAACAGACCTTGGCGCATATGACGCATGATTGATTCGCAATGAACAAGGGGGAACGTGAGATGGCACATGACCTTGATGTAACGGCAATAGGCGAGGTTCTCATTGATTTCACACCGGGCGGTGTATCTCAGCAGGGACAGCCATTGTTCGAGCGTAATCCGGGCGGTGCTCCTGCGAATGTGCTGGCAGCGATGGCGCTATGGGGAAGGAAGACAGCCTTCATCGGCAAAGTGGGTGAGGATGCGTTCGGAGAGTATCTGATCAGCGTGCTTGCAGGCAATGGGATTGACTGCAGAGGTGTGATTCGAACGAAGCAGGCGAACACGACGCTGGCATTCGTCCATTTGGACGCTAGCGGTGAACGGAGCTTTCACTTTTATCGTAATCCGGGCGCGGACATGCTGTTGGATATTAGCGATATATCCGCGGAGCAGCTTACGAGATCGCGGTTATTCCACTTTGGTTCGGTCTCGATGTCAGCAGAACCAGCGGCGACAGCTACGCTGCAGGCAGCTCAACGGGCGAAGATCGGGGGAGCGATTATATCGTTCGATCCGAATCTCCGTGCTCCGCTTTGGTCTGATCTGAAGGATGCGAAGCGCAAGATAGAACAAGGCATGGAGTACGCAGATATCGTGAAGCTCTCAGAGGAAGAATTGCACTTTCTGACCGGCATCGCTGATCCTGAGGCAGGTGTGAGGCAACTTGTTGACCAATACCGCACACCGCTTATTTTCGTAACTTTGGCAGAACAGGGCTGCTACTACAGGATGGGCGTGCAGTCGGGGCAAGTTGCAGGCTTCGCAGTCCAGACAATCGATACGACGGGGGCGGGGGATGCGTTCGTTGCGGCGATGCTTCATCAGCTGATTGAAGTTGGATGGATGTCTGGCGGCGAGCTTGCGACGCTACCTAGTATGGTCATCCATGCGAATGCTGCGGGAGCGCTTGCGACACAGAAGAAAGGAGCGATTCCGGCTATCCCATCATGGGTGGAAATTCAGAAGCTGGCTGCTTCGTGTAGCTCTTAAGCGCTGAGCAAGTAACCGAAGATATTGTGCTATGAGCAAGGTCATTCCGCGCGATGTGCAGGGATGACCTTGTTTGGTGTGGTATGCATACGGCGGACGAACTTCGGACATGTTTATTATAGATGGTTCAATATTAAGACTTTACATGCGGGCGAATGTTTGATAAAATTACTTACGAAAGTTAATTAAATATAAAAAGTTAAGTAATTGTATTTGAAAACGTTGCAGGACGAGGCCAAATGAAGGAGGTGAGTGACGATGCCGTCTTTTTTTATCGCGCATGGTGCGCCGTCATTGGCGTTGGAGGACAACGCGTATACGAACGATTTGCATACATTGGCAGAGCGTTACGGTAAGCCAACTGCGGTCGTGCTGTTCACCGCTCATTGGGAAAGCTCGGTTACGACAATTTCATCGCGCGACAGTACGTATGACACGATTTATGACTTCGGCGGATTTCAGCCTGAGCTATACGCGATGAAATATCCGGCGCAGGGATCTACGGCGGTAGCTGCGGAAGTCGAGCGCTTGCTACAGCAGAGCGATATAGATTGTCGGCGTGATGAGGAACGAGGGCTGGATCACGGTGCATGGGTTGTGCTTCATCATGTGTTGCCTGATGCGGATGTGCCCGTCGTTCAGCTGTCAGTCAACCCACACCTTCAGCCAGAGGAACATTACGTGATCGGTCGAGCGCTTGCACCATTGAAGGAAAAGGGTGTGTGGATTGTCGGCAGTGGCGGAACTGTTCATAATCTGCGCATGATTAACTGGGATGCGGAGCAACCCGAATCTTGGGCGGCAGCCTTCGATGAATGGCTGCTGGAACGAACGAAGAGCTGGGATGTGGATGCATTGTTCGATTATCGGTCACAAGCCCCGCATGCGCAGCAAGCTGTTCCGACTGCCGAGCATTTCGTGCCGTATTTCATCGCAATGGGCAGCGGTGATCAGGAGCGTAAGCCACAGGTCCTGCACAGAAGCTATGGCTATGGAACGTTGAGTCATATGGTTGTACAGTTTTGAGAATTGCATATTTGGCGTAGGTTTGGAAGAAAACTAGAAGGTCACCATAACTAGGAGGGTTAACAAATGACAAATGTTAAATTAGCAGTGATTTATTACAGCGCGACTGGAACGAACTATCAGATGGCACAGTGGGCAGCAGAAGCAGGCAAGGCAGCTGGTGCAGAGGTGAAGCTGCTGAAGGTGCCAGAGACAGCGCCGGCGGAAGCGACGAATAGTAATCCAGCTTGGAAAGCACACATTGAAGCCGTTCAAGATGTGCCTGAAGTAACACATGCGGATCTGGAATGGGCGGATGCATTCATCTTCAGTGTACCGACACGCTTCGGTATAATGGCTGCGCAACTGAAGCAGTTCTTGGATACAACCGGCGGCTTGTGGGCGCAAGGCAAGCTGGCGAACAAGGTTGCGAGTGCGATGTCATCCGCGGCGAATTCGAACGGCGGTCAAGAGCAAACGATTTTGTCGCTGTATACGACACTGTATCACCATGGCATGATTATCGCAGCGCCGGGCTACACAGATCCGGTCATCTTCGGTGCAGGCGGCAATCCATACGGCACAAGTGTAACGGTTGGACAAGATGGCAAGATGGTAGAGGATGTGCAGGCAGCTGTCGAGCATCAAGCGAAGCGGACTGTACAAGTAGCTGGTTGGGTGTCGGCAGGCTCGGCAGAGGGGTAAAAAACCAAGTAAGCGCTTATAAAACGTATATTAAAATCAAATAAACATTAAAACGTTCGGATATAGTGATTGAATCATGTGTAAACATGAACAATCACTATATTTTTTTGTTTTAATACGAACTTTTTTGGTTGTCATTGTCGATAGAAAGTTGTATCTTGAGTAATATAAAAGAACAGGTAATGATATTTAATCTTACACAAACCAAACAGGAGAAAGGGCGTATGCTTATATATTGATAGGATAAGAGTAAAGAGTTCAGTGAGTTTGCAAGGTAAGTGTTAGAAAATATTACATTACAACAGGTATAATGGAGGGGTTACCATGAAGGTCGCTGATTTGTTCCGCTTTCGCAATGAGGAAATGAAGATGCTGCATTTGACGATGATTGCTTTTTTCATTACGTTCGTTACATGGTTTAATATGGCACCACTTGCTACGACGATGATAAGTGAGACGGGGTTTCTGACCCAAGAGCATCTGGCAGTATTCGCCATTATGAACGTTGCGCTCACGGTTCCTGCGCGGGTTATTATCGGCAGTTTGCTGGATCGATTCGGACCGAGAATCGTCTTTAGTATTTTGCTCGTTGTCATGTCGATACCGACGTTTATTTTTGCCTTCGGTACGAGTTGGGCACAGCTTGCTGTATCTCGGCTGCTGTTGAGTTGTATTGGCGCTGGATTCGTCATCGGTATTCGGATGGTGTCGGAGTGGTTCCCGCCGAAGTCGATCGGATTTGCAGAAGGTTTCTATGCGGGATGGGGGAATTTCGGTTCTGCTTTTGCTGCGATGACATTGCCTTGGATTGCCTTGTCACTCATTGGCGGGGAGAATGGCTGGCGGTACGCGATTGCACTTACTGGTGTGATCTGTCTCTTGTATGGGCTTCTGTACTTCATGCTGGTCAAGGATACACCGGAAGGCAAGACGTATATTCGTCCGAAACGGTCATCGGCGATGGAAGTGAGCAGCTGGGGCGATCTGGTGCAGCTTATATTGTGGACCTTCCCGCTAGTCGGTGTGCTTGGCTTGCTAGCCTGGAAGCTCGGGAATACGCAGATGGTTTCCGGCTCGTTCGTGAACGTCATCTTTGTCGTGCTCGCGCTCGTCTTCGTCTATCAAGTAGTGAAGATTGTGCAGGTGAATGTTCCTATATTGAGAAAAGGTGTACCGAAGGACGATCGTTACAATTTCAAAAATGTGGCCGCGCTCAACACGACGTACTTTGCCAATTTCGGTGCTGAGCTGGCTGTTGTGTCCATGCTCCCGATGTTCTTCCAGACGACATTCGCCTTGAGTCCGACTGCTGCGGGCTTGATTGCCTCCTCCTTCGCCTTCGTGAATCTGTTCGCACGTCCGCTCGGCGGGTATTTGTCCGATAAGCTGAACAATCGAAAGCGGGTCATGCTGTTCTATATGGCTGGCATTACGATAGGCTTTCTCTGCATGGGGCTCATTCAGAGCGGATGGCCGCTCATTCTTGCAGTTGCAATTACGATTCTGACTTCGGTTTTCGTGCAAGGAGCGGAAGGATCGACCTTCGCGATTATTCCGATGGTCAAGAAGCGGATTACGGGCCAAGTAGCGGGCATGGCGGGTGCTTATGGGAATGTCGGCTCCGTCACCTATTTGACCGTATTGACATTCGTCAGTCCTCAATTGTTCTTCTTCATTCTCGCAGGTGGCGCTCTCATCAGCTTGATCTGTTGTTGGACGATGCTAGAGGAGCCGAACAATGCGTTCGCCGATGAATATGAGCTTTCCTCTGTAGATCAGGAGATGATCGGATCGCAAGGCTCCGGACAGGAGCTGAAGCCGCAAATGACGACAGTGAAGTCGTAATATATCGCAATGCAGGAAGGGGCTGGTTCAATCCAGCCCCTTCTGCTCTTGCATGTAAACTTCAGCGTCCGTTCTCGCTATAGTCGTTCAGGATTTGCCGCCAGCCGTTTGGTATTGCTTCGCTTTCTCTTCCATGCCTTGCTGTATGGCGGTATCTACGTCCACGTTTTGCTGATTGGCGTAAGCGCGCAGCTCATGCGAAATCTTCATACTGCAGAACTTCGGCCCGCACATCGAGCAGAAGTGCGCGGATTTGGCCCCTTCCGCTGGAAGTGTCTCATCATGAAATTCCAGTGCACGGTACGGATCGAGCGACAGGTTGAACTGGTCCAGCCAGCGGAATTCGAAGCGGGCCTTAGACAACGCGTCATCACGCTGCTGCGCAAGCGGATGACCCTTGGCAAGATCTGCGGCGTGAGCGGCAATCTTGTAGGCGATTACCCCTTCGCGCACGTCGTCCTTGTTCGGCAGGCCGAGATGTTCCTTCGGTGTCACGTAGCAGAGCATAGCAGTGCCGAACCAACCAATCATCGCCGCACCGATCGCAGATGTGATATGGTCGTAGCCTGGCGCTATATCAGTCGTCAGCGGTCCTAAGGTGTAGAACGGAGCCTCCTGGCAAATTTCTTGCTGGATGTCGACGTTTTCCTTAATCTTGTGCATCGGCACATGTCCTGGTCCTTCTATCATTACTTGCACATCGTACTTCCAAGCGATTTGTGTCAGCTCTCCGAGCGTCTGCAGCTCAGCGAATTGTGCTTCATCGTTCGCATCGGCAATCGATCCGGGACGCAGACCGTCACCCAGCGAGACGGCAACATCGTATTGACTCAGTATTTCGCAAATTTCTTCGAAGTGGGTATACAGGAAGCTTTCCTCGTGATGGGCGAGGCACCATGCAGCCATTATCGAACCGCCGCGCGAGACAATTCCTGTAGTCCGCTTCACGGTCAGCGGGATATAGCGCAGCAGCACACCAGCATGAATGGTGAAGTAATCGACGCCTTGCTCTGCTTGCTCGATCAACGTGTCGCGATATACCTCCCATGTGAGGTCTTCCGCCTTGCCGTTTACTTTTTCCAATGCTTGATAGATCGGAACCGTCCCGACTGGCACAGGACAGTTGCGGATAATCCACTGCCGTGTTGTATGGATGTCCTTGCCCGTGGACAAGTCCATTAAGTTATCGGCGCCCCAGAACGTAGCCCAGCGCATCTTCTCCACTTCCTCCTCGATGGAAGAGGTGACAGCGGAATTGCCGATATTGGCATTCACTTTGACGAGGAAGTTCTTGCCGATGATCATCGGCTCGCTCTCCGGGTGATTGATGTTGGACGGGATAATGGCGCGTCCTTCAGCTACTTCCTTGCGCACGAAGTCCGGGTCCATGCCTTCACGGATCGCGATGAATTCCATCTCTGGCGTGATCTTGCCTTGTCTGGCGTAGTGCATTT
Source organism: uncultured Paenibacillaceae bacterium (assembly GCA_913056365.1). Taxonomy (GTDB): domain Bacteria; phylum Bacillota; class Bacilli; order Paenibacillales; family K13; genus Xylanibacillus. The sequence continues at coordinate 48,443 of CAJXLT010000009.1, read as the reverse complement.
GCGTCACTCGCTTGCCTGGCTTAGCGCGGAACGGACGGCGGCGCAGTCCCGGGATTTCGCGACGAGCACCAGCATTGTCCGCATGCGTCGTATTATCGCTTGCGGTAACGCTTGGCGCCGTACTTGCCGACAACCCGTCATCCTCAGGCTTCCAAGCGCGTCCTTCGTATGCTTCTACGTCAGCACGTTCTTCAATCCAGCCTTGCCGCAACGCGGGGAGTCCCGATCGCACGTCAGTGTGCACGTCGGCATCTGTGTAAGGTCCACTCGTATCGTACACTTGTACGGGCGGATTGTGGGAAGTGCCTTGATCGCTGTTCGTAATGTGCAGCTCGATTTCTCTTGCCGGCACACGTATATCCGGGCGCGACCCTACCTTGTATACCTTCTGACTTCTGGGAAACGTGTTAAGCATGTCATTGCTTGTCGATTGTGACATCTAGAATCAGTCCTCCTCTTGGAATGGTGCATCGACTCGCATGCTGAATCTGATCTTCCGCTTACCGTGGCGAACGTACCCGGTCCGAGAATGGGATGACTCGGTTGTGTATGACAAAAAGCCGGTTCCCATGAAGGAAACCGGCTGGAAGCCGCTTGGCAGATTGCGTTGCGCCATGGTCGTGCCAAGGCGCATGCTGCATGCGGCATCGAATGCTGTACGGTCCGGTTACTTTCCTACGCTGGTATGATCCAGATCAGGTTCAAGGGTTAAAAGCTTTCACAGCTTTCTCTCAGCCCAAGTATCTATGGGCACCCCTAGCGACCAATGCGAAGTATGAAGTTCAATGTTCAAGTTACTCTATTACCATAATATACATAGCGGCAGAATGCAAGAACCTCGGAATATTTCACCTGCGTACGATCGCGCACGTTCGATGTGGGAAGCTCGTTGGGAACATTTGCGCATACCCGAGCACGAACACTTGGGTATACCCGGGTACGAACCTCGATCGCCGTATTAGTGGTACGAAGGATGTGTCAAGGTAACTTTATTACCCACTTTCTTTCATTAAGGGAAGGAAAGTAATAAATTTTACGACAATCAGCGCAAAAAGGCTGATTTATTACCCAACTACCTATAATAGTGGAAGTCAGCGTTCCGATTAATGGTAGTTGGGTAACTAATATACGATTTCGGCGTCATTTTACTCGAAATTATTGTAGTTGCTACCCTTAATGAGTGGAAGGAGTATCACATGTGTGGGCAAACCTGCGACAATTTCGATGTTCGGTCAATAGTAACCACTCTGCGTACACTTCCCATCTCGCGGTGATTCCATCGCATGTGATATAATGTGGAGCGGATGACAAAGAGAGGGAGTGGCAGCATGCGTTATCGTGAATTGGGGAAAACCGGGCTCAAGGTGAGTGAGATCAGTTTGGGATGCTGGGCGATCGGAGGTCCTTCTTGGCGGGATGGTGAACCGGTCGGCTGGTCTGGGAACAATGACGACGAATCAATGACTGGACTGCGCAAAGCGATTGAATTGGGCATTAATCACTTGGATACGGCAGATGTGTATGGGGACGGCCATTCGGAAAGGCTGATCGGTAAGTTGCTGCAGGAAGTGCCGCGCGATCGGTTGATTGTCGCTTCCAAGGTCGGCTGGTTCAAAGGAACGGCTCCACATGCGATGCATCCGCTGCAAATCCGCCATCAATTGGAACAAACTCTTTCCAACTTAGGTACGGATTATGTTGATCTGTACTATTTCCATAATGCGGACTTCGGACCGAATGATTGTTACTTGGAGGAAGCCGCTGAACTGCTGCGTCAATTCAAACGAGAGGGGAAGATTCTACATATCGGCCAATCTGCATACAACTATGCTGATTTCATGCGGGTCGTACCGGTGACACAGCCTGAAGTGTTACAGTTTAGCTACAGCGCATTAGGCAGTGAATACGATCAAGCGGATACGAACCTGTTCCGCTGGGCGGATGAGCGCAAGGTAGGGATGGTGCTGTTCCAGCCGTATCAGCAAGGCTTGATGCTGGATAAATTCGATCCGGACAATCCGCCGCAATTCGGCGATGGCGACATTCGCGCGACGAACGGCCGCTTCACGCGTGAGAATTTACTGGACATTCGCGAGAAGCTGAAACCGGTTAAGGACCGCTTCGGTCATGACACCCAGTCGCTTGTCGGCGTCGCATCACAATATGCGCTGGCGCAATCCAAGCATGCATGCGTCATCCCAGGCTTCAAGAACGAGCGCCAAGTGGAGTCGAATGCGAAGGCTTCTGAGACGACGCTGATAGCGGAAGATGTGGCTTTTATTAAGAAGGCTATGCAAGGTTAGGCGAAGTACTCACTGCACAACATCATAGTAAGCATCACAAGCATCCCGGTGACAAGCGCATTATACTTGCGTTCGCGTCGGGATGTCGTAGTTGGTCACAAATTATTCACTCGGTAAGTGGAAAATGACTCGTTCGAGCTATTATCAGCCATTTGCAGCGTATGTATAGTGAAGAAGAAAGCGTCGATGTGCGTATTTCTTCGGAAGCGGAAGGGGGTGGAACGGTGAACGGAGCCGGTAGGAGCGCACTGACAGGAGGGGAGAAGGATCGAGTGATCGAGCCAGTCATGCGTATGCAACGTATTCGCTACCATGACTTGACAGAAGCAAGAGCCAGAAGCGAGCCGAGACGAATGCGGAAGCCAGTCGTTATGAGCTTGTTCCTGCTTGGCTGGCTGCTCTGCTTCCTATATGGAACGGCAGCCGTGTCCGTGAACGGTCACGCATATGTGACAGCCTCCAATCCGGAGCAAGGCGAGCGTCTGTCGCACATGCCGGAGCAAGTATCGTTAACCTTCAATGAGCGGGTAGACAACAGCTTGTTCGAGCTTGCCGTATTGGATGAGCAAGGCAGGAATGTAGCGATGGATGCGGAGCTGGACGGCAAGCGGGTTCAACTCAGCGCCGCATTGACCACAGAGGGAGACGGTCTATACACCGTTCATTACCGAGTCATTTCTCTAGACGGTCATCCGATCGGCGGCACTTATGTGTTCGCGGTTGGTACGTCTGTAGTGTCCGATGGCAGCACAAATATGGAAGAAGCAGCAGGCGGGCATGCAGCACATATGCATGACAGCAATGCATCGTTAGTTGAGGACGTTGTGCGCGGTGCGTATTTGGGCGGCTTGCTGCTGTTGACCGGCAGTGTGTGGTGGAGGAGCCGCGGCGTAGCATCTCCAATCCGAGCAGGCTATCTCAGCGCAGCAGTGCTTCTATTGACCGTCATTATGTTCGGCATGCAGTACGGCAGCTGGCTCGTATCCCAAGGAGCTGGAGGCATAGCAAGCTTCGCCTTCTCCGCAGCAGGCTGGTTATGGACATTGCAGATGCTCTTGCTGCTGGCGGGAATATGGCTGTCTGCCGGCAGCGGCACAGTCTCCCTGTTGTGGGCATGTGTTCTGCTTGCTGTTGAGAGCCTGCAAGGTCATGCTGTTCGAGGTGCGGCTGGCTTAGGCGTGATTGCTGACTTCGTCCATCTAGGAGCAGCTGCATTATGGACCGCTGGCATAGCCGGACTGATCTGGAGCTGGCTGCGGGAGCGGTCGTTGTGGCAGGAGCGTGCCGTGCAATTCACCCGTACAGCATTTTGGAGCATCGTCCTGCTCTCCATAAGCGGTCTTGTGCAGAGTGCGCTCATCTGGGGCGGTCGATGGGAGGAGCTTCCTTATACACCATGGGGAAGAATGGCGCTGGCCAAAGGCTTGCTGACTGCTGCGGTGATTGCAACTGCATCGATACTGTGGCTGCTGATGCGAAAGCGCATGCGGCGAACGGCTGTGGCTGCTTTCGCGGTTGATGTGCTGCTCATGTGTGTACTCGTTGGCACAGCTGCAGCTATGAGCTATCACACACCAGCGCCTGTTAGTGAAGCGATGCATTGGCACGTGATGGATGACGGCGTGCATATGCAGCTGAAGATGGAACCGCTGAAGCTTGGCGAGAATGACGCTGTCGTCACCGTATGGGCGAATGATGACGCGCTGTTGCCTGAACACGTTCAGCTGCAGCTTGTGTATCTGGATCAGGAGGAGCTGGAACCGCTGGACATTCAGCTCGTCGAGCAGACAACCGACACGGAGGAAGGGGCAGTGACGGAAGGCTCCGTGCCTACGGTTACGTATACAGCTGAACGCGCGCTTATTCCGATGAGCGGTCGCTGGGAGGCTGTCTTGCTGCTTATGTATGAAGACCGGGATAGCAGTGCGTATCACAGGACGTTCCGCATATTTGCCAATCCTTAACGATGGTTTAACTGTCAGATACGAATTATGGAAGGGAGTCAATACTATGAATATATGGGGGAAGAAGACGATGTGGGAAGCAGGTTGGGGACGAACATTGCTCATAGCTGTGCTGTTATTCAGCTTGACGGCTGGGTTGGCACATGCGCACGTTGTTGTTTATCCGAAGGAAGCGCAACAAGGGGCTTATGAGAAATTTACCGTACGTGTTCCGACAGAGACCGATGCGGCGACGGTGCAAGTGCGTGTTGAAATTCCGGCAGATGTAGATATCTCTCGCTTCGAGCCGAAGTACGGCTGGACCTACGAGTTGGAGCGGGATGAGAACGAGAAGATTACAGCTGTGACATGGCAAGCAGAAGGAGAAGGCTTGTCGGCAACGGAATTTGGCGAATTCCACATGCAGGGCAAGGTAGGCAATGAAGCCAGTGAACTCGTCTGGAACGCAATCCAAACTTATGCGGACGGGACGGTCGTAGAATGGACGGGGTCAGAGGACGCAGATCGTCCCGCTTCTGTGACAGCGGTTCATGCGGCTGCAAGTGAAGCGGATGGGGAGGAGCTTGAAGCATCGTCTAATTCGGACGCAAGCTGGCTGCAATGGGTAACGTTATTCGTTGCGATAGCTGCGCTCGTGCTCTCGCTCATTGCCGTTCAGCGCGCGCAGAAGCGAGCATAATCCTAACAGCTTGCAAATCTATACTGGCGGTTATAGAACTTAGCGCACATCTTGAACCAACAATAGCCATAGCTCTGGAGGAACGCTTGCTGCTGGCGCAGCGGTGTTTGCTTCCAGGGCTTTTTTTTATATGAACGGTCAGAGATCACTAGCGAGCAGGACGGCGGCGAAATAGACATTCACCCAACAAGCCCCGTGACCATAAACTAGCACTAAACGCGACAAAAGGAATGACGGCCTGTATGGCGCACATTAACAACATTTATAATTTGAAAGTAAATGGTGTTTCGACAGCCGGCTCGATCAACTTCGGGAATGTCATTAATAAGGGGCACCAAGCGAATGTGAAGGCGAATATCAATGATTTTGAAATCGGTGATGATGTGAGCAGTCCGTCGCAATCCAATAATCTGAACGTGTCCAACGATCCTGATGTACAGGATCAGAATCAGGCGCAAGTTTAATCGGTGTAAGGAGCGGTCGAGATGATACACATTCACATTCACAATATAAAGATCAATTCGATCAGTACGATCGGTTCGTTGAATATTGGCAAAGCCGTCCTGTGTCATAACCGTTCTTCGTTCACGGCGATGCCGAAGCGAGGTTCTGCGGTCCCTACAGTTGAGCATAAGGCAGAACAAGTTACGAACGAGGAGGGGCAAGAGGGATTCGAATTCACGAATGCGAATAAGGAGGAGGAGGCATGAGCGCAGGCACTTATGATTGGATGCAGCAATGGCATTGGTATATGCAGCAAGCCTATGAGCGGAATGAGCAGCTGTTGAAGCAGGTGGAGGCGCTGGAAGCCCGTATCAAGAGCTTGGAGGGCAAGCTGGATCAATACAAGCCTGTTCACATCGAGACGATTAATTACAAGGTGCAGGAGCTGCATGTACAAGAGCTTAGCGGCACATTGGTAGCGGGTTTGTCTGCATTAGCTGAAGGAGAAGCTGTGCAGAAGTGGCTCAGCGAGGAGGGGAGCGGCGAAGTGCAGCTGACAGATTTGGATAGCGATAACACGCACACAGCGACGATGACAGAACAGGCTGATCGTGTATGAATTCTGAAGGAAGGGGATGAGCATATGCCAGTTGACCGTTGTGTTCGGTGCAGATCGAAGCCGGGCAAGAATGACCAATATTGCAAGCAATGCAGCGCGCCGATTGTAAATCGCTGTACGTATGACGGAGGGTTAACCGGAGAACCCTGCACGAAGGAAAATACGGAAGACGCGGCGTTCTGTGTCGCATGCGGCGCTCCTACAACCTTCAATCAGACAGGGCTGCTGCAGACAGTATATGCGCCTGTTTCAACTGGAGATGAGCTAGAGGAGTATCATCACTTCACACATCGCTTCTTTGAGCCGTGATTTATTCATTGCTCAACAGCAGTAAGCTACCAGAATGAAAGGGGGTTCGGCAGATTGTGCATAGCAAAGAACAGGATAGCGGAAGCATAAATTGGGAGAAGTTCGAGCGATACTTTCAGCATCTATTTCCGACTGGCATACCGGAACAGAAGGATCAAGCTTGGATGAAGGAGTTGTTCGACACCTCCATAAGCCGAAGCGACAGTCATGCTGCATCCGCATACTTGACCCAGCAGCCGGAAGTGTTCGAGACACATCGGCAAGTGATTATCAGAATTAGCGTTCGGGATTTGGCGCAGCTCGACCGCATGCGTATCCGAATGGGAGAGCACAGCATCCTGTTGGACGGACTGGGGAAGGAGCAAATACATGTTCCATTGCCAGCCGCGGTGAAACCGCGAACAGCCAAAGCGGTATTTCGAGAGAAGGTCTTACAGCTGACCGTGCACAAGCGAAGTAAGGATACCTATTATTATGAGGTGCCGATTACTTACTAGAATACAGATACTGGTGCCAGAATGAATCCGGCTGGGGCTACGGCAGGAAGCCCGGCTGGCTGACATACAGCTTGTCTTCTGGCAGTACATCCTTCAGTTGGGCATGCACGTGGAGGTAAGCAGTAGGATCGAACCATTGTTCAGCCCCCAGCTCCGCGAAGATTGGTTGCAGACCGAGCTGTCGGGTACGCTTCCCGCCGCTGCCGTCACCCATGAAGAAGTCATCTAGCACGATGCGATCTGCATCTAGCCCGGCGAGTTGCTCCGCGAAGCGGTCCGTACACGGGAGCAGCGGCGAGACGGCAACTTGCAGAGGAACGTCTGCCTTGCGCACGGCTCTGCAGGCTTCGATTCGCGCTGCAAGCGGCGGAGTGCCCGGCGTGAAAGCTCGGCGTACGTCCTCGCGATCCGTCTCGATCGTCATGCTTACCCGCACATGCGGCAGGAGCTGGCGAATCAGCTCCAGATCACGGGTAACAAGCGGGCTGCGCGTCTGGATCAGCAGGAATTCCGGCGGATCGGCAGCCATCACTTCTAGGAGCGAACGGGTTACGTGCTCCTTCGCCTCCAGTCGCTGATAAGGATCGGTCGCCGAGGACATGAAGATGCGAACTGGGCCCTTGCTCTTCTTGCGGGCGAGCTCAGCAGCGAACCGATGAGGGGCAACCTCCTTCACATCGACCCATTCTCCCCAAGGTATTCCCCGGAATAGGGCGGGAGGCATGCGCCTTACATAGCAATACGAGCATGCGAAATCACAGCCTATGTATGGATTCAAGGTATGGGTATAACCGGTCAAGTATCCGCTGGTCGGGGTCAGCCATTGCCGGACCGGCTTGTGCCGGACAACGGCGGCATGATTGTTCGATGCGTGCATGATGAACGTTCCTCCTCACTTCTTGCAGAATGATGCATCACTGGAACGGTGTGCAAATATCTTTAAGAACAAGTATAACAAATTTTGATTGACATTCCTTTACAATCCGTGGTACAGTACAGCATGTAAACTTTGGAAAATAACTTTGTTGCCCGTTCTTGATGGCGGTGCATACGGATGATTCAGCGTAATCTTATAATGACGAGAGGAGGTTTCCCGAACATGTATAATCGAATTGACAAGCGTCACGTACGCCACACACAAGTTAATGCTAGGGGAACACTCGCAGTCGTTCAGGACCGCTGTCTGATCATCTGATCATATAGACATTACGGAAATAGCGAAGCGCATGGTTGCCCGTTGATGCAGCCTCGCGCTTTTTTTGATTCTATGAATCAGGCTCTGCGCATTGGATGTTTGTGCAGGGTCTTTTTTCTACATACAAACAGAGAGAGAATAAGGAGGGGAACCGACTATGCTAGCTGTCATGCAAAAGCTTGGCTGGTTTTTCAAGCAAGAATGGAAGCGATATACGACGGCGATTGTGCTGCTCACGATCGTAGGGGTGATGGAGATTATACCACCCAAGCTGATAGGACATACCATCGATCTTATGAATGTGAACGAATTGACCTCTGGCGCGTTGATGCAGATCATCGTAGTGTATCTCGTGCTGCTAGCGGCTATATACGGCATCACGTATATATGGGTGTATCAGCTGTTCGGCGGATCGTTCGTCGTTGAACGGCTCTATCGCTCGAAGCTGATGAATCATCTGCTGCTTATGACACCGACATTCTTCCAGCGCAATCGAACCGGGGATCTAATGGCGCGTGCTACGAACGATTTGCGAGCTGTTTCCAACACGGCAGGCTTCGGCGTGCTGACGTTGATCGACTCTACTGTTTTTCTGGCGACGATCATTCTGACGATGGGCTTCTTAATTAGTTGGAAGCTTACGCTGGCTGCGATGCTGCCGATGCCGATCATGGCGCTGCTTATTCAGATGTACGGCAAAGTCATTCATAAGAGATTTATGGCTGCGCAAGGCTCGTTCGGGGAGCTGAACGATCAAGTGCTGGAATCGGTGTCCGGCGTGCGCGTAATCCGTGCTTATGTGCAGGAGACAGCCGATCAAGGCAAGTTTCACCGACTTACTGAAGATGTATATGGCAAAAACATGCAAGTCGCGCGCATTGATTCCCTGTTCGAGCCGACGGTGAAAATTCTCGTTGGACTCGCTTATTTAATCGGAATTGGCTATGGCGCTTATCTTGTTTTTCATAACGAGATTACATTAGGTGAGCTAGTCTCCTTCAATGTGTACTTAGGTATGTTGATTTGGCCGATGTTCGCTATAGGCGAGCTCATTAATATTATGCAGCGGGGCAATGCATCGCTGGATCGTGTGAATGAGACATTGTCCCACCGCCCGGATGTGGCGAACGCAGAGCACCAGGTTGAGCTGAAGGAGCCGCCGACGGAGATCGTGTTCCGCCAATATTCGTTCCGCTACCCGACAGCTACTGCGGATAACTTGACAGAGGTGACAGTCAAGGTGAAGCGCGGTACGACGCTCGGTATCGTCGGACGGACCGGTAGCGGCAAGACGACGTTCTTGCGCCAGCTGCTACGCGAATATCCGATCCCGAACGGCGGCGTTGACGTGAACGGCGTGCCGCTAGAGCGTATCCCGCTCGAGCAATGGAAGGGCTGGATCGGTTATGTGCCGCAGGAACAAATTCTGTTCTCTAAGACGGTAAGGGAGAACATCCTGTTCGGGACGGGTGCTCGTACAGATGAGAACACCAACGATGACGACCGTCTGCAGAGAGCGCTTGATGCTTCTTGCTTCGCCAAGGATTTGCCGTTCCTGCCAGATGGGCTGGAGACGCTTGTCGGTGAGAAGGGGGTCGCCTTGTCCGGCGGTCAGAAGCAGCGGGTCAGCATCGCTCGCGCACTCATTGCAGATCCGGAGATCTTGATTCTGGACGATGCGATGTCTGCTGTGGACGGCCGAACCGAAGCGGAGATTATTCGCCATATTCGTGAGGAACGCGCGGGCAAGACGACCTTTATTACGACGCATCGGTTGACAGCAGTGCGTCATGCAGAGTGGATTGTCGTGCTGGATGACGGGCGTATCGCCGAGCAGGGAACACATGAGAAGCTATTGGCTCTTGGCGGCTGGTATAAGGAGCAATATGAGCGCCAGCAAGCTGAGGCAGATCTGAAGAGAGAAGGGCGGTGATGCTATGAGTACGGCATCGAGATTAGTGCAGTACGCGAAGTTGTATCAGCGAACTATATGGCTGGCGCTAACGCTGCTGACGGTATCTGTCTTCGCAGAGCTGGTCGGACCGTTTATCGCCAAGCATATTATCGATACACATATTCTAGGCATCGAGAAGCCCTGGTATCAAGTAGAGGAAGCACAGGGCGGTGTAAGCTATCAAGGCGAGCGCTTCAAGCGGATCGATCATCTGCAGGATGGGGAGTCGCATGGACGTGAAGTGCGCATCGTGCAGGTTGGGCGAAGCTTTGCCTTCGTAGATGGTCCGGTCCATCTGGAAGGCAAGCGGAGCTGGGTGGACGGACAGCTCGTCATCAACAACAGGGAGGAGGAGAGCCACTATGCAGCTACGCAGTTGAGCCGTACGGAGCTGTACGCGTTCTTCGCGCCGCAGATTAAGCCGGTCATACAGCTGCTGCTGCTCTTCTTCGCCATTACCGTCGTAGCGGCCCTATTCCACTATGGGCAACGTTATATGCTGCAAGGGGCAGCGAACCGGATCGTGCAGAAGCTTCGTGAGGATGTCTATGCGCAAGTGCAGCGACTGCCGATTGAGTACTTTGACAATTTGCCGGCAGGCAAGGTCGTGTCGCGCATAACGAATGACACTGAGACGATTCGCGAACTGTACGTAACCGTGCTTGCGACATTCTTCACCAGCGGTATTTATTTGACAGGCATCTTCATTGCCTTGTTCTTGCTAGATGCGCAGCTGGCAGCGATCTGTCTGTTGCTCATTCCGATCATGGTTGTGTGGGTTGTGCTGTATCGACGCTATGCCACCCATTACAATCGTGTCATTCGCGCGCGGCTTAGCGATATCAACGGCATGATTAACGAATCGATACAAGGCATGCCGGTAATTCAAGCGTTCCGCAGAGAGAAGGAGATGAACGCAGAATTCGAGGAGATGAACGAGGATCACTTCCGCTACCAGAACAAGATGCTCAACTTGAATGCCATTACTGGCCATAATCTGGTCAATGTGCTGCGGAATGTAGCATTCGTCGTACTGCTCTGGTATTTCGGCGGGCAATCGCTCGGGATCGGCACGGTCATTGAAATCGGTGTGCTGTATGCTTTCGTAGACTACTTGAACCGGCTCTTCCAGCCGGTCATGAATATTGTGAACCAGCTTGCGAATATGGAGACGGCACTCGTATCAGCGGAGCGGGTGTTCGAGCTGATGGATGAGCCGGGAGTGGACGTAGATCAGGGCAAGCTTGCTCGTTATAAGGGTCATGTAGTTTTCGACCAAGTGTCGTTCGCCTATAAGGAACAAGAGTATGTGCTGAAGGATATTAGCTTCGAGGCGCGTCCGGGCGAAACAGTAGCCTTGGTTGGCCATACCGGGTCTGGCAAGAGCTCGATCATGAATGTGTTGTTCCGCTTCTATGATAGTCAGCGGGGCCATATATACATCGACGGTACAGACATTCAGTCAGTGCCGAAGCAGCAGCTTCGCTCGCATATGGGCATTGTGCTGCAGGACCCGTTCTTGTTCTCTGGTACGATCGCATCGAACGTAAGCCTAGACGATCCGGCGATAAGCAGGCAAGCGGTGGAACAGGCGTTGAAGGATGTGGGAGCAGACGGCTTGTTGAGCAGACTTCCGAATGGCCTCGATGAGCCGGTTATCGAGAAGGGGAGCACGTTGTCTGCAGGCGAGCGCCAGCTCATCTCCTTCGCTCGCGCGCTTGCCTTCAATCCAGCGATCCTCATACTCGATGAAGCAACCGCCAGCATCGATACGGAGACAGAGGCTGTGATTCAGCAAGCGATGGAAGTGCTGAAGCGCGGGCGCACTACATTCGTCATTGCCCATCGGCTGTCCACAATCCGCAGCGCGGATCAGATTCTAGTGCTGGATCGCGGGCAAATCACAGAGCGCGGCTCGCATGACACACTGATGCTCAAGCGCGGCAAGTATTATCAGATGTATCAGCTGCAGCAAGGCGGGGAGACGGCCGCAACAGATCAGGTTAAGTCCACGTTAGCGGTCACAGATATGTGACGGAACAGCGGCTCGTTATAATTAAGCTATTCGGTATACAACTGACACACCAGTGATAAGAAACCATGACCGGTCATATGACGCCGGTAACTGGTTGACGGATGATGTTTCCTGTTATGCTTGAACCAATGAATCGGCAGCCGAGCTGGCGTGATCCGATTGTGGGTTGGGAACAGGGAAAGGAGTTGTAACGAAAATGCGTGCCGCCGATATGAATATTGCTGAGAATAAGTCCTTGTCTGACAAATCACCTGGTTTTTTGGGCATCTTGTTACACCGGGGGTCCTATCATAATTTGCTCTATGCATTCATGTCGTTCGCCTCAGGAGTATTGTACTTTATATACCTAACTGTCGGAGTTTCGTTGTCTATTAGTCTCGTGCCGCTATTGCTTGGTGTTCCATTGTTCGTAGCTGTGGCGGCAGGTGCGAGAGGGATGGCTGCTTTCGAAGCGAATTATGCCGGCCGCCTGCTGCGCGAGCCAATCCACTTGCCGCAGATAGAGTCGTTGGCAGGCAGAGGATGGTGGGCCCGACTGCAAGAGGTGTTGACTGATACGTCCACGTATAAGAGCTTCTTGTTCCTGTTGCTCAGATTTCCGTTAGGGCTATTCAGTCTAGTGCTGGCAACGCTGGCAGCAGGAGGGATACTTACTATAGGTGTCGCGCTTGCGGGTATTGTACTTAGTCAGACGATGCAAGTGAATCTATTCGCGGGCAACGAACAGATCCTCAGCATGCTGGGTATGCGAGACGGTCCGTTGGAACAAGGTCTGCTAGGTATCGTGACGGGCGTGTTGCTGAGCACGATCAGCATGCATATGGTGAACTTGATTACCGGCATTCAAGGCCGGTTGGCGATGTGGGCCGCAAGCTCGGATCGCGTGTAACGCTATAACACTTGCATAACATACAAGCTGCTCACCTTTCCCCTTGCGTTCGGGATGTTGAGCAGCTTGTCGTACTTCTAGCGGACGTATAGGCAACCAGTCGGTGTGATGGAGATGGAACGTTCAGTCATTGTCCGACAGAATAAACTTCTCGACTACATGACAGACACCGTCTTCATTGTTCGTATGTGTGATGTAGTCTGCAATTTCCTTCAATGGCTGAACGGCGTTGCCCATCGCTACACCGAGTCCGGCGACTTCAAGCATCTCCTTGTCATTCCAGCTGTCGCCAATGCCAATCACTTCGTCCAAGGAGCAGTTGAAATGTTTAGCCAAATAGGCTACGGCATGTCCCTTCGTCCCTTCCTTGTGCATGAATTCGAGGAAGTTAGGCTTGGACTTCGTGATGTGGACTTGCTCTCCAAGCTGCTCTATCAGCTCCGGCATCAAGCTGTCCAGCTTGTCCGGCTCATCAATGATGATGACCTTCGGCATCGGAAGCCGGCTTAATTTCTCGATGTCCGGCTCGATTCGATAAGGCACGTCGGATAGGCGGGAATACGCCTGAATCTTCTCGTTATCTTCCTTCACATACAATTCATCATCTACATATGCCTGAATATGCAAGTGACGGCGTTCTGCGTAATCGAATAGAAACTGTACAGCATCTATAGGAACGTGGCGTTCATAGAGAACGGCGCCGTCCTCGAGATTTTTGATAAGTGCGCCTTGGTAGGATATCAAGGGGACGTTCAGCTTCAATTGTGCGGCGATTTGCTTCGCTGACGCATGCATGCGACCAGTTGCCAAGGTGACGCGGACACCGATTGCTAAGGCTCTCGCCAAAGCTTGACGTGTATCGTCTGAGATGCGCTTCTGATCGTCAATTAACGTATCGTCCACATCGATAGCAAGCATCTTGTACTTCATTTTCGTTCTCTCCTTTGTTCGTCTCGTATCTCTATCGCAATATCTAGTTCTGCTGTCAGCATCCAGTCGGTCCGCTTGACATGCGGCGGCAGACAAGCAGCACAGGTTCCGATCTTATTGTACATGATTTCCCTGTGTCTGGCGATTCACCGTACAACGATGGTACAATGTAGGCTGGAGAGGAGAGTGGAACAATGAATATTGCATTGATTGCTGGCTCCAACCGCAAGCAGGCAGCCAGCGCACAATTGCTGCGCTATATGGCCGAGCGGCTGCGGACAAGGGGACATGAAGCGGAGGTTGTCGATCTGTATCAGCTGAAGCTTCCTCTATATAGTCCGGATGAGGATTACGGGTCACATCCTGAAGTTGCGGCATTACATAAGGCTGTATCAGATGCGGAGGCGATTGTGTTGGCAACACCGGAATATCATGCCGGTATGTCGGGTGTGCTGAAGAATGCGCTAGACTTCTTATCCAAATCACACTTCGGAGGCAAGCCTATACTGCTGGCAAGTACGGCGGGCGGTGCAGTTGGCGTGTCGTCGCTTACGCAGATGCAGACGATTATGCGCAATTTGCATGGAATCGTATCGCCGGAATGGGTGTCGCTTGGCGGTGACGCACAGCAATTTGATCACAACGGTGTTCCTGCTCATGCCGGAGTAAGAGAGCGCGTGGAACGAGCACTGGACTACTACGAGCAGCTTGCATTACGTGTGGTTGGTAAGTAAATCCGAGCAGCCGGAGCCAATTACAGAATAATTGATGAAGCTCCCGGGTATGTTACCAGCATGGCGGAACGTGTCGTCAGCACATTGGCTGAAGAGCAATGTTCCATAATAAGCGGAAAGGAATGTGCTCGGGATGATGCATCAAGCAACAGAGATGAAGATTGGCGCGTATAAAATAGGACTGGAGCATATGAACGAACACCAGACCGGTGTCGTACATGCCTATCATGCTTTTACGGGTGAATGCTTTAAGGAAGGAAAGCTTGATGCGAAGCAGAAGCAGCTAATTGCGCTTGGCATTAGTCTGTTCGCGAATAACGAGGTATGCACGCTGTATCATGTGAATGAAGCGATCGAGCATGGGGCTGATGCTGCAGAAATTATGGATACCGTCGCTGTCGCGGCTGCAGTGGGTGGCGGACATGCGATGTCGCAAGGTGTGACGCGGGTGCAAGAGGCGCTGGATCGTCGCAAGCTGCATTAATTCGTGCGCAAGCAAGCGTCGTTGCTTCTACCAGCTAACGGGTGCTGTTCGGAGGACGATCTTATGCAACATGGTCAGTATAACTGTATGGCGAAGGAGCCGCAGCTTGAACAGATAACTGTTCAAGCTGCGGCTCTTTACTGTGTTGCTGGATTGAATAATCAGATAGCTTAATCGTTCCGGATTATCAAGTATACGATAAGACCGACGATGGGGAAGACCAATGTAGCGATCAGAACGATAATCGCGTACTCTCTGCTTTTGCCTTTGCGCAGTGCGTCTCGATAAGCCCATATACTGGTCACAATGTTGAGTACAAGTAGAGCGAGGCCGAAGAGCAAAAAGACGGCAACGATCGAAGCCATGCCCGCTGCTGCATTCATAGTCACATTCCTCCTCTATATTCAGATACCAGTATCATAACATGACAGTCAATTGCACGGAATATGACGAAGTTCACTTCTGTCACATGACTGTTATGTATTATGATAAGAATAACATATTCTGTGTATGCGCATAAGCGTATGGCGGTCATTAGTATGAACGGTGTGAGATAGAGGAGGGCACGTTGGATGAAGAATAATTATTTGGCTGGATTTCTGTTCGTGTTGGCAGGTGTGCTGCTGCTCGTATGGTCCATAGATGGGAAGGTTTCGTTCTTCCAGTGGTCGACTGGTGAGCGTGAGCTGTTGGAGAATAGACAATTCGGCCAATCATTCGAACAATTGGACATAGAGGCGTCTAGTACGGATGTCACATTCAAGCGAAGCGATGATAATGCGCTCCACGTGAATGTGTACGGCTATGCAAGTCAGCAGGATGATTATCGGCTTGAGGTAGATGAACAGGGTGACACATTGCGTGTCGTCTATGAGAAGAACAGCACGTTCAGCTTGTTTGCCTTCAATCGTGGTCACCGTCTCGAAATTTCACTGCCTGACAGAGCGATTCGCTCCTTAGATGTGCATAGCTCGTCTGGTCATATCCGATCAGAGACACATATAGAAGCCGATCAAGTGAGAATGAAAGCATCAAGCGGGGATGTGATTCTCGGTACAATCCATGCCACCCTGCTGGAAGTAACGACAAGCTCTGGAGACGTATTGGCCGATGCGGATTTAGAAGCAGGCGAGATCGTATGGAAATCGTCCAGCGGCGATATGGCTATGCGTACAGTTCGGACAGGAACGCTCGCATTAGAGACGAATTCCGGAGATGCGGATGCTGAGTTTATTACGGCGGATTTACTCACCGTGGACGGTTCCAGCGGCGATATGGATGTGGCGGAATGTGCGTGCAGTCAATTGAAAGTTGATCTAAGTTCTGGCGATGTCGAGATTGATGCTTTAACGGGCACAGTAGACATTGATGTGCAATCAGGTGAAGTAGAGCTTCGGAATTGGGATGTTAGTAGTGATTCGTCGATCAAGGCGAGCAGCGGCGATGTGCAGATTAGGCTGCGTGATCAACACCAGGCGTTGGAGTTGGATCTGCGCGCTAGCTCTGGTGATAAGCAAGTCGTATTGCCAGACTTCACTATGATGAGCAGCGACAAGCAACGTCTTACAGGGCAGATAGGCAGTGGCGGACCGAAGCTGGTCGTGCAGACTAGCTCCGGCGACATCGACGTGAAGTAAGCGATCAATGGTCGAATGGAATCGCAGCCTCTGTCCGAGTGAATAGAGACTGCGTTTCGTCTTATTCAGCTGGCGGTTCGGGCTGATCATCGTTCTCCGGGAAGTACCGTTTCACCATACGATTGAAGTCTGATAGGTGTCCCTTGGTGGACTTGCCTGTCCATTTCATCTGTGCGTATACGTTCAATTGATTGACGAAATCGCGATTGGAGCTAATGAATACTTCGAGTACTTGCGGGTTCAGCTCACGCACTTTCATCGCAACTCGCTGCTTAAGCTCGCTGGACAAGTCGGATGGCAGCGGCTGTGTATAGTAGGAGTTCGTATCGGTGACAACCTTGCGCGGATCTATCGTTGAACTGCCATCCTTAATATCATAGACGCCCTCTGATTCACCCGCGTTGTTCACATCGATCGCATCGCGCTTGCCCGTTGTGCCGGTTGCGGTACCATCCGTGACAATACCGACGTAAGCATTGCGATCTGTCAGCATGACATAAGCGAGCGTAATGCCGTTGATGCGTCCGATTTCGTCTCCCGTATCCAGACTTAGCATCATTCGCTTGTTGTCATGATGCGCTACACCTTTCATCTGGTAGCCGTACATACGATCACCGCGGGTATAAGGGTCGTTCTGATTACGGCTGCTCAAGTCATGATCGCTCTTGCGAAATTGCTGCTCGTAGTGACCGCAGCCGGATGTGAGCACCATGACGGTACACACAATTGCTGCACATCCTATGCCTGTCAGCATGTTGATGGTAAGTTTGTTCGGCATCGTGTATCCTCCATTCGACGTAGTGATAAGCGCATTAGCATTAACTCGAAGTGCATGTTTCCTCTATAGAAGTAGAATGGTGATTTGCAGACTGATTTTATACGTGGATGAATAATCCATTGGCAATCTGGAAATAACAGTTAGGGCGGATTTGAGAACAATTTGTGAACTTGCCTAGGAAGATTGACAAAAAACTTTAACGTATTTATAGTTAATGAAGTGACTTTCCTCTCTGTCATGGGGCGGGAGAGCGCTTTTTTACGAACAATATGAATAGATAATGGCGGGGATTCGCTAGCGAATCTCCTTCAATATTTTATTTCACTAAAGCGGGGTTGATAAATGTGAGTCGGTGGAAGGGAACAAGACGAATCATCCCATTGCTTGCAGCCTTTATGCTGTTGCTGTCAGGCTGTGGCATTACGGGGAGTGAGCCGAATCCACTGAATCCGAAAGGTTCAGTCGGCGAGGAGCAGTTGTTCCTGATTAAGTTGTCTTTGGGCATTATGATCGGCGTACTAGTCATCGTGTTTGCTTTATTTTTCTACGTCCTCATCCGTTACAGAAAGCGCCGCGGACAAGACGACATTCCGAAGCAGGTAGAAGGCAATCATGTTCTGGAGATTGTATGGACGGTAGTTCCGCTTCTATTACTGCTCGTGTTGGCCGTTCCGACCGTTTATTACACGTTTAAGTTTGCGGAGGACTACAGGGAGCATCAGGATGCGGTTCAAGTCAATGTGACTGCGCATCAGTATTGGTGGGAGTTCGAATACCCTGAGCATGGCATCATTACCGCACAGGAGCTGTATATACCGGTGGACAAGACTGTCTCTGTTGACTTGATATCAGCGGACGTCATTCACTCGTTCTGGGTTCCGGGACTTGCCGGTAAGACAGATACGTTGGTTGGACAGAACAACCATATGTATTTCGACGCGAAGGAAGAAGGCGTGTACAGAGGCAAGTGCGCAGAGCTTTGCGGTGCCTCTCATGCATTGATGGACTTTAAGGTTGTTGCTGTTTCACAGGAGGAATTCGATGCTTGGGTGGACAAGATGAAGAATCCTGGATATGCCATTGCTGAAGATACAGCACAAGGACAAGAGCTGTTCAAGAGCAAGTGTATGGCATGTCATGCGATTGATGTTGAGACGCCAGGCCTCGGTCCTAACTTGACGAATTTCGCAGACCGCGCTTTAGTTGCAGGCTTCCGTCCGAATGATTCGGAATGGCTGCACAAGTGGATCGCTGCACCGACAGAAGTAAAGCCGGGCACGACAATGCCAGCGGTACCGTTATCGGATGAAGAAATTACGGAAATCGTCAAATATCTGCAAACCTTAAAATAATATTTCGCGGGTATGAAAGAAGGAGGGTACAGCCTTGGCGCACGCGCACACGGTGAAACGATACTCAGGCTTAATGGATTGGTTGACAACCGTCGATCATAAGAAAATCGGCATATTATACTTGGCTGCAGGCGGATTTTTCTTCCTGATAGGCGGATTGGAAGCACTATTGATTCGAATCCAGCTGATGAAGCCAATGAATGATTTTGTCAGCGCACAAGTGTTTAATGAATTAATTACGATGCATGGAACGACCATGATTTTCTTGGCAGCCATGCCCTTGATATTCGGGTTGATGAATGCAGTCGTTCCGCTGCAGATTGGCGCGCGGGACGTTGCATTCCCATTCGTCAACGCGCTAGGCTTCTGGACGTTCTTCTTCGGGGGACTGCTCGTTAACCTCAGCTGGTTCCTTGGCGGGGCGCCTGATGCCGGATGGACGGCCTATCCGCCGTTGTCAAGTGAGCAGTTCAGCGGAATGGGTGTGGACTTCTATGCGGTCGGCTTGCAAATTGCAGGTATAGGTACGCTAATCGGGGGGATTAACTTCCTGGTTACGATTATTAACATGCGTGCTCCCGGCATGACATTCATGCGCATGCCGCTGTTCACATGGACTTCGTTCGTTACATCTATGATTATTTTGTTTGCGTTCCCAGCACTTGCTGTCGGATTGATCGCCTTGACATTCGACCGTTTGTTCGGCGGTAATTTCTTCGATGTCAGCGCAGGCGGCAACGTCGTATTGTGGCAGCATATATTTTGGATATTCGGGCATCCTGAGGTGTACATTCTAATTTTGCCAGCTTTCGGTATTATTTCTGAGATTGTCAGTACATTCTCTAAGAAGCGTTTGTTCGGATATAGCTCGATGGTGTTCGCAACTGTACTCATTGGCTTTCTCGGCTTCATGGTATGGGTACACCATATGTTCACAGTAGGCTTAGGTCCAGTAGGGAATGCGTTGTTCTCGATTGCAACCATGCTGATCGCTGTTCCTACAGGGATTAAGATCTTCAACTGGATATTCACGATGTGGGGCGGACGTATTACGTTCAATACAGCTAGTTTGTACGGCATGGCTTTTATCCCTACCTTCGTCATGGGCGGTGTGACAGGTGTCATGCTCGCTGTGCCAGGGGCTGATTATCAGTATCACGATACTTACTTCGTCGTAGCACATTTCCATTACGTTATCGTAGGTGGTTTGATACTCGGTATATTCGGCGGTCTCTTCTATTGGTGGCCGAAGATGTTCGGACGCATGTTGAACGAGACTCTGGGCAAAGCAAGCTTCTGGTTTTTCGTCATCGGTTTCCATCTAACTTTCTTGGTACAGCATCTTCTCGGCTTGTGGGGTATGCCTCGTCGTGTGTACACGTACCTAGAGGGTCAAGGATGGGATGATCTGAACTGGATTAGTACGATTGGCGCGTTCTCGATGGGTGTAGGTACGATTCTCGTCTTGATTAACATCCTGATCACAGCTATGAAGCCGCGCGATGCAAGCAGTGATCCATGGGATGCTCGCACACTGGAGTGGACGATTTCATCGCCGCCGCCAGAATACAACTTTAAGCAACTGCCGCTCGTTCGCGGTTTGGATGCATTGTGGAAGGAAAAGTCTGCCGGGAATAAGGAAATGACACCGGCAGAACCAGTCGGGTCGATTCATATGCCTTCGCCTTCCATCCTGCCATTCGTGATGTCTGCTGGCTTGTTCATTGCCGGTCTCGGCTTCATGTATGCGAATTATGATTTCTCGAACGGCTTCCTGAGTACGCTGTTCGGCAACAATATCGTGTCCATCGGCGGACTGGTCATTACACTTTCATGTATGTTCTTGCGTTCCGTCTATGACGATCACGGCTGGCATATTGAGCCGGAAGAACTGCAAGATAAGGGGGTAAAAGCATGAGCCAGACACACGCTCACGGTCATCATGAACCGGACACACTCCCTCCGGAACCGGAGAAAGCGACCCTTGAGGGACGCAATAAGATTTTGGGATTTTGGCTATTTCTCGGCGGAGAGACTGTGCTCTTCGGCACACTGTTCGCTTCATACTTGGCGTTGCGTAACCAGCTTAACGATGGACCTTCACCAGATCATTTGTTCTCGCTGCCGCTTGTAGCGATTGCTACCTTCATTCTACTGACGAGCAGTTTGTTCAGTGTTATGGCGATTCAGGCACTGCATCGCCATGATCTGAAGGGCATTCAATTCTGGCTTGGGGCTACTGTATTGTTCGGCGTCATATTCCTAGGCTTGGAAATTTACGAGTTCTTCCATTATGTACATGAAGGTCATGCGTTTAGCACAAGCGCATTTAGTACATCCTTCTACTCATTGGTCGGCTTTCATGGTGCGCACGTTTTGCTAGGTGTGCTATGGATTGCGTTGCTGATTGTACAGCTTCAGAAGAAGAAGCTGACTGTCGTAACTGCGCCGAAGGTTTATGTAGCTGCTCTGTATTGGCACTTTATCGACGTCGTATGGGTATTCATCTTCACTGTTGTATACCTCATGGGAAAGGTGGGCTAATACGATGGAACAATCGAACACGGGTAAGATTAAGCGCGGCCCGGCACATGAAGGGCCTAAGAATCACTTTATTGCCTTTGCCATTTCGATGGCGCTGACTTTGCTGGCATTCGTCGCTGTTGCGAATCCGAATCTCAGCGCAATGTTCAAGATTTGGTTTATCGTCATTCTGGCGTTCGTTCAAGTCATTGTACAGCTGGCGTATTGGATGCATATGAAGGACAGAGGACACGGATATGCGCGAGTCGGCTTGGCATTTGGATTTGTTGTATTTCTTACAGCGTTAGTGACAGTGACTTATTGGACATGGTGGTAATCGGTTAGCATAATGGTTGCAAAGTCGGGGGCGAACTAGTAGTTGTTTGCTCTCGGCTTTTTTATTAGCAATACTGTGTACGAGCTAGAAGCGGAAAGGAGAGTCTCGCTGTGATCAGTTTTTGGGATTACTTTGATTTTCGTGCGATGTGGAGTCCATTCTTGCTGTTGCTGCTGCTCGGGGTGTATGCAGCTTATTTGCTGATCACAGGTCCCTTGAAGCCTAAGTTAGGCAGCACAGAGCATACGGATTGGGGCAAGAAGATGCTATTCGGACTTGGAATCGCTCTGTTGTATACTGCGCTAGGCAGCCCGCTCGATCTGATGGCACATCTGTCGTTCAGTGCTCACATGTTTACGATGGCGATTGCTTATATAGCGGCACCACCTCTTCTCCTGCTTGGTGTGCCCAATTGGTTATATTTGCGAATAGCGAATATTCCCGGTATGAAGAGCTTGCGATTTTTGCTGCGGCCGATCTTCGCCACGATACTCTTCAACGGATTGTTCTCCCTGTATCATCTGCCGGTCGTCCATGATTATGTAATGACTCATTACTTCATCCATACTGTCTACTACTTCGTATTGCTCATAACAGCGCTTATGATGTGGTGGCCGATTGTGAACCCATTGCCTGATACGAACAGCTTAAGTGACTTGAAGAAGCTCGCCTATGTGTTCATTAACGGTGTTCTGTTGACACCTGCTTGCGCTATGATTATCTTCGCCGATCAAGCGATGTATGCGACGTATACAGACCCGCAAGTATGGGCGACTGCGATGGGATACTGTGTACCGGCAGGTTCGGAGGCGATTCTGACCAATTTCGGCGGTCCTGAGTTCTTCATGTCTTATGATCCGCGTGCCGATCAGCAGCTCGGGGGCGTTATTATGAAGCTCATGCAGGAGTTCATCTACGGTTTTATCCTGATCTATATCTTTACGAACTGGTACCGCAAGGAGAACCAAGAGGATGAGATCGAGGAATCATGGCAGGACGGGAATTTGAACCGGGCGTAACAGGCGAGTATGGATGTATAATTCATGGTTGTATGAAGCATCTCTTCGAGACAATGTCATTAGGGTAAGAGCTTAATGGTGTTGGTCTTCGAGGAGGTGCTTTTTATTGTGTGGCTCGCTTCTTGCATGTACTGGGAATTGACTAGGGGAAGACACATTGATATAGTGTGCACATCTATATGAGACTCACTTACTTGCCATGTACACCACCTCAACCTTAGTATAGTGATTAGCACACCTTTGTTGGAATTGGATGAAATTTTCTCCTATATGTTACGTAAGAAAGATAGAAGCTAAGGAAATGACGGAAGGGAGCAGAGAGATGATGATACCATTGCGATTGGAAGAGGTCTCCAAGCAGTATGGGGACAAGACAGCTGTTGATCAAATTGCCTTTGACGTGCGAGAAGGAGAGATATACGGATTGTTGGGGGCGAACGGCGCAGGGAAAACGACAACGATGCGTATGGTGCTCGGCTTAATTTATCCGGATGAGGGTCGAATTTCTTACAGTGGTAAGGATTATAGTGAAGAGGTTATTAGTCAGATGGGGTACTTGCCCGAGGAGCGGGGTCTCTATCCGAAAGTGAAAGTATGCGATCAGCTCACGTATTTGGCACAGCTGAAGGGAATGAAGCGTAAGGATGCGGATCGCGAGTTGAAGAAATGGTTGGAGAAGTTTAATGTTATGGAATACTACGGCAAGAAGGTCGAAGAGCTGTCCAAGGGCAATCAGCAAAAAATTCAATTCATTGCAGCCGTCCTCCATCAGCCGAAAATTCTTGTATTAGATGAGGCGTTCAGCGGCCTCGATCCGGTCAATGTTGAACTGTTGAAGGCAACGGTGAAGGAGTTGCGGGATAACGGAACGAGTATCGTCTTCTCGACGCATCGGATGGAGCATGTAGAAGAGCTGTGTCAGCGCATTACGATTCTGCATCGCTCGAAGACAGTTCTTGCCGGATCGATCAAGGAAATCAAGCAATCGTTTCCGAAGGAAAAAATAGTGCTGCGTACAGAGCAGCCGATCCAGGGCTTGGAGCAGATCGCAGGCGTTCGTCAGGTGGACAGCGGCGAACACGGACTGACCGTTCATATGGATCCTATCGATGCCGCACAAGAGGTGCTGCAGCAGGCACTTAGCCAAAGCGCCGTTCATCGGTTCGAAATTATGGAGCCGACCTTGAATGAAATCTTTATCAAAGCAGTAGGGGGAGAAGCCCGTGAATAAATTTTGGACTGTTCTTGCATTTACCGTTGTGAATAAATTCAGAACGAAATCGTTCATCGTTACTTCACTGATTATTGCGGTCGTGCTGACGATAGGCTTGAATGCGCCGTACTTCATCGGCAAGTTCCAAACAGACGAAGCTGCGAGCGTAGGCGTCATTGAAGGTTCCTCTGAGCTGGTGCCTCTGCTGGAACAGCATGTGAACGATCAGGAACAAACGGAACTTGTGCTAGTGAAGGTTGAAGACCAAGGTTCCTTGGAGGAGAATGAACGTGTATTGAAGGAGCGTATTGCGTCTGGAGAGATGACAGGCTACTTGTTGTTCGACGAGACGGAGGAGCTTGCGTTCCCTACGATGACTTACAAGTCAGAGAAGACGATGGATTTCGGAACAGTGAGCCAGCTTCAGCAAGCGCTGCAAGTGATCAAGGTACAAGTAGTGGCCCCTACACTCGGGTTAACTACAGAGCAGGTAAGTCAGATTAATGCGCCAGTGGTCGTGAATAAAGTGCAAATTTCATCCGGAGAAGGAGCAGGCAACGTTGGCGATGCCGGCAAGACAGAAGGAGAGATTGCTGTTGCGACCGGTATGGTGTATGTGCTAGTTATTGTCCTGTTTATTGGCATCATGGTGTCCGGGCAATTGATCGCATCCGAGATCACCGCGGAGAAGAGCTCGCGCGTCATGGAAATTCTCGTTACGAGCGTATCGCCGTTGAAGCAGATGTTCGGGAAGATCTTCGGCATGTTCATCGTCGGTATTTCTCAGCTATTGCTTCTAGGCGCTGTTGTGCTCGTGAATCTGATGCTTCCCCACAATCAGTCGATGCTCACGGATATGAACCTTGATCTGGGCAGTGTAGGATTCTTGCTTATCTTCTATGCGCTGTTATTTTACTTGATGGGGTTCTTTCTATATGCGGCAATGTTCGCAGCGGTTGGATCGATTGTGAGCCGCACAGAGGACTTAGGACAAGCGGTTATGCCCGTGACGTTTCTGTCGATGATTGGCTACTTCATTGCGATCTTCGGGATATCCGCTCCGGATTCAAGCTTAATTACTGTCACTTCGTTCATCCCGTTCTTCTCCCCATTCATTATGTTCCTGCGCGTAGGATTGACCGATCCTGCTGTGTGGGAAGTGTGGCTGTCGATTGGACTGCTTGCGGCTACGATCTTCGTGATGGGATGGCTTGCTGCGAAGATATACCGCACGGGCGTGTTGATGTACGGCAAGCGTCCATCGTTGAAGGAGCTGCGCCGTGCGATGCGGGCTTATAAGATTTAAGTGACTCGGGTTATGTATGATGGGAGAGGAGACAAGTAGATGAGTCAGACCATTGCAGGACCAGATGGGCGCTTGCGCTGCCGCTGGTGCGGCGACATGCCGGAGATGATCGCCTATCACGATGTCGAGTGGGGCTTTCCCGTAGTCGATGATCGCAGATTATTCGAGAAGCTGTGCTTAGAGAGCTTCCAATCTGGACTGAGCTGGCGAACGATACTCACCAAGCGCGAGAACTTCCGCGCTGCGTTCGATCAATTTGATATCGACCGGATTGCGAGCTACACCGAGCAAGATGTGGCGAGACTGCTGCAGGATGAAGGGATTGTCCGCCATCGCGGCAAGATCGAAGCAGTCATCAACAATGCGCAGCGGGCGCAAGAGCTAGTGAAGCGGGAAGGCTCGCTTGCTGCATACTTCTGGCGCTACGAGCCTAATGAGTCACTGCTTGCGGAGCCGCAGACGGTATCGGTATCGGCAGAGTCAGAGAAGCTATCCAAGGACCTGAAGAAGCAAGGTTGGAAGTTCGTCGGACCGACAACGGTATATTCGTTCATGCAAGCGATGGGACTTATCAATGACCACGTGAGTGATTGTGTGACACGCAACCAAGTAGAGCAGGCGCGCGAGAGTTTCCAGCGACCTGTCGAATGACATAGCTGTGAGCAGAAACCGCCTCCTAGGTAATGTTGGGAGGTGGTTTTTTCGTTGTAACGTTTCTGAGAGTACCGATCCTATAACGGTCATGCGAAGTACCGATCTTATAACGGTCATGCTAGGAAAAATGCAAAAGTACAGCCTTTCAAACAAATCTATACGGTATGAGTTCGAAAACTGCAAAAATACATGTTTCTATCTAAAATTGGCTTAAATAAGGTTATTTCAGAAATAAAAGATGCACATTCGCAGGAATATCGAATAATTGACTCTGCAGCATAATCAAAGCCTGCACGATCGCAGGAATAAAAACAGAGAAGCCGGATAGCAGGGTAGAATGAAGACGCTAGCAGGTAGCTATACCAGCATGTCAAGCTACAATGAGATCCAGCACAAGTTTAGAAGAAAAACAACGGTTGACAGAAAAATCAGGATAAGATTATACTCAGTGGTGTAGATAATGATAATCATTATCAACATCGCTATGTTACTTATCCTATCAACTAGGGGGTGGAGAGTCAACCGAGAAGAATAGACAGCATTTGCAAGAGGCCGGCACGCAAGAGGAGTGCCGGTCTTTTTTGAAGAGAGGAGAAAGTGATTGTAGGATGCACTGAGATTATAGGAGAGGAGACATAGTACAAAGATGTCTAAGAAAAAATTAATTATTGAATACGCAGTCCGCAACGATAAGGATCAAGCGGTGATCTCCGAGTTCAACCATCAGGTGCTAACGGTACTCTCTCAAGTGCAGTTGAGCGAGCCGATCAAGATGTATTGGGTGAGTGAGGCTGAGGTGGATAGTCGGGCAGCAGCACAGGCAAGTGAGCTGCCGCTCAGCAAGAGACAGTGGGAAATCGCTGTGTTGCTCTGTAAGCACTATTCGGTGAAACGCATCGCGGACAGTCTCTACATTTCGGAGAATACGGTGAAGAAGCATATACAGAATATCAAAAAAACGCTGGAGATCGACGCTAGCGGTGCAGATTTTCTCTACCAGCTATACGAAAGGATGAGCTCTGCTTCAGAAGAAGTATGAAAATTATCTCTTCCGAGCATTTACGCCTGCGTGTGGACGGGTGTACGATTTGGATAGACAACAATGATAATCATTCTCATTATTGTCTACACCCGGAAGGAGGAGAAACATGCAGACGATCAGAGGGACAGCGTCGCCTATAACTTGTCAGCAGGTACATGAATCTGTGCGAAGCTGTGTGGGGAACACACCGCTCGTCCAGTTAAGCCGATTGTTTCCGCAGGTTGGGCTGGAGGTGTATGCCAAGCTGGAATATATGAATCCGGGGGGCAGCATGAAGGACCGCCCGGCGCGGCACATGATCGAGCAAGGTTGGAAGGAAGGGGATATTCGGTCAGGTACGCACATCATCGAAAGCACGTCGGGAAATTTGGGCATAGCATTAGCCACGATGGCCAAGCTGTATGGGCTAACGGTAACTTGCGTTGTCGATCCGAACGTTGCGCCTACGAATTTGCGCATGATGCAGCAGATGGGCGCGAATATTGAGATGGTGCAAGAGAAGGATGAGAATGGCGGTTATTTGCTCACCCGGGTTGCGAAGGTGCGTCAGTTGCTAGAACGTATTCCTGATAGCTATTGGATCAACCAATATGCCAATATGTACAATTGGCGAGCTTATTATGAAGGGACAGGAGGGGAATTAGTGAATACACTGGACCGGCTCGATTTGCTGGTAGCCGGTGTTAGTACTTCTGGGAGCATTATGGGAACGAGCCGCAGGCTAAAAGAGAAGTTTCCGCACTTGAAGGTAGTAGCGGTCGATGCAGTCGGATCCAGCTTGTTCGGCGCTACGAAGGGAACGCGCAAGCTTCCAGGGATCGGCGCTAGCCGTGTGCCGGAGCTGTTGCGGCGCGAAGAGATCGACCAAGTGATCTATGTGAATGATTGGGAGTCTGCGATGGGGTGCAGAGCGTTGCTGCATCATGAAGGGATCTTCGCCGGCGGGTCGTCCGGCTCTGTCATAGCGGCGATTCAAAAGCTAGTACCGGCACTGGATCAGAACAGCTCGATTGTGACCCTGCTGCCGGACCGCGGGGAGCGTTATTTGGACATGGTGTATGATGACGATTGGGTAGAGGCGTTGGAGGAGAAAGGAGCGGTAAACGTATGAACAATTCAATATTAAGTGTACAGTCGCAGTCAGCAGAGGAGTCCTCTCAAGCGGACACGCTGCTCTATCTGAGCCGCACTCATCTTGAGGAGCTGGGCGGCGGTCATTCCGCCATGTATGTGAAGGCGTTGGAGGAGGTGCTTGTCCTGCATGCCCGGCAGCAATTCGTGCAGCCGTTGAAACCTTATTTGCGCATGCAAGAAGAGGGCGGCCATATTGCCGACAGGATTATTGCTATGCCTGCTTATGTTGGCGGTGATTCGCCGATCGCGGGCATCAAGTGGATTGGCAGCAAGCATGACAATCCATCGCGGCGGGGCAAGGAACGGGCGAGCGGGGTAATTGTGTTGAACGATCCGGACAGCCATTATCCGGTTGCTGTAATAGAAGCAGGACTCATCAGCAGTATGCGCACTGCGGCAGTGACGGTAGCGGCGGCTAAAGTATTGGCGAAGCCGGGCTTTGCGCGCGTGACCAGCATTGGCTGCGGCCTGATAGCGGAGCGTCAGCTGCAGGCGATGCTTGAACATTTTCCATGCATGGAGGAGATCGTGCTGTACGATGTTCGGCAAGAGGCGGCTGAGCGCTTGCAGGAATGGCTGCACTCGAATTTCTCACATGTTCAAGTCTCGATCGTTCGCGATGTTGAAGAAGCGGTGCGTCGCGGGGAGGTCGTGATCACTTGCACGGTGGCAGACAAGCCGTACATTCCTTATGCATGGCTGTCCAAGGGAGCCTTCGTCAGCAACATCTCGATCATGGACTTGGAGAAGGATGTGTTCTTGCTAGCTGACAAGGTTGTTGTTGACGATTGGGATCAGGCGAATAGGGAGAAGAAGGTGCTGCACCAGCTTGTGCAGGAAGGAAGATTCTCCAAGGAACAACTGCATGCAGAGCTGGGGGCAATCATTGCCGGACAGAAGGAGGGGCGAACCAGCGAGGACGAAATCATTGTACTGAATCCGATGGGCATGGCAATCGAGGATATCGCATGCGCGCGCGAATTGTTTCAGCAAGCGCTGGAGCAAGGCGTAGGTACACGGCTCCCGCTATATGGATGAACGATCAATGGAGAGCGTGTACGGTGAAAAGGAGGAGAGGAGCAGCATGAATCGATTGGATCGCGCTCATGTCTCGGAGCGGCCGAATACGAGCTGGATGGAACGGGCGGAACAAGAAGCGGCAACGCGTATATTCAATTGTTATTTGCTCGAGACGGGCAGCGCGAAGGCTACCATCGACAGACGAGCGAGACAGTTGCGACTGGTGCTGGCTAATAGCGGGGTCTGTTTGTCCGGGGAACTGGAGCATGTGTCAGAGATGGGGCATCATGCCTATCGCTTCCCGTTGTACGAGGAACATTCAGGCAGTGACTCGCTTCGTCCGCTCTCCTGCAAGGAGGTTGTGACGCTGATTCTGCAAGAGCTGTGCGCTATGCACCCGGCTGCCGATGTGGCTGTACGCTGCGCACGCTTGCGCGAGCAAGTGGACAACAGCACTGCGCATATAGCAGCTTATTTGGCGCATGCTGCGCAGCCTCCGCGCCAGCATGACTTAGCGCTAGTTGTGGCGGAGCAGTCATTGCGATGCGGGCATCCGCTGCATCCGACGCCCAAGAGCGCGCAAGGGTTTGACGATCAGGCATTGCACACATATGCACCGGAGCTTGGCGCTTCCTTCCGGCTTCATTACTGGGCTGTGCACAGGGATGAATTAGCCGAGGAATGGCTAATGCTCGGGGAGCAAGACGCGCAGTTGTTGCCTGACGAGGCTAGGGTGACGGCAAGCCTGCTATTGGGTGATGCGGCGGACGATTATGCGCTGCTTCCTGTTCATCCGTGGCAGTCACAGTATTTGCAGAGGGAGAATACCGAAGTACGGCGTATGATCGGCGAGCAACGGTTCATTCCGCTCGGTGAGACCGGGCCGCTTGTATACCCGACATCTTCTGTGCGTACAGTATGGTCGCCGGAGCAAGGCTGCTTCGTGAAGCTGCCGCTGCATGTGCGAATCACGAATTACATTCGTGTGAACACACGGGAACAGATGGCGCGAACGATGGACGCTGCTCGCATATGCGCGGCATATCGGGATGAGCTGGAGACAGGACCATTGCGGCTGCTTATGGAGGTTGGATACCGCAGCGTGAACCGGGATAGCTTGTTCGCGGAACTGGCGGTTGTGTACCGGGAGAGCCCGTCTGCGCTCATAGAGCAGGGCGATAGCTGGTTTCCCGTAGCGAGCCTGCTGGAGTTCGATCCATGCAGCCGTGAACCGCTGTTAAGCCGCTGTATGTCCTCCTCCGTACGCAACAGGCCGCTGGATTGGATAACCCGATATGCACAGGTGTTCTTGATCCCGGTTCTGGACGTATTCGCAAGGCTAGGGATCAGCCTAGAGGCGCATGTCCAGAACAGCTTGATCAGACTTGATGAGGAAGGACTGCCGGTTCGTTGCCTGATCCGCGATCTCGAAGGGATCAGCATCGATCGCCGACTTGCAGCCGAACAAGGATGGATCGGTAACCTGCTCTCCGCAGACAGTCCGGTGCTGTATGGGCGGGAGGCTGCATTCGAGCGCTTGCTGTACTATGGCGTAACGAATCATATGGGACACGTCATCGCGACCGTTGCCCGCCAGTCGCACGTAGCGGAACGAACGTTGTGGCAACAGGTGCGGCATGTGCTTGCTGCGGAAGCGGCTCAGCATGCACCGTTCCACGCTGTGGTGAGTGCATTGCTGGAGCGGGAAGCGCTGCCCGCCAAAGCTAACTTGACGAGTCAGTTGCTGGAGCGGGGGGAGACGCCCGTTTATATAGCTGTGCCTAATTTGCTCTGTGAAAGGGAGCATGTCTGAGCGCGTGCATGGAAGGACTTATAGCGGGGCGAAGCGAAGTGGCGTTAGGTGGATGCGTCTGCATCTACAATGCCCGCAATGAGTGTGGCATGCGCTACCCTTGATCCGTCAGCTGTGCTGATGCGGTCAAGGGTTTTTGGTGTGCGCCTCGCATGGCACGTAAGTTGCGCTAAGCTGCACGAAGTTGCTCTAAGTTGCTCTAAGTTGCTCTAAGTTGCTCTAGTTGCGCTAAGCTGCACTAAGTTGCTCTAACGGAAGTGAGAAGCGCTTAACTGCCCCAATGCGCTCATTTGCGATTGTAACGGAAATCCAAGGTGCTTATTGAGCGAAAACAAGCATTTTTTGCCCCGATTCCTGCTATAAAGGTCTGTCATTTCCGTAAGCGTGCAAATGTTCACCAAATCAGCGTGTAAGGGTTCCGTATTTCCATAAGAGCTGGAGCGATGCAGTACCTGTTGTCGATTGCGCGAATGCAGGGCCGAAGCTGTCCATAGACTTGCAAGCGTGGTATGTGGATCAGCGGCGATGCGTAGGAAGGAGGAACTAGTCGCGTACCATTCCGGCAATCGTCTGATAAATTCCCTTGACAAGATCATAAAAAGTGGGCTATAGTATAAATCGTAAACATTACGATTAATAAAAATCAGACAGCAATATTTGTTAAGAAAGGCAGGTACGTATATGGCAGAAGAGACTCGAACCATTCCCGTTACTGTGCTTAGCGGTTATTTGGGTTCAGGCAAGACGACGCTGTTGAATCATATTTTGCATAATCGCCAAGGGTTGAAGGTGGCGGTGATCGTCAATGACATGAGCGAGGTGAATATTGACGCCGCATTGGTGAAGCAGGAAGCGCATCTGTCCCGTACGGAGGAGCAGCTTGTGGAGCTGTCGAACGGGTGCATCTGCTGCACACTGCGGGACGATCTCTTGAAGGAGATCGAGCATCTCGCCGAAGAAGGGCGATTTGACTACATTCTGATCGAGTCGACGGGCATCAGCGAGCCTGTGCCGGTGGCACAGACATTCTCCTATATTGACGAGGAGACGGGTATTGATCTGTCCAAGTATGCGAAGCTGGATTGCATGGTTACGGTCGTTGATGCTTATCGGTTTTGGCACGACTTCGCATCAGGTGAGAGCTTGCTGGACCGCCAGCAGTCCGCAGGAGAGGACGATACGCGAGAAGTAGTCGATTTGCTTATCGATCAGATTGAATTCTGCAACGTGCTTGTCCTCAACAAGTGCGACTTAGTCGGCGAGGATGAGCTCGACAAGCTGGAGGCAGTCATGCGCAAGCTGCAGCCGACAGCAAGCATCATCCGTGCTGTGAACGGTCAGGTGCCGTTGGATGCGATTATGCACACGGGTCTGTTCGACTTCGAGCAGGCGAGCCAGTCGCCGGGATGGATGCAGGAGCTGCAGCAGCCTGAGCATCAACCAGAAACCGAAGAATATGGCATCAGCTCCTTCGTCTTTCGCAGGAGAAGACCATTCCATCCGGCACGATTGCTTGCATTCTTGGAGGATTGGCCAGAGGAAGTTGTGCGCGCCAAGGGCATGCTCTGGGTCGCGACGCGCAATGAGCTCGCCGGAATGCTGAGCCAGGCTGGTCCGTCGATCCAACTCGGAGCATCAGGCTACTGGCTGGTCAGCTTGCCGGAGGAAGAACAAGAGCAGCTGCGTCAGGAAGAACCGGAATGGTTCGCAACCTGGGATGCCAACTGGGGAGATCGTCTGAATGAGCTGGTGATGATCGGTGTGGATATGAATCGGCCAACGATAGAGCAGGCGCTGGAGGAATGTTTGCTGACCGAGGAGGAAATGGCGATGGACTGGACACGATTCGTTGACCCGCTGCCGGATTGGCTGACTGCTGAGGCACAGGAGGCGGAAGTTTCATAGAGCTGATGAACAGTGCCGGATGAATCAAGTATGAAATACGGGATGAGCACCACAATTCAATAAGGATAGAAGGTCATGATTGGATCAAGCGTGGCAGCTGATCTTTTTTTTAACAAGTATAAATCGTAATTTTTACTAATAAACAACAAAGGGAGAGGTGAGGCTAGGTCGGGAAGCTGTCAAGGTATAGCCTAGCAGAGTAATCAACATAGATAAAGCGTACACGAAGCATTAAACATACAAATGATTCGGGAGGTTTATCATGGCACATCTGCTTATGATCGAAAGTTGGGTTGGTGCGAGCGGCAATCTGCTGCCGCCACTATTACAATCATTGGGACATACGTATACGTTCGTCACGCGTAAGCTGGAGCATTACCAGAGCGCACACAGCGCGGAGCAGCATCCGGTCGTGCGATATGCCGATCAGGTGTTAGTTACGGAAACGAACGATACAGACGGTTTGATCACCTATTTGCGTGAATATTCTTTCGACGGCGTCATTACCGTCTGCGATTACTACATAGACACCGTCCGTGCGGTGGCGAAGGCATTCGCGCTTCCTTGCCCGTTCCCGGCGGAAGTCGCTACGGTTCGACACAAGCATCACATGCGGCAGGCATTGGATCGCGCAGGGCTCGCGAACCCCGAGTATCGGCTGGCGCGCCAGTGGGAGGAGGTGCGGCAAGCTGCGTCGGAGATCGGCTATCCGCTCGTGTTCAAGCCGGTTGATCTGGCATCGAGCGCATATGTCAGTCTAATTCAGAACGACCAGGAATTGCAGGAAGCGTATCAGGCGCTGGAGGCGTTCCCACGCAACTTCCGCGATCAGGCGAGAGATTGCACCTACTTGCTAGAAGCGTACATGCAAGGGGGCGAGATCAGTGTCGAGAGTGTCTCCTTCCAAGGCGAGACTACGATTCTCGGCATGACCGACAAGTCGGTAACCGGCACCCCTTTTTTCATTGAAAATGGTCATATGTTCCCGGCTAAGCTGAGCGATGAGACACAAGCCGCCGTACTGGCGTATGTGCAGGACGCGCTGCAAGCTGTAGGCTTCGATCACGGCATTGCCCATACGGAAGTGAAGCTGACTCCTGCAGGCCCGCGGCTTGTCGAGATTAATCCACGAACGGCGGGCAACTACATCGTGGAACTGATCGAGCGAGTAAGCGGCATTGATCTGCTCGAAGCATTCGTCGAGCTTTCGTTCGGACGCAAGCCTGCGGTCACTGCCAAGGACACCGGAATCGCGAGTGCGGCAGTCATGTTCCTCGTTCCGCCACAGAGCGGTACGCTCACCAAGCTGGAAGGTGTAGATACGCTGCAATCCGATCCGCATGTTGTGCGGTACAAGATTGAGCATTACGAAGGCCGATCGATTGCCAGACCGATCGACAACGCTTGCTATCTGGGGCACATCGTCACCCAAGATGAAGAGGGGCTGGAAGCGAGAGTCTATGCAGAAACGGCGCTCCAGCGCTTGCAGTTGGTATTCGCGTCAAGCGAGGAAGTCGTATGACTATGACACGTGTGCAGGGGCTGACGCTTACAAGCGTTGCCGCAATGCGCGATGCGATTATGGCGGGGCGGCTGGTCCCGATACGGCATCGCTTGTAGCTACTGGAGCGGCCTCCATCTACCAGACGACCCAGTTCCCTTCCTCACAGACGAAGTATCACAACTTGCAGACATGGCGCAGATCGGACCCTCGCAGAAGGTCGCGCTGATCGGAGTTGTCAATCCATTAGTGGAGGCAATTCGCCAGCGCGGAGGTGTCTGTCTGCCCTGCGACTTGCAGATGAAGGAGATCGCATGGGGCGATCCGGTCGAACCGGATATGCACAAAGTACTTGCACAAGCGGATAGCGTCATCTGCACAGGGATGACACTCAGCAATGGGACGTTCGATGCGATACTGGCAGCCGTTCCCCTTCACGCAGTTCAGCGCAGGCCCTTCTCTCCTCTATCGGTACACAAGCAGGAAGGAGGACCAGCATGCAGATCAAGTGGGACTCAGAACTTCCTACACACGAATCCTTCCCTATATGTGGCGTTTAACGGTGAGCATGACGAGAGCATGGATGCGATTGTGCATGCATTTTCTCCGATCACGCACCAGATCAGCTTAGAAACTGCAATCATACATCCTTTTATACTGAAAAGGGCTAAATACAGTCATTTCATAGTTTAAGAGATGCAGATTAGCAGCAATTTCGAGAAGATATCACTTCAACAGTATGAAAGCCTGCACAATCGCAGGAATGCCAGTCTAACGACCGCCAAGACAGTGCAATCTTCCTGCGCTTAATGGCGGGAGCGTGCAGCAGGTGAAGGCGTATTCCTTCATCATTCGACTCAACCGTTCACAGAGCTACCCTACTATTCAATCTATCGTTCCATGTAAATAGACGGAGGTCATCAAGATGAGAAGAAGTGGATTCATTGTGATACTAGCAGGAATGTTAATCATGGCGGCGTGCAGCAGCAATACGGGCGCACCTGCTGCCGATACGGACAATGCACAAGCACAAGAGCAAGCAGAGGAACTAGTCATTGCTGATCAGCAAATTGCCGCAAGTCTCGATCCTGTCGAGCCGCTGACAACGAGCTATCTGGTCAGTGTCGGAGCAGCGGAAACGCTGTTCAAAGTGAATGCAGATGGGGAAGTGGATGCTGCGCTCGCAGCCAGTGCGCGGGAGCTCGATCCGAATCGATGGGAGATCACGCTGCGGGAAGAGGCTCGCTTCTGGAGCGGTAAGGCGATTGACGCAGATGCGGTTATTGCTTCACTGGAACGGTCCAGGGAGCTGGATTTGCAAGCACAGCCGTTCTTAGACGGGCTGCGATTAGAGAAGTCGGACGACTACACGATTCATGTTCATACCGAGCGTAGCCATGTACCGGTACCGCTCAATCTGTCCTACTACCAGACAGCGATTCACAATGCGGAAGCTGAGCATGATGCAGTGGAATCTATGGATTTAACCGGCATGTATCAAGTGATCGAGTTCGTCCCTAAGCAAAAGATGGTATTAGCCGCATATGAGGATTATTGGGGAACGAAGCCGACGATTGAACGGATTCTTCATGAAGAAATCAGCGACGAGCAGACGAGAATGCTTTCGGTGTTAAGCGGCCGGAGTCATATTGCGCTGAAGGTTCCTGTCACTAGCTTGGCCCAGTTCCAAGACAGCGATACAGCGGAAGTCGTTGCTTCACAAGCCGCGAATACACAGACGATTTACTTCAACTTGGCAAGACCGCAATTGGCCGATGAGCGCGTGCGACAGGCACTGTCCTGGGCAATCGACCGCGAAGAGCTGATCATTCTGGCTGCAGAAGGGCAGAGTGTGCCGGTCACGACTTGGCTCGGCTCGAATCCGGCTTATGCCGAAGCGAGCGATAGCGTCTATCCTTCATTCAGCAACGAGACGGCTGAACAATTGTTGGATGAAGCAGGCTGGCAGCTGGCCGATGACGGCATTCGTTACAAGGACGGTCTTCCCTTGAGCGTGCGTCTCATGACATGGGGAGGCGACAAGGCACTTGGCGAAGCGCTGCAGAGCCAATGGTCCCGCGTCGGTATCAACGCCGAAGTGCGGCATGGCGACTATAGTCTGATCCAGACAGCGCGGGAAACCGGAGACTGGGACGCATCGATCGAGGCGTGGAGTACGTTCGGCGATCCTTACACGCTGCTGTCCGGACAATATGCGCCAGGGAGCAGCGCGAATTATGGAGGCTACGACGATGCCCAGACGAACGAGTGGCTCGCACAGCTGGCGGAATCCGCTGATCCGGCTGAACAGCGTGAATGGGCGCTGAAGATCAATGAGCGAGTGGCACAGCAGGCGCCGGTCATTAGCTTGTTCCCCCGTCCGCAGCTGACGGCAGTTAGCACGAAGCTTCAAGGATTCGAACAGCACTTCAGACAGTTCGAGAACATCGTGAAGGCTAACATGCGATGGGAAGCTGAATAGAGGAAGCATGATAGTGGCTGTATTGCTGCGAAAGCTAATGGAAGCTCTCCTGACACTTATATGTGCGACAGTGATCCTCTTCATGCTCATTCGCCTTGCGCCTGGTGATCCGGCTGTGCTGCTGCTTGGTCAGCCATCCGAAGTGGCTGCGATGCATACGGAAGTCTATGAGCAGAAGGCAGCCGAGCTGCGTGAGCAGTGGGGACTCGACCAGCCAATGGCTATCCAATATGTCAGCTGGCTCGGTCGGCTCGTTCAGCTGGATTTGGGCACCTCCTTGCACACCGGCCGTGCGGTAAGCGCTGAATTGGCGGAGAGACTACCCGCGACGCTGCAGCTTACCGCAGCCGCACTTGCTGTCCAGCTGCTGCTTGGCTTTTGGTTAGGCATTGTTTCCGCGCTGAAGGCGGGGACATTCAGCGATCAGCTCATCCGCCTCGCTTGTGTGACGCTTGCCTCCACACCTGCTTTTGTAACAGGGCTTTGTGCGCTGCTGCTGTTCGCTGTCACGCTCGGTGCTTATGAGATTAGCAGCGAAGCGAGCTGGTCCCGGCTATGGCTGCCAGCCTTGACGATGGGTCTTGCCAGCATGCCGCAATTCGCGCGAATGGTGAGGGCGAATATGCTCGCGGAATTGGGTCAGACGTATGTGCTTGCAGCGCTATCCAGAGGGCTGGCCCGCAGGAGGGTCATTGGGCAGGCAAGCCGCAATGCGCTGTTGCCGCTCGTTACTGTGACGGCCTTGTCGGCCGCCACCTTCGCCAGCGGCGCGGTAGTCATCGAGAGTCTATTCGCTTGGCCGGGTATTGGCAAGTATGCGCTGGACAGCATTTTGCGCAAGGATTATCCCGTCATACAAGGCTATGCGTTCGTCATGGTGACGCTCGTCATCTTGATCCATCTGTGTGTGGATGTGCTCTATGCGTATATCGATCCGCGTCTGCAACGCAAGCGCAGACAGGTGACTAGGGGAGTGAATGAACATGCATAGCACCCGTCGATCTGTCAGTCTGATCGCAGGCACTGTGCTGCTTGGCTTGTTGGCTGTCCTGATCGCGGGAGCTCATTGGATTTCCCCTTATGATCCGGTACAGCAGCATGCCGCTGAGCGGCTGGAGAAGCCGAGCGCCCAGCATCCGTTCGGGACCGATCGCTTCGGTCGGGATTTGCTGGCCCGTACTTTGCACGGCGGACAGATAACCTTGCTGTCAGCTATGGCTGCGCTTAGCGGAGCGCTGGCGATCGGTTTAGCGGTCGGCTTGGCGGCTGGCATGTTCCATAACTCACTGCTCGATCGCCTGTTCATGCGGATGATCGATGTGCTGCTTGCCTTCCCCTTCATGGTGTTGGCGATGGTCGTCGCCGCCTTGTTCGGCACAAGCTTGTTCCACCTGCTGCTTGCCGTCATCGCCGTCGGCTGGGTAACATTCGCACGGCTAGCCCGCAGTGTCGTGTTGCAAGCCCGCAACGAGACATCGTTCGCTGCAGCGCGAGTGCTTGGAGCATCGAATAGAACACTTATATTAAGGGAGCTTGCGCCTAAAGCCTTAAGCCCGGTGTTAATTCTAGCCACATTCGAGCTAGGGAGCCTGATCCTGTCGATTGCCGCCTTATCCTTTCTCGGCTTGGGTGCGCAGCCGCCGACCCCGGAATGGGGCAGTATGCTGGCCGACGGGCGAGAGTACGTGCTGCAGTCGCCGCATATTATGTTCGGTCCAGCACTGTTTATAATGTTGAGCGTACTGGCCTTCAATCTGATTGGTGAAGGCTTGCGCGATCGTCTCGATCCATATGAGAAACCACAATTATAAGGAGGCCATGCTTATGCATGCAGCTAGCGAAGCGATTCTCATCGTGGAGCAATTGCAGGTGAGCTATCGCAGCAAGGAGCAAGCCCGCCCCATTCTGCACGGCTTGAACCTGACTCTGCACCAAGGGGAGACGGTGTGCTTGCTAGGGGAAAGCGGATCGGGCAAATCGACACTGGCGAAGGCGATTACCGGGCTGCTGCCTCCTTCCGCACAAGTCGGCAGCGGTTCACTAGCGCTTGCTGGCGGGATCGCTGTGGATCTGGCTGATGACAACGGTAGTGGCAGCATCCCTTGGCAACGTATTCGCGGCACAGAGCTTGCGCTGCTGTTCCAGGATGCGCGCCAGGCGTTGAATCCAGTGATGACAATCGGTCAGCACTTCAAGGAGACGCTGTTGGATCATCGCAAGGCCAAGCCGGACGAGGTGGAGTCGATCAGTTGTCGCTTGCTGCGCAAGCTTGGCTTCACTGATCCGCTCGTTCTGTTGTCTAGCTATCCGTTCCAGCTAAGCGGCGGCATGTGTCAGCGAATATGTCTGGCGATTGCGCTCTGTCTGGAGCCGAAGGTGCTGATCGCCGATGAACCGACTTCTGCGCTCGATACGGTGAGCCAGCGGGAGGTGCTGAGCCTGATTAGGGCGATGCAGCTAGACCTTGGGCTGACAGTGCTGCTGATCACACATGATCTGGCGGTTGCACGCGCCGTCAGCGACAGGGTAATTGTATTGGATCAAGGCAGGCTGGTGGAACAAGGCAGCGTACAACGCGTCTTCTCACAGCCGAAGGCGCTCTTCACCCGGCAGCTACTCGCCTACCGATCGCAAGTTTCTGCCCCGGCCAAGCTGCGCAGCACGAGGAAGTCAAGTGCGTGCTTGCTGGAGGTGCGCCGCCTGCATAAGTCGTATGATGCGAATCAGCCGATTGTGCGCGATGCCAGCTTAACGCTTGACGAGCAGGAAATTGTCGGCGTGCTCGGTCAGAGCGGCTGTGGCAAGTCGACACTTGCCCGCTGTATCGCCGGGCTGGAGACGCCGAATGCAGGTAGCATCCTGCTGCGCGGGACAGATATTAGCGGCTTGCAGGGCAAGGCTAGACGTGAGATATGCAGGCGTATCCAGATGGTGTTCCAGGACGCGCGGGCCAGTCTTCATCCCGGTCGAACCGCTCAACAGCTTGTGCAAGAGCCGCTTCAGTACTTGCGTATTGGCAACAAGCAGGAGCGGATAGCGCTCGCAAGCCACTATTTGCAGGAAGTAGGCATCGAGGGCGAAGCGCAGTATCGCAAGCCGCCTCAATTAAGCACAGGTCAATGCCAGCGCATAGCCATAGCCAGAGCATTAGTATTAAAGCCGGAGGTACTCATTTGTGATGAGGCGGTATCGGCCCTTGATGTGCGCATACAAGCTCAGATTCTTAAGCTGCTGAAGCGTCTGCACAAGCAGTATCGCTTTTCCATCTTAATGATATCCCATGATGTAAGTGTTCTCCGTTCTTTTTGCCACCATATAGCCGTTATGAGCGACGGACGCTTTCAGGAAGGCAAGCAAGCTAGTGTTCGGCTGCACGAGAGCAGCCAGCCACACACCCAATTGCTGCTGCGATGTGCAGGTGATTTGGAGGAAGTACGCATATAAAAGGAGGAGTGGTTAAAGATGGCGGTCAGTATTTTGGAGACGATCGTCAATACGCCACTCATCACGATTCCGAACAGCAACCGTAAGAATGAAGGTCAGGTGTTGTTCAAATACGAGATTTGTTCGATCGTCTGGAGGTGCCGGCAAGCACCTTGCAGATGAATGCTAACCTGCATGCTGGTTCCTATCCATATCCCCCCCTCGTCTCTGTATATCGACTGAAATGAGAATCTGATTCACTGATTGACCCATTTCGCCATGAAGTGAATGCATACCGGAGGTTGTTCGCCGTTGTCTACTAATCGCGCCACGTCGTGGCCTATGGTGCGCCTATATGCACTTGCTTTTCTATTCTTCAGCGCTAATTCTATCCTGACTGTCATCATCCCGATCCGAAGCGAAGGAATGGGAGCCAGTAATACGATGATCGGCTTGATTATGGGGACTTACATGCTGACCTGCATGCTGTTTCGACCCTGGGCAGGCTATTTCGTACACAAGTATGGACCTAACAAGGTGCTGCGCGTGCTGCTGGTCATCCATGTAGCGGCATTATTGCTCTATCCGTTTGTCGGTTTTGAGGGCTTCTTCGCAGCACGTTTGATGCAGGGCGTGGCAACTGCCTTCTTCTCCATGGCGCTGCAGATCGGGATTATCGATGCATTGTCCGACGAAGAGCGCTCGCAGGGCGTATCCTTGTATTCCCTCTTCACTTATATGCCGTCGATAGCCGGACCGCTCATCGCCTTCGGCATCTGGGAATGGGGCGAGATGAACGCCTTCACGGCTGCCATGATCGCGATTGCCGTCATGACAGGCTTGTTCGGGGCGAGCACCTCGATGCAGCAGCCGTCGAAGGAGCAGCCAGTAGAGCAGTCGGACTCAGGCGAGAAGGGAAATCGCTGGAGGGGCTGGGGGCGCATGCTAACGCAGCCGGAGCTAGTCGTGTGCAGCACACTGATGCTGTCCGCCTCAGTCGTATTCGGCGCTGTCACCGTGTTCATCCCGCTTTACGCCAGCCAAGTGCTGCACGGCAATGCAGGCGTCTACCTAATGATGCAGGCAGGTGTCATCGTACTAGCCCGATACCTGCTGCGCAAGCGCGTACCTTCTGATGGCCTATGGCGGCCTCGTTATGTTGCAGGTATCCTGCTGCTGGCAGCAACCGCAGCATTGCTGCTCTCTGTATCCACCTCGGTCGGCCTGCCTGCCCTGTATGTGTCTGCGGTGCTCATGGGGATCGCGCAGGCGCTGCTGTATCCGACCCTCATGACCTTCCTGACGTTCGTGCTGCCATCGTCTTCCCGCAATGTCCTGATCGGCTTGTTCATTGCCTCGGCCGATCTGGGTATTTCGCTTGGCGGGGTGGCGATGGGTCCGCTTGCGGACAGCCTGTCCTATGCAGGGATGTATGCGGTATGCTCCGGCTTAGCCGTTACGATGGCCGGTCTGGCTGCCCTGTACCGTAGGCGACTAGTTAAGCCAGGTTCAGATCATACCATGGGGGGATCGGCGTGAACGTTAGCGTTCATGCCGATCCTATTCGAACATTCCTGCGATACGAGTCAATTTCATAATTACAACTTGTACAGCAAGATGAAATTGACTCAATTGTGCAGGCTTTTCCGCTCAAACTGACTTTGTAGTGACGATTGCCTGCGATTATACATCCTTCTGAAGCACAGACCGCCTGAACGAGCGAATTTCCGAATGCAAAGCTGCACATACGCAGGCATTTCGGGAAATCGCTCTTCTGCGTGCTCCAAAGCTGCACATTCGCAGGTATTCGAGCTTACAAAGAATGTTGCGCAAGGGAACTGGAGTCAGGTAGCGTTCATGCCGATCCTATTCGAACATTCCTGCGATCCTGCAGGCTTTTCCACCCAAGTTGCTCCTGAAGTAGCGAATGCCAGCGACTATACATCCTTATGAAGCACAGACCGCCTGAACGGGCGAATTTCCGAATGCAAAAATGCACATTCGCAGGCATTTCGGGAAATCGCTCTTCTGCATGCTCCAAAGCTGCACATTCGCAGGCATTTCGGAAAATCGCCCATTCTACGTGCTCCAAGGCTGCATATATGCAGATACTTCTTGCATACAACAGAGCCTGCACTTTATATGCTGTATAACGATCTTTCACACGGATGCGATATTATGTTCAGCATCAACCCCCATGTGATTTGAATTTTCTGACTGTTTAATCTGCGCTTGCTGCGATACAATGAAGTGGAACGTGCTGAGAGGAGGAGAGTGATAAGCGAACCTGCAATGATGAAATGGACTCATGAAGCACGATTCTGTATCTAGGATGGTAAGTAAAGGAGGAAGCAAAGTGAAAGCATTGGTTAGACCGCACGGAAGCGAGGACCGATATAGCTCTGCTCTGGATGTGCGTGAGACGGAAATCGCGATCAAGGATGTGAAGGATTTCTTCGAGCG
Source organism: uncultured Paenibacillaceae bacterium (assembly GCA_913056365.1). Lineage (GTDB taxonomy): Bacteria > Bacillota > Bacilli > Paenibacillales > K13 > Xylanibacillus. The sequence goes on along the minus strand of CAJXLT010000009.1, from coordinate 5,805 downwards.
CGAGCTCGGCAGCAGATTGAATCTGACGCGTGTCACCTCGCCCTTATTCGTACAGGCGGATACAGGGGTGAATGACAATTTGAATGGGACGGAGCGTCCTGTCGCCTTCGATGCGCAGAATGTGAACAGCTGTACGTTGGAGGTAGTTCATTCCCTTGCCAAGTGGAAGCGGCAGGCGTTGCAGCGTTACGGATTCGCACCCGGGGAAGGGCTGTATACGGACATGAATGCCATTCGCAGAGATGAGACCTTGGATGCGACGCATTCGATCTACGTGGATCAGTGGGATTGGGAGAAGGTCATCCGCAAGGAGGAGCGTCATGAAGACACTTTACGGGACACAGTTCAACAGATCTATGCGGTATTAAAAGAAACGGAACGTGTCGTAAATGAGAAGTACAGCTGTTTCCAGTCAAAGTTGCCCGAAGACATTGTCTTCATCAGCTCGCAGCAGCTGGAAGACACTTATCCAGAGCTGACATCTGGGCAACGGGAGCGAATCGTTGCTGAGAAGCATGGTGCGGTATTCGTCGAGCAGATCGGCGGCGTGCTGAAATCTGGCATGCGTCATGACGGTCGTTCGCCGGACTATGATGATTGGCGCTTGAATGGGGATATAATCGTATGGAATCCGGTGCTTCAGGACGCATTCGAGCTGTCATCCATGGGCATTCGTGTAGATGAAGAGAGCTTACTGCAGCAGTTGGAGGAAGCGGACTGTCTGGAGCGGATGAAGCTGGACTTCCACCAGAAGCTGTTAAACCGTGAGCTGCCATATACGTTGGGCGGCGGAATAGGACAGTCCAGACTGTGTATGTTCTTCTTAGAGAAAGCGCATATTGGCGAAGTCCAGGCTTCTGTATGGCCGCACGATGTAGTAGAGGCGTGCCGGGAAGCGAATATAGACTTGCTGTAGAAGCTTGGCGGACAAGTGCGAAGAACAGCTTGTCAGCTCTTACTTGCGGTGCAGGGACGGGGATATTCCCAAATGACGACGAAACCAGTATACTGTATTGGAAAAGCGCCTTTGCGGCGCTTTTTGCTATGTTAGGCACATAGGCGAATTAGATACATAAATAGAGCTGCGAGGAGTCAGAGAGCGACATGGCATTATGGGGAACGATTGTGAATACAGTAGCAATACTAGTAGGTGGTCTGCTTGGGAGCTTGCTGCCGCACGTGCCTGACGGTGTCCGGCGAACGATTATCCAAGGGTTGGGACTTGCTATTCTCGTCTTGGGCATAACGATGGCGCTGGAAACGACGAACATATTGACGGTCATTACTAGTCTTGTAATCGGCGGATTGCTAGGCGAATGGATGCGGCTGGAGGAGCGGCTGCTTCGGCTTGGCGCTTGGTTGGAACGTACTGTACAACGTTATGCCAAGACCGGACAAGGGAAGGGCAGCATTGCCGAAGGCTTCGTAACGACCACACTGGTGTACTGCATCGGCGCGATGGCGATATTGGGTGCGCTCGATGGCGGACTGCGGGATGACCATACGATCCTGTATACGAAATCGATGCTCGATGGTGTGTCTGCTGTTATATTCGCATCTACTTTGGGAATTGGCGTTATTTTCTCATCGATTCCGGTCTTTCTCTATCAAGGCAGCATTGCGTTGGCAGCGAGCTTTATTTACATGTTCGTGACGGAGGCACAGATGCTCTGGGTCATTGCAGAGGTGACAGCGGTCGGCGGGGTACTCATTGTTGGCATCGGTTTGAATATTTTGGAGATCAAAAAAATCAACGTAGCCAATCTGCTGCCCTCTCTGCTGATCGCAGTTGTGATCGTCTCGGTCATGCAGCATTGGAACGGGTGGTAAGTGCTCATTCCCTTTTACTCGCGAACACGTACCGGTATATAGTGGTCTGCCGCTCTTGATTTCGGCATGCGCAGCTCCAAGATTCCGTCTCGTAAGATAGCCGAAGCTTTGCCTGGCTCGACAGGCTTCGTCAGCGGTATGACCTGTGGCTTATCACCTGCGAATTGAACTTGAACTTGATGCGGACTCACAGCGGTATCGATTTGATCGCGCGTCACATCTGCCGGAACAGGGATGCGGACGATAAGGCTTCGATGCGTTTCGAACGAACGATAGTTATGACTGCTCCCGCGGGCAAAGGGCATCCAAGCGGAGGATATGCCAGCGTTCAGAGCTTCTGACAGATTGTCTGCGTTCAGCTTGTGCATGAAGTCGCTTACCCAGGAAGGGCTCTGCGTCCGATTCCATGCAGGCAAGTCCTTAGGCAACGACGGCAATTGCTGGAGCATCGCGGATTCGAATGCTTGCCAATCGAAGGGCTCTGCGGATTTGTTCGGCATCCGTTCACATTCCTTTCCTTACTATTCATTATAGTGTATGTACATAGGCGAAGAGGGTTCCTCCAGAACACCGCCTCTGACTAGACATTCGCGGAACATGTGGCTGGGCGCTTCATATACTGAAGCAAGAGGCAAGCGGAAAGGAAGGATCGATCATGCCGTCCATCGTGGGCAATGTCAAAATCGTCAGCGTCGGTTCAAGCGCGATCGTTCAGTTTGGCGACGCTCTGGTTCTGGCACCGAGAAGCGCGACCAAGACGTTCGCAGGATCGGGTTCATTCATTACAGGGGATCTTCCCGTAACGAATAACGGCTTGAGCAATACGCTCGTGAATGATCCCGATGCTATCGATACTTCTGTGGCCAAAGGGGCTGGTATTGGATAACATGAATATTTACCAGAACATTACCATTCATCATATGCGCGTGGACGGGGTCAGCAATTCCTCAGTGCTGCAGATCGGAACAGCGGGTTCGGTGCGAGCACTTGCTAATCTCTACAATACAGGAGGATTTACAGAACCTGCTCCGCTGCCAGCCGAGCAGGCTGCTGAAACTCCTTGGGTACCTTTCGCCCCGCCAACATGAAGGACATGAGAAGGGAGAAGCTTCCACAGTACGTCTGAGTGAGGTCAGCCGCGCCCCCTCATTTTGCCGACATGAATATGCAACTCGCTCCATACAATGTAGGTAAGATGCCGGAGGGGGCGATGCAGGATGTATGGCCCGAATATGCTGCAGACGCTATTGCAGCTTACGCAACAGATGTATCACGCGCTGTGCTTGCAGCATGAGCAGCTGCAGCGAATGGAAGCAGAGCTGCATGCGATCCGCGAGCAGGTAGCCAAGCAAGAGTCGCTTCCTAGCACACATGTAGACAAGATAGAGTACAATTTCGAACAGTTGAAGGTCGATACATTGGATGGCACGCTTGTCATCGGGATTAGTCCGAACGAGTCTGGCAATGTTGTCCAATGGGCAGCCCAGCATCAGAGTGGAGAGGATGCTGTAATTGGTACAGCCTCTGCTCAGACCTCGGAGGATGAGGGAACGGAGTCGAACATTCACGACAGGATGGAAGCATATATTCGTGACAGCGTGCCGGAGATGCTAGCGCAAGTGAGTGAACAAGCGGGCATCGCATTGTCGGAGGACGACAAGCAGGCGGTCGTGGAGGATATGGTGCGTCAGATGGACGGTCGCATCGCGCTTTATATGCAAAATATAGGGAACCAGGGTGGAATCTCCGCGGATTCCACCGCTGATGAACTTGTGCAAGCGTTGCAGAACGATATTCATGCGGCCATTCATACCTATATAGAGCATTTCAGAGAGGAGCGAGGGCGAGATGGCTGATCAAGGATTGCATGTCGTCAACAAGGGTCTTCAAGTAGGCAATATTCGCATCGTTGGTGTATCGAGCTCATCAGTCGTGCTGATCGGCGACACACGTACGATCCAATGTGCTTCGATGTTCGATACACCGCCGGAATCATTAATTGTTGGGCCGCTCGTGCCGTTCGCTGGCGAGACATCAAGATGAGCAGTGTGCGTTTATCTCGGGTAGGCAGTGTGAAGGTGGTTTCGCAGTCCAATTCTTCTGTTTGCTTGTTTGGAGACAGCGCTGCGATCAACCCGCGTTCCGATGTGTTTGCCGTACAACGCGAACAGTCCCGTTACCTAGGCAATGAAGGGGAACTGGAGCAGTTCCAAATTTTCCAGCAATCCTTGCCCAAGCTAGCAGTTCAACCGCCGCCTTTTCCAGTGCGTATTCGAAATGACAGTCCCTACATTGATGCGCGGAGTATCCATATACTCGGCATGTCAGCCTCAGCTGTTCTGCATGTAGGCAGTACGGGCAGTATTGACGCAGAGACGCGGATCAAGCACGTTCGGCAGCTGCTCTCGATCAAGGAGAAGCCAGACGAGGAAGAGCGTTAAGGGCATGGCAGTCGCCAGTTGCGCTGTGACAATAGCTATCCATCTTCTGGGAAATAACCGATCCCTGTGCTAGTTGCACCAGAGAAGCGGTGTGTGTGGCGAGGGATTGTGAGCACCGTTTCGTAATAGCCTTCTTGAAATTGGAACGGTTCGTCATCCACCTCCAGCTTTACCCAATGATAATGGGCACCGTTGTCCAGCGGGATCGCTGGACCTGTGTCACCGAGAAAGCGGTGGAAGTGATTAGCGTCGAGATTTGTGGTGCCCTGGAAGCTATGGACGTGCCCATCTGTGGCGTTGCCGTTCGCCGCATACACGAAGAATGTCGACCGGTGCATATGGCCAAGAGCTTCAGAAGTGATAGCAGGGAAAAAATAATGAGCATGAGGCGGAGCAGCGGGATATCGGCTCATGAACATGGACTCCTTCCTGCGCATAGGCTATAGCATATGTATTATGTATGACCGGTCATTGGATCGTATGCGGGAAGTAATAGGCGAGGCAAGATACGTGCGGTTACAATTGTGCAGCCAAGCGCATGCAGCGTGAAGGAGGAAGAGCGATGATTGTGATTAGGGGAGAGGACCCGACTGCCTTGCAGTACATGGCTCTGTCGGAGTTAGAACGGTCTGTGTTTCGCGCTAAGCAGAACAGTCCGGTTACGTACCGATACGAATCGCGGGATGCCTTGCAGTTCGAGCTGGCAATGCGAAGCCAGATTGTGACGGCCGCCGTAGCATTGAATGAGAGCGGCGCCGCCTTCGAGACGTTCGCGGACTCCTATTGCAACGAACGGTATTGGAGAAGAACGGCGAACGGCGGATTTCTGCTGAGACCAGGCGTTTCGCCAGCAGCAGCCATTCGTGACATCTTCTATAATGGACGGCTGTACGGCTTCGAGTGCGCCACCGCGATGGTCATTGTGATGTACAAGGCAATCTTGGAAACGATGGGGGAGCGCGTGTTCAATCTGTACTTCCAAGGGCTGTTCTTGTGGCAATGGCAGTATGACCGTGACTTGCGGTTTTTGCGCACAACTTTGCAAGAAGCTTATCTCGGAGACATTGTTTATTTCAAAAATCCGGACCACGACCCAGCCAAGCCGCAATGGCAAGGCGAAAACGCCATCGTGATGCCGGACCAGCTGTACTATGGGCACGGCTTCGGTATTCGCACAGCCGAGCAGATGATTGCCGCGCTCAATGCACTGCGCAGGCCCGGCAGTCAAGTATCGGCCTACTTGACGGATCAGGTCATCTATCCGGATTTCGACTATTTGCGAAGCTTGGCCAACGGCAGATGGGTAGCGGTCAAGGTCGGCGAGCGCTTCTATCGGGCGTGAAGATGTTGGGCTAGAGCGCCACACATTGATGACGAGCACAACTCACCTTCTGGTGCACCACACATCGATGACGGACGAATACAACGGACAAATTTGGACTTATTCAACACGATTGAGATGACGTAAAATAGTTTGTGTAATTCGGTAAAAAGTGTATTCACAAATAGAAGAAGGTAGGGTACTCTCGGAATT
>CAJXLT010000008.1 GCA_913056365.1 uncultured Paenibacillaceae bacterium | reverse complement strand
CAATTCCGAGAGTACCCTACCTTCTTCTATTTGTGAATACACTTTTTACCGAATTACACAAACTATTTTACGTCATCTTAAGGACTCTGATTCTGCAGTGATAAGACCAACAATTCCCTCTAACTAGGGATGAGACAGAATAAGCTGTCCCCGGTCGTGCAACACCTTTGGGACAGCCTCCCGACTGCTGATTCGCCTCTATCTGTCGTACAGCTAGACAACCAGATAATTACGAATCAGCTCATCTGTTATATCCTCGCGCCCGCCGTGCGCAACAACGGTTCCTTTTTGAATCACATAGAAACTGTCCGCTACTTGTCTGACGAAATCCAGACTTTGCTCCACGAGCAAAATCGCCATATTGCCGCTCTCCTTCAATGACAGAATCACTTCGCGAATACTGTCTACAATCGACGGCTGGATGCCCTCTGTCGGCTCATCCAGAATGAGCAAATCCGGTGAAGACGACAACGCCCGGGCAAATGCCAACTGCTGCTGCTGACCGCCGCTTAAGTCGCCACCTCTTCGATTCATCATCGTTTCCAGCACCGGAAATCTATTCAGCACTTCCTGCGGAACGCGCTCCCGTTGCTCCCGCGCCGCTTCCAGACCCAAGAGTAAATTTTCTTGCACACTAAGCTGAGCGAAAATTTCACGGCCTTGCGGTACATAGCCAATACCTGCTTTGGCTCGTTTGTCTGCAGAAGTTCTCGTCACATCAGCATCCTTGTACATCAAGCTGCCACTGCGCGTCTTCAGTATCCCCATGATGCTCTTGACCAACGTAGTCTTGCCTACGCCATTGCGCCCCATTAGACAAACTACTTCACCTGGCTGCACTTGCAGGGTGACATCGCGAAGCACCACACTTTCTCCATAAGCAACTTCCAAATTGCGGATATCCAGCATGTCTCATCCCGCCTTTTGTCCCAAATATACTTCTGCTACGCGCTGATCGTTCTGAATGTCATCCATTGACCCTTCCTTTAATAACATACCTTCGTGCATGACAGTTACTGTACTGGAGAATGCGCGCACAAATTCCATATCATGCTCAACTACCACAACGGAGCAGCTCGTTGTGATCGTCATAAGGAGCTCCCCAGTTTTCTCCGTCTCCACATCGGTCATACCCGCCACAGGCTCATCCAGCAGCAGGACGGTCGGTTCCTGAAGCAGCATCATGCCGATCTCCAACCACTGCTTCTCGCCGTGCGACAAACTGCCTGCCCGCATATGCGCCTTCTCATGCAAACCAACCAATTGCAACCCTTCCATGATCCTGTTCCGCTGCTCCGACGTAATGGGGCGAAACAGCGCCGTCCATATGCTGCGATTTTGCTTCAGTGCCAGTTCCATGTTCTCAAACACGCTCAGCGGTTGAAAGATCGAGGGCGCCTGGAATTTGCGGGCGATGCCCATGGCAGCGATCTGATGCTCTTTCTTCCGGGAGATGTCCGTCGCATCGCCATAGAATACTTTGCCCGAAGTAGGCTTCGTTTTGCCGCAAATCATGTCCAGCATCGTCGTCTTCCCTGCGCCATTCGGTCCGATTAGAAATCGCAGCTCTCCTCGGGCCAATTGAAAGTCCATCTGATTGACTGCGACAAAGCCGTCAAAATCAACGGTTAGTTTCTCGCAGGACAGAATCCATTCCGTTTGCGCCAATCGACTCTCCTCCTTTCTCCGCAAGCTGTTTTGTATTCCGTTCGCTTCGTCTCTGAACCAACGCCATCAGTTTATCCCTTACGCCCATAATGCCGCTAGGCAAAAACACGACCGCAATGACAAACAGCGCGCCTAGAAAATACAACCAACCGTCCGGATAAGCTTCGCTGAATCCGGTCTTGGCCGCATTGATCAGGATAGCGCCGATTACGGCTCCAATCAGCGTGCCTCTTCCGCCTATCGCCACCCATAGCACCATTTCGATAGACGGCACAATGCCCATCATGGAAGGCGAGATGATCCCGACATGCAGCACGAATAGCATACCTGCCAATCCGGCGAACGCTGCCGACAAAGCAAACACAGCCATTTTGTAAATATCGGGATTGTACCCAATGAAGCGCAGTCGATTCTCACCGTCGCGTATCGCTTGCAGCGCGCGGGCAAACCGGGTGCCTACGAGCCACTTTGCAAACAGAAATACTACGATCAATACGGCCGCTGTGATCCAATATAACACCATCTGTACATCCGGATTGGACAAAGAGTAACCGAAGATTTCCCGAAATCCCGTCACCCCGTTCGTCCCTCCGGTATATGCTTGCTGACCGACAAATAAAGTAACTGTAATCAAGACGAGCGCCTGTGTGAGAATCGAAAAGTACACACCTCGAATGCGGCTTCGGAACGTCACATAGCCCAGCAACATAGCCAAGGCTGCCGGAAGCAGCAACCCTAGCAGCACCGCTGCGGGAAAGGAATGAAACGGCTCCAAAAACCACGGCAATTCAGACAGCCCGCTCCAGCTCATAAAGTCCGGCAATGCGCCATTCGTGGAAGCAAGCTTCAGATGCATCGCCATACAGTATGCACCTAATCCGAAGAACACGCCTTGCCCCAAACTTAAGATGCCTGTGTATCCCCAGATTAGATCTAGTCCAATCGCCAGAATAGCAAAGCTTAAAAATTTGGCCAGTAAATTCAAGCGAAAATCAGAAATGAACAATGGTGCAGAGAACAAAACTGCGGCTATCAGCAAATAGCCCACGGTTCCCCTCGATTGGATGAAACGAATCGCGGCGGTTCGCATCTCACAATCGCCTCCCTTCCCTTCTAGTCTAAGGAACGTGTCCGCATTGCCACCAAGCCCTTCGGTCTCCATTGCAGGAAGGCGACGATCGCGGCAAAAACCAGCACTTTGCCGATCGATGCGGATGTCCAGGATTCAAACAGCGTATTCGTCACCCCTATGCCAAAAGCGCCTGCTACCGTTCCGATCAATTTGCCAAGTCCCCCAAGCACGACTACCATGAATGCGTCTACTATATAGTAAGTTCCTGTCGAAGGACCGATCGGGCCAAGCAAGGCTACAGCACAGCCGGCTACTCCTGCTATACCGGAGCCAATTGCGAAGGTTGCCGCATCCACCCGCCGCGTAGAAATGCCCAGACAACCGGCCATTTCGCGATTTTGCATGACGGCACGCATTCTCCTTCCCGCTGCGCTGCGGTAAATATACAGATACATGAGTACCAGCACGACAGCTACCATGCCAAGAATGAATAAGCGTTTGTATGGCAATACGACCATGCCGAACTGCAGGCCGCCGTTCAGCCACGAAGGACTGGTTACCGCCACATTAGGTGCGCCGAATAGGGTGCGGGCCAACTGCTGCAACATCATGCCTACGCCCCAAGTAGCCAATAAGCTGTCGAGCGGACGACCGTACAAAAATCGAATGAGCAGCCACTCCAGCAACAAGCCGAAAATAGCAGCTACAACGAAGGCGATCGGCAGTGCAACCAGAAAGTATGCTTCAAACCATGCGTCAGGCATCAGAGCGAACATATTTTGTGTCACATAGACGCTATACGCACCAATCATAATGAATTCCCCGTGCGCCATATTGATCACATTCATCAACCCGAACGTAATCGCAAGTCCCAGTGCGATCAAGAGCAAGATGGAGCTTGTGCTGATTCCATTAAACAATAGCTGAATGGTAGACTCCATTATCTTCCCCCCTTATAAGGAATAAACGATGGACCGGTCCGACGGACCGATCCATGCCCATCCGATAATTTATTTATTGCCCTTTCAACCCTTCCGCCCAATCGTAGCCAGCCAAATGCGGGTCCGGCTTCACTGGTTCAGGTGTGCTATACACTTCCTTGAACATGCCGTCAGCCTCGATTTGGCCGATCCGCACTTTCTTATAAATGTGCTGCGTATCCCCATCTATCGTAACCTCGCCTTCCGGAGCGGCGAAGGTAATGCCATCCGCTGCCGCCTTCACTTGATCGACATCTGTCGTACCTGCCTTCTCCACCGCAGCCGCCCACAAATACACTGCGATATATCCGGCCTCAATCGGATCAGCTGTTACTCGGTCATCGCCATACTTCGCTTTGTAGGCTTTAACGAAGGCCATATTCTCCGGCGTTTCTGTCGTTTGATAATAATTCCAGGCTGCATAATGGCCTTCCAGCACATCTGCGCCAATCCCCCGTATTTCCTCCTCCGCTACGCTGACGGAGAGCACAGGGATATCCTCAGCGGAAATACCGGCATCCTTCAACTGCTTGAAGAAGGCAACGTTGCTGTCGCCGTTCAAGGTGTTGTAAATGACGTCCGGCTGCGCGGATTTGATCTTGTTAATGATCGTGCTGTACTCGGTGTGACCTAACGGTGTATACTCTTCTCCCGCCGTTACTCCTCCTTCCGCTTCAAGCTGTGCCTTGATAATCTTGTTGGCTGTACGAGGAAATACATAGTCCGATCCGAGCAAGTAGAAATTTTGGTGCCCTTGCTCCAGCAGCCAGCTGACGGAAGGAATGATCTGCTGATTGGTCGTTGCCCCGGTATAGAAAATATTCGGAGACGTTTCCAGCCCCTCATATTGCACCGGATACCATAGCAGGCCATTCAGCTCCTCGAACACTGGCAGCATCGCCTTGCGGCTTGCGGAAGTCCAGCCGCCGAACACAGTGGCTACTTCGTCTTGCTCGATCAATTTTCGCGCCTTCTCGGCGAAGGTCGGCCAATCGGACGCCCCATCCTCGATGACAGGCTCCAGCTGCTTGCCAAGCACGCCGCCATTGGCGTTGATTTCCTCAATCGCAAGCAGCTCCGCATCCTTGACCGAAACCTCACTAATAGACATCGTACCGCTCAGAGAGTGCAATATCCCAACCTTAATCGTGTCGCTGCTAGATGCAGATTCCGTTCCCCCTGTATTCGCGGTTACACCCTCATTCGAGGTGTTGGAGCAGCCTGCAGCCACCAATGCAAAGGATAATACTAGCATGAGTACGACCTTCGACCACTTTATCCGAACATTTTTGACCATTTCCCCTACTCCTCCTCTTATATACACCTTATTTCCGAACATTTGATCGAACTATACGTCAACTGTTCGTTGTTTCATATTATATAGAGCGAACAAATTTAATGTCAATATATTTTACACACTTTGTAGATTTAAAATGACATGAAATCAAAAATAGCCGAAAGAACGACTATGTAATTGCTTATAATGTTCACTTTTTCACTAAAAAGCCCCTTTACATTCTTCATTCATGTAAGTTATTATTACATAAATTCTAATCTTAAGCATGCATGGAGGGGAAGATTGTGCATCTTACACAGAGGGAAAAGGAGAAGCTGTGGATCTCTTACGCTGCAGACCTTGCCAGAAGAAGATTGGCGCGAGGTGTGAAGCTCAATGTGCCGGAGTCTACCGCCATCATTACTTCAGAAATTATGGAAGGGGCCCGCGACGGAAGATCGGTCGCTGATCTGATGCAGTTCGGCGGCACGATATTAGGCAGACAGGATGTCATGGAAGGCGTAGCCGAAATGATCAGTGAAGTGCAGGTCGAAGCAACTTTCCCAGATGGAACGAAGCTTGTCACCGTTCATGAACCGATTCGTTAAGGACGTGACTTTGGACCATTCGCAGTCGCGAATACGAGCAAAGCACGGTCCAGCACAATCTGCGAAAGAGAGGAGCACGAGGTATGATACCAGGCGAATATCGCTTACAAACTGATGAAATTACAATCAATGCCGACAGGTCAACCCTAACCCTTGTAGTCGTGAACAAGGGAGATCGACCTGTTCAGGTTGGCAGCCATTATCATTTTTTTGAAGTCAATACATTGCTGTCCTTCGATCGCCAAGCGGCGTTCGGCATGAGACTGGATATACCAGCAGGCAACGCCGTTCGATTCGAACCCGGGGAAGAGAAACCGGTGACGCTGACAACTTTCGGCGGTGCGAAGCGCATTTATGGATTGAACGGATTGACGAATGGTCCCCTTTCTCCCATGCCGGAAGCGACTGAATTGAAGGAGCGGATCCACACATGGAAAGGAAGATTGTACGATGTCGAACATGACTAGAGCGCAGTACGCTTCGATCTTCGGTCCGACAACCGGAGACGCAATCCGGCTTGCCGACACCGAGCTGTGGGCCGTCATTGAGAACGACTATACCGTATATGGGGACGAGTGCAAATTCGGTGGCGGCAAGGTGATCCGAGATGGTATGGGCCAGCATGCACAGATGCCGCGAGGCGCCGTAGGCACACCCGGACCTGTATTGGATACAGTCGTCACAAATGCCGTCATCATCGATCATTGGGGGATCGTGAAAGCCGATATCGGCATACGCGACGGACGCATTGTCGGCATTGGCAAGGCAGGCAATCCAGACACGATGGACGGTGTTGATCCTTCTCTCATTATCGGCGCCTCAACCGAAGTGATTGCCGGCGAAGGTATGATTGTCACGGCAGGCGGTATCGATGCGCACATACATTTCATCTGTCCCCAGCAGATCGACACAGCCATCGAATCCGGCATCACCACTATGCTGGGCGGAGGCACGGGTCCTGCCACCGGGACGAACGCGACCACTTGCACGCCTGGTGCTTGGCATATTCATCGCATGCTTCAGGCAGCTGAAGCGTTCCCTGTCAATCTAGGTTTCCTCGGGAAAGGCAACGCCTCCTCCCCCGCACCCTTGGCGGAACAAGTGGAAGCCGGCGTCATCGGTCTGAAGCTTCATGAGGATTGGGGAACGACTCCGGAGGCAATCCGTACTTGTCTGGACATCGCAGATCAATATGATGTGCAGGTCGCCATTCATACCGATACGTTGAACGAAGCGGGCTTTGTCGAATCGACGCTGGCGGCAATCGGCGGGCGCACGATTCATACGTACCATACAGAGGGGGCTGGCGGCGGACATGCGCCGGACATTATCAAGGCCGCCTCACTACCCAACGTGCTCCCCTCTTCCACGAATCCGACCAGACCTTTTACCGTCAATACGATCGAAGAACATCTGGATATGTTGATGGTGTGCCATCACCTGGACAGTGCCATTCCGGAGGATGTTGCATTCGCCGATTCCCGTATTAGGCCAGAGACGATAGCCGCAGAGGACATCTTGCACGACCTGGGCGTCTTCAGCATTATCAGCTCAGACTCACAAGCGATGGGACGTGTAGGCGAAGTTGTCACTCGCACTTGGCAAACCGCTGACAAGATGAAGAAACAGCGCGGTCCGCTGCCACAAGATGATGCAACCCGTGACAACTTTCGTATACGCCGCTACGTGGCCAAGTATACGATAAATCCTGCCATTACACACGGAATTAGTCATATGGTAGGTTCCATTGAACCGGGAAAGTGGGCTGATCTTGTCGTCTGGCGGCCTGCCTACTTCGGCGTCAAGCCAGAGCTTGTGCTGAAGGGCGGGATGATTGCCTGGGCGCAAATGGGCGATCCGAACGCCTCTATTCCGACTCCCCAGCCCGTAGGAGGACGTCCGATGTTCGGCGCTTACGGCAAAGCATTGTCCGCATGCTCCATCACCTTTGTCTCGCAAGCTGCGATGGAGGCCGGCATCCCCCAAAGTCTGGGACTTGAGAAGAACGTACAAGCGGTACGAAGCTGCCGGACCATCAGCAAGAAGGATATGGTGCTGAATGATAACACGCCAGAAATAACGGTCGATCCGGAGACGTATACTGTCAAGGCCGATGGAGAGGCATTAATTTGCGAGCCTGCCACCGAACTGCCTATGGCGCAGCGATATTTCCTGTTCTGAGCACTGCTTTGGCGAATACTTGCTATGTAAGGGGGAGAAGCCGTATGAACAAGGATGCCAACTTCCTTGCCTACGTTCAAATGCTCGACAGCGCCCTGCCAATCGGCGGATTCTCCCACTCCTTCGGACTGGAGACCTATATCCAGAAGGGGGTGATCCGCAGCATGGAGGAGCTCGAGGAATATATGAACAGTCAAATCCACTGCAGCCTTGTTCGACTGGAAGGGCTCGCCATCAAGGGTATGTATCAGGCTATGGCGGACAATGATTTGCGCCGCTTCTGCCAGCTGGACAGCATTCTGCATGTCCAGCGTCCAGCCTCGGAATCAAGGGATGGCCAGCATAAGATGGGCAGACGGCTGCTGACACTGGGGCGGAAGCTGTACCCTTGGATGAACTTCGATGAATTGGAACAGGCCCTATCTGACTACCAAGCGTATGGCACCGTACCAGCCTTGCACACTTGGATTGCCTGCAGCCTCGGCATCTCTTCGGATGATGCGGTGCGAGGCTTCTTGTACAGTGCTGTATCCGTCATTGCAGGCAGCGCCCTGCGCTTGATGTCCGTCGGGCAAACCGAGTGCCAGCTGCTGATCAGCCGCGGGACTTCGCGCATTGCCGAAGAATGGAGCAAGGTGTGCGAACTCGAACCGGAACAATTGCACAGCTTCTCACCTATGCAAGATATTTATGCCATGAACCATGAAAGCTTGTATTCCAGGTTGTTCATGTCCTAACTATGCACTTGCCGGAATGCAAGAGCTATCCAATCACAGAAAATGGAGGAGATCAATATGTGTCAAGGTGCCAATCATTCACACGATCAATGGGAAGCTCCCGCTCTGGAGCGCGGTCGTCCGCTGCGAATCGGTATAGGCGGCCCGGTAGGTTCAGGCAAAACCGCATTGGTGGAGAACATCTCCAAGGCGTTGCGGGACCGCTACAGCTTGGCCGTAATCACCAATGATATCTACACGAAGGAAGATGCGGAGATATTGACCCGCGCCGAAGCGCTTCCATCTGAGCGCATTATCGGCGTGGAAACCGGAGGCTGCCCGCACACCGCGATTCGCGAGGATGCCTCGATGAATTTCGAAGCTGTGGAAGAACTGGAAGACCGCTTTGCCGACCTGGACATGATCTTAATCGAGAGTGGCGGGGACAATTTGGCTGCGGCGTTCAGCCCGGAATTGGTAGACCGCTTCATCTATATTATCGATGTGGCGCAAGGCGAGAAGATTCCGCGCAAAGGGGGTCCTGGCATTATGCGTAGCGATCTGCTCGTCATCAACAAGATTGACCTCGCTCCCCACGTTGGCGCCAGTCTGGACATCATGCGTAAGGATACGCAAACGATGCGGGGGGATCGCCCATATGTGATGAGCAATTTGATGGCCGGGGTCGGGCTGGATACGATCTGCCATTGGATCGAGCACCAGCTGGCAGGCGATGTCTCATCGGTCAATCTGCATACGCATGATCTCGTAGAATCGCACGGCACGCATGGTCATGAGCCTCATTAAGACGCCAGCGCAACCACCCTCCGGATCCTCTATGCCAAGTGTTCGCGGTGTAGTAAGAGGCAGATTTGCATGCAAGGGGCGCGGTACTTTCCTTGTAGACCGATACCACCGCGCGCCGCTAAAGATCAGCAAAACGTTCCCTATGGAGCAAGGCGGTCAGTTGGCTGTATATATGATGGATGCTTCGCCTGGCATGCTGGAGGGAGACCAGTATGAAATCAGTATGGAGCTTGAAGCAGGCACAAGCGTATACTTGACGAACCAATCCTTCACGAAGACGCACCCCTCCCCTATCACTGGGTCGCGCCTCTCCCAGTATTTTCGGCTAGGGAAGGGCAGCGTGCTGGAATATTTCCCAGAGCCGATGATTCCGTATGCGAAGAGCCGGATCGACATGCACACACGCTGCGAGCTCGAGGAGGATGCGGTTCTGCTGTTCGGAGATATCATGACGCCAGGACGCACCCATCGGGAGGAACGGTTCCAATACGAGCAAGTGGACAATAAGCTGGAGATCTACCGTGGCGGTCGCTTGACGGTTTGGGATCGATTTGTTCTACAGCCATCCGTTCACCATTTCAGCGGTTGCGCAGCATTCGGCCCATTCACGCATATGGCCAACATGTGGGTGCTGGCCCCCCGGGCGGACGCACATCTACTGCAATTGCTGCGGGAGGAGCTTGGATTGGCGGAGCAAGCGCCGCAATTCGATGCTCCTGATCATTCCACTAGAGCTTCAACTGCCGGCAAGCATGCTGCCGATACTTCCCGGGCGCACAACTTTCGGAGCAGTGCCCCCGTCTTGACAGGTGCCAGCTTGACTGCTGACCGCGGCATTGTCCTTCGCATATTGGGTCACAATGTGTGGCAGCTGCAGCAACAGCTATTCACCGTCCGACGTATCGCCCGCCGTTATTTGTTGGACTGGAGTACGGAGCCGGAACGCAAGTAAGGACGGCTGTTACACACACGCGTGCGGGGCGAGAGGTGCACATGATACGCAGCCGCACGGCGTCGCGCAGATCAGACATTTTCCCCAGTATGTGTGCTGCTTAGAGGGAATAGATGGTCTAATTTCAACTGTTCTTAGGTGTATGAAGCGAATAGAGGGAGCAAGTGGACTAATAATGACCACAGCACCCCGCGCACAGGCTAATGGCTTGAATAGATCCAATAAGTTCCGCTATCTTCAAGTGACTCGCCGTTTGCCTAATAGTAAGACCACAAACTCCCTTTATTTTGGAATGGACATGACAAGAAACTGTCCCCCATGTCGTTCAAGACTTGGGAGACAGCTTCTTGGGTGTTACGGCAGCGACTGTCAATACGCACATGAATCATAGACTGATACCCGTCGAACGACAGTTCTTGCGTAATTGTATATGCACTTAGCGATCAAAGGCTGTTTCCGGAGATGTAAGACGATCATAATATTCTACGTAATGATCCTTGTCCGGGCTGTTGCGCAGCGCCATCGCTGTTCGCGGATGCTCATTGAGCATACCCGTAATCATATAAGGGATAATGTAACCCCATTCCACTTCGTTGCGCAGCGGAATCATACGGCGTCCGATGAAATCCAGCAGCGGCCGCACTTCATACTTCGGATTCTTCAGATGGCTGACGATCAACTCCGTATTGCAATTGCCGGCAGCACGTCCCATGCCGAATACCGAGGAGTCGAGGAATTGCACGCCCTTGCCAGCTCCGACCATCGTATTAGCGAAGGCCATCTGCATATTGTTATGCATATGCATGCCGAGCTGCTTGTCCGGCAACAATCGCTGGAACTTGCTCACTAAGTATTCCACATCATGACTCAACAAGCTGCCGTAAGAGTCAACGATATAGACGACGTCCACCGAACTATTGCGAATCGACTCCATCGCTTCATGCAAGTCGTTCTCCATCACATGCGAGAGTGCCATAATGTTCAATGTAGTCTCATAGCCCATCTTGTGGAAGGTTTCGACCAGCTCCAGCCCTTTGTCCACATCCTTAATGTAACACGCTACCCGAATCATATCGAGCATGCTGTCCTTACGCGCAACGATATCATTCTCATCCACACGGCCAATATCTACTAGCGCAGACAACTTCGTCTCTGTTTTCTCCTGGATCACATCGCGCAGGAACGCCTCATCAATGAACCGCCATGGACCGGCATCGGCTCCCTTCAGCAGCTTCGGAGAATTCTTATACCCGATTTCCATATAATCAACACCAGCTGCGCTTAGCGTGCGGTACAGATCTTGAACGAAATCAACACTGAAATCCCAGTTGTTCACCAATCCACCGTCGCGTATCGTACAATCCAATATTTGCTGTGCAGGTCTCATCGCTGTTCCTCCTATCAAATATAACCAGCCTGCTTAGGCAACTGCCTGCGGCCAATCTCCATAACGACAGCTTACCCGATTTCCGACGGAAAGAAAAGCGCTAACCCCGAGGCATCGCACGAGATTCGATTATCGACTATGTACAATCTCCCCTCAAGTATACACATGAGGGGCAATTAGTCTGACTTGCCATGCACCTTATAGGCTGGAATAAATACGCATGAGCTGCTTCGCCACCTTAGAGGCCTCATGAACCTTCTTCACATAATCCCGCCCTCTCTTCCCTAGTATTCTCCTCAGTTCTTCATATTTCAGCAGATGCTTCAGCTGGTCATACAGCTGTCCAGGGTGAGCCGACACTACCGGAGGCTTGGGACTCATCCGCTTGCTTATATCAGGGCGCATGTAGCAAATCACCGGCCTCTCTAACGCCATCGCCTCTACACTTAGATTTCCATATGCACCGCAGAGCACTTGATCGATGACGATATCCGCCTTAGCAAGTGTCAGCCAGATATCTCTCTGCCGCATACGTTCTAATGTGACGAAATCGAATGGTATTTCTTGGCGCAAGCGGTTCACTGCCTGCTCAATCGCTTCCGTTCCCTTGAAAGCTCGATGTGTCGGTGCGTGCACGACAAGCGGCCGCTGCTTCGGCGGCTGATGAGTCAGCGGCTTAATAGCCGATGTATCTATTAATCGAGGAAGCACATGCACACGCTTATAATAGCCAGATACATAATCATATAATTCATAATCTTGCACGATCGCTGTCGTCATATGCTTGGAGAAAAACCGCAGGTTGGCGATAATTTCAGCGGCAGGCTGCGAGCAGCCGGTATACACATAAGGATTCAATTTCCTTGCAAGCTGCGGCAATCGCACATCGTTGCCTCTGTGATGCATGACGACTTTTTTGCCAGCTTGCAGCGCATGGAGGATATCAGACTTATCCGGATAGATTGTATAGCCGGTATGATAATGCAGAATGTCGGACAAGGCTAAGATACTCTCCAACCCATTCGCCATTTCATAAGCATCTGAAACAAGAATGCCGACACCGCTGCCAATGTAATTGTTCGTGCGCCAGTCCAGTCCGGATGCTCGCACACCCAATGTTCGCAAGTGTCTGCAAATTTCGCTCACTTGATTGCCGACTTCTAATGGAAGATGAAGAACATTCATCGATACTCACCCCCCGCCGTGAACGGTGCGATACATGGCCTCATAAATAGGGGAGGAGGGTCCTGGTACTTCGCCGCGCGAACAAGGAATGAAGCGATGGACGACTGGCCCCTCACCGCCAGATAGCCTATAGCTAGCAACCGCATTCAGATAGTCCCCGTGGCTGCTCTCCTCAAAGCGCAGACCAGCACCATATACAGACTGCAATCCCATATGATGAATGATCGCATAGGACATCGCTGCATCCAACCACTGCTTCGTATAAGGTCCTTTCCCCGTATAGTTGGAGAAAATCGACACATGCGTAAACCCGATTCGATTCCACTCCTGAACGTGCGTGCTGCCGTAATTAGCGAGCCACATCGTATTCAGTCCACAATTGCGCACCCATTCGTTGAACGCCTGCACCAGTTGTATATCACCATCGGGAATCGCTTCGCGTCCCCAGACGAATCCTTCCAGTCGATGACCGGACAAGCCGAACCGCTTCACCCATAGGCTGCGAACAGTTCCGGCCCATTCCAATAAGGCTTTCAATCGGACACGTTCCTGCTGTTCGTAGCAATAAGGAAGCATAATCCAAAGGGAGAGCGGTTTGATCCCGTATCGATTAGATAAGGAGAGAAGCGTATCAAGCGCCATTCCCTTATTGAACAACAATTGCGTCCACTCCATCCACTCCGCAGGCGATGCGGGTCGGATGCCGCCGCGTAATCCGTTCAAGAAGTTGCCCTTCCCCGTAGCCCCTGGACTCAGGATCCAATCGGCAAAAAACACCGTCTTCCCTTGCGCTCCGGTATGCACGAGCCACGGTGCTGCCTTGGAGCTCCATCGATGTTGCATGTCATGTGCGCTTGCTGCCAAAGCGTTCTCCATCATTAGCAGGTGCTGCAATCTGTCCCCCTCCTTAAATTTGATTATATATGGCCTGCAATTGCGGAATGATGACACGCGTATCATGCCTGCGCTCCACATATACGCGACTTGCTCTGCCGATCACTTGCAGGCGATCCGGTTGTTGCAGAATACCTCTCAGCACTGCATGTATGCTCTGAGGATCTGCTTGAATAATCGGCAGTTCTGCAGGCTGCGACCGCCGGACATCTTCGCGAATATAGGCAATAACCGGCTTGCCCATTGCCATCGCTTCTACAGTCAGTACGCCGTAGGATCCGCATAGAAGCTGGTCGATAATGACGTCTGCACTTGCGTAGATTCGCAGCGCTTCTTGATGACTCTTCTTCTGCACGCTAATATAATCAATTGGATATTGCCGCTTCAAGCTGGTAATAGCCGCTTCTACATAACGGCTTCCTTTGAAAGCTGGACGGGTCGGAGCATGCACAATACGCAGCGGTCTACTCCCTAGCACGGGATACACGGGGCGGAATCGCCGAACCTCGCATGCCACTGGTACGATGTGCACATGTCGGTAATAATCCTTCACGTGCGGATACAGCTCTGCATCTTGCACAACAGCATGCTGTATATGTCTGGACAGTCTCACCAATCTCTCGTGAATATCCTTGTCTGACATGTATCCGGGGGGCAGCCCATACCGATTCAGCTTCTTCGTCCGCCAGGATGTGCGCACATCACTCCCCCAATGATGCATAATCATTTTTTTGCCTGCGGCATGAATGAACGGTATATCCGCATTGTCTGTCAGGAAGCTGTTGCCGTTGTGAAAATGAAACAAATCCCCTATTCGGATGAAGGTGTCTAGCGATAAGGCCAGCTCATAAGCATCTGTCTGCATAACGGCTGGAGACCGATAGCGAAGATACGATTGGAACCAGTTATATCCGACAGCATGGGCTCCTGCTGTTCTCAATCCATCACAGAGCATACCCATCTGTCCCGCAATTTCCGACGGAGCATGGATAATTCGCAGTTTCATCTCCTCCCTCGCATATGTCTCACATAACTTGCCGCTCCCGGATGCCGCGTACGACTTGAACTAGATCACGGTACACGGTAGGCCGGGTTCTCGCCAGTTCATATAGATCTGTCTCCTGAAAGACGAATAAGAGAAGCGCCTTGTTCAAATATCCTTGCTGTTCAGGCAGCCCTCGATTCCAGTAGGCATACGGATGATTCTGATCGAATAGAAAGCCGTTGCCGCACACCATCTGCAATCCGCATTCGGCAACAGATGCGAAGGCGGCAGCATAATCGATGTACGTCACAGGCGTATCCGTGCGTCCGTAATAACCCGGATGAATGAGAGTTACATCGAATCCCTTGCGCCTCCATTCCTGTACATGATTGGCCCCGTACTGACTAAGCCACATGAACTGCAGACCGTGTGCTTTCAATTCACGGGAAACCTGCTGCACGAGCGGCTCGTCATCTTGGACAAGCACTTCACGCGGCCAGCGAAACCCCCGCAATCGTAAGGGATGGCGAAATCTATGATTGCGCCATTTCTTCACGAATGCCCGAATCCACCACTGCACGGCCTTCAATCGATGTCCGGAGGATTGAAAGTTCAGGGCACTGCCGGACATACGTCCGAACTTCGTCTGTTGCGGGTCGGGATAAGGCAACGTTACCCAAATATCAATCGAACGTTTCTGCTCTTCAATCGCTTGATCCAGGGCATGCAGATGCTGGTGAGGCAAGAACAATTCATTCAGCCAAGCTAGCCAATCCCATTCGTTCGAAGGTGCTGAAAATCCCATATACTGTGCTAGCAAATATCGTCCATAGCCTGATTGAACAGGTGTAAACAAGAATGAGGAGAACAGCATCGTCCGCTGCCCATCAGTTGCAGTTCCGTTCAAGTAGCACTTCCATGAAGCTGCGCTCCAGAACCGGCGCTGCCCCGCGCGAGGGGCTTGATAGCCGCAGCGAACTTCCACGATTGGACTCAAGTGTCCGGATATACGGGGATGGAGATAAGGCAATACTATCCCTCCGATCGCTTAAGTTGTTTCGACAACCTTATAAATATCAACAAGCTTCGGAATGACCTTGGAAACATCGTGAACCGCCTCTGCATATTTGCGGCTCATAATGCCGACCGAGTGACGCTTGGCCGCATCCCGCAGCAATGGAATAAGCGCGCTCTGCAACGTTCCCGGATTCGCACTGACAATCGGTAGCCAGCCAGGAAAGGTCTTCTTCAGATTCTCACGAACATAGCAGACGACGGGCTTGCCCATCGCCATTGCTTCCACAGATAAGACGCCGTAGGACCCTACCAAAATTTGATCAATCACAATATCAGCTTGCCGGTACATCTGCAGTGCCTGCTGATGGCTCATTCGTTCAATCCGATAATAACTGAACGTGTATCCTTGGCTCCACAATGCCTGCAATGCTGCTTCTATCGCTGCAGTTCCTTTGAATGTCGGCTGTGTCGGGGCATGCACAACCATCGGCACACCATTGCTTCTCAGCGGATATGCGGGGGCAACCTCCTTCACTGGGAAGGCCAGCGGCAGCACGAATACGTTCTTGTAATAGTGCTTCACGTACGGATATAATTCGTAATCTTGTATGATGGCAGTCGGAATATACTTGGACATCTTCCTCAATCGCTGCACCATAACCGTATCCGGCCAAGGATTGCAAGGGTCAGTCAAGAACGGACTGTACTTCTTGGCAAGACCTGCTAAGCGCACATCGTTCCCCCAATGATGCATAACAAGCTTCTTGCCCTCTGCCGCATAACGAGGCAGATCGTTCAATTCTTTGTCCAATGTTGTTCCGAAGTGAAAATGAATAATATTGTAACCCGATTTAATTAATTCATAGGACTCCTGAATGTTCTCCATGTACGTATTGATAATGTGATTGGAATATTTCAAGTAATTAATAAACATATTGTAGCCGACTGCCATATGACCGCACTTGCGAAGACCGCCCACGAGCGTCCCCATCTGTCCCGCTATTTCCAATGGGCTGTGAAAAACGTGAAATGACTTGCTCATCACAATCCCTCCTGACGGATTTCATCGCGATTGCACCTTAGCTCGCTCCACCTCTCTCCACTATGACTTCGAAGCCATCATAGATCGATACAAGGAAATCAGCTGAAGGGTTACCTTACGCGCATCATGATTAGCCTCTACATACTTACGGCCCTTCAATCCCAACTGTCTCCTGTGATCAGGATCAAGCAGCAATGGCAGCAGTACCTTCTTCAGCGTATCGGGATTGGCCGAAGCAATCGGCAGCCCTCTCGGGTATGTGCTCACCAGATCTGGGCGAATATAGGCAATGACCGGCTTCCCTGCAGCCATCGCTTCTACACTTACATTCCCATATGCTCCGCACAAAATTTGATCAATCACAATATCAGCCTGATACATATAACGCAATGCCATATCGTGCGACATATTCTCGATTAACACAAATTCGAATCGATACTTCCGCTGCAACTCACGCACAATATGCATGATGCTGTCACTGCCCTTGAATAATCGGTCTGTCGGAGCATGCACAACGAGCGGCACTTGCTTGTTCGCCAGCGGCAATCGCAGTGGAATGCGTCCTGGCTCTATTAATCTCGGCAATACATGTACACGGTTATAGTAATCCTTGACATAGTGATACAACTCATAATCTTGCACCAAAACCATGTCCACATAGGATGCAAAATACTTTAAGTTTCGGTCAATCGTTGCGTCTGGCAATGAATTTCCTGCGTACACATAAGGATTGACATATCCATTCCCGCGTGCAGCTTTGCGTGCAAACCGAACATCGTTCCCGCGGTGATGCATCACGATCTTGTTCCCTAGATCACGCAGCTTAGGCAGGTCACGGAAGTCGGAGAAGAACGTCAAGCCGTTATGAAAATGAAATATATCAAATATCTGCGCCGCATGATCAAATAACTTGTGAAGCTGATACACATCCGTCTCTATGCTGCGATTGCGATAATTCAAATAGGATGGAAAGTAATTATAAGCGGCACTGTGCCAGCCTAGTGCGCTTAACTGTTCACTCATCAAGCCTGCTTGACCGGCAATATCAAGCGGTGCGTGAAGTACTTTATACAAACTCCCTCACCCCCTAGTAACTATCCTATGCTTGACGAGCCTCGCCGTATGGGGATGCAACTAGCCGTACTAGAATAAGGCGCCTGTCCTGCCGAAATAGCCGTCCTTCGCAGCAACGGGTTGCTGCGAAGGACAGCTACTCGCGAGCATACTTAGCAACGTGTTATCCATTAGCCGTTATGACTAGCCGAGGCTGTTGCCAGACGTATTTCGACACGACTAAGCCATGGTTGCCCATCTGGTCCTCTGCCCACATGCGGGCGAGTGATGTGCAGTCCCACTCCAGACTGCGCTTGACTCGCTTGCTTCGAATGGGCATACGAGCGCGGAACATCGGCTTCGGCATCCGCTTCGGACGCTTACGCTTGGCGATGCCTGCCCGGTCCCAACCCTCGCGTACCCGATACACGCGTACTGGCTTCTTGCCAGCTAAGAGAGGAAGCTGAAGCTGGGCATGCACGATCTCATAACCAGCTGGAATCTGAGCCATGTTGAAGGAAAAGTACGAACGGGCGCCTGCTTTCTTGCTTCTCGTTCGATACATCCGATTCGGCGTAAGCACGATACTATGGGGAGCGTGCTGAACCGATTCCCGGACCCGTATAGGCGCCTGTCCTTCCAGAGCTGTGCCTTCCAGTGCAATCCTCCTTGATGCCGGGTGAAGCGCATAGCGAATCCGATCCGGTCCCATGCAATGAATAACTTCCGGCTCCGCTGAATCCTGCCCTGTTAACAACCGATACTCGCGCTGATAAATCCAATTCAGATGTCCAGCAATCACATTCACGTCGTGGTATTTCTCCGCGTAAGCTCTAGCCCGCCGGCCAATTCCCTCCCATTCCTTAGGTTGCGTAAGGAAATTTCTCATAACAGTGCGAAGTGTTGAAGGGTTCGCTGACAGAATCGGCTGATCGACAGGCATCCGATACTGCACATCCTCACGCAAATAGGCGACTACTGGCTTGCCAAGTGCCATCGCTTCCACGGTAAGCACGCCATGCGATCCGCACAAGATTTGGTCAATAACCAAATCTGACCGCTTATAAACCTCCAATGCCTCATCGTTCGTTAAACCTTGAACACGTTCATAACGGAACGCATAGCCCTGGGCGCGCAGTTCCTCCAATATCTCCTCGATATAAGATGTGCCTTTGAAATAAGGGTGGGTAGGAGCATGCACGATCAGCGGATCCGGTCGATTCGTCGGATATACAGGATGCATCGCGCTGACATCAGCACCGACAGGCAACACATAGATGCGATTGAAGTACGGACGCACATAATCAGCGACCTCGAAATCCTGTACAATGCACGCATCGAACGTTTGTTGTGCCAGCTTTAGCCGATTACCGATATCCTGATCGCTCTGAAACAGGTCAATCAAGCTGGCATAAGGGTTCTTCGTTAATGCTGCTGCTTCGCTTCGTACATCATTGCCCCAAAACTGCATAATGCGCACCTTACCGCTCTGTTTCAAATAAGTGAAATCTTGCCCTTGCGGATGAATAGGGTCACCATAGTGATAATGAAAGATATCGATACTGTCCTTCGTTTCCTGAAAGATCTGATTCAAGCCTTCCTTGCTCACTTGCTGTATATTTTGCTTATAGCCCAAGTAATTTTGTTCGACGTTGTACGATGCCACATCATAACCGTGCTGCTGCAATCCTTTCGTATTCAGGCCCATCTGGCCGGCAATTTCAATAGGTCCTTGGAACACCTTCATGCTTACAAGACACCTCCTACAATTTGTAATAGTGGCCTTTGCTTATGCGATGATCCATGCAATTACGCGTATCGAACAATGCGGAAGCTTGATCGGCGAGCAGATCGTAGTCAAGCTGATCATGGTCTGTTGTGATGACGACAAGATCATAGTGCGACAAGCTCTTCTCCTGTAACGGAACGCTGTTCTTGACTTCATTCCCCCGACGGATTTGCGTAACATGCGGATCGTGGAATTGCCATTCCACCCCGTATTGGTCTAGCCACTGGATAATCTCTAACACAGGCGACTCTCTCAAGTCCGATACATTCTTCTTGTATGCAGCGCCTACTAACAGCACCTTGGAGCCTTTCATCGGCTTGCCGAGTTCATTCAGAATCATCGTCATGCGGAATACTACATATTCCGGCATACTCTCATTAATCGCAGCCGCCTTCTCGATCAAAGCCGTTGTATAATGATATTCCTTCGCCTTCCAGGTCAAGTAGTACGGGTCGACCGGAATGCAATGACCGCCAATACCGGGTCCCGGGTAGAAGGGCAAGAAGCCGTACGGCTTCGTACTAGCCGCTTCAATGACTTTCCAGATGTCCAGGTTCATGCGATGACACAACACGGCCAGTTCGTTCATTAATCCGATATTGACAAGCCGGAACGTATTCTCCACAATTTTAGCCATTTCCGCTACTGCGGGACCGTCAACCTGGAACAGCTTTTCTCTGAGAACCCGTTCATACAGCTTCGCCGCAAGCTCTGTACACTGCGGGGTCATCCCGCCTACTACTCGGGGGATACCCTTAATTTGATAACTGCGGTTACCAGGATCAATGCGTTCTGGCGAATAAGCAAGAAACAACCGCTCGCCAATCCGTTCGCCGGATTGCTCCAGTATTGGCTTGACGACCTCTTCGGTAGTGCCCGGGTATGTCGTGCTGCTCAAGATGACCAATCCTTGCTGCTTCATATGCATACGGATCGACTCGCTCGCAGCCAGCAAATAGTCCATGACCGGCTGTTTGTGACCGTCAATCGGGGTGGGGACGCAGATGCTTACCGCATCCACCTCTGCAAGCCGGGAGAAGTCGGAGGTAACCTCTAGCCGACCGTTCCCCCGTTGTTCACCCAGCTCCTCACTGCTAACATCGGATATATAGGAGCGGCCTTGACGCAAGGACGCCACTTTATCTGTGTCTACATCGAACCCGATTACCCGATAGCCGGCTTGTGCTTTGGTGACAGCTAACGGCAGCCCTACGTAGCCCAAACCGATTACACCCAATACAGCTTGATGCTTGTCGATTTTGTCTAACAATTGTTCGTAGGCGGGCACAGCACTCAGCTCCCTTCATAAAATTGGCGTATGAACGCACCAACTGTTTCCGCCTGCTCGCGCGACATACCGGGAAATATCGGCAGTGATAAGCTGTTTCGCACTAGCGCTTCGGCATGAGGATAATGTTCCGGCTTATAATCAAGCTTGCGCAAAGCTCGTTGACGATAGAGAGGTACCGGATAGTACACGCCGCAACCTATGCCGCGATCCCGCAAATACGCGTGCAGTTCATCACGCCTCTCAGCTTGAATCGTGTACAAATGATAGACCGGCAAAGCGCGCTTATCTACATGTGGTACAGACAACGGCAGATCGTTCAGCAGGTCGTTATAAATAGCTGCGACCGCTCTTCGTTGTTCGTTCCAGACATCCAACCTTTGCAGCTTGACGCGCAGAATCGCCGCATGCAATTCATCCAATCTGCTGTTCCAACCTATTTCGTCATGATGATACTTGCGGCGACTCCCGTGCACACGTAATCGGCGCAGACGTTCGGCTAGTTCGGGATCGTTAACCACAATCATCCCGCCGTCACCGCACGTTCCCAGATTTTTCGTAGGGAAGAAGGAGAACGAGGCGCCATGAGATAACGCGCCCGGACCGTGTCCCTCCCACTGCGCTCCGATAGCTTGGCAAGCGTCCTCCAACACATACAGCTGGTACCTCTTGGCCAGTTGGGCGATGGCCGTCATATCAGCCATCTGTCCGAATAGATGCACAGGCAGTATCGCTTTCGTACGAGGAGTAATTCGTCTGGCTACATCCTCCGCATCCAAGTTGAAGGTATCCGACCGCACATCGGCAAATACCGGCACAGCTTCGACCTGCTGAATCGCTTCAGCCGTTGCGAAAAATGTGAATGGAGACGTAATGACCTCATCACCAGGCCCGACTCCGAGAGCATACAGATGCAGGACGAGCGCATCCGTCCCGTTGCCGACACCTATACCGTAGCCAGCCCCGCTTACCGCAGCAATTTCTTCCTCAAGTTTCCTTACTTCTTCCCCTAAGATATAGGTGCCATTCTGCAACACCCGATGAATAGCTTCTTGTATATCTGCCTCCTGTTCCTTCCACTCATGCTGCAGGTCAATGAATGGCACATTAGCCAACTGCTGCCCCTCCTCTCTGCTGTATGTGCTTAGCGATCGTCTCAAGCACAGACGGCAACGTCACACGATAGGAGAATTGTTGTCTGGCCAAATACATCCCGTTCAAGGCAATCCGCTTTCGTTCATCGTCATGCTTCAGGTAATAATGAATTTTGTCTATCGTCTCCTCAGGAGAATTGGCTGTCTCACAACAAGTGCCCGGCTGCAGCAGCTTATGCACCTGTGATGTGCCGGAGGTGAGCAAGAAGCCGCCGCTAGCCATAACTTCATACGTCCGATTGCTGACCTGCTCTTCTATCGATTGCACACCGATATTAATCTTCGCAGAATTGTAGGCAGACGGTGTGCGCTGGAACGGCAAGTTGCCTTTGTGCATGCCAGGCGGCGGCGCTGTACCGTAATACTCCGTGGCATGCTGCCAATCCTTGCCCCATAGCTGGACGTTCAGACCGGAGTGGAACAGCGGCACGATGAGCTCACGAATGCTTCTTCTTCGGTAAATATCCCAGAAGTGCTGCACATTCGCGATCGCAGAAACCTCGCATGTTAGATCCGGCGATGGCGCTACAGGACGATGAAACTGCTCATTGCAGCCTACATCCAAATAGCGGGTAGGAATGCCCATAGCCTCATACATCCCGACACATGCCTCTCCCCGTGTTAATACAAAATCCGGCTGTGTCCGCTCTACATATCGCTTCGACCAATACTCGAAGTGAAGCCCGTCTTCCTCGGCGAAGTATACATGATAGACACCATGACGCTTCAGCACACTGCGAATAGCTTCCACCTTCATCGGATCGCAATGCTCTGTATCCCATCCCATATCGATATAGAAGTCCGGTTTGTGCATGCGCACAGCTTCCTCCAAAGATTGCTCGCTAGCATCATTCAAGTGATACACTTTGTGACCGAGACTCTCCAATGCCCAGCCCATACTCATGCGAAACACATCTAATGAAAATTGGGCTACTATTCTCACGTCGATTCTCCTTTCTCCTGTGTGGCTGGTCTTAACAATCGCGCCGGATTACCTACCCAGACTTGCCGATTCGGTACGGATCGGCTAACGACAGCGCCGCCGCCGATAATGGCTTCTTCCCCAATTTCGATTCCCGGCAGCAACGTTGCATTGTTGCCGATGGCAGCCCCTCTGCGAATAGTTGCTCCCTGGTAAGCATAAGGCCGCTTCCCCATATATTTATCATTCGATGTAGATACACGCGGTCCGATGAACACATCGTCCTCAATCGTCATATCACCGGTTATATAGGCTGCTGTCTGCACGACGACGCGGGCACCGATTACCGTGTTCAGCTCAATCGTGACCGCTCGGCCAATGACAGACCGATGTCCAATCCGAACGTTCTCCCGAATGGAAGCATGATCGGCAATGAATACATCTTCACTGATCTCACTGCCTGCATACAGGACAACATTCGCACCGATGGACGTACCCGCCCCAACTTGCAGCGGCGGCAAGACAACAGGCTTGCGCTTCATTCTCGCGTTGGCTGAAGGCTGCCTGCCGATCATACTGCCGGGACCTATTCTGACGCCTTGCCCCAGACAGGTTCCAGGACCTATGACAACGTGATCTCCGATCTCCGCGCCATCCCCGATTACAGCAGCCTCATGAATGACCGCATACCAGCCAATCTTACAGGAATCACCTATTCGCGCGGATGGATGGATCGAATGAACTGGTACGCTCATGCTTCATCTCCCTTTCGACCATTCGCTTCTTGCAAGTACCACTCCCATGTTTTGCAGAGACCTTGCTCAAGAGAATGCCGCGGCTTCCAACCAGTCGATGCTTGAAGCTTCGACATGCTGACTGCGCGGCGGTGGACCGTATCGATTCGCCGCTTCTCTACATACTGGCGCGGATAATGGTCCGGCTTGCCGGCAATTCGGCAGATGATAGCAGCCAAATCATTAACTGTTGTTTCTGCGCTGGTACCCACATTGCATACATCCCCCCTAGTCGCGGAACTTGCCGCCGCATCTAACACCGCATCCATCGCATCATCTACAAAGGTGAAGTCACGCGTCTGCTCGCCGTTCCCATAGATGTGCAGCGATTCCCCGCGTGCGAGACGCTCCATGAACTTCGTAACGACCCCGCAATACGGGTTCGTACTGACTTGACCGGGACCGAATACGTTGGAGAACCGCAGCGCAGTATACGGAATACCGAAGCTGCGCGCATAAGCAACACCGAGCAACTCGCCGCACATCTTCGTCGCCGCATAGGGCACGGACACATTGTACTCGTCTTCTGTCGCAGGCAACCTGGAACAATTGCCATAGATAGAGGAAGTCGAAGCGTATACGAATCGACGTAAGCTGGCGTTACCTATGCTCTGCAGCAGTATTTGCATCGTCCCTGCCGCATTCACTTCGAAATCAGTAGCCGGTTGATCCATGGACAACACAATATTGCGAGCAGCAAAGTGAAAGATATAGTCCGCTCGCTGCACGTACGGTCTAATCGCAGGTCCATCCGTAACACTAACCTGCTTGAAGGACACATTCGGTGCGCCTGGGATCACATCTCTGCGACCAGTGAACAAATCGTCCAGCACGACAATTTCTGCAGCATATGGGAGCAGGCGACGAACTAAATTACTGCCGAGAAACCCCGCTCCACCTGTCACGACAATTCGACTGCCGCTATAAATACGAGCGTAGTAGCGGTGCTGATCGCTCCCTCGCTTAGGTCGATTCATGATTCCATCATCTCCATCGTTGAGAATTGCTCCAACGGCAAATCGATCACGCGCCGTTCCTTGGCCGAACGGTAAACCGCCAATATCCATTCGAGTGCAGCAATCCCTTCCTCTCCGCTTACGAATGGTTCTCGATTCGTCACAACCGCTTGCACCAAATCAGCATAGAGTGAGGCATAATCGCCGCCTTCTACTGTCCAAGCAGGCTGTTCATAACCGGGAACATGCCATTGTGCGATCCTATCCAACTGCTTGCCGACTAGCTCGATCATCCCTCGCGAACCAAGCAATCGAAGCCGTTCCTCGGTATATCCGCGCGCTGCGCATACCGTTGCGTGCACTTGGACAATGCCGCCCGATTCTGTTTCAGCTACAGCTGAAGCCGTATCCTCGGCTTCAATTGGTCGCAGTAATCTGCCAATAACACCTGTTGCCGAACGAGGCTTGCCAGCAAGCCAGAACAGTAAGTCGATATTATGAATAGCCTGATTCATCAGAACTCCGCCATCCATCGCCCAGCTGCCTCTCCAAGCAGCTTGAGCATAATACGCATCATCCCGATTCATCCGTATCGTCATGTCCGCATGGAGGATCTGTCCAATACCGCCGTCTAAGAGCAATTGCTTCAGCTCTCGCAGGTGCGAATAGAAGCGCTTCTGGTGGCAGACTGCCAGCTTGACGCCGAACATTCGGGAGAGCCTATTCATCTCGCGCGCTTCCTGCACCGACATGGCCATCGGCTTCTCCGCGATGACATGCTTGCCTTGGATAATCGCTTCCTTCGCAATCCGCCCGTGCAGACCGCTTAAGGTAGCAACGACTACGATATCTACAGCCTTGTCAACGAGTAAATCAGCATAGTGACGATAAGCGTTCACCTGCGCATCCGGATGATTCGATTGATAGCGTTCCACTATAGCTCTCATCGCCTCGTCGGAAACATCGCATACCGCAGTAAGCTGCAGGTCGGATGAATGTTCAACTGCTTCCAGATGCTTTCTTCCAATGAAGCCGCAGCCTATTAATCCGACGTTCATTTCCACCACCTCCAGAACGAATATGCGCTTGTAGAACAATTCATCTTATGTCGATTGCCGTACAAGCGAATAGACAACTGGACGGGTTTGCTGCAAATTAGGCGAATACAAGGCGCACATTATTACATCGGAGCGAGTAGATGACAGCGATGCGTCCCTGCAAGCATGGATAAGAAAAAGAGCACGCCGCAAATCCTCCACGTTATGCGGGTGCCCTCGGCATGAACTCACGTTCTCTCCTTCCTGCTTATCGATTCCCTCGCATAATGCCTGCTGCCAGCCAGGGAAGAGGAGGCCGCTTGCTCTTACATCTTGCTGGACGGCATACAGTCTGCGAGAAGTCCTCACTTGCTTGCTCGGTAGTACCTCCGCGCATTGTATCTGCTGCCTGCAGCAACCATTCCTCTAATTGCGACGCTGCAGAGCGCTGACGCGCAAGCATATCCTCATCATGCAACGGCACTGCGCGGCGCAGCTCCGCCGTATGATCTAACAAATCAGCGACGGCATGTTGTGAAAGAATGAGTGCCGCAAGCATTTGCTCACGCAGCATGCTATCCGCTATGCTCAGACCACTTCCGCCAATCATGACGCTTCTTCTCCCTTGCCTCCGAACAGATCCATGCCGTCACCAGAATCGCCTTCACCCAACAATATTTTGAGGTGGCTCACAATTCCGCTCTCCACTCTCGCAATACCCTCGAGCATTTCAACAACTTGTTCGTGGACGTCTAGGCAAGGTCTTAACGGATCCCCTTCAGCCATGCTGCCGCATAGCCAATTGCGCGCTTTCTCCGCTTCTAACGCTTTGTGCGCTAATATTTCTGCAAGCTGCTCATGCATGCGAATAGTAGAAGCCAATAGCCTTTGCTTTTGCGTTTCCTCTCTCATGCTCCCCCTCCTGTCCGTTATTCCTCATCATCCTCATCCTCTTCTTCCTGTCGGAGCACCAATCCAGTATGATCAGCTAACACTTCCAGAACACCGGCTATTCCGTTCAAGTAAGCAATGACATTCTCCTGAATCTTACCTGCATGCTTATAAGCCTTCTCTGCACCAACGACTGCGCCTCGATGATCAGGCAATCCGTTCGTCTGTGCTGCCATATGAGCTGCCACGGTCTTCTCGGTCTCCAACAATCTGGATAGCTGTTCATGCGCATTGGACAGCTGCTCGAGCAGCCGCAGCTCGTTCTCATTCAAAACCCTTCCCCTCCTTTCACATAACGGTCAGACATATGGCCGAAATCTATCGCTACCTTACCTAGTACAGAGCGAATGTGTGTGACGATTGGTATGGCTGCTATTCCTGCAGAGACAAGGGCGAAATCGAATGCGTGCTTCTCAATGTCTGACAGCACACGCGGAACATCTGCCATGCCGCGAACAGGCTGTACCGCGCCGCTCACCCGATTGCCATTGCTTCGCAGCTTATCTGCCACATCCTGGGCCAGATTACCTATGACCAGCACACGGCCTGCATCCAACAGCCGATTAATGTAGCCTTGACGGTATAGCTCATAATTGACTAGCGAATGCGTCAGTGGCAATGAACGATAGTCCAAGCCATGTGCCCGCAGCACCTGAAGCAGCAATGGTTGGTAGGCTCGCTTCCGCGAAAGCGGAATACCGATGGCATCTGCTTCGCGCATACCAGTAAGCAGTCGGTCACGTGCGGTTCTGTCTGGAATCTCAACCCCTGCGTATGGCAAGAAGAAGCCAATCCGTCTGATCTCGCTATCCTCCATCGCTGTCTCCTGCGCCATCGTCAGCAGCTCACCATCACCTAAGCGAATTAGCCCATACGGGGTACCGGATTGAACGGCTTGCAACAGCTGTTCACCTATTTCGGCTGGCGGATTTACCGGAAACCATGAAGCCTTGTATTGCTCCAATCCAGCTGCTATCAGTTGCTCCATCGCCACATCTGCAAGCATCGTGTTAGGCGGCAGTGCCTTCTCGATCCAGATCTCTGCAGCTTCGTACACGCCTTCATCCTTGCCGTTCGCGAACCCGTGCTGATACGGATCAGTTGCCTGAAGTCCCTGCTGATAGCCTTCACCGTAGCCACGATCATGAGCGTGGTTGTAGCCGTCGTCATAGCCCGAATTGTATCCATTCTGGAAGCCTTTCAGATAACCGCCATCATAACCTTGGTTGAAGCTGTTATGCTTCTGTCTGGCCAATACGGTTCTTCTTGCTCGATCCCGTCTCAGTCGCCAACGTTTCCCTTTCCTCTGTGGTTGCATATTCTGTCCCCCTTCGCCATCAGCTATGTCTAGTTCGTACGGTATCGGCAAATGTTAGTCGCGGACCTTGTTCTCTAATCAGCTGACTAAGAGCTTCCATGTGATCGCCAATAATCATTTCGGCTACTGGGTTTTTCGCGCCCGTGTTGCTCTTGCGATGCCGATTGTGCTTCACAACATTAATTTGACCGCCATTGTCAATACGAAGGCCTGCTTCCACCGCTTTCACTTGCGCTAACGGTGGGACTGCAAGCTTCTCCAATCCGATCGAGTTAGCAGCGGCTCTAGTCATCAAGTGCGGAACTGCAGTTAGCGAATTGACAGCTAAATCTTGCCGGCCTAATAGACGATTCAGAAACTCCTTCATCACCGTTACCTCGTCCCTTCGCTCAAACCGGTCGACGAACGGAGATATATCATTCAACGCAATATCCGCCCCGTCATGAACAGCAAGGAAGAACGGAAGCAGCGCTTCCCCCGGAACGGCGAAATCCGCATCCATGAACAATAGCAAATCTCCTGACGAGGAGCTCGCACCAAGCGTCCTTCCGACATCATGCCCGAGCGCTTCTTCGTAATGAAGCACCTTCACACGCTCGAATGTTTCCGCGATATCTCTCGTCCGGTCTGCCGATCCATTGACGACGACGATCACTTCATGCAGCGGTAGACGCGCAAGCTGGCCCAATACAAGCCCAATCGTTCTTTCTTCATTCATCGCTGTCAGTATGCAGCTTACGGTGTGCGCTTCTGGCAGCAGTACCCAACTGGGTAGCTCAGCATGATCTGCGAATGCTGCGCCAATATAAGCTCGCATGAATGCCGTATAGATATCTAGATGTGCGATGCCTGGCGGCATCGCTCGCTGGAGCCAGAGCGACCAATGCTGCTGGATTTGCTGCTTGTCGATACTTCCTCCAGTGGAGCGAATATCTGCTCCTGCTTCAGCTCCGGCAATCGCTGCAAGTTGCAGAAATTGCGGGTCTGGGACTGCAATGACTAGCTCTGCTGTCTGCTCTCTATGAACAGCTGCACACAACCCTCTCTCCCTGCGATCATGCCGCTTGCGATAAACTGGCTTACGGCTTTGGCGCCGCACCTGCTGTCTGACCGCTCTCTTGTTCGCTCGTCTGCGTCTACGCCGAACAGGTCGATTAGCTAATTTCTTCCGCGATACTCTTCGTTTTCTAAGGTGTCTAGTCACACTAACCACTCCCGTCTTCGAATCTTATCGATCCGATTCGCCCGGGGTCCTTTTATCGTTAACAAGCTATGAATGGCTTCGGCATGATCGCCCAGAATTACGTGCTCTAACGGGTCTTTGCCATCAATACGCTTGCGCTTGCGCGGGTTGGTAGAACCGACATTCACATGATGGACTGCCTCCACCTTCAAACCATTCGCGACCGCGCGCACATGGGCACAGGGTGGAACAGACAAGGCACCGGCACCGATGATGCGCAAAGCTCCTCGGTTTATAGCGTGCGGGATTGTAGTCATCGACACTCCCTTGAGGTCTGGGCGGGCCAATGCAATATTCAGCGCATGCTTAGCCAAGATAACAGAATGTACTTGCATATGATGGACGGGCCCCGTATAACGATTCAACGCCACATCTACGCCATTCTCAACTGCCTTGACAAAAGGCGTCAGGTTTGCCGATGCTATAGGAATATCCCCATCTAGGAATAACAAGATATCTCCTTTCGCCGCCTTCGCCCCGATTGTTCTGCCTACATCATGTCCGAGGGGCTGAGGATACACCAGCACACGCGCGCCTGCTGCACGCGCAATGCGTGCGGTACCGTCCCGTGATCCATTCGCTATAACGATAATCTCGACCTGCGAATGAACGTTAGCAGCTTGGGCAATCACGCTGCGTATCGTTCTCCGTTCATTCATAACCGGTATAATGACAGAGACCTTGGGGCGGTTAGCGTTGCGAACGAGCTTTGTTGCTTTCACGACAGACCCCCACCTCCTCGGCATATTGTATGTGCAGGCGCCAATACGGACACGGCGCTTGTACCGGGACGTTAGAGGGCAAACCGATGCCCTGGCTTATACGTACTGATCATATAATGCTTGCAGTCGTTTAGCAGATGCCTCCCATGTAAATTGATCGGCGACGCGCCGCATGCCATTCTCCCCCATAACAGCCGCAATCTTAGCATTGGACAGTATCGTGACAATCGCCTCAGCAAGACTGTGCTGCAACTGCTCAGGAGCAAGCAGGATCCCTGTCTCGCCATCGACAATCACTTCGGATATTCCCCCTGTAGCAGCCGCTACTACCGGCACACCTGCCGCCATCGCCTCGACGTTCACCAAGCCGAACGCTTCATCATGTGTGGAGGGTACAACACACACATCCGCAGCAGCATACCAATTAGGCAGCTCGTGATGGCTGACATAAGGGACGAACCGCACGGCATGCGGATAGCGGTTGCCTAGCCTGTGCAAGTTCGCAACATAAGGTGTGAGGGTATTCCTGTTGTAGTAAGGGCTGCCCACTACCGCCACTACTGCATCCGGGCAACATGCCAGGATGTGCGGGACTGCCTCTAGCAAATGATGCACACCCTTCTGCTCACGCAGTCTGCCGACGAACAGTACAAGCTGCTTGCCGCAGTATCCCAGCCTCTCCAACATCTCGTTCCTGCGTTTACTGCCTTGCAAGGTCTGTCTGGATACGAATTGATTAGCATTGACGCCTAAATAATTAACGAGGACTTTGTCTGGAGGCAGCTCAAATCTGTTAAGGAGCTGATGCTTCAAGTAGCAGCTATTCACAAGGATGCGATCTGCTGCCGCAAGCTCAATTTGCGTTCGAGCTGCAGACAGTCGTGACGAATCGATGAATGTAGTGGAATGAAGAGACAACCAGACTGCCGTGCGCTTCAACTTCTTCTTGAACTTGCTCACCCAAGCTGGCCGATTCTCGATTTGAAGCAGTGAGGGCTGATAGGCACTCGCTGCAGTTATTGCCTTGCGGCAGTACATCGGTCGGTGCGGAGCACGCAGTCGGAGATGCTCGACACCGTGTATCCGCTTCTTCCCCGCCTGACCGGGAAAGCGGCGGGATACAATAAGCTTGCGGGCGCTAGGATTCAGATGAGAGACAGTTTCGTGCACGGCTCTCTCCACAGAGCTGCTTCGTGCAGATGGTATGGGAAAGGAACCGGGTACAATCCACATACAGGATCGACTCATCAACCGTACACCCCCTCCTGGTTATTCCCCTGATGCTTCCTATTATCTTATACATCTCCTTTTTGTACTGACAGGGACAGCCGCCTTGCGGCGGCAACCTAATTCGTTCGTATGCTTGGCCATCTGTCCAATCAGTCACAATGGTTGAATCATAGAATGAAGCAATACAGCATGACCGTATGTAGATAGGGTTTAACTGCCAAGGAGGTGAAGTAATGGAACAACCTCGTGTAGGAATATTAATCAGCAATCGCGTCTATCAGAAGATGTTGAAGGGAGTTCATGCCCGGGAGAGGGTAGATTTCTATATAACAGCTGCCATTCGCATTGGTGTCCAGCTATGCTTCATGCGCTTAGCCGACATATCGCTTGAACGGCAAGAAGCGATTGTCATGATTCCCGATAAGCATGGATACGAGCAGCACAAGGTTCCGCTGCCATCTGTCATCCACAATCGAACCTTGTACTTCAAGCGAGCTGCTAAGCTGAAGCTGCACAAGCTCGCGGAATTCAGTACAGTGTTTAACGGAGGCAATCGTTACGGCAAATCCCACATTCATGCATTGCTGATGGAGAATGAGGCACTCCGTCCCCATCTGCCAGGTACGAAGCTAGCAACCCGCACTACGATCCTACAGTGGATGAAGCAATATGACGAGATTATTCTGAAGCCAGATAGCAGCAGCATAGGAAGAGGAATATGCAAGCTCGTCAATCGCGGACAGCATTGGTCGTTTCAGCCTGCATCAAGCGGCAAGAGAAGATCTGGACGAAGGAGTATCCGATTCCGACGCAAGCTGCCTCCGTGCCTCATGAAGCTAATCCGGTCGCGTGCATATGTCGTGCAACAATGTCTGCCGCTCGCCCAGTACGATGGGAAGCCATTCGACTTCCGCGTCTCTGTCCAGAAGAATGAGACTGGCGAATGGCAGGTAACTGGCATCGCAGCGAAAGTAGCGGCAGCAGGGAAATTCGTCACCAATGTCGCCCAAGGTGGAGCCGTGTATCAGCTTGAGCACGTGCTGCAAGCATTAACTCACCTCGATTCATATCAGGTGTACCAAGATCTGCATACGTTCTCCTTAAGCGTTGCCGAGCAGTTGGATAAGCACTTGCCTAACCTAGCCGATATCGGTCTCGATGTCGGCATTACGAATCAAGGGTTCCCTGTGTTCATAGAATGCAATAACCGCGATCTTCGCTATAGCTTCGATAAGGCAGGACTTCCAGATGCCTGGCATTCGACATATGCTAACCCCGTCGGCTACGCGGCCTATTTGATCCGGCATGCTGCATGCGAACATAAGAACGTGTAGCCGATTGATCTGTATGCTCCTAATAAATAAGCCCGCTGCCTCTGCACTTGTCCTAGTCAGAGATAGCGGGCTATTGTACGTTCCCGTGAACACATGCCCTATACCAAGGCGGGTGCAAATGATTACCAAGTCACAAAGCCTTTGGACCCTGGTACATCATGCTGCAACATTTCCATTACAGGCACCGTATAGGCTAGCAGAATCAAGACGACGACAAGTGAAATCCAGACCCCCCACCGTTCGAGCAGGGGCGGCGTAGACTCAGCGTGCTCCGTCACTTCAGCTATCGGGTATTCCGTATATCCTTGCGGTGTCCGCATGAGCGCGAACAGGTTGTAGATCATCAACAGCACCGCAATGAACAGAATGGTTCCGCCAATCGCCATAGCTACATGATAGGGCATCCACAGCACTGCATCCGGATGATCGCCATAAGTCGTATAGGCCGTTCTGCGCGGTGAGCCGAACAGGCCGACTGTATGCATGGAGCCGGACATGAAGAACATACCGATAGCCCAGAGGATTGTCTGAATTATGCCCAGCTTGTTCATTCTTGCTGTCAGCGTTCGACCACTCATCGCCGGGACGAGCCAATATGTGATACCGAAGAACGTTAAGGCCACACTTGTGGCAACGGTCAAATGAAAATGACCGGTTACCCACAACGTATTATGCACGACCGCATTCATCTGATTGCTTGCATTAATCAGCCCTCCAGCTCCGGCGGGAATGAAGACGAGCATGCCGACGAATGGCGCGAAGAAGCGGACATCCTTCCAGGGAAGCAGCTTCCACCAGCCGAACAGTCCTCTGCCTCCCTTCTCTCTGCCGCTAATTTCGAACGTGGCGAACAGGGAAAAAGCCGTCATCAGTGATGGAATAACAACCATGAAGGTCAGCACTACCTGCAAGTACTTCCAGAAGGGGGAGATGCCTGGTTCCATCAGCTGATGATGGAAGCCAACCGGGATGGAAAACAACAGGAACAGAATAAACGATAGGCGAGCCAGCGCATCACTGAAGATTTTGCCTCCAATAATTTTCGGAATCATCACATACCAGCACATGTAAGCAGGCAGCAGCCAGAAATAGACCAGCGGATGGCCGAAATACCAGAACAAGGTGCGGCTTAACATGACATTCACCGTCTCTACCCAGCCGAATGACCACGGGATTAGCTGCAGCAGTACTTCCAAAGCAACACCGATCGTCGCAATTTGCCACAGCAGCATGGTCACTATCGCCATGAAGGCCAGCAGCGGGGATAGCTTACCCTTGTGTTCTCTTCTCCACACCTTATATTGATAGAAAAGTCCAAAACCGCTCATCCAGCTGCCTACTACAATGAACACGAGCGCTACATAGAAGAACGGCGATGCTTGCATCGGAGCGTAGAACGTATACAACACTGTCGCCTTGTTCAGCAAGATCATGACCGTAGCAAGCAGCGTGCCGAACGCCATATGAATGAAGCCGAGCCAACCTAGGTTTCGTGCAACTGGCAACAACTTCCCTCCTAAGGTCTTGACCGCAGTGGAGTAGAGGAAGCCGATAATGAAGAAGGTTGTGAATACTAAAGCCATCAGCACACCATGCGCCGTAAGCAGCTGGTAATAGCCTATGCCGGCAGGCAGCTCAATCATACCGCCGCGTACTAGACCTTGCAGCAGCCCGGCAATCCCGCCAAGCAGCATAGCGATATAAGCAAATATAATATGGGAAAGCACAAGACGCGAATCTCTGCGATCAACCGGATGCTCCATCTTGTTCATCCTTTCTATGTGGAAGGTTTATTGTACGGTAATGACGGTTCGCATAAATTCATGCCCGCCGCCGCAATATTCGTTGCAGAGTACGAGATATTCTCCCGCTTCATCGAAGGTGTATGTGATGTGATTGACTTCTCCCGGCACAATCATCATGTTCACGTTCGTATTCGGAATGGCGAACCCGTGGACGACATCTGGACTCGT
This sequence comes from uncultured Paenibacillaceae bacterium, assembly GCA_913056365.1. GTDB lineage: Bacteria > Bacillota > Bacilli > Paenibacillales > K13 > Xylanibacillus. The sequence continues at coordinate 122,774 of CAJXLT010000008.1, read as the reverse complement.
AACCTTGAAGTGCACCGTCGCCCCGACCGGTACGGTGAGATCGTTCGGCTTGTAGCCGAAGGTGTATGCGATCATGACGGCTTCATATTCATTCTCACCCACCTGCTTCAACCCCGGTTCGTCGAAGGGCGGTGTGTTCTCGATTTGCTCGGGATCGATAGCATGAGAATGGCTTGGCGGCGCCATCCCCATAGAGAAGGTCGCCACACCGAGCACGACGAGAAAGACGATCAGCATGGCAATCCCGAAGGTTAGCCATATTTTCTCCAGCTTGTGAATATGCACATTCATTCCCCCTCTTGTCCTTATTGTCTGGATAGGAACAGCATGAAGACTAGCAACCACGAAAGCAGCAGAAATCCGCCTAATATCATAACCGACACGAACGTGCCCTTGAGCGTGGACTTCTCTGTTGTCTGTTCTGTCGACTTGGCTGCTTCCGAATTGTCTCGCTTAATGACAGGCTCTGCCATGGCTTACCCTCCTTCCCAATGATGTCATCACCATTGCTGTCTAATCGAATGTTGAATGGACTCATGCTAGTCGCTCCATTGTAAGCTTCCGCTGCTTGCTTCAACTGTGAGCCATATCACAGCAGTCGCCGTCAATTTCAAACATTTTGTTACAGCACTTCTTAACGGCTATAGACACTGGCACTCGATTTGTTATAATAGAGGCTGGAGTTGACAAGCCAAATATTGCTTCAGGGGTGCCGGAATAGGCCGGCTGAGATTGTATCCCGCTAAGATACTGACCCTCTGACCTGATCTGGGTAATGCCAGCGTAGGGACTTCGAGCGCACTTATCGTGCATATGCACATACTCGCTTCCCTATGGGGAGCTTTTTTTGTGTTCTGCCAACTTCAAGCCATCATGCAAGACTTATAGATAAAGGAGTGGACACAACATGAAGAAGACTTGGACGATCCTGCTCGCATTCGCCTTAGTTGTCATATTGACGGCAGGCTGCGGGAATACCGCCAATGAGAACGGAACGCAGAGCGAGACATCGAACAACACGGCGAATGGGGCTGGCAACGGGGGTAATAACGAAGCCCAATCAGAGAATCAAGAAGAACAGAGCCTTAAGGAAGTGACCGTAATGCTGGACTGGACACCGAATACGAATCATACCGGCATGTACGTCGCACAAAGCAACGGCTATTATGAAGAGGAAGGTCTTGACGTTACGATCATCTCGGCTGGAGAGACAGGCGTAGAAACAGCTGTCGCTGCCGGTAACGTACAGTTCGGGGTCAGCTATCAAGAGAATGTAACGGTAGCCAGAACGAGCGAAAGCCCGATTCCGATCGTATCTATCGCAGCTGTCATTCAACACAACACATCCGGATTCGCTTCTCCGGCAGACAAGGGAATTACTTCACCAACTGACTTCGAAGGCAAGGTGTACGGGGGCTGGGGTTCTCCGTCCGAAATTGCAACCATTCAATCTGTCATGGAAGCAGACGGTGCCGATTATGAGCAGCTGACAGTGCTTGATACCGGCTATACAGAGTTCTTCACTGCAGTGGAGAAGGACATTGATTTCGGCTGGATCTACTACGGCTGGGACGGTGTGCAGGCCGAGCTCAAGGACGTGCCGCTGAACATGATTTACTTGCGCGATCTCTCGGAGAAGCTCGACTATTATACGCCGGTGCTCATAGCGAGTGAGCGTATGATCGAAGAAGATGCAGACACCGTGAAGGCATTCATGGCAGCTACCTCCAAGGGATATGCCTATGCTATCGAGCAGCCGGAAGAAGCTGCGAATATATTGCTAAATGCCGAGCCTGACTTAGACAGTGAGCTTGTGAAGGCAAGTCAGATATGGCTGGCAGATCAATACCAAGCGGAGGCGCCGCGCTGGGGTGAGCAGAAGCTGGAAGTATGGGAGAACTATGCCGGCTGGATGCTTGAACATGAGCTGCTTGAGCAAGAACTGGACGCGGAACAAGCATTTACGAATGAATTCCTGCCACAATAAGCAAGGGATCAGACGCCGGGGGCGCTGCTAGCGTCCTGCGGCGTCTTTTATCCATTACCTGCAACAAGAGGAGGACGAATACGATGGCCAATGCACTTGTAAGTATTCAGATATTACCGAAGACCAAGGATAACGATGATATCATTCCGTATGTAGACCGAGCGATTGCCGTCATTCAGGCATCCGGTGTGAAGTATCGCGTTGGACCGCTGGAGACTACGATGGAAGGCGAGCTCGACAAGCTGCTCGATATCGTCAAACAAATGAATGAAGAGATGATCGACTTCGGCAGCCCCAACGTTATTTCACAGGTGAAGATTTATTACAACCCTTCCGGCGCTTCCATGGACAAGCTGACCGAGAAGTATGATGCATAGAGCGCAATGAGCATAGGTGCATTTGTGTACAAATGGTGGCCGCCTGCGCTCGTCATTACAGCGCTCGTCATTGGCTGGCAAGCTGCCGTAGACTTGTCCGGTGTAGAGAAGTGGCATGTGCCTTCCCCGATCGATGTCGCACAAGAGTCGATGAAGAGTTATCCGCAGGTGCTTGCCCATACATGGATTACCGTTAAAGTGATGCTGACCGGGACGGCTATCGGTATTGCAATCGGTATTGCGGGCGCTCTGCTACTGCACATCTCGCCATTCTTGAACCGGGCATTCTATCCGCTCATGATCTTATCGCAGAACATCCCAATAATCGTGCTCAGTATGCTGCTCATCTTCTGGTTCGGGTTCGGTCTTACACCGAAGATTGTCATTATTGTGCTCGTCTGCTTCTTCCCTGTGCTCGTCGCAACGATGAATGGACTGGCCCAGGCGGACAGGGCTATGCGCAGCTACATGCTGATGACCGGTGCGAGCCGCTTGCAGCTCTTATTGAAGCTGGAGCTGCCTTATTCTCTCCCTTACTTGTTCGCTGGCGTGAAGATTGCAGCTACCTACAGCGTCATGGGAGCGGTCATTGCCGAATGGGTCGGCGGTAGCCAAGGAATCGGTAAATATATGATGATGTCCTATGCCTCCTTCCGCATGGATCGAGTATTCGTTAGTGTCATCGTCATTATCGTGCTCAGCTTGCTCATGGTCGGCTTGTCCCGATTGCTGGAATGGCGCTTCACCCGATGGAAGACACACAGCCTCCATGCTGGTACCGAAGGAGGTAGCAGACCTTGAAGAATACCCAAAATACTGGAGAGGTCAATGAGACACCGTCTTCATCTGACAACATCAAGCTGCAATTCGAAGACATTGTCAAGTCATTTCGAGAAGACGGCAACGACACGCGCGTACTGGACGGTATCGATCTGCACGTGCGTGAAGGGGAATTCGTCTCCATACTAGGACCCTCAGGTAGCGGTAAGAGCACGCTATTCCTGCTGCTCGGCGGCTTGTATCGCCCTGACCACGGACGCATCATGCTCGACGGTCGCGATATCGCAGGCAAGCGCGGCTTGGTCAGCTACATGCCTCAGGACAGCGCGATGTTCCCATGGCGTACAGTGGAGCAGAATGCAGCGCTTCCGCTTCAGCTGGACGGCGTTCCTGCGAGGACTGCATTGTCCATGGCTCGCAGTGCCTTGCAGAAAGCCGGGTTGGAAGGCTATGAACGCTCACTGCCGCATCAGCTGTCAGGCGGCATGCAGCAGCGCGCCGCATTCGTACGGGCATTGCTCGGACGAAGAGACGTCATGTGTCTGGACGAACCGTTCGCTGCATTGGACGCCTTGACCCGACAGGAGATGCAGCATTGGCTGCTCAACCAGTGGGAGCAGGAACGGCGCACGGTGCTGTTCGTAACGCACAGCATCGAGGAAGCCTTGTATTTGTCCGACCGCCTATACGTCTTATCAGCCAAGCCGACGCAAGTATTGCAGGAGATTGCCGTGCCATTCCCACGTCCCAGAGACCGACGCTTGCTGCTCGAGCCACAATTCGCGGCATTGCGCGGACAGCTGTATGAACTGCTGTTATCCGCGAAGGAAGAGGAGGGAGCCCGCCATGATTGATGCCCATATACACTTGGATATGTATGAGAAGGATCAGCTTATTGCCATGCTGGAACCTCTTCTGAAGGAAAAGAATGCACCGCGAGTAGAAGGCTTGATCACCGTATCCCGACATCTGGATTCCTGCCGCCGCAACCTTCAGCTAGCCCAGCTGTATCCAACATTCGTCCATCCAGCATTCGGCTTTCACCCTGAGCAAGATCTTCCAGATGAAGCAGCTTGTACCGAGCTGTTCCAATGGATACGCAGCCATGCTGATGACATGGTGGCAGTTGGTGAAGTCGGACTTCCTTATTACACTGCGCTTGATAAGCGCCAGACCGGCGAGACGTTCGATACACAGCCGTATCTGGAGCTGCTCGATCAATTCATACAGTTGGCCGGCGAGCTCGACAAGCCGATTGTGCTGCATGCCGTCTATGCGGATGCAGACGCAGCCTGTGAACTGCTGGAGAAGCACAATGTGAAGCAGGCTCACTTCCATTGGTTCAAAGGATCACACACTGTGACCCAACGCATCATTGCCAATCAGTACAGCGTCTCCTTCACACCGGATCTATGCTACGAGCCGGAAATTCGCCAACTTGCCACAATTATGCCGATAGACCAAATGATGGTGGAAACCGACGGTCCTTGGCCGTTCGAAGGACCCTTCACAGGGCAGATTACTGAGCCTGTAATGATCAGACAGGTTATTCAGGAAATCGCTGACCTGAAGCGCTGTTCCTTCCATGAGGCACACACCCTTATTGTGCAAAACACCAAAGCTTTCTACCGGCTCCCGAGTTACGGATAACTACGCATATGTGCTTACACCTATTTTCGTGCTGTTCGGTACGATCGCAGTTCCTTCCGGCTTGCAGCTCTAATACATTGTACAAGACAACCTTTCTGACAAGGAGTGAGTACAGTGCCGACCAAGATCTGCAAGCTGATCCAGCACCACCCCTTCCAGGATGCCCGCATTTTCAAGAAAGAAGCGAAGAGCCTGCTGAAAGCCGGCTATGACGTGACCATTGTCGCACCGCGAACGAACGGCTATTTATTTAACATTGATGGTACTCCATACACGAGACAATTTTTGAGCCCTGTCTTCATCCATGAAGGTATCCGAATTGTTACTTATAAGGATCGCCGTGAAACATTGGAGCAGCTTATAGCGAATGTGCATACAGGCAAATGCACGACCAAGGATGTCAACTTGCTTATCAAGACAGGACTTGCGCAGCAAGCTGACATTTATCACGCTCATGAGTATCTGTCCTTGTATGCCGGAGTCTGCATTAAGCGGGAATTAAGAGCACGAGGCAAGCATGTAAAACTAATCTATGATAGCCACGAATTCACACCTGATTTGTATGCGCCCATCCCTCAGGAGAAGAAAACTATCTTGTACAAGGCGCTGCTTGAGATGCTGAAGGAAGTTGATCATATCATTGCCATCTCCGATTCCATGAAGACGTGGTACTTGTCCATCAATCCGAAGCTGCGCATCGATGTAATCTACAACTCACCACCTCTGCTTCGCAACCGCACTGCCAAAAACTTCAGGAAGCCTCATCTGACTATGTGCTACGAAGGCAATATTGACCCCAGACGAGGAAGTGCGGATCGCATTCTGGAAATTACTAGGGTAGCAAATAACAAGTTGGACTTCCGTTTCAAGATTATCGGTGGAGTTCGCAGTCATCAATCGTTCGCTGTCCCTCCTTATTTGCGCGGCAAGATCTTTCGGTCCGGCTGGGTCGACTACCATATGATCCCGCAACAGATGGCTGATGTAGATATTGGCTGGATCGATTATAAGCTTCCGTTCTCGTTGAATCATATGTTCGCGATGCCTAATAAGTTTTTTAGCTACTTGAACAACGGTGTGCCGGTACTCGTCAATAAGTGTCATGAAATGGAGAGCTTCATACGTAGACACCACTGCGGGCTAGTAATTGACAAACCGTTGCCCTCTGTAGCCGACTATGTGTACGCCATCCACTATCTGCACAAGCGAAGGGACTTGCTGAAGCGGATGAGTGACAATGCATACCGTGTCATGCAGGAATCTTATGCCTGGGAGCACATGGAGCCTATCTTGTATAGTGTCTATAAGCGAGTATTGAAGCCAGCTTACCTGGGATACATCCTCTAGATACTCGAATAGCCCAAGCCGCTCCCCAACGGGAAGCAGCTTGGGCTTCAAGCTTGTAAGACCGAAATCAGAATACTCGTAATGGAATCCGCTGAATGTCCATCGCCGTATACATTGCTGAACATGACAGGCCGCTGCAACTGCTGAACTGCGTCCCATATACGCTGACGATCTGCGCCAGCCAGTACGTTCCCCCCATTCACCACTGTTTCTATCCACTCGGTTTGCTCGCGCAACGTGACGCAAGGAGTATGAAGCATATACGCCTCCTTCTGTACGCCTCCCGAATCCGTCAACACTAAGCTTGCCTGACTGATGCAAGCGAGCATATCAAGATAGCGCAGTGGCTCCAACACATGCAGCTTCTTCTGATTCAGCATGGAATGAAGTCCATGCTGTTCGATACGTTTCCGAGTTCGCGGATGCAACGGAAGAATGACGGGTTGATCCAATTGTGCTAACGCCTCGAGTATAGCTTGCATGTGCGCAGGATTGTCCGTATTTTCCGCACGGTGAATGGTAGCCAGATAATAGTTGTTTGGAGTAAGCCCTGTCCGTTCCAGCACTTGAGATTGTTGAAGAGCTACTTGCTTGTAGGCTAGCACCGCATCACACATCACGTCACCTGTTACATACAGATGCCGATCAATCCCCTCCCGCTGCAGATTTTCCATTGCGGCTGCGGTTGGACAGAACAGGATGTCCGAGAGATGATCGGTCAGGACACGATTGATTTCCTCTGGCATTGCTCGGTTATAACTGCGCAATCCTGCTTCTACATGGGCAATCGGAATATGCAGCTTACTGGCCGCCAAGCTTCCGGCCAAGGTAGAATTCGTATCACCGAATACGAGCACATAATCCGGCATCACCTCCATTAGAATAGGCTCAATCTCTGCAAGCATTCGACCAGTTTGCCTGCCGTGCGTATCCGAACCTACCTTCAGTTCATAGTCTGGTTGCGGCAATGACAATTGCTGAAAGAACACAGCCGACATATTATCATCATAATGCTGACCCGTATGAATGATGATTTCTTGCATATGCTGTCTCAGCTTCCGGCTCAGCATCCCCGCTTTAACGAATTGAGGCCGCGCCCCCACAATCGTCACTACCTTCAAGATGGCCCCTCCTCAACCGGTTATCTTCTTCTCTCTCACACTATGCTAGCCTACCTCTGTATGCATGTACGAAACACTATTTATTACAGATTGCTGCATTCATCCAATCCATACACAAAACGAAATCATACATTATCGAGAATGCTTGCAAGGGTCACGATTATTTACGAGGAGGGGAGCGCGTTGAAGGTGCTGCTGTTGTCTGACGGGCAGCATATGCTTCCTATTTGCAAAGAATTGCGCAAAAGAGGAATTTCCGCTGCATCGTGCCATTTCTATGGAAACCGATACCAATTCAAGCCTGACATCTGTCTGCATCTGGAACGTTACCCGATGGACAGACGTCCAACCATCACCAAGCAATTCATGAATAAAGTGATGGCTGAGTATGATATATTTCACTTTTACTTCGGCTTCACCTTCCAGCCTGATAAGAGCGACTTACCTCTATTGGCTGCTGCAGGCAAGAAACTCCTTGTCCATCATCAAGGCTCGGAAGTGCGCCGCTTGTCCCTCGCTCGGCAGCGTAATCCCTATGTGCAAGTCAAGTCGGGCTGGACGGAACCGCGTATATTGACTGATTTGCAGCGCATTAGCAAAGTGGTGAGCCACGCGATCATCCCTTATTACGAACTGCTCCCCTATGTCAAACCTTATTACAAGCACATTCATTACTTGCCGAACAGTATCGACCTAGAGGCCATGCAGCCTGCTTACCCAACAGGCGCCGGACCTGTTCGCATCGTTCACGCACCTACGAGTCAGTCTCTGAAAGGAACGGCGTTCATTGAGAGAGCAATTGCCCAACTGAAGAGTGAAGGGCTGAATCTTCAGTTCACTATGATCGAGAATAGGACACACGATAAAGCTACAGCCGCATACCGACAAGCAGACCTCGTCATCGATCAGCTGCGCATCGGCGATTACGGCATGGTCAGTATTGAAGCTATGGCGTTAGGCAAGGCCGTCATTTGTTACATCCGCAATGATTTAAGCCCGATGTACCCTGATCTGCCGATTGTTTCGGCAACGCCGCAATCGCTGACCAATACGCTGCGTCACTTGATTCGTAATTCCAGCTTGTTGCCGGGACTCGGAAAGCGGGGGAGGACGTATGCTGAAGCACATCACCACGTCGGCAAGAGCGTTGATCGGCTTCTTCGCATATATCACAGACTATAAGCAAGGAGGTATGGCCGGTGGGCAAGCAACAACCTTATCGAACAGTACGTATCGTGTTGCATGGTACGCACGAATGTACCGGTATCCAACAGGATGGGGAATTCTATGTACCCTATAGCGCGCTCGAGCAGCATTATAAGACCTACTCCTATTGGGACCGGAAGGACATGCAATTCAAAATTTATCAGAACAAGGAGAGCTTAAGGATCAAGTCCATTACCCACTATGATTTCCGAGGCAATTATTTGCGCTACGACTTGGTGCGCGTAGAAAACTGGGGTGTGAAGTTTGACAATTCCGGCATTCCGAAGACCACATACAAGTGGGGCTCGGATTACAACCCTTGCACAATAGCCCAGTATGGCTTGCAGCTCTATTGTCTGCATCGGGAACATCCGAACAACGGGTACAAAGAGAAGGTGCTTCGTGTAGCAGACTGGCTGCTGAAGCGGCAGGATCAGACGAACGGCGGTTGGCCTTACCTGTTCAATCACCGGTTCTTCTATACGCGATATCCTGAAATCAAAGCGCCGTGGCATTCTGCCATTGCAATCGGTCAAGCTATGTCACTGCTTACTCGCGCCTATCATATCTCAAGTAACCCTGCCTATTCCCGTGCAGCATTGCGAGGCATGCAGCTAATGAAGACACCGACCTCATTAGGAGGTGTATTGGCCAAGTTCGAGAACAAGTACTGGTTCTACGAAGAATGCCCCACTCAACCGCCTAGCTTTATTCTTAATGGATTTATGTTTGCATTAATCGGTCTATATGATCTATATCGAACAACATCTTCTGAAGAAGCACATGAGCTGTACAAGCAAGGAATGCTAACATTAAAGAGAATGCTTCCCTTATATGATCTTGGCTATCGGACAGCCTATGATCTGTCTCATTACACAACCGACGGCGGTTATCCCAATCCGGGAAAATGGGGGTACCATGTTCTGCATATTCACCAGTTAATGACACTTCAAGCCATTGAATCTTACCCGAAATTTCAGGAAACCTTGAATCGCTGGATCGGCTATTTGAAAGGACAATCACTGTAAGCGAAATTTCGTTGCGAAGTAAATACAGGTCCCGTCCATGCGTTCTCGCCGCACGAACGGGGCTCTTCCTTGGTATGTCCATCGTGACAAACGATATGTGATGTGCTAAGATAGAGATTAACAAGTTATGGAACTCGTACATAATGGCAAATCCATTCGAAAGAAGGAGACGCAAAGCCACGGGTCTAAAGCGATTACGGATCGCTATGACAGCCGGGCTGCACGTGGGATTCGTTGCACGCAGTCCAACGTCAGATTTCGCGCCTCTTCAGGCGCTTTTTTTGTGTGTCTCCCAAAGGAGAGATGTGTGTGAATCCAGCTGGCAAAGCTTCCGAAAGCGAATCCCTGCTCCGCCTCATAGAGGCATGCCACTACTGTGAATCGATCAGCGAAGAATCTGCTAACAAAACCCCCGTATCCTGCAGCAAGCTATCCGGCGCCGCGCAGCCGATCCGGGTGAACTTCAAGACATGCCTTGGCTGCCGGGAATACATGAACTCTTCAATTAATAGGAATGCTGCAGAACAGCCTTAACAGGGCTGTTCTTGTTATATATAGAGGAATGATCAGCTATGGTTGCCCTATTGCGTGTCTCGTCATTCTGTGTCAAGATAATCGAGTATACTATGCCATTGAACTTGAGAGGAGTGTTAAGAGTGGCCAAAGCACTGTTCCGGCTATTAACTGAGCTTTCATCGCGTGCGGCAATTTCCCGTCTGGCCGGCGCTTTCGCCCGCTCCAGCTTTAGCCGCAAGCTGATCCCACGATTCGCCAAGCTATACGGAATTCCGATGGAGCATGCAGAGAAATCCATTGATCAATATGAATCGTTAAACGCTTTTTTCACACGCAGACTTAAGCCTGGACTTCGACCAGTTGATACTGATCCAAATGCGTTAGTCAGCCCTGTCGATGCCTTAATTACGGGTATGGGGCCGATATCCGATGGCACTGTGCTCAATGTCAAGGGACAGCGCTATTCCGTCGAGGAGCTGTTGAATCGTTCCCCGCGCATGATCCACTATCGCAACGGATATTGCTATGTTCTGTACTTGAGTCCGTCAGACTATCACCGGATTCATAGCCCGGTTACCGGTAAGATGGAAGAAACAGAAGCAATATCTGGCAAGGTGTATCCTGTCAACGATTTCGGACTGAAACATATGAACAAGGTACTCAGCCGCAACGTGCGAAAGGTATCCTATATTCGCAGCAGCAAGGGGGCAGTCGCCGTCATCAAGGTTGGCGCCTTCAATGTTAGCAGCATCCGTTATGTCGATGACGTCGTACCAGAAGCCGTTGAACGCGGCGAAGAGCTCGCTTATTTCGAATTCGGCTCTACCGTCGTGCTGCTGATCGAGAATGGCACCTTCGTTCCGGAGCCAGGCTTAGCAATCGGCGACAAAGTGCAGGTAGGACAGTCTCTTGGCGTCCTGCGCGGCAAAACCATTACACATAAGGAAGGACCATCATCATGAATTCATCATCCTCGTCAGCACCTGCTGCCAATAGCGAAGCAGGCAGTGGGCGAACTGCCATCCATGCTCGTCCATTCGTATTCAAGATATTGCTTGCCGTCAGTCTCATTCACCTGCTGAATGACACGATGCAGTCGGTAATCCCGGCTGTTTCTCTTATTCTAGAGGAGACAATGTCCCTTACGTATACACAAGTCGGGCTAATCGCGTTCACGTTGAATCTGACAGCCGCATTGCTGCAGCCGGTCATCGGCTTGTATTCAGATGCGCGGCCCACTCCGTTACTTCTCCCGCTCGGCATGGTGTTCTCCCTGCTTGGTATGCTGGGACTCAGCGTAGCGCCGAGCTATTCTTGGGTCCTTGTATCCGTCATGCTTGTTGGCATCGGCTCAGCAGTATTCCATCCCGAGGCTGCCCGTGTCGCATTTCTTGCTGCTGGGCCCAGAAGAGGTTTAGCACAATCGATCTATCAGGTTGGCGGCAACGCTGGACAATCACTGGCACCGATTCTAGCTATTCTGATCTTCGTTCCGTTCGGTCAGTTCGGGGCGATCTGGTTTACGTTCGCTGCTGGTCTGGCGATTATCTTCCAGCTAATGATCGCCCGCTGGTACAGCAATGCTATGCAAGAAACAGCTGTTCCAACTAAAAGCAAAAAACGGCGTGCGCACGCCAATGCATTCAAGGGTCGAATACGACTGGCTCTGCTGTTGGTCATTCTATTTATCTTTGCTCGTTCTTGGTACCATGCCGGTATCTCTTCCTTCTACCCATTCTATCTTATGGAGAAGTACGGCATGAACATTGAACAGACGCAAGTGTTCATCTTTCTCTTTGCTATAGCGGGAGTTGTCGGTACATTCATCGGCGGTCCATTAGCAGATTGGCTCGGCCGGAAGAAGGTGCTCATTGCTTCTATGCTCGGAGCCGCACCGCTTACGATTCTGCTCCCGTTCGCTAATCCGTTCTGGTCGTACGTCTTGTTAGCACTAATTGGTCTCATCCTATTGTCCAGCTTTTCCGTTATGGTCGTATACGCACAAGAGCTTATTCCCGGCAAGGTTGCTACGGCATCCGGATTAACGATTGGACTGGCCTTCGGTCTTGGTGCGGCAGGCTCCTTCGTCTGGGGCAAGCTTGCTGATAGTATCGGGCTGGAGAATGTCATGCTGTGGACAAGCTGGCTGCCGCTTATCGGACTTATCGCCTTCATGCTGCCATCCGATGAGCAAATCAGCGAATGGACGAAGGAAGAATCCGTATAACAATCATTCTCTATATGCAAACTGTGAAGGGATTTCAAAAAAATACAGATAGCCGTAGTCTTCTGCCTGCGGGGAGTGTATAATATTCCCTAATAGCTGACATAGATAGAGAGCAATACGATCTGATTACGGAAGGACGGAAAAACAGATGAATCCACTATGCAAGCAATTGAATGAAACGCTGGAGCGTGAGAATTCGCACGTGTACAACATGCTTTCTTCACTTGGCAAGACGATTTATTTCCCCAAGGAAGGCATCTTGAGCCAATCAGCAGAAGCCGGCAAGAAAGCGAACAAATTCAATGCAACCATCGGAATAGCTCTAGAGAACAAGGGACCGATGTACTTGCAGACGATCCAAGACCGCTTGTCAGCATTCGCACCTAAGGATTTGTACCCGTATGCGCCTCCAGCAGGTAAGCCGGAGCTGAGAGAGCTATGGCGGGACAAGATGATTGAAGAGAATCCGTCGCTGCGTGACAAGAGCTTCAGCCAGCCGATAGCAACCAATGCGCTTACACACGGCCTGAGTATTATAGCTGACCTGTTCGCCGATGAACAAGATGCTGTCATCTATCCCGAGAAAAATTGGGAGAACTATGAACTTACTTTCGGCATTAGGCGCAAGGCGAACATTGTCACATATCCGCTCTACAATGAAGAGCGCCGCTTTAACGCAGAAGGATTGAAGTCAGCAATACTTGCACAGCGAGAAAGCGGCAAGGCAATCGTTGTCCTCAACTTCCCGAACAATCCGACCGGCTATACGCCGGGAGCTGAGGAAGGCCGTCAAATCGTAGAAGCGATTCGCGCAGGCGCAGAGGCAGGTATCAATATCGTAGCCGTGACTGATGATGCTTACTTCAGCTTGTTCTTCGAGGATTCCTTGCAGGAGTCACTCTTCGGCTCCCTTGCCGGCTTGCATGATCGCGTGCTCGCAGTCAAGGTAGACGGAGCAACCAAGGAGGAGTATGTATGGGGCTTCCGTGTCGGCTTCATCAGCTACGCCTCCACTAGCGCTGCCGTGCAGCATGTGCTGGAACAGAAGACGCTCGGCATTATCCGTGCGACGATATCAAGCGGTCCGCATCCATCGCAGACATTCGTACTGGAAGCTCTGCGCTCTCCGGACTTCGCTGAACAGAAGGCTGAGAAGGCCGCGATTATGAAGGGCCGAGCCAACCGTACCAAGGAAGTGTTGGACAGTGGCAAGTTCGATGAGGCGTGGGAATACTACCCGTTCAATTCTGGTTACTTCATGTGTCTGAAGCTGAAGACTGTTGAAGCAGAGACGCTGCGCAGTCACTTGCTCGACAAATATGGCGTTGGCACCATCGCACTGGGTGAGAACGACCTGCGAGTAGCCTTCTCCTGTATTGAAGAGGAAGATATCGAGGAGATGTTCTCGCTCATCCATCAAGGTGTGCTCGATCTGCAGAAGACAGAAGCGAACGCCTAGTTACGTACAGCGGTCATACAATCATGTAGCAACAGATATTATAAAAGCTGACTTCATCCATAGATGCAGTCAGCTTTTTGTTCTCGTCACTCATACTTTCTCCCGCTTCCGCTCCACAGCTAGAATACTGCGTCCAGTTCGCCAACTCCAGAGCCACCCCGCTGCCAACATCACCGCACAGCCATACCAAGGCATGTCGGTCTTGAACCAAAGCGGCAAGGTGATGATAAGTACCAGCACGGCATGCAGAATGAGTGCGATACGCGCGAAGGAATTAGCCCGTTGTTCTGCTGGCAGCGGGTACAGGTGCACCCATGCCACTGGCTCCGTCTCTCTCCAGAAGCCGGTTAACTGCAGTCCAAGCAAGTAGATAACAAGAATATCGATTCCCAACGCTGCTCTATAATCATGGACGATGACAGTCACGACGATAGCTAGCAGAGCCAGCCTCACCAGCATGGACAACCGCTCTGTGCGCAACAGCTGCAGCCAGTACAGATAAGAATACGTTACTGCCTGCCTGATAGGCATACGCTGCGTCCAATTCGTAAGCAATCGTCTTCTTGATACAGCTGTCTTCTCTGCTGGAATATCGACAAAACCGCGAAGGAATGCATGTATGCGTCTAGCGGCTGCTAGTTCTCTGACGTGTAAGTATTCCCAATGAATCGGATAGCTTGGCGCACGGCTGATCAAGAACAGGTGCATGGCGAAGCCAATCGCCGCAACTGCTGCTGCAAGTGGCAATTGCCACACGAATACTACCGCAACTGAACTACCGGTTACCCCCCACCGCAACAGTATTAGCCAACGCCTACTTCCATTGTCTCGAAGCTGACCTTCACGCCAAGACGCATACATACTGAGAGCCTTGACAAGCAGCAGGAAAGCTGTGCAGAACCAGAACCACCCCTCAATGAGCGGCGTGCCCTCCAAGCGCTCTCGAAGCCGATAGAGCGGCCACAGCAACAGCCATGCGACACCAACAAGCCCCACCTGTCGAGCATAAGCATGCTTCCAGGCATGCCGGAAGTATCCGTGCATCGCTGTGGAGGCTGGCATTAAGAACAGGCTGTCAGCCCGCTGGATATACGTGCGGATCGGCGATACTGCCAAGACGACAGTTAAGAGCGCTGTAGCAATCTCTGTTAATGGAAAGTCGAGAGGATAAGTTTGCAGCAAATTCGCATAAAATGCCAGAAACACCACACCGCCAAATCCGATCATAATAGGCAGCCCGCTCTGGGCAACAATTCGCAAGTACGGCCAGATGCGCTTGCGGTTGTCAGACGCCCTTTGCACATACAGTCTTCTCGTATCCGATGGCTTCATGGCTGCTCTGCTCCATCCACAATTCGGTAGAACAATGATTCCAGATGCTCCCCAGCCTTGCTGCCCCAAGCACTTCGTATTTCATCAAGCGTCCCTGAGGCTCGAATCCGACCTTCATGAATAACAATATAACGGTCACAATATTGTTCAAGTGTTGCAAGGATATGCGAGCTCATCAATATACCGGCACCCTCACGCCGAACTTCCTGAAGCTGCTCCAGCAATGAACGAATGCCAAGCGGATCAAGCCCGAGGAATGGCTCATCGATCAAATATAACTTCGGCTTCACTAGGAAGGCATTCATAATCATCAGCTTCTGCTGCATCCCCTTCGAGAGATGCGCAGGGAACACATCGGCCTTCGGACCCATGCGAAATTCTTCGAGCAGCTGCTGAACACGCCGTTCTGCCAAATCCGGCTTCATGTTATAAGCCATCGCAGTCAACTGCAAATGCTCGCGCACGGTCAATTCTTCGAACACCAGCGGATGCTCTGGAACGTAGGCATATGCGCTGCGATATGTATCCGGCTGCTCTTCCAGTGTTACCCCTTGGATCTGAATCGAACCGCTGTGGGGTAAGAGCAAACCTAGCAGATGCTTCATCGTTGTGCTTTTGCCAGCACCATTCAATCCGATCATACCGACCATCTCTCCCGGTCGTACGGCAAAGCTGATATCGTGCAGCACAGGACGATTACGGCTGTAGCCGCCTGTTAGCCCTTCTACTTGCATAATGGTCATTCCGCGGTCACCTCTTGGGCACTATTATACAGCTTCAATCGTAGCGGTGCCAATCATCAACAAAGGCTGCCCCAATATCGGGACAGCCATGATTACCCACGAAAGTGAAGTGAAGCTGCGAAGCAGACTCAAGTACTACGGAATACGAATTTCGGTAACGAGTTGATTGCGGCCTTCCAGGACTACTGCTGTTGAGCCAAGCAGATCCTCCAAGTCTCCTTCGATCTCTACATCTTCTGCCACATTGTATACAGACGTCTGTGTCTCATTGTCTACCGTCTGCATGATCGAGATCGTCGCAATGTCACCTTGCGAATTTAACGTCAAGCCTTGGAACAGGCCGGATACGCTGAAGTTCTGAACCTCAGCAACTTCGGTGACAACCACCCAGATAACCTTGCCGTCATGCACGTAGGCTGATATCTCATCGCCTCGCGCCAAGTCATCTGCATCTACTTCTTGACCTTCTCTGTAAATCTTCGTCTCATTCGTCAGCGTATACGTTTCGTCCTTGCCGTCTCTCCTGACATGCAGCTTGTTATCTACAGTGTCTGCACGGACGGTTCCCTCGAACGATAACGTCGTGTTCGTATCTTCGGCTTGCTTGGTTACCTCTGCGAAGATAACTACATTGTTAACTACGCGAATCGTAATTTCGTCCCCTGCTTCCAAGTCACTCGCTTCCACACGCTTGCCTTCTATCCAGATGAATGCGTTCGGATCAAGCTTGAAGCTCTCCGTCTTGCCGTCATGCGTCAGCAGCAGAACATCATTGTCTACGTCCGCACTTACTGTCCCCTTGATTGCTCCGTCACGGTATTCTGGGAGCTGCATGCCAGCACGATCAAGGAAGGCGGCAATTTCTGCGCGTGTGACTGGCTTGTTCGGACGGAATGTCCCGTTATCATACCCGTACACGATTTGCTTCTCTACGGCAACTGCTACATAGCCCACAGACCCTGCCGGAATTTCCTTAGCGTCCTTGAAGTTCAGTTGATCATTCATCTTCGCCTTCGCCTCATCCTCCAGACCAAGGGCCTTCACCAGCATCGTCGCGATCCACAGACGATCGGCCGGCTTCTCAGGCTGCAGCTTATCTTCTGTCTCACTGAACAGATCGTTCTCAGCTGCTACTGCTATGTAACCGACAGCTTGCGGATACTTGCGCTCGATATGCTCCGCATCTCTGAAATTCAGCTCTGTCGCCATCTCCTCTTCAGACTCTGCTTCCTCACGCAATCCCATGAGACGAACGGCCGTAACAATGGCTTCTAGACGAGTAACAGGCTTGCCTGGGCGGAATGTGCCATCCTCATACCCTTCGAACACGTGCATACTGGCCAGTCGTGCGATGTTCGTCATCGCCCATTCCCAATCTTGATCTAAGTCATCGAAATCAATCTTAATCTCGATCTTGCCCTTTCCCTCAAACCCATGAAACCCGTTGCCTCGCTTGTCCTCATGTTCCCACTTGTGACCCTTATCGTCATCGCGGTCCCACTTGTGATCCTTACCCTTAGCCATAGCTTCCGGCGCTGCACTGACTAGTACACTTGCTGCCAATACACCTAACAGAGACTTTCTCCAAATCTTGTTCATATCTCCTTACACTCCCCTTATCGTTCGTGATCGAAGCTCTCGCGAAAAGCTTCAAATTGCCGGCTCTATTACATGTAATCGGCAAACAGGATCACTTTGAGGGGGTGTTGTACAAAATCACTCATTCCTTTCCGCGAGATTGCTTCTCCTTCAGCCAACGCGGCGCACCCTTGTTCTTCTTAGCACGCTGGCGGCTGGCAGTCTTGTCCTTCGCTGTACGCTCCTGATTCGGCTGTTTGCGCGGCACAGGGTCGCGGGAAGCCTGGCCTTCTGTTCTTGGCGTTCTCGGCTTAGAGGAGCTATTGTGTTGGGTTGCTTCCTCCAACGCTCCCCGCTCCAGGCGTCTCTCCTCAATGACAAGCCCAAGCGCCTTGCTCAGCTTCTCGGTGAGAAAGCTCTGACGTGGAGTCAGGAGCATGACGACAGCACCTTGCCGCCCCATTCTCCCTGTCCGCCCTGCACGATGCACATAATGGTCCGCATCTGTAGGAGGGTCGAACATAATCACATGACTGAGCCGAGGAATATCCAGACCTCGTGCTGCTACATCGGTCGAAACGAGCAGCTGCGTGCGGGCACTGCGAAAGCGACGCATCGCCTCTGCACGTTCCTTGCTGCCAGCATCACCGTACAACATTTCGGCTGGCAGTCCGTGATACTTCAGCTTCTCCGCCACTTCTCGAATACGATCGGTTTCTTGGACGAATATCATCGCGGAGTGAACCGGCAAATGACGAATCAGCTTCCGCAACGTATCGATCTTGTCACGTTCCTCTGTCACAATCGCCATATGCTCGACATGATTGTGCCCTCCGCTCTCTGTTTCAGCTTCTATATGAAGCGGATTCATCATCCACTTGCCCGCAACATCCCGAATGTCCGATGTGATAGTGGCAGAGAACATTAACAGCTGCCGATTGCGCGGCGCCCGACGCACTAGCTTGTCTAATGCAGCGATTTCCCCTAGCTTGATAAGCTGATCAGCCTCATCCATTACGATCGTGCGTACTTCATGCCACTTCAGCTTGCGCGTGGCGCTTAATTCTTCCAGCCTGCCCGGTGTGCCGACCAGTACATGCGGCTTATCCTTCAATTTATCTAGCTGACGCTGAAGCGACGCGCCGCCTATTGCTGACTGGACGCGAATATGAAGCAACTCGCTATACGTACGGAACACATGCATGATCTGTATCGCAAGCTCCTGAGTAGGCGCAATGATAACTGCCTGCAGTTGGTTCCCAGTTGCTTCGATTCGCTGCAGCACGGGCAGCGCATACGCCAACGTCTTACCTGTACCTGTTGGTGACTGAGCGGTCAGATCCTTCCCTTCCAAGATTGGCTGTATCGCCAGACGCTGAATAGGTGTCGGTTCTACCATCTGTTGTTCTTGCAGCTTGGCAGCAATTGCTTCTTGTATATGTAACTTTTCGAATGCGTGCATCGTTCCATCCCCTTTAGTCTCACTTGCATCTACGTTATCATAGGCGAGACTAAGGAGCAACGCAAGCGCGTCTATGATCGGGAAATTGACGAGAAGGCTCAGATTGCGGTATTCTGTGTTCCGAAGACAGATTGCCGGATATCGGCAAGGAGGGGGATTTCCAATGAATGAGGCAACTCTGCAACAGGTAGAAGCATTAATCGAGACATTCGCCGAACGACTTACAGGCAAGTCAGACCCGGAAACAGTGGAGAAGATCAAGCTGTGGTCGATTTACTCGCATATCCACAAGACGATGCCTCCGCTAACTGCACATTGGACACAGGAGCATCCGGAGGCCAAGACAGACATGCGGCAATTATTCGAGGAAATCAAGGAATGGAATGAGCAATTTCGAGCGCAGAACAAGCAATAGATCAATGCGGTATAACACAGAAAGCTATTGATCACTTATCTGAACTGTAGTCTCCTGTCGTATAACACGTAACCGTGCTTACTTTATATCGGTCATTCGCCGAACTAGCGAAGCTGATATCCCGGGGAACAGTTGCGTGAGCTTGACACCGAAGCCGCCAATTGCCGGCAGATTCACTTCGCTTCTCGGCTTATGCAGCAGCTTGATGATCGTCTGAGTAACTCGCTGTGGTGTTAATACGAACCAGGAGGGTACTTTGTTCAAATAATTGTTATCCGGATCTGTCTGATCGAAGAAGGCTGTTCTTACCGGTCCGGGGTTAACGACAGATATATGGATGCGAGTATTCTTCCCCATCTCTTGGCGCAAGCTGTTCATAAAGCCGATAACCGCATGCTTGCTCGCTGCATACCCTGCAGATTTAGCAGTGCCCAGCTTACCGGAAATCGAGGCTACTGTCACTATATGACCTGATCCTTGTGCCTGCATATGTGGCAATACCGCTTTCGTCAAGCGGACCACCCCCATATAGTTCACATTCATCATTCGTTCATAGTCGACTAGCCGCATCTCATCGACACGCTGAAACAGACCGAAGCCTGCATTGTTGATGAGTATATCGATTCGTCCGTATGTCTCTATCGTCTGCAAGACAGCTTGCTCTACCGCTTCCTCTACACCAACATCTGCGACAATCGTTAGAACGCGGCTACCTTCCGGCATGCTGTCAGCTACAGCAGCTAACTTCTCCGCAGATCGGGCAACGAGTACAAGGACTGCTCCGAGTTCCGCAAGGTTCCTTCCCAGTTCTGCGCCAATTCCGCTTGAGCCGCCTGTAATCAATGCTACTTTATCCCGAATCATCTGCAACGTCCACTCCTATCCTTTCGCATTATCGTTATGTTCGAGTGCAGCGAGCTGTCCAATGTGAAAAAAGGCCGGCAAACTTAGCCGACCTATGCAGCGTATCATCGCTTACATGCACATTATGTAATCAATACCTGAATGTCCAAATCACCGATATCGCCCATCTGAAGCGGTATTGTCAAAGCCTTGGCCGGTGTGAAGCCTGCAGATTCAGCAGCGTGAATCACCTTCGGCGGTGTAATATCCACCTTCACTCCCTGATTGTACAGCAGCGTACTTGCATTGCCGCTGATCATGTTGCCAAGCTCCGAAATCGCGCTCTTCGCCATATCGTCGATCTCCGAGATTGGATAGCCCCCCATCATGGCAGATACCATCTTCAACGCTACATCTTCGTGCAGGCCGAACACAATATCTCCTGACATCTGACCTGACATACCAATCTGGATCCATATGTACTTTTCGACAAACTTGACGTCCTTTACGTTGAGTTCACCCGTTGTAGGACGTATGTTGATTACCTGCTCAATGACGATGCTTGCTGACTCCAAGAACGGATTAATGTTTTCTGCCTTCATGAGCGGTCTCCTTTTTTGGTTCACAAAGTTGTCGCTTTTTATCATTATATCGCACATAATGTGAATCGCCAAGGAAAAAGTGAATACCTCGGATTGCTTGGCTCTGTTTGATGCCCTATAATGAAAGTAATTTCATTCGGGAGGGAAGCAGCTTGAACATCAACCAATTAGAAACCCTGGTTGCGATATCCAAGACGATGAGTTTTCGCAAGGCGGGGGAATTGCTTAATCTTACTCAACCTGCCGTATCCGCCCAGATCAAGAGCTTGGAGGACGAATTCCAAACCGTGCTCGTCGATCGCAACCAACCAGTTACACTTACAGATAGCGGGAGAGTGTTCCTCGAGCATGCCGAACAGATGCTCAAGATTGTGGAAGAATTACGAGGCCGACTCTCAGACCTGAATGCTACGCCGCAAGGACATATTACATTAGGAACGACTACCTCCATCGCCATGCAGATCCTGCCCAGGGTCTTATCTTATTTCCAAAACCAATTCCCGTTGATCAAGACGACCATCCACTCCATGCCTACAACCCAAATTATGTCGAGTGTCGAAAGCGGCCTTATCGATATCGGTATCGCTTATTTGTTCGATAAAAGTCCTGGTTTGGAAACATCCATTCTGTATTACGATTCCTTCGAACTAACTGTATCACCCGATCATGATTGGGCTGGTAGAACACATATTCCAATAGAAGTGCTGCGGGATATGCCGCTGATCATGCTGTCGCCAGAAACAGCTGGCCGCCGTTTCGTCGATCAGCTGTTCGAACAATTCAACATCGAGCCGCAGATCGTGATGGAGCTGTCCAGCAGTGAAGAAGTGAAGCGGATGGTAGAACTGAATTTAGGCGCAGCGATTATATCCAAGCAATCCATTATGGAGGAATTACAGAATGGGAAATTGCGCATGATCAAGGTGAACGAGCTGGAAACGAGCCATCCGGTCGGTGTCATCCATCGCTCGGGACGCTATTTGAATTCTGCACTCATGCAATTTCTTAATGATCTGAAGGGAATGCCGGAAACTCATTTCCTTGGCACGGAGTAACCAAACCTATAACCCATTGCCCACGCTCACGAGGAGGAGGCTGTTATGAAATTTGATTTGCACACACACAACGAACGATGTGGTCATGCGATCGGTACGATCGAGGACTATGTTGTATCTGCCATCCGCAAGGGACTGCAATTGATCGGCATATCCGACCACGCTCCTTATTTCGCAGATGAAGCGGATCACCCCTATCCGCAAGTAACTATGGCCAAAAGCATGTTTGCCTCCTATGTCGAAGAAGTGCTTCGATTGAAAGCGAAGTACGCGGGGCAAATACAAGTGCTGCTTGGCATAGAATCGGATTACTTCCCGGCAGTCGCATCTGTCTATCAACAAGCATACAACCGCTATCCATTCGATTATTTGATCGGATCGATTCATCATGTGGAGGAGTTGAGCATATTCAACAAGAGAAGATGGGGTAAGCTGAACGAACACCGCAAGATTGAAGTGAAAGAAGCTTATTATGATCTGATCGAGCAGTCTGCCAAGTCCGGCATGTTCGATATTCTCGGCCATATTGATGCGATGAAAGCCTTCTATCCGCCCTTCAGTGATATTCCGACGTCGCGTGTAGATCAGGCATTACGCACAATAGCCGATACCGGTGTCGCTATTGAAATCAATACATCTGGAAAAACCAAAGACGTAGGAGGCTGGTATCCTTCAGATGCGATTCTAGAGAGAGCTTGCCACTATGGCGTCGCTGTCACATTCGGATCTGATGCCCATGATCCGGAACGAGTTGCCGATGAATGGGAGCTTGTACGCGAACGATTGAAGCAAATCGGGTTTCGCGAGTGGGTATACGTAAGTGGCAGGAAGCCCCATAAAGTTGCTCTGTAGGTTAGCGCTGCCGAAATCGTGCGGTCCGCAATATGACATTCTCTGCCGGAGACAATCGGTACGAATGCCTCTGTGCAGAATGCTGCACGATGCATAACCTATATACATAGTCGGAACAACGAGCCGAATATACAAAAAAAAACGCCTGCCGGTAGGCAAGCTCCATGGGTGAAACTATATCAAAAGGGGGTCTTGTTTATTATAATACCCTACGGACATTAACAAGCCATAACAGCAATATTTCAATTGTGTAACAATTGCCAAGGAAATGCGACTATGGTTTGGAAAGTCAGGTGAGAATCGCATCATGCCGGATTACCATCATCTTCGCCATGTGAAGGAGCAGACTCGCTCGAAGCGTACGCTTTGGATTACTTTGCTGCTGACCCTTTTCTTCACGGTCGTCGAAGTCATTGGCGGATTGCTGTCCCATTCCCTTGCCCTACTGTCTGATTCCGCACATATGATTTCGGATGTGTTCGCTCTTAGTTTGAGTATGACCGCTATATACCTCGCCTCACGACCGCCTAATTCCCGATTCAGCTATGGCTACTTGCGCTTTGAAATCATCGCATCATTCTTGAACGGACTCGCTCTGTGCTTGATTGCCTCCGGTATCTTCATCGAAGGCTTCCGCAGGTTCTTCTTCCCGGAGGAGATCAGACTCGGGCTCATGCTGACCATTGCCGTTATCGGATTGCTTGTTAATGTTATACTCACTGTCATGCTGAGCCGCAGTATTAGTGAAGAGAAGAACTTGAATGTGCAGAGCGCCCTCTGGCACTTTATCGGTGATCTGCTCAGCTCTGTCGGTGTCATCCTATCCGCGGTTGTCATCTACTTCACCGGCCTGCTCTGGTTCGATCCGCTCATGAGCCTCGTCATCGGACTCATCATCTTCATTGGCGGTGCCAGAATCGTTCGTGAAGCCTGCTTGATATTGATGGAATCCGTTCCGGAGCAATATGATCTAGAACAGATTCGCTCCGTTATATGCTCTGTAGAAGGCGTACAGGACGTACACGAGCTGCATCTGTGGACGATCTCCACAGACCATCATTCCTTCAGCGCACATGTGTTCATCTCTGAATCCATTCAACCGTTCTGCGTCATACTGGCCATCACCGAAACATTGAAGAAACAATTTGACATTAGCCATGTCACCGTTCAGGTCGAGCATGCCCGCATTCATCCTCACGGCGAGTACGGTGAGAAATTTCTGAAGCTGCAGGATAGAGAAGCCTAAACCGGACAAGAATGCGGGAACCTCTTTTAAGTGCAGTAGCATTATCATCGTCAGGGAAGATCAGCCGGGGCAAGCGCCGACATGACGCGTCTGCCAATCAAAGAACTGCCTGCACGGATTATGAACTGCACCCTGTCAAGTAGACACAAGAAATAACAAAAACGTTATGCTGGGCTCCTTTTATCAAAGGAGTCCAATTTTTTCACGCAGCGTTTTCGAGTAACTGGCGATAAGACATCGGTGCCAGTTTATTCAGTTTCTTTTGCCGTCGTCCGTAATTATAAAAGTGTATGTAGTTTTCCATAGCAGCTGCAAGGCTGTCGTATTCTCTGCCTCGAAATCACGATTCAAAATGTTCTCAGCTACAACTTCTGGCGTAGAACGCTGGTAATGTGGACGTTTCCTGCGGATGACCGCTTTTAAGCCCGCTAATTGGGTCAAACGCTGTATACGCTTGTGGTTGTAATGGGTCTCATATCTAGCGTTCAACTGAAGAATATCGGAGTTAGTCATCAAAGGTGAATATCCGAACCGTAAGGGGTGGACGCTTACTTTGAAAACTCCGTCATTTTCCGCATGGCAAGCTCAAGAGGACCTCGCTTATAACGCTTTCTCCATAAGAAAGAGAAACACATCGCTAGGGCAAAAAATCCAAAGGAACATGCGGTTGTAAAAAATAATGAGGCCTTATCCAACAAACCAAAGGCACTAAAGATGACCAGCAGAATAAAATGTCCGATATAATGGGACAATGCCAACTGGCCTGTATTCGCGAACGTTGTGATAACCAGTTGGTTCCGCATGTATTGAGCGATATGTACGCATAAGACAATAAAGATAAGAGCCGTACTGGAAGCAGACAAAATATAGAACATATTCGGCGGCATGGGCTTCGTGGAAAATAAATACTGTGCGATTTCCAAACCTGTAACGGGAGTTGACAGCTTAATCAACAGATAAGACAGGAGCTCAAGCAGAACTGCGGCCGTCAAAGATAGGATCGTCATTTTTTTCCTTGCATGAATAGAATTGAAATCAAATCTGCCAACCCACATGCCAATCAGCATGAACGAAAGCCATGGAAGAATTGGATGATACCCGTTAAACAACAGATTCATAAGAAATCCGTCCCATGTCCAAAAGGTGACGTATTGTGAAAACGACTCGTTCCATCCCCTCGTATAATCAAATAGGAGTTGAAACAATTGGGCGAAAACCAATATGCCCGCCGCAGATGCCAAGAGCAACTTGTTCGAAGCCTTGATGAAAAACGAGGAAATAACAATATAAAAAGCATAAAAATGAAGAATATCCGCACTCCACTCCAACAGATATAACCCCATCCCTGCCGCAAACAAAAAAACACAGCGTTTCCACAAGGTTCGTCTTTGTGCTTTGACCAAGTTAGCATCCATGGAAAGCCTTGATTTTTTGGTCATTAGTGAAATGCCAATTCCAGCAAGGATGACAAACAAAGCCGCAGCCCTGCCTTCAAAAAGTCCTGTGAAGGCAATAAGCCAACCCGGACCGTTCCCCTCCGCATTCATAGCGATCTTGTAATTTACGATAACCATACCCAATATAGCCAATGCGCGCGCAATATCAAAGCCGTAATTTCTCGCTGCTTGTTCTTTCACTCCATTCACCTCTCTTTAAATATGCAATGTACGGAAAACTTCCAAATGGCTTCAGGATTAAAGTTATAATCCTCCTCTGTGTATTTATCCAAGGAGTCCACGACCAGCGTAAGAAACTGTGCTTTGATTTCAATCTCTTCCTCGGATATAAGCTCATACTTGGCGGCCATATGTAAGAGAGAAACAAACCCCTCTAGGTAATGGTCGAGGATTTGCCTGAGTTCTTCTCTGTATGAAGCATCTCGGGATCCTAGAACATCGTATTCTCTCATTATTTTTTCGTAAAACAGGTCTTCCCTTTGTTGCTTAATCATCGCCAATCCATCTTCAAGCAATCTCTCCTTGAAATCACTCTTCGAATAGGCTTCTATGTTGAAAAATTCGGAAAAGTCGATTTCCGCCTTAATGACTTGAAACAGTGTTCGGATCAGCTGCTCTTTGGACACAAAATAATAATAAACAGCCGGCTTTGTAATGCCCGCCTGCTTTGCAATCTGATTCATACTTGTTTTTTCAAAACCATTCTCAGCAAAGCACTGATAGGCTGTCTGAAGAATCTCATCATATTTCTCCGACATGAACATTCCCCCTTCACTTTATTTATCTACCGGTAAGTAAATAGTACAGCAGGATTTGATTCCAGTCAACATACAATCGAATAGGAAGCCGGAAGTGCGGGTCTTCGTATCTTTTTTTCCATTGCCGCTTACTGGCAACTTGAACGATCGGATCGGAGGAAAAAAGCAACGCGCCAAACGAGCAAGCAACGAGTCCGCCCGAAGCCGTTCAAGAGGCGACGAGGCTGATTCGCGAAAGAAGAACGATCCGCAGCTTTGCCAAACGTCCCGTATCCGAACAGGCACTGGCTGCTCAAGCTTGCTGCGCGTACGGTAACGCTGAAGCACGATGCGGCTGCGCTACGGTTTATTGTGTTTGCGAGTGAGGAAGGAAAACGCAAGGCGGGCTCAGCCATCATAGCCGCATACAGCAGCCAGGGCTTATACCGCTGGATGCCGAGCTAATTCGTCCAGGCAATGGCCGAGCGGGTAGCGAAAATTCCGGCGATTGTGGCCGTCATTCGGGGGGAACAGAAGGATGACGCTGCCAACGATGAACTGCACCCTGTCAAGTAGACACAAGAAATAACAAAAACGTTATGCTGGGCTCCTTTTATCAAAGGAGTCCAATTTTTTCACGCAGCGTTTTCGAGTAACTGGCGATAAGACATCGGTGCCAGTTTATTCAGTTTCTTTTGCCGTCGTCACCATTCCGACCTTGTCCAATCTGGCCTTGAATTGCTTATTTGTGTATGGAAAGCCTCGATCGCTATGAAATATTGGCTGGGCATCAGGATACTTGGATACAGCCATGTCAAAAGGCTATGCTTCCTTGGCTTCCTTCTCCTCGCTTATATTTCTTTACAGCCTCAATTTTCTCCTCATAACTGATACCTCTTCTTCCCAAAAGAAAAACTCCCCTCGATGTAGTCCTGAATTTTTGTTATTTCAGGTGTCTACTTTGAGGGGAGCATATCATTATTACACCGTACAGGCAGTTCTTCTGTTGCTCATTCTATGTCCCAAGGCGTACTTACATGCCAAGCCACTTCTTGAACATATGCTTCGTTGTATCCTTGTTCATCGCCGCGATTGAAGTCGTCAGCGGAATACCCTTCGGACAGGACTGCACACAGTTCTGCGAATTGCCGCAGCCTTCGATGCCGCCGTCCTCCATCAACGTCTCCAGACGCTCTCCCTCATTCATCTCACCTGTCGGATGAGCGTTGAACAGACGAACCTGCGAGACGGCATATGGACCGATGAAGCTGTTGTTCTCGCTGACATTCGGACACGCTTCCAAGCATACACCGCATGTCATGCACTTGGACAGCTCATACGCCCACTGACGCTTCGTCTCCGCCATGCGCGGTCCGGGACCGAGATCATACGTGCCGTCAATCGGAATCCAAGCCTTCACGCGCTTCAAGCCGTCGAACATACGATTCCGATCCACGACCACATCACGTATGACCGGGAACGTCTTCATCGGTTCGATTCTAATCGGTTGCTCCAGCTTATCGACAAGTGCTGTACATGCTTGGCGCGGCTTCCCATTAATGACCATCGAGCAAGCGCCGCACACTTCTTCCAAGCAATTCGATTCCCAGCATACAGGCGTTGTATCCGTGCCCTGTGCATTGACCGGGTTGCGCTGGATTTCCATAAATGCGCTGATTACGTTCATATTCGGACGATAAGGAATTTCAAACTCTTCCTTATACGGGCTCGTGTCCGGACTGTCCTGGCGTGTCACTATGAATTTGATTGTTTTGTTTGCCGTAGCTTCCACCATGATCAGTTGCCTCCTTTCTTCTGTTTGTCCGTTGTATAGTCACGCTTGCGCGGTTCAATCAACGATGCATCGACTTCCTCATACTCGATGACAGGACCGTCCGGTGTGTACTTCGCTTTCGTAGTCTTCATGAAGTTGTCATCGTCTCGTTCCGGGAATTCCGGTTTGAAATGTGCTCCGCGGCTCTCGTTGCGCTGCAATGCGCCGATCGTCATCACACGGCCCAGCTCCAGCATGTTCCACAGCTGACGGGTGAACGATGCAGCCTGGTTGCTCCATTTCGCTGTATCTATCATATTGATGCGCTTGTATCGCTGCATCAGCTCTTGAATCTTGTCGTCGGTTTCCTGCAGATTCTTGTTGTAGCGTACGACTGTCATGTTGTTCGTCATCCACTCACCTAGCTCCTTGTGGATCACATAAGCATTCTCGTCGCCATCCATACGCATTAAGTCATCGTAGCTTTGCTGCTGACGTTGCTGCTCCTGGTCGAACATCGCCGAAGAAATATCGTCCGACGATTTGTCCAACCCGTTAATATATTCGATCGCTTTCGGACCTGCTACCATGCCGCCATAGATCGCCGACAGCAAGGAGTTCGCGCCGAGACGATTGGCGCCATGATATTGATATTCGCACTCGCCTGCGGCGAATAAGCCTGGGATATTCGTCATCTGATTGTAATCGACCCACATGCCGCCCATCGAATAGTGAACAGCCGGGAAAATCTTCATCGGAATCTTGCGCGGATCGTCACCCATAAACTTCTCGTAGATTTCGATAATACCGCCGAGCTTCACGTCCAGTTCCTTCGGGTCCTTGTGAGACAGATCCAAGTAGACCATATTCTCACCGTTGATGCCTAACTTCTCATTGACGCATACGTCGAAAATTTCACGTGTTGCGATATCCCGCGGCACGAGGTTCCCGTATGCAGGATACTTCTCCTCAAGGAAGTACCAAGGCTTGCCATCCTTATACGTCCATACCCGGCCGCCTTCACCGCGTGCAGACTCACTCATAAGACGCAGCTTGTCATCGCCTGGAATTGCAGTCGGATGAATCTGAATAAACTCACCGTTCGCATAGTATACACCTTGCTGGTATACGGCGCTCGCTGCAGTTCCTGTATTGATAACCGAGTTCGTTGACTTGCCGAAGATAATGCCTGGTCCGCCTGTAGCCAGAATAACCGCATCCGCACGGAATGAACGGATCTCCATGCTGCGCAGGTCCTGTGCGGTCACACCGCGGCATACGCCATCCTCATCCAGAATCGCACCCATGAACTCCCAATGCTCGTACTTCGTAACAAGTCCGGCCACTTCCCAGCGGCGTACCTGCTCATCCAATGCGTATAACAGTTGTTGCCCTGTCGTAGCACCTGCGAAGGCAGTCCGGTGATGCTTCGTACCGCCGAAACGGCGGAAATCAAGCAACCCTTCCGGCGTCCGATTGAACATGACGCCCATCCGGTCCATCAAGTGAATAATGCCCGGTGCTGCCTCACACATCGCCTTCACTGGAGGCTGATTCGCCAGAAAGTCGCCGCCATATACGGTATCGTCGAAGTGCTCCCATGGCGAGTCGCCTTCCCCTTTGGTATTCACTGCTCCGTTAATTCCGCCTTGTGCGCAGACGGAATGCGAACGCTTGACTGGCACGAAGGATAAGAGATCAACGTGAACTCCTGCTTCTGCCGCTTTAATGGTAGCCATGAGGCCCGCTAGCCCGCCACCAACTACAATTACTCTTGAATTTGCCATGTCTCGTTCACTCCCCCTTATCCAATTAATGTCGATGCAGCCTGCGTGATCGCAGCAAATTCTTCATTCCTGAATGTGTTGAGCGCTAAGATGAACATAACTGACATGATGACGAATACCGCCATCCACACATACGTGGAAATACGCTGCGCGCGCGGTCCGATTGTAATCCCCCAAGCTACGAGGAACGACCACATCCCGTTGGAGAAGTGGAATGTCGCTGCTAGAATACCGATAATGTACAGCGTAAAGAATAACGGATTCGTTACGATGCTGTGCATTTGCTCCGCAAGATCATCATGCGTGATGTTACCAATAGCAACCTGAAAGCGCGTATCGTAAAAATGCCACACGACGAAGATCAGCGTCGCCACGCCTGTGAAGCGCTGGAGGCTGAACATAATGTTGCGGCCATAGCTGTAATTCCCTATATTATGCTTGGCCTGGAAGGCAATGTACAATCCGTACACTCCATGATAGAGCAGTGGCAGCCATATGCCGAATATTTCAAGAAAAAGCACGAGCGGCAAGCTATTCAGCCAGTGAATCTGCTCAATAAATCCTTCCTTCCCGCCGTTAAAGGCTTCATAATTCGTAAGCATATGCTCGATTAGAAAAAAACCGAGCGGAATCACCCCAAGTAAGGAGTGCAGCTTACGGGAATAAAACGAATTGACCTTCATTTCATTAAACCCCTTTCGCCTACCTCATGTGATTTGGGCCTACCCCACTATTTTTGTACACTTTGTGACATCTATCATCATACCTCTCGATCGCTTATAATGGAAGTGCGAAATAATTATAATTCGTTATAACTAATCCGTATAAGGCGAGTGATGAACGATGAATGAAGCCCTGCATATATTTTGCACGGTTGTTGAGCAAAAAAGTCTAAATCAGGCAGCGCGCCTCCTGAACTTGTCTCAGCCTGCCCTCTCGCGGAAGATCCGGCAGCTTGAGGATTCGCTAGAAACAGCCCTCTTCGAGCGGAAGGGGAAGCGTCTGGTGTTGACTGAATCCGGACGGGTCGCATACGGCTATTCGCAGGACATGATTCGTCTGGAACGACAATTCCGTGACGAGCTGCGGCGTCTCCACCCCGCTCCGAAGCGCAAGCTGACGATCGGAGCAAGCCTCACAACCTTGCAGGCTACGTTGCCTGACCTGATCGCACGCCTTAGCGAGCGATTTCCCGATACAGACCTGAAGGCTGTTACCGGCAAGACACACGAGATTGTCGAGATGGTCTGTGAACATAAGGTTGATTTCGGTCTCGTTGCCTCGCTGATCGAGCGCAAGGACACAGTCTGTATCCCTTTGTTCGATGACCATCTATGCCTCGTACTGCCCGCTATGCATCCGCTAGCCGATAGGGACAGTCTGTCCATCCAGGATCTCAAGGACTTGCCGATGATCTTGTTCTCACGCGGAACCTGGTATCGTGTGCTTATGGATGATTTGTTCCTGCGCTTCGGCATTCGACCTGAGATTAAGATGGAGATCGATTCCTTCGAGGCGATCGTGCGACTCGTATCCACAACACGAACCGCGACGCTGCTGCCTCATTCCTATTTGCGCGAAAGCACACTAAGCGACAACGGGCTCATCGTCTTACCCGTTCCTGAGCTGCTGCAAACAGTACGCACAACTACACTCATTTACAGCAAATCGGCAGGGCATCAGGATATCGTAGCGCCTATCGTACGCCAAGCAGCCACCATGTTCCACCAAGCGAATAAGCTGTTAACAGATAGTGCTTCGCCGTCTACGGACCTTCAATAACTTCTTCTTCAAACCGCTCAATCTGGCTGTTCGTCCCGATCAATACCATAATGTCATGCTCTTGTACGATATCAGATGCGGTTGGCGCTATGATGACACCGCCGCTGCCGGTATTGATCGCTACTACACTGCATCCATACTCCGCCCTCGTGTTCAGATCTCCGAGCGTCCTGCCGGATATGTGCGAGGGTACTGAGATTTCCGCAATCGTATAATCCTTCGACAGCTCAATGTAGTCCAGCAAGTTAGGTGTGACAAGCTGGTGGGCTACTCGAATAGCCATGTCCCGTTCAGGATAGATGATACGATCTACACCGATCTTCTGCAGCACTCGTCCATGAAGCTCGCTCAGAGCCTTGGCCACAACGGTCTTCACATTCAGCTCCTTCAACAGAATAGCCGTCAGTGTGCTAGACTGAATATCATCACCGATCGCAACCACTGCGCAGTCGAAGTTGCGAATACCCAACGACTTCAGATGCTCTTCATCTGTCGAGTCGGCCGTCACGACATGGGTTAGTTCATCGCTCATGTCATCGACAATGGCCGGTCTTCTGTCAATCCCCATCACTTCATATCCTTGCTTGATTAACTCTCTCGCCAAATTCGAGCCGAATCGGCCTAAGCCGATCACGGCAAATTGATTCCCCTTCATAATGGTCCTCCTGTGCATGTTCGTCGCATGTTTCGCTTATCTTAGATTATAGGTCTAACGTGCGTTTCATACAAATCGACTAGAACTCCTATCCTGTTTGTGCTACTTTAGATGAGATGAACAATATCACATACTTGATACAATAGCGAGGAGAGTTGTCTATGCCTTCTGTGACTTCCCGATACATAATTGGCTTAGTCATTACAGCTGTTATTGGTTTCTTCGGTTATTTCGGAATTAACGTGTACTTGAGCCAAACAGAGAACCTGCAAAGCGAAGAAGCCATAGCTGGCCAGATGCCATTGTCGAAGCATGAAGCTTCGGACAAAGCGCTTGAATACTTCCATGCGCATTGGGGAACAAACAGCGAAGGGACGCTTACGTCCTCGGTTTACTTCAATACGGATAAGCTGATGAACGGGTATGTGCAGAAGAACGATCTTGCCGATACGTATACGACGCCTATGTCTGCATGGGCGCCTGCCGACTACTTCCAAATCGAGATATCACGGGATGACAGTCCAGCAGCAGTACTTTACATGCATATGTACACTGGCGAAGTGTTCGGTTGGGAATCGTCTGCAGCTATGATCGATCCTCCGATTGATGCTGGTAGTATATTGGAAGAACAAGGGTTTGCAGAAGCGTCTCTGCTGGAACAGAATTTGCAGCCTGACGGAAGCACGCTGCATGTCTACCAGCTTCCGAACGAACGAGTCGGTGAAGCGGAGCTGCGCTTCGACATCGAGATTACGAATGGTACTGTTGTGTCCTATCTGCCGTACTTTCAAGTACCTGAGTCTTATATCGAATGGCAAGAGGAACAGGAGACAACCACGATGGTGCTGCAGCTTATCAGCATGGCATCAACTTTGGTTCTGGCAGTCGTTGCGCTCATCCTCGTGATCTTCTATAGAAGCAGCCTGACCTTTACGCGGAGTATTGTATTGACTGTCGCTTATCTCGCTACAGCACTGATTTATAATATGAACCTAATCCCGGCGTATGAGATTACTGACTCTGGCAGTGTCACCTACCTTGTCTGGTTCCAGGGCATTTATTTCTTCTTCTCCGCGATCAGCATATACTTGTCCGGTGTCAGCGGCGAAGGGATGTGGCGTAAGGAAGGACGTCATCTGTGGCCGCAATTCAGCGACGAGCATTTCGGTACGCATGTCGTACGATCTATGGGGCTCGGCTATTTATTCTGCTTTGTCGTGATGGGCCTGCAGAACACGATGTTTCTGTTCGGCTACAAGTTTCTGGACATGTGGTCGATTCAGGACCCGATGATGTCCCCTTACAACTTGCAGTGGGCTTATCTGTTCCCGTTGCTTGCTTGGGTAGCCGCGATATCAGAGGAGCTGATTTACCGCGTATTCGGACTTGCCGTCTTCAAGAAGCTGGTTCGCTATACGCCGATAGCCGCACTGCTGTCTAGTATGGTGTGGGGACTAGGACATGTCGGCTACCCGATCTATCCGGTGTACTCCCGATTTGTAGAGGTCACTATACTTGGCCTGCTGTTCTGCTATATTTATTTGCGGCACGGCTTCTACACCGCGCTATTCACGCATGCCATTATGGACAGTGTACTCATGTCCTTCTCCATCCTTCCGGTTGGCGGCTTGAAGAATGGGTTAGCCGCTATCTTCTTCCTCTGCTTCCCTGCGATTATTGGCGGCTTGCTCTATTGGTTCCACCGCTGGTTCCGCCGCGCGCCGGAACCAGCATGATCCAAGCAGCACAAGAAAGATAAAAAGAAAGACGCCGCAGTGGCGTCTTTCTTCGCTTCTCCACCCTATTCCTCTTGCAGATCGTGCCTGCATGACCTCAATTTTTAAAAAAAGATGCGAATATACATGAATAGCAGTCCATATGAGCAACAAAAGAAGAAATGCCTGCGATTATACAGTTTCCGTCTGTTCCAACAGACAGAATCGGCCATTTCCAAGATAGAAAGATGCACATTCGCAGCGATATCGGAGAATGCCCCTTCAAGCGTAGGCAAAGCCTGCACATTCGCAGCAATTCCTTGATCGGCATATTCTGCGGTTGCATGCAGTACCAGTCCGCGAGATCTAGCGTTACGATATACTCCTACACAGAAGTCCGATCTTCCTCCGCTTCCGGCTTGTTCAAGTGGTCCAGAATCTTCTGGGCCAATGCTTCACCGATGCCGACAGCTCGGAAGTCCTCAACAGCTGCTGCTTGCAGCTTCTTCAGCGATCCGAAATGGCGCAGCAGCTTCTTGCGGCGCACCTCGCCGATGCCAGGAATGCTGTCGAGCTTCGATACGACCATCGACTTGGCTCGCGTCTCACGGTGGAAGGTAATAGCGAAGCGATGCACCTCATCTTGAATACGCTGCAGCAAGTAAAACTCCTGACTGTCGCGTGGCAACGGTATAACTTCAGGCGGATTACCGGCGAGCAACTGCGCTGTTCTGTGCTTGTCATCCTTCGCCAAGCCGCATACCGGAATATAGAGCCCAAGCTCATTCTCCAGCACATCCATCGCAGCCGCAATCTGACCCTTGCCACCATCAATGACGATCAACTCAGGCAGCGCCAGCTCCTCCTTCAATACACGCTCATATCTGCGGCGCACGACCTCTCGCATCGACTCATAGTCGTCCGGCCCCACGACCGACTTGATCTTGTACTTCCGGTATTCCTTCTTCGCTGGCTTGCCGTCGACGAAGACGACCATCGCCGATACCGGATGAGCGCCCTGGATATTCGAGTTGTCGAATGCCTCGATACGTCTGGCTGCACCGATACCTAGCCATTCTCCCAAATTCTCGGCTGCCTTGCTCGTGCGCAGCTCATCACGTTCCAGAAGCTTGAACTTCTCTTCCAGCGCCATGCGCGCATTGTCTACTGCCATTGTAATCATCTGCTTCTTGCGTCCGCGCTGCGGCATATGCACTTGCACATTGAGCCAGCGCTGCAGCTGTTCATCTATCGACTCTCCTGCCTTATCCTTATCTGCGGTGATCTCTGGCAGCAGTACCTCCTTCGGCAAAGCAGGGTTCTCGCTGTAATATTGTGTCACGAAGCTGATGAAGTCGTCTACATCTTCTCCATAGTACGGGAACATCGAAGCCCGACGTTCCATCATCTTCCCTTGACGCATATAGAGAATCTGCACACACATCCAGCCCTTGTCTACAGCAAAACCGAATACATCTCGATCTACCGTATCGTTCATGTTGATCTTTTGCTTCTCCATCAGCATCTCGATATGGGCAATTTGGTCACGCAGTTCTTTTGCCCGTTCGAATTCGAGCTCTTCCGCAGCTTCCTGCATCTTTGCTGTCAGCTCAGACTTAATTTGCTCATGCCCGCCGTTCAGAAACCGCGTGATTTCACTTACCATACGGTCATATTCCGCTTGTGCTACCTCCCATTCACACGGAGCCACACACTGTCCAATATGATAATAGAGACATACCTTATCAGGCAGTGTCTTGCATTTGCGCAGCGGGTACATGCGGTCGAGCAGCTTCTTCGTCTCTTGTGCAGCATAAGCATTCGGATACGGTCCGAAGTATTTGCCCTTGTCCTTCACGACTCGGCGCGTCACTTCCAAGCGAGGGTGCTTCTCCTGCGTAATCTTAATATATGGAAAGGACTTGTCATCCTTCAACAATACGTTATAACGAGGGTGGTACTGCTTAATTAGGTTACACTCTAATATCAGCGCTTCCATATTGCTGGCTGTTACAATGAATTCAAAATCATGAATATCCACTACCAATCGCTGTGTCTTCGCATCATGACTGCCTGTAAAATACGAGCGAACGCGGTTTTTCAATATCTTTGCCTTGCCGACATAGATCACTGTGCCCTCTTCATTCTTCATTAAGTAACAGCCCGGCTTGTCGGGCAGCAATGCCAGCTTATTCTTAATATGTTCACTCGCCATAACGATCCCCCTCTCAAATCCTCATTGTATCATATTGCGCATATTCCGTGTGTGGTGAGTTATGTCTGTACTTCGCTCCGTTCTGCACAGATAAAAGCCCCTATGCAAGTCTGTAGCAGACATATATGCATAGGGGCGTTTACTTTCAGTTATGGCGACATGACCGGCGGTCATGTACAGAATATCTAATTCTTGCTACTTAGATGTGACGAGTTACAACATTCTTCAGCGCATCCTTGGATTGGAAGCCTACGATCTTGTCAACAGGCTGTCCGTCCTTGAAGACGATCAATGTCGGAATACTCATGACACCGAAGCGGGACGCCGATTCCGGATTGTCATCGACATTCACCTTTGCGATTTTCAGCTGCTCGCCAACTTCTTTATCCAGATCCTCTAGAATAGGAGCAATCATCTTGCACGGACCGCACCATGGAGCCCAGAAATCAACCAAGACGGTTCCTGTTTCCTCCACTTCATTCTTAAAGGATTGATCGGACACGTTCACAATTGCCATTTGCTGCATCCTCCTAACTTGTGCACAGTAATGAAAAGTCAACAAGTAAAGTATACCACAACGCGTCCAAAAAAACATATATGCAACGCAGCAATTCGTCTTTTCCCAGAATTGTCACTTTCGCGCCTTTACAAGCAATCCATACGTTGGGTATACTAACATGTAGTATCCTTAAGGAAGAGCGTTTGTCGCAAGGAGGGTAAGACCGTGAGTGAAGTCAATCATCCGGAAGCACATGTGAACGAAGAGCCGCGCAACGATTTCATGGATGTCGGCGTCGGATTTGGCGTAACCTTCGGCATCATGCTGGTCGTTTCCACGGCCGCAGCTGTCATCAGCTTTTTGATGAGCTAATTTGTCAAGACAACAAGTAGAGGCTGTCCTGCCACATATGTGGTTCGGGACAGCCTCTTTTGTGTGTATCCTCTTACTTATTCGAGGCTGCGTCATTCTTGACCGCTCGCTTGTTGTAGCCTTCGACCGTGACTACGTCGACAAAGTGTCGAATGCGGTCCATCAGCCGCTGCCCCTTGTGCTCTTCTTCGCCGTCCTTATTCGTGAAGCTGAAGTGCTTCTCCATCGCATTCAGATCATAATTAGATGTATAGAAGGTCGGCTTGCGATTCATGCGATAATTCAGGATCGTGGCAACGACATGATCGCGTACCCAAGGTGTCAGTTGCTCAGCGCCAATATCATCAAACACGAGCAAATCAGTCTCCTTGAGCATCTCGATTGTTTCCTTCAACTTGCCGGGCTCTTGTATCATCGACTTCACATCCTCGATGAAATCCGGCATATACACAATCGCACCGCTGTACCCTGCTCCAGCCAGCTCATGCAGCAGGTAACACATTAAGTACGTCTTGCCAGTGCCGAGCGCTCCGGCCAAGTACAGGCCGCGAGTCGGCAATCCCTGTTCCCTAGTCTCGTGCAAATAATCTTCGATCTGTACGACTGCTTTTATCCGCTTGCGATCGATGGTCATCATTTCCTCAATCTGATAGCCGCGGGCAAGTGCCCCTTCGTCAATATAGAAGCTGCGAATACGCTTGCGCATAGCGTCATCCTGGAGCTTGCTGTTCCACTTCTTACAGGAAACCTTTCGATCGATAATTTGCGGTTCACCATTCATCTGCTCTACCTCAAGCTTCGTGTAATGACCTTGCATATCGTTCGGACACGCATCAAGCCCCGGACAAGCTGAACAATTCTTGTATTCCTTGACATACTGATATAAGCGATTCAAGTAAAGGGTGAAATGCCCGTCCTGCAGCTCCGGATAGCGAATACGCCACTTCTTCACAAGCGGGTCGTTCAGCAGTGCCTGCTTTTGCTTCTCTGACTGTTTGAGCATCTCGCCAATCGGCAGAGACTTCATCACATCGGATAAAGATTCCATCTCATCTTCCCCTTTCCCCGGACGCCGCAGGTCCGATTACGATTCGGTTCTCCGCTTGCGAACCTTCTCCAGTATTCGTTCCAATTCTTCATCAGACACCTCAGGTCCTTGCCCTGTTGTTTCATGCTGAATTATTGGAATCTTAGGCTTCTGTTGAGCGTTACCACCGAATCGCTTGCGTGCGCTGCCACCTCTCCCATTGCCAGTAGACTTGTTATCACCGGCCTTATGGCGGCTACGCAAATGCATGACGGCCTTCTCGTATGAATCGATTTGCTTGCCAAGCCAGTCCGCTGCAATCGAATCAATGAACGGCTTATTCCATGACAGCTGCTCTGTCTTCAAGTAATGAATGAGGACGTTAATGACCTCTTCTTGCAGCTTGTAATTACGATCGACCATATCGAACATATTCAGTACATGGCTGGGCACTGTGCCAGGGAAAAATCGTTCCAACACTTCAGTATGCGGAGAATTGCGTAGCATATGATTGTATTGGCTAATGCTGCATTGATCGCGAAGCAGCTCTGGAACCTCTAGATAGTAAGATTCGTCCACGTCCTTCTCCGCCGGAGCAAGGTCAGTCGAAGCTTGTTGTTGCGCATCACGCCGCTCTTCCATCCGCTGCAGTACGCGCTCCCGTTCTTGTCCTCGCTTGACTGTTTGCCGATAATAGCTGTTGGCTTTAGCTTGCAGCGCTTCTGTCTGCAGTTCTCCTGCTGACGAGAATATGCCGTCTTCATCCAACAGCCGACACGTATCCGGCAATGACAGCTTGTATTTCCTTGCGATGAAGTTAACAGCCGTCAATTCCTTGGATCGATGCTCCAGCCGCTCGACGAACGGTCGGTTGCTAGAATCGCGCGGGAAGCGCATGATAATATCCGCATAACGGTATTCACCTGTAGAGAAAGCTTGTTCCTGCTGCTTCGCCGCGGCAGCCGGCGCTGGTGTTAGGTCCGGTTCTTCCGCCTGCAGGTTCAGCTCGAACCACTCATAGAAGGGAACGGTCAAGTCCTCTGCCTCCTCAAGCTTCGAGCTGCTGAGCTCAGGCGGTTCAGGCGCACACAGCTCACTTCGGACAGACAGCAGCATCTGCTTGCCTACCTTGTCCTGCAACAGCAGAGCTAGATGTTGATTACGGAAAAATTCATACGGCGACAAAGGAGCCTGAAGCGAATACACGTAGACGAATTCATCACGATCCGCCATATACATGCGCCTCGTCTGCATCAAACCTACTGCTTCTAACCGCGAAGCGCCATCTGCAAGCTGCCGCCTCCCTTTGTCACTCGGTTCCATGTGCATGAGCAGGAACAGTTTGCGTTGCGCTTCCCAATGCGAATAGCCCACGCGGTCGGCAGGCAGCTGCCTGTGCAGCAGGCGATACAAGCTGACAGCGCCAGAACCGATCATGGGCTGGTATAACAGTTGCAGGACAGTCTCGTCCATAGCACCAATTGAGAAATCGCGAAAGACAATAAAGCGGTGATGCTCTGTAAAATCAAGTCCATTCGTTAGTTTCATCGTTCAACACCATTCGGCAAAAAACTTTACCTTCATTCTACCATACGAACAGGCTATTCGTCCTTACAAATATTGCTCCTCTTGTTCACGTTGCACCCGCTGCCAGAGCTCGTCACCCATTTCCTTGGATGCTTCCTCTCTGTTCAGCGTGCGTTGATCCCGCCAATCCGCTTGACGCAGGTGAATCCAGTGGCGAATCAGCGCATTGAGCTTACGAGGTGCCTTCGTCGGCAATTGATGCGGGCTGTTCTTGATGAAGAACAGGTGACTGTCAGGCAATGTCTGATGCAACTGCTGGCCGTAACTGCGGAACAGCTTGTCCTTCTCGCCGTACACTAACAGCTGTGGCAGTTCTAGACGGGAAGCCCTCTGTATACACTTATGGATCAAGCTTGTCCGGTAATACTCGCGCATCGACCGTGTATCTGTATGCGAGGCACCCTTGAGCAAATTGTTGTATGTGATGTTCATATCGCTGTTACCATATGTGATCGCCCACGTTAACAGTCCACGTGTTGCTTGATTCGCGAGCAGTGTCGCGAGTCGAATACGCGATTTATTCACCCAATCGTCTACTTCGGCCATCCCACTGACTAAGATGCCGCCGTAATATCGTTCGGGATAGGCGAGCATAGCTTCGATAGCAACCGTAGCACCAGTCGAATAGCCGCACAAGTATGCCTTCCCAATATCAAGCTTGTCTAGCAACTGCTTGATATCTTCCGCAAGCAGCGCATAGCTGAATCGTTGCTCACTGCTTCCACTGTAGCCATGACCACGCAAATCAAGTGCGATCGTTCGAAACTCGTCAGACAACGAAGCCATCTGGTAGTTGAAGTTTTCCGAATTGAGCAGCGGCGGGTGAATGAATACAATGGCCGGCTCCAAGTTCTTGCCTTGTTGATGAACATGCAATGCAACACCGTTCACGGAAATCATTGGCATCTGTCACGCCTCCTTGTGGATTGACGATAATGAGCCTAGTATCTCCGCGTAGCCTCGATTTTATGGTCAGAACATTTTGTATCCTTTGATTCGCAGCGTTTGAATTGTTTTGCCGCCTAACCAAGCACCGATAAGACCTGCCAATGCAGTCAAATAATCAGTGAAGTGATAACCGAACAGATTCCCTACTAGTGACTGACCGCTGTCCCACTGCAAATAGATGACGACTGGGAGCAGTATGACAACGTATAAGTACATGGGCAAATATGTCGTCTTCAGCAACATGTTCAAGATAAACCCGATTCCGAATAAAAGCACAAAGAAAATCAGCAGCAAGATCGGCAGCTGAATAAGTTCGACTCCCAATTGGATTCCCTCCTCACATCATTCCTTCCTATAGTAGCGCACTGTTGAACGAAAAACAACGCTTGTCCCTCCGAACGGTTTGCTCCTGCTATCGACTTTCGGCTACAATATAAGTACAAGTACATAGAAGGAGTGAATGAGACCCATGAGTGAAGCGGCACAAACATTGGATGGCTGGTATGCCCTGCATGATTTTCGTTCCATAGACTGGGCAGCCTGGCGTGCGAGTTCGCAGGAAGACAGACAGCAGGCTGAAGAAGAATTGCGGGCTGCCATACAAGGCTGGACGACCACAGAGGCAGAGAAGCAAGGAAGCACAGCTATATATAGTGTCGTCGGTCAGAAAGCTGATTTCGTCATTATGCATTTAAGAGAAACGTTAGAGGAGCTGAATGAGCTCGAAACCGCGTTCAACAAAACGTCCTTCTCTTCGTTCACTTATCCTGCTTACTCGTATGTTTCTGTCGTAGAATTAAGCAACTATATGGCACAGTCTGGCGGCGACCCTATGGACAATCCTGAGATCGTCGCACGCTTGAAGCCGCAATTGCCGACTGCCAAGCATATATGCTTCTACCCGATGAACAAGCGCAGAGAAGGCAACGACAACTGGTATATGC
The DNA here is from genome assembly GCA_913056365.1 of uncultured Paenibacillaceae bacterium. GTDB lineage: Bacteria > Bacillota > Bacilli > Paenibacillales > K13 > Xylanibacillus. Next base: position 81,449 of record CAJXLT010000008.1, on the reverse strand, counting down.
TTAGCATGGAGGATCGCCGGGCGATGATGCGCAGCCACGGTATGATCGGACGCCAATACGCCGGCAAGGTCAAGCAAATCATCACTGGTTCGGTAGGGTTCGATGATTGGGAGTGGGGCGTTACCTTGTTCGCAGATGATCCGCTTCAATTCAAGAAGCTTGTGTACGAGATGCGCTTTGATGAAGTGAGTGCGCGTTTCGGAGAATTTGGAGAGTTTTTCGTCGGGAATCGACTAACGGAGGATAAGTGGAAGCAGATGCTTTCCATATAATGCACACAATTCCATACAGAACACATAGAAGGAGTTGCCCCTGTCATTGCTGACTGGTGCAACTCCTTCTTCTACAAGTTATTATTCGTCTTGCTGATCCGACGCTTGTTTGGATTCCAGGTAAGCTTCGGTCATCCGGTCTCGCTCCCTGCTTTTCTCCTTCAACCGTTCAATCGCGGGTTGTACGAGCAGATCAATCTCCTGCTGTACCGTGTAAGCCAAATCATGACGATTCTGGCTCTCCAAGTAACCGCCGACCTCTATCAAGCCGTTGTACCGATCTAATTCCGCACGTGTCAACAAGCCTCGAACCTGAACACTGCAGTGCCGCATGGACGTTCCTCCTTTGCAGCTCTATAGTTTGGTCTTACGAAGCACAAGCGGGATGCCGCCTATCGTATACAAGTACCGCATATCGATGATCTTCTTCATCAGCGAGGCAACAAATCCTCGCATCTTATACTTACCCACTACACCAATGGCCTCGCCGCGGCCTAATGAAGCTACCGTTCCTTTGATCGACGGTTTGAAGCCCTTCAATTGCGCACTTCGGATGGATGCGACAAGGTTGGAAGCAGTTGCCGCACCTTGCTGCATTGCAATTTGTGCTGTCGGCGGATAAGGACGTCCTTCTGGATTCATGAAGATGGAGCCGTCTCCGATGATGAACACATTATCATGTCCTGGGGCACGCAAATATTCATCAACCTTCACACGACCGCGCATCGTCTCGAATCCGGCATCTTCAATCAGATGATTGCCGCGAATACCGCCTGTCCAGACGATCGTTGCTGATGGAATTTCCTCCCCATCTGCTAATACGACACCACTCTCTGTACATTCCTTAATTGCAATGCCAATTCTAAATTGTACACCTTTCTCTTCGAGCAACTCTCGAGCGTATTCCACAAGTTCGGAATCAAAGCCCGGCAGTATCGTCGGTGCCGCTTCCACATTATAAATATGAACATCAGATGGATCGACATTAAACTCCTTACATAACTCAGGCAAGCGATTGACCAATTCACCTACGAATTCAATGCCCGTGAAGCCGGCGCCGCCGACAACGAAGTTCAGCAAATCCTTGCGATGCGGTTCACGCTTGTACTTGGCGAACTGGTACTCAATATGTTCGCGAATAAAGTTCACACTGTTGATGCTGCGAATCGCCATAGCATGCTCCACCATGCCTGGTATTCCGAACGTCTCAGGCTCTCCGCCAAGTCCAATGACCAGATAGTCGTATGACAGCGTTCCTTCGTCGAGAATAACCTTCTTCTCCTGGGGACGAATTTCTTGAACAGTTGCTTTAATGAAATCGATCTTAAATTCATCAATTAGCTTTAAGATGTTAATTCGTGCATTCTTCGGATCATCTGTTCCTGCTGCTGGCATGTGTAGATGGGTCGTAATATAATGATAATCGTGTTTGTTGACAAGCGTGACATCAGCCTCGTTGTAGTTTAATTCCTTCTGCAGACGAATGGCGGTAACGACTCCGCCGTACCCTGCCCCCAAAATCACGATTCTCGGTATGCGGCTCATGCTTATCCCTTCCTATCCGTGTATGGTGTTGATTTGTGAAAATATACACAAATCCAGCCGAATTTTCTCTATAATCGGGCAGACCCGTAGCCTTTTGTCGGCCAAGTTTTCTCCTCTTGACATGATATAATGTTCCCATTAAAAGTGCAAGTATCGACATGATAAATTATGAAAAATCCTACATACTAATGGTACATACAAACATACACAGTTATCAAGACGTGTCAAGTCTTATTCCAATCATTCACCATTCCTTCATTTTTTCACGTGAAAATCTTATTTTCTTCCCGTTGACTAACATATATAATGAGTATCGGATTGAAAATGATACGGAGGTGTCGAACAATGTCGCAGCACCAGGATGAAATTGTGGAAATCGCTATTATCGGCGGTGGACCAGCAGGAATATTCGCAGCATTCTACGCCGGAATGAGACAAGCTTCTGCGAAAGTTATAGAGAGCATGCCGCAGCTGGGAGGGCAATTAGCAGCTTTGTATCCGGAGAAGTATATTTATGACGTGGCAGGCTTCCCCAAGGTACGGGCGCAGGAATTGGTGGACAGTCTTGTCAAGCAATTAAGCTTGTTCCCAACAAAGGTATGTCTGGAAGAAATGGTCATCAAGGTTGAGAAGAAGGAGGAACGGTTATTTGAAATTACAACGAATAAAGCAACCCACTATGCACGCTCCATTATTATAACTGCTGGAGTTGGCGCTTTCGAGCCGCGCAAGCTCGATCTCCCGGAAGCTCCGCAATACGAGGGTACGAACCTGCATTATTTCGTAGATGATCTCAGTATGTTCAAGGATCAGAAGGTATTGATTTCCGGTGGTGGCGACTCCGCTGTCGATTGGGCCTTAATGCTTGAACCGATTGCCGAGAAGGTTACACTAGTCCATCGTCGCGACAAATTTCGTGCGCATGAACACAGTGTGGAGCAATTGAACAACTCGAAAGTCGAAATCATTACGCCAGTTGAGATTAGTGCACTGCATGGCGATGATCAGATTGACAAAGTTACCTTAACCAATGTGAAGAATCATGAATCCACAGAGATAGATGTCGACGCTGTCATCGTGAATTTCGGATTCATCTCCTCACTGGGACCGATAGCAGAATGGGGATTCGAAATTGACAAAGGCTCGATAGTGGTAGATACCCGCATGGAAACATCAGTACCGGGCATATTCGCCGCAGGCGATGTCACGACTTATCCAGGTAAGATTAAACTGATAGCAGTAGGATTCGGAGAGGCACCGACTGCCGTTAACAATGCTAAGGTTTATATCGATCCGGCAGCCAAGCTATCGCCTGGTCACAGCTCAAACATGAAATTATAATGATCATCAACCAAAAAGGGCATCCTAACCGGACCAAACATCCGGAGGGATACCCTTGTTACAATTATGCCCCGTCTGCAACGGGATGAAGCAATGGAGCAACCGCTGTCACCAATGCGATTCCCCGCTCAACGATGACGGTCGTTATCAAGACCAGTTCGGTCCTTATTCTCCATACATGCCTATGGATGCAATGAAGTGGACGGACGGCTTACAAGATGATGCATCGCAACATCGTTGTATGCACATCTCAAGCTGTTCGCAGTGCGGCACAGCTTGTCTGATCTCTGTCGCAGCATTGTCTGCCTTGCATTCATCTAAGCGCCTTGGCGTCGATTCGGAATCTTGAGGTCGCGGCGATGAATCTCCATTAACAACATGTTAATAAACTCACGTTCTAGCTGCATCTCCACAGCTTTATTGTACGTATCCATCAAAATATCGTTACTCAATAACCGCATTATCCATCACCCGCACTTGAAAATTTTACTACACCTATCTTATCATCGACCCATGTCTAGAACAAGCGTTCGTTATCCACAGCGACATGTGGATATCCTGTGCATAAATTGTTGACAAGTGCAAAAGGCTGTCTGTTATCACTGTTGATATTGTGCATAAACTTATTCACAACCTGTGCAGTATACATTCATAAAAATAATTTATCGATTCGAAATATAATAATTATCAAATGCAAAAAAGACGGAAAGCACACTCTCCGCCTGTTGCAGTCATCCATGATCCGCTGGATCGCGTCGATTAGAACGATGACATGGTTACACTTGTCCTACATCATGCTGCCCTATAATTAAACGAATCGGTTCGAGATAAGCTCTGGCTACGACTGGCTTCTCTGCCATATCGTATTCAATGTCGACGACCTTGCACCGCTGCTTCTCCGCATATCGCTGATCATAGACGACCTCGAATTCCTTCAAACCCAGTGCGCTCGTAATGATAGAACAGCCGACAGAGATGCTTGCAGTTTCCAATTCTCCATGATGAAACACTGCTTCCTGAAGCACTTCATTGTTCATGTCTGTTACACTCACTGATTGACAGATCACAACCTTCATTCTTGTTTCCCCCTGTCCCTCGTCATGTCCCAACCGCTGTGTAAGCGCTTTATCATAGTATCGTGCTTATTTCCAAAGAATGATCAACGACCGTTAGGTTTTGTCGGGAAATGTCGTTTACTTGATTTTACACAAACAAATGTCAAGGTTCAAGGATGAAGTAACACATGACTGTTGGCACGTACTAGAACACGTGCTATCTCGGCGTATCCGATCGGAACAAATAAAAAAAGCCTCCTGAAGGTGTTTCTCCAACACCAAATCAGGAGGCGCTTGTCATCATTCAATGCTGTTGCAATTAACATTCCTCCGGCTTACCCGCTGCTTCCTTCGTACGGAAGGAGCTACCGCAACCGCATGTAGCAACCGCATTCGGGTTATCGATGGTGAACCCACCGCCGACATCGGATTCTTTATAATCAATCTCTACGCCGTACAGATACTTGGCGCTTTCTTCATCTACGACTACCTTCATACCGCCCAGCTCCAGCTCCTGATCGGTGTCGGACTGTTGATCGTCAAATCCCATACCATAGGAAAATCCGCTGCAGCCGCCTTCCTTCACACCTACACGCAGGAACAAATTGTCCACTTCTTGCTGTGCCAGCATATCCTGCAGCCTCTCTGCCGCGTTCTCGCTAATTTTAATCATGGGGAATCGCCTCCTTGCTAAACCTGTTATAGTATTAGTATACAAGTTCAAGCGTGATCTCTCAAGCATAAGAACGGGTGGAATCGAACTGCCCGTGCTAGCTGCTTGATCGTTGTACTGTACGACATTAACGGGAATAACGGGAATAACGGGAATAAGCGGTCCTATTACCGATAAAGGCACCCACCGCAGTATAATAGGGGAAATAAGTGGTCTTACTCACTTCGAATATATGTAGCAGAGACCATTGGGACTAATTACATCCACTTTTTCCCGTTATTCCGAACCGTTCGAACCTGTTACGTCACATAAGTCCACAAATTCCCTCTATAGCTCTACAACTGCACCATCTGCCTGTGCCAATCAACCCGATCACACAAAAAGAGCCGTCCAAGATAGGGAGTCGAATATACGAGAACCCGCATCATCATGAAATGTAGTCCCTCGAGCTTCTTCCTTCATGACCAAAATGCCGTATTGCCCCCGTTCCCGCTAAAGTTTATAATAAAAGAATGGTTATTGAGAGCAAACTGTATACCCCTGCCGCAATTAGCAAGGGCATATTTTAGACAAACAGCCATTTTTCTTTAACTTGCACCCCCACATATTACTCTGAACTAGCGGGAGGAAGGAATCATGACCATCGTATTGAATCCATCGGACAAGCAGATGCAGGCGATTGCAGATAAAGTTCGCAATGGTGAACGGCTAAGCTTGGAGGATGGCTTGTACTTGTACCAGACGGAGGATCTACTGACACTCGGCCAGCTGGCGAATGAGGCCAACTTGCGCAAGAACGGACGGAAAACTTATTTTATCGAAAATATGACCTTGTACTTTACCAACGTATGTGAAGCCACATGCGCTTTTTGTGCGTTTAAACGCAATCCCGGCGAGGAAGGCGGCTATACACACACTCCCGAAGAAGTGATTGCCTTTGCTGAGCAGCATTATCATCCAGGTGTACGTGAGTTTCATATTACAGGCGGGCATAACCCCGAAGTCCCTTTTGATTATTATGTAGATAGCATCCGTGGATTAAAGCAGAGATTTCCCGAAGTCACTATCAAATCCTACACCGCAGCAGAGATCGAGTTCTTCTCTCGCATTAGCGGTCTCTCCTACAAGGAAGTACTTCAGAAATTAATGGATGCAGGGCTCGGCACATTAACAGGCGGCGGTGCGGAAATCTTGTCTGAGCGTTATCGCAAAAAAATGTCCGTCAACAAAGCGACAACCGAACAATGGTTAGACGTTCATCGCAGCGCTCATCAGCTTGGACTGCGTACGCATGCTACTATGCTGTATGGCTCTATTGAAACCTTAGAGGAGCGACTCCAGCACATGATCCAACTGCGCGAGCTGCAGGACGAGACGAACGGCTTCATGGTCTTCATCCCACTTGCTGTTCAGCCGAAGTCGGTGAATGCCGGCATCAAGCGCAGAACAACAGCCTTCGAGGATTTGCGCACGATTGCCATTAGCCGCTTGATGTTGGATAACTTCCAGCATGTCAAGGCCTACTTCATTAACATCGGTACTCAGCTGACGCAGCTTGCCTTAACCTTCGGCGCTTCCGATGTGCATGGAACGATGATCAAAGAACGCATAAGCCATGCTGCAGGTGCTCTGAGTCAGGAAGGACTGACACGCGACGAGCTGGTATGGCTCATTCAAGGCGCGGGACGCATCGCTGTGGAGCGCGACACCTTCTATAATGAAGTCAACGTATATGAATAACTAAAGAGAGATTAACAAAGGATAGGTGCTTGAGATGAAAGCTATTGTCATACTGGGCGGCGGATACGGAGGCGTATCTGTCGTTCATCAACTGCTAGAGCAGGATCTGCCTGCCGACCATGAAATTATACTGATCGACCGGATGCCCTTCCAAGGCTTGAAGACTGAATACTACGCATTAGCATCAGGGACTGTCGCCGATGTTGACGTTCGTGTTCCGTTCCCGCAAGACTCACGTGTGCGCATGGTATATGGCGTGATTACTGAGATTGATCTGGAGCATCGCTGTGTTCATCTGGAGGACCAAACCATTGACTACGAACAACTTGTCATTGCGCTTGGCTGCACCGACAAGTACCATAATATTCCTGGAGCTGATCAGCATACCCATAGCATTCAGAGCTTCGCATCGACGCGGGAAACGTTCTGCCGAATTATGGATGTGAAGCCATACGGACAAATTTCCATCGTTGGCGGTGGCTTGAGCGGGGTTGAGCTTGCCTCAGAGCTGAGAGAAGCTAGAGCTGATCTCAATGTGCGAATTGTTGATCGTGGTGCGAGCATATTGTCTGCGTTCCCGGACAAGCTTCAGAGCTATGTTCGCGGATGGTTCGAGGAGCATCAGATCGAGATGCTGACGCATGCGAACATTACGCGAGTGGAGGAAGGTGTGCTCTACAACGGGGATATGCCTGTTCATACAGACCTCACCGTCTGGACTGCAGGCATTCAGCCCGCCCTTCCTGTACAGAAGCTGGACCTTCCCAAGGATGTGCAAGGTCGGTTGGAGATCAATGCGTATCATCAGCTTCCCGCCTACCCGAATGTCTACGTAGTCGGGGATTGCGCCAGTCTTCCCTTCTCTCCATCGGCACAGCTGGCGGAAGCGCAAGGCATACAAGTTGCTGAGGTTATGCAAGCCATATGGAAAGGGGATACACCGCAGCTTGGTCAGATCAAGCTCAAAGGTGTGCTTGGCTCGCTAGGCAAGAAATCCGGATTCGGTCTGATGGGCAAACGCATGATTATGATGGGGCGTGTGCCTCGTGCCTTGAAGAGCGGTGTGCTGTGGATGTCCAAGAATCACTTCGGATAAGATCATGATTCCTATACCAACCGCATAAGCTCATCTATTACTGAAGAAGCCTTCCATAATGGAAGGCTTCTTGCTTATTCATCCTCGAACATCTTCTGATATTCACGGATCGATTCCTGAATCGCTTGCAGCAGTTGTTCTGGTGTTTCCCCTGCTACGATATCACCGTTAACATAGGCATATGGGAGTGTGAAGCATTCTCCGCAATTGCCCAAGCAGCCATATTCAATCACATCATATTCAGGATTAGCCTCTAGCTCTTGCATGACCTTGTCCGTACCATGATGCATATTGTTGACACAGAACTCAATGATTGGCCTCAATCCATTCACCTACTTCCCCTTACACAGCTTTTGCCTGTTGCCATCGCAATGAGTTTCATCGCCGTATGTACCATCATAATACGATCACCGCATGAGTTCAAGTTCGGATTGTGTACGCATGGATATTCCGATAAGAGGACACGCATACTATAATAATGCCAGATGCAATTTGTCTCTTATTTTGTTATAATGATTCTAAGGAAGGAGTTGAGGCTAAGATGAGTACACAAACGAGTGACAACAAGTATGATGAAGTCATGGAAGTGCTGGATAAACTTCGTCCCTTCCTCCAACGGGACGGCGGCGACTGTGAGTTGGTCGACGTGGAGGATGGCATCGTCAAGCTGAAGCTGGTAGGCGCTTGCGGCAGCTGCCCAAGCTCAACGATCACTTTGAAAGCTGGCATCGAACGCGCCTTGACCGAAGAGGTTGAGGGCATAGTAGAAGTACAACAAGTCTTTTAATGAATGAAGGAGCTGTCATCCGGTCACAAGACTGGGGACAGCTCCTTCTTACTTCAATCAACATACTTGACAGCATAGACGAACACCGTCCGCAACGACTGTACAACCATATCATAAGCTTCATCTAGATCTGCCATATTGGCCTCAATATTCTCTACCCGCATAGAATCTGCAAATTGCCGCTTGACCGCTGTCAAGTCGTTCAACAATTCAATGTTTAAATAGTGGATTTCCGTATTTCGCTTCTCCCGCAAGCGCTGCATAGGATCGCGATATCGCATCTTCAAGTTATACAGTTGCTGTTCCAAGCCAGCATGAATCTTGCGTCGGTGCATCTGGCGCAACACGGTGAAGTAGGAAAACTTCGGCTTCACCTTTTCCGTACGCACCTCGAATAGCTCATTCAGGAAATAGCCAAGCTTATCCAATGTGGAGAACACACGAATGAAAGCATTTTTATAAAAATATAGAAACAGTCTGTAATCCTCAAGCTCCTGCTCCGTCATCTCGGATTCATATTTCTTGTGCACCCGACGACCGAATTTCTCAGTGGCATAACGGCTTTGCTCTAGTTCATCGAGTACAGAGGCAAAGCTTGCCGCGAACAACTCCAAGCGATAGAACCGTTCGTGCAACCGTTCTTGACTCCGCACAGCATGGCAAAATTGATCGATCATTCGCAGTGTAGATTGCAATATGCCGTTGCCATCATCTTGTCTGTTCGGTTCATCAAATAATTGGCGCAGCATCCATGTTCCCTCCTACTGTATGGCTCAAACGTGGCCATGACGCTCCATTGCTTAGCTACTAGATTGTCTTCCCAATCTCCCGACAAGTATACTCAAGTAGCAGATCACGCCGAACAAGCCAGACACGATAATCGTATGCAGCATACTAGCGAAGAAGTAGATCTGATCATGATGCAAGGATAGCGCAACAATCCCGCCTGTAAGCACCTGCAACGTAATCAATAGAGCTGCTGCTAAGCAGGCCACACGTACAGGGGTGACCTTGCCATAACGTCTATAACCAACATGTCCGATCCAAGCGATGAGCACGAACAGTAATAGCGCCGCAACTCTGTGGATGAACGCAATACTAGTCCCGTCATTCCATTCCTGCGGGATCACCTCTCCATTGCATAACGGCCAGCCTTCACATCCCGCCATGGATTCTGTATGACGCACGAATGCACCCAAATAGACGACAACATAGCAATAAATCAGGCTGAACCAGACCGCATTCCGAAATCGTCGACTAACATGGAATGTTCGATCAAGCTTTTCTCCCCATCCGTCTGGATGTGCGGGCTGTTGCATACGTAACACGGTAATCGCTAATAGCAAAGTACCAGCGAAAGCAAGCAAGGAGAAGCCGAAGTGAAGCGCCATTACTACAGAGGACTGCTCCCACTTGACAGCCGCTGCCCCGAGCAGTGCTTGCACAATTGTGAAAAAAAGTGCAGTCGCTGCATACAGCTTCGCATCCTTGCGCTGATTCATCCATCTCCATACCGCTATCACAGACGCAACAACGAGTAGTCCTACGATTCCGCTAACTACACGATGGCTGTATTCAATCATCGAAGACAAAGTATAAGCAGGTACAAATTTCCCGTTACATAGCGGCCAATGATCACCACAGCCCATTCCAGAACCAGTCTTCGTCACGGTAATGCCGCCAAGCAGCACAAGGAACATGCCAATAGCTGTCGCTAAGATCAGCATGCGAAAAAACTTACCCTTCTTCATAGATGTCACCTTATTTCTATCTTCATATCCATAGCTATATACATTCAACACCATTCATTATAGCGGTTATCCTTGTCAATAGCTACGTGAACTGTGACAAATAAACGAAAAACGGGAAGACTCACCATTAGGCAAGTCTTCCCATTACTACTTGTTGCATGTCATGTGAATTAAAAATGTCTAGTCAGCTCCACATATTGAAGGCCTTTGTTGAATGTCCACTCAACTTCGAGCATATCTGCAAAGTCACGGACTGGTACAAACAGCGTATTATCGATTAACAGCGGCTGTTTGCTCCAAGTAAATGATTCATTATTCACCGTAGCTACATCACTTCCAATTGTAATCACAACTTCGTTGCCAGTTGGATGATCGATAATCATAATTTCCTTCCGTTCATGATTCCACTTCACATCCCCGTACAATTGCTCGGATACGTAGCGAACAGGCACATACGAAGTACCGTCCTCCATATACGCATTCATCATATAAGGTGAATCTTCGATAAAGAGCAGTACCTCTTTCTCCGTTGCTCCAGTAGCATGCAGAAGCTCATACAGATCCGAAGATTGATCCACATGCTTCATAAATTCATACTCGTTGCCCATGTCATAAATCTCAATGCCATCTTCAATGCTCATTGTAGGCACCGCAACATCACCGTTGATGTTCCAATACTGTTCCGTGCTTGTAATCTCCATCGCTGTGATAGGCTCATCCTCCACACCAACTGGCTTGAGCAACAAATTCATCTCGGACTTGCGGATTTGATTGTCTTCATCCAAATAATAGTCCAGTGTCAGCATCGTATCCGAATGTGTAGCTGATGCTACTTCTTCCAATCCAGATTCAACTTCCGTAGTGAACGACGCCAAGCCTTGCTGTAAGGATGTGAATACCATCTCTACAACAAATTCTCGATTATCAATCAACGCAGCAGCCATAGGGTCCGCTTCCAACTCTTCTCCTGCGTGCTCCTTCACTACTGGAATGATAATATCGTACAAGGCTCCGATCAACTCACGCAAGCCTTCTTCATCCTCTGCAATGTTGATTGCGAACTGTTGCAGCAAGCTGAACATTGCGTCAGCTGGAATCTCCATATGAACTTGAGTCGCCTGAATCTCTTCTCCGTTAACAGTCGTTTCCACTTCGTCAATAGAGATTGTATCTGGATTCGGGAATCGATCGATAACGTATTCCCCAACGACAGTAATGAGCTCGTCTTGAATGTCTAGTATTTGTTCTTGAAGCTGCTGGAAATCCATCATAGCAAGAGCCGCTTCCTCTGCGAGCATTGCATTATTCATGATCAATGGCTCATCATAACCTTCCAACTTGATCGCCAGCCCATCCATTTCATTGTACATCTCGAAGCCGATCTCACCTTGTGCGTATATGAAATCACCTTGTATGTAAAACTCGGTCTTGTTGTTCATCTTCATATCGTCGATGCGAACTGTCATCTCATTGCCGAGAAGTTGATACAGTTTGTCATCTGATAATTGTCTTGCTTCATCATTGGTGATCAGCTTCACTGTCACCGTTCCATCGCCTTCATAAGATTGCCGGTTCAAATTGTCTGTAAGTACTTGATTCAAGTCTGTGCTTCCTACTGGCTCACAAGCTGCAAGCCATACCATCATAACAGCTAGCATCATTGTGAGTGCAAGTTTCCATTTCATTTGCTTGTTCATAAATTTCCTCTCTCCCTATTTGAACAATTATCCAACCCTAACCATCTTATCACGAAACGTGTATCAAGTGACGAAAAAATCTTTCTTCCCATGGATTTCATCCAAACAGCATACACTAATGAAACAGAAGACCCGTGATGCATGAATGCTTGGCATGCATTCACCATTACTGCGCGGGTACACGAACAAGATTATGGCTTGAATGGAGTTATGCTTATGCTAATTCATACGATTGTTATACCGGACTGGTTTCAGGAATGGGGCAGACGGGTCTTGCGCTTCTTCTGGCCGACTCAAGCAGGACACACGCCAGAAGAGCTATTCCTGCAACAAGAAGAATGGCGTGCTGTTCGGAATGAGCTGCGTCTTACGCTTCAGATGAAGCCGACGAAAGCTCCTCTCCTTACGCAGCAAGAACAGCATAGGGTGAAGCGAATCCAAGCACTAACGAAACAGGCCAATCGCAACAATGTTACCCGCACTCAGGCGTACTGGGAACTATCGCAGACGTATCCTGAGCTGCATTGGGCTCTGCTTGCGCATATCGTATCCCGCAACGGTGGTTGGAATATGACGGATCTGCAGGGGGAATGGCTGCCAGCATTGATGTCTGAAACGGACCGCATGCACTTCTACCGCTTCCTCGAAACAGCTAACGCTTATATATTCCAAGATGCATACCCGCAGCTGCTGCTATATGCGGAAAGTCGTAGAGCAGGTGAACCTCTGTTCCACTTGCTTCCGCATTTCCACGTATCTAGATTCATGCAGCCATTCTGGATATCGTTCTGGCGCACAGGTCATTCTTCATTGCTGACTTTGGCACTCATTATCAATGAGCAGCATTATATTGAAGGACGCATCATCCGACATCCGTATTATCAGCAGAACGTATTGAACCACGTACTATTCCAAGCACAATCGTTATTCCAGCTAAATCAAGTACTCATACCGCATGTACCATTTCTCACACAATCGTCCCCATCACAGAAACGAATGAACCTGTGTGGGGTCGTTGTAGAAAATTTCAGCTCGCTTGATGAACGTATTCAGATTGGCAAAGCCCTCTATGGATTGCTGTATCAGTCAGATGTGTTGGCAGCAGTTCTGCACTTCGCCAAGCAGCAGCCGCATACAGGCTCCCGAGCAGATTACTGGCCTCAACTATTCGCTGCTATCCGGCACACAGCCGTTCCTGCTAACAATCATGCGAAGCTCAACGGCTGTCAGCTATTGAATCAACATGATCCCATATATAGCCCGCAGTTGCACAGTGCATGGAATGACCAAGCCCTCACCGCTCCTGATCGCTACGATTGGTTCACTGACACAGACGCTTTCCGCTATATGCAATCACCGATTGCTCCGGCCTACGATGAAATGTCCGAAGAACACTGCTTCGGGTTAAATAAAATTGAAGCGGCCGCTCTGCTTACATAGCGCGGCCGCCTTCTTGATTTTTCACCCATTTCCCTAACAGTTTGCGTACAGGTGCAGGAAAATGACGCACATCCTCAGGACGAATACCGCCCAATGTCAGCATGAATACCGGGTACATAGCTACAGCAGCACATCCAATGATCGCTGCATGCAGCAAACCGTTCCATCTTGGTGTAAACCATGCGCCTAAGCTGTGCAAAGCCGACTCCAGCGATATGCCGACAGCCACGATAATAACTGTTGTAGCAAGCAGACCTAACCAACGGCGTCCTAACAGCTGATAACGGACGGTTCGGCGCAGATCAAGCATATTGAGACTCATCGTCGTCACAAAGCAAAGGGTGGTCGCTACTAAGATACCGTATATACCGAGCGGCTTCACGAGCAGAAAGCTGAATGCCAGCTTGACCGCAAGACCGGCTGTCACGTACATGACCGGACGCTTCGTCTGGCCTAATCCCATTAAGACGGCCGCAGAAGTCATCATCATAATTTGAAACAACGAACCTGCTGTTAAGAACGCAATAATTCCCGTTCCCGATGCATCGCCGTACAGCAATTGGTTGATTGGCCGAGCAGCAACACAAAGCGCCAAAATGACTGGCAAACCGCTCAGAATTGCAATGCGCAGTGCTTGCGATGTTTTGGCAGCGACCTCCAGCAGATCATGCCGGGCGTACGCTGATGACACAATAGGGACAATGGACATACTGAGTGCAATCGCCAAGATAGGGGGAATGCCTGCTAGTGACTGCGCTCTCCCCGTTAGTATCCCAAGTGTCTCTTTGGCCTGATCATAACCCGTCCAAGGCTCGAGCAGCGGAATGACTATAGATGAATCTATAAAGTATATCATAGGAACAGCCATAGAAATCAGACTGATCGGAATCGACAAGCGGAATAACATGCGGTATATGTCGCGCCTTCTAATACGATCCCCGCTCGGAGATGCCGTCCCTCGTTCTGCTAGGGCTGTGCGCTTTCTCAGCCGCAGCTGGAATACAAGCATGACGCCGAATGCCGCCAATGCGCCAGTCACTCCGCCGAATGAGGCTCCGGCAACGGCCCATTCTATATCATAGCCAAGCTGCAATATGACGTAAGCCAGACCTACTGCTGTGCCAACACGCAATACTTGCTCGAAGATTTGCGATAATCCTCCAGCAAGCATCGTCTGCCGCCCTTGAAAGTACCCTCGCATAATAGCAATGAGTGGAAACAACAGCATTGCCGGAGCAAGCGCTTGAATCGCGATCGTCGCATCAGCATCCTTCGCAATATGTACAGCGTAATACGGCGCGCCCAAGGCAAGCACGGCTGTCATCAGCAGCCCGGTCGTGATCGCAAACCAGACAGCTGCGCGATAGATGCGTGCAGCTTCATCCGTCCGGCCAAGTGCGAGCTTCTCCGATACTAGCTTGCTCAATGCGCTCGGTATGCCGGCTGTTGCTACAATCAATAGCAATGCATACACATTATACGCTATGCCATATGTGGCCATCCCGATATCACCAAGCATATTTTGCAGCGGCACTCGTTGCACAACACCTAGAAAACGCGCAATAAACGCAGCAGCAGCCAAAATTACTGTACCTTTAATTAATGAGTCCTTCGACAAATCCGTTCCCCATTTCCCAAGAAGTGCGACTTGCAATTAACCGAATAGCAGCCATAGGATAAATAGGACGATCATCAATCCTTGAAGTATAACCTTGACTACGGTAGAGGCAAGTAAGGACACCAATGTTACCCAGCCTATACGCAATGACTTATTCCACGAAGAACCATGCAGAAGCTCTCCGGCAACTGCTCCTGCGAAAGGGCCGATTATGAGGCCGAAAGCCGGTATAATAAACGGACCAAAGATTAAACCGATCGTACTTCCCCAGAATGCCGACTTCGAGCCGCCTGAACGGTCGATCCCGTATGAACTGACGATATAATCGGCAGCAAACAAAGTCACAACAATCAATGTCTGCACAATCCAGAACCACATACCGAACACATCGAATGAGAAGAACCATCCATAGACGAAGAACGCTGCATATATGGCTAATACACCAGGCAAGACGGGATATACCGCTCCTGCCATGCCGATCACGAGCAAGAGAACTACAAGAACCCAACCGAGCACATCAAGCATTTTCCTTCTTCTCCCCCATCATAAATCTAACTGCGACTCAATTACATGAGCAACTCCGTCTTCTTCATTCGACAGCGTTACCCAGTCCGCAGCATCCTTCAGCTCTTGTTGAGCGTTGTCCATCGCAACACCGAGACCCGCTTCGCGAATCATCGCCCAATCATTCATACTGTCGCCGACCGCGATTACTTGCTCCATCTGCAAGTTCAGCATGGTGCAGACACTGCGCAAACCCGCCGCCTTATTCACTCCTACAGGATTCAACTCGAGATTGTGCGGATGTGAATTCGTGATCTCAAGCTCACCCGTTGCTTCCGCTGTCTTACGCAGCTGCGCAAGAACTTCTAAATCTTCCGTATAATACCCGAACTTAAGCCACGTATGCTCCTCCACAGCCGCTGTCCAGTTACTGCGATTGTACATCCCTTCAACCGCATAACCCCAAAACCATACATCATGCTCCACAGCTAACTGGTGCAGCCGTTCAATCATTCCCGTATCCATCACATGTTGCTTATACAGCTTATGCGGATTACGCCATATCGCACCGCCATTCACAGTGACGAGAGGCGAATCCAGCTCCAACTCATTAATAAAAGGTCGCAACGAGAACATCCCTCTTCCTGTGGACAGGCAAACTACGATCCCCGCTTCCTGCGCAATGCGAAGGGCTTCCTTGTTCCGTGTCGATATTTCTTGATTATCATTCAGCAGCGTTCCGTCCATATCCAAGGCAATCAGCTTATATAACGTCATCGTCCTTCCTCCTTGTCATGCCTTGGCATAGGCTGCGCCAAGCGGCGATTCAATCGCATCACGTTGCAAATATGTCTGCTGCCATAAGGCAAATACATAGAGTATCCACAAATGCCGAGCATAGTCTCCTTCACCAGCGCGATGCGCTTTCATCAGACGCTCCGCTGCATCGATATCGAACCATTCGGCCATATCACGGCTGCGAATCGTCTCCAGAATACGGTCGCCAATCGGTTCCTTCATCCAGTCGCGCAACGGCACGGGAAATCCGAGCTTGGGACGATTCAGAATAAAGTCCGGCACGATCCCTTCCATTGCTTTGCGGAATACATATTTGGTCGTCCCATTCTGCAGGCGGTAGGATGCTGGAATTCGCCTAGCCAGCTCGAACAGCTCCTTGTCTAAGAACGGAACGCGCAGTTCAAGGGAATGGGCCATCGTCATCTTGTCCGCCTTCATCAAGATATCCCCTGGCAGCCATAAGTTCATATCAATATATTGCATACGGCTAACTGGATCGAGTCGGGACGACTGCTCATAGAACGGCCGAGCAACCTGTAAGGGATTGGTGTATGTATCCAGCCAATTCTTGCCTGCCGCAACTAGCTCTGCCTTCATA
This sequence comes from uncultured Paenibacillaceae bacterium, assembly GCA_913056365.1. Taxonomy (GTDB): domain Bacteria; phylum Bacillota; class Bacilli; order Paenibacillales; family K13; genus Xylanibacillus. The sequence goes on along the minus strand of CAJXLT010000008.1, from coordinate 64,534 downwards.
TCTTCACGGAATATACGCGCATTTCCCAGAAACCGCTCCTCTAACGGTGTGGTCGCACGCAGCAAGTAATTGCGTCCGTATACGGACGCTGGAAGCCGACTCGCCATCCGGTTCATCATACGCAACAGCGGAACCGGCATCCAAGCGAATGGCCGCAGTGCAAGCGGCTCGCGGTAAATCCGATAGCCGCCGAACAGCTCATCTGCCCCTTCGCCTGACAGGACGACGGTAACATGCTCTCTAGCAAGTGCCGCGACATGATACAGCGCGATTGCAGATGGATCAGCTACGGGTTCGTCCTGATGCCACACCGCGCGTTCCAGCGTATCCAAGTACTCCCCAGGACTGATCACTTTAGCGTAATGCTCTGTACCTAGCGCCTTCGCTGTCTCACGAGCGATCTCTGTCTCATTATTAGGTCCTTCGAAGCCGACAGAGAACGTCTTGATCGGCTCAATAGATCGCATATACGCTGCTATCGCTGTTGAATCAATACCGCTGGACAAGAAGCAGCCCCGCTCCACATCGCTCTGCATGTGATGGCGAACCGAATCAAGCAGCCGTTCCCGCAGCTCCTCGATCATACTGTCTAACGAACCAGAAGCAGGTTCGAACGTCGGGTCCCAATAACGTTGGATTCGGAGCTTCCCGTCCAATTCGATCGTCATACTATGACCGGGCGGAAGCTTCTGCACGCCCTCCAGCATCGTGTTCGGCTCTGGTACATACTGAAAGGTCATATATTGCAGCAATGCTTCCATATTCAGCTTACGCGCAACACCGCCTTGCAGCACACTCTTGATTTCTGAGCCGAATACTAGCCGATCGTCGGACAATGCATAGTACAATGGCTTGATTCCGAAGTGATCCCTCGCAGCGAACAGCCGCTTGCGATCCATATCCCAGATAGCGAAGCCGAACATACCGCGAAGGTGGTTAACACAGTCTTCGCCGTATTCTTCATACAGATGCACAATAACCTCAGTGTCTGTCTGCGTCTTGAACTGATGCCCCCGCGCCTCCAATTCGTTGCGCAGCGCCTTGTAATTATATATCTCACCGTTGAAGATAATCCAAATTCGTTCATTCTCATTCGACATCGGCTGATGACCTTCCGCTAGGTCAATAATGGACAAGCGGCGGAAGCCCAAGCCTACCCCTGGTTCAGACCAAAACCCGGAATCATCCGGACCTCTATGATGAATGATGTCTGTCATGCGTTGCAATTGTTCGACGGCAGGCTCCCGTCCGTCGAAGCATATCATTCCGGCGATTCCGCACATGTTAGATCGGTCCCTTTCCTCGTAGCTTCTCATTAAAATATTAGTATAGCATATTCACGTCTCCAACTAAAAAAAAGCTGTGCCGAGTCGAATACGAAGCACGCGGCACGAAAGTACAGAAAGGACCGTCTCTGAAACGATGCTCAGGACGGTCCTTGCTTCACAACACGCATACTGCTTATGATGGCGTATCATCGCCCGAGTCATCTGCGGATGTACCCGGCTCATCATCATATAAGCCGTATACCTTATCATAGGCATCGAAGATATCACGTGCAATCGGTGCTGCGCCATATGCGCCGTATCCGCCTTCCGGCACAACAACCGCAACGGCAAGCTTCGGCTTGTCTGCGGGAGCATAGGCGATGAATACCGCATTCTCCACGATTCCTCCTGCCACTGACTGCTCGCTCGTCCCCGTCTTCCTCGCTACCGGATACGGGAATCCTTCAAATCCGTACTGATATACTTCCATCATAGATTCCCTCACCAGTTCCCAGTATTCCTTCGGCATGTCGACCTCATTCAGCACCACAGGTTCAGGCTGCTCGAGCAGCTCGGAATCAGCTGAGCGAATCTCATTGACGAAGGTTGGCTTCAATCGCTTCCCTTCGGTCGCAAGCACAGCTGTGTACTGCGCAAGCTGCAGAGCGGTATAGCGTCCGCCTTGCCCGAAGGAAGAGAACACCATGGAGGCAAGCTCACTGCCCATTTGGTCCACATCGAGGTAATCTTTCTTCCCTGCAATTTCTCCTGGCAATCCGCTGCCCGTCCTTACCCCTAAGCCGAATTGCTCCATATAGGAATCCCAGACGTCCAACACTTCGTCGGGCCCGTACTTCTTGTACAACGGTTCTCCTATCATGGCAGCCATATAAGTATTGGACGATTTGGTCAGAGCTGATCGAGGCGACAAGTTTCCAAGGGCTGAGCTGCTGGAATTGCGAATACTGGAACCGTCTCGTCCGAATTCGAACCGTCCCGTATCCCGATACATGCTATCCGGCTGGATGACCCCTTCATTCAAGCCGACTAGTATGGACAGGGACTTCATCGTAGAACCGAGCGGCACGAGTGAGCCTGGATGGCGGCCGCGTTCGTCATCATCCAATACAGGTGCCCAATTGTTCCAGATCGTTCCGTTCCTCATCACAAGCTGATATTCATCCAGGTTGCGTTGACTGATGCGCCCGCCTCGCCACACCTCCGGGTCATAATCGGGATAGCTGGCCATCGCCACAACCTTGCCGGCGTCCTCACCTGCAACTTCCATGGCCACAGCATAACCTGCCATAGCTTTCGTTCCAGTCTTATTAATACTAGTGTAGAAAGGATCGTTCCGCAGCTTATCTAGATTGTTCGCTATTGCGCGCTGCGTAGCAAGCTGCACATCTGCATCAATCGTAAGGTACAGATTATCCCCCTTAGTAGGTGGGATAACTTCTACATCGCCGGGCACAATCTTCCCCGCGGCATTGATTTGATACAACTTCGTTCCGTTCTGCCCGCGGAGCCGTTCTTGATACATCAGTTCCAAGCCGTCCATTCCGACAGTTTCTGTATTCAGATATTCACCTGCATGATTCCGGTAGATTTCCAAATCGCTTGCACCACTGTATTCCTTCAAGTATCCAACAAGCTGTACAGCAATATGTTCCTCTTGAACAGCACCATCCGCTTCCAACGCATCATCTGTAATGGAGGCATATTCCCGGATGCTCTCCTCCATAATCTCCAAATCCGTAAAGTCATCGCGATGCTCGACAAGATAGGCGATTTCCTCCCTAGTCAAGTCGGTCTTAATCCGTCGTGGTTCCGAATACATAATGATCGGCGTCCGCAGTTGCTTATTAATATCGAAGCTGACATCCATCGCCTCAACAATTTCCGCAGCTGTCATCGTCTTCGTCTTCGGATTATTCTCCTTCACACGCATGAACAAGTTAGACAGACGTCGGGCTAGCGAAATGACTTCGTCCGGATCTTGATTCGGTTGGACACGATAATATAGCGATTGCGTAGACACGGATTGAGCAATCGGAAAGCCGTTACGATCATAGATATTGCCGCGAATCGGCGGAATCGGTGTGGAACGGGTAGTCTTCTTGTCCTTCAGCGCCCGCAATTCATCACCCTCGACGAACTGCAAGAAAGCAAGACGAACGATCAACACAGAAAACAACACAAATATGCAAAAGAAAAATATGTTCAAGCGAAAGGCAAAATGCCGTTGACGGTTGACTTCCTGCTTCTGCGGATCTCGCTCCTGCTGATTCGTCACTGCTCCCCCTCCTTCATAGTGGTTGACCATCTTCCAATAGCTCACGCAAGCTGGATATTCCGTCCCCTCGCATATAGTCATAGCGCAGAATGCGGATCGCATCTATTCCTGCTTGCTTCGGCGCCCATACATCGTTTAGTTCATGATCGCCAATGTATAACGCTTCTTCGGGTTTTCTCCCCAGCTTCCGCAAGGCATATCGGAATATTTCAGGATTAGGCTTCTCCATGCCGACTTCGGTCGATACGACAATCTCGCTAAAGTACTTAGCGATCCCCTTGGTCTCTAATATGTGCGGCAGCGTGTCCGCGAAGTTCGATATAACTGCAAGCTGAAATCCCCGAGCACGCAACGATTCCAGCACTTCAATCACGTCATCGAACAGTGTATACACTTCCGGTCCGGTGAACACATCATACAGCTCATGACAGAAGCGGTGAATAGCTTCCTCTCCGAAATTGTGTGAATCTAAGCTGTTCATCATATGCGTGTACAACTTCACCCAGAAGGCGCGATCTAGCTCTGGCGAGCATACCGCCTGCTCATCCTTCTCCCGGTCATAATAAAAGCGCTGAATCGAATCGTACAGCACGGCTGCAACATCCTGCTCCTCACAAGAAAATGCTCGCTGCTTCAAAAATTGCGTAACGATCTGTTGGGATGCCTTCACATTCAACAGCGTATCGCCAGCATCGAACAATATAGCTTTGTACCGATCAACAATTGCTTCCATACCTTCTCCTTCATACCTTGATGTCATTCAAGCAATCTCACATAATGTAGACGCTGTAACTGCTCAGAAAGTTCAGTTGCCCTGTCTTGCCTGCTCTATGAATACATTCACAATCTCATTCCTCTTCACTGTGAAGGTTTGTTCGCGAAACGTAATGTCCACCTCGTCACTGTCCAGTGAACCTTGCACACGAAAATTCGGACTCGTCACAATAAAATTACCCTCTTCATCCTGGGTTACTTCTGCTTGATCTGATTCCTTCTTCATAGCCTCGAACGCCTCTTCCTTCGCATAGGAAGCTACCGTGCCGCTTATATCTTCTACCAATTCCTTGTAATTAGCACCATACAACAGCAGACCTGCAGCAATAATGATGACGACAGCCCACTTCAATGCCGTTCTCACAATCTTAATAATGACGAATACTGCAACCGCAGCTAACGCAATTACCCACCATTTGTCCTGCACAAAAGATAACCATTGCTCTTCCATCTACTATCTGCCTCCCGGACATTTCGTTCTTCACATTTATTCTTAATTTAGATTATACCGTTTCCGACATTTTTTGCATTACATTTTTATTGGCATACGTTGGCTCCTCGTCACGTACAAGTAATGATAGACCAAGCATAAGGGAAGGTGTGACGCCGTGAGAACCGCCATGTGGCTATACTTGTTCATGTTCATTGCTATGTTCGATCTTCATGCCCAATACCCAGTATTATCTCCGTTCGCCTTATCACTCGGCGCCGCACCCTCATTCATCGGCTTTATTATGGGGATATATTCTCTTACTCACTTGCCTGGGAACTTGCTCGCTGGATACGGCGTTGACCGATACGGAAGCAAAGTTTTCATTACTTTGAGTTTAATCGGAGCAGGTATTTTGCTACTGCTGCAAGCTTACGCTGCTAACCCATGGCAGCTGCTTGCTATTCGTTCCGTTAGCGGATTCGTCCTCGCGTTCCTCTCCCCGGCCTGCATGTCGCTATTGGCCAAACTAGCTACAGACACTGCGGGTCAAAGCAAATTCATGGCAGGCAACGGACTCGTACACACCATCGCCTCTGTACTCTCACCCGCTGCCGGTGCATTGCTTGTAGCGAAGATCGGCTTCGCTTCCTCCTTCACTGTACTCGGCTGGGGATTAATTCTTACAGGTTTGCTGGCCCTTCTGTACATTCATGACGTGCCAACCAATTCCAAAGTTGCGCCAGGAAGCACAACTGCTCCGCACCAGACGGCCGTACACCGCCGTATAGATGCATTAGAGGTACACGAAGCACATGCAGCATCCTCAACCATACCGTGGTTATTCTATGCCATACCACTGGCGCTCTCCTGCTCGCAGGGCATTCTGTTCTTCGAATTGCCGCTGTTGCATATTGGCGAACAGTCGCTCCTGTCCTCCGGCTTGTTGTTCTCTGTGATCAGTCTTGGATCGCTAGTTACATTGAGCATGTTCTTCCTGAATGGATTGTCGCCTTTCTACCGCACTGCAGCAGGCAGTTTTTTCTTAGCTGTCGTTTTCTTCGGTATCGCGATAGAATGGGCGCTGCCTCTCACAGCTTCCCTGTTCTTAATTGGGATGGCCAAGGGTATGATCTATCCGGCGATGGCTACACTTCTGGCATCCATTACAGATGCTACGCATTACGGCCGCATCTTCGCACTGTTGTCTATCTGTTTCTCAATTGGCGCGTTTATCGGACCTACAGTTGCTGGCCAAATCCGAGACAATGTATCGCCTTATTACATCGCCTTTGTCGTCATGATGCTGGCATTGTCAGCACTGCCCTACAGCCGTCCGAAATCTGTCACCTTGACCTGACAAGTTCGACATTTCCCGGGAAATGGCTACAATAGAAAGTAACAGTAGCGTATGAAGGAGTAAATCATGCTTATTATTGTGGAAGGTAAAAACGATAAATCAAGATTGCGTCGGCTGTTAGTTGATGTTATCGACATCATTTGTACATACGGCACACCGGGAACAACACGATTGGATCGAATCAAGCATGCAGCTGCAGGGCATGAAGTCATCATCTTCACAGATAATGATCCATCAGGGAAGCGCATTCGCGGTATGCTAAGCGACGTATTCCCTGACGCAGATCATATCTACACGCGCAAAGGATACGCGGGAGTTGAGGGGACGCCGGATGAATATCTTGTCCAGCAGCTAGAGAAGGCAGGTCTGGAGGAATGGATCGATTATGCATCTATCCCGGAATATAACGCAGCAGATACACAACAACGGTAATGGTCACGATACTGAGAATAGTGGAGGCGAGAACCGTCTGCGAGGCGAACTCCTTCTCATTATCGAACTCAATTGCAAGCAACACGCTGCTTAATGACGTAGGAACAGCACAGGAGAGAATAAGCGCCTTCGCGACTATGCCTTCCAAGCCAAGCATGAATACGACAAGAAACCCCAATACGGGTGCTGCCAATAGCCGTATACAACCGGATAACGCTACGTCTAGTGCTTGAAACTTAACTTTCATCGAGCCGAGCTGAATGCCAAGTGTGATCAGTGCTACCGGGATGAATCCTTCTGAAATATAATTCATCGGAATATAGAGGGATGCAGGAATAGGAACATCTCCAGCACGCAGTATAAAGGCCAAGGGGATCATATAAATTGTCGGAATCGTCAATATAACTTTAGCTGTTTCCTTCCACGCTTGTTTATGCGCATTGACGCTATACACACCATATGTGTTCGGAATGATATTCTGAATGGTCATAATCATAATTTGCACACTTAACGCTACTGGCGACTGCTGAAATACGAGCAAATTAAGCGGAACTCCGTAGTTGGCGCTATTATAGAAGAGCGCGCTGTTACGGAATGCGCTTCGCTTGCTCGGCTTATAGCCGCGTATTCTTATAACTGCTTCTGCAACTATAATGAGCAACACATAAAACATACAAAAAAATAGCAGTATCTCACCCAATACTGCCATAGTTAGCTCTGATTCGTACAATTTCTGAAAAGTAATAACTGGCGTAAGCACATAAAAAATTAACTTCGAAAGTGTGCGAATATCGGGGCGGAATGCCTTCTGGAACAGCACGCCGATCCCGATGAGCACGAATAGCGGTATGATCGTTTGCCATAAGATGAGTCCGAGAATCGCCAACTGTGTTCACTCCATTAGCAGTCTATTCTTTGGCGAGAGCAAGCATGTCTGCAGCAATATTAGCGGCATTATCTGGTTCCAGATCCTTCGACAAGTAATAGTGGCGAAGGTTACCGTCCTTATCGATCAGCATAATCGCATTCGTATGGGCGAAGTCTTCCCCGCCATCTAATTCTTGAATGCCAATCCCATACTCTAATGCGATGTCACGTGAATAAGACTCTTCACCTCGAAGGAAATACCAATGATTGAGATCGGCATTGTATTTGCCCGCGTATTCCTTCAGCCGTTCTGTCGTATCCCGCTCAGGATCGAATGTAATAGAGAACAGTCCCGTTCGATCGCCTGTTTCTCCATTCTTCTGGAGCTCCTCTTGCACTTGAGACAGCAAGTAATTCGTCGGCTGACACACAGTCGGGCAATGTGAGAAGTAGAAGTATACAAGCCGTGCCTTCCCATTCGTATTCTCAATCGTTACTTCACTGCCGTCCACATGCTGAAATGTGAATGCAGGTGCAGGTCCTTGCACCGGATACGTCGAGCGCTTAGAAAGCTGGTTATACAGGACGACGCCGATGACAACCCCGACAACTAGCAAGACAGCAATCGAACCGGCGACAACTGCCGTTTTGTTCTTCATCTCCACTTTTCACCCTTTATCCGTTATTGGACTTCCACATCTGTTACACTCTTACGGTATCCACAATAATGACAGCAAAGGTTATCGTCAAATAATAGAGCGAGAACATAAAAGCCCGTTTCGACCAAGCTTCATCGTCCTTCGCCCACAAGCCGCTAATACATAGCCATAGCCAATAAGCACCTAACACAACTGCAACGACCAGATAGATGACCCCAACATAATCAAAGGTATACAGCAATATCGATGTAGGAATGAGTAATGCGACATAAGGGAGCATCTGCCACTTCGTTCTTCGAACGCCTTTCACTACAGGAAGGAGCGGAAATCCAGCCGCCCTGTACTCCTCCTTGCGACGAATGCCAAGCGCCCAGAAGTGCGGCGGCTGCCAGAGGAACAGAATCGCGAACAAGATCCATGCTCCCGCGTCCAACTGCTCGGATACCGATACATATCCAATAACTGGAGGCATCGCACCTGATATCCCGCCTACAGAAGTACTCCATGTAGAGCTTCTCTTCAACCATAACGTGTAAATAATAACATAGACAAAAATCCCGACCAAACCAAGCACTGCCGACAGCCAATGAATCAATGCAAGCAATACGGTTCCGACGACACCCAGTATCGCGCCATATATGAGAACATGGCTCGGCGCAATTCGACCTGTTGGCAACGCTCTGTTCTGGGTGCGTGCCATCTTCTGGTCCAAGTCACGATCCAAGTAATTGTTAAATACGCACGCTGAAGCCATCACGATCGAGCTCCCCGCCAACATGAGCACCAACGTCAACAGATTAATCTGCCAGCCGGATGCCATCCAGAAGCCGCCGAATGCAGCGATCAAATTGGATAAGATGATACGGGGTTTCGTGAGCTGCACATAATCCCGCCATGAGGCTGTATTGTTCACAGAATGTTATTCCTCCTTCAAATATTCTCTATGATATCAATCGTACACTTGTTTGACAATGTTAGCTGTTGATTGTTCATCAATTTGTCGAGAATGCAGGCATGATTCCACAGCTGCATCCATACAATGATGATAGAAATGCAAAGGAGAGGAAGTGAATATGAATTCATGGCGGTGATCAAAGCCAACAGCGAAGACGTCAAGACATTAGCCCGACTCATGCGTGCTGAAGCGGAAGGCGAAGGAAAACTAGGTATGCTGATGGTCGGTAATGTCGGGGTAAACCGCGTCAGAGGCAACTGCCTGGATTTTGAGAGCATCCGGAATATCAATGATATGGTATATCAGCGTCCTGGAGGGTTTGAAGCAACGATCAAGGGATATTTCTACCAGAGAGCAAGGGAAATGGACATCCGACTGGCCCGCCGGGCGATCAAGGGCGAGCGCCAGCACCCTGCCTCCAATGCATTGTGGTTCTTCAAGCCGACCGGTTCATGCCCCTCAACTTGGTACGATCAGCCCAACACAGGACGATTCAAGGCGCATTGCTTCTTCCGTCCTTATGAGAATAGCTGTCCCGGCGTGTACCGCACATTTTAAAATCCATCACGATAGGATAGGAGGAATTGGCAATGATGAATACGCCTTATCCAATGCCCAATAGCGGATTTGGGTATGCACCAGCGCAGCAGGCAAGTGGCTATCCGGGCATGCAGCAGGCTTATCCGATGCCGATGCCAAAACCGATGCCCCCTCAAATGCCCGCAGGTATGACCATACAAGGCGCTGGACCAACCGGAGGCGTACAGGTTCCGGGCCTGCTGCCTGTAGAGGAATCCTACATCGAGAATATTCTCCGGTTGAATCTAGGCAAGATTGCAACGATCTACATGACGTTCGAGAATAATACGGAATGGAATGCCAAGGTGTTCAGAGGCGTGCTTGAAGCAGCTGGTCGGGATCATATCATCATTAGTGATCCGCAAACAGGCAAGAGATACTTGCTGCTCATGGTGTATCTCGATTATATTACGTTTGACGAGGAGCTTGCATACGATCTCCCGTTTGGCCAAAGTATGGAATCCCCGTCCCGATAACGTCGCTTGCGCCATACCCGGCTCAATCTCCATTAGCATTGCAGCCGGGTAATTGGCATACAGCGATGCTTCTATGTCGGCTGACTCGCATCCCTGAACGTCCACACACGCACAGTTCTATTCTGTACATAGCTGAGCAGCTCCTGATCCGATCTCACCCGATCGCCAAGGTTGTCCTCCGCATTCGTATGAACCTCAAGGAACAGCGCAGATTGCTCTTGACTTTCCAGCCATATCGTATCGGATAGACCCTTCAGCCTCTTCGCCATGTAATCCCGATAAGCAGCAAGCTGATCCGTTTCCACCTTATATTCCACGAATGTTTTTTTCACATTTTCCACTCCTGCCGTTTTGCAATCGCACTCTTGTTGGGTACAATATAACTATAAATCATCTTACACGACATATTGCAATTTGTGGAGGAGATCAATTGGATACCGGTACACACTTTGTCGTAGGCTTGGGGCTTGCCGGATTGGCACAACTCGATCCTGCTGTCGCTAGCGAATCATCGCTTGGGGCAGCGGTACTGCTCGGAACCGTTCTCGGCTCGCAAGCACCGGACGCAGACACCCTTACCCGATTGAAGGGAAATGCCTTCTATATTCGGCAGCACCGGGGTTGGAGCCATTCGATCCCTGCCATGCTGTTATGGACTGCAGGGATAACGGGCGGCTTGTATGCGATATTTCAACCGAACAACTTTTGGCCGCTGCTGTATTGGGTTTTGCTTGCTGTTGCTTTGCACATTTTCATGGATCTTTTTAATACGTATGGGACGCAAGCATGGCGACCATTTTCTCACAAGTGGGTTTCTTGGAATATCATTCATATCTTTGATCCGTTTATATTTCTCAGTCATGCTGCCGCAGTTCTGCTTTGGACGTTGAAGCTCATCGATCCTGCCGTCATCTTTCCACTGCTGTATACGGTTCTAATCGTCTACTATATTTGGCGTACTTTCGTTCATAGGCAAATCGGACAGCAAATTCGACTCATGGATCATGAATGTAACGCCGGGGACCGTTATTTGGTCATCCCTACCATCCATCTCTACAACTGGAACATAGTCAAGATCCAGTCTAGCGGAGGATATCGCATTGGCGAATGGCGCAGCGGCAAGCTGCAGTGGATAGATCGAGTGAATGGCGCGAGCCATCCAGTTGCCGAACGATCCAAGGATCATCCAGATGTTGCAGCATTACTTGCTTTTACTTCTTATGCATGTCCGGAGGTGCATACTCACCGCTGGGGATATGAAGTGCGGTGGATCGATGTGCGCTACCGGCATCGCAAGCAGTATCCATTCGTAGCCGTTGTGCTGTTCGATCATAACAACAATGTGTTGGATTCATATGTCGGATGGATGAATGAAGCCAAGGTTGGCAAGAAATTGCGCTTAGACAGTTATTGAGTTACAATCCAAGCAGACCCTTTAGTTTGTATAATTATAAAGAGAGCTCAAGGGACTAGTATCCCTTGAGCTCCTGTTATTCCTTAATATGGAATACGAATTAATGTTGGTTACCGGACATTGCTTGCTCTGCGATTTGGACCAATCGGCGGGTAATATGTCCCCCGATAGCACCTGTATCGCGAGTGGCCATGTTGCCATAGTATCCGTCTTGCGGAATTTGAATACCCAATTCTTGTGCGACCTCATATTTCAATTGATCCAAAGCTTGACTTGCTTGCGGCACTACCAATGTGTTGCTGCTGCGAGATGCCATTCTTGAAAAGCACTCCTTTCGTAGCTGTAAGTGTAATGACTTGCAAGCTTGCAACCCTAGTATGGCACAGGATCAAGCGCACTTATGCATAGCATAGCAAAAAAACTATCCTATAATCGGAGTGATCTACATTGAGCAAATCCCTCTCCCTATTATTCTCCCTTGCTGCCGTCGTGCTGTTCGTGTGCACGGGCGCTGCTCTCAGCTATCAAGAAGCCGGTCTAGCATTGGTATTCTTCCTCGCATCCTTCGTCACAATCGGCCTTGGCTTCTATGTGAAAAGACGCAGCAACCATTAGCCTTATCCTATTGCGGCAGTACGAAACCCATCTTATCCTTAATATGCCGGAGCGTTGTGGAAGCAACCTCCCGCGCTTCCGCAGCCCCCTTCCGCAGAATTCCGTGAAGTTCGCCCGATTGTCGAATATCATGGTAGCGAGCCTGTAACGGCTCCAAGGCTTCAACTACCCGTTCTGCCAAGTCCTTCTTGAACGCGCCGTATCCTTGCCCTTCATAAGCACGCTCCACATCCGACACCTGCATGTTGGCACAATGCGCGTATATCGCCATCAAATTACTAATCTCTGGCTTCTCGCTCGGATCATACCGAACTTCCCTGCCGGAATCGGTTGTCGCTCTAGATATTTTCTTGCGGATCACATCTGGCTCATCCAGCAATGCGATATAGCTGGCTGGATTGGGATTACTCTTGCTCATCTTCTTCGAAGCATCGTCTAGCGACATAATTCGGGCACCCGTCTGCGGAATATATGGGTCCGGCACCTGAAGCTCCGTATCATAGCGCTGATTCATGCGCTGTGCCAAATCACGAGTCAATTCCAGATGCTGCTTCTGATCGTCACCGACTGGCACCAGATCTGCATTGTATATCAAGATGTCAGCGGCCATTAAGGTCGGATAGACGAACAGACCTGCCGGAATAGATTCCTTGCCAGCAGACTTGTCCTTGTATTGCGTCATCCTCTCCAATTCCCCCATATAAGAGGCTGTCGTCATAATCCACCCGAGTTCAGCATGTTCGGGTACATGCGACTGCATGAACACGCTTGCTTGTGCCGGATCAATACCCGCTGCTAGGAATAATGCCGCTACTGCTTCCGACTGCTCTCGCAGGGCTGCCGGTTCTTGCGGCAGCGTAATGGCATGAAGATCCACGATCATAAAGAAGCATTGATGCGTCTCCTGCAGCTTAACAAAGTTCTGCATTGCTCCAATATAATTGCCCAATGTCAATTGTCCGCTTGGCTGTATGCCGGATAATACTCGTTTCATCTGAAATCCCCTTCCTTTCCAGTAAATGAAAAAAGCCCCCCGTCCAGCAAGGGACGAGAGACCGTGGTGCCACCCTAATTCATTCAGCAGTCTGCACTAACAAACGTGCAAGACAAGCATGAATCTTCCATCCGTAACGAGGATTACCGGATCTCTAGTGAGATCAACTCCAGATGCCCACTTCAGCCTCAGCTCCCGTACCGATTCCCACCCTCATATCGGCTCTCTGTAACGGGATTGCCGCGCCTACTTTCATCCTTCAACGCCTTTCACACAACTATTGACTAGCCTTATCATCTTGATCTTACCTTCATTATACAAGGAACATCAATCAAGTCAACTTTCACAGCGACAGCCAGGGAAAAACTTCCATGATTGAAGGTGTGTATATGTGAGCAGTTGACACATACTACCTGTACAGGAGGTGATTCCAAATGGCAAGAGGACAAAGCCGCTCCAGCAATACACTCGTAGTTCCGCAAGCGAATGCTGCACTGGACCAATTGAAGTATGAAGTAGCACAGGAATTAGGCATCCAGATTCCGCAGGACGGGTACTACGGCTATATGGCAACCCGTGACACAGGCGCAATCGGTGGACACATTACCCGTCGCTTAGTACAGATTGCAGAACAGCAACTGGCAGGTCGTCCATAATCGGATCCTGTGAACGAGGCAAACGTTCACACAATTAGCAAGTAGAGCTGCCTCTTGCCGTTACGGCTGAAGATGCAGCTCTTGCTGTCATACGAAGCTCGAGTCCCTCTATCCTTGAACGTTAGATCGCATGCCTTACACATGGACAACATTCGGATCCAATGCCGCCATGTTGTAGTTCGATTCGAAGTGGACGGATGCTGTCAACAGCCCTTTCCTGATTGCAAATTCGAATTGAATTTCACCGTGACTCCAAGTTTTGCGCTTCATTGCCTCCAATGCCATATTGCGAAAGGCTAGCCGCTGACTCTCCGATAAACCTCCTGGTAACCGAGCATTGCCTGACTCGCTCCAATCGGCTGAATCATAATGCCGAATCCCAAACTTCCCTATACGGTTATTACGGATTTGAAGGAATACAGTTCCGTCGCTAAGCAAGGACAACTCCTTATACATTTGGCGAAATGCCAGATCCACTTGCCGCGCTAGCGGCAACTCATCCATTTTCATTATGTCCCTCCTATGATTGTTTCTTTTTACCAATTAGGTCTTACGTCCCATTATAATAATATAAGTTTATGAATTCAACATTTTTTAACATATTCCATCGTATTATGGCACCGATGTCCTAACACCTAAACTATAAATCTGACATATCTCAACATTCTTCTATAGACCGAACGGAATTGACGATGCTATAATATGGGTATTGCGGCCCACTTGAGTTAAAGGAGGATGAACGATTGAATAAACTGAAGGTGCTTTCATTTAAACGCAAACTGCAACTGGGCTCTTATACTATGGTTGGCGTCTTCTCACTTGCTCTGCTAATTGTGGTGCTGGCTTCTGACTTTCCAATAGCCGCCGGAATAGCCATCATTGCTGTACTCATCATCGCAAGCTATCCCTTCGTTGGATTTTTAGAGAGAGCGCTTACAGCGCCCATTGATGAAATTTCCAAAGTAGCAATGAGTGTATCTAAGGGGGATTTCACACAGAAGGTTCATTACGAGTCTGTCGATGCGCTTGGGGCGCTGGCGAGCTCGTTCAACAAGATGATGGATAAACTGAAGGACATCTTGCATGAGTCCAGCAGCATATCCAAGACTGTTGCGGATACTAGCAGAGATATTTATCAGAAAAATCAGAGCCTGCGCGACGTTATTGATCAAGTGAACGTGTCCACGAATGAACTTGCGACAGGCGCGACGACCATCTCCGAGGATGTCGGCGATATCTCTACATCGATTCATGATATTCAGAGCAAGGTGAAGCAATACGCCCAGTCCACCTTGGAGATGAATCAGCGTTCTGAGCAGACGCTCTCGCTTGTGGAGAAAGGCCAAGAAGCAGTAGAAAGCCAATCGGCAGGTATGAAGCAAAATGTCGAAGCTGCAACTGCCGTTTCAGAAACAGTCAGTCAGCTAGCCTTGCAAGCGCAGGATATTCAGAAAATGACGAAGACGATTTCAGAAATTGCAGAACAAACAAACCTGTTATCGCTCAATGCATCTATCGAAGCTGCTCGCGCAGGCGAACATGGATTAGGGTTTGCCGTTGTAGCGCAGGAAGTCCGCACATTGGCCGATCAGTCCACAGCTTCTACGAAGGAAGTGTTCCAGCTTGTAGCAAGCATCGAGCAAGGTATATCGCAAGCGCTTACCAACATCCAACAGAACGAAGAAGTCGTATCGCGACAAACCGAGCTCATACGTGAGACAGAATCGGTATTCGAGCAAATCGTTGAGGGCATTCATTACATTAGCGAAGAAATCGCTTCGTTCGCACAAGAAAGCAGTTGGATGTCTGAAGCGGCACAACGCGTAAGTGCCAGCATGGAGAATATCTCTTCTATAACCCAGCAGTCCGCAGCGGGAACCGAGGAAGTATCTGCCGCAATGAATGAACAAATTTCGGCAGTACAAGCGGTCGTTGAGCAATCGGAACAGATGTCAGCCTTAGCAACTCGACTGCAACGCACGATTCAAGTATTCAAATTTTAATTCCTTACCTAGAAGAGCCGGCCCAAGTCGATTAGACTTAGCCGGCTCCTTTCATGTCGATCTTCTTTTCTTGTCCAAATTCCCTAATGAATCATAACCCACGTATATGCCCCTTACTTTCCTTCAAAGTATGTTATACTAGTGTGGGTACCCGTGAAGAATATGGGATATCCCAAGCGAATACTTTGCATAGGAGTGATTAGAGATGAAGCCATTACAAATCACCGCGGAAACAGCACAAATGCTCGCCAAGAAACTGAATGTTCCTATCGAACATATTATGCATATGCCTCGACACATTTTATTAGAGAAGATCGCTACGTTAAGCGAAGATGACGCTCAGGATCAAGCCGAAGCGAAGGATGACGATGCGGAGAAGTAATACGGATCATCCATGCTCCGCTTCATTGTGAATGGCCTCGATCTCCTCGGGAGAAAGCTTATCACGACGCATATCCTCCCGTACCATCTGCCATTGTTCTCTGGATGCCTGAATCATCGAGGCATCCATAATCTTCCTATCGTTCACGACTCTAGAGAACCAGCGAATTGCTTCGTTGTAACGCTTCAGACGACGCGACAGCTCACCGATCAAATACATGAGCCGCGCATCGTTCATATCGGTCCCTTCTTGTTCGTACACTTGAATGTAGCTTTCCAGAGCAAATTCTAAGAATTTGCTCTCTTGCTCGTGATCTCCCTTATAGCGGTATAGCCATGCGATATGATGCAAGATGCCGGATACGATGCGCGGCGATTCTTGCTTCAGCTGTGCGCAGAGCAAGGCAAGCTTATAGCACTTCATCGCCTCCTCCCACGTTCGGCGACCTCCGTACTCTGTAATCTGCCAGAAGTTGGCTATCTTCTCTTGGAATTGCAGCTTCTGCGCATCTGTCATCGATTCGCTGAAGCTTTCTGTTGTCGCAAATCCGCAATAGGGGCACACTCGAACCACATAGTATTCCGGATTTACCCCTTCATCCTTATAATAAGCGCAGAAGTCGGCGTCCCGCCTGACAGGCTTCTTGAAGCTAGGACGCACACGGGATGTTTTGTAGCTCATTTCGCAATGCTGACATACTACTTCCTTCAAATATAACGGTTCAACCACTGGAATTCTCCTTTGTCGCTTATTCGTGAACCTAGCCTTATGATTGTTGGTTCATAAAGTGATAGGCGGGACCGGACAGACGCGCGATCATCGCTTCACGCAGTTCCTCAGGAAGCTCCAGCTCCTCCAATGTGCGCTGCATACACGCTAACCAAGCTCTTGCCTCATTGATACCGATCGGCACATGCAGATGGCGTGCCCGCATCATCGGATGACCGAATTGCTCCGAGTACAATGGCGGTCCGCCGAAAAACTGTGTCAAGAACAAAAACTGCTTTTCCTTCACTTCCTCAATGCCATCGGGAAACAACGGTCCGATCACCGGATCAGCCAACACCTTCGGGTAAAACGTGTCGACAATGCGGCGGATCGTCTGCTCGCCTCCCATTTGCTCATAAAAATCCAGACTGACCAGCTCCTCTGCGGATATCCATACTAGTATTATAGCTCAAACGAACCGCTAGTGGTACATGTTCCGGCATGTGCCGTCATATTGACACATACACATGAAGTACAAGCATAGAGTCCGTTTCATAATGAGGCTAAAAAGTAATTATGAAATGAACTCTAATCAAGTTTTCACACAAAGGAGAGGACTTGTGAATACCGAAATTCGCACTTCTACTTGGTTATGGGGGTCAATCAGCGCTATATTCTTATGGTTCATCTATCTCTATCCGCTTGCATCCTTGAACGCGGCATTGCTTGGCGTGGATATATGGTGGCACGTGCTGCTTCCGGCATTACTGCCCTTCCTTGTCATGGCAGAACTGCTGCTCGGATTCGGTGTCGTTCATTTCATCGGAACGATACTCGATCCATTCATGCGTCCTATCTTCCGCGTTCCCGGAATTGGCGGTTTCGTCATGGCAATGGGCTTTGCTTCCGGTTATCCGGTTGCGGCTAAGCTGACCGCACAGCTACACAGCCAAGGTATGCTTAGTCAAGCTGAAAGCACGCGATTAGTTGCATTCTGCACGACCTCTGACCCAATATTCCTCATCGGCGCAGTTGCTGTCGGTTTCTTCGCTCGACCTGATCTGGCACTGGTGCTTGCTGTCGCTCATTACAGTGCGGCCTTATTGCTCGGCGTATGCATGCGCTTCACCTCTTTTTCGAGCAATGAGGAACCTCCTCAAGTGTTCCATACTGCACAGTCCACCCATTCTCGCGGCTCCCTATTGTACAAAGCGTGGACAGCTATGCACGAAGCGAAAGCGGCAGACGGACGATTGTTCGGTCAGCTGCTGCAGGATGCACTTCGGTCAGCATTCAGCTTAATTCTGATTATTGGCGGACTCGTTGTTTTTTTCTCCGTAGTGATCACATTACTCGACCAAGTCGGTATTGTCACTTTGTTGAATGGCACACTAGGGTTAGTACTATACGTAACTGGGTTGCCGCTCTCTCTATCCCCCGTAATTATCGACGGCTTGTTCGAGGTTACGCTCGGTGCCAAGGCTGCAGGCATGGCTGTTGCGAACTCCAGCTTGCTTGCGTCAGCAGCGCTAACTGTCTTCATCTTGTCTTGGGGCGGATTCAGCGTACATGCCCAAGTGGCAAGCCTGCTGCATGGTACTGGTGTTGCTTACCGGACTTTCTTCTTCGCTCGGCTTGGCCATGGCGTGCTCGCTGCTCTGTTGCTCGTATTGTACTGGCCTGTGCTTGGACCGGCAGCAAGTTAATAACTGATGTCACATTGTCATTCCATAGTGAATTCGATATGATGGGGATAGTGTGCGCAAGAATCGACAAGGGGGCTATTCGTGTGAAATACGAAGTCATCAACCGGGGAGATCAAGTATCTGCAGAACTTGCAACGAAATTCCACCAATTAGCAGCGGACGAGCAATTAATTCATGATCCCGTTGAACCAGATATCGTCGTTTCGATTGGTGGCGACGGCACATTATTGAACGCGTTCCATCAATACATAGACCGCATCGATCATACCGCTTTCGTAGGTATACATACAGGACATCTCGGCTTCTATGCGGATTGGAAGCCCGAAGAACTGAGCGACTTAGTTCGCTGTATGGGCAGGGAAACTTCCTTGGAAGACAAAATTGTCAAATACCCGCTAGCTCATGTACAAATTACGAACGAACAAGATACACAGTCGTTCCTGGCACTCAATGAGTGCACGCTGCGCGGATTTGAATCTACTCTGGTCGCCCAGCTGCGCGTCAACGACGAAGACTTCGAGATGTTCCGCGGTGACGGCATCTGCATCTCGACTCCTTCCGGCAGCACGGCTTATAATAAAAGCTTGAACGGAGCTCTCATTCACCCTTCACTGGAGACGATCCAAATCGCCGAGATCGCCTCAATTAACAATCGGGTATATCGAACTCTCGGCTCCTCTATGGTGCTACCCCGTCACCATCATTGCGATATATACCCGCGAGCTGGCCGCAATATCGTACTTACAGTCGACCACCTGAACGTAGATATCGGAAATTTCCGATCGATTCGCTGCCAGGTGGCAGAACGCAAAGTACGGTTCGTGCGCTTTCGTCCATTTCCATTCTGGAATCGCGTGAAGGAAGCATTCATCGGCGACCTGCTGGAATAGCAGGCCGCTTGCAGCTGTTCTGGGAAAGTTGTGATCTAGCTATCGTTATGGTGCCTGCTTCTTCATTGAGTTCCCCTGATTGTGCTTGGGCTTGCCTCTAAATCCGCTCTTAGCTGACTCGCTCCTACCGTGCTCCCGCTTGCCAGCCTCACCTCGATGCGTATCACGCTTGTGAAATTCCCGGCTCGACGCATGCCCTCTATTCGCAGCTTGATGAGAAGACTCGTCCTTATTCAAGTCATGGACGTCGGGGGTGTCTTCTTGATAGTGCTTCTCCATCCCAGCAGCATCTGTTCTATCTGTGAAGGTGGACTCGCCATTAGGCTTGTCTGCATGCTCAAGCTCGGTTGTCTTACGTTCCTTCGCCGAGGAAGGCAGCTTCTGCAGAACAAAGTAAGCGCATCCGAAATTACAATATTCATTCAAATAATCCTGAACCGTCCCGATTAAGGCGTCTTTCGACGCCTTCGGGTGGTTATCGCGAAAAAAACCTCGCAATCGCAATTGATTATAGCCCCAGTCACCTACTATATAGTCATACCGCTCCAGCACCTCGCTGTAGCGCGCACGGAAGCTATCCTGATTCCAGCCGTCCTTATATTCGTGAATTAGTTCATACGATTTGTTTCCAACAGTAATCATTACGCCTTTACCCCTCCGAGTGTTTGGTCGGCTGCCGCCTTTTGTTCACGGGCATGGTAGGAACTGCGGACAAGCGGTCCAGATTCTACATGGCTGAAGCCCCGCTTCATTCCTTCCTCCTTCAGCTGCGCGAACTCGTCCGGCGTATAATACTTCTCAATCCGCAAATGCTTGCGTGTCGGTTGAAGATATTGACCGATCGTCATAATATTACAGTCGACAGCACGGAGGTCGTCCATCGTCTGCAGCAATTCCTGCCAAGTCTCTCCTACACCGACCATGATACTGGACTTCGTAGGTATCTTCGGACTGTATGACTTGGATTGACGAAGCAGCTCTAAGGATCTGCGATACTTCGCTTTGGAACGTACTCGATCCGATTGGCTCTCGACCGTTTCGATATTATGATTCAGCACATCAGGTGACGCATCGAGCACTGTATGCAGTGATGCCCAATTCCCAAGGAAATCCGGAATCAGTACTTCAACACTGCACAGCGGCAGACGCTTGCGTACAGCCCGAATCGATTCGGCGAATATCATTGCGCCTCCGTCCTCTAGATCATCACGTGCAACAGAGGTGATGACACAATGCTGCAAGCCCATCTGCTCAGCAGCCTCAGCTACACGCTCCGGTTCCTGCAAGTCCAATTCGTTCGGCATACCTGAATGGACTGCACAGAATCGACACGCTCTCGTACAGGTTTCGCCCAATATCATAAAGGTTGCGGTACGGTTCGCCCAGCATTCATGCAGATTCGGACATTTGGCCTCCTCGCATACTGTGTGTAACGTCTTGCTCCGCATCATCTGCTTCAATTCCTTGACTTCCTGGAAGTCATCTCCGGAGGCTAATTTGATCTTGAGCCATTCCGGCTTGCGTTCTATCTTGTCTACAGCCATGCTGCACTCCCTCCGATCCACTCGTTTCCACTAGTATTATAACATGAACCCTGCAACATTCCACATTAGGTCCTATTTCTGGTATGATGAAGATACAATCGCCATGATAGGAGGAACCGCTAGATGACAACGATGACCGTACAGGATAAAGATAGAAAGCTAGGGGAAATTCTTAAGGGGATGGGACAAGTGATGATCGCCTTCTCCGGCGGAGTGGACAGCACCTTTGTCCTAAAGCGAGCTCACCAGGAGCTGGGCGACAACGTATTGGCTGCAGTAGCCGCATCAGAGACATTCCCATCGAGGGAATATGACGCTGCAGTCCAGCTTGCTCATGACATGGGCGTTCGTCTGCATGAAACAACTGTAAGCGAATTCGCGAATGCGAATTTCGTTGCTAATAATCCGGACCGCTGCTATCACTGCAAGACCGGACTTTATGTGCATCTTCAGGAAATTGCTAAGTCAATGGGCTATCCCTATATTATTGACGGCTCCAATGTTGACGATCTCGGCGACTATAGACCGGGACTGAAAGCGAAAGATGAGCAAGGCGTGCGCAGTGTGTTGCAAGAAGCGGGGTTGACGAAGCAGGAAATCCGCACCTTGTCCAAGGAGCTGGGCCTGCCGACTTGGGATAAGCCGTCCTTCGCCTGTCTATCTTCGAGAATTCCATACGGAACCCGCATCGACAAAGACAAGATCGATCAGCTAGATGAAGGAGAAAACTTCTTACTTGGGCTCGGCTTCTACCAAGTTCGTGTACGCCACCATGATAAAATCGCGCGGATTGAAGTCATGCCGCAGGAGCTTACCAAAGCAGTCGAACATCATGAAGCGATAGCCGCCAAGTTCCAATCGCTTGGCTTCCAATATGTCACGTTGGATATGACCGGATATCGAACGGGCAGCATGAACGAAGTTCTGCAAGCGGCGAAGGAGAGTAAGGCACAATGAATATCGATCAACTGTTAGCCGATGTGCAAGCTGGTCGAATCAGTCTGGAGGATGCGAAAGCTGGGCTGCAGGATTGGCGCGGCGCCGGCTCCATGGATTTCGCTGAGATCGATCTGGATCGCGAACGGCGCACCGGATTTCCCGAAGTGATCTATGGCGAGAGCAAGACTGCCGAGCAGATCAGTGCCATCTTCCGTCGCATGATGGAGCATTCGCATCGCGTGTTAGCTACCCGTGTCAGCCAAGAGAAGGCCAACCACATATGCGCGGATGTAGCAGACGCGGTTTATCATCCGATTGCCCGCACACTTTCGTGGCATCGCAACAAGCCTGAGCCTGGCGAATCGACAGCAGAAGAGTACGTCGCAGTCGTCTGTGCAGGCACCTCGGATCTGCCTGTTGCAGAGGAAGCAGCCATTACTGCAGAGATGCTAGGCTGCCGCGTAGAGCGTATCTTCGATGTCGGTGTCGCCGGTATACACCGCCTCTTCCGACGCCTGGAGCTCATTCGCGGCGCTCAAGCAATAGTCGCCGTAGCCGGCATGGAGGGCGCACTCGCTAGCGTGCTCGCCGGACTAGTAGAGCGCCCAGTCGTTGCTGTGCCGACCAGTGTCGGTTACGGCGCCAACTTCCAAGGCATGGCCGCATTGCTCGCGATGATCAATGCGTGCGCGCCCGGTATTGCTGTCGTCAACATTGACAACGGATTCGGCGCTGGCTATTATGCCGCCCTTATTCAACAGAACAAGAAAGGATGACATCTTCTGTGCGTATCTTATACTTAGACTGCTTCTCCGGCATCAGCGGCGATATGACCCTGGCTGCGCTTGTCGATGCAGGCGCTGATCAGACCTACATAGAGGAGCAATTGCTGAAGCTTGACCTCGATCCATATACGCTTCAATGGAAACGAGTCGTCAAGTGCGGGATTTCCTCATTGAAGCTAGATGTCGTGTTGGACCCTGGCCATCCGTCTTCTCATCACCGGCATTATGCCGATATTGTACACATGATCGAGACAGCTGATTTCGACCGCCAGGTTACGGTCTTGGCACTTGCTGTCTTCGAGAAAATTGCAGCAGCGGAAGCTAAGATCCATCATGTTCCCGTGGAGCGCGTTCACTTCCACGAAGTTGGCGCGGTCGATTCCATCGTCGATGTCGTAGGAACTGCGCTGGCGATCCACAGCCTTCGTCCAGACCGTATTCTCGCTTCACCCGTTCCACTAGGCAGCGGTACGGTGCGATGTGATCATGGTGTGTATCCAGTACCTGCACCTGCTACATTGGAGATGATGAGAGGTCTTCCTGTGAGCCGCTCCAATCACACATTCGAATTAACAACACCTACTGGCGCGGGTATTATTGCTGGACTCGTCGAGCAATTCTCTGGCAGCTTGCCTTCCATGCACATCAACACAATCGGCTATGGTGCAGGTACTCGAGACTTGCCTGGACATCCTAATGTGCTGCGTGTCATTACGGGTACAGCCGATTCCCCGTTCACTCTTGAACCTGTTCAGGCTTTCCAAGCACAGCCGCACAATCATGAGCACGGGCATGATCATCATCACGAGCACAGTCATAACCATCATCAGCATGAACACGGGCATGATCATCAGGAGCAGCATGCTCATGGGCACGATCAGGAACATCATACCCATGAAAATAAGCATCGCCAGAATCCCGATCGCGGTGAGCACAGCCACGGTCACTCTCATCCCTCTCTTGAAGAGAGTCTGGAGCATATGGAAAAGCATTAACCCAACAATACCCCGTCCAGAACGACCGGCGGGGTTTTTGCTGCGACTTTAAGGAATAAAAGGATGCGATTGTGCAGGAATTGCAGACGAAAACCGTCCCATATCTTTAAATTGATGCGATTCTGCAGGAATCCAGTGCGGAAACGGCCTGAATGGCGATTAGGGAAATGGAAAGATGCATGTTCGCAGGAATTCTCGAACAATCGCCTATTCTGACGAACAAAGCATGCACTTTTGCATCACTTTCGTCATAGCTCCCGATGAACATCAGCCTTTGACGTGTCTCAGTCATTCTTTGCCTACCTGAATTGGAACATCACACCACCCACATCCCGTCAATCTTCCCGCTCACTCCGTGAGCGTGCGGTATATGCGAATCGAACCGCATCATACACTTCCTTCAATGGGACATCATGTTCTCTAGAAATCCGATCGCAAACGTCGAATTCCGGCGCATACTGCACAACTTGCCCATTGTGCGATCCAACCTTGACCGGAACCTTCCCCCATCGTGTCTCTACTTCCACGAACGCGCGCGACAGCCGATGGACAGACAGCGGAATGATGCGCAGACCAAGCGTTGTCGTCTCCCGGAAGATAAGAGCCTTCACCTGTTCGGCTAGTGTAGCTTCACACAAGACATTCAGCATTAGGCCAGGCCGGCCTTTCTTCATCACAATCGGTACCCAATACACATCATTCGCACCTAATTCGAACAGCCGGTCCATTACAGCGGAAGTCCACTCCGGGTTCATATCATCAATGTTGGCTTGCAGCAACAGCATATCATCGTCCACATGTTCTTCCTTATGGGCAAAGGACATCGGTATCCTCCTTCTATTCTCCACATTGAATCGTGCACATGCCCCTATTTTACCAAAGTACAGCGGGAAACTGGATAAAAATTAATTCTTCAACCCAACCTATAAGGTAGAACAGGATAACGAAAGGAGGAGCCCGCGTGCGTTCAAGACATGCCCGCTGCACAACGAATGTGCTCGCCCTGCTAATGCTTCTCGCTATAAGCATCATATGGCCTTCACACAAGGCAGAGGCACAGGAGGTACAGGGCGCGGAAGCCAACCCATACGAAACAAGGAAGCAGTTATTCGAAAGCATGAGCGCATTGACTGGTATCCCATGGCCTTATCTCGCAGCTGTCGATCAATATGAACGAGCGATGAACCGCAAGCAGCAGCAAGAGAAGAAGGAGCGCATCATCGCTATCCACTTCCCAGACAAACTGTGGAGCGGCGCGCTTAACCCAAACTTATCGGACACAGATCCGCGTACGATCAGTCTCTTCCACGGTATCGGACGGGATGGCAACGGCGATGGCCGAGCGGAGCCGGATAACGACGAGGATGTATTGTATACCATGGCACAGATCATCTTGAAGCACGGTACGACGCAGACAGACTTCCGTATCGGACTGTGGGAATATTACCAGAAAGCACGCAGCGTGGAACGCATCTGGCAGTTCGCTCGCATCTACGAGCATTACGACCGCCTCGACCTGTACAAGCATGCCTTTCCCGTTCCGGTCCGTTCGGATTATTCTTATCGCAGTACATGGGGGGCAGCACGCGGCTGGGGCGGCAGAAGGATTCATGAGGGCACAGACATATTCGCCGGATACGGTGTTCCTGTCCGAAGCACCAACTATGGCATAATCGAGGTAATCGGCTGGAACCGCTTCGGCGGCTGGCGAATCGGAATCCGCGATCTGAACAATGTGTATCATTACTATGCGCACTTAAGTGGCTTCGACAAGAAGTGGAAGGCAGGAGATATCGTCGAGCCGGGTGACGTTGTCGGGTGGGTTGGCAGCTCTGGTTACGGGAAGCCCGGAACGCAAGGAAAGTTCCCTCCGCATCTCCACTACGGTCTCTACAAGGACAATGGATTCACAGACTGGTCCTTCGATCCATATCCTTCCCTGCGCCAATGGGAGCGCGAGGAGCGCAAGCGCAGACAACGGCGCTGAATAGGCAGACACAGCTCCCTATGAAATCGCCCCCGTATGAACACGGGGGCTCCCACTATTTACTCTCCGGTACTCCTTGGAATGTCTGTTCCATCCCCTTCTTCCTCTAGCGGGGGAATCGCAATAGATGGCGGAGGCATCGACTCGGCAGAGTGATCATCCACAGGACGACCGCGCCCGTCGAAGAAGTACGTAGGCACATCGCCCACAACGAGCATATACGATACTGGCACATCCGTTGTCACAATTTCAGATTCCGTCTCAAACGGGATAATAATCGCGACTTCCACGTTAATTCGTATATACACTTCAATGAGCAGCATGTTAATGCCTGCATCCTTCTGCCTTGTATTCAGCTCAACCTGAACAGCTCCAGCCGGTACGAATTTAATAGGGATATCCGGACTGAATGAAGCCAAGATAGGGCTATCCAATGCTTGCCCGAGTGGCACATGCTCTGGAATTCTTTGCAAATCATCCAGCGTACCTTGCACCACATGCTCCGTCTCCGAAGTAATCTTCATATGCTCCGCATAGTTCAGCATGAAACCTGTAATTTTTTGGTTCCGATCATACTTCCAATCCACTAGATTATCGAAGTTCGACCGCTGCGCTACCTTCTCCGTCACAGCCTTATTGATTGCTTGAGTGGCAATCTGCTTGATCCGAATTTCTGCCACATTCATCAGAGTCGGTCTCAAATTACGGTCCACGAAGATAAAACTCTGAATCGACATGAAAAACATAATGACCAGGCATAGAAAGAACACACGCCGCTTTCCGCCTTTTTTCATCGTTCGACTGCTTTGCCATCTGCTGCGCCGTTTCCACTTCACCCGAGTGTCGCCCCCTTCACCGCCAATGCCGGAGCAAGGTGAGTCAATTTCTAGTGACGGAATCTGTATACACAGTCATGATGAAATTGACTCAGGTGCTATCGGTTTACTGTATGCACACACACGACAAAAAAGAAGAAGCCGTCTCATCGTGGAGACAGCTTCTCAGGATTGTTCACGCGTCAAGCGTTGCTGCTTGAGGAAGGATTCATATTGTTCCAGCTTCTGCTGGTCCTTCGGCTTGCGGATGATCGGATACCTCTTCTTGCTTCGCATCCGCAACGGAGCTTCTGAGCTGCGCTTGGCATCAGCACATGATTGGCACATGGTCTGGGTAACCTTCTGCTCATCCCCGCAATATATGCACACATTCTCCTGCTTGCGCCGTTCACGCAATGCCCGCATCGCCAGTGCTTCCTTCGATGGCATTCGCACACCCTCCGTTATTCCTGATGTAATAAGATCGAAAGATCGGGGATTGTCCCTTTGGTCTAGTTTACTACACTCTCGCGTGCAAATAAAGGAAGGCAGGATAAACCCAGTGCCCTGAATTTCAACCCCTATGAAATAAGCTTCAAACCAATGGCAGAAACCAATACTAGCGCAATGAACAGCATCCGCTTCCATTCCTTCGACTCTCCATAGAAGAGCATGCCAATCCCAACGCTGCCAATCGTCCCGATACCTGTCCATATGGCATAAGCGCTACCCATCGGCAACGTACGCATCGCAAGACTTAAGAAATAGAAGCTCAAGATAAAGCCAGACATGAAATGCACATACGACACGATATGCTTCCGTCTGTGAATTTGATTCAATCCGGTAACCCCGACCACTTCGAACGCTCCAGCAAGTATAAGATACAGCCAGCCCATTATGTATTAGCTCCTTTGTGCTCTTCTGCATCGCCGGTCACAATCTTCAAGCCAATAACGCCTGTCAGCAACAGTGTGATGAACAGAATCTTCAGCAGCTCGAAGGGTTCCCCGAATACGAGCATCTCCGCCATGACCGTACCAGCCGCACCCAATCCGGTGAACACAGCATATACCGTCCCTACTGCCAGCCGCTTTGTCGCAAGGACGAGCATTTGGAAGGACAGATATATGGCGAGCAACGTCCCTAGCCATTCCCATCCTTGCTGGGCATGCTTGAGCCCAATTACCCAGAGAACTTCGAAAACTGCCCCAATAATAACATATAACCAGCTTCTGTTCATTGTCTGCTCCCTCATGTCCCTGTTCTGTGTGTATCGATTAAGAATACCAAATTTCGCTGCAAAAGAAAAAGGCGTGTCTGGATTGACATGCCTTCGCTAACGAAACACACCCCTCGTACTCACACATGATGCTTCCAGCACACTTTCAGCGTAGTCGTATCCGTTCCCCAGAACGCCACATCGATCAAGTCTCCTCGATTCAAGGCAAAATCCCGTACATCCTCATCTCTCAGCTTCAGTCTCAGCGGCATCTCATCTATGTATAAGCTCTTGACGGTGCGATTGTCTGATTCGTATTCCGGCATATGGCTGTCTACATACCACATAAGATCATCTCGAGCAACGAGACAATAGCTGTATTGCTTGCGAAGCGGATGCGCTTTCCCTACCTTCTCTACCGTTTCGAAATGTGAATGTGTCAATCGTGCTCCTTTATGAATAACCCCCAATAGCTTTAATTTATCGCCATGCTGCATGTTCTTCTGGCGTATGATCGATTCTGGAATAAATAACTCATCAAAATGATGGTTGCGTGCAACACCTCCGCGTAATTTCCGATCCAATGTATACATAGCTAATGCGTTCTCAGCAGGCGCTGCATTCGTCTGTTCCTGTTCCTCATAGACATCGTCATTCTCAGCTTCGCGGACTTCTTCCGTCTCTGCCGGGCTGTCTCCTGTAACAGTGCTTATTGGTCCAGCGAGCGGACCATTAGTAGAGCAAGCGCTGCTTGTAAGATGATCCATGAGTAACGCTGCAAGGTCCGTATGCTGCAATTGCAAGATTTGCTTAGCTGCCATCACTAGTCCATGTTGATAGATATACTGGCGAAGCTTGGTTACAGCAGCGTCTGTTACTGGAATGCCTGTCGCCTCTTCGAATAATGCTATCAACTGCTGTTCTTCCTTGGTCGGTGTCGCGCCATATCCTTGACTAATCCACTTCTTCAATATGCCGATCATATAGGCGGGATTTCTCTTCGTTGCATCGCGCCGTGCTGTGATCATGATCGCTTCCAAGAACCAGTAGTAGGCAGGCTCCTTCTTATGCTGGATAAGGTTATAGTACTCGATGATTCCGGTAATTTGTTCATTCGTCAGCTTCGTATGCAGTTCTGTTTCGATGAGGGACTTGATCTTCTGAATGGCTTCCAAGTCGTTCGGGGGTTCAGGGTAAGTCCGCCTTAGATCTAATAAGGCAATCGGTTCGGCCAATAAGGAGGTCCGAGCCTGGTGCAAATCTTTCATACTCTTGCACATCCTTCTAAATTATAAATATCATCAGTTTTCTACAACTATAGGTTACCTCCATCATACCATATCTCACAATCGTTCATTCATTTTCCTTTTTATGTAAATTTATATTCATTCTTCTATTGAGGAATCAAATAAATAATCTCACAGCCTGGATACTCATCTAATATTTCTTCCGACACGTAGTGCAGATCGCAGGTTGTAACATGCGTCACCGTTTGCCTGCTGCCATTCCAATCCATTAGCACTGAGTATGTATAAACTGGTCTCGTATGATCAGGCTTCGCATTTTCCGATTCTACATGAATTTTCTGGTAGGATAACTTTAGTTCAATGTGCTCATTCTTCCTCCCTTCAATTAAATCAGCAAGATGTCTAAGCACATGTGCAACATCCTGTGAATTCAAGCTCTCCCGCAGCTCGATCTTCCCCCACTTCTTCAAAGATTTCTCGTATTTGCCGGCTAGCTTGACTCTCTTCCTGTATGATAGTTGCTCGGGAATCACGGCAACGTCCTGTTTCTTGCTCTTCCTTGCAACTACAGTCAAGAAAGCGGTTTCATTAGAAGGATCAGCGATGATGATTTTCTCCGCTTTTCGAGGTTTCAGCACTGCCAGTACCTGAGCAGGTACAATGGCTTGCCAATTGGGGTTAATTTTATACCCTGTCGTGTTCTTCCGAATACGCACTTGCTTGCCTTCGACATGATATGTAATACGATCGCCAATTTGAACATTCATCACGCCTCGTACATCTTTTCTGAAAGTAATGCGCACTAGCTCCCCCTACTTCCATTCTGTTTTTTCTAATATTTATCTGTTGTTTATTTTAGCATAGATCGTACAGTAAGAGATAACGTTATAAGGAAGTCTGTTGCCGATACACCACGTCACTTCACACACGGAACAATTGCTACCTGTATTTCATACATCTAATCTGAATTTATAAGGGCAAAATTAGTGCCCTACATGTAAAACCTACAGTTAGATTCGCACAATTTCGCCAGTATGAGCGATTTGGCTAAATCTAACTGCACATTGTGCAGCTAGTTGCAAAATACATGCTAGTTCATCCAATCTACCTGCACGAAATACAGGTAGTTAACTTAAGCCTGCCTTCATAGCTCATCATACACAGTTATGCAAGCGACCAACAGCTTGACATTCAGAGATCAAAGAGCAGTCAGGGCAACATGATTGACTGCTGATTATCGCTTCACCGCAATCCGCTGCCGCAGCGATTCATAGAGCAGCACAGTTGCTGCCATTGCCACGTTCAGTGATTCGGCTTGCCCTGCCATCGGGATATAGGTTTGCACATTGCACAGCTTCGCTACCTCGTCTGACACCCCGTTGCCTTCATTGCCTAGCACGAACCATGTGTCAGCAGTCAAGTCCAGTTCGTAGCAGCTCCGCTCGGCCTTAAGGTCGGTGCCGATCACTTGCACGCCAGCTTCCCTCGCCTTCGGCAGCAAACTCTGCAAGTCCGCTTCCACAATAGGCAGATGAAACAGGGAGCCCATCGTAGAGCGCACTGTCTTCGGGCTGAAGGGGTCAACCGTCCCCTTCCCGAGAATGACAGCCCGGGCGCCAGCTGCATCTGCACTGCGAATGATCGTCCCTAGATTTCCGGGGTCTTGTACACCATCCACTGCTACAGCAAGTGAACGCGCCTGAACAAGCAGCTGTGCTTCATCCATGCTTGGCTTATGGAGTATGGCAACTACCGGCTGTGGGGTCATCGTGTCTGTTACCTTCGCCAACACAGCTTCACTAACGCCGATAAGTGATCTATCGTTCGTCCGTTTCAACGAATCCAGCTCATGCGGCCAGCCGCGTTCTATAGCATACAGAATACTGTGGATCTGCGCTCCGCTGCGCACTGCCTCCTGCACTAGATGAATGCCTTCTGCAAGGAACAGTCCTTGCTTGATTCTCCCTTTGCGTTCTAGAAGCTGTGCCCATTGCTTGACACGCGGATTATGTACGGAAACAATCTCTTCGTGCAGCTTCATGAATAAGCAACCTCAAATCGCTGCAGATCTTCATTCTTGCCAACGACAACGAGAATGTCATCGGGTCGGATGTTATCTTCCGCATGTGGAGCGATATTCATTCGTCCGTTCTGCTTGATCCCCATCACATTGCAGCGGTATTTCACACGAATGTCGAGTTCACGAAGGTTCTTGCCAATCATACCTCCAGCTGCCTTGATCTCAACAATACTATAATCATCGGATAGTTCAATATAATCCAGTATATTAGGCGAGATCATGTTGTGAGCAACCCGTTGTCCCATATCCCGTTCCGGGTAAATGACCTTGTCTGCTCCGATCTTCGACAATACCTTACCATGCAGCTCGTTCTGCGCTTTGACCACAAGTGTCGGCACACCCATATCCTTCAAGATTAATGTTGTCAGTATGCTGGATTGGATATCCTGACCGATCGCCACGACGACCACATCGAAATCCCGAATTCCTAGCGCCCGCAAAGCCTCTTCATCCGTACAATCAGCCTGCACCGCATGCGTGACCACGGCTAAGACCTCTTGAATTTTGGCTTCTGTTGCATCAATTGCCATCACTTCAAATCCCATATGATATAACGTCTTCGCCACACTTGAGCCAAATCGGCCCATACCTATGACAGCGAATTGCTTTTTCTTCATCAGTCACTCTACCTCCGTTCACAAAAACCGCTCATTTGCCGTATCTTATTTATTATACCATGGAGGTTCATCTATTCCCATCTATGATCATCCGAGCATGGAATGTCTTATAATTGCACAAGCTAATAAGGAAGGAATGGAATATGAATTCAGCGGAGGGTATAGCGATGATTATGGATTTGAGGGAAGCCATTGTGGCACGTGTGCAAGACAAGGACGATGCCGAGCTGCTAGAGGTTGTGCAGAGCTCTATTGACAGCGATGAACGCGCACTTCCAGGTCTAGGCGTATTGTTTGAAATTATATGGAAGAACACCGATGAAGAGGTGCATGAACAGTTGATTACGAACCTGCGGAACGGAATTCCTCAATCATAAGCCTAGCAAGACTCAATAAAAGACCGTCTTTTCCTTCCGCAATCCGGGAAGCAGCAAGGAGAACCCTTACGGTTCATCAACTGCTACTGCCGAGCTTGTCTTGGATAGACGGTCTACTTCGATTCACTTCTTACGCTTCAATGCCTTCCTTCGGAAGCGGAGCGGGAACTTCACACGTATGCCGCAGTTCATAGTGCTTGCCTTGCTCTGCGGCTTGATGAAATCCGAACATCGCTTCCAACACATGAAGCGCTGTATCCCCATTCGCTCGATGCGGGCGTTCATGCCAAATCGCATACGCCATATCCAGCACGCCGATTCCTCTCGCATTATCTCTATACGCATGCGTCAGATCTACATCATGCCATTCGGCATCCGCGATTCCACGAATCTGTACAGTTCCGCCGAATGTATTCGGGTCCGGAACACGTAAGGTGCCTTCGCTGCCGAATATCTCAATATACGGATAATCGGTTGGCGTCATAATATCGAAGCTCATAATCATCGTGCCGATCGCGCCTGATTGGAATTCCATCGTGCCAGTCAGGTGTGTAGGAGTCTCGACCTGAATCGTCTGACCATAATGCTTCTCACTTGTAATCGTGCGTTCTGGGAACGAGATAGCTGCTGATCCGCTGACACGACGAAGCGGGCCGAGCAATTGTACTAGAGCCGTCAAGTAATAGGGTCCCATATCATATAGTGGGCCGCCGCCCTGTGCATAATAAAAATGCGGATCCGGGTGCCAATGCTCATGGCCTCTGCTCATCATGAATGCCGTAGCCGACAGGGGACGACCTATCCTGCCGCTTCGAAGTATATCCAGACAGGTTTGAATGCCTGCCCCGAGGAAAGTGTCTGGTGCGCAGCCGAGCAGCAACCCTTTGCTTCGTGCCAGCTGAACCAGACTCTCTCCCTCTTCAACCGTCACCGATAACGGTTTTTCTACATATACATGCTTACCTGCCTCCAACGCTTGGCGGCATACGATTGCATGTGCTTGCGGAATTGTCAAATTAATGACTAGCTCGATGTCAGGGAGAACCAACAGCTCCTCTGGTGTGCAAGCATAGGCGATCCCATATTCGGCAGCACGCTTCGCTGCCTTGTCCGGATCAAGATCCGCTACGGCGATCACCTCTGTCTCCTCGAATGTCCGTAAGTTCTCCAAGTATATCGCACTAATGTTACCGCAGCCAATAATCCCGATCTTCAATTGTCTCATGCGTGATTGCCTCCACGAGCAGCCCAAGTCATGCCGCGCCTCATAAGCTGTTGAACCTCAGGCATGCGCACGATCTCCGCCACATGACCGAGCGAGCAATAATATACGTTACCTTGTCCGTATCGCTTCGTCCAAACGACAGGCATATCAACTTGTCCATTCGGGGTGTGCGGACCTTCTGCAACTGGAAAGCGTGTTGTCGCGTGCACCTGAACCGCCGGATCAACATGCATATAATATTGTTCCGAAACGACTGTGAAATCATCCATGTTCTGCGTCAGCGGATGATTGCGATCCACTATATTGACCTCATACCGAATTCCATCATTTCCAGGATGCGATACCCACTGTCCACCAACCATGAATTGATATTCCGTCTCCATCCGGAACGAATCACCCATACCGCCATGCAAGCCAGCTAGACCTACTCCATCCTGAACAGCCTGCAACAACGGCTTGAGCTGCGCTTGGGTAATTTGGCCTTGTGTCCAATTAGGCACGATCAGGTCATACGCATGCAGATCTTCCTGCTCCAGTACATCGAGTGTGTCAGATACCTTCACTGTGAAGGAATCCGATTCCAGCCAGCCTGCTAATAAGTCGGCGACTTGCTCAGGCTCATGCCCGTCCCATCCGCCTTGGAATAGAAGTGCTCGTTTCATCTGTCTCCCCCTTAGTTGAAATATATGGATGTCGTTATAGCTCCTGCACGTTAACCCAGCGACGATCAGCGACCGATGCTTCGACCGCATCCAGCACCTGCTGGCACTTGACACCATCCTCGAAATTCGGAACTGGCTGGCGGTCTTCCGAGATTGCTTCCATCAGCTCTACCACTTCATGGATAAGCGTATGCTCGTAACCGATCGTGTGGCCTGGTGGCCACCAAGCTTCTGCATACGCATGTGCAGGGTCCGTAGCCAGAACCCGCCGGAAGCCTTGTACATCCTCTTCATCTGATGTGAAATACACTTCCAGTTCATTCATCCGTTCGAAGTCAAATCGCAAGCTGCCTAAGCTTCCGTTAATCTCGAACGTATTCGCGCAGCGACGCCCTGCCGCGAACCGAGTCGCTTCGAAGCTGCCGAGCGCTCCGTTCGCGAATCGCGCCAGGAACAAGGTCGCGTCATCTACTGTCACCTCACCCATCTCGCCTTCAGCAACCCCCGCTGCACTCAAGCCTGACATTGTTGCCGGCTTCGGCCGCTCCTTGACGAAGGTATCACTCATTCCAACAACCTCATCGATATCACCGACAAGGAAACGTGCCATATCGATAAGATGCGCATTCAGATCACCGTGAGAACCGGAGCCCGCTACCTCCTTCTGCAGACGCCATACTAACGGAAACTGGTCGTCCGTCAGCCAATCTTGCAGAAACTGAGCGCGGAAGTGGCGGATCTTGCCGATTCGTCCTTCGTTTATTAGCTTGTGCGCCAGCTGGACAGCAGGTGCGAATCGGTAATTGAAGCCGACCATATGCTTAACCCCTGCCTGCTCCGCTTCATGAAGCATTGCCCGTGCGTCTGCCAATGACAGGGCAAGCGGCTTCTCGCAGAACACATGCTTGCCAGCACGAACGGCTTCTATGGCAATTTCCTTATGTACATTGCTTGGAGCATTTATATCGATCAGTCCAACAGCAGGATTCGCGATTACCTCGCGCCAATCCGTCACGTAGGATTGCCATCCGAATTGCTTCTGCGCTTGCTTGACTCCGGCTTCGTCCCTGCCACAGATTACGAGCATCTCCGGTCCCATCACCTTCGGGAAGAACATCGACAAATCCTTGTACGCATGACTATGCGCTTTGCCCATAAACTTGTAGCCTACCATCCCTACTCCGATTTTCTCCACTGTCATTATAGATGCCTCCTTTAATTCATATTGCATGCCTACCCTCTTGCTGTGTAAGCGTTTGCTAGCTCATATCGAAGTAATTCTCTCACCAGCCAGCTAGGTTGTCAATAGTCGAATAGTTCGAACTAACCAAAAAAACAGAGGGAAGCATTCTTCTTCCAATGCCCCTCTGTTTCGGAATGCTGCTAAGGAGCTGTCACCATAAATTGAAGCTCCGGCATCTTGTCCATAGCTGTACGCATCGCATATTCATTCTCGAACAAAGCCACGTATTGGTCATGACTGTCCTTCACGAGTAAGGAATTAATGCGGAATTTCCCAGAATCAATCTGTTCGCCTACAACCCATCTGGCAAACTGGTAGTTCATACGATTCATCTGAATATCGACCCCGTATTCATGCTTCATCCGGTAGTCGAACACTTCGAACTGCAGCTGTCCTACAACTCCGAGAATAACATCCTCGAAACCGACAGAGGTAAAGACCTGGATTGTACCCTCCTCCGCCAGCTGATCCAGCCCCTTCTGATACTGCTTGTGCTTCAACGCGTTCTTCACCGTTACCTTGCTGAACAATTCCGGTGAGAAGGTAGGCAGTTCATCAAAGCGAAACTCTCCCTTGCCAGACAACGTATCCCCTATACGGAAGATCCCCGGGTCGAATAGACCGACAATATCGCCAGGATATGCAGATTGCACGATATCCCGATCCTGAGCAAGAAATTGCTGTGGTTGTGACAGCTTAATATCTTTGCCGACGCGCACATGACGAACCGACATGCCGCGGTCGAACTTCCCGGATACAATGCGCAGGAAGGCGATACGATCGCGATGAGCCGGATTCATGTTCGCTTGGATCTTGAACACATAGCCAGAGAAGTTGCTGTCAGACGGCTCCACGTCGCCCTTGTCACTTTTCCTCGGTGTAGGCTGAGGAGCGAGGTTCAAGAAATTATCTAGAAAAGTCTGCACACCGAAATTGTTGATCGCACTTCCGAAGAAGACAGGAGTAAGCTCACCCTTCGCAACCTTATCCAGATCGAATGGATCACCGGCAACATCAAGGAGCTCCATCTCTTCTCCTAGCTGCTCATACTGCGGCTCCCCTGCCATCTTCCGAATAATCTCATCGTCATAACCGCTTACGGCACGCAGATCAATCGTATCCTGATCATCTTCATTGAATAATTCCACCTGCGTCTTGTGTCGATCATAGATGCCGCTCAAGGACCGACCCATACCAATCGGCCAGTTCATCGGATGGGAACGTATACCGAGCACTTGCTCAATCTCTTCGAGCAGCTCGAACGGATCGCGACCTTCCCGGTCCAGCTTATTGATGAAGGTGAAGATCGGAATACCGCGGGCGCTGCATACCTGGAACAACTTCTTCGTCTGCGCCTCCACACCTTTGGCCGAATCTATAATCATGACCGCACTGTCCGCTGCAGTCAAGGTACGGTACGTATCTTCACTGAAGTCTTGGTGCCCCGGGGTATCCAAAATGTTAATGCGATGTCCCTTGTAGTCGAATTGCATCACACTAGAAGTAACCGAGATGCCCCGCTGCTTCTCAATTTCCATCCAATCGGATGTAGCAAACTTCGCGGCCTTGCGGCTCTTGACCGTTCCCGCTTCACGAATCGCTCCGCCGTACAATAAGAGCTTCTCGGTCAATGTTGTCTTGCCTGCATCAGGGTGTGAGATAATAGCGAACGTTCGC
Organism: uncultured Paenibacillaceae bacterium; assembly: GCA_913056365.1. Taxonomy (GTDB): domain Bacteria; phylum Bacillota; class Bacilli; order Paenibacillales; family K13; genus Xylanibacillus. The sequence continues at coordinate 27,658 of CAJXLT010000008.1, read as the reverse complement.
CGTTTGCTTACCTCTTGGGATAATTCCTGTTCTAGCTTCGTCGTCATGCTTGTGATCCTTCCCCTTCTCCTCTGGCTGTGCCGTTATTCCGCACGATTGGTGACCCAGACTACCTCACTCTCATCCTGTCCATTGACCGGCCACCACTGGAAGCCATCCTGCGACAACAAGGAATGAGCCGCATCCGGCCCCCAAGATCCAGCATCATACGTATAGAGCGGTTGCTGCTCATCACTTGTCCACGCTTCTGCTATACGATCGGTGAAAGCCCATGCATGGGACACTTCATCCCAACGAGTGAAATAGGTAGAATCACCGCGGATTGCATCATGTAACAGTCTTTCGTACGCTTCCGGTGTATTCCAACCGACCTGACAGCTCTGGCAAAAATCCATCGCCACCGGCACCAGTACGCCATCAGTCCCCGGCTTCTTCGCATTGATCTTAATGTAGATGCCTTCCATCGGGTTCACACGGAACACGAGCAGGTTCGGTTCGAGCGCATGCTGCTGTGCCTTGTGGGTTGCACTAGGTACGGCTTTGAACTCCACGACAATCTCTGTCGATTTCACTGGCATGCGCTTGCCTGTGCGGATATAGAACGGCACGCCTGCCCATCTATTGTTGTCGACCATCACCTTGGCTGCTACGAACGTTTCTGTCGTAGAAGCCGGATTCACCGAATCTTCATCGCGATATGCAGGAACTGACTTATCCTTCACTGCGCCTGCGCCATACTGTCCGCGAATGACGTGCTTCGCCACCTCTTCACGGGAATCATACAATCGCAGTGAGCGCAGCACCTTCGCCTTCTCATCGCGAATATCTTCGGAGACATTACGGCTTGGCGGCTCCATTGCCATCATGGCGATCATTTGCAGCATATGGTTTTGGACCATGTCCCGCAACGCACCCGAATTATCATAATACCCGCCTCGATCTTCTACACCGACTGTTTCACTGGATGTAATCTGAATGTTAGCAATATGATGCCGATTCCATAGTGGCTCGAAGAAGGCGTTGGCGAACCGAATCACTTCAATATTCTGGATCATCTCCTTGCCGAGATAATGATCGATCCGATATATATCCTGCTCCTCGAACACATTACGAATTTCCTCATTCAATGCCAAAGCAGACGGCAAATCATAACCGAACGGCTTCTCAATGACGACACGCTTCCAGCCATCACCATTCAACAGCCCACCGTCACGCAGATGATGAGCTACTTGTCCGAACAGCTCTGGTGCTAGGGCTAGGTAGAATAAACGGTTTCCTGTTAGACCGAATTCCGCTTCTAGCCCGGATGCCGATTGCTCCAGCTCTCGAAATCCGTCAACATTGTTCGTATTGAGCGACATATATTCGAAATGCGCAGCGAAGCTCGACCATTCTGTATCCTCGCTATTCGGATAGCGGGAAAATTCCGCAATCGACTGCTTCACATCCTCGCGGAACTGATCATTCGTCTTCGGACGTCTTGCCAATCCGATGACAGCGAACTTGTCCGACAGCTTGCCTTCACGATACAAGCTGTATATAGCAGGATACAGCTTGCGCTTAGCCAGGTCGCCCGTAGCGCCGAATATGAATAATAATGTTCCCTCCAGTGGATAGGATGATTGATTTTGTTCCATTCTGTCTCAACTTCTTTCCTATGTATTGAAACCGCATGAATTGCAGTATCCTTCTGTATTGAAGTTTAGCATATATAAAACCGCCGATTCAACAATCGACGGTTCTTCCTATGATAGTATACGACATATCCTTATTTAATCAAGTATCGGCCAGACCGTGCTTGTAAGCGTAGATGGCTGCTTGTGTACGATCTTCGACATCGAGCTTTGCCAATATATTCGTCACATGAAACTTGACGGTCTTAATACCGATGTACAGCTCATCCGCCACATCCTGATTACTCTTACCGCTTGCTATGAGCTTCAACACTTCCATCTCCCGTTCGGTCAGTTGTTCATGCGGGAGCTTCTCCGGCTTCGGCTGGCGAAAGCGATTCATGATCTTGGTCGCGACTTGCGATTCCAGTGTCGGCTGCCCATTCACCGCAGCACGAATCGCCTGTGCGATTTCCTGGGCACGAGAAGTTTTCAGCAAGTAACTGAAGGCGCCAGCTTCAATCACGGGATACATCTTCTCGTCATCCAAGAAGCTTGTAAGTACGATGACTTTGATCTGCGGCTCCGCTTGCAAGAGCCGCTTGGTCGTCTCAATGCCGTCCATGCCTTCCATGACAAGGTCCATCAGCACGACATCCGGCTGATACTGCTGCGCCAGCTTGATGCCATCTGCACCGTTGCTGGCCTCTCCTACTACTTCAATGCTGTCTTCTGTACTCAACACTGCTGCTAAGCCGATGCGCACCATCTCGTGATCATCCACCAGAAGTACTTTGATCGCTTTGTCCGCGTTCATCCGAATCACCTTCTTCTACAATCTTCTGTACCAGAGGCACGCGAATATCGATGCGCGTTCCCTTGCCTGGCGCAGTAATAATATTCAAATCGCCGCCCACCTCAATCACCCGTTCCTTCATGGAAACGAGACCGTATGACGTATGCTTCTGTTGATCAAGGTCGAAGCCGATTCCATTATCCTTTACGGACAAGCGAACGGTTTCGTTTCGTTGATTCAGCCTTACTTCCAGTTTATCTGCCTTAGAATGACGCAAAGTATTGGAGAGTGCCTCCTGCACGATCCGAAACAGATGATCCTCTATGCCCTTACTTAACTGAATAGACTCATCCATGTCGAAAGAGATATCGATAGGCACCTTCGTCTTCAACTCAAGCAACAGCTCTTGCAAGCCTTGTGACAGCCGTTTGCCTTCCAGATGAACCGGTCGCAGATGGAGCAGCAATGCACGCATCTCGGATTGCGCGACAGATGCCATCTCTTCAATGAGCGATACCTGCCGCTTCGCCTTGTCGAAATCCTTCTCCAATGTACGGCCAAGCGCCGTTGCCGTCATCGATATGGCAAACAGCTGTTGGCTGACCGCATCATGAAGCTCACGTGCAAGACGTTGCCGTTCTTCAGTTACTGCAGAGAACCGCACCTGTTCGGTCAGCTCCGCATTGTTGGTAGATAGCCGTTGCAACGAGTCAACCTGTTCTTCCCACTTACGAGTAATCTTGTTCAGTTGTTCACCCAAGCGACCGATTTCATCCTCACCCAAAGGCGGTACATCTCGTGACAAATTCCCTTTCTCAAGCCAGAGCATGGAGTCGTGAAGCTGTTCCAGCCTGCGCTTAATCTTACTGCTATACCAGATACCGAATCCCCCTGCAAGCAGCAAAGTAATGCCGATGAGCATTGCGCTGTGCTGGATACCCGACACCCATGAGGTGAATGGCTTCAAATATTGATACGTATATAGGACATACAAGATAATACCGAGCAGCACGACACCCAGGATCATAAATTCTCCCATGCTGCGCCATATCATATTCGTTAGCTTACGGGTATCCCGATCCATTGCGCCAACCTCCTCCCTACATCACTTTCACATCTACATCGCCTACAATAAAAGAGAGGACGAATTTCACCCTATTCTCGCTATGCTCATATTGCGGCGACTTCCAGTATATTTTGTTCATCAGACCGGCCTCTCGTTCGTCGTCGATGCTTGTTTGACCGAATACGACCGTGGATTGCACAACTACACCTAGATCTTCCGGCACGATAATATCGACATCCCCGACAACTCCCTGCATGACAATCACGGTTTCTTCCTCCTCAGGAAGCGCAAGAGACAGATCGAGGTGAATTTCGCCAATGACCGACCAGATGCTCATGCTGCGCATGACCCAAGTTTCCTTGTTCCATTTTAGGCTTTGTAATATATTTTGCTTCTGCACATAGGTCTCACCGGGTTGAATTTGTCTAGAACGAATGTAAAAGAATCCTAGTGAGATTAGGATAATCGCAATAATTAATGAAAAATGAGAGCTAAGCAACATCACAGCGCTTAATGCGACTAATAAATAGCCCGATCGTTCCTCGCCATGGCGCAGCTTGTGTATGCCCAACCACAGTATCATCAAGGCGGAAACAGTGAAAAATCCAATGATTTGACCAAGCAGGATGAATGCGCCAGCCACAATCAACACAAGCGCTGTGTTTCGATTCCGATTTTCCACGTTGTCTCCACCTCCTATTAAGACCAGCAAAAGCCATAAAAGCGGCAATGCCGCCTCATGGCTTAACCCTAACTAAGAATAGCATAGCTTAAGTAGTGCTGGAAAGATAATTATGATTTGGTCTCAGTTTCTGACTTCGCAGCCTGATCAGCAGGTGCTGATGTGCTGCCTACCTTCTCCTTCAACTGCTGCAATTGCAAATCAACCTTGGCGCTAACCTCTGGCCGCAGCGTTCCCTCTGTGTACAATTCACTTCGATATGGGGAGCGGGCGACTTCTGCTTCTGCTTCTAGTTCCATGATTTTCTCTTCAATGCGATGAAAGCCTCGTGATGCGTTGCCGGATTCAATCGATTGGTTCAATGAAACTTGGGCAATTTGCTTCTTCGCCTTCGCTACTTGCGTACGCGAAACTAACTCATTACGCTTGTTACGCATCTGATAGAACTCATCTTTCATGGTATGAAGCTGTTTGGTCAGTTCATCTGCATTCGTCTTGGACGACTGATGCATCTCTGCATAGTCAGTCACTCGCTTATCTACAGCCAGCTTGTCTTCCAATGCACGCTTTGCTAATTCGTCATTACCTGCTTGGACGTGTTCCATCGCTTGCTGCTCTAGTTGCGCTGCGCTTCGTACCGCTTCCTCCATACGCTGCTTCAGCTTACGCTCGTTCGCCATTTGCTTCGCGACCGTTACTTCCGCCTTGGCAATCTCTTCTTCCATATCACGCAAGTATTGATTCAGCATGACAACCGGATCTTCCACCTTGTCCAATACTTCATGCAGTGTAGCTTTTGTCATGTCACCAATCCGTTTGAATACTCCCATTGCTTATACATCTCCCTTCTCGTATTTGGCCAGCTTGGCCTTCAGCTCTTCGATTTCCTTCGACATGGCCTTCTTCTCAATGTCCTTCATCATTTCATCTAAGTTCGCTTCTTCGGCTGGTGCTGCATACGGATGGCTAGTTGAACCCTTCGTCGGATGATAGGGCTTGGCATATCTCTCCCCCGAATGGGCACTATGACCGAAGGCGAATTCATTCATCGGTTCTTTGGGCACAACCAGACACGCCAGCACATACAACATAATCACTGTTCCAGCTGAGAATACAGCAGTCACTACAGTCACGAGCCGAAGCAGCGTTGCATCGACATTCAGTGACTCCGCTAATCCGCCACATAAGCCGAATAATTTCTTATCCCGCTGTGACCGATACAACTTCCCCATACTATCGCTCTCCTTCCCGCAGCTTTTGCTTCAAGCGAGCCAGCTCCTTCTCCAGAACTGCTTGCGTCTCGCTGCCTGCGCGGTATAACGCCTCGCGCCCTGCCTGTCTCAGATCATGGAGGGAACGGCTCTCCCATTCGAGGTCTGAGATTTTCTCCTCCAATCGTTCGAACACATTACCGCTTAATCCGCTCCCTGTCGACATCCGTTCGTTCATACGCTGACGTAGCCTTACCGATTCCAAGCGGGCCGCATAGTATTGTCTCTTGCCTAATACTTCTTGATAGTCGCTACGTAATTGATGAACTTGATCTTCAAGCTCTAGCAACGATTGCTGCGCTTGATCATAGAGCTGTCTGAATTGTTCTGCCTTCGATTCGTTGGCAATCTTCTCCTGAAGCGCGATTCGAGCGACATGCTCTTCGCCTGCTTTCAATGCAAGTTTCGCTTGCTCTGCACGCTTCTCCGCCGTTTGCTCAGCTGTGAAGGCTTGCTGTCTCATAGATGCGGCATGCTGTGCACATTGTTGAATCAGCTTCTCTGTTTCTTGCAAGTGCTGCCGTTGGTTATATAGAAACTCGTCAATCATACGGACCGGGTCTTGTGATTTCTCAAGCCTGTCATTTAATGTAGCAACTGAAATGTCCCGTACACGCTTCATCACACTCATCTATCCTTATCCTCCTTTGATGATTCGAATTGCCAGTAACCTCATTCATGCTTAGTATACCTTTCTTCCTTTTCTAAGAAGCGTCACGCCATACCAGATTAATGCTGCCGCGATGATCAATCCCATTATTCCAGCAAATTTACCCATTAGACTAATCAGACCAATAACTAGCAGCAACCAGCCGAAGAAGCTCCGATCGTTCTTAATCCCAATGTAACCGAGTCCGATTAATGCCAGAGGGAAGATCCATCCCATCAAGTTTCCGAGCCCCAGACCGAACCAATCCAGAATCACTAAGAGACCGAAGCCGATCAGTATCAAAGCCCACATATTTCTTTTAGAGAATTCCAAGTGTTTCACCGCCTTTTTTCTGTTCTCTTTGCATGACTTTATTGTAGACGATTCATTCATTTGCCAAAACGGACCGTCGGCGGTAATTGAGACTGGACCTTAGTCTAGGTTGTCCTCAGACCGCGGACCTTCACGATGAAATCCCGGCAGCCTCAGGCTCCCGGGATTTCCTTACTACAAGTATGGAACGAAATAGATCATTGGGGCGCAACGAATCGAAACATATACGCCTGCTCATATACATACTGTAATTTGTCGGAAACGCATTGGTACCAGCTCTTGTCCGGGCTTAATGCAACATAATCGAACGGCTGCATTCTTCGTATACTCACTTGAAACCCCCGGTTGAAAAAAGCGTCTGCAATCTCGTCAAGCGAATGCTCCTGCATCGGCAGCGCAGCATTCAGATTGATTATTTCCCGAATGCGTGGAAAGCTGGGGTTGTTCGGATAGTCCGCATAGGTCGCATAATAGATCCCTCCCGGCTTCAGACAAGCTTTCATTTTCCTCGCATGTTCATCCAAGTTGTCCAGCAAATAAACAACAGCTAGGCTAAAAGCCCGATCAAATCGGTTCTCCCATTGCTCTGGATCAGAAGTGACCACATAGGATATTGGCAAATCGCCCTTTCTCAGATTGGCTACTTCAACGGATTGCCGAGCCAAGTCGGTTCCGACAGCCTCTTTGAATGGTCGCTGTTCATAGAGCAGTCGCAAAAAGCCGCCCTGATTACAGCCGAAATCGAGCACACTGCATTCCCGCAGATCGGTATCCGGAATATGCCCAAGTATCCATCTCCAATGCTGAAGATGGGAATCCTCCATACTCTGGTCTCCCTCATGCCACCAAACATCATAATAAGGGTCTTGCTTGATCATCATCTTCCTCCTTCTAGGTTTTCAGTCTGATTCCGTTGACCTGCTGTCTATGTCTACTGCTTGTCGACAAACCTATACAGCCGAGTACAATCAAACTCCCTCCCATGATGACGAGCCAGCCCGGAACCTCTTGCCATAATAAGAAGCCGAACAGAACGTTCAGAAGCAAGCCCGAATAGCTGACGAACTGCACCACGACTGCACTTTCATGCGTGAAGGCTCTTGTGAGAAACAGCTGGCCCAGCAGCGAGACAATACCAATGGCGAGAAGGAACAGTCCCTCCCTAACACTCGGAACAACAAAGGAGTTCCACATAAACGGCACAGCCACAATCATTGATGTCGCTACAAAATAAAAGACGATTTCGTAGGCAGGATGTGTTCGGCTCAAGTAGCGAATGGACAGACTCGCGGATGCTGCGAACAAAGCCCCCGACAGCCCCACCAGTGCCACCCAAGAAAAGCTGGAATATTGAAAGGGATTGATCAGCAGCACCGCCCCCAGAAAAATCACCGGCACAAACAGCTTCGCAGCGGCATTCAGCTTCTCCTTCAAAAAAATGGCTGATAATAACACAACAAATACTGGAGATGTCTGTGCCAAAATGCTGGCATCCGAAAGAGGCATATGAGACAGCGTATAAAAAAAGGCCAGCATATACAGCCCTCCCATTGCACCTCTTAAGAAGAGCATCGGGATTCCCTGTGTGGAGAAAGCTGTTCGACTTCGTTGCATAAAGAACAAAATCAGTATCGTACCGATCAGCCCTCGAAAAAAAGCAACCTCGGCAGCGGGAATGGTGGTACTTACTTCCTTGACAAGCGCATTCATTGCACTGAAAACAAGCGATGAGAGTAAAGCAAACCCGATCCCATTCTTCATGTTCTCCTCCTGACCTCAGTGATCTCGACGCTGACTTCCCAGACTATCGTGCAGCCGAAACCAGAACCTTCGTATAGGGATGACGCTCAGCAAGCCAAAGCTCGTCTACCTTACATGCATCCACAATACGTCCTTGTTGCATGACGAGCATGCGATGGCAAAGCTGGGCCACAGCAGCAAGATCGTGAGAAATGAACAGCACGGACATGTTCAATTGTCGCCGCAAGCTTTGCAACAAACGCAAGATTTGACTCTGAGTTGTAACATCTAGACTAGAGGTAGGTTCATCGCAAATAAGCAATTGCGGGCATAGGCTGATGCCGCGGGCTATACAGACACGCTGCCTCTGCCCTCCGCTCAGCTCGTGAGGGTATCGGTCCATGTGTTCGCGAGCCAGTCCTACTATGTTCAACAGTCGCTCCGCTTGTTCCCTTCTGGATAATACCACTCCTCGAAAAAAAACAGGTATGACATGTGCGTAATTGTCCAATGGTTCCAGCACGGAACGCCAAACCGGAAGGCGATCATTAAGCGAAGCGGTAGAATCCTGAAACACTACCTGAATGTGCTGCCTAAGCTGCCGAAGCACTCGTCTGTTCGTGCGTGTCAAAGACATGTCCTGGAAGAGAATTTCTCCTTGATCCGGATGTTCAAGTGCAAGAAGCAGACGAACCAACGTGCTCTTGCCACTGCCGCTCTCCCCGACCAGACCAACGCATTCTCCCTGACGGATCGTAAAAGACACATGATCAACCGCAATTACATGCTTACCGCCTCGCGCATAATGCTTCGACAGATGCCTTACCTGCATGCACTCAGACATGTACGGCTCTCTCCTCTAATTCGCCAGGTTCCCATAGTCGGGGACACGCAGCCAGCAATTCGCGCGTATAGGGATGTGCTGGTCGATGGCGAATCTCTGACGTCTTGCCCGTCTCTACAATTCTCCCCATCCGCATTACCGCGAGCCGTTCAGCCCTTCGCCATACGTGCCGTAAGTCATGAGTGATAAAAAGTACAGCGCACCCCGTCTCGGCTTGAAGCCCTGCAATCAGGTCCATCATCTGTTCCCCCGTCACAACGTCAAGCGCCGTTGTTGGTTCGTCCGCAATCAATAACGATGGGCCCGGTATTAAAGCTGCGGCTAACGCAACTCGCTGCCGTTGTCCTCCGCTAAGTTGACACGGATAGCTCGCATAAGTTCTTTCCGGGGGTAAGCCAACCTTCCGAAGCCAATCGAGAATACGCGCTTTGGCTTCCTTTTTCGTCAAGGACTCGTGTGTACGAAGCAGTTCAAGCAACTGCTTCCCTATTCGCATAAACGGCGTAAAGCTGCCTTGGTAGTTCTGAAACACCCAGCCGATTTGCTTGCCGCGCAGACGCTTCCACTCTCCCTGATCAAGTTCATGCAAGCCTCGATGGTGGAGCCACATCTGCCCAGAAGACTGAAGGCCCTTGGGCAGCAATCCGCCAATCGCCGCTGCTGTCACACTTTTTCCACTACCGCTTTCTCCAACGAGCGCCAGCATTTCACCTTGGCGAATGGAGAAAGACACATCCTGAACAAGCAGCCTGCTCTGCTTCTGTTGGATAAGTGCGATCTGCAGTTGATTGACGCGAAGTACGAGCGGTGCCTCGTCATCTAACGCTTTACTCCGCTTCCTCTCAACACTTGCATGCAACATACGGAATTGCCTCTCTTCTGTCACAAGCATATCGCCAACACCTCGCTTTCAAATTTCAATCCCCCGCTGCTTACTTCGCACATCAAGTGTATCCCTCAAACCATCACTTACCATGTTGCAAGCCAAGACGACCAATAAAATGCAAAGCCCCGGATATAGCATGAGTGCAGGGGCCGCCTGAAAATACGGACGGCCGTCATTCAGCATGGCTCCCCATTCCGGAGCAGGAGGCTGTGCCCCCAAGCCGAGGTAGGATAGTGCCGATAAGAGCAGAATGGTTCTTCCGATGTCACCAGCAACCAGAATAGCCAGGGGAGACGCAGCTTGCCGAAGCAGATGTCGCCGTATGATGGTCCAGCCGGAACTCCCAGATACAATAGAAGCAAGAACATACTCTTTCTCACGTTCAGTCTGAACTACACCTCGGACAATCCGAGCGTAAGCAATCCATTTCACACAAGCTATGGCCAGCAAGACATTCCATAGTCCCGGCCCTAGGAAACCTGCAACCGCCACCGCAACCAAAAACTCGGGCAATGCACCCGCGCCATCGGCTACTCGCATGAGCCAAGCATCTATGCGTCCTCCCTTATAGCCCGATAAGAATCCAATTGGAACGCCAATAACCGCAACCGCAACAATTACCGCAGTTGAAAGTCCTAACGTTGTATGTGTACCAGCCATTATCCTAGACAATATACAGCGACCTAGATGATCCGTACCCAAAGGATACGTAAAGCTTGGAGGCTGCAAGCGCTCCGACATTTGAATGAGCAACGGGTCGTTTGGTGCAAGCCAGGAGCCCGTAAAGGCTAAGATAAGAAAGAAACCATATAGGACCATGCCCATGAAGATAAACAGTGGTATCTTCATACCCGCCGTCCCTTTCGCATTCGAATACGAGGGTCCAGCGCAGCCGTACCGGCATCCGAAAGCCAGTTGGCCGCTATAAAACATACGCCACAGAACATAACGTATCCTTGCACTACCGGATAGTCACGCAGCCGGATCGCTTCGATCGCCATGCTGCCTAGTCCCGGCCAACCGAATATGGATTCCGTAACGACGGAACCAGCCAGCAATGCGCCAAGACTGATCCCGGATACCGCAACAATGGGCAGCAAGGCCGCACGTATCGCATGCCGAAACATAATGCGCCATTCGGAAATTCCTCTTGCCCGTGCTGCCTTGATATAATCGTGTGAGAACGTCTCTAACAGACCGGCGCGCAATAATCGAATGTATTCCGGAGCCATGACGAATCCAAGCGTCAAGGAAGGCAAGACGAGGTGTCGAAGACTTCCGCTTCCCAATGTAGGTAGCCAGTTGAGCTGATAGGCAAATACATAAATGAGTATCAAGCCAAGCCAAAAGCTGGGCACGGATGCGCCGAGCAGCGCGATCATCCGACTCAACGCATCGGGTGCTTTGTTATGATATGTCGCAGCCAATACACCAAGCGGGAAGGCAATGACAATGAGCACAACGATCGCGCCAAGAGCCAAATACACCGTTGCAGGCAGACGCTCAATCAAGATGTCCCAGACTTCCCGATTGCTTGTCAGGGATTGCCCCCAATCAAGCTGTACAACGTGGAGCAACCAGCTTCCATACTGTTCGTAGAGAGGACGACTCAGTCCAAGCGACTCGCGTACCACTTCCTGATCGGCCTGCGACAACGCACCGTCGCTCGCGCGTATGATAGCCAGCACCGGATCGCCCGGAGCCAGCTTCAGCAGAACAAATGTGACGACACTTAAGAATAACAACACGATGACCAGTTGGACAAAGCGGGTTAACCATTGCGTGAGCATGCTACTTCACATCCATTTTGTTCGTCACAATATAAAATTCTTCTGCCCCCGGCTTCCAATTACTCACTCGTTGATGAATGCCCACTAATATGTTGGGATGAACAATATAGGAATGCGGCATCGCTTCCTGTATGACTTCAACTGCATGACGGGTTAATGCATGGCGTTTTGCAACGTCGCCGGTTTTGTTCAATTCCTTGAGAATAGGTTCCAAATTATTGATATGAATATTGGTCGGATTGTAGGCCCCTCCAGGGACATAAGCCGAATGAAGGAACGAACCTCCGTCACCGCGAGGGGAAGTAAGATAACTCGCTGTCGATAGGTCCCAATCGGTATGGTTCTTAATGTATTCACCGGGATATTCCACCGAAACGATCTCAATTGTAATGCCTACCTTGGCCGCTTCAGATTGAAGCAACAGCGGAATAAGTGGAAGCTCAGGGTTAATGCCGCTGAACGCAATCAGCTTGAGCACAAGCGGCTTGCCGTCCTTCTCCAGCTTGCCTGTTGCACCTTTCGTATAGCCGACACTTTCAAGCAGCTTCAAGGTCCCAGCTTGATCCAGCATTTGAGCAGCGTCCTTATTGCCGAACGGCAGCGTAGCATTGAACGGGCCGTTAGCTGGCATGGCGTGGCCGAGCATAATCTCCTTCACAATCGCTTCGCGATCAATCAGTTTATCTAAAGCCTGCCTCACACGGAGATCTGCAACATTCGTGCTGGCTGGATTATAAGTGAAATAATGAGTACGCAGGCTCGTAACAGACTGTACGGTCAGTTCTTCGTCCTTCTCGATTCGTTCAAGCGATTCCGGGGCCAGATGATACACGATGTCCGCTTGCTTAGACTGGTAAGCCAGTGTCCTGACGTTGGCATCGGCATTAAACTGAATCGTGACATCCGTCAATTTGGCCAACTCATCCCAATAGCTATCATGGCGAACGAGTGTAATCTCTTTGCCGGGAACGAATGCCGTCACCTTAAATGGTCCAGTGCCAACCGGAGATTGATTGAAAGCCTCCTTGCTCATGGCCTCTTCAGCAGCAACACTTATGATGCTGGCTGTCGGGTGAACAAGCTCGTTCGGAAACGCCGGATGCGGCTCCTTCGTCGTAAACGTAAGCTCTTGGCCATTTGCTTCAATGGAAGCGATTTTCAACGAAGCCGCTAGCGCCTTACTGTCGGCAATGCCTCTCTCGAATGAAGCCTTTGCCGCGGCGGCATCCAGCTTCGTTCCATCCTGGAAGCTGATATTGTCCCGCAGCGTGAATACCCATGTCACCGGATCCTTGGCTTCCCATTTGCTTGCCAACCAGGGAGTAACCTGCATATTGTCGTCCAGACGCAGCAGTGTTTCTGTAACTCCAGCCCGGAGCGCAATCCAGCCGAGATGAGGATCGAGGGTATCGACTGGGAGACTGTGGATAATGGTTACCGCCTTGCTGTCGCTTGACTCATCCTGCCCAGTCCCAGCAGCAGACGACTGTGTCTGATTCGCTCGCTTATCATCCGGCATGCATCCTGTCATGATCAGGACAAATACGAGTACAATCCAACTCACACTGACAGTTTTATGATAGCGCTTACCAAACATGTTATAATCTGATCCTCCTTTCATTTGCATCACTCTGTTTCAACATATATGTTGCCTTAGGATTCCGATCAGCTACGGACATTGATCTTCATCGCCTGCAAAATAGCAAAGGCTTGTTCTACTATATGCTCGTGCTCCCATCCTGGATGCAACTGTTCGGTTCCGTATTGCTCCATAAAGGAGAACACCTTGTTTCTATACTGCTCGATCAAGCAGCGGGACTGAGGCATCGGCACATTCAGCTGACGTCCCATTTCGTACAATACGTTCAACTTGCAGTAATCTTCATGAGGGACACGCGGAAGCTGCCAATAGTCGTTATGATTCCGTACCACCTGTTTGAACGGAACAGCTGAGAATTCAAAATACTTCCCTTGCTCATCCGGTGAAGAATAAGGATCAATGAGAAGTGAGCTGTATCTGACATACAACAGATACTCTTGCCTGACCGGGTCCATAGCCGGAAAGCTCTCAATCTCCTCTCTACTGATACTTTGTTCAAGAACAGGATAATTATCGTCATTAAGGAATTCCAATAAATTGATAGGTGGGACACCAAGCTGTTGAAGGACTTGCGAGACTTCCTTCCACAACAGGACCATACTCTTGATGACACCCGGCGTAATAGGGCCTTCTGGATACAGTTTGTACATGTACTTTCTCGATGTGGTTTGGGAGAAAATTTCGTTCAGTGCAAACTCATTCATGAATAACGGAGGATGTACATAAGTCGTAATGCTGTAACTTTCCGCTTCTATCGGCGATTCCACAATCTCGCAGGCAATCCCCATAGTTTCCATCAGCTTTTGAATAGGCGGGCATATGGTCTGATCTGATCGGTTGGAAGCGATTCTAATCTTCCGTTTCAACCCTTTGACCACCGATGTGAGAGGAGCTTGAAGATTTATGAATTTGGAAGCGGCATAATAAGTGGAGAAGCTGACTACCTCTATCCGTTTGCATTCCTCTCCCAACAGACTTTGAACCCAGGCATTGGAACCTATTCCCGGTGAAATCAAGATCAGTTGCTTCACCTTCCGCAGCTTCTCCACCTGCAATTCAGCTAAGACGCTCGCATAACTATCGCACGGCGTACAGATCAAAACCGTATCCCAACTATCCTCCAACTCTTGGTAGCCTTCGTAATAGTGATCAATCGTTGCCGATCCGGACAACCCCTCCTTACCTGAAACAAAAACATCACATTTTACCCGGTAGGAGGCTTCTTCCAACATTTTTTTCACCTTTTGTGCATGTTCTCCCTTTCGGTTCAACAAACCTATACAAGTAGAGGCGCCACTCCAGTTTACTACTGCATGAATACCGGCTGGTCCTGCTCCGATGATTAAGGTATGACCAAAGGGAGCTGCATCGGATTCATTCCTCACCTGTCATACACCTCTTCCACAAGGCTAGACCTGAATGTAAGAATCGCCGTATCGTAAAAGCTATCCTGTCTGATTAAAGGAGTCATCTTCCACCCAGTCGCCATGTTTTGTTCAAATGGGTAATTAAATAGTGATTTTAAACCGTTTCCATATCTTAATACAACAATGGCATCCCCGGGGAGTTCGGACTTCAGCATTTCCAGCAGCTCAACTTTTCCTTCTACCAGAGAGGCAATAAAAATATGCGTCGCTTGTCGAATGTAATCCAATCCCTCTTCATAGGTTCCGATAAACCGGACCTTCTTGTGCATGCCCAGTGACTCTGCAATCCTGGTACCGAAATATACCGCTTCCCGGTCAATATCCACACACAATACCTCAGCACCCGTCTCACGGCAAAGAATCAAAGGGGAAATTGGGAGTGCGCCGGATCCAATAAATAAGATGCGCGAATTGGACTGAAGATGAAATTTCGGAATTTCTTGTTTCACTTCCGCAGACAGCCTCGCCAAATATTCGCTCATACTGTCTTGCTGCTCAAGCAGCCTCTGACACTGAAACTTCTCCAAACTACAAAGTGCCTGATTGCTTGTAATGCGAAGTTGGTTGCCAAGCGCATCAATTTCTTGGAGATGTCCCCACTCGTCCCAGATGCTATGATTGCCTTCGTACACAATATAACGACACAGGGCATCCAGCTTAGCCTGTAAGAGCTCAAAGCACTCTGAGCATTGTTGTACGTAGTTGTTTAATAAAGTAAGTTCGTAATTGTACGTTTGCAATGCAAGCATTAATGCATACTTGCCTTTCACTAACTATCCCTCCTTTGTTATAAAGTACTGACCGCTGAATCCGGGTTGATATCCCTCCTATCTATTTCAATTTTCAATCACAGTATTACATAAAAGTGATAAATTATAAATAGCCCCTAATGATCAATATTCCCGTCATACAAGAAAAGACGGTCATTCTGGTTAGTCCAGAGGTGCCGTCTTGAGTACATCATATAGCATTACTTCATACTATGAAGGAGTGAGGTCCAGCTTCGCTTTGCTTCTTGTGACAGAAAGCAATGTTTTTAACCATATTGGCAACCACTATTGCCCCATCTATCCCTTCACTGAAACGTGATTTGTCCTAAAAGAAATCGACTGCTTGCGATTCGGCCAGCAATTCTGTCTTGACAGCGATGCGCCAGCTGCTTGGCTAATATTTCTGGTGAGGATAAAGTAGTAATAATAACGATTCTTATCCGTTATCCTGATCCCATCGGAATCTTCCGTCGATCAAAGGCAAAGATAATCATGACCGCACCCAGAATCGCACACATCGTAAACATAGAAGAGTAAGAGGAGAGATCTGCAACAGGGCCCATCACGACACCACCCAGGGAAACGCCTAAATCAGCCATCGCGATGAACAATCCAAGTAACACGTTGCGATTCGTCTTCGGCAATACAAAGGTCAAATACGTTGTCAACGTTGGGTAAAGGAGTGCCTGAGCGGCTCCCATCAATACAGCGCCTACATAGAAAAAAGCTGCTCCGCCCACGATGGCAAAACTTACACTTTGCGCCGCTACTGCCAGCATGAGCATGATCCCTACAACAAAAGTGGCATGCCATTTGCCATCAGAAGGGATTTTCTTCCTTAATAGAAACCGTACCAATACTACAGTACCTGCCTGTAGCATGAGATAAATCCCCGCGTTGCCACTTTCGATTTGTGAAGCATATAGCGGAATAAAGGTTGTCACTGCGCCGAATACGGCAGAAGCCGCCAGCATCAGAACACTGCACTTAAATAAGTAAGGGTTTTTGATCAATTGGCTGAAAGACTTCCTTATCGTTGCACCCTGCTCTGTCTGTGCCGGAGCAGTTTCCGCTTCTTTATTATCCATCTTAGCGCTGTAGCCAACCAACCCTGTAAAGAGGGCAAGTACGACCATAACCACTGTAAAAACATGTGTATCCCCAGCTTGCCAAATGCCTAAGGCAAGCAATGGACCGATAATTCCTGGCATATACGCACATAAAGTATACATCGATATCCCTTGCGAACGATCCTTGTCCGGCAGCGCATCAATAATGCCGAGCTGCAATGCCATAGAGAAAAAGGCGGTACATACGCCTTGCAAGACGCGGGCAACGAAATATCCCCCTAACCCGGTAAACGTGTATAGAATTAAAGCCACTCCATTGATAATAAGTATGGCGCGCAGCACCTTGATCGGCCCATGCTTCTGAATCAATTGTCCGGCCCACGGTCGAAAGAACATGGTCGTAAATAAGTAAGCGCCCATAATTATCCCGATCGTTGTATTCGTAGCGCCTAACGAATCCCCCCTCAAAGGAATCACCACGTTCAGGATCGCATTGGCGCTAAAATATGAAAAAGTCAATACATATAGCCGCAAAAAAGGCCAAGACAGAGCTCCTCTCACAACACTTGCTCCCTCCACTCCCAATGTTCCTATCGTTTAGTTAAGATATGATCATCTGCAACAACTTCTTAGCATAGGCGGACTGAACGTCCTTAAGATGTTCGACATCGACCATCTCTTCGATCTGACCGCTTCGAATGATCATGACTTTGTCGCAAATATAAGCCGCAGCTTGAATATCATGGGTGATGAAGATATACCCCATGTTATAAATGTTTCGCAAGCTCTTCAACAACTCAAGCACCTGAATTTGAACGGATCCATCCAATGAGCTGATTGCCTCATCAAATAATATGCATTTCGGTTCGGTTGCTACGGCTCTTGCTATGCATACCCGCTGTGCCTCCCCTCCTGACAACTCATGCGGATATTTCTTGAGATAGGACGAGTCTAATCCTACTTGATGTAGTAGCGTCACCAACTTGCTTTTTCTATCCTCTGGCACTTTCATTTGCAACTTCAAGGGCTCCATAACAGCCTGTTCCACGGTGTAGAACGGATTGATGGAGGAAGTGTAGTCTTGAAATACGGCACTGATATTTCCTAATCTCGTTCTGCGATTTTGTACACGCTGTTCCTCAAATAAGATCGTTCCATGATCCGGTTTTTCAATGCCTAATAACAAGCGCCCCAACGTGGATTTACCACTGCCGCTTTCCCCGATAATGCCGAGACTTTCCCCTTGCTTGCAGGCAAAACTAATGTTTTTCAACACATGCTGCCTTTCCCCGGAGAACATTCCGCCTTTTCTATAAAATTTCTCAACATGATCAACGCTCAGCAACGCTAACGCCTCCCATGATTTGCTCAAAATGATGACTCAGCGCAAGCTTCGTAGATACTAAGTAACGGGTATATTCATGCTGAGCCCCAGAGAAGATGGCGCGTGTCGTCCCTTTTTCCACAATGATCCCGTCTTTCATGACCAGAACCTCATCCGCTATTTTCTTCACGACTCCCAAATCATGTGAAACAAAGATCATCGAACATCCCATTCTTTCCCGCAATCGGATAAATTGTTCCACAACTTCATACTGCGAGATGGTGTCGAGCGCTGTTGTCGGCTCATCCGCGATAATGATGTCAGGCTCTAGTACGATGGCCAACGCTATCATGAGCCGCTGCAGCATGCCGCCCGATAATTGATGTGGATATTGGTTCATCACCGCGAGCGGCTCCTTCAGCATTACGCATTCCATCGCATGCTTCAGCTTGGTCGTCATCTCGTCGCGACTCCAATCAAAATGTACGGCCAGCATCTGCAGGAAGTGAGTACCTACCACACAGGAGGGATCAAAGGCGCGCATACCGTTTTGCAAAATCATACACAGCTGTTTTCCTCTCTTCTTCCTCATATCTTTTTCTGAAAGATCGCTCAGGTTCTCTCCCTTGAACAAGATGTCTCCTGCTTGGCGAATGCCTGCTTTATTCAATTTCATCACGGCTTTGCAGGTTACAGATTTCCCGCTGCCGCTTTCTCCTACAATGGCCAGACAGCTTCCTTGCTTGACGTGAAAGGAACTATTCGGCACAATCACCTTGCCGGTGCTGCTATCCCAAATTTTCAAATTTGAAACCTCTAATAGATGGTCCATGATTAAGCCACCTCTTTTCCTTGAAGCTTACCTGCAGAGGTTGTTGCGTTTCGGTAAGACTTGTTTTGGGAGCTCATTAATTTAGGATCTAACGCAACTTGCAGCGCATCAGACACAAAATTAAGGGCCATCACGACAATAATAATCGTTAAGCCAGGCGCTAGCATGAGCTCCGGCCTCGAGAACATGACCTCCCGCGCTTCGTTCAACATCATGCCCCATTCCGCATGCGGTGCTTGAATGCCTAGCCCCAGAAATGAAAATCCTGAAATTTGCAAAATCATAGCGCCGAAGGAGCTGCTGGCAACCACTACAATATCGGAGAAGGATACTGGCACAATGTGCTTAACCATGATTTTCATGTTGCTGACACCGATGGCTTTGGCGTACTTGACATATTCGGATTCCGCATACTGCATTACAGCCGTTCGGATAACCCTGGCGAACCAGGCCCATTTACTCAATATGAATGCTAGCAATATATTCTCGAATCCGACACCCAAAACACCGATTAACGCCAATGTCATCACATATCCAGGGAAGGACAGCATCACATCGCAAATTCTCATTAGAATAGCATCCGTCTTCCCCCTGAAGTAGCCGGCAATAAACCCCAGAATCGCGCCAATTCCAACTGACAAAGCTAATGCGGCTAATACCCACAGCACGCTGGGACGAATGCCATAAATCAATCTGGATAAGACGCATCTTCCCAGATGATCGTTGCCAAGCAAATACTCCCATGAGGGGGATGCGTAACGAAGCTCCATGTGAACCTCATAGGGGTCGTGTGGCGCGAACAATGGAGCGAATATCCCGACAACAATCGTGACCGCAACGATGGATAAAGAAATGGCTGCCAACTTGTCCATCATGATCTTTTTCAATAATTCCATTTAGAGGTCCTTTCTTAGCTTCGGATTGAGCGCCGCGTTCATCATGTCGGAAAAGGTGTTGAACAGAACAAAAGCGACGGCCAGTATGAGGACATACGCTTGAATCATGGGGAAATCTCTGCTAAGAATCGACTTCACGCTTAAAGTGCCCAGACCCGGCCAAGCAAACACACTTTCCACGACAACTGTGCTTCCAAGCAATACGGGGATAGCCATGCCAAATACTGAAATGGCAACCTGCAATGAATTTCTTAATATATGCAGCGTTATCGTCTTCTCAGGCAAGCCGCATGCCCTTCCGTACAGGACGTAATCTTCATTCAAATTACTTAACATCGAGCTTCTGACGATTCGAAAGTAAATGCCCACATAACTAACCGCAATTACCGTAACAGGTAATAGGTAACTCCTGTACGAGTCCATCCCGCTTGTCGGGAGCAAATCCAGCTTCACAGAAAAATACCAAGTCATCAGACCTGCAAGCAGGTAGGACGGCATGGCAGTCAGGAAGAAGGACACGCCCCTGACCGACTTATCCAGTAGGCCGCCCTCCTTCAATGCGCAGATGACGCCTAACGCAATGGATAGTCCGATAATAACGATAATCGACACAAGCGTAAGCTTTAACGTGTTCAGAAAAGCAGGTCCCAGCAAGGACCAGACAGGTTCTCCTGTGATATAGGAATCTCCGAAATCGAGCTGCAGGCATGCCATCAGCCATTGGAAATACCGGATGAGGAACGGCTGGTCCATCCCGAGCTCCGCTCTCGTCTGCGCGATTAATTCATCCGTGATTACAGGTACGCCTTGTGCTTGTAATACAACTTCAGCCGGGTCCATCGGAGACAGATTGTTCAGTATAAACGTCAGAAACGAAATGACCATAAGCAGCGGAACGGTTAAGCATACTTTCCTGACGATATATAACCCCATAAGCATTCTCCTTCTTCCCCATTACATAAAAGGGGGACTCAAGCCCCCTTTTATTGATTTATTCGAATTGCATGCGTTCAAATGGCAGCTCAAATTGTGTTTGCTTGAACGAGATGCCCTGCAGGTCTGCAGAAGCTATAACCGTAACACTGCCATTCGTAATGGGAATGAAGACAGCTTCTTCATGAACGATATTGATAATATCCGCATACAAGGATTTCCGAGTCTCTTCATCTTGTGAAACCATAACCTGTTCGATCTTCTTATACAGCTCATCCGCTTTCTCTATGCCGCTGGTCGTATGGTAATAAGAAGACGTGGAACTGAATGCAGCGACTGTACTTTGTGGATCATACGCAAGTCCCCATGTCTGGTTGAATAATAAATCATACTCGCCAGTAGATCGTCTATTCGCAATTGAAGTGGATTCCTCACCAATTAGCGTTACCTCCATGCCTATACTTTTCCATGCATGTTGAAGGAATTCAGCTTGCGTTTTTTGGGAAGAAGAATGGGTATCATAATATAGCTTCATGGCTAGCTTGTTCCCGTTCTTCGTTCTGATTGCATCGCCATTGTCCAAGACCCAGCCTGCTTCATCCAAAATCTGCTTCGCTGTTTCCAAGTCATAGCTTCGTTTCATCAGGTCAACATTGGCGTAATTGACGTTAGACGAGAATAGGGTGTCGGCTGCTGTTTCGGTGCCGTTATAAATTTGTTGGCTAATCGTTTCTCTGTCGACGGCATGCCAGATTGCTTCGCGAACAGCCGTTTCGTGCACTGGACTATCAAGTTTGCTGCTATTGGCTACGATCATTTTGGTATTCATCGGTTTGCTTCTAACAAGTTGAAATTCACCCGATTCAACCAGTTTATTCATCGCTTCTACATCCAGACTGTCCGTGCCCCGGTCATCCGTAAATAAGAAGTTGACTTCACCTTTTTGCAACGCCAAATATGTCGTCTCCCCTGCCGGTAGAACTTTGGCCGTAATCTTCTTCAGACTTGGCGCGCCGCCCCAGTAGGTCTCATTGGCTTCAAAAATTGCGTACTGATCGACTTTCTGCTCAGCGAGCTTGAAGGGACCTGTGCCATTGTAGCCATTCACGCCGTCCTTGGTCTCCCCGTTAACAAAATCTTTAGGTGAGAGGAATACGTAAGGTCTAGTCATCGACAATTCTAGCAAAGTCGGATAATAAGGTTCAGATAGAACGAGTTCAATCGTATACGCATCTATGACATTGCAGCTTACGATTTTCGTCGATAGCTTAATCCAGGAATGCGTGCTTGCGTTACTTTGCACAGCTTCAATATTTTTCTTCACTGCTTCAGCGTTAAAGGGCTCCCCATCATGGAATTGTACATCTTGTCTCAAATGGAAGGTATATACCTTCCCATCTTCGGAAATCTCCCATGATTCTGCTAGAAGTGGCTTGATCCCGTCTTCCGTATTTTCTACCAATGACTCGTAGACCATCCCTTGAGCCGGCATCGAGCCCGCATAAAAGTGTGGATTCATATCATTCGTATCTTTCGCCGTTGCGTACACTAGCTCTTGGTCTTGATCCGCTGCTCCCGTATTTCCAGCTTGATCACCACCACAGCTTGCCAGCAGCCCAACGGAACCCAACAATACAATCATCCAAACAACCATTCTTCCTGTCATGCCATATCCTCCTCGTGTGTGTTCACCATCGTTGTTCCTCTGCTTTTGCCTATTTCACTGCATATCATCTTCAAATCTTCTTCAAACGTTTGTACCTTGAATGCATTCGACACCAACTCACCCTTTAACGTTTGTGCCGTTTCATCCAATTTGCGTTCATAAGCGGTAATGAATGTATCGATGGTCGGGCAGCTTGCCCCCAGGTAATTGGCAATCCCCTGTATGATTTTGATCCGGTAGTAATCTTCCTTGGGCATCCGTGGTATATCCCAGTAGCCTTCACTGTTCACAAAGATGGACCGGATGGGGACGGCGGAAAAGTCGAAATATCTTCCTTCCTGATCTGGTTCCGAAAAAGGATCGATCAACAGTGAAGTGTACCGGATGTACACTAAATACTCTTGATGAATGCTGTCCAAATGACTGAAGTTTTCTATATCATCACGTGACAAACTTTCCAATCTCACCGGATAATTGTCATCCGTCATGAACTTAAGCAGGTTGACGCCTGTCAGTTCTAATTTTTGAATTACACTCGTAATCTCTCTCCATGCGGCCAGCATATCGCGAATTAAATACTGCGTGATCGGCCCCTCAGGAAACATTTTATATACATACTTCTTGGCCCCCACCTCTCCGAAGATGACGTTCAGAGAAAAATCGTTCATAAACAACGGCGGGTGGACGTACAAAGATATGTTTCTCGTCTCCGCCTCGATTGGAGAGTTCATCACTTCCAAGGCGATACCCAATTGTTCGTATAACTCGCACAGTGCCTTGACATTGTCCGATGGAACGTGCGTCGAACCAACGAACACTTTCTTCTTAACACCTGTTGTCACCACATGATGGGAAGGCTGTTCATGCATCCATCGCGTATCGCCAAGATATGTAGAGAAGCTTATAATCTCCGCTTCAGATTGAATTTCGTTCATATAATGACGTAGCAAGCTATTCGAACCGAAGGTCGGAGAAATCAATACGACACACCTGACTTTTCTCATAATCCGCTCATCGATTTGCTTCAAAACCTCGATATATGCATCCGTCGTAACAGTGACAATGACGGTATCCCATTCCCCTGTAACGGTTCCATATCCTTGAAAAACGTGATCGATGAAGCAGTTGCCCTCCAGCCTTCGATGTTGTTCATTTTGAATGCTTACGCGAATACGACAGTCATTTTGTTTCAGATCTGCAAAGAATGGTTTAGAACGAACAGACGCTCGCCCCACGATACCTACGCAGCAATGCCAATGTTTTTTCAGCATACTAGCCATTTGAATGGATACAGGACCCGTGCCCAATAGTAAAACTCGCTTCAAATCGCTCATTCCCCCCTCCTACTCTATCTAGATGCAACCGGCGTCTTCTCGTACAACGCGACATCAAACACATGATCGGGACGCAATACCGTTTCAACTAATCGCCATTTGCTCTCATCCACCTGTTTCATGGGGTAATTAAACAACGACTTCAACTTGTCACCGTACCTCATCGCAACGACGACTTGTTCATTAGTTAATGCATGCAACTGATCCAGCAGGTCATATTTATTGGCAACCGTCGAACTAAATATGATATGCGTCGCATCCTTCGTCATGTCTAGATGTTCCACGAACACTTTCTCCAGTTGGATCCGTAATCCGTCCCCCAATCTTTCTACAATTTGTCGACCAAGATGTATGGCCTCCTCATCAATGTCTATGCCCACTACGCGTGCCCCTGTTCGCTTGGCAATCAATATAGGCGTCATCGGAAATGATCCCGAACCAATCATGATAACCTGTGAATCCGAAGTGATTCGGAAGCTCCCAAATTCTTTTTCGATACATGACTCTATATTGTTGAAGTAATCAGCTTTATCGGCATCGCCATTTAGCAACTTCATTGCACGGTACTTTTCCATAATCGCAACGCATTGTGCAGATGAATTCCTGACATCTTCAACGATCCGGTTAAATCCATCCGATTTCGCAAGCTCCATTTGCTCCCATACATCCTTGTTCCGTGCATCCGTTATGAATTTCGAATAGGCATCGATAACCGTCTCCATCTCCACGACATGATCTATGGTATGGTCATATTGTGCCGACAATCTACAAAAATTTACGGAGTATTCAGTAATATCTTTTCGAAACTGTTCAAGTGTATTCATCCCCTACCTCCCAATGCCATAGAAATCTCCTTCTCCCTAATATCATGGATATCACCAATGTCTATAAATGCTTTCCCTTGTGCAACAATTCCGACAAGTCCTTCGATTTGAAGGTAACTTATCTCTCCTTTATTGCAGTCAGCAGCTACATGAATCGTACCGCCGGGTTGCTTGATTTGTACTTCAATTGCCTCTTTATGCTTCCAGACCAGATAAGCGCCAATGGATGCAGTACCCGAACCACAGCCTCTTTCCCATACCATGCTGTCCAGTGACGGAACATAGATGAGAGGAGCCAAGTCATTGGTGTCTGACTTATACAACAAAATACCGACTAAGTTTACTTCCAGAACGACACCTAGCAATTTTGCCAGGTTTTGCGCTCGGTCTTTCGCAACATTATCCAATTGCTCCACTTCCATCACAATATGAATGCACTGTTGATATCTTACAAACACCAGTTCCAATTCATCACCGTCAAATTTTATTGACCTCTGCTCAATTTTTACAGGAAGAGGCATGGGGACTTGACAGTAATACTTATCCTGTATTCTCTTCACTTGGCAAGTTAATAAATGATCCGAACCCGAAGCTTCCAACGTAATTTCCGCCAGACCATTATGCTTTAGTCCCTTTTCAAATGCAATATAAGCAGCCAGTGCCATGCATGCGTTACCACAAAATTCGCCAGCAGCCATTTGCAGATGTGCGTCAGCTTCATGGTTCTGAGGCAGTTCGATAAAACCAACTTGCTCAGCATACACACTGTCATAGGACATCATCTTTGAAGCAATGTGTGTATATTCATCAGCCGGATGATTGGTTTTCACAAGTATGGTCATGTTTTGAGTGGGATTGAATTTGACAAAATCGATTTCTCGTTTCATCACAGCTACCCTTCGAACATATCATCAATGTGGAATGTCACTTGTATCGTCACCCTTCTAATAGTAATTATTACGATTTGGATTATACCTATATTGGACGATGAAGTCAATAGCCAATGAGAACTCTTTTCACAAGATGCTCTCCCAAAAGAGTTCGGAACGATCTGAATATCTCAAGAAAAAGTATGTTCAATTCCCTGTAGGAAAATAAACCAAAAAAAACCCTAGCTGAGAAGCCAGAGTCTACAACAAAATGCAAATCCGAAAAGCTTGCGAAAATATATAATAGGGGTTAAGTCTTACTCCTCGCTTTTATACAGAAGAGAATAATGCATAAGCTTGTCTTTCAATCGAAAAAACTCTCAAGGAATTGACCTCAAGAGCTTCATCTTCTTAGATACCGGTGAGAGGACTTGAACCTCCACTCCCTTGCGGGAAACGGATTTTGAGTCCGTCGCGTCTGCCATTCCGCCACACCGGCATATTAAATTATGATTGACACTGAAGCTAGTATGGCGTGCCCTGAGAGATTCGAACTCCCGACCTTTTGATTCGTAGTCAAACGCTCTATCCAGCTGAGCTAAGGGCACTCGACTTACTATACCGAGGACGGGACTTGAACCCGTACGTTGGTCACCCAACCCAGGATTTTAAGTCCTGTGCGTCTGCCAATTCCGCCACCCCGGCTCATAAAGCTAAATGGAGGCGCCACCCAGATTCGAACTGGGGATAAGGCTTTTGCAGAGCCGTGCCTTACCACTTGGCTATGGCGCCAAATGATGATGGAGCGGACGACGAGATTCGAACTCGCGACCCTCGCCTTGGCAAGGCGATGCTCTACCACTGAGCCACGTCCGCAAATACTACTATGTGCGGTATCGAAGTCACCAGATGTTGCTGGTGACTCCCAGTACCATGACTGGGGATGTAGGATTCGAACCTACGCATGACGGAGTCAAAGTCCGTTGCCTTACCGCTTGGCTAATCCCCATCATATTGTATAATATATGGGGCGATCGATGGGAATCGAACCCACGAATGTCGGAGCCACAATCCGATGCGTTAACCACTTCGCCACGACCGCCATATAGCTACTTGGCAGGGGCAGCAGGAGTTGAACCCACACTAACGGTTTTGGAGACCGCTGTTCTACCATTAAACTATGCCCCTATGAAGAATGGTGGAGGATGATGGATTCGAACCACCGAACCCGAAAGGGAACAGATTTACAGTCTGCTGCGTTTGGCCACTTCGCTAATCCTCCACGTTGCTGCAACAAAAGTGATGCATGGTGCCGCCGAGAGGACTTGAACCCCCAACCCTCTGATTACAAGTCAGATGCTCTACCAGTTGAGCTACAGCGGCGCATATAATTGCAACAATGGTGGCTCGGGACGGAATCGAACCGCCGACACGAGGATTTTCAGTCCTCTGCTCTACCGACTGAGCTACCGAGCCTTATGTATGCTGTTGTCAAAAATAATGGCGGAGCTGACGGGATTCGAACCCGCGGTCTCCTGCGTGACAGGCAGGCATGTTAGGCCTCTACACCACAGCTCCATGTTCATTTATTCCTTTGCAGCGACAGTTGCAATTATAACTTGATTACACCTGTTTGTCAAAGGTATTGCGGGGGCAGGATTTGAACCTGCGACCTTCGGGTTATGAGCCCGACGAGCTACCGGACTGCTCCACCCCGCGTCGTCTATGCCCTCTTGTATCTGGGCCCAATAAAGCAACCGATATAAGCTGTAAAGCTTAGCGCTACTTGTATTGGAATTAGTTATGGTGGACGCTGACGGGATCGAACCGCCGACCCTCTGCTTGTAAGGCAGATGCTCTCCCAGCTGAGCTAAGCGTCCGTGATAGATCGTCCCCATGAAGTCGATTGTATATCTTCTTGAGGACTTATTATGACCCGTAGGGGATTCGAACCCCTGTTACCTCCGTGAAAGGGAGGTGTCTTAACCCCTTGACCAACGGGCCATAGTCACACAATAAGTATTAGAATGTTCATGGCGGAGAGAGAGGGATTCGAACCCTCGAGACGCTTGTGACGCCTACACGATTTCCAATCGTGCTCCTTCGACCAAACTCGGACATCTCTCCATATGGCTCCCCGAGCAGGACTCGAACCTGCGACAACTCGGTTAACAGCCGAGTGCTCTACCAACTGAGCTATCAGGGAATATCCAGCAGGGTATATCTTGTTGGGGTGTCAATAGCACCCTCAAAACTAGATGCGAAACGAAAGGTATTACAGCCGTGTGGTGTTTACACCCGATGTTCTCGGGGCCCCCGCAAAGTACTTGAATCCGCTTCCTGCGCTTCATCACTTTGTGGGGTAGTTAGGTTAAGCCCTCGACCGATTAGTATTCGTCAGCTGCATGCATTGCTGCACTTCCACCTCGAACCTATCGACCTG
>CAJXLT010000007.1 GCA_913056365.1 uncultured Paenibacillaceae bacterium | reverse complement strand
AGAAACTCCGCTCGACTTGCATGTATTAGGCACGCCGCCAGCGTTCGTCCTGAGCCAGGATCAAACTCTCCAATAAATTGTTCCTCCATTGGTGAGATTGATCGGTGATCAAACTCTCCAATAAGGTCGCTTCGCTCCTTGGAAACTTTGATCCGGGATCAACCTCTCCAGCAGCACTAGTGCTACCAAGAGCAATCCCGATACCATCATCTCTAGAATGAAGCATTATTAGAAAGAGCGTCTGCTCATTTCAATGCTTGCGTTGTTTCGATTCTCTCGAATCGATTGTTTCGTTTCAACCATTATGGTTTCAACGAGGACGTCCGTGCTTTTGGTCAAAGCCGTTACACGGCTGTCCAATTGCACGTTTACTCGCTGTTCAGTTTTCAAAGTGCGATTACTCGTTTGCGTCGTCACCGTTTCAGCGGCGACTTTATTAATATAACATCTTTCCGGGTAATAATGCAAGTGCTTTTTTGTTCCAATTACTTCCTGTCGTTTGCCGAGGAACTTTCGTTGCATCTCACCGCTATATAATGAATGAGCATGGCCAGCCGCAGCTCGAAAGCCGCCTGCCGCCGCGCTCCCATTTGAAGCGGCGAGAAATAATGTACCACAGACCCGAACAACATGTCAAGAAGCTGCGATAAGTAAATTCTCGCAAAAAAAAACACGACAAGTGCTTGTCGTGTTTCACCTTATAACGTCAAACCGTATATTTCACTTCCATAATCGATAGATCACCATCTGCGGATTCCATGACTTCCTTGATAACGGCACGCTTAGTCAGCTTCCTTAATACAAGACTCAAATCAATATGAAGCTCGCCAAGTTCCTCGTGCTCCTTCAACTCCGAGGCACTCCACGGTTGGGAGCGAGATCCAATCACACGCAGCAAGTATGCGCAGCATTCCCTCATCTTCGTCATAACCGAGAAATCTACTGCCAACTGCACCAGCTTCACACGCTGTTCTAATGATTCCGCACTGAACAACAGTTCTTCGTATAATTTGTACACACCAGGGTTAATATGATGCACTTGATTCCAAACAGTCACTTCTGGGTGTGCACCATCTTGGATAATAACAATTCGTGCCCAATGATGAAGGGCCTCCAATATATTACTATAAGCATCGAATACCTCACCATTGGCTAAGTATTCCTTGCTCTGCAAGTACCGACGGAGAAAATAGGTAAATTCAATCAATGCCTTCTTCTCCCGCAGTTCCCTCGGAAAGCTGCTTAGGGATTGACGCATGCTCTCCACATAACCGTTCTGATCCACGATCAACTCTCCTTGCAGAATCCACTGAATGATATTTCGATTCTCGCCATTCAAAATCCAACTTTCCAGTCCTTCTTTATGTATCCATCTTTCTTGTATGCGATAGTTGTCTTTACTATAATGAGAGGTATGGTTTGTCGGCTGCTTCGTTTCTGTAATAACGAGCAACAAAATGTCGAAGCCGTCAATCCATTGATTGTGGCTTTCATCCGGTTTTACCATAACGACCGATGTCACTGCAGTCCGACTAGCGTAATAATCCTTAAAGTATGACTGTATCGAGTTCATTGTTCACTTCGTCTCCAAGTTTTGTTTTTAGTACAGTTGCTGTTGAGTACTCATTCTACACCATCGTTCCGTTTTCCTGCCTCTATTCTTGATTCATTCTATTTAACTGCAAAGGAAGGGTAATCATGCGCTTAAAATCTAGTAAACTCAATGAGTTCCGACTATGGGGCTTAGTTCTTACCTTACTCGGACTCGGTCTTATGATTCTGGGAACATCAGCTGTACTAGTATGGGGGGAACCAGGTAAAATTGTTCTCTTCATCTTCATGCTTATCGGTATGGTTAGTGTGCTGGGCAGCATGGCTATATACTTCTGGGCGGGGGTATTATCTACCAGCTCCGTTGTATTGCAATGTCCGGATTGCGGCAAGCAGACTAAGATGCTCGGCAAAACAGACCGTTGTATGTTCTGCAAAACAATACTCACCTTGGACCCCAATCAAGCTACAAGCGCACCTGAACATTCGGAAGGTCAGGAGACGAGCTCACCAGAGCGTTCCAACTAACATCTCTAAAAGAGCTTTCGAAACCAGCTTTCATACCTATTTACAACAAAGGGAGCCTTTACGGCTCCCTTTGTTGCACTATGGTTTCTTGCTCAACTGCTCTGCAATTGCTTGCCAAATATCCGGCGTTTCAAATCCTCTGCGCCAAGAGGCGATGCCAGCAAGATCATACTCGTTCACCAAATCCGCCCTAGCTCTCATGGAATCGGCATTCTCCAGCCATACCTTGTATGTCGTAGTCCCCTCTATCAACTCTCCGTACCATTGACCCGCCTGATCATCGAATACAAGCTCTACTCCATTCGTCTCAATCCATTCACGAGTTGATGTCATACCAAGCGCTCGTGAAGATACTTTCTGCTGACCATCCTCCACATATTCCGTCCAGATTCGGGTATAATAAGGAGCACCAAGCAACAATTTACTGGACGGGACATGATCGTGCTGAATAATATCCGAGATCCCCTTCTCCACCCATGGCAACGAAGCGACAGAACCGGCGACTGGCGAGGATGCCCAATGCTCGTCATACGTCATGACCATCATATAGTCTACAAGCTGTCCCAGTGCCTCACGGTCATAAAAGTTCGACCACATATCACTGCCGCCGCGAATAGTTACATCAATCGACACGACGAGATCTTGTTCATGGAACAGCGGGGTGAGTTCACGAACAAATTGTGTAAGCTTATCGCCATCTTCCAAGTAGACGTTCTCAAAATCAATATTGATACCTTGCAATTCATATAAGTTCGCATAAGTCAGCAATTCACGTATAATCGATCTACGACTTTCGAACGTAGCCAACGCTTCTTTGGTCCAATCTGGATCGAAGCTGTTGTCGAACAGCGCCCAGACCTGGTAACCGCGCTGGTGGGCCCATTCAACATATGACGGATCTGCCCAGTTCTGCACATAGAACGTTCCATCTTCCCGCTGCAGCAGATGGAACCATGTCGGACTAACGACATTCAATCCAGGCATCTCCCCTATTTGTGCTGTATCTGGATTGCTATTGTTATAGACAGCCTCCCAAGTCAAATTAATACGTTCACCGAGCGGCTTCCATGGAATCCTCTCTGACTGAGGCGCTACTGAGGCAACAACTTCAGACTGCAATAGTTGCACATCTTGTTTGTTAATATGCCCTATATAACCATCTTGCATCTGGACCTGATACCATCCTAACTCAACTTCATCCAGAATGATAACATGCTCCCCTTGCGGGAGCTCTGCCGATATCGGAGCTTGCTCGGTAGGTCCGGTCCGTACCATTGCTTGCCATGTCGGCTCATCCGGCTTGCTCGCTACTTCAGCCTTCCGAACAGCTTGGCCGGGTGTCCATATCGCTACCGCCCCAGATGTATCGTATTGTTCCACTGTGTAATCCATAATGTCTTGCAATGGCTGAGACGGCACATACAACTCATTGTTCAATCGCTGCATAGCAAATGCCAGCTCCACAGGCTCATCATTCATCAAAGCAGTTAGTTGATCTGTCCGAAAGTTCACGACAGAAGCTTGCGTTGTGACAATTAGCATATCGTCTTCTTCAGCTAGAAACGCTTCAGGGTTCACTTGCCTAAGCACATCAAGCGGCAAAAGCAATCCCCCGGCTGATCCCATTGCCGGCATGTCCATCATTTCACCGTTCAAAAATATCGGCTGCTCCAAATTCCCAAAGTCAGGCTCTACCCGGTTCTGATTCGGCTGCGTTGACTCCCAATACCAATATAGCACTGCCGCAGCCCCTGCCAGTAACAGCAGGAAAGGAAACAGCAAACATCCCCTTCTACGCCCCTTGCGTCCTCTGCGAGGCACCGGGCCATAATTCATAGCTAGTCACGTCCTTTGCGATAGAAGTCAGCGAAGAAAAAAAACGTATATATTTCAGGATGTTCATTCCTAAAACACATACGTTAGTCAAGCGGCAAAGGTTGCACAATTGTGCCACTCATATCTTGTCTCAATGTGTCGTTACTTGAGCACAAGCAGGACAAATACCGTACACTTCCATTCGATGGCGGCTGATCTGATAGCCTGTTTCTTGCGCTGCAAGTGACTCCACTTTAGTTAATGGTTCACAGTCAAAATCATCGATCATGCCGCATATTTCACATATTGCATGATAATGACTCGACATATCCGCATCAAATCTACTCGCACCGTCACCATAAGTCAATTCCCTGACAAGCCCCGATTCTAAGAAAAGCTTGAGGTTATTATAAATGGTTGCCACACTCATGCTAGGAAATTTCTTCTCTAACGCGCGATAAATTTCATCCACACTCGGATGCGTGGGGGAATCGAGCAGGTAGGCTAGGATAGCATGTCTTTGCGGAGTCATGCGCACACCTGTCGTCTTCAATTTATCCAATGCTGATTCCAATTTGTCATGCACCTTAACTCCCACCCCTTCCTGCACATTGCTATTCATTCATAGTTACTCTTATTTTACGAGCGTTCAAATCAATTTGTCAATTCCAATCATACATTTCACAAGCTTGGTCATTTAATCCAGCTGTACTTCTTGTACACCAGGACTCTCTCTTAACCTATCTAACAGCGCAGGAATCACTCTAGCTTTCTTAATACGCAGAATCACTGCATAATGACTATGCGTGCGGTTCTCCTGTCCCTTGCCTTCAGCCACGTTACTAGCTTTCATACCGAGAATTTCGATTCCTGTTTGCTCTAACTGCTTCTGCAAGAAAGTCATTCCTTGGAATTCATCGGTAGCATGAAGCTTTAATGTATATTTCTTATGATCATCAAACCAGCGTTTCTCCACTTTGTTCAATATAAATAGGCTGAATAGTACGAAACAGGTTGTCACTGCTGCTCCTATATAATATCCCGCTCCTATTGCCAAGCCAATTGCAGCGACAACCCACAAGGAAGCTGCCGTCGTCAGCCCTGTGATCGATGCCCCGTTGCGCA
The DNA here is from genome assembly GCA_913056365.1 of uncultured Paenibacillaceae bacterium. Classification (GTDB taxonomy): domain Bacteria; phylum Bacillota; class Bacilli; order Paenibacillales; family K13; genus Xylanibacillus. Next base: position 164,458 of record CAJXLT010000007.1, on the reverse strand, counting down.
TAATAACGCCGGCACCCAGGAAGCCGATTCCGCTAATCACCTGTGCAGCGAGTCTGGCAGGGTCCATGCGTACGTTCTCCTCTTCAGCGAAATCTGCAAATCCATATGCGGATAGGAGCATAATAAGCGCTGCACCCAGACAAACAAGAATATGTGTGCGAAACCCGGCAGCATGGTTCGTTCGCTCACGCTCGATCCCGATGATACCCCCGAGTACAACGGCTAATCCTAACCGCAGCAACAATTGAAGAGGGTCAAGCACCCACGGTTCTGCCATGTTAAGTCCTCCTTAATGATTCATTCGTCACAACCCGCTTCAGTTCGGTTAAGGGAACGCCCGGGGTTACCTCCTCTTCCCTTATAGCGCGGAAACCTTGCTTCTCATATAATCTTAATGCTGGCAAGTTTCGGCTCCCAGCGAGTACACGGTAGTCACCTGCTCCTTCTCTCTGAATTAAAGCTGTCAACAGGCTGCTGGCCAGACCTTGGCGAAAGCGGTTCACATGCACCATTAAGCGATGAATGGTTACAGTATCTTGCTCACGATCATAGGACAATGCAGCGAGAATCTCTCCCTCCTCCACGCAGCCTAAGAATGTTTCACCGCTCTGCCGAATCGACTCGAAGGTATCCGTCAACGGAGGAATCTCTGTAAAACCTATGAGCGTCGCTTCCACTTTATAAGAAGTATGCTGCAAATACCATAACATCTCTACTGTTACGTCATCATGCACATTCAGTACTTGTATCAACTTGATCCCCCTCACCGGAAGCGAAAGATAGAAATCCTATTGCATGATTATGGCAGATATCCCCTTCACAGAGCACAACAGCAGTCGACGCGCCTGGCTTGGCTGTGCGCCGACTGCTGATTACAGCACCCTATATGCTAAGAGCGAAGCTCTTTCTGTAGTAGCTTGTTCACCAAGCCTGGATTCGCCTTGCCCTTCGTTTCCTTCATGACTTGTCCAACAAGGAAGCCGACAGCCTTGTCATTGCCTGAACGGAAATCCTCTACAGGCTTCGGATTGCGTTCAATGACCTGCTTGACAATACCTAGTATCGCACCCTCGTCGCTAATTTGCACAAGCCCTTTCTCTTCCACAATCGTCTGCGGTGTCTTGCCGCTGTCCAGCATCTCCTTGAAGACTGTCTTCGCAATCTTCGAGCTGATCGTTCCCTTCTCGATGAGACCAATCATTTCACCCAGGCCTTGTCCAGTAATGCTGACGTCCTCAAACTCTAAATTGTTCGCATTCAAGTGACCGAGCAGATCGCCCATAATCCAATTGGAAACCGCCTTCGCGTCTCCCGTATATTGCAGACTCTCCTCGAAGAAATCAGCCAACTTCTTAGAAGCAGTGATAACGCCTGCATCGTAAGCAGGAAGTCCGAATTGCTCCGTATAACGCTGCTTCCGCGCATCAGGCAGCTCCGGTATCGTAGTACGAACGCGTTCTTTCCACGCTTCATCAATGTGCAAGCGCACCAAATCCGGGTCAGGAAAGTACCGATAGTCGTGCGATTCTTCCTTGCCACGCATGGAAATTGTCTTCCCTTGCGCATCATCCCAGCGGCGGGTCTCTTGCACGACTTCTCTGCCTTCGTCCAACACCTCCGCTTGACGCCACTGCTCATATTCCAAGCCTCGCTGCACCCCGCGGAAGGAGTTCATGTTCTTCAACTCAGCACGTGTGCCGAACTTCTCTTGCCCATACGGACGAAGACTTATATTCGCATCACAGCGCAAGGAGCCTTCCTCCATCTTCACGTCAGATACTTCGCAGTACAGCATAATCGCCCTTAATTTCTCCAGGTACGCTCTTGCTTCCTCGGGCGAACGCAGATCAGGCTCCGACACAATCTCTACAAGCGGTGTACCGACACGGTTGAAATCTACTAAGGAAGCGAAGCCGCCGTCCACATGTGTAAGCTTACCCGCATCTTCCTCAAGGTGCAGGCGCGTAATACCGATTCGCTTCGTCTCGCCGTCTACCTCGATATCGATCCATCCGTTCTCACCGATCGGTTGATCAAACTGTGAAATTTGATAAGCCTTGGGTGAATCCGGATAAAAGTAATTTTTGCGGTCGAACTTGCTTACATCTGCAATCTGGCAATTCAAGGCCATGGCTGCCTTCATCGCGAAATCTACCGCCTGCCGGTTCAGAACAGGCAGCACACCCGGATGGCCTAGGCATACGGGACACGTATGCGTGTTAGGCGGTGCGCCGAATGAGGTGGAGCAGCCGCAAAAAATCTTCGATTGCGTGTGAAGCTCTACGTGAACTTCCAGACCGATGACAGTTTCATACTTCGTTCCAGTCATAGACATCGCTGTTCCTCCTCTCTATAGAGCAGGGCGGCGGCCCGCCCAATCTCCGGCTTGTTCATAAGCGTGCGCGATGCGCAGCACCATCGTCTCGTCAAAGTGCTTCCCAATAATTTGCATGCCGACTGGCATACCGTCTGCTGTCCCGCACGGCACGCTGATCGCCGGCACACCAGCTAAGCTTACTGGAATTGTGCACGCATCATTCATATACATCGTTAACGGATCGCTGATCTGATCCCCAAGCCGAAATGCTGTCGTCGGTGCGGTAGGGGATACAATCGCATCATATTGCTCGAACACTTTGTCGAAATCCTGCTTGATCAATGTACGGACCTTCTGCGCCTTCAAGTAATAAGCATCGTAATAGCCCGAGCTAAGCGCATAAGTTCCGAGCATAATACGGCGCTTCACCTCTGGGCCGAAGCCTTCGCTGCGGGAGCGATGATACACTTCGAGCAAATTGTCCGCCTTATCTGAACGAACGCCATAGCGAACGCCATCGAAGCGCGCCAAGTTGGAGGAAGCTTCAGATGAAGCCAGCAGGTAATAGGTAGCAATCGCATAGTCCGTATGCGGCATGGACACCTCATCTACGGTTGCGCCCATACTTTCCAGCTTCGCAATCGCTGTCTTCATTGCCTCCTTGACAGCTGGCTGAATGCCTTCCCCCATATATTCCTTTGGAATCGCCAAGCGCAACCCTTGAACCTCTCCATTCAAGCTGCTTATGTAGTCCGGAATATCTACTTTCGCAGAAGTAGAGTCCTTCTCATCGTGACCGGCAATCGCTTGCAGCACATAGGCCGCGTCCTCGACATTCTTCGTCAGCGGACCGATCTGATCCAATGACGAGGCGAATGCCACCAAGCCAAACCGCGAGATCAAGCCGTAGGTCGGCTTCAAACCGACGACACCGCAATAGGCGGCTGGCTGTCGAATGGAACCGCCTGTATCAGAACCAAGCGCGAAGTATACTTCTCCTGCCGCTACAGCAGCGGCAGATCCCCCGCTTGATCCGCCTGGCACACGGTCTGTATCCCATGGATTTCGAACTGGGTGATACGAAGAATTCTCATTCGATCCGCCCATTGCAAACTCATCCATGTTCACCTTGCCAATCGTTACAGCTTGAGCAATCTTCAGCTTCTCCATAACAGTAGCGTTATAGATCGGATCATAATTGGCTAACAATTGGCTTGCGCATGTTGTGCGCAAATTCTCGGTCACGATATTATCCTTAATGCCGGCAGGCAAACCGAACAACAAGCCGCGTTCATCTCCCGCCGCCAACTGTTCGTCCAACGCTTGTGCTTGTGCGCGAGCCTGCTCCTCTGCCAAGGTCAAGAAAGCACCGACCTGTGCATCGACCTTGCTGATTCGTGCATATGCTTCGTCAACGAGCTCGGAAACCTTCAACTCCTTGTCCGCCAGCTTAGCATGGACATCCTGTAATTTCATATCGAACAACGACAAAGGAAACGTCCTCCTTCATTCCTATTCTCCAAAGCTATTAGTCAAGCACTGCAGGCACTTTGAACTGCCCTTCATCTTCTTCCGGCGCGTTCTTCATTACCTGCTCGATCGGCCAGGACGAACGGCGTTCGTCTTCCCTTGTGACATTCACAAGTTCCATCACATGACTGGTCGGTTCTACTTGATCCGTATCCAGCTCATTCAGCTTATCTGCATATTGCAATATCGCATTCAGCTGCTTCATGTATGTCTGTTTCTCTTCTTCCGATAAATCTAGACGAGCCAGCTTGGCCACGTGCTCAACATCCTGAATAGATATGCTCACTACTCTGTCCCCTCCTGTCAGACACTACTTCCCAACTTCATCCTATGATTATAGCGCAGTTTAGAATTTCACTCAAACACGGAACCGGGACCATTCCATGTATTCGTAGCCACAGACTTCACCGCCTCAAGAACGTACACGAACTGCACACGCCATGCATAAAAAAAGCTATCCCATCCTATTCGGACCGTTGGATAGCTTCCTTGGTATTCTAGTGCCCATACAGCCTGCTGCTCAAATCCAAGCCTTCAAGTTCACTTGACGAATGAATTCTTCCCTGCTCTGCACTTCTTCGCTCTTCTCTTCTTCATCTTCCTCTGATTCGCCGGTCATAATATAACGAAACAGAGCTTCATTGCGCGTCGCAAGCGCATAATCTATCAACGCTTCGCGTTCAAGCCGCTCGGCTTCCTGCTTCTGCAGCTCCTCTTCCAGCTCAAGGTCCGATGCAGGAACGTAGACGTTGCGGTTCAACTTAGGAATGCGCACCACATAATCGAAAGCATTATCGTTATTGCGGTCATATGCAATGACATAGCCGTATTCCCCTACGGGAAGCTTCTGCTCGAAGCTGTCTGCTACGATAATGACTCGTTTCCCCAATCGAAACATGGACGTTCCTCCCCTCTATCTCAATCCATGATGGTTCAATTTGCCCTTAATGTTACTAAAAAACGACAGCCATGTCCATTCATCAGAGTGAAATGAAAGATTTAATGGCAGCGTTTACGAGTATATATACGTAAATGCGCAGACATTTGCTCTTCATTTCTTTTTTACCCATGCATCGCTTATAATGACAGGAAAGGACTCGGAGAGACAAGCGGGGGGGAATAACTATGTTAAGCTTCTATAAGCGATATTGGCGCACGGCTTTCGATATCGGTCTGATCTTCCTGACCGTATTGCTGATCTTGTGGGTATGGAGTCTATTCTACCGAATCGCAGCGCCTATCTTGCTATCTTTCGTCGTATTCCTGATCATTGAACCGTTAGCCAAATTTCTAAATAGGCGCGGATTGAAGAAATCCATTGCATCCGCTATATCAATTGTGCTGTTCATCATCCTGATACTCGGCTCTCTGCTTGGCGCAGGAGCGATCTTCATCAATCAGGTGTCAACATTAATTGACAAGGTGCCACAATATGCAGAACAGGTGCAGAGAGAAATTGTTCACGGTTCTGGTTATTTGCAAGAGAATTTGCCAACAGAAGTGATCGAGCAAGTGAAGGAACACGCATCGACTATTACCGAGAAGGCATCGGCAATCGTTACGTGGCTGCTAGAGACGCTGCTTGCCACGTTATCATCGTTTTCTACTTTTCTCATCAATTTCCTGATCGCCATCATTCTTGCTTATTTTCTCAGTGTGGAGATTGACTTCTGGAAGGAGCTCGCCGCGAAGAAGACACCAAGCACCTTCAAGAAAGCCTTCTACTTCCTCAAGGAGAATGTGCTGCTCGGTATCGCAAGCTATGTCAAAGCCCAGCTTAAGCTGGTCAGTATTACGTTCGTCGTTATCTTGGTTGCACTGCTCGTGCTTCGAGTGAATAATGCATTCGCAATAGCGCTAATGGCCGCAATTAGCGACATCTTGCCACTGCTCGGAATTTCCACATTCTTCATTCCGTGGATCGTGTACTTATTCATTGTCGGGCAAACCTCTTTCGCAATCTCGCTTACTGTAGTGCTCGTTATCGTCCTGTTGATGCGTCAAATTCTTGAGCCCAAGTTCACCGGAGATTCACTAGGCGTATCAGCATTCACAACGCTTGCGTTCATGGTCATTTCATTGTCGCTGTTTGGCGTCGCCGGCCTCATCCTGTCACCTGTACTCATTATTTTGCTGAAAGCGTTGTATGATCAAGGTTACCTCAAACAATGGATACGACTGCCTGAAGAAGAATTCGATCAACACTCGACGGAACACGAGACGCAAGATGATGCAACCGGTTCTGAGGCAGAGGCAGATCAAAGCGAACGTTAATTGCTGCGTTCGCTCCGATCCCACCTATACTTCAAACAACTTGCGCTCGGTTTCCGTTAGCCGCTCGAATCCATCCGAGGTTATCGCATAGGAATCTTCTACCCCGACTACCCCCTCATGCGGGAAGGTGAACTTCGGTTCTATGGCGATAACCATACCCGGTTGGAGCAGATATGTGAATCCATTGGCAAGCACGGGAAACTCGTCGATCTCTAGTCCGATTCCATGTCCGAGAAATTTCACCTGATCTGCACCATATCCCATGAAATGTCCCGCAAGCCCTTCTTGCTTAGCTGTATCAATTGCATCCTGGTACAGCGATTCACAGCTTATTCCCGGCTTTAACCGACTTTCGGTTTGCTGTAGGATACATTCTGACAGCGCGTAAGCCTGTGTCATCTGCTCACTCTTGAGCTGACCAATCACAGCCGTTCGTGTCTGATCAATCACATATCCATCGATACAGCAACCTATGTCGATTAGTATAGGCTCTCCGCGTCGAATCGGCTCGCGGCTTGCTCCCTGTGGCACGGAAGGATGCAGTCCTTGCCCTCCTGCCGGACCATCGAAGTACGTAGGCATTGCAGCCGATGCTCCTGAAGCTACCATGCCGGTAATGATTTCTTGATTGTAGCCACGCATCCGCATTATTCCCGCATGCCCCTCCTGCCGAAGCTGACGCTCCATCTCCAGAACAAGCTCGAGCTCGCTCATTCCTTCGCGCAGCACAGACAGACCCCGATGGAAGGCGCGATTCGTCACAGCTGCAGCATATCGAATCCGATCGATCTCTTCCTCTGATTTGATCATACGCATTTCCCGAATAAGTCGTGAACTGTCCACCCATTCTGCCTGGGGAATTAACTTCTGGAAGCGAATATACAGCTGTGTCGGCAGCACATCGAATGCAGTAGCAAGCCGGACACCCCCGCCTTGGAACACCTGAGGATGCTCCTCAGCCAAGCACTTCCCGAAATCCCGGAATGACCCCAGCGGCCGCACCTCACAAGCCGCTTCCCGCTGCGCCCGCTCCACACTCCGCTTCACATAGAATACCACCGTACCCTCATCCGGTACGAATAGATAGCCATTCTGCATCGACCCGGTATAATAGTACAAGTCTACATTTTGCGTTACGAGACATCCTTGCCATTGACGCTCCCGCAAGGCCTCCTGCAGCGCTGCTAATCGTTGAGCATAAGCAGTCATCAAGATCGTGTCCTTTCCAATTCCGTAATGTCTCATTCATGAACAGTGTACCAGAATTGCCAGTAGCGAAAAAACTGTCTCCCCTCACAGAAAGTTCCGTCATAACGGCATACTCATCGGTTCGCCAAACCATTCCCCGGTCGCTTTGATTTCCCATTCCAGCTCATCATACCAGAGGAACACACCCGGATAGCGCAGTCGGATGACAGCAATGACTCCCGGCTTCTCCAGAACCACTTCATAATTTATAGAAGGATCGTAATAACGGTATGGAAACGGTCCTTCGTTAATGACTTCAAATCGCAGCCACTCAATACGGTGCTTCAGAAACCCATCCAACCTCGGTCGATGTTGGCTGTCCAAGCCCATATTACGCTGCAAGTACCATTCGGCTGTATGGCGCGCCTCATGCGAATCGATCATGATGCGTCCTTCTGCCAACGCCGCAGCATCCAACTGCTGTGCAGCAGCTACAGCAGCACGGTTCACAGCGTTCTTCGTGCGGAAGAACGTATGATAGGCAACTTCCTCCTCCAGTTGTGCTGCCTGCAGCAGAACAGTCATCGTCAAGAGCAGCACGATCAGCAGCAGCTTATTCATTCCGGCACGTACTCGCTCATCTTGATGCCAGTCGCAGCCATATCTAAGCTTGGGTCTGGCGCAGGCATGCCGATCAACCGATCAATCGTGAACAGTCGACCGTAAGGATATCGGATCGTCAGCTGCAATCCAGTCCCCCTCGGCACTGGCTGTGTATACAAATGACCAGGGATTCCGCTAGTTGTCGCAACTTCATAGGTCAGGTCACCGCTGACGAAGCCCCTTTCCTCCAATCTACTCTTGGACTGCTCTACCATATCCGCATGAATGTATCCATAGCTTCCGTTCGCCCCCATCTCCAACAAATAGTCCACTTCCTTCTGTAGTAGTGCATGCCTAACGACAGCCACATGTTTATAGGAAGCGGAGAACATCATCCAGCAGAGCAAACCTGCTGTCAGAGCGAATACTAATAACTGTTTCATATGTTCCTCCGTTCCGATTAAGGGTTCAATGACTGTATGCGGGTCTGCACATGCTCACTAGAACGTTTGAGCTCGTTCATCGCGCCATCCTCACTGCCAATCGTCGCGGAATAGATGAGAAGTACGGTCGAAATCAGTAATAAAGTAATTAATAATGATCGCATACGTCACCTCAAGGCGTAACACTGCTAATTTGTGTAACTGCATCAGAGCCTTTGGTTTCGATCTGTTCGCGTATAGCTCCGTCTCCCGATACGATCTGAATGAACATCAGCACAACGACCATCAGCATCAATGCTGTCATAAGTAAATTCCTCATTCCTATTCACCTCATCCTTAATGTAAGTGATAAAACAATTGCTCCCCTTCCTTCACCCATGGATATAGAAATACCCAGAACGTGTTGAGAATCGGGATGCCTGCAAGCAAGAATAACACGTAAGATCTTGTCTCCTTCAGACTGTCCTTAGCTATTTCCAGCTTATCCTTGTAATCCATTGCCCTCTCTTCCAGCAGCTTATAATATCTCTCGTTCTCTCCTAGACGCATAGTATTCAAGCTTTCTGCGAAGCTATATGCCTCTGCTGTGCTGAGCTCTTCCTTGAAAGCCTTCAATGCGAGCTCCGGACTCTCATACCAGCCGTTCAGCAGTCGGCGGAACGCTCCATTCAAGACACGTATGAACGGTTGGCAGCGCATTAGCTTGCTATGCAGATTCATACGTGAATCTTTGTAATAGAGCAATTGCCGGCAGATGATATAAATTTCTTCTGTAATGCGTTGCTTGCGCCGTGATGCGATCAATTGAAGCAGCACATGGTCAGCATAAGCGGCTGCGAACAGTAAAGCACATATCGCATAACCCGCCCATACCCCATTCAGCGGGCGCATGAAGCTGTCTACAATTGTCAATCCCGCTGTTGCAGCGATGGACAGCGTTATGATCGCATGCTTCACTGTCAAATATATCGGGACGGGCATATTCATACCGCCTAGCTTAAGCATACGTCCTGTGGCCTCTACACCTGACTTACCTCCTGCCAATCTCTCCTGCCAAGCAGCAGCGTGCAAGCGAAGTTTTCCGCGCTTTGTGCCCCATGGAAGCTTCCGCAATCGACTAGGTTTATAGGTGACAGCAGTCGATATGCCCAATCCAGTTAATGTAAGAGTGAGCCATAGCCCTGCATACAACAACCAAATCACCCACTGATTAAACAAGCGCCTCCCTCCTTCCTTACATCCGCTTCATGGATAAATATAAGCCGCCGATAAATGATACGAATATCAATGTACAAGCATCAAGCAGCATGTTGCGGCCTTCTGGATCGAGCAAGTAGTAATGATACGCCTTGTCTGCGTCCACCTTGAAATTAATGAATAGAAAAACAGCTAAAAAGAAAATTGGCGAAAAATTGGCCATACGGATCTCCACCAGACGATTGCGCTCTCTTCGATCAGCTTGTTGCGCCCTGCGCATATCTTGAATCAATTCCTTCAGCCCTTCTTCCACAGGTACACCTTCATATATAGAAATACGCACGATCGCCGCGAAGGAGCGCGCCCATATATGACCAGATACTGCATTGAACGTTTGCAAGGCTTCATCGGGGTCTGCCCCTAACGATAATCTGCGTTCTAGCATATGGAATGTTGACGCCAATTCCGGGGGCAGGTGCTGATCTGTCGCAACCTCTGTCAGCACAGCGCGCATATTCCCGGAGGCAGACAGTGCGTAATATTGGTAAATTACTTCGACAGCCGGCAGGAACGCAAGCCGTGAACGCATGCGAAATGTAATGAGCTTCGACTGGTAGTATACGATGGGACTGCAAGAGAATAATACGGCCGTCACCAATATACCTTGCAAGCTGTGAAAGAATAGCCCGCCAAGCACAATACCTGCCATAGCAAGCATGATGCATATGATTATGAGCACACGCATAGACATGACAGCGCCCATTGCTTGCAGCTGCAACGCATAATCGTGGAGCCATCTGACCTTACGCCATTCCCTGACACCGACAGCCGGCTTATTCCGCTGATTAGCCAACCTCCGCTGCAGCACGAATTTGCTCCAGCACCATCCTGCGAACAGACGTATCGCGAAGAAGCATGCCAGTGACAAAAATACGATGCCAGCCGCTACTATATAGCTGCGCATCATGAGAGCCACCCCTCTTCGGTCAGAATAGGCGCTTCTTCTGGGCAGTACCGTCTTATGCGTGCTGCAGCCTTAGCAGATAACATACCTGTTCGATTCCACTTATTCGCAACGATGTCATAATGCACGAGTTCGCGTACTTGGATGTCTCCTTCTGTACATACAAATTCAGCTATGCGCACAATACGCCGCTTCCCTCCGATGTCCGCCATTTCGATGCCAAGTTGCGTCACCCACTGAGCGATGCGATACCGCAGCCGATTCGGGTCCATACCTCTGCGGTCTAGCATGCACATATCTGTTATCGCATCGGGAACATCCTCCAGTCGATTCGCATGAAGGGTTGTCATGCTTCCTTCATGTCCTCTCGTACACGCCCGTACATACAGGTTGGCGTCATCGTCCCGGATCTCTGCATGAATAATGCGCTTCGGGGACTGACGAAGTGCGAGCTTGAAGGCCTGACCTGCTCCATGCTTCGGATCATCCTCGTCCACTTCATATTCCACAATGTTCTTCTCTGGATAATCCCGCTTTAGCATGAGCTCATATCGCCCCTCAATCGTCACTACCCTCTCCTCATCCGGCAACTCTGCGGCTAATGCCTTGAGCAGAGTCGTCTTGCCAGTGTTGGTTGCACCGATAATGACCAGATTGAATGCGCTTCGGACCAAGCACTTCAACAGCATCGCAACAGAATCATCCATCGTCGCTGCTTCTTCCCCGCACATCCACTCGAGTCCCTGTTCATGTCTGTGGAAGAATCGGATCGTAACCGTCGGTTCGCGTGTGAAGCCGAAGCCTGTCATCGTGACACGCGAACCGTCTGTCAGCCGAACCTCTGCCCAGCGTTTGCGAACATTCAAGGTGTCATGATTGTACAAAACAAGATTTTGCTGTATACGCTCTACGTCTGCTACTGTGCGAAACCGCTCTGCGGAACGCATTACCCTGCCATTGCGCACTTCATAGATATCGCAGCCAATGACCTGAATTTCTTCCAGACCGGACCGATTGCTCAAGATCGCCTCCAATACATCCAAGCCTACAATCTGGGCGAATACTGCCTCAGACAGCTGCTTATAGGAAGCGGTCGGCATCGCAATCCCCGCTGTTTCCTTACGATTGAGCAAATCCTGGATCAAGGCCATCATCGAATGACGCTCTTCCTCATAGCCAAGTACGGCTCGATTCAACATCTCCTGATAGCGTGCTGCATCCCGATCCGTCATCCCCCGACCTGCTGCTAGCTCCTCTCTTACTTCCTGAACGAGCTTCTCGAATGAATCGGAGCTCCGACTCGCGGGGAGCGGTCTTGTCTGTTCCGGAGATGACTTCGTTCTTGGACCACCTGTGTAAGCGTATAGAGAAAACCTCTGTCCGTTACGCTCATATTCAGGAGGAAAGGAGAAGCCGTCTAATCCAGCTTGCTTGTGCTGTTGCTTCAGGTTCATAGCCACTGCTCCTTAATATTTGCATCGCAATAGGTTCGACTGCCTTACGCAAAGTGCGATTCCCGCTTGTCATACGAATCAACTCGCCTGCATTCAACCGTTCATCCACATCAGCCAGCCAAGGTATACTGCCCGCAATCGTAAGCCCGGTTTCCTTCTCAATCTTGCCCAGCGGGTAAGCCGCTCCCTTAGGATGCCATTGTGTCACGATTAGCTGCAACGGATCGCCCGCCAGCTGAAGCCACGACGAGAGCTTCCCATACCAGCATCCAAAGTCCTCCTGAAAGTGCGTGAGATTCGGTGTAGTCACCATATAACGCTGCTGTGCCTGCTGCAGCGCACACACAGTCGCAGCATTGTCCCAATAGGCATTCACTTCGACGAACGTAAGATCAAAGTGTGATGAGGTCAGCTCCAACAGCAGCTGAATATCGTCAGGTGTGTACAGCTCCGCTTGTTCCCGCTCGCGGTTGCCGAACAGGAACCACAGCTTCGGCAATTCCGGCATACGGCAGCCGAACGAGCGCAGACCTTCAGCTGACAACGTTCTTGCCTTCAGTGCCGGTGTCAGGTGATCCAGCGTCTGCTCCGCATTATCTCGCTTCATATAGCGATGAAGCTTCGAGCTTTTCAAATTCAAACATAAGTAAGCAATGTTCCAACCGCTTCTCTCTGCCGCAAGCCAAGCTGATGTGAATGATACTAGCGTCGTGCCAATATTCGGTGTTGTTCCGCAATATACGATGATTGGATTCATCTCTCTATCTCCTCCTTTCCTGTATGGAATTCGAATGGATTCACCATCGCAATGACTAGCTTGCCGCCTTGTCTGCATACCTGGTCAATCACCGCCCATTCCTTCTCCTGCAGCAGCAAATTAATATGTGCGATCGTGCCGCTGGCTTGCTGCCTTCTGTCATGCAGCTGCTCCGCATTACCGCTCAGTCGCTGGCCAGCAGGCACTTCCTCCGTAACTTCACGGTTCGCTGCAGTCTTCACAGAGGCAACGACAACATCCCGTTGTAGAAGCTTGTGCGGGTGTTCACCGCCAGACACATAGATGCTGACATTGTCTCCTGCACGAATATCGTTCGAAACAGATAGAAGATACTCCTCCGGAATTTGAAACACTGCTTCTTCCTCTGTCGGCAGCAAGCGAACTTCTCCAAGCTTCCACTCGCGAAGCGGTTCCTCCTTACCCAGCGGAATGAGAGCCGTCAGTCCCAGTACTTGCTCAGCATCTGTCACCATATCCTCCTGCACATGCGACACGGTCATCGATACAGGCATAAGTGTCTCCGCAGTGAGAACTTCGCCCACATCGACGAAGTGTGCGGGTGCCAATACCGTTACTTGTCTCTGAACCTCTAATTGTTGAAGCTGCCACACGTACAAGCCATACACCATCGCAGCTGCCGCACAAGCGGACAACAGCGACAGTAGCAAGGATGACCTTCGATTCAAGTGCTCACCTCCTCCTCATCCTGAATGTAATAGCCGAATCATTCCTTCACAGCTCCTTTCCGTGCACGAATCTGTCGTCCGGACAACTGGCTAGGAGCAATAAAAAAAACGCAAAACACCCGGGAAATTCCCGATTGTTTTGCGTTCTTCGCAAAAGGAAAAATTCGTTAATGAAATTGTGCTAAGATCATAACATATTCCTCACGCATTGTCTACCTGTAATATAATTTTGCCTATGTTTTCGTTACGCTCCATATATCGATGTGCCTCTGCTGCATCTTGCCATGCATACACACGATCGATTACCGGCTTCAACGCCCCGCTCGCAAAGCGAGGCATAGCATACGTGCTGAATTGCTGAGAGAGCTTGATCTTCTCCGCTGCATGACGCATCCGCAAGTTTGTGCCGATCACCTGCAGCCGCTTCCTGAGTAAGCTGCCCAAGTCAAGCTTCCCTTCGTAGCTGCTGCCGCCCATCGTACCGATGATAATTAAGCGCCCGTCGACAGCCAGTGCACGAAGATTATCCTGTAAGTAAGGAGCGCCGACAAAATCCATTACGATATCGACCCCGTCAGGAACGCGCTCTGCCAGCCACGGCAAGAAAGAACCGTTGCGGTAATTCCAACCGTCCTCTGCCCCAAGTGTCCGGCAACGTTCCAGCTTCCGTCCACTGCCAGCTGTTACCCATGCCGAGCCGCCTGCTTCACGTATGAGCTGAATCGCCGCCGTACCTACGCCGCTCGCTCCGGCATGGACGAGCACACGACTGCCTTCGTCCAGCCCTCCAAGCCAGCTTAAGTTCAAGTAGGCAGTCAGCCATACCTCTGGAATCGCAGCAGCTTCCTCATAGCTGAAGGATGCAGGTACAGCCATCGCCATCCCTTCTGGAATCGTCACATATTCCGCATAGCCGCCTCCCGGCAAGAGTGCACACACCCTGTCACCGGTCTTCCAGTCGGTCACCTGCTCCCCTGTCTCTACTACCTCACCAGCCATCTCCAGACCGAGTATCGGCGAAGCGCCTTGAGGCGGCGGATACAATCCACGGCGTTGCAGCAGATCGGCCCGATTCAACGCTGTCGCTTGTACCCGGACAAGCAGCTCTCCTGCACTCGGCCTTGGCGTCTCTGTCTCGCCTATATACAATTGCTCCGGGCCGCCTGTTTCCTTGACCAACACTGCCCGCATATGCATTCACTCCCTACGCTGATCCATTCAGAAGTACTAGTCGTTACGCGTCATACGTACGGATTATGCTCCTGTTCATAGCCGATTGTCGTAGCGGGGCCGTGGCCTGGGTATACGTCTGTTGCTGCATCCAGCTTGAACAATTGCTCATGAATGGAGGAATACAGCTCCTGTGTGCTACCCCCCGGCAAATCAGTCCGTCCTACAGACATCATGAACAAGACATCACCGGAGAACAGAGTATTCTCATGCAGCAAGCTAACGCTGCCAGGCGAGTGCCCGGGCGTATGGTACACGGTGAAAGGCTTGTCCAGCAAGGTTAACTGCTGACCATGGCGCAGCTCGAATTCGGCTGGCGCGCACTGAATCGGTTCGCCTATCTCCGGCCATAGCAAGGACCCGTTCCTCTTCGGATCAGTGAGCCATGACGCTTCCGCGGCATGCACATACACAGGACATTGCTTCAGCTTGCGCACGGCTTCTACACCGCCGATATGGTCAAAGTGCGCATGTGTCAGCACGATCGCTTCTATCTCTATTGACGCAATTCGCTCGAGCAGAGCAGCTGGCTCCACTCCGGGATCGATGACGATCCCCTTACTTTCCTCATTGGTCACTAGGTAAGCATTCGTAGCTAACGGGCCTAAAGTAAACGTCTCGATGTTCAACACCCGGACAGCACATCCTTCAGTTCTTGGACAATCACCTTCTGATAGTCTGCGCCCTCGCCATATTGACGTCCCATCTCCTGACGAGCTACCGCGATCTTCTCCTGATAATCCGCTGCTTCCCGATCAGGATTGTCCTGCTTGAAGGCGATCATAACGTCCTGCACATGCTTCGGCCGCGGTCCCCATTGTCCCAGCACAGCACCGCCAGTATCGGTGAAGATCACTATCGGAATGGCTCTGCCGCCCATTGTTAGAAATTGGTCCATCGTCTCTAGATGGTCCTCCATAACCAGTACTTCGACCGGCATCTGTGTCGCTTCCAGCGCTCGGAATACTGCCGGCACATTGCGCACGACATCACCGCACCATTCCGCAGCCAGAATCAAGCAACGCAGATCGTCACGGAACGACAGTGATTCGAAAAATTCCTTATCCTCCTCTGATCCCCAAGTGAACTGATCGTACCAAGTCTGGAAAGCTTCTTTGTTCTTGTTCATCCCTTCTATGAATGCTTGCGGACTAATTCCTTGATTCAGCTTATGTGCCAAATTGTTGCTCATTGTTCATTCCTCCAATGGTAATAGTGAATGTGATTCAGGCTCGTCCAGACACACTATGTTGGCGCAACAGACGAACGATAGATGTGATTTCCTTACGGCTCAGGCGCTCGCGAGCACCACGTCTTCGAATCTTATGTACAAGTCGATCCAGCTTGACGGTAACGAATGCGGGGCTGCTCCCTTCCACTCTGCACTGCGGATGCGAAAAGCAGATCACACCTGTCACGGCAGCCTTCATCCCGTTCGCTCGAAGCAGCTCCTTGATCACATACTCATGACGGTACAGCTGAGCAGTCGGGTCTTGCTCATAGGATTGCCTGCTTCTGTCCACGCCACCCGCTGTGAACCGTATATCGCCTGCCCAGTGCTTCGTCTCGATATGAAACACGCCATTCGGACCGACGACGAGATGATCAATCTGCTGGCGTCCGCCTCCGCCTTGTACGACCCGATTGTGCAGAACGGTGTAATCACTGCCGATATATTTCAACTGATGCGCGGTCAAGCGTTCGCCTTCAGCACCGTACTGGCTTGCATCGCCTTCGCCATAGCGTGCGGGAGCTGCGCGTCTGCTGGATGGTGCCTTGCGTCCCTTCTGTCTCTTGGCCTTCCGCCGTACTGGCTGATGGTGAGTACGACTCCCCTGTCGTCGCTTCATCATGAAGTAAACAAGCGTCAACAGCAGCGATAGCACAATGAAGGGCACCACGAATGGTTCAGCCATTTCATCAATGCGCTGCCAGTTCTGCCCAAGCTGCATACCAAGCACGATGAACAGCACCGACCAAGGAATGACAGCAAGTGTAGTCAACAACGTAAACTTCATGAGTGACATACGCGCCATACCTGCTGGGATCGAAATCGCATGCCGCACAACCGGCACAAATCGAGCGGTGAAGATCATGCCTGTTCCGTAACGATGAAACCAACGTTCCGCCATATCCAAGTGATGCCGCCGGATCAGCACATATTTCCCGTACCGTTCTAGGAACGGCCTTCCGCCATAGCGTCCCGCCAAGTAGATGAACAGCTGAGCCGCTACGCCGCCGATCGTTCCGAACAATACGGCGCTCCAGAAGGTGATGGCGCCTTCGTGCACCAGATAGCCGGCATAGGACAACACAATTTCACTCGGGATGACCTCGATCATCAGACCGAGCATGATGCCTACACTCCCCAACTCTTGCAGCCAGTGAAATATAGCATCCGCCCATTCTGTCAACATGTCCATGCTTCCCCATCCTTATTTGACATTCCTCGTGCGCACAGGTTCTCCTCACCTACTTTATTCTATCACAGGGCAAATGATGCCAGCCAGTCCCGTAACAGCAAGTGGACGAAGTTGTCATGCTCTGACAAGCATGCGCATAAGCTGATGCCAAGATGAGCGATGCTACGAATCATTTTCATAAGGGGGATATACGAAATGCCGAAGGTATGGATTATTCATCGCAGAGGACTGATGTTTGGCCTGGCAGTGGTGCTTATCTTGACTGCTGTTGTGCTCTTAAGCAACCGCCACGGCGAAAGGGTGATTCCTGCAGATGCAGCACCAGAACAGACGAGAGTCATCCATATGGTGACAGGAGAATTTGATGCAGAAGTGGCAGATGACAAGGAGCTGGAAGCATACCGCTGGGACCCAGGCACGATCATAGTAAATCGAGGAGAGCACGTGAAGCTGTCTATTCTAGGAATCAATGGCAAGAGCCATCCCTTCTACATTGAAGGTACTGACATCAAGGGAGAGGTCAAGCAAGGGCAGGAGACGATCATCGATCTGCAGTTTGATACAACAGGCACGTATCGCCTCATCTGTCTCGCCCATCCGGACGCCAAGCACAATGGGCCAATGATTGCCTACATCGTAGTGCAGTAAAGAGATTCCCTAGATCAGGACAGTGGCCGTGACGCCTGCCGACTGCGACGCATACATTGGGGCAACACCCATCTCGCACACCAAAGGAGTCGGTATCGTATGCGACCGCAGCCGCAAGGCAAGCATGAGAAGCCTCTACCTAAGCTTCGGGATATTCGCCGATCTTGCAAGAAGGAGCTCTATCGAACTGTGAAACGGCTGCATGTATGGATTCCAGAGGAGAAGCTGAAGCAAGCCGAACAGCTGTATGTACAGCGTGTAGTAGGGGACCTGCTCTGGATTGCAGAGACTGGCAACAATCGCAAGAAGCTAGCAGACTGGTGGGATCAACATATCAACGATGACATTGCCGAGCTATGGGATGTCGATGCTGACAGGTTGTCACGCGCCTTTCGCCAAGCATTCGGCGGTTGATCTAGTGCTTAGCTTGCCACTCGTCCTCCTCCATGGCAATATGGACATAACGAAGTCTCAGTTAACTATGGAGGGTATGCCAACATGTATATAGTTACTGCGGAACAGATGAGACAAATCGATCACTATACGATAGACACGATCGGCATTCCTGCGCAAGTGCTCATGGAGAATGCCGGCAGGGAAACAGCCGATGAAGCGATGCTCATCCACACAGCGTTGGCTGCTTGCGAACAGCTGAAGCCATGGCTAGTGCTCATCGGCAAAGGACATAACGGAGCCGACGGCATCGTCGCTGCAAGGCACTTGTATGAGCGAGGCGCTGACGTACGTCTGCTCTACACTGCACCGCCGGAGACACTGCGCGGAGAGCCGGCCCGTCAGCGGGATATTGTCCGGCATTGGCCGAT
Source organism: uncultured Paenibacillaceae bacterium (assembly GCA_913056365.1). Classification (GTDB taxonomy): domain Bacteria; phylum Bacillota; class Bacilli; order Paenibacillales; family K13; genus Xylanibacillus. The sequence continues at coordinate 145,899 of CAJXLT010000007.1, read as the reverse complement.
TCCCGCTGAGACATATAAACCCGGTGTCCTGCAGTGGAGCCAGTTCGCAGGTGTAGTGGACGCGCTGCTCGGCACCGGCTTCAAGGGTTCGCCGCGCGAGCCGATCGCCAGTCTCATTCGCGAAGTGAATGCGAGCGGGCTGCCGATCGTCGCGCTGGATCTACCTAGCGGCTTGGACGCAGACACCGGACAAGCCACAGAACCGTGCATCCGCGCAACTCGCACCGCAGCGCTCGCCTTCCTGAAGCGGGGACTCGTGCAGGAGCCGGGCGCTTCGCTTGCAGGCCATACTGCTGTGCGGCCGATCGGCATTCCGCAGCACCTCGCTGCGCAGTTCCAGCTTCGGACCCGGCTAACGACGGAAGCGGAAATCTCTCGCCGCTGGGGCGATCCGCACGCCCCCCGACAAGCAGACGCGCACAAGGGTACGTACGGGCATGCGCTAGTCGCTGCCGGATCGCTCACCTATAGCGGAGCCGGGCTGCTTGCCGCGCGAGCTGCGCTGCGCATGGGGACCGGCCTCGTCACCTGGGCACAGCCGGAGACGCTGACTAGCCGATTGGTTGGACTTGTACCAGAGGCGATTCTGCACGGATTGCCCGATCAGGCAAACGGTGATTGGCGCAACGTCGCACCGGAAGCGCTGGCTGCCGCAGCAGTGGACAAGCAAGCGCTTGTTCTCGGTCCGGGATTAGGCCGCTTCTCTGGCGACAGCGAGTGGTTGAAGGCGGTCTGGGAAGTAACCGACCTGCCCTTATTACTTGATGCAGACGCGTTGAACATGCTCGCAGAAGCAGACGACTTCCCGCAGTGGAAGCTGCGTTCCCAACCGGCTGTCCTCACGCCGCATCCCGGTGAGATGGCCCGACTATGCCATAAATCTGTCCGCGATATTCAACAGAACCGGGTAGACATTGCCTCCGCGTACGCTCAGCAATATGGTGTCATACTTGTGTTGAAGGGCGCCGGAACGGTCATCGCATCACCGAGCGGATGTATATGGGTCAATCCAACTGGCAACCCGGGCATGGCCACAGGCGGCTCCGGCGATGTACTTGCCGGGATGATCGGCAGCCTGCTGGCGCAAGGTCGCGAATCAGAAGCCGCTGCCGTCATAGGTGTCTGGCAGCACGGTGCTGCAGGAGACAGGGCACGGAAGGCTCGTCACACCGAGGCTTCGCTGCTTGCAGGCGATATAATCGAAGCTCTCTGATGCATACGTGCGGCCAAGGGGCAATCATGGTACAATACATGCATAACATTACCCTTGTAAGGAGGAGCTAAGAGGAGCTATGGATATATCACAGAAATCCGACGCAACCGTTCAGTATATGGTCGAAGAAATTAAGAAGAGGTTGAAAATGGCAACCGGTGCCGCTATTAAACCGACACACTTCGGGGAAGACCATTATGAGGACATTCGAGATATTTATGACATGGTACATGCCAAGGACAGCTACAGCATCTCTGAGATGGAAGCTATCGTCAACGAGCTTGGCCGTCTGAAGCGCGTATAGCAATAAAGCCTGGTCCCCGAGTCAAATTTGAAGCGTCGTGCTCGCTTCGACAAGGGAATCAGGCTTTATTTCACCTTGGATGCTGCATCCGCCGTTTAACGGAATGGAATGCTCTTATCTCGCCACTATTGATAAACAGGGTGAAATTACCGGGAATCATTGGTCCTAATCATGCTCCTAACGATCCAAATCGCTTTCTGACAGCCGTATAAGACCATTTATGCCCTCTATCCCGTCAGAAAAGCTAGTACACCTTCAAACAAGACCAATCATTCCTTCTATTTCGCCACATCACCAAGCTAATCCCAAACTTCGAACTACCCAGGTGAACGCCACAGAGCATAAGATCACTACTGCACACTGACTTGATGCTTCTGCACAGCTTCTGCAAATCGCTTCAGCCCTTCTCGCATCAAGGAACGGGGGCAAGCAATATTGACACGCAGGAAGCCTTCCCCTTCCTTGCCATAGGTGGAACCTTCATTGAACGCCACCTTTGCTTCCCGGTACATCAGCTCCTTCAGTGTCTGCGCATCCTCGGCTATAGCGCGACAGTCGATCCATACCAAGTAAGTACCTTCTGGACGGATAACCTTCACTTGCGGCAGCTGTTCTTCGAAGAACTGCACCAACTCATCGAGGTTGCCTTGCAAGTAGTCGATGCACTGCTCGAGCCAAGCTTCACCATGCGTATAGCAAACTTCCATAGCTGTCGCACCGAAGTAGCCTTCCATATGAATCGACAACGCCTTCAGACGACGATTATACTTGCGGCGAAGCTCCGGATTGGCAATAATGACCGTGGAGGTTTGCAAGCCGGGAAGATTGAACGTCTTGCTCGGCGCTGTACATGTAATCGTGTGCTCTGCAATCTCCTTGGACACTGACGCCATCGGCACATGCTTGTAGCCGCGGTATACCAGATCACCATGAATTTCGTCCGACACGATCGTTACGCCTCTGCGCACACAGAGCTCGCCGATCGCCTTCAACTCTTCCTTCGTCCATACTCTGCCGCCTGGATTGTGCGGATTGCATAACAACAGCACCTTCGTCTTCTCGTCAAGCTTGCTCTCCAAGTCTTCCAAATCAAAGGTAAATCGTTCATTCTCCAGCTTCAGCGGATTATTGACGAGCTCGCGGTCATTCAATCGAATCACATCGTAGAAGGGATAGTAAACAGGCGCCTGAAGCACTACCTTGTCACCTGGTTCGCTCAAAATTTCAATACTAAGGCTTAACGCCGTGACAACACCCGGACTTGAACTAATCCAGCTCTTCTCGATCTCCCAACCGTGGCGGCGCCGTTGCCAGTCAATGATTGCTTCATAATAGCTGTCCGTACGAAAGGTGTAGCCATAGTAACCATGCCGCGCCCGCTCTTCGAGCGCTTCGACAACCTCTGCCGGTGCCTGAAAATCCATATCGGCCACCCACATTGGCAAAATATCCGGATCGCCGAACAGCACTTTAGACTGGTCCCACTTATAAGAAGCCGTTCCTCTGCGCTCTGGCAATTGGTCAAAATCATAAGTACGCATGAAATTTCACACTCCGTTCTACCCAATACTATTACTTTATAATCGCTTGTTGTAACTATACCATAGATCATGCAAGCACTGAAAATGTCGGTTAACCCTACCACACACAATAACTGTTCAATGTGAAATCAAGTGGTATGCTGCACCGCAATCGCAGAATGATCCACATATACAAGCATCCTATAGGGATTGTATGATACTGTACGCTAATCTCACGAGATCACTTCTATTCATAAAATATTCTTATATATGCAGGTTAACGGTCTTTCAGAAAACGAGTAAACTCCCCTATAATTTATATTGATGCTTTTTGGAAAGCACCTTCCCCAATTATTACCTGCCTCTTCTCGCTGCACACAATCAGATCACTTTCATTCCAGATTGGACTGATTTATTCATGAATTTTATAATAGGAAGGATGGTTTTATGGCGCAACCAAGGTATGTGACCAATATAGACAAACTGACCCAAATACCCGAGGATGAGCGCGCAAAGCTGAAATCTATTACTGAGAAATTCGTTTTCCGCGTGAATGATTATTACTTGAATCTCATCGATTGGCAGGATCCGAACGATCCCATAAAGAAGCTCATTATTCCTAACGAGGGCGAGCTTGATGAATATGGACGCTGGGATGCTTCCGATGAGGATACGAATTATGTCGTACCCGGCTGTCAGCATAAGTACAGAACGACTGCCCTCTTAATCGTATCCGAAGTATGCGGCGCTTACTGTCGCTACTGCTTCCGCAAGCGCTTGTTCCGCAACGACGTCAAGGAAGCGATGTCCGATGTGGAACCAGGCTTACAATACATTGCCGAGCATCCCGAGATCAACAATGTGCTGTTAACAGGCGGAGATTCGCTCATATTGGCAACGCCGAAGATACGCATGATCTTGGAACGGCTAAGAGCGATTCCACACGTTAAGATCATTCGCTTCGGTTCGAAGCTGCCGGTGTTCAATCCGATGCGTATTTCGGAAGATGAAGAGCTGCTAGAGACGATTCGTGAATTCTCCAGCGTTGATCAGCGCATTTATGTCATGGCGCACATTAACCATCCACGTGAGCTGACCGATGAAGCCAAGCTTGCTATCGACAAGCTACATCAAGCTGGTGCTATCGTCGTGAACCAAACACCTGTGCTTAAAGGTATCAACGACGATCCGAAAGTACTTGGCGAGCTGCTAGACAAGCTGTCTTGGGCGGGGGTAACGCCTTATTACTTCTTCGTGAATCGCCCCGTTGCAGGCAACAAGTCGTTCGTGCTCACGTTGAAGGAAGTCTATGATGCTGTGGAGAAGGCTAAAGCCCATACATCCGGACTTGGCAAGCGTGTTCGTCTGTCGATGAGTCACACGTCGGGCAAGGTCGAGATACTGGCTATTGAAGACGGGAAGGCTTATCTGAAGTATCACCAGTCCCGTGATGAAGAATACGGCAAATTCATGGTATTGGATTGTCCAGACGATGCAGCTTGGTTCGATGATTTGCCTGGCAACGAGAAATATTGGAAAAAGCCGACCAAGCGCACGGATGAAGTTGTGTCCGTCAATGCAATGCCGGATGTGCCTCAAGGTCGCAAAGCAGTCGGTGCTAAGTAATATCAGTAATCAGCCGTCCACTCATCGGGCTAAGTCCGGTGGGTTGCGGCTGTTTTTTTTATCATCGATGAAGAGATTCATAAGAATAACACAAGGAGTGGCATACGTGGTGGCAACGTTCCAAATCAAATCCATCAATATAGGTGTTCCGCGAACGACTGTTTATCAAGGCAAAGAGCTGCAAACCGGCATATATAAGGAAGCCGTATCCGGAACCATCTATCTGGACCAGCTGAATTTCGATGGAGACGCTCAAGCGGATCTCATCAATCATGGCGGTGTAGATAAAGCCGTCTGTGTGTACCCCTACGAGCATTATACTTATTGGGAGAAGCGACTGGGCATTCGGTTGGCGATACCAGCATTTGGCGAAAACTTGACGACCGAGGGAAGCCTAGAGCAAGACGTGCGATTGGGAGATGTGTATCAGCTTGGCGAAGCTGTTGTCCAAGTAAGCCAGCCTCGTCAGCCCTGCTTCAAGCTTGGACACAAGCACAGTGCGCCAGAGCTGCCTGTATGGGTAAGAGAAACTGGATATACCGGCTACTATTTCAGAGTATTGAAGCCTGGAATGGTCAGCATTGCAGACAAATTGACGTTAATAGAAGCCGGTCATCCAGCTATGACTATCGCCATAGCGAACCAGATCATGTACGGTAATCCAGCTGACGTGGAACAAATTCGCACATTGTTGGCTATAGAAGCATTAGCTGAGAGCTGGCAGAAGACATTGAGGAAAAAGCTGGAGAAAGCGGAGTCGTAATGGCGAGGCAGCCGCGGCATGCAATCCGGCGGGCTGCCTCTGTTATCATGAACAAGAGAACTGCTATTCCTGACAGATCAACTATTGAGGCGCTTGTGATTGTCACGAGCAAGCTGTAGCAAAGCCGTGTAGAGAGGTTGGGCATTAAATTTCTTCCCGAACTCGAATGTATACGTCGCAAACTGAGCATTGTTGGATCTGTAATAAGGGGAAGAAATATAACTGATCGTCACTTCACTGTCATCAAATCCTGTTCCAGCCGTCTCCATCGTAACATCATAGATAGCATCCAAGTTAATCGATGCCACTCTCGTCTTCTTACCCGTAACACCTTGATGGTCGATCAAGATGAGCCGCTCATTCGTAATGATGAATGAGTCACGCACGAGCTTGAAGCCCATTTGAATCGTTTCGTCCGGCAACACATACATTCCGTATTGCTTCTGCAATTCCTCAACTGAAACCTCCGAGTAATTATTGAACAATCCGCCGAATAAATTTGCCATTGTTATCCCTCCGTTTCATCTATCTACATGATTCGACACAAGGGATATTTTTCCTCCCATAATATCAAAAATGCATATAAGAATCGCTCAACTTATGCACGTCCGAATCGCTTCTGGTTGCGCTCCCGTGCGCGTTCGGCTTCTACTTCCCTGTTCCTAGGTTCTGCATTCGTGACTAGCGAATCCATCAGCTTGCGAACAACTTCCGAAACCTCCTCCACAGCTAAGTTGAAAGCCTCTTCATTCGCCTTGGACGGCTTAGTAAACCCGGAAACTTTGCGCACAAATTGCAAAGAAGCCGCCTCCATTTCATCATAGGTCACGGGTGGATCATAGTTAAATAACGGCTTAATATTACGGCACATGTGTCCAATCTTCTCCCTTCCTCATCTTCTATACATGTATTTCCTGGTGATTTCCTTCATTCCTCCCTACTTAGGCAAAACTTCTGTGTTTCCTGCCGGAACTAGTCAATTTTATAGAGGTTGACTTATTACTTTTTCCTTATTATTATATTAAACAAACGTTTAATTCAAACAATTGTTTAATCTACTAACAAGGGAGACGATACAAGTGAGAGAAGCTATACGCCATTTCTTGAAGAAACAGACTACAATAGCGGGAATTATTACGGCATTGATGTTTCAGGTTATTTTTAGCGTCATCTGGATGACCGCTTACAAGGATGTCAATGCCAACGTGGAGAATCTACATATAACGGTCGTAAATGAGGATGCCGAGCTCGGGTCCACCATTCTCGGATTCCTGACTGAATCCATACCGTTTCAGATCGTGGAGCAACAACAATTAGCTTCTGCTCAGGAACAATTGAACGAGCGAGAGACACAGCTGATCCTCCATATTCCAGCAACCTTATCGCAGAACATACAGTCACAAGACAGCCCGGCAACACTGTCCTTTTACCTAAATGAGTCGAACCCTGCGATGATCAGCACCTTAATGAACGGGGTTGCCGACAAGATCGTAACCTCAGTTAACCAACAAGCAGTTGGCCATGCGGTCACGGGCGTATTAACGAATATGCAAATGCCTGAGCAGCAAGCGGCTGTGATCGGCGAAGGTCTATCTGAGCGGGTCACAGGAGAAGTAGAAGTCTTGCACCCCATTACCAATATGGCTAGCCAAATGGTGCCGATGATGATGGTGCTGGCTTCCTATGTGGGAGCGATGATTATGGGAATGAACTTCGAGCAGTCTGCCATGATGATTGGACCAGCATTGAACAAATGGAAAAAATTTGCCGCACGCAGTCTGCTCAACGTTGCAGCAGCTATCCTCGTGTCGCTGCTCGGTACCACACTAGTCATCCTGCTAGGCGGACAACATGTCGAAGGATTCGTGACCGTATGGTTGTTCCAAGCATTGTTCGTCGCCACATTCATGTTCACGGCCCAGATTTTCTTATTATTGTTTGGCGTCCCTGGTATGTTGTTCAACATTATTCTGCTGTCCTTACAGCTCGTTTCTTCTGGCGCTATGGTACCGCGCGAGCTGCTGAACGATTTTTATTCCGGTCTGAGCCTCCTCATGCCGGCTACTTATGCAGTAGAGGGGATGATGAATATATTGTTCGGCGGACCTGGCATTGGCGCGATCGTCTCACACTTACTGATCATTCTAGGTACCGTAATCGTGTTGGGTCTTGCAGCCGTTGCCCTGAAGAAGTCTTCCAAAGGTCATGTTAAACAAGCAACACAACAAGGTTGATACTGCTGTTCCATGCAATCAAAATTTACCGAGATGAAAGAGGGGCGAGCACCATGTCAGCTGATCCAAGCAGTAAGACCAAACTATTACTAGCAGCCAAGAAATTATTTGCCGAACATGGATTTGAGGGGACGTCCGTCCGGCAAATCTGTGAAGAAGCTGGCGTGAATCTTGCTCTAGTCTCCTATCATTTCGGGGGTAAGGAAAATGTCTTCTACGCGATCTTCGAGCATTACTTCCCCTTGAGTAAATTGGACATGCTCGATGATGATGTACTAAATCCCGTTCAGCGGCTTCGCATGCTAATCACGCAAACACTGCTATTCTTCCATGACGAGCCCGAATTGCAGCGCATAATGGACAGAGAATTCGCCGGTCTATCGCCCCGTGCGGAAGCTCTGACGAAATTCACCTTTCCAGTATGGCGCAAGCTGCGCGCTATTCTCGATGATGGGAGACGAGGGGGCGAGTTTCAATTCGAGTCATTGGACTATGCGCTGCTATTGGTGATCTCTGCTCTCGTCTTCCCGAGCAAACCAACCTTGCTCTATAAGCTCAATACAGAGGGGCCCCGCTCCATTGAGCAAACGATAGACCTTACATGGCAATTCATCTATGGCGGACTCCGCACTCATTAGCTCTTCAGAGAAAAACCGTAAGCTCGGCACGATACCCCGTGCTCCGCTTACGGTTTTCCTACGTTCAATCTTCCTCTAGCTCCGCAGTATCTCGGATGATCGACAATCCGTATCCGAAAGTATACCCAGCATCATCCAACGGGTCTGTTAGATGGGCCATCGTATTTTGGAACATGACAACGCCTTTTCCTTCTTCAAACTTGATTTTCTCCTTATACATGTTATTCGGAAAACCTTCGATATTATCAATGATCGTCTCCACCTCATACTCCGTGTTGCCTTCATCCGATTGGCCAACAGCTACAATGGTCGATGTCGCTTCGTATTCAGTACCCTGATAGGTGACGTTCTCCGTCCAAGAGTGATCTTGCTGAAGTGGCTTTTGGATCCAGATCTTCTCCTGAAACAGAGAGGTAGCCACATGGTCCATATGATCCGATCGCACCTCACTCTTGATCTGGTCGTCTGATACAGTCACGATCCGTTGGAAGGAGAAGCGGTCCCCATTCTCATCAGTCAATCCGCTGCCATCATTCATAACGCCTTCATAGACGTACACAGACGCTCCGTCCTCTTCTCTAATTTCAACTAACGACTCATTGTGCCCGTACTCAGCATAACCATGGTACAGCTTAGTCTGACCGCTTTCCTGCAGCAAGAGTGATTGAAGGTCTAGTCCTTCTTCGCTGGCAGTGAGCGACTTAGACGTACGGTCTTGAATGATCCAATGATCATCCCGATATTCGTAATTAATCGTCAGCTCATATTTGCCGTGCAGCATATTCTCTCCCGACTGAACCAATTGCACCTTCGTGTCGCTTACATCCTCCCTCTCATACGCTTGTTCGAGATCGAGCATCACGGGGCCACCCTTTGGAATGATGTACAAACCTCCGTCTTTCTCTTCGAAATAATCGTCTGCAAGCGATTCAGCTAAGCTTCTATCCGTAATTTCCGCCATGTGCGCAATCCATTGTTGCTTCGTATGGAAGTCGAACACCTTCAAGGTGTCCGCATCGTATTCTTGGAAGAGACGCGCTTCATATTGCTGTCTCAATTCCTCTATCGGCACATCTGGAATTTCCACTTCAGAACCTTGATCATTCTGACTGTCCTCATTCTGCTCGCCCACATTCGCAGCATTGCCATTGCCACCGTTCGTGTTTCCAGCATCACCATTAGTGGTATTACAACCGACAAGTGCAGCCGACAGAATCAACGCTGCTAAACCAAGCTTGGAACGCTTCCTCATGATGATTCTCCCCTTCCTACCTTATAGACGAGTGCGAGGTGTAATTGTTGCAGTTTGCAGGAGCTGCACATGGCCACATTCGGGAAGCGGGATTTGACTAAGCTCTTCTAACTGGGCAAGGAATTGTAGATATTCTCCGTATATTTCGTAATAGCCTTATCGTAATCCGGATACGCATACCCGAACTTTGCCGCCACTGCGCTCGAGTATTGTCTAAACATTGCATAACAACTACCTAATGACTTCCACATCTCAGCGTAATCTGTCATACTATATGTCGATAGCAACTGCTTCCAATCATCAGTAGGAAGGTGACGGTCGATAAACTTATAATTCTTTCCCAAACTGAACGTATATCCTCGCTCTGAACCGATCTGCCAGGCGATCATTCTGAGTAAATTCGGTCGAACAATATCATTCATGTGGTCAATTGCGAATAATATTTCTCTCCTTGCCAATCCTTTCACAACATAAGTTGAAACCCACCAGAACTCATTGCAGCAATCATCAAATTGTCTGGCGGTTGGCTGTCGAATCCAATACCGTCGGTCATCTGCAACCACTTCGTGCTGAATCCTATTGTCCTTGTCCAGCAAGAGCTCCACCAATCCATCGCTCTGCTCGAAATACGCTCCGATCTCATGGACTGGAATAAGCGTCAGGTCGATTCGATTACCGTCTTCGAACAGCATCAAATACGAAAACCAATTGCCCAACGTCGGCGGGAACAGCTCCATATCCTCAGGCTTCTGCATGATGATCCGCTTTCCGAATGTATCGAGCCATTGCTCATTCCTCTTGAAGGCTTCCATGTCCGTTACAAAATACGATATGTCATAATCCTGAAATGAATCAGGCGGAATATTCTTATTCGTCCGAGACCCTTCCAGCGTGACCGCCCGAATTCGCTCATCTGCGCTCGCGAAATCTAACACGAGCTGCATCATCTCTTGTTCGCTTCTCATGTTAGAAGCCTCCAATCTACTCTGCTACGATTTATATGATTTTGACTTTATAAAATTTTCCACCAATATGCAATTGAGGAGGCGAAACCGCCTCCCTATGTGTGCCCGTATCTTACAAATACGCGTGCAGGTGATTACACTTTAATGCGTTCCAGTAGGTCTAAGATCATTGACAGAAGACCTGTGAGCCGAATACACCGTTACAACAGGATGAGGTATACTGGATAATGAGAAATTCCTACCTCCAACGCTTATAGAGCCATTATCCTTCGTGTACTGCAAGACGTAGGTATCCCCAACTGACTTAATATCTAGAGCAGCGATCAGCACAGTTTTATTGTTTCGAATCAAATCAATAGTAGACTGATTCACAGGTTCCCCTTGATGTACGGCAATAGCAGAAGAGGGAAGACCATAAGTGAAGTGCCACCTCTGACCTTGCTTCCCAAACTCCTCTAAAGGAATAACTCCTCCGGGATTTCTGTTCACACCATTAGTCCGATGCGTACCCATAAAGGTTCTGTTCCGTTCATTCAGATGCATAATCTGAGCTGTACCGAAGGGATGATTAGATCCCCGAGGTTTGCCTAAGCTCGTTATACTACCATCGCCATTTTCCAGCGTACTATCCTCAACAAGATGATTCGTGTGAGAAGCTTCCGTATAATTTCTTCTGCCTGACTCTCCACTCCAATCTAAGGAATAGATATACGGATAGACCGATGCAGGGTCCCATCCCGGAACAGCAACTCCAAATTTATTGATAGGCTCATAACTGCCATCCACACTCATATAGATATCTACAGGACTAATCGTTCCACTGTCTAGATTCAAACTATAGTAGTATGGGATGATCTGCATCTTATTGTGGTAGTTCCCTATCGTTTGAATATCAGCGAAAGTCTTATACCCCACCCTCATAGGTTGATTACGTAGAGCCGCTATATTATTCTGAGAAGGCGATAAAGGCAGAGGTATTGGGTTTTGTCGTAAGTGAGGCAATAAACCATACGTATCTAAATAGTTATTAGCAGCAGTGGCAGTATGACCTCTTACGTCTATAGAATCCCCTACAATAAAGTTTTGAGCATTACTGTTCACTTTTCTAACCACGTTAGGAATAAACCATTCAGTAGGATTTAGTGGTTGCTTGAATAGATTAGAAAATCTGAAATCTCCAGTGTCCTCTATTACTAGAGCGCCTATCCTTCCCACGATGTCAATATTCCATGCTTTGATTGCACTATGATCTGCAGCTAGATTCTGACCTCTACCTTTATTCTTAACACTGTCTCCATCTGGATAAAGAGCATTAATAGCAATAGCTCTAAATTCTACAAGCGCACTTATAGCTTCACTGTTGGCTAATGGTAGGTAGAACTCAAAATCGTCTTCATGAACGTCTAAATCAATCCACGTATTGGGTGCATAAGTTTTGCCATTATAAGTAGCAAAGAATTGGAACTTCACTTGCTTAGATTTCGTCCACTCCGTAGTATTCATATTATCTATGAATCCCTTGCCTGTGATATCTGTAGTGGATGTTATACCATGAGCTCCATTCCCATAGAAGTTTCCCACATTAGGAAAATGGATTGTGAATGAATAATCCAGGTTAATAAAGTTTCCTGGACTAAAAGTTCCTAGTGGGGTTTCTACTGGTTCTGCTGGATCGTGTATAATTTCAATATATTCATAAGCATCTTCTGGAGGTTCAGTAACTGCAGGAGTAACCAAGACTCTGGTTTCCATAGTGGGGCTGCCTATTCCTGGTTTGCTTGGCATGGTGATCTTAGCTAAACCGTTCCCTGTTCTAATGCCATCTTGCATAGAAGAGTTAGCTAAACTTCCAGCGTAGTTAGAACCACCATATCCTATTCTGCCATCGTCAGAACAAGATCCTTGCCCTCCAAGATATCCTCCTCCGCCCCCACCATTGTCTCCTTCGTACTGATTTTCTGAACCCCACCATCCAGTACAGCCATTACCGCCTTGTGAAGTAGAAGTAAGGTTAGATGTATTTCCTCCATAATTATAGGAGTGTTCTCCACCTCCACCACCGCCGCCTACGATAATTCTTTCTTCTTGAGAAGTGGTCCTCAAAAGTTTAATATAATCAACATAGAATCTTCCAGAGGAAGTTCCATTGGCCAAATCAAACCTTATTCTCGAAATATTTCTACCCTCCCAGTAAGAGTGCGTCCCAACAGAGATGCGGTATGTTTTATAACCGGAATCGTTACCTGTCATACTAAAATGTTCAACATAGCTTTCTGAATATCCAGAGCCCCAGTTCCAATAAATCTGTCCATCAGTTCCAGCGCTTTCATTTTTCACTCTTATTTCTATTACATCTTGAGTCTCCCCTGCAACACTTATAGAAGGAGAGTAGAAGTAACCATCAGAGTAATCAATTACACCATCTAGAACATTAGTACCCGCAGATACAGAAGTCGTTCCTGAAGTGAATCCTAAATTGCTATTGACAAAATCCCAATTGTATATTGCACTTTCGTTAGCTGCATCTGATATCCTAATATCAGTAGCTCCGCCACCTCCCGGACCTGCGTTACCAGCACCAGATCCTCCGCCGTTCCAACCACCGTTGTCATTTAATCTATTATATTGATCTATATTTCCAGTCTTATCTCCGCCTTTTCCCCCAACATAGATGGACAGAGACTGACCTTGAGTTAAATCAATTTGGCCTTTTACATAACCTCCAGCACCACCATCACCAAAACTATTCGCCCCTCCCTCAGCACCCCAAACTTCTAACGTGTAAGTGCCGTCTTGAGTAGCTGTATATGATTGCGCATTTCCAGTATAGTTAAATAAAATCTCTTCACCTTCTGATGGCGGAACGTAATTGGGATTCGGGACCGTTCTTGTTTCGTAAACTGCTTCCTGAGGTACGAATACATATCCGGGTTTTAGTCTTCTCTCGTATTCAATGACAGGCTCTTGAAGATTCCCGCCTAATGTTTTCGTACTGTCTGTTCTTTGATCTCGATGATCAGGAAGTGGAATGACCAGTGCGCGCTCAACGGATACAGGGTTATGAATCACGATATCATTGACCTTAGAGTGATGGTCAGAATAAGTGGTTCCGAAAACATGACCGTCTGCGTCATATTTGGAATCTCTGGAAACGCTGAACTTTGGAGGCTTGTCTCCATGGTTTATAATACTCTCGTAGAACAAATCAGATGTTCCTATAATGTATTCTTTATTAGGAATCGTATCAATAACATCTATTCCAGTTTCCATCAATCTTAGGGCACCAGAAGGTCTTTCTGTTCTATTCAATCCTGCAGGGAACTCGTCAAACTTTGTTTCCACTCTAGTAGTTCCTGTTGTAGAGTACTTAGAATCGGGATTTAGATAGTCACCGTTGTAAGATCCGATATTAATGTGATCCTTCTCCCAATTAGCAGCTGATAATGGATTGTCCACCCATTGAACTTCAAATGAGGTTTTAGGAATCTCTACCTTATCTTGTGATGCAGTTGGCGTAGCGCTTTTCTCGAAATACATAACGGATTGATCTCCGCTGGAAGTTTGAAGAATTAAGAAATCAGATATTGCTGTGACTTCGTTTAATGACTTGCGTCTCTCTTCAAACTTCTTCCATTCGACAGTTTGCTTATCATCTGATGTTGAGTTAGCTACATGATAATCTGGATCTGTACTATAACCATTGTTCGTATAGATTGTTCCAGTAGCCCAGTCTGCGCCTTGCCCGGGACCACTTATATGAAGATTTACGCCATTACCATCGTCCTTATTTGTCCTAGGTCCTTCATTCCATACAACTGTGTCGTGTTGATTAGGTTCTAGAGAATGTCGCAAACGTCCTACTGCGCTGGCTTCTTCTTCTAGTCTACTAGGATCTTCTACAATATTATAGAACACTGTAGGATCTCCTTGAACTATAGATGCCGTTATTTCATTTGTAGAGGTCAATGCACCCATACCGTTAACCTTGGATCTCTCTATTTTCCAAACCTTAAGATCATTGATCTTGGTATAGTCATAATTGATCTCTTGCGTCCAAGTATCCTCTACCATGGGCAGATCGTACATGGAGGACGGTCCGTCTATAATTTGAGCTGGTACAGTGCCTTTAACAGTTATAGAGTAAGTTCCATCCGTACCTTGAGCTCCAGTAGTAGCAATATAGGGCTGTCCTGGATCTCCTCCTGTACAAGGATCTCCTGAGCATGGAGTTGGTGCTACGTAATCTTGACCTATGTTGACGTATCCAGCTGGATGAGTATTGCTATCTGACGTTATACTAGCACCCCAATTACTAAATTCCCTGGTTTCATCGTCACTATCAGCCTTGTGTTTTATAACAAATGCATTTACAGCATCTGCCCAATCCTGAGCTTGATCTTTAGCGTTTTTATAGGGATCATCGTTCCACTTATCTGCTCCACTGCTAGTATGATCCGACCAAGACAAATCACCAATATAAGGGGTAGTGCCCGTCCAAGTAGCAGTTACAGTACCACCTCTATGAGCATTAACAGTTAATGAACTAGAATTGGCTCCACTAGGGGAAGGTACCGTATAATCTCCAGCTTGATCTCCTTCTTTGAATTCACTAGGAACGCCACCGGTAAAGTAGGATCTATAGGTACGTTTAGAAGTAACATCAGGAACATATTCTACTTCAATATCTACAATGAACTCAGATCCACCGCTAGCAAAGTACAAGCTTCTTGTAGTAGGAGTTCCTGCCATAGCTTCGAATGTTTCATTTCCAGGAGATCCTTGTTTGATCTCAGACCAGAATTCCGGGAACGAAGAATAATGACCTTTTTCAGGCTCTGGAGAAGTAGGACCTTCTACGAACATAGAAAGGCTATCGTCCTGATCGCACTCTACAAAGAACTCTTCTCCAGATAGGAACTCTCCTTTGATCGCCACACTGGCATTGTATCTGAATTCCTGATTTACATCATCAGGTATTTCGTATGCTGTGAGATCATCTTCATAGTGCAGCGTATCTCCGTCTGCTAGATATTTGAGAAGTTGTGCTTTGCTTATAGTATCCCAATGGTCAGTAGCCCCATCAGCATTACCATCAATAGGTATAGGCTTGGCTCCAGACGGACCCCATATAGGATCTTCGGGAGCTTGACTTCTCCATAATCTTACTCTTATTTGAAGAGTATCTTCATTAACAGCTTCCAACATGTCTTTCCAATCTTGTAACTTCTCTGAATCGTTTTGTTTCATGTTGATAAGAAGAGGAAGCTTCTTTCCGATAATATTACCTTCAAGCTTTCCTTCGATGTCTTTCTTGTCGATGCTTACACTTTGAGAACATTCACACTGATAGTCAATTATGGTTCCCTTGTTGTGAATACCACCAGCAATCATGAAACCAAAGTAACTACTGTCGATAAAATAAATGCTTTCCATAATACCTACGTTAGTACTAGTACGCCAACTTACACTTTGAGTAGAAGTATTAGTTCTAAGAGCATCACCAACAACTCCAGAGTAAGCCCAACTAAACCCATCTGTATCCTCTGGCAAATCTGTCTTTCTCCCCCTACTAGAAAGAGCAGCCATCGACTTTCTAGCAGAAGCTTCTATAAGTTTCTTTGTTGTAGTAGGACCACTAATGTTAGGATTAAAATCAGGATTGGTTATTGTATTAGTAGGTGAAGCTCCGTGCATATAATTTACATATGAAGTACTTGGAACATATACATATGTATTCCCTAGCTGTGAAGGTGAACTAAATCTGACTGCCGTATCAACTGCGAACAAAGCTGGATTCGTATTCAAATCCCTTTTCTCTAGATATCTCTCTATCGTTTTACTATAGAAGTCTTTTTGATCTCCTTCTGGCGATAAAACGTATAAGGTAATAAGAGCGTCAAGGAATTTAAGAGAACCTATGTGGTGGTCTTCTTTAGTATTATCCGAATCCATGAAATCTTCACCTATAAAGGTTTTCAATCTGAGGGGGATCTCATCTTTTCTTCCAAATACATAATCCCACACTTGCTTAGATTTAGTACCCGAAGAAGGTACGGTATCTATTACTGACTTCCAACCATTTTCTTCAAGAGCAGACAAATCTCCTGGAGTAGATATAGGAGTTTTAGATAATAAAGCATTGTAAAATATTCCGTTGGTAGCTAAGTCAGTATTTGATGGTTTTAAGTTTCTAACTCTGGCATCGTGAAAAGCTACTCGCTCCTGAGCCTCTGCGACAGAAACTCCAGTAATATTTCTTTTGTTGACTATGAGTTTACCTGTGCTAGAGTCATACCATCCTACTGCTGCACTAGTAGTATAACAATTATCAGGTACGAACATGATTGAGTTTTGCATATTAGGCATATGATTACTATAATGACGATTTAACTTTTCTGTTATACTATCGTTATTGTCAGTCTCTGAATCAAAAGCATTTTCATCGCTTAACCACTCAGTAACTGCCCCGATCCTATATATAGTACCGGGACACATACCACCGTCTTCACCTAAAGATCCTCCACCAGGAAGTGCCCCATCATTACCGATGAAAGCAGCAGACACTTCTTGAGTAGGAGTTATAGGCAGCATAGTTATCATTATTGATAGTAATATAATGATGACTATGGGTTTTCGTTTCTTTTTTGTAAACATTATGTCCTTCCTTTCAGTTTAATAGTCGAAGTTATTTAATCAAAGATTTGGTTAACTTCTACTTCTTTAAATGGATAACCATATTTATATCCATTTACTTGAGTCATGAACCCTGGGATGTCTTTGTATTCAAACTTAACCATTCCTTCTTTATCAAAAAAGGATACAGTCATATAACCATAATCCCATTTAGTACTTTTACCAGCAGCTGTAGGTACTAGAGCACCTTTACCTTTGGATCTAGGTTTTAAGATTGCTTGAAATGCAAATACAGCTGCTGCTCTTTCGACACCAGCATATTCTGTATTTTTAAGTGTAGGATCATTAACCCATACACTATACATGTCTTCGTCAAATCTAGTAAACTCATCATCATCCTCAAAATCAGCAATAATGTAATTCTTACCTACTTTATATTTGAGCTCATGATAAGGAGCATATACAATCAAATTTCCTCTTAGAGCAA
Source organism: uncultured Paenibacillaceae bacterium (assembly GCA_913056365.1). GTDB lineage: Bacteria > Bacillota > Bacilli > Paenibacillales > K13 > Xylanibacillus. Next base: position 128,264 of record CAJXLT010000007.1, on the reverse strand, counting down.
ATCTATGGTTTCTCTCGTACAATCTGATAACTGTAGCAATTGCTTGTTCTCTAGTTATGTTACCTTTAGGGTTGAATTTGCTTCCTTCCCCCTGCATAAAGCCAACAGAGTTAGCTACCCTTACTGCTGGTTTAGCCCACTCAGCAATTTGATTATAATCTGAATACCCAAGTGTTTCAGGTGAAGTATAATGAATAGGACCAATGTGAGAAGTATTTACAAGCATCATAGCAGCTTCTTGTCTTGTAATTAATTTATCTGGAGCAAACTTAGTTTCAGACACTCCATTGATACTTCCTAGGATATAGGCAAGTTTAACATGATCCTGTTTAGCATCTTCAAACTCTACTTCTAATGTAACTCTATCGAGTACTTTTTCAGCAGTCCATTGAAGTTCTTTTACTCCAGCATACATTCTCTCACTGTTTTTGAATACAGCGTTAACAATAAGCTCAGCAAATTCTTCACGAGTGATTGCTGTTTGATATTTGGATTGCAGTCTTTCAGGAACAATACCAATATCAATAGCTTTCTGCACCTCGGCCTTTGCCCAACTAGAAGGACTATCTCCATCAGCTGCAAATGCAGGAACAGCTGCAAATAACATACTTACGACAACCAACAACGCGATAATTTTTTTCATAATTTCCAATCTCCCTTAATCGTATTATTTTATGATTTGGTTAACTTCTACTTCTTTAAATGGATAACCATATTTATATCCATTCACTTGAGTCATGTACCCCGGGATGTCTTTATATTCAAATCTAATCAAACCGTCTTCGTCTAAGAAGGATACAGTCATGTAACCATAATCCCATTTAGTGCTTTTGCCAAATGCAGTAGGTTCTACAGCTCCTAAACCTAATGTTTCTGGCATTAATACTGCATTGAACGCAAAGACAGCTGCTGCTCTTTCCGTGTCTACATATTCAAGTCTATCGCCAATTGTACGATTGCTATTCCAAGCAATAAGCATATCCGTATCCAGTGCAGTCTCTTCTCCATCATCTTCATAATCTACTATGATGTGTTGTTTTCCTACTGTATACTTCAATTCATGATACTGCGCATATACAGGAAGATTTCCTCTAAGAGTAAAAACGTGATTCCTTTCGTACAATCTAATTGCCGTAGCGATAGCTTGTTCTCTAGTGATATTACCCACGGGGTTAAATGTAGTTCCTTCACCCCTCATAACTCCTTGACTCCAGGAAGCTTGTACAGCAGGTTTAGCCCAATCAGCAACAGTATCAAAGTCAGTGTAGCCTAAAGTAGATTCTGGAGTGTAATTGAACGCACTAGTGTGAGAAGTATTTACCAACATCGTAGCTGCCTCTTGTCTAGTAATTAAATTATTAGGAGCAAACTTTGTATCTGATACTCCATTAATACTACCAAGAATGAATGCAAGCTTGACGTGATCTTGCTTGGCATCTTCAAATTCCACTTCTAAAGTTACTGCATCTAGTAATTTTTCAGCAGTCCAACTATTTTCTCCTATCTTCCATTTAGCATTAGCAAATACGGCATTAACAATAAGTTCAGCAAATTCCTCTCTTGTAATAGGCGTTTGGTACTTGGATTGTAGCCTTTCAGGAACGATGCCTACTTCAATACCGCGTCGCACTTCTTCCTGTGCCCAATTAGAAGGAGTATCTCCATCAACTGCAAATACGGTAGTCCCTCCAAACAACATAATTAGGACAACCAATAATGCAATATTATTTTTCATAATTTTCACTCTCCTTTGGATGTAGTTTGATTACTTAAACTATTCCTCTAGATAAAGTAGATAAATCTACATTCGAGAATCTGATACGGAATGCAGAATTCTCATTCAAGCCCCCTGGTCCTGGGAAGGCTGCCATGCCTGTGGAAATAGCCATCCTAAAATCCCAATAGCATTTTCCAACAACAGTTTTTACTGCCAATATTCTCTTTAGATAACACATGACGTTTGTACTTGATGTTATTTTGCAATATCTCTTGTAAGTATCTCCCCAGAAGTTAGATTTACTGAGAATCTTCTGCCGTAAAAATCGGAAACTACAACCTCCGTGCCATTTACAAATAAATTCTCATACGGTAACTGGTTCTTCACTGAATAACCATCACTAGGGCTCTGTATTCGCCATTTTATTTCACCTTTTTCAGAAACACCAAATACATTATTTAAGTATCTCACGTTATTAGGAATCCCAAGTAATACGATTAATGAATTTTCCACTTCTTTTACATATCGTATCCTATGTTCAAAAACTATTTTATTATTGTTTACTATTATTTCGTTATTATGTTGGCTAAAGGTGATCGACAAGCTCACTCACTCCTTTGTGATAATGGTCTTGAATTTGTGAAATTACCTACTCGATGTCCCATTAAATCAAATTGTTGACCTCCGCCTTCCTGACCAAAAAGGGGGTTTGCAGATCCTGTTCGTATTCTGGTTCCTGCATCCAACTTTAAATCCACTACATATTTAGGGGTTGTTGGCAATGCAAATTTATCTTGTATTTGTGCTGGTGTTAATCCCTTAATGTCTTCACCTTTTATAAACCATCCACCATACATGCCAGAATTCTCTCCATCATATACACGTACAAATGTAGTGTTTTCAGACAGTTCTATTTCCTGAGTAATTGTCCCCGGTTTATAAGGGGGTTCATCGTAACCCATCTCTTCCTTCCACCATTTATTCACATCTATTGCTGACGTTTCTGATATTTTTTTATATTGAATATCTCCTACATCCCCAACCCCACTATCTTCCCCCTTATGCTCACGTCTCTCGCTGTCTGTACCCCGGAACAACTTCCCTCCAATTCGATCTGCCCCTCTGAGTAGCACCGCACTTGTGAATATGCCGCCAATCGCATGCCCTTTCTTGCTTGGGCTGGCTTCCACGAAGCGGACGATCGATTCCGCTGTATCTGTATACCCTTGCTTTATTACGCCGAACGGATCATTCACAAGGTCCGTGACCGAGTCCTTCATATTTCGGAACAGAGCTTGGCCTGTTTGGATCGGATGCTGGACCGTATGCGAAACGCCATGGACGAGCCCATCGAGTGTGCTCTGTATCCCTCTGCCGAAACCGTCGGCAAAGCTGTGACCGTAGATATACTTCTCCTGATTCTTCTCATACTCCTTCTGACCTTCTTCTACGATCTGAATCAGCTTCAGTTGGTCAGCCGGTGTCATGCGACCGAATGGTCCGTCGAATAATCGCTTCGCGACTTCCGGATCCCCGCGATTGAGAATATCATCGACTGGGATAGACTTATCTGGATCGAAGGGTCTTAGTTCTGCGGCAGGCTTGCTGCTCGTAGATGTGAGGCGATCCCACTGATCCAACTCGTGCTTGGCCCATTCTCCTGCCGCCCCTCCTGCTTGGATCTGGCGAATAAGTTCTTGCCTGTGTGCTTGATCGAGCTTGATTCGTTCACGCCGTGCCCAATCTGATGCTGCTCCCCCTTGGTTCACAAGGTCAGTGAGGTAGGCTCTTCGCTCCTCCGGTGATTGCCCTTGTTGCAAGTGGGGCGATATCGTTCGCTTCTCTTCATCAATGGCCAGAGCCTTAGCCAACAAGTCCGCTTCCAAGGTGCTGTACATCGTGACGGATTGATTGAGATATGTAGTAAGACGACCGATACGGTCTTCTAGTTCCTGCAGCTTCCCCTCGGCTTGATGCAGGTGACCACGAATATTGCTGCGATTCGCTACATTGGGATCCATCCATGACTTCATCGAAGCAAGGTCGCTGTTCATTCTAGCTAACTGCTGCTTATGCGTATACATGCCTCTTGCAAGCTCTTGGATCTGATCCAGATCGATTCGGAGCAAGCGCATCACCTCCTTGTGTTTCATACGGCTGCATCATAGTAGTTCAGGAGCAGTTCTTATTCCCTATAGATCGAATCTGTTTTCGCAATAGTCCGTCTTTTCTATTCACTAAAGTCTGAATTTATAGGTATTTAGACACCCTTAACAGTAGCATATAAATATTTTCCAGTAAATACGTTTTCTCGATAACATTCGTTGAAAATGTCTGCATAATTACACCATGAAATCCTTCTCCGCCTTAACCCATCCATGTAAAAAAGGACTCCAGCCATAAGCCGAAATCCTTTCCTTTGCAGCAATTATTCAAATGTCGTGTGCTTCGTCTTCCATTTCTCCAGAGCAATGAATAGCCAAAAACTGTAGATCCCTAACGTAATGAGGCAGAGCAACCACCATTTGATCCAGTTGCCGAAGAGGCCAATAGCGGTTCCATGGAACTTCAGACGCCTGCCTTCAATGACCGTATGTTCCGCCTTCCATTTGTATAACATCGTAAAGCTCCACGGGTAGCAAATCCCAAAGGTGAATACCGTGACCAGAATGCCGAGTATGACATAACCAAGAAAACTAAGTAATCCCCCGTCAAAATATGATCTTGACGCCCCCGTACCGGTATTGATGTTCACATTCTGAACAATTGTTTGATTCTGCATGTTGATCCTCCATTCGACTAGTTTATTCCAACACTTATTTCGACACACAGGACTAATTACCTGCAACGAATTATCTATGTATTCAAAAAATAATATTGCTATGAAAATTGACAACCTTAAGCGCCCCAATAGCGCGTCTCGGTACTCACAAGTTCTGAAATCTGATTTAATGTTGGATGAGCATGAAGTAAAGATGCGAATGTGCAGATATTCATACGTGAAAATCGCCTAATCTGCTTAATAACTGCAGTTGTACAGGCTCTCCAAGGTCACTAGCATAGAAGCAGTCATTTCAAGAAATAAAAGATGTAGAGCTGCAGGTATTTCGAAAAATTCACACTTTTGAGCCAACATTGCCTGCATATTCGGAGGAATTCACGCCCCCAATCCTACCAAATGCCCATTACACGACTTGATCGCTGCTACCTAATACCATACACTTGCCAGCTGCACCGAATTGTAGCGAGCCAAACAATAAAAAAAAGATTCCAGCTCTAAGCCAGAATCTGTGATGCGGTCGGAGGGATTTGAACCCTCACGCCCATTGGGCACTACCCCCTCAAGATAGCGTGTCTGCCGTTCCACCACGACCGCGTGTATGCTGCATCCTAAGCTGTCTGAGGCCTCGCGGCCTATTGCGCTAAGTTGCAGGAGGATACGATCTTCTCAATTAGAGAAAATGGTGAGCCATGAAGGACTCGAACCTTCGACACCCTGATTAAAAGTCAGGTGCTCTACCAGCTGAGCTAATGGCTCATAATTCATCCCTGCCAAATATGGAATGAATAAGGATGACCCGTAGGGGATGCCCCTCACTTCGTGAGGGGACTGCGTCGTGAATTCGATGAAGCATCGCTTCGACGAACCCTGGGTTCTTACCCCTATGGTACATCTCTGTATGACCCGTAGGGGATTCGAACCCCTGTTACCTCCGTGAAAGGGAGGTGTCTTAACCCCTTGACCAACGGGCCATATTCGCAAATTCCTAGCTGTCTGCCATTCGCAAAAACTGCTGTGTAAAGCACGCTTCCTTCGAGGCGACAAGTGTTATTATAACGGATACTGTCTCGCTTGACAAGTGTTATTTTGCTGGATCATTTCGGCATAGATAACTGGCGGAGAGAGGGGGATTCGAACCCCCGCGGCTGTTACACCCTAACGCTTTAGCAAAGCGCCCCCTTCGGCCTCTTGGGTACCTCTCCATCTATATCGAAGATAACAAATCCCACAACCAAGCATCCATTGTTGACTAGGGTGCGTCATAACGCGGATGAATGTTGGTGCGGGAGTAGATGGCAATATGGCTCCCCGAGCAGGACTCGAACCTGCGACAACTCGGTTAACAGCCGAGTGCTCTACCAGCTGAGCTATCAGGGAATGCAAAATATAATTTATCATGTTCTCCCTGCCAAGTCAAGGGCTGTCCACATTTTGTAGATTTAGCTTGCCTCTGCACTTGCCGCACACGTAACGGGAGACGTCCACCTTCCGCTTGCGCATATATTGCATCCCGCACGAACGGCATAGGAGCCTGTACCGATACGGCTCTTTCTGCTTCTCAGCTACCGCCTTACAGTAACGGCTGCCGCCGACTCGGGCTAGCCAATATTTGAAATCAGCATCGCGGTGTCTGTATCCTCTCTTGGCCAAGTGCAAATGATAATGGCACAGCTCATGCTTGATAATCTTCTCCACTTCTTCTGCCCCATGCTTCTCCCATTGCAGCCAGCTAATCTCGATATTGTGCGAGCCTGTGAAGTACCTACCTCCTGTTGCACGCAACCGTCTGTTGAAGCTAGCCCGATGGCGGAATGGGAGCTGGAACGATGCCAATGAAATTTGCTCCACCCATGTCTGTAATTCCTGATCGGTCACTGTCGCACCTCCGCCCTCACGCTTACTTGAATTGTAACCGAAGCATAGGATACACTGTCAAGTAGAGCTTATGACTGGAGAGAGGAGAACACAAGATCATGGCAAAATGGAAATATGTGCTGCTGCAAGACGGGGATCGATTGGAATTTGTCCAAATGCCCGCTACGCATGCTTATCAACTGAGTGCATTAAATCGCCGATTGCACAAAGAATTGGACAAGCTGACTGTCCCTAACAAGCCACAGCTGCCTGCAGTGCTGGCAGAGTGCGAAGCGCTGGAGCTTCACGACAATCACCTCACCGTGGAGCATGGGTTGACGTACTTGAATGAGCTGGAGGCTTCCTTCGCTTCCTTGCAGGAATCATCTTATCCGTTACTTTCATTACTAACCGAAATTCGCGCCTTACAAGCTCAGCTTGAACAATGGTACGAAGAAGAGGAAGAAGGACTGCACGGGTAAGCTATACATAGTATTGTGCTGTATTTAGTCATTGGAAATTCCCCATTTCGTGTATGTGGCCCATCCATTCCGCAAAAGCTACATAGGACAGACACAACAGCCTAGGCTGAGCATAGCATGGAACTATCCACTTGCACGCCGCCCATGATTCGACAGCTGGAAAGGGGATGTGAGTCTCATGCCGAAATGGCTGTACAATCAATTGTTGCGCGCTTACCAGAGCAAGGACCGGCGCCAAATCCGGCTGCTCAACGACTGCTGGTACTTCTACCGAACGCGTCATGTTGAAGCTGGTGAGGAGAGCGATAATTCCGAACATCATACACGGCAAAATTAAAAGAGGGATACGCGCATCCCTCTTTTCTTATGTTCATATGTGCCTAATCCGGCTTGCGCATAGTCAAGCCTACTCGTCCCTTCTTCTCATCCACTTGCAACACCCACACGGTAACCGTATCCCCCACCGATACAACATCCATCGGATGCTTCACGTATCGATCGCTCAGTTGCGAAATGTGTACAAGTCCGTCATTCTTCACGCCGATATCGACGAACGCGCCGAAGTCGATCACATTGCGTACAGTTCCATGCAGCTCCATACCAGGCTTCAAGTCCTCCAGCTTCAATACATCGGTATGGAAGATCGGGCCAGGCAGTTCCTCACGCGGATCACGCCCAGGTCTAAGCAGGCTGTCGACGATATCCCGCAAGGTCGGCACGCCAACTTCCAGTTGCGCAGCTAGCTGCTCCACATCTAACTGGCGCAGCCGCTCCTTCAAATCCGGTGTGCCGAGCATCGATTCGTTCAAGTCGAGCAAGCGAAACAACTTGTCCACGATTGCATAAGACTCCGGATGAATCGGCGTATTGTCAATCAGATTATCACCGTCTGGAATGCGTAGAAAACCAACGCATTGTTCGAATGTCTTGGCACCAAGGCGTGGTACCTTCTGCACCTGCGAACGCTGGCTGAACTTGCCGTGCTCCTCTCTGAATTTCACGATATTTCTCGCGATTGTCGTATTCACCCCCGCCACGTAGCTAAGCAACGAGGAGGAAGCTGTGTTCAAGTCAACGCCTACATGGTTAACTGCAGATTCTACGACAACCTTCAAGCTTTCTTCCAGCCGCTTCTGCTGCACATCATGCTGGTATTGTCCAACGCCGATAGCCTTTGGCTCGATTTTGACCAGCTCGGCCAGCGGGTCTTGAATACGGCGGGCGATGGAGACCGCGCTGCGCTCTGCTACATCGAAATCCGGAAATTCCTCTTGCGCGATCTTCGATGCCGAATAGACACTGGCACCCGCTTCGTTGACAATAATGTAGCGCACATGGGCATGACCAGACTTCTTGATCAGCTCTGCTACGAACAATTCCGTCTCTCTGGAAGCCGTACCGTTGCCGATGACGATTAATTCCACGTTATATTGCTGAATCAGCCTATTGAAGACCGCTTCTGCCTCAGCGATTTTGTTGTGCGGCGGTGTTGGATAAGTAACCGCTACCTCCAACACCTTGCCAGTATCATCTACAGCTGCCAGCTTGCAGCCCGTGCGATACGCCGGGTCTACGCCGAGGGCGATCTTCCCTCTTACCGGCGGCTGCAGCAGCAAATTACGCAAGTTCGCGGCGAATATATCGATGGCATGCGCTTCTGCCCGTTCTGTCATCTCACCGCGCACTTCACGTTCGATGGAAGGTGCGATCAGCCGTTTGTACCCGTCCTCCACTGCCATTAGCAAGTATGGCTTGGCAATGGACTCCCGCTTGATTATTCTTCTCGCTATGTAATCATGAATGCGCTCAACTGGTGTATCGATCGCAACCTTCAGTACATCCTCGCGCTCTCCTCTATTAATGGCCAAGATACGATGCGGTGGCAGCTTGCGCACAGGCTCGTTGTAAGCATAATACATTTCATAAACAGACTCTTGCTCCGTGTCCTTCGCTTCCGTGCGCATCGTTCCTTGGTCATGGGTGAACGCTCGGATCCATGCACGAATCCTTGCATCGTCAGCGGTACCTTCCGCGATAATGTCCATCGCACCTTGCAGCGCCTCTTCTGCAGACTGCACTCCCTTATCCTCAGATATGTACAGCTTCGCCTGTTCTTCGACTGATCCGGTCTGGCGCTGCTCGAGCAACCAATCCGCCAAAGGCTCCAGCCCTCTCTCCTTGGCTGCGCTGGCGCGAGTTTTCCGCTTCTGCTTATACGGTCTATACAGGTCTTCGACCTCCTGCAGTTTTCCGGAAGCCAGCACCGCATCACGTAATTGTCCCGTCAGCTTGCCCTGCTCCTCGATAAGACGCAGCACTTCCAACTTACGGTTCTCCAGATTTCGCAAATAGCCTAACCGTTCCTCGATCGCGCGCAGTTCGTTCTCGTCCAGCTCTCCGGTCATCTCTTTCCGATAGCGTGCGATGAAGGGAATCGTATTCCCTTCATCCAAGAGCCCCGCTGTTGTGTTTACCTGCTTGGCCGATAGCTTCAGCTCAGCGGCGATTTGCTTCCGAATCCGCTCTTGTACAGCCTTCTCATACGCTTCGTCAACTATTGGGGCTTGGATACCCTGTGTCTCTGCTAGCTGCTTGTCCATCTCTACCTCTCCTCACATTCACGCATTACAATATATTATCCCTTCAAAACTTATAACCTATGATTAATGTATGGTTGCTATGACGCCAGTAACGGAAGAAAAGCTCCTGCCAAGGAGCTTCCCCATAATCACGTATTCCCACGAAACAGGCTTTGAAGCTTATGCCTATTACTTGCTTGCGGGTTCGATTAGAAATCGATGAGACCTACACTAATTTGCAACGCATCATCTACTCTGCGCATCATATCATCTTCCAAATGGGTAATTTTATCCGTTAGTCGCTGTTTGTCAATCGTACGAATCTGCTCCAACAAGATGACCGAATCCCGGTCGAATCCATGTGCTTTCGCATCAATTTCTACATGTGTCGGCAGCTTGGCTTTCTGGATCTGCGCTGTAATTGCCGCTACGATGACGGTCGGACTGAATCGGTTGCCGATATCGTTCTGAATGACCAGAACCGGCCGCACCCCGCCCTGCTCCGAACCGACTACCGGAGACAAATCTGCGAAGAACACATCGCCTCGTTTGACTATCAATCACTACACCCCGCTTACTAAGCGGTCTAAAGTACTGTCCGCGTCTTCCTCCGCATGAAATGCTTCCGATGCCATGTTCAGGTTAATTTTGGCCATTTCCATATATCCCCGCTGCATCATTTCACGTAGATGGCGTTTTTTCCGTTCGAGCAAGTACACCTTCATGGCTTGCCGGATGAATTCGCTGCGATTGGAATTCTCCTGCTGCACAATACCGTCGACCTCTTGCAATAAATTGTCGGGCAGACTTATCATGATTCGTTTCGTGTTAGACATGTTGCTCACCGATCTCGCACCCCCACTACAATTCCGAAGCCATTATTACCAGTATGTCGCTGCTGCTGAAAATTTATACAATGGAATATATGCTTCCCGTATAGCTAATATGCTGTATATATCCTATTCGATGCCAAGCTATTATCTCCTGTCAACAATATGAAAAATGTTGCATGGTAATTTAATGCAGTAACGGATTCGAAACTGCCACCGTTTTACCGGTGCGTACATATACTTTGGGCACTCGGTTGGCTACCATACACGTAATCTCATAATTGATCGTCCCTAGTATATCAGCTAATTCATCCGCTGTTATACACGCATCCCCTTGTTTGCCGATCAACACCGCCTCTTCGCCAATACGCAGGTCTGGAAGCTCGGATGCATTCACCATGCATTGATCCATACATATGCGTCCGACAACTGGCAGTCGCTTGCCGTGTATTAGCACCTGTGCTCTCCCTGACAGCATGCGGGTAAAACCGTCTGCATAGCCGACCGGCAATGTCACGATTTGCTCTTCTTCCTCCGTTCGATAGACACAGCCATAACTGATTCCTGAACCGGGCGGAAGCTTCTTCGCCATGACTACCCCTGTCTTGAAGCTCATGACCGGTTCCAGTTGTATGGTCGTACGATTCACCTCTTCGGATGGATACAAGCCATACAGACTAATTCCAAGCCGAATCATATTGAAGGACAGCTCCGGTGTGTCGATGGCGACAGCGCTGTTGCCCGCGTGCAGCAGCGGAAAGCGAACACCCCGACCTTCGAAATGAGCAACGATTCGTTGCATACGCTCATGCTGCATTCGCGTATAGCGCTTATCTGCTTCATCCGCTTTCGCATAATGCGTGAACAGCCCTTCTACCGTTACGCCCTCAGCCTGCATAGCGCGTGAAATAAAGCGAATCGCTTCCTCTTCATCCACCAATCCTAATCGCCCCATGCCGGTGTCAATTTTGATATGAATCTTCAAGGGCTCCGTTCGATTCGGACGGCGTTCCACAGCTTCTAGCATTTCATTCGTATATACGGTCAAGGTGATATCGTGCTTGACTGCCGTATCAATCGCTTCAGGCGGCGAATAGCCCAGCACTAACAGCGGCGCCTTAATACCGGCATTGCGCAATTCAATCGCTTCATCTAGAATGGCAACTCCCAAGTAATCCGCACCGCATCTGATGGCTTCCCTTGCTACTTCCACGGCGCCATGTCCATAAGCGTTCGCCTTCACAGCTGCCATCAGCTTCAAGCTGTCTGGAAGCGCCCGGCGGAATGCCATAAAATTATGTTCGAGCGCATCAAGTGAGATTTCCACCCGTGTTGGACGAAAATAGGGGTCCATGCACGTTCACCTTCTTATTCTTAGTCAGGCATGCGATACCCTCTATGTTAATCACTTCCGTAACGGCTGTCAACGAAATCTAAGCCGGCCCGCAGCGTGCGTAATTCCTGCAGCCACGAACCGGCCATATTCATTAGTGTCAAGCGACCTAGCCGTTACTTGGCAGATTGCCCCTGTACGGATTGCGCAACCCGTTCCATCTCTTCCTGGGGCAGATCCTCACTGGACAATCGATATTCCACACCGTCATATGTCCAATGCAGAGTTCGAACATTATCACCGACCAGCACGCCAATCGTAAAACCAAGATCTACGAGTTCACCCGTACCTGCCATAACAGATTGCGCTTGCGGAGCTGATTCCAGCAACATATAATTGTAGTCCCCTTGATACCGGAGCCGTATAGCGGATTCGTCACCGAGCTTCACTTCCTGTCTATCCAGCAGCTCCACGCCGGCAGGTATATAAGCAGGCTCTATCACACCGGCGAAGGTAGGCATCACTTCCTCCACTATCGCAGAACCGTCATCTACATCGGCAGACACCGTCATAGAGCGAATATCCCAGCTCGTCAAGTTCTTCTGCATCTCGAAGTCGGCCGAATCGAAGGAGGCATTGAACTCGAACCGCTCGAAATGGACTTCTACAACTGCTTGCCCTTGATCATCAGAAATTTCCACATGGTGAGGGGCATAGTTTTTTTGATCGAGCCATATTTTTTGTCGTGCCAGCGAGCTGTTCGGATAATTGGCCTTCACGTCGAATACATACGCGTTGCTTTCCTTATCTACAACAAATTGCTTCTCTGGGTCTTGCTGAATGCTGTCCGCCAAAGTTTGATACAAGTACACCTGCCCTTGCTTGTTCGGCCAATCGCTCTGGAAGCGGAAGCTCTTCTTCAAGTGCGGTGTAAGCACGAACACACCGTCATCGTTGCGCAGCACGATCTGGGTAATGTCCTTCTTCTGATTAATTAATGCAATTCGATAATAATGCGGTGTCTGATACCAGACCTCTAAGCCATACGTCTGCGGTTCTTGGCCCGTATGCAGCACCATCGATCCCTCAGCCAGATAGCTGGTCATCTCCTCCGCTTGCTTTAGCACACCATTCGTCACATCCTCTGCGCTCCTGGTGCCGCCGCAGCCGGCCAATGTGCCGGTTATCGCTACGATCAAGACTACCGCTGCTGCGATTTTCCGCATGCCCTCATCCCCTCTTCCGCTAATTTCATAACTAGTTCATGTCTATGAGGGTACTTGGCCATTTATGCAGACGGGTTTGACGAGCTTACGAAGTGAAAATGAAAAACGAAAAGGTGTTACCCGGCACTATCACTACTTAGGGCGAGAATGGAGCTGCGCGAATATCTGCGATGCAGCGGGGGGCAAGGGAAGACCGAGTTCATCCTCATAGATTTCTGAAAATCGGGCGTAGTGCCTTTTGGCGGACGCCGTATCGTTCATTGCGAGATAACTTTGCACCAGCATCAAATGAGCATCCTCGTCCAGTTCATTGCGGGCGATCAACTTATGAGCCAATGACGCAGCATGCTCAGCGCGTTGCCCGTGCAGCAGCTGACGAATGAGCTTTTTGCACAACTGTGTGTGAAGCTGTTCTGTTCGGGCTTGCTCAGAGGCCGCCCATCCATAATCAGCGTGTTCGTAGATTCTCCCGGTGTACAGGGCTTCGCATGCCAAAGTCTCATCTATCTTCTCCCACGGAACAACATCTGTGAACGCCTTGACAGCGTCCTCGAACTTGATATAGTCGACGTCCATCTGCTCGAACAGGAGTCGGTATTTTCGTTGCGAGTTGATCGCAATATGTTTATAACCGTGTGGTGCGAGCGCCATTCGGAGTTGATAGAGCGCTGTATTGAGATATAAAGAGGCATTTTTGAAAGGCATATCGGGAAAAACGTGGTCGATCACCGTCGCCTTCGACACATCGCGTCCCCGATGGATCAACAGATAGCAAAACAATTCCTTGCTTTTTTGCGACATCCAACGTATGGACCCGAGCTGACGGCTTTCGACTTCCAGCTGACCCAAAGCTGGACTTGCAGGAGCTGCGCTGTTGGCGGTTGATCATCCCGAGGTTCCTTGGCCTCAGCACGCGACTTCGCTTTGGCGATGGTCTTCTCCAGCCGTTCCTGCGAGACGGGTTTGACCATATAATCAAGCGGATAAAATTCAAATGAGTCAAGGGCATATCACTTGTGAGAGGTGACAAATACCATATTCAAGTCGGTGTAAAGCGAACGGAGTTCGCGAGCAACATCCAGCCCGCTCTGACGCCCGATCTCGATGTCAATGAAAGCAAGATCAACTTTTGTATGCGACATCTGCTTCATCGCCTCTTCTGGATGCTGAAAGCAGCCGACGACCTCCACACCTTCCATTTCCGTTAATAGCCGGTTCATCACCAAGTGGAATGCTTTCTCATCATCTATGATTATGACTTTCATGTCCCCACCTCATTCGCAAATGTACATGACAGGCCGTGCCCTTGCCTGGAAGACTGTCAATGGTCAAATCTCCCCCGCTCATACGTAATAGTTGACGGCTGACGGCCAGACCCAGACCGGTTCCTTTCTCACCTTCGGTCCCTGTGGTTGTCTCGAAGTGCCATTCATCCAATGCTTTGCGAAGTTGTTCTTCATTCATTCCAACACCTTCGTCTCGGATCACCATCTTCTGAATTCCCTGTCCACAGTTTGCTTCAATCTGTACACGACCACGTCGGTTAGAGAACTTGATCGCATTGGACAGGAGATTGCGGATCACAAGAACGAGCGCTTCGCGGTCGGCGTAGACGTACAGCGTTTCATCCACGTCGATGTTCAGGGCGATCTGCTTAACTTCCATGTTAATGGTTAGCATGCGGTACGCTTCCTGCACGACCTCGCTCACATTCAACCAATCCGGATGCAGACTCACCTCATCCTTTTGATTACGAAACCACTCCAGCAAGTTTTCCACAGTAGCATAGTTGAGACGGGTTTGCTCACTTAATGCATATATCAATTCGATATGCTCTGCGCGAAATTCGCGTATATCTTTCACAAGCAGCTCCACGAGATTGATCTGCATCGCAAGGGGATTGCGAATATCATGTGAAATCGCCGTAAGCAACTGGTCTCTAAACTGATTCAAACGGGCGATTTCTTCAATATGGCTTTGCTTTTCGGTAATATCCACGATGACGGAAATCGCACCCAGCTTGCGATTGCGTTGAGAATAAAATGGATATACGTTGACGATGTAAGCCCGCGGCCTGCCTTGCACGGTCGCGCTGATTTCTAAGTTGCGTTCTTCCATAGCCAGACAGGCGGCAGACCAGTCTGGCCAAGGCTTCATTAGGCGGTCTGCACGAACACCGATCACGCCTTGATCCCATTGGCTTGCAAACAAACGATCTGCCAATCGATTGCTGTCTGTCGCTTTGCCGTGCATATTGGTAATCAAAATACCTTCGTGCACCGTTTCCATGACGATACTTCGTGCCGTCGGTACGTTGATGAACAGTTTGTTTCGTAGAACAATGCCAAACAACCCCAAGGCCAGGATACCGCAATACACCGAAATCGGGATCAGCCAGTATGATACACCGGGAACAAATGTCTTGATCACTTCGACGAGAACAGGCCCGCATCCAAGGATAAGCAACCAGACTCCTGCTTTGCGAATATCCGGCTGTATGCTGCGGGCGAACCGAAACAGAAATATGTAACTACCCCCGATTAACACGTAACAGAAGAGATTGAACATGACGGTATATGCCGATTTGACAGTTTCGAGATGACCATCGACCAACGTCACGCTTTGGTGAACAACGTGAAGCCATGGATCAGTCCAGATCAACAGCACCCAACAAGCGAAGGGGAACAGACCTATGATTTTTTTTCTTATCGTCAGCCATTCGTCCTTGCCATACAAATCCAATGCGATATACACGAAAAGCGGCACAATGCATACGAGTGACGTCTGCTCGAAATGACGAAAAAATAACTTTACCGACATGTCATGGCTGTTCCATTCTAATATAACAGCCCAAACATAAATAAATCGAAACACCAATATCCAGAAGAAATACCGTACGCCTCGTTCCCGTCGATATATAAAGGCATAGACCATTAAAAGACAAATTAATAGAGAAGAAAATACCATCGCGAGGGTGGGCGCTGTAAACCAAAAATCCATAGTTGTTATGATTCTCCTTCGAGTCTGGAAGCATGGATACATACAGGATTAAACCAAACTCATTTTACCACAACCGATCGTGCATTTTCGACAGATGATGAATCAGCCGAAACAATCTGCCTAGAAGGTGGGGGTTGTTAAACACTTACTCATAATGAAAAAACCACCCGTGTAAATGGGTGGTTTTGATGTTTAATTAATTTGAAGTTGAGGTTTGGATGAACCGTTCCAGGAACGACTTAAGCCGTTCGCTCTTCGGGTTACCGAGAACTTCTTCTGGCGGTCCTTGCTCTGTCAATACACCATCCTCTAGGAATACAATGCGATCCGAAACGTCACGGGCGAACTCCATCTCATGGGTGACCAGAATCATCGCCATCTTCCCTTCCTTGGCGATATCTCTAATAATCTCCAATACTTCCCCGACCGTTTCCGGATCCAATGCCGATGTAGCTTCATCGAACAACATCACTTTCGGCTGCATGACGAGTGCACGGGCAATCGCGACACGCTGCTGCTGCCCCCCGGAAAGCTGGGCAGGATAGTTGTCCATCTTGTCGGCCAATCCGACTTTCTCCAACATTTCCACCGCGCGTTCCTTAGCTTCTTCCTTAGAAATTCCCAATACATTCACTGGGGCCGAGGTGCAATTTTTGAGAATCGTCATGTGCGGAAACAGGTTAAAGTGTTGGAACACCATGCCGATCTTGCCTCTTACTTTATGCAGATGCTTCTCATCCGCGGGAACCAGTTGACCATTCACTTCTTTGTGCCATAACGGTTCACCTTCTACCTCGATGACCCCGGAGGTCGGTTGTTCCAGTGTCATCAACATGCGGATAATCGTCGTTTTACCTGATCCACTAGGTCCGATTAAGGATAATTTCTCACCTGGCATCACTTCAAGATCGATACCCTTCAGCACTTCCAGATCGCCAAAATATTTATGAACATCCGTATATTTCACAATCGGTTCCGTCAAGACGCGGTCACTTCCTTTCCATTATCTGAACTGCCCACTTTCTTCTCAAATCTGCGATTCATTTTCTTCTCAAGCCTCTTGATCAACAGTGAGGACGGGTAACTCATCAACAAGAAGAAGAAAGCAACGATCGTTAACGGCTCAATGTATTCCAAATGTTTCGCACCATATATATTCGCCATCAATAACATCCCTGACACCCCAATAGCAGATGCCAGCGGAACTTCCTTGAACATAATGATCAAGTAGTTGCCCAGCATCGGAATTACAGGTGGGATCGCTTGCGGAAGAATAATTTTCGTCCACTTTTGGAATTTCGTATAATTCAGTGCCGTGGCCGCTTCCCATTGCCCTTTCGATACCGACTCAATGCCGGAACGATAAATTTCGGAGATGTAGGTGCTAAAGTGAATGCCCAATCCCAAAATCGCGGCCGTTATGGAGCCCAGTATGATCCCCACATCCGGCAAGCCGACATAGATAAGGATTAGCTGGACGAGCGGAGGCGTGGTACGAATAAAATTCATAATAAAGGTAACAAGCCAATAAATCGGTCTAATCGGAATCCGTCTTAGCACGGTCCATACGATCCCAAATACCAGCGCAAACGCATAACAGGCAAACGTTAAACCTATCGTCAGCCACATTGCGGCAAAAATGGAAGGAAACGCATCGAATAACGTGTCCCAATCCCATAAATTTATAATGTCCCTCATCTGCTGGCCACCCCTTTCGAGGAAATTCGTTCAAGCCAACGAGTTACGCCGATTAAAGGAAGCGCAAGCAGGAAATACATCACTAATAACAAGAAGAAAATTTGTAGTCCAAGGTTTAAGTTTACACTGCGATGTAATTCGGCCTGGAAGGTAATGTCGGCTAGTCCAATTAAGGAAACGAGGGATGTAGCCTTCAGCATCTGAATCAAATAGTTCCCGAACTCGGGAAGCATCATGCGCACAGCCTGCGGTAATATAACTAATCGCATGCGCTGAAAGGGAGTCATGTTCAAGGCAACGGAAGCCTCCGTCTGACCTTTGGGGACCGCTACAATCGCGCCCCGAACGATTTCCGACATATACGCGCCATAATTGAGACTAATCGCAACTATACCTGTCCATATATCTGGTAGAGGCAGTACAAAATAGATCCAAAACAATTGCACAATCAAAGAAGTGCCTCTGAAAAACTCCACAAAGACGGCTGTTACTTTGCGAATAATCCCATATCTGGAGAGACTCGCGAACCCAGCTACAAAAGCCACTAAATAACCGAATACGGCAGAGCCAATTAATACTTTAATCGTGATGTCCAGACCTTTCGCCAAGATGAACATGATATCCAAAGATGAGCTAATAAGAGATCACCCTTTCCGTTCTATCAAAGAACAGACACCCTAAATGGGTGCCTGTTCTACCCTTTTTTTTATGCTTTACCCTTGGCAAAGCTGCTCTGTTGTAACACCTTCATCGACCAGATTGGCTTCTCCCCAGAAAGGCAGGGCATCCGATGACAGGATTTCTTTGATTTTCCCGCTGTCCTTCAGTTTCTGCAATTCCGCATTGTATGCTTCGCGAAGCGCATCCGCATCCGCATTGAATGCTACAGCGCCGTAGCTTGGAACCCCATCCACATCAGGTTGTACAAAGTCTTGAACGTATTCCAAGTCGTCTCCACCGACCGATTCCATGGCCTTCTTAACCGTCATCTCTGTAGCGGTTGTTACATCCGCTCTGCCGGTCTTGACCAGATCAAGTGTAGCCGCAATCGAAGGAGCTAGCTGAATTTGATCCTCACTGACACCTGCGTCAAGCAAGAAATCATACTCGGTCGCACCGGACATCACCGCTACCTTCACATCTGAGTTATCCGCAATATCCTGATAGCTGTGAATATCCTGCGGATTACCCTTCTGTACTACAATACCTTCACCGTACTTGATTTCCAACTCACCGAAATCAACCTGTTCACAACGATCCGGCTTAACCGCCATACCGGCTACGATCGCGTCGAACTCGCCTGTCTTCAAGCCGGGAATGAGTTGCTCCCATTTAGTCAATTTAGGTTCCATCTTTTCAATGCCAATTCCTTTGAAAACCTCGCGGGCAATTTCCACTGCCGCACCCTTCAATTCATCATCTTCCATATAAGAGTACGGAGGCTCTTGTGCATAAGCGATGGTAATAACGCCATCCTCCAGAGCTTTGTCCAAGGTACCATTACCTTTTGTTTCCTCAGCGCTGCCTCCAGTGTTTCCTGTAGTATCTCCGGTGTTTTCTGTGTTCTCTCCGTTATTACCGGTTGTACCGTTGTTCCCAGCATTCTCCTCACTTCCACATGCCGCTAGAGCAATCACGAGCGCAAGCGTAAATACGATGAGTAATAATTTTTTCAATTCTTTCCGACTCCCTTCGGTAATTTACTTTTATACTTCCCTTAAAATACCTGTTTCATGATACCATGAACTTATCAAATCCTCACCCCTGATAAAGTGGGATTACACCTCTAGAGATAGGGCAAGCTTAGTACAGACGAAATTAACAGAGTTTAACTTACATATCTCCTCATATCCTCCCAAATGCTGCTTTAGTTGCTTTTTCACCTGTTAAATACTCACCCCCGCTGTAAGACTTCTGCAGCTTTTTCAAACAGATTGTAATACTATAGTACAAGTCAGTAGGTCAATTACGCGTGCACTTGCTGCCGCGTAGTTGTGCATTCTGGTACCACTGCAAAGTTTATGGTACTGTAACAGTAGGAAGGCACAGCATAATGAACAAATCAGTCTAAGATTATACAGGAGATGATTATGGATACACTAAGAGACTATTTCATGGAGCAAAATATGCAAGAAAACCTAGCCACGATTCTTTCATACGTCGTTTTATCTGCGGCCATCCTCTTACTTAGCATCATTGCTAATCTCATTGTGAAGAAGATTATTCTGAGATTGATTACAGCAGTTATCACTCGGAACAAATTCAAGTGGGACGACAAACTTCTGGAGCGCAAAGTATTTCAGAAATTTTCACATATCGTACCTGCAGTCATTATTTATTATGCTTCCATCATATACGCAGACTATCCGGTCATTAGTATGCTCATCTCCAAAGGCGCTATCGTGTACATGATTCTTGTGATCTTATCGGCACTGAACGCCTTCATGAACGCGATTAATGATATTTATCAGTCCTATGAAGTGTCCAAGGAGAAGCCGATCAAAGGATACATCCAGGTTGTCAAGATTATTATCTTCTTCGTAGGCGCTATTCTACTAATCTCTTCATTGATTGGACAAAATCCGCTCATCTTGCTCGGCGGTCTAGGCGCCCTGTCTGCCGTGCTCCTGTTGGTGTTCCAGAGCTCTATTCTCGGATTAGTGGCCGGCATTCAATTAACCGCCAACGACATGATACGCGTAGGGGATTGGATCGAGATGCCGAACTATCATACTGATGGCGATGTAATCGAGATTACTCTGAATACCGTTAAGATACAAAACTGGGACATGACAATCTCGATGATCCCAAGTCACGCATTTATTACAGACTCATTCAGAAATTGGCGAGGTATGCAAGAAGCAGGAGGACGTCGGATTAAGCGCGCACTCTATATCGATGTGTCCAGTATTAAGTTTTGTACAGATGAGATGATTGCGCACTTCGAGCAAATTCACTACCTCAAAGATTATATCGAGAACAAGCAACAAGAAATTACAACTTACAATCAGCAGTATGAAATCAATACAGCGAATGAGGTTAACGGCAGAAGATTGACCAATATTGGGACATATCGCGTGTATATTGCCAACTATTTGGCCCAACACCCTCAAATTCACGAGAGCATGACGACGATGGTCAGGCAATTAGCACCGGGGGAGTATGGCTTGCCGTTAGAGATCTATACGTTCACCAATGATATACGTTGGGTGGAATACGAGGCGATTCAATCCGATATCTTCGATCATATTATCGCAGTAGCTCCAGAGTTCGGCCTCAAGGTGTTCCAGAATCCGAGCGGGCAAGATATGCGCAGTATGCTCGGTGAAGCTTCAACGAAGTTGGTCAGACAGGACACCCCCTCGACCTAGGTCTAGGATGGAAACAGTCGCCAGACCGTTTCCGAAGCAACCTCACCACACTACAATAGAGAGCATAACGCAGCTGCACATAAGCAGCGAAGGTGTGGTGAGTATCGATGGAAGTATCAGCAACTCAGCAAGATTCATATATATATATCCTGTTTACAGATACAGGGACATGGTTCACACGCTTGATTCGCCTTTACACGAAGCAGGATATGAATCATGTGTCCATTGCCTTGGACCCGTCGCTCCAAGAAGTATACAGCTTCGGCCGGAAGAGCCCGAACAATCCGTTCATCGGCGGATTCGTCAAGGAGGACTTGTCGAGCCCGTTATTCGAACAAGCCTCTTGTGCAGTATACCGCTGCAAAGTAACCTATCGGCAATACGAGAAAGCGCAAGCTATCCTCCGACAGTTTGAACGCAGATCCTCTAGCTTCCGCTACAACCTCCTGGGTTTATTCGGTGTTATCATCCATAAACCTATACAACGCAGATGCGCTTACTTTTGCTCTCAGTTCGCAGCTTCCGTGTTCGAGCGCTTAAACTGCCCGCTCACAACCAAGTGTCCAGCACTTGCAACACCTCGTGATTTGGAGATTTCAGCAAGACTGGAATGCGTGTATCGAGGCAGCCTCCACAATATGGAGGGGCTAAGAAATCCCGATGACATACACAAGCAAAAAGCACGAAAGCTGACTGCCGCTTTCGTGCGCTCCTGCTAACTAGATCCATAATCTACTTAGCGCTAATTCTTATACGCATTCCTCATGCTCACCTGAAGCGCATCCAAGCTTCGAAACACATTGTCCCAAGCCTCTCGGGACTTGTGTGTATCGAAAGCCGTCAGTTGATCTGCCTGTGCAGCGGCTTCCTTCACTTCTATAAGCTTCTGATGCAGCTTCTGTGTTGCTGAGCCGTTCGAATCGGACGCCTTCTGCAGTATCTCGGATATTTCCTGCAACCTTGCCTTCGCTTGTCTGCTTCGCTGACGCATATGTTTATCCTGACTTTCATAACTATCCAGATCACGCAGAACCGGTTCCACTTGATGAGCGAAGTAGCGCACTTCGCGTTTCAATTTATAACAGCGGTACAAGGGCAGCACAATAGCCAGAAAGGGGACTCTCTCGGCCTCTACCTTCTTCTGAAGCTTATCCGCTTGTTGGTGCATAGACAGAACAGCTTGTTGCAAATCTGATACGATGCGTTGGGATTCTCCTTGCTTAAATCCGAGTTCCAAGTCCTTGAATGTATCCGACACAATCGCTGAACTTAATCGAGATGTGATGCTTTGTACTTGATTAGATGCTGAGCGAAGCCACCTCGTAGCCACTCTTCGCTGTATGCTCAGCGCAATCCATACCGCAATGATGCCCATGAGGACTGTACCTACTAACAAAACAATGAGACCAATAATAGCAAATGAAATCAGACTGTCTATGATCCCTGCCACCGCAAGACCGTTCAAGTCTTCCACATCCAACCCTCCTTCGACCTTTGCTAGCCACAATGACTTCACTTCGGCTATCTTAAGATTATCACGCACCCCGATGCGAGTCAAAAGCTCCAATCGCGTTCGGCAGGGAGGATTTCACACCGTACATACACATTCTTGGAATTTCACGGAGATTCTACTATAATAAAGACAAAAAAGTATAGGTATCTTCCAAAAAAGACCGCTTGCCAATTGTTGCTAAACATTTGTAAAATAAAAGTAACGCCCCTAAAAATGAGGTGAAGTACGAAATGCAAGTGCCTGTCCTGAAAATGCTGGAAAATGGCGAATCTGAATTGAATATGCTTAATTTAAATGATGTGATTTACATTTGCGTCGAAAACCGTACATTGGTGTACCATACTGTCGATCAAGCCTTTCGGCATATTTCTACCTTATCGGATTGGGAAGAGCATTTGACCGAATACGGGTTTGATCTTACAGACAAGACGAACCTAGTCAATATTAGTAAGATCAAGAAGCTCGACTCGAAGCAAGGGAAGCTGTTCTTCGAAGAGGAACCTACTGGCAAGAGCAAATTTGCCACCATTGCATTCATCAAGCAGAAGTTATTCAAGAATTTAATCTTGCGTGCTATAGCCAACAACAAGGGGACGAGCTTGGAATATAACATCAAGGGGAAAGGGAAGAGTTCTCGGCTGGACAGCGAGAACAGTCTTGCCGATTAGAACATAAGGAGCTGCGCTCCATGTAGATGACTTGGCACAGCTCCCTTCAATTAGCTAACCTATTACTTATGAGCGAATAGCTCTGCTCTCCAGCAGTTGGTGCAAATATTGCAGTACGTTATCTTGCAGATCATCACGTTGCAAGGCGAAGTCTATTGTAGCTTTGATAAATCCGAACTTGTCCCCTACGTCATGCCGAGTTCCTTCGAAGTTAAGCGCAACGACAGCTTGCTCGGCGTTCAGCCGCTTAATCGCATCTGTCAATTGAATTTCTCCGCCAGCCCCAACTTCTTGATGCTCGAGAATGTCTAATATTTCTGGACTTAATATATAGCGGCCCATAATCGCTAGATTAGACGGAGCATCTGCCGCAGCCGGCTTCTCTACCAAATTGTCCACATGAACGACATTCGCTTCAATCTCCGCGCCTTTCGGTGCGACGATCCCGTACTTGGACACCGCTTCATGAGGCACAGGCTGAACACCTACCACAGAGCAGCGGTAACGGTTATGCACATCGATCAACTGCTGCAGGCAAGGACGGTCTGCCTGCACAATATCGTCACCAAGCAATACAGCGAACGGCTCATCACCGATAAAGCGACGGGCACACCAAATGGCATGTCCTAGCCCTCGTGGCTCCTTCTGGCGTATATAATGAATATTAGCCATTTCCGAAATGGATTGAATATTCGCCAACTCATCCAGCTTACCCTTCTGAGCCAGCATCTCTTCCAGCTCGAACGACTTGTCGAAATGGTCTTCAATGGCTCTCTTGCCTCTTCCGCTGACAATCATAATGTCCTCAATACCTGATGCAACAGCTTCTTCAATAATGTACTGAATCGTCGGTTTGTCTACGATCGGCAGCATTTCCTTCGGCTGCGCCTTCGTCGCCGGCAAAAACCGTGTGCCCAAGCCTGCAGCTGGTATAACAGCTTTTCTTACTTTCATTATTCATTCCTCCTACCCTATTCTCTTATTGTCTGCTTCAACTTATCCTCCTGCAATCAAATACTCCCATTCTTCTTGTAACGACTCCCAACGGTTCGGTATGGAGAAATCCCCTGTCTGGACACAGATACACGTCATGTCGACTTCCGCACGCAGCGCATAACCTGCCCCTGCACGTATCTCCACCGTCCGGCCTTGCTCGACACGAAGATGTTCGCCGTTCAGGGTCAGTATACCTCTCCCATCGACAACAGTCCAAGCTTCATGCCTATCTAAGTTCCGCCGATAGTGCAGCATATGACCTTCCTCAAGCGATATTAGCATCGTCATAGCACCTTGTCCGTCTGCTTGCTTCCTTGTGTCCAGAACGCGGAACCATCCCCATTGCCGTTCTTCATACATCGGCTCCATCGTGTTCTCCAAATACTCCTTCAGCTTCGGGCTCTTCGCCTTGTCTGTGACAAGAATGCCATCCGGGCTTGCAGCTACTACAGCATCATCAATCCCCAGCACCATAATAGGAATAGGCAGCTCATTCACAACATGGGTATTGTGGCTGTGTGGTGTTCGGACCTGCTTGCCAATTACCGGGCTTCCCATCTCTTCGGTCAGTGTGTTCCAAGTGCCGAGATCCTTCCAATCACCATCGTAAGGCAGTACGATCAGGCGTTCCTCCCGCTCAAGCACCTCATAATCGAAGCTTATCTTCGGAAGACTCGCATAATCCGCAAGCAATGCATCATAAGAACAAGGAATACCGCGATTGTGCATGGTTTCTAGCAGATAGCCTAGCTGGAAGGCAAATACACCGCAGTTCCATAATGCGCCCTTGTTCAACAGCTTCATTGCCGTCTCTTCATTCGGCTTCTCATGAAAGTGACTGACCCGATGGTAGCCAGCTTCAGAACTTCCATCTCGTGCAGGAACGATATAACCGTATTTCGTCGATGGAACAGTAGGCACAGCGCCCATCAATCCGATTGATGCCCCTGATTCCGGTAACAGCTCTGCCAGTAGCTTCACCGTATCGAAAAACGCAGCATCTACATACGGATCGACTGGAAGTACAACGACAACCTCGGACGGATCTGCCTTCAGCACTGTGTGCAAATAAGCAGCAGAAAGCGCAATAGCCGGATAAGTATCCCGTCGTGTCGGCTCAGAGATAATAGGGACCTGTGCTCCGATTTGAGTGCGAATCATATCGATTTGCGTCGGAGACGTTGCAATCACGGCAGACTCATGCAAGCCAGCTGCTTCCAGCTGCCCCCATACCCGCTGCACCATGGACTCGAGCTGACCTTCATCGTTGCGAAGAAGCTTCAGAAACTGCTTGGAGCGCGCATCGTTAGACAACGGCCACAGCCGCTTGCCTGATCCTCCTGATAGTAAGATGATACGCATGATTTCGTTCCACTCCTCAGCCATGATGTACGAGTCTTAGACCCTTTAAGCATACACCAATTCGCCAATAATCAGCAACAAGACTCTACCGCCTCATCCTCTCGACGACCACATTTATACAAACTCTACCATGTCAATCCTATTGCGTCTACAAATGATCAAAATACTCTGGATTTAAAAAGAGGCTTCCCATAAGTTTGCTCAACTCATGGAAAACCTCTCCGCCAATTGTTGTCCGTATAAGAAGCATCCCTCATGAAGAGACGACAATTGTCCCTATATGAACTTCAACTGTTTCAACAACCGTTCAATCAACGCGACCGCTTCAGCTCGGGTTGTATGCGCTTGTGGTGCGAATTCATTCTCGCTTCTACCGTTGATTAACCCGTCTTGAACAAGCTTCGCGATCGATGGCTTCGACCAGTTCGCCATATCGGCCTGATCGGCAAAGCGGGTTAATATTTCGCTCACATGAACTTGATCTCGCTTCGTATTCGTGTCGGCAAACCGCATCGCCCGGTCGATGATGACTGCAATTTCTTCTCGACTAATCGATTGATTCGGTTGGAATGACCCGTCTTCATAACCATTTATCAGATTAGCTTCCACCGCTGCAGCGACCGCTGGAGCATACCATGCGTCTGGTGAGATATCGCTGAATAGGCTCGTTGTCTGTGCTTCATTCGGTGCGATCGCAAGTCCGAGGGAACGAACGAGTAACGCCGCAAACTCTGCTCGAGTAATCTCAATATTCGGTGCAAATTGATTCTCTGTCACGCCTTTAACAATAAGCTTGGAAGCCAGCAACTCCACTTCCCTTTTCGCCCAATGACCTAGTAAATCTTCAAACGTCTTGTTCTGAACTTCTACGACCGCATACATACTGTTGTGCGGCACATTCATCACCATTTCCTGAGTCCCGTCCGAGCGAACACCCGATTGAGCAGGTACGAAGTGGAATTTTTTTGTTGTCCCCTCATACAAAACACCCATTAAATTTTGGTTCGCTTGATCTGCGTTCGGCACGATCGACCTCGCCATATACGTTCCGCCGAAGTCGGTGATTTCCTTCGTTTGCCCATTCGCTTCAACCGTCACTTTGAAGTCAATGATGCCGCTCGCCAAATGAAGCCCTTGGATGTCAGCCGCTTGCCGAATCTCTGCTTCGGTTTTTTCGTTTACTCGTTCAATCGTAACGTTGACCTTCAGCTCTTTCAGGTCCACGCCGAGTTCCAACGCCATTCTCTCCAGCTCCAACGCTAGAATCGCTAACTGATAGCTTGAGCCGTTCAACTGTACTTCGATGATCATATCCGGTGCGAACTTCGCCGCCGATACTATGGATGAAGCCGGAAGCTGGACCCCGACCGCTCGTTCGGTATCGTTAATTTTGATCGTTAAGTGATGTTTATGATCCTTCTGCAATACCTCCAACGCTTGATCGAATGTCGCTGCATCAAGTGTCACTTGCTCTACTACAGTTCCGTCTGGCCGGGTCACCTTGTTGGCTACGGTCGTGCCAATCAAGGTCGTACCATCTAATAAACGCACTTCACTTCCCTTTAAACTTCCTTGATTTTCCGTGTTTTTCTTATGTCCGCTGCTCGTACTCGGTACATATAACCGGAAGCGGTTGGACACCGCAGACACGGCAGGAATCGGATTCCCTGCGTTATCCTGCGCTCGGATGTGCAGGTACCAATCCCCGCTCACACCACTTTGTGTTAATATGTCTCCGTTCGTAAAGGCAGCCCATGTCGTCCCGCCTCCCGGCGGGCTAGTACTCTGTGTCCATGCATATTGCAGAGAGCTCGATTCCATACCGCTGCCCCCTGTGTCATTCACGTATACGGAGGAGGTTACCGTCGTTTGGGCAGTTGAGTTGCCGTTCGTACCAAAGCTGACGCTTGGCGCCGTTTGGTCAATCCGAATTGTTCTAGAAGCCGTCACCTCATTATTCGCACTGTCAACCGCCTTCGCATCTAACGTATATGTGCCTTCGCTGTTAAGCGACAGCGGTGACGTATACGTCTGCCATGTTGTTCCCCCATCCAAGGAATAGGTTGTCGATGTGATGTTCACGCCAGAGGTGCTTTGACTCGCATAGACGCTCGCCGTCACACTCTCCTTGGTCCACTCCCCGCTCGTATACGCCGATGCATCTGCCGTAAGCGCAAGGGAGATATCCAACGTCAAGCCGCTTCTGGAGATGTTGATGACTTTCGTTACCGCTGTGCTTGTATTTCCAAGCTTGTCCGTTGCTCTCACCGTGAAAGAATGGGAATCCTCATCCGCGAACGTTACCGGAGTCGTATAGACGGTCCAGCTAGTCCCATGATCTAACGAATATTCAATCGTATCCGTATCGACACCGCTTCCCGTGTCAGCCGCATATACACTTGCGGTTACCGTTTGATTCGTCCAGCTGCCGCTCGAATAAGCGGTATTGTCGGGATATTGCAGTGTCACCGTTACTACTGGTGGTGTATGGTCCACATCAGATTCAATCGCATACAGACGGACCACTCCATTAGATGCCTTCACCGCCAGTTCGTCACCGGCTGCAAGGGTCGCAGCTGCCGCTTTTGCCGCTGCGCTGTCAAAGTCGCTTGCATTGGCAATCGCTGTTCCAGCAGAGACCACCTTCCAGGCTGCATTCGGATGCTTATTCAAACGGGACAGCAGCTCCCCAACCTCTGTCCAATCAGCGAACAGACGGCTGGCATTGGCACGGACCTCGTTCGCCGCTTGATCGACGGTATAATGACTGTCTACCGCTGAAACCTGAGCATTCCGCGTAACCTGTACATCCTGCACACTCAATAACGGACCGGCTTCCAAATCCTCCATATTCCCCGCAGTGATGTCATACGAGAAAGTCATCGTCTGATCGAACAGCAAGGTACGGTCCATTTGTAGAGTAATCTTGGATGTGCCTGAACCGCCTAGATAACTTAATCCTACACCCGTATTGCCCCCTGGCAGTTCACTGTCAAACACCATACCGCTCGCACCGCCTGCATTCGTCAGCTGTACTGCTTCATCAAACTCAAGCACCAGCCTATCCGCCACATTCGCTTCCACATAAGCATGCACGAGCTTCGGCCCAATCGTTCCCTCCTGATAGGCTTCCCAGACGCCGCGCAGCGTAGGATATACGTTGCCAGGCAGCAGCTCCCAAACCGTCGCAAAATCCCAGCCCGTATAAGTGCTCGTCTGATTCATGGAAGCGGTATCTATCCCGCTCACAAATCCGACACCATGCGATCCACCGGCACTCATCTGTCCGCTCGTTTCTGTATTCCAGAAGATCTTGCCGGCATACTCACCATATGCCCAAGCAAATTCTACACCAATCAGGCCTCCATCATAAGAGGTGCCTGTCACCTTACCCGTGCTAAAAGAATTTTCCAAGCCCCCGTTGTTCTGTCCCAAAAGCCCGCCAACATAGTTCGTTCCCGTCACGCTTCCCGTACTGTAGCTGAATGCAACTTTCGACACCGGACTAGTATTCGAAGTGGTAAGTCCAACAAGTCCGCCAACATAGTCATTTCCCTCTACATTTACTTGGCTAAAGCTATATTGGATAACAGTTCCAGAATGGGCGCTTCCCACTAATCCGCCAACCCTTCTGTTTCCCTGAACTTCCCCACTGCAAAATGTATGGTTAACGCTCGTATTGCTAAGCATTCCCGCTAAACAACCAACGATATTATTTCCAACGATATGTACGTCTTGCAGCCCAATATTAATTAATTCGCCTCCAGCTGCACCGAATAACCCCACATAATTATCGGTAGGCCGATTGATCATGAACCCGGAAATCACATGACCGTCCCCATTGAAGCTGCCATAAAATAATCCATTGGAAGCATTCGTGCCTATAGGTAGCCAGCCGGCATCGCCCCAGTTCGCATGACCGTCTCCTCCCGGAGACAGATAAGGTCCCAAATCAATATCATTCACCATAATAAAATGCTTGTCGGTGTGAGCGCTGCCCAAATAATTACGCAACAAATTCAATTGTTCCGCCGTCGCAATTTGCCACGGATTTCCCGCCGTCCCATCTCCTCCGGCAAACGTAGCTGCCTCCGCTTCCTGCATCGGCATCCAAGTCACCAGCATAAGCAAGCAAAGTATGCTTAGGCCAATCCTCCGAATGTTATTCCTGTAACGCAACTTCATGTCTCGCATCCTCCTAACTTCTCCGCAGCAATGATTTACCGCGAAACAAAACCCATCTTAATATTTGCTAAGCATACCACCTAACGGACGCCAACTCGCTTAAAGAAACCTTAAAGAATGCATGAACACTTTCTATCAGTCGGAGTTGGTAGGTTATAATAGAGATACACATAAACAGGGACGGGAGAAAACATATGAGTGAACCACACATCTTGATCGTAGATAATGAACAAGAGATCAGACAACTCCTTAAGGTGAGTCTGCATACATCCGGCATGCAAACGTATGAAGCCGAATCCGGAAGGGAAGCCGTATCTATTCTCCAACAAAACAGGATTCATTTAGTGATTCTTGATTTAATGATGGAGGATATGAATGGCTGGGAAGTCCTTCAATACTTGAAATCACACCATTTGAAGATGCCAGTCATTGTCTTGAGTGCGCGACAACTGGATACGGACAAAATCGAAGTACTCGGAATGGGGGCCGATGATTATGTCACCAAACCATTCAGCACAGGTGAATTGATTGCCCGGGTTCAAGCTAATCTTCGCCGGTGGAATCCCTCCTTGTTGGAGAACAAATTAAATGTGGGAGAACTGACCTATGACCCAACGATCCAGCAGCTGCACAAATCGTCGGGAACGATTTCTCTTTCTCCGCTGGAAGGCCAACTGTTAGAGCTTTTCATGAGCCAGCCCGGGTATGTATTTACGAAGGAAGAAATTTTTCGAAGCATATGGAAACTCGATCAATTCGATGTAAATCCGGTCAATGTGTACATCAATTTTTTGCGCAAGAAAATTGAGGATGATCCTGCTAATCCTCGCTACATTCGGACGATTCGCGGAATCGGCTACCGCTTCCAGGAGGTTGACGGATGAAGCTGTCATTAAAATTATGGATATACTTTACGATCAGCAGTATCGTTGCAGTCGTGTTATTCGTCAGCAGCGCTATAGTCATTGGCAAGATGTACAATTCTGGATACACCCATCAAACATTAACGACCCTGGCAGATGAGGTGATCAACGAAGTCGGACATTCCAACGTCTCCTCACCTTCTCTCAATAAAATCATCCGTAACTATGAAGACGAACATCGCTCTGTTGAATTTGAATGGTTCTCTGCTGACGGTAACATTTTGTACTCCACGGAACGTAGAACAAAGCCATACACCTTTTCCGAGTACAGCAACCTTTTTGTCAATCAACCCTACAGCTTATGGACCGCAGGTCAGCCCGTCCATATGATTTTTCCGGCCGATATTGCGGGGGAACACTATTTTTTGCATCTGCACCTCCCCAGCGACGCGATGAAGGCCACACAACTGCAATTTTTTGTGCAGGAAAACGCTGATTTCGTCACGCTGATCCTACCATTACTTTTCTTTTTCATTACACCTTATCTTTTTACTTATTTCTTCTTCACGAAATTACAGAAGCGATTGCAAAAATTAAACGAAGGATTGTCTGTAACCAATCTCGACCAACAACAAATCATCCGCGATCCATCCGAGGATGAAATCGGTCAATTAACACGCCGGTTCAACAATATGTCCGAGCGAATCCGCGACCAAGTCAACCAAATACAAGAGTTTGAAAACAAGCGAAAAATGTTAATTGCGAATATATCACACGACCTGAGAACACCGATGACGATGATTCAAGGTTATGCAGAACTTCTCGACAGCAATCTTTATCAGGACGAAGAGGAGAAAAAACAATATACCGAGATTATTTTGCGCCGATCCAAATATATGGATCAGCTTCTGCAGAAATTATTTGAAATTTCCAAGCTGGATACACAAGAAGATCGATTTCATATGGAGACGGTCAACGTATCCGAACCATTGCGACGGATTGCCGCAGATTATGTCCATGTCTTGGAGTCACAAGGGATCGACTTCGATATCCACATTCCAGAGTATCCGATCTATATGAAAATGGACTTGCCTATGTTTGAAAGAGCTGTTCGCAACCTCATAGAGAATGCCATTCAATACGGCAGTTCTGGGAAGTATTTGGGAATCATGTTGGAGCAAAAAAACGATGCTTGTCACATCAACATCACCGATCACGGACCCGGTATTCCTGAAGAACTGGGTTCCCGTGTTTTTGAGCGATTTTTCCGGGGTTCCAGCGGAAGGGAAGGAGAAGGGATCGGCATCGGATTATCCATTGTCAAAGGAATCGCCGACGCTCATAAAGGAACAATCCAAGTGATCAGCACACCAAATGAGCAGACCACCTTCACTCTTACCCTGCCTGCCACGTAAACCTTGAAGCAGGTTTATCTGCCATTAATGAAAAAAGAGGCTTCCCACAAGTTTGCTCAACTCATGGAAAACCTCTAATTTCTTCGCCGCCAATTGTTACCAAATGTTACCCTTGGCAGTTTATGTTTCGTAAAATTCTTGGTATAACTGGGCTGTAGGCATTAACCTACATCATTCCACCCATTCCACCCATGCCGCCCATGCCGCCCATGTCAGGCGCAGCGGCCTTCTCTGGCTCTGGCTTGTCAGCGATAACAGCTTCAGTAGTCAGGAACATCGCTGCAACTGAAGCGGCATTTTGCAATGCGGAGCGAGTAACCTTCGCAGGGTCAACGATACCTGCATCGATCATGTTCACCCAATCGTTCGTAGCTGCATTGTAGCCGTTGCCTACAGCTTCGTTCTTCAGGCGCTCTACGACGACAGAGCCTTCTTGACCTGCGTTAGAAGCAATCGTGCGAACCGGTTCTTCTAATGCACGCAGGACGATGTTAACACCTGTCTTCTCATCGCCTTCAGCTGGCACGCCAGCTACAGCTTGATATACGTTCATCAGAGCTGTACCGCCGCCGGATACGATCCCCTCTTCTACAGCAGCGCGTGTAGAGTTCAGAGCATCTTCGATGCGCAGCTTACGCTCTTTCAATTCGGTTTCTGTAGCTGCACCAACCTTGATAACCGCTACACCGCCGGAAAGCTTCGCAAGGCGCTCTTGCAGCTTCTCACGATCGAAGTCGGAAGTTGTTTCTTCCAATTGCGCTCTAATTTGGCTAACGCGTGCGGAAATATCCTTCGGATCGCCGCTGCCGTCTACGACAATCGTATTTTCCTTCGTTACGCGAACTTGACGAGCGCGACCGAGCTGTTCAACAGTCGTAGACTTGAGATCCAAGCCTAGTTCTTCTGTGATAACCTGGCCGCCTGTTAGTGCAGCGATATCTCCGAGCATAGCTTTGCGGCGGTCGCCGAAGCCAGGCGCTTTCACAGCTACACATGTAAACGTACCGCGAAGTCTGTTCACTACGAGTGTCGCGAGCGCTTCCCCTTCAACATCCTCTGCAATAATAAGCAGCTGCTTGCCGGATTGTACGATCTTCTCAAGAACTGGCAGCACTTCTTGAATGTTGCCGATCTTCTTATCTGTGATCAAGATGTACGGTTCTTCCAGAACTGCTTCCATCTTATCTGTATCCGTAGTCATGTATGGAGAGATATAACCGCGGTCGAACTGCATGCCTTCTACTACTTCAAGCTCAGTAGTGAAGCCCTTCGATTCTTCCACAGTAATAACACCGTCGCTGCCTACCTTCTCCATAGCTTCTGCGATCAATTGACCGACTTCATCATCAGCTGAGGAAATAGCAGCAACTTGCGCAATTGCGTTCTTATTCTCGACAGGCTTAGCAATTGTCTGCAGCTGTTCAACTGCTGCTCTCACAGCTTTGTCGATACCCTTGCGAATAACCATTGGGTTAGCGCCGGAAGTAACATTCTTCAATCCTTCACGAATCATAGCCTGTGCAAGCACGGTCGCTGTAGTTGTGCCGTCACCTGCTACATCGTTCGTTTTCGTTGCAACTTCTTTAACAAGCTGCGCACCCATGTTCTCGAATGCATCTTCCAATTCGATTTCCTTCGCGATCGTTACACCATCATTTGTGATTAGCGGACTTCCGAATTTCTTCTCTAGTACAACGTTGCGTCCTTTTGGACCAAGCGTAACTTTCACCGCATTTGCAAGGGCGTCCACACCACGAAGCATGGAGCGGCGTGCTTCCTCGCTAAATATGATCTCTTTTGCCATGTTGGAATCTCCTCCTCGACGTATTCATTAAGTATTCAAACACAAACAACTTTAGCGGAACAGCTATGTCTGCACAACCGTGCTAGCCGATAATGGCGAGAATATCGCTCTCGCGCATGATCAGCAATTCTTTGCCGTCATACTTCACTTCGGTTCCAGCATACTTGGAGAAAATAATGCTGTCGCCTTCCTTCACTTCCAAAGCAACCCGCTCTCCATCCTTCAACGTACCACTGCCTACAGCAACTACCTTGCCTTCTTGCGGCTTCTCCTTCGCTGAATCCGGCAGAACAATGCCGCTTGTTGTCGTTTCTTCCTTCTCCATCGGTTCGATGAGTACACGATCGCCTAAAGGTTTGATCATACTAGTGAGCCTCCTCCTAAAGATTTGTTTGAAGTCATGTATTTGTTAGTTTGACGCCGTTTAGCACTCGCACTCATCAAGTGCTAACAACAATTTTTATATTAATCATTTCGCAGTGATTTTGCAAGAGGTTAGGTGCATTTTTTTTGATAATTTTTTATAAAGCCGAATTACTTTCATCATTGTTGCCTTGAAATGCGGTTATATTCAATAAAGTTGTGTTTTTTTGCTTACTTCGCCATTCGCATGCGTCTGCTAGGTAGGTGGCTGGTGGTTGGTGGCTGCTGTTTACGCTCATTGTTTGCTATCCCCTTCAATCAGCTTATCGCGATTCAAGAGGATTCCTACGATATCTAAGTCAATTTCATAATGATAACTTCTGCAGTTACCGTCCCCAATACTTGTCTTAATGCTTACGAATTGATCTATATCTGGTTAAGAAAGATGCTTACGTGCGCATTTTGACTTTGACACATCCTATAACAAATTTTTACTTGAAATAAGAACATATGTTCTGTATACTGACAATAAGAATAACGATTGGTTGGTGATTCTGATTGAAGCTTTCTCCAAGTATCTTTCATCTGAACAGTTATTCATATTTCGCTCAACTGCGATGGCCCAACGGATTTCACTGCGTACGCTGCGGTTACGATCGAGCGTATGCAATTCAGTCCCGCCGTCAGCCGCTTTATCAATGTCGTTCATGCCGCTACCAGACGTCATTAACTGCCGGTACGATCTTTGAAGGAAGCCGCACCAGTCTGGACAAGTGGAAGGTTGCAATCGAATTGCTATCCACAACCTCCAGCGTTAATGCCACACAATTGAAATCGATTATACAAGTCACCTATAAGACTGCCTGGAGAATGCTTCATCGGATTCGTAGCGCTATTAGTGCAATGGACGCATCTCGCATGCAAGAAGGCCATGTTAGAGCCGGTCTCATGTTCTATGGACGTCCTATGTTCACCTATATAAGAACTGAACGCGAGCATCCCGTGTGGATAAGCGCATCAGACAAGCGAATATCTTCCGAATCAAGTAATGAATTTAACAGCAAATTAAGTTATATAAAGATGAAGTGTGTGCCAAACAAAGATATCGCAGGCGACAAGTTGAATGAACAAGGAGAACAGCGTCTATTTACTACCCACGCAACACCAACTGCTGACAGCATCATGCTGAATAGAGGAGAACTTGCAAAGGACCTTCTAGTTAAGCAAGTGTTTAATGATGCTAAGGAATGGCTCAACAGAACCTTTCACGGAATTGGAGGAAAGCACTTGCAATCGTATTGGGACGAATATTGTTTTAGGCTGAATTTTGGAGACGGTGAAGGACCTCTGTCCGAGCGTCTGGCTCGCCTGTGTGTGACCAGTTTCTAAGTCAGGTACACGGAGTCTGTTTCACACTTGCAATATCTGCAGAGTTCACCACTTAAGACTGTCCATCAGTCAGAACATTAAATGAGACAATCTCGTGTCACAATCAACAAGTAGCCGAATCAAGAACTTCACTAGATTTGCTTGATTTTACAGCATATGATTGTCACGGACGAACAAATCATGATGAAGGCTTTATGCGTTGCTGATTGAAGGGGATAGCGTCAATGATAGCTGTCATGATTATGGAGTGAAATAAATTCAAAGATTGCTTCATCGAATATCTGAGCGAAGGGGATATCATCGAAGATAACTGTCACGGATACGCAGTAATAATAAGCCAAAGATTGCTTCATCGAATATCTGAGCGAAGGGGATAGCTTCCATACTGTGCCAGAGGGCATCCATACAGGGCCTGCATTCCTTATAAGCTCCGTGCTTTCCATACTTCATGCTTACCATCCTCGCGCTTCCCATCCTTCACGTCTTCCATGCATGCCATACACATACATCTAACGTGTAACGCAAACCGGTCACTATGAACAAAAACAATACCCCGTACGAATATAACACTCGTAAGGGGTATTTCAGGTTTCCTGTATAGCTTTATCAGCGACCTGTTGCTTATTGTATACGATTCGCGATAAGAGGACACTCAGCTCGTACAGCCCCATCATAGGGATCGTCACTAGGATCGCGCTCATTATATCAGGCGGTGTCACAAGTGCGCCAAGTATAAACAGAACGAAGTACGCAAACTTTCTGAACTTCCCAAGTCTGCGTGGATTCAGCAGACGAATCTTAGTCAGAAACATCACGATCGCAGGCAGCTCGAATAGCACTGTAATCGGCAATACGATATTAAATAAGAATGAGAAGTATTGGGAAATACCGAACAATTCCTCCAACCCGAGCGAGCCCGACAACTTAATCGAGAACATCATGGCGAACGGGAACACAATATAATACGAAAATCCCAATCCAGCTAATGCCAACAGGAAGACGAACGGAATATATTTAATAGCCGCTGTTTGTTCTTCCTTGCGCAAGCCGGGTTTGACAAACCCCCAAATCTGCAGCATCGTATAGGGCAGTGCTATGACAAGCGCCACAGCAAATGCTACATTCATATATATGCGAACTGCATCCCAGGGTGAGAATACTTTCAACGAGAAATTAGCGGCAGGTCCGCTTGCTTGAATGTATTGAATGATCGGATTGGCCACCAGCATCCCGACGATGACTGTGCCGGCAATAACGATGAGGACTCGAATCAGCCTGCTCCGTAATTCATCCAGATGCGCAACGAATAGTTGTTCTTCTGACATCGGTTAGCTCCTTAGTCTGGTAAGCGGCGGTTATCCGACGAATCCTTGCTTCGGTCCCCTTCTGCTTTCGACAAGTTCCCGTTGTCTTGCTCACTCTTCAGCGCTTCAGGCTTCTTCTTCTCTTCCTCGTCGTTCATTACATCATTGGCGCCTTTTTTGAACTCTCGCAATGTTCGTCCAAATGCTCTCCCGAGCTCCGGAAGCTTGCTTGGGCCGAATAATAACAGGGCAATCAAGATGATCAGAATTAACGCTGTTGGTCCAATATTTCCTAGCATTGTCGTTCCTTCTTTCCTCAAGGTAATCGTGCAATTATCTATTAGCAGTTGTACAATCCGCCGTAGCCCATGTCAGCAATTTCATTAGCCGCAATACGCTCGCCAGCGCAAATACGCGGGAGGAGCACATCGAATGAGGTATACGGATCATGCATGACACAACCTGGCAATCCTAATACTGGAACTCCTTGCAAGTAGGCCATAAGGAGCATCGACCCTGGAAGCATCGGCGTTCCATAGCTCACAATATCTGCCCCTGCTAATTTAATAGCCCCTGGTGTCCGGTCATCCGGGTCCACTGACATTCCACCTGTCAACAGAATCATATCTGCACCTTGGCTTGCCAAATCCCGAATATGCGTTACTATTGTGTCCATGTCATCAGGCGTATAGCGTTGTTCCATTACGCTGGAACCGAATGCACGCAGCTTCTCTTCAACTTTAGGACCGAATTTGTCCGCAATACGACCATGATACACTTCATTTCCGGTCGTAATCAAGCCTACCTTCATTGGCTTAAACGGCTTCACCTCTATCGGGCAGGCGCCAGAATGTCCCCATTCATCCACTTCTGCACTTCTCAATGCTGCAAGTTGCTCGACTGCGCGTACTTTCTCTTCTTCTACAACGAGCGGAATGACTCTGGTGCCAGCCAACTTGTCTGAAGGCTGCACAACCGTATTGTTCGGAATTGTTGCTAATACAACTTCGCCTAACCGGTTAACTTGATCGACGAAGCGCTTGTCGATTTTGGCAAGACCATGGATTCTGGATACGATGTTAGACTTTCCTTCATGCGGCTCTGACCACTCTGTCAGCTTGCCTGCGACAGTCTTGGACAGTCGAATGGCCGCATCATCTTCATGCAGATAGCCTTGTTCGATATTCAAGGTATAAATATGTTCTTTGCCTATACTAAGCAGCGCAGGGATATCCTCTCGTTGGATGACATGTCCTTTTTGGAACAGCCTGCCCTTGAACTTGCCTGGAATTATTTGTGTCAAGTCATGCGCCAGTACCATGCCTACGGCATTCTCTACACGAATTTCCTTCATCATCGATTCGCGATTGTTCATTCGCTGTGATCCCCCACTCGTCCAGTCAGCACTTGTAGCGCATGCGGCAGTTGATCGATAATGACTCGCAGACTTTCCAGAACTCCCTTGGGGCTGCCAGGCAAATTAATAATTAAAGTTTGGTCACGCAGACCGGCAACTCCTCTAGACAGCATCGCTCTAGGACTCGCATGCATGGCAACCGTGCGCATCGCTTCCGTAAATCCGGGTGCTTGTCGATCGATGACCTTCAAGGTTGCTTCAGGCGTTATATCACGTGGTGAGAGACCGGTGCCACCGGTTGTCAGAATCATGTCGGCTCGATGATAATCACTCATTTCAATCAATGCGGCCATAATCTCATCCATCTCATCTGGCACAATTCGGTAGTCGACAATTTCACCGTTCATTTCATCCTCCACCAATTCTCGGATCACTTGAGCGCTTGTATCCTCTCGCTCACCTCTGGACCCTTTATCGCTGGCGGTCAGGATGGCCACTTTCCACTTCATCCCTTACCCCTCCATCCGGTTTCATGTTTCCCGATGATATTCCCCGTGAATGCCGCCTGATTTGAATAACAGCTGCGTATGTTCTATGACAATTCCTTTCTCCAAGGCTTTGCACATATCATAGACGGTCAAGGCTGCGGCGCTAACAGCCATTAGCGCTTCCATCTCAACACCGGTCCGACCCTTCGTTCGAACCTCCGCTTCAATATGCAGTATATCCGTTCCATTGTTCGAAAACCGGATATCTACACCGGTCAAAGGGAGTGGATGGCACATTGGAACGATATCGGCTGTTCGCTTGCACGCCATTATGCCTGCTACTTGTGCTACTGCCAGCACATCACCCTTGGATATTCGTCCTTCGAGAATAGCCTTCAACGTATCCGGTTGCATGCGCAAGGCGCTTTCTGCTCTAGCGGTACGCTCCGTTTCTGATTTGGCTGAAATATCTACCATTTTGGCACGGCCGTCTTCATTGAAATGCGTGAATGCCATGATGTTGCCACCATCTTTCATTGTACTTGAAAAGAATAAACAAGAGATAGCTTCCATTCCCTCTGCCTGTAACAAATTTGTGAATTTTTCACCTTGCTTCATGGGTCTCGTAGCTGTCTATACGTATTTCTTCCTTCTCTGTAATGATAACACTTACCCTTATATCGTGCTGCTCGGCAGGAATTTGCTCAAAGATCTGCAATTCATATGCAGGAGCTATTCGTATCGGCTGCTTGTCCGCCAGTTGATCTGTTCGTGTCCATTGCTCGAATGTTTTGTCGTAATAACCGCCGCCATAGCCAATACGGTTACCCCGACGATCGAATGCAGCCCCGGGCACTATAACGACATCGGCTGACGCTGCATCTTCCAGAAGAGGCTGTTCCATGCTTGGCTCCATAATTCCGTATGTACCTGAATGAAGGTCGCCAGGACTATGAATGATAGAGTACGACATCGTAGCCAGCTTGCGATCAACTCTCGGTGCTGCAACGATCCAAGACTGCTGCCAAGCCCATGTGATGAAGGGACGAATGTCGACTTCAGATCGGAATGGCCAGTAGACCAGAACGGTAGGGCATGCAATCCGTGCATGAACATCTGTTAATAACGAAGATTGGATGATGTTACGACAGATTTGCTCTGATTTGGTCTTGCGATCTTCCGTTGACAACGCTTCTCTCCGCTCGAGCGCATAGGCTCGCCATTCTGATTTCGTCTTCATCTTCATCGTTCCCTATCCTTGAAATCAACCGATATATGTTACAGTGTATCATAATCAAATTGGGAAAAACATAGAAACAGCCTCCTGCAGCTAATCAGCTGCCGTCGTCCATCGGAGATTGGCAACGACAGGCAGATGATCAGACGCAATCGACACCGGCACATACACCTCCTGCACCTCCCATACATTCCCGCCAGGCTGTGCAGCGTAGATATGATCGATTTCCCGCTTACCCATAATCGTCCCTCGTTGTTCCGATTGCTCTAACTTCTTCCATCGTTCGGGCATATGAAGCAACGGATGCGAAGCCTCCATGTTGAAATCCCCCAGCCACAATGCAGGCTCCTTCGCTTGCTCAAGAAATCGCAGCACGTGTGGCATCTGTTGTACTCTCTCCTCTTCACTCAAGCCAAGATGTGTCGTGTATACGTCTATCCATCCCCGGTTTGTCGATATAGTCGCTTGCAGCATCGTTCGATTCTCCCACATCCCACCAAGAGACACAGAAGTAGCCGACTGTATTGGATCGTGACTAAGAATCGCATTTCCATAGGCAAAATTGCCAATTTTCATACTTGGAGCGAAGGCCCAGTTCATGCCCAATAGTTGCGCTAATTGCTTCACCTGATCTTGAAAGCCACTGCGCCACATATAGCGATCCACTTCCTGCAAGGCGACAACATTTGCCTCCTCTTGCCGGATTACTTGCGCAATTCGTCTTAGACTAATCTTATTATCAGTGCCACGTGCATGTCGAATGTTGTATGTCATCACCTTCCATTCCTGTTGTGGAGAACTGTCTGAAGCGATGAGAACTTGAGCTGGTTTCGTTCTGACCGAAGAAATAACTGCATAGTTATCTATTCCGATTAACCCAGCGGTCAAGGAGATGAGCACAGCACTCGCAACGAAACATGCCGCAGTCCATACAGACAAAGGATGTCTTTTTTGAAAGGGCTTACATTTTTGTGCAGGACACATACTGACTCCGCCTCCCCGCATACCGCGTTCTCGTTTCATTCCGCTCATATGTGCTCTTGATTGTAGCATGGAACACGATTCGAGCTATAGCGACAATTGCTTCCAGACGTCTATACTTTGCCGAACCTGTGTCTGTTCATGTAAACTAGAAGTGACCGTTTTAAGGAGGTTGTTGGAATCATGCTGCTTCAAGGATTAAGCATCACGAAATCATACGGCACTACACCAATATTAAGGAATATTCATATACAAGTGGAAGAGAAGGAGAAGGTAGGCTTAGTCGGCGTGAACGGCGCAGGTAAGTCAACCTTGCTCCGCATTCTTGCTGGAATTGACAGTGCGGACAATGGCGACATTATTGTGCCGAAGCAATCTAAGATCGGTTATTTGGCGCAGCATAGCGGACTGGATTCAGCGTTATCCATCTGGGATGAGCTCATGACAGTGTATGCGCCGCAAGTTCAAATTGAGGAGAGAATGCGCCAGCTCGAGCAGCGCATGAGTGATCAGGACGAAGAGCAAGACACCGCTTCGATGGAGGCCTTGCTCAAGCAATACGATGAGCTTGCCCATCAGTTTCGTATGCAAGGCGGATACGAAATGGAGGCCAACGTACGCGGCATACTGAATGGAATGGGCTTTGGCGATATGCCGTTCGATACGTCCGTTCACGCTTTGAGCGGCGGGCAGAAAACACGGCTCGCATTAGCCAAAATTTTGTTACAAGCACCTGATCTGCTCATGCTGGACGAACCGACGAATTATCTAGATATTGCTACATTAACTTGGTTGGAAGCGTATCTCAAGCAATATTCAGGCGCTATCTTGATTGTCTCTCACGACCGGTTTTTCCTCGATGCAGTTGTTGGCACTATATATGAAATCGAACGAACGATGGCGAAGCGTTATACGGGGAATTACAGCAAATTCATAGAGGTGAAGGCCAAAAATCTCGAAGTAGAGCAGAAGCATTATGAAAAGCAGCAGCAGGAAATTCAGAAGATGGAAGACTTCGTCCGCCGTAATCTAGCCCGTGCCTCTACGACGAAGCGCGCACAATCACGGCGAAAGACGTTGGACAAGATGGAACGGCTAGACCGGCCGTCAGGGGAACTGAAGCGGGCGTCATTTTCCTTCCGACAAGCGCGCGCATCCGGCAACGATGTACTACTAGTCGATCAGTTATCAGCAGGCTATCCCGAGCAGCAACCATTGTTCCACAACGCTTCCTTCCATCTGCATCGCGGGGAAACGGTTGCATTGATCGGACCTAACGGGATCGGCAAATCTTCCTTGCTCAAGACCTTAATGGGACAGCTTCAAGCTCAGGCAGGTACTATTCGCTGGGGTGCCAAGACTGATGTTGCGTATTATGATCAGGAGCACACGACACTCAACCCGAATCATACCGTATTGGAGGAAGTGTGGAATGCCTTCCCGCATGAGGATGAGCAAGCAATCCGTACAGTGCTCGGTAATTTCTTGTTTAGCGGTGATGATGTGGAGAAGCTTGTAGGCTCATTAAGCGGCGGCGAACGTGCTCGAGTCGCTTTGTCCAAGTTGATGCTACTGGAGGCAAATGTGCTCATCTTAGATGAACCGACCAATCACCTTGACTTGTACAGCAAAGAAATACTAGAGTCTGCCCTGCTCGACTTCGAAGGAACGCTGCTCTTCATCTCGCATGACCGATATTTCTTGAACAAAATGGCGGAGCGTGTCATAGAGCTTAGTGTTGACGGCATTCAACATTTCCTGGGAAATTATGATGATTATGTCGAGAAGAAGGCTGAACTCACAGAGCTTGCTGACCACGCAACAAACACGACAGCATCGCATGTGACGCAAGCTGGCAAACAGGCTGCCTCCACTCCGTCATCCGACAATGGCGCTGCCGCATACGAAGCAGAGAAGCAAGCTAAGCGTGATGAGCGGAATCGGCAACGTAAGCTGGAGCAATGTGAGCAGCAGATCGCAGAGCTGGAAGAAGAACACGGTGCATTGGAGCTGCGGATGGCAGAGCCGGATGTGTTTCAGAACTATGTCAAAGTGCAAGAGCTCGAAGAGAAAATGACAACGATAAAGAACAAGCTGCAAGAGCTCTATGAGGATTGGGAGGCATTGGCCGAATAGTCCGATACTTCCTGTTCGTCGTACTCATATATCTCCTGAAGCCTTAGCAGCAGCATAGGAACGGCCACATATACAATCATTGTGGCTGCAGACACAATGCCGGAGTCGTTGACCAGCAATGCTGTTACTGCCCCCGTCACAATGGCAATAAAACCATGCATCAAATCCGGAACAGCATGCTGCCAACGATGAAACACACCGCGTGGCTTGATAAGCAGCACGATCATAACTAACAGACTCGCAATCAGCACCTTGCTCCAGGACGAAACCCCGATCAAGTGAATATTCATTGAAAGCTTGCGGTACACCATCGCTGCGATCAGGTCTATTCTCCCTCCTTCCAATAATCCCATCGCCTTGCCAATGTGACTTGGATTAGACGCATCGAACGGCAGCCATACGTTCAAACACCACAGTAGGAGCAATCCCGCAATCCCTGCACATGCACAAGCTCCGATCAGGCGGAGAAGCACACGTCTGCCTTCCCACAATCGGGTAAACAGCCGTGTGTATAACACTGTGAATGCTGCTGCTGCAGTCAAGGCGCCGCCCGCATTCGTCCCGCCTGATGGCGCTGCGAGGTACACGAATATCGCGATGAATACTAGAGCCGCGGCGATTGCCACTGCCTTCCGCCGCTTCGTTCCCGACGGCGCCCCATATTGAGCTGCTGCTGCAACTGCAAGCAACGTCGAGCCGATGAGCACGCCCATAAATTCATTGCCAATACCATAGTAACGGGCACCGACCATCGCGTCATAACCGAGTATGGAGCGCTTCATCGCCTCCGCTCCTGTCATGCCGTCTGCTAAAAGCAGCGCCGTGCCAACTATTCCGATCCAAGCAGCTGCTAATACATATCTGGAATGATACCCCGTCCGCAAGTGTCGATGTCTCTGTAACCGATAACTGATCATTACAGCACTCACCGCGATAGCGACTGTTCCAACTGCAAACGATGCTGCAAGTATGCCGCTAGTCAAGTGAGCGGCCCACCCCATCACATGCAAAACAACCGGAGCAGCAAGCAAACTGAGCAGCATAGCTGCGCCTATCGTCTGTCGGGACCATCGCGGCAAGCGCTCCCGCCACCGGAACGGATAGACGACAAATACGAGCAGACCGAGCAATACGGTAATTTCATAGGTCACGAACGTATACAGTAACGGAGGTCTAAGCGCGTATATTTTGCGCATTTGCTCCACCATATTGCTAACGATCAGCATTGAATCTTTCATTGTTATGGACGCAACCGGCGCTCCAAGCATGCTTTGAACTGGCTTCAAGTCAAACTGTGCTAGCAAGGTCGGAGCGAGATCATACAAGGAGATGACTCCGGGGCGGCGAGTCGTCGCAGACGTCAGCACACCGCTCTCCATTTCTCCACCCCATACTACGATCGGAGCCATACGATTGTATGCGCGATATGCATCGGCATGAACGTAAGGGGAGAATAGAATGAGCATTCGAGCTTGCCCTGCCTCGCTCTGCTCCCAGATAAGCCGACCAATAAAATCATCAATTTCTGTAAGTACGACGTGCTTCCACGCCTGAAACTCATCTATTTCGTAATAGCTGCGTGCATCATAGAGCCGATCCAGGTCGCCAAGCTCAATAATTACGAGAGACGGTGCTGAATGCTGCTGCAGCTTGTAAATTAGTTGCTCATAGTCTGTTCGCAGTCCGTAAGGCCGATCGGGGGCGCTGCGATTAAGGTCTGTCGATACATCCCCGTATGCCCTTCCATGCTTATCCATAATAACGAAAGGCGCATGTCTGCCAAGGAATTCAGTATCGATGACAGGCTGTCCCGCTTTGCTGCGATCCCGATTTCCGTACGCAGCAGCAGGA
The DNA here is from genome assembly GCA_913056365.1 of uncultured Paenibacillaceae bacterium. Taxonomy (GTDB): domain Bacteria; phylum Bacillota; class Bacilli; order Paenibacillales; family K13; genus Xylanibacillus. Next base: position 83,480 of record CAJXLT010000007.1, on the reverse strand, counting down.
ATATACGCATGACGCAACAAATCGCCAAGACGATCAGCAGAATTACCCTTCTGCGCCTGCCAACTAATAATATCTGGTACAACAAGCTGCCCGTTAGTCGTTGGGAGACCGGTTCTTCTAGCGAACAATTCTCCTGCAATTCCATGCTCCTTCCCTGTGCTTACGTATTCCCACACATTATAAGCGTGCAAACTACCACTTGCTTCCACAGGTGCGCCAAGACCAATCGAAGCATAGACGTCCTCAGCCCCTCGAACCGGGGTGCGAATATTCATCGCGCCTACTGCCCCTTCATGAACGATCCGCTGCAGATGCGGATACGCTGCCAGTTCAGTCTCATTCCATTCCATGAACGACAACCCCGGAACAGAGATAACAATAATCTCACCTGTACTTGTCTGTGTTGTTTGGCTGACAGACGGCTGTTCACTCCCCTCCGCATGTACTGGAACTGCATTGCCGCTGAGCAGTACGACAACTGTCATCCACAGAAGAACCCGCCTCATATTTACTGCCACGTCCCGCTTCATCCTCCGTACTGTGTCCGGCAACTGTTTCATCCTCCCCTGTGGTTTACAACGTTTATTCACATTATTCACAGGCTTATACACAGCTAATCGTTAACTTTTACCTTTGTACGCGTACATACCGTATCATTTATCCACTTTATCCACAGTATCCACAACTGTTTGTTGAAAAACTTGTTCTGTTTTTCATCACACCGAAAGTCCCAATCTATCGGTATTTAGAAGGTGTTCTCCACAAAAACAGCATCCTTGTGGATAAATTTTATTCACAAGCATGACGGTCAGATAATGTTGAAGAACAGAAAAAAAAGCCGACCGCCTCGAGCGATCAGCTTATACTCTATTATTATTGCACATGCGCCCACTGTTCCAAGGTCAACATCGGGTCTGCCTTCATATCCAGTGAAGTGAAGCATTGCCGTTCCCACTTCAGATAGGCGGCAGCCCCAATCATAGCAGCGTTGTCCGTGCACAGCGAGAGAGGAGGAATCGCCAAGCGAATCCCTTCCTTGCCGCACACTTCCTCCAAGCGCGCACGCAGCCCGCGATTGGCAGCAACGCCGCCGGCAACGACGAGCTGCTCTGCTCCGGTATTCTTCACAGCGCGCAGTGCCTTCTCTGTCAGTACGTCGATGACAGATTGTTGGAAGCCGTTGGCTACATGAGCCGGGTCCAACGTCTGCTTACGCATTGATGCTTGATTCAATGCATTCAACACGGCCGACTTCAACCCGCTGAAGCTGAAGTCATAGGAATCGGATTCCAGCCAAGCGCGCGGCATCGGAATCTCACCGTCAGCTTCCAATGCCAGCCGATCTACGTGCGGCCCGCCGGGATAAGGAAGCGATAGTGCACGGGCTACCTTGTCATACGCTTCGCCTACTGCGTCATCCCGCGTTTGTCCAAGCCGCTTGAAGCTGCCGTCCTGCTCCATATGAATAATTTCAGTATGACCGCCGGATACCACTAATGCAATCAAGGGGAACCGGAGTTCTCCGCTTAACTGATTGGCATAAATATGACCGGCAATATGATGCACCCCGATAAATGGTAGTCCATGTGATAAGGCGAGCGCTTTCGCAGCTACGACACCGACCAACAGCGAGCCTACGAGTCCCGGTCCCTGTGTCACGGCAATGGCAGACAACTCATTCATTCGCATATTGGCTTCCTCTAGTGAGGCTTCAATGATGCATGTAATGGTCTCCACATGCTTGCGCGATGCCACTTCCGGCACGACCCCGCCGAAGCGCTTGTGTGTGTCCATCTGGCTGGAGACGACATTGGACAATATGCGTCTTCCATCCTCTACTACTGCAGCGGAGGTCTCATCACAGCTTGTTTCCACCGCTAGTATCCGACATGTCATGCTGAGTCCCCCCGATTCGAATCCGACGTCAAGTTAGCCCACATTATAAGTGCATCCTCACGATTATCTGTGTAATATTCCTTGCGGATGCCAACACCATAGAAGCCAAGCTTCTCATACAGCTGCTTCGCGCGTGTGTTAGACACCCTCACCTCCAACGTCATCCGTCGAGCGCCTAAGAACACCGCCGTTTCCTTCAAGCGCTGCATCAGCTTCTCACCCCAGCCGCGTCCACGATACTCCGACTTTACAGCAACGTTCGTAATGTGCGCCTCATCTATGATGAGCCACAATCCGCCGTATCCTACTATTAAGCCATCATATTCAAGAACGATATAATGCGCATACTGATTATGTGTCAGCTCATTGCGGAAGGCGTCCTCACTCCAAGGCGTAGTGAACGCTTCGCGTTCAATGGTACAAACTGCAGCAATATCGTCTTGCTGCATGGAGCGAAACCGTGGCGCAGAGGCGAATTGTTGATAAGATTGCGAGGATTGCATCATCTTCCATCCCTCTCTGCTCGGTTGGCCAGCAGCTTGGCTTCCGCCTCAGCCAACTGGGTATAATTTGGCACGACTTCATGCACACCGTCACGCAGCCATTCACTCATTATCCCGAGCGCTCCTGCGTGAGCGGCGTTCAACCGGCATTGCTGCCAGCTGAAGCTAATGCCTGCTTGCCGAGCCCGCTCTGCAGCCGCCTGCAGCTGCGGGTGGAACCGCTCTGTCTCGCCGACGACCACGAGCTCCGAAGGCCGCTCTACCGTCACCCCATCCAGCGTTCCCTCCGCTGCTGCTTGCACTAGCTTGTCCAACCATTGTTTCAGCTGACGATTACTGTCACCGCTCAGATTCTGCATATTCGCTGCCCCGTCCCAAAGTGCATACAGACCTGTGTACACATTCTCTCGCCGCGCATCAAGGATCGGCGCGACCCACACCGACGCACTTTGCTGTCCATTCTTGAGCGCCTGCTTGCCGCTAAGTGCCAATGCCGCAAGTGTAGATACACGAACTAGCGGGATGCCGAGTGTCCAAGCCATTGTCTTCGCTACCGTTACGGCAATACGAACACCAGTGTAAGAGCCCGGACCTGTCCCTACTGCAATGCCTTCCAGATCCGTTGGCGCCAACCCTGCCTCGTCTAGCAGCTCCCCGATAGCCGGAACGAGCCGAATCGAATGATTGCGCTCGGCTTCGGAATGTCGCTCAGCTGCCACTTGGCCATCGATCAGTACAACAGCGCTCAGCATACCTGTCGAAGTATCCAGCGCCAAGATGCGCGAAGGAGTCTGCCCAGCATGCCTCACTTGCATGCCGCTGTTCGCATCTGATTCCAAGCTGCGCACCCAACGCTCACTCAGCTCTTCATAACGCTCTCCTCTCGGCTCGATTGTAATATCTCGGCCATCCTCTTGCTCATTACGCATGATGCGCACATGCAAATATTCTTCTGGAAGCTCCCCGACAATACGTTCCGCCCATTCGACAAGCGTAATGCCTTCGCCGTAGAAGTAATCTTCCAGCCCCAATTCACCAGCTTCCGCCTCAGTAATGCGATATACATCCATATGATACAGAGGCAGTTGCGCTTGCTCATATTGTTTGATGATCGTAAATGTCGGGCTGTTCACGGTCTCCTGAACGCCTAATCCGCTGGCGAATGCTTGAGAGAACCGTGTCTTCCCCGCTCCCAAATCCCCGTCCAACGCCACGACGGTTCCAGGACCGCACAGCGGCGCCAGCTTCGCAGCAAGTCGATCCGTATCGGTTGTGTGATCGACTTGAATCTGCCAGCAACCCCCACTATCTGGTCTGTCTATCCGTATCATAAGTTAAGAACTCCCTTGTCCCTGCATTCATTTCTTCATTATATCGCTCCCCTGGCTATGGGGCAAACATAAGAGAACGCACAACAACTCCCGCCTAGCCCTTAACGGCAAGCCCGGGAGTCATTATCAAAGCTAGTATAGGCCTAGTTACACCCCGTCACATTACTTGAATTCTGGTTGCTCGAAAGACTGGTTAATCTGGTCAAGAACAGAATTTGGTTCATCCATCGTATCAGTCGTCGTTTCCTCAATAAGTCCATTTTGCTTACTGACTATGCCGCCGCCAAGTCCCTCATTTACCATGCGATCCACATCCATGAATGCATCATCTCGACTTTCATAATGTGAATCGCGATTTTGCTGATCTGTCATCGTATGTGCCTCCATTGATCTAGATTTATATACCTATTCACGTATACTTTGCGCATTTCCACATAACTCTATACTGGATAGAGTCCATTACATCATTGATAACTTTTGCAGATTGCGTACATCCTATTGCGTAACAAATCCATACAAGGCGGTGAAATGTACATGCATACGATGTGGAAAGGCGCGGTCAGCTTCGGCCTCGTCCATGTGCCAGTCAAGATGTTCTCTGCAACAGAAGATAAGGATATATCGATGCGCATGATTCATAAGCCATGTGGCACGCCCGTGAGCTATATTCGTCGTTGTGCTACATGTGAGTCCGATGTCGCTTGGGAGGACATTGTGAAGGGCTATGAATATGACAAAGGTCACTTCGTTCTATTCAATAAGGAAGAACTGGAAGCATTGAACGGCGAGGCAAACAAAGAGATCAAAATTCTAGACTTCGTTGATATCACGGAAATCGATCCTGTCTACTTCCAAAAAACATACTACCTCGCACCTAGTGACACAGGATCGAATGCCTACAGCTTGCTGCTGCAGGCACTCAGTGAATCTGGCAAAATCGGGATTGCTCAAGTATCGATTCGATCTAAGAGCAGTTTGGCTGCTGTTCGTGTAGTGGAAGGCTGTCTGGCAATGGAGACGATCTTCTACCCAGATGAGATCAGACCGATCGCACAAGTGCCCAACCTTCCGGAGCAAGCGACTGTGGACGAGAAGGAGCTGACGATGGCCAAGATGCTGATCGATCAGCTAACAGTTCCGTTCGAACCAGAGAAGTATCAAGATGAGACGCGGCAGCGAATTATGGAAGCGATTGAGAGCAAGATCGCTGGCGAAGAAGTGCAGGCCGCACCGAATCAACCAGCGACCAACGTTGCAGATTTAATGTCCGCCTTACAAGCAAGCTTAGCCGCTGTCCAGACCGATCCTGGCAAGGATTCTTCCAGCAACAAGCGCAAGTCAGCTCCTGCCAAGAAGAACGCAACGAAGAAGGCAGTCGGTGCGGAAGCAGACAAGCCAGCTGCCAAGAAACGCACTACCAAGAGCAAAACAAAGAAAGATTCTTCATAGTAAATCAGCATTCATATCACGCTACAAAGTACACTGCGCAGCCGGCGTATCTACGATAGCCTGGATGCTCGGCTGACGCATCGTGCCGCGCTGCGTCCATTCGAGAAACTGAACTTTGACCGTTAGTACCGGTCTGAGCCATATAGCATCTTGGCTGCGCATTGGCTTGTTGACGAACGAGTTATCCGCAACGATCAGAGGCTGAATACGGGTTGTCAGGTCACGCCAGTTCGCGACACTAAGCTTGCCAGTCCCCGCATGACCAATGTAGCGAAGCTGTCCCTGCTCATAAAGGCCAAGCAGCAGGGAATTGACCGTCCGCCCCCTTAGGGTCACACCACCAATGACAGCATGTATATCCTTATACAGCTTCGTCTTCTGCCAGCGGCTGTCCTTCCCGTTGATCGCATAGGTACTGTCCAAATCTTTGCTGACGATCCCTTCCATCTGATGCTGTTTCATAACATTGAGCAGCATTTCTGGATCATAGTAATTTTGCACCAATTGGACATGCTCGCCGGGCACCAACACGCTCTTCAGCAGCTCCTGCCTGTCGGACAGCTTCTGACCCGTTACCCAATTGCCATTGCAATAGAGAATATCATAGACCATGTAGACGACAGGCGTCTGCTTGACAGCGCGTTCGATGCTTGGTTCCTTGCGGAGACTGTCCCGCTTCATGACCTCTGTGAATGAAGGGCGCTCCTGATCGAAGGCTATTATTTCCCCGTCGAGGATGAAGGATTGTGCTGTACAATACGATCGCGGCTCATTCAACTCAGGATATTGGCGCGTCCGGTCATGAAGCTTGCGGTTGATGAGACGGCATTGCTCCCCCTCATAATAGGTCAGTATTCTGACACCGTCCCACTTAATCTGGGCGGTCCACTTACCGGCTGTCGGGGGCTTCTCCGCTCGAATCGGTTCGAAGGGAATGACGGGCTGTAGCTGCATAGCGCCTCCTTAGGATACTTGCTATCTTCTACTCTTACTTATTCACTAGTATTCCCAATATTCATGCCGTTCATCGTACGCACACGCATAAATATGCGTGCATTCAAGCACAATGGGAATAACCAAGGAGGCGATAAACAATGCCTGCCACGATGAGAGGAACGATTGAGGTTGAAGGCTGCGAAATTGCGATTACTAACCCTAACAAGCTGATGTGGGAAGAACCCCGTATCGACAAAGCTCTCTATCTGCAGAAGCTGGCCGAGCTTGCTCCTTACTTACTCCCTTATTGCCGCAATCGCTATTTGACGACAATACGCTTTCCAGACGGAGCTTTGGGCAAGTCATTTTATCAGAAAAATGCTCCTGAGCCTACACCTCATTACGTGCGTGTCGAGCCGTTAGACCAAACCCGCTACGTCATATTAGATTCTCTGCCAGTATTGCTGTGGTTAGGGAATTTGGCTTGCTTGGAATTCCATCCTTCGTTCCAGGAGGTTGGCAGCACATTGCCGTGTGAATGGGTTATCGATCTGGACCCGAGTGTGGAGGTAGAGCCTCGGATGGCGGAGGCTGCGGTCATTATTGGTGACATTCTGCATTCCCTGCACATTGAGGCCGTGCCGAAAACATCCGGAGCCACAGGGATTCAGCTGTACGTTCCGATTCAGTCGGGCTATACATTCAGTCAGCTCCGAGCAATCGGGAAATTCGTAGCAACCTATGCGGTGCAGCAGCATCCGAAGCTATTCACTGTGGAAAGATTCAAGAAGGACCGGGGCAATCGCATTTACTTCGATTATTTGCAGCATTGGCAAGGCAAGACGCTATCCTCGCCTTATACGCCTCGAGCACGCAAGGGAGCGCCAGTCTCCACCCCTCTCCTATGGGAAGAGCTCCGAAGTATGGATCGATTCGATCCTTCACCGTACAATTTGATTACGATTGGGGAGCGTCTTCGCCAGTATGGAGACGTGATTGCCGCATGTCCTGCGCAAAATTTGGACGATGTACTGACCTTTCTAGATCGACGGGCTATGAATTAAATACCCGGAATTAACGAACGCTTGTGTCTCGTTTTCTGAAATTGCTTTTCCAGCTTCGCTTGGATATTAGGATCAATCGTCTTACCTTCCAAATAATCACTGTTAGCATCATAGGGAATGCCAAGCTCAGCCTCGTCTGTTTGTCCATCCCATAGTCCTGCTGATGGCGCCTTCTCCAGAATCGACTTCGGTACGCCGAGCGCTGACGCAAGCATCCGCACCTGCCGCTTGTTCAAAGTGCTAAGTGGTGTAATGTCTACAGCGCCGTCCCCATACTTGGTGAAAAATCCAGTAATCGCTTCAGAAGCGTGATCGGTACCTACGACAAGCAAATTTTGCTCAAAGGCTAGCGCATATTGAACGACCATGCGCGTACGAGCTTTGATATTGCCTTTGCCCGGTATACTCACATGCCGATGAACACCGATCGACTTCAGCGCGTATTCCGTCTCCAGCGCAATCTCATTGACCGCTTCCTCAATATTCGTCTCAACCGTGTATGTCAGCCCAATCGCTTGGGCAGCCGCATAGCTGTCTTCGATATCCTCCTGTTGACCGTAAGGCTGAAATACACCTAACGTGCGATAATCCATACCGCTTTCCTCAGCTAGCGCATCAGTCGCCTTCTTGCATAACGCTGCTGTAACGGCGCTGTCAATCCCGCCGCTTATGGCAATCAGGAGGCCCGTCGTCCCCGATTGCAATACATAAGACTTGAGAAAATCCACTCGCTTGCGGATCTCTTCTTCGACATCAATGGTCGGCTTAACGCCAAGCTCTGCAATAATTTCCTGTTGCAAACTCATCGTATTCGCACATCCTTTTTCTATTCGCTCTCTTCAATAGATTTGTGAACTAACCTAACATCTGACCTTATTATACAACACTTCTGGATTTTTACCGAATCGTTTGTTATCGTATGGGCAAGAGAGAGGAGAGAGACACTAGATGATAGACATTCACTGCCATATACTATGCGACCTGGATGACGGTGCGGGAGATTTGCAAGAATCTGTGAAGATGGCTCGAATCGCGTATGAAGACGGGATTCGTCACATTATTGCAACACCGCATTTTACGCTGGCTTACCGCAATACAGCAGACCGTGTGCAACGCAAAGTCCTCGAGCTGCAGCAAGAGCTCGACCGCCTCGGCATTGGCGTCAAGATTCATCCCGGCAATGAAGTGCGGCTGGAGTCCAAGTCCTTCCTGTACGAACATGCCAAGTCCGAGCAATTCTCTTATCTTGATCCCGCTCAACAGTACGTATTGCTGGAACAGCGTTGGTCTGACTATAATCCCGATACGATTGAAGTAGCCAAGTGGTTGATGAAGCGGCACACCCGTCCGATACTGCCTCATCCGGAACGTCATACGTTCTTCCGCAAGCAGCCCGAGCTTATCGAACAGCTGATTCAGGCCGGTGTATGGACGCAAGTGACAGCCGACAGCTTGAACGGCAATAACGGTGAAGAAGTACGACGGTTTGCTGAATGGCTGCTTGCCCAAGATTATATCCACACCTTGGCAACAGATGCTCACAATGTGCGGCGCAAGCCTAATTTGTCCAGCGGATATGAAGCAGTGCGCAAGCTTGCGGGTATCCAGCGAGCAGAGCAAATTATGCAGCGTACCGAACAAATTCTGTTTCCTACTGGTTAGTTTAGAGTTCCAGCTGCTTCAGTACTTGATGCATACGCTGAACACCTAATTCAATGCGCTCCTCATTCAAATGGGCGAAGCCAAAGCATGCTGAAGGTCGAGGGTCTGTCACATAATAAGAGGCTCCATCCGTCCATTCCACCCCCGCCTGCTTGCAGGCAGACAGGAACCGCTTATATTGTTCCATGGATCCTTGCCACTCAGCGAATAGATGCAGCCCTGCATCGGCAGGGAATAGCTTGATGCGATCAGCAAGCTTGCCCTTGCTAAGCGAAGCCTGAAGCAACTCTCTCCTTCGCGCATAGATCCGCTTCATTCTTCTAAGATGCTTCTCGTAGCCCCCACCTTGCAGGAAAGCCGCCATCGCCTGCTGCTCAACTAACCCGGAAGCATGCGGCTCCGCCATTTGTTGCGCTTGCTGGAATGCGTGACGCAAGCCGGTCGGAAGTACAACATAGCCCATGCGCAGTGCGAACGGCATAGACTTAGAGAAGCTCCCAATATACACAACCCTTCCTTCCGTATCTAGTGACTTCAACGGTTCGACCGGATTGCTCCGGTGTCGAAATTCACTATCGTAGTCATCCTCAACAATGAAGGACTGCCGTTGCACCGCCCACCGTAACAAATGTTGCCTGCGGGTCATGGACAATACTGCTCCTGTCGGAAACTGCCGCCCTGCAGTAACGAGTAGCAGCTTCACATCGTCCCAATTGTGTGGAATTAACCCACTTTCATCAATTTCAGCTGTTACTATATTCACTCCTGCCGACATCATCGCCCGTAGCGTTCCACCATATCCGGGATTTTCTACGACTGCGCGATCTCCCGGCTGCAACAGCAAATGCACAAGCAAAAAAATAGCCTGCATCGATCCATGCACAATCGCAATATCCGCCGCATCCGCTTGAATGCCTCTCGTACGGCCGAGCATGCGAGCAATCGCTTCTCGCAACGGCAAGTAACCTGCTGCGTCATGCTCTCCTAGCTGTCCATGGCTATAAACCTCCCGCACCTGCGCATACATGATCCGCTTCCATTCCGTCATCGGGAACGTATCCATATCCGGTCCTTGCAAGGTGAACGAGATGGTTGAGAAATGCGGGCTGTTGTTATTGTTACCCGATGTGACGAGTAAGCTATTCATAGAGTTTCTCCGTCGTACCGTCTCTGCTGTACCCACTATGCGCTGCCCCCATTCCGACAAAACCGCCTCTGCATGATTAGCGTTAGACGGTAGATTGAGACTTATTCCATCATATGCGACGAATGTACCGCGCCCAATCGTTGCCTCCACATAGCCCTCTGCTGCCAGCATCTCATACACTTGATTCACCGTCCCTCTTGACAAGGACAAGCTTGCCGCAAGCTCCCTCGTCGAGGGCAGACGGACACCGCACTTCAATCTCCCAGTAACAATCGCTTCTCGCATCGCTTGGTATACTGCATCTGTCTCTGTTCTAGTCTGTGCTCGATGGCGGTTATATGGAACGATGAAGTCCACCTTACGCACCTCCATTACGTGACCGCATGAATGGTCCAATAAAAACATGCTAAATTGGATCTTTTTTCTTGTCAATCCTTTCGTTATTCTATACATCAATAGAAAGGTGGAGAAGCGAATGCGTAGAAAAGATTTTGAACAGCTCGATGAACAGGAAGTACACGAGTTTTTGACAGAACGGTCATACGGGGTGCTCGGCTTGCATGGCGAGGACGGTTGGCCCAACCTTGTTCCTCTCAACTTCGTCTATCATGAAGGTAATATTTACTTCCACGGCAGCAAAATCGGGCAGAAAATCAACGATCTTCGCGCGAATGAGAAGGTGTCCTTTGCAGTAGCTGATGAATATGCACTGATTCCTTCGTATCTTAGTGATCCGAAGCTTGCCTGTCCGGCAACGGCTTTTTTTAAATCCGTGTTGATTCGGGGCCATACAACGCTAATTGAGGATATGGAGGAGAAGGCGACCGTCTTTAGCGCTTTGATGAACAAGCTGCAGAAAGAAGGCGGCTATGCGCCGATATCGGTTCATGACCCCGACTATGTTCCACAGTTGAAAGGCACAGCTGTAGTGAAAATTGAGGTGGATTCGATGTCGGCCAAGTTCAAGTTCGGCCAAAATTGGAATGAGACGCGTCGGAGAAAGGTCGAGCAAGGGTTGCAGCAGCGCGCAGCTGCTCGTGACGAGGAAACGGTCGCGCTCATGCGCAAGTATTGCCCGGCTCATCGTGAGGAATGAGGCCGGCTAGCGACTATTCAAGCTTCACGCAACAACGCATTGGGATTAGATTCACTATGTCGGATATGCTTTTGAGTGGATAGGCAACGTGAGTTGACGGCGGCAGAACACCCAGTATTAATTATGTCGAGGGTAGGGAGTATCCTTCTCACCTCTATTGCTCGCTATCCCCTTCACTCAGATTAGAACCTTCTAACTACTATTGCTCGCTATCCCCTTCACTCAGAATACCATTCGACACAGACAGTTCGTCAGTTTCACAATTTGATTCCGGAACGAAGCAACGGAATAGCTGAACAGTGGGATAGTAACCTAGGATACGGTCAGTCCGCTCTGCTGAGCGAAGGGGATAGCTTCGCCATGCTGCGAGTCCCACACCTCTGGCTGAGCGATGGGGATAACTTCGCTATGATGTGAATCCCACACCTCTGGCTGAGCGAAGGGGATAGCTTCACTAGAGGGGTAATCACTATTACGTTAGTCTGTGGACGGCACCTATGACTGCTTAACCAAAAAAAAGCTGGCGCTCCCTAAGGAGTACCAGCGTTCCGCACGATAACGTGACGGCTCTATTCTCATTTACTTACAATGCTGATCGAAGGCAGCCGTCAATTCTGCAGCGATCGCTTCAGCGGACCGGTCTTCAATCTGATGACGCTCAATGAAGTGCAGCAATTCGCCATCCTTCATCAAGGCGATGGAAGGCGAAGATGGAGGGTACGGCGCGAAGTATTCGCGCGCTTTCGCCGTAGCTTCCTTCTCTTGACCGGCGAAGACAGTGAACAAATGGTCCGGCTTCGTACCATGCTGCAACGCTTGAGCAACGCCCGGACGACATTGGCCGGCAGCGCATCCGCATACAGAATTAACTACGACAAGTGCGGTTCCCTTGGATTGCGTCAATGCTTGGTCCACCTCTTCCGGTGTTAACAGCTCCTGGATACCCAAGCTCGTCAACTCATCTCGCATCGGTTGAACCATATCCTTCATATACATATCGAATGATTGAAACATTCGCTTTCCCTCCTTCATGAGAATCGTTCTTTGTGTCTATTATACATTTCTCAGGAGCGAAAGCAATGCAAGGCTGACTTTACTTCTTCGTTCGATGATCGCTGTTAGGTTGCGCACGCTGCTGATTCGGCTCCCCATCAAAGTGCTCCAAGTTATATTCGTAAGCAACATCCTTGTCCGGATGCGTGAACATGCCACCTTGCGGAGCAATTCCTTTTTCGAAATAGTCCCGGTTTTCTTCTGTCTGAAACCCAATGTCCTTATAACCATGCACCCATTGATCCCCAGACATAATGGAAGGGTCGGTATCCTCCGACCAGTGCTGCAATGGGGATTGCTCTGATTCGTATTCATGATCGCCTATGACGACACCGTAATCATTCATGAACGCCTTCCTCGGCCCACGACCTTGCTCGAATTCCGGACGGAAGTTAAGTTCGTAAGGATCAAGTGCTTCATCGCCTAATGAAGCAATGCGATCTTCTGCTTCTTGTTTGCTCTGCATCCATTTGTTCACATCCATCTCTGCACTCGCCCCCCTCGCAGTCATTGGGTACATTATTCTAAGCCTAGGCCTAACGACTCCACTTCGAAGCTGATTATTCTGCAGGCCGGTTCGGACCGGACAGTTTCTTGTCTACACCCATCGCAAAATCGCGACCGCGTTGTTCTTTATTTGCTTGTTCATGCGCCTCTTGTTCTTTGGAGTTGTTGGACGGGTTATTCGGCATCACCATCATCTCCTTTCCCGATTTATTATTGCTCAATACGGGAAGGGCTATCCGAAGCCAGAACATTCCTGCGAGCATGAGCGCGACACTTTGCCATTGATCCAATGCCAGACCAGCATATACTGTTTTTGCCTCAACTTGCATCGTAAAGAAGGAGATGATCATCCCCCCTGCTCCTGCTGCAAGCATACCGCTGCCGAACACAACCCCTCGATTTTGCCATTTCCATCTGTAGAGCAAACTGGCGATGATTATGCCCAAGACCGCCTTATATAGAAATATCGGATGGTACCGTGCTGTGAGTCCTTCCTCTTCCCAACCGATCAGCGAATCAGTCGGACGGCCAAGCTCCAGCGATAATCCGCTATAGACGACAAAGCCGATTACTGCTGCAAACGTCCACGTGTCCATCGCAAGCAGTACCGTCGATCTAGATCTTTTTCTCCATGTCCACAACACATAGGCGATAACCCATGCAATTGCCAGCCATGCGCTTCTCTGACTGCCGGGCATCATTAGTGCGGAGAAGCCTTTAGTCAATAAGGACGGCTGCATCAGCAGTTCAGCAAATTTCCATATGAGCAAAGCTCCAACTCCTGCGTTCCCTGTCCAATCACGAATGAATTCAGCTTCTTCCCCCTTCCCTCTGAGCCAAAGCCGCATCCCAAAGTAAAAAGCGAGAAACGCCAATAGCAGCATCAACAGCTGACCGTTGACTGCAAGCGGCCCCCATTGCAATGCAGCATGCTGCATCATTCATCCCTCCCTTGATTAGATACAACCTGTTCTCATTATATCGCATAGGCTAATGCCGTGCCCATTGGAGATGAATGCCCATACAGTGAAGGGGAGGTGAGAATGGTGCGGATTCCAACTACTGCCGGTACACAAAAAGTATATGGTCGGTATTATATCGTGCAATATGGTGATTCCTTGTACAGTATTACGCAAAAATTCAATATCACTATGGCTAATCTGCTGAAGGCTAACGATCATATGCGTGAGACGAATGTCATCACTCCTGGTGAAGTCATGTTCATTCCAAGTACTGTACCTGCCAATAACAAGAACAAAGGCACGACGAAGTCTAAGAAAAACGTGCGCAAGAAGAAAAAGTGAAAGGGATGGATGTATCGGCGAGGGCGCACGAGACGACCATTGATTGGCTAACCATGATCGTGCGACCTTGCCGTTGTTCTTGCTTGCCGTTGATGAAAATGTGCTACAATAAATAGAAATTTCTAAGTGGAAGGGAAAGCTGATACGCTATGCAGCAGCAGGATATTATTATAATCGGCGGCGGTCCATCCGGGCTAATGGCAGCAGTGGCCGCTGGCGAAAGCGGAGCATCCGTTGCGCTGGTGGACAAAGGCGACAAGCTAGGTCGCAAGCTGGGAATCTCGGGCGGAGGACGATGCAATGTCACGAATGCCAAGGACTTGGATGAGCTGATTCGCCATATTCCGGGCAATGGCCGCTTCTTGTACAGTGCGTTCAGCCATTTCAGCAACCGCGACATTATCGCATTCTTCGAGCAATTAGGTATTCCATTGAAGGAAGAGGACAACGGACGGATGTTCCCGGCAAGCGATAAGGCCAAAACTGTCGTAGACGCACTCATTCGTAAGGTGACGACGCTTGGGATAGAGATTTATACGCATGCTCCTGTGGCGGACGTGCTGTATGAGCAAGGGCACACCGCAGGGATACGGTTGCAGTCTGGCGAAACACTGCGCAGCCGCTGTGTCATTATCGCTACAGGCGGCAAGTCGGTCCCGCACACTGGCAGTACCGGGGACGGCTACGCCTGGGCCGAAGCTGCCGGACACACGATTACCGAGCTGTATCCGACAGAGGTTCCGCTGCGATCTAGTGAACCGTTCATCCGCAGGCGTGAACTGCAAGGGTTGTCCTTGCGCAACGTTGCCTTGACTGTCTGGAATGCGAAGAGCAAAAAAATCGTCGAGCATGAAGGAGATATGCTGTTCACCCACTTCGGGCTGTCGGGTCCTGCTGCATTGCGCTGCAGCCAATTCGTTATTAAGGAACAGCGGAAGAATGGCGGCAAGCCGGTTCGGCTTACGATTGACTGGTTCCCAACGCAAACCAAGGAAGCGTTGTCTGCGCAATGGCAGCAAGCCTGGAAGAACGAGCCTCGCAAATCATTGCGCAACAGCCTCAAATCCTGGCTGCCCGACCGCTTCGTCCCGCTATTGCTAGAAAGTGTGCCAATGGATGCTTCGACTACATACGATCATCTTCCGAAGCAGCCTTGGTTAGAGCTGTTGTCGTTAGTGAAAGCATTCCCGATTCAGATTAACGGCACTTTATCGCTGGATGAGGCATTCGTGACTGGCGGAGGGGTTCACTTGAAGGAAGTCGATCCGAAATCTATGGGCTCAAAGCTGATGGACGGCCTGTATTTCTGTGGAGAAATTCTGGATGTGCACGGCTATACAGGCGGATATAATATAACCGCAGCTTTTGCAACCGGATATACAGCAGGCAAGCACGCGGCGGAACATGCACAGCAGCATCCATTGCAATCCTGATTGCTGTTTGCTACTGTGAGAAGGATTAGATAACCATTGTGGAGGCGTTCATCATGAAGTATGCACTTGGAATAGACATCGGCGGCACTAAGGTAGCTACAGGGATCGTGGACGATCGGGGACAAGTCCTTGCCCGAGAGTCACTCCCAACGGACTTATCCATCCCCCCTATTGATATGGTTGCGCGTATTGCTGAAGGCGCCGAGCGGTTGATGGAAGCACATCGTCTGGAGCGTGAGCATGTTGTTGGCGTTGGCATTGGCGCTCCCGGACCGCTGGACCAGGCTGGAGGACGCATTACGTGTCCGCCTAACCTGCCGAACTGGCGTGACTTCCCACTTGTAGAGGAATTGAACAAGCATCTGGATACAACCATCGTCATGGAGAATGATGCAACCGCTGCCACATTGGCTGAGCATTGGATCGGCGCTGCGCAAGGCAGTTCGAATTTCATCTATGTGACGATCAGCACGGGTATTGGCACTGGAATCTTCATGAACGGCAAGCTCTTAACTGGCGCATCTGGCAACGCAGGTGACGCCGGTCATATTGTGATCGATCCGTCACAGGGCACTTGTGCGTGCGGACAGAAGGGCTGTTGGGAATGGGTTGCCTCCGGAACAGCAATCGCCAGAATGGCCAGTACTATCTTGAACCGGTCCACAACAACGCAGGAAGCCTTCGAATTGGCGCTCGATTCATCAGAGCATCCGAAGCTGACAGAAATGATCGAGCAAGTATTCACTTACATCGGCATGGGCTGTGTATCGCTTATCAATACGTTGGACCCGCAAAAGATTGTAATCGGCGGCGGTGTATCGCAGGTTGGTGAGCCATTGTTCCAAGCTGTACGAGAATATGTGTCTCGACTCGCTCTCAACCCGACTGGTCGGAATACCGAGATCGTGCCCGCTGCTCTTCAACAGGATGTTGGACTGATAGGTGCGGCGGCGTTAGTCCATGTAAAGTACCGTTAAGCACAGCACTTGGACGAATCTCGCCATACGTCTATTGTCGCCTCCCCTGATTCGCTTTTTGGATCGAGTGAGGCGATTTTTCATGAACATAGGTATGTTTCCATTCGATTTGCACACAATGAGAACAGCAATTTCTCATAAGAATGGAGTTCACGCCTTATGTCAGAAACTTTGAGCATGTTGATGTGGATTGTTGTCGGTATCTTCGCCGTTGCATGGATCGTATCATTTGTCATGGTTCGGAAGCAGAAGCATCGAGAGCTGGACAAAGGAGCAAACCCGGCGCTAGTTAAGCATATGGTGCGCAACAATCCGATCATACTCGCCTATATTGCCACGCCTATTCTGGTGGCCATCGGGGCCGCCATCCTGTACTATTTCTTGCGCTGAGGGGGAGAGACTATGGACAAACGCAAATACTACGTTTCCGTACAAGCTGCTACGATTCTCGAAAATCAAAGTGAGGCTGCATATGAATTTGAAATTGAGGCGACGCCAAAAGAGGCAGCCAAGTTAGGTGAACTGTTGGAGATTCAGAAGGATTTTGATTTCGAGTCATTTTTCCGAACACCGATACCTGCCATTCCTTATCACCATGATGCGGCTAACGACGGATACGATGAGACTACTCAGCTTGTGTTCGCCAAATTGCATGAATTAGGCACGATGGAGACAAGACAGCATATTGAGCAAATGGGTGTCTTGCAGTAAATAGAAAACCAGCTGCCCTTATAGTCATCCAATGACGTATGGACAGCTGGTTGAATCATCGTTCCGTTCCTTGTTGGGCTTCGGGTTTCGGCATGAACGGCCACCAGTTAGCACGACCGAACAGTCGAACCATGACAGGGATGAACAGCGGAAGCATGATAAAGGCGTAGATCGCCAGGCCGCTAATAATAATTGTGGCAATTTGCAGAAGCGACATCACCCCGGAAGGAAGCATCGCGGCGAAGGTCCCCGCGAGAATCGCGGCCGCCGACATAATGACGGCTCCCATCTTCTCCATCGCTTGCACAATCGCTTGCTTTGCCGGTATGCGGCGATATTCCTTGAAGCGATCCATCAGGAAGATACTGTAGTCGACGCCCAACGCCATGAGCATGACGAAGCCGAAGAAGGACACGGACCAACTAGTGCCGCTGTACCCTAACATATCGACAAAGATCCACTCCGTCACTGCCATCGAAGCGTAGAAGGTCGCCACAAGAGAAGCCAGTATATAGAGCGGAATCACGAGCGAACGGAACAACACAATGAGTATGAGCGCGATACCCGCGATCATTAGCACGACCGTACGTGTATAATCCGCTGAAGAGATTTCGCGTAAATCCTGGTTTGTGCTTGTCACACCACCGACCACGACCTCTGCTTCTGCAAATGGCGTCCCAGCCAATGCGCGCTGTGCAGCAGCTTCCAAGTCATCAATGCGATCCATCGTCTCTAGCGCATAAGGGTCCCCCTCGAACACAACCTCGAAGGATGCTGTCGTTCTCTCCGATGACAAGTAAGCAGCTAGCATAGCCTGCAGCTGCTGTTCAGCTGCGCCCCCGGACGGTCCTGCCATCTGCGCCAGATCAAGCGGCTCACCCGTCGGCCTGGAGGCACTGCGGACGACCTTCACGCCTTCCACTGTACTCAGCTCGGTCGATACCTGTTCCATGACAGCCAGACCATCTGGAATAGGCAGCGGCTGTCCCAGCTTCATGACAACCGTTGACGGCAAAGTCTCGCCCGGTCCGAAGCTCTCAGCAACGAGGTTAAATCCTTTGACAGAATCATAGCGGTCCCCTATCTCATCCAGCGAATTGTAGGATACTTGGTTGTTGTATCCAAGCAATACTGGACCGAGAAGCAGCGCCAGAATCAACAGCGACAGGACAGGCCGCTTAAGCGAGAAGCTACCAAGCGTGCGGTATAGCTTGCTTGGCTTATGCTCAAGTTTTTTCCGTGAAGGCCAGAATACAAATTTGCCTAAAGCAGCCATGAAGAACGGCACCAACGTAACGAGTGCAAGCAGCAATACGGCTACCCCCACTGCAACTGCTACTGCCGAACGATATAGTGCAAAAGTGGAAAACCCAATCGAGGTAAAGCCGACAAGCACGGCAAGTCCAGCCACCAGCACGGTACGTCCTGCCGATCGATACGTTGCCAGTATCGCATTGGTCGTATCTCCTTGCTGCGCAAGCTCTTCCTTAAATCGGCTAATTAGCAGGATACAATAATCTGTGCCGATGCCGAACATGACTGCGACCATGAAAATTTGCGTGAACGTCGATAATGGAAAGTTCACCTGGTCTACTAGGAAAGCAACGACCGACTGCGCTACCATATAGCTCAAGCCTACGGTCAACAGCGGAATGAACGGCGCTGTTACCGAACGGAAGACGAGGAACAGTATGGCAACAATCAGCACCACGGTGATTATTTCGGTTTTCTTCAGACCCTCCTGTGCGCTCTGAATCAGATCTTCATTAATCAACCAATCGCCTGTAAAATAATGAGGAACCTCCAGATCGGCCAGTATGGCATCGAGCTCATCTTGAACTGTTGCCGGTTCGCGACCCTCCAAGCTAACCTGTAGCAGCACGAGCGCCGTCTTACCATCCTCCGCCAGCATTTGCGGAGTGAGAGCCGGTTCCATCAAGTGTGATACGACGGAGACGATACCTGTTTGCTCCGGATCCGAAGCTTGCAGCAGGCTTACGCCTTCGGCTATCTCGGCAACATTCGCATCGGTTAAGCCGGTTTCATTATGGAAGACGAGTAGTGTAGCGTGAAGGGCTCCGCCTTCTACGCCTCCTTGTATGTCCTTCAGCATATTCGCCGCAACAGTGGACGGATAGCCTTCTGGAACCTGTATTTGTCCTTTTTCCCTGACCAAATCGCCCATATTCGGTGCCGTTGCCATCAGTCCAACTGCTGCAAGAAGCCAAACCGCCAGCACGAACCATTTGTATCGCACAATCCACTTCATCACGACTGTTGTCTCCTTTCTTCTTCCAACAAAATCGCTGCCAGCTTTTCATACACCGTAATGAAAGTTTGAGCTTCATCTGACGTAAATTGATTAAGATATTTACTCAGCACCTGCTCGATTCTTGCTTGAATAACCTCGAATACTTGCTTCCCCGCCGCAGTCAATGACAGGTATGTCACACGCCGGTCCTGGTCATCTGTCTTTCGCATCACAAGTCCTTTGTCTGCCAGCCTGTTGATAATAGCTGTCACAGAGCTTCGACTCACCTTAAACTGATCCGCCAACTCCGAGGATGTGCAAGTGCCCCGTTCCTGTACAAATCGCAGGATCGCACCTTGATCGGGAGTCAAGTTGTCGGGTAAGCAGTCCGAAATCGCTGCATCCATCATGCGGTTAATTGTGAAGGAAGCTGCTTCATAGCGCTCAATAATATTCCTGAGCATACATGTATCCATCTTCCCCATTCCTTTCTATTAATTTCATCATCTAATAGTTTGATAGTGAAACTAAATGCCCATACATACTTTAGCACGCCAGATAACAAAAAGCAATCGAACTGTGTGCCAAACAATTGGAGCACTTGGATATTCAATCCAAAAAAGAACAACAACAGAACGAAAAAAGACTGCTAGTGGACAATTCGTGTCCGTAACTAGCAGCCTGATCATAAATAACAACCTATCGGTCAGCCTTGTCTTGCGTCCGCTCTACTTGCGAAGCGGCAGCCACTCTAATACGTGCTGAATATACTCATCCCAATACGCCCATACGTGATCGCCTGGGCCTTCGACGTAAGTATGATCACGATAGCCTACTTCCTCACATTTACTACGAAATGCTTGGTTATCTTCATAGAGGAAATCCTCCGTTCCGCAGTATTGATACAACGCCGGCTTCTCCTTCATCTGTCCGCTCTGCTCCAACAGCCAGAGCAAATCCTCCGGTGTTCCTGTGATCTCCTCATCGCCGTAGATTAACCGGAAAAATTCAGGCGGTTCTACCGTAGCTCGATGAATATGACCAGCCATATCCAGAGCGCCAGATAAGCTTGCAGCGGCCGCAAATTGCTCTGGTCGGCGCAATGCCCACTTGAATGCACCGTATCCGCCCATCGACAAGCCCGCTACAAAGTTGTCTTCGCGCTTTACTGACAGCGGGAAGAAGGAGCGTGCAACAGCCGGTAGCTCTTCAGACAGAAATGTCCAGTACTTATCACCATATTTCATATCTGTGTAAAAGCTCTTGTGCACATTAGGCATCACAACTGCCAATCCGAGCGGAGCGACATAGCGTTCGATGGATGTTCTGCGCAGCCAGATCGAATCGTCATCCGTATAGCCGTGCAGCAAGTACAACGTCTGATGCTTGTCGTCACCGTCATTGCCTCGTCCTTCCATCCCAATTTGGGAATATGTCTGCTGCGGTAAGATGACGGTCATAGACGTGCTCAGCTTCAGAACCTCGGAGTAAAATTTACATTCAATTAAAGCCATTGTGCCATTGCCTCCCATCAATATTCTATAGGTGTATGATTCGATATTCGTTGCCGAATTGCCGGATGATGAACAATGCTGTCATCACCTCATATTCATCAGTAAGCACGAATACCTGAACAGCTTGATCATAATTAGATAGGCTGGTTTCCGCTAGCATTTGCTCTACTGCCTGTTCGGAAGCCGGTTCTGCGATCAGAAAACTGATTACCTTCTCCCTCTCCTGCCACAGCACATCGTCTTCGCTCATGCCGTCAGCAGCAAACAGCTGTTGATGCGTCGCTGCATCTTCCAACAGAATGGCATCCATATAGCCGATCAGCCAATGTTGCATGTTCGTATCAAATTCGGAACTCAGTCTCGTTGTGTAGGATTCCTCGAACAGCAGCTGTAGATTGGACACATTGCGCAGATACAGCTCTTCGACTGTACTGGATAACCGTTTGTTATCATTCTGGAGATCGACGTTGTTCTTATACGCAGCGACCATACTGTCAATCACATCCTGCCGCTCTCTCCTTAGGTCATCGAGCCGTTTCTCATAATTGGATTCTCGTCCTTCGTAAGACGCCAACGCTGTACGCAGCTTGTTCAGTTCGGCGTTGTGCTCCCGAGTTGTCATTGTTATGTAGAGGAAGCTGATCAGCAACAGCAGGATAAGCAATACATACATCCACTTATTAACTTGCTTCATTGACCCTCCCGTGTTTCGGTTGCCGTTCACACCGAAGCTCCACAATTTCTCAAGATTCCCTCCATATTAATGATAGTACCACACAACAGCATGAAGCGCGATGGCACTTTGATCATGTATTGCGACTATGACCTTAGCCTTGTATAATTGACTTGTGGATGTCAAATTCCTACAATTCGACATGACCATTTTCTCATTTTTCAAACTCATTTAAACCTACTATGACAACAAGGAGGTCATTTACAAAAATGCGTCGTAATCTATTGCCGACAGCAGAACCCCCTATTATATCGTATTTGCATCATGCTTATGCGCTGTCGATTAACTTCGCCCATCAACAGCAATTTCTTCCTTACTTCTACAATAACTACATTTCACTTCGCTGTTATCAAGATATCGCGGCATACAGATCCTATGACTACTTTAACTTCTATAATTTCACCTATTATCCTTGCTTAACGCTTGAGCAAATGACTGCAGATTTCATTTCTGATTACCTTAAGGAGCACGTTATTGACTTCCTCATTCGACTCATTGACCAACAATTTTATGCGCTTCTCTATGTGGACCTGTATTATATAAGTGCTTCCAGACATTATCAGACAACACATTTCACCCACGATGTCTTCGTGCACGGCTATGACAATGACGAGCGCCAGCTCTACTTAAAGGGGTTTCTGAAGAACGGCAGTTTCGGAAACTATCAAGTATCGTACGATGATTTTATTGCTGCTAATGCGAATGGGCATGCACATTTCAGCTGGCAAAACTATGTGAACTTATTCAAGTTCGACAATGGAGACTACCCATTCGATATCGGCTATCTGAAGACACAAGTAAGAGACTACTTGCAAGCCCGAAATCCGCAGACGGATACGCTCCCGTTCATCAGACCGTCTGGCAGATTCAATCAACCGACCAACTTCGGAATCGCCACCTACGACTCTATGCAGGAATACTTCAAGCTATTGCGCAGCGGGGAGCTCAGCAATGATATTCGACCGGTGCAGGTCATCTGGGAGCATAAGAAGATCATGCTCGATCGGCTTGCATACTTACACGAGCAAGGCTATCTTCAGAATCTTTCGCTCCATGAGCAATACAAGGAGGTCAAGCACAAAGCTGAAATGACCAGATCACTGTACTTGAAATTTGAACGCAGACAGGACATGGCGCTGATCGACACCATGTCACAATTTATGGAGGAGGCTAAGCAACTCGAAGTCAAGGTGTTGGAAAAACTGTTAACAACTTTATCGTAATCGTCCATACGCACATTATCGATACAGACGGTAAGCAGCATGATATGTCGGTCCGATGCCTGCTCCAACTGGAGCCGCATGGGCAATCGCTGCAGATATGAATGCTTTGCCCGTGCGAACGGCCGCTTCCAGCGCAGCACCTTTGGCCAGTTCGGCAGTAATCGCTGCTGACAATGTACAACCTGTCCCATGCGTGTGCGGGGTATCGATGCGGGGATGTGCCAGCTCGAGGAAAGTGTGACCGTCATAGAACAGGTCTACTGCCATATCTCCTTCCAGATGTCCCCCCTTCAACAGCACCGCCTGCGCGCCAAGCTCCAGCAGCTGAGAGCTCGCTTCCCTCATCTGCTCGACATCGGTCAACGGATCGATACCGAGCAGATGGCAAGCTTCCGGTATATTCGGTGTAACGAGCGTTGCGATCGGAAGGAGTTGATCCTTCAACGCCTGAACTGCCTCCGGTTGGAGCAGCGAAGCCCCGCCCTTGGCAATCATTACCGGATCGACGACAATATGCCCCGATTCGTACCGCTTCAGCTTAGCAGCTACGAGGGATATGATTTCCGCGGAGAACAACATGCCTGTCTTCACCGCAGAGGCGCCCATGTCACTAAGTACGGCATCCAATTGCGCACCTACACAATCGACATCTTGCGGATACACACCGTGTACGCCCATAGTGTTCTGTGCCGTGAGCGCTGTAATGACACTTGTGCCGTAAGCATTCAACTCTTGAAAAGTCTTAAGGTCCGCCTGAATGCCTGCCCCTCCACCTGAATCCGAACCAGCTATAGTCAATGCTATTGCAGTATTCATCGTGATTGTCCCCTTCCAAAACTCAAAGTAAAGATGGTTCATCCGAACCGGTCTGGCTGGAATGCACCAAGCGCCAATTCCGGCACATGCCCGTCAGCTAAATCTGCTACCACTGCTGCCGTAACTGGGCTGAGTAAGATGCCGTTGCGGTAATGCCCGCATGCGAATATGACGCGAGGCTGTTCCGAGCCGACACCTAGCAGCGGATACCCGTCCTGAGTAGCCGGTCTCAATCCAGCCCATCGCAATGTCGGCTGCATACGATTGAGGAACGGCAACACCTTCTTGCTCAGCTTCTCCAATCGATCAATACCCCTGTCAGTCACACTCGTTGCGAATCCGGCAATGTCCTCAGAGGCGCCGCATACGAGCATGCCGTTCGCCTTGCCAACCATGTAGCCTTGGCTAGTGAACACAATATGCCGAAGCATGGACGGTTCTACCGGATACGCGCAGATTTGGCCCCGGATCGGGTAGATCGGGACGGAAAAGCCGAACTGCTCTGTCCAGCTGCCGCTCCATGCGCCTGTGCACAGCACAATCCGATCCGCCTCATAAATTTGACCTGCTCGATCGTGAACACGAATGTCATTCTTCCAATCGGTGAGCGTCAATTCCTGAAGTTGCTCATGTATATACACCCCGACCTTGCGACAGGCTGCTTCGAGTGCGTGCACATAGTCTGGTGCGTGCACATGACTTTCTTCTGGACAATAGACGGCGGCGCGCGCTTGTCCAAGCTGGGGTTCCAGCTGCTCCAATCTCCCGCCTTCCACAATCTCCGCATGCGTGCCGAACGCTTGCTGCCAGGACAGACGAGCTGTCAATGCTGACAAATCCGCTTCGTGATACACCGCGTACAAGCTGCCGCTCTCCGTATATTCGAAGTCCATGCCAGACAGCTGCTTCACCTCTTCCTGCCATGCCGGATAACGGCGCAGACTGTCCAGACATAGGCGGAAGAAGCCGTCCGCGTACTCAGGATTTTCTGAATAAGGCGCAAGCATGCCTGCTGCGGCGCCAGAAGCCTGCCCGCCGCAGGTTCCAATCTCCAGAACCGTTACGTCATAACCCCGTTTCGCCAGTTCCAAGGCGCAAGATAAGCCGATGACTCCGCCGCCCAATACGATAATGCGATCTCCCACATATGACACAACCTATCTGTCTTGAGTTATTTCACTATCAGATGCTCGTATTCACTGCTTGCTGAAGCATAGCGCCGTTTGTCGATTCGTCCTGCAAGGTACGATTCCCGACCAGCCTCAATTGCCAGCTTCATCGCTCGGGCCATGCGCACAGGGTCCTTCGCCCGGGCAACTGGTGTATTCATCAATATCCCATCTACACCTAGCTCCATCGCTTGCACTACGTCCTGTGCAGATCCAAGTCCGGCGTCTACAATAATCGGAACGTCTGCTGACTCGACAACCAATCCGATATTGTACGGATTCAGAATGCCGAGACCAGTGCCAATCGGTGCGCCGCCCGGCATAACAGCTGCAGCACCTGCCTCTTCCAGCCGCTTGCACAGAATCGGATCATCGGATGTATAGGGCAGCACGGTGAATCCTTCTTGGACAAGCTGCTCAGTAGCTTTCAAGGTTTCTATCGGGTCCGGCAGCAGCGTCTGCGCATTCGCACTGATCTCGACCTTGATCCAATCACTCAGACCAGACGCACGCGCCATACGTGCAATGCGCACAGCCTCCTCCGCTGTACTCGCGCCGGAAGTATTCGGTAAGAATGTGAATGGCCGTTCCTGCAGATGCTGGAGGATCGAATCGTCCTCCGGCTCATCCAAGTTGACCCGCCGAATCGCGAAGGTCAACACCTCCGCACCGGATGCTTCTATCGCTTGATTCTGAACGTACGGATTCGGATAGCGTCCTGTACCAAGGAAGAACCGTGAGGACAATGCCTTCCCGCCTATTACAAGCTGATCCTTCTTCATACCTGTTACCCTCCCCCGACAAAATGAACAAGCTCAATTCGACAGCCGTCGTGAAGCGTTGTGCTCGACCAGTCTTGCGAGTCTAGCAATTGACCGTCTACTTCAGCGATGATGCGCTTGTGCTCCAGACCGTGCTTGCGAATCAGATCGAGCAGCGTATCACCGGCAGCGAACGGCTTTCGCTCTCCATTCACGATGCACTCCATACTATTCGCCTCCTCGATAGTTCTCTATCCTCGCCAGCAGTTCCCGACAAGTATCGCTGACGTTAGCACTACCGACAATCTCACTGATCGCACAGATGCGGCTTGCTCCTGCAGCCAATACTTCATCTACATTGTGCAGCTTGATGCCGCCTATCGCAACGAAGGGAATACGTATCTCTGCTGCGACCTGACGCACATAATCCGTTGTTACGGGGTCTACTACATCAACCTTGCTTTTTGTCGGAAATACAGGTCCGACCCCTATATAGTCCGCTCCCTCAGCTTCTGCGAGGCGAGCCTCCTCTATGGCATGGGTGGAGATGCCGATGATCTTATTCCCAACTAGCTTCCGAGCTTCGCGAAGCGGCAGGTCGTCCTGTCCCAGATGAATGCCGTCGGCATCTACAGCCAATGCAATATCGATATGATCGTTCACAATGAAAGGCACCTGATGCTTACGTGTCAGCTCTCGCAACGCCTGCGCTTTGCGCAGCAGCTCCCGCTTCGAGCTATTCTTATCCCGCAGCTGCACAATGTCTGCTCCTCCCACAATCGCTTCCTCCATGACTGCCACCAACTCACGGCCAGGATGAAACTCCTCACCAGTAATGACATACAACCGAAATGCCAGCATACACTAAGCTCTCCCTTCTAGCAGCTCATTCACCATTATGTTCGAACGAATCAATTAAAAAATGCACAATGCCGCGTAGACATTGTGCATGCGCGAGCAAGATTGCTCGCTTGCAAATTCCCTACGCTGGCATTACCCAAACAGGTTCAGATGGTTAACGACGGTATAGCCGTACTCTCAGCCTGCTTCCGCAAGCCCCCATGTTTCGTATGCAATTCAGATGAATCGACCCTATTATAGACGCAATGCGCCGGGATGACAAGGCAAATTCGGTATTTCGTGCAGAATGCGATGAAGTGTGAGACGAATGTGACAGTAACAAGAGCCGCCCGGGTTGCGCGAGCAACCGTGGACAGCTCTTGAAGCCGGAGAAGTTCCGGACATACGGCCCATATGACGGCTTGATTGTAGTCGTTAACTACCCGGTGTTGCGCTTACTTCCGTCGAATTCGGGCTCTCACCCGCACTATTCCAAGCACTCACTACATAGTAGTAGGTCGTGCCAGTCGTTACGTCGTAGTCAAAATAGCCCCAGTTGCTAGTATTAGCAATCACCGTATACGGACCGCCTGCGGTAGTCGACCGCTTCACCGTAAAGCCCTCCGAATTTTGCATGCCATACCATCTCATGCCTACTACCCTAGAGTTTGTAGTGGCCACCAAGCCTATCGGTGCAAGAGGAGGCTCCAGCACTTGTCCGACACTTGTCTGTGCGTTGGAGGCTTCTGTTGCAAATGCATGTGAAACCATGAAGAAGCTCGCTACTATCGATAACATGATTAGATAAAGCAGTGTCCTGTTATTCGTCCATTTCATAATCATCATCCTTCACCCTTCCTCCACTTGTAATATTTGTTGACATCCCGACAAAGTAACTCGGTTTGCTTTCCCGATCCTATCACTTATCACCTCCCAAGCAAGTTGCGGTACACGGGACAGGCAGCGAACCTCAATCGCATGTCCGACCTGTTCCATCTCTTACTTTATTATAGTAAATAACTTTCGACTAGCCGAGGGGGCTATCTTTCGAATTCAGGTTGAATTTTTTTGAACGTCCTCTCCTAACGTGAATCAGACATACGAATGACGTGCGACAAGCAAGAAACAACACAGCAATCTGTTACCAACTATACAGATGGCTTCTCGTAAATCCCCCCCTCATTATGTTCAATAGCACGATACTGCGAAGGCGTCATGCCAATCAATTTTTTGAATACTTGAGAAAAGTACTTGGGATCTTGGTATCCGACCATATGGGACACATTGTGAATACGCGTATCCGTATTTTTCAAGATGGAACAAGCCCATTCGATACGCCTCTTGGTCAAGTATTCCAAAAAAGTGAAACCGCTTTCTTTTTTGAATAAAACGCAGAAGTGGCTATTGCTTAATCCAACATGCTCCGCTACCTCATCTATGCTGACATCTTGATGAAAGTGCTTGTCCGCATACTGCAGCGCCCTATGAACCGAACTGGTTTCCTTAACCCGCTCCGCTTCCTTAGCTGCGAGCTGTTGGTAATCTGCGACTGCGGATATAATGAGTGCATTCATGTCCTCCAACGTCACACATAACGGCAAGTCTGAAATGAGCGCAGACAAATTCGGCAACGGAACACCGAACAGATCGGCGAGCCGCTTGGACACACCTACCATAAGCTCAATCATGAGCGCTATTGCTTCCTGCTGCTTCGTTCCACTGACCAACAGCATCTTCTTCCACTGCAGAAGCAGGGACGCGACAGCATCTTGCTCATAGCTGGAAATCGCTGCAGCAAGCCGACTCTCCCACTCGTCCAGCTTCCTGTCTATCGGACTGTAGGAACCTCTTTCATCAAACGGGGTATCTTCACTGTCTTGGCATACACTCTCTCTGCCTCCTGTAAATCGAGCCATCAAGGCGTGCTGAGCGCTACGGTAAGCAGCATGAAGGGAATCAATCCCTCTGCAAAGCTTGCTTATGCCGATCGAGCAGCTTAGCTTCGTGTAAGTTTTGACACAGGCAATAATATTCGTTGCAATGTGACGAATATGATCGTCTGGGATTTGCTGCATGAGCATTACCCATTCGCCGCTCCGAAACGGAAAAACCGTAATGAGCTGGCCCCGTCGGCCGAGTTCAGCCAGCACATTGTTAACTGCGAAGTTCCACAGCTTCCGCTCCTCCCGTTCCCATTGCTTCATCCCCCGCATATCGTCCAATGAGATGAGCAGCAGGAAGTACGGCTTCTCTAGCTCCCAACCGCGCAACCAATACAGACGGTCATACGGCTTCTCTGTTCCTTCCAGCATGCTGCAGATTAAGCGCTCTCGCACAATTTCAGATACTGCCGGTACGGATTCATGTAAGTATTCTGGCAGGCGGCCTTGCAGCTGCTCCAGATGAAAGACAGCGCGTCGCATCGATTGTTCCAGTTCATTGCGGCTAACTGGCTTCAACAAGTAATCGAACGCACCATAACGAAGCGCTTCTCTGGAATATTCGAATTCTCCGTGCCCGCTCAGCAATACAATGAGGATGGTCGGACAATCTGCCATGATACGCTTGAGCAATTCTAATCCATCCATGACAGGCATGCGAATATCTGTAATTACGATGTGCGGATTAAGCTTGTTAATCTGCCATAATGCCTCCTCACCGTTCGAGGCATTGCCAACAACTTGAAGTCCCAGCTTGTCCCAAGGTATAAAAAGTGATAAACCGCGGCTAACCATTGGCTCGTCATCCACTACCAGCACACGATATAGCCGGTTCATATGTCTCACCTCCGATCTTCAATTCAGCGTGACTTCACAGCACGAATCAAGTACGGATTGTCCCACTTACCTCATTCGCTACCTTCCTCCTTTCCGTTCCCTGCAATTTGCGAATTGTTCTGCACTGGACAATAGCTGCATCTCCTCCCAACTTACACTATAAAGCTATTATTTCAAGATGAATCCTGTCGTCACAAGTTGAAAATATTTAGAAGTATGGTTGGCAATATTCAGATATAAGAGATAGCCAACATGCACAGGAAACCATGCTACCACGAATAGATCCCCTGTGCATATCGGTAACGCTCTTGATGATTCGATTATGCCTCTGGTGATACACCTTGTCTATACACCGTCTGTTGCGGACGTCTAGATTGCAGCAGCATAATCAGCAAGACGACCAACAAGCCAACCGCGCTTGCTGCAATATTAGGAATAATAAGCAATATACCCGACGGGAACAGCACAAGACGTTCCCACGCATATGCAGGCCGAATCAAGAAACCCATTACAGCGCTGCTTATACCAACCATGCCAATAAGTGCCGTAATGATAGCGATCGCAAGCGCCACTGGCTCATAATCAATAAGCAACAGCTGCGGATTCGCAACGAAGATGAACGGCACGATATAGGCAGCAGTTGCCAGCTTGAAGGCGGTTACGCCGCTCTGGAACGGATTAGCTCTGGCAATGCCAGCTCCTGCGTAAGCAGCCAAGCATACCGGCGGTGTTATGTCTGCCACGATACCGAAATAGAAGACGAACATATGCGCAGCAAGTACAGGCACATCAAGACCGAGAATAAGTGCAGGAGCCGCCATCGTTGCCGTCACGACATAATTGGCCGTTGTCGGCAAGCCCATTCCTAGAATCAAACAAGCGATCATCGTAAAGAACAACGTCAGATACAGCTGACCGCCGCCCAGCGTAATGATACCGTCTGCAATACGTCCGCCTAAGCCGGTCTGCACGACTACACCGACTATGATACCGGCACAAGCACAAGCAGCTATAACTGGAAGAGCAGTACGCGCTCCTTGCTCCATCGCGCCGAGGACGCTCTTAAGAGTCATCCGTGTATCTCGGCGGAATAAACTAACTGCGAAGGAAACAGCAATCCCAAGCAAGGCAGCGCGCATCGGTGTCCGGCCGCTAAGCAATGTATAGAAGATGACCAAGATCGGCAGCAACAAATACCCGCGTTGAACGAGCAGCCGCTTGAGATTGGGCAACGCGCTCTTAGGCATGCCAATGATGCCATTCTTCCGCGATTCGAAATGAACACCGAAGAACACACCACTGAAATACAACACAGCCGGAATGATCGCAGCCAGCATAATTTGACTATAGGGGGTTTCGGTGTACGTAGCCATAATGAATGCCGCGGCACCCATAATCGGAGGCATAATCTGCCCTCCGGTAGAAGCAGAGGCTTCAGCTGCAGCTGCAAATTCCGGTCTATAGCCTGCCTTCTTCATCATCGGAATCGTGAACGAGCCCGAACCGACCGTATTGGCAACTGAGCTGCCGGATACCATTCCTTGCATCGCGCTAGCGACGACTGCTGCTTTGCCTTGTCCCCCTGTGAACCGACCTGTCAAGGCAAATGCCAGATCATTGAAAAACGCGCCGATTCCTGTGCGAATCAACATGACGCCGAATAATAAGAACAGGAAAATAAAAGTCGAGGATACCTGGATAGGCGTGCTGTAAATTCCTTTGGTCGTCAAGTACAGATCAGCAACTAAATCATGCCAGGCAAATCCGCGATGTGCGAACAGCTTCGTCGGAATAAGATTGCCGTACATCGCGTACAGCAGCGCTGCAACCGATACGATAACGATAGGCAAGCCGACGCTTCTCCGCGCTGCCTCCAGCACAAGCAGAACACCTAGACTAGCGACGATGAAGTCGAGCAGCTCATAGCCGAATACGATGCGCACTGTCACCAGCTGTTCGTAAAAAATGACATTATAGTAGCCAACAGCCAAGGATAGGCAAGCCAGCACAACATCATACCACGGAACGGTGCGTTGTATTCTCTGCAATCCCTTGCGAATAGGATACAGCAGGAAGATAAGTCCGAGCCCGGTTCCGAGATGAATCGGTCCTTGAATACGCGCCTCGAAGGAACCGCGATACGCCGTATACAAATGGAACAAGGTGAGCGAAATTGCCAAAAATGACACGACCCACACCCATCTTCCCAACGTTTTGCGATACGTGCTCTCTCGATCGTACTTTTCCAGAATCTCATCGGCGGATACAGTGTCAGTCACGTCATTCTTGGATGACAGCGCATTCATTTGATCCGATAGCTGTTCGTCTTGCTTCTGTTCCTTCATCGTCTCACCGCCTTCAATACTGAAGTAACTAGGAAGTAGAATCCCCTAGGGAAAAGAGGACCGGGACACCAAGTGTCGAGGCCCTCTTCACATGAATGATCTCGAACATATGCTTTAGTCCAAAATACCAATCTCCTTATAATATTTCTCCGCACCGGGATGAATCGGCAGACCGTTCGAACCGTTCAATGCATTCTGTTGCGTTGTATGGTTCGATTGCGGATGTGTATTGTCCGCATTTTTCTCTATCATAACCTTAGCCAGCTCATAAGCGAGCTCATCGTCGACAGTGTCCGTATTGGCAACGAGTATCGCAAAAGCAGATACCGTATGTGCGTCTGCCTCCAGCCATTCATAGGAACCCGCTGCAATCGTCAAGCCGGAATAGCCGCTGTTCTCTTCGATATACGTCAGCGCATCGCCTGTAACCTCAAGGAACTTCACATCCTTAGTCGCTGCTTGAAGCTCATCAATTCCTGCATCCGGTAAGCCGAGCAATCCGAACGACGCATCGATCGTTCCGTCCTGCAGCTTCGACTTCGCGTCGCCGAACCCTTCCTGATACGCTTCGTAATCGCTATCGGTCAGTCCGTACGCTTCCAGAATCAACTTCGCAGCTGCCTGAGTGCCGCTCCCAGGCGGACCGATGGCTATCCGCTTGCCTGCCAAATCGGCGATCGTGGCAACGCCAGTCGCTTCCCGCGTCACAATCTGCATCACTTCCGGATAAATATGACCGATAAAGGCAAAGTTATCGACCGCATTGCCTGCAAATTCCCCCGTTCCCTCATAAGCATCAACCGCCGGCAAATTAACCGACATGCCTAAATCAAACTCCCCGCGACTGATCTTCGCCAGATTCTCTACAGAAGCTCCTGATTCAGTGGAGGTCACATTAATGCTGTCTATGTGCTCATTCCACACATTCGCCATCTCCGCGCCTAACGGAAAGTACGTTCCCCCTTGACTGCCTGTACCCATTAGCAAATCCGTAGTTCCTGCTCCTGCACTGCATGCTGCCAGCATTAATGCACCGATGAGCATAATGATTACGGCAAGCGATTTTCTCTTCATACACAAATTCCTCCTTCTCCGTATTGGTATGTACACATTGAGTTAACTGCAACTGCATGGCTATGGTGAAATAGACGCCTAACCAACTCCCTGTCAGGAAATTGAATAGCGTGTGAATCGTGTTGTTACGCATAGATAGGTATATTTTAACACATTGACTGAATTAATTGAATATTTAAAATATGTTTCGTGCAGGTGTTCATAGATTTGCTGTACTTCATGTATACGCACAATACCCCGCTATCATGAATAGACTGCCCATTCGCTTGGAATGGGCAGTCTGGCAAGAGCTACTCATGCCTATTTATGCACGATGCAGGAATTCTTCTCTTCAGTCGCAGCCTATGGCTCTATTCCCCACACCAACTGTCCATCTTGATAGAGCGTGACACGATTCCAATCGGTGAACGAAGATAGCGTCGCGTCATAGGAATAGTCATCTGCTTCAGCGAAGTTGCTCCAATCGTTATTGTGAATGCGAAGCTGAAGATCGCCACTGTTGGCTCCCGCAGCAAGTGATCCTGCGCCGCTGGCATAGCTCACTTCAATATAATGTGTCGCTCCATTGACCGGAGACGCCAGCGCAACAGCTTGTGTTTGCACATTCGCGCACCCTACTGTAGCCCAGTCGCAGAAGATACTTTGTGCAATCGCCGTATCTTGGGAGAAGTAGTAACGGATCGTTAATTCACTTAACGCAACACTGCTTGAACCGTTGTTCACAATTCGCATATAAGGCTTCATTTGATTATCTGTCGCGCTAGTGTCGCCAACATGATACTGCACAGCGAGGTCGCCTGGAGGCGGATCCACTACTCCTTGCGGTGTCGCGCTCACTTCACTGGAGTTCGCGCTTTCTCCCGCGCTATTGGCTGCGCTCACCACATAATAATACGTCGTGCCGTTCGTCACGTTCGTATCTATATAGCTAGCGGACGTAACGTTAGCAGCGATAGTCGTATATGCACCGCCTGCTGACGTTGCACGCTTCACGCTGTAGCTGTCTGCTCCGCTCGAGGCGTTCCAGCTCAGGGATACTTGTCCGTCACCTGCACTTGCTGTCACTCCCGTTGGCACCGCTGGCGCCGTTATGGAGCTTTGCGGTGTCGCACTGACTTGTGCAGAATTGGCGCTTTCACCTACCTGGTTGGATGCACTCACCACATAGTAATACGTCGTACCGTTCGTCACATTCGTATCCACATAGCTCGTAGACGTTACGTTAGCAGCGATAGTCGTATATGCCCCGCCTGCTGACGTTGCACGCTTCACGTTGTAGCTGTCTGCTCCGGTCGAGACGTTCCAGCTCAGGGATACTTGTCCATCTCCTGCACTTGCTGTCACTCCCGTTGGTGCAGCAGGCTCAGTCGGATCGACCGTTCCGCCTGCCAAGTCGTCCTGTGTATCCTCAATGAAATCCGCCACCCATGCCAACGGCGCATTCCAATTGATCGTGTTTTCCTTGGAGCACCATGCGTCCGGTGCCGTATTGGCAGGAGCATAAGATTTCGCCGCTTCCACATAAGGGGTTACAGAATCGCAGCCCGAATATTCGCTCATCGGACCACCGGACAACCATCCTTTCGGGTAGGAGATGCCGCTCTGATACTTGCCCCATGCCCACCGATCATGCGTATCGGTCTCCGAAGCTTCGCCATAGCCGGTCACATAGGACAGCTTCATCGCATTGTTGCCCATCATGTAATCCATTGCCCGATGGAGCGCTTTCAGATACTTCTCATCTTGACTAACCTCATAGGCATAAGCCAAGATTACCATCTTGTTGACAATAATGGAGTTAGAACCCCATGGATAATCATCGTTGCCTGGAAGTAAGGATGGGTATCCTTCCCCATTCAGCGTCGATACGATGCCGTCAGCTTCTGTCAGCACATTGGATTCGAGCTGAGCCACATCTGCTGCCGGTAGATTATTAGGAGCCGCTAATAAGGACAATGTACCTAGTCCTGCAACATACCCCCAATAGAAATCGCTAATTTCCAAATAATGCGGAGAGCTCGCTGCTGCGCTCAGGTAATAGACATCTGTAGCATCACTTAGCGCGTATGCGGTCAAATACATCTCTACTGCTGCAGCATATTGATCGTCGCTGTTGACCGCATCGCCGTAATCACCGCCGCCTGCAGAGTCGGATACAGTGTCGGAATAATCTACATTCGGATTCGCCTCTGCTCTTGACCAAGCATCCTCAGCTATGCCCCACAGCTCTTGCGCATACACGGCGTCGTAAGGATGAAGCACTCTTGCCAAATGCGCCAAATTGCGAGCTACCGCATAGGTTGCATTCGTTGAAGGAGGTTGCGCAAATCTCGCTTGATTGTTTTCAGCATTAATATCGGTCAGCGGGAACGCACTCCAATTCTCATTGTGCACTTTATGGGACGCTAACCCGCCAGATGGTGGGAGCATACCGTTCATAAAGGTTGAACCGAACTTGACCTCATCCAGAATGTCTGGAATGCCGTTCCCGCTCTCCGGGATATTCAAGGAACCGTCTGGGAACGCTTGTGGATTCCGCTCATACAAGTTCAAGAGCGTCCATGCGGATATAGCTTGGTTGACCGCATAGATGCCGAAATCTCCCGCATCTGCCCAAGAATAGCGGACGTCAAGAATATCCCCATTGCACCAGTTGCCATAACAGGAAATTTGATCATCTCCTGGATGCAGGGCTGCATGCGCGAATGACGGGTTCGTTAAATATTGGCCTTCGACTGGAGCACCCATGCGATGGAAGTAGAAGTATTCCATTGCTTCTTCAGGGAGATTCGAGTATAGATCTGTACCAATTTCGAACGCAACACTTTCCCCCATATTAGCCACATATAATGTATAGGTGCCTTGTACGCTCGCTGCCGTGAAATCAGCATGATGCACATGATCACCAGATGCTTGGTCCAACCCGTACACGCTCGTTTGACCAGTTAATACCGTAGAATTGTCTGCGGTACTGCGCAATTCCCATTGCAACGGGCTAGTCGAGCTGTTCAGCACGGTCGCAATCTTGTCTGCTTCCGGCAAGTAGCCAATCTGGTTCACGCGAATATCGTCCGACAGCTCGGCTGGATTATTCGTGCCGGTCGGCTGCGCTTGGACTTGAGCAGAATTCGCGCTCTCCCCAACCTGATTGGAGGCACTCACAACATAATAGTAGGTTGTGCCGTTCGTCACTGCTGTATCTGTGTAGCCAGTTGTTGTCACATTGGCAGCAACAGTCGTATAAGCGCCACCCGAAGCCGTTGCACGCTTCACACTGTAGCTAGTTGCTCCAGAAGAAGCATTCCAGCTCAAGCTTACTTGTCCATCACCGGCACTCGCTGTCAAGCCTGCCGGCACAGCAGGGGCTGTCGGATCAGGATCAACCGTACCGCCACCTGGCTCTATCCCGTATACTAACTGACCATTACGATACAAGGTCACATGATCGTTCGAACCGAACGATGTTTGTGCAGCATTGTAGGAATAATCATTGCTTTCGTTGTAGCTGCTCCAATCACTACGGTTCACGCGCGCTTGTATTTCGTCACTCGTGCTGCCTGCTGCCACGCTGCCTGCACCGGAGCTGAAGCTTACTTCCAGATACGCATCCGCATCTGCTGTCGGCGAAGTCATGCTCGCGAAGCTGCCGCTTATGTTCGCACAACCGATGCCAGACCAGTCACAATTGAAGTTGTCCGCTTGCGCAGAATCTTTCGTATACCAGTAGCGTATAGTCAGATCGCTCAGATTCACTGTGCTGCTGCTATCATTCACGATGCGCAGATGCGGCTTCATCTGATTGTCTGTTGCGCTCGTGTCTGCTGCTTTGTACTCTACACGCAATCCGGTTGGAGGTGTTATCGAACCTTCCGGCATCGCATTCACTTCCGATGAGTCAGCACTGCTTCCAGCGCTGTTCGTCGCGCTTACGACATAGTAATACGTCGTACCATTCGTTACGCTTGTATCTGTGTAGCTCGTCGCACTGACATTCGCTACGTTCGTATACGGACCGCCACTCACTGTTGCACGCTTCACTGAATAGCTGTCCGCACCGCTGGCGCTGTTCCAGATCAAGGACAGTTCCCCGTCACCTGCTGCTATCGTTAATCCAGTCGGCACAGCTGGAACTTGCGGCTCTTGATCCTCGCTTGGAGTCGCACTCGCGGACGACGAGTCAGCGCTAGTGCCCGCGCTGTTCGACGCGCTCACGACATAGTAATATGTCGTATCGTTCGTCAGACCTGTATCGATATAGCTCGTCGCACTAACATTGGCTATATCCGTATAAGGACCGCTCGCGCTGCTTGCGCGCTTCACCGTATAGCTCGTCGCACCGCTCGATGCGCTCCAGTTCAAGCTCACTTGACCGTCTCCTGCCGATGCAGTCAAGCCAGTCGGTGCATCTGGTACCTCAATCGGACCTATATCAGATGTAGGAATGACAGGAGAAGCATTCCGCACTAGCATGGCAAACTGCTCATGGAACCAATGTCCCGCTAACGGAGCATTATCCATAGCTCCTGTCGGCACTCCCGCTCCTCCGCCGTTCGTATACGTCGGATCGCAGTTCGGATCGGCATTCTTGCCCTCATCGTTCGGAATATCTTCACTAGCCCCGTCTGATTCACCCGGCGGCTTCACCCATACGAATGCATCAACATTGGCGTAACCGGCCGGTGATGCTGTAGGCGGTTCGCCTATTCCTGCACCGTCCACATTACACCAGAGCCCGCGATGCTCTCTCAGATCAATCTTGCTTTCGTTCACATACGTATTCAGATTCGTAGAAGTCGAGACAGCAGTCGGCCGATCGTCACCGCCCCAGCCGTTGCGAGACGTATCGATCAAGAAGCCAATATCAGTCGGGAAGCCTGAATTTACGAATTGATTGTGCAACGCATCCGTAAAGTCCGCTTCATCGAAGATTGGATTCCACTCATAATAGTTCGAGCTCCGTATTTGCTGCCCGCCTACATTCAAATTCGGATTCGGCAAGAACGGTTCCTCTACAGGTGTGTAGTTCGACACGTTCGTAACGAATCCATCGATGCTGTTGAAGCCTGCTGCAGTTCCCTGCACAACCTGTGTATACAGCTGGACAACTCCTTGCAGGTTGTTATCCCAGCCTAACCAGCCGGAATGCGCAATGTCCATGTATATATATACGTTCGGAATCGCATGCAGCTCGTCCAATGCATACTGCACAGCCTCTACTTGAATGCCGCTGGAATTCGCTTGCGCACACTCTGGATCGCTTAAGTTCGTCACGAGGTTAGGCAACCCATCCGGCTCAATGACTGTTACGATGCGAATATCTTCAAATTTGGGTTTGGCGAACACCTCTGTTATGGGATCAATATATTCAGCTTTGTACCGATCCAGTCCAGCCTGCGTCAGCGGCAGCTCTCCATTGGATGCCAATGCCGAACAGTCCCGACCCGGAAGATCATAAATAACGATCGTCGCTGTAATCGGCACGCCGGGTTCTTTTTGTGCTAATGCCAGATCAAGATGATCCTCTAAGCTCTTCCGTCCGGCATTCGCCTGTCCACCATGAATGGCAGCGATTCGATCCAGCCAGACAGCAGTAGGATAGGATTTGACTGTTTCCATTCGAGCAGCCAAGTCGCTGTCGCTTGTCTGTGCAATCGACGTGTCGATCAAATCAGCATAATCTGGATTAATATAAGCCGTTGCGCCTACGAACGGATTGTCAACATGCGGCTCCGCTGCTAATGCTTTCGGTGCGAATGCAGCAAGGAAGCTGCCCAATACCATTGATACCATAATCAAGAACAACAGACTCTTTCGGTATACCAGTCGATAACTTAACATTATTCACCCTGCTTTCATAATTGTAATTTGAACACGGAACGAAAACGTTTTCTGGTCATCCTATACGTTCTATCCTCACCTCCCCCTTGCGGACAGCCGAGATCGCTTCATCAATCAGACGCAAAATGAGATATATTTCGTTCCTTATCTCCATTTTAGTTTGCAATCGCTTTCACTCCGAGAGGGCTATCGTTCGAATTCAGGTTGAAAATTTTTGGCTATTCGAGCTATTCCGCCATAAATAAGCGACGGGCTGCTTCGCCGTGTCCATTGCTGGAATGGCGTAACAACCCGTCTAAACAACCGATTTACTGCGTTAAAGTTAGAGTTTAAACTTGCTGACCATCTGATTCAGTTCCTCTGCAAGCACAGCCAAATGCTCTGAACTGCTTGAAATTTCCTCCATTGAACTGTTCTGTTGCTGTGCGGATGCCGAAGTTTGCTCCACACCTGCTGCACCCTGCTCCGTCACCGAAGCAATCTCTTGACTCGTCGTTCCAATCTTCGCACCATGCGTGCTGATCGCCTTCAGCCCCATCGATACACTCCCGATGCGCTCTACCATCTGATTGACCGCTTCCGTAATGCTGTCGAACGTTTCCTTCGTAGCATTCATCGACTGCGTGCCTGCAGTTACTTCTTCATAACCGCTCTGCAGGGACTCAACCATCACCTTCGTATCTTGTTGAATGTCCATAATGATGCCCGTTACTTCCTGGACGGATTCACCGACTTGCTCAGACAGCTTCTTCACCTCGGATGCCACTACGGCAAAGCCGCTTCCATGTTCGCCTGCGCGGGCTGCTTCGATGGATGCATTCAGCGACAGCAAGTTCGTCTGTGATGCAATCTCTTGAATCACTTGTACCAGATTCGATATATTATTCGTGCTTTGCTCTAAGTTTTGCATCTTGCTCAGCGCATCCTGCACAACACCGTTAATGGCTGACATTTGTCCGGCTGTTTGCGCCATCTGAGCCGTGCCGCTCGTTGATTGGCTCAGCACAGTTGCCGAGGCATCGTTCAAAGCGTCGCCATCCCGGTTGGACACAGCAACCTGTTCATTCAGCGTATCGACCAGCTCGGCAATCTCAGTAGCGGAGCGTGCCTGAACCTCGGTTCCGGAAGCCAGCTCCTGCATCGTTGTCGCGATTTGCTCGCTTCCTGCCTTCACCTCTCTGGACATTTGTGTCAGCTCCTCACTTTGGCTGGACACCGTTTGCGAGATAGATGCGATACCTTTGACCATCTCCCGCAGACTCTCACTCATGAAGTTCACAGTCTTCGCTAATTGACCGATCTCATCCGTACTATCATATGTAATCGAGCGCACGTTCAGATTACCTTCGGCGATCTCTCCGCTAATTTCTATAACTTCCTTAATATTGCGATTGATCAAGCGATTGATGAAATAGAAGATGACTAGGCTCAACAGCAAGGCAATCACTATCGAAGCTATGAGCATAATGAGCGAGAGCTTAGCTTGCGACTTAGCTTGATCGACCGCTAATTGACGCTCATTGTTGACGATTTCGATAAGCTCGTCAAGCAGATCAACGGTCTCCGCTCGCAAGGATGAAGTTTCCGCTCTTAACCGCAACGCTTCTTCCGTATCATTCATATTCAACGCCGGAATGATTTTCTCCAAGAACAAGTTACTAATTTTCCTGTCATTTTCAATGATTTGATTGAATACTTCTTGCTGCTCCTCCGTATCCATTCTATCGCGGATTTCCTGCTCGAGCGTATTGAAGCTATCTCTACGATCTTGGAACTGAGTAATGAAGTCAATCTCCATTGTTTGGATGAAATCAGCGATTCGAATATCCTTGGAACGGAACAACGACGCCATCTCGTTCATTTTCAACGCTCGCTCGCCTCTGCGCTCGACCGCATTTATATCTTCATTCACTTGACTCAACAAAATAGCTACTAGTACAGTTGATGCCGCAAACAATACAATCGTGATCCCTAAAGGGATTGCATACTTCCTTCCTAATGACATATTTTTGAATCTAAACTTGTTTAACCATTTGCCCATCCGAGTCCATCTCCTCTGTCTTACCAAGTTGTGTAGTAGCATGAAAAGACTGCCCCTATAGTGGGGGCAGTCCTCTCTCAACGTGCAGCTGGCTGGCTTTTCATGTAGAAGAAGCCCCTGTAGCTTTGCGTCCTATCCTTTCGAATAGTTTGCCCTCTTCGCTATTGCTATCTAGTATTATACCAACTTCATCGTCAGTATTCTACAGATATCGGCAATATCAATCATCAATCTAGTATACCAGCTCATTAATGACATAATGGATCGGAATGGCAAAGTCCAGTGTCGTTCCTTCAATCCCCATTGTCGTCACCCCAATAACCCGACCTTTGCTGTCCAGCAAAGCACCTCCACTAGAACCTGGCTCCGTATCTGCACTATGCTGAATGTAAGTGATTCCATCGATTTCGCGAATCGAAGAGACGATGCCCTCCGATAATGTATTTTCCAACCCGTTTGGACTGCCGATTGCATAGACCTTTTGTCCCATCTTCGGCATTTCGGTTTCATACATAAGAGCATGATCAGGGATTTTGCCCGTTGGCTCTCCGTTCTCATCGTACGATGTGGAGAGTTCGGCACCATACAAATCCAAGTATTGATTCTCGAATATATACCATTCGCTTATATCATATGTCGTGCCGTCCAACTCTACTTCAATTTTGGCTGCATCCTCGACAACATGATAGTTAGTAATGAACATGCCCCCAGGAATGACGAAGCCGGAGCCTTGACCAAGAAAATCCCCGTCTTTATCATAGGACATGACCACACCGACGGCATTGCTTAATTCGCCTATTTCCTCAGTCTCCAATTCTGGCAGCATCAGATTTCCTGCTGTGTATGAATAGTTGCTGATATCATCCAATTCTCCAGCATCATAATCTAAAAAGGGCTGTCGCTGCACATAATACGAACCAATATAATAACCTTCTTCTGTGACATAATCTACACATAATACGTCGGCAGGTAATACAGCCATATTCAGTAAGGTATGATAGATGAGTGCCCAATCCTCTTCTTCACCGTTTACCTTTGTCACGAGAGCAGTGGCAGTTAACTCCACACCTATGTAGGACAATTCTACATTCCCTGTTTCGGTAATCATTTGTTTGAGTTGTTCATTCTCTGTCTCGGGCTTATTCACCTGAACGGTCTTGTCCTCTGCCAGCCACTCCACATCAAGACCTAATTCTCTGAGCATATAGATAGGTACTACGGTACGACCGTCTAATGCTAGCGCCGGTACATCCTCTACCATCAGTTCTTGTTCCCCTGAAGTGATCTTGATAATGGCATTCCCGTCATACTCTCCATGCAAACTCTCTGCTGAGACGGAGCCCGTAAACATAAGAAACAGTATAATTCCAGCGATAGACTTCTTCAACATACCCATCTCTCCCTTATCATCTATGAGTTAAACTATTATGAAATAAAAAAAAATCTCTTCATACACGCATGCTTAAGAGATTTCCAGACTGCAATAATTGCAGGCGAAAAAAGTTCTTAGCAACCGGCTGTCATAGTGATAAACACGTTAGACCCTTGGTTTTGCGACCCCGACTTTCGACAGGTTTGCCCTTTGGGACTTTTTGCTCATTTTTATCCTTACTATATAAGGAAGTTGGACAGAAAGCAACAGGAGCAGACAAATTATTTGCACTTTGAGCATTCCTTTGTCATTCATAATGTCTAAACTATTGGGACATAACGCTAATATGCGAATCATTGATTCCCAATTCCGGCCCGAGAGATAGGCATTATGTATTTATTCATGCTACCATTTCACTTGAGGGGACAATATTCGATTGAGGAGGGAATTAATATGAAGAGAAAGTTTTATGTAAGCGCTGTCATGGTGTTGGTCGTGTTCGCAATGGCTTTGTCTCTAGGTGGATCAGCTGCACCTGCTCCTTACGTGCATGGTGTGTTCTCTGAGCGCGCATTGTACGTCGTTGACGGGATCAACGGTCACCAGTATCAAGTCCGCGGCAACGCCATCGCCAGCTGGACCGAGCATCCTCTGCAATCCGGGAATCAAGGCTTCTTCAATGCGATCGTCCAGAATTCTGCTGGAGACCGTTACGAGTTCAGACTTGTATCACTTGGAAGCACTACGCATGATACTATCTACGGCAAGTTTGATATTTACAAGAACTTCAATCTCGTAGCCCAAGTAACAGGCACCGTAGCCGGTCTGTCCCAACCAGTAGGCGGCGTGTACAAGTTCTATGACTCGCAATACAACTGGCACGTATCCGGTTACATCACGGATCGCTTGGATTATTAAAAAAATCAGAAGGGCCTCCCCTCGGCTCTTCTTCCTCAACGTCCTCGGTACATAACCTCTGCACATGCACAAAAAACTGCCTCCAAGCCGCATAGGCAAGAAGACAGCTTAATGATTGTATTAATTTACCCCTTCACCGAACCTGCAGCAATACCTTCTACGATGCGCTCACTC
Source organism: uncultured Paenibacillaceae bacterium (assembly GCA_913056365.1). GTDB lineage: Bacteria > Bacillota > Bacilli > Paenibacillales > K13 > Xylanibacillus. The sequence continues at coordinate 40,565 of CAJXLT010000007.1, read as the reverse complement.
ATAATAAGGAACGCGGCTAGAATCGGCAATATACTGATCATCAACGTCGCACCGATGGCACCCCAATCGATCGAATACTGTCCAACGAAGTTCTGTACGCCAACAGTCAATGTCTTGAGTGAATCCGAACTGATGAACGTATTGACGAAGACGAACTCATTCCAGTTATAGATCATGTTGATAATCGCTGCTGTCACCATGACCGATGAAGTCATCGGCAGGATGATACGCAGGAACATCCGATTCACTGAGCAACCGTCTATGATGGCTGCTTCTTCGATCTCGCGAGGCAGCGCATAATAGAAGCCGAGCAAGATCATAATCGTAATCGGCAAATTGAACGCGGTATACGTAAGTATAATGCTCACCAGACTATCAATAAGTCCCATACGCTCAAACCAAATAAACAGCGGAATCAACGTAGCGTGCAGCGGAATCATCAGTCCTACCATGAATAAGCCGAGCACTAGTGGCTGTAGCTTCCATCTCATTCGGGTAATCGCGAACGTCACGAAGCTGGCGAGTACAATCGTTAACACAACGGAGAACGCCGTCACTACGATACTATTGAAGAAGTACAAGCCAATATCGCCTGTCGTCCATACCTTCACATAGTTTTCCCAACGGATTTGCTCCGGAAGTGCAAGCGGCGGCAAATTAAATATTTCCTGGTTGTTCTTCAACGAGAAGAGAAACAGCCATACAAGCGGGAATAGTTGAGCGATCGCCGCCACAGTGAGCAAGAGATACAAGATAAGCTTTCCCACTGCGCCCTTCCAGTTCCGACTTGTCGGGCTGGCAGGTTTTTGTGTATGTCCGCGTCCGAGTGCCAGTCCATTATTGCTTTTCACTTGTCATTCACCCCTGATCATGAATACTGGATTTTATCCTTGGTGGCGGTCAGCTTGCGAATGATCCAGGTAGCTACCAAACAAATTAACAGCAAGAAGAACCCGACTGCGCTGCCGTATCCAAAGTCAAAAGCGCGGAACGCCTTGTGATACATATACGATGCCATGACTTCACTCGCTTCGTTCGGTCCGCCGTCCGTCATGATGTAGATCAGATCGAAATACTTCAACGAACCGACGACTGCCAGCACTACCGTGACCTTAATGATTTCCGAAATTAGCGGGATCTTAATGCGGAAGGCGATTTGCCAAGCATTCGCTCCATCAATTCTGGCCGCCTCCACGATGGAGGCCGGAATATTCCGTAATGCCGCATAGTAAATCAAAATATAGAATCCAGCATACTGCCACAGGATAGGAATAAATAAGGCGCCCAGTACAATCGATGGATCTGCCAACCAGCTTGGTGTCTGCTCAACACCGAGCCATTCGAGGAATGTATTCAGAATACCCGATGTTGGATGGTACACCTTCAACCACAGCTGCGCAATAGCGACCGAGGAGAGCAGCATCGGGAGCAGGTATATTTTGCGAAAAACATTCACTCCGCGAATGTTGCCGGTCAACAAGACTGCTACTAGTAAATATGGAAACAAGCTGGCTGTTGACAACAAGGCGAAGTACATCGAATGCTTCGCACTGTTCCAGAAGGACGAATCGTTCAGCAGCTTCACATAGTTGTCCAATCCGATAAATTGCATGTCGCTAATGCCGTCCCATTCCATTAAACCGTAAATACCGGTATACACAATAGGTACATATACAATACCGAGAAGCAGGCATAGGGCCGGAAGAACATAGAGAGCTAGGACGAGTTTGTTAGACATGACTTTATTCATACGGTATGGTTCCTCCTTCCTAATAAGCGCAGAGAGAGCAGGATCATACGGCTGGCGACCCTGCCCTCCCCATCTCTATGCTTAGTTGCCTTCCTTCATGACGTCCTCTTGCTGCTGTGCGAATTGTTCCGGTGTGACCGCCTTGCCAAGCAATGCTTGAACCAAGTTGTAATGCTCCTCCGCTGCTACTGGCTTCATCTGTACGTCCAGATACAGCGTAACCTTGTTGGCAACGTTCAACTCATTCAGCAGATCGATGTACATTTGTGGCAGATCGATTGTAGCCGTATCTACCTTCGTCGCTGGAATGACACCAGCCTCAGTAACCGACAGCTCTCCCCAACGCTTCACGAAGTGAGCAGCGAATTGCTTAGCCTCCTCCGGATGCTCGGAATTCTCAGATACGAACATGCCTACACCAGGACCGCCTACCCAATCATCTAGACCGCCTTTGCCGCCGTCTATGACAGGGAACTTGAAGAATCCTACATTATCTCTGAACTCTTGCGGAATCTCCTCATTCGTCGTATAATTCGGCACTTCCCATGTACCCATCAAGAACATAGCTACATTGCCATTGAGGAATTCCGCCTTCGCTTCATCATTAGACAAGCCGTTGAAGCCCTTAATAAAGGCGTTCATATCAACCAGTTCCTGCAGATAGCTTGCTGCCTCGACCAATTCAGACTGTGTGAACGTGCTGCTCGCAACCGCTTCATCCAGCAGCTCTGGTCCGCCAAGTCTCTCAGCCAAATACATGTACCAGAATGAAGCCGTCCATGCATCCTTGCCTCCAAGGGTGAATGGCGTTACCCCATTATCGTTCAAGGTCTGAATAACGTTCTTCAGATCCTCATAGCTTTCTGGAACCTCGATCCCGTTCTCCTCGAAAATCGCCTTGTTATAATAAAACGGTACAATGTTCAACTCGACAGGCAAAGCGTACGTGTTTCCGTCGAACGAGTAGGCTTCTGTCGTTCCGCCGACGAACAGATCCTTCAAATCTCCATCGAGCAGCTCGTTCAAGTTCGCGAACTCTCCGCCCTTCACATACGGCTCCATGAAGCCAGCCGCCCAGGTGAAGCCGATATCCGGCAATTTATTAGAAGCAGATAATACTTTCAACTTGTTCTTGTACTGCTCATTGTCCAATACTTCAATATTTACTGTAACATTGCTGTGATCCTGTTCGAATTCATCTACAATTTGGTTGACCAGATTGTATTGAGCCAATGTGGTTCCTTCCGGCCACAGATGCATCATATGCAGTTCAACCTGCTCTGCTTCGTTCTGTTCACTGCTGCTCTGTTCGTTGCCGGCTTGCTCGTTGCCTCCGTTCTGCTGGGATGTATTCCCGTTCGCCCCTGTACTGCTGTTGCCGCCGCCGCATGCAGCCAATACCCAAGCCAGAGCTGCGATCAGCATCAAGACTGCCATTGATTTCCGATTCATCGCTTATTTCCCCCAATGTTTATCATATTCGAAGAATGGGCCTATCCATACTGCTAATGAAGCCAGCTGCATGAATACGCTTTCCTTCCACTATATTGTATCGCTCGCAGGAGGAGGAAAATAAGTCCACTGCGATTAGGTATCCTTCCACTATTTTTAGTTGTCGGAATCGTCCAAGCGAGCAGACATGCGCTTGCGGTATTGTCCCGGACTCAATTGCTCATACTCCTTGAACAGCTTATTGAAATATTTCGCAGTCTTGTAGCCCACCTTTTCGGCAATTTCCACAATCGGCAGCTTCGTCATCACTAACAATTCCTTCGCCCGCTGCAGTCTCCTCCGTGTTACATAGTCGCTGAAGGTCAACTGCATCTCATCTTTGAACAATACGCTGAAATAGCTCGGGTTCAAATGCACATGCTGCGCTACCTCTCTAAGTCCGAAAGACTGTTCCAAGTGCTCATCGATGTAACTGAGTGCCAGTGCCACCGAATCGCTCGTCTGATCTTGCTGTGCGTGTGCTTCATGCAGCACAGGGTCCAATAGCCGTTCCATCATGCCTATACGGCTGCGCTCAGCTTGAATGGCAAGCGCATGTTCAACAGCCTCAATCAACTTCTGATTGCTAACCGGCTTCAACAAGTAACGCACGACTCCAAGGCGAATTGCCTGCTGCGCATAGGCAAATTCCGCATAGCCGGATATCAAAATAACAGTTGGCATAGCGGATTGCAGCTTATCTGACATCGCCTGCACGAAGTCCAGTCCATTCATCTCCGGCATGCGGATATCGGACACAACAAGATCGATATCAACCTCTTCCATCCTTAGCAATGCTTCACGGGCATTCTCCGCCGCATAGATCGGATAGCGGCCTGCACTCCAGGCATCAAGCGCCTTGCGCATGCCTTCTCTCGTCATCGGTTCGTCTTCAACAAGAAGCAATGCCTTGTTCGCCATAATAACCTCCTATTTGCAAGGAATGGTTAACTGCACACACGTTCCTTCACCCTTTCGACTGCTAATTTTTACATTACCAATTTGGTTGTTACTTTCCGCATAGAGCTGAATGCGCCTCTCCACATTGGCTAGCCCCATCCCTGTTCCTCTGGCAGATGTAAGATGTCCATCCTGCATAGCAGCAGTCACAGCGGCCAATGTCTGCTCGTCCATACCTGCACCATTATCCTCCACTTCAATCAATAACGCATGCTCTTGCTCGCGATACATCGCTGCGACCTTGATGTGCCCCGGTCCTAGCTTATCTTCAACACCATAGACGATCGCATTCTCCACAATCGGTTGTAGTAACAGCTTAGGCATGAATCGTTGTGCAAGCGCTGGAGGGCAATCAATCTCCCAATTCAATCGATCCCCTAACCGCAGCTTCATAATTTGCAAATACCGTTCGATATGCTCCATTTCCACTTCAAGTGTGACCCATTCCTCTCGATTGTGCGGCGTGATCGTATAGCGATAATATTCAGAAATCGTAATGACAAACTCCGCAAGCTCATATTCACCTCGATCATGCAGAGAACGATACAACGCTTCCATCGTATTGAACAGAAAGTGCGGATTTACCTGAGCTTGAAGCGCCTTCAGCTCCGTACGGCTCTGAATGATTTCCTTCTCATATACGAGACGAATCAGATCGTTCATATCCCGAACCATCTCATTGTAAGAACGGTTCAGTTCCTGTATTTCTATCGTTGACGTAGCTTCTTCTACTGGCTTCAATGCACCTAACCGTGCACTGCGCATCGTCCGCTTCAACTGCAGGATCGGTTTCGTAATCGCCGTAGACAAGAAGAAGGAGAGAAATGCATAGAGCAGTAATCCGATGCCAGCAGCAATCCAGATCGCTGTGCGAAGCACAGATATGCCGCCCATAATTTCACGTATAGGTGTCAAAATCAGCATCGTCCAGCCTGTCTCCTCAGACGGTTGCCGAACGACCATATGGGTAACGCCGTCTATATCGATCGTACTCGCTGAAGAATGCAGCAGGTCACGAATAGCAGGCTGCTCCAGAGTAGTATGATTGACTGCCAACGCAACACCTTGATCATCCGTCAGCAGCATACTCAATGGAGCCTCTGACTCGAGAGGTGCAGGCTGCAAATCGAACAATTCTCTCTGCAGATGAACGAGCAGAAATCCGCCAGGCGCAAAGTGCTGGTCCATAAGCTTCACTAAACGAATAGCGACAATCGAATCCGGATATTGCGGGTCAAGCCCTAGCCAAACTAAGCTCCCCTTGCCGCTGACCGTCTGCCCAATCCACGCATGCTGGACCCTGTCCTGAATGCGATTGCCATCGAGCGGATATAACCTGCGCCCTTCAAAGCTATACAGCTCTACTGACTGCACGCCGCTGCCGAACAGCTGCACCATATTGACGACAGACGCAAGCCGCTGCCGTTCCGAGAACATCGCCATAGTGCCGTTCGCTTCTTCCATCAGCAACTGCTGCACATAAGCATTCGTCGCCACTTGTGTCGTCAGCGTATCGACCTGCTGCAGAATGCCTTCCAATCGCCCATTCGCCTGAATCGCAGTCTGTTGAATATTCTTCTCCGCGTTGTTCCGCAGCAATGTAGATACCGAGTGGAAGGTGGCAAGCGCAACCCCGCCCAACACCAAGATCATGACAAGCAAAAACCCGAACAGCATCTGATTACGCAGCGTATTATGCTTGGATACGGACATCGTCAACCCTTCTCTTCACCATAAATTGACCTGCAGGTCTATACGTTAATCGATCATCGATACAAGCTGCTGTATGGAAATCTAGTATTCCGACAATTCCGACTAACTTACTTCATAGCCATATAGTAGCTTTCGACAGACCTGTTTGGCAAGGAAGTTCTGCTGATTGCATGAATTAGACATGAAGCAAACCGCGACTTGGCTCGACGAAAGCAAACATTACTTTCGTCGAGCAAGCCGCGGCTTCATATGATCTGTATATTATTGATCTAGCACTTGAATCAGACGTTGCAGCATAGAAGCCGCTTCGGCTCGAGTAGCCTGATTCTGAGGTTCGAACAAATTATCCTGATTACCCGCAATGATGCCTGCCTGTACAGCAGCAGCTACCGCATCTTCCGCCCATCCTGCAATACTTGATGCATCAGCGAAGGTGAGTTCCGCTGCATCCTGCACATCCAACACTTTGGCAACTGCAACTGCCAATTCTTCTCGCGTAATCGTATCATTCGGTCGGAAGAGATCAACTGAACCTTGGAATATCCCCGCTCGTTCCACTGCGACAATGTAGCCCGTATACCAAGCACCGTCCTTCACATCACGGAAGTCTGTACTGGATATCGTTGTATTCAACTGAAGCATATCCGCAATCATCTTGGCTGCTTGCGCTCTCGTGATGGATTGCGATGGCGCGAAGCGTCCTTCCTCCATTCCGCTTACAATATGATGCGCAACGAGGAAGTCGATCGAACCTTTCGCCCAATGATTGTCGGCAACATCCGCAAATTTCTGTTCGTAGATGAGTAATGCGTACGTACCTGATTGCTTCGTCTGAATAGCTGTATCTCTACCCAAATACTCAGGCTTTACATTATTCATTTTATAGCTGCCGACCAGTGTCGGGTTATTCGTGTTGCCTGTAAGCGTCAAGGTTACGTAGTCATTCGTTCCCACTAGTCTTTGCTCATCATTGTGCACGGCGTATAAGCCCATTGTCAGAACAGTTCCAGCCTTGCTGTAATTGTCCGGCAAGGAAACGACTGTCTCCGTCAATTGAACCAACAGCTGTTCGCCGCTGTTCAATTGGATCGCTTTACCAGGAATGTACAAGCTCCCTCCTGCTGCTTGCACCTGTACGGCATAGCCTCCTTCCGCGATCTCCTTCCAAGCTTCGCGACTGAATGCCAAGCTCTCTTGGTTACGAGTTAACGAAATCATCACTTCTCCATCCTGCAGCAACTTAGACAGATCGCCCTTCTGTATCGTCACATCAGCTTCCGCAACTGATTCCGTCGGGATGAAGAAGCCTCCGCCGAAGGCCGGTCCGCCTACATCTTCAACCGCTGGAAGGGAAGCCGTTGTAAAGTTGTAGGTCGTATCATTCAAGAGCGAATTACCTGCGTAGTCCTCCAGCATGCCGTCAATGTGAATCGTATAAACGGTGTCGTACGCTAAAGCCTCATTCGGTTCAAACACAATCTGTTTGGAAAGCTTTAGATCTGGATCGGCAACAAACCAACCCGTCTGCCCATTCCCATCCGCGAGACTGCCGCCGCCTTCGGAAGTATCTTCCTTAATGCCATTCCAGCCTTGCAGAACAAATTCACCTGCAACTAACTCCCCGGTATGTTGCTGAATGAGCTGTATGCCCTCATCCATCAACGCTTCCTTCATCGGCCGATCAAATTCAATCAGAATAGAAGTATTCACTGCTGTTTGATTAGCCCCGTCTTGTGGGGATACACTTATAATCTCAGGCGTTGTCGTACGAACCAACGGTACGTTCAATTGTGTCTCGGCTGGCGGCACTTCCATAACCCGAGAAATATATCCTTCATAACCTTCCTTGGCGAACTGTACGCGCCATTTCCCATCTATGACATCCCAGCCGTATCGTCCTTCCTGATCTGTAAGCTGAGGGTTCACCTGACCGTAGAAATCCGTGTTCCAATCGTGCCAAGTCGAACTATCTTCATTGAACTCCTGGACAATGGCTGTTACACCCTCTAAGCGGTTGTCCATACTGCCTTCGAACACATAGCCGGAAGGATCGATCAGTACAATGATCTCCATCAACGGTAGTGTTACTACCTTATCACCTTGGGTGAAGGTGATAGTTAACAGCTGCTCGCCATACGAACTCCACGTTCCGGGAACGCCTCCTGTGAACGTTACGCCATCGTTGCCTTTATCTAACGGATAAGATTCACCGAGGAAAGTCAAGGTAGCCGAGTCTACTTCCTGATCGAATACAATCTTCGTGTCGAGCGGCGTATATTCTGTTATAGCAAAGGTCGCAACACCTGCATAAGGATTAAGGGTGACATCACCGTTCCAGCCTGCTGTCACGTTCACATCCTCGATGCTAGGAATATCAGGTGAATAATTTACCATAACAGGTTCAGACACATATACTTCCGTACCGTCGTACACCTTGGCTACCAACGGATATACGGATGGCGCAGCGGCATCTGCAACAGGTAAGCGGACAGTCGCATACCACCAACGACCTTCACTTTGCACCTCAGTCAATTGTACGTTGCCGCTGTAAAGTTTAACAACTGTACCTGGTTTGGCCTTCCCATACACTTGGATCGTCTGGTCTGCTGTATACGTTGGCGCTTGTACTGTCACGAACAGCACCTGTGTAGTCGCCGCCATCTTATGTTCATCGATAGAAGCAATGACGGAGATTGGTGCCTCTGCGTCCGGAGCAACCGTCCCTTCGAACGTAAGGGTGCCCGACTCTCCCGCTTCTACCGTGAGTACCTCGACTCGTAAAGTCTGACCACTTACCGTCGTTGCCGTCGACATGCCGTTCAATCGGATTGTCGCCTCGTCTACAGACAAGGATGCAGGCAATTCGATGGCCAGTTCCACCTGTTCCTCTGCGTTGCTTCCGTTATTGGTGTAATCGAGTCGATACTTGATAGATTTGCCCGGTACGACCACGCTAGTATCCGCTGTGAATTGATTCCCTTCACCTGCAAAGCTGCCAGCAGACGTTTCCGCTAATACGAAGCTTTGCTCATCAGCAGAAGTCTCGATGCCCTGATACGTTACGGTGGGCATGCCGTATTTATAAATGTCGAGTGTAAAGGAACCTTGTACCAAGTCTCTAAGCTTGAAGTATCCGTTTCGATCTGTACGCGTGTATCCGTAAGCATTCATCCCTTCCCCGCGCGCATGCACGGAAGCCCCCTTCACAGCTTCACCGTTCGCATCCAGCACCACACCATGAATATAGCTCTCGGCTTCCAGTTGGATTTCACCCAGCTCATACACAAGCTGACTGTCTGTGGCGTATTCAGGAATAGTTACTCTCTTCGATGCATATCCAGGGGCCTCAATCGTAACCGTCAATGCTTCTCCTGCTGCCAATGCTTGCAAAGCAAAATTCGAATCGAATCCTATTGTCTCATAAGCGTAACTGCTTCTACTGCTAGCCGAAACAGACGCATTGTGCACAGCCTGACCGTCTTCATTGACTAACGTGCCTTTCACAGTCATGCCTGGATCAAGCATAATGTCAACAGCCGCATCCGTCTCGGAGATGACAATCGGATACGACGGCACAATTGTCCGGTATCCATCTACCTGAACGTCCAAATGATAATCATCTGATAACACCACATTCGGAATTGTGATGAAACCGCCATAAACACTGCCCGTCACAGTGGGCGCATCTTCACCTTCATATACTGCTTCAGTAACAGTTATGACCTGTCCGTATTGATAGTGTGTGCCCGCATCATAGCCAAAGGCTTCAATAACCTTCTGGCTGCTCAACCCATAATAGTCAATCCGAGTGATGCTCTCATCCGGTACTTGAATGTTGAGCGTGACATCAGTCGTCTCTTGAACCCGCTTACTCACTTCCACCTGCAGCGGTTGCTCGATGTAATCAGCGTTCGCATGCAGCGTGAACGGTTGCTCGGAAGAAGCATAGCTCCCCTTGCCTGTTATGTTCATCAAGTAGTTTCCTGTTGGAATCCGCTCGAACTGCTTATCGCCGGACCAGGAAGTGAGGCGTCCGTCTACATCGATATATCCGCTCCGGAACACATTCTTATTCGCTTCATCCGTTCCATACAATTTCACTTGAAGCTTGCTAGTAACAGCATTGGCCGAACCAGACTCTACGAACTCAATAGCGATTTGCTTTAGCGTCGGCAGTTGTATAGGTTCACTTAGTTCTGTGATCGTCCCGTAGCTTAGTTCAATGTCACGCACAATTTGCGAGTACGTATGCTGATCCGAGACAATCGTCAAGCGAGCAAGATCATCGGCAGACTGACTACCGTGTGCACCACGGATTTGAAATGCTCCGAATTCGTCTGTTTCTGCCATTAGCTGATGATTTTTACTAGAGTTCACATAGACCTTGGCATCCGTTACGGCTTCGCCATTACGAGTGACTGTGCCGGATAAAGTAGCACCTACCTGTTGATCCAATACATGCTCCAGCACATTCGACTTCTCATCTTCACCCTTCGTAATTTGAGCTTCGACCTTCACAAGCTTGCGCATGCCTTCTTCAATATCGAAGCTTCCCAGATAAGCTCCAGTCTGCTTATCGTATGCTAGCATTACTGTCTGCTGTTGATTACCCTCATCATCGATGTAATGAACAACCGCTTCGGCTTGATATGGTTCGTTCTCTGCATAAGATCCTTGTAGGGACAACTGCAGCGAACGGCCAATCATGAACAGTCCTGCTTCACTTGTCTCCGAATCGACTTCCAGTCCGACTGCTGCATACTCAGGAACCGTGAATGTTAGATCCGTGGAAGCTTGATTTCCAGCGGCATCTCGAGCTATGAGCTTCACATCATACGTACGTCCTGCTTCCAACCCCTCGAGCTGATAATCATCTTCGCTCACAACTGTTGCTACCGGATCGAGAATTTCCCCTTTCAATCCTGCGTACAAGATATAGGAGTCTACATCGTCATCCTTCTCCCATTCGATCAATCCGAGATCGCTGACCGTCACGTTCGGCTTCGCAGGAGGTAGGGTGTCAAGGGTTACTAGCGTTACCGTAGATTGAACGGTTTCATCATCCGGATTATATACCCTAATCACATAATTACCATCTTGCCCCAGATGCAGCTGCGTTGCGAACAAACCCTCAGAATTGGTTACGGTCTGCTGGGAGGCTGCAATGGTCGTATCTCCCGACATTCTTGCCGTGACGGTAATGCTTTGATTAGGCGCGAACTTCCCATTGACAGTTATATCTGCTTGATTTGTAATCGTGTTCGAGACAGGGCTCGTAATGGAAATGGCGCCGAGATACAACGACTGTGAAAACTTCAGCTCCTCGTTCGGCCCGAGCGGCAAAGAAAACGCCACTGTATAAGTTTCTGGCTCATAATTAGCTGTAAAACTTAAATTATTAAAATCGAACAGCGTTTCTCTCGTCAACAGTTGTTGACCAGCAGAATCTGTCATGCTAATGGTCGCTGGCACGTTATAAATCATATAGAATGAACTTTCATATTCTCTGCTATCCTGGTATGCTGCTGTGACCCCGTAGAATTGATTCAAGTCACGGTGTACATCTACACCATACAATTGAAGATCACCGCTTGTGATTTTTGGTTTTGCAATCACGACCATATTCTGACCGGTATCGGTAGCATATAGCTGCTCGAAGGTGGCCGATTCGACTTGTCCAGTAAATGCTACTTCTGTATCTGATACAATATCTAACTGTTGTATTCCCCAATAATGCATCCACGTATGCTCATTCGCAAACGCTGGCTCCACGCCGATACGAACTTCTTCGAAGCTGCCCGGTGTTACATAAAGGCTATCAATGCCTGAGTAAAACTCATTTCTTGTTATATAATCTTGTCCTGTTCTATAAGAAAACTCGTGGAAAGCTACAGGCTCTCCTTCGTTCACAAACTGCAAGGATACTGCTTGCGCAAACTCATCTTCAAAACGAATTAAAGTGGATTCCGGTGAGATATCCACTGTCTTATGGACATGGTAGCCATTACGATCATCGTCAATCCCTTCGAATGTCACTTGAAGCTGTTGCGGACTTAGAAGCATACTCCAAGAGGTATTACCATAGAAGGAACCAGGTAGATTGAACCTGAACGACATGGGCATATAGTCAGAATAAGCTTTGATTTCAAAATCTATCAACTCATGCGCTCCTCCTCCAAGCGGAGCAGGAACACTAGCTTGTGCTTCAATTAAATCATCAGGAACAGGAAGAATAACTTGGTCTTGCATCTGCTCCTCACTGTATGTTTCTGACGCATAATAAATCGTTTGTTCGTCATTGTCATCTACTAACACCATAGCTACATGCAGTTCATACGTACGTGACTCAGATGGATCTATCGTATATTGCAGCCTTAATCTATTCGATGTCCCATTATAATCATATTGGTAACTAGAAGTAGCTGATTCAGAGCCAATCATGAATAAACTTGCACTTGCCAAACGTACGACTTCATAGCCGTCAGGAATCTCGATGTCGACATACGTCGCTTCCTGCTCCCACTCACTCTCAGCAATGGTTACCGTATCATCCAAGGATAAGGTGAACGAAGATGTCGGGAAATTCTGCCTTGACAATGTCAACCTATAATCACCCAGCATCGGTGCAGCGACCTTCACGTAACGGATATCGTTGGAGAATAGCAAACTATCAGCCGTGTCACCAGATTCGCTCACCCAGTTGTACGCCAATAGATGATCAGAGTCGGATGAAGTCACCGGAGCAGCACGGCTAGGTGACCATTCTTCTCCCTCTTCGTATAACATCACCCCGTTCTGCAGCTTGCCAGAAATAGCTCGCAGTTTGCCATCTTCCCCCGCTGCATAAAATCCTTCATGGGAAGAAAAGTCACGAAGTGAATATGTCGAATCTTGGGAGATACGTTCCAATCGATTCCCATACTTATCAGTATATGTTGTTAATAACTCGTTGAACTCCGCTGACTCTAACCAGCCTTGCGCATATGCAACCCCTTGAAAATTGGAATCAATCTGTAGTTCCGTATCCGAAGTAATACGAATACTATGGGGATTGAAAGTTTCATACACATATTCTTCATCAGAAATACGCATCGACGCTATAATGTCCATATCTCGACTTACGAAATATTTATCAGAATAAAAGTCTCCACCTACAATGCCATATAGGCTACTAAGCAATATTCCTGCCTCTTCAAATCCAGATGGAGGAGTTACTTCTACCAAGTCGGTATCCAGATTTGTACTAACTGGGTCGGAAGGTGAGACAGTCTGTTGCAAAATATATCCTGTGTTCGTTTCGTTCTCATGCAAACCCGATGTCACTACGATGTCAGCCGAGGCGCTTATGTATAAGGAAGCCTCACCATCTACAACTGGCAACAAGATCGGCCAGGTAACGTAATTCTCCAGATATTCAAAATCCACACTCAACTCCGCATAGTCAGGTACGTGTGTTGTAGTGAATGTTCGCTGAACAAGGGACTCGCTAGTAAATTCGAGCACTTGTCCACTTCCCGGCACAAAATCAGATTGATAAATAATAGGCGTACCGTCCGCTGCCTCGCTCATAATTACGATCTGATATTGTTTGCCTGTCAATAAAAATGCATTCGGTACAAAAAACTCACCAGCTTCTATGGATTGTTCATACACCTTATGAACATCATATTCCTGACCATTGTCACCAACATATTGTACGTTCCAATAGTGCTGTTCATATACATAAATCTTCCCATCCGTTAACGGATCGCCGTTTTCATCTTCAGCAGTAAATACCCAACCGTTAATGATTTCCGCATTCGCACCTGGGGGCAGCGCAAGCGCACCGACAGCAATCGCGATTGCCATCAAACCCACGAATAGTTTTCTACCCAGCAACTTGTCCATTTCTTCCTCCCGCAGATTATAATATCTTCCTAATATATACAACGTCTTATTTTAGCACAGTGAATTCTTGGAATACATATATTTTTCGAAATTTCACAAAACAAAAAGCCATCCGCCCTCGAATGACTCTCTACGACAATCCTATCCGCTTGGATGCTTCCACTCACAGGAGCTTCATCGGTCGGCATGCACTACGTTCACTGCACCATCCAATCACCGCTCAGCACAATACAATCTGCATACACTCTAAGCAAGCTTGCGTACTCCTCTGCCTGACTCACCGACTCATTATGACTGGATACATAGTCACTTGGTGAGCCTCCAGCACAATGCGATAAAAGCTTGGGCAAGTGAATGCGCACGACCTCACCTTCTGACACATAATAATCCGCAGGCAATTGACCATCTTGGAGCTTGACGACCAGCACAAAAATGCGTTGCTCCCGTCTATCCCATTCGATCTCGATCGCAATCGCATTCCCCATATAGGTTATCGTCTCCACCCCTGCATAACGAGTCACATGCGGTCCTTCCATCCCCCACTCGCTACCCAAGAACAGAAAATAATCTCCCCACTCCTTGCACATGTGTCCCTTCATCACCTCACCAGCAGTCGATGCCGTACACGCCGCCATTACTCTTCCCCAATCTTATAAATACTTTACTATACTTCTCATACCCGTCCAACTGTCTTCGTTCTGTATTGTAAAAAAGACTTGGATTAGCCCCCGCTTCTCTTCTAGCAAAATCCGGACCTATGTCAATGAACTCCCTGCCCTGTCGCTTCATCTTAAGAATCCACTGGCGATTGCGGCGCAAGGCCGTGGCCAGATCGAACGGCTCCAGCTTCCTGGGCCGATAAGTGTGGCCGCCTACTTTGTTCGCATAATGCTTGACGCGCCTCATATTCTCACCAACGACAATAGGCATCTTCACGACAACTGTCGGTGTGGGCGTTTCACTGTCACTATATTTATTCACTACTTCAGGGAAATAGTCCATCGTGGTGACTAAGAATTGTACCGACGGCAAATGGTCAATGTACATACTTGGTCTCCCCTTTCAAGATCAGCCCCTACTAAGCGTGTCAGGTCTAACAAAGTGCTTACTACAGTTTATTCAGCGAATTTCAAAATCTTGTTTACTTTTTTGTGCTTTTTCCACATAAAAAAAGCCTCACATCGGGTGCGTGAGAGCGCTTCATTCGCTTCAGAGGGAACTGCGAGGGAAAAAGATGCAAAAGTGCAGGAATGATACTCGTTATTAGGACCTGCTGGCAAAATACCTACGATTGTGCAGGCTTAATCATCGACAGCACCCTCAAACCGCGAATTCAGAGAGAGAAAGCTGCAGATTCGCAGCAATTTCGGAATATCCCCTACTATGAGGGGACTAAGCCTGCACATTTGCAGGAATCATATACTCGATCCCTACATCTTCATCGTCCAGTATGCTATGATATCCGTATAGCAAGGGCTTGACCCAAACATCAAGGAGGACAATATGACAGCCTATTCCGTTGGATCTTGGTCGTACCATGCATTGTTTGAAGCAGGCAAAATGAATGTGTTCGGTTACCTCGAAAGCATCAAATACCGTTACCGTCTGCAGCATGCAGATATTTGGAACGGCATGTTAGCCTCGCTCGACGAGACATACATAGACAGCATTCAAGCAACGTTACAAGAAGAAGAACTAATCGTAGCCAATCTAGCCGTGGACGGCGCCGACATCTGGCACGATGATCCCGAAGTTCGCGAGCACAATGCACACAAAGCACGCACCTACCTGGATATCGCTCGCAAGTGGGGTGTGCAATCGCTGCGCATCGATCTCGGGATTCATGATAAGACCTTGACCGAAGAGCAGTTTGCCTTTTGCGTGAAGCGTTATAAGGAATACACGAAATTTGCCGAGGAGCATGGCTTCCGAGTAGGTCCGCAAACACATCAGCTGGCGGCACAGGTGCCTGCCAATCTGAAGCAACTTGCCGAGGCTGTCGACTCTCCCGCATTCGGCATCGTCCTGAATGTGAACCGCTGGGAGGCGGACCAAGCAATCGGCGATGAGATCGCAGCTCCATTCACGATGCACGCCCAGCTGGACCGCGCATTCGTCGATTTCACCGGACCGGAGCTTGTTCAGAAGATACAGCTGCTGCAGAGAGCCGGTTATCAAGGGTGCTGGTCGCTAGAATTCCGCGGTGGCAAGGACGAGTATATCGAAACTGCCCACGATCTGCTCACGATTCAACGCGCAGTTCGTGAGTCTGGGGTCGGACGTTAAGGTGAATATTCAGTTAAATCCTTCTGAAGTTGATTGACGTTCCGCACCAAACAAACACCGGGAATCCGCATGTGATGAATTTCCCGGTGTTTGACCTTATGGCGGTTAATTGGTGCTCCTAATCTGGTACTGTGAAACCTTGATTTTTAGCATGTTCATTAATTCTAGCAATTAAATCATCCTTATAGATTGAAAAGCAATTTGGGATTTCTCTATGATTATCAGGGAAAACATTTTCAGGGAAAACAATAAAATTATCATGATCCATTTTTTTTATAACATAATAGTTTGCTTCGAACTCACCACTTCTGATGTGATAGGATGTGATGAAATCATGAATAGATTGATATAACTCTTGTGATGAAATTTCGTCATCTAAAAACCTTCCAACTAAGTTCTCCATTAGATATACCTCCTTATTTTACTGGATATGCAGATAACAACCCGCCGTCTTCAGAAAGAATAATCTTTACAGATGATTCACCACGTGTCCCTACTTTTTTCCCCGCATCAATAATAATTTCATATGATTTATTTCCTTTTTTTTGTTAATCCATTTTCTAAGACATCTCTGATTTTACCATTTTGCATTACGTCCTTTAATAGAGCTTCTGATTCTGCTTTTGTATTTCCTAAAAACTTCGCACCATTGCCGCCAGTTGTAGATAGATGTTTTGTTTTGACAAAAGCATTATCAATATCAAAATTCCTTAAGGCATTAGCACCTGATTGGAAAAGACCACCCTCAACCACATCATCCGCATTCTTCCGTACTATGTTCGAGGCAACGTCTGCTGCTTCGTCTCCGCCACGACGTACTAATTTGCCAAAAGGGCCCATTACCATGAGCGGAGCTAATGCATAATCAATCGCGGGTATGTCTTCGCCTGTCAGTATATCCTTACCTATGATCAGCTCTATCATTTCTTTTCCCGTTCCTATGCCCGGTACGTATTCCAATGACTCAGACTGCCATTCCCTTGCTTCTTGCCTGCGTTCGGTCCCTTCCGTGATCCTTGCTTGCACGTAGGCTTCAATGCCATCCTCTTCTCCTGCTTGAAGTGGCAGGAATGTGCGGGGATCGTAGCCCTGTTCCATGACATACTCCGCGAATTCGCTGATGTCTACATTCATGAAATTCAGGATATCTCCTGCATGCACGTTTCGCCCTGTTGCATGGTAGGCATATATAAGCTTGGTCATGTTGTCATCGTCGATCACAGTCTGCTGTCCATTGGCATCGGTATAGATCACTTGATTCAATTCCCGATTCCGGTCATAGCGGCCGAAGGGAGGAATGTCCTGATGTACTGGCAGCGCGACTTCATCTTCATGTTTAGCCATCTGCTTCTGTTGAAGGCCCGTCCGTAACTGGTCTGCCTGCTGCGGGGAGATCAGTCCCCACTTCTGCATTCCTTCTTGCAAGAATAAGGATACCGCTGCTGATGGACTAATGCTGCTTAAGATTCTCACCATCTTCTTGACGTTGTCCTTCTGTTGTAGAAAGGAGACAATTGCATTCGGGGTTATCCCAATATCGCGGAATAGATCGGCGAGCTGTTGCCTTCGCTGCTCGGAAGTTAGGGCAGACCCGCCAGCATAGAGGGGGACAGTGTGCATCGCCGTTCCGATTGACTGTGCAGCTTGCAGCAAATCATGCTCGGTCTGCTCATATTGATCTGCGCTATCCTTCATGTATTGCGTTAAGGCAAGCATGCGCCCTTCTACTTGCTGCATCGCATGCTGAATCCGATTTAGCTGTCCCTGTATGCCGTGCCGATACAGGATGTCTCGATCTACTTGCGGCCGCAACCGATTGAAATCTTCACGGGATGTTGCTAATTGGCGATACTGACCTGATAACTGGCTATGCAGTGCCCGGACTTCGGTAAGATTGATGTAGATCTGACTTATCTTCATCTCCCTCCTCACGATTACAGCCTTCCGGAAGCTGACGGCTAACCACTGGATGCTGCTTGTATGCGGTGTGAGGTCAAGATGCTAACTAGAACAATGCGCAAGCAAATCAAGAGTGCCGGAACCAAGTGAGTAGATCATTCCATTATTCGACATTTTCTACAGAAATCCTTTTTCGAAATAGTTGATCTTATATTATGATGAATTTCATACTACCAGCTTCATTCACTTGTTCAAGCAGCTGACCCCCATGTCGAAGAAACACATCCGCACCTAAGCGAATGTGTCATCGATGGTGTCCCTATGCTATATACCATGCTGTAACGTCAAATCAGCTGCATCGTAGTGATGCAAGTGTCATCTCCTTCGTAAGTGGAGATCTCCGAAGACTGCGTTCTGCCGTCGTGCGTGATGGTTACCTGATAGGTTTGATTGCGAGGCAGCCACAGATCTAGAAATCCATTCTCATAAGATTTCATAGACTGGTTCAACACAACATTGCCAGTCTCGTCTATGATATGAACTTGAAACGCTTCATCCGGCATTTCGCCGCGGCAGCCCGTCAGGCTATGAATTGCGCAAGTATGGGTACCGGTCACATATGGTGCTATCGAAACGAAAAACTCCTCATCCGGCAGATCATAAGTGACTTGACTCTTATCACTGTTCGTCACGATAAGCTGATGCGATGTGATGGATGCGGACTGGCTCTGGATTTTCCCCAAACTGTAATCCTCCACCAATTGCTTCACATCTACTGTTGCTTCGTTCGTAGTTGTTCCATCCTGAAGATTTGCTACTATCAACAAAATCACGAGCACCGCAAAGCCTAATCCTGCTATCGACCACCCTGTTTTTTTGCTCATCGTATCCCATGCCCCTATCTAATTTCCGCATTATTACTCAATGTACAATAACCGCAGCATCGATGCAACTTGGGAGGCAACATCTCCTTATCACCGTAAATAATCCCGGCACGATCGATCTGCACCGGGATGACAAGAGGCATCGTGCTCAGTAGAGCAAGTTCACCTCAGCAATATTATGCTCGCGACAATACTCTTGGTACAGCTTCAGCTTCGTAAAGACATCATCCTGGTAGAACACGCGATCGTCCTCGTCTAGATATTGAACAGTGCCTTCCAGAATGAACATGGTGATCATTTCCTCTTGCCCTTCTACAAGCAAGGTATGAATGTCGCCCGGTGGTTCATATACGAATGTGCCCGGCTTCGCAACCCAATCTCTCTCCAGATAACGCCATGTTCCTTGGATCGTATAAGCCATGACCTGGCCGCCAGTATGACGATGACGGTTCACAACACCGCCTGGTGTCACCTTGAGAAGATTGATCCAACGCCCTGTAGACAAATCAAATCGAACAGGCTTGAACCAGACACGATCCGACTGCGGCACCCAAGGCAGCTTATCGATATCAATCGCTTGATCCGGCAATCCCGCTGCTTGGGTAAAGCTATTTAAGTCTTTTGGAATTTGCATGGAAATCCCTCCATAGTTAGTTTAATGAGCTGACGGCGGGAACAACGAAGGATCGCCAGCTAGCAATCCGCCGTCTATCGGCAGTACGACGCCTGTGATGAAGCTTGCCTCCTCCGAACATAGAAAATATATAGCGTTGGCTACCTCTTCGGGCTTGCCGTATCGCCGCTGCGGTGTTCTCGACAAAATCCGTTCGTTGAAGGCCGGGTCTCTCGTTGCGCCCGATGATAATGGTGTCTCGATATACCCGGGACTGACCGCATTCACGCGAATGTGTTGCTCTGCCCAATCAACGGCCAAGCATTTGGTCACCTGGACAACGCCGCCCTTCGACGCTGCGTATGGAAGCAAGTTCTTGCTTCCATAGTGAGCCAACATCGATGCCATATTGCAGATCGCTCCGCCTCCGCTCTTCGCCATGTAAGGCTGAACCGCTTGGCTCATATATACGGTGCCATTCAGATTGACATTCAGTACCGCATTTAGCTCCTCGTCGGGTACATCGACATTGTTCCTGCGCCGAATAATGCCCGCTGAGTTCACCAGCACATCAATCCCGCCGAATTGCTGGAAGATCCGTTCTGCCGCTTGCTTCGCATTCGCTTGGCGCGACACATCGGCTGTGATGAAGTGAACGTCCAACCCTTCCTCATTCAATCGCTTGGCATGCGCCTCACCTTGCTCGGTTGACAGATCGACGATTACAACCTTATAGTGCTCGCGCGCGAATCGTTCCACTACGGAAAGTCCCAAACCAGACGCCCCGCCTGTTATCACTGCTACCTTCCCCATATTTCATGCCACCTCCTGCTGCTGCATGCTCTTGCCATATTATCTCTGCGTATCCTTAGTCTCTCCAATTGCTTTCTTCTCTTTACAGTATAAAATGACTTCGTGCCCCCATCAACCGAGAAAAGTCTATGAACTTTCGTGATCGCTGTAAGATACTCGACCATTGCATGGACCTTCAATTCAAACGATAGCGCTCACCTCACCCAAATCTATTCAAGTAAAAATTGTTATATGAAGTATGTATCACTTGCCTATGTCCATTTGCCATCATCAATAAAAAAAGTGAATACCTGAACCGTAGGCATTCACTAAATAAGTTCATCAATAGTTATTTCTCAAGCTACTAATTTTGCTGAGTCTCAATATCAACCCCTCACTTAAACCAACCCTTCTCCTTGAACCGCTTGATCGCTTCGATGCGATTGGTGACGTCGAGCTTGTCGAGGATGACGCTGATGTAGTTGCGGACGGTGCCGGTTGTCAAGAACAGCTGGCTTGCGATTTCTTTCGTGTTCTTGCCGTCGGCCATGAGCACGAGCACTTCGCTCTCCCGCTCGGTGAGCGGGTTGACTTCACTGTATGCTTCGTCGACGAGCTCGGAGGCGTAGATGCGCCGGCCTGCTACGATGCTGCGGATGGAGCTTGCAAGCTCTTCGCTCGGGCTGTCCTTGAGCAGGTAGCCGTCGACGCCGGCCTTGACTGCGCGCTCGAAGTAGCCAGGGCGGGCGAAGGTCGTCAGAATGACGAGCTTGCTGCTGCTCCCCTTCAGTTCTTCGGCGGCTTCCAGGCCGCTCATGCTAGGCATCTCGATGTCCATCATGCAGACGTCTGGTTCGAGCTCACGCACGAGCTTGACGGCATCTTCGCCGTTCCCGGCGCGGCCGACGACGGTCATGTCCTCTTCCATGTCAATTAAGGCGGCCAACGCGCCGAGTAGCATCTTCTGGTCTTCAGCGATCACAATGCGAATCATTCTGCTTCTCCCTCCTCCGGTTTGACGGTTGAATATGGCACTTTCATCTTCAGCGTCGTACCCTGTCCTTGCCCTGACACGATCTCAAGGCTAGCATTCACGAATTCGAGCCGTTCGCGCATGCCGCGTAAGCCGTTGCCACGAAAGTGATTGATGCCAGGCGGGATGCCAACGCCGTCGTCCTGCACCTGTACGACGAGCTCGGTATGGGACGGGATCAGGTCGATCCGACAGTTGCTCGCTCCGCTATGTTTGACGACATTGGTTACGGCTTCCTTCAGGCACATGCTGATGACATTCTCAGCGATGAGCGACGTGTTGGCTAGCTTCGGGTCCCCTTCGAGTGTGAAGGAGATTTCGGCGGCTTTCAGAATCTGCTCGATCCGAAACAACTCATCCTCCAGCTTGCTGCCGCGCATCTGTGTGACTAATTCGCGCACTTCCTGCAGTGCGACCCGCGCTGTCTGCCGGACATCGTTCAGCTCGGCCTTCGCTTTGCGCGAATCCTTGTTCATCAGCTTAGAGGCCAGATCGATCTTCAAGCCGATCAATGACAGCTTCTGCCCGAGTGTGTCATGCAGATCGCGCGCTATGCGCTGGCGCTCCTCCAACTTAACGAGCTCGGAGATGCGCTTGTTCGCATCGTCCAGCTGACCTTGCAGACGGTCTTCCTTGTTCTTGTTGTATGTGCTGACGGGCAAGAGCACGACGGCGATCAGGCTGAGGAAGACGAAGGGCAGCTGCGTGATCATGATCGGATTTTGCGTAGCAAAGCCATAGTTGATCGTGACGATCGTGCTGATAAGATGAATCGTGTACAGGGTGATGAAGGCGACACGGTTCTTCAGATGGCCGATAAAAAAGGCTAGAAACAACGAAAAGTACACATAGCCGTATATGAGACTCATCGCGACGGAGATGGCTACCTGTACACTAGTCCAAAAGTAAACAAGCCATCCCTTGGATACAAAGGATAGCACGTAGCAAATAAAGAACACGATGATCAGCGTAATGCCAATCACTATAGTATAGGTAGATGTAGAGCGAAAGATAAAGTAGAAAGGAAGGATGTAGAAGACGACCCACACATAAGGACTAAGTCCCGTATTGCGACGGGATAATTCGCTTAAGTTCAGCAAGTCGGATCCCCTTCCTTTCTCATGCTGTCTCTATTGTATCATATGTGCCAATTGCTGCTAGTCCCCTTGCAAGCGGGGACGCGCAGGCACCACTCTCGCCTTCGCAGCTTCGGCCTTAGCGGCAAGCGGATGCTCCTTCGGCTTCGCTGTCTGCGTCCGTGCAATATAGGCTCTCGCCTCGCGGAAGCTCATGAATGTATGCGTCTCTTCATTCCAGAGCCGGTAGCGAAGCGCCTTGAGGCTTGTTCTGAATGTAACTGTCGTCGCCATCTTCAATGGCGGCGCTGCTTCGTGCGCTTTCTCCAAATTGTAATTCGGAACACGTGGGCTCAGATGGTGTACGTGGTGGAAGCCGATATTTCCGCTGATCCACTGCAGCACCTTAGGCAGTTTATAATAGGAGCTTCCTTCTACAGCCGCTTGCACATAGCTCCATTCCTCTTCCTTCTCGAAGTAAGAATCCTCGAATTGATGCTGCACATAGAACAGCCAAATGCCCATCGCGCTCGCCAAGAAGAAGATCGGTCCTTGAATGAGCAGGAACGCCTGCCAGCCAATCAGCCAGATCAACAGGCTGTACAGTCCAACTATTCCGACGTTCGTCAAATACAGATTCCAGCGTTCCTTGCCGCGCGCAGCCTTGCGGTTGAAGCGATGCTGGAGCAAGAACAGCGCAATCGGACCAAGTCCGAACAGCACTAACGGATGACGGTAGATCGTGTAGCGGATTTTCGTCCAAAGGGAAGCTTCGGCATACTCTTGTACGGTCATTAGCCAGACGTCACCGACGCCGCGCTTGTCAAGATTGCCGCTCGTCGCATGATGGATCGCATGGCTTCGCTTCCATTGCTCATAAGGTACGAGGGTCAAGATGCCAGTGATCGTTCCTAATATATCGTTAGCCAGTTTATTCTTGAAGAATGACTGGTGACAGCAGTCGTGAAATAAGATGAAGGTCCGCACCATGAAGCCCGCGGCAGCGATGACAATCGGCAAGGTCAGCCAATAGGACACCGACAGACTAAGATACGCTGCAAACCACAGCAGCAGCAGGGGCGGTATCGTATTCGCAATTTGCTTGAGACTCGCTTTCAGGTCGATTTGCTCGTATGGCGCGACCGATCGCTTCAGCTCCATCGTTGGGGATTGGGCCATGAAGTAGGTTCCTCCTTAAGGTTGCCGCTTGATTAGAGGTCGGTTCAACCGACTTGTGCGGCTTTCTACTCTTAGTATAGGAGAACATGGCGAAACGTATAAGTCATAAACGTCAGTGCCCCAGTATGATGTTTGTCATGTGCTTTTATTATCTGGTGCTAATGCAAGTTCCTTAGATCGTGTCAATATCCACAATGCGGTTGCACAGCCGTCCGAGCAAATGCGCATCATGGCTAATGACAAGCATGCCCATTCGCCGCGCTTCAGCGATCTCACATACTGCGTTCCAAATTTGCGCCTGTGTCACGGCATCGAGCATTGTGGTCATCTCGTCGGCAAGCAGAAATTGCGTACCAGGTCCCAATGCTCTAGCAACACAGATCCGCTGCAGCTCGCCCCCGGACAACTCGTTCGGCCAACGGTCGAGCCACTGCTCAGCGATGCCGAGCATGTGACGCAGCTCAGCGTCGACTTGCCAGCCTTCACGCAATATGCGTCGTATGCGCCAGCGCGGGTTGACCGCCTTCTCCGGATGCTGAAGCACGAGCTGAACCGGCTGATAGCCGGATGAGGGCAGCGGCTTCCCCGCGAGCCGAACCTCGCCCTGCTGCGGCTTCCTATAACCGGCAAGCAGGCGGGCCAGCGTTGACTTGCCGATCCCGCTCGGCCCGGTCAAGCCGACGATCTCGCCTGCCTCTATGCGCAGGTTAGCTCGCTGCAGCAGCCAATCCTCGCGCCGGTCGTAGCGAAAGCTGACGTCACGCGCTTCAAGAAGCATGGACGCACCTCACGAGGCCGCGCCGCAGCTCACGTACGGGCGGCTGTTCGTGCAAGCAGGCATCGGTCGCAGCGGAGCAGCGAGAGGCGAAGGCGCACGCATGCGGGCGCTCACCGAGCTGAGGCGGCTCTCCTGGCAGCGGAACGAAGCCGTTCTGCGGGAGCGCCTGCCAGAGCGCGCGCGTGTACGGATGGCGGAGGGCAGTGCCATCTCCGGCGAAGTCTGCGGCGCGGGCAATTTCGACGACCGTCCCGGCGTACATGACGGCGATACGATCTGCGACGGTTAGCGCGGAGGCGATGTCGTGCGAGATGAGCAGCACGCCGCAGCCAACGTCTGCCAGCTCACGGAAGCGTCCGAGCGCCTCGCGCATGACATCCGGATCGAGCCCCGGCGTAGGCTCATCGGCGATGATCAGCCGCGCTCCGCTGGCGGTTGCGGCAGCGACGAGCACGCGGCGGGCCATGCCGCCCGACAGCTGGAACGGATAGCGCCGTTCTACTTCCTCGCCGAGCCGATACAGCCGGAAGCTCTCCCGCTGCCGCTCGCGCTTGTTGCCCTGCTTCACCGCATGCCGCACCTGCTCGCCGACTGGCATGAGCGGATCGAGATAGGCGACCGATTGCGGGACGAGTGCAATGTCCATGCCGCGCAGCGCTGCTTGCCGTTGCGGCGTCAGCCGTTCGCCTCTGTAAGTCATCTCGCCAGTTATCCGCGCATGACTTGGAAGGATGCCGAGTATGGCATGTGCGAGCAAGCTCTTGCCTGCTCCGCTTGCGCCTAGCACAGCTACTACCTCGCCAGCATCCACTGTAAGCTGAAGCTGATGCAGGACAGGAATGTACCGCTGCCGCAGCCATCCCGCAGATTGTTCGAACGATATAGACAGATCGTTCACTTCCAATAATGCCATCCGTTACTCACCCTCTTCCTCTTCGTGTTCCCAATCTAATTGCGAGCGCGATGCGGATCGGTCCAGCGCTGTAGCGTATGGCCGAGCCGATCGAAGCAGCGAACGATAATGAGCAGGCTAAGTCCAGGGAATAAAGCGAGCCACCACATACCGGTCGACAGGTAACGCATGGATTCGGCCAGAATAATGCCGATTGCCGGCTGCTGAGCAGACAAGCCCATACCGAGGAATGTGACACCTGCTTCATGGAGAATTGCATGTGGAATAATGAGCAGTGTGCCGACAAGCAGCTGAGGCAGCAAGTGCGGGAGCATGTGATGCCAGCCTATCCACAGCCAATTGTTCCCCATGCGGCGGGACACTTGGATGAATTCTGCTTGGCGAAGCTGCAATGTCTCAGCGCGGATAACCCGTGCCAAGCTCGGCCAGTGGGTAAGCGCCACACCGAACAGCACGCCTTGTACGCCGCCGCCAAGTATGAATGAAATCAAGATCAAGAGAACGAGGTGAGGCATACTTAAGAACAAGTCGATCAACCAAGAGACTACTCGGTCTGCCCACTTGCCGGATGCTGCAAGCACACCGAGCAATGTGGCAATTGCCGCGCTCATGATGCCAGCCGCCAATCCAACCTGCAAGCTAAGTTGCAAGCCTTGAAGTGTTCGGATAAGCATATCGCGCCCAAGCCAATCGGTTCCGAACCAATATGCGGCGGACGGAGGCAAATTCCGCAGCGTGAGCGCTGTCACGATCGGCTGGCCAGCCGCCCATAGTGCGCCGATGGCGAACAGCAGCAGCAGTAACGCCACACTTGCAACGGATAGCCATGCTTGCAGACGTCTAGCAGACCAAGACGTTGACCGGAACGACAAGAAGGTGTGCGCCTTCCGTATCACTATGCCTTCACCTCCCGCGTACGCGGATCGAGGATCCGATATAGCATGTCAGCGGTCATATTCCCGCAGAACACGAACACCGTGCTGAACAGCACGATCCCGAGCAAGAGCGGCACATCGCCTCGCAACCCGGCCTCTACTGTCGCTTGTCCAAGCCCCGGATAAGCGAACACTTGCTCAGCGAGCACAGCACCGCCGAACAGCTCGCTGAAGGAAGCGAATTGCAGGCTCACTGCGGGCAGTGCGATGTTCCGCAGACCGTGCCGCCAGACGAGAAGCAAGCCCCGCTCACCCTGTGCTCTCGCATACAGCACATAGTCACTGTGCAAGACTTCGATCAGCTTCTCGCGCGTATGGAGTGCGATCGCGGAAATACCGACCACACTTAACGTGAGTACAGGCAAGATCATATGATGGAGTCTATCTGCTATACTGACCTCCTCGCGCAGCACGCCTGCCGGAGTGCCAAGACCGACTGGCAACCAGCCGAGCCATACGGAGAAGGCAAGCAGCAGCATGATCGCAAGCCAGAAGGAAGGCGTCGATGCCAACGTATAGCACACCCATTGAATTACGCGATCTAGCCAGCTTCCTTCCTTCATCGCTGCGAGCACGCCTGCGCCGAATCCGAGCAATCCCGAGAGCAGCCAAGCTGTTCCCATTAACCACATGGAAGCAGTGAATTTCTCCGCCAACACTTCTGTCACTGGCGTACGATAAATCATCGATGTGCCCATATCGCCTTGCAATAGCGACGTTAACCATCGTCCGAACTGTTCGATCGGCGGCTGATCAAGCCCCCAATAAGCCGCAATCGCTTCGCGCTGTTCTGCGCTGACCCGCATCATATCCGCACCGATATAAGCTTGCACCGGATCAATCGGCGACAGCTCCATCAGTCCGAAGGATGCAACGCTTACAGCTGCCAGCAGCAGCAACAGCTTCACACATTGGGCCAATGCCCATGGCACAAGCTGTCGGATTACCGCCATTGCCATTCCTCAATGTTGGCGGTTACCGGCCAACCATGACCATGCGGATGGATCGGCTGCTCGCCGATATCCAATTCCTCCCTTACCACATACAGATGATTCACATTCACGAGCCACGCCCATGGAGCATCACCCTTAGCACTCAGTCCTGTTGTTCCGTCCCATTGGGCAAGCTTCCAATAGTCGTTGGCCTCTTCTTCACTTGTGGCATACTGCGCATCGCGCATGTATCCGTCTACCGCTGCATTGCTGTAATAACCCGGATTGAAAAAATCCACGCCGCGGTAGGCGCTGCCGTAGACCGCTGCCATTTCCTGCGGATCGTGGCTGCCCCAACCAAGCAGCACAGCGTTCGCATGCATCTGCTTGCGGATATCCTCCCAGCTCATACCTTCTACCTCAATATCAATGCCGATCGGACGGATCATATCTGCTGCCGCGAGCGCCAACGATTCCCGCGTCACATCGCCAGCTGGGTACAGTAAGCGGAAGCGGGCTTCCAGCGCCCCTTTTTCCAACACACCATTCTCATCCTCGTCTGTCCATCCTGCCTCAGACAGCATGCGCCGCGCTTCCTCTGGGCGTCCATCTTCAATGACCGCTTGCTCCTGAAACCAAGGCAATCCGTCATTCAGCGTATAGGCTGGCGTGCCATGACCTTCCAGAATGCCGTCCACTAGCGCTTCCCGGTCCAGCGCCACATTAATTGCCTTGCGTATCGCCGTATCCGCCGTCACATCGTTGCCGATAGGAAACCCTTCTTCTGTCTCTCCGACAGCCGGTACATAAGGGAACATGATTCCACGATTATCCACACTGCGCAAGGACTCCAGCCGCATACCCGTGATCTGCTGCTTGCTGAATGCAGACGGAATTGCCGCAATGTGTACCTGTCCTGCCTGGGCTGCTGCGAACGCGGCGTCTTCGGATAAGAATAGGAAGACAAGCTTCTTGAACTGTGGAGCTTTGCCGTAATAATTCGGATTCACTTCAGCGATCAGCTGCTGGCCTCTGTCCCACTGCACAAGCTTGTACGGCCCCGAGCCGATCGGGTTCCGGGCATAGTTCTCATCATGCGCGTGCGCTGGCACAATCCCTATCGCTGCCAGCATGTGCAGGAAGGAGGACTGCGGCTCCACCAGATGAAATGCAACCGTATAGGAATCTTGCGCCTCTACTCGATTCAGATTGCTTAGATCTATCGTTGAACCGCTCTGCGCCGTTTGCTCGAACGTATACCGCACATCATCCGCAGTCAAGGGAGCGCCGTCAGAGAATACGACATCTTCCCGCAGCGTCACCGTCCAGCGCAAGCCGTCCTCGCTAATCTCGTAGCCAGTTGCCAAATCCGACACCAGCTTCAGCTCTTGATCGCGCTTGAATAGTGTGCTCTGGAAGAGCGGTGAGCCGTAGCGCCCCCATCCTGTTGTCGGATCAAATCCTTCATCCGGCTCCCCGCCAATTGCCAGTACTAATTCATCCTTGCTCTGCTGGTCTGCTCCCTTGTCCCTCGCATTCGAGCATCCGCCTGCAATAGCGAGGAAGAGACATATCGCCAGCAATAGCCCCATTCGTCTATATACGTGCATGTAAGTATTCACTCCCGATCTTGATAACACACGAAATATCTAAATAGTACCACGAATAGACCCGATCCGCTACTTGCACCTTGATTTATAGATGGCAATTACGCATGGGATAATGAAACTCCCCGCCTGCAATTCACTTGCAAGCGGGGAGAGAATGATGGAACGATGTTTGAATGCTGCCAGTTGCACCGGCACCACCAGTGACACAGCAGTACGACATCTCTACTGGCACGGTTCGGTTATAAAGCATGAACGATTGCGGGCTGTTTACACAGACTCCGCCGCAGACTGCTTCTGTTGCTTCTCCAGTTGTTTCTGCAGCTTCCGTTCCGCCTTGGCTTGCTTCCGATCAGCACGTCCTTCGAAGAAGTAGTACAGCACCGGCACGAGTACCAGGCTGACGAACGTCGAGAACAAGAGACCGAAGATGACGGCGGTTGCGAGCGGTGTCTGGAATTCGGACGCTTCGCTTCCCCCGAGGAACATCGGGAGCAAGCCGCCGACTGTCGTCAGCGTCGTCGTGAAGATCGGGCGAAGCCGCAGCTTGGCGCCTTCCACGATTGCTGAGATCACATCTGGGTAATCCGAGCGATGCTTATTAATGAAGTCGATCAGCACAATCGCATTGTTGACGACAATACCGACGAGCATAACGATACCGATCATAGCAATCAAGTCGAACGTCCGCTGGGTGATCAGGAAGCCGAGAGCGACGCCAATCATCGCGAATGGCAGCGAGAGCATAATCAAGAACGGCAACCGCATGCGGTTGAACTGAATCGTCAAGATCAGGAACACTGTTGCGAATGAGACTGCAACAGCGATGAGCAAATTCTCGAAGCCTTCCTGCTGCTGTTGCTGCGTTCCCGACAAGGAAGGACGCAGTTCGCCTTGATAGTTGTTCACGAAGCTGCTGACCTGACCGATCACGGCATTGCGCTGCTCCGCATCGAAGTAAATACTGAGGATCAACTCGTATTCACCGTCACGGCGGACACGTCTCGATTCGGCATCAGTCTGCTCCAGACTTGCCACATCTTCAATCGTCAAGTTCAGGTCACTGCGAATCGGCAACTGCACCAAACCGTCTGAACTTTGCCGATAAATTGCAGGGAATTGTATCGATGCGGTCGTATCCTCGCCGTCAATTGTCACATCGATATCCGGCACGCCATTCAGCATCAAGCTAGTATATTGCTCAACCTCTTGGCGGGTAACGCCATGATAAGCCAGCTGTTCCTTGGAGAATTCGATGACCCATTCCTTGCTGCCTTCCGTCAGCTCCGCTTCCGTCCCCGTAACACCCGGAATGAGCTCAATCTCATCCTGAACGGCCGGCACGTTGCGGACAAGATCCGTCATGGAAGAAGCAGACAAGGCAATCGACATCTGGCCAGACGTATCTCCTTGACCGGCTCCGATACTTAAGAACGAATAAGGAATCAACCGGTCAATCGTCTCTCGGATATCATCCTGCATGTCTTCATCGGATTGTTCCATATCGTCACGGTCTTCGAATAGAACGATGAACGTCCCGCTGGACGTGTTCTGATCACTTCCCCAGTACAGCACTTCCTTAACGCCATCTATAGGCAGCATCGCCTCGGCTGTCGTATTCATCATGAGCAGGTTCGTCTCGTAGTCGATATGCTCATCGACTTCTACATTAATAAACAAGCTGCGATCGGTTACATTCGGTATGAACCCTTTCGGCACGAACGCCACCAAGGCATATAGCGCTATGACCAGCACTAACACGAAGCTGAGCAGTGTGCGCCATCTGCGCCTCAATACATAATGAAGCAATCTTTCATAGACAGCTAAGATTCGGCTATCCTTCTTCTCAGCTTTCTCGGACAGCTTCATGAATTTATTCGACAATATCGGAATAATCGTAAGCGCAACGACTAGTGATGCCGCAAGCGACACGGTAATCGTCAAGGCCAACTGCTTCATGAACACACCGATCATTCCGTCAATGAAGGAGATTGGCAGGAACACGGCAATCGTCGTCAGGATGGATGCCAGTACAGGCGCGAATACTTCCTTCGTCCCTTCCACTACTGCATCCAAGCGATTGCCGCCGTCTTGCAGCTTACGGTAAATATTCTCGATAACGACAATACAAGCATCGACAATCATACCGGTCCCAAGACCGATGCCCATCAGTGTAATAATGTTCAGACTGTATCCGGCCATCGACATAGCGATCAAGGTGGCACAGATACAGATCGGCATGCTGAACCCTACAATAAGCATCGTCCGCAGATTTCGGAATACGAGCAATAGGATAAGCGCAGCCAATCCAGCGCCAAACATAATATTGGTGACCAGCTCACTAATCGCGAGGCCAATGAAGCCCGAAGCATCCCATGCGTACAAGTACTCCCATTGCGTATGCTGATCAGCAAGCCTCTCGTCCATCACAGCGGTAACCCGTTCGGAAACCTTCACTTCACTAGCAGTATCTGTCGCAAAAATATTGATCTCATAATACGGCTCACCATTCATCATCGTATACGTATGGTCAGCAGGTCTATCGATCGCAACGTCCGCGATATCCGCCAGCCGTTCACCAGATTGGAACCGATATTGCGCTAATTCATCCACGCTCGTGATCGCTGCTTCACTGCGCACGCGGAATTCATCACCGTCATATTCCAATGTGCCGAGTAGCGGGGAGGCGAAGCCGCTTCGCAGCTCATCGACAAGCTGCGATGCATGCTGCAGGCTCTTGATCTTGTCTGCCTTCAAGTCAAACTTGTAGCTCTCCTCATAATTATCCAGCGTATGCTCAACCTTGCTGACACCAGTCACTTCACGTAGTGCGGGAATCAGGCGATCCTTCAGCTCACTGCGCACGTTATCCTGATCAGGTGCATCCGATGTGACCGCAATGACCATAATGACATTGTCGCTTGTGGAGAATTGACGGACATCGCTGCTTGACAAGTCGAGCGGCACGCTGTTCATCCCTTGATTGAGCTCTTCCTCCAGCTTGCCAATATCGTCTTCTGTTGCAGAATCCTTCATAATAATTTGCAGTTGTACGCTCTTCGTTGTCGTTGTAGCATGAATATCATTCACTATGCTGTGACCGTTAGCAATCGTCTCAAGCGGCAGCGTAACTTCCTTCTCCATCGTATCCAAGTCGGTATCCTGCTCTACATTCGCACTTACAAGCAGGAATGGCGCACTCACATTAGGCTGAAGCTTAATCGGCAGCAAGAGTGCAGATATGACCCCAGACACTAGCACCATAATTGCAAGCAAGAAGACGGCAAGCGGACGCTGCAGCAACATTTTGATCATTCTGTATAGCGCCCCCTTACTCTACCACTTCTACTTGATCACCGTCAGACAGCAAGCTTTGTCCGACCGAAACGACGCGATCGTTCTCCTGCAAGCCGTTCACGATCTCGGCGTAATCTTTGTTCTTGCGACCGACCTGTACTTCGGTCTTCACAGCGGCGGACTCGGCATTCACGACATATACATAAGTGTTGCCCTCTTCCTCAAGCACGGAAGCGATCGGTACTGCCAGAACCTGCTGTGCCAAGGAATCATCAAGTATAACTTGCGCACTCATACCTGGCCGAATGTCCCCGTTAGGATTGGCAATCTTCAGCTTGACCTCGAAGCCGCTGCCTTGCTGGCTGGATGCCGACGGCGACAAGTAGATAACCTCAGCCTCCATCATCTGATCGAGCACTGGCACGTATACAGACAATTGCTCACGAGCCTGAATAAGCTGCAGGTCTTGTTCCTTCACAGCTGCTTCCACGTGCAGCGGATTGATCTGTTCCACCTGAACGAGCTGCTGGCCAGGACTAATCTGCTGGCCGATGGCTAGTTCTGGCATGTCTACGACAACGCCTGAGATCGGTGTCTTCATGACCGCCTTCTGCAAGTTGCGCTGTGCTTCTTGGATGCTGAGATCCGCTTCACGCAAGCTTACCTGAAGAATATCGACCTCCGTATTCTGACTGTTGCTGTCATTTCTCAACTGAATCTTGTGATTGTCCAGCTGCAGCAGCACCTTCTCCTTGGCCAGCTGCGCGCGAGAAAGTGCCGATCGATAATCCGCCTGATCCAATTCGATCAACGTTTGACCGGATTCGACGGTATCGCCGACGCTGACGTGCTTGGTCAACAGATCTCCGCTCACCTGCGCGGCGATTTCTACCCGTGAGGAAGGTTGTACGGCAGCTTCCACCCGGACCGCCTCCCCCATTGAGACGGCACTGACCTCCGTTACCTTTACTTTTCTCACTGCTTCTTCCTGCTCGCCTTCCACCGGAAGCTGCGGACTGGCGCATGCTGTCAACAGCGCGAACGCTGCTGCTATTACGATTCCTTTGCTCATTCGCATCTTTGTATTCACTCCGCTCCTATAATCTTACCTCCTTATGTTAGCGAGCAGAGCGTACCTGTGTCTAGTGAAAATCGTCATATGCCAGTCATATATTTCCTCATGAACGAACGAATGAAGCGTGACTGGACGCTTTCCTGCGCATATACCGCACCATCAACTCTGCTATGACTAAGTTCGGTACCCAACACATCCAGGCAATAATTGCATAAGCAGTCTCGAAGTAGGCTTCATCGCCAAACGCCATAAATAAAGGCAAGTAGATGCGCAGAGTGACCGCAGCCAGCGTCAAGGCATAATTACGGATCATCCAATGCTGGTGTCCGACGATCTGCTTGCGGCGAATTGCCGTCAGCGCCAACGTCGCAGTAAGCAGCCAGAGCACAGCCATGACACCGAAGCCAAGCTTGCCGCCAAGCCCTCCAGAGGCATAGAACGCCAAGTAAAGTCCGCTAAGACCTCCTAGTCCAATACCGAGCATATACAGCTTGCCTAATCTGCGATGACGAACTATGTTCCGGCTCCGGATTTTCTCAGATAGTGCGAAAGGACCGATGGCCAGAGCCACTACGCTAAACACTATATGTACGTACAGCATGGCGTACCACCACTCGCTCAAGCTGAATTGCTCCAGCTTCCCTTGTATCAATGGAGCCGCATTGGCCCCTAAGATGACGAACAGGACGATCGCATACCCGGATACGAGCAGCGCCGAAATCGTCATTCCTCCCCACAACCATTTCCTCATGTTGTCTCCTCC
This sequence comes from uncultured Paenibacillaceae bacterium, assembly GCA_913056365.1. Taxonomy (GTDB): domain Bacteria; phylum Bacillota; class Bacilli; order Paenibacillales; family K13; genus Xylanibacillus. Next base: position 6,702 of record CAJXLT010000007.1, on the reverse strand, counting down.
TCTTATTGGCTCAATCTCAGATCAATACATATGCCCGCATTAGCACATATGATATGCTAATCGTATTAGACGTTTGGAAACAGATGCATTAACTTATGTTAATGACAGATGTATGGAGGTGAGCCGACATGGAAAACAACCGATTGCAGGAAGCGCTGAACCGCATTACGGCCATTCCGGAGGCGGAAGCGCGATATCTGGAACAACATGTAGAATGGCGATTTGCTGGGAAAGGAGAGCTGTTGCTGCGAGAAGGGGAGGTGTGTACAAGCGCCTACTATTGCGCCGAAGGGTTGGTTCGCATCTATTATTCGAGCGAGGATGGAACTGAATTTAACAAAAATTTTTTCGCCGAGCAAATGTTCTTCAGCGCATATAGCTCCATGCTTACGCGCGAGCCATCAACGCTGTCAATCCAAGCGATGGAACCGTCCAAGGTGGCCGTGATCCCCCGAGCGCTGATGGATCGCTTGTACGAACGGCATCCTTGCTGGGACAGATGGGGACGCAAGCTTGCCGAAATGCTGTATATCTTGAAGGAACGCAGAGAGCATCTGCTGCTGGTGCATGCTGCAGAGGAGCGGTACCGCATCTTCTTGCAACGGTTCCCGGAGCTTGCGCAGCGGCTGCCCCAGTACCAAATCGCTTCCTATCTCGGCATCAATCCGGTCTCGCTAAGCAGAATTCGCAATAATCAGGCGCGAAAGCCATCTCCACTCGGATAACCGCTAACCGCCCGCCTTATCCTAATTCTGGGCTCACAGCATCCTGCAGCAATACTTCAAGCACAGCCAGTTCCTCCTGCTTCTCTTCCTCGCTCCATTGATACCGTTCGGCCATCATTGCAGCGACCGCTTCTCTGTAGCGCAGGACCGCATCGCGAGCGAAATACAGCGCGCCTGTCCGGCGAACGAAGAAGTCCGCGCAGGTCAGTGCCATCTCCTCCTGCATGCTATACAGCAAGCTGGCTTGCCAGTCGAGGGGAAGCCCGCTTCGTGCTGCGCTCGGTTCAGCAGGTGTTGCGTAACGGAAGACCTGTTCCGCATTCGACCCGTACAGGCGCACTAGACGCTCCGCTTGCACAGCTGTAAATCCGTATGCCTGCCCTTGCTCTGTCATTTCACGGACATAATTCGGGAAGCCGGATGCTCCTCCTACCTCACCGCCCGAAATAAGAATCGAACGCGTCTGGCAACGAGCAAGCAGCCGCCCTTCTTCGCGCTTGAATGCGTCGGCTATTAGATCCACCACAGCTTCCGCCATCTTCCGATAGCCTGTCAGCTTCCCGCCTGCGATCGTAATCAGACCAAACCTCGAACGCCATATTTCGTCCTTGCGAGACAGTTCGGAAGGAGCCTTGCCTGCATCTCGAATTAACGGTCGCAGTCCCGCCCAGCTCGACTCCACGTCCGCCGCTGTCAGCTGGACCTCTGGAAACATTCCGCAGATAGCACGCAGCAAGTAATCCCGATCTTCCTCCGTCATGCGAGGATGCGACAAATCGCCTGTATAGAAGGTGTCGGTGGTGCCGACATAGGTTTTGTCCGCACGCGGAATAGCGAATACCATGCGCCCGTCCGGCGTGTCGAAGTAGACCGCCTGGCGCAGCGGAAATCGGCTGCGATCGAATACGAGATGCACGCCCTTCGTGTGCAAGATCGTCTTATCCACCTTCGAGCGGTCCAGCTTGAGCAGCGTATCCGCCCACGGTCCTGCTGCGTTGACTACTTTGCTAGCTTGGATTATGTATGAGCAGCCCGAGTGCTGGTCCTCAGCCCGAATGCCGACGACACGGCCGGCATCATACAGAAATTCCTTCGCCTTCACATAGTTCGCCGCCATACAGCCCCGTTGAACAGCCGCCTTCAGCACTTCAAGTGTGAGTCTGGCGTCATCCGTCCGATATTCGGCATAACAGCCGCCGCCGAGTAGCCCTTCCCGCTTCAGCAACGGTTCACGCGCCAATGTTTCCTCTGTGCCGAGCATGCGTCTGCGTTCATGCTTACGAACACCGGCAAGGAAGTCATAGATGCGCAAACCTAGCGAAGTGGTGAACCGTCCGAAAGTTCCGCCTCTGTAGATCGGAAGCAGCATCCATTCCGGTTCCGTCACATGCGGACCGTTCTCGTAGACGATCGCGCGCTCCCGCCCTACGTCCGCGACGAGCTTGAATTCGAACTGCTTCAAGTACCGCAGCCCCCCGTGCACAAGCTTCGTCGAGCGGCTGGACGTACCCGCGGCAAAGTCCTGCATATCGACGAGCGCTGTGGACAAGCCTCTGGACTGCGCATCCAGCGCAATGCCAGCACCGGTAATGCCGCCGCCGATAATCAACACGTCAAAGGTCGTTTGTTCCATGCGGCTTAGCAGCTGTGATCTGTCCTTGCCGTCCATCGTTGTGTGCATCGCTATCACCGCTCCTTCCTAGAATCATACTCGCTGACTGCTGCTTGCTGTCAAAAAACCTGCACTCCTATGCTTGCTTGCGTCCACGTTCTACCTGCTTAGACAAGATCAGCCTGACAAGGCTACGCCTTGCTGGCGGCTTATCATTCCTTGAATGCTGCCGCTGCTGCGACGGCGCGCTTCCAGCCACGGTACAGCCGAAGGCGCTCCTCCTCTTCCATACGGCTCGTATAGCGCTGCTCCAGCTTCCACTGGCTGGCAATCTGTTCGCGGTCCTGCCAGTAGCCGACTGCAAGCCCAGCCAAGTAGGCTGCGCCGAGGGCAGTCGTCTCCAAGGTCGTCGGCCGTTCGACCGGCACGCCGATCAGATCGCTCTGGAACTGCATAAGCAGCTTATTCTGCACGGTGCCGCCATCGACTCTGAGCGTCTTCAAGGCGAAGCCCGAGTCCTCCTTCATCGCATCCAGCACATCCTTCGTCTGGTACGCCAGCGATTCCAGCGTAGCGCGGATGAAATGCGCCTTCGTCGTGCCTCGCGTCAAGCCGAACACCGCCCCGCGCACATCGCTGTCCCAATACGGCGTGCCCAGCCCGACGAAGGCAGGCACCACATAGACACCTTCAGCGGATGCAACCTCGCCTGCATGCTGCTCGCTCTCGGCTGCGGTGTCAATCATGCGCAACCCATCCCGTAGCCACTGGATCGCCGAACCAGCCACGAAGACGCTTCCTTCCAGCGCGTATTCCACTTGGCCGTCCAGTCCCCATGCAATCGTCGTCAGCAGACCGTGCTTGGACCGGACCGGCTGCTCCCCGGTATGCTTCAGCAGGAAGCAACCGGTTCCATACGTATTCTTCGCCATACCCGGCTCGAAGCAAGCCTGCCCGAACAACGCAGCCTGCTGGTCACCAGCGATACCAGCGATCGGGATAGCGCGTCCGAACAAGCTCTTCTCTGTATAGCCGAATATCCCCGAAGAGGGACGCACTTCCGGCAGCATCGATGCAGGAATGTCCAGAAGCCGGATAATGTCCTGATCCCATTCGAGATCATAGATGTTATACAGCATCGTGCGAGACGCATTGGAGTAATCTGTCATATGCGCCTGCCCGCCGGTCATCTGCCAGACGAGCCAGGTATCGATCGTACCGAACAGCAAATCACCTTGCTCTGCCTTAGCCCGAGCGCCGGGGACTTCGTCCAGCAGCCACTTGATCTTCGTTGCCGAGAAGTACGGATCAATGATTAATCCAGTCTTGTCTGTAATCATCTGCTCGTGGCCGTTCTCCTTCAGTTGCTGGCACAAGCCATTCGTCTGCCTCGATTGCCAGACAATCGCCTTGTATATAGGCTCGCCCGTATGGCGATCCCACACGACAGTCGTCTCCCGCTGATTGGTAATGCCGATCGCCTCGATCGCTTCTGGCGCAAGATTATGCTCCTGCATAAGCTGTGTGACTACGTTTCGCACGGATTGCCAGATTTCCTCTGCATCCTGCTCCACCCATCCGGGCTTGGGAAAATATTGCGGAAACTCCGTCTGCGCCACATGCACAAGCTCGCCATGCCGGTTGAACAATATCGCCCGCGTGCTCGTCGTCCCTTGATCGATCGAAAGTATGTAGCCTTCTCCCATGGTGATCTCCTCCCTGCAACGTATGCGCTCCTCACCGCCAACCTATGCGCCTGCCGTCCGGCTATGCGCAGCTTGGCAGCTGCTGAACTCCCATCGCTCGCTTGTCGTCCTTCGTTATTTCCAGAACATCTGCCAGCATACTGAAATACATGCAATTCTACATCCTTTTCCTCCGTCTATGAGGACATATGCGGAAATTCCTGCAATTGTGCATCTTCCCTTGCTCGAAATCTCGGATATCGGTTAGTTAGTCGGTTAAAGCCTGCATCTTCGCAGGAAAATGTTACTTGGATGCGGATATGGAGAGGAGTTCCTGCACATTCGCATCATTCGGCAAGACGGGAACGCAACACAGTGCGCACCTCCTCCACTCCTTGCTCCAAGCTGATGCATGGCTCCTCCATTCGCTACGCAATGAATCACTGGTCCTCACCGCATGCTTCGAACGCTCATACGTCTGCTGTGAATCGAGTCGTCAAGGAACCAAGCTTCTCCACTTCTACCGTGACGACATCACCGGGCTGAAGATACACGCGTTGCTCCTTCGGCATGCCTACAATGACACCCTCTGGCGTTCCAGTCATAATGATATCCCCCGGCTGCAATGTCATGTGCTTCGAAATATAACTAACGATTTCATCACAATGGAATATCATGTCCGACGTGTTCGAGTGCTGCCGACGCTCGCCGTTCACGGTTGTCTGTAACGTTAGGTTGTTCGGGTTGCCCACTTCGTCCGCCGTTACGACATATGGGCCGATCGGTGCGAAGCCGTCGCACGTCTTGCCGAGCATCCACTGCGCTGTCCGCTTCTGCAAGTCGCGAGCCGACAAGTCATTGCCAGTACAATAGCCGAACACATAATCGAGTGCTTGCTCTTGGGGCACATCGCTTGCAGGCTTGCCGATGACGATCGTCAGCTCTACTTCGTAATCTACACGCGATGTTACCCGCGGCAGTGTTACTTCCTGCTCGTGGCCGGTTAGCGCATTGGCAAATTTATTGAACAATATCGGGTATTCGGGTACGGCTGCACCGGTTTCCTCCGCATGCTTGCGGTAGTTCAACCCGACGCATATAATCTTCTGCGGTCTCGTCACGCACGGCTCCCAAGCAAGTGTTGCTTCATCAAGCAACAAGTCTTGCCGCTCGTCAGCCAATACCTGGTCAGCCAGCTCGTTCAGTTGCCTGATCGCTGCGTCTCCGCCCTCAATTACATCGTGAACGGACTGCCACACAGGTGTGATGCCGTATACCTCGCAAGCCTTAGCTACAGCGATTCCCCCTTTGGCCGTATGCAGGCCCAATCTCTGTTGTCCTTCGTCTGCGTAAGTAAAAAGCTTCACTTGCTCACAGCCTTTCTTCATCTGAATTTGCACAGGCTCTTGCTCCTGGCCGCATGCTATAATTATACATGATTTCGGCATGATGAGCTGGAAACTACGGGATTGGTGCTGCATCGTATGTGTGGTCCGCCCGCGAAAGGGGAATCCGTATTGCAGATTAAGGAAGTCGCTGATCAATTGAATATTACAACGCGGACGATCCGCTATTATGAAGCCAAGGGGCTAATTGCCCCTGTGAAAACTAGCAACGGCTACCGCAGCTTCACTGAGCAGTAAGTGTGCGCTTGCAGAAGGTCACAATCGACAAGAGGAGGTTATTAAACTATGCCTGATCACCATGTTATTTACGAGCAGGAAGCGGATACGTATGACCGTATGATCTCACGCCAACCGGATGTTACTTCCGAGATAGCCGACATTCGACCGTTCGCGCAACTCGATGTCGCGGACATTGGCGCTGGCACCGGCAGGCTGACTGTGCCGATCGCCCGCCAAGCGCGATCGGTAATCGCGCTTGATGCTTCCCGCGCTATGCTTCGCGTAGCCGAAGCTAAGCTGACCCAGCTCGGTCTGCACAATTGGCAGACGATCGTCTCTCCGCACGTCCCGCTCCCCTTGGCTAGCGGAGCCTTCGATCTCATAGTCGCCGGATGGAGCCTGTCCTACTCTGTGCATGCAGACGTTCCTGACGGGCCCGGAAAGCTGGAGCAAGCATTAACCGAGATGCAACGCGTTCTACGGCCTGGCGGCACGATTATCCTGTTGGAGACGCTAGGAACTGGCTATGAAACACCGCATGTGTATGCGTTTCTACAGGACTATTACACAGCCTTGACCGAGGAGTATGGCTTCTCCCACAAGTGGATACGAACGGATTACACGTTCGCGCATGCGCAGGAGGCGGCGGAGCTGACGCGATTCTTCTTCGACGAGGAGCTCGCCAAGCGCGTCGACGATCAGCAGCTCGTGCGTGTTCCCGAGTGCGCGGGAATTTGGTGGCGTCATATGGAGTAGGGCGGCTATGCGAGACTCGACCATCGACCGGATGATTGCCTCGCTGCACGCGTTGATCTAACAATAGCGGGAATCGTTCCCGTTAATACGATACTGACTTGAGCTCATGTGCAAATAGCGGGAATGGTTGGTTCTATTAGGCGCCGTACTACGTTCTACACTCGTTCCGGTAGCTAATAGATCCACTTTTTCCCGTTAAACTGCCAGTTGGCCTTCAATCGTGGTAGTGTCAATAAGTTTGTGTATTCAACTTTAGGTAGGGTACATGGAATTGTATAGTGGTGGGCGTAGCCCAAGCG
>CAJXLT010000006.1 GCA_913056365.1 uncultured Paenibacillaceae bacterium | reverse complement strand
CGGTACGCATTTCCGTTCAGCGCCGCGGTTACCCCATTCAAGGTTAACGTCGCACTTGTCTCAGCCGTGATATCCCCAAACCCTGATCCACTGTCCACTTGCCATTGGTAGGTGAGCGGGTCACTGCCAGTTGCCGTTACGCTAAAGCTCGCATCGCTGCCCGGATTCACGGCTGTATTGCTCGGCTGTGCCGTAATCGTCGGCGCTGGTGGTGTCGTGTCGCTGATCGTCACCGTCAGCGTCGGGTCAATACCTGCACTCATGTCTATGGAGAACACTTGCGCACCGGTGCCCAATGTCGCTAAGTACTCCTTCTTGATCATCACATCGTTGCCGCTTACCGTATAGTTTGTGTTCTCTGTCAGAGGAGTCGCACCCAATCTCACTGCACTCAGCGTGTTCCCATTCGGTGTAAGGGTCGTCGTTACATCTGAATAGTTCGCCGCTTGGACATACTTGTCGAACACTGCAGTGGTTGGACTTACCGTACTGTCCTGTATAATGATTCTGCCTGCCCCGATGTTGGATAATACCGGATAACCACCGTTTACAGAACTAACATCACTGCTCCACTCTGTATCTGGACCGCTGAATTGATTCAACAGGGTGACGAAAGCGCCATCCTTCATATCAGTATCTGATTTTGCAGTTCCTTGACCGGTACCACCATTTGTTAGGCCAACACCTGTCGGATTGGTTGAGCTGTTCCAATAGCTATTATTAATAGTCCCTTCATACTGCCAACCGACAAGCCCGCCAATATTCCCGCCCGTTCCATTTTGCGTGATTACACCAGTTGCATAACTGTTCGAAATCAATACTGCATCTACACCAGTGCCTCCTTGCCGACCTAACAAGCCACCGGCCTTCCCTCCGTTGCCGTTGATCGTCACATCTACGGTCGAGTAACTATTGGACAGGATCGCTTCTTGCACAGTAGAATACCCCATAATCCCGCCAGTTCGGACATTTGAAACCGATTGCCCCGTCTGCCCTGCTGTGATCGTTCCAGTCGTATAACAATTGATTATAGTAACCGGATAGCCCCAGTTATAACCTACCAACCCTCCAATTCTTGCATTGGTTGTTAGATAGGATATTTGAATATTTTCCACACCCAGATTTTTGATCGTTGCATCTCCAACAATACCGAATAAACCGGTATAAATCGTTTGTGAATTCTCGATCGTTAAGTTGCGAATGACATGTCCATCACCGTCAAACGTTCCAAGGAAACTCGTATTTGACCCTCCGAATTTCCCACCAATAGGTGTCCATTCCAGATTATTAAGATCAATATCTGCTGTAAGCTTGAGATACAGTCCACTATAATCTGTTCCAGCCCCAACAGTACTAGATAAATATGCCAACTGTGCACCAGTAGCGATTCGATACGGGTCTGCTTCAGTGCCGCTCCCGCCATCAAAGGATGCAGCCACCGTACTATCCCATGTGTCCGTAGCCGCACTAACTTTCGTCACAAGACCAGGTCCTACTCCAAATATCATACAGAACGTAAGCATTGCTATTATTATTTTCCGAGAGTATTCTGACAAAATCGTAACCACCCCTATCAATTTCTTGAAAAAAATACAGTATAAAGAGCCTAATTCCGAGTCAATGAATAGAGGTCATCGCTCCCCTTCCTTTGCGCATACCACAATACACCAGTTTCATTCGTAAGAATATAATACCATCATATTTTATTTTTTGTTTTAAGTAAACTAATAGACTCATAACACTTCTATCTTCACCTTCAGCAGCAATACCGTCTTATCATCTTGAATCATTCGCTCCAAGTCCTCTTGATCTTGGTAGTCATAGGTCCTAAATGACTGTTCGACTTGCCGATATACGCCAAGCAGCTTCGTCTCCCCTGGTGCCAAAGCCACTTCTTCCTCCCCGATAGCATAGTCCCAGCTCGTTCCGCGCACTCCGTCTGCGGTTAAGAGTTCTCCGATCTCATGCGGCACACTGGACACCTCCGGTGCATACATGAACAACAATTTCTTCTTATCTTGCGCGTTGATTATGCCGAATCCCATCGAACCTTCTACTACAGGATCGGGGCTTTTCCCATACGACAGTTCTGTTAGACGAAAAGGTTCCGCCTGCTCGCCATACTGATACCCCTCCACCCAGAACGTTACCCAGCTCTGATCCGCTTGCGCTAATTTCAGATTAAAGTTATATAGCTCACCCAAAGGCAAATCTTCGAAGGTCTGCTCGTATGCGGAGTCTGGATTCAATGAGATTGTAGCGAAACTCTCTTCATTCACTGGGCCATTACTGCAGCCCACGATCCACATGGTGCAGAGAACTACAGATAGCACGGTTCGCAAATACCTGTTCAAACTATCACATCCCTTTATATCAGGTTACTATTTCTATACTTTATTGAAAGGATCAAGCAAGGCATGAGCCAAGAAGATTTGGCGTTTGAAATGCGATGGACCGATCCTATATATCCATGATCGAAGTCGGCAGGAACGGACCATCCGTCACGAAGATATTAGATTTATGCCGGGGACTTAAGATCAAACCTTCTTAGTTGTTCAAGCTCATGGAAATATGAGTGGGTGAGAAAGTATGCGTGAATCATACAGACAGCATACATAGTTAATAACACTATAATTTGTGGTCCCATCCCTCATTTTTCAGTGAATAAATGATCTTTTCAAACTGATTCAATCTTTGTCTTGCTCCTAATTTCTCTAGTAATAAATCTTTTATACGAAAAAATAAATTTTTCGATAATTTCTCTTGAAAATCTTCCACTTCCATTACTGACGAAGAAAATTTCTCAAGGAGTTTTCTCACACTAACTATATCTTCTAAACTAATGATGCTACTATTAAGCTCTACTACTCGAAGTGGTATTATTGATTTGTTCCTCCAACAAACTTTCTTTCCAATTATCTTGAAATTAAGTCTATCAAGTAATTCATTTATTCTATCCATTTCTTTCATTTTAATTTTATATTTTTCTTGTTTTTTAGTATCAAACTTCAAATGCAACACTTCAGCAAGCATATACTGAGCATCAACTACTTTTGCCATCGTTGCTCGATGTTGCCCATTAATGACATAATAACAATCCATTTCAACAAAATACTCCAAAGATATTCCCTCGCTATACTTATCATCTTGGAAGCTATCTTTGAAAGATTTGAGACCTTTTTCAAATAAAATCTCCTTTAAATTATCCAACCTCGATAAGTCCCCTCTAGTTCCAAGATAATGCTCCCACCACGAATAATTGCTTTCTCCCCGCATTCCAAGGCCAACAATTTTATTTACAGAAACTAATTCTTTTCTACTGGCTTCTGCACTGGTCTTCTAACATGACACTCTCCTAGTGTATATTATATTTAAACAAGTTTAGCTATTATCCCTAAATCTTCCTTTCTTCACAACATACACTTGCCACATTTCTTAAACTCATAGCATATCGGCGAAATCAACGTTCACCCATATCATGTTGGAGCCACCTCAGTCTAATTCGTTAGGACATCTGCGATTAAGCCATAAATGTATACCGTATTTACCGATTTTCGCACGGCTTCTTGACTTATAGAAGCCCCTTTAAGCCGTAAGTGATAGTAAGGAAATATCCTTTCAAATTCTTCAAACGTAATCGTTCTCGGCATTTTCAAAGTCGAACTTGGTACGTTATCCAATGCTTGACTAATTATAACCGCACTACCATTAGTACTGACTCGAAACCATAATGGTGTCCTCTTGTTTTGTGGGACAGTATGTATTTCATAAGCTTGGCTACTAGCACGTTCTATAATTCGATTCCAAATCTCGAGTACATGCATGATCATTACCTCCAACATTATAATTTCAGCCGCTCCTTCATCCCAAGAAGCTCCATCATCACTCCCTCTAATCCAGACAGATTCCCTGGCTTGAGCGCAACCGATCCTACCCCTTCGGTCAACAGCGAATCACCCTTAGCTGGGTAGAACATCGGTTCCTTCGTTTCGTCGGATGGATATAACACCCGCACCGACCCTGTTTGTCCGATGGCGTCGCGATAGGTGTGCATTTTGTCGATGTCTTCTTTCTTCGCTGCGTTCGATTTCGCGTCAATCTTGAACTTCGCGTCGAAGTGATGCCACTTCCCCTTCCAGAACAAGCTGATGTCCGGCTTATAGGTTTGCGAATAAGACTCCTTGCCCCCGATAAAACGCTTATTGTAATAAACGGGCAGCTCCTGATCTTCATAGGAGAAGGAGATACACAGTCCCTCTACCAATTGCCCATGTTCATCTATCTCTTGCCATGTGGATATGGCGCCCGGCTCCAGACTTAGTTGTTCCTCCACGACATCGACGACCGTGAAGAAGCACCAATATTCATACATCTTCGCTATATCTCTTGTATCCACCATTGTTCGAACAAGATCATCCGGCAGCGGGAACCGTCCACCGAGCATCCAATGCTGGTAAAAGGAGTGCCATTGCCTATATCCGACTTTTCGTTGAAGGACGGTAGAAGCATGCGGAGGGGCAGTCAACTCCGATGTTTCCTCCATCCAAGCGGACAGGGACAGCTCATGAAGAATGTGGTTCATGGAACGATTGTCCCGCTCCACTTCCGTTCGGTTGAAGAATGTGCTATTCTTCACTCGGGCTTCCATCCACTCGGTAAGGTCTAGAAACTGTTGCAAGATATGCTTCATCATGCGGTTCTCTGGCGTATCGTAGGTCAACCGGTTCAACCGTTGGCGGACAGTCGATGGGAAGTAGGAACGACCGTTGACCTGAAGCTTCTGCGCGACTGCTGTGTGCGATAAGGCGCTGTCAGCAGGCAGCGCTACCCACGTATCCGGTCGACGAATGATTGCCTCCGCAGTATCTGGACTGACATTCCGAACAGACCAGGCAGGCGTGTCTTCGATGTCGTGCACCATCAGATGATGCGGATCTCGATCTATCATTCGCCACCAATCTGCGAGCGGAGCTCCTTCCCACTCTACAAGCAACGCTTCACGCAGGAAGTACCACTGATGAAGCTGCTCAGCCTCCCCCGATGAGCTATCTGTCCAGTGATTCTGAACCGGATTATGATAATAATAAGGAAGTAATGCCATCTTCGAGCTTATATACTGGTTCATGCTCTCTATCTCTGCTACAGACAGCTTGTTACTAGATACCTGATATGTTCGTCCGCAGAAGGATGTCACCCCGACGAAATTGTCATAGTTCAGTAAGTAGTAGGCGCCGTGAAGCTTGCTAAGGACCTTCTTGTAATCCTGCAAGACTCGCTGCTCTTCCTCGGCTGTCAATACGGCATCGAATGCTACTACATAATCGGTTAATTCCGACAATCCATCCGTCACTTGAGCAGACGTCCTCCTATCATATATCGTATGATTCTTATTCAACAGGCGCCCTCCCATCAGCATACGAAGCTGCAATAGCCTGTTTGCATCAATTGCTTGTACATGCTGTACACCTTGAGACCGCTTAGCGGGTATAGATAAGAATCCTCAGCTTCAAGCATACTCCGGTTATTAGCGGACAGCGGATCGCCACTTATTGACCCATTGGCAAACTGTTCAAGCAAGCGTAGCAACAACTGCTCCAGCTGTTTGCGATTACCGTGCAGCTTAGGCAACACTTTCTGAACGATCTGCGCATCAAGCGCCTCCCTTAACATGTCTTCGTTCTCTCGCAGCGACAGGAGCAGGTACGTCATCACTTCGTCCAGCACACGATAGCCGAAAGCAACCCCCTCACGTTCAAGCACTTGATGCAGCTTCAATACGACTTGGAACGCATCGTCCAATTGTGTCCGGTTACGCTCCTGCAGGAACTCCTTGCTGTATAACGGCATATGGTACTGCCCTTCGTTCGTGAATAGCGTAACCCTTGCGGACAACGGTTCGCAGTCCTTAACACTCGCGGCTGCATGATGCGACTCCCAATAAGCTGACAGATCTATCCGGCTGCACTCGATGACATTCGCGCGATCCAGCACTTTGGGACTGAACATGTACGTCGTTTCGTCGATATTCACCGTACCGATGAAATACACATTAGGCGGAATCGGCAATTGGGCAGGTATTTGGTATACGCGGTTATGATCATCGACATGTTCGACAGGTCTAGCAAGTTGATGCAACACGAGAGGCTCTTGCTCCAGCTGCCCCGATACAGGGTCCAGCCTGCGACTCTCCATACAGCTGAGAAAGTCTGAGAAATAATATTCCACCTTCGCCAGATTCATCTCATCGAGAATGACGAAATATGGGCGTTCCCGGTCTCCATCAGCGCGCAGCATCAGCTTTAATAGTGGAGTAGGATCATACTTCTCTGTCAGCGGATTGTAATAGCCTAGCAACCCGCGTTGATCGAGCCAATCAGGTCTGACCGAGACGAAGGCTAGATTGTCATCGTGCTGGGTGAAGGATGCGGAAGATTCTTGTTCGAATAAGAACACCCTCCCCTCATCCTGAATCGTGAGCTTGAGATGATCCCCGATCGCACAATTTTGCTTCAGCCATGCCATAAAAGTCTTACGGAAACCAAGTCGAACCGTCGGACCTTGCCTCTTCATAAGTGACTGCTCTGCCTGTCCGTCGAACCTCACCTCGATCTCCACACCGTTATCCAAGTCCAGATTGACCCATTCCAGCATCTCGACTGTGACGATAATGCGATGATAATCGAACGTATAGGAATTTAATTGAAAATGAAATGTCCCACTATCACTCATATTGCTCCCGTTCAGCTCACCTATCAAATCATGGACTGTCCCCTTGTCGGAAGGTGAACGCATATATGCTGCGAAGTATTGGGCAATCTTCGTCTTGCCCGTGCCTGAGCTTCCCGACAGAATGACGAACGGCTTCGTCTGCAGGGAGGTCACGAATCGCCGCACAAAATCCAGTGAATACGAGAACTGCTTGGACAGCAGATAATGGTGGAAGTTGTCAGCGAGAGACGGCTTACTATCTGGACCAACTGGCGGCATAAGTGCCGAGAGCGGCAGATCCAGCTCTCCCTTCAACACAGCCTTGAATACCGCAAGCAGCAGCATCATCTTCAATATGTTCTGTTGGTCTTGGACGAACGTATCTGACTCCGATAAGTAAGTAGCGTATGTAAATTGGGTGTCGCCGGCTTGTTCTCCTCCCCATTGCTTGAACTGAGGTTCGAACTGCTGGATGCATGCCTGCATCTTCTGCCGGAAGCTAGCATCCCCCTTCTTCGAAGTGAGATCCGTCGTGATCTTCACCTTCATGTGCGCATCGACTTCCTCATACTTCGCTGCCTGCATCGAGCGAAACAACAGTTCCGACGCCTTGCTCTTGATCAGAATGGCATATCCGCCCTGCTCATCTTCCAAGTTAGGATGAAGCTTATTCCGAATACATTGCAAGTGGAGCGGATGGCTGATGGGATTCTCTGTTCCTTGATCGAACTGGAGAGAGATCGGGATGGACCCTAAGTAGGGGTTGCCGGCGTCCACCTTCGGAGCTGTAGCCGTCGCCGTCAGTTTCCAGCCCTCTAGCAGATCTATCTCTACCGGATCGTAGGAGTGATGAAGAAAGAGAGAGAATATCTTTTGTGCTGCTTCGTATTTGAGCATGGGCGTGCGTGCCTCCTTACTGGGAGTTTCTTCATAGCTTTAGTATAGCGTAAATCGTGAAGCGGACTCCACGCATACTTCTGCCGAATTGATTTCTAATAAATAACCCGAAACATTACGTTTATAAAAACGTAGGTAATGATGAAGGGAGTTGTTATTAAATGGAACCTAAAGGATTGTTTAAGTTTGTTATGAGTATCTTAACAGTTTTCATACTCTTGTCAGGGTGTTCAACAAGTAAGCCCTCTCTAGAATTAGTCAGCTCTACTGTTGAAATTAGGATTGATAAAGATAGACTCGGGGGGAGTCATAATACTTCTGGAGAAAAGAAAGGTGAGGTCATAGTTCCATATGCACTCAGTTATAATTTTGTTTTAAAGAATACTGGTAGTAAGACTCTTGGGGGAGCAGAGAAACTAAATGTTAGAGCTTTAGAATATGACGACGGAATAAAAATACTTATACAACCTAATGAAGAGTTAAAAGAAATTTCGGAAGAACTAATGGGTGTTAATATATATGATAGAGAAGAATATTTTGGTATGGGGATAAGGAGTGCACCCGTTCTTGAACCAAATCAAGAAAGAGAATATGCCTTTGATTTTCATTTAGGTGTGTCCGAGGAAAATACCGAATTAAAACTTGCACCTCCACTAGAACAATTAGAGCGTCTAAAAGAACATGCTATGAATGCAACATTAATTGTATCTATTGAAGGTGAAGAAATCGCGCGTTTTGACCTCAGTAACTTAGATTAAAGAGAACACCCCATTCCTTCCTTGACTTGCCTCAACACATCACATGTTATAATGATTCATGAACATGATACAACGTTTTCTCGTTGCATATTATATATGGGATGAGGTATGATTACACTAATAAAGGAACCTGGCTGCCACCAGATTCCCCATTAGGTACGGCTACCGCATGAAGAGCGGTCGGCACTTACCAACTCAACATGCACGATCGAAATGACCGCGACCTTGAGCTAGGGGCGGTCATTTCTGTTTTTGGAAATAATCGAACAACCCCTTTACATACGCCACGACAAGCATGAGCGCAAGAAGATCCGTCGTTCCCATTGCGGTAACTGACCACCACTTCGGCATACAAGAGGAACTTGGATAGACGGGGTAACGAATTATCTACGCAAGCTTTCCCCCATTACCGTCTTGTTTTCTCCCCCAATGATAGTTTATTCCAACGCAACCGTTTCGTGAATGAATATTGGAATAGATATCTCTACATCACCTGATGTTGTCATCGATCCTCGCTGTTCCTCATAAAAAATTTTGAAGCTGTACCTATACAGTATACTTGGGGCATTAGAAATCCTAACAGGCATGATTTTCCCCTTCGTCATTAAATTAAATAGTGCTTCTTGATGAGCCATAAATTTAGAAATTGCTACCGAGACTCTTTCAATCTCAGTACCATAACTTTCTTTTGTATACTTTAATCTAAATTCTTTAATTTGAGATGCTTTTTCACTTAGGTGAATATAAGAATTGCTTTTCAGATAATTTATTATTCCCTTCTCAATATCTTCAACCATCTCAGTTGAAACTTTAATATGATCTATTGGCTTATAGTGTTGAATCATTACCACCTCTCCTTTCGCATTTCTATTATGTACCAATTTCTCATTAATGGAAATAATATCATGCATTTTGTTTGGTAATGAGATATTAACCCCACCCGAAGACAAACTTCGAAATGCATAAAAGTAAGTCATCGTTTTTTGAAATATATAGTTCTTGCTATTGACACTCACACGGAGAATCACAAAAAGCCACACGGAGGAGTTATAACATTTCCTGACGACATTTTTTTGACAACAAATACCATGTAGGGTATCCTTTCAATTACTATCTTGCAGCTAAACGACCGAAATCAGGTGGTAGTTGAAAAAATTTTTTCTCTCCGTGATTTACTTCACCTGAATCTTGTACCTTCCAGACCTCTTTTATTGGTAAGTGTACAGAAACCGCAGCGTGAATTTCATTTCCATTAATTTGTAACACTTGCCGCTTTTGGCGTGGTTCCCGAATCGGTGCAAAAACTACTGACCCTCCGAAGAATCCGGTATTGCATATTGCAACATTGCATAACAATAACCTTTGAACTGTTTCAGCAATTGATATAAACCCAGTAACATCCATATTATATGTTAACACAAAGAGGGTCTGAATCTGACTTTGTAGGATTGCTTGAACTGGAAGATTAAGAAAATCAAAGCATATAAGGACTGCAAAGTTCCCCAATCTCTTACTGGAAAAATGATAGATTCGGTTGCCATTAACGAATTCATATCCATTTTTAGATAGCAATTTCGCTTCCTCTGGTGCTGGATGTAATTTAGGTACAGTGATTACAGTCGCACTTCCATTTGTCATGTGATTTTTTTTGTATAGATTATCTGGAATTACAACAAAGGCCTCATTCTTTAAACGGAATTTGCCGGATGGCGCAGGGCTCGGATCCATACCATACTCTAAGCCGCCCATAATAATGCTACGGTATCGAATCGCCCTTTCTTTTATATAACTAAACAAGAACCTACGTGGCAAAAAAAACTCTGGTAACATAACAAATTGAGCTCCATCTTGGTGAGATGTCTGCAGAATAGAGTCTAATAAATTCAACTGATCATTAGGATTTTTATATTTATAACCATTTGCTTGATCCAAATAGTCAAGTATATGCTGATCATGATTGGACTGTCCTAATGTTATTACAATATTATCAAGTAGTTCGTCCTCCATACTCGTCATCCCCTTACTATTTTATCCAAATCAATAAATCTCATTTCACGCAAACCAGTATCACCAATCAAAACTCTGCTTTGTACATTACTCAAATGATCCTCTAAAACTTGCAGATAATCCGCTAGATTTATAATTGGTTCTTTCTCTAATGGCAGTAATGGCAATTCAATACCCCCGTGTTCCGCGTAATAATTATAGAATGGTCTCTGATAATTTAATGATCCTGCTATCACCTCTGCCAAAACAGTAGAAGGAAACTCGGAATGAGCGATAACATCAGATATTTTAGTCCACCCTCTCAATCTTTTTATTCCTGCAGCCCCCGAATATATATGTTTTTTCGAAATAAGTAATAGTAGCAGTACCGATAATGAGTAACAGATTAAAAACTCTTCGTCTAAGAAGAAAGTATTGGTATAAGCCCATGCACTTAAATAAGTATCCGAGTAAATAACAAAATCGTCCGTAAAATCAATCCCAAATGACAGATCTCCATTGCGCCATTTGTTCCAGTCTTCAACACTTAGTCCAATACGATTTAAACTTGTTTTAGACCAAAGTGTCCGACTGTTGAATATATCCACATTCGAGTCACGGCTAGCACGATTATCCAGTTCAGCAATAATCCTTTTACTAACCTCAATCAACAAAAGGGTTATTTCTGTTTCCGTTAGATGCAACAATTCCTTGGGTATTTCGACAACCTCTAACCTTTGAGGTAATATACTTATAATTTCAACCCAATCTTGTAGTGGAATTATTTTATTTTTATCACTTGTAAAACTCGGAACGTTACCAATAATATTTTTTTTGGACAGTAATGTGCGGTCTATTTCCTTGAGATTTCTTAAACGATTCATTAGATAGCTTTTTATTTTATAGTTTTTTGAAACCATTCTTATAGCCCTTAAGAACCGAGCGTTAAACATTGAATTGGATTGTTCAACCCACTTTGTGACTGATTTATTGAGAATATCTATAACACCGTTAAAGATAGGAGATATCTCAAAATATTCTTCATTATGAGAAATACTATTATCCTCAAGAAATGTTTCTATATGAAGTTCTGCTAGTTCCATTAATCTCCTGAATCCATATGTGGTTATTACATTTTCTCTCCCGGTCGATATCTCAATCCAGACCCTTCCATGACCTTCATTCTTCCATTCCCAACCTTTCATATTACTTGTAATTCTCTTCCACAACCAACCAATCCATTGACTTTCATCCTCTGTGGCATGTTCTCTTTTATTTTTGGGACGATTATTCCGCCATATCTCACTCATCAGTGCTATAAGAACAGGATCATTACCTGATTCGACATCGTGATCCATAATTCTAAACAACCTATAGGCTCGATTAACTAATTCTATTGGACTTTCATTTAACATTGGAACTCCCCTTGTGTTTATGGAAATATTTGAAAGAGCCCAATAGATTGCATACTGTTCATGCCACGTTAAGTAGGTATCCTGATCATACCAGCCCATTATTTCTCTTTGAATAATAGCTCCCAACTTAGACCGAATCTCTGCGCCAACATTTTTCCAGTTTTCAGCTATGCAAAACATAATATGCGTACGCATATACGAGCCATAAAAACCTGGTTGGTCTTGTCGATCATTTTTTTTTGCTGACTTAAGCATCTCAGTAAATAATTCTTCTACCTTTTCATCAAATGGGATTTCCATGAGGTGAAGTATGTAACAACTCACTAAAGATAACTTATAAGGATATTTCATATACATGCGCTTTAGTGTCTCAGTAACGCTTTGTTTCGTATCAAGATCTCGATATCTGGCATCATTGGCAGTTTTCCGTATTTTCCAAGATGCAAAGGATGATTTAGTATCGTCACGTATCTCATCTGCAGCAAATTCAGTATTAACTAACTCCATCAGCTCGGTTAAATACTTCTCCAGTTCGCTTTGGTTCATAGCCCGAACATGCTGATCACCTAATTGTGATAGCTTATCAATTAGTGCAGTTGAACTAGGTAAATTATCGAATTTACCTACGCGAGGACATTTAATTGAGTCCTGCAGGATATGCTCAATAACGTCATTAGCCTGAGTTGTTGATAAAGATTTAATATCTTTAGTGATGCTTTTAATCATATCTTCTTTTAATATAGGCCTAGTTTTATCTTCCGACATTCTTAAACCAATACTATTGAGTAAGCCCCTGATTTTGTGAATGCCCTCATAAATTGTCTCCTCATCGGAAGATATAATCATAATATCGTCTGTATAGCGGGTTAAGTGGGTAACCTTACCCTCACTTGTTTTTTTTATTCGGAATTCATTTATTGGTATATCAAGATAATGGGTTAAAACACAATTCGCCAAAAAACCAGAAGCTATTAACCCTGTTGGTAAACAATCAATAAGTAGGTCAACAGTCTCAGTTCCGATGGCTTTTACCTCAATTTCTGATAAATGTCTATTATTGGTTTTTATTTTACACAGACTAAACAGTACCCCTTCCCATTTTTTCACCACCTCGACACTTGTTATTCCACGACTACATAATTGGTTCAGACGAATAAATAATACTTCACGAACTATATCCATCCGAAGACTTGGGTAAAATTTTGTGATGTCCGCTTGTCCGTAATATGCATATGGTGAATTATCAAGAATTTGTTCAAAATAATCTTCCTGCTTCTTCCGTTGAAAACGGAGACTCCGTTGAAAGCTTTCGTAAAGTTCATTGTGTGTATAATTAACCATCAACCTCCGAAATACAAAGTTATTTTCATCATCAGTTGGGTAATACTTTCTGCGCAAACGATTATTGCAACTCCAATTAACCATCCACTCTAAGTCACAAACTTCCTCATCACCATCGTTAATCGTGTCAAACCACTCACCTAGAACTAAAACAATGGTAGCCCAAGCAACTTGATCAATAAATGAAACCTTTGACATTGGCCTTAACCGTAACTGATCATCTTTTCTCCCTTTTGGAAATCCGTAAGCAATAGGTGGCGCCATCTCATACGATAAAGAACTTATTCTATTCCGAATTTTCCTTAAATTCTTTTCCAACTCCAGTTCAAACTCTTTTATTTCAATAGGATCATAGAATCCTTGTTGTTTTACAAAACTTTTTGCTTTTTTCCAACCAAAGTAAAAATAATGCAATGGTATTTCATCGGGTGCATAAAAAACATGCCTCATTATATAACATCCTTTAATAAGATAGTTTTATAAAAAGTAGTACTTATTAGCTGGTTATTCCCGTTGAAACTGCGTTATTCTAACCTACTAATCAAATGTTACTTTCTGATTGATTTTTCATAAATATCCCCATTCAATTAGAAACGAATCGTAACTTTTTGTGTGACTGAGGCATTCGCAACAGCTGTATTATTAGAGTAGCCCTCTGGAACATTCACGCCTAACTCTTGCCTATCCTGATAGAGCAAGCGAATATGTTCTTTATTGATATCAATCACCGTACTGGTTTCAGGTTCGGAGAACACCGGAACCGAAATACTTCCACCATTAGGCCCCGTTATCTCAATAACTTGTCCCTCATCAATTGATAGCTTCTCCATCAGCGCTTTATTGAGGAATCTCTTGTCGGGATAATTCTTCAACGATAACGTAACTACAAGCTCCATTTCGTTGACCGACTTCTGATCGCTTCCCTGCCCAACAGTTGATGGTAAAGTTGACTGCGCTTCACCGTTGCTACGTTGTACTTGGTTGCTCAAGTTACCTACGATACTAGCTACTAAAGCTATTAGCAATATGCCAGCAACGAGCACAACTTTCGGCATGTGACGTCTAATTGACTTTTTGATAGGCGACGTGTATTTTTTCTGGTAATCACTAATAACCCCCGATGCTACCCTGTTCTTAGTTACAGACGCTTTTGCCTGTTGAGATTCTTCAATCTCATCCTCAATGTATCTACACTTAGGGAATTCGTTGCATCGGTAGAATGATCGCTCAGTCCCTTGAATGAGGTTCATTGGTTGACCGCAATTTCTGCACGCACGCCCGGAATTAACTCGATGGTGCGCTTCTTGCATTTCTGGATTCACTTGCAGTATGAGATCGATAAGATCATCTCGATTAATTAATTTCACATCGTTCGATCGAGCCAATTGAATGGCCGAGCTCTTGTAATACTGATTCGTTACAACCCATGCTTCTTGTGCACCATAGTGGCTTCTAGCCGCTGTAACCTCCTGTACTGCATTAAGATTTACATTGGAGCTGTAACGCTTTGCCTGAACTACGATCCTCCTGCCATCCTTCTCCAGAATGACATCTGCTCCAAAGTCCCCCGATGCTTTTGTCACAGATGTCTTATACCCTAGCTTCGAGAACAAGACATCTAGGTATTTCTCAAATTTGATCCCATCCATTACGTCAATTTCTTCGATTCTGGATCGACTGATTCGCTCTCTGGCTCTCACTGCTCTGTATACAAAAAAAGCAAATACCAACAACAGCGATATGAATATCATCGTTAACGCCTGCGTAAAGCTCTTGGTTTGTGCGTACACAATCAATCCTACAAATACAGACAAATAGAACACAGCCTTCTCAATTTCAAATGCGTCTTTGGTCCTTCTTCTTCTCCGTGCCATATGTACCTCCTAAATATGGTACATAGTTCATTCGACACATGTCGGCGTATTCCTCCATAATTTTACTTCAAAGTGATTGTGGTAGAGCATTCTACTGCTGGAAGTGAATGTATCGGAATTATAAGTGCTTGAAACTGAATAAGGAAAATACGTCTTAAAGTGCAAAAAATGGACCGTCTTCTTAGGACAGTCCATGCATGTGTATCCTCGCAACCACCTATGCCCGCAACACCCTATCATTGCCCCTACGACTCTATCCTCTATCGATACTGGAAAACCCTGCTCTTCCGTGGTGTCGCTCAATCGTGCAGCGCCGTCTCGTTGTACACGATGCGCACCGACCTGTATGTCGCGCATGCATGCGAGCTTCTGACTGGATCGGGATACGTCTTGTCCTCGATTGTGCCGTCCAGTATGGCACGACAGCAGCCGATCAAGTCATCCAGCACCTCCGGCAATGCCGGCTCTCCCCCACGGCTATGTCCCGTGAAATTTCGGTCGAACTCTTGCCCTCGCGCCTTGATTCGCAGCAGCCCGCCCAGACAAGCGGCGACACTCATCACCTCTATAGACGGCGTGACGATCATAGCGAATTCGGGTGGCGCATCCAGCAACACCAGGCTGCTGCAGGCATCCCCCGAAAATAAATTCCGATGCTTCGGATCAAAGAAAACGACCGATCCTCTCGAATGCCCCGGCGTCTCCATCACGGACACGATTCTTCTGCCGAGATCGAACGTCTGTCCGTCATGCAGCAGGTTGACCGCAGGCGTTTTCCCCCAATCGACAATATCCTCTTCGACGGAGTACTCCGCCAAGCTGCCATTCGCCGTGCCAGCCCTTCGCGCGTACCATCGCCGATGCTCCAGCGTCAGCTCATTCATCTGAGCAATATCAGCCGGATGAATGTAAATTTCGTCGAATTGCCCTGCACCGCACACATGGTCGACATGCGCATGCGTTATGACGACGGTTAGCGGCAGCTGTGTGATCTGCCGGACTACCCCCTGCAAATCGCCGATCCCCGTTCCCGTATCAATGAGCAGCGCGCGTTCTGCTCCCTCGAGGACATACATCGTGGAATTGCCGAATTCGCTGATCATCCATGTGCGCTCACCGATCGGCGTAACTTGATGATTACGTGTTAGCATCGTTCATACCCTCTCCTGTTCCGCTCTTTACGCGGTACTTGTTGACGAGTATAGTATAAACTATAGAGCATACTCGAAGGTCAAGTCTCAGATGACAAAGGAGATCGACATGCGCATACAACAGCTGACACAACTAACCGGTTGCTCTGTTCATACGCTTCGGTACTACGAGTCCGAAGGACTGCTCGATACGCGCCATGTCCAGCGCGGTCCGAACAACTACCGCGTCTACTCCGAGGAAGCCGTGGAGCATATCGGAAGACTCAAGCTACTGCAAGCGGCGGGGTTCACAATCTCGGAAATAAAAAAACTCAACCAAGCCGACCAGGCGAATAAGATGCCCTTGTCAGAAATCGTTAAGCTTCTGCGGGAAAAAACGAATCAAGTTGAGCGCAGGCAAGCCGAGCTGGCGCAGGTCCTGCAGCTGCTGAGCCAGCTGACCGCAGACATGCAGACGCTCGCGGCTAAGGAAGGAAAGCGCAGCGAGACGAAACAATGCTGTCGACCGATCACAGCCGTCCGCGGAACGAAGGCTTATCGAGCACGAATGTGTCGTCAGTAATCGACGCGACCTTCGCTGGTGCGTGCGTCTTCTGCGAGAAAAAGTAGCAGGTCGAGCTCTCGCTTCGGACAATGAATAGTCTCCATTGGGTCCGCCCCAAACCTTTTTCGTATTTGGGTCAACTTGTCCATCATATCTTCATGGAACAGACATCACGTAAAGCATCCTTTTTTATCGTTGCATATTATATATGGGATGAGATATGATTACACTAATAAAGGAACTTGGCTGGCACCAGATTCCCCATTAGGTACGGCTACCGCATGAAGAGCGGTCGGCACTTACCAACTCAATAAGTACGATCGAGATGACCGCAACCTTGGATGGGGGGCGGTCATTTCCGTTTTTGGAAATAATCGAACAACCCCTTCACAAACGCCACGACAAGTATGAGCGCAAGAATTTCCCGCGCCTTTAGATAGTTATGAAGTAGTTGCTCAAGGTCTTGTCGAATGTGGTAAAATGAATTTATACGGTATTTCCGGATTCATTCTGGGTTAGGTGGTGTTTAGTTCTTGAATACGAAGTATCTGAATCCCCAAGGGAAACTATATACCTGTAATGCGAACGGATTGCATAAAGTTTATTTTGACGCTGACCTATTACTGATTACTCGGGCCGGGTTTGAGATCAAGGATGCTGAGATTATTCGTGACCTATCTCCTTCACCCGACTTATTCCAAACTTATCTCCAAGAATGGAAGGATAAGCTGGATTATAGAGAGTGGTGGCCGCTATATGAGCGCCGGTTTTTGAAAGAGCTGGAATGGGAAACCAGGGTAAGAGCCCTACGTGAAGTATATAAGCGATTGATCTACGGCAAGAACGTGGTATTGATCTGCTTCTGCAAAGATCACCGGTATTGTCACCGCAGACTAGTAGGCGAGTTTTATGCTCAGTACGGAGTTATATCCACGGAACTGAATCCGGTGGAAATCGAGCAAGTGAAACTATTTTAGGAGGCTCTACATGACTGTTGAATTGTGTACGATCGGATTTGCTAAGAAGCCGCTACGCAAATTTGTTGATTTACTTCAACGTGAAAATGTGAAGCATCTGATCGATACGCGGCTGAATAATACGTCGCAGCTGGCTGGTTTTGCGAAGAAGGACGATTTGGAATACATTCTGCAACTGGTAGGAGTAAAGTACAGCCATTTCCTTGATCTGGCTCCTGAGGAACAAATGCTGAATGATTTTAAGAAAAAACGTATTGGGTGGGAAGAGTACGAGAAGAAATATCTGAATTTACTGCAAAATCGCAAAGTGGAAAAGGATCTTGACCGGATTCTTGGAGATGGCAAGCCGTGTTTCTTATGCAGCGAAGATAAACCACATCATTGTCACCGACGATTGTTAGCGGAGTATCTGCAGCAATTTCAGGGGGATATCCGGACGATCCATTTAGTGTGAAACTACATGGGAGGTCGAAGGATTATGAAATTTATTGTTTTAGCTGTTACTAAGAGTTGGGATGGGTTTTGTATTGCTGGGATGAATGAGGATGGAGAATGGATAAGGCCAATATCTAGGACTTCTGCAGGTCGCTTTTGGACAAGGGATGAGCTTACGATCGATGGGCGGTTTGTACGGGTCGGTGACGTTTGGGAGATCAATGGTCAGCAGCCTGCTATGTTTGACTATCCGAATCATACTGAAGATTTTCACGTCATTGAATGGAGTTTCGAAGAATCATTGACCCATACTGAGTTGCTAGAATTCTTGGAGGATCACTGTGAAGGAGAAGAGGATCTGGCAGATGTTTTCGCAGCGAATGGGAGAAGTCTTTGTTTGGTAAAAGTGGATAGGTTCACACATTATTCAACACATTACGATGATAAGCATCGGGCACGGATGATTTTCAGTTCTGCAGAATTGGATATGAACAATCATCATACAAATAACGGAAATGTTGTTGTGAAGGACTGTAAATGGGAAGGTCAGATACTTCGGAATGGACGTATTTCCTCCGCCTATGAGCAGATTTATGTTTGCATTGGAAATGCGACTCCTTCTCCTTATGATGGTGTAGAGTATCCTCAGGTTATTGGATTGCATACGAGTCCTCATCTTGCCTATTCAAACCATTATCCAGATTGATATAGTTTCACAGTATATGCTCTAGGACATCGTATAGAAGGCATTCGGCAATCTTAAAGAGCGACTGAATTCCCGGAGTTATGATTAAACTAATAAAGGAACCTGGCGGCAACCAGATTCCCTATTAGGTACGGCTACCGCATTAAGAGCGGTCGGCACTTACCAACTCAACATGTACGATCGAAATGACCGCGACCTTGGCTGGAGGCGGTCATTTCTGTTTTTGGAAATAATCTAACAACCACTTCACACATGCCACGAACGGAGCTGTCCACATTGAGCGAACTAGCCATTATCATGAAACAGATAATCGGGAAAACTGTGAAAGCGATTCGGATCAAGCAAGGCATGAACCAAGAAGATTTGGCGTATGAATGCGACGTGGACCGCTCCTATATCTCCATGATCGAAGTCGGCAGGAACGAACCGTCCGTCACGAAGATTTTCGAACTATGCCGGGGACTTAAGATCAAATCTTCTGAGTTCTTCAAGCTAGTGGAAATGGAATATGAGCGGTCACGGAATGAGTGATTCATACACGAGATGACACCCATGATGAAAGTGGATGAGCAGGGAGGTACTCTGTTCATCCATTTGGGGTTTGTGTCAGCTGTTCCATCACAGATTATATACCAGCCTTGCACTCAACGTTTTCTGTTTGTGGTCAATCGTCAGACGAAGAAGTACAGAATAATGCCATAGCAAGCTGAACACCATCCTTCATTCCCTGCAAGTACAGCTTTTCATATACGAGTCCTTGTTTCAGATAATGCCTGTCCTCCCAGGCTGCAAATTCTGGCATACGCCCAATATCCTTGTCTTCGAACAACGATTCGAATGCCTGGTCTGCTTCAGCCCGAACGTCATTCAAGTCAGGATGGTGTTCGATCCGTGCAGACACCTCTTCCAGTCTCCCTTGTACCACTTGCCGAAACCACGATGGAAATTCCATCTCTGTTCCCCCTGTCTTTGATTTCTAAGCTGTAACAACTCAGCCATTGTGACATTCACTCCTTGGTTGAAGTGTATATGAAACGACTTGATTTTGATACGAGTGTATGAGTAAAATATCAATGCAATAGTACGTATAAGAACAACAATGTGCCGATATTTCCACATCCCTGCGCACTATCGCAATGGTAGAATATTTGCATACCAAGCATAGGTCGGCAAGCTTGGCGTCCAGCATCAAAAATACTGTCTGAGATCTTACTCCTTATACTCCAGCCATCAGAAACACATCAGCAAAAGGGCTTGCGGTAGTGTTTAGGTCTGCAGGATGTGAATTCAAAAAAATGAAAAAGAACCGTCCGCTGAGGTCGGTCCTTGCAAAATGAAATAAGTTGGAGGTGGTGCAATGAGCGGACTTAAAGGGCTGAAGCATCTGGATTACGCCGTATATGGCAATCTAATCGTGCCGCTGCTGAACTTCGATGTAGAAGTATGGTTTCAGATCGATGAAGATGCGGAAGCTGGAAGGTGCCGGCTTGAGAGTCGGCTGAGAAAAAAGAAAGTACGATATTGACATTTTATGTGCGAAAGTAATAATCATTGGTTCCGAAGTTCCATGACCAATCTTCCTACAGCATTAACAAAAATTCTACGTTCTCTGCATACGATTTACAATATCCTGTAACCCGGATAAATTCCCTCTGCCCAGTGTGGAATAATAGTCGATATGTTTTTGCACTGCTTGCAGTGCCTTACGAAAATACGCTTCCCCAAAGTCCCTTCTGATGCTTTCGAGCAAAAATTGATTTGTATCATTATTGAAGGCTCGTTTATATACCACTCCATTCATCATGGCTAGAAATATGACAATGAACGCCTGCGCTGAGCCTTCACTCATCCCTGTTGCCTTGTTAATCTCGATCTTTCCTTCTGTTCTTGTTAATCTTCCCGAGTACACTTTCTTGGCTATTTCATAAGCCCCTCTACTCATTTCCAGCGTAATTTTCATGAAAATAAATTCAACTCCTCTACCATGAATGACCACCCTCCATTTTCAATTGGTGTTTCTAAACCCACTATACTTATTAAGGAACCCTATGACAACCATCCTAACACAGGGGGATGTCTGCTGGAGCGCAGGTGACATCCAAAAGCAACTTGCCTGCCATCCTTCGCAGATGACGCACTTTCGAAAGCGTCTTCTCCAAAATTTATGTCCTTTAAATTGTACGCCAGTATGCTGCTCTACAATTTTATTCTTGAGATAAACCATAGTTTCAATGTTCCTCTAACAGTTGTCACTTAATTAGCCGAGCTAATAGTAGTTATTATCACCTAATCAACTAGCTTATTATGGTATGGCATTAACTCTTCAATCTTTGCTACAATACGCATTTGTTCTTTCAGTGGGGGGAGAGGTATCAAAAAGTTTTTTAACTTTTCAGCACTCAACCCTTCTCTGGATACTCCTACTTGTACACTCATTATCATTGACTGAACATATGGCGAAATTAAAATATAATGCATAAAAAACCTATTGCCTGGTAATATATTCCTGATAATCATAACATGTTGATTTATATTTGCTATATCAAAGCCATCTGGAACCAAAGCACATCTCCCAATTGATCCCCCTGTAATATTTAATAGGATATCTTTTTCTTTGACGATACTTCCTGGCCTGTTCTGATCTTCAGATATATAAGCAACATTCTCCAACCTTAATCCATCATTATAAACATTTTGTGATCTCAAAAATTTTATTCCGCTTTCTTTATATACAGATTTCCCTCCAGTAGGTGTACTGCCTGAACCTATCTTTTCAGATAGATTCCCTAATCTCACCCACCTCCAACTTTCAGGAATATCAAACGGAATCTCATCTTCTGTAATTTCAGCCAGTTGTTTTTGCTTCTTAAGCATACCTTCCTTAATCAACTTTGCTTTTTCATTTTGAATCTGCTGATACAGTTCTTCCGCAGTTCCCTCTTCTTCTCGCTGCTCAACCAGCTTACCTTGGATAGCATATTGCAAAATCGATTTTTGCATATCCTCCGGGAACTTTTTATTCAGCTCCTCCACTTCAGAATAGGCTTTATCGTATTTCTCCACAAAAGGCAGTAATTCTTCGATCTTTGCTACGATACGCTTTTGTTCTTCTAGTGGGGGAAGAGGTAATAAGAACTGTCTCAGACTGTCTTGTGTAATTTGATTAATTGTAGTGGTACCTGTTTCTGGAAAAAGGGCATTTCTAAAGTAAGTCGAGTGAATTACACGTAAGACGTACTTATTACAAATACTCCGATAAATTGCCATAAATGCTCCAAAACTCATGCCTTCTCTGTCGATTATTGCAGCCTTTCCAACCAGTCTTTTACTACCGTTTCTTGCACATATTAAAATGTCGCCTGATTTACACATTTTATTCTCAGGAATAGTCATATCTACTCTGACGATGTCGTCATATACTAATATACCGTTAAATATATTGCTCGACCTCAAAACAATTGTACCATTATTAGATATATCAGATGGTTTATATGTTAAACCGATATTAGTTTCTCCAATTTCACCCAATCTGACCCATGCCCAACTCTCAGGAATATCAAAAGGTATTTTATCTGCCGTTATTTCTGACAATGATTTTTCCCTCTTAATCTTCTTTTCTTTTATCAACTGCTCTTTTTCAGCCTTAATCTGCTCCAACAGTTCTTTTGCGGTTCCCTCTTCTACTCTCTGCTCAACCAACTTCCCTTGGATCGCAAGTTGAAGAATACTATTTTTCAAGTCCTGTGCATTCATCTTACTTACCTCCGAGCTTAGAAGTAATCTGTTCGAGAACATGGTCGATCTCAGCATTGAGGGAAGCACGCTTTTCTTGATACTTCTGGATCAAATCCAGTGGTTCTAGGATAACTTCTTCCTCATTAGGGGAGCCGCATAAGTCAATGTTATAGCTTCTGCCCTCAATCTCATCGATTGTATATTTCTTCGCTTTCGGGAAGCCATCTACTTCGATTGCTTCTCGATTCTCCCACCAAGCGAGAGCATCATTAAAGTGCTCCAGCTTCATTGGTCTAGTCTTAGAGAAATTCTTATATCCTTCCGGCATATCCACACGATAGAACCATGTTTCTCTTGTCGGTTCTGTATTATCAAAGAACAGGATATTTGTTCTAATTGACGTATATGGTGCAAAGACACTGTGAGGCATTCTAATCACAGTGTGAAGATTAAACTCACTGAAGAGTTTCTTCTTAATATTCAATTTGGCATTATCCGTACCAAACAAGAATCCGTCTGGCAGGATTACCGCTGCTCGCCCGTTCTTCTTCAGTCGATACATGATCACATTCATGAATAAATCAGCTGTTTCAGAACTTCTCAGTTCGGTTGGGAAGTTGACTTTGACGCTCTCCTTCTCACTTCCTCCATACGGGGGATTCATCAAGATCACGTCAAAAGACTCCATCTTACGAAGGTCTTTATAATCTACCTCTAATGCATTCCCATGAAGAATGTTGGGATCATCAATATCATGTATCAGCATATTGGTGATAGATAGCATATGCGGCAATGATTTCTTCTCAATCCCATACACCGACTTGTTATAAATTTCTCTGTTTTCGAGAGAATTCCCAACTTGTTTATCCAGTGCTTTTAAGACGGAAGTCAAGAAGCCCCCTGTACCGCAGGCAAAGTCCCCTATCCTGTCTCCTAATACTGGCTTGACCACCTCCACCATAAAATCTGTAACAGCTCTTGGCGTATAGAATTCACCGGCATTCCCCGCGCTCTGTAAGTCCTTAAGGAATGATTCATAGATTGCACCGAATTCATGGCGCTCTTTATACTCTGTGAAGTCGATCTCATCAATGATATTAATGACTTGACGGAGCAGTACCCCATCCTTTTGATAGTTATTGACATCTTCAAATGCAGACTTCACGATGACTTGACTCATCGGTGTTTCTTCATCAATTTCTACATTCTTAAGGGTAGGAAACAGCTTATTATTAACAAAATCAAGTAAAGCATCTCCTGTAAGTGCCTCACCGTCTTTGCGATCAATAGCCCAATCTCTCCACTTTAAGCCTTCTGGAATGATAGACTTGTAGTTGTCATCATACAGCTCCCAGGCTTCTTCCTTCGCATCATATATTTTCAAGAAGAGAATCCACACGATTTGCTCGATTCTCTGGGCGTCTCCATTAACACCTGAGTCGTTGCGCATAACATCTTGAATTCTCTTGACAACATTACTAATCGCCATAACCTATACCTGCCTTGTCTGCTATTGTTTTTTGTCCTAAGCGTAATAAATCTCATTCTCTAGTTCCTGTACAGCCTTCAGATAGTCTTCCTTTCCACCGAAGGCTTTGACTATTTTCATTGGACTCCCAATTCTCGCGAACTCTTTGAGCTGAAGCACCTTTGTATCCTCAATTTCTCTAATGCCATCATTCGCATACTTATCCAGCAATGCTTCAATAACCTGCTGGGCCATATCGGAATACTTGTGCAGATAGTGACGCTTCTTCACATTCTCTGCACGCTCTTTTTTTGTCAACGGTGCTTTATCGTATGCCAAGTGACAGATGAGATCGAAATCATCCAGGTCTGTCTTGCCCAGTTCATCTCTGACCGCATCTAGCAGTACACCGCTGTCTTGTAATTCATCAATGATGGCTTGCTTCTTCTCCGCTTCTGTCCATGTTCTCAAGAACTCATCCAGCCTGGCATATTGCTGCAGGATGTTTTTCTTGGTGAAATCAATCAGACTTTCCGTGATAAGCTTACCATCCTTATCGACATATTGGACTCTCTCTGAAAGAACTCTGACGGTAATATCCCCTACATAATATTTGCGAGGCTTATCATCGCCGTCACCGTCAAAGTCACCCGTTCCTCCTGAGTTGTAATCACCTTTGGATTCATTCGTACTACCATTACTATCACTTTGATCATAGCCTTCATTGTCTTCTGTATCTGCTTCAGGCTCATCCACCGGATCATTCCCATCCAGATCAATAACCACTTCCGGTCTGCCATCGAAGGCAGGGTCAGCAAAGAGTCTACTGGCATTACGAAAATCCATGATGGTGAAATAAGTCTTGCCGTATTCTTCAAGTAATCGTGTACCTCGACCGATAATCTGTTTGAACTCTGTCATACCGTTGTCACCGAAATGATTATCCAGCACAATTAACTTGCACATCTTCGCATCCACACCGGTAGTCATGAGCTTACTAGTTACAGCAATCACCGGATAAGGACTTTCTTCATCAATGAAGTTTTCCAGTTGAGCTTTTCCTTCATCGTTGTCACCGGTGATTCGCATGATGTATCGATTATTTTCTGTATACAAATCTTTATTTCCATTAATAAGTGCCTGTCGCATGCGCTCCGCGTGTTCTATATCCACACAGAATACAATGGTCTTACTGTATCGATCTGTCTTCTTTAGAAACTCTGTGATCTTGGATGCTACGACTCTGGTTCGCTCATCAATCACCAAAGTTTTATCATAATCTCTCACATTGTATTCTCGATCTTCAATTTCGTAGCCGTGTTTATCCACCTTACCGGCTTCCGGTCGGTATCCTTCAAGGTCTCTATCTAAGCCAATTCTTATGACTTTATAAGGTGCTAAGAAGCCGTCATCAATCCCCTGTTTCAAAGAATATTCATATATAGGCTCACCAAAATAAGTGAAGCTGGATGCCTCTTTGGTCTCAACTGGGGTGGCTGTACATCCAATGTGAGTTGCTGATGAGAAATAGTCAAGAATCTTTCGCCATGCAGATTCTTCTTTGGCACTTCCTCTATGACACTCGTCAATGACAATGAGATCAAAAAAGTTCGGTTGGAATTGTCGGAAAGCTTCTTCTCCATCATCACCAGCAAGTTGCTGGTACAGAGCCAGATAGATTTCATAGGAGCTATCCAGATTTCTATTCTGTACCTTCGTCATCTTGCCGCCAAAAGGTTTGAAATCTCCGGAAATCGTCTGGTCTACCAGTACATTCCGGTCAGCCAAGAATAGAATTCTTTTCTTCAAGCCGGACTTCCATAGCCTGTAGATAATCTGGAACGTCATGAACGTTTTGCCGGTTCCTGTAGCACTTACCAGTAGAACACGATCCCTTCCCTTTGCTACCGCATTCACCGTTCTATTAATGGCTACCCGCTGGAAATAGCGAGGTGTCTTATAATCTGGTACGTAGTAATAAGGCTCAAGCATTACTTTCTCTTCAGCCGTATTGATATTCTTATCGATTAAATATCGGTGATACAGTTCTTCCGGTGATGGAAACTCCTCAAGCTTCAGTTCCCTTACCTCGCCGGTAACTAAGTTCTGTTCTACAAACCCATCACCATTAGAAGCATACACATAATCCACATCCAGATCATTGGCATAGCCAATAGCTTGTTGCAGTCCTGCTCCTACAGAATGGTTATTGTCCTTGGCTTCCACGATGGCTAATGGTAAATTGCTCTTGTAAAAAAGAACATAGTCCGCCCTTTTCTTCTTTCCCCTAACAGTTACATTTCCGCGAAGTATGATTCTACCATCTGTAATGGCGTACTCCAGTCTAACTTGTTTCTTAATGTCCCAGCCAGCGTCAGTGATTGCGGGGGTAATGTACCTAGCTTTGATATCTTCTTCAGATAGATTTCCTTTTCCCATAAGCTCCTCCATTTCCCTGTAATGATTCTACACAGATCGCTTAGTGGACTTGAACATCCTTCATGCATCCCATAGAGGGAAGTTATATGTAGTGATAACATGCTTTCATTCTTACAGGTTGGGGATTTCCAAGGCAAGATAATAGACGAGATGTCGTTCCATCCTGTACCACAAGTCCATTGCTTGCTACTAACAATTGCCGTATTCTCTACCTTGGTCTAGACAATAAGTCTTAATCCAAAATACTTATTTCTATTATACTAAAACCATTTCCTTAATTCGACAAACATTTTAGCTTTTCTACTTAATACTTGTACAATTCCCCATACGACATACTGAGAACACCGATCGCCCCCCACCCTCCAAATGCAAACTCAGACTACAAATTTAGCATTTCGTGGTGTAATCAGCGTAGACGTTCGTTCGGTGGTTTCACCGTGGTATAGTATACATCCGTTATGAAGGAGGTGGTCTCTTGGATACGTTTCAAGCTGTTCTGAAACTGATATCTTCATTGATCAAACTTGTGGAGAGCATCGGCAAGATGTTAAAAAAAAAAGTTCTTAACAAGCGAAAACCCACCGTTTAGGTTGGACCGCCTTCGGTAGATCTCTCTCTGTCTCCCCGTATAAAATTTCGAAAATTTTACAATATCCTTACATCTCTGTTCTGCCAAAATGATATAATGAAATAACCTATAATTAATTACTAGCATCTTCGGAAGGTGAGTATCATGCAAAGCACTGCTTCTCCATCACAACAACTAAGCGCTCTAGAATCGATTCAAAACCATTTAGCTATGATCATGTTTAACACGCAAGGACAGGTTATTTGGGCCAATTCACTGTTCGCCTCTGCAATGGGATACAAGGTAGATGAACTAGTAGGCGTTCATCATCAACAATTTTGTTTGCCTGAATTTGCTTCTAGTCAAGCCTATGCTGATTTATGGAATGATTTGCGTCAAGGTAGGTCGTTTCAAGACAAAATCACAAGGGTTACAAAGGACGGAAGGAAGTTAACATTAGAAGCAACTTATATGCCTGTCTATAGTGAAGGCAGTGTGGAAGCAGTCATCAAGGTAGCAACGGATATCACGAGTCGCGAATTCGTTCTTCAACAAAGTACTGAAGAGCTAATGGCAATGGTTGAGGAAATGACTGCCAACACAGACGAGGTATTAGCAGCCTCGAAGCTGATTGTAAGCCATATGAAGAACCTGAATCTGAATTCTGCAGCAGTCCAAGGTCAAGTGCAAAATATCCAATTCGTTACTACGACTGTCAAAGAAATTGCTGATCAATCCCACCTTCTAGGTCTGAATGCTGCAATTGAAGCGGCGCGAGCAGGCGAACATGGTCGCGGGTTCGAAGTAGTAGCTAATGAAGTTAGGAAAATGGCTGGTTCGAGCAAGCAGTCCGCAGATCAAATCGAGGGTCAATTAACAGAAATAGCAGATGCCGTATCTTCCATGATGAAGCAAATTGAAGAAGCTACTGCACAAATCTCCAGCAACTCGCAAGCTATTGAAGAATTGAAAAGAGCGTACGATCATATCGCCTCAACCGCCAAGAGATTGGAATCGTCCATTTAGATTAGAATCATTGATCAAGATCATAAGAACACATCGATTTCAATTATAGTAAACTAGCAAGACGCTCTACATAGTCAAAGTAAGCGGACACGTTACGCTCCAAGTATAGTTCGAAGATAATCAAGGCCTGCTTCTTTTCCATAAATACATCCAGTCTGTCGATCCACTTGGCTTTGATTAACTTGTTCAATTAAACTCTCATCTTGGGCGAGAATCTTTACATCCAATTGCTGAGCAGACTCACGTTCCCGCTTCATATTCAAATATTCAATGAAATCAAGAACCTCTGTGGCATCTTGATCCGGTATTAGGTCGATCAACCGCTTTATTTCTTCACGATTGACACTCATCCTTCATCACCGCCCTTTAGGATCACTGCTTCATTAACATTATACCATAACGTCAACCGATCCTAATCATTCATTTCCTACGCGATATAGAAACACTGAGCTTAGCCAATTTTAACATTTACTTCTCAACCTTTTCTTCCTGTTTTTTCTTCTTGAAGAATATCTCGCTTCTCTTCTTCATGGCCTTCGTAATATAGCCGCCTTTGAAATTTCTCGGTTCATAGGAAGCCACGAACGCCTGTGCTTCATAATGAGAAATCAGTTTGTAAAATTCTTTCTCCCGATCTCTTCGTGCTGTGCAGTCCAACCGGAAACGTGGTGTATTCATACCTTCGACTTCGCTCACAGAAACACTAAACCCGGCTTCTCGAAGTTTATAGATCAGTTCTGTATTTTTATGTGGAATATTCGCTTCGATGGTGACATAGCCGATGGCAAGCCGTTCTTCTAACAAACCGCCAAGATACACGCCAATGCCGAATCCAAAACCGAAGGCGATCATGTTCAAATAATTCGTAAGGTCGCTAAACACTAAACCTAAGGCAAATACGTAACTAAAACCTTCTAGTATCCCCACCGCTGCAGAGTACGTTTTCATCCCTTTGACAGCAAGTATGGTCCTCATCATGACGACCGGCACGTATAACAACTGCACCACAAATATGGCTAATGCGCTTAACATATCCGCATGTTCCTTCCGATTAGCCAGTCTCCTGACTATTTATGTATAAATCGAAAAAAGCACCATGTATTGAAAATGGGATCAACCATCTTTCATACATACAGTGCTTTTGTTCTTCTTATTATAAACTTTTCGATTCGTGGTTACAAATTCTAATCGGTCTCTTCTCCCTACTCTTTCACGCCCCCTAGCTTCAACCCGGAGACGAAATGCCGCTGCAGGAGCGGGTACACAACCAATATGGGTATGGAAGCCACGATCGTGATGGCGGCTCGGATCGACAGCGGCGTAACCAACGTTGCGAGATCCTTGGCAGCCGTAGAAGATACGTTCGGATTGCTGTTGAAATTAACCGACGAAGACAACAGCCTGATGAGCTCGTATTGGAGCGTGCTAAGCTCCTGCTTCGACGAAGCAAAGATAAACGTGTCAAACCACTGATTCCATTGAAAGACGGCCGTGAATAACGATATCGTCGCCAGCACGGGCGTGCAGAGAGGCAGAATAATGCTAATGAACACCTTGAAGTCGCCGGCGCCATCCATCTTGGCTGATTCGACTAAGCTTTCCGGCAGCGTGTGCATATAGGTTCGGACGACGAGCATGTTGAACGCGCTAACCAGACCTGCCGTAGCTCCAGGGAAAAGAATATAAACAAGAAAGTTATTGAGCAGATTCAGATCCTTAATCAAAAAAAAGGAAGGGATAAGACCTGCACTGAAGTACATGGTGAGCACGAAAAGCAGTGTAACCGGTTTGCGGAACATGAACTCCTTACGGCTGATTGTATATGCCAACATGGCCGTCAGGAAGACGCTGGCCACCGTGCCGATTACGGTTCTGGCTACAGACACCCAGAACGCATCGATCACATTCCCGGTCAGGAAGACCGCCTCGTAGTTCTTCAACGTCCATTCCCGCGGCCAAATGTAGATGCCGCCGCGTGTCGTATCGACACCCGCGTTGAATGAAATCGCCAGCGTATTAAGAAACGGGTACAACGTGACGACTACGAGTAACAGCATGATCAAATAGTTGAACGTATGGAACAGAAACGGCTCCGCTTTGAATTTTTTTCTAACGGTTTGCATAGGGAGCCTCCTTATATAATTCGCTCTTCGCCGAGACGCTTGGCGATGATATTCGCACAATAGAGCAATACAATGCTGACGAGGGTTTTGAAGATGCCGGCCGCGACGCCGAGCGAATAATTCCCGATCTTAAGACCGTACTTCAGAACGAAAATATCGATCGTCTCCGACCAATCAAGCACTTGTCCGTTGCCCAGGAAATATTGAATTTCAAAGCCGCCGCCGTTCAAAATCCAGCCCACGTTCATGATCAGCAGGATGACGATAACGGGACGAATGCCAGGCAGCGTCACATTCCATATCTTGCGGAAGCGACCCGCGCCGTCCACCTCCGCCGCTTCATACTGAGACGGATCGATGGAGGTTATGGCAGCCAAATAAATAATGGTGTTCCAACCTACTTCTTTCCAGACGTTGGAGAGTCCTACGATTCCCCAGAAGTACTTGCCTTCGCCTAACCATAAGATCGGTTCATTAATAATATGAAGCTTCATGAGCACGTCGTTGATGATGCCACCGTCGGTGGACAATGCCATGGATACAAGACCGGTCACGATGACCCAGGATAGAAAGTGCGGAAGGTAGGAGATCGTCTGGATGAACCGCTTAATGCCAGTTTGTTTGATTTCGTTCAGTAGCAGCGCCAAGCCAACTGCCGTGACGAAGCCAAGGACGAGCGAGATCACGCTCATGGCAATCGTATTGCGAATAACCCGGATGAAGCTGTCATCCGTGAACAAAAAGCTGAACTGATCGAACCCGACCCAAGTCTGTTCGAAGATGGAGAAGCCAGGTTTGAATTGCTGAAAGGCCATCATCCAACCCCAGATGGGCACGTAGGCAAACAGAAAAACGTAAAGTACCATCGGGAGTGACATCAGAATAAGCTGCCGCTGGCGGATCATGCGGCTCCAGTACGTATTCGTCCGCCGTACGGACTGGGGGTTGACTTCAACCTTATGGACCGTTTGCTGCGGCATCGGTTTCTCCTCCTGTCTCTAACGAGCGGAATGTTGAAGCTTAAGCTCCAACCTCCCGCTCCCATTCTTCTTAATTACTGCTCCAACTGTCTACGCGCCACTTCAGCTGTTCATTAAGTCGATCCAGATAAGCTTCCGTATTGACTTTGCCCATTTCCTCTACATATTCAGACCAGACTGTATCGAATTCGCCCGGCTCACTGAGGATCGCCCTTGGCAAATATTTGAAGTCTAGATCCTTCATCTTCTGGTTAGCGACTTTCGCCTCGGAACCTTCGATAAGGTCAATATTCCAAGCCGGGTACGAAACGCGGTTGTCCGGCGGTGACGAGAAGAAGTCGGTCCATGTTTTGTGGCCGTAAGCGTTCATCACCTCTTTGTCAATATCCTTCAAGTTGGCGAAGAATTCTTCAGGCTGGTTGCCTGCACTGTCGGCGTTGCCATCTGGATAGTTGCCTTCCAGTTTAGGAAGCTGACCATAGAGGGCTTCCGCTTTGTTCGCTTGCTTCCAAGTGACATCGTCCTGTTGCTTGCGCATCTCTGGCGTGCGATAGTACAGGCCGTCGTCGCCGACAAGATAGTCCTCGCCTTCAACACCCCAAGCGAATCGCTTCTGCCACTCTTCTGACATCAGCGTGTCTAGGAACTTGATGATTCTCACCGGATCCTCGGCGTCGACCGTAATCCCTACGCCGTTGCCCAAGTTGATGACAGGCCGATCCAAGTAGTAATCTTGTATGCCCTCTTCATATACAAGAGGGAAACCGACGTACGTACGTTCAGATTTGCCTTGCGTAATGAGTGAATCACGAGCTTGCACGAAGTTCCAGCGTTGGTCGAACATGCCGAGCACGCGGCCGCTGGATAACTTCGCCAGATACTGATCATAGTTCTGCGCGAATGCTTCTTTGTCCATCAAGCCTTTGGCATTCACATCATTCAGTTTATTATAGTAAGGCTTTGCAACATCTGTAGCGGAGTATAATGTCGCGACGTTCGTGTCCGGGTCGACGAGGACGCCGCCGTCGTTCGGGTGACCGGCTAGATGCTGCGGCGCGTTGCGCAGACCCCAGTCGCGCCAATCGAAAGCGAGCGATGAGAAACCGATCGTCGGTTGGCCGTCAATCTCAGGGTATTTGGCTGCATAATCTTCAATCAGCTTGAAGTAATCATCCAGGGTTTTGATTTCCGGATAGCCGTATTCTTTGAGAACCGCCTTCTGGATATAGAATGCCGGACCTTGGTAATCCGTTGGCTTGAATTCGCCTTGATACACCCCATAATTAGGCAGCCAGTAGATGTGTCCGTCAGCTGAATCCTTCAGTTGGTTCCAGACTTTCCCATAGTGCTTCTTCAAGTTAGGGGCGTGCTCCTCGATCAGATCCTCCAGCGGAATCACAGCGCCTGCCGCCGTCAGCTTCGTATCCGCCGTAATCAAATCCGGGTAGTCGCCGCCCGCGATCATAACGCCGAGCTTCTGCTCGAGGTCGCCGACCAGATATTCTTCCTTCAGCGTGACGCCGAGCTTCTCTTCAATTTCCTTGTAGACTCTATTGTCTTCCGTCGGGATCGGTCCCGTAGATTCCGTGAACAAGGTAATGGTGAACTGCTCCACCTTGTCTTCATTCGATGAGCTGCTGGCATTGCCGCTATTGTTGCCATTCTCGGAGCAAGCCGATACTACAAGACTAAGTGCCAGAATCAACATTAGCGGCACTAAGACCGCTTTCCTGATACGAACCCCCATTTATAATCCTCCTTAACGCTTGTGACTCAAGATGAGCGCGCTTTCATCTTGTTGATTCCATGATAGCGCTTTCTTAAATGCAGCGACAATTCACAGATTAAAGGAGGACCCCCCTGAAAAATCGGTTTTGGTTGCTCGGTATTGTGTCGGTTTCTTGCCCGTCCGCCGTTCGAAATGCTGCAGAAAATGACGGTAATGCGCATACCCGACCTGCTCTGCGATAATGCTAGTCGGCTCGTCTCGGCTGTGAAGCTTCTCGCACGCCTCTGCGATTCTCAGATCGTGCATCCGATCAAGTATGCCGCAGCCGAATTTGTCTTGATAGGCCTTCCCCAGATAGACGGGGTTCAAATAAAAGCGTGCCGCGATATCACGGATTGTGAGCGGACAGCGATAATTGTCGCGGACGTACCGGTCAATCTCGAGCATCGTACCGCTGAACTTGCTTTCCCGAATGGATTGCACGACGTCAATCGTCTGCTCCACAATGGAGAGAACGAGCGCCCGCACAGATGCCGGACTGGCACCGGACTCGAATTCATCCGGCTCTGAACGGGGACGCAGCGAATAAGCAGGATCACCGCCCGATTCGCGAATCAGCTTGCTGCATTGGACGCCCAATGCGCCCACGAACAGTCCAGCCCACTCTAGCGAATGTCCTTCCCCTTCTCGGAACATACGATCGATCCCATCAACCGCCCGTTCCCGATCGGCATCTTCGATCGCTTCTACAACATCCTTCAGAAGTTGGACCGCTAGCAGCGACAGAGCCGCCTCATCACTGTCGTCTTGCTCATTCCTCCGGACCGCGCGGCGGCTATCCAGCCGCATACGGATCTGCGTCAGCACCTCTGCCGCCTCTTCTTCGATCGCCGGCTTCAGCAAGTAGTGATGGACGCCGAGCTGCAAGGCGCGCTTAGCATACGCAAACTCGCTATAGGCGCTAAGTACGATGATTTCGGCCGTACCTCCACTTCCCCGCTCTTCGTGCAATTGCCTGATCAACTCCAAGCCATCCATATCGGGCATCCGGATATCCGTCACGATCACATCCGGCATAGACTTGCTCACTGCCGCCAGCGCCTCGACACCGTTCTCGCACGCTCCGCAGACGCGGAAGCCATGCTGTTCCCAATCCACGAACATGCGAAGCCCTTCAATCGCATGCGGTTCATCATCTACCAGCAGCACCGAATACATGCTGTGTCCCTCCTTCATCCCCGAATAACGCAGGAATTCGATACCCAATACGTGTGCCTTCGTTCGGACGGCTGTCGATGTAGAAGTGAACACGTTCCCCATAAAGGAGCCGAAGCCTCTTATAGACATTGCGCATGCCCACGTTCTCGTCTGTATTGAGGCTTTCATTCATTAGCCTTCGGATTTCGTTCACCCGCTGCTCATCCATGCCTTTCCCGTTGTCTTCAACCTGTACATGTAAATACGTATCCGTTCGCCAGGCTTCAATCCGGATAACGCGCTGTCCATTGATAGCCTGCAGCCCGTGCTTGCACGCGTTCTCGACAAGCGGTTGGATGCACATTTTCGGAACCAAGCAATGGGAAGCGTCTTCCTCTATATGAAAGTGATAAGCGAACCGGTCCGCGAACCGGAACTTCTCGATTTTCAAATACATTTCCGTAAAATGAAGCTCATCCTGCAGAGGGACGGCTGCATCCGACCAACTAAGCATCCGACGAAGCAGCTGGGACAAACTGCGGATAATATCGGTCACTTCCGTATAACCGTTCTTCGCGCTGACGACGAGCATGGCGTTTAACGTATTGAACAGAAAATGCGGGTTAACCTGGCTTTGCAGCAGCTTCATCTCGGCGCGAATCCGCTCCAGCTCCATGTCCTTCTGCTGAATCTCCAGCTTGTAGACATCGTTAATGAGCGACTCAATCTGAGTCGTCATCCGGTTGTAGCTGCGGATTAGCCCGCCAATCTCGTCCTTGCCTTCCCGCAGCATGATCAAATCGAACTTCTCATTCTTCGCTTTCTCCATATGGCGGGACAGAAGGCGAATCCGATAATTATAAGAGCGCAGCATGACGAAAATAAGTGCAGTGGGCAGCAGCGTGCTGACCGCTGCCAGCATCCAGATGAAGCGCTGCGAGCTCTGAACAGCCGACTGGAAGCGATCCGCTTCGGCTAGCCCGACAAGCTTCCAATCTTGAATATAAGACAGGTTTCCCA
The DNA here is from genome assembly GCA_913056365.1 of uncultured Paenibacillaceae bacterium. Lineage (GTDB taxonomy): Bacteria > Bacillota > Bacilli > Paenibacillales > K13 > Xylanibacillus. The sequence continues at coordinate 189,843 of CAJXLT010000006.1, read as the reverse complement.
TCGGAATTTGGAAGCTCAGCCCGTCTGTTTCTCCGCTGTCCGGCACATCCATTGGCAGCGAATACCGGGATGTAGGCAGCAACACCCTGCCTACCGGATCCAGCATGCTGATCGCCAAATACGGCTTCTCCTCCTCCAGAATCTCTTCGAAGCTGCTCACCTTAAGATCAATGCGTAAATACTTGGCGTAGTGTCCGTACATCGGGTAATCGTTCAATTTGCGCACGATGCTGAAGTAGACCTTGCTGCTTTGAGCGTTCATCGGGTCAACACTTTCGTACATGAGAACCTGAACAGCCGATGACGAATTGGAGGCCGCCTCGTACCAAGGGCTGTGCTTCGCCCGCTCATTCAATATGAAATAATTGCCCCCGCTTATGATTGTCGGATTTTCCGTAAACACCGAAATATTCTCAACGTACGTGTAGGCTGACATGAACGGCCGCATCTTGCCGGCTAGCACGCCATTTAAGCTATTATAGAAATCAACACTGTCGGCATATTCCTTGTCCAGCAGCTCATGTAAGGTACGGTCTGTTGCGACGGAATGGCTAAGCGTTACTCCGCCTTCGATCATATCCATCGCCTTCTTGTTTAACCGCTCCATCGCGATTTGAAGATTGTTCAGCTCGCGGGATTGAATATACTCCGACACCTGCCAGAAGAAGAGGACATTGATCGTTAAGATCGGAACGAGAACGCATAGCAGGTAGATCAGATTAAACTTCCATCTGAGCGGAATGTTGTTGACGAAGCCGAGCCAGCCACTTGATTGACGCATACGGATGCCTCCTATCCGCTCTTGTATTGGGATGGGGTCATACCCATCCATTGTTTGAATTTCGCAGCGAATTGCTCGGGATTCTCGTAACCAACCCTGCGGGCTACATCCGCAATATTCAAATTCGTTCGCCGAAGAAGCTTGCGGGCTGCCTCGACCCGCGTACGATGCACATAGTCAATGAAATTCAGGCCCATCTGTTTCTTGAACAACTGGCCCAGATAGGCAGGCTGAAAATGAAGATTTCTCGCGATCGTCTTCAGCTGAAGCGGCTCGCTGTAACGTTCCCGGATAATCCGGGCCACCTCCCATGCCGGGCCGGTCTCGGAACGCTTGGGCGCCAGCCGCTCCGATGCCTTGCAAGCGAAAGCCGTAAGCACACCGTGCCAGCTGTCTGTCCTACTAGGTAAGATCGGGGGCGAGAGATCGTGATCGACCATCGTTCCGGAGTCAAGCCCCTCTTCCTCGAGCGCTTTCCACGTCACTTCAAGCAGCACGTTCGACAAATAGACCTTGCCGGTCTCTTCATCACCGTCGAACGAAAGCGCTAGCTGGCGGCACAGCCGCTCAGACGCCTCTTCGATCGACGCCGTATCACCCGATTGGATCGCTACTAACAGTCGATCCTCCGCTTCTATGAGCGAGTCTTCGGCGATAGGAACCGTCCAAGCCGCTTCCAGCGGCGAAGTTATGACCAGCGTATCCGCGGCAGCCTCTCCGTCCGAACGCGACCACTCGCTGCGAAATTTCTCGAGCGCGGCATGAATCTCCATCACATCGATCGGCTTCAGCCAGTAATCCATCACGCCATATGTCAGCGCCGTATGAACATCTGAGAATTCGTCGTGTCCGCTCAAAATGACGAAACGGCACGGCGCATGAAGCACCTTCGTGCAGTGCTCAATTAACTGCAGTCCATCCATGACCGGCATGCTGATGTCCGTCACGACGAGATCGGGGTTCAACTGTTGGATTTGCTCAAGCGCCTCCTTCCCGTCGAATGCTTCACCGCAGATCCTGAAGCCGTAACTCTCCCAATCGACCATGAAACGGAAGCCTTCCAAGACAAGCGGTTCGTCATCTACAATGAGCACGGTAAAGATCGGGAACTTCTCCCTTCCATCATTTATTCCTATTATACCACGTACAATGAATGCGTTTACAATTCATAATATTAAATAAAATTGATCATATACCCGAATTGGTTGCTGACTTCATCGGCAAACAGCCCCTTACTGCTTCTTTCCATCAGCAAGGGGCTGTGTAGGGTGTAAGGTACAATCATCATTCACCAGCACTTTGAAACAAATCATCTTGCTCAAGCCGCGGCGCTGCAGAAGCTCCAACCAAGAAATACTCATACCGCCCGAACTTCGCCAGCGCTTGAGGATCCGGCTTCCATACCCATGCGTCGATCTCCGTCTGGCAGCGATGCGCGCGGAAGGCAGCCAGCTTGGCCTCCAGCTGATGGCGGACATCGATCTTGACCACGTTATTCTTCGTATAGCCAAACTGCTCGGGCTGTTCCATGGCATCTCCGAAGGTGATGAAGTACAAGGAGCCTCGATGGCTCATCCGGTGGAACGCCGCCGTCGCAGCTTGTCCGATCGCACAGTGATCGGGATGCCCGCCCAGCTTCTCGTGGAAGGTGAGCACCACATCGGGATCCACTTCCTGGATCAGAGCTGCAATTCGTTCGGTTAAACTTTCCTGATCTATGAATTCAACCGTCTTGTCGCGAATATCGAGGAAGATCAGACGATGAATGCCCAATGCAACACATGCTTGCCGCAGTTCCTTCTCCCGAACGGCCGGCATGGTCTCTCTGTTCACATAAGGCGGGTTTCCCATTCGACGTCCCATCTCGCCCCTAGTCGCACTTACCAGAGTAATCTCGACTCCCGCTCTCGCATACTTCGCCAAGGTTCCTCCACAAATGAATGACTCGTCGTCTGGATGTGCGAATACGGCTAATAGTTTGCGTTTCATTCTGGGAATGGCTCCTTTCCTAGCTCCAAGGCTACATGCATCCGGCCCTGATCGTCATAACCTGCTAGCAGCAGCCTTCCATTGGGATCGACTTCATAATGGGTGAGCCCTTCCATCCGAAGCCAGCCGTGCCCATCGAATCGCATGCCAACCCGATACGGTCCCTCTCCCGCAATCACACACTCTGTGAGATGAATCCGAGCATTACGGACGAATACGAAGGATGTCGCTTCACTGTGGATATAGACGTCTTGCGCTATGAAGTTCTGGATCGCATCAACCACATCGGACTTGGTTATTGTCTGCATCGTCTACTCATTCCGTTTCTGTAAATATTAGATTAGAATTCTCAAGTACGCATTATGATATAAGTCTACCACATCATACGGTGGGGAAAATTACGTATCGCTGAGATGGACACCGTCTAGCAATCGCCTATGATCATGCCATAGAGCCCACGGAGCACATAGCTCCCTGGGCCCATTTTCTCCATCCATTACTTCTTGCTAGCTATTACCTCATCCAGAAACTTATCTGCGTCGCGATTACATTTCCAAGTGACCCCGAACTGATCCACCACTATGCCGAAGCACGAAGACCAAGGAGTAGCGGATAACGGCATAATCACGGTGCCGCCGGCAGACAAGCAGGTAAAGTACTTCTCTAGCTGTTGTGCATCCTCCATGACCAGACTAATCCATACATGATTTCCTTGCACCCACTCACCGGTTACCCGCTTCATCGAAGGCAAGATATCCGACATCATGAATCTCCCGCCTGCGAATTCTATGGAAGCCTCCATGATCATCTGCAGCTCATTATCTGGCAACGGATAGTTGGGATCCTGCGGGAAATCCTTGAATTTCACTTTCTTCACTTCAGTCGCCTGCAGAGCCTCCGTATAAAATGCAATCGCTTGTTCTGCATTCCCATCAAAGTTCAAATACGCTATCGCTGACATATACCATTCCTCCTTCTTCAGATACATGTAGTATACGGAATGAATGGTGACAGCATAGTGTCACTATTCTGAGATATAATGAAAGAAAACAAACGAGGGTGACCGATGGACAAAGTTGAGAGATTGATTTCGATCATTATGATCTTGCTGAAGAAGGACATCGTGGCGACAACGGAGTTCGCGCAATTATTCCAAGTATCCAAAAGAACGATCCTACGCGATATGGAGACACTGAGCTTATCCAACATTCCGATCTATGCGATTCATGGGGTGAATGGCGGCTACGGGATTATGGAGGAATACAAGGTGGACAAACGTCTGTTAAGCACCTCTGATTTAGAGAATATACTAACCGCGCTCGGTGGATTGGGCGCCATCCTGGACAGTCCCGACATAGAACAGACGGTCAAAAAAATAGAAGCGATGGTTACCCCATTGCCTCTACAACATTCGATTCACTGGTCATTCTATAATTGGGAAGGTCGATCCGAGATTGTTCCAACGCTGCGAACTTGCCAACAATCGATAGCGAAGAAGAAGCTCTTGACCTTCGATTATATTGACAAGAATGGGACTGTGACGAATCGAGTCGTCGAGCCTTATCAGCTTCACTTCAATGAATCGAGCTGGTATGTAGTAGGATTCTGCTTGCATCGTATGCAGTTCAGAACGTTCAAGCTGTCCCGGATCGATCATCTTGCGATGGATGAACGAACGTTCACCCCTCGGGAATATCGCTTCGAACAAGAACGCCAACCAAGTGGTCAACCGCAACTTGTCGAGGTGAAGGCATTGATTGCGCCCAGTATCAAGGATCAATTCATTGAGCGATACGGTCGAACAAGCATGGAGAACTACAGCTCGGACTTACTACTAGCAACGATGCATGTCCCTCGTGACAGGGCAGGATTTCAATTCATTGCTAGCTTCGGCACGAATTTAACGCTTGTAGAGCCTGCATGCTATGTGGAGGAATTTCGAAATTATCTGCGCCAAATGATGGACAATTATACTTGAAATCACTTCATGACAACGCTGCTGCCGACTGAGACGATTGGAAGTAATTTCAACGGTCATCGGTGACTGTTACAAGGCATATGAGGCGTGTTTGCCAACGTAACGGTCACGGATGACTGTAAGCGCTGAATGGACTGGTCAAAACGACGGTTTTTAGCCGCTAGCAGTCATCGGCGACCGTTAAAAATCAAAAATTCGTGTTTTTTCGCTCTAATGGACACGAGTGACCGTCACAGTTTCAACTAGCTAATCCTCCAGTCATTCTTTCCACTCCCCCCGCTACACATTCCCGCTCACCAGCGCTTTTCTTTCCGCTCCCCACCGCTACTTTTCTCCGCCCCGGATACTGTTGCATACTTGTGTCCATTGCAACATGTGCTAAGCAGCAGATTTCAAGCAGGTCAGTAGTAACAGGAACACACATGTTATAATGCTGATAGATAATAGCATCTACGCAACCGTGACTGCAGGAGGTTATGATGAAAAAATATGTATCTGGTTGGAGACTATCGGTCATCGGCATCGTCATTGTCGGTCTAGTAGCCCTGATCGCACCAACGATCAATAAGGAAATCACGTATTCACAATCGATATCGATGTTTGTCTTATTTGTATTGTTTTTAGTTGGCGTCGAATGGCTGTTCCGCAAGAAATGACAAAATGGACCGTCTTGTTAGAACATATTTGGGTAGCCATAGCGATCACCGCATCGCACTAGGTCTACCAATCAATCGTCTCTGGATACTCGACAGGTGCTTGAATATGATCCACATGTGTGCCAAATTCCTTCGCAGCAGCATGTACTTGACGTTTGATCCGTTTGTATTCATCGCCGTATTCGGTCATTCGCTTAACCATGACGGATAGTTGTTTCACTCGCTTCTCTGTATTCATTGCAATAAACTTGCAATTTAAGACATCAAGATATTGCCACGTGTAGCTCGTGAACGATGTATAGTCATTCTTCATTATTGTCATGATGCGATTATACGAGGCTGGCGTAACGATGGCTTTCAAGCATGAAGCGATGGTGGATTGAAATATTCGCACGCACGCCAATGAATCGTCCCATATGATCTCTTTACTCGTGAAGGCGTCAAAGTTCTTTTTTGTCTTCTTATATGCATATCTGCGCGCGAATTGATTCAAGACCATCGTGACGAACAAGATCTCCGGCCATAGAACATTTACCTTATAATAGACATTCTTCTCCGGGGTCATCACGGATAGCCCCTTCATCTTCTCTCGATCCATGCCGTTATCGACAAACTTGATTTCCCGATCACCCATAAGCGCATGACGCAGATCATAGCATACACCGAGAACTCTTAGCCTAGCTGAGCTCAAATCGATGAATTCATCCTCATCCCCCACCACCTCATGCAAGGACTTATAGAGATGGTCCAAGTCCATGTAATCTCCACATATAGCTACTCCGGCATAATTAGGTGTATGTTCGATGTAGATCATGTATAGTGCCCCCCAGTGTTTCCTATTTCCATTAACGGTTATTATACCATACAGCCATAAGCTGAGTGACCCATAGCCACAACCAGAGCAGTCACCTCCTCCAATAACGAGCTCACCGCTAAGCGAAGAAGCAGCTTCTCCAAGGTATGATTCCCCCCTCAGAAAAACTGCTTCCACATGTCTGTCATTATTTACTCTATGTTCGATTACCGACCAAGGTCAGACTCGTTCATATGATGCTCCAACCAGGTGTCAAGCAATCCCGTCAGCATGATCGCTGCCTCTGCACGGGTCAAGGACGCGCGCGGTGCTATTGCCGTCTCGCTTCTTCCTGTGACCAATCCTTGATTCACTAGCCAGCTCATGTCTGCCTTGGCCCAAGCCGCAAGCTGATCGTAATCTGAGAATCGCTCAATCGCTTCTGTTCCTTCGCTTTCTTCTAATTGCGTGTTCATGCCAAGCTGATTCAAGGTTCGCACGATCATCGTAGCCATTTCCTGACGGGTTATCGCACGGAACGGCTCGAATGTATGCTCTGTGACGCCGAATATTACCTCGTTGTTGACCGCTGCCGCTACTTCTTCGGCAAACCAGTGCTCCGTGCCAACATCGTCGAACTGGCTCCTATTCGCGCCATCTGTATTCAGATCGAGCATACGGACGAGAAGCGCTGTGAATTCCGCCCGATTAATCGGGGTGTTCGGGTCGAATGCCGTGTCGCTGCGGCCTGATATCATCCCATAGCCAGCTAACCGTTCTATCGGCCCTTGTGCCCAGTGCCCGTCAATATCGGCGAAGGATACATCTGCTTCCAGCAAGCTGAACGTCCCTATTCGATCCAGTATGACGGTAAGGGTACCGCTTTCTTCATCATAGCGTCCCATCATGTGCTGCCAGGAACGGCTTCTAGCATCATATAGATACAAGCTGGACTTATCCGCACTTGCCACTTCAATCTCATACGCAGACAGATCAATCTCCATAACTACCGATGACGGCATTACGTCGATCGGCTGCCACTCGGCATCTTCATCCCGCTGTCCCCACAGTTGAAGCTTCATATTGTAGTTCAACGGCGTGAACGCATCGGACAGAAGTGATTGAGGTTGATCGACTTGTTCTACTTGCCACTTCATAGCCGTTACATCGAGCTGGTCGGACCAATCTGGCAGATGGATCGTAATCCGCCCATCGTCCAGATTAACGATGCCGTCTTCCGTGGTTACTACCTGCTCTGTATCCGACTGTTCGTCTGCAGAAGGCTTAGGATTGACAGGATTCGGGTAGATCGGCCCCGATCCGCCACTGCCTGGATTACTATCTCCCGGGTCACTGTCCCCTGGATCACCATCTCCCGGATCGTCTTCGTTCGGATCACCTTCTCCCGGGTCACCTTCTCCCGGCTCTTCACCCGGATCGCCTTCGTTCGGAACGCCTTCATCTGGATCAGGCGATTCCTCTGGCTTCACTTCCACAACAATGAGCGCATCATATTCCTCTACTAGCGATACTTCAGCATATGATTGAACGAGCTCGCTGATGAACAAGCGATATTCGTCTCCCATGACGAGCGATTCAGCAGGGACGAATTGAATAGTCTGCGCTACCTGCTCCTCCACTGCGTCATTGTGAGGGTTCGTTACTGCGTCAATAGCTACCCATTCTCCTTCTACTCGCTCCGGCTCTTCTCCTGTTGTCCATAGCTGTGCCGTATGCTCGCCGATGCTGTCCATGCGGATGTGGCGGTTGAACTGCACTTCTACCGCTTCACCGTCAAGCGCCGCATCGACCTGCTCTATCTGTGGCGGTTCATAGGACTTCATCGGTACATTCACTTCAAAGTGCGGCGGAGGCACTTCGATCGGTCCGTACGTATCCTGACTGTAAGTCGTCTCGTAGCCTTCCTTCTCATAGATCACGCGCCACCAGCCACGCGGCACGTCCCAGCCATACCAGCCGGCGCTATTAGAGAGTAACGGGTTCTCTTCGCCCCACCATTCGCCATCCCACACTTCGAACGTCGAATCAGCCGGTTCTTCTACACTGTCCACATCACTAAACAGCAATGTGGCGGTCACTCCTTCAATCCGATTGTCCTCGCTCACTTCATATACATAGCCGCTTGGATCAATCTTCCAGGACGGATCAGCTACGGGCGATCCCTTTGGCATGTCTGGATCATGCGGTTGATCGGGATTATCCGGTTCCTCTGGCTTGTCGGGATCGTCAGGTTCATCGGGCTTCTCACAATCCTCTGATTCCTCCATAGCATCCGACGCTGCCTTCTCCGCTTCCTCCATCTTCTGATTCACTGCGTAATCCATGGCGAAATCACTGGCAAGACCAATCGCTGTAAGCGCAGCGGTACCGACTAGTCCGACGCCCGTAGAGCCTGCCAACGCTCCGCCTACGTAGAATCCGCTGGACACCGCTGCCTTGGCAACCTGTGCCAATGTCGCCTCATCGACGGCTTGCTGCATATCCGGCGGGACGCTGCCTGCGCACGCCTCTACATTGTCCAACAAGTCCGTTAGCTTCTGCATGTCGTTGTCGAAATCAACGCCGCCCTTGGCGAGGTTCCATAGATCGAGTACACCTATGCCCTTCTCCATCGTCTTGATGCCAAGCTTCACTCGCTTGCCTTCCTCAGCAGCGATGCGTACTTCATGCTTCCACTTCGGTTCAGCAAGCTTCGCAGAACGCTTCGCGAACTGTTCCTGTTCCGCCGTAGTCGTAACCTCGCTCTGATCACCGACGGTTACTGTAATCTCAGGCCCCGGAGTCCGCATGTCTCCGGGATCGACGGCTATCACCTGGAAGGTATAGGTCTGCCCTTCTGTCAATCCGCCGATCGTCGCTGCCTGCTCATCTGCTGGTACGGTAAGTGCGGCCATATCGCCACCAGCTGTCATGTGTTGGATTTCATAAGACTCTACCCAAACATCATCTTGAGCAGGAGACCATTGCAGCGTCACACTGGAAGCATCCGTTCCGCTCAGAATGAGCTCCGGTTCATCGTGCCACTCCGGCGCTGTTTCATTATGATCGATGAAGTACGACGGATCTACCTCGCCTCGCATAATAACCCCGATCTCATCTTCTGCCGGACGCGTAATTCTGACCTCTAGTCGATTCCATGGTGGAGCATTGTCGACTTCCGGAATCGGTCCGATCGCGGACACATCACCTGAGCCGCTCACCACGTTGCCAAGCAGCCTGTATGCTGTCTGTTCTGGTTCAACCCAGGACTCTACAGTCTGCACACTGACTTCAACTCTCCCGGATATATCGCCATCTGCACGGTAGTAATCCTCCATAGCTACATGCAGCGCTCCTTCTCCATCGTCCGAATCTTCAGCGGTTGTATCCTCTTGTTCGAGCTGTTCTTCTTCCGTTGCTTCTGTAGAACCATCACTAGGAGCAAGCCTCATCCAGCGAGGGTCGTCCCAGTCCGGCATCTCGTCAATCAACGCACGCGCTTCATCGCCGCTAACCATCGTGCGAGTCAGGGAAGACGGTGTCTTATACTGATGATCGAAGTCGACCCATATCTTGCCTGCCACCCATGATGCATTCCGTTCCGTCGGCATCAGCGCTCGCCAAATCTGCTCTTCCTCATCGTAGTAGGCCTGTGCGGTTCCGCCTGCCGGTCCTTCAACATGAACGGTCACATTGGTCACTTCGGTCGGTTCATTGAAGTGCAAGCGGAACTCGAATGGCAGACCGGCAAGCATCGTACGTGCGAATCGAGCTACTCCTCCTTCTGTTCGGAAGGACGACCAATCCGTCGAAGCTGGAATGAGCTCTTGTGGTATATCCCTAAATTGAATATCTTCCGGCTCCGCACGTTGCCGCATATCGACTTGCAGCAAGCGCGGCATGGATGGTTCATACAGCACCTCGGTCGGTGTAGCCTCCCAACGCTCGCCATCATGCGTCGCTTCAGCTTCAACCAAGAACCAGTATGGTTCCTCCTGCTCACTCAGCTCCACAGTTGCCTTCCAATAGCCATTCGGAGCTGCCTGCGCTTCGCCTGCGGCGATGCCATCGATCATGACACGTACCCGGCTGTCAGCAGGCGCTTGCCCTTGAACAGTCAGCGTCGGCTCATGTACCGTGCGCGGTACAATGATCGATACTGTACCGATATGCACATCCAAGCTGCCCATCCATTCTTCTAAGCTTGCTCCGTCCTCTTCATAGCGAATGACTGCTGGAACAGGAGCTATACCGCTCGCAGCATCTTCTGCCGCTTCCAATTGGAAATGAACGACACCTGCTTCATCTGCCTCTACATTGCCGAGCGCGATCGTGAACGAGCTACCCGTAGAGTGGACCGCAACCGCTTCCTGATTGAGTAACACCGATCCCGCAACGAGCGACATGCCTTCGGGCAAGTGAACTTCCACCTCGGTATTGTCGACTGCCCCTTCTCCTTGGTTGGCATAATCCAAGCGGAAGCGACCCGATGTGCCCGGCAGCAGCTCGGACGACTCTGCAGTCAAGCTATTGCCCGATTGAAAGCCGAACCTACCTCCCGCTTTGTAATCCAGATTACCGAGATCCACAATTTCTCCAGCACCTACGAATATATGCTCATTAATATAGTGCGGTTTCCTATTCGCTAACTGTCCATCTGCGGCATAACTGCTTTGTGATCGCAGCCAATATTCTCCCGCTTCCGGCACATCCATGTACAGTCCGTTCGTATCGCTATAAGCTCTAGCTCGCAGCTGTTCATTATAATCGAACAACTGAAATTCACCGTACGCTTCTTGACCGTTAGGCCACAACGGATTGGCAAGCAGCACACCTGCATCCGCCGGAAGCTCGACTACAAAATCGACATAAACCTGTGATTCACTTCCATCTACTTCAATCTCTTGGCAAGTCGGAGGGAAGCCCATGGATCGTCCGTCAATGCAAGCCGTAGCTGTCATACCGCTTGTATATTGCTCGAGCGTCAAGTGACGCTCCAACGGGTAGACACCTTCGCGTGAGGCCCTCATCGGAAACATCCCATCGCTCTCGATCGTGAATTGCAAATTCGCCGCTTCACTTCGACCAAGATTCATATAGACCTGCTCCGTTCCGTCCGCGCGTTCATAACGAATGGAGCCGATCGCGAACGAATAGCGATAAGTAGCGGACAAAGTTAGATCAATGCCCGTATAGCTCTCTCCTGCTTGTACGTCCAACTCCCTTACTTCGCTTCGATCCCGCTGTATCGCATTGGCTCGCCTCACAGCCGACACTTCCACTTCTCCGGCATAGACGGATAGCGTATAGTAGCCATCTTCATCCGTTACCGCTGTCGAAGTATAGCCGATGCCAGTTGCGACAACCTCCTGTCTGGCAATAGGCTCACCGCTTGCATCTAACACACGCCCTTGCAATACAGCCGGCGCTGTATCATGCAGCACGAGAGATACGAGTTGTTCACCCGGTTGGATCTCGACGATCTGTTCGATAGCTGCGTACTGATGCCCAAGCGTCGAGGTTGGGGCCAACCGAAGCTGAAGCCGCTGCGCCTGTGCATGAGAGGATGAATCCCATGTCCGGAACACTTCGACTGTCTCATTCGCATCGGTAACGACACGCCCGAGCAACCGTCCCGTATCTGCATCTGTCACAGACACCGCAACATCGCCCAACCGCTCACCAAGCTCGCTGCCCGCTCTTACTTCGAGTTGAATAGAGGGAGCTCCCTTATATTCCAGCTCCAGCTCTCCTTCATGCGGATTGAGCAAGCCGCTGCGTACGACGAGGCTATCCAGTTCATCCAACGGCATACCGCCTGATCTGCGATCCAGCCGCAGCAGGTAATCGTCAGCAGGCAGCAAGTTCGAGAACGCATACGTCCCCTCTTCATCCACCTCAACAATGGAACCGCTCTGCACCTGCTCGCTCCACAAGCGCATCCGCGCATCATCCGGTATGTCCGTGAATGCAACGCCGTCTGCCGCGGACAAAGACACTTCCAGATCGCCTAACACGCTAACCGCTATCTCCTGTTCCGGCAGCTCGGCAACATGCTCCCCATCCGTTATACTTGCATGCAGAGCGTGCAACTGCACGGCGCCCGCAGGTATGTCCCATTCACCGCGATAGATGCCGCTCTCATCCTCAGCAAGCTCCACCTCAACCTCACGCTCTTGCAACTGCTCGACTAATACCCCATCATCATCGAACGAGGAATTATAGGTTACGACTACAGTTGCACTGCGCTGCGGCTCACCTGTGACGATGAAGGTCAAGCTGCTGCCTTGTGCCGCATAGCCCCGGAATGGCTCCTCAGCAAGTGACCAGAAGAACTCATCCGCATACAGCGCAGGCGTATGCACTTCCACTATACGGGTATGCTGCTGTAAGGGACCGTCATCCGGTATGAGCATAATCCGATACTCGTAAGCTGTGTCTCCAAGCAGCTCCTGATCGGTCACTTCCGTTACATCCAGCTCCACCGGATCACCGCGTTCCTCCCAGTCCTCTGCGCCTGACACACGGCGCTCTATGCGATAGCCAACATAGCCTTCTACGTCCGCCGCTTGATCCCATGTCAGATGGGCCAAGCCTCCTTCTTCCACATTGACCGTCAAGCCTGCGTCCCCGACTACCGCATCATCTGTCTGCGCCTGCACCTCCAGCGTCGATGTAAGCTCGCCACCGCCTTCGGCTGCAACGGCAAATGCATACGCGCGACCCGGCTCCAGACCCGTAACCCGATAGGACGTTGAAGCCGACTCATCAATAACGAGACCGTCCTGATAAATCCAATACCGGTCTACATCGCCTTGTGCTGCTCCCCAGCTTAATTCAACGAAGGTCTGACCGCTATCCGCAATCTCAAGCTGTGCTCCTGCCGGCCAGGAAGGCGGGGATGCTGCTTGCTCCAATACGGTAAGGAACACATTCTGGATATTGCCAGAATCCCGATCGTCCGTCAGATTGTTCGCATTCGACTGAAACACGACATGCGTGCCGTCCTGATTGATCGCCCAATTGCTCAGCGGACTTCCATATATAATGCTTCCTTCCTGCGGTACGCCGTCTGATGATGCGCTGACGTGCCACACCTTGCCGCTCTCCATCTCCCGCAAGTACAGCTGCAGCCCGTTCGATTCATTCGTCGGCGGCGTCATGTACGGATCTTCTGAAGCGAACAAGACCCTGCTTCCATCTGCGCTAATCTTCGCAGCAATTCCAGCACTCGGAAGAATAGCTTCACTCGTCAGATTCGAACGGTAATTCACCGTCTGTAGCTCACCGGTATCCCGATCCCATAACTGCAAGCTCGGTCCGGTAGTACCTAGGTAGGTTTCATGCTCAGTATAGAAGACGACAGTCTTCCCGTCCCCGCTCATATCGGGCTTGCTGTTATTCGCATCCCCCAATGACACAGACAGCTCCCTGCCGTCTGGCAGCTTGCTTACCTGCTGAATCTCACCTGCCTCCCGTTCCCATACGAAAATATGCTTATCATCACTAGAACCGCCATCTACCAAATTCCGTGCCATCGATTCGAACACGACATAGCGGCCGTCATCGCTAATAGCCGGATTCTCACTGTTGCCGTCCGGCGCACCGCCGGCGAATGCGCGGCTTACCCATTCCGTCGTCTGCTCTACTCGATCATAGAGGAATATATTCATCCGCGAAGCAGGACCGCTGTCCTCTGCAATCAGATTAGTCGCTTGCGATTGATAGACAACATAACGACCATCTGCGCTCATCGCAGGCTTGTTGCTTGCATAATCACCTAGACTATCATCGACACCAACAGTGACGATCTCCGTATGACCGATGTCTCGATGTCGAATGTAGATCTGGTTCGCAAAGCTCGACGGATACGCATGCAAATTCGTAGAGCTAGAGACGAAGGCAACGCGGTTCCCATCGCCGCTAATGCTCGGCTGTCCACCGCCATAGTCAGCTTCTGTCCCGTCTGACGCTACACTAATTCGTTCGATTACACCTGTATCCGATTCTCGCACGAACACATCTGCCCGAACATTCGTATCGTCCTCGACCATAGTCTCAACCTCAGAAGTGAATGCAATCACTTGTCCATCTGCAGACAAGCTTGGTTCGGAGCTCACCTTGTCGACAGCTGATCCGGTGTGGTCCAGACTAACCATCTCTGTACGAATCCCCTCGCCGGCAGCTAGTGTCTGCACCTCACGCTCCACCGTTACCTGCTCATCCGTAACCGCATTCGTCAAGATCAAGGTGTACGTATACGCCGTATCAGGTTCTACGTCATTATCATAATAAGAAGGACCAGCAGCCCACCCCGTACTAACTTGCGCATCATCACGAAGAAGCGTCCAAGAATAATCTGACCATTGCGGATAAGCCCACGAGAGCACAACGCCATGCGCATACGGTGCGAACAAGACATTCGGCTCGCTCATCATCCCTGTCAGTCCTGGCATATCGAATAACTCGTCATCCTCATAGACAGCCGATTGAACCGTTACTGCTTCGTTCAACCCTTCCTCCCCTTGTACTTGCTGCACTTGAAGAGGCACGAAGGATAGCATCATACTCATAATCACAACCATCACTAGCGGCTTCGTCCATCGCTTATGTAACATTCGTTCATCTCCTTTATTTCAGTCAATAGAGCCGCAAGCTCTGACACCTTGCCTAGCGCTCGCTATTATGAATGTAATCAGACTAAAACTATCATGCCCGAGTAAAAACTAGGTAAAGTATAAGGAATGAAGCATAAAATAAGACTAAATACCTAAGCATAAGCAACTTGAACTATTCCTCTTTTGGTACACCATGACTATTCATCAAAAAAAGAAGAGCCGATCGAAAATCAGGTGAAGTACCTGACATTCATCGACTCTTGCCGTTCTTTCCTATAGCTGTCTATTGCGACTTATATGCTTGATCAGCAGTTTCCAGCATGGATGCCCAATCCTCGAACTTGGTCTCTCTTGAAATATGGCGATCGAATAGTTCGTCAGGAATCTTGGCGATATCCTCATGGGTTTCCACCTGGAAGTTGCCTTGTTCTAAGAATGCACCGAAGCTGTCAAAATTCGTGTACTTCTTCATGAAATCAGGATGGAACAGATCCTCCAGCTTGACGTTGTCCGGATCCTCCTGCATCTCTCGTTGGCCTTGCAGATCCTTCAGCAAATCATCGAATGACATGGGCTTATGTTTTCTCAGTTCGACCACTCCTTGTATATTCGGGGTTCTCTATTTTCATACGTCTTTGTTATTGTAACTCATTTTGGTTGTTCTTCACAGGCGTACAGGAACGAAAAAAACGAGAATCCTTGTACACAACAAGAATTCTCGATTATTCATGAATACGGTTCTTCCTATATCTTACGGGTGACTTCTTACATCTACAAGCTGAGCCTTCTGCAATAGTCTAAGGATGACGGATGCTGCTTCGCTGCGCGTGATGTACTCTTGGGGTCTTATCGCTTCATCATAACCTACGATAAAGTTGTTAGACAGGTTGTAATCAACAGCTGCACTTGCCCAATCTGACTGTGTACCATAGTCCCTGAATGTACGAATCAATGCGTTGTCTATTCCTTGATCTACGTACGGTGTTAACTTAGCAGCATTGTAAAGTACAGCCATTGCCTCTTGTCTGGATATGTTCGTATGTGGAGCGAACTTGTTATGTCCGACCCCGACTACGATACCATACTCCGCAGCCGTTGCAACAGCGCCGCTATACCACGCTTCTGCCGGAACATCGCTGAATGCAGCTTGACCATGAGCAGGTAATCCTAATGCACGAACGATCATCGCAGCAAATTCGGCCCTCGTAATGTTCCTATCGCCGTCGAATACCCCATCCGATACGCCGAATACAATTTTGCGACTCGTCATTTCGTCCGCCTGTTCTTGATACCATGTTCCGATGACATCATCAAACTGCTGCTCATTATAAATGAGCGTGTATAAGGAATTGGTAAGGCTGTTGATTTTGGCATAATGCTTGCCATCTTGTGTATATACTTCGGTCGGTACGTGTCTTAATGTACCATTCGGTTCTATGACTACCGCTGTTGTAATGCGATCTGCCTGTTCTTGGGTAATCTCAATCGTACGATTCACGTAAGAACGAAATCTCTTAACATCAACAGTCTTGCCGTCATATTGTGCACTTATTGTAAAGCTGATCGGTTCTATAATCACATGTTCCTCTGCTGTGTCAGGAACGGTCACTTGATCGCCTGCATCTGCAATCGTAATGACAAACGGCATTGCACGCGTATCCGCATCTTTGCCTAATATTGTCCTGATTTCGTCTATGTTGATTGCAGTTGTATCGATGTTGTATGCAATGTTTCCCGTTTGCACCGTTAGGGTCATTCCCTTGGCCTTCATGGCTTCAACATGGCTCACAACCAAATGCGTGCTGACCTCTTCATTCTCAGATATCGGAACGACTACGCTATCTGCTGCCTGTGCAATCTCAGCTGCAAGCTTCTCTTGGTCTGGGGTTGACTTTGTTGTCGAACCTTCCACTTCTTCTCTGCCGATAAAGTGATTCTTCCCGTCTACGATGACGATGGTGTTCGTGGTCCTGCCACCAATTTGATCACTCGAGCTGCTGCCGGAGCCGCCACCCGATTGCGAGCCATCTGGATACGCAATCGCATACGTAGAGAAGTAGCGAACGTAGGCCGTGATGATGGTCTTATCTGCGTTGACTTCTATTCTCTCACCATTGGCATTAGCTGTTGGGCTGATATATTCCGTTACAACACCGTTGCCGTCTTCGTAATCATGAGCACGAATTAATCGATAGGCTGACTTGCCCTGCTCATGTTCAGGAATCGGTATGACAATAGTCAGCAGCACCTGCGTATCCGATATCGGTGTGAATGCCGTTACAGCTCCCACATTGTCCGTCGCTGTCTTCGTAACATTCAAGTCCAGTGCTGTCCCCATCGTATAACCGCCGGAGCTTGCCGCGTTCGACATTTCCGTTACATGTGCAGCATTGTCGTTCTTCTCCACGGAGAGCTTGATTTCAACCTTACCTCCGCCTGCAACTGTTGCATCATCCTCCGGCGTATAAATCTCTGGCTGGTTGAACATATCGTCTAATTTATCAACGACAACATCCGGTGTATCCTGTGCTACTTGAAGCACGGAGTTCTTCTTACCGCTTGGCAGAGTGATAACTTCTTGGAAAATATAATCCGTATCTCCAACCGTGAAGTAGCGTGTGACCCGCTGATCACCCTTCGTGATCACAAGGTTATAGGAGCCTGCAGGAATACCCGTTATGGTAAACGTTCCGTCCAGTGCTGTCATGACCGTGATGCCGATTTGCGTATTCCCCTGCATCACTCTCACTTCTGCATCATGCACCGGATTATGATGTTCATCTTCAACTTTGCCGGTAACGTTGCGGGTTTCCTTCGCCACATAAGCTGTAGTAACCCTCGACTTCCGACTATCGATATAGCTGACGTTGTCGCCCTTAGCTAGCACGGTGAACGTATAGATCCCGTCCCCGCCAGCCGCTATAGCTGCTGAGAAGTCATAGGAAGTCTGGTTGATATCGATCGGGTCGCCCACTGGAACCCCGTCCTTATATAGCTGCACAATGTAACCAGAGTGGTTCGGTACGTCATCCCACTTGGCAAGCACTTCCGTTCCAGTTGTGTCCCAACGCAGATTGTCAGGTTGCTGGAGCTGCTCCTTATCCAAGGTCGTTCCTTCCGCAGTACCGCTCATGTCTGAAGCAAAGCTGGTCGGTGTTGCCTTGATTCGCTGCTGGAATGTATACGTCGTGCTTGGCGTAAGTCCCGTGAATACTGGACTGTCCTGCCAGGTGTTGCCGTTGTCTATCGTATACTCATATCCGCCGGCTGCCCGTAATGTAATGGAGAATTTCGTTGCGCTCTCCACGATCGGCGGAGAAGGCTCCTGAACAGTGCGTCGAGTAACTACGTCTGTACTTGCAGTCAGCGTACCCGCATAGTAATCGGATGTCACTTCAAGGGTAATGGTGCTCCCTATATCCCCTGCCTGAATCGTATAGGTGTCTGTATCTCCTGTCTTCGTACTCGTCTGCAATACCGTCGTTCCACGTTTCCACGTATAGGTCAAGTTCCCCCATGGATCGCCGGTTAGGTTGACATTGCCCGTTAGTACATACCCGTAACTAGGTGTTCCTGTAATGTCTAACGTTCCTGCAATATCGCCGCCGGGAGGTGCCGGCCACGGTATGATCGACCCTGTCACTACATAATAATTATTCGTAGCATTCGGCGTGAATGTCCAATCATACGATGTCCCTTGTGTAACTGTTGCGCTGTCTCCGTCGTCCCAAGTTAAGTGACCTTCCACAGCATCGCTATTATGCGGATTTGTAAATTCACCTGTTAAATTAGTGATAGCAAGCGTTTCTCCAGCTTCACTAATTTCGGTATACGCCGGTTCGCCTGTAGGCATTGCCTTCGCAATCGTGAAGCTCGCCGAGTCACTGCCATAGTAAACAGCACTATTCAACGTTGCCATCACGGTATAGCTGCCCGCATTGGTAGGTTTCGTCTCACTTGGACCGTAAGGCGTCCCCGATGTGAGTGTTCCGGAATAGCTCAACGTATAGTCTTCGTCTGTTACGCTTTCCGAAACGCCTGCGATTGGATCACCTAAACGCTGTCCATACGTAATATTGGCCGGCGGGGTCACGGTAACCGTTGCTTCTGTCTTGTCGGTAGCTTCGAAGATGATGGTAGCGATGATATCTGCATAGTTATCGCTTGCTATTCTAATATGTTGTGTCGCTGTACCTGTTAGCTGCCCATTCCCTGTGTAGGTTAGCGTAGTGCCATTCAACACAGGGCTTCCAGCTAGTACGCTATCCGAATTCGTTAATGTATCAAGCGTATAGGTTATCGCACCCGGATCAGCCGCACCTGTTGGGTTCAGCGTTGTTGATAATTCCAAGGTATTATCATCCGTATCCGAGCTATGAATATAAATCAAAATAGGTGAAGTTGCTGCCAATCCTGTGCTCGCTTTTGTTATATTGACCGTTGTATTCAGGTTAGCAGGCGCCATATAGTTGGTTGCATCACTGCCACTTAACTGAATGTCGGAGATCGTCACAGGCTTATTCGTCCCTGCATTGGCATCGGCCATCGTACCTGTTGCCGTTAGAGAAACTTGATCCAATCCAACTGTATTCGTTGGTGTAAGCGTAACTTCAACTGCCGTAGTCCCATCATAAGCTCTGTCAGTTGCCGTTGCTGTGGCTGTGAGCTGCAGCTTCGTAATATCGGCACTTTGAAAAGTTGGCTGAACTGTTGGTACAGTATAATTGTTGGCGTCTGCACCTTCCATCCCCCAGCCATCCGCAATGATAGTTTTACCTGTTCCTGCAGTTACATCGGCGAACTGTACATTTCCCGCTGTAACGGTCACCGCGTCGCCATTCACAACGCCTGACAGAGTCGGTGCTTGTTCCAGTACAGCCGCTGCTGTGCCATCATATAGCTTGTCCTTTACTATACCGTCAGGATTCCAAGTTAACGCTTTGGGATTAACGGTTAATACATACGTAGCTGTAGATTTCCCATACAGTCCTGGTACTTTTGCCGCTGTAGCGGTAATCGTAGCCTCACCCGCCTTGTGCATGGCAACCTTACCTGTTGCTGCATCCACAGTGGCTACCTTCTCATCACTGCTGCTATAAGAAATGGGTCCGCCGTCAGCTTTAGTGCTAGTTGCGGTGAAAGTAAACCTCGAGTCACCATAGGTTTTCGTAACCGCACCATTCGTCACATTATCGAAAGTTAGAGGCTGTGCGGGTAAGCTCTCTTCTAGCTTCTTCACGATTAGATCAAATGGCTTCGTTAGTGATACCGTGCCGTAAGTGATCTCTGCAATCAACTTCACTGCCTGATCGCTTTCATCCGTTCCCGGCCTCGTCACCTGGCCATCCAGCGCGATCACCGATTCATCGGAAGACGTCCATGTGATGGTACTTCCGTACTTGCCCTCGGTTAACAGATCCACATCTGTCGTCACAGAAGATTGCAGAATATTCTCCTCTCTGATGGTATCCCATGTCAGATCGACAGCATCCAGATTCGCTTGCGCATCATCCTGTGGTACCTGTAATTCAACAAAATTAGAAGTAAGCGGGGCTTCAGCGCCGATCACTTTGGCAGCCTCAACCGTCACGGAAGCGAATGGAGTGGCTGTATTCTTCTGGATATTGCCTCCTGTAAAATGAATCTCTAATTCCGTATCACTGATCCGATCCACTGCAAAGCTGAGTCCCTCTGGCAAGTTATTGAGCGTAACACCACTACTCATATCCTGAGCAAAGATTCCGTTGTTCAAGGCAACCGTCAAGACATCTATACCGGTACCATCCTCTGCGTAACCAATGATGTCTGGAGATGCCGTAATGTACGGCGGTGGTGAACGGAATATGATCGAGAAGGTATTGGACATCATATTCATCATGTTCACTTGCGCATCGTAGACACTATCCGTCACACTGTGGTTATCCGCTTGTCCTGCAATCGACAAGGTAAGCTGTGTGTCATTGTCCCGTGTAACCTCACCAATGTACAGCCCTGAAGGCCAATTCACCGCCTCCGCGTATACAGACTCCGTCACCGATTCTGGCAAGGTGCCGTTCAGGAATTCCAAAACCAGCTTATCATCGATGGAGCCATCATTTGCCTTCGACTCATAAAGCAGCGGCGTTGCAACCGTTAGAAAAGGTTCCTTCTCCTCAAAATTCATCTTGAAGGTGTTGGAAGTCAGTTCATCCGGGCTTCCAATGAGCTTGTCTGCGGCGACGGTAATGGATACATTGTTTACATCCTCCGCTACCGAAGTAAATCCATTATCAAATGTGATCTTTAGCTTCTTGTCTGAAAGTCTTTCTACTCTCATTGCATGTTGCAATCCTGCTGGAAGATGATTCACTTGTATATCTGCAGCTTGAATATCCTCAGCAAACTTTCCGTCCTGGATCGACAATTCAATGTTTTCACTTTGAGGAAAGGCGTAACCTAAACTATTATAAAATCTAGCGTTGATAACGCCAGGGTACACACTGAGCTCAGGAGGATCGCGGAACATAATAGAGAAGCTCTTCGTAGTCAAGTCCGAAGAACTGCCCATTACATTCTCCTTACCGATCGTTATTGACAAATGATCCACTGAAAATTCCGAGCTATGTTGCATGGCCTTGCCCGTCAATTGAATATCCAGTTCTGTATCACTGAGGCGGGTGGTCTCAAACCCTAATCCCGCGGGAAGGTTGTTCACTCGAATATGATCCATGTCCAAGGGCTCCACAAGTGTTGCCCCCGAGACAACCACCTTTTGATTGCCGGGCACCGTACCGTCGTTTGTCTCCGCCTCTATAAGGGGGAGGCTTCGTGATTCATCCAACTTAATATCCGCCATGACTTCCTCGAAAACTCGCTCATCCAAGCTCGTATAGTAGGTGAAGACATCGCTCGTCTCACCGGGTTCCAGAGGTCCCGCATCCCAAGTCATTCCGATTGATACATCGTTCACCCAGGCGTCGCCTTTCGGCCGTGGCCTATTATAGACTTGATCCGTATAAGGTTCGACAACACCTCTACCAAAGACGGAGCCCCTCGCCATAGGGTCGCTAGAGTAGTAGAAAATCGGCATCCTCGAGTTGAATGCTTGGTATAACTTATCATCATCTAGATGTGATTCTGCTTTGACCACTGCCATGCCGTCCTCGGCCACAGTATGGGTAACCACATTTCTTGTTTCATAAAATCTACCATCATTTTGGTCTACTGTATTGTCAGGGTCAAGCGAGCGCGTATACCTTGCCCCTGTCCAGGATTGGGGATAGTCACCTTCATCCGTTATGTTCTTAAGGGTAACCTCATTCCGAAAAAATTTGTCATCTTCATGGAATGAAATGACTTGTGTAACTTCCATTTTAGGGCTGAGACTTCCATTTCGCCAATACGACACGATTGTCGCGCTTAGTATACCGTTGTCCAAATCCGAAGTGTTGGTGACTGTAGTGGGCATTAGCTTGGACTTAATTGTGCCCATTCCGTTGGACTCCCCATCCATCAATGCACTATTGGATTGTGAGATACCTCCCCTTGTGTCATCCGGGTGAGACGTATAACCAACCGCAAATCGTTCCTCAGGGCTACCCGGTAGAAAGTAGTCTACAGGAAGGTCTACTCCTTGACAGAAACCGTCATGATCAGCACTCATTGCGATATTTTGTCTTTGATCCGTTCCGTGAAAGTTAGCTGGCCTATCCCCTGGCACGGGATAATGCATAATACCTTCTGTACCAAAATCCCCCCATTGGCTAATCCCGAGCTCGATATATTTGCCGCCCAAGAATAGGTTTTTATTATCAAGGCCGCCAAATTCTGCGCGCGCACTTGCATCACACCCATCAGCGGCGTGTGCCGTCATCGGGACTATTGGAAATATAGACAACATCATAATGAACGTCATTATCATTCCAAAACATGATTTTCGTTTCTTCATTTAAAAAGCCTCATTTCTTGTACTTTTTTGTGTGATAGTACTATACGGCCCTTACATGTTTCTTACATCGTTCGACAAAATAAGCGAGTCCTATACAAATACATGTGTACGACTCGCTTATGAAATTGATCTTCATTGCCGTGTTCTTGTGCCTATTTTGTGCCTACTTCACTATTGTGTTAATAAACCTCTCCATAACAGCTGCCACTTCGGCTCTTGTTGCCTGTTCTTGAGGAGCAAAGGTGTTGCCATCTCTGCCTGTTATCACATTTGTCTCCTGCGTATATGCAGCACCGTCGACCGCCCACGTTGAGATGCTTGCGCTATCCGAATAGGCAAGGGTTTCACCTTCCACATTGCCCTTCTCTAAGAAGGTGGCGAAATTTCGCAGGATCACCGCCATTTGCTCACGCGTCACCTTCTCTTCTGGAGCAAATTTATTCTCACCGACGCCCTTGATGATGCCCGTTTCATGTGCCCATGCTACATACTTGGCATAGTAACTCTCCTCATCAACATCCAAGAATGCACTTGTTCCTGCAACATGTCCATAAGAACGTTCATACAGTCTGCCGATGACGGCTACAAACATAGCCCTTGTCATCGCTTCATTCGGACTAAAGGTATGTTGTGCGGTTCCTGCGAATATTTCACGTTCTGTCACAAAGTCGATGCTTGGCTTGGCCCATGCGATCGTATTGTCTGTAAAGTGCTTGGGATTCTCCTCAAACTCTACGATAACACCGTCAGGTGCGATGTATTTGTAGAGATTTGTATGAATGGCAGAGAATCCAATGTATATGTTCTCGCCATCTTGATCGTAATAAGGTAACGCCATGGCCTTGACAAAAACGGCGCTGATATTGTGGTCATGGTTGTCTGTAAAGGTATACGTATCCGTTGCCCCTATGCTCTTACCATCTACGATGACATCTGCAATGACATAGCCATCCTTGGGAACCATATCCGCTTTCTTCGCATCCTTGCTGACGATTATGTCTCCATCCTCCAGCGGCTCTACAGTGATGGTCGGAATCGTTGGCTGCCCTGCGCCGCCACGTGAACTTCCACTACCTGGCGTTGTTGGTGGTGTTGGCGTGTTATAGCCAATGGCATAGGTAGAGAACCTCTTGGTGTGAATCATGATGTCATCTCCCACAACTTCATAATATTCACCATCTACTGCATTTGCAGAACCATTCGGCAATGCAGCAGCAGTGCCATTATGCACACGGTACACCGTCAATCCATCCTTGCCTGTAAGCTCCGATGGAAGTGGAACAATGATTTCAACGATATCTGGCAGTGTGCGCATGGTCTCTTCGCTATAAGTCGCACCCGTTACGGTCTTGATTTTTGTCACCGATAAATCGAGATACACTCCTATTGTTTGCTGACTTGCAACAGCGGTAATTTTCGTTGCATCTGTTGCTACTTGGTCTGTATCCTTCTTCTCTGCAATAAGCTTGATTTCTACTGCATGGTTAGGAATCAGTGCAAAGTCTTTGTCAGCAGCATCAAACTGGCTGTCAAGATTGCCGACAACAATATCGGGTGTTCCTGCTTTTACCTCAACGAGGCTGCTCGTCTTGCCAGGCGGAAGGGAAATGGCCTCTTCGAACGTATAATCATGACCTACTATTTCTACCTTCACCGTCACGGTTGTACCGTCTGTATGTGCAATCACAAGATTATAAATGCCGTTCGGTACATCTTCAATCGTGAATTCGCCACCTGGACCTGTGGTCACACCCTGCGTTCCGATTTGCAGTTTCCCCTTCATCAGCTTCACGCTTGCACCAGCTGCCGGGCCATAAGTGGCCTCGGTTACCGTCCCTGTAATAGCATGCGTGCTTGCTGTCGACTGTTCCCATTGTGCGTAAAGGGTGACCGTTGTTCCTTCTAATTGGGACGGCACGGTTGCGCCAGCTGCATAGGCCGTACCCGTTCCGTCCGCAGCTGTGTTCCAGCCGGTAAAGGTGTAGCCAGCTCTGGTAAATCCGTTGGCGGAAACAGTCGTTGCTGTCTCTACATTCGTCGTTTGGCTTGCAACCGTACCTGTGCCGCCGTTCGCATCGTAGGTTACGGTGTAGGTCGCACTTGGACGATCACTCCACTGTGCATAGAGGTTTACTACCGTACCCTCGCTTTGAGAAGGCACCATCCCACTCGCTTCATAGGCCGTACCCGTTCCGTCCGCAGCCGTGTTCCAGCCGGTGAAGACTTTACCGCCATTCGTAAATCCATTGGCAGAGACGGTTGTATCTGTCCCTACTTTGGTAATTTGACTTGCAACATCGCCTGTACCGCCATTCGCATGATAGGTAACGGCATATTCGTCATGATTAAGCTTCTTCCACTTTGCATAAAGGGTAAACCTTTCTTCTGCCTCGAGGAGTAATGATTTCCCCACTGCGTATTTCAAGGTTATATTCGGATCCGGATTCATAGGATGATCTGTCCAACCTAGAAAGATGTGTCCAGCTTTAGTGAATCCATTGGCGGAGATGATGATTGGCGTGCCGACCTCTGCTTTTTGGGTTGCAACCGTTCCTGTTCCGCCATTTGCATCGTAAGTAAGAGTGGGTCTAGGATCCACTACCAACTCAGCTTCATGCTTATCGGAAGTCCATTGTACATATCTGTCTACGTGGTCAGCGGTGAAGATGGTCGTAGGATCCACGCCGTTGTTGTGAGCATCATAATCTGTGGTGAACACGCCATCACCCGCTGTATTTCTGCCTATGTGTACGCCAATACTTGCATCAGCCAAAGAGCCCGTAACATCTATATGTGTTGATTCATTAAACAACTTGACATTATCGTCCTTATTGTCAACGTCGTTGTGATTATCTGTTATGTTCACAGCACCACTGACTGTAAACGATGCGTTCAACGCTACGTATACACCACCGCCCCCATGCCAAATGATATCTTTCCCCACATTAGCCTTGTTGTCTGTAATGCTGCCGCCACTCATGGTAAATGTACCAGCGAGATATACACCGCCGCCGTTACCGTTGCTTACATTGTCGGTAATACTGCCACCTGTCATAATCAAGTTGGCATTTTGATTGACGTAGATGGCTCCTCCATCAGCTAACTGCGTACTACTTGTGGCGACATTGTTGGTGATATTCCCGCCGGTTATAGTGAGAGTAGATGGATGTTCAGCGTCACTACCATTCATGAATATCCCCGCTCCTCCACCAGTACTATACCCACCGGTAATTTTACCCTGATCTGCAATGTCTGTACTGCTGCTATCCGTAATCGTAAGATGACTACTACTTTCCATATATATAACGCGCCCGCCCGCAACGGGATAATTTAAACCGCGATCGATGGCGAAACCATTTAGATCAATGGTAATCTCACTGCCTGATACAACCCTCAACTCTTCATCCACTGTAACGTCATGGAGTAACTTTACAGTAATAGGTTTCCCTATATTACTAGCTCTACGTGTCTGGTCCCATGCACCAGTATCACCATTTATAAACGAGCTGTGTTCCGTCGTAACACCGTCTATGGTTACGGATGCGACAGGTGGACCTGCCGCCAACAGAGGATTTGCCACCTGGGGAATAAGCCCCATTACCATAGCAACTGTTACTATGACGGCCACGATCATCTCTCTTGTTCTTCTTGTTGGTTTCATGTTTGGATCTCCTTTGCTGCTTGATTATACAAGATTTTTTCTAGTCATCGTTCACACTTCATTCAATGGTATCAGACCGTCCTTACATTTTTCTTACATCGTTCGACAAAAAGCGGGTACCCCACACCATTCATGTGTAATACCCGCTTATTCAATGGACTACAATTTGAAACTCCAAAAAAATCAGGATTCATAAGAGTTTCAATTATTATTCTACTTCTTCCACAAAGGATTCTACGCCCTCTGCGATTTCAAAGCTATGACTCATCGATGCTTCCTGGATCGCCGGATAAGCCCAATGCGTTGTGGGAACATCTGGCCAGATGTTCTTCTCAACGCCGTGTAGCGGACCTCTCTCCAATAGACTGTTGATGACGGTAACAGCTTCTGCTCGACTCAAGGTTTGATCCGGTTTAAATGATCCATCTGGATAGCCATTCATCACGTTATCGTGGGACACGGCTGCAATGATGCCTGCCGCCCAATGATTCTCTGTATCCATGAACACCTGGGATTCATTGGACGCTTGCAGATCGTTCCATTGGAGAACAATTGCAGCCATTTCCGCTCTTGTCATGATGGCATCCGGCTTGAACACTTCACCTGGATAGCCCTTCATCAAGCCAGCTGCCACGACCTGTTGAATGCTGTCATACGCCCAGTGTGTATCGACCAAATCTGTAAACTCGGTATGTTCACTTGCCTTCGTCGTCAGGTTTCGTGCCAGAAGCGATGCCATTTCTGCACGTGTTACGTGCTGATCCGGCCTGAAGGTGCCGTCTGCATAGCCTGCAATATAAGCTTGATGCATCATTGGCTCTTCGGACTGTGCGAAATATTGTTCAGCACCTTCCAAATGGACCATCGAAAAGGTACTGAATTTATCGATTTCAAATGCAATATCCCACGTCCCGTCAGCATTGGCTGTGACCTCACTGCTAACCAGCTCTTTCGTTCCATCGCTATGTTCAACAAAAACTGCCAAATTATTAAACACCTTCTGTCTTTCTTGTTCATGCAATGATAAATCTTCACTTTGCAATGGCATGGTCACTAATACGATTTGGTTTTGCATATTCGTTTCTATCACGGCAGGTCTGCCGAGAATTTGAATCTCCTTATTCGCTGCCACTTCTTGAATCATTTTTTCTAGCTTAACACGTTCTTCAACCTGCTCTTTTTCTGTTTGATCCTTAATAGGTACAACTCTAAAATAGATGTCTTCATCAAACTGAGTAAGTGTGCTAGCTGGAATCGCAAGCTTTGCATTGGCTGTTTTTATTTCTAGATTTATGTTTCCTTCTTTCAGTTTATTTAAGGCTGTTTTCGGGATGATTACATGAACCTCGCTTACTTCATCCTTGGTATCCGGAATCACGATGCTCGCTGTGTCATCCTCTTGTGCCCTAAGCTTTTGAATCGTTTCTTTCGCACTATTTTCCGATAAGACGACTTCGTCCTTGATTCGTCCTTCATTATCTTTCGTTCTCTTAATGGTTGTTGTTGAAACCGTTGTTCCATCATTTCCACTTTCCACTTCAACTGTGATTTCTTCTGTTGTCGTTTGATTATTTCCAGTGTTTCCATTCCCAGAGTGTCTATCATCACGATCATCTGCTGCTCGATTCACCACGATGGTATAATTTCGAGTCGTTCCATCCTCAGCGGTCACTACTACCGTAATGGTATTCTCTCCTTCAACCAAGGCCAGAGCCGATGAGGCACTGCCGCTTGTGACGCTTGATCCATTCACTCGCAGCGCTGCGCTGCTGTCATACACGGCTGCTGTGACGGTCACACTGCTTACATCATAGACCACGTCTACAGTATAGCTTGTTGTCCCGGGTGAGAAGCTAGGCGTTAACGTTCCTTCACTGATGCTCAGGGCGTTTAGATCGGAGTTGGTCGATGGCGCTGCTGCTCGATTAACAACAATCGTATATTCTTTGGCCGTTCCATTCTGAGCGGTCACTTCTACTGTAATCGTATTATTTCCTTCGTCCAGGCTCAACGCCGATGAAGCACTGCCGCTTGTCACACTCGTTCCATTCACCTTTAAGGTGGAATGGCTGTCATACACGGCTGCTGTGACGGTAACACTGCTTACTTCATAGGCCACGTCGACGGTATAGCTTGTTTTCTGGGAAGAGAACCCAGGTGTTAATGTGCCATCACTGATGCTCAGGCCGTTCAATTCGGCATGGGATGACTTCCAAACCGCATATAACGTAACACCCACGTTTCCGATGTTGAATGTATCTCCCGCTTCATAAAGTGTACCACTACCGTCTGATGCTGTATTCCAGCCAGCAAACGATTGACCTGTTTTTTCTAAATTTCCGGCATTGTCCAGCACAGTAACCTCAGACCCTTGCTCGTACGAGTTGGAATCCGTGGGCACACTTCCTGTGTGATTGCCATTCCCATCATACGTCACATTATATTCTTCGACCGGTGTTACAGCATTCGATGCAGCGGATTCTAAACTATCACCTGCAGCATTCGATGCGATGACCTTAAAAGTATAGGCTGTGCCGTTCGTTAAACCCGTTACAGTAATCGGAGACTGATCACCTGTTGTTTTCAGTCCGGATTGTTCAACTCCATCCACATACACCTTCACGGTATACCCTGTGATCTCCGATTCACCTGAATACGTTGGTGCGGTGAAGGATACAATCACTTGGGCATCACCGGCTTCCGCACTTGCATTTGATGGCGAAGCCGGCCATGTTGTCCTTGCATATAATTCGCCACTCACGGGCAGGGACAATTGATCAGTCCATTCTTCCGTTACGCTAGCATCTGTATACCAGCCTTCAAAGCCGGTATAATAATGTAAAAAGGCATTCACAGCCAACGTCGGCGTCCCTTCAAAGGTGATACGTTCCAATCGATTGTTCGAAAAGGCAGATACCCCCACACTCTTCACACTATTAGGAATCGTCACGCTAGTTAGTTGATTGGAAGAAAAGGCCGAAGAGCCTATATTTTCTACCCCCTCCTTGATTGTCAAACTCTTGAGCGAGTTCTCTTTAAAGGCGTTACTTCCGATGGAGGTGACCGTTCCCGGAATGGTCAAACTTGTGAGCTGATTGTATTGGAAAGCAACATCCCCGATAGAGGTCACACCTTCACCGAGCGTCACACTCGTTAAGGAGGTATTTCCAAAAGCATTGGTCCCTATGCTGGTGCCCAGCTCATCATCATCATTGCCATAGATGTTCACACTCTCAAGCGACATATTACCCGCAAAAGCACCTGTGCCTACCGAGGTCACGCTTTCAGGAATGGTCACGCTTATCAAGCTATTTTGGGAAAAGGCATGCGGCCCTATGGTTTCGACGCCATCTTCAAATGTTACGCTCGTCAATTGATTGAAAGAGAAAGCGCTACTTCCGATGGTTACGACGCTCTCCGGGATGGTCACGCTCGTCAGTTGTTTTGAAGAAAAGGCTGAAAACCCAATCGCAGTCACGGTTTTACCGTCGATCATATCCGGAATTTCGAGCTCGGTTTCCGTTCCATTGTATTTGGTGATGGTTAAAGTCCCATCCTCATTTTCCGTCGTTTCAAATATCGCCAGTGGCGTCACCGCATCCGTCGCATCGGATTCCACACTATCGCCAGTCGCATTCGTTGCGATGACTGCAAACGTATAGGCGGTACCGTTCATCAAACCTGTTATCGTAATCGGTGATGCAACGCCTGTCGTTTGTTGCTGTTCAACTCCATCCACATATACGTTGACAGTATACGCTGTTACCGCGTTTTTGCCAGTATGGGAAGGCGCTGTAAAGGAAACGGTCGCTTGTCCATCTCCAGCAGCGGCTGTCACCTCTGTCGGGGAATCGGGATTTCTCTGGGCAAAGGCCTCCTTACCCGTTGGCACAGCTGTTCCATCCCATGTTGAAGCGAATTCCGGATCGGTGTACCAGCCTACAAATTCTGGATAGAGTCCCCAGGTTTGTGCGAAAACTGAAGTGCCCAGTATTGGAGAACCTTCAAACAGAATGTGTTCCATTTTGTTACTGGAAAAAGCTTGATCACCTATGGTTTGGACGCTGGCGGGAATGGTCATGCTTGTTATCCGATTCCCTAAAAAAGCCGAGCTTTCTATCGAAGTCACACTAGCCGGAATCGTCACACTTGCCAACTGATTAAATATAAAGGCCGAATCCCCTATGGTTTCGATCCCTTCCCCCAGCGTTACACTTGTGAGTGAGTCCCCGCCGGGATTCCCTGTAAAAGCACCTTCCCCTATCGATTTAACGCTTCCTGGAATCGTCACACTTGTAAGCTGATGCGGATAGAAAGCCTGAGTTCCTATGGAGACCACACCTTCTCCGAGCGTCACACTCGTTAAGGAGAAACTTCCAATGGCATAATCCCCTATGGTGGTACCTTGCTCATCATTTCCATCGATCACCACAGTCTTGAGTGGATTTTGATATAAAGCGCGAGCTCCGATTGAGGTCACACTGTCCGGGAACGTCACACTCGTCAACTGATTCGTAGCCAAGGCAAAACTCCCCAACTCCGTCACGCCATCCGGAAGAGTTACACTTGTCAGTTGATTGTTTGCGAATGCGTTTACTCCGATTGTTTGCACACTGTCTGGGATTGTCACACTCGTTAGTTGATTTGACATAAAGGCTGAATACCCAATCACTGTCACGGTGTTACCGTCAATAGTACCCGGAATTTCCAACACTCCTCCAGTGCCTGTATAGCCTGTAATCGTCACTGTTAAATTATCATCATTTACTATATAACAAAAATCACCATCCGGGATGCCTGTTTCACACGCAACCCCAGCTTGCGCTAGCGGCATATAGGTCAATACGAGAAACACTGTCAGCATCATAACCATCCATTTTTTCATCTATTATTCTCCTTCTCTATGATGTATTCTCAAAGTCTATCAAAGCCTCCTTACATTTTTCTTACTTCGAAAATATCCTCACAACAAAAAACAAGCTCTGCATTATGAAATGCAAGAAGCTTGCTTTATCACATGTTCAACCTATATATCTGAGCTGCCCATACTCTTCCTCACTTACGTATTGTCTAACGGCATGCAACAATGTATCTGCCTGTTCGAAGCATTTATTGTCTCTGTAATAATGGATAACACGGTTTACAATTGTTGCGAACTGTTGGAAATACCGCTCTCGCTCGTTTATACACCATACGTAATCCTTCCCTTCGAACAGCTCCCCTTGATAGAGCGCTATTACTCTCTCGAATTCGGCTAAATTATGATCTTGAACCTGCGGCTTCTTCTCCACAAAGTTGTCGAACTCTACTAAATCACAGTGCACATCATCAAGAACGATTCGATATATACCATTCTTACTCTTCACATCGACCAGAATGCCTGCATGTCGCAACGTTTTTTTCAACCTGAACATCATCGTGTACAGATTTTGTTGTGATTTCTCTATAGAAGCTTCTTCCCATAGCACGTCAATAATACGCCACTTGCTAATCCCTTTGTCTCTATGCATGATCAATAATGCTAATAATTCCTCAACCTTCGCCGTTAAGAAGTCTATCTTGTGCCCATTCACGCGCATATGCATAGGGCCGAAGCAGTTAATCTTCCCGCTCTCGCTTACCTTCGCTGGCACTTGCTCTCGCTTCTGATTCAGCCTATTCACAACTTCTATGACAGAATCGGGATCGGCCGGCTTCAATATGTAATGAACCGCATTCAGCTTAAATGCATGAATGGCGTACTGCTCATACGCCGTCACAAAGACAATTGACATATCCCCTGTAGTATCTGACTCTATTAATTTGGTACCTAGTTCAATCCCGTTCAATGCCGGCATATCCACATCCAAGAACACTACATCCGGTGCTAGGGTAGGGATTTCTAGTAAAGCTTGCTCTGGGTCTGTATAGGCGCCTATAATTTGTATATCCTTAATTTCAGTTATGATCCTCTTCAATAGATTCAATACGAGTATCTCGTCATCGACCAGCACGGCCTTAATCATCGGTGTCTTCCTCCTGGTCATGATTCGTTGGTACCTTAACATACACTTTCGTACCCTGTTGACTGGTATCAAACTGCAGCTCCACATCATAATAATTTTGCAATCTTGCATGGATATTCGATAAGCTGACGCCATTTCCCTTCGCTTGAATCTTCTCCCCTTCTTGGTTTAAGATCGAACGAAGCAGTCCGGCCTCCACACCATTTCCGTTATCCTCCACACAAATAAATATACTTTGATCCTGCTTCTTTATGGTGAGCTTAACTTCACCGCCACTTTTCTTAGTCAGTACCCCATGTCTAATCGCATTCTCCACAAGCGGCTCAATGACGAGGGGGATGATTCTCAATGGCAACACATCGTCATCGATATCGTAGCTCACATGAATACGATCTCCGAATCTTGCTTTCTCAATATCGACAAAGGCTTGAATCAATCTGAGTTCATTCTCAATCGTAACAAAATCGGTATTCATGTCGATCTGAAAGGAGCGCTTCAAATAACCAGACAAATCTGTGAGCAGCTTCCCTGCCCTCTCGCCATTCGTATAACATAGACTAATAATACTGCTCAATGCATTGAATAAGAAGTGGGGTTTAATCTGTGCCTGTAAGAAGGCTAACTCATTGCGTTGCGCTTCTCTCGTTGTCTGATCTAACGTTGAGAATGTTTCAATTAATTGAATCGTGAGCTTCTCATTGTTCTTATAAGAATTCGTATATCGCACAATAAGTAAAATCGCAAACGCAATGCTATAAACGGAAATCGTAAGAAACGAGATGAGCATATCTGTCTTCGCACCTAAACTGTACATAATCATATCCAACCAAAAGAGAAACACACTAAATATAGTAACGACCAGCGTGCTATGCTCCACATTGCTTGCATGAGGATGCGCCTTGATGAACAGCACCGCAATTCGGATCCATACTGCAAGGAACAAGACTACGGTTGCGCTCATATAAAAGGTTAGCATATTCAAATAGATTTCTAGCGGAAATGTCAGCACACATACGATAAAAATCCCGTAAAAGCCAATCAATATATTTCGCAATACATACGGCAAAAAAACGCGATTCACCTTATTCACTACAATCCACACCAAGATGATAGAAAGCGCACTCATGAAATGCCCGAAGCGAAATGTCGAGTTTAAGGTTAGATCAGGGAGGATAATCGCAATAATCCGTTCACTATAAATACTATTCATCACACCGAAGAATAGACAGCTCAGCGCAAGCGGGAGCGTAACTGGCTCTCGCTTGCGATAATTGCTATTGGCGAAATAGATGAACAAGTAGAACAGTCCGATCACCACAACAACGAGAATCATAGCAAATTCGAACAACACCTTCAGATAGTGCTGCTGTGTTAGCGCTTCTTGTGTTCCGAAAGTGATCGACTTCGCAATACCACCGACGATATACGCATGGTTAGAGGCTTGAACGATGATCTCCGCTGTCGATTCCTCTAGTTCGAAATACACAACTTTGGAATGATTACCTGCTACACTTTCTTCAAGATGCTTCGCGATTTGGCCGTCTTCCAGCACCAAGTTGCCGTTCACATAGATGTTGCTCGCGTTTCGAATATTCGCCTTCTTCAACCCAAAGTATGTCGCATCTGGAATATGGCTGATCGTAACGCGATAAGTGGCATACCCCTTCGGCGCATACGTATTGCCTGCTTCGTCACGCAGCCAGTTGCCTGGCACATTCATGTATTGGAACGCATACTGCTCACCGTCCAAGTCACTCGGACTCAGGAATTGATTCCAATAAAATTCCCACTCCCCGTCAAGCGCAATCACACCATCCTCGCTAAATTCCGTATTCGACAGGTCGATTGCTCCGTTATGAATCGATGGCGTTGTCTCCAAAGCATGAACATAGTACAAAATAAGCGCGCTCATCGTAACAAGAAATCCCACGATGAAAATAATTTTTGTCCGTTTCAATGAACCCACCCTCTGAGTAGACAGACAGAATGTCATATGTCGAACCATTATACCATATTCAATGGGTTGTATCCGCTTCCATTATGTTGCGGAAAGCTGTCATCATTGAAACGAACCTGTAAAAGCAGGTCCTTAGACATTGATGAAATTCATATCGTATCCAAATTTTTGGAAATCTGTATCGAACAACTTTATAACTAAATCAACCGTTTCCCTATCATAAAAACTTTCAAAAGTAGGTAGTGATTCGAATGATTGTAAAGTTATTTTTGTGTCTACATAAGAACCCCTCTCAACCATTCGATCCGACATATGATGGGGGGATTTTATAATACTGGATACTGGTGATTCTAATAATTGATATTGCCTTTCAAGTTTCTTGATCTCCGTTTCAAATCTCTCTAATTTTATATAATGTTGGATGACATACTCTTCTCCATCTGTATATTGCTGAGCAAGGTGTAGATTGATATTATCCCGGTTAACGCCAATATCCTTAATCAGATATAAGAATTGTCTAAATGACAAACCTTGATCGTGATTGGGAGCAATTTGATTCATAATGGCTACATTGGCTACAGTCGCAAGGAAGGAACTAACAGCCCTCTTGAAAGGCTCTCGAACTAATTTATATGTTGCCTTCCTGTTATGAATAAGTTGACTTGTTAATTCAGCCACGTAGTTCTCCTGATTCTGGTGCACTTCCATTCTATAGTAGTGTATCCAAGAGTTGTAGTCCATTGCCTCTTCTAATAATCCGATTTGGTAATAGAACCACTTAATAAGTGATGTACAACCACCTTTCGGACTCCAAAAAAAGATCATGGGAAACTTCTCGTTATACAGAGGAATCGGTTCTACTACTAGCCTTTTCACGATTTCCTCTTTTTCCTGGTTTGACAAGTTAACCATCATATACGCCTCCCGCACTTATGCTGTCAATATTAAGGACCAACTCTAAAACTTCACTTATAGTGAATGTGCTTCTGCTCACCGAATAATTTCTCTTCTAATTCATCTAACATGCCATGCTCCTCGTTGGTATACTCGCATGGGCTCAACACGCCTCCCACACCATTCGCAATGCCGATAATCTGACTGGGGTGAACCATGCGATCCACAATAACATCACCTCGACGACCGATAATTCCTCCTGCAATGAGCCGGTTATGATCGACATAACGTTCTCCTCTTACATTCGTATAAAAGTTATGAACATCATGACCTAGCGACAGTAAGGAGTAGATGAATCCCAACCGCACATCAAGTCTATTGCAAGTAATCCCCTGCGACTGGCATTCTTCTATGAATTCCGGCGTGAAATTGTTAATCCCTCCGTCAACTGCGATTCCTCCAGCGTGAAGCATCTCAGCAATTTGCTTATCCGCAATTTGATCGGCTGCGATGAAAGACACGATGCCATCGTAATATCCACGCTCTCTTCCTACACGCTCTATAGGTTCAATACGGTGACCCGAATACTTGGGTAGGATGGCATTCAAGCCGTCGGTAATCATCTTTACCTTCGAATAGTTTCGTGCATGCAACTCCACATGAGCGTTACGTTCACAAAATCGCAATGCTAACTTAGAAGATATATTTCCTGCGCCTAAAATGAGTATCCTTCTGCCTGTCAAATCTTCATGAAAGTGCTGTCTAATAAGCAGGTCGGCAGCTTCCACACTTGCATCATTCGGTTTGAAGGAAACTAACGTTGACTTGCTAACATGTTTCACAGCTATATCCATAAGCTTAACATCTTGCTTGGCTTCCACATCCACTAGAATATAGTCTGCTATACCATCAGCTTGATCCAGACAATATGCCGCGTCAACTTGATTAGAAACGAGGAAATTAATGCAAGCAAACTGCATGTATTCCCTTCTTGGCAGAACTAGAAAGTCAGCTAACAATCTGGCAGTTGTACCAACAGAGACCACCTTGATTTTGTCTGATTGCATGATATAGTCAACTTCTCTGGATACTTGCTCTTCCCGTAGCATCTGGTCCCCTCCAACTAAGTCGATTACATCTAAGATCCCATGCGCTGCACATATGCTTGGCACACAGTATCTGCTCGTCCATGTTGCATCATCTCGCCCTTATGCAGCCATGCGGCGGTGGAACAAAGTTTCTTTATCGAGTCAATAGAGTGGGAGACCAGTATGACCGTGGCACCTGCATCTACGATTTCTTTTATTCTTGACTCGCATTTTTTCTGAAACCGCATATCACCTACACCGAGAATTTCATCCGCGATCAATATATCAGGACGGCTGATCGTTGCGATCGAAAATCCAAGCCTTGCGACCATGCCGGATGAAAAGTTTTTAACTGGTACATCAACAAAATCATATAGCTCAGAGAAAGCGATAATCTCGTCAAAGCTTTCTCTCATTTCCGTCCTACTGTACCCTAATATAGCCCCATTTAAAAATACATTTTCTCTGGCGGTCAACTCCAAGTCAAATCCTGCCCCAAGTTCGATCAGTGGAGCAACACTTCCTCGTACCTCAATACGACCTTTGGTTGGCTTCAGCACACCCGCTATCATTTTAAGAAGTGTACTCTTCCCGCTGCCATTTAATCCGACAAGCCCCAACGATTCTCCTTTATGAATCTGCAAGGATACATGACGCAGAGCCCAGAACTGCTCGGTGGTGTGTTTCCCATTCATTATCCGTATGACATATTCTTTAAGGTTGTCCACCTTTTCACGACTAAGGTTGAACAACATAGATACATCATCGATTTCCACTATCCTATCGGTCATTGTCATTCCTCCAATACTACCTGTCTCACATGTGGAGAATAAAACGATCTTGTAAGCGTCTGAAGATGAGCATACCTACTAGAAGTGAAAGGACACCCGATAATAGACAAATAACATTGTGTGTCACTCCCGGAATCACTCCTTCAAGTACAAGGCTCCGAAAATATTCAATATAGTAATACATAGGATTCAATTTGTATATCCAAGAGAAACCATCTGGTATAATCGATACGGGATAAAATAATGGAGTCATATACATCCATAACATGACAAGGACGCTATACAAATGATTGATATCACGGAAGAACACAGTAAGCGCAGCTAGTGCTAACGATATGCCTGTTGTAAACAGAACTAGATAAACGATTGGAACTGGCACTATGAATAAAGTAGCTCTGAATGGAACTCCGATTATAATCATAACGATAAGCAATGCTAGGCAAGCGAACCCTAAATTTATGAGTGCAGACAAAACCCGAGCCATAGGAAACAAGTACTTAGGAATAGAGACCTTCTTAATAAGACTTCCATTTGTAAAAATAGACATCATCGCACTTGTTGTAGCTTCTGTGTTGAAAGAAAACAAAATACTTCCAGCCAGGAAATAAACCGGGAAATGCGGTATCGTCATCTTAAACAAGGCTGAAAAGACTAGTGTCATTACCATCATCGTCAACAATGGAGACAAGAGTGTCCAAAATAACCCCAAAAAAGAACGACGATACCTTACTTTAATATCTCGAACAACTAGCTCCCTGAGGATATTATACCCCCTTAAGACAGGCAATGAGGTATTGAACCAACGGTTAGACATAGGACCCTCACACTCTCCATTCCCACTACTTCAACTGCGTATACCTCTGCTTGATTAACGCTCTAACTTTACGTTGTACTTTCCTTACTGTTTCTCTAAATCCATATGTCCGATAGTAATTTCTTATCCTCAATCTGACATTTCCTACAGCATTCGATACACTGAAGCTTTTATGATGAACGTTCGGTACTCTCGCCATTTGACTAGCGGCTAATTCATACTCTCGAATAACACGCCGTATAAAATGAGCACCATCCCTTACCTCTTCCATAAACTGTTCAGATAGGCGACGATTCATCTCCTGTTGCGAGGAAGACTTCAGAACCATCTGAATCAATTCGTCCCAACGTGAACCGACACTCTCAATAGAGAAGCGATGGACTAACTCTTGTGATCGACGAGACATATAATGCCAGCGGTCCGGGGTATCGAATAAGTCTGAAATCGTATCACCCATTGCCTCCATATCATCTGGAGACACAATATATCCATTCTCCCCTGGTATAATGATATCCTCCAAGCCTGGAATATCGACAATAACTGCCGGCAATCCATAACTGCCTGCTTCAGACAGCACTAAGGGAAACCCCTCATTATTCGAAGTCAATACAAACACATCGCCTTGCTTGTAATAGTCCTGTGTTCGTTGTTGCTCACCAACAAATCGTATCTGCGATCTTGGCAAGTCCAACTTGTTCATTAACTGCTCGATGGAATAACTAGAATCAGCCGGTATTATCGCCTTTAAGCGATAAGGTCCAACTACTAAAAGCTGCGCATCAGGATGTCTGACCAATACCTGTTTGAACGCGAATAGAACACGGTCCAATCGCTTGATTGGATCGTTAAATCTGCCAACGGCTACAACAGTTTTCCCCATTGCTTTATCTAAACTCGGCATATTCATGTCAAACGAGTTGACCCCCGGCATCAGAGCTGCATTAGGGTAAGACATCCCATACACATTTGCACTGAATCTAGTCAGAAAGCAAGACACGCTCGCCTGGGACAGGGCGTGGTTCCTTGCAGATACGGTAGATAAGAGTGCAGGAGTTTGGTGTGGGAAGAAAAAATACTCCAACGTATAGGCAATGGAGCGTATGCCTTGTTGCCTTAATAACGGATAAATCGAAAATAGCTCCGGTATACTATTATTATGCCCAATAAATACATCCGGACGTATCAATGCAAGAAATGTCATTAACCGATGTATGCGATCATAGTCCCCATAGATTGGCACGAAACAAATAGATGGATCCAACGCATAACCGTTGTTGTTAATCGGTTCAAATACGACTAGCAGTATTCTGTAGTCTTGATGAACGAGATAATTCGTTAGGCAAGCAATAAGTCGTTCAGCACCTCCATATTGCCAGCCATATGCATGAAATACCAAAACAGGTTTATCTCGAATTCCGCTTAGAAGAGGCTGAATCGTTTCTACTAATAGTGCTTCCACGTTATCCATACTGCCCGACTGGAAGATCGCTTCGTCTAGAGAGGCTGCGGCCTCATACAGTTCTTCGTTAGAAGATGCAGCTTTGCAGACCTCTACGAGTTGTTGAAGTTCGCTAATCTTCATATGATCCTCTTCGTCTCATCCGCAGTTTTCCTACTATCTTACGGCTTGTGGCAAGGATACCCTGATGCCGTACGTTAACGTACAGGCGCTTGCTCCAACGGAGAGGTCGAGTCACTTTCCACGAAACAGTATGAAGCAAACCATCCACCGTCTGCGCATACGCAGCTACTTCGGCTCTTGCTGCGGCCAATTCAGCTTGGATATCAGTATCCGATTCGTTATCCGAAACAGGAGTGGGAGACACGATTGGAACAGAACTACTTTGTTTCTTACTTTGTAGTACTTTCGCGGTATTTCGTTCATACTCCTGAATGACTTTTCTATTGAAAGCCGCTTGGTCAGGAACCTGTTGCATAAATCTTGCAGCCAACATAGCATGAAGTTCTGCGTTATTGCCATCCTCAAGCAAAGTGTCGATAAGTTGTTCCCACTGTCCGCTGATGTGTGCTTGGCTAAACCGCTCAACAAGCTCGCTAGCCCGGTTCCCCATACGGATGCGCAAATCTTGATCCGCTAGCAGAATCGAAACCTTCGCAGCCATCGCATCTATATCTCCTTGCGGTACAATAAAGCCGTTGTCACCATCTGTAATCATATCTTCTAATCCCGTTATCTCATGAATGACACACGGCAACCCAAACGTGCCTGCTTCATTCAGCACCATCGGTATGCCTTCACTCTCGGACGTTAATACAAGTAACGAAGCCTGTCTATAATACGATTGGACTTGCTCCTGCTCTCCTACAAAATCAAAGCTTTTCTTTGGCATGCCCAGCGTTCGAATAAGCTCTCTTATCGTTTGGTCAGCATCGTTATGAACGGGCATATCCAGATTATACGGTCCTACTAATTTCAATTTCGCATCAGGATGATCTCGCAGAACTTTAGCAAAAACCTGGAGAATTCTATCCACACGCTTGATCGGATCGTTGAATCTAGCAATTGCTAATACAGTTTTCCCCGTCTTCTCCGCTTTGACGGATGTTCGATCGAATGTATTAGGAGTAGGCAGCAGCACACCATTCGGTTGTTGCAGCGCATAGATGTTAGCGCTATAGGCAGTTAGCCATGTGACGGCTGAAGCATGACTATATGCGTCTATTCGTTTCTCTATCAACGGATATAGGTCCTCATGCATGTACGGTATGAAATAGTGTCCGAAGTTGCACGCGATACTTGGAATATCAAGCTTCTCGTACACATCAAGCAGCTCTAGCTCATAGTTCGGACTAGCAATGAATAGGTCCGCATCTAAAAATGAGCAGAGAGCTGAGAGTCTTGTAGCAGTATCTTCTGCTGCCTCTCCCGTTAATTCAATATGACAAATACTATCATCGAGAGCGTATCCATCATTGAGCAATACATCTCTATAGACCACATAAAACTCATATTTATGCTTTAAGCGTTCCAATATCGTTGCAAAAACTCGCTGAGCTCCGCCACGCACCCAAACACCACTGTAAATAACAATACGCGGTTTTCGCTTGGAAGCTTGAAGCGTTACCCGTAATTCCGCAAATATTGTTGTGTCACATGTGCCAATAATACTGTTAAGATGATGGATCGTTTTCTCTTGTCTATCATTGTGGTCATCCAGCAGCAGGACATGCTTGAGTAGAGCGAATGCGCATTGTTCGTAGTCGAAGGATCGAAACAATGTCGAATATTCAATTATGGTATCAAGGGAATGGTTACAATATGCGCTCACTTCTTGTGACGTTAAGGATCGGATCATGC
Organism: uncultured Paenibacillaceae bacterium; assembly: GCA_913056365.1. GTDB lineage: Bacteria > Bacillota > Bacilli > Paenibacillales > K13 > Xylanibacillus. The sequence continues at coordinate 148,572 of CAJXLT010000006.1, read as the reverse complement.
GACTCAATGTTCGATCACATTCTAGGAGGAATTTCTTATTATGCTTCTGGCTGTCTTGTTCCTCATGTCGGCGTGATCGTACCAATACTTCCTTGACAGGAACAAATGGGACATTACCTGCCATCCGGAACCATGCGTCTACGTCCTGCGTATAGCGAAGTGCAGCATCGAATGTCCCAAACGTATCAAAATATTGTCGCGGTACAAGCAAAGAGCATCCATGCAGTCCTGTTTTATGACTAATAGCCAACAAGCTACGCAAATTAGTCTCAGCCTCTGCGGCTACTCGATATGTATCGAGCAGCTTGCCAGTTGGAGATACGTGGCAATAATCACAATAAACCACCGCTTCTTTTCCGAATTTCCGAAGGGCTTCGACTTGCTTTGAAATCTTATCCGGCGTGTACATATCATCATGGCTTAACCATGAAAAGTAGTCTCCCGACATGTGTTCAATCGCCATGTTGAGGGCCGTTGCAACTCCGCCGTTTTCCTTCCGAAAATAACGAATTCGATCTCCATAGGATAAAGCAATACGTTCTGTCTCGCCCCCATCATCCGATCCGTCATTGACGACCACTACTTCTATATTCCGATAATTCTGGGCTAACGCACTGTTAATGGCCTCATGCAAGTAATTTGCTCCGTTATACACTGGAATAGCTATAGAAACCTTCGGTCCAATATTACCCATTTTTTACACCTCTTGCTATTATATGAATGTATGGATGGATCCCTGCGGGTCGATCACTTATACCATACCGTACGATTGATATAATCGGTATAACTCATAATGATTCTGGACACTTTCTCGGAAACTTTGCCGCTGTCATAATCTTGAACCACTCTCGAACTCGAATTCATATGAGATTGAGTAGTTACCATCTCAACTGCTGATAGCACTCTTTCCTTCCTTAAGCCGCTCATGACCAAGACACCTTCATCCATACCTTCGGGACGTTCATGAGCATTCCTTATTGTGATCGCCGGAAAATTCAGCAAGGAGGACTCTTCCGTAAGAGTACCACTATCGGAGATCACACACTTAGCGTGCAACTGGAGATGATTGTATTCCATAAAACCGAGCGGCTTCATAAACCTCACCAGTGAATCCATACTTACTATTCCTAAACTTTCAAGCTTCTTGCGGGTTCTTGGATGGGTGGATACGATAATGGGCTGCTTATAAGTCGAGGCCAAACCTTCCAGTGTCTCCATAAAGTCATGAAAATGATCGGGAGAATCGACATTTTCCTCTCGATGCATGCTAACGACGAAATAACTGCCTTTCACTAATTTCAATTCGTTCAGGATATTGCTTTCCTCTATAGCGGGCATAAATTTATGGAACACTTCTTGCATGCTTGACCCTACTTTTATGATCGTTTCTGGGCGGATCCCCTCATTCATCAAGTATCTTCTGGCATGCTCCGTGATCGTCATATTCACATCGCTCAGATGATCGACAATTTTCCTATTGATCTCTTCTGGTACCCGCTGGTCGAAGCAGCGATTTCCCGCCTCCATGTGAAAGATCGGTATTTGACGCTTCTTGGCTGATATAACGGACAAGCAGCTGTTGGTATCCCCATACACTAATAAAGCGTCCGGTTGTTCCTTTTCGAATAGCTCATCAGATTTGGCGATGACATTCCCTATCGTCGCAGTAGCGTTACGACCTGCAGCATTCATGTAATAATCTGGCTTGCGAATGCCCAATTGCTCGAAGAAAATTTCATTCAACTCATAATCGAAGTTTTGCCCAGTGTGTACAAGTACGTGATCTGTGTACTGATCCAACTCTTTCAGCACCATACATAACTTAATAATCTCTGGACGAGTTCCGACGATCGTCATTACCTTTAGTCTCATATCATGAACTCCTATCTTAAAAGCTCTGCTTCCTCGCCGCCCCTATCCTCATCTGTTAGCAATAGATCATGTTCTCGGAGAAGTCTACAGGTACCCTCATAATCGAGGACATTATCGGCTGAACTAAACGCCTGATTCAAGGAAAACGGTTCTTCACTGCCAACGTTTAGCTCTGGAAGCATTGATTTAATGGCGTAATAGTCTCCTCTCGCCACCGTATGATTGGCCTCCTCCTCGGAAACCATGATCTCATGCATCTTCTCTCCAGGTCGAATACCCAAAGTATGAATATCCACAGCTCGATCTCCGATCAAGGCCTTGGCAATATTCGATATTGTCGAAGCAGGAGCATTCGGCACATACGTCTCACCTGGATTCGCGTATTGCAGAGCTTCAAATACTGTATCAACAGCCTGATTCAAGCTCAATAGAAATCGGGTCATCTCTGGCACTGTAATGGTTACCGGTCCTCCTTGTCTAATCTGGTGACGAAATAACGGGATGACACTCCCCCTTGATGCCAGCACATTCCCATATCGGACACATATAAATCGCGTGTTCTTGATTAACACATTTGCTGAGTTAAAGATTCTTTCTTGCACAGATTTTGTCATACCCATGACGTTAACGGGCTTACATGCTTTGTCCGTACTGATTCCTACCACTGTCTCTACACGATACCCATGTTCTTCTATGGCACGTACAATATTCGATGCTCCTGTTATGTTTGTCATGACAGCTTGCATCGGGAAATACTCACAAGTGGGCACTTGTTTAAGGGCTGCGGCATTAACAACAATATTGGCATCTCTTAATGCGGAACAGACATCGCCATAATCCCGAACATCACCGATTCTAAACTCCAACACATTCTTAAAGTTATTATAGATAACCTCATCCGTTGTGACTGTTTTATTATGATAAGCGACACGCATATCGTGCTGCTTGGCTTCATCCCGTGAGAAAACGATTACTTTGCGCGGTGTCCCCAATTCACCGCTTAATATTCTATCCACTAATGTCTTCCCCAGTGAACCCGTCCCGCCTGTGATGAGTATGGACTTATCGTCAAAATACAAATGAATAATCTCCTTTGTTATAAAATGACGAACGTAAATAATGATCGTGCATCCCCTTAACTAATTGCTGCCAGTTAGGAGGGCTGTAGCCTGTTAGAGTTCTGAATTTGCATGAATCCAGCGATCTATCCACTATTACTTGATCGTCATCAATGATCGTTATCTCCTTGCCATATGTCTCCGCTACTAGTTTGAGTAACGCATATTTAGATATAGGATTTGTCGAAACATGAAATAGCCCGCTCATATCCAAGTTAGGTATTACATACTCCTGCATAATACGGGAAAGTTCAATCGTCGGAAATCCAGAATAGATCGCCTTGCTGTATCCCCGTATCGTATCACTCTGCGCCAAAAACCACTCGATCAAACTCCGCTTCCCTTTTAATTCATGACCAATAATCGATGTTCGAAGGGTCACAGTATGAGCTTCATGTACTTCACCAAGAAACTTCGACTGTCCGTATAAGTCCTCAGCATCAAGCGAGTCTCTCTCTATATAAAGTCCCTTCCCACCGTTAAATACACAATCTGTGCTTATATGAATGAACCTAGTGTGGGTGTCTTTTAACTCTTGTGCAATGAGATGGGGAAGCAATGCATTAATACCAATAGCCTGCACAGGATCCTTCGATGCATCCAGTTGCTTAATCAGTCCAATACAATTGATGACCACATCTGGCTTCACTTCCACTATGGCATTGCGAATTGATTCAAACCGATTAGCGTCAACGCCATCCCGTATCCGATCTTTCTGCTCATCTGTAAACCAATTTACTGCCATCTTATTTCTTACAGTCCCTATTACATCTAGCCTGCTGTTATTTAACATATCGGTAAAAAGAGTGTGCCCCAGCATCCCTGTCACACCTAAGATCAAAACCTTCGTTTTGCTCAACCGTATCCCTCCTCACACTGCTTCATGGATCACTCTTTCCACATAAGCCAACAGCTTGTCACGGTCAAAATGCTGCTCATAATAGCTTCTTCCACATTGGGCCATGTGCTGACGTCTTTCGACGGGCATACGGTATAACTGCAATACCGATTCCGCTAACGCCTCTATATCGTCGGCAGGACACACCAACCCACCGCCAGATGACTGTAGAATTCGACCGCCCTCTCCATCAATAGAAGCTATAATCGGTCTCCCAGAGGCTAAATAAGACTGTAATTTACTCGGTATCGTTAATGAGAATATTGGATCTTTCTTAAGGGTAAGTAATAAACCGTCCGCGACCGAGAAGAAGTAAGGCATTACTTCAATAGGATATTTCCCCACAAAATGAATACAGCTATCAAGCTGCCTCAGCCTGACTTCCTTTTCCATCCACTCTTTACGACGACCATCTCCTACCATAACCCAATGAATCTCATGATGCTCCCGTAATCGTTCAGCCGCCTCTACGATCATCCCCAAATTTTGTGATTCCCCTAAGTTCCCTGCAAACATTATAATAAATCCTTCGGGCAGAAGAGATTTATACTGAAGGTCTCGCGATGCATCGAGTTCATAGGTCGGCTTATACACATCCTCCGCCCAATTAGGCAAATAATTAATCTTGTCACTTGGAATCCCATATTTTTTTATCCAAGGAATAAACGCTAAGGACTGCACTAGAATGAAATCGCATCGGTTATAAATATACTTCACCAGTTTGTCAAAGCCACTTATAACCATAGGAGATGACACCGCCCCAGTCGCTATCAGACTGTCAGGCCACAAATCTTGTACCCATAAAATGAGCGGGATTTTGAATTTGCGCTTCAATACCACCGCCGGGATACCTACAGTTATCGGAGATGGCTCATATACAAACAAGGCATCATAGTTCTCCCTGCACCTCATCAATCCGATCACAGTAGCACTTAGAGCAAATGATAAATAATTCAGTCCCAATCTAACACCCTCGCCAGATCCCCGCGATACAAGGGGGGAACGTATGACCGTAGCACCATAATAATCCTCCGTACTTCGCTTAAACCATCGATACGACTTTGGAATCTTGCCTTCTGGATAGTTCGGCATCCCGGTGAGTACAGTAATTCGGTGACCTTTTGCACACATTTCTTTGACCATATCATTGATCTTAAAGTTTTCCGGCCAGAAGTATTGGGTGACCACCAAAATATGCAATCGTTCTTCCCCCTCATGAGCCAAGCGCTAGTTGTAGTAACTTCTTATTCTCGTCAATAGATGCGGCACTATCGACGATGGATCTGGCATATTCGATTGTCTGATTACGAAACTGTACATAACTAGAAGTATCCATACTTAGGCAAATTGTTAGCGCTTTCTTAAACGCCTCTTGATCTTCTAATGGCAATGACCATCCAACACCGTATTCCTGAAGGTTTCTCCATGGCGTTCGATCACTTATTAACACTGGGCATCCTGACAGGAATGCTTCTTGAATCGCATGTCCATATCCCTCCCCCAAAGTTGGCAAGAAGAACAAATGATATTTGGCTAACACGCTAGGAACCTCAGAATTTGGAATAGCACCCTTATAAGTTATAGCAATATTAGGAGGCATCTTCTCTATTAGAGATTGACACCCCCTCCAGTACTTCATATCTTCAACAGGTCCATAGATATCGAATTGTACAGCCCCTTGTAGCTCACTCAAACATTCAAGTGCATAATGTAAGTTCTTCATGATTACAATTCGAGAGATAAAGACAATCTTAATGCGTCCCATTTCCTTAGAAATACTTAAGCTTGGCTCCTCACTTCCCATAGGGGGTAAATCATGCGCAACAGTGACAGACGCGCCTCCCCCCATGCAACGGCTAATCTCATCGCGCTCATACACACTTGAAGCTTGCCAGATTACATGTTTGAACAGTCCAATTCGCCTTGCGAACGCAATAAACAAGCTCTTCTTCCATCGTTTCATAGAGAGAGCCTCTCTAGAGCATTCACCTCTGGGAGCGATAATAACCGGACAATAAGCAACAAGACCTGCCTTCATTAACAGAAGAGGGAGTATACTGTACAATGGCGAGAACACGCTATTCAGATATAGTAAATGATAATCTGAAACCCTTAATTGTTTAACCATACTGAAGAATTGGCTTTTCCTTGCAGCATAATAAATACCGCAACCATCTCGTTCTAACCAAACATTAGGTGTGATACTACTATAAGCGGTGGATTCACCCAAGTCTACATTCGATGTAATGATCTTAAACTGATAGTCAACATGGAAATGTTCGATAAAATTTGAAACCGTTCTAATAGATCCTCCTGCTCTATATCCGGGTTTATAGTATTGCATCGGCACCATAATTACTGTTTTAGCTTCCATTAATGTCTCAGCACCCTTTCACGGGCTAAGTATTCTCGATAGATGTTACTACTTCCAAGGATGCTGTGACTTCTTCTCTTAAGTACGGCACCAAGCATGAACAGAGCAACATCAATGGCAAAAAATGTTTATTAAAATCACATATTATTCGACACGTTCTAAGTATACAACTACATACAAGCAGTGAGCAACCTATTAAACGTTGCCATCTATGCTATAATGCGTAGTGATTCTAAAACTTTATCAAAGGAAGTATTATCAATGTCGAAAAAACAAGGAAACAGTACGATTTTCCACTTCATGGCATCCTTATTTTCTGTCATTGCTTTTATTTATATCTCACCCTTCAAACGAGGGTTATTTAACGGAAATACGATTTCCTTCGAAGGTCCTTTATACGGCTCATTTATTTTTTCATCACTTTTGTTAATGATCTGTGCTGTTTATTTCTTCAATCGAAGTCACTTCGAAAAAGTTCATGGTCAAATTTCTCTGCTAGTCTGCTTACTTCCTATTTCGTATTTACTTTCTTATTTGTTTGCCATCTCATCACATTTAGCTCTTCATTCTGTTTTCATTTATGTTATATATACCGGCTTCTTTATCTCTACTCTTTACTTAACCCAACAATCGAATATGAAGAACGTATTCACAATAGCTGTCTTGGGCTCTGGATACTTGATTGTGATCTTCGGCTTTATGAATTGGTTCGATGATGCTTCGCTATGGGGATTGATACATTATAACGGACTTGATGTGTACCAAGATGCTGTTATGCCTACAGCGGTTGGATTACGATTATCTTCTGTATTTCAATATGCCAATACTTATGCTGGTCTGCTGATCGGGATATATCTGATGACCATCATTTACTTACTTAAACCAAGCAAATGGTACGTTACGATGGCGATATCCATGTTCCTTGTACCCATATTGCTGTCGTTAATTCTCACACAGTCGCGCGCAGGCTATCTGCTGTTACCCCTTGCGTGTATGATCCTGCTTCCACTATTAACCTTGTCGAGACAGATAACAATCATTCTCTATACAGCAATAAGTGGAGCTGCAACTTTACTATTGCTTCCTTATATGACTTCTATCGCTCAAGACATCAGAATTAATTCTGATAGTTCATTGGTTCTCAAAGGTTGGCTTCTCCTGATTCTCGGCTCATTCATCGTAAGTTTGATTATATTGGCAATCAACTTGTGGTTCACCCCCTGGTTAAACAAGTGTCTTGATACTATTCATAAGAGACACTGGCTTAGTAGACTAGGGATTCCTGCAATTACCTTGTTCTGTATTAGCGTCATGGCATTAGTGATAATTAGCAACTCTTCATTACTCCAGATTCTGCCAAGTACACTTGGCGAACGAATCCAAAGTATTAATCTCCAGCAGCATAGTTTGCTTGAACGAGGAACTTTCTACAAGGACTCCTTCAAAATCATTAGTGATTACCCTATTCTTGGAACCGGTGGAGGAGGCTGGTCAACCCTATACCGAGAATATCAAAATCATCCATACATTAGTGCCCAAGCTCATAATTTTCTACTGCAAAGCATGATTGAAGCAGGTGTGTTGGGATTCGCATTATTAGCACTTGTTATGACCCTTGTTCTTTACCCATATATTAGAGATACTCTAACAGGCAAGAATAATGACTTGCCAGAACTCTCGTTTTTCGGATTATTGATAGGCATATTCCTGCACAGTATTATAGACTTTGATATGAGTTTTGTTTATATCGGAACTTTATTTTTCATTTCACTCGGGGTCCTGGCTTCTAATCGAAATGAAGCATTAACATGGCCATGGATCAGAGCGAAGGGTATGCGAATTGTTTACCGTATAATCCCATATTTATTTCTTGCTTTATCTATTGTTGTCTTTACCTTTTCCACTCAAAAATACTCTGCGCACGAGCTTTTTTTGAAAGCAAGAAGTGATGCGGAGAATGGTGTGGACTTTTCTATCGTAGAAGAAAACTTGAATCAAGCTATTCGTAAGCATCCTGATCATCCTGCTTACCTACTACAGAAAGCAGATTACTACCTGCAAGCTTACGAACAAACTGACAACAAGGATTATATCAATGAAGCCAACAAAATCATTAACCATGTTAGAAAACTTGAGCCATACCTCTATGACGGTTATCGTCTGGCAATGAAGGCAATGACACTAAACAACGCTCCAGATATAGAATTTGTTCACTTAACCGAAACCTATCTTGAAAAGTTCCCTTGGGATATGAGTCTCTACGAGAGAGCAATGGTATTGCACAATCAACTGTACTTAAAGTATGTACACAACAATGAGACTTCCGCCCAATTTCATAAATCCAGAATTGAAAAACTTTACAATGAAATAATTGAAAGAGCAAACCATTTAACTACGTTACCTGAGGGACAACTTCAAGGGCAGCCTTTTGAAATCACCCCAGTTATTATCGATATCGTGAACGCTTTAGAAGTAGAGTCCCGATCATGAATCATTTCCTCGAATACTGTCATGCGTGGTGCATTCAAAAAGCGGGGACACAACATGCGTCCCCACTCCATTCCCATGATCCAATCATCTTAATATATCGACTACTACGATTGCTTCAAAGCAACGAGCATTCGCTCCAGTACTTCTTGCTCGAACGCTGCGAGCTGGTCCAGCTCTGTTATGATTTTATCAAGCAGGTGACTGTCCTTCTCTCGATCCTTCGAAGCGATGTACCTTAACTGCGTACTCCTCATCACCATGCAAGTGCGAACCATCTTCCTATAAGATTCATGGAAATACGTACACGGATCTTCAGCCAAATACCCGTTGTCCTTCAAATATTGGATTCGCTCCACCATGCAGCTTTTATGCTCCAGCAGCACATGCATCGGTCTATAGTCAAACCAGAAGTTGGGCAAGTTCGTTCTCATCGAATCGTAAACTTCCAATCCAAAAACCAAATGGTCCAGGCTATTATGGAACATACTAAATTTCTTAGTGGCATCTCTGGATGCCAGATACTCCTCCATAGTATGAATCACCAAGTCAAGATCAAACTCATATTTCCCTTTGAACGGTCCGATTTCTGAGGGAACTTTGCGAATCAAAAAAATTTGACTTCTCCAGTCGTTAAGATCCCGGTCATCGCACTGATCATAGGCTTGTTGGAATACGTCAAAGCTGATTTCAGAAGCTTCGAACTTCCGATTGATTCCCTTGAATCCAATGATGTGGAAAATTCGCCTCTCCAGGTCGTAGCCGAAGATTAGATTTTCATGGTCCCACTTTCTGCTGTTATAAGCCCACCGATCTTCCATATAGAACTCGTCCAAATGTAAAGCTACATAATCATTCTGGTCGATACATGCAACGACATACTTAATAATATCTCCGCAAGTACGTTCAACTAACTGTCTCTCCGTACTGAGGAATGTTAACCAGTTCGTATTTACATAGTAGTTGGAATCTTTACGCGGACCCATATAGAAATCCAGCGGCAAATCAACCGTCACCCTGTAGTCCTTCAGCCCGCAAAGCTGTATATAGTTACTATGGAACCAAGGCAAGTAATCTTCGTCAATGGACATGATAGACAGAGCAGTCGCATGCGAAGAGTAAGCGTAAATACGCGGCTCCGCCAAAGGTAGTTTTTTTGCACTTGTCATCAATAAATAGTTCCCCCGATCGTTACATTGTGCCATCCAACGTCTTAGCATAGCCCAATTGACAAAACTAGGAGAAGAGATATTTTTTCAATTTTTGGATCTCCATTACATTGGCAAATCTGAATGATCATTACGGCTATGCCTTTTGATATCCCCCCACACTTTTCGATTTTTCTTGTATTGGATGAACGAAGTGACACGCACAATAGAAAGAAAATAACGGTAAATGACATTTTCAATGATGACCATCGTTATTGCTTTCATAATATCAAGAACATACAGCTTCAACCCCTGCGTGTAAACACGCTGCAGAAATGCTGTCAATGAAATTAAGATACCGAAACCAGTGTAAATGACAAATAACTCAATCATGAAGGTAACGTTCAACAAATTATAAAAATAAGCCAGCACAATCGTAAGGAGACCGAAAATTTCAATAAAAGGCCCTAACAGTTCAAAGAAAATATAAAACAGATACGATATAAAGCTTACAGGCTTGTACTTAAACCGCGAAAACAATGCAGGGTATCTTACTAAGGATTGAAACAGTCCGAGATACCAGCGCCTTCTTTGTTGAATCACATCTTTCACCGATTCTGGAGCTTGACTCCAACAGACCGCCTCGGTTTGGTAACGAATTTTAAAAGCATAATTATTATTCAATATAAACGTATGCAGCCGCATGACAAGCTCCATATCTTCTCCGATGATGTCTGACCTGTAGCCGCCAATCGCAATGACAATATCCTTCTTGAACAAGCCGAAAGCTCCGGAAATAATGAGATTGCCATTAAATTGATCGAACAAAATACGAGAGGCGAGAAACGAACGATCATATTCTACTACCTGCATCCCTATAATCGGTTGCCATGGCATATGGTAAGATTGTACTTTACCTCGGATCATCTTCACGCATTGTCCGATTCGAATCATGCCACCGACTGCAACCGTTTGCTCATCTTCAAATACGGGCTGAATGATTTTCTCCAATGCATCTTCTTGCAGCAACGAGTCCGCATCACAGGTTACAAAGTATGGGTAATTCGATAGGTTAATACCCATGTTTAACGCATCGCTTTTCCCGCCATTCGCCTTCTTCACCAATGTCATATGTACGTTATTCACTATTCCTTCGTACATAGCCTCTTTTTGTTTACAATCTAACTTGCGATGGATCGGACGATTACTCAGCTTAAGAGGAAAATTGGCCAACAATTCGTCCGAAGTCCCATCTGTAGAACCATCATCTACGATTATGATTTCATACAGTTTGTATTTGAGATGTAATAAATTCGTAATCGTGTCGACGATGACGACACATTCATTATGTGCTGGCACGATAATAGATACGGGTACATAATAGGGATGCTTGAGCTCATTGTTTAATTTGTTCTTCCTGTCTTGTTCATATAAGCTAACGGAACCGAACATGACCGACAGCAACAAGTATGTCGTATATAGCAACATATAGCTGATGAATAATAGGGCTATCATCCCCAAGAAGCTTTCTACTACTGCATTCATGCCTATACGTTCCCTTCCAGCTGATAATAGTAACTAAGCATATCCTTAGCGAATTGATCATGACCTGACAACACATCCGAGAGATCGCTTGCTGTCGCATCGATGGCTAGCAGTGACTGACTTGCATTACGTCTCACATACCAATTATGGTCCAACAGAGCCCTCTTCAATACGGATAGGACACGCTTCGATCGATAGCTGCCTAGCACATGGACCGCCACAATTCGCACGGCATCCTCTGAATCAGACGCATAGGATAAGAGCAATGCTTCAGCTTCTGGACACGGATGACGCTTGTAATAGCGAATCAACCGCAGTTTAAGCTCCAAGTCCATCTTCTCATGCTGCAGAGCATGCAGGAACTCATCCTGATATTGATTCGATTGCATTGTGATAAACCCTATAATGCCAACTACGATAGAGGAATGAAAGTGACCACGTTGCCGCCACAACGTATCCGCCAGAGCTTCTTTATCCGAAGGGTAACTTGCCAAGCCGTCCTGAACTAGCTTCGGATTGTGAGACAAGTGATGTTCTGTAATATGACGAAATGCCTTCACGATCCAACCGATATCCGGTTGACGGTAAGTAGCTGACAGCACATTCTCTCGTACATAGACTGATGAATGACTTAAATATTCAATAAGCGTTCGGTACAATTCAGGAGCTTTCCACTGACCGTTCGAATATTTCGCAATAAATTTGGCGATGAACGCTTTTTCTATCATATCTTTTTTTCGAAAATGGGTAGCAACAACAATCATAACGGGTTCAAGTTGCAGTAAGTAAGATGGCAGCTGAATCTGATCTTCTCCATCCTCAATCCGTTCCAACGCTTTCTCAAATGCGATTATGAGATGTACTTTCTTCAGTCTGTGTATAAGAAGGATACGGTGCGACCTGTTGATATAACCTTTCTTATCCATATGTGTGAGCTGATTGTGGACGATCCTTATAAAGCGTCGAATAGTGCGGTCTTGAATGGAATGATGATATTTGTGGTACATGAAGAAGCTGAGCGTGTATATGATAATTAACAAGCATATTGTAAAGTACACATAAGTAATCATCATGATCACATCGCAACAGCTCCATTCCAGTAACGTTGTACCTCATCATAAGCTGGCTTCAAATACTGCTTATACCGTTGTAAACGTTCAAGTTCGTGCACCTTAATCTGAATGCTGTCCGTTGTTATGTTGTGTTCCGTTCCAACTTGCAAATAGAAATGATCGATACGTAATGGTTCAACACCATAGTTACTGTAGTAATCATCATGTATCGTAAAGGATAACGGGTCATAAATATTCAACAGCTGATACGGCAAACGCAGTTCCAGTCGGCCTTCAGCGAGGAACACATCCGCCGATGGATAATCGGAGGCTTCTTCGTAAGGCGTCAGCGGCTTCATGTCTACGAAGGAATACGTAGATGTCCTCCCCCTATTCTCTGCCATATCCTCTTCAGTTAACAGCACATGATCGTTGTGTAATCGTTGCACCGGTTCGAACTGAGCAGAGGATTCATCCGGGTAATCCACATAAGGATTCTTACCTGTGACCCATTCTAAGAATCTTGGTCGGATACTCTGGTATCGATCTTGCACGTACACGAGTGCGCCTTCACTTGCATTAGCATGAATAACAAAATCGACTTGTCTATCGAATGTCAATCCGAACGGCAGCGGCGTATCGTTCCCTAATTTCGGATGAAGATCCAGTCCAATATAGACATCTCCGTCCTCTGTAATCTGTGGACTCTGCATCCATATATATACATAAGCATGATCTCGAGTCACATACACCGACTCTGTATCAGTTCGATACGCAGCGGCAACATCCTTCCAATCGTCTCGATGACCATCAACTTCCATAATCACACCGTCACGATAAGGCAGGAATCCGAGCAGTCCGAAATGCTGTGTCGCAGTCAGCAGGTCCTGCCACTCACTAATCTGTTGCAGATCGACTGCATAAGAGGTTTCTACACTGCGGCGATCCCACACGTCCTGCCATGTGCGTATTACCGCACCATTCATCCCACTGTCTTCAATCTTCTGCAAAGCTGCAAGAAGCGCTTCAGATTGACTTGTATCTGTTACATGATAGGTGCTCGGATGTCCGACACTCATGAATACAATCGGTCGTTGATGAACGAGATTCAATAAATCGAGATAGCTCGATACATCAGCATGTTGTGTCCGTTCATCATCAATCATCGGAAGCAAATCATGATTCAACTGTTCATAGGAGTAGCTGACGAACAGCCCTGATTTCATCTCGGGTGTAGGTGTAATATGTTCTACATTGAATGAATTCATCTTGCCAAGCTGATAGGCATAATGCTCCTTATAACGGAAAGGGTCCATATTATACGAGCTGTTAACAGAAATTAATCGTTGCGTCTGGTATTTGCCAGACTCGTAACCTACCATATAGTCAATCAATTGCGCCATAAGTATCTCGAAATTTGTCGCTTCAGGTGATGTAGTCACATAGGTTCCGGAGTAGGCTTCGCCGACATCGCCGGCATGGTCGATATATGCGATCAAATCTTGATTCTGTTCCCCGCCAATCACAAACCCAATGACCCACTCAGACACGTCATTGCGGTAAAATACCGAGCCTTTATGCGCACTTAACAGCTGTGTCTTGCGTCCGTGGATAATGTCAATCAAATCCTTGCCATCTTCTTTCAGTGATTCGAAGAAAGTTAATTGATTGATCTCACGGCTTGTGGCAAGGTCGTCTCTGGCAACCCCCATCCCTTGTATGACATATAACGGCTGAGCTCGATCTTGATTATAGCGGTACAATGCATTGTAGAAAGTATCGTTCATGACAGTAGTAACATAAATCGTATTCGCACCCATCTGGTGAATAGACTGAAACCATTGCTGCCACTGCCCTTCGTCTATCGGAAAATCAGTCCCTCGCAAGGGACCTAGAGAGCTGTCCACCTCGACACCCTTGATCTCAATCGGCTTCGCTTCCTCATCGTGTTGCACATAGATCGCATGCTCATCTGCATAGAAAGGAATCGAGATCGGCGCATCTGAACGAAAAGGAATATAGTAGCCTTCTATATAGTACAAATAATACGCTGCAGCAACAAAAAAATATACGAACAGCATGAAGATCAAAAATCGTTTCATTACACTCAACCTTTTATTCCAATCTCGTTAACTACTTGATTGACTCATGACCGTGTCTGGACGGATGACTATACTGATACAGTGTGTCAATATAGTCATCCAGCCATTCCCCTCGTTTAAGCAGGAATTGCTTCATCTGATCGACAGCAGCATCATAATCCGTCACATTCCGCTCTATCGGATGCAAGTAATTATAGGGATCATAGGCGTTCAGATCATAAGCTTGCGCCCACCGCGTATTGTTTCTAACAATCGCATCGTCTAAGAATGCGACCGTCTCATCAATGTATTGGCGTAGTCGTTCCGAACTCAACCTATCTGCTCGCAGTTCATCGTAACGTCTAATTAACCCGCGGACAAAATCACGATCCATCAGAAGACGCTCATAAAATACATGTTGTGTCAAAGTAAATCCGGATTCATCGAACGATTCATCTTGATAGTTGTCCAGAGCATTGTTGAAATCCCACACTACCGGTGTCAGCTTACCTCTTACATCACGGTAGAAGTATGTGGAATACTGCCCTGCATCGATATTCCGAAACAACTCATTGATGATGAAGTAATCATAAAAAGCTTGCGTGTCAATCCATTCCCGATACTGATTATGCTTCTGTGCGAAAGGGATTTGATAGATCGCATGTGAGATATAGGAGAAGTCCTGAAGTACAAAGCGCTCTCTCTCTTCGGAATATTGGCTGTCAGTCGGATATAGAAGCTCGACTCCAGAAGGGTAAACCTTGAACGTGCTCGTCAAGAAATCCTGTAACGGAAATACCATTTTCGCGATACGATCGATTAGCACGATATAACTGGTCTGATCACTATTCATCTCCGGCGTTGACAGCGGGATCCTTCCTTCACCCTTGGACACTTTCTCCATCAACAAGTAAAGCCCTTCATACTGCTTATCCCTATACAGTTCCACGAAACGGACGTCCGGTGCATAGGGCATAATCTCACCAGCTAAGTTATAAGCCATATAATTGCGAATTAAGCTTCGATCCAAATACGGACCATGCAGCGCCCAGCTATTATCCGATTCCATACCTAACAGAGATGTTTCTATATCGTTACCGGCTTCATCTACTAGTCGAATCGCATACGACTTCTTGTCGAACCAGCGCGAAGAATTCCCTCGAATATGCGTCAATGCTGTTCGTGTTAACGGCTCGTTATCGCCCGATAGCACTGTCAACAAGTTCACGGCTTCACCTTCACCGGCGCTCGGAATTGGATCGTCCATCGTATCCATCATCACGACAGGCAAATGTGTATGAACCTCAATAAGATCCACAGTCGTTCTTGTATCTCGATCCCATTCCAAATGCTGATGATACCGGCTGAAGTAAGAGCCACGATCGAACATCGCAACGCTAAACACAAATACCGTCAATCCAACAATCATGCATATGAATGTCAGGCGTGACTTCATCGATCAACCACTGATTTCATCACTTTGTGTAACCACATTCACATAATCAACTCCATCCGATTGATACAGGAGATCGATGATAGAATTTTGTTTCTTCTCTGCTTTCTCATACCCATTGCGTGACAGCTCATAAATCCACTCAATGCTTTCATTCGTAGTGTTCTTCACTCGCAAGAAGGCTTGTTTGTCAAACCGCTTGAACACCGTCGCTTCTATATCCATTTCAGCGGAGCGTCTCGCCTTAATAATGAGTAACAGCCGTTGGTTGTTGGTGACTCGCCCCAAGAACAGCAAAATCACAAATACGACTATACTTCCGATCGCTGCTACTAAATAATCGCCAGAGCCACAACCAATCCCTACAATAATCGCCCAGAAAATATACGTTGTATCTCTAGAGTCCTTGATCGCTGTACGAAATCTTACAATGGAAAGCGCCCCGACCATACCAAGTGAAAGCGCAATGTTATTCCCTATTACGGTCATCACCGTTGCTGTTAATACCGTCAGCGTAATTAACGATACATTGAACTTTCGACTGTATGCTGTTCCTACATGGGTATACCAATAAGAAATATAAATAGCTAATGCAAGCACAGTAGCTACCAGAAAGTTAATCATAATTTCCGATACACTCAAATGCGTTGATTGTTCAAACAATTGATAGATCGTTTCACGCATGACAAACTAGCTCCTAAAAAATATAATGTTTACTTATTCTGCGACTCAAACAATACTTACTTACCGATAATTGGTCTTTCTCAACCGACATTAATAAATCTTTAATATATTGCAGTAAGAATCCATTGTATTTCACTTCAAGCACAACATTGTATGGATCCATGAAATCATGCTCCACTAAGTTTTCATCAAAAATATTGAAGTTGCTTTCAGACCCGCGAATCGCCTGATCAAAAGTGATCCGAATCTTATTTTCCTTCGCAATGAAAGCATCTCGTTCATACGTCACAACGGACTTAGGCCTGTACACATGCTGTGTCATCATCTGATACACATCAAGCAAAAAAGGATGGTTCAACTCAAGCAACAATGCATAATCGCCTTGAATCAACCGTTCCCCTTGCTCCCTCGTCAGTCGAAATGACGTTTTCTTCTGATGATATCCTTGCTTCTTCTTAATCTCGAGCATACAGAAACTTGGATCGTGCATATATGTGCGCAATCGACACTTCCTTCTCAATTCGATCCCTTCAATCTTCTCGTGAAAATCCCGATCATCGATGGAATCGAAATAGAGGGAACGGATCGTGTAGCCTGTCCCCTTACTATAACGATACGAATTTTGTTCACTATTGCGGTCCCGAACCATCACTTGTGAGATGAGGTGCCGCAACCGATAATAAGCTTCTACTGTCATCACATACTTATGTTCTTCTCGAGACACATGCTGCACAAGTACCCACCTACCTGTATAAAATCATACCTAACCGCTCTAAACTATTTCTGTACAACGATAATAAAGGTAGCGGATTACTTCCAATTTCCAACCCTAAAAAACTCCATATTATATTATAACATACTACAGTCATGGCATTTATAATTTCTTTACATGTTACTATTCTATACCGAGTACCCAGTGACTAGCTTTTGATAAAAGAGCCGAAACGATCTGCTTGTTTTGAATCACATCAACCGCTCAACATAAATTAAAGGCTGTATTTTGATGTCGTAGTCAACATTAATTTTCATATTCCTCCAATATTTCAACCATTGTTCTTCCGTAATTTCTTTAGAAAATGGCTTAAGCGAATGTGTTCCGACCTCTAAGGGATCCACTTTCAACCGCTGCATTCTTATTAATAAATCTGACGTCTGTTCCTCTAGGTAAATCTCCATCTCATCAATTACATCTTCCAATTGTTCCTCACTTTGAATCTTCTTGTCCCCCTGGTACTCCTCAATTCTTCCGTTCAATCCCACGTATAAAGTCAAGGATGAATAGTCCCTCGATAGTTTCATGCGAACATTGGATCGAATACGTCCTAAACTGATAGATAACTTTGGAATGGCCAGGACTTTTTAGAAATGATCGTTATCCAGAAGTTGAAAAATTTCATCTTCCACATCTTGAATGACCATTACTTCTTTATCCTTTCGGAAGAAGGCTGTCCCTACGTAATTAAAATTGTTCTTATCCGAATGAAAAACCGGCAGGATCGGATCCTTAAGAGGGGAATATAACTTCTTCATATATTCATGTATATTGACGATGCTCATTTCACCTTGGTTATGAGCTTCGTAATGCTTTAACATCCGATAAAGATAATAATCTTGGTTCTCTTGCTTCGTCAACTCCTTGCTACCCTGCTTTAACAAATCGACTTCCTTGGAGAGGAGACGTTTTTGTTCTTGGATGAGCGGTGGTACTAAAGTGCTGATTTTCAACTTTCCTTCCGTCCCCTTGTCAACCGACCAGAAAACTACCGGAGCGATCTCTTCGATCAAATTGCTCTTGAGATGTGGAGAAGAACAGCCGACCATCAACATAAGGATTACGATCGCCAATAAACCATAGTGCTTGTATGGAGCCATGCCTACATACTCTCCTTTCGTTTAACTGCAGTGAAAAGGATCGTAGGAACAAGTAGATAAATGAATGCACTAAGCCAGATTTGGATGTTCAGTAACATCTTTTGACCCGGAACCGTTTGCCATAACCATTGATTCATCAAGATAATGCTTATGAAAATAACGAACCCACTTGACAATAAACCGATCCGGGTCGTTCGTTCCTTCGTTTTTCTCATGAAGACTCTTCCGGCTCCATAAAAACACAACAGAAGAATTGCAATGTCAAATACATAAGTAAAGATATGGACAGAAATAAGGATGTAATCGATTCGTTCTAAACCGCTCATTTGAATGTAGTTTCCCATATAGACTAACGGAAAATTGATCTTGCTTAAGTAGTACGAACCGTAAAACAATATCGAAGCAATGAACAAAAAAGAATATTCCATGATCGACACCAGGTTTCCAATGACCAGATATTTCAATATTTTTTTATTGGAGCTTAACCATGGAGATGTGCAAGAATTCCGATCAACCCGATCACGATCCCCGGCAACCCAAGAAACGATGAAAGGATAAGAAGAGACACTTGCATCAGCACCATCGATTTTGTCATTTGACACCGATAACCCCTAATGTTTGAGTAGTTTTGGTCGGCATTCGTAAACTTGCTTCTTTGATAATTTCCAACGTTACGATCATGAATATTCCTTCCACAAACGGAGTAAAGGGCAATTTGCCTCTCGATTCCAATAATACGAAGAGAATCGGAAGCGGAACCATTTGGTAATGAAATGTCGTTAACGCAACATAGAAAGGAATCAACGTTAAAGAAACAAGAAAACTTCCATACCGGAGTAAACGTAAAAAACTGGCTACCGACCAACGAAGGAAGTAGTCTTCTGGAGATTGGAATAGATGGAAATAAGTAATGGGGGCGATTAAGGCAAACGGTGAACTGGAGACCAATAGCGTCAGCTTCCCCTCGCCTAAGGCGTAGGCGCAGGCATCCGGCCGATCTGTCTGTAGAAACTGTGGGAAGACTGTATGATGATGATCTTCCATAAAAGCTGCAAGCTGAGAGGAGTCTAAAAATTGACTGAGCTCGGCTATATGACCATAAACGTGCAGGACGGAGATATCAAATTGCACTTAGCCAAAAAGAAATAGACCGCCCCTTCACACGGAATCGGTCCATTTTTCATGGCTATATTCAGGAGCCGGCCACCTTTGCAGCAGTTCACTGTGCCGGGGGGCGGTGGCAGCCCAAAAGACGGGAATGCTCTTCTATTAATGAAATGGATTCAATTAATTATTGTAAGCATCTAATAACTCTCTAGGAGGATCCTGATTGTAAACTCTTTTCCATACATCCAAAAGATTCTTTCTGTCCGTAGCGATACCTTCCATAACAATAAATATCGGAACCTCTTTCCCTAGCATCGCCAATGCGGCTGCCGTTGCTTCAGTTACTCCCATTTCGTAAACGGTTTGAGCCCCCACTCCTTTAATCATGCCGTCCTTCGCCATTTCGATGGCTACTTCAGTACCTAAATCAACTGTTGTAACAATCAAATCATGCCGGTCCGATTTTCTTGCAGCAGCAAGAATACCTTCAGTGGGATCATCCCAAATCCCCCAAATTGCATCTAAGTCCGGATGCCTTAGCAGCATCCCACTCGCAGCTTGTTCAGCTTCACCTTTGAAATCTGGGCCGGAAATGCCTTGGGCTTCTTCAATCGAAATGTCCGGATATAGTCTTATTGCATCCTGGAATGCCATGAATCGGATTGATGTTGTGGAAAAATCAGCTCCGTGATAAATAACACCGACTTTTCCTTTACCACCAAGCTCTCGGGCGATCATATGCGCCCCTCTGGCTGCATTTCCATAATCATCGGGTGATACAATCGTGACATAATCAACTCCAGGCCTTAAACCAACAGCAGCCTGATTCATAAATACAATTTTCACACCTTGATCTACCGCTTTTTGGTAAATGGGAGCGGTTGCAACAACATCAACAGGAATAGAGACAAGAATGTCAGGCTCTTTCTTCAGGATTGCTTCAATGTCGGAGATTTGCTTTTGGGGCTTAAAATTAGCGTCGGTCACTTCAATAACTTCAATCCCTAATTCGGAAAACCGCTTTATGAGAGCGCGCACTTGCGTTATACTCCAATCACTGCCCATATAGTGCATGGAGATAGCTGCCTTTAAATTTAGTTCTCGTACCTCTTCTTTATCCTTTGAGGTTAATTGAATTGAAGAAGCGAGGACAGGTTCTTCCCCATTGGGGCCATGGGTCGTCAAATTTCTTGACAGCTTGGCCAACTCAGCGTTAGCCAACGCTGTTATTTCTTCATTCTTCACATGGGGATCACGATTCAGCTTTGAATTTTCTATACCCTCATCTGTTCCCATGAATCCTGTACAAGACGTCATGAGAAAGAGCAGAATGAATGCAGAAATATAAGTCAGTTTCGCCCTACTCTTAGACGCTGCTGTCATTTTCTTCACTCCTTCCGTCTCGCTGGGCCTCAACTATTGGATGCCGTACCTCAACCCGAAACCCGGCATCATGTTTCGGAAGTACTGAAACACCGTAAGACTGGCCAAAATGCAGCTGAAGCCGTTTGTGGACATTCGCCAATCCAATTCCGCCGCTGCGTTCTTTCTTTGATTCGGTATGAAGCTTTAAACTTTGTTCACTCTTTAGACCCGGTCCATTATCTTCAACGACAAATATAATTTCATCTCCTTTCCGTTTGGCCGTTAGTTTAATTTTCCCTTTGCCCTCCGGCAGCTTGCTTATTCCGTGCTTGACCGCATTTTCCATAATGGGTTGAAGGATTAATTTAATAATCTTTCTTTTGCGAATGTCCGGGGCAATTTGAATAAAGACCTGAAAAGACCGATTACTCCGAACAAGCTCGATATCCAAATAATTTCGGGCATGCTCGATTTCCCGTTCTACTGTCGTCCATTCTTCCCCATTATTTAAGCTAAACCGCAACAGATTTGCCAATTTCCTTACCATCACGGCAATCGTCATTTCGTTGCTCTGTTCTGCCCTCCACTTGATAGCATCCAGCGTATTGTAAAAAAAGTGAGGATTAATTTGATAATTCAAGGTTTGTATCTCAAGCTGCCGCTTATCCGACTCCATCGTGATTGTTTGTTCTAACAAATCGGACATGCCTGAAACCATTTGATTATAGCCTTGAACCAGCTGTCCAATCTCATCCTGTCTTTGATGATACAGAGGGAATGGATGCAACAGACCCTTCTTGACCCCATCCATATGGAGAACCAGATTCTTAATCGGAATAGTGAAAGTACGCACTAATACGAACAGTATTAAAGTAACAACAATCATGCCAATAAGGACAATCCACACGGTGAAATCCTTGATCTGATTAATCTTTCCTGTGAGTTCAATATGAGGAACAGCCGCAATGAGTTTCCAACCATCCTTATTGAGTTGAATCTCCCCTTTTTTCCAATCTGCGGCAGGAAAATATTCTTCATAATAATATTTTTTATTATAGAACTCAGGATTGGGGTGGGAGATAATATGATTCTCACTATCAGCCAACACTAATGTATATTCTTGGAACGAGGATGGGAATGCAAGTTCATCGCGAACGAGCTTTTCTGGTATCTGAACTACAAGAATACCTAGAATATCAGAATGGGAATCGCGTATTATACTTGCATAGCTAAAAATTGGTCTTGATTGCTCCTTATTCCATTCATGCACCCACACCCCTGGTTTATATGAATCTTTAATCCGATTAGCAAGCAGTACATAAGCCCCATCATTCGGAGATATTACAGAAATACTAAAAGGACTATATATTTGAGAGATTGCCGGAGAACCGTTTTGAAGCCATTCTTTCATCTGAGTCGATCTAGACAATCGGTGCGACTCTTCTTCCACATTGCTCAGAATTTTACTAATTTGTTTTGCATTTAAGCCTAGGTTATCCTGAAGAAATTGAGATGTTACAGCCTCAATTTGCTCTTTGGACTTCTCAAAAGATAAAATGCCCAAGATCGCAATCGGGATTAATATAGAAAGCATTATGACAACAAACATTTTATTGAATAGCGTATTAAAATTCGTCCTTTTACTCATTTGCCATACCTACATTCCTTTGGAGTTTGACCTGTTTTCTTTTTGAAAAGGCTTCCAAAATATTGTAAGTCATTGTAGCCAACAGCACTGGCAATTTCATATACTTTCATGCTTGTTTCACGTAATAATGCTTTCGCTTTAACAATGCGAATCTCAGTTAAATATTCGGTAAACGTCTGTCCCGTTTCTTTCTTAAATAATTGACTCAACCAAACCGGATGCATCGACAAGCTTTCTGCAATACTTGTCAGCGTGATATCCTCAGCATAAGATGATTGAATCATTTTGATGGCCCGATCAATCATGGCATTCGTCTTTGGCGTGTACAGCTCTTGGCTCATACTTTTCAAATATTCGTATAATACAAGCTCATAATCTTCTATGGTTTTGCATTCATCGAATGCTTCCCAAACACTCATTGGGATTTCTTCCAGTTCTTTATTCGCCTTCTCACTTAAGCTTTCATGAATGTTCGATAAATAATTTAATCCGCTGCGAATAATATCCTCTCTTCTTTGAATTCCTTCTTCTAACATCATTTGCAGCATAAACTGATGCACAGCCTGACGAATTGACTGCTCATCTCCTTCACAGATCATCGAGGCAAGTTGATCCGGCGACGGGTATTCCTTCTTCGTTGTCATCGCGTTCATGAGTATGTCCATATCTCCTGATAACGAGTGAACGCGAAACATTTTTAATGCTTCATCATAAGCAGTTTTAATGTCCTCGAAGAGTGACTTTGTTGAACTGTAGCCTATAGCTAATTCAATTTTTTGGTAATTTACAACATTCTCGATAATGGAATAAATTAATTCTTGCGTACATTCACACCCTGTAATGATGATCCAACGACTTTTTGGGTCTTGAAAAAAAATAGTCATGGATTGATCAGTCAGCATTTCATTCAGGATGTTGCCGATTGCAAAAGTTTGTAACGAAGAATTCCGCCCGACTGGCTTGCCGTCCGGGAAACCTTTAGTATCTATAATAATAACGGAATAAGGCTGATCAGCCAGCCACTGCAAATTCCATAAGCCTAGTCTCTGATAGATATGTTCTTCTAACGGAGTCCTTTTCAAACAAAAATCTACTAGATAATTATCGCGCATTAAACGCGTCCCGATTTGGGCATAGGCTTTTTGCTGCTTCATTTGGTTGGACAGGTCTTTCTCCTGCTTGATTATCATAAGCGAATTTCTAATTTTATCAGCAAATTCTTCAGTGTCAAAGGGTTTCAATAAATAATCTACTACCCCAAAACGGATGCTTCGTCTTGCATACTCGAAATCGTTATGGCCGCTAACAACAATCACCTTAGGATAGTAGGATTCTTCAGCAAACTGTTCAATCATGTCCAAACCAGTCATACCCGGCAGCATAATATCCGTAACGATTAATTCTGGACGATGCTTCACGATAATATCTATAGCATCCTCAGCGAACCTTGAAGTAAATAAAGTTAAGTCCATCTCTAAAGATTCAATAACCTTCTGCATGCCCATCAAGGAGTTCGGTTCATCTTCAACAACGATTACTTTCAATTGATCTTCACCCTTTGTAGTAACATTGTCGTATCATAATATTATGTTCCATTTATCATTACGTCTAGGGCAAGTTTTTTTCCACATCTGTTGTATTAGCTTGGTTATAATCCATTATAGATGAAAAAAAGCCAAATAAAACAGGGGGAACAGTTATTGTTTCCCACTGTTTTATTAGCGAATCTATATATTCCACGATGATTTCATCCTATGTGTAGCTGTCTAATTTGGCTTGAGGCGGCAGCTTCCATTCCTGCCAAAATTACCTCTAACGCCCGAAGTCCCTCCATCCCGTTAATCTCATGACCTTTGCCAGAGAGAATGCCTTCGACAAAATGATCAATCACACCGGAATTGGTTTGACCGCCTTCTTCATTGCTCTGCATTTTTTCAGTTTCAATATGTTCGATTTTTCCATCTGCATACTCTACAACAATGCCATATTGAGGGTCTGTTCCAATTTTCATCGTTCCTTTTTCACAGTGCAGCACGGTACTGTTCACTTCGTTCGGATAATAGGTCCAGCTTGCCGTTAATGTCCCTATCGAGCCTCCCTTTGATTTCAAGAGAAATATGGCGTTATCATCAATGGGTATTTCCTTGTGTAATGTTCCATAGAGCGCTGTGACCTCCGCTATGGGATCATCAATCAACCATGCGATGAGATCTGCCTTATGGATACCCAAATCCCCCATTGCTCCTACAAAGGCCTGATCTTTATTAAAAAACCAGCTCTTCGCTCCATCTACACTCCAATTTTCAGGACCGCTGTGTCCGAATGTTGTAGAGAAGGTTAATACTTTGCCTAATGCACCTTGCTGTAAAATTTGTTTAGCTCGAATATGAACCGGCATGAAGCGTTGATTATGCCCCACCATCAGAAACACTCGGTTTTCTTCTGCAGTTTTAACCATTTCTCTAGCTTCTTCAATCATTGTCGCCATCGGTTTTTCGCATAATACATGCTTTCCGGCTTTCATTGCTTGAATAGAGACTGACGCATGAAATTGATTAGGCGTACAAATGGATACCGCATCAATCTCATTCAAGGCAAGCAACTCTTCTGTTTTGGTTATTGCATATTTTGCACCAAACTTCTCCTTCACCAGCTGAGCTCGTTCCTCACTAAAATCACAAACCGCAACAATCTCTACATCATTTCTTGCTTGATATTCCGGTAGATGCCTGCGTTGTGCGATTGCCCCGCAGCCTATAACTCCTACCCTTAATATTTTTCCCATATCCAATCTCCTTTTATTCATCATATGCGATTCATTTGCTATACATTTTATATCAATTGCTCGAATCGGCTCTTCATCCAGAGACAAACTTCCCACAAATCAGATACTGGCTGATTAGTAAATGCTAACCGCGGCATGTATGGATTAGGGCCAAATTCCGGTGTGAAAGACAGCTGTGTCCCCCCATCAGCATGCTTTCGCATGACCTGCTTCCACCATTCCTCGTGTGCGTTTAGTTCAGTAGCGTACTCAGGCGCACCCGGATGGGGAACCTGGGGGCCTTGCGTATATCCGACACGGGCGTGTATATGGATCACCCTCTGTATGGCCAGAAGCATGTTCTCCTTCTGATCCTCCAACAGAGATTCACACACACATACCCAGTGACTGAAATCGGCAGTTAGTTTCAATTCTGGATACTCCCGCAGCAGCACCGCAGTGTTCCATGGGGAGTACATAGCGCGACCTCTATGGGTTTCATGTCCAATCGGAACCTTATATTTCTGTTCAACTGCCTGTGCTTTTTCAAAGAATGACAATTGTTTATCAAACGTCATTCTATCCTTGGCGCTATGAGAATTAATCATTACAGGATCAAACGTTACCGCTTGTTCGACTTGATGACGAAAAGAGGCTTCGTGATCTTCATCTTCTGTGATCACCATAGCGATATACTTAAGGTCATACCGTTCAAGCAGACTGCAAAAGAGTTTCTCTTCTGCTGGAAAACCGAAATAGTGTTCGATTGCTTTTGGCAAAGGGCTTTCAATTCCATCGTAACCGGCGGCTGCAATCCGCTCAAATTGTCTCTCTAGGGAACCTTCCATTCCCCAAAGGGATTTATAACTTTTAAGTTTCACTGTTTACCTCCATCAAGAAATTTGTTATATGCGCTAAGCAGTAATCTCGATGAACAGCTTACCAGCCTCAAGCTTTACAGGGTAGGTCTTGATTGTGTGACAGATCGGAGCACGCTTCGCTTCACCTGTTGTAAAATCAAGACGCCCGTTATGCTTTGGACATTCAATGATGTTGCCCATGACTAGGCCGTCAGCCAAATGCACTTTTTGATGAGGACAATAGCCATCGGTAGCGAAGTACTCTCCCTTATCATTACTATAAATCGCATAGGTATGGTTCTCATAATCAAAGCGAATGACATCCTCTGCATCGATTTCCTTAACATCAACTGTCTCGATCCATTGTCCCATAAATACCAATACCCTCCGTAGTTTTTTTATCGCCGCCTTGTTGAATGACTGTGCCATATGGAGATGGGCCGTACATATACGGGCGAGCCGTAATTGGCAGCGGACGCAATATTGTATAAGTCGGATCCTTGCGCTGCTTGTGAAGCGCAGAGAATACTTCCTTTAACGCTGCGAAGATACTTGAGTTTGGCTTCGGGCAATCGTGCTTCATCTCCTCGTGAAGAGCCGGCAGCGCGTGATAAGGCACCATCGGAAACATATGATGTTCAATATGATAATTCATATTGCAATACAAGAAGCGAATAATCGGATTCATGTAAACGGTGCGTGTGTTAAGACGGTGATCAAGAACATCCTCATTAAGGCCTAAATGCTGTGTCCAAGCAATCAGCATCACGGCGTAAAATCCAAAAAACGTCGGAAGTCCAATGAACATCGCAGGTAATATACTTCCCGTATATAGACATGCAGCTATGATTGCCAAGAAAATAACTATCCACACCCGGGCTTCCCAATATACCTTCTTACATTCAGAAGCAGGAATATAGTCCATTTCCGCTTTATCCATTTTACCGAAGGCATGGAGGAAGATTCGCTTCAGGTCAGCGATCCCTCCGTAAAAATGAATTAATTCACCCAACAGCACTCGCCATACAGGCGGTCTTGGCGCATGAATTTCAGGATCACGTCCCACAATATAGGTATCGCTGTGGTGACGTACATGACTCCAGCGCCAAGGCGTAGCAGGGAATAAATTCATGAATGAGGCAATTTGATAGACAACCTCGTTCATCCATGGTGTTTTAAACATGGTGCCATGTCCAGCTTCATGCCAACGGGAATTCCCAGTTAGCGCATATACTCCTCCATAGATTGCAAATGCAGGAATCGCCCACCATGTACCCCAAGAAAGAAAGGCAATATAGGCTAGAATAACCAAGGTAGCAAACCAGATGATCGTATCCCGAATTGCTCGTCCGTTCTTTCTTTTCATCAGCTCTTTCATTCTCTTACGATCAATCGGAGAGGTATACCATTCTGCCTCTGCGATGCCTTTCTCGATTGCCTCTTTGTTCAAGGGACCGAGCAAGCTGTAATCCCTTCTCTCCATATTTGTAGCCATTTAAGGGCCTCCTTTCATTTTTCATATCCGCTGATATCTCTCCAGGATGTCATAACAATGGAGTAGAACCTGATCTACTCCATTGTTTAGCATCATTTTTCAAGCTTATTTCACAGCTTCTTGAATTTCTTGTGGAGCATCTTGGTAGTACACTTGCTTCCATGCATCTTGAACATTGCTCTCAACTACTTTTAACGCAGGAAGAGCGACATAAGGCGGCGTTTCCTTCCCCAGCAAGGAATAGCCTGCTAAGATAGCCTCTGCGACACCTTGGTCGTACGGTCGCTGCGCGCCTAGACCTTTGATAGCTCCGCCTTTGGCAATATTTAATGCTGCGTTCTTGCCTAGATCAATTGTTGTAATCACAAGATCATCTTCACGGCCGGCCTGTCTAACTGCGGACAACACACCTTCTGCCGGCAAATCCCATACTGCAAAAATACCGTCTAAATCAGAATGCTTGGTCAACATCGCATTGGCAACTGAGAATGTATCATTAGCATCTGTAAAGCCGCTTCTTTCGATAATTTCAATATCCGGATATTTCTCAGCAATAGTTTTCTCGAATGCTTCTGTTCTTTGGTTCGTTACAAAGAAATCTGCATCGAAGTATAGAACACCTATTTTCCCCTTACCGGCAAGATGTTCGCCCATAATTTCCGCTGCTACAACACCATTTCCATAATTGTCAGCAGATACTATGCTCACAAAGTCTTCGTTATGCTTAAAGCCTTGGGGGATATTATCCATGAAGACTAGCTTTACTCCTTGCTCTGCTGCCTTCTTGTATGCCGGAGCAGTAGACACTGGATCCACTGGGATACTTACCATAATATCGGGATTCTTTGCGAGAACTGTTTCGATATCTGATACCTGCTTCTCTGATTTGAAATTAGCGTCCGTAACAGCTACAACTTCAATGCCCATCTTTGCAAATGTCTCCTGTAAGCCTCTCGCTTGTGTCGAAGACCAATCATTTCCGGCAAAGTGAAGAGCAATCGCTGCAGTGTAATTACCTTCTTTAATTTTTTTGATATCTTCGACGGTTAGTTCTAATGTTGTCGCTGCAGTCGCTGTGTTACCATTGGGACCAGTACTCAATACGGGCCGATCTGATTGAATATTGATCTTAATAGGTTCAATAATTTCTTCTGACGCGTTTGACTCCGAATCGGTCGTGCTCTCTTGTTGATTACTAGGAGCCGCAGACGGTTCAGTTCCTTCATTGTTTGGATTGCCGCAGCCAGACACGATCACACTGAATAATAGTACGATTCCGATTAATAAGAATAGGGACTGTTTCATCTTCATGGATTTTACCTCCTAATATTGGGTTTGCGACAGATTTTATTTATTCATCCCGAGGTTCTCGTAGAGATTTGCATTAAACTCTGCCATAATCTTGGTCACTTCATACGGACGGTCAAAACGGTCTTTTAGTCCATATTTGCGAACTTTGTTCTGCATAAATCCACACCAGCCCCAGCCGATAATATAGCCAGTGTTTGCTGCTTTCTTAATCATATCGATGTAGGCATGTCCTCTAGCTATTTCATCCTGAACCCTAAGCTTCTCCCAACCCCCGTCAAATAATGGTTCATCCGTCGTGAGTAAATCATTCGGTGCTGCGAATGCAGAGTCGCTTAAAAAGACTGGTTTGTGAGCGCATCCTTGCCATTCATCAACAGTGTCATGCATGACGTCAAATGGGTGATACCAATTGATAGATAGGATATCTACATATTTCTTCATCTCTGTAAATACGGCCTGTGGCGGTGCTGCAGGTCCTTCAGGCAGACAGTCACAACCTTCGATAAGGTCCCCAAAGATCAGGTGATTTTTGTCGTATCTACGTATAGCGTCGTGAGTTACTTTATAATATCTTTCAATAATTTTTCTTAAAAACTCGTCCTCTTCTCCTTCTTTAGGCTTAATGCCCATTGCTTCTGAGAATTTATCAATATCCCAATCAGGTCTTGCCGTATAAGCGTAACCAATGTTATAGGGATCATCAGCTAGTGAAGTACACCAATATCTAGCTTGGTAGTCACACCATTCTTCGAATTCCGGGCTGAAGACATCCCAGTATATATGCTGCTGATTCCAACGCTCAATATTAAGGAAATCAATATGCGGAATATAGCAGATACCAGAATTTTTGTATTCTTCGGGAGTCCATTCCGGTGAATGCCGCATGCCTTGAGCAACCCATTGTTTTGTCCAAGCAAGCGTATTGAAGCCCCACTCCTTCAAAGATTTAACGACGCAGTCGGAGATCCACTTTTCTCTTGAGCCGTACCTTTCCTTATAGATATGGATGTTTTCTTCATGCTTCAGGCATGAATCTTCAACATGGGCAATGCCAACAATAAAGTACGGATTACCTTTAGGGTCAATGAGCAACCATTTCCCATCTATCTGTTTCGTATAGAAGAAACCTGTTGCTTCATACTGTTTTCCGGTATAACCGCCGAATTCATTCATCGTCAGGCCCCTATTTGTCATTTTGCTCCACTCCTTTTATTTTAATTTCGTATAGACCTTATGGTTAAAGTCTTTAACAGGGTTAATAAACTCATCGTAAGGCTGATCGTAAGGGTCTTTAACCCCCCATCCCCGTGCCTTATTCTCAACATGAGCACACCAGTGCCATCCTAAGAACCAAGGTTGATCTAAAACTTTATCAATGGAATGGATATAGTCCTGTGCTCTTTCTGCTTGACCATTCAACGGACTTACTCTATTAGGATTCATTTTGGTACAGCAAAAGTTGCCTATGTCTGCTAAAATGACCGGCTTATCGCAAAGCTGCTGCCATTCAGAAAGATCGTCTTTCATTTGCTGATAGCCTTCTTCACTGTTATCCGGGAAATACTGCACGGACAATACATCTACGAATGGCTTCATGGCGGTTAAAACCGATTTAGGAATGCCTTTGTTTCCGTTGTAACGATCACCCAAGATCAAATGGTTTGGATCATATTTGCGAATATACTTGGTTACCGTTTCATAATACTTGTATGCCACGTCATATACTTTGATATTTCTAGTTCTTTCATCTAGTCCTTGCAGTACATTGAAGTCTCTTCCACTTGCGTGCGGGAGCCATGCTGGAATATCCACAAGATAGTAGCCTATTAAATTTTTATCATCAGCATAATCTTGACAAATACTTCGACCTAGATATTCACAATACGCTTCGAACTCTTCTGAATGCACATCCGGAAAATGCGGATACCCATTCCAATCTTCGATTTCTGCAACACGCAGTTGAATAACATAAGGCATATCGGCTTTCTTATAATCTGAAACCGTCCAAGGCATGGAGTGTCCAAGGTTAATCGGATCCCCGAACCAATCTAATGCTTGTCCCCAATCGCCGCTAATATAATCAGAGGTCCACCCTATCGTATTGAATCCCCACTCTTTCATTTCTTTGGTCAAACCTTTAATCCAATTTTCCCTTGAACCATACTTCTCACGCCAAATATCAATATTATGTTCATACTTCAAATTTGTTTCATCCGTATGATTCAAACCGATCGTAATGAACGCATAACCGTCTGGATCAACCATCCACCAGCTGCTGTCTGCCTTCTCAAGTCTAAAGAATCCGGTTGCTTCAAACTTTCGGCTTGTGTCACCGCCATAAGGACTAATACCTGACATAACATTCACACTCTCCTTTAAATTGCAGATTACTAGTTTTTTGTCTATAATCCTTGAACCGCTTGTTCAAGCTGCTCTTCCGATTCGATGTCTTGCCGCTCTAATTCTTTCGTGACAATACCGTTATTTAAAACAATGATTCGATCCGCAAAAGCCAGCAATTCTTGAAGCTCTGATGATATGACGATGATTGATTTACCACTGTCGGCCAACTCACGAACGATTTCAATAATTTCAGACTTGGCGCCAATATCAACGCCGCTGGTAGGCTCATCCAACAACAAGATGTTAGGTTCGCTCGCCAACCATTTAGCGAAGACAATCTTTTGCTGATTCCCGCCGGAAAGTAAGGAGGCCCTCTTAAAGATGCTGTCCGTCTTAATATTTAATTTTTTGACAAGCGCTTCTGAAATATGATCGAGTTTGTCGTACTTAATGAATTGTCTGCTAGAGACCTTATTTAATATAGGCAGAATAATATTTTCCCGTACATTATGGTCCAACACTAACCCTTGAATTCTGCGGTCCTCAGGAATCAACGCAAATCCTGCCTGAATCGCATCCTTCGGCTTTTTTATGGACAGCTGAGTGCCATTCATGATGATTTCCCCTCCATCCAAGGGGTCAACGCCAAAGAGAGTACGAACGAGTTCTGATCGACCGCTGCCCATCAATCCCGCGATTCCAAGAATTTCACCTTGGTATAAATCGAAGGAGACTCCATTCACTTTGGACCCGGATTTCAAATCTTTAACCTTTAATGCAGGGGGCTTGTCTTTAGCAATATGCCGTTCCTTCCAAGTAAAAGCATTCTCCATGTTTTTTCCTACAATGTGCTCAACCAGATTATCCATGGATAGATTGGAGCTCTCCGCTGTCATAATATGTTTGCCATCACGCAATACAGTGATTCGATCCGAAACCTTATAAATTTCGTCCATACGATGAGAAATATAAATAATCGAAATTCCTTTATTCTTTAAGTTGTTGATTAAATCAAACAATATCTCTGTCTCATGCTGAGTCAGGGCAGATGTAGGTTCATCCATGATCAGAATCTTAGCATTTTGCGAAACGGCCTTCGCTATTTCAGTCATCTGCCAATATCCCGTGCCCAGTTCACTCACCAGTGATTTAGGATTAATATCGACCTTTAATTCATCCAATATGTCTTTCGTTTTTCGAATCATCGCTTTGTCATCAATTAAGCCGTTCGATTTTTTGAGTTCCCGATTTAAGAACACGTTCTGAGCAACGGTCAGTGCAGGAATAACACTGAATTCCTGGAAAATCATCGCGATCCCATGGGCAAGGGAATCTTGAGGTTTCTCGATTTGAACCTCTGAACCATCGATACATATCTTTCCGCTGTCCTTCTGATAAATCCCCGTAAGAATCTTCATTAGGGTAGATTTTCCCGCTCCATTACCGCCCATCAGCGCATGAACTTCCCCTTTATTCAGTTCAAAGTCAACATGTTCTAGTACGCTGTTTTGATTGAAGGCCTTACAAATGTTTGACATTTGTAAGACCATTTCTGAGTTTTGCATATCTGTCACCCCTTATGACTAAGGACCATCTTATGATGATTCCAGCTTGATCTTTAAGGTAATAGATCGTTGACTTTTACCCATTGATTCCGTTTAGAAGACTCCAATATGGCATCCGTAATAACAGCAATTTGGAATCCATCATCGAAGTTAGGCGCCGCATCCGTGCCATTGACAATTGCATGTACAAAGTCATAGATTTCAATGATTTTAGTATCCCCATAACCAAGCCCTAATGCTGGAATCGGCCATAAACCTTCCCCATATGGGTGAGCAGGTCCGGTATAAACCGTTCTAAAACCATTACGATCTGCAGGATCATCTGCAAAATAAACTTGCAGCTCGTCCCGGCGTTCATAGTTGAAATACAGAGACCCTTTTTCACCATGGATTTCAAATGTTAAGAAATTATTGCGTCCCCATGCATTACGCGTCGCTTCGATGCTGCCAACCGCACCATTGTCAAATCTAAGCAACGTAGAAACTTCATCGTCCACATCGACCTTCCCCATTGGCGCTTCAGCATTTGATTTTACGGTTCCTAATTTATCTATTCCGCCTTGTTGAGTAGGACGTTCAGGTATCCATGTTTGCGTAGTTGACATGACTTCTGATATTTCTCCTACTAAATAACGTGCAAAGTCTACAACATGCGTACCAATATCGCCTAAAGCCCCGGAACCGGCAACACTCTTCTGGAATCTCCAGGAAAGTGGCGAATTAGGATCCGCAGACCAATCTTGAAGATAGGTTCCACGGAAATTTAATATCTTACCGATTGAACCTTCTTCGATATACTTCTTAGCGAGTGCGACAGCAGGTGTTTTGCGGTAATTAAAAGCCACCATATGCTTAACCCCTGCTTTTTTAACCGCATCTAACATGGTTTTGGCTTCAGCTGCTGTTCTGGCCAAAGGTTTTTCAGAAATAATATGCTTACCAGCTTGAGCTGCTGCAATCGCGATTTCTGCATGTGAATCGTTGGGCGTTACGATATCTACAACATCAATGTCGGGATTATCAACAAGCTCTCTCCAGTTGGATGTATAGGCATCAAATCCTAGACGCTGCGATGCGATTCTAGCAGATTCGTCCGTAATATCAGCGATCATCTTTCTATGCGTAAGGGCTGGTGCAGGCCAAAAATACATGGGCATTCCTGCATATGCTAGTGAATGTGCTTTGGCCATAAAGCCTGCTCCAACCATACCAATATTAAGTGTTTTCATGATTAAAACTCTCCTCCATTATTCATGTGTCTTGGTTTCTTAAAGTAATTATCCTAAGTGGAGATGCGATTTAAGATAGTCTCTGCTGATCATAGCTCCCTCTTTAGGATTGGAATAACTATCAAGCTCAACCGTAATCCAATCCTGATAGTCCATCTCCTTTAACAGCTCTACCATTTCGCTAAACTGCTGAGAGCCCTTTCCCAATGGAACAAATTCACCTGAATGGAAGTCCTTGAAATGTACATACTTTATGCGTTGTTTATACTTTCTCATAAATTCAACTGGGTCTCCCCCGCCAGCCTCTATATGCGCTGTATCTGGACAGAAGTTTATCTCAGTGTAAGGCAGCAATTTCTCGACTTGCTCAGGTGTTTCTACCATGGAGCCTAGATGCGGATGGTAGCTTGCGATCAAATTATATTTATCCGCAATCTCTATGACTTTATTCAGTCCCTCCCCTAATAGCCGGAAGTCCGAATCCAAAATGCCATTAGAGCGGACAGCTCCCCCGCCAACAACCAAATGTCTGGCGCCAAATTCAACAGCCAATTTAGATACATTTTCAATTTTTATAAGCTCTTCTTCCAAAATGCTTTCATATATAAAGTTGGCTCCTGAATAAACGCCAATCAATTCCAAACGATTGGATTCCATCAATTCCCTAAACGCAGTTTGATTACTCGCATATTGCATTAAGTTGCCGTCAAAGATTTCAAATCCCTGATAGCCTGCATCAGCAATATCCTTTAGTGCTTCTTCCGTAGAGCCGTTTGCCAAATAAAAGGAATCTTTAATACTTGTTACGCCACCGGGATGACCTACAACACCGCCCCAAGTATTAGTCTGATATCCTAGCTTCATAGTTTTTACCCCCTATTCAAAAGTTAACTCAACGCATCTCACACTTACTTTGAGATTTTATTCTTTTAGTAAATCTATAATCTCTTGAGGTGCATCAGTGTTGTATACTCTTTCCCAGGATTCTAATAAGTTGCTGCGATCAACGGAGAGACCATCCATCGCGATCAACGGAGCGACATCTTTACCTAAAGCTCCTAAAGCAGCTGCGTTAGCTTCGGTAATTCCCGCCTCATAAACGGTTTGGGCGCCAATTCCTTTTATCATTCCGTTTTTATTTGCCAAATCGATGGCTACATTTTTCCCTAGGTCAATCGTTGTTATGATTACATCTTCAGAACGTCCTGCATTACGCACAGCCTGAATGATTCCCTCAGCCGGTACATCCCAAATTCCCCAAATGGCATCCAAGTCAGGTTCTCTTAGCAGCATGGCTGAGGCAGCTTCTTCAGCAGCTCCCACAAAATCTGGACCTTGTATCCCTTGAGTTTCTGCAATCTCAATTTGCGGATATTGAGCAAACACCTTTTGTGCCGCTTCATAGCGAATTTCAGTTGTTGGGAAGTTTGCATCATAATAGATAATTCCCACTTTTCCTTTTTTGTCTAGTTCACGTGCAATATAGTAGGCAGCTCTTGCCCCATTTCCATAATCTGCTGGCGATACAACCGTGACGTAGTCTTCTCCTGGTGTTAAACCGTCAGCTGCCTGATTCATAAAGACTACCTTGATTCCTGCTTCTGCTGCCTTTTTATAAATAGGTGCATTCGCCACCGTATCGACAGGAATGGAAACCAGAATATCCGGGTCTTTAGCTAAAATCGATTCAATGTCAGAGGTTTGCTTCTCAGGCTTAAAGTTAGCGTCTGTTACAGCGATGACTTCGATCCCCAATTCAGCAAACTGATCTTTCAAAGCGTTTACTTGTGTAATAGACCAATCATTCCCCATATATTGCATTGAAATAGCAGCTGTTAATTTCATATCCTTGACTTGTTGGATTTCCTCGTCCGTTAATTCAACCGTTGTATAAGAAGCTGCTGCCTCTCCCGTCGGGCTTTTAGTTAACTCTTGATCCAGCAATTGACTCAGCATTTCATCTGGGTCAGGACCAAGATCTTCACTTTTAACTTCTTCTGAATTATTTTGGCTTGAATTAGAGCTCGTAGTGTCTACAGTATTGTCCGTACCATTCTCAGATGTTTCCTGACTACAAGCCGCAAGAGCCATCAACATCGTAAAGATAACTAGAATAGTCACTAGAACTTTATAATTTTTCATATATATCCCCCTCAGTCTATAGAAGATTAATTCGATAATTGCTTCTTCCCAAACGCAACTGCCAAAATAATAATCAGTCCTTTGATTATCATTTGCTGACTTACATCAAGACCCATAATAATAAGTCCGTTGTTAATCACCCCAATTAAAAAAGCTCCAACAACTGTTCCAATCACTGTTCCAACACCGCCAAATAAGCTTGTGCCGCCGAGAATAACAGCTGCTATAACAGAGAGCTCGTCCCCTGTTCCGAAAGTAAATCGTCCAGAATGCATGCGTCCCGCATACAGCATGCCCGCAAGACCTGCCATTAACCCCGACCCCATTAAGGCGTAAAGCTTTATTCTCGCAACGTTAATACCTGAGAATCTAGCTGCGCTTTGATTCCCGCCTGTTGCTAACGTCCTGCGGCCAAATGTAGCTTTCCTTAATAAAATATGACCGATCGTTACTATGACGAGCAGCCAGATTAATAGGGAAGGAATGGCTCCTAAGTTCCCTGAGCCGAAAATAGCTACATAGGTTTCGTCCAGAATCGTAACCGGTTCGGTATCCGTGATCCACATGGCTACCCCGCTAACCAGACCCATCATTGCTAGAGTGACTAGAAAGGAGGGAATTCCTACTTTGGTGACCAATAATCCGTTAATTAACCCAACCAATAAACCGGTTCCCAATCCAGCGATTACAGCTCCAAGCAAACCTAAATTGGCCTGTAAAGCTAAGGCAGTGGTTAAGCTGGACAAAGCCACTATGGAACCAACGGATAAATCAATTTCAGCCGCACTAATTACAAAGGTCATAGCAACTGCCATAATCGCGATAATGGCGGTTTGACGAACAATGTTTAATAAATTACCTGCAGTTAAAAACCCATCATCGTGTAAAGTGATCGAAAAGAGAATAAACACGACCACAAAGGCAAAATAAACGATGTATTGCCTCCAATCTGTGTTCAAACCCAGGGCCCTTCGTTTTACATTTAAATTGGATTCACTGGTGCTCATGTTTTTTAATGCCCCCTACAACCAGGTTTATTTTATAGTCCCTTGATCAAATCCCTCGTATTGTGTTACAGGGCTGCTTACAGTACGAGGGATTTGACAAGGACAATCTTTGCAAGACTAGAATGAATTATGCTTTCTCATACACACTTTTATTGAATGCTTGTACCGGATCGATAAAATCTTCATACGGCTCATCATAAGGGTCTTTCACGCCCCATCCTCTTGCTTTATTTTCCACATGCGCACACCAATGCCATCCGATAAACCACGGCTCGCTGATGACCTTATCGATAGAATCGATATAATCCTGAGCACGCTCACCCTGCCCGTGGAGACATGTTTTTCTGTTCGGATTCATTTCAGTCGCGCAGAAGTTTCCGATATCTGCAATGATCACAGGCTTACCGGCCTGCTTCTGCCATTTAGCCAGATCATCCCTCATTTGCTGATGCCCTTCCTCGCTGTTGTCTGGGAAGTATTGTACGGACAGCACATCAACATAAGGTTTCATCGCCTCAATGACTGGTTCCGGAATCCCCTTATTTCCATTAAAGCGGTCACCTAAAATAAGATGATTCGGATCATATTTTTTAATATGCTTTACAATCGTGTCATAATATTTGGTTGCCAGATCAAAAAGCTTTGCATGCCTTTCTTCTTCATTCATCCCTTTGAATTGCGGGAAATCTCTTCCGCTTGCATGTGGGATCCATGCTGGAATGTCGACCAAGAAATAACCGATTAAGTTTTTGTTGTCAGCATGGTCAGCGCAAATACTTCTAGCTAAATACTCGCAATACAAATCAAATTCGCGGGAATACACATCCGGGAAAGCAGGATGACCGTTCCAGTCTTCTATTTCGGCAACACGAATTTGCAAGCAATACGGCATATCAGCTACCTTATAATCCGAAGATGCCCAAGGTGCAGAGTGCCCAAGATTGATCGGGTCACCAAACCAATCCAATGCTTGACCCCAGTCCCCGCTGATGTAATCGCCAGTCCAGCCAATGCTATTGAAGCCCCAATCTTTGAGTTCGTTAGATAAGCTCTTCAGCCAAGTCTCCCTATTGCCGTATTTGTTCTTCCAAATCTCGAAGTTATGATCATATTTCAAATTGGTTTCGTCTGTGTGATTCAAACCCACCGAGATAAACCCATTGCCCTCTGGATCCACTAACCATGATCTTCCTTCAGCTTCATCCAGTCTAAAGAAACCTGTTCCTTTGAACTTTACATTCTTAGTTCCGCCATACGTGCTAATTTTAGACATATTTTTTTCACTCCTTTAATTTAGAATAGAGGCAACTCTTCGCTAACCTCTTCTTATTTTCTCTTCAAAGTAATCTTAACAACGCCTGGATTTGAAAAGAACATGACGGAATTATCGTTTCTAAGGGTAGTTTTAGTGAAATCAAAAAAAGACGACGCTCGAGTAAATTATCTCTTAGCGTCGCTTGCGTTTTTATGATCCTATAGGTTATTTTTCTCAATATCATCAGAACATTTTCACATCAATTTCACACAATTTCTAACCCCAAAAAACTTTATATTATAACATACTACAGTCATGGCATTTATAGTTTATGATTGCTTCAACACGGCGAGCATTCGCTCCAACACTTCCTTCTCAAACACTGCGAGCTGGTCCAGCTCTGTGATGATTCTATCAAGCCAATGTCTATCTTTCTCTCGATCCTTTGAAGCTATATATCTTAATTGCATATTCCTCATAATGGTGCAAGTGTGAACCATTGTACTATAAGAGTCATGTAAATATGTATACTCCTCTTCAGCCAAATACCTGTTGTCCTTCAAATATTGAATCCGATCCACCATGCAGCTTTTGTGCTCCACCAGCACATGCACCGGCCTAATGTCATACCAGAAGTCGGGCAAATTCGTCTTGATCGAATCGTACACTTCCATACCAAAAACCACATGGTTCAAGTTATTATGAAACATACTAAATTTCTTACTGGCATCATGGGACTCCAGAAATTCTTCAATGGTCTGAATCACCAAATCGAGATCAAAATCGTACTTTCCCTTAAATGGACCTATTTCCTTGGGGACTTTGCGAATTAAGAAAATGTTATTCCTCCAGTCGCCTTGTTCCCGGTCATCGCATTGCTCATAGGCTGCTCGGAAGACGTCAAAACTAATTTCAGAAGCTCTGAACTTACGAATGGTTCCTTTAAAACCTATGATGTGGAATATGCGTCTCTCCAAATCATAGCCGAAAATTAGATTTTCATGCTCCCATTTTCGGTTATGATAGGCCCACCGATCTTTCATATAAAACTCATCCAAAAGTAAAGCTACATAATGATTCTGATCTATGCACGCCATAATATACGGAATAATATCTCCGCAGGTACGTTCAACTAACTGTCTATCTGTACTCAGGAATGTTAGCCAATTCGTATTCACATTGTAGTTGGAATCTTTGCGCGGGCCCAAATAGAAATCCAGAGGCAAATCAGTCGTATCCCTGTAGTCCTTCATACCGCAAAGCTGGATGTAGTTACTATGGAACCAGGGTAAGTAGTCTTCGTCAATCGACATGATAGACAAAGCCGTAGCATGTGAAGAATAAGCGTAAATACGTGGCTCCGCCAAAGGCAGTATCTTGGTCCTTGTCATTGGCCAACAGCTCCCTTCGATCGTTACATTCCTTTACTTAACTTTTAAAGTACTCTAGTAGCCAAGCTACCGCAACTAGCTATGTGGATAAATATTCTGTGTCATGGGACTAAAATTTCAAATAACAAAAAAACCGAAATATGAAAAGCCGACCACCTTTGCAGTGATTCACTGTGCCGGAGGTCGGTGGCAACCCGAAAGACGGGAATGCTCTGTATATATTACGCCATCGCATCAGTGCGCAGTTGGCGTGATTATGTCGGAAGCTCGCAGGCAGCAATTGCTGCATTTGGCTGCAGAGCAATCCTTTTGGATCGTCGAGGATGATTATGACAGCGAATTTCGCTATCGCGGCGACCCGCTTCCCACTCTGTTCAGTCAGCGGCCTCAGAACACAATATATATGTTGAGTTTTTCCAAAATGATCGCTCCCGGTAATTCAAGGACAATTCTTCCACTTCGAGGATTTGTTTGATGCCCTTGATATTATCCTTCTCACGGTGCATAATCCGATTGGCAAATGAAACCGTAATCTCCTTAGGATGACGATGAAGAAGCGATAGTCCGTCGTCTTTAGAGACGGCCCCCTCTTCCAAAACACGGAAGTAAAATCCCGTGTAGCCCATTTGTTGTACCTTCAAGAGCACATCCGGTACACCATGCCTGATCGTCAACTTGTAACAAGGTTGTCTCGGCTGACTAACTTGAACGATTGCTTGACCAAGCTCGAAAATGTCCCCAATGCAGACATCCGTTTCCAACAAGCCTTTTATTGTTAAATTCCCCCCCTAAGGCCCCATACTCTAACGGTCTTTTCAATTCATTTTCCCAAAAAGGATAGTGTTCGTAAGGATAGACGCATACAGCCTTCTACTTGCCTCCATGATGAACGAGATCACCCTGTCCATCCCCTTCAAAGTTTAGGTAAGATAAATGTAAAGCTTCATCTGTAGCCGTTTTGAATATTGCTGTGGAAACCTCTTTCTGTTGAAATTGGACCTGCTTGGGCATGCCCACATTCAATGAAAGAATTTCAATAGATGCCATTTGAATCACCTCACTCAAAGATTTGGATCAACAAGTTTGCTGATGCGACTATCTACCACGTTCTTTCATTCGTTTTTAATCATCGACCGTCCACTATGCGAAGACTATACGGCATTGCACAGAAGAATACTATGCTAGTGTAACTATGCGCTTGTCACCTTTGTCAACGATTTTTCAGTAATTTCTCTAATCCTCCTAGTATAAACTCTAATCCAAATTGAAAGTCAGGTACCCCATTGTAAGTTTGTTCGATTACGAGACGGCTTAAAT
Organism: uncultured Paenibacillaceae bacterium; assembly: GCA_913056365.1. GTDB lineage: Bacteria > Bacillota > Bacilli > Paenibacillales > K13 > Xylanibacillus. Next base: position 107,189 of record CAJXLT010000006.1, on the reverse strand, counting down.
CATGCAGTGCGGGATAATCCGCCCGGGGAATTAAATCAAGATGTTCCTGTGCAGTCTCGGCATATTGGGGCTCGTCAATTGGAAAATTCGTTTGAATATGAACAAATCCATAGGTGTAGCTATCAATAGCATTCAGAGCATAGTCTGCTTCAATGAGGGAAAATCCGGAATTGTGCAAGCAAGACAACGAACGATCAAAATAAATGAGCATAGCCGGCCCGCTATTTTTTCTCGCTGTAATTGGAAGAAGAACCCACCTATGCTTCAATAGAACTTGATAAGTGGAATGTGCGCGTGCTTCAAGCGCCGTTCTCCAATTTTGATGAATGTCGGGAACCGTTATTTCAGAGATTACCTTGTCGATCAAGGCATCTAAGATTTCTTCTTTGTTCTGGACATGATTATATAGCGACATGGCTTTTACGTTAAGCGAATCGGCGATAGCTCTCATCGATAAAGCTTCGATTCCGTGCCTGTCCGCATAGTCATACGAGGCCTGAATAATCCGTTCTTTCGTCAATGGTTGTTTAGCTTTACTAATCAATGTATGTATTTCCTCCTTGACAAACTTACAATGTAAGTATAGACTTACGCTGTAAGTTTGTCAAATTGAGTATACGGAGGACTCTTATTATGCAAGCACCAAAAGTGATTTCTATTACAACTGGTATTTTTTTATTGGCAGCCTTTCTCTTATACGGCGGAGGCCAAAGTATGATTAGCGGTCTAATTAATCAATCGCTTACTCCCGACTCGCTCTGGGATCATCGCACGACCTTCGCGATTGGAGCTTTGTTCATGCTGATGAACTCATTTATCGTTGTCGGAATCGGCATCTTGTTGTTTCCTGTTCTTGAGCATTACTGCAAAAGAACAGCATTGCTTTATTTGAGTACGCGTATGGTGGAGGCAGTATTTTTGGCTATCAGCACACTATGCTTGTTGCTCATTGTCTTTGCGGGCAAAACGGCGAGAGAAAATCCCGAGGCTGCTTCTATATTTCAGACACTGGCTGATTACAGCTTGAATGGAAATTTCATATCTTATCAAATCGGAATGCTAACATTAGGAATCGGCAGCCTGTTTTTTTGTTATGCTTTATTTAAATTCAGGCTTGTTCCGCGATGGCTTTCCATTTGGGGAATTGCGGGATATGCGGTGTTGGCGTTTGGATGCGCGGCGGAGCTATTCGGTTTAGAGATCGGTGTATTATTATCAGCTCCTGGCGGTCTGTTTGAAGTGATCTTTGCCATATGGCTCATTGTGAAGGGATTTCGGTTACCCTCTCCTTTATCCAAGGGGTAAATTGGGATTATTAGCAAGTACATAGACTAAACTAGGAAATCTGTTCGACGACAGAAAATCTCTTATGCTCGTACCATTCCCATCGTAACACGACAAATCATTATTGGAAATATAAAACAAAAGGGAAGTGCAAAAACCTACTCGGTTCTGTCACTTCCCTATGCTCACACACTCGACATCCATATCCAAGTCCTAACAAATCGCGCAAAGTGTTGACAACAAAAGATTTCTACGTATCGATTCGTTGTATTTTTGTTACACTCTCTACATGTGTCGTATGCGGGAACATATCCACCGGCTGCACCTCGACGGTGCGATAGCCTCCATCCTCCAGCACACGAAGGTCGCGGGCCAGCGTGGACGGGTTGCACGATACGTAGACGACATGCGCGGGGCGCATGACGAGGATTGTGTCGAGCAGTGCTTCGTCACAGCCTTTGCGTGGGGGATCGACGACGATCACGTCCGGCTGGATGCCCTGCTCTCGCCAAGCAGGAATGACTTCCTCAGCAGGACCTGTCTGGAACGAGACGTTGCGGATGTCGTTCAGCTCCGCATTGCGGCGTGCGTCGGCGATTGCTTCCTTCACAATCTCCACACCGTACACTTCCTTGGCGCGCTTCGCTAGGAAGAGCGAGATCGTGCCGATCCCGCAGTATGCGTCGATCACGGTTTCTTCTCCTGTCAGCTGCGCATAGTCCAATGCTTGGTTGTACAGAGTTTCTGTCTGCACTGGATTTACCTGATAGAAGGAGCGCGCAGATATTAGGAACTGCACGTCGCCAATCGCATCGCGGATCGCTTCGCTACCCCATAATACCCGTGTTGTCGGTCCGAAGATGACATTCGTCTTGTCTGTATTGATATTCTGACAGATGCTGACTACACCGGGCACGTCCCTGCGCAGTAAGCCAACCAATTCGTCCTGCTTCGGTATCTGCTTGCCGTTGGTGACCAGCACGATCATAATTTCACCAGTGGCAAAGCCATACTTGGCGATGACATGGCGCAGCAGCCCGCGACCCGTCTTCTCATCATAGGCGCGGATGCCTAGCTCGCCTGCTATGTGCTTCACCTTCGCCACGACTTGGTCATTCTGCTCGTGCTGAATGAGGCATTCCTTCATATCAATGATGCGGTGGCTGCTCTGCGCATAGAACCCTCCAACTAAGCCGCCCTCCTGCTCGCCGATCGGCACCTGCGCCTTGTTCCGGTAGCGCCATGGATTGTCCATCCCGATGGTCGGGTGAACATACACACCGGATTCAAACTGCTCTGGCTCCTCAGCCGACTCTGCCGATCCTTCAGCATGAATACGTGCACTTGGCTCAGGCGCTTGATTATGTGCATCACGCTCAGGAACGCAGCAATCAAACTCTGTTCTACCCTTGCTTTCTTCCACCTTAAGAGTCTCATCCTGTGCACTTCGCTCAGGAGCTTCCTTATTGGCAACATACTCAATAACACCGTTCTGTGCATCACGCTCAGGAAGCCCTCCTGCGGTTCCCCTATCGGCGGCACCATTACCTGCAACACTGCCATTATGCTCAGCATTCACTGCCGTATCCGCTTCCCCAACAGCACCGCGCACAGACAGCTTGCCGATCCGCTCCAGATTGTCTACGACCAGCTGGCGCTTCACTCGAAGCTGCGCCTCGTAGCCAAGGTGCTGCAGCTGGCAGCCGCCGCACTGGCTGTATATGGAACAAGGAGGCGCCACCCTATCCGGGCTCGCCTCCACGACTTCCACCAATTTGCCATAGCCAAATTGCTTCTTCAGCTTCACAACGCGGGTCAGCACCTTCTCGCCAGGCAGCGCGCCAGCAATGAACAGCGTGAAGCCTTGATACCGTCCTACGCCTTCTCCGTTATGGCCGATCCCGACAATCTCGGCGACGACCTCATCGTTCTTGCGAACCGGCAGACCGGATAGGAAGCAGGCTGCCCCCATAGCGGACGCCACTCGATCAGCGGACTGCACTTCTGAACGACGTTCCTCCCGACTACTTAACTGCTCGTCACCGCGTCTATTCTTCGATTGTGTTCGTGCTGCCTTCTGTTTCCTCATCAATTGGTTTCGCTCCATTTTTCAATTTCCCGCAATAGATCCCTTCTGCATCATGAATGACCTGCAAATGTGAGGGCAATATTGTGCAGCGGCATGGCAATGTACCGCCATACTCACCGTCTAGGTTTAATTGGGTATAATCGTCTGACATCACTTCAATATGCCGTGTCTGGAAGTAGACGACATGAGAATCCGCAGTATGCTCTCCGCGCAAGGCTGCGGTCGTAACTCGAACGAAGTCCGCCAGATTACAGCGCTTCAGGAGCAGCACGTCGAACAAGCCGTCATCCATCCGTGCTTGCGGTGCCAGCTTCTCGAAGCCGCCGATCGAGTTAGAGTTGGCAATGAGAAACAGCATGAATTCCCCTTCCATCTCCCGTTCATCGGTACGAATAGTCAGATGGATCGGGCGGAAGCGCGGCAACTTCTCGACACCCTTCATATAGTAAGCGAGCTGTCCGAGCATCGTCTTCAGCTTGCTCGGCACTTCGTAAGTAAGCTCAGTCATCGATCCGCCGCCGGCAATATTAATGAAGAAGCGGTCGTTCATCCGACCGATATCGACCGGCCGAGTCTGCTGCTGCACGATGATGTCGCATGCTTGATCCCACTGCCGCGGAATGCCCATCGCTCGAGCGAAATCATTCGTCGTGCCGAGCGGCAGAATACCGAGCGGCGGGCGCTTCTCCTTCACGGCCATGCCGGTAATCACTTCATTCAGCGTGCCGTCTCCGCCTGCCGCAATGATCAGATCGAAGCCGCGGTCAACTGCTTCCGCCGCAGCCAACGTTGCATCGCCAGCTCCGATAGTAGCATGGCAAGATGTTTCCAACCCGCCTTGCTCCAGACGTACCAAGATGTCGGACAAGCGCCGCTTCATCTCTTCCCGTCCTGAGGTCGGATTGTAGATTAACCTTGCTCGCTTCTTCGGCTTCTGCCTCGATGTATGACTGCCGATTCGCACCAGTAGCTCCTCACCCTTCCGTTCATGACCGTTGCTCATTAGGCATCGCTTCCTTCGTTCAAGGCATCTGCTATGCGTCTCTCCATCCAGCGGCTGGCTTTCGGATGAGGCAGCAGCGCCTTGCCATTATATAGTACAGTGTATCCCTTCGTTCGCTCTGGAATGACATGATTCGTGAAGTATCCTTCACTAAGAAATACTGGTGCAACAACAGGCCGCAGCTCCGGGTACTTGCGCTGCCATGCACGGAGCTTGCAGCCAAGCTGATCCGGCAGGAGCAACGCGATCCCGCTTCGCGCGAAGCCGCCGCGTGCTTCAAGCGCTTGTGCAAGTCGTGTCAGACCTGTTCTGTATGCAGAATAAAAGCCCGGCTCTCTGCTGCCGTGCCCGACTAGCACCAACAGTTCGCGGGCCGGTTGGACAGATAACGAGTGAATCCGATCCCACAGCATCTCTACCACTTCAGGTTCGTCATCCATCGGCGGCAGCATGCGCATCGGCACATTCACTCGGAACGGCTCCAGATCGGTATCTGTGCGCGCCTTCTCCTGAACGCCGAGCGCGTAAGCTATTTCATCCACATGCGTACTGCCGGAGGACATGAACAGCGGAAGCGTCACAATTTCCCGAACTCCCTGCGCCTCTAGCCAATTGATGCCATCCTGAATGAGCCGCCCTTCGACGATTTCCAAGAAGACAGATACGATCAACGCCCCTTCCGGAAGGACCGCCTGCTCCACAGCGTCATCCACCATAGCAACCCACCGAGGATCGCGGGAGCCGTGACTGATGACGAGAATTCCTGTCTTGCCCATCCTCATCCCTCCCGCATGACTTCGATCCATTATCGATTCAATCGTTCTAGTGCAAGTGTATATCCGTCATTGCCGTAATTCAAGCAGCGCTTCACTCTGGATATCGTCGCTGTGCTCGCGCCCGTCTCGGCTTCAATCTGATTGTACGTATTACCTTTGCGCAGCATGCGGGCTACTTCCAAGCGCTGAGCCAGTGACTGAATTTCGTTGACAGTACATAGGTCGTCGAAGAATACGTATGCCTCTTCCACGTCCTTCAGTGTCAATATCGCTTCAAATAGCTGGTCCACGGTTTTGTCGTTCAATTTCTTAAGCTGCATGTTGTTCATCCCCCGACTTTCCTGCTCAGTGTTCAAGATTCCTTCCTACTATCATACTTTATTTGACTAAAAGCTTCAAACGTTAAAAAGTTCCCGCTGTACAGGGCTAAACGATAGAAAAATGTGCTCCCGCCCGATTTACCCCCCAACTCGTGACAAACGTCCATACCCGCCCGTAGACGAATACATAGAGTGTAGTAAAAAACAAAGGATAGTGACCTATGAGCAAATATTACGCAAACCGACAACTGCCCAAGTATGTTGACCCTTCAGGCAAAGCCAAGACGAAGGCGCTGTTCGGCCCGCAAGAACCTCCTTATTCACAGCAAACCTACTTGCCCCCGCAAAACACCAGTCAAATCCCAGGAGGCGGAGGCTTCGGCGGACAGCCGCCAGCTGGCGGGGGCTTCGGCGGTCTAGGCGGCGGTTCCGGCAGCTCTGGCAGCTCTGGTGGCGGTCTAGGCAACTTCAATCTCGGTGAGATGAAGCAGATGATTGACCGACTAGGCGGCATCGACGGCATTATGAGCACAGTCACGAAGCTCAATAAGATGATGCAAACTATGCAACAGATGGGACCGATGCTCAAGCTGCTCGCAGGCTCCTTCCTCCCCAAAGCAGGTACGAATGACAAGAATGACGACTATGACTTCGATCGCCCGAGACGCCGCAGACGCAGACGCCGCCGCAGTTCCAGCAGCCGGAGACGTAGAACGAAGAGCGCCCGCCGCTAAGACGAAGTCCCGCGATAGCAGCGCATGGCTCAGCTCATCGCAGCCCTCAGCGTACAATCGCGGGACACTATGCATGCCGTCCACTTGTAACGGAAGTGGGCGGCATTCGCATGACCGAACCGTACAAACGGTAGTGAGCTGCGTTCGCATGACCGACCGCGTATCTGAAGTGAACTGCATTCGCATGACCCGTACCGCGTAAACGGTAGTGAGCTGCGTTCGCATGACCGAACCGCGTAACGGAAATGAGCGCACCTTAGAGACCTCAATCGACGATTCTCGAAATCTAACGGAAGCAGGAGTGCCTTAATCGATCAGATTACAGTGATATACACCGCATGTACATCATTAAGCACCTCTCATTTCCGTTACAATTGCAAACTAGCCTAATTCAACGGAATAGATGTCACTGGCTTCCGTTAGATTGGGAAGCATGATGCGCAAGTCGTGCTGATAGGCATCGGGTCCGCAAAGGCATGATACGCAAGTGGTGCTGCAAAGCATCGGTCCGCAAGGGCATGATACGCAAGTTGGTGTTGCTAATGTCCGCATGCCTGCCCGACGTGAGTACCTTAACATGTGAAAGAACACGGCAACGTGATGACCTAACTCTTAAACTATGGCAATTTATTCTGCCACAAAGTAACAGACACCTACAGTCCTCCCACATAAACAATGCTCACTGGTCAGATAGTTGGCGAGGCTGCTCGACACCTGCCAATTGGAAGGTACGGTATCGCTGTTTTCCGCTCGCTACGACCAGATGTTTTTTTCTGATTAATTCTAGCAATATGCTGCGAGTATGACGTTCGGTTCTCCGCAAGTGCGTAGCCAGCTCGCAAGAGTCGAATGGACGCATGATTCTTCGGGCGAATCGGATCGTCTCCGCTTCCGCCCAACTCAACTTGGCAGGTGCATCTGTTGAAAGCAGCTTCCCTGCAAAAGACAAGACCAACTGCTTGCACACACCGGGGTCATCTCGAATGGATAAATAGGCGACGGGCAGGAACAGCCAATCATCCAGAACGAGCAAAGCTTGCTTCATGCACAAGTCCTTGAATCGACTCGCCTCGATATTTCTCGCATGTGAGCGAAAGCCGTGAATTTCGATGCAACCCTTCGCGGAGCCCGGCATATAGGCCAGATCCAAATAACGATAGCCATTGTTGAAATCTCTCACTTCATATTCCGGGTACAAATGATCCAGATTGCCGAAGACCGGAAACCAGATTGCACGCAAAAATGCGACAGTACCGTGTCCCAGCCCTTGATGCAGCAACTCCCTTCTTCTACGATTGGTCTCCCCTTCCACCTGATCGGAGAGCCACTTCTCATATGTGCTGTCGAACAAACTCATTCGTCTCACCTCATCTGTCCAGTCACAAGCAAACAAAAAGCCGCTTTAATGCGTAATGGCCTCCAAATGAGCATTACGTATCAAAGCGGCATGTGCTTCACACCGAAATTTTTATTTTATTCTACCATGATTTTCATAACCTCGCAACTTGTTCAGTAACGGAAATCAGCGCTCCTTAGAGTCCTAAATCAGCAACTTTCTAATTCTAACGGAAACCAGAGTACCTTATTACGCAAAATCGAAGCTAGATACCTTGATTTCACACAAATAAGAACCTGTGAGTTCCGTTAGAATTGCAAACACTGCAAAATCAGCCTCTTAGCGTCTGTCACTTCCGTTACAGTAGCATCAGTAGCATATCACTGCAGCATCGCACGCAGGGACACACTCCAGGCTCGCACAGCCCGGATTACTCCACTCCCCCGTCCTCGTTCACATCCCCACTCGCATCGAAGCCTTCGCCTTGCACTTCGATTTCCGTGCCGATCGGCACGATCTGCACCCAGGTCTTGCCCGGCAGCAGCGGCACTTCCTCATTATCGATATAAGCGCGGATAATGCCGCCGCTGTTCTCCCACGTAATTTCGCGGATCTCGCCCTTTTGCACCAAATGCCCGTTGCCCGGACCGAACACGTCAACATTTCGCCGTCCCACATCGTCTACAATACGGTGAGCGGCCTCTACAATCAGAATATTGTCCGCAACAAGCTGTGCTTCTGTCTCCTTGTCCTTGTGCGGCTCGCCTAGCATGTAGCGCTCGTACTGACCGAGCTCCTCGTTCCAATGATAGGACACATGGTACCCGGCGATATACGGGATCGCAATGTCTACAGCATCACTACTTGCATCCGTCGTAGCTGCCTCCACCGTATCCATGAAGGTGAAAGCCGGATCGTTCCAATCCGCGCGATAACCCTTGTCCTCTGCACCCTCTCGAATCATCTCGATGCTCGTATACAGATTATGCGGCGCTCTCCGCTCATCGCTTCGCCAATAATAGGCATGATCCCCATACACCTGATCGAAATGCGCCAATCTCCGCTCAGCAATAATATTCATCGCTTCCTGGCTCCAGCCTGCATGCACGATCAAGGCATCAAGGCCCGCGCCCAGTTCTACGAAGTAAGGCCGGATGCTTCGCACCGGACCGATAATATCTGGTGACTCACTCTGATAGACGGCCAAGAATCGTGTAATCTCGCCCTCTGCCAGCACCTCATACACTTGATCTGCTCTATGTAATCCCGATTGGGGCCGCGCTTGCGCCTGATTTTCCACCATAACCATAACGGGCCGCACTGGATGCTCTTCTTCTGTCCCTACACCAGTCAGAGGAAACGCAAACGGATATACGATCGGCTCTTCCGGTTCCTCCGGCTCTACGACAGGTTGCGCAACAGGAGGTTCTTCCACCACCGGTTCTTGCACTTGTTGTTTTCCATTGCCGCACCCTGCCAGCAGCAGCGTTATGACGATGCCAAGCAGCAGCGCTAGTCTCCATTTCCCCTTCATTCCTTCACCTACGCCTTTCTCCATATGTTAATTCTATTAAACCATATTATACACGGCAGCCGCTAGATTTAGTTCCGGGAAGAAGGCTGTCACAAGTTTGACATAGAATGTTTTCAAGTTTGTGATTTATTTCACATATATCATGCGAAATATGATTTATAGTATAGACATAGACAACAGGTTGCACCTAACACACTGAACCAGCATTCCTACACAACTTGATTTCACAAAAAGGAGAGGATCTGAATGTTTGTCAAATGGCTAAGAGAAAATGTCGTTGCTGCTGCAATGCTTGCCCTGCTTCGCTTATATATCGGCTTCGAATGGCTGACTGCAGGCTGGGGCAAGATGACGGGGGGCTTCGATACGACCGGCTTCCTGAACGGCGCCATTGCCAAGGCGACTGGCGATCATCCCGCTGTACAAGGCTGGTGGGCAGCCTTCCTAGAAGGCTTCGCGCTCCCGAATGCCGGGCTGTTCAACTTCCTGGTCGCCTACGGTGAATTCTTCGTCGGTCTCGGATTGATACTAGGCTGCTTCACCACTGTCGCCGCCTTGATGGGCGTCATCATGAACTTCGCCTTCCTGTTCTCGGGCACGGTCAGCACGAATGCGCAAATGCTGCTTCTAACCTTGTTCATCCTAGTTGCAGCTGCCAACGCCGGCAAGTTCGGCGCCGACTATTATGTTCTTCCTTACTTGAGAAACCTGACGAAGCGTACCAAGCTCTTTACCAAAAAACCAGCGATCAAAGCACCTACGCACTAACCCCAACTGTATAACAGAAAAGCGGACGAAGCCCGGCTGCAGTTGCCTTGCAGCATTGGGCCATCTCCGCTTTTTCATCGTGTCCTGCTATCCTTCAACCGACTGTATAAGCGAGGCTAAGCGATCAATACCTTCCCGGATGCGCTGCTCGTCACTGAGCGAATAATTCAAGCGCATCGTATGCTCGTGTCCGCCGTTCGGATAGAATGAGCCGCCGGGAACGAAGGCGACCTTATGCTGCACCGCCTGTTCCAGCAGCATTCGGCAATTCCAATGCGCAGGAAGCTCTCCCCATAAGAACAATCCGCCCTGCGGCAGCTGGAATGCTAGCTCAGGCAGCTTCTCACGCAGGATGCTGACCATTGCATCTCGCCTCTCCTTATATGTGCCGATCAGGCGAGACACATAAGTATGCAACGTCTGCAGCTGCAGCATTTCGTAGATAATCATCTGATTCATGGATGACGTATGCAGATCCACACCTTGCTTAGCCAGCGCCATCTTCTCCATATATACCTTGGGCGCGGCAGTCCAGCCGACGCGATATCCCGGGCAGAGCACCTTCGAGAAGCTGCCCAGATACATCACCTGTCCCTGCTCATCGAAGGCTTGCAGCGGCGGCAAGCGATCCCCTTCGAAGCGGAGCTCGCCATAAGGATCATCCTCGACTACAGTCACAGTATGGCGGGCTACAATCTCCATCACGCGCTGGCGCCGTTCCAGCGACCATGTGCGCCCTGACGGATTTTGATAATTCGGTATCGCATATAGCAGTTTTGCCTCCGGATTTGCAGCTAGCGTACGCTCCAATGATTCCGGTATGATGCCTTCCGCATCCGTCTCGATCTCCATGAACCGTGGACGGTACGGCTGAAAAGCCTGAATCGCGCCCAGATATGTCGGGCTTTCGCACAGCACTATGTCACCTTCATCTAGCATGAGCTTGCCGATCAGATCCAGTCCCTGCTGCGAGCCGGACGTGACTAGCACATTCGTCATCGTGTGGCGAAGACCGAACGTATCGTTCATGTAGGAGGCAATCCATTCGCGCAGCAGTCGATACCCTTCCGTCGGACCATACTGCAATGCCGTCGTATAAGAGTGCTGCAGCACTCGTTCCGTAGCCGTCTTCACTTCCTCAATCGGGAATAGCTTCGGCTCGGGAATCCCTCCTGCGAACGAAATAAAATCCGGCTGCTCCATAAGCTTCAACAGCTCTCGAATTTCCGATGCCTTCATGGACTCCGTTCGCCTCGCAAACCGCACTCCGCCAGCTTGCTGCTCGCGGCTTGCCTCTACTGTTCCCACAACTGTTCGCTCCACTGCCATACTAGCTCCAACCTCCAATACTACATTAACATTTCACGACATGAACGATTACCTGTATGAACGAAATATCGAAATATTAATATAATGCAATTGATGTCTTACGTGTTAATATGTATTATATTAGATGGACGGCAGCTGCGTCAATGGGCTGAATGCATTGTCAGTCATTCGCTCTGGAACAACGATGAAGGAAGGTGAAATCTTGACCGTGACATTGGAGCAAAGAATCATCACTATATTGCACAAAGCCGGTCCGCTGCATACGAAGCAGCTCTTGCCCGTATTAGAAGGGCTCGGTTATCATTCAGGTACGATTCGCAATACGTTGACACAATTGAAGACGAGGAATTGGATTCGCTCCGCTTCCCGTTCCCTGTATGAACTTACTGCCGAAGGTGAAGCCAACCGTCAGCAGCGCAATGCAGCGGGAAAGCGTTATGGTGTCGCATGGGATGGCAAGTGGTACGTGTTCACAGGAGAAATTCCAGAGTCCGAGCGCAGCAAGCGCGACCGGATGCGTGCCGAACTGATGCAGATGGGCTGCGGTCGGCTGTACAAAAGTGTGTATATTACCCCTTGGGACATTACCAAGGACGTCCTGCGTATGGCTGAAGAGTATGGAATCGTCGATTATATCTCGATTTTTCACGGGGAGAAGGTAGCTGGCGCTATAAGCAGAGAGACAGTGCTGGCACTGTGGCCGCTGACAGAGGTCATTGCCTTGTATCAAGAAGCATTGGATCACATGAACAAGAAATGGAGGCCGCGTTTCACTGCAATCCAAGCGGAAGAAGAAACTACGCTTGCCATTCTGCTGCTGTACTTGGAAGTGGATGAAACGATCGCTGCCTTGATCGAACGTGACCCGATGCTGCCGCAAGAGCTGCTCCCCGCTTCGTGGGCGCCGCCGTCTATCCTGCAAGACTTGGAGACATTCGCAGACGCACTGGCACACACCATTCCTGCGAATACGCTCTACGGTAAGCTAGTTCACTGATACGGGCTGCTGGCGTGCCCTAGACTCCCAATCTCCGATACACTAATGCTCGCACACTTCGATGGTATGCCCTCAAGAACTCGCACACTTCGAGGCATGCACTCCGACACCGAAGCTTTCGAACGTGTGCACCGGAGCTCGTTGCCTGTCGATTGTACGCTCCATCGGCTCGCAGCCTACAATGGGGCGCACTACTAGACTCGATTTAACGGGAATAATGGGTCGTATATCTCCACATATAGATCTCTACATCAATATTGCGGAAATCACTGGTCTTATTGAGACCCCCATACCGGATCACCCCCGCAATTGTATGGAATACGACCACTTTTTCCCTCTCTATTGTGTTACATCGATTTGCGCGTTGCGATAAGACCATTTCCTCCCTTTAATCCACGCCTAATCCATCCTGTCACTCTGAAAATCTCCCCTATCCTCCTGCTCAGCCGCACCCACACCTCTACTTTTTCACCGCTGCCCACCGACATCCATTCATACCAAAAAAACCTTCGTCTCGCCCTGCCACTCCAACGGAGTATGCACAACGAGCACGAAGGTTAGATGTTCGTTCAACTTACGCTCATGTACGCATATGAACGAATCTTAGTCATCCGACAGGATGCCAAGAATCTGCAGCAAGTACAGGAACAGGTTGATGAAGGATAAGTACAAGCTTAGTACGGCTAGCGGAATCATTTCGTCCGGCAATCCATGCTTGTATTGGGAGATGTCATACAAGATAAATCCAGAGAACACCAACACCCCGAAGAAGCCAATCATCAAACCGAGCGGGCCTGTATGCATAGCTGGCACGAAGATACCGATCAAGGAGAAGCCGATCAGCGCACAGATGCCAACCATCAAAAATCCGCCCAAAAAGCTGAAATCACGCTTACTGTTATAAGCATAGAACGTCAATCCGCCGAAGATCAGCACGGTCAGGATAAATGCCGCGTGTACGATGCCAGCTCCGCCGATACCTGCGTAATAAGCAATCGCCGGATAAATCGTAATACCACTGATAAAAACGAACGTGTACACGAAGCCATAACCAATCGCCTTGCCCTTACGGCGAATGAAGATCGAAGCGATCAGCATGCCGATATTGATGACGATAAGCGGCAGGAACAATGCAGGCGGCACGAATGTACCGACGAATGTACCGATGAACGCCACCAGAATAGACAAGGTAAACATGCGCATCAGCTTGTGAAAGGACGTATTGTAATCCTGTTCAGCTGACATAACGTTTTGTCTTGTTTCCACTTTCGAAATCCCTCTCTTTCATCCTTGTTCGTCTCCGCTTGGCTGCATATCCATCAGGTAGTCCAAGCAAACTATTACCATTGTATCATATTTGTCTGACAATCATACCAGCAATTTAGCTATACGGATTATGCAATCTAGAATGTTTCTTCACAAATAATCGGTTGTCAGTCACACACCGCCGGGCACCTTTACTCATGCAATCGAAGTACGATCCGAATGACTTCCGCCCACGTGCTGACGTGACTCCTTCGCTAGTCTTGCTGTGACAGATCGAATGCTTTCTTCCCGATATCTGTGCGATAATGGCGACCTTCGTAGACGATTCGCTCCACATCTTCATATGCTTTCGCACGAGCTTCAGCTAAGTCCGCGCCAAGCGCAGTCACGCCTAGCAGGCGACCGCCGTTAGTAACGATCTGCTCATCCTTCTCTGCAGTTCCTGCATGGAAGACGATCGATTGCTGCACCTCATCGAGACCGCTGATCGGCAGACCTTTGTCATATGGTCCCGGATAACCGCCTGAAGCAAGCACCACGCACACTGCTGCATCATCCGTCCAGGATATCTCCATATCCTGCAAGCGACCATTCACTGTCGCGAGGAAAATATCGACAAGCTCAGTCTCCAGACGCGGCAGCACTACCTGCGTCTCGGGATCGCCGAAGCGGCAGTTGAACTCAATCGTCTTCGGTCCGTCCGGTGTAATCATCAAGCCAGCATACAGCACGCCGCGGAACGAGCGTCCTTCGGCGACCATTGCCTTCGCCGTCGGCTCCAATATCGTCTTGATCGCTTCATCCACGATTGAATGCGGGATGTGCGGCACTGGGGAATAGGTGCCCATACCGCCTGTATTCGGACCGCGGTCATTGTCATATGCCGGCTTGTGGTCCTGCGCGGGCACCATCGGCCGAACGACCTCGCCGTCGACGAACGCCAATATCGACATTTCCTGTCCGGTCAAGCATTCCTCGATGACGACCGAATTGCCAGCTTCGCCGAAGCTCTTCTGCACCATAATGTCACGCAAAGCAGACTCGGCTTCTTCCCAAGTTGCTGCGACCGTTACCCCTTTGCCTGCTGCCAAACCGTCCGCCTTAATTACAATTGGCAAGCTTTGCTTGCGCAAATAGGCGTGTGCGGCTTCATAGTCGGTGAACGACTCGTAAGCGGCTGTCGGAATATCGTATTTGTGCATCAGATCCTTCGTAAACACCTTGCTGCCCTCGATGATCGCCGCGTTCTTACGCGGACCGAACACCGGAATACGGTGCGCCTCCAGCACATCTACGATTCCCGCGAACAACGGGTCCTCTGGACCTACAACGACCAAGTCCACCACATGATCAAGCGCGAACTGCGCCAGCTCCTCGAACTGGTCCTCCTGAATCGGTACATTCTCCGCATATTGTGCGATACCGGCGTTGCCCGGCGCGCAATATATTTTGCTGATCTTGGCGCTTTTGGCGAGCGCCCACACGATTGCGTGCTCCCGGCCGCCGCGCCCTACTACTAAGATACGCACTGCTCATTGCCCCCTGTCACCCTCGTCTATTTCCTACATCATAACGAAAAAACAGCGCCCTGACTAGTCCCTTCGGCAGGGGTCGGGACGCCATACTATAACCCACAAAAGTGACGCTATGCTTCGAAGATGATTCAAGTACTTTTGCGGGGGCCCGAATACTACAGCCCACGGAAGTGAAGTTATGCTTCGTAGTCTATTAAGGTACTTCCGCGGGGCCCGATTGAATCCCACAAAAGTGACGCTGTACTTCGAAGATGATTCAGGTACTTTTGCGGGGGCCCGCTAGGTGTTCGGCGTAAGTGGCGAAAGGATGCGAATGTGCAGGCATTCGTGCGTATAATCGCCAAATCTGCACAAAAGCTACGATAATACAGGCTTTCAATGGCCAACCGACCCGATCGAGCCATTTCAGCAACTGAAAGATGTACAACTGCAGGTATTTCACGATATCCCCGCTCCAACACGCACAAAGCCTGCACAATCGCAGGAATCCCCATCGTTTGCAACAACTTGCCACTTGCTATCTGCCACCTGTCGCGTTTGCAACAACTTGCTATTTGCTACTTACTACCTGCCAACCTATCGCTTTCAACAACCCGCCACCCACTAATTTTCGCAGCTTAACAAGCACCTCCGCCTCAGCAGCCCCACATGTCCGATTAGTGCTTGAAGTGGCGCACGCCAGTGAACACCATCGCAATACCGTGCTTGTCTGCTGCTTCGATTGACTCCGCATCCTTGATCGAGCCGCCCGGCTGAATGATCGCCTTGATGCCCGCCTGCGCCGCAAGCTCCACCGTATCGCCCATCGGGAAGAACGCGTCGCTCGCCAGCGCCGCGCCTTGCGCATTGTCACCAGCTTGCTCCATCGCAATCTTCGCCGCACCGACACGATTCATCTGACCGGCCCCTACGCCGACCGTCATATCGTCATTCGCCAACACGATCGCATTCGACTTCACGTGCTTCACGACCTTCAAGCCGAACAGCAGCTGACGCATCTCCTCCGGCGTCGGCTGCCGCTTCGTCACGACCTGCAGATCCGCCTCAGCCAAGCTGTGAGCATCCACATCCTGCACCAGAGCGCCGCCTTCTACCGTCACGACGATAGGGTCCGCCGCTTTCTTCAGCGCCCCTTCACCGAGCGCGAGCAAGCGAATGTTCTTCTTCTTCTGCAAGATTTCCAGCGCTTCCGGCGTGAACGTCGGCGCAATCACAATCTCGAGGAAGATTCCGTGCAGACGCTCCGCCGTTTCCTTGCCAATCTCACGATTCGCCGCAACGATGCCACCGAAGATCGAAGTCGGATCAGCTTCATACGCCTTCACATAAGCCTCGTCGATCGTCGTACCGATGCCGACACCGCACGGATTCATATGCTTGACCGCCACAACGGACGGCTCCTGGAATTCCTTAAGAATCGAAATCGCCGCATTCGCATCATTAATATTGTTGTAGGACAGCTCCTTGCCGTGCAGCTGAGCCGCAGTTGTAATCGTACCCGTCGCCGCCAACGGTCTGCGGTAAAAAGCAGCGCTCTGATGCGGATTTTCCCCGTAACGCAAGTCCTGCACCTTTTCATACGTAACCGTCAACCGCTCTGGATAAGCCTCACCCGTCTGCTTGGACAAATACTCCGAGATCAACGCATCATAAGCGCCCGTATGGCGGAACACCTTCGCAGCCAACCGCTTGCGCGTATCCAATGTCGTATCGCCCTGTTGTTCCACTTCCTCCAATACCGTACCGTAATCCGCCGCATCCACGACCACCGTCACAAAAGCATGATTCTTCGCAGCAGAACGAAGCATCGTCGGCCCGCCGATATCGATGTTCTCAATCGCATCCTCATAGCTGACATCCGGCTTCGCAATCGTCTGCTGGAACGGATACAAATTCACAATCACCAGATCGATATAATCCAGCTCAAGCTCCTTCATCTGGCGCACATGCTCCTCACTGTCACGAACGGCCAACAGCCCGCTATGTACAGCAGGATGCAGCGTTTTGACCCGCCCGTCCAGCACCTCCGGAAATCCCGTTACCTCCGAGATACCCGTCACCGGCACCTGATTTTGCTCCAGCAGCGTCTTCGTCCCGCCCGTCGAGATCAGCTGCACACCCTTCTCCGCCAGCTTGGCGGCAAACTCCACAATGCCAGTCTTGTCCGATACACTGATTAACGCTCGCTTGATTGCCACTTGAACGCCTCCGTTCTGAATATTGTTCCTTATTATCCTATGACTCATCCTATTTTATGAAAAAGAAGCGGAGCCTCCGCAGCGATCTCATAGACCGAGCCTGCCACCCCAATACTAACCCTGCTACTTCGCCAGCACTTCCACCTTACGATCCTGCAGCTGCACACGGCCTTGCTGCATCCAACCAATGACGCGCGGATACAACTCCCGCTCCACCTGATGAATGCGTTCAACCAGCGTGTCCTCTGTATCGCCTTCCTGAATCGGGACAGGCTCCTGCGCAATAATCGGACCTGTGTCCATGCCCAGATCGACGAAGTGCACCGTAACCCCCGTCACCTTCACACCATATGCCAGCGCATCCCTTGCGCCGTGAGCACCGGGGAATGCCGGCAGTAACGACGGATGAATGTTAATCATCCGGCCGTAATACGGTTCCACCAGCACCGGTGTCAGCAAGCGCATATAGCCGGCCAGCACGATCAGATCGATCTGCTGCTCGCGCAGCTTGTCGAGCAGCACCTGCTCATAGTCTTCCCGCGATGCATAATCCTTCGGGCGGAACACATATGCCGGGATGCCGGCCTGCTCAGCCCGCTCGACGACGTATGCGCCGGGGCGATCACAGACGAGCAGCTCCAGCTGCACATCCAGCTCACCGGCTGCCATCTGATCGGCGATCGCTTGGAAGTTGGAGCCGCTGCCGGAAGCGAATACCGCGATCCGCAGTTTGCGTGGGGCTTGCTTCCCTTGCTCCGTCTGCAAGCCCGGCATCACTCAGCTGCCTCAGCGAACTGCACCCGCTTGTTGCCCAACGTAACGCGACCGATCTTGTAAGCTTTCTCGCCTTGCTCTTCCGCAATGCGGATCGTAGCTTCCGCCTGCTCCTGCGGCACGATGACGACCATGCCGATGCCCATATTGAACGTCGTAAACATGTCGTCGTGCGAAATATTGCCGTCCTGCTGGATCTGCTGGAAGATCGGATGAATCGGCCAGCTGCCCGCCTGGATCTCCACATTCACATCGGCTGGCAAAATGCGCGGAATGTTCTCGATGAAGCCGCCACCCGTAATATGCACGAGCCCGTGAAGACTCACCTTCTCCTTCATCGCTAGCAGCGACTTCACATAGATGCGAGTCGGTGTCAGCAGCACTTCGCCAAGCGGCTGCTCGAAGCCCGGCAGCGTCTCGTCAAGCTGGTAGCCCTTCGTCTCCAGCAGCAGCTTGCGCACGAGCGAATAGCCGTTGCTGTGAATGCCGCTAGACGCAAGGCCAATGACGCAATCGCCCGGCTGAATGCGGGAGCCGTCGATCATCTGGCTGCGCTCCACGATGCCTACCGTAAATCCAGCGATATCGTACTCGCCGTCGGCATACATGCCCGGCATCTCGGCGGTTTCCCCGCCGATCAGCGCACAGCCAGCCTGCACGCAGCCGTCGGCGATGCCTTGGACGATCGCCTCGATCTTCTCCGGCACTAGGCGTCCTGTTGCCAAGTAGTCGAGGAAGAACAACGGCTCTGCGCCTTGCACGACGACATCGTTCACACACATCGCCACAGCGTCAATACCGATCGTATCGTGCTTATCCATCTGGAACGCCAGCTTCAGCTTCGTGCCTACGCCATCCGTACCGGATACGAGCACGGGCTCCTCATATTTCTTCGGGGGCAGTCCGAACAAACCGCCGAATCCGCCCAATCCCGTCAACACCTCGGGACGAAACGTTTTTTCCACATGCTTCTTCATCCGGTCCACTGCCTCATTGCCTGCGGCAATATCCACCCCGGCTTGCTTGTAAGCGTCTGACACTCGGACTCACTCTCCTTTGCCTCTTATCCTATTCATACCTGCAGCCGCACCCCACTCAATCCTGCTCCTCATGAGTGACCAATACTGCACTTCATGCAACCTTGTCGCCGATATGCGTCCTTTACTGCACTTCATGCAACCTTGTCGCCGATATGCGTCCTATAACCGTACTTCATACAACCCTGCTACCAATGTGCGGTCTACTGTCAGACGCCGTGCCACCTTGCCATCGATGTCCGATCTACCGTCGCACACATGCCAATTAGTGATCATTCTTGATACTTAAATTGCCCGCATACTGCCTCATTGCCCAATTAGTGATCATTCTTGATAACTAATTCAGCAATTCTGACCAACTGCCAGCGAAATCCGTGAATTAGTGACCAGATTTGATCACTAATCTCTCAACTCAGCACGACAGGCGCAAATTAAGATCACAAATTAACGCTAATCTGCGCCAACGTGCCGGTCAACGGAACCGCCTCACATCGGGCAGACGAACCGTCCCAACTCAGGCAATCGAACTGCCTCATGTCGGCATCCGATCCGCCCCGCTCCCTATACCAATACCGTCCATCTGCTTCACTGAGCGCGTAAGGCGCTGAATATCTGTGGCATACGCTTATCTAACCGTCATACGCTAAATAACTGTCATGCGCTTATCGAACCGTGATATGCTCGTCAGACACGCCGTGCTCCTGTGCCAGCTTCGTCGGGTAATCGTTGTCGAAGCAAGCGAGACACATGCCGCTGTTCATCTCGTTGTTGTCATTGCCGATCGCCCGCAGCAGGCTCTCCTTCGATAGGAAGTGCAAGGAATCCGCATTGATCTGCTTGCGAATGTCCTCGACCGCCTTGTTACCGGCAATCAGCTCATCCTTGCTCGGCGTATCGATTCCGTAATAGCACGGGTTCATGAACGGTGGCGAGCTAATGCGCACATGCACTTCGGTCGCGCCCGCTTCACGCAGCAGATTCACAATCCGCATGCTCGTTGTACCGCGCACGATCGAATCATCGATCATGACGACGCGCTTGCCTTCCACCACCTTGCGCACGGCGCTAAGCTTCATCTTCACGCCCTGCTCACGCAGCTCCTGGCTCGGCTGGATGAACGTGCGGCCTGTGTACCGGTTCTTGATCAAGCCGAGCTCATACGGAATCCCCGTCTGCTCGGCGAAGCCGATTGCGGCAGAAATGCTCGAATCCGGCACACCCGTCACCACATCTGCATCGACGAACGCCTCCATCGCCAGCTCACGGCCCATCCGCTTGCGTGCCGAATGGATGTTGATCGCGTCGATATCGCTGTCCGGTCGAGCGAAGTAGATGTACTCCATCGAGCACACAGCGCGGCGCTGCCCTTCGGCAAACATCAGCTCCTGCTTGCCGTTCGCATCGAGCGAGATAATCTCGCCCGGCTTCACATCGCGCACGTATTCGCCGCCGACTGCGTCGAAGGCGCACGATTCCGAAGCGAACAGCCATGCGTCTCCCAGCTTGCCCATCAAGAACGGCCGCAGGCCGTGCGGATCGAGCGCCGCGATCAACCGGTCGCGCGTCATGAACAAGAACGCATACGCGCCTGTCACCTGACCGAGCGCTTCCTTGACCGCCTCCAGCAGATCGTCATGCTTGGAGCGCGCGATGAGATGCGCCACCACTTCCGTGTCGCTGGACGTCTGGAAGATCGATCCTTCTCGCTCCAGGCGGCGGCGAATCTCCATCGCATTGACCAAGTTGCCGTTCGTGGCGATTGCCAAATCGCCCTCCTTGTACTTGAAGACGAGCGGCTGTGCGTTCGCCAGCTTGCTCTCGCCAGCTGTCGAGTAACGGACGTGTCCGATGCCGATCGAGCCTTGCAACGTCTCCATCAGCTCGTTGTCGAACACTTCCTTCACCAAGCCCATGCCGCGGTGATAAGCGAAGTGATCGGCATCCGCTGTGCAGATGCCCCCGCTTTCCTGACCGCGATGCTGCAACGCATGCAAGCCGTAATAGTTCAACTGTGCAGCATCCGAGTGACCATATACACCGAATACACCGCACTCTTCCTTCAATTTATCGAAAAAACCGTCATGATCATGAGTCACGCCATCGTTGTAGAATCGACCGGTCCAGAGCGGTGATGCTCCAGATGCAGCCAACTCCTTTACTTCATGAGGCATGGAATCGCATCCTTCCAAGTTCGTTCAATTTGTTCGACCGCTGTTGCAATCTTCTCGCTGCCATTGACTGTCACCTTCAAGGATGTTCCGTTCACTGTACCGATAGGGCTGCAAGGCACGCCTTGCTTCTGGAAGAACTGTACAGCTTCTGCCGCCTGCGAAGCCTTCACAGAGATCAGCACGCGCGACTGACTCTCGCTGAACAGCGCCACATCCGACCGCAGCTCTGTCTCAACCGCAATCTCTGCCCCGAGCTCGCCTGCGATACAGCTTTCCGCCAGCGCTGCTGCCAGACCGCCTTCCGCCAAGTCATGCGCGGAGGCTACCCAGCCGCTCTGAATTGCTTGCAACAGCGCATCTTGCAGCCGCTTCTCCACGTCCAGATCAATCGCCGGCGGACGTCCTTCCGTCACGCCATGCAGCACATACTGGAACTCACTGCCGCCGAGCTCTGCCTTCGTCTCGCCGAGCAATAGCACCGCATCTCCCTCAGCCTTGAAGCCTTGGGTCGTAATATGATCAAGGTCGCTGATCAGACCGACCATGCCAATAACCGGCGTCGGATAGATCGCGCCCTTGGCATTCTCGTTGTACAAGCTGACATTCCCGCCAATAACCGGCGCATTCAGCTTCACGCACGCCTCAGAGATACCGTCTGCCGCACGCTCCAGCTGCCAGAAGATGTCCGGCTTCTCCGGGCTGCCGAAGTTCAGATTGTCCGTAATCGCGAGCGGCTTGCCGCCGGAGCAGACGACATTGCGCGCCGCTTCTGCTACAGCAATCTTGCCGCCCACTTCCGGATCGAGATACACATAGCGACCATTGCAATCGGTCGTCATCGCCAGCGCCTTGCGCGTGCCTTCTACACCGACGACTGCCGCATCTGAACCCGGCGGCACGTACGTATTCGTCCGTACCATATAGTCATATTGGTTATATACCCATTCCTTGCTTGCGACTGTAGGCGAACCCATCACACGCAGCAAAGCGTCATTCAAATCCGTCACTTCCGGATAACGAGTCGTATCTATCGCAGCATTCGCCTCATAATAGGCTGGCACACGAGAAGGCTTGTTGTAGACCGGACACTCATCGACTAGAGCCGTTACCGGCATATTGCCGACTTCCTCACCGTGATGAATGAGCCGCAAGCGGCCATCGTCTGTCACGTTGCCGACATTGATACAGTGCAGCCCCCAACGGGCGAATATCGCCTTCGCCTGCTCCTCCTTATCTGGCTCGACGACGAACAGCATCCGCTCCTGCGATTCGGACAGCATCATCTCATAGGCAGTCATGCCTGATTCTCGCTGCGGCACCCGATCCAGATGAAGCTCCATGCCGTTGCCTGCCTTGCTGGCCATCTCCGAGCTGGAGCAGGTCAGTCCAGCTGCGCCCATATCCTGAATGCCGATGACGATGCCGGAATTGATCAGCTCGATACAAGCTTCCATGACGAGCTTCTCCATGAACGGATCGCCAACCTGTACAGCTGAACGCTTCGCTTCCGACTCCTCGGTCAGCTCCTCTGAGGCGAAGGTCGCTCCGTGAATACCGTCGCGACCTGTCTCCGGCCCGACGTAGAACACCGGATTGCCGATACCGTCTGCGACACCGCGCTGAATCTTGTCGTGATCAATCAAGCCTATACACATCGCATTCACGAGCGGGTTGCCTTCATAGCTCTCGTCGAACATTACTTCGCCGCCCACTGTCGGGATGCCGATACAGTTGCCATAGCCGGCAATGCCGGACACGACATGCTCGAACAAGTATTTCACCCGATCGCTCTCCAGACGACCGAAGCGCAAGGAGTTGAGCAAGGCCACCGGACGCGCGCCCATCGAGAAGATGTCGCGGATAATGCCTCCTACACCGGTTGCTGCTCCTTGATACGGTTCGACCGCGGACGGATGGTTGTGGCTCTCAATCTTGAACACGACCGCTTGATTGTCACCGATATCGACGATACCTGCACCTTCACCCGGACCCATCAGCACCTGCGGACCATCGACCGGGAAGCGCTTCAGAATCGGCTTCGTGTTCTTATACGAGCAATGCTCCGACCACATGACACTGAACACACCGATCTCCGTATAGTTCGGCTTGCGTCCCAAAAATCCGCAAATCTTCGCGTATTCCTCGTCGGTCACACCCATTTGCTTATATAACTGCTGTTCCTCTATCTGTTCTACTGTCGGTTCCTTAACGAGCTGCTGCGCCATTGCTTTCCCTCCAAGCACTAAGAATGGACGTGAACATGCGTTTCCCATCTACCGATCCGAGCAGCTCGGATACCGCCCGCTCCGGATGCGGCATCATACCGAACACATTGCCCGCCTTGTTGCAGATACCTGCAATATCGTCAATCGAGCCGTTCGGATTGCTACCCGCATACCGGAACACGATCTGATTATTCGCCTTCAACTCTGCCAATGTCGCTTCATCACAATAATAATTGCCTTCGCCGTGCGCAATCGGGATATCGATAATTTCGCCGGCTTCATACTCTCTTGTAAATGGCGTAGCCGCATTCTCTACGCGCAAATCTGCCGGATGACAGCGGAACTTCAACGAGTTGTTGCGCAAGAGCGCACCAGGCAGCAGTCCCGATTCGGTGAGCACCTGGAAGCCATTGCAGATACCGAGCACATACTTGCCCGCCTCTGCCGCCTTCACCAACGCACCCATCACAGCCGTGAACCGTGCAATCGCGCCGCAGCGCAAATAATCACCATAGGAAAAACCGCCGGGCACAAGAATGCCATCATAGGCAGATAGATCATCCGCCGTGTGCCACACATAGTCTACCGGTTCGCCAAGCGCCTCGACTGCCTTGTAGCAGTCAATGTCGCAGTTGGAGCCGGGGAATACCAATACGGCCCAACGCATCAGACGCCCTCCTTCACATGCTCCGTCAGCTCAAAACGGTAGTCCTCCACGACCGTATTGGCCAGCAGCTTCTCGCACATCGCCTTCAGGCGGCTTTCCGCCTCCGCCCGGTCTGTTGTATTCAGGTCGATCTCCATATACTTGCCGATGCGCACCCGCTCCACATCATCGAATCCCATCGTATGCAGCGCCCCCTGTACCGCAGTACCTTGCGGGTCGAGCACATTTTCCTTAATCGTTACATAAACGGTCGCTTTGAACATTTGGCATTGGCCTCCTTATAGATTCGACCTGTCCGGTCGATAATCGATCAATTGAGAACTCCTACTATATATGAAGAAAAATAAAACCGACTCAAGCTTCCGCCAAACGGCGATAAATGTCACGATATCGGGTGGAAGTCGCTTCAACAACATGCTGTGGCAACGGATCAGGCTCGCTGTTCTTGTCCCAACCGGAATCCGCCAGATAGGCGCGTACCGGCTCCTTGTCCATGCTGTCGATCTCGATATCGAGTGTGTACTTATCCTTCGCCCAGAACCGCGAGGAATCCGGCGTGAACAGCTCATCGATCAGAATAATCTCGCCGTCCACCAAGCCAAACTCGAACTTGCAGTCCGCCAGCAAGATCCCTTGCTGCTCGCACTTCTGCGCAGCGAACTCGTACAAGGCCAAGCTCTTCTCCTTCAGCGCCAGAGCCAACTCTTCGCCGATGCGGCGGGCCATCTCCTTGAACGGGATGTCCTCATCATGGCCTACATCATTCTTGCCTGCCGGGGTGAAGATCGGCTGCTTCAGCATCTCGTTCTTGCGCAGACCTTCCGGCAGCTTGATGCCGTTGACTTCGCCCGTATTTTGGTATTGTCTCCAGCCGCCGCCGGTAATATAGCCGCGCACGACGCATTCGATGTCGATTCGCTCTGCCTTCTTCGTCACCATGAAGCGCTCTTGCAGCTTGTCCGGCTCGCGCACTTGGTCCGCGATCTGCTCGATGTCCGTATGCACGATATGATTAGGCAGCAGCCCCGCTGTCTGCTCGAACCAGTACTTGCTCAGCTGGTTGAGCACCCGTCCCTTGTCCGGCACAGCTGGCTTGAGCACATAGTCGAAGGCGGATATCCGGTCTGTCACTACGATCAAATAATGCTCGCCCAGATCATACAGCTCCCGCACCTTGCCCTTGTACAGCAGCGGTGCACGTACGAGGCCCTCCGCTGTATCGAGCGCGAATTCCGATGGTTTCATTCACACAGCCCTCCTGATTAGACGCGGCAAGCGGCAACCCGATGGGCAACCGCTGCGCGTTCGAATGTCTATTATTCGCTTAAGCCAAGGCGTTCAAATATAGTATCTACGTGCTTCAGATGCCAGGCCGGATTGAAACAATCTTCAATGTCTTCATTACTGAGCACGTCCGTAATCGCCGACGAGGACAGCACGATATCCTTGAAGGAGCGCTGCTCTTCCCACGCCTGCATCGCACGCGGCTGTACCGTGTCA
This sequence comes from uncultured Paenibacillaceae bacterium, assembly GCA_913056365.1. Taxonomy (GTDB): domain Bacteria; phylum Bacillota; class Bacilli; order Paenibacillales; family K13; genus Xylanibacillus. Next base: position 81,646 of record CAJXLT010000006.1, on the reverse strand, counting down.
TACGCCTGCTCACGGCTGAAGCCGTTATCGATCAGCTTCGTCATGACACGACCGGAGAACGGCACGCCGTATGTGCGTTCCATATTGCGCTTCATATTGTCTGGGAATACAGTCAGGTTCTGCACAATTCTGCCCAAGCGGTTCAGCATGTAGTTCAGCAAAATCGTCGCATCTGGCAAAATAACACGTTCCACTGAGGAATGCGAAATGTCGCGTTCATGCCACAGCGGCACATTCTCATAAGCGGATACCATATGACCGCGAATGACGCGAGACAGGCCGGATATGTTCTCGCAGCCGATCGGATTGCGCTTGTGCGGCATCGCCGAGGAACCCTTCTGCCCCTTCGCGAACGGCTCCTCTACTTCGCGGAATTCGCTCTTCTGCAAGGCGCGAATTTCCGTAGCGAACTTGTCCAGAGAGGTCGCAATCAGTGCGATTGTCGCCATATATTCGGCATGACGATCGCGCTGCAACGTCTGCGTCGAGATCGGCGCAGACTTCGTACCGAGCTTCTCGCACACAAATTGCTCGATGCGCGGATCGATGTTCGCATACGTGCCGACTGCGCCGGAAATCTTGCCATACTGTACGCCGTCTGCCGCATGGTCGAACCGCTCCAGATTGCGCTTCATCTCCTCATGCCACAGCGCCAGCTTCAGTCCGAACGTAGTAGGCTCTGCATGCACACCATGTGTGCGGCCCATCATGACCGTATGCTTGTACGCCTTCGCTTGTGCGCTCAATATCTCAATGAAGCGCACAATATCCGCGCGCAATATCGCATTCGCCTGCTTCAGCAAGTAGCCAAGCGCCGTATCGACGACATCTGTCGAAGTCAAGCCGTAATGCACCCACTTGCGCTCTGCCCCCAGCGTCTCAGAGACAGCACGAGTGAACGCAATCACATCATGACGGGTTTCCTGCTCAATCTCATAGATCCGGTCAATGTCGAAGGATGCCTTAGCGCGAAGCGCCTCCACATCCTCCTTCGGAATAACGCCAAGCTCTGCCCAAGCCTCGCATGAGCACAGCTCAACCTCCAACCATGCCTTGAATTTGTTCTCTTCTGTCCAGATTGCCGTCATTTCCGGTCGGCTATAACGTTCGATCATCGAATTCCCTCCGTCTGCCATATGCCTGCCGCATCTACCCAGTCAAGCGCTTCCTCGACCGATTCTGCCAGCAGATTGATATGACCCATTTTTCGATTATGCTTACTCTCTTGCTTCCCGTATAGATGAAGCTTCGGCACAACTCGCGGCTGCTGCTCTCCAGCAGCTTCCTCCGCAGCCAGCATGGCTAACAGCGGTTCCACGTGCTGTCCGAGCACATTAACCATCACGACCGATGTCAGCAGCGCAGTCGACGCGAGCGGCAAGTTGCAGATAGCCCGCAGATGCTGCTCGAATTGCGACGTGTGGCACGCCTCCATCGTATAATGACCCGAATTGTGAGGACGCGGCGCCAATTCATTGACATACAGCTGTCCGTCTGGCGTTACGAACATCTCGACAGCGACCAGACCGACAACCTCGAGCTGCTTCGCAATCTGCGCAGCCATCCGCTCCGCTTCTTGTGCGATGTCCTGCGTGATCCGCGCCGGTACGATGGACAGGTGCAGGATATTGTTCACATGCACATTCTCTGAGACCGGGAATGTGCGGATATCACCATCCGGATTGCGCGCGGCAATGACCGAAATTTCCCGTTCAAAGTGGATGAACTGCTCCAGCACAAGCTCAGTGCCAGCCTTCGACAGTGTCGCGAACGCTTCGTCAATCTCTGAATCTGACCGCAGCACCCATTGTCCCTTGCCATCGTATCCGCCTGTAGCTGTCTTCAACACGCAAGGGAAGCCGAACGCTGCCGACGCTTCCCGCAGCGCCTCCGCTGTCGGAATTTCGCGATATGGTGCCACCTTCACGTCAGCCGCTTCGATCGCCCGCTTCTCGCGCAGCCGATGCTGAGTCGTGAATAGCAGCTTGCTCCCTTGCGGTACGTAGCTTTCCCGTTCCAGCAGCGCCGCAACATCGGCATCTACATTCTCGAATTCGTACGTAATGACATCCGATTGCGTTGCCAGCTTACGCGCCTCTTCCACACTGTCATAAGGTGCCACTAACTGCTCATCGGCGACCTGACCGCACGGCGCATCCGGCGTCGGGTCCAATGTGACGAAGCGATAGCCCATCGCCCGTCCTTGCAAGGCGAGCATGCGCCCAAGCTGACCGCCGCCGAGAATGCCAATCGTGCTGCCTGGCAAGATGCGATTCGTTGCACTCATAGCGTCTCACTGCTTTCCAGCACTTCCTGCTTGATCCGATTGCGGCGTTCAATCACCCTCTGGTGTAGCTCTTCATCGAAAGCACCGAGCATCTGCGCCGCCAGCAAGCCCGCATTCGTAGCTCCCGCCTTGCCGATCGCCACCGTTGCCACCGGAATGCCCCCTGGCATCTGCACGATCGACAGCAGTGAGTCCAAGCCGTTCAGCGCCTTCGACTGCACCGGAACACCGATAACCGGCAGCTCCGTCTTGGCTGCAACCATGCCTGGCAGATGAGCCGCTCCGCCAGCTCCGGCAATGATGACCTTCAGCCCGCGATTCACTGCCGAACCCGCATAGTCGAACATCAAATCCGGTGTGCGGTGCGCAGAGACGACCTTCTTCTCATAAGGAACGCCCAGCTCGTCCAGTATGTCGCACGCGTGCTTCATCGTTTCCCAATCGGACTTGCTTCCCATAATAACGCCGACCATCGCTTGTTGTGCCATCGCTTATTTTGTCAACCCGCTTTCCTAAATATTGAACCCACGAAAGTGATGCGAACCTTCGAAGCTTATTCCTATTACTTTCGCGGGGCCCGACAACGTACCATTTCCTACTGCCTTCGACACAATTCTACCTAAAATGCAAAACAACGGGTCAGGTTGTAACCCCGCCCGTCGAACTTCGAGTACTCAAGCGGCCCTATTCGTATTTTGACACACGAAACAAAAAGCATGCTTCCTCGACCCGTTCGCAACTATAATAAAGATTGCATCACCGATCACACACGCTTGGCCGTCGCAGTCCTCGTAGTCCGAAGATTTACGGTCTTCGGGTAGAAACATCTGGGCCCTATCCCCAGCTATATACGAGCTCTTATTTTCTTCCCTTTTAGTGTAGCAGTCGTGGCCGCAGGGTGTCAACATGAAACACGAACGTTTGCGATACAATCTGTATGAAAGTTCGTATTTTACCCTATTAACTGTTTGAATACACATATTGCAGCAAGTCTGCTTGTAAAACTGTTGCTTTAAATCATGCAGCTGAACCGCCAATGACCTGCCGATAAACTACCAATGACCTGCCAACAAACTGCCACTTTCGGTGCAACAAGTGAAATAATTGGTCTTATTGTCATACAACGCGGAGGTGTGATGGATTTAGAGGGAATAATGGGACTTATCCTGCCCCTACTAGCCGATCTACAGGACCACACCCCTATATAAAACCAAAAAAGTCCCCTATACTGGGGCACCACTACATCTGCTGCTAAATAGGACCGTTTTTTTCCGTTACTCCTTCTCACCCGTTACAATATAAAAAGCCCGCCATTCCAGTCATCGCCGGACTGAAACAACGAGCTTGGTAACCTTGATTAGCATTCACACGCAGCCACTTGGGGGCTACAAATACTTTACGCCTCCCGCAAGAACGCCAGATACAGAACGAACACGACAAGCAACGCATACATAATCCAATGGACTTGCTTGCCTTCGCCCTTCACCAGCTTAGTCAGCGGATAAAGGATGAAGCCGAGCGCAATCCCTGTCGCAATGCTGTACGTAAGCGGCATCGCGATAACCGTTACGAACGCTGGAATCGACTCATCAATCTTGTCCCACTCGATCTTGCCTAATGAAGACGCCATCAGGACACCGACCATTACGAGCGCTGCTGCCGTTACGGAACTGCTGATAACTGCAAGCAACGGTGAGAAGAAGAGCGCCAAGGCGAAGAAACCAGCGGTAACGACAGCCGTGAAGCCGGTTCTGCCTCCTGCCGCTACCCCTGCGGAAGACTCAATATAGGAAGTTGTTGTCGAAGTACCCATAACAGCACCTGCCATCGTTGCTACCGAGTCCGCTCCAAGCGCACGCCCTGCACGCGGCAGTTTGTTGTCCTTCATAAGTCCCGCTTGATTCGCTACTCCTACGAGCGTACCTGCTGTATCGAAGAAGTCCACGAACAAGAAGGTGAAGATTACAATCAGCATCTCCCAAGTCCAGAAGCCCCCGCTGAATAGTGAACCGAACATGTCACCGAATGCGGTCGGACTTGGCGGAGCACTAACGACCTTGCTAGGTGTATCCACCACACCGAAGATCATGCCAACTACTGCCGTAATGACGATCCCGTAGAAGATCCCGCCGTTAATCTTGCGCGCCATCAACAACGCAGTGACGATAATACCGAACAAGGCAAGCAGCACACCGCCATCATAGAAGGTACCAAGCTTAATGAAAGTCCCTTCGGGGTCCGCCACAATGATGCCCGCTTCCTTCAAACCGATGAAGGCAATGAAGAAGCCAATACCTGCGGATACAGCATATTTCAGCCCTTGCGGTATCGCATTAATGACCGTTTCGCGCACACCCGTAAACGTGAGAATCAGGAAAATAAGACCGGATACAAACACACCAGCCAACGCATCCTGCCACGGGATGCCCATGCCGAATACAACGGTAAAGGTGAAGAACGCATTCAGCCCCATACCCGGCGCTAGCGCGATCGGGTATTTCGCTACGATCCCCATAATAAGCGAACCGATAATAGCCGCTACCGCAGTAGCGGTGAATACCTCACCAAATTGCAAGCCCGTACCTTCCATTGACAGCATGCCCGGGTTAACTGCCAGTATGTACGCCATCGCTAGGAACGTCGTTAGACCTGCGATAAATTCCTTGCGGAATGTTGTGCCATGCTTCGTAAATTCGAAATACCTGGCAATTCCCGTTTCATTTGCACTTACGTTCTTCTGATTTTCCAACTGCCATCCTCCTCAACAATAAAGAATAGTACTTTGTAAAAACCAATAAGAACGACAAAAACCCAGAACATCACTCATTCTAGGCTTCGTACAAAAGGAAGATTGTATGCATTCAACGTGCGCGATGCAGCGTTCCAACACAGCAATGTGTGTACGAAGCTATACCGCTCATTGAACGAAGGTCTTCCATTTCGTAGCCAGATCATTTACGGTGATCTCGTAGAGACTCTCAAGCCAATTCCTGAGATTATACGAAAACCATATGTACTTGTCATTCCTACACATTGTAACTAGGCGTGTCGAGTTTTGTCAATATAAAATCCGAACATTGTTTGCAGTTTGAGCATACGAACGTTCGGTTATAATTGTTATGAAAGCGTTTCCCTTTTGCTGACAGATGGTCAATAACCAATTGTTCCATTTATTGATCGATTTCGCCACATATCCAGCTTGCTCCGATACTATGTTGCCCCCATTCACCAAATGTTCGTACTCAACTCATCATGCACTTCCATTATAGGTAGCACTTCCTCTAATTAACGAACCCAACTACCTGTAATCCTTACGATTAAACGGGAATGGCGCACATTATTATACCAACTACCCTTAATCCGAACGCTGGCTTCCACTATTAGTGGTAGTTGGGTAATAAATCGCTGTTTGAGCGGCTTTTCACTCGAAATTATTAACTTTACTACCCATAATTAAGGGAAGCACTACCCATAAATCAAGTATGATCGCGCATGCAAATTCACCTAAGGACATACCGCTCCATTTTCACACATCTGCTTCTCAAACATACTCCTATCAACAGCGGCTATCCCCATAACTAGTAGGGCCACACCCTGTGCAGAGGCGACTCAATCCGAAGCATCTTCATCAGCATCATCCGACGCATCTCATATAAGACTTCCCAATATGGTTCACTGTCAGCGACGTTCTCATATTGCATAGGATCAACACTTAGATCATACAGCGATTCCCGCCCGTTCGCTTCACATACATAACGATATTGCTCGGTGCGGATATTTTTCCACCCTGTGAACTCCATAATGGCACAATCCTTGCCTTCCTGCTTGCGATTGGTCAGTACAGGTGCCAGTGATTCGCCTTGGAGATAACCCGGTATAGGTATAGCAGCACAATCTAGAATCGTGGGCAGAATATCCACCGCTTCTACAATTCCATCGAAGCTTCTACCTGGAGCTGTCACACCGTTGGGCCAACGAATGATGCACGGTACGCGACTAATACAGTCCTCGCCGGGATAACCCTTCTGGTATCTCAGATGATCCCCTAGGTACTCGCCATGATCAGAAGTGAATATGACAACGGTGTTGTCGGCGATGCCCAGACTCTCCAGCTGTTCCATAAACTTGCCGACATAGTGATCCACTTCGCTAATCATGGCGTAATAACCATGCTTGGCCGAACGAAGCTCCTCATCAGGGAAGCAGTCGGCACCGCGCTTGGCTTCCAAGTGCTCAGGCAACTGCGGCAACGAAAGCTCTTCGGGGTTATACATATTCAAGAATTCCTGCGGTACCACCCAAGGATGATGCGGGGAGTAGAAGCCTGCAATGCACATCCAATTGTCTTCATGATGACGATCGATATAAGCCATCGTCTGCTCAGCAACAAAGGCGGAATGGGTCACATCACTACTTCCCGGAAAAGGTACTGCCCGCATGACCTCACGCTCGGCATGACTGATTTCATCCTTGATTCCCATCAGGTCATACCAGAGCTCGGCAGCAGGCGGAAGCCCTAGACTTATGTGAGGCAATTGGTCTGGAGCTTTCGCTCTGACCCATGCACGATAAGCATCCTCATAACATCCCGGTTCATCGGAAATTTCCAAATGCTCGAATCCATAATCCGGATGAATGTCCCGATGATCCCGATTAGCATGAGGAAGAAAGTGCAGCTTACCGATATTCGCAGTGCGGTACCCATAGTTAGTCAATAGTTTCGGCAGTGTGACGGTATCCTCGGGAACAGGTACAGCCATATCGGTTATACCGAGCGCGGACGGATACCGGCCGCTTAGGAAGCTCGCCCGACTCGGCATGCATATCGGGTTCTGCACATAATAATGGTTGAACTGAATCCCTTCACTCGCGAGCTTATCGAGATTGGGCGTGTAGATTTCCGGATTTCCGCTCGCCCCAAGTGCATCCCACCGTTGCTGATCGGTATAAATAATTAAGAAATTAGGTCTTTGCACAAGCAATCCCTCCATCTCATTCGTAGAGCCTTATTCACTATTTGCTTGTTTCTATCTTACTTGATAGATTGCCCGTGCTACTTCCTTTTATCAGCTTATCTATTATGTTATCTTTAGATTAACCTGAACTTTATTGAACAGCGGTGATGAAAATGAACAACAAGCTTCCGCCAGCACGCATTCACTATGAGGCGCTAACCGATTCTGCTTTTCCGTTTCATTACAGCCACCATTATCTCCACACCTCCTACCCCGTGCATTGGCATGAATGGTATGAGTTAAGCTATGTACGTTCCGGAACAGCGGTTCATATCGTGAATGGGCAACGGTACTATCTGAAACCAGGTTCAATGTTTCTGTTGACCCCAGTAGATTTTCATGAACTGCACCCGTATGCATGCACCCCATTGGAGATTATGAACATTCACTTTGAGGAGCATTGTCTTGCCCCATCGTTGCAAAGCAAGTTGGCAGCGAACACACAATTGTGGCATACCGACTGGAAGCAAGGAGATCGCCCTATGGAGTGCGAAGTGATTAGACTGTGTGGGGAAATAGATGCTAGAGGACCGTGGGCATGGGAGGCTGCTTCTGCTTCACTTACTCGCATACTCATCGATCTGATGCGCGCGTGCATGAATCAACACCCAGTCAAGGAAGAGCAACAAGTCACTGCCGTGCACCCTTCCATTCGCCAAGCATTGGCATACATGCATCGGAATTTCCGCAAGCGGCTCTCCCTTGATGAGGTTGCCCGGGAAGCTGGCTTGTCAGCTGGTTACTTCAGCCACATCTTCCATCAGGAACTGGGGCAGTCGTATCAAGGCTTCCTCTTGCAGCTTCGCTTGCAATTTGCCAGTTCCTTATTAACCTCATCCGAACTGTCTGTTACCGAAGTCAGCGGAGCTTCCGGATTCCATACACTTCCCTACTTCCAGCACAAATTTAAGGACAAATACGGCATGACCCCAGGCGCATATCGAGCAACATTCGCCGCCAGTGTGACACGGGGCTGACTGCATGCTGCGTGCCTATACTCTTCAGCAGTATGTTCCCCCCATTCAGCAAGTGTTCGTAATCATCTCATCATGCACTTCCATTATAGGTAGCACTTCCTCTAATTAACGAACCCAACTACCTGTAATCCTTACGATTAGACTGGAATGGCGCACATTATTATACCAACTACCCTTAATCCGAACGCTGGCTTCCACTATTATGGGAAGTTGGGTAATAAATCGCTGTTTGAGCGACTTTTTACTCGAAATTATTAACTTTACCACCCTTAATTAAGGGAAGCACTACCCAAGTATGATCGCGCAGGGCGCATGCAACGTATTGCCTGTGGTTGCACTAGAATACTCCTAGTGCTTCCCAATGTTGTTCGGTATAAATGGCAGTATGTTCATGCGCTCACAGCACAACGATTACAGCACAAAAAAGCTCCCTTCTATTTGCGTGAAACCACGCAAATAGAAGGGAGCTTTATGCGAGTGCTCTGCTGTCGTCGCCCTATTCCCACTCAATCGTAGCAGGCGGCTTCGACGTGATGTCGTACACGACGCGGTTGCAGTTCTCGACCTCGTTGACGATACGCACGGAGATGTTCTCCAACACATCCCAAGGGATACGCGCCCAGTCGGCGGTCATGCCGTCGATGGAGGTTACTGCGCGGATGCCGACCGTGTATGCGTAGGTCCGGGCATCGCCCATGACACCGACGCTCTTCATGTCCGGCAGGGCGGTGAAGTATTGCCAAATCTCACGGTCCAGTCCGGCCTTGGCAATCTCATCACGCAGGATAGCGTCGGACTCCCGGACGATCTCAAGCTTGTCCTCTGTTACTTCGCCGAGCACGCGAATCGCAAGTCCCGGTCCAGGGAACGGCTGGCGGTGTACGATCACATCCGGCAGACCGCACTCTGCGCCGACCTTGCGCACTTCATCCTTGAACAGCGCCTTCAGCGGCTCCACCAATTCGAAGCGCATATCCTCCGGCAAGCCGCCGACATTGTGATGCGACTTGATCGTGTGCGCGGTGTCCGTTCCGCTCTCGACGATGTCTGTATAGAGCGTGCCTTGCGCCAAGAAGTCGAATTCGCCGATCGCCACCGATTCCTCCTCGAACACGCGGATGAACTCATTGCCGATAATCTTCCGTTTCTGTTCAGGATCAGAGACACCGGACAGCTTGGACATGAATCGCTCCTGCGCATCAATCTTCACCACATGCATGTCGAACTTACCGACGAACGTCTCCATCACACTATCGGCTTCGCCCTTGCGCAGCAGGCCATGATCAATGAACATACAAGTAAGCTGGTCGCCAATCGCCTTGTGGATCAAGATCGCCACCACCGAGGAATCGACTCCGCCGCTCAGTGCGCACAGCACCTTGCGGTCACCTACTTGTGCGCGAATGTCGCGAATCGTATCGTCGATGAACGATTCCATACTCCACTCGCCTGCACAGCCGCACACTTCGAACAGGAAGTTGCGAATCATGTCGTTGCCGTATACGGAGTGACGAACTTCCGGATGGAATTGAACGGCGAACCAGTTCTTCTCCGGATGGCGCATCGCTGCGACGGGCGCATGCGGCGTGCTCGCGTCAACGACGAAGCCTTCCGGCAATTCGATGACCATGTCACCATGACTCATCCATACTTGCTGTTGCGCCTCCAACCCCTTCACAAGCGGACTTCCCGCTTGGAAATCAACGACAGCCTTGCCGTATTCACGCTGCTTGGCCCGCTCTACCTTCCCTGCGAGCTGATGCGCCATTAGCTGCATACCGTAACAGATGCCGAAGATCGGCACGCCGAGTTCATAGACAGCCGGATCAATCTGCGGCGCACCTTCTCCGTACACACTTGCTGGTCCGCCGGAGAACACAATCCCCTTCGGCTGCAGCTCCTTCAGCTTATCCACTGGTGTGTTGTACGGCAGCAGCTCGCTATACACTCCCAGGTCACGAATACGACGGGCTATCAGCTGGTTGTACTGCCCTCCAAAATCGAGAACGACAATGATTTCGTTCGGTTTGTTCATATCAGTTCCGCTTCCTCCTAGTTTCCGAGCGGCTTGCTCGTGATGCTCACCAGCCTGCTCCACATAATAGAACTCATTATATATAACTGGCTTTTGGCTGGTCAAGAACTATCCGTTCCCATGAACCATCGTTCACCCCACATGACACGTCATTACAGGAATTAATAAAGCCGTTGCGTATAGCTCTCGTGAAGCAGCTGCTCGACATCCTTCTCTGTCACCATCTTCGCATGCGCAGACAAGATTTTGGCCGGGACCGGAAGCTCTTCCTTGCTGAACCATGTGTCTGGCTCCCACAAGCCCGAACGAATGAAAGCCTTGGCACAGTGCACGAAGCATTGCTCCACTCGTACACCGATGGCTAAGGCAGGCGTATTACCCTTGACGACCATTTGCTGCAGCAGCTCGGGGTCCTTCGTTACACACGCACGACCGTTCACCCGCAACGTCTCCTTCAATCCGGGAATGACGAAGATCAAGCCCACATTCGGGTTGGCCAATATATTCCGCATGGAATCAACACGGCGATTGCCCGGGCGCTCCGGAATGACTAGATGCTGCTCGTCCAACACTTTGACGAATCCCGGCGTATCCCCTCGGGGTGACACATCGCACGACCCGTCCGCGTCCGAGGTAGCAATCATCACGAACGGTGATTTGGCTATGTACTCCTTGCAATGCTCGTCCAACGTGTGAATTTCCTTCCGTTGTACAACTTCGCTTGGATAATTTACGATTCCTCTTAGCTCTTCCTCCGTCGTAACAGTCTGCTTGAACGTCATTGGGATACCTCCTTATTATTCAACACCGCAACGATCTTACACCTACTTCCAACCGCTCCGCCTAGAGAAGCCTGCCTACGTAGTAGAAATCGACTGCATGAATGATTCATATGCATTCCTTCTTATTGAGAGTGAGCTAGATGGATACGCAGAAGTGGCAGGTAGCCCGTTAGGCAGTTAGGCATAAAAAAAGCAGATGTGCAGGCTTTCATTCGATATCAACGCGAGAACTGCGAAATAACTGCGATTATACAGACTTCGTACCGCAACATAGCCAGATATGGCCGGTTCTGAGATTGAAAGATGCAGATTCGCAGGAATTTCGTGAAATTCATACTTCAGCACAGTCAAAGCCTGCACAATTGCAGCAATTTGAGCACACGAGCGCATGATCGAACATGAGAACGATGGCATGAGTGCTTAACCGCACAGTAGAAGGACGTCATGCGACCACAAGCAGCGATACTATATGACCGCACAACAGCAATGCGATCGCGTGTATCGAGTGTTACTGTATAACGGTTCGACTACACGACCGCGCGCAGCAGCATGCACTACGACTATACGACAGCACCACTAGCATCCGCCCCAAGCACAATGCGCGAACGAACGCGTTCGCTGCCGCCTTCTGGCAGCGCTGGCGCGTTCGTTACGTGCGAATTGCTATATGCTTCAGATTACATGAGCCATCTGCTCGACGACCCGGCCTTCTGCCTCCACGATGTGCTGCAGCTGGCGATCCAGGTCATCCAGTATCGACTCCCGCTTGGACCGAGCCAGCTTCAACGCCAGCGTAGAGCATACCTGCCATAGCTTGGCCGATTCCTCTAGGTCACGAATCATCTCTTCCGACACCTCTGCCGGAAGCTTGTCCGCGATCTGCTCGACGAAAGCCTTGAACCGCTGGCGGCTGCGGCTGATGCCCTTGAAGTTCTGCAAGTAGTAGTTGCCGAGCATGAAGACGGTCTTCTCATCCAATTCCGAGCCCTTCTTGCTAATGAGAGACTGACGCAAGGCGTCGATCTTGGCAAGACCGCACGTCTGACCAAGTATAGGTCTCTCTCCGAGCATCGTCTCCCGACTTTTGCGCAAAATTTGCTTCAGCTTATCATCGGTCAATGCGAATCCGTCGCTTACTTCCACTTCGACCCACAGGTTGCGGATGGGCCGCTTGATCTCCCCGACAACGGGATTGACAATCGGGACTTCAGCAGTCCGTCCGTTGCGTATATCGTCATACGAGAGCTGCCCGTCAAAATCACAATTACCCATCTTGTACTTGTCGAACAGATCATACTTGCGCTGCTCCTCATCGTATCCAGTAAGGAGCACTGCATGCAGCTGGTGATCCTTCTGATAGAATGGGTGGTAGTTCATCTCATGCATATCGACGAAGGCGATAACTGGCTTGCCTGCATCAATCAGCTCGCGAGTCCGCTCGGCAGCCACCTCGTAATCATCGTGAATGTACCAGCGAATCGTAATGCCGTCACCCGACCGTTGCGCTGTACCGGCAGCAGCCGGATCATACACACTTGTTGCCGGGAAGTACACCAGCTCAAGCGATGTATTCAGCTCTTCTTCGGTAAATTCGACAGAGGCATAATGCTTGTAGAAATACGTGGAGCCAATATACCCTGTGTCTTCCTCGAACATAAAGGACATATAATCTGCCAAAATAACTTCCGGATTGAGCCCCATATACCCTAAGACTGCTCCATAAGCGTTCAGAAAGCAATCATTTACATAGGGCTCGTAATAACGAGGCACATTCTCGATTATCCGCCGAGCTGTCCGACTTGCTTCCATTCCTTCACCCCGTTCCAATTGCTGATCTCATCCCGTTTCGCCGTCAGGGCTTGCGTGAACGCTTGCAGTCCATCACGCTCAATCCGTTCCATCATCAAGTACACAAAGCGACTCAAGCCGAATGCAATGCACATCGTATCAACCGGCTGATCGTCCGTGTCATAGATATGGAAGTTCTTCGAGAAATGCTGATGATGCTTGTTCAACGATGCGATCGCAATATACTTCTGCTTCGATTCACTATACACGGTAAATTCAATCTTGTTATCCGAGACAAGCTGACTCAACAGCTGCTGCATCGCGTTCTCATCGAAGAAAATATCATTCGACGTCTCGATCTTGAAGCGGAAGCCCAAGAAATGACCGCATAACGCGAACAACGATACTAATCCCGGATGCGTATCCAACAGCTTCTGTTGCGCACCGAAGAAGATCGCTTCCCGCATCTTGAACTCGTTCAGCCGTTCTTCATTGTTCAGATTGCCGGATTCGTCCCGGAACACCGATCCCGACATTGACAGTGTCACCATCTCACCGCTCGCAATCTTGCGATTCTCGAACAACGGATAGCTGTGTAGACAGATCGCAGGTGTCAATATATCCTTCGGCACCTTCGTATACTGGCGCAGCCGCTCGTCATGACAAACTCCGTCTTCATCTGAAGCCTCACTCCAGAATGGCAGAAATTCGTCGAATACCTCCGGATCGTTGCTAATCGGCGAGACGAAGCTGATATGTTGGCAGCCCGTCTCGAAGTAGCCCGCCTTGTCCACGACTGATGAAGAGATCATAGAAGGCGGCTTCATCTCCTGCGCGTCGAACGCCTTCACCATCACATTCATGAAGAAGCGGTCCAGCGCATCCATCACGATCACACTCTCATTGGCTAGCACATTCAAGCCGGGTCTCACCTTATGCATCTGCTCCCCGAACAGCGGATCAGCCTTGTGCTTCGTTCCGTCCTCCAGTTCATGGAGCAAGACATCTACCGCCTCCAGGAAAGAAGCCTGCAATGCCTCGGGCGTGCGCTCCTGCACATACGCCTGCGCGTCATCACTGTCAGAATCGAATAACTGCTTGCTCTGCATCCGTTCATTAATTCTGCCAAATTTGCGAATGGCCTTCTCAATCGACGCCTTCACCTTCTGCTCCGGAAGCGCCACCTCTGACTCCAGGACAACCCGCTTGTCGTCCTGGAAGGTGACGCTCGTAATTTCTGGAAAGTAAAAGCGCAGCTGATATTGCATCGTCTTCCTAACCTCTGCATGTGTAACTGGACAGTCGACTTCCAATCTCACTCTATGCGCCTCCTCACTACGAAGCTTCACTTGAACTGAGTTTCTGCATGACGAAACTCGTCATAACCTCGATTGTGCTGAAATAATCTACTGTGATCTCATGCGGCTCATACACAATGCTGAACTTGTCTTCAATCTCAACCATCAGATTGACCATAATGATGGAATTGAAATGGTCGTCCAGCTTCGTATCATCCTGCCAGTCACCGAGCGAATCCGGCTCCTCGACAAGTCGGACAACGGCATCCCGCAAAAAAACCTTAATCTCTTCTACATCAAGCGTTGTACTCATCATTCACCTACTTTCTGACTGGACACGCAGCATGTTGCCGGCGAATGCCAGTCTAGATCTTCTCCAGCAGATCGATCCGCTTCATATCGAAGAAGCGCGTCAGCAAGTCCTTCTTCCACTTGTACTTCACATCGGGATTGCCTCCGTCGATGACTTCCTCCAAGTAATCGATGTTGCTCGGCTTGATGCGCTCCATCATCTCGACAAATCCTTTATTCTCATTCAGGACCGGGAAGAATGTGCGCGTATAATCCAAGGAATAATAGCATTCTTTGACAATATCATTCTCGTTCAGAAGTTGAATGAACTTCTCCCAGTTCATGTTCAGATTCGGATCGGTCAGGAAGCCGTAAATGTCGACAAATTTATACATCCCCATGTCACGCTGCCATTCTACCCAAGTAATGACCTGCGCCTCCTTGAATAGATGGACACACAAGTGTGCCAAGAAGTATTCCTTCGGCAATGCGCTCACCTGCTGGCCGTTGTCGAATACATAATCCTCAGATTGTGCGATGAAATTGCTTACCGCCTGCTCTGTTCCGTGCGGCAGCCAATCGAGCGAGAAGTTAATGTCGATCTCGATTAGATTGATGCCTGGATCATCGACTACCTTCCGGAACGGCACAACCTCGCCGTAGTTCATGCGGTAGTTGACCAATTCGCGTCTCGTCGCAGGTACGACAATATTTTTGTTCTCATCATGGAAGCCTTGAATAAAGCCGAGCTCCTTGAATACGTTGCTGCAAGCTGTCAGATCGTCGCCGTTGAGCAGAATGTCGATATCGCTCGATATGCGGCAGCCAGCCGGATAGATCGAATGCGCCAGAATCGAACCCTTCAGGAACGCATGCGGAATGCCGCTTTCCTTCATCGCTTTTGCAATTTGGGTAATATATTGGTTGTGCGACTTCGTCCGCAATTCCTGCACTTGATGGATCAAGAACAATACCATTTCGAATTCGCGGTTAAAGAACGGTGCGTTGATCGCACGAAGCGTGTGATAAGCAATGCCCGCTGTCCGGTTATAGGACAGATGTCCCAAGATTTCAGCCAAATCCAACTTCTCGCTAAGAATCGCCTCAATTCGCTCCTTGTCTGCTGTCCGGAATTGCGACAGCTGCAGTACCAGCTCTTGCTCCAATGTAATGTTCTCGTACTTCGTCAATGTCGTCATACAATTACACTCTCCCTCGTTTAAGTTAGTGGTATGATCCCTGTTCTTAATTGTCCTTGTAACGCTGATTCTCTACTACAATCCGGCCTTCGATCTTCGGATCGACGACTCCCATCTCTTCGATATACTTCGCCAGCATGTCGCTTAGCAGCTCACCCCGGTAGACGACCTTCGCGTCCTCGAACATTTCGTAGCCATCACCACCAGCCAACAAGTAGTCCGTTATGGCGACCCGA
Source organism: uncultured Paenibacillaceae bacterium (assembly GCA_913056365.1). Taxonomy (GTDB): domain Bacteria; phylum Bacillota; class Bacilli; order Paenibacillales; family K13; genus Xylanibacillus. The sequence continues at coordinate 65,738 of CAJXLT010000006.1, read as the reverse complement.
TAGGTTTGATCCTTGTCCAGCGGCTTGCCATCCTTCGTAATACTCATGAGACGCTTGCCTGCAGGCTTCGATCCGTCGATCTGGTAGCTAATGCCCGACACTTGCGGGAAGCCCCCGTTGCTCGCGCCATACGGCCATGTCCGCAAGCCATGCTCAATCGCTTCATACAGAGCCTCGCCCTTCAACTCGACGGTCACCAGCGTATTGACGAACGGCAGCGCACTCGAAATGCTGTACAAGTCAATATCGCCTGCATCGATACTTTCCCGGATGCCTCCGCCATTGAACAGCGTCATGTCCGCCTCGCCAACCTCTCGCATCGCGTCCGTGATCAGATTGGCAAAGTTCGTCTCCTTCGTCCGCACATTCCAACGCAAGCCGTCCAGCACTTCAGGCGCTGTCCCCACAACCTTCTTGCCTTGCTCCAGCGCTATAGCATGATATTCCTCCGCAATTGCCCGAATCTCTGGGTCTTCCTTGCTCGTATCGTCCGATTGTCTGAGCGACCACACTACTTTATCTACCTTGCCGTTGCGGAAATACAGATCAGCTACACCGAGATGCGTAGAATAACTGCCTGCTTCTGCAATATACGTATCCTTGACCTTCTCCACTTCCTCATAGAGCGCATGCCCATGTCCGGCCAAGATCAGATCAATGCCTTCCACGCCGTGTTCCTCTACCAGCTGCTTGTCCAGGTCGTCCCCGAGATGGGACAGAAAAATGATGGCATCGACATTTTGTTCACGAAGCAGAGCGATCTGCTCTTTCGCATGCTTGACTGGGTCTTCATATGTGATACCCGTCGTATCATATACCTGCATGTTTTGCAGAAATTGCTTACTAGTCAAGCCGAACACACCAAGCTTCAAACCGTCGACCTCGAAGATTATGTGACCTTCATAGGCAGGCTTACCGTCCTTGAATACATTCGCCACGATCATAGGGAAGTTGATCTCTTCTTCAATCTCCTTCGCCCGATCCCAATCCCAGTTGTACTCATGGTTGCCCGGCACCATCACGTCATAGTCCATCAGGTTCATAGCTTCAATCATCCCGGCACCCTCGTTCACTAACGCTTCTGGCGTGCCGTGGAACGCATCGCCGCTATCGAACAGCAGCACATTCGGATTGCCGCTTCGCTCTTCGTCGATCAATCCTTTGGTCAGCGCCATCCCCATTTCCAGGTAGGTCTCGCCTAGCGTTACGTACTCGCCATTCACATTGTTATAACGCAGATGCCCGTGAATATCGGCTGTGTTAAGAATTGTCACTTTCTTATCGTAGTAGCCGACAGACACCAGCATGTCCTGGAAATTGAACGCACGAACAGCGAAGAAGGTAAGCACTCCTACCAGGATTACACCGATCACGATCAAATTCGTATACTTTTTCATCTTTTCAAAGTTCCCTTCTTCCCTTACTTAATCCCCTTCTATCTCCCGCACATCAGTACAACGCATTGCCAGAGCTGGAGTAGCTCCGCACACCGAATCGCCAGAATAAGCTGACAACGACGAACATCACTACACCGACTACCGGTGTCATATACATAAATCCGTCCCAGAACAAATTCATGTCTTCCTTGCGGATGAAAAACTGTGCCGGAAAATAATTGACGAACGAAAACGGCACGATGAATATCAACATCTTCTGAATGAATGCAGGATAAAAGCTGATTGGATACCCCGCAATACGTCTTGCATTAAAGAAGATCAGGTTACGGATATTCTCAATCCGTATCGCCCAGAAGCTCATACACGCTGTCAGCATGAAGATCGACGCTTGAATGACTGCTCCGCCAACAACGACTGAAATATAAAACAGTATATTTTGCATATTCCATGTAATCCCGACGCTAAAGGCCGTATTCATAAACAGAATGACGCCCACTACCCCGTGACCGAGTGTCGCGGGCAGATCAATCTTCGATGCTACGACTTGAAACAGCAGGCCGCGCGGCCTTATTAAGTACCGGTCAAATTCCCCGCTGTGCACTAGCTGGTCGAAGTCCCGAACACCGGCAAAAATAAACACGAACAGGCTGTACGATATGAACAGGAAGCTGTATAGGAAGAACAGCTGGTTCATATCCCAACCGCGAATGTGCAGGAATCTCGCCAGAATCAGAAGCATGACTACTACTGCGATCATCTCTCTGCAAAATATAGCAAGTGTAATCATAGAGCGATCCAGCTTGAACTCCAGCATGACCTTCAGACTAAGCTTGGAATACTGATAGAACACATTCAACGATTCAAGAAATCCCGAATTTCTCACGATTACCCTCCCTGTACGACCAATTTCTTAGTCGCTCGCTTCCACAGAATATGACCGATGCCGAACAGGGCGATGATCCACAAAATTTGCTTCACAATGCTCATGAATATCTCATCCTCTGGCATCATCCCAAGATAGATCAGTATCGGCGTGTAGAAGATAGCGTTGAACGGAGTCAACTCGATGAAGTCAATCAGCCAAGTCGGCATGAACCAGATCGGAATCAGTGCTCCTGACAGGATCATAACTGCCGCGTCCTTAATCGTCACGAGACTGAACGTCCAGTAGAACCAGAACGAGCTGATCCATACGATGAAGTTGATGTTGTACAACACCAAGTATCCGAGAATGGCGCTAAGGATGAAGTACAAGAGCATCTGAGTATTGAATGGCGGCAACAGGCGGAAGAGAAACACCGAGAGCAGCATAGCCGGGATGAACTGCATAATGAACTTGAACACCATCGATCCTACATTGTACGAGAAGACGAAGAGCCGGAAGTAGAACGGCTTCAGCAGGTCGGTCGAGATAAGACCTGTCCGCACTTTCCCCTCGATGAAATACTCATCCATCTGATACACGGTCTGCATTAAGAACGAGATGACGATATAGGTGATCAGAATGTTCAACTGCAGTCCGCCAAGCGCGCCTTCTTCCTCGTTGATCGCCTTCCAAATCGCAATATTCACGAAGATTAACACGATCGCATTAATCAAGCTTGCGAAATAATCAGCCCGATATACGATGTTGTTCTGGAACGACTTCTTAGCTAACTCCAGATAAAGTCTCATTGAGGTCAATCCCTCCCTGATAAATTTCACGGATGACCCCTTCGATTTCCGGTTCTTGTACAGTTATGTCAACGATGCCATATTTTTGCGAAAGGGTATTGATCAGGCGGGAAACCTGCGTCTGGTCCTTCTGGAATTCAAACCACTTCTTGTTGCCTTCCTCCTTGATCATCTCAGCGCCGGGCAGCTGCACATCGGCAATATACTCACTGAACTCGACTCTGAGAACGCGGCTTCTGCCATACTTATCCTTGATTTCCTCAACCGTACCGTCATAAATCTTCTTGCCGTGATCGATAATGATCATGCGCTTGCACGTCTTCTCGATATCGAGCATGTCGTGCGTCGTGAACAGCATCGTCGTACCGCGTTCACGATTCACCGTACGAACGAACTCCCGAATTTGCTCCTTCGCAACGACGTCCAGCCCGATTGTCGGCTCATCGAAGAAAATAATTTCTGGATTGTGCAGCAGCGCCGCTCCGATATCCGCCCGCATCTTCTGACCGAGACTCAGCTGACGAACCGGTTGTTTCATGAACTCCTGCAAACCCAATATGTCCGAAAAAAGCTCCATATTTTCCCTGAAAACGTTATCCGGTATTTTATAAATATATTTCAGCAAATCAAACGTATCCGCGACAGGCAGATCCCACCACAGTTGTGTCCGTTGACCGAAAACTACGCCAATTCTCGAGGCGTTCTTCTTGCGGTCCTTGTAAGGCGACAAGCCGCCAACTGTGATAGTGCCGGATGTAGGCGTTAATATGCCTGTCAGCATCTTAACCGTCGTTGATTTGCCAGCGCCGTTCGGTCCGATGAAACCAACCGTTTCTCCTTTCTCAATCGAGAAGCTGATGGAATCCACCGCAACCTTCTTCGTATATTCGGGAATCAACAAGCTTCGAATAGAACCCAGCAAGCCCTTGTGTCTGACATTCAGCTGGTATTCCTTGACCAAATCGTCTACTTCAATCAGTGCCATCTTGCTCAACTCCTCAAGTTACGGAAGGCTGACCGAGCTTCTGCTCCACGGTTTCCGTAAGTTTATTAATCGTATTCAGATTTTCCAACAACAACTCCTCGTCATTGAAGATAACGTCAAATTCCTCCTCAATCGACAGCACGATATCGACACAGTTCAACGAATCCATGCCCAGATCGTTCAATGCGTCGCTTCCTGCGACACTCGCCATACGATCAGCGCCAATTTCCAACACAGATCCTATAATTTCTCCAATTTTCTCTTGAATGCTCACTAGTTCCCCCCCTTTCACACATGAACTGATCAGCTAGATTTATATCATAAGCGACATAGAAACCGCTTACGAAAGCGAAATGAAAAATTCAGAAAATACTTACTTTATTCTCCCCTTTGTGCTACAATGGTCGAAAATTGAAGTTTGGGTCAAAAAAACTGACAAATTTTGCAGTTCGGAAAATTCATACTTCATAATATCTCGCTTGTCTTTCTATCGTCAAGCCCTTATTGTAAATTGCATATGAAGAATATAAAGGAGGAAGATCATGAACGTTCTGCCTGAAATAAGAGAAAAGCTCGAGGTCTTGGGTTTGCAGGAGCTGAAGGAGAACTTTTTCAGTCGGGCAAATGAAGTCGATGCGGCCTTCCGCTTCCCGCATGAGAATTTCGACGACATCGTCAGCAGAAACTTGCACACATTGCCGCTTGACGAACAATTTGGCGGCAGAAACTACGGCTTCGAGCGAACTTTCGACACACTTGTCGAAATGGCTTCAGGATGTCCCTCCACCGCGTTGTGTATGGCGATGCACTATTATACACTCGCAGGTCTAAGCAGAATTCCCGACAATCCGATGCTGCAGAAGATGTTCCAAGATATTTATGAAGGAGGCGAATTTATATCTTCATTCAACCAGCCGAATGTGATGTCACAGTTCAATAAGGCAAGCGGCTTCGAGCTGGTCAAAGTCAAGATTGACAAAGTGGAAGGCGGCTATCTCATCAACGGTAGGAAAAACTTCGTATCCGGAAGCGAGCGCTTCAAGTACTTGCCTGTCTATGGTTACCAGGAAGGGACGAAGAGCAAGCTGGGCATGACAGCGTTGATGGTCACCCGCGACGATCCAGGTGTTGAGATCAAGACAGCTTGGAATCTGTCAGCGATGAAAGCGTCGATGAGCCATCATGTCGATATGAAGGACGTTTTCGTTCCCGAAGATCGACTGATCGGTCGCGAAGGTTACGGTGTCGAAGATACGAATGAGCTGTCTTACTGGTCGCGGCTTGCTATATCTGCTGTGTATCAAGGGATCGCGAGGTCAGCAGTCGATCATACGATTGCCATCATGAAGCGCAAGCGGGATCTGTACTCGCAGACGAACTTGGCGATGATGCCGGGCGCGCAATTCACGTTGGCCGATATGAAAATCCAGCTTGAAGTTGCTTCGAACCAGCTGCGCGGCTTCGCTAGACAAGGCGATGAAGAGAGAGCTGCTGGCGAATTCACGGACGACCTGTTCCAGAAGTCGCTCATTACGAAGTATCACGTAACGAATACAGCCAATGAGATAGTCCGTCTAGCTATGCATGTGGAAGGCATGGCTTCTCTCAATCAAGGCGGACTGTTGGAACGGCTGCATCGCGATGTGCGCGCAGCGACGTTCCATCAGCCTACCGATGATCTGCTCAAGGAGATATTGGCGAAGCGAACGCTAGGCGTTGTTACACTAAGGAACCGCTGGAACTAACAGCCGTTCGAGTCTCGCGGGCTTGAAGCTTGTCCAACACCTGCTCCAGGACAAGCTTCTCCGAGGCCTTCATCTGTTGAATGAGTGTGAGAACTGACTTCACCCACTCCTTGTCCTTCATTCTCGCGAACTTCATCAAGGATAGCTTCATCGAATGGGCTTGCGCGGCGATCTGACTATACGCAGACGACAGCTCATCGCTTGCATGCAGGAACCCTTCGCTCTCCATGTAGCGCAGGCGGTCTAGCATGCATTTCTTATGCTCATGCACAAGATGCACACCTCGTACGTCCGATCTAATCTCACCAGCCCCGAGCATCTCGAAATATTCTTCTAGCTTCGTATACACTTCTAACCCGAACACCGCATCGATTGGTTGCTTGTACATACGGAATCGCTCTGAAGTATTGCGGGATAACAAGTAATCGTCGAGCAGGTCGATGACCAGTTGCAAATCCAGTGCTGATCTGTAATTGGGATTATACTTCAGCATGAACAAATACGTCTGCCAGCTATGACTCGGATTGGCCATATTGTAAGCGTTATCAAGATCGTCGAATGCAATAGGGCTTCTACGGAACAGCCCCCTGTTGTCGAAGCCGATGAAGTCGAATTGCCGTTCGTCCTTGTCGTAACCGTAGAAGAAATGATCATGGATAAAATGACGGGTCTGGTACTCATCGCGTCCAGGCAGGTAGTACTTATCGGCGAACAGATACAAATAATAATCAGAATCCATACAGTCGCAGATGAACGACGACAGATCGCCGAACCCCTTCGCGTACACCTCACGGGAAATCTTCTCAATCGTCAACCACGGGAACAGGTCCTTAGCCAAATCATAGTTATAAAAATTCAAGTAATCGTGATGCATGTTGTTCGCGATGTCCTTGTAGCATCTTAATTGAATATAATTGCTGTAGAACCAAGGATAAAACTCAGCATAATGTGCGCCAATCGCCAACGTATAGGCATGATGAAGAAATCCTTGAATCGGTGGTTCCGCAATGGGTAGCTGCCGCTTGCGGGCTTGCGTCATTAATATTCCCCCTTTGCCGGTTTGATCTTATAGCTAGAAGCTTGCAGTATTATGTGTATTCATTATATTACTAGATGGACGTAATTTCAATTTTCAGTTTTCTTGGTGAATTGACCGGAGGATTGTGACACGCGACACTTGTATGAAATATCGTACAAATATGCTAGCAGCAAACCTCATTTGCTTGTATTGTACGAAGCATCGTTACTACTTACGTGCTCGAAATCTGCTACTTAGCGCATGCTGCAATGGACTCGAATGAGCAACAGTATCCGGGACGGAAAGAGTAACGGCGGGGATCGGAAATGACCGCACCAGCCAGTTCACACTGTGACGGTCACTCGTGTCCATTAAAGCGAAAAAAAACGCATTTTTGATTTTTAACGGTCGCCGATGACCGCTAGCAGCAAAAAACCGTCGTTTTGACCAGTCCTTTCAGCGCTTACAGTCATCCGCGACCGTTACATTGGCAAACGCGCCTCATACGCCTTGTAATGGTCACCTATGTCCGTTGTGAGACAGCCTGTAATGGACATCCATCCATGTCCGCTACAGAGCAGATCGCGAAGCATCTTGATACAATAAGCGATACAACTGTTCAGCCAAGCTGATCCAGCGCTTCCGCTCCTGTGCAGTGAGCGTTGGGATGCGATCGACGAATTCCAGTAACGTCTCGGCTGGACGGCGACCGCCATGCCGCCGTTCCAGATGCAGCCATTGCTCCTGCAATGCTTCCAGACTATCAGCAGGATACCTGCTGCTGTCCTGATGCATGCGCTTGCTCGTTCGCCGAACCCATACCGCTCCTCGTACAAGCAGCATGAGCACAGCACCGCCTATACCCGACACTCCAGACAATGCCCACCAATTCCAGCTTCCGGCAGCATTGACCATGCGCGTCAGCCAGTAGCCTGCCGCCATCTTCAGCATGGAATAAGAAGGGCCAATCCCTGAATCTAATTCCGGCGTTGTCACTTGCGCGGTTGCCGGAACAGCAAGATCGGACTCCATTACTGGTTCCGGAGCAAGCTCCGCTGCATAGGCAGGTGTCGGCTCATAGGGCACCCACCCCCATTGCTCATCCCATACTTCAACCCATGAATGCGCATCGGATTGCCGCACCGTTATCTGCATCGTTCCATTCTCTGCTCCTGTCATTTCACCCGGTGCATACCCCATTACCCAGCGCGCGGGAATGCCAGCTGTACGCAGCATAACGGTCATCGCTGTGGAGAAATGATCGCAGTATCCTTGCCGCTGCTCGAACAGGAAGTGGTCGACGAAATCCGCATCCCCCGAAGGTCTTGCCGTCTCCGACATCGTATAGGCATATTCTCGCCGCAAGTAGTCTCGGACAAGTTCAGCAGCGTGAAGTGAATCCTGCTCCTCACCGATTATCATCGCTGCCAAATTAGCGACTCGTACAGGGATGTCTGCAGGCAGCTGCTGCGCAAGCTGCTTCTCCCTTGCGCTCTGCTCGGCTTGGTATTCATCCTCAAGCGGTATCGGTCGTTCCTCTTGATCCAAGCGTGCATCTGACCTTATGGAGTCGGGAGTGGGCGGCACGATCGACTGAATCTTGTAATGGGCGAATCGCGCTTCCTTGCTGATCGCTTCACCATTCTCGTCTGTCGTCTCGGCAATGCCTACGATCGCACCGCCGCTGAACCACTCGCCATACAGACTGCGGTCTTGAAGCCAGACCTCCTGCTGCTGCACTGCTGATTGTTCAGCTGCGTGACGCAAGGCCAACCGCTCGCTTCGTTCCCTGCTCATAAGCGCTCCTGCATTCACACTGTCTGAAGCGGCTTCCTTGCCGTCCTTATCTGCCCAGCCGCTGCCGGTATAGGTATACCTGACATCTCCCCGCCAGTAAGTCAGCTGTTCAGTAGCGGCCTTGAACGCGATGGATGAATCCGGCTTCACCGGCGAGCCGAGAAGGTCGGATTGGCCGGAATACCCTGTCCACGCTTCTGGAGATGTGCTGGAGCTGATCGTAAGCGCAGCCTCGGGGAATGGAAACCTCGTCAATGTATCCGGTTTAACCGGACTCAACATCAAGACGGCAACCAACCACACGCATGTCGCTAAGGTCGCTGCTACCAGCCAATGTCCTGGCACTTCGATACGTGTCGCAGTCGCGTCGTCGGGAGCAGATTCGCCCTGCTGTCGGTTCGCTCGGGATACGGTCAGGACCATCTGCAGCAGCATGCCTGCTGTAGCTGCCCGAACGATCCCCCATGTCGTATCAATCCCAAGCCATCCTTGCATCACGAACAAATACATAATTGTCGCAATGACGAACCATGCTGTCTGCCGTTTCATAGCCATAATCGTATAGACAGCGTACAAGATCATACCCCATCCTGTGAGGAACAGAACAGTGCGGTTCTCCCCGCTCAACTCCGCTATGCGGCCAGACAGCACAACTTCCAGATCGAGACGCAGCTGGGCCAAGTACGTATGCCACCAAGCAGCTTCCCACATCCACATTCCGTAGAAGAAATAAGCAACGACTCCTACTGTAATCATTGCATGGAGAACTAGAGACCAGAAGAACGGCACCCCAAGGACATGCAGCAGCAAGAACCCACCGATCGCCGCCATAAACGGCGACAACTGATACATCTCTGTCAGCTCGGGAATTTCGTACAACGGACGCAGCCACTCTGTTAACAATACGAACAAAAGAGCAGCACATAGCCAGTTCCCTGCGCTGCTGCCCCTTTTGCGAGTCGAGTCAGGCATGGGTGACCCCCCTTGCATCATCCAAGCCTCGATGAAGGTTCGTCCGCGGCAAACCTGTCTCCGTGTACCCGCTCAGCCATCGGACGATGTTCATTCCTTCCATACGCCCGTTCCATTCTTCCCACCTGCTGTGGCATGAAGGCATAGACTCACATTGCGGGAACCATAGCTGTATATGTCCGCCTGCCTCTTGAACGATGCTCGCAGATTTGTACAACGCCTCATCCAGCTTCGGTGTAATCACGATGATATGGTCCCCGCTCCTTATCCATTCCAGCAAGGCTGTCAGCCGTTGGTGGAATGGTCTGCGGCCATTCGGCGCAGCAGAAGCCAGCGAGTTCATCGCATCCATACGGGCCGCACCGCCAGCTGTATATATGAGATCACCAGCTTCCGCTATTGCCAATACAGCTTCCATCTCCCTGACATCCCAAGTATGCAGCAAGGAAGCCGCCAATTCGATCACCGCTTCGAAGCGTTGCCTACCACGCTCTCCGTCATATGCTGCACGCTCCACGTCCGCCATAATCCATATTCTTGACGGGCTCGTCCATTCCCGATCGCGCACGAGCCAAGACGAAGCGCGAGCACTGGCTCGCCAGTCTATACGGCGCATGGAATCGCCCGGTCGGTAGGGCCGCCGCTCTGCGGATGGGTCAGCTTCTTCAGCCACGACAGCTGCATTGCGCACAGCAGCGGCAGCCGACTCACCAAGCTCGCCCTGACTGACATTACGGATATGAGGCCAGACAAGAATACGCTGCAAGCTGGACAATCGCCGCTTCAACAGCACGATTCCTGGCAAGTCGCCGGACACCGCCAACAATCCAGACGAAGCATACTCACCGCGCCCCCATACGGGAAGCTCATAAGTCCAAGTGATCGTCCTGCTCATCCATGGGAACATCAGCTTATTTGCTTGATAAGCAACTGTACCATCCGCATCGTACCACGTCTCGGACAGCGTCAACCAAGGCATAGGCAGCACACTGTCCACACGCATACGCCAGCATACGCGCACTGTTTCCCCTGAGCGAATCGAAGTTACGTCAACCAGCTTCGTCACACGGTTGTTCACCAACGTCCGGTCACCTTCCAGTCGGCACGTCGTAACTAGTACGATCAGTGCCGGCATGAGCAGCAACAGCGAGCCGAAGAACAAAAACCATGCGACAAATCCACCCTGCCATATACTGACGGAGCCTGTAAACCCGACCATGAACAATAACATCGACAGTCTGCCCCAACCACTCTTCTCGCACATAGCCTTATTGTCCGACAGCCCGGCTGTATGATGGAACCGGCACCTTATTCAATATATCTTCTAGCAACTGCGCTGCGCGCCCAGTCCGAAATGCAGCCTCTGGCTTAACAAGGAGACGGTGTTGCCAAATATCCGGTACGAGCGACTTCATATCGTCTGGAATCGCATACGTTCGTCCCTGCATATAGGCATACGCCTGTACCGCTCGGAATAACGCCAGTGTCGCACGCGGACTCGCGCCTAAGCGCACATCCGGATGCTGCCGGGTAGCGGCAGCCAGCTCAACAGCATATTGCTTCAATGGTTCATCCACATGCACCCGGCCGACCATTCGCTTCAATGCGGTCAGCTCTTCACAGCTCAGCTGAGGCTTAATTCGCTCTTCCGCCAACGCTCCTCCATGAGCGCTAAGCATGGCCACCTCTGCCGCACAACTCGGATAACCTAGCGACAGCTTCAGCATGAAGCGGTCCAGCTGCGCATCGGGTAGACGGTACGTGCCTTCGTGTTCCAGCGGATTCTGCGTGGCAATAACCATGAACGGTGACGGCAGCCGGAAGGTTTGGCCATCTGCTGTCACTTGACCTTCCTCCATCGCTTCAAGCAGTGCTGCCTGTGTGCGAGGCGGCGTACGGTTCAGCTCATCAGCAAGCACCAAATTCGCTTGGAGCGGCCCGTGCCGGAATTCGAACTCGCCCCGCTTCGGATGATAAACAGCACAACCCGTAATATCCGACGGCATCAAGTCAGGTGTCATCTGTACACGACTGTGCGTCAAGTCGAATGCGCGCGCGAACGAACGGGCGAGCAATGTCTTGCCTACGCCCGGCACATCCTCTAGCAGCACATGTCCGCCTGCCAACAGCGCCAGCATCATACGAGATATGACGCTCGACTTGCCGACTACTGCTTTCTCCATCTGCCGCGCCGCCCGCTCCAAGAGCTGACGCGGTTCTTCCATATACATAGTAGGGTCAACCGGATTCATCGGTCTATCTCCTCCTGTCCATCGGTTCTCGCAAGCTTCTTCGTTCTAGCATTGCCGATCGATGCCGGAAATAGACTAAGCAGCCGATATTTTTATTCTATGAGTCCGCCAATTTGATAGGCGAAGGTTCCCGTATCCTTCATTGCCCACAGTCTCTCAGCATCCTGACGCTTCACATAGAGATGATCTTGCTCGAAGCGGTATGCCACTTGAACCTCCGGTCGCTTATGCTCGCGGTTGTTGTCCCATGCAGCGGTACCGCTTGCTGTGCGCAGCTCCAGCTGTTCGCTTCCGGCTTGCAGCCTTGCAGTTTTGGCCGGACCGTCCCAGTAGACAGAAGCCCCCATTGAAGCGGCCCATTCGCGCAGAGGTATCCAGCCTTGCAGCCGTTGTTGTTCCGCAGCTACAGCATACCGGGCGGTAGCAGCTTCAGCCTGAGCGACTAATGTCTGATGACGCATCGAATCAAGCTGACGCGTAAGCTCCAGGGCTGCCAGATGCTCTGCCTCGCTCATCTGGCGCGACCACTTCAACGACCCGATTCGGAAGCTTACCGGCTTCACACGTTCAGACAAGACCGCGAATCGGTAGCCTTGCTCCTTGTAGTAGCGAATGATCGCTGGCAGCGCCTTAACAGTAGCTTCATGCCCCGCACTGTCATGCAATAACACATTTACCTCATGTGTCAGCTTCGCCTGCTTCACATTGCGCACGATTTCCTCGGCTGGAACGCCAATCCGCTTGGAATCGCCGGAATCGACTGTCCAATCGTGAACCATGTAACCTGCTCGCTCCAAGTAGTAAAAGTAAAACGCATCGAAATTCGTATAAGTGCCGCCGGGAGCACGCAGCAGTCTAATAGACTGTCCGGTCAAGCGAGTCAAGATCCGATCCGTTCGCTCTACTTGTTCCCAGAAGCCAGCAAAGCTCGTATACAGTTCCTCATACTTGTGATTATACGTATGATTGCCGATCGCATGACCTTCCTCCACCATTCTATGCACGATATCTGCACGCGCTTCGGCAGCTTGTCCCAATACGAAGAAGGTTGCCGGCACATGTTCTTCACGCAATATATCCAATACGTCCGGCGTCCAACGGCTCGGACCGTCATCGAACGTCAAATATACGGTCGGCTGCTCCGGTTCTGCATAAGCTGCTGTCCCTATATGAACGTCTTCCATGCCGCCCGTTCGGTCTCCTGCAGCCAGTCGCTTATATAACAACTGCGTATCAATGACCGATTCTACTGATCGCGGTTTCTCAGCTTGTAGCCGCGATTGTTCATCTGACCGCGGTGCTTCAACGAGCGTCGGCCCCTCAGCTGCTGGCGATTGTGCTGCTTCACGCCCGCTGTCTATCGGAGGATGATGGATAGTCTTGCCAACCAGCACTTGCCCCATCGTCTCCTTCTTTTTCGCTGAAACTTGTTCCTTCGCACTAGTCAACCAAGGGAATACGAGCACTGCCGCCATGAGTATAATGACAACTTTTGCAATGGACCGACCTCTCATCTATAACGCCTCCGCCCTAGTCATTTGAACCAATTGCTAGATTATATGGGGAGACATAGACAAGTATGACAAGCTTTTGGGCTGCCGCAGTCGTGCAACATGCACCAGCTGAATTCCAGATGAGACCACGTAATAGCTGCCATACTATAGTGTCGAACAGCTGCTAGATTGTATCAAGGCATCCTCACGCATGAAGCACGGTCAAGATGAAACAGGCACTTGCAGCAGGAAGTACGTCCAATCCGATCGCTGCATGTCTGCGTACAGTATAGTATCCTGTGTTTGAGGAAGGAGGGGCTTGAATGGGTTACGCTGCTGGCGCAGGCTGCGGTGCAGGTGGAGGCTACACAACTACCGGCACTATTCTGGTACTGTTCATTCTGCTAGTAATCATTACGCGCACTGTATTCATCTAATCCTCATGATAGCTCCGCCCATGCCAAGAGGCTATGCCCAGTCGGTACACACCGATGGAACATAGCCTCTTGTTGTTGCAACCGCAATCGTGCAGCACGTGCATCCGTTCGCTGTCCAGCCGTCAGCCTATTCAGGCTTACAAAACTGCCAGAACTTCTTCCACATGACCGTCTACCTTCACCTTACGCCATTCCTTCGCCAGCTTACCTTCCTCATCGATGAGAAAAGTTGAGCGCTCCACGCCCATGAAGGTTTTGCCGAACATCTTCTTCTCCTTCCATACATCGAACAGGCTGCTTACTTCCTGCTCGGTGTCTGCAAGCAGCAGGAATGGCAGATCATGCTTCGCAATGAACTTCTCATGAGAGGCAACATCATCTGGACTGATCCCGATAACTTCGGTATTGCGCTCCGCATACTTGCCGTTGAAATCACGGAAGTCGCAGGACTCTGTCGTACAGCCTGGTGTCATGTCCTTCGGGTAAAAGTACAGCACGACCTTCTTGCCGCGGAAATCACTCAGACTCACTTGCTGCCCATTCGACGCCGCAAGCGTGAAATCTGGAACCGGTTGTCCTACTTCTACTTTCGCCACGCCCTTCACTCCCTTTATCTACTTCCATTCAGGTACTAAGGGCATTATACCGTTAGGCCGGCAATCGGGTCAAAAAACTGCTCAGCTACCCCTTCAAGCCACCTGTTGTGATCCCTTCGATCAAATAGCGCTGGAAGAAGATAAACACTACGAACAACGGAATGAGAGACAAGGTTGACATTGCGAACAAGGCCCCCCAGTTGTTCTGCCCCATCGCATCTAAGAACATCCGCAGACCTAGCGCGACTGTATACAATTCAATCTCACTAATATAGAGCAGTTGCCCGAAGAAGTCATTCCAGGTCCAGATGAACGTGAAAATCATCGTCGTGATCAACGCAGGCAGAGACAACGGAACAATCAAATAGAGGTACAGCTTAATCGGCCCCCCGCCGTCCATCTTCACCGCTTCATCCAAATCGCGAGGAATGGAACGAATGAACTGTACAATGAGAAAAATAAAAAATCCTTCCACCGCCAAAAACTTCGGCAAAATAAGCGGCCAGTACGTGTTGACCCAATCGAGCTTGTTGAACAAAATATACTGCGGTATGACCGTCACATGAAACGGCAGCATCATCGTCACCAGCATGATGGCAAACCATATGTTCCGCAGTGAGAAGTCCAGTCGGGCGAATGCATAGGCTGCCATGGAACAGGCGATCACATTCCCCAGCATACACATGCCTACGAGGAAGAACGTATTACCGAAGAACTGACCGAAGCTTACACCAGACAAGCCCGCCCAGCCTTGCAAATAATGCTCCAAGGTGACGGTCTTCGGCCAGAACGAAGTACTGTTGAATATTTCAAGAGCAGGCTTGAACGACGAACTGACGAGCCACAATAATGGGTATATCATAATCAAGCCTGCAAGCGATATGATGATATGAATCCACGAAAGGCGAAGCCTGCCAGAACCTATCTTTACTGCTTTCACAGCATCACCCCTCCTATTCCTGATAGTACACCCATTTTTTCGATGTAGCGAAGATAAGCGCGGTGAAGAACGCGATCGCTACTAGCAAGAACCATGCCAGAGCCGATGCATACCCCATCTGAAAATGCGTAAACCCTTTCTGATACAAATACAAGGTGTAGAACAATGTCGAATCCAGCGGTCCCCCGCTTCCTCCGCTAATGATGTAGGCGGGTGTAAAAGCCTGAAATGCCGAAATAATCTGCATCACCAAATTGAAAAACAGCACGGGCGTAATTAGCGGCAAGGTAATACTTCTGAATTGCCGCCACTTGCCTGCCCCGTCAATCGTCGAAGCTTCATACAGCTCTGTGGGTACTTGCTTCAGACCGGCTAGGAAAATAACCATTGGCGCCCCAAACTGCCAAATTAATAAAATAATTAGCGTATAGATGGCCGTATCCGGGGAGGCAATCCAATTCTTCCCCTCGATACCGATTGCTCCTAGCATCGTATTGACCAAACCCTCACGCCCGAATAACTGACGCCATAGCAGAGCGATGGCCACACTACCTCCGAACAGAGATGGTACATAATAGATGGCCCGGTATATTCGTACGCCCCGAATTCCCCGGTTCAACAGCAGCGCGATGAACAACGCGAACAACAACTGCAGCGGAACGCCCAAAAACACATAAGTCAAGGTGACCTGCAAGCTGTTGCGCCACTTGTCGTCCCCGAACATACTCACATAATTGTCCAGACCGCTCCACTCCGGTGATGTGAACATGTCGTATTCGGTGAAGGACAAGTACAGCGAAGCCCCCATCGGGATCGCACTCAGCGTGAACAAACCGAGAAGCCATGGCGCTAAAAACAGATAACCTACCCCATTGCGCGCCCACATGCGTTTCCAGGTTTGCATGCTTTCTCCCCTCTCTTAGTGAAATGGAAGAAAGGGCCGGTACACCCCTTCTTCCATCGACTCATCATCGTAACTAGCTTGTAACGATTAGTTTAGAATATCGTCTGCATTGCTCATGAAATCAGCTACAGCCTGCTTAATCGACTTCTCTCCATACGCAATCGCCGTTGCGTTATCCTTGAATGCTGTCTCTACTTCCGCTACACCAATCGGGGCGTAGACAGCAGGACTTGCATAGTCTAGCGTCTCTTGGATGAAGGTAACCGCCCGCGCTTGAGCCGGGTCCAGCAGCGGCTTGACGAATTCACCCATCTCCTTATTCGCCGGTGAGCCTTGCTCGACCTTGAACAGCTCCAGTGATTGCTCGGAGTTCACGAAGAAGTCAATAAACAGCGCCGCTTCCTTCGGATGCTCAGAAGCCTTCGTAATGCTCAAGTAAGCGCCCTCAATATATTCGCCGTTATCTCCTCCAGGGAGCTGCGGCATGCGAACCATATGAATCTCTCCTGTCTCAAACTGCTGCTGGTACAGGTAGATCTGATTCGCTGGAATTTGATGCAACGCGGTCTGACCGGTCACGAACAGATTTTGTTCCAGCGGAGCGTTCTCATATTCAGTGCCAGTTGCCGCATCTGGAATGACGCCCTGTTGGCGCAACTCATCCCACATCGTCCACCAAGCGGTCAGTGTATCGGCAGAGAAGCCGAGCTGTCCGTCCTCAGTGAACAAGTCCTCCCCGCTCTGACGAGCGAAGTAGCGGAAGTTCGGTTGAAGCTGGCCGCCGCTCATATCTGAGGAACCCCAAATTTCACCGCCGGAATTCTCATAGATTTCCGCGGAAGTTGCTTGGAAATCCTCATACGTCCAATTCATATCGGGATAGTCAACGCCTAACTCATCGAATAGCGCCGTATTGTAAGCCCAACCCGGCATCGTGACGCCCTTCGGCACCATATACAAGGTGTCGTTAATTCTTCCACTGTCAATAGCGGACTCGGGGAACTGCGACAAATCCAATTCACCGGTATCGACTACTGTCTGCATATCGAGCAATGCATCGCGACGGGCATAGTCGGACACATAAAATTGATGCATGCTGACCACGTCAGGCGCGTTGTCACCAGCTGTTTGTGTCGCGAGACGATCCCAGTAATCCCCCCATCCGCCGAACTCACGCTTTACCGTAATGTGCGGGTACTCCTCCTCGAATCGGTCTACAATCGCATTGTAGACTTCGTTACGCTTCGTATCTCCCCACCAGGTGAAGCGGATTTCTGCTTCTTCCGCACCGCTGGCGGCATCGTTATCCGGAGAAGCGGCATTGCCATTGCTATTATCATTATTGCTTACATTATTGGTACCGCTTTCATGATTGTTGTTGCCACCGCATCCGGCTATACCGAATACAAGGATGATGCAAAATGCGAACAGACCTATCAAGCGAATACGTTGATTCATCGTTTAACAGCCTCCCTTTGAACTTTTGAAGTTACACTGCTAGCAGTATAGAAAGACTGGTGTGCGCGAAACACGGTTGATTGCTTTTGGTAATCATTCATGATAGATTTATTGTGGTTTGTTTTTTTGTGTGTCAGGATCCGGCAAGCTGCTTCATTCACGGATGAAGCGCTTGCCGACCTGGCATTTTTTTATCTCTCTTACTTCACCGTGTCGTCGAGCTCCCAGCCCAGCTTCTCATACAACTGTCTTCTGCCTTCCTTGTCACCATCGAGCTCTTGGTGCGCATAACGAGCGACATCGAAAGCAAGCTTCCGCGGAACAACGACTACACCGTCGCCGTCTGCTACAACTACATCTCCTGGATAAATCGCTACACCGCCGATCGCAATCGGTGTATCCTTCTCGTAATAGCGAATGCGTGCCTGATCCATCCCTTGGGAGATGAACTTCGACCATACCGGAATGCCCTGCATGACCACTTCGTCCGTATCACGAATGCCGCCGCCATTCGTCAGATAGCCTCTAGCCCCTTTGAGCTTGAAGTCCAACGTATTGTTCGAGCCGAGCAAGCCTACGTCGACACCAGCCACGTCTAGGCATACAAAGTCGCCTTCTTCAATGTCTTGCCCCCACGGATCGTAGCACACTTCCTTGTAGTACCACTTGACCCATTCGGTATATTCGTCTCCAGTCACTCTTGGAGCTGGCCCTTCATAAGGCAAGTAACGAGCCGTTCTGGCGATTCCTACCGCTCTAGTGCGGAACAGTGGTCGAATGTCATGGTGAACAGTACCATAGCCGTGCATCCCTACCCAATCCAATCCGTCTCGCACATCCGTTACGCGAAGATCGTTGTACAGCTCCAGCAATTGTTGTCTTTCTTCCTTAGACATGTGATCCTCTCCTTCGTTGTCTTATATGTCGCTGTCTTCATCATCAAGTCATTAAGAACTGCTGCCTGAACGTGCCTGCCTAATCGAAACGCCTGATCACCTCCTTCAAGGAATTCACGTGCGACATGATTAGCCCGCACCCGTATAGTACAGTCAGTTCGGCTGTAGTACAGTATCTCCGGGGATGGCTCCGCACGATGCGCGTACAATAAGTTCCGGCTCCAGCATGTCCATAGCCTGCTGCCGTTGCTTGCCTGACAGCATCTCGATTAAGTTGTGCGCGGCACGCTGCCCCATCTGATAGCCCGGCTGACGAATCGTCGTAAGCGGCGGGTCCAGATATTTCGCCCAGACCGTTTCGTCATAACCGACAACCGCTATCTGTGCTGGTACTTGCAAGTTCAGTTCCCGCAACGCACCGATCACTTCCAGTGTAATCATGTTGTTCGTGGAGAATATCGCGTCGATATCCGCATGCTTCTTCAGCAATCGAATAATGCTCTCCTTCTTCGTATCCGCCTTCTCCTCCAGCTCCATGATGATCAAGTCGGACTCTGAGAAGCCGTTGGCAAGCAGCGCCTGCTTATACCCTTCAAGTCGCTCCTTCCAAGTACTGACGTACGCATTCCGGTACATGCATATCGCAACCTTGCGCCTGCCGTAACGCAGCAGATGATTGACAGCGATGTATGCCCCCTTCACGTTGTCTACAATGACATTGGAGGCGTTTTCATTTTGCACCCGGCGATTGATGAACACTATTGGATATTGTTCCATGATCAGGCTATCGTATAATGGTGAATTTTTCCCCGTTGGGTTGATGATGACGCCGTCTACCTGACGCATGCGAAATTCACGCATATACTCTTCTTCCAGCTGCTCATCCTCATCCGAGTTGCAAATCATCAAGTTGTAGCCAAGATCGTGGCACGTATCCTCCACACCTTCTAGCACAGTGGACCAGAACGGATTCTTCAAATTGGAGAGCATAATGCCGACCACATTCGTCTTCATCGACTTCAAGCCCTTAGCCAGTGCATTCGGCCTGTAATCGAGCTCCTTGATCGCCTGCAGCACCCTGTCTCTCGTCTGCTCTGTCGTGTGCGCATAGTTCCCATTGAGAATACGAGACACAGTCGTCTTGGAGACGTTCGCCCGATTCGCCACATCCGCGATGGTCATCTTCACCCTACACACCACTTTCCTTCAATATTGGCCATTGGAAGTATGTCTTGTTGGAAACCGATACACTAAATGTTCTTAAAAAAAGACGTTTCACCGTCGTTATCTGCTCGAAGCGACAGTAATGTCTATGTGATAGCTCGGCATGTGCATCATATCTTGGAAACCGATACACCAACCTAAATAAAACTTACACTATCCTTGTACTCGTGTCAATTGTGATTTTTGTCAACCGAGACAACTTCGTCATCGCCATTCATGCAGATTCCGTCACAGCATATTGTTCAGTGAGTCACTTTCATAATGCGCAAAAAAGCAAATTCCAATACTATATACAGAACAACGCGAACAATTTGGATCCGTATCTAGTATGAAATCTGCTTTAATCCTCATAGACTCACTATGAAATTAAAGCTACCTGCATTTTGTACATCTATTTCACATTGAAAAGCGGCCTTTGTTCAAGCTAACTGCAAATCATGCAGGTAATTTGATCGATTGGAGCCGAATTCAACGAAATGAGCGAATCTACATGTACATTGTGCAGGTAGTTGACCACATTGCCGGTATTTCCACTGATTTAACTGTACAAAATACATCTAGCGCAATTTTATAGAGAACCTGCCACCACGGACAATCCATCCCTTCAACTTACCCAAGTCCCTCCCGCTTCCACCAGGTGCCACTTATCGTCTTGCTTCGTCAACAACACCTGGATACCGACGAGCTCGCCTGGGCGGCCTGTTTCGTTCAGATAGCCAGTAACATGCCGTTCATAGGAGCCTCTCGGTTCCATATCCGTAATCGACATGAACAGAACATCGTCAGTTGAAGCAGTCTGCTGCATGGACGCGAAGATGATCTCACAATTGTGGTTGTCCAAGAAGTACGTACGCAGCATGTCTTGATCCTCGGAGGATATTTCTACAGTAGGTACTTGCCAGTCGAGGGCAATCCCTTGGAAATCGGAATAGGTGAAGGCAAATGCATCCACGATACTTTCAATAACACCGATATAGATTGATTGTTGCTCCGACAATTCCGAGCCTTGCGCATCATCCGCTGAATCAGAATCTGGTGAATGCTTCGACACATCCGTCCATGGCGCATCATTGGCAGCATCCGAATTCGGTGAACAGCCAGCGAACAGCAGCACTATAACTAATCCCACTATCCCTGCGTATCTCATCATTCCACCTGCCTATGACCCCGCGCCTCGATACTTCCGCACGCCGTAGTTCCAGAACAACAGACCGGCTACTAGGAAGACGAGACCAACGGCTGGTGTCAGCATCGCGAATCCGCGTGTAATATCCTTGTCGAGGAAGAACGCCGCCGGATACACGCCGACGAATGCGAACGGCAGCACCCAAGTAAGGACGAAGCGAATCACTTTATTGTAAATATTGACCGGATAACGACCGTAATTCTGAATATTGTACATCATCGGCTGGATGCCGGTTGGCGCGTCCGAGAAGAACGAGATCGCCGTTAGCGTAATGTAGATGCCGGCATAGATCATCACCGAACCGATTACTAGGATGACCAGCACAGGCACATACCACCACTCGAAGCCAAGTCCGAGCTGCCACCAGGCATAGCCCATAACCAGCGCGCCGGTCAGCGAGCCGAACAGACTCGATGGATCGAGATTCTCCATAATGAGCTGCACAAGATTGTACACAGGTCGGGTCAAGATCCGATCCATCTCCCCCTTCACAATGTAGCGCTCTGTGAAGTTCCACATGTTGAAGAAGCAGCCGAACAGCCCGCTCGGAATCATGAAGTAGCCATATATGAAGATCATCTCATCGCGCGACCAGCCGCCCAGCAGCTCCGTATGACTGAAGACGACAAGGATGAATAGCAAATTCATCGTCTGGAACATGAGATCAGTCACAATTTCGATGACGAAGTCTGCGCGGTAGGTGAGCCTCGTCTTCAGATATGTCTTGAGATATTCCATTATAATTGCTGTATTCATCATCGCGCTCACCCTCCCTGCACAAACAGCCGCTTACGGGCCGCACGCCATACGATCATAATCGGCACAATCATGACGACGAACCAAATCACCTGTACAAGCAATGCGTCCCCAACCGCAGCTCCGCTCACCCTGCCCGTGAATACGGACGCAGGCAAGTACGTAATCGCTTGAAACGGCAGCCACTCGAGAATCGCAATCGCCCAACCAGGGAAGAAGCTGAGCGGGATAATCAGACCGGACAGCAGATCGACCGCCACCCGCTTCATGCGCATCAAGCCCTCATTATTTTCCACGAAAAAAGCAAACAGCCCTGTCAAAATATTAATCTGCGAATTAATTAAGAAGCTGAAGAAAATCATAATCAGAAAAATAAGCCAAACATGCCACTCGGTCGGCAGCCTAATATCGAACAAGAGTGATACGATCACCATACCCGGCGTGCTGAACAGCACGAGGCGGAAGATTCCTTCTCCAAGCCCCTGCATAATCTTGACCAGCAAATAATTGTAGGGACGTACCATCTGCACAGCGACGCTGCCGTCCTTGATTTCATTGGCAATCTCCCTGTCGAGATTGTTGAAGTAGAAGGCGCGCGCCATCCATGAGACGGCGACATAGGTCGTCATCTGCAGCACGGTGAAGCCGCCCAGTGTCTCGCTCGTTCCGTAGATCGCTTGCCACAGGAAATAATACGCGCCAATATTAATCGCATAAATAATAATACCGCTATAATAATTCACCCGATAAGCCAGCATCATGAGAAAGCGAATACGGATGATGTCCAAATACGCATTAAGCATCTGCAGATACGCCTTCTTTCTCCGCAGCCTGTTCCGCGCTCTGCTTACTACCTGCCGTCTCGGTCGGCTTCACAGCCGCTGCTCCGCCTCGTTCGGCGTCACCACGTTGTTCCGCAGAGCCGGATTGGTAAATCTCGCGCACAATTTCATCCGTTCCGGTCTCGAACAGCTTAATATCGAGAATGTGCAAGCCTCCCTCTGAGACGAGACGAGCGAGCACCTCCGATATATTCGCCCGCTCCTGCGGCACGAATACGCGCGCAGTCAGCTCATTCTCCTGCTTCCAGCGCACCGGAAGACCGGCTGTCAGCTGCTCCAGCTGCCCGATCGTCACCGTCTCGGCGAATTGGAACAGCGCTTCCTTGCCCTTGCCCCAGCGGGTCTTCAGCTCCTCGAGACCGCCGTCATAGATGATATTGCCGTCATCGAGCATAATGACGCGGGAGCACAGCGCCTCAATATCCTGCAAGTCATGCGTCGTCAGCAAAATCGTCGTCTCGTACTTCTGATTCATCTCCTTCAGAAACTCACGAATCTCCGACTTCACTACAATGTCCAAGCCGATCGTCGGCTCATCCAAGAAGACAATCGACGGGTTATGAAGCAGCGAGGCTGCCAGCTCACAGCGCATCCGCTGACCGAGACTCAGCTTGCGCACCGGACGATTCAGCAGCTCGGCCAGCTTCAACCGTTCAACCAGCTCGTCAAAGCGCGGCTTGAATTCCTCCATCGGCACACGGTACACCTTGCGCAGCAGATGGAACGACTCGATGACCCCGATATCCCACCATAGCTGGCTGCGCTGCCCGAAGACGACGCCGATGCCGCGGACAAACTTTTCCCGTTCCTTATGTGGAACCATCCCGTTCACCAGCAGCTGTCCCGATGTGGGCACGAGAATCCCGGTCAACATCTTAATCGTAGTAGATTTGCCCGCTCCGTTCTCGCCGATGTAGCCGCATATCTCACCTTTCGGAATTTGGAACGAGATATCCTTAACTGCTCGCACTGTATTGTATTCACGCTTGAATAAGTCCTTCAGCGCACCGCCCAAACCTTCTCTATTTCGCTGAACGCGGAACTCCTTCCGCAGCTCTCTAACATCCATCGCCAGCATATTCTCTCTCATTCTCTCCAAAGCCTTCCTTGTCTGTTAATTTGTTTTCGCCGGACTTATTTGCTGTCGACGCTTATTTTCGCTAAACTAAACCTAATCATACACGATGCTACCTGAAAGGAAAAGAGAACGAATGAACACCTTCATTACAAAAAAACGCCTCCTATGGGCAGGTCTGGTGCTTGTGCTCGCACTCGTGCTCTGGATCGGTTACTATGTCTATTCGATACTGGCATTCGGCAATAATATTCAGTCTGGGAATGATGATTCCCCCTTCAAGCAGTTTGAAGAGGAACAGACAGATGCAGACAAGAACGAGCCGCCAGAATGGGACGGAACAGAGCGTGTCAATGTGCTGCTGCTAGGCGGCGATTCCCGAGGCTTAGCCGAAGGCGAAGCACCGCGTTCGGATACGATGATGATCGCTTCGCTTGATCCCGTAACGAAGCAAGCCCATCTGCTGTCTATTCTGCGAGACAGTTATGTATCCATTCCAGAGCATGGTATGGAGCGCATTAATGCAGCACTAGCTTATGGCGGACCTGATCTGGCCATGCGTACGGTCAGTGAGTGGTTGGACATTCCCGTGCAATATTATATTTATGTAGATTTCCAAGGATTCGTTGAACTGATCGACGCCATCGACGGTATTAATTATTATGTAGAGAAGGATATGTATTACACATCTCGTGCAGACGGTCCGGAATACGACATTAACTTGAAGCAGGGCCAGCAGCATATGGACGGTCACACAGCTTTGCAGTATGTGCGCTTCCGTCACGATGCGTTATCGGACTATGCCCGTACGGAGAGACAGCGTAAGTTCCTGACCGCGGTAGCGAAGAAGATGCAATCGTTCTCTTCTATCCTGAAGCTGCCTAACACTTTGAAGGAGATCGAGCCTTTCATCGAGACAAACTTGTCCCTGCAGGATATGTGGAGCCTTGGCAACGTGGGCAAAAGCACGAATATGAGCGCAATCGTTACTGCTCAGCTGCCGCCGCTTGATCTGCTTCGCGAGGAAGTGATTGGCGGTTCCTCTGTCATCACTTCCAATCCACCTGCTGTACAGCAGTACGTCGAGGAGAAATTCGCCGAAGCGCAGAAGCTCCATGAACCTGCGACAGCTGACAGGAGCGAATCGGGACAATCCGTTGAATCGGACACGAATCAAGCAACAGAGAATTAAAGTGAAATCTATATAGGTGGAACTAGGTGAGGCAGCCGAGTCGCTTCTACAACATCCGCGTACATTCTTGCCTGCGTATCACCTCGTTAGCTTCACCTATATGGTACGTGAACCGCTGACTAAGCTTTGTTCAACAAGGCTGTGGCTAGCGGTTTGCGTGTTTTTGACAGGCATTGCCCGATGTGAATTTGCCTGCTCAACACGGTCACTCATGTCCGTTAAAGTTACCATTCAACTTATCACTGGGAGGGGCAAGCAAACTATGACCATCAATCAACCTTCACGAAGCAGATCGGAACAACTGTACAACGAGGCACTGAAGCACATTGTCGGAGGTGTGAATAGCCCTTCACGCTCGTTCAAGGCTGTGGGCGGCGGCGCGCCCGTATTCATGAAGCGCGGACAGGGTGCTTACTTCTGGGATGAGGACGGGAACCGCTATATTGATTATTTGGCCGCATACGGTCCAATCATTCTTGGTCACGCCCACCCCGCAATTGCAGAGGCACTGTCAACGGCTGCAGCGAACGGCACCTTGCTCGGCACACCGACTGAATGGGAGATTGCCTTCGCCCGCAAGCTGAAGGCAGCGATCCCGTCGCTCGACAAGGTGCGATTCGTCAACTCGGGAACCGAGGCGGTCATGACGACGATCCGTGTCGCTCGCGCCTATACCGGACGCGCCAAGATAATCAAGTTCGCCGGCTGCTATCACGGTCATTCTGATCTTGTGCTCGTGGCGGCTGGCTCCGGTCCTTCCACCTTGGGTATTCCCGACAGTGCCGGCATTCCCGTCAGCATCGCCCACGAGGTCATTACGGTTCCCTATAATGATGTGAAAGCACTGCAAGCTGCACTGGAACGATGGGGCGATGATGTAGCAGCTGTCATGATTGAGCCGATCGTCGGCAACTTCGGGATGGTCGCTCCTAAGCCGGGCTACCTGGAGCAGCTATGCCGGTTGACACGAGACAACGGCTCGCTCGTCATCTATGATGAAGTCATTACAGGCTTCCGCTTCCATTACGGCGGCGCTCAGAATTACCGGATGTTCGACGACCATGCCGCGATCGCACCAGACCTTACCGCATTAGGCAAGATAATCGGCGGCGGACTGCCGATTGGCGCATATGGCGGACGCGATGAGATTATGGAGCAAGTAGCACCACTCGGCCCTGCCTATCAAGCGGGCACGATGGCAGGCAATCCAGCCTCCATGCTGTGCGGACTTGCCTGCTTGGATGAATTGGCCAAGCCAGGCGGATATGACACAATGGAGCGGCTGGCGGGAATGCTGAGCGACGGGCTTGCTGAATTGGCGCAGGCGAGCGGCATTCCACTTACGGTGAATCGGATCGGCGGCGCATTCTCCACGCACTTCTGCGACCATCCGGTTACGAACTATACGGAAGCACAGGACACCGACAGCGAGCAATTCGCCGCCTTCTTCCGCAGTATGTTGCATGCGGGCATCTGTCTTGCACCTTCCAAATATGAGGCATGGTTCTTAACACTTGCGCATACAGAAGCAGATATAAAAGAAACACTTATCGCCGCGAAAAAATATTTTAATATGCATACAAAACTATAAATATCCAATCTGACACCCTGTGTCAGCGTTAGCGCTTACAATGCTCCGAACCATCATTCGGATGTTGTAAGCTTTTTATTTTCATGGTATTCTAGAGTCACTCTGTTCGTGATGCGATCGTTTGCGAATGATTTCCTCGTTCGCCTATATGCATAATTATGCATGATTGCCATTTCGGTAGGATCGGCACTTTGAGTGATGACAGAAGGAGGTGGAGGTCAGTTATTCTGACCCTCAACATGAGAGAATCAATGTTGAATGAAGGCAAATTTGTAAACTTGACGCAGGAGGAGCACGATAGCTGCGGCGTCATATGTATTATGGAGAAGAACGGACATCCCTCTCGGGATAATGTGAACAAGACGATCGAAGCACTCGTCAAGATGGAGCACCGCTCGGGTTTCATCGACGGTGAAGGAGACGGGTGCGGGATCTTGACAGATATTCCACGAGCACTGTGGGAGAAACGCCTGAACGAACAACAGGCAGACGGCAAGCTAGCCTATGATGAGCGCTTCTTCGTCGGTCATATCTTCATTCCGCGCAAGCTGGACGTAACTGTCGAAGCGATGCAGGCAAGTATCCGTGAGATGCTGCAGCATGCCGGTATTTCTATCATTATCGAGCAGGAAAATGCAGTAGACAACAACGTACTCGGTCTGAACGCGCGCAATGATGAGCCGACATTTTGGCAGATCGCCGGATTAGTCGAGAAGGGCGAAGTGAATGCGAACGACCATCTGTTCGAGTTGCATGTCGCGATCGAATCGAAGTACGTTGTCCATGTCGCCTCGATGAGCACCTTTACCGCTGCTTACAAAGTAATGGGCTCTGCAAGCATATTGCCTAAGTATTTCTTAGATACACAGGACGAATTGTTCGCCGCACAGGTGACGATCGGGCATAACCGCTATTCGACGAATACGCTGTCCAATTTCTTCCGTGTGCAGCCGTTCTCGCTGCTCGGTCACAACGGTGAGATCAATACGATCAAGAAAATGCGCTACGAAGCGGATATGGTCGGCGTGCCGCTCGTAGACGGCGGCAGTGATTCGCAGGATATGAACCGCACGATCGAGACATTCATTCATCGCTTCGGCTTGTCGCTGTTCGAAGCGATGGAGGTTGTATTCCCGCCGATCATTAACGAAATGAAGGCGTTTCGTCCAGAGCTTCAGGACTTATATGTGTATTATCGTCAGATGTGGGGTCATTATGCCCAAGGGCCTGCGGCGATTGTCTCCCGCTACGCCAACGAGTGCGTATTCAGCGTAGACGCGCTCGGCTTGCGTCCGCTGTGGATTGTAGAGAGCGTCACTTCCCTTTACTTCTCCTCTGAGCAAGGCGTTATTACCGTTGGCGATATGGTCGCCGAGCCGAAGCCTATTGCTCCAGGTGAGAAGGTCGGTGTCGTGCTGACACCGGGCGAGCATGTGCAAGTAGTGCCATATACGGAGCTTCAGACGCAAGTGCTAGAGCGCGCCGCTGCCCGCAATCTTGGCTTGGACGGTATGCGCAAGCATCTGGATCATGCTATTGAGGAGAAGGCGCTTGCCGCTGCTTCGTCAGCCGAGGAAGATTTCCAACCGACGGATGCGATGTACAGCGCATTCGGCTGGGATCGCGAAGGCATCCAATTGATCGAGAACATGGCGAAGACTGGTGCTGAACCGATACGTTCGCTTGGCCATGACGGACCGCTCGCTGCCATTCATTGGGAGCGTCAGAACATTCCTGATTTCATCAAAGAAAGCGTTGCGGTCGTGACGAATCCCGCCATTGACCGGGACCGTGAGATGGAGCACTTCTCTACCCGTGTTGTAGTCGGTCCTCGCCCATCGATATATGGCAAGGTTGATGATCGGTTACGCTTAGAGCTGACTGCCCCACTTGTGCTCGAAGGCACGCTTGGTACTGGAAGCTATGAAGCGCTTGGTCAGCTATCGTACGAACAGCTAGTTGCCCAATTCGCCGCGCAAGGAGACAACGCCGTCGCCAAGCTGCCGCTGTATCGCAAGCGCGGCACGAGCTTGCAGGAAGCCTTAGAGCAGCTTGCTGAGCAGGCAATTCAAGCTGTTCGAGCTGGCGCTATGCTCGTTGTTCTCGACGATGCCGGTGTGCACGCCGATGATCGGCTGTGGCTGGACCCGCATCTCGCCGTGTCCAAGATCGATATCGCGCTTAAGAACGAGAAGATCGCTCTCGGTGACAATCTGCGTCGTCAAGCAGGCATCGTCCTGCGCTCTGGCGGCATCCGCAATCTGCATGACATTGCCGTTGCGTTCGGCTTGGGCGCTGATGTTGTATCGCCATACATGCTGTTCGCGACAGCCGCAGCGAAGGAAGACCATGAAGCGGCGCAGAAGGTGCTGCAAGCATTGCAAAAAGGTCTGGAGAAGGTGATCTCCACGATCGGTACACACGAGCTGCGCGGGTACACTCGGTTCTTCTCCTCTATCGGCTTCCATCCGGAAGTAGCGGAAGTGCTTGATATCGTTAATTATTTGGGCAGTGAACAAGGCGGAACATCGTTCGCCAAGCTGGAAGAGGATGCCGAGAAGCGCTACGAGGATTATAACAACAATCCGAAGGCGAAGGCAGGCCGCAACTTCCACTTCTTCCAGCGCATGTGGAAGTCGTTGAACGAAGCCGCTGACGGCTCCGCGCCTTATACGGATTATCGGGACAAGCTGCAGGAGGAAGAAGCGAAGAACCCGGTTTCGATCCGCCATCTGGCAGCATTCGACTATGAGCAGACACAAGCAGATGGAAGGAAGGAGCTTGATCCTTCGCAGGTGGATATTAGCATTGGCGATCACAGCCTGCCGATGCTGATCTCTTCGATGTCCTTCGGTTCGCAGAATGAAGTAGCGTTCCGCGCTTATGCCGAAGCTGGCGAACGCCTGAACATGGTTACGATGAACGGCGAGGGCGGCGAAATTAAGGACATGCTCGGCAAGTACAAGCGTACACGCGGCGCACAGGTCGCTTCCGGCCGGTTCGGCGTCAATGTTGAGCTGGCGAACGCAGTAGCCTTCTTGGAAATCAAGATCGGCCAAGGCGCGAAGCCAGGTGAAGGCGGACATCTTCCGGGCTCCAAGGTGACCGCGAAGATCGCCGAAGCGCGGAACGCCACGATTGGTTCCGACCTGATCTCGCCATCGAACAACCATGACATCTACTCGATCGAAGACTTGGCGCAGATTATATCCGAGCTCAAGGAAGCGAGCGGCCGCCAAGCGAAGGTCATCGTCAAGGTTCCGGTTGTGCCGGGCATCGGCACCATCGCTGTCGGCGTCGCCAAGGCAGGGGCGAACGTCATTACCCTATCGGGCTTTGACGGCGGCACTGGTGCGGCGCGCACGCACTCCTTGCAGCATGTCGGCTTGCCGACAGAGATCGGTACGAAACTGGCACATGTTGCCTTAATCGAAGCCGGTCTACGTGACAAAGTGGAGATCTGGTCAGACGGCGGTATGAAGTCCGGTGCGGACGTCGTGAAGATGATGATGCTCGGCGCGAACCGCTGCGGATTCGGAAGCCTGTCCATGCAGGCGATCGGTTGCACGACTTGCCGCGGCTGCCACTTGGACACTTGCCATGTCGGCATCGCGACACAGATTGATTCCAAGGAAGAAGCGGATGAGAAGGGTCTGCGCCGCTTCGTGCCGCGTGTATATGACAATGCTGTAGAAGGACTTGTCCGCCTCTTCGGCGGCATGGGCGATGAAATTCGTGATATTGTCGCGAAGCTAGGCTTCCAGAGTGCGCAAGATCTGGTCGGTCGTTCTGATCTGCTGAAGCAAGTAGCTGGTCTTGAGCAGATGGACTTAAGTGACCTGCTCCGTCCGGCACCGATCCAATTCGTCGTGCCGACGATGGAGGCGAACATCTCCACGTCCGACATTATGGATGTTGCCGCTGGCGCAGAAGGTCAAGACTACTTCCCGACTGCCGTCGCCTTCGACGGCAAGGTCGAGCGCAAGTGGTCGCGCATCGATGCGAAGCATCGCATCATCGGCACGCGCTTCGCGAGCCATCGCGTACGCGACCGGTTCGACGGCAGCTACGATACGCTTCCGGATGTGGAGCTTGAGCTGAATGAAGGCTCTGTGCCAGGCAATGGCTTGGGGGCCTTCAATGCACGCGGCGTGAACATCCGGGTGCGCGGCGGCTCTGAGGACGGTGTCGGCAAGATGGCCTTCGGCGGCAAAGTTGCCATTCTGAAGGACCTCGGCAGCAATCAGGCATTCCTGAACGGCTCGGTCGGCAAGTCCTTCGGCTATGGCGCGCAGAAGGGATTGTTCCTCATCCAAGGGAACGCAGACTCGCGCGCTTGCATCCGCTTCTCCGGTGCCGATGTCGTCTTCGGCGGCGAGATCGAGACGCCGCTGCAGGACGAGCTTGGCGGCATCGCTGCCCGCGCGAACCTGAAAGGCTTCGCCTTCGAATATATGACGAACGGTCGCGCTGTAGTGCTCGGCGATCCGGGTCCATGGATCTGTGCCGGTATGACCGGCGGCGTCATCTATCAGCGCCTCGTGCCGGGCATGGGCTTGGATCAAGCTGCGATCGAGCGCCGTATTGCGAAGGGCGCACACGTCGACATCGAAGCGCTCGACGAGCAAGCTCGCACAGACTTGAACGAGCTGCTTGGCATCTACCGTGACGAGCTGGAGCTGTCCGGACAAGCAGAAGCCGCAGCAGAGATTTCCGCTCTGCTTGCAGACCTCGATGCCAACTTCGTGCGCATCGCACCGGTTACGATGCAAGCCGACCAATCCGTCGCTACGGAATAAGCAATATTGATGCACGATCGCCTAGAACAAACGCGATATAAGGAAGCCGCTTGCTAGTCCTATGACTGGCAGGCGGCTTTTTTCATGCCAGTTCGATGATCGCACGCAACGCATGATGTACATACCCTAATCGGGAAATGAAAAAAATAAAAATGCACGCGGTACACAAAAAAGATGCAATTGTACAGGAACGATGCTCGTAAAACGTGCCTAATTCCAAAATACCTGCGATCATACATGTTTTTTGTTAACATTAATCTGTAACCACGTATTCCCGTATAGAAAGATGCAGATTCGCATGAAATTCACCAATTTATCCTTTTAGCTGGTTCAATGCCTGCACTTTCGCATCAATTCTTGCCTAACCAACATTATAAGCGGGGCGCGAGCAAGAATCTGGCTGATGGAAAGCATGATTGGACAGTACGGTTGGATGGAGTGCGTGATCGGGAAGCTAGATTGGACAGTGGATGGAATACGTGGTGGAAGAATCCGTCTGGACTGTGCGGTTGGATGGAGTGCGTGATGGAAGCATGTCTGAAAAGTGTGTTGAAAAGAGAGTGTGTTCGAAGAGTACGTCTGGAAAGTGTGTTGAATAGAATATGCGGTGGGAGAGTGCGTCTGCTGAGCATGGTTGGATGACGTGCATGGTTGAGAAGTACGATTAGTAAGCGAAGCTGGAAAGCGCAGTTGGGAAGCACGGTATGAAGGCATATTCGATTGCCGCGTTCAGCGCACAGCACGCAAAACAGAGCAGCCTATCCTCAGACAAGCTGCTCTTCATTGCTGCTCATATATAAGGTGCAGCGCGCCCTTACTGCTTCTTTGCTTTGCGAAAGGCTTCCACATAGGCGGCGGCCTTCTCGGTGATCAGCTCGAAGTTGCCGGTCTTCACGGCTTCCTTCGTCAAGTCGGAGCCAATGCCTACAGCTACCGCGCCAGCCTTGATCCAGTCACCGAGATTGTTCAGATCGACGCCGCCGGTCGGCATAATGTTCGCCTGCGGCATCGGTCCCTTGATCGCCGAGATCATCGACGGCGAGAACAGGTTGCCCGGGAACAGCTTGACGATATCGACGCCGAGCTCGAGCGCGCTCTGAATTTCTTGAATCGTCATCACACCGGGCATGACAGGCACGCTGTAACGATTGCACAGGCGCACCGTATCCGCATTGAGGGACGGACCGACGATGAACTCCGCACCGCTAAGTATGGCCGCTCGCGCGGTCTCTGGATCGAGCACAGTGCCTACGCCAACGACAGCATAATTGTCCGCATTCGGATCAGCGCTGGAATACTTCGCTGCCAATGTCTCCATTGCCTTCAAGGCGAACGGAGTCGTCATCGTCAGTTCGATAATCCGCATGCCACCTGCAATACAGCGATCGACCATCTCTACCGCTTGCTCTGGCGAGCCCGCACGAAGCACGGCGACGACACCGCCATCCGTAATCTGTTGCATCAGCTTAAGTTTCTGTATCATGAAAGGTTGCTCCTTCTATCGAATATCGATCATACTTCCGCCAACAACTTCTCAGCGTTCTATATGCTTGGCATTACTGATCTTCGCCTGCACTTCCTCATAGGTCGGCATGCCTTCCCAGTCGCCCTCTATCTGAATAATCATCGAGCCGAGCAGGTTGCCTTGACGTACTGCTGCTTCATCATCCATGCCGTTCGTAATCCCGTTCAGGAATCCGGCGCAGAAGGCATCACCCGCACCTACCGTATCGATTACATCCTCAACCAGCTCATAGCGCACCGTGGTTTCTTGTCCATTTTGCACCAAATAAGTAACCCCTTCTCCACCTTTCACAATCGAGGTCGTGTTCATCTCATGCAGATTGGCGAAGATCGCTTGCTCGTCTTCTGTACCATACAGCAGCTTCAGCTCGTCCATACCCGGCAGGAAGTAATCGACTTCCGCAGCGAACGGCAGCACGAAATCCCGTGCCTGCTCGATCGTCCACAGCTTCAGGCGCAAATTCGGATCGAAGCTGACCTTCACCCCGTTCTTCTTCGCCAGACGGAGCGCTTCCCGCAGCGTATCCCGGCAGCTCTCGCTCAAGGCCGCAGTAATTCCGGTAATGTGCAGCACCTTAGCTGACGCGATATATGCCTCGTCGAGCTGCTCTGGCTTCATTACGCTTGCAGCGGTTTCCTTCCGGTTGTAATAGACGTTAATCTTGCCTGCCACTTTATCGCGAAACATAACGCCGGTCGGACCATCTTCGGTCAGAACAGCGGCGGATACGTCCACCCCTTCACTGCGAAGTGTCTTCAATATAGTACGGCCAAACGGGTCCTTCCCCATCCGACCGAACCAGCCTACCTTCGTGCCCATGCGCGCCAGCCCGATGGCGACGTTACTCTCTGCACCGCCGAAGCCTTTCACAAGCAGCTCTGTCTGTTCTAGCGCAACAGGGCGTAGCGGCATTAACAGCCCCATTGACTCGCCAAAAGTTACTACATCAAGGACGCCATATGTTTTGTTCTGTTCCATGTAAGTTCGACTCCTCCTTTGCCCTCATTATACTGTGTTTCGCAGGAAGACTCCATACGTGCGGCAATATGTCAAAGGAATTTCCCCCCTTGTGTTGCGCAGCTCAGCACAGCAATAGAAAAAAAGGACGCGCCCAACAATCCGGCACATCCCCTTCCTTGTATCAAGCCTTGTACAATTGTAGTATGATCCGCGCGAAGAGGCTGCCCGAGCCCCATTCTTAGGCTTGTTCTAATTCGCCTCGCAGCTCATCATGAATGTGGCCGTTCGTAGCCAGCACATTGCGAACTTCCAATGTATATGGATGGCCATTCATATCGGTAATCTGTCCGCCCGATTCCTGCACGATCAAGGAGCCTGCGGCGAGGTCCCAGGCATTCAGACCCGCTTCCCAGAATCCACTCAATCTCCCTGCCGCTACATAAGCCAGATGGAGCGCAGCAGAGCCTGCCGCCCTCACATTGCGAGCCTTGTTCACGACCCGGTTCAGACCGCGCATGTTCATCGCGAGATTACTCCCTTGATCAGCCGGGAAGCCGGTAGCAATCAGACTGTCTGACAGCTTAAGCTCCTCCGATACTGCCGTACGCTTGCCCCGTAAGTAAGCGCCCTTCCCTCGCTCTGCCACGAACATTTCATCATGGAAAGGATTGTAGACTACCCCGAGCTGCACTTCACCACGCACAGCCAGCGCAATCGAGACGCAGTAAAACGGAAATCCGTGTATATAGTTCGTTGTGCCGTCAATCGGATCTACGATCCATAGAAATTCGCTGTCCTTGCATTCGCTCAATGCTTTCGCCGATGCTTCTGCACCTGGCTCCACGCCCTCTTCTCCCAAGAAATCATGCTGGGGAAAGTGCGTAAGGATCAAGTTGCGAATCATCGTCTCCGAGCCCTTATCCACTTCGGTAACCAAATCCGTCGGTGAGGACTTCAGATTCAACTCCTGAAATTGTCCCATACGGCTCTTGATCCACTCACCAGATTTCGAAGCGGCGCTGATGGCTACGGCTGTATGGCTTTTGCTGCCGACAACATATGGCGTTTTCCCATCATCGCTAGTACCCATGGCATCCCACTCTTTTCTCTCGGTTCTCTTTTTACCTATTCTACTGAATATACGAGGGAATTGCTATAAGGTTTCAGCCTGATTTGGGAAAATGCTTCTCGATTATGCCGCACATAACGCCGTTATCGCACCATCCAACCGCCGTCCACACACAATACGTGTCCGTTCATATAATCCGACGCGGAAGAAGCGAGGAACACCGCTGGACCTGCAAGGTCCTCCGGCTCCCCCCATCGACCAGCAGGGATGCGCTCGAGAATTTGGCGATTTCGCTGTTCGTTAGCTTGCAACGCAGCGGTGTTGTCCGTGTTCATATAACCCGGCGCAATCGCATTCACTTGAATGCCGTGCGTAGCCCATTCATTCGCTAACGCCTTCGTTAATCCAGCTACAGCATGCTTACTTGCAGTGTAACCCGGAACCGTAATCCCGCCCTGGAAGGACAACATGGACGCGATATTAATAATCTTACCGCTACCATGCGCCAGCATTTCCTTGCCAGCGAGCTGGCACAGGACGAACACCGCGTTCACATTAATGTCCAGCACGTCCTGCCAATCTTCATAAGCATGCTCGGCTACCGGCGCTCGCCGAATAATACCCGCATTGTTGACCAAAATATCGATCCGTCCGAACTGTTGCTTCACTTCCTCGACCAGTGCCGGGAGGCGGTTGCGTTCACTAATGTCGCACTGAATAATGTGCGCCCGCCGTCCACGTTGCTCGACAAGCTGCTTCGTCTCCTCCGCTGATGTACGCGCGGTGACGAGCGCCACATTGGCTCCCGCATCCGCCAGTCCTATTGCTATCGCCTTACCAAGTCCGCGTCCGGCTCCTGTTACGATCGCTGTACGGCCAGTCAAATCAAACTGCTTCATCGTCGTCATTCCTCCTTGCCCGCTGTTCGAATCTCAATACCTTGCGACGAGTACGCCTCTAATACTGCCGGTGAGATGCCACTATCCGTCAGGAAGAGATCAACTTCGTCTAACTGTGCAAAGGTGACCAGCGCTGTCTTGTCAAACTTGCTATGATCAACTACCGCATACGCAGCTTGCGCACATGCGATCCAAGCCTTCTTCTGTTCGATCAGATCATCAATGAATACAGTCAACCCGAATTCCGGATGAATGCCGGTCGCCGACACGAAAGCCTTCTGCACATTGAGACTCCGAATCCAATCCAAATTGTGTGTGCCGATTAAGTGATTATGCCGGCGATAACCGCCCGGCACGATCAGTTGAATCTGATCCTTGATCGCCAGCTCACGAATAATCATGACATCGTTCGTGAGCACGGTCAGTTCCTCATTCACCAGCTGTTTGGCAATCTCAAGCGTAGTGCTGCCGCCATCCAGTGCAATAATATCCCCTCTGTCAATAAGTCGGACAGCGGCTTCAGCAATCTCTGCTTTCTCCTGCATATTCTGGGTGTTCGGAATTTGCAGTGTCAGCGGACGGTCAGACTCCTCACTCGTCTGTACCGCCCCCCCGTGAATTCGTGTGAGACGACCGCTCCGCTCCAGCTTCTCCAAGTCTTCGCGAATCGTCTTCTCTGTAACGCGCAGCTCCTGGCTGAGCTCAGATACTCTCACAGTACCTGCACGCTGCAGCTTATCCACAATCATCCGGTGTCTCTCCACGGCCAGCATAGCCCGCTTCCTCCCTGTTGTTTATTTCAACGTATTCATCTGCACAGCGTCCATATCCTTGAAGGTGTAATTCTCTCCGGCCATTGCCCAGATAAACGAGTAGCTCGCTGTTCCGGCACCGGAATGGATCGACCACGGCGGCGATAGGACGCCCTGTTCATTCTTCACTACAATATGCCGGGTTTCGTCCGGTTCCCCCATCAGATGGAACACACGCGTATCCGCTTCCATATTGAAATATAAGTAAGCTTCCATGCGGCGATCATGCAGGTGCGGCGGCATCGTGTTCCAGATGCTTCCCGGCTTCAGCAGCGTAATGCCAAGCATTAACTGACAGCTCTGTACGCCGTCTGCATGGATGTATTGGTAGATGGTCCGTTCATTCGACGTTTCCAACGAGCCCATATTCAGCGGATTCGCCTTGTCGATCGATATTTTGACAGTCGGCAGAGTGGCATGCGCCAGCGCAGAGGTGAAGTACAGCTTCGCCGGATCAGACGCATTCGCACTGCCCAACTCCACTTGCTTGGCACCCTTCCCTACATAGAGCGCGTCGAGCTTCTGCAATTCATATGAATCGCCGTCCACCGTAATGACAGCCGGACCGCCAATGTTGACAAAGCCCACCTCACGCCGCTCTAAGAAGGCATCCGTCTTCCAAGTCTCGTCCGCTTCCAGCTGCAGCCGTTCGTTGACAGGCACACAGCCGCCGATGACCATACGATCATAGTGCGTGTACACCATGTTGATCTTATCTAGCTGGAACAGCTCCTCGATCAAGAAATCCTGACGAATACGGTCAGTTGAATACGATTTGAAATCTGTCGGGTTCGTTGCATGTCTCACTTGCATGGACAATATCCTCCCTCAATGTTCATTATTGTTTGATATTATCCAGTTTATCACGTTCTTTTATTTCCGTAAAGGTTATAAATTTGTTCGTTTTCATGTAAGTATGCAGATTTACGACCATTGTATGGCCGCTTGATTCAGACGTTCTGCTTCCTTGTATTCACGCAAATCATCCATCAGCTTGAACAACGCTCCGTCCTTCTGTTTCGCTTCAATCATGACGTCAAGCTCTTGCGAATGCGGCGTGATCGTGCGCAATGCGCGAGCGATCTCATCCGCCTGCACATAATCGGCGTGCCCCCTCGGGTCCTTCTCACTCTTCGGACTGGATACATGAATCTTCGGCGGGAGAGCTGTCTGCTTCCAAGTAGCAGCGATAGCAGGCCACAGGTCCTCGATACGTTCCCCTTCGTTGTTAACCGCATGGTGGTGTATGTCCAGCACCATCGGCATGTCCAGCTCTTGGCAAGCTTGCAATGTCTCCTTCGCCGTAAACGTCTTATCGTCATTCTCGAACATGAGCCGTTCACGAATGCGGACAGGCAATTCCTTAACGTTGGAGATAAATCGGGTAAGCGCCTTGTCCTTATTCCCATAAGAACCGCCAATATGTATATTGCACTTGGCTGCCTTCGACAACCCCATCGCTTCCAGCATACGTGCATGCCTGTCCAGATCAGCAATAGAGTTGGCCAATACTTCCTCGCGCGGCGTGCTAAGCACGGTGAAATGGTCTGGGTGAAAGCTGACACGCATACTGTTCTCCTGTACATATTCGCCCACCTCACGAAAAGCAGCGAGCAGCGGCGGAAACGGGTCCCAATCTGCCAGCAACTCATGTCCCGCAAGTGGTATCAACTTGGACGAAAAACGGTACAGCTTAATGTCATGCGCCTTATTGTGACGCAGCAAGCGCAGTGTGTTGTGAAGATTCTCAGCGGCTATCCGCTCTAGCTTACGAATCGCAGCTTCCCGGTCCGTTAATTTGGCAAATTGCGTGGCTGTCATCGTCTTGGAAGGTGACGCATTCTTCACTTCAACCGACATAGCCACGTATCCGAATCGGATAATCATCCCAAACACCCCTTTTGTTCATGTATGACAAATATTGTTTCCGGAAATACTGGCTGCCACTCTCACTAATGCATTACTTACAAAATGGTTTTACAGGTCCTTCTCTTTTATGTATAATGGAAGAAATTGATTTCGTCGAAAACGTTTTTCACTGTGTAACTGATTTCCTCTGGTGAAGCTAAGAAGCAAATTCCTACAATGGGCGCCTGGAATTTGCCGAGCGAGTGGCGCACCCACCACCCTCCATCATCATTAGCGTGTAAAGGAAGTGTGGGTATGAGCGCCAGCATCAACATTGAACTCTCCTCTTGTCATCCGCAAGCTTTCACCCGCTACGGGAAGGAAGGCATTGCGACGTGAATCCGAACCTTTCTCCCAAGCGACATCCTTTCTACTTAACCTATCTTAATGCTGTTACTATGCAAGAACTGATAGACTGGGCCAGTGCGTGTATCCAACAGCGGACGGCTGTTCAGCATATTATGGCGAGCGCTGAGCTTATCGTTAAGCTGCAGCAGAACGCTGCACTGCGCGATATTGTGAATGCTTGTCCGATCATTACCGCTAGCGACCGGGCAGTTATGATCGCTTCCCGTCTGCTCGGCATTCCGGTACCGGCCTATATTAGCCAAGCCGAGCTCGTTCATAACCTGCTTACACTCGCTAATCAACGCCGCTATCGTATATTCCTGGTGGGCGGTGATCCTGAAACGCTGCAACGGGTCGAGATCTATATTCGGCTTTTCTACCCTTATGTGCAAGTATCAGGAATTCTTCCTTCATGGATTCATCCCCATGAAGAGACTGATGCATGGCGCAAGGTTGCCAGTAGCGGAGCAGATATGCTGTTCGTCAGCCTCCCCTCTCCAATTAGAGAATACTGGCTGCACAGCCGTATGGATCAGTTGAACGTTCCTTTATGCGTTGGCTCTGATCGTGCATTTGCCCAATACGCCGCTTTCACCCGCCAAGCACCGTCATGGATGCAAGGAACTGTACTGGAGCGTTGGACTGCGCGCTTGCGGCGGAATCGTATCAATACGCGTGCGCTGCGAAGCTATCCCGCATTTGTGATCAGTATGCTGCGCGGATGGAGGCATCACAGGAAAGAACAGAGTATCCGCATGCGAAAGGAAGATTGATGATAGGCGGACACTCTAAAGCTAGCTGATTATTAGCGCACGATGATATTAACTCAATTGTGCAGGTTTTTCTCCTCAAACTTGCCTTGGAGTTATGAAAGCCTGCTGATGTACATCCTTATGAAGCTCAGAACGCCTAAATTAGCGATTTTCCACATGCAAAGATGCACAATCGCAGAAATTTGGGGAAATTGTGTGTTCTGTACGCTCCAAACCTGCACAGTTGCAGTAATTTTCACTTTACTTCATGAACAAACAGTAAGTATGTACGATGAATCACAGGAATGGAACACAGTGCCTCCGTCACATCGCCAAATAAAACGACCCGCGGCAATTGCTCCCGCGAGTCGTTGGATTCCTCATGTTCAATTATGCGTCAGACTTCTTACTTGCCATCTCTGCCCGGAGAGCTGCCAAGTCATCATCGACATCGTCCTTCTCCAACGCCGCTAATTCATCATCTAGCGATGAGCTGCCTGATTTCAGCTCGCGGCTCGCCTCAGCTTCAGCCTCCAGCTGCATGACCTTGTCGCTCATCCGATCGAAGCCCTTCGCGCCGTTGTCCTTACCGAATCCGGACATAGTCTGATTGATTTGCTTCTGTGCTTTGGCCGCCTCTGCTCGCGCAACGAGCGAGTCCTTGCGGTTCTTCATCTTCTCGAACTCAGCCTTCATCTCTTGCAGCTGCTTGCGCAGCTGGTCAGCATTCGACTTCGCATTCGCATGCTGTTGCTCGAAGTCCTCCGCCTTCGCAAGATGATTCTTCTTATCCTGCAGCGCACGGCGAGCTAGATCCTCGTTACCGGATTCAAGCGCCTTCATAGCTTGCTCATGGCGCTTATCGACCATTTCCTGTGCTTCTTCATATTGATGCTTCAGACGCTTCTCGACCGCAATTTGCTTCGCTACTGCTACTTCTGCATCCGCAATATCGTCCTCCATATCGCGCAAGTATTGATTCAGCAGCTTCACCGGATCCTCTGCCTTATCGATCAAATCATTGATCGCTGCAACCGAAATATCACGAATTCTCTTAAATATACTCATAAATAGACATCCTCCCTCAAGGATTGAATTCTAGTACCTTACTTACCTATACGCTTGGACTGTGTGTTTGGTTTCAAATTGGCACACTATATTCTATCTTTCGTTCGACGCATCGCTCTGTGTGTCGATTACCGGCTCCTGCCTGATTTCACCCTCCGATGCTGAAACCGCTGAAGCGGATGCCTGCTCAGCAGCATCTGGCACAGCTGACGCTTCCTGCAAGGCTGACGCTTGCTTGTTTCCTTTTCCCGCCAAATTTTTGATAAGCCCTTCGACGTCGATACCGGATACATTCTTCAGCATCTCGGGAGCTGTCGCCATCAGTGAGGTGACATAATTGCTGACACGGGCTGCACCTTCACCGTTGCCCGTATCGACGACTGTCAGCTTATCGATGCCCTTAATCGGTTCTGCTACTTTGCCAGCCAGCTCCGGCAGCATCTTCACGATGATATCCAATACAGCTGCATCACCATATTTCGCGAACGCTTCAGCCAGCTTTTCCTTCGCCTCCGCCTCGGCCAAGCCCTTCGAACGGATGACTTCAGCCTCCGCTGTACCTTTGGCCCGATCGGCATCGGCATGCGCCAGACCGTCCAAGCGCTTCTGCTCGGCTTCCGCCTTCGCTTCTGCCTCAATCTTGTACTGCTCCGCATCGGCTTCACGCATACGGCGCGCTTTCTCTGCTTCGGCTGACTGTTCTACTGCGTAACGATCGGCATCGGCCTTCTTCTTCACCTCCGCGTCATACTGGCGCTCACGCCGCTGGATTTCCTTCTCCTCCAGCTCGATTTCCTTCTGCTTGCGTACGAGCTCAATCTTCATCTGTTCTTCTGTCACTTGCTGCTTCGAACGCGCTTCTTGGATGTGGTAGGACTGATCTGCCTCCGCCTTCGCTTGATCTTGCTCGCGCTTGAAGGACGCGACCTTCAACTCCTTCTCCTTCGTCGCTTCTGCGATATTCGTATCGCGCAGCAACTCCGCCTTCTGCCCTTCCTCTTCGGCACGCGCCTTCTGAATACGGGCATCGCGCACCGCATCAGCCTCGGCAATTTCCGCATCCCTCTTCACTGCAGCAATGCGCGGCTTGCCAAGCGCATCCAGGTAGCCATGCTTATCCCGCACATCCTTGATCGTGAAGGAAACAATTTGCAGCCCCATCTTCTTCAAGTCCCGCGCTGCGACAGCCTGCACTTCTTGGGCGAACTTGTCGCGGTTACGGTAAATTTCTTCAACAGTCATCGAACCGAGAATCGCGCGCAGATGACCTTCCAACACTTCCTGTGCTTCCGACTTCAGCGCTTCGACAGGCTTGCCCAGAAACTGCTCTGCAGCTGTAGCAATATCCTCGACCGACCCGCCGATCTTGATGATTGCCACCCCGTCAGTAATGACAGGTACGCCTTGCTCGGTGTAAACCTCTGGCGTCGATACATCGAGCTTATTCGACAGTAACGACAGAAACTCTGACTGCTGGAAGATCGGGAGAATGAAGGCGCCACCGCCGCGCACAATCTTGATCCGACGTCCCGATTCATCGACAACGGTATGCTTGTTCCCCAAGAACGAACCCGTCACTACCATCGCTTCATCGGCGCTAACTGTCTTGTAGCGGGCCCAGAACGCAACCCCGAGCAATGCGAGAACAACAATTACAACAAACGGAATACCTACTAAACCTTCCATAAGCTCCTCCTCATAGGATCATTTGAATACCACTACACTTCCAACGATTCCTCGAAATTCGACACATACAGCACACCTTCCCGCACTTCCACTACGATCACTTTGCTGCCTGTGCTGTGCTCTGTGCCTTCATACCCTGAAGCAATCTCGTATGCAGTTCCAGTGCCTAGTCGCACCTTCACTTCGCCGAAGCCGCCTGCAGGAATCGGAATGTTCACTTCGCCGATAGTTCCTTCCAGCTCATTCATCGAATACGACAACGAATTTTCTGCTTGCTTCATCGGTCTGACGTATGTCCAGAACACCGCAGTAGCGCTTAATACTGCCACAGCTAGCGATAACAACGCAGTCTGCCAAGCTGCCAATGTTGTGTACGGTGTCAATAACAGTCCTGCACCGCCGAATACCGTCAAGCCTCCTACAATCGTCATCGGGTGGATGAAGTCCGGTGTATCCAGTGATAGAAATTCCAGCGCTCCATCGAACCAGCCTCCGATCAGGTCGCCCAACACGACCGATACGAGCACGAACAGTACGCCGAAGATGAGACATCCCCAGTACAGCTCCAGCATAACGCCAAACTCCTTTCCCTTATCTTTACGCGTAAAGCGTGGGAATATATTCCTAATAAGGTATACGCGCTAACTTTGTCGAAGGTTGCGAATATTTCCAATAAACGTTACGCATACGATCAGCAACGCATAAAAAGAGACTGTCTTCCCACCGGCGGTTCGATGCCGATTAAACACAAGACAGTCTCTCCTCTCTATACTGTTACGCGTACCGACCAATCACCTGATCCAGCAATCCTGCTACATAATCAACACCGTTCGCCGCTTCGGCTTCGGTAACAGTCATTCTGACAAAGCTTTCATCCATATCCATCGCTTCGGCGAACAACCCCATAATACTTGTCGCCCGGCGATCGACCTGCAGCAACAGCTCCAATCCGTCCCCTTGCTGACGAAGGAATACCAATTCAACCTCATCCAATCGTCCTCGATAGCTGCCACCTGACGGTACCCACTCGAACTCCTGAACGAACGGGAATGCACCCCCAAGCCGCGGCGCATATACAGTCTCTACCTCGCGCAATCGGAAGCCCAGCCTCTCAAAGCCATCGATGACCGCCGACATAATCGGAGCTGGCACAACCTCGATGCGGTCCTGGTCTGTCGGGTCAATCGCAGAGCGAATATCCGCTTTGGTCTGTACCCATACAGGTGTCCGTCCAATTGATAGCGGTGTAGTCAGAGGCAGTCTGAAGGAGAATGCTTCTTCTTTGGTTTCACCTGGGGCAATCACAAGCGAAGGCGTCGCACGAACTTTGCCAAGCTCTACATTTTGCCGAACTTTACGATCATCTACTTCCTTGATGTAATAAGTCATAATCGACAAATCGATGCCCTCAATTTCCTGCTGCACCTGTCCGCCCTGAATCCGGATAATGCCATTCATCTCTTCACCTGGCTGGTAAGTTCGCTTCTCGAGAAGCGTGTCCACCTTAGCCGCACCAATTCCTACACTTGCCATTACTTTACTGAAAAAAGACATATGTACTCCTCCTTCTCCTCAGCTGTCCTTTCCACGAAAGGGTCTGTAAAATAGTTACAACACACGTTGCCCCATCTCCTGCTTTAAATATGAATTTCGTTCCTCCGATATTTGATCACGATCCAATCAAGCACCTTCTCAGGCAGCTTCTTAGGGAACATCGGTCGCCTGTATTTCGTATAATACGCCTTCCGCAAATCCGCCCACTGCCCGCATGTCTTCTGTTGCATAAAGCGGGCAACATCGATCAGCTTCACCCCATCTGACGTCAGCATCATATTCTTCAGATGCAAATCTGACGGATTCAGTCCCTTCTGCCTTGCCAGCTCCACAGCTTCATCCACCTGAACAATCGCTTCTTCAGGAATCAGCACCCCCTCTACCAAGCACTGATAAAACGTACGCCCAT
Source organism: uncultured Paenibacillaceae bacterium (assembly GCA_913056365.1). GTDB lineage: Bacteria > Bacillota > Bacilli > Paenibacillales > K13 > Xylanibacillus. The sequence goes on along the minus strand of CAJXLT010000006.1, from coordinate 21,519 downwards.
CAATATAATCGATCACGAGGTAATTGTCCCCATGCGCGTACATCTGCGGATAATAGTTGGTCTTGCCGAGAATGCGGTACACTTCTATCTCTTGACTAGCCATCTTCAGGAATGCAGGATGAAAGAGCTTCAAAACACGGTCCGGGGCAGAGTCGCTATGGAATACCGCTGCGCTTCTGCCGCTGCCCATTAATCGCAGCCCATCCGGGATTGATATCGGCATAACGAGCCCAGTCTCTGAGTCGATCCGCAAGCGGATGCTAGCTGCATACTCTGCAAGCGTCATAGGTGCTCCTCTCTCATCTTCGCAACATGCATATGCACGATTCCTGACGAAAATGCAGTCTTTTAATTATATACGCACGAAAGTCCCGATCGGATGCAACAAAAATGAAAAACCCCCGCAGCATCCACTAGGAATGAGCAGGGGCATATTCACCTTATACATTTAATTGTTATAACGAGCAATCTTCGCTTTCAAGCTATCCTTACTCTGTAAGCCAACCAGCTTTTCCACCGGTTGGCCATCCTTGAAGAGAATTAAGGTCGGAATGCTGGATATACCGAACTGACCGGCCAGCTCCCCTTCTTCATCTACATTGATTTTGCCAATCGTAGCTTGACCCGCCAACTCCTCGGACAGCTCCTCAATAATCGGTAGCTGCACCTTGCAAGGTCCGCACCAAGGTGCCCAGAAATCTACAAGTGCAACTCCTTCTTTGATCGTATCCTGCAGGTTGCTTGCTTGAATGACTGATGCTGCCATGTGAACCACTCCTCTATATTTATTCGGGCGAGAGTGAGGCTTGCCGCCCTATATTGTGACTGTTATAGTAACAGTTACTTCGCAATAACAGAATGTATATGTGAACATTTTTTTCAAAGCAATTAACGTGATTTTGTGTTCGAGCCGTCTGCGGCTTTCTTCACCTGGTCCAGCAAATCCGCAATCGTCACACGATCCAGATGTGTCATCATCTGCATCTCTGTGTCTCGGAACACTTCGCTCATGACATCTTCCATATGCGTAGAAACTACACAATCTGGATCTGCGCCACCCGACTTCCAGCTCGGTACAACGGAGCCCATTGCCAAAATTCGGTACACATGGGCGAGTGTAATTTCTTCGGGATCACCCATTAGCACATATCCGCCGCCGATGCCTTCCTTCGTCGCGATCATACCTGACTTCTTCAGCCAGCCCATTACTCGGCGAACTCGAGCCGAATGCGTATTCACACTGCAAGCGAGCATATCGCTAGTCGCCATCCGATCAGGACGTTGCGCAAGCAGGACCAAGCCATGAACGGCAACCGTAAATTCACTGTTCATGCATATTCAGTCTCCATTCGTAAAACCCAGATGCACGGAATGCTTCAATTCTGGCGTCTGCTTATCTGTAATTATACAAGTAACAGTTAGCATTGTCAAGAGAAGGAGACGGCAGCTTCATGCCGCTCATCCATCGCTCTCAACAGGTTCAACCGTTATGCTCTCCGAAGAACATCTCATCAGCCAAGGCCGTCTGAATACGGGATTCCTCTTCTGTCAGCTTGCGGATGAGCTCCATCTCCACCTTGGTCATTTCTTCACCTTGGAAGGTGATCTCCGCAATGGAAGCCGTGATCTTCACGATCGCAATCGCCCGATTCTCAGGCGTATAGGCAATGCACTTCTGCCCAGTTGGGTATACACGGAAGCCACTCTTCAGCATGGCCGTCTTCCCATATTCGAGCAGATCGTCCAGCTCCTTCTCTGACTTGAACTTACATACGGAATTAAACTCTGTTTCGAAACCCACGCGCTTCACCTCTGCTTCATGACTTTGGCGTGCTGTCACACAGCTGCCTGCTTATACGTCGAAGACATATTGATTTTGCTGCTTATCATTATACCGTTCCCTAGCAAATCGAATCAAATCATCGAGCAGCTCCTGATAGCTCTTGCCACTCTCCTGCCATAACATCGGGTACATACTGATCGGGGTAAAGCCGGGCATCGTATTGATCTCGTTAATGAGAAACTGCCCATTATGCTTCTCTAGGAAGAAGTCTACGCGTGACAGGCCGCTGCCGTCAATCGCTGCATAAGCACGCAGTGCCAGCTCACGCACCTCCTCCTTCTGCGCATCTGGCATTTCCGCGGGGATCACCAGCGCCGACTTGCCGTCAACATATTTCGCCCGATAATCATAAAAGTCGTTAGAGGCTACAATTTCCCCAGGTACAGAGGCTAGCGGTTCATCATTGCCGAGCACAGCCACTTCGATCTCCCGCCCGTCAACCATCTCTTCCACGATGACCTTGCGGTCGAAGCGCAGCGCTTCCTCAATCGCCGCTATCAGCTCCTCGCGATTCCCCGCCTTGGAGATGCCTACGCTCGATCCGAGATTAGCCGGCTTCACGAAGCAAGGATAGCCTAATGTCACTTCAATTTCCGTTATATAATAGGAAGCGTCCTGCTTCCATTGATAGCGGGTGAAGTAGCGATACATACACTGCGCAATACCAGCCTCGGCGAACAGCTTCTTCATCATTACCTTATCCATGCCCACTGCCGAAGCCAGCACACCTGCGCCTACATACGGGATGTCGGCCATCTCGAACAGACCTTGTATAGTGCCGTCCTCCCCGAATGTCCCGTGCAGGAGTGGGAACATCACATCTATGGCGCTTTCCCCAGCTTGATCTTCAAGGGCTGTACGGAATAACGGCGTTAACGCCTGAACCGATGAAGGTCGGCTGTTCTCTACCGTCACTTCTTGCTGAAGCAGCAGCTGCTCCTTGTTCTCGATTCGTTCCCTGATCGCCTTACCGGATACCCAGTCTCCGTATTTCGTAATATAGAACGGCTTGATCTCGTATTTCTCAAAGTCGAGCGCTTGAATGACAGCAAGCGCTGTCTGCAAGGATACATCATGCTCGCCGGATTTGCCGCCGTACACAAGACCGACTCTAAGCTTATTATTCATTGTACAATCCTCCGGTAAGTATAGTTTTCCAAGAACACGACATCCTACAAAGGACATGTGCGATACTTCTCATGAAGTGATGTTTTATAAAGCGTCTGGCATATGAAAGAATACATACCGCGTAGCCTTAGTCCAGGCGTGCGAATCGCGGTAATCCCAATAACGCTGACGGCTGTTGACCGTATGCGCATTGACGAGCGGCATCCCGTGAGCATCGAACGCCGTTACGATTGTACTATGCTGGAAGCGACCGTCGCCATCCCAGTCATAGATGATGACATCGCCCGCTTGAAGCTCTGAAGCCTCTGAGACGATGTCGGCCCGCAGGCCGGACTTAGCCGTTTCCAGCTGCCAGCGCAAGCTGTTGGAGACGGACCAGCTGAAGCTCCACAAGTCATTGCTGCCGCCGTTATGCTTATACCACCAGCCAGATGCCCTGTCACCAGTATAATTCATCGGCGCCCCGCCTGCATAGAGGCACTGGGACACATAATTGGTACAATCTACGTCAAAAGCCTGGTATTCCGGATTATGTTGATCCCACCATAGATTGGCGTACTCTTGAACCTTGCTGCGATTATAAGGCTTGCCTCTCGCCTGAGCGGACAAGACCGCTTGATTCAAATACGGTCTGCTGCTTAGTGCTATCTTAGGCACACGAGTTACACTTGAGAGCGGCATCGGCGACTTTCGCTCTGATTCGATTGGTGAGATGCGCTCGATTTGCCAGACACCCCCCGAACGGATGAGCACAACCCGTTCCCGCTCTATCCGCTCATCCTCCAGCTCCTGCCCAGCCTGCTTATAGGTCATGCAGGTGCGAAGCGCGATCTGAGCCGTAAGCCGGTCTTCCTGTGCGTATATATGTTCAAGCCGCATACGCGTCTCCACACCAGCGGGCTTTGCATGCCGCTGCTTGTCGCGTTCCGCCCTGCGATGCAGCCGCTGCGCCTGTCTGTATCTATGTGCGCTGTCGCCGCATACAGCTGCCAACGGCTCCGCACTGCTGTCGAACAGCATCTGATTACGGGCTTCCACATAGTCCCGAAGCACTTGCCGCCACTGCTCAGCCATCTGAATCCTCCCTGTACGGAGCCGATTCATTCGCACACGGCTGCCGCAGAAGATTGACAATCCCATCTTCACCACTATATGTAGGATTAGAACCGTTCATGAGGGGAAAAAAGACCTTTACCAAGCGAAGCGAAAAGAGTATACTTATATCGATGAGAAATATGAAATCGGGTTTCATTAGATGAAACTATGCAAGGAGGCGGAAGCTTAATGAGTACGAAAGATCATTTTTCCGTTCGCAAGCAGCTCCAAGCTGGCGGAAAAACCGTAAACTATTACTCCCTGCCGGATTTGGCAAGCCAAGGGCATGATGCAATCTCCCAACTTCCCTTCTCGATCAAAGTGCTGCTTGAAGCAGCCGTTCGTCAATTCGACGGAAGAGCGATTACGGAAGAGCATGTGAAGCAAATTGCCGGCTGGGTCAATGACGCAGGCAAGAACAAGGAATTGCCGTTCATCCCAGCGCGGATCGTATTGCAAGACTTCACAGGCGTACCGGTCGTCGTCGATCTGGCGGCAATGCGTGCTACTACCGAACGCGCAGGCGGCGATCCGAAGCGTATTAACCCGCTCGTACCGGTCGATCTCGTTATTGACCATTCGGTTATGGTTGATGCATTCGGTACTGCAGACGCATTGGCAACGAACATGAATCTCGAATTCGAACGCAATGAGGAACGCTATCGTTTCCTGCGCTGGGCGCAAACTGCATTCGATAACTTCCGGGCTGTACCGCCGGCAACCGGTATCGTACACCAGGTTAACCTGGAGTACTTGGCATCCGTTGCCGCAACGAAGACAATAGACGGTGAAACATATGTCTATCCAGATTCACTCGTCGGTACAGATTCCCATACAACGATGATTAACGGTCTTGGCGTAGTAGGCTGGGGCGTTGGCGGCATCGAAGCTGAAGCTGGCATGCTCGGGCAACCGCTCTACTTCGTCACACCTGAAGTCATCGGCTTCAAGCTGACGGGCAGCCTTGCTGAAGGTGCTACTGCAACCGACTTGGCGCTGACCGTCACCCAGATGCTGCGCAAGAAGGGCGTTGTCGGCAAATTCGTCGAATTTTATGGCTCCGGTCTGAGCAATATTACACTCGCAGACCGCGCTACGGTAGCGAATATGGCTCCAGAGTATGGCGCTACTGTCGGCTTCTTCCCAGTAGATAACGAAACGCTGAACTACTTGCGAGGCACGAACCGCAGCGAAGAACAGATCGCTTTGGTTGAAGCTTACTACAAGGCGCAAGGCATGTTCCGCACGGACGATACACCTGATCCGGCATTCACCGATACGATCGAATTGGATCTGTCCACGATCGTGCCTAGCCTCTCGGGCCCGAAGCGTCCGCAGGACCGCATCGAGCTGACGGATATGAAGGAAGCGTTCAATTCCATTATCCGTACGCCAATCGACAAGGGCGGTTACGGATTGAGCGATGAGCAGATCGCTGACAGCGCTGAAGTGAAGCATCCGAACGGCGAAACAACCACGCTCACTACTGGTGCTGTTGTGATCGCTGCAATCACGAGCTGTACGAACACATCCAATCCGAGCGTAATGCTTGGCGCTGGACTCGTTGCCAAGAAAGCAGTGGAGAAGGGTCTAGTGAAGCCAGCTTATGTGAAGGGCAGCTTAACACCTGGCTCCCTCGTCGTGACCGAGTATCTGAAGAAATCAGGCTTGCTCGATCCGCTTGAAGCACTAGGCTTCCACGTAGCCGGCTACGGCTGTGCTACATGTATCGGCAACAGTGGTCCGCTGCCGGATGAAGTCAGCCAAGCGATTGCCGACAACGATCTGACTGTCGCATCTGTCTTGAGCGGCAACCGGAACTTCGAAGGACGCGTACACGCACAAGTGAAGGCGAATTACCTTGCTTCGCCACCGCTCGTCGTCGCTTATGCGCTGGCTGGAACCGTCAACATCGACCTTGCCAACGATCCAATCGGGCATGACCAGAACAACCAACCTGTCTATCTCAAGGACATCTGGCCGTCCTCTCAGGAAGTCCGCGACGCAGTTGCAGGCGCGATGAGCCCTGAGCTGTTCGCAGACAAGTACAAGGACGTCTTCCGCGCTAACGAACGTTGGAACGAAATCCCTGTACCAGAAGGTCAGCTCTACGAGTGGGAAGACAAATCGACATACATCCAAGAGCCTCCATTCTTCGAAGGTCTCGGTCTAGCACCTGGCGACATCGCGGAGATCAAAGGGGCGAAGACGCTGGCATTGATGGGCGATTCCGTTACGACGGACCATATTTCTCCTGCGGGCAACATCAAGGTAGACAGCCCTGCCGGTGAATACTTGACTACGAACGGTGTGGAACGGAAGGACTTCAACTCCTACGGCTCCCGCCGCGGCAACCATGAAGTCATGATGCGCGGTACGTTCGCCAACATCCGGATCCGCAACCAGCTTGCTCCGGGTACGGAAGGCGGCGTCACGACTTACCTGCCAACTGACGAAGTAATGTCAATCTACGATGCTTCGATGAAATATCAAGAAGCCGGAACACCACTTGTCGTATTAGCTGGCAAGGAATACGGAACCGGCAGCTCCCGTGACTGGGCAGCGAAGGGTACTTTCCTGCTTGGCGTGAAAGCCGTCATCGCTGAGAGCTTCGAACGGATTCACCGCTCGAACCTAGTCGGCATGGGCGTGCTCCCGCTGCAATTCGCAGAAGGTACTGGCTGGCAGGTACTCGGCATTACAGGTAAGGAAACCTTCGACATCCAAGGGCTGAACAACGATATCAAGCCTGGACAGACGATTAAGGTTACCGCTACACGCGAAGACGGAAGCACCTTCGACTTCGAATGTGTCGTACGTCTGGACAGCACTGTGGACATCGACTACTATCGCAACGGCGGCATTCTGCAAACCGTGCTTCGCCAGATCCTGTCCGGCGCGAAGTAAGTATGTGAACAGCTGGATTGAGCTGGATTGGGCAAGCGTCCGATTCAGCTTACAACAAAGGGACGATTCATTCCGCCTTCACGGCAGGAGTGAATCGTCCCTTATTCGTTGTCGAGAACGGCTACCCTTGAACAAGCGGTTTCCAATTGAATCTTCCTGATGAAGACATCATGCACATATATACCGTGTCCGCTGTTGCGGAGCCATCCCCAAGAACACGAATCATCTTCCCTCTGTGCATCGGCGAGGCGGGAGGCAGTTGTCCAACTTGGCCAACGGTCAGATAATAGCGATTCAAGTCAAGATCACCATACAGCTCTCCGCCATTGCGGGGAAGGTAAGCGTATCCGAATTTTTGGGTCGACTGGCCGAATATTCTCGTTAGCCTAATCCACTGGTTCACGCTGTCATTGCTTCCCCACATCTTGATCTCTAAGGCCTCGACAGGGGCTAATACAGAGCGGAGAATGAAGAAAGGCTGGTTGCCGAGCGACCTGTGGTCCGCTACAGTTCGCCAGAGACCGTCTTGCTTGCGCCTAATTATAATTCCTCTTGGCGATTCCATCCACGGACTGAAGGCTAGACCGAAATTAGAGAAGTACACCGCCCGCTCCGGCAACGTTAACTCCAATACGATCGGATTATTCTCTGTAGCCTGGCTGCCATTCCATACAATCGATTCATCTCCGCTTAGGGAAAAGGCGAGATCAAGTTGGCCAGACATAGGAGGCAATCCTCCAGTTTGCCTGAAGACAAAACCTCTTGCTGTTGCATAGGCCAAGTAATCATCCTGGTTTCCAGTGAATGAATAGGCAATATTGATGGCTGGCGGGATCACCCCTGTCCTAAAGTCCCTGTAAGGCGATGAAATGCTATTGTAATTACCAACATCCGAAATTTGATACGAGTCCAAGTTCGATGTTATCGCATTATAGGAAGATGTACGTGTAAACTGTCCCTTAATGTCCGATTCCATCAAGTGATTGTCCCAGAACTTGCCGTTAATCGTATTGAAGCGACCGCACATGGAGAAATACATCGTGTAAGACATGGGCTGACTCTGAATATCTGTAAAATGGTTCCCGGACACTTCATAGCTGTAAGCAGCTTGATCGCTTCTGAAGCCATCACTGCCCTCCAGACAGATGTCCAATTCACACGCGTGAAAGTAAATCTGGTGAAAGGAATTGCCGTTGATCCAAGCCGTCTTGCCTGGATTCGATTCCGCATCATCCGCCTTGACTGCCTGCAAATACACACCCTTGGAAAACCAAGATATGTTGATATTGCTTACATGAAGCCAACAGATGCTCTGATTGGGCACCTCCTCATCACCCTTCGCATACAGGTGAATGCCCGTCCCGGAAGGACGATCCCCTGGATTCCAATTTCTCAATACGATGTTTGACACGCGGGTGAAGTCGCTCCCTGGATGAAACTGATCTTGTCCGCTAATGTAAATACAAGTCCTGGAGTACTCGTTCACATTCGAATGCACATTAATGGTTCCTCCTACGAGCTGTGAGCCCTTGTGCAGTCGAACGACATCCACATCCGCGGTTGCAACTAGTTCAGCTGCATGATTCAATTCCAACTTCACACTATGCGGTATGCGGATCGTTCGATTGATCTTAAATGTACCCGCCGGTACATGAACGTTTCCGCCACCTTGACTTACCGCTTCCTGCAATGCGCCTTGGATCGCGCACCAGTCTGTTTCATCATTGAGTGATACGGCGTGCGGATATGTGCCCTGTGCTTGCTCTAGTGAGTCGAAATTCTCTCTTAGAGGATGGCGACGGTTATCCCCGATTGCCCCGAATTCCCGCACATTCAACAATCCATCAGTCTTCTTAGACAACTTTGTCAATTGCGCTTGCAGCTCTTGTATGTCCTTAGACACCTGCATCACCTCATTAAGATGTACGCTGGAACAGGGCTAAGTATGAACAGGCAAGCGGTTTCCACACACCCGTAATCGTATAAAGCTTGAATGACCGTCTCATGCAAAATAGAGACGACCAACCTCCATTCCATGGAGTTGAATCGTCCCTATAATATCCACATAACTATGCATTGCTGATCACTTCACCATCTTGCCCATGCGTGCAGCTGCATCCTTGATAGCTGCCGCATGCTCCTTCATCTTGTCCACGGTCAAGCGATTCGCCGGTCCTGATACGGACAGTACTGCGACCATGCTTCCCGAACGATTCAGAATCGGTGCGGCTACTGCCGCCGCGCCCGGTTCACGTTCCTCTACGCTTGTCGCGAAGCCGGAGGCGCGTATATCCGCCAGCTGACGCTCATAGGCCTCCTGATCGATCGATACAGGCCATGTCGGACTGCTGAACAGGCTCTCGCGATCCTCGGCATCCGCATAAGCGACTAGCACCTTGCTCGATGCGCCGACATACAACGGCAGCCTCACGCCTACTGGCGCTACTCTGCGAATGGCTTGGCTGCTCTGTACAGCCTGAATCCGAATCCGCTCATGTCCGTCCCGCACATATAAGCTGATCGTCTCCCCAATCATATCGCGCAGCCGTTCCATCTCTGGGAGCAGTACCACCGCTGGATCGTCCGCTTGAGACAGGTTCGCCGACAGCTCCCACAGCCGGAAGCCCAGCTTGTACTTCTCACTCTCTGCATCGCGAATGACGAACCCCTTATGCTCCAAGGAAGCAAGCAACCGATACACTGTACTCTTGTGAAGCCCTACCCGTACAGCAATTTCCGTCAACGTCAATTCGTTCGCATCCGTGAAGCATAACAATATATCCAATGCCCGCTCTACAGCGCGGACCGTTACTTTACCCTCTTCCACGGCAATCCCTCGTTTCCCAATGGCATCCGATAGGTTTCACGTAATGAAACCGTGTTACATGTAGTATAACCAAGAAGACAGCATTCTGTCTACCATAAGGTTACGAGAAGAGCGAACTCAATGACACTCGACATTGCACTTGCGCCTCACCTAGCGCCAAGCTGCAACCCACAAATTTGCAAACCACCAAGCCGCAAACCTACCAAAAGATGCGATTATGCAGGGATTCCCTCCGAACTAAGTGGAAAATCGAAAAAGCCTGCTAATATACAGGAATACAAGCGTCGATTGCGTCAAAAAGACATTATCGAGCATAGAAAGATGCGCATTCGCAGGAATTTCAGCATTCCCCCCACTTTTCGGATCAAAAAACTGTACATTCGCATTTATTTCACGGTGGAAGCTAGCTCACAGAGTCGCTCGGGGAACCGCAACCGGATAACCGGCTAGAAGATGCATATCTCTGAACACACCATCAGCAGATCAAAAAACCGCCCGGCTCAAAGCCGGACGGCTGTTGCTTACAAGAATAAATTAGTCCTTCACTAATGACAAAAATTCAGAACGCAGCGCTGCGTTGGAGCGGAAATGTCCGCGCACTGCTGATGTGACCGTCTTGCTGCCGGGCTTCTTCACCCCGCGTGCGCACATGCACAGATGCTCACCCTCGACGATCACCATCACTCCTTGCGGCTCCAGCACCTCCTGCAGAATGTCCGCTATCTCGGACGTGATGCGCTCCTGAACCTGAAGTCGGCGGGTAATGGCTTCCACGAGTCGAGCGAATTTGCTCAGTCCGGCAATCTTACCGCTTGGCAAATAACCGATATGCACCTTGCCGAAGAACGGCGCCATATGATGCTCGCATTGACTGTAATAGACAATGTCCTTGACGATGACAAGCTCCTCATGCTGCTCATCGAACGTAACGCCAAGCACATCGCGCGGGTTAACCTCATAACCTGCGAAGATTTCCTCATACATGCGCGTGACGCGGGCCGGTGTTTCGATCAGCCCTTCCCGATCGACATCCTCGCCGATCAGCCGGAGAATTTCCCGGACGTGGCCTTCTATCAATTCCCGATTATCGGAAACTTTGCTGTTCTTATAGTCTTTGATCCCCGCCATTTCCTCTTCCCCTCCCGTTCTCTCTTTCTATATGTTTGGTCATGTCTCTTCTGTGAACATTAGTGCTGCCAGCGATTTCGGAACTTCTAGCATATTGGCACGCTACTTGCGAGGAAACTTCTGATGCTTCATAGCCTGCTGCATTTTATTTAATTGCTGCTTATTCACATTATAGCCCATCTGACGAGCCATCTGCTGCAGCATCTTCGGATCACTCTGCATCTTCTCCATCTGCTTGCGCAAATACGTCACACCGGCGAAAAATCCGGCAACCGCCCCTACAAGTAAGGTAATCGCAGCAACGATAATTGTCGTCCACATGCTCTTCACTCCATTTCACTTATCAACTGGTCGATTGGTCCTATACATCTTAGCATGTTCAATAGTGGGATTCAATGCTACAATAGCTGCCATAACCAGGCTCCTCAAGCTCCGTCAGCCGAGTACAGCTTCAATGAATACGGTAGGCTGTTTCGCTAGATCGACTTCCTTGACATCCATCGAATCATCACGGTCTTGCAGGACGATCCGAATAATCGGTCTGCCCGGAAGTCCTCTATGCTGACCGACCACGACACCGGTTTCCTTGGTCGTCAAGCGAACCGAAACACCTGTCGGATAGATCGACACAATACGCAGAAATTCGATCAACACATCCCGATCCAGCTTCGTCCCAGACAATGCCATTAGGTGCTCACACGCCTCATGCGGCATCATGCGCTTGCCATCTTGCTCTTCGAAGAGTAAGTTGTCATACATATTCGCTACGGCGACAATCTTAGCATACAGATGAATCTCGCCCTCGCCCAATCCGCGCGGGATACCGCTGCCATCCGGTGATTCATGGTGCTGCAAGGCAACATGGGCTATGATCAAGCTCTGCTCCCGCTTAATCATGTCGAAGCCTCGCCAAGTATGGTGATTGCGAGTTTGCGGGTCATCGTGCTCGGACTCAATCCCAACCTTGCCGACATCATGCAACAGCGCGCCAATCGCGAGCTCCTTAAGCTGTTGGGCATTCAATCCTAGATTCATCCCTGTCATCACGGACATCGTACATACATTCAAGGCATGCAAGTATCTGCGATTGTCCTCTGTTCGTATATCACTCAGCTGCACGAGAACGTCGTGATTCTCCATAATCTCATCGAGCAAACCATCTACACTGACACTTAAACTACGGTCACTGAATGATTTGCCCGAACGAATCGAATCGAACATATCTCCGAGCTTCTTCGTCATCTTGCGCTTCGTCTCTTCGGAGACGACCTCCTCGATCTCGACATCCGCAAACTGCTCATCCTTAATATACAGCATCTCTACACCGATTCTCCGCAGTGTATTGATCATATAAACCGTAAGCTCAATATTTTCTGACAACAGCACATTCCCATTAGCGGAAAAGATCGAACGTCCTAATATCTGACCCGGCTCAATATCTTCTACATGAACGTATCGCATGTTAACCCTCTCTCCTCTAGTTGTAGCGCAGTACCATGTCCAAAGTATAGTACTAATTCAGCGCCTCTGCACTGTTCTCCTGCTTTTCCAAGTGCACAATCGCACGTCGGATCGCTGCAAGGACATCAGACTCACGCTCGCATTCCAACGCTTCGCGCAACGCTAGCTCCGCATCACTGCCGCCGATACGGCCTAGCGCCCACGCACTTGTCTCGCGTAATACCGGCCGTTCATCCTTCAGCAGAATGCGCGTTAGGTCAGGCACAGCAGAGCGATCCTTGAAGTTGCCGAGGGCAATCACCGCATTGCGCTGGATCGGTTTCTTCCCTCGCCAAGCAGCAGCACTCGCACCGAAGCGTTCCTTGAATTGCCGATTGCTCAAGCTAAGCAGCGGCTTGAGAAGCGGCTTCGCAATATTAGGATCCGGCGTCAACTCGGCGTGATGATCCCAATGCTTCCCTTTGTTATGCGGACACACAATCTGACACGTATCGCATCCATAGAGGCGGTTTCCGATCTTCTTCTTCATCTCATCACTAACGGATTCCTTCGTCTGCGTGAGGAAGGAGACACAACTCCCTGCATGCAGCTGTCCGGGACCTACCAACGCTCCCGTAGGACAGGCATCGATGCACAGCGTACAGTCTCCGCACTGCTCCGTTACAGGCGTGTCTGATGGGAAAGGGAGGTTCGTGATCAGTTCGCCTAGATATACCCATGAACCGTATTCCGGCGTAATCACGGCGCAGTTCTTGCCGGTCCAACCGATGCCCGCTCGTTCTGCAACGGCTCGATCGACGAGCGCTCCTGTATCGACCATAGATACGATTCGCGCTTCAGGAATGCGCTCTTGCAGCCATGCCTCAAGCTTGGCAAGCCGGTCGCGAAGCACCTTGTGATAGTCCTCTCCCCAAGACGACCGCGACAGCATACCGCGATAAGCGCCGGGCTCAGAACGCGGCGGATTCGTCATCTTCGACGGATACGCCACAGCGATGGACAAGATTGACTTCGGATCTTCATGGCTCAACTCTGGCCTTGTCCGCTTCTCCAAGTCTGATTCTTCGAAGCCGGATTCTCTTCCCAATTCACGGTGCCGCTCCAGAATCCCCTTCAGCGTTGTGAATGGCTCTGCGGATGCAAAGCCTAGCTTATCTATGCCAAGCTCCGGCAACTTCGCCTTCAGTTCATCCTTCAACGCTGCCCAATCATAGTTGTGGCGTTCACTCATATTCCTCCCCCTTTCCTTCACAGTCTGTCCAGAGGCTATCCAGATGCGTTGCTTACAATTGCTTATATGCGCTCACAGCCAACTCGTCACAGCGGTTATTCCACGGATTGTCACTATGTCCTTTGACCTTGATATACTCGACTTGATGAGGCTTCATCGCTTCCAGCAGCGCCTTCCATAAATCTTGGTTCTCCACCGGCTGATTCTTGCTATTCTTCCATCCCTTGCGCACCCAATTCACATGCCACTTCTGCTGAAAGCAATTGACAACATAAGCAGAATCACTATAAACCTTGACTCGACAAGGCTCCTTCAGACGAGATAAAGCCTCGATGACCGCTTGTATCTCCATACGGTTATTCGTAGTATGCTTCTCTCCACCTGACAGCTCCTTCTGGTGCTCCCCATACATAAGAATAGCGCCCCATCCTCCGGGACCAGGGTTACCGGAACAGGCGCCGTCTGTATAGATCGTCACTTCTTTCATTAGAGGCCTCCTATATGTGTGATCGGCCACACGATAAACTCCGCTCTGCCAATGATACTCTTCTCCTGTACAGAACCGAATCTCCGACTGTCCAAGCTGCCGCTCCGATGACGGTTATCTCCCATGACGAAGTATTCTCCGTCCGGCACAACTGTCTCCGCAACATCTCCATCTTCAATCATCGTATCTACATAAGCTTCCGTATACACTTCGCCATTGACATACAGCCTTCCGTCTCTCACCTCGATCACATCGCCCGGCACGCCAATGATTCGCTTGACGAGCAACAGATCACTGCCATCCCGCGGATCCTTGAGGACCACGATGTCGCCCCGATCCGGCTCACTCCAGTAATATAAGGCGCGATTGACGAACAGCCGTTCATTATCATGAAGCGTAGGCTCCATCGATCTTCCTTCTACAATGGAAAGACTGAATACAAACTGATGGACAACCATCACAATCAGCACAGCAGCAACAATCGACTTGGCCCAATCCCACAGTTCACGCATTAGCTTCGAATCTGGGTCCCGCAGTCTCTTTTTTTCATTGGCTTGTTCGTTCATTCCGACACCTCTGGAAAATAAGTTCGCCATACTCTATAGTACGCTTTCAATTGATCGTCGCCAAAGGGCGGACTGCCCGACGCGATCTTGGCGCGAAGCGCATTCATCCCGCTCTGCACCTTGTCTTCTACTGTCGATGAATAATGGTATTGGCGCCTGTGTATTTCGTATTCGTGCTCATCTAGCAGCTGGGTGTCCCCGCTCGGCCACACCACTACATCCAGATCATAATCAATATATGTCAAAGTATGGTGCGCCTGATCGAGATAAGGAGGGGACGCAATATTGCAGTAATAGCGCACACCGCCTTCTTCCAGCAGCGCGACAATATTGTACCAGCACTGCGGAATGAAGAAGGCAATCCCCGGCACCCGGCTCGTCCACTCCTTGCCGTCCGCTTCAATAATGCGTGTGTGACAATTCATGAATACGTACATATTGCGATACTCGGGTTCCAGCATTTCCGGTGGAATGCGCCAATTCACAAGCCAGGTGCGATGCAAATGCCCATCGTGCTTGAAGCTTTTAATTTGATAAGACGTGTAAGGTCTCATGGCGCTTTCCTTTCCAAACTTGGCTTATTAATAGAAAAGCATATCTTCCCGCCGATTGCAACGGCAAAAAGACATGCCTGTTACCCAAAAAAGTGAAGAATAGCTCTGTAGCATATGCCGATTACTTTTTCGGGGACCCGCATCATACTTTACCCACGAAAGTGATGTACTGCTGTGCAAGCCTATTCAGGTACTTTCGCGGGGCCCGGAAAATATTACCCAAAAAAGTGAAGAATAGCTTTGTAGCATATGCCGATTACTTTTTCGGGGCCCACTACATACTTACCCACGAAAGTGATGCACAGCTATGCAGGCCCATTGACCTTTCAGCGCATTATTGGTACCACTTCTCTTTATTAATGGTAGGAAAGTAAATATTCCCATTGTTTTCACGCTCATACTGCCCTATTTATTACCCAAGTACCCATAATCCGAACGCTAGCTTCCACTAATAGTGGAAATTGGGTAATTAAACTGCCGATTTGCCTTGAAACTGCCTATATTAGTTACTTTTCTTCTCTAAAAGAACGGTAGTGGGTAATAAACTTAGCCAAAACCACTTCCCCGCCATCTATTGTAATTATCGCAAGCAACCTACCAGTTACGCCGCAAAAAGCAGAATCATATGTCAACTGTCGAATGAACTACACCATATTCTAAACTTCCTCCCACAGCACCATACATATTCATCAAAAAAACAGCGTTCATTTCCGATCACTCCTACGCTCTCCGACCCTACTGTTGCAGGTTCCGACCAAGGTCAAGTTGTTCAACCAGGTACACGACCAACACAGAAAGACATCCGCAGGAATATGATCAAAAACAACGCTGTGTTATCCACTGATTCTTGCTTCAAGCAGCTAGCCGTTCACAATCGTCAATTTCTCAAAACTGTGGAAGAAATCTCGCGCACGATACCCCAAGGACTCGTACCACGGCACTATCGTCTCGTTATGCTTGTCCATGCTAATCATAATGCGGCTAACTTGTCTCTTCTCAAATCTGTCTTTCATTGCAGCTGTCAACTTCGTGCCAATCCCCATGCGCTGATAGTCAGCATGCACGGCAATACGATAATAGTAACCGCGTCCTTCGTCTATCGTACCGATCATGACGCCGACAACTTGTTCATTCTCAATAGCTACCATAATCAGCTCACTATCCCAATAAAGCTGCCGACCAAGTGCCTCCATCGTGTCCCCACAACATTCCTCAGATAAAACTTCATTCAACAAAGATGAAACAGGTGCGTAGTCAGATAATTGAAATGCGCGAACGAACATCTGGTTTCCCCCGTGACTATTGAATTCGGTTTTTTTATTATACGACAATTCGATGACAAATTCCTATAAAAATCTTAAAAAAACGTTCATATTCTTTCATTTTCTCTTGAAAACGCTTTAATATAAGCGCTTACATGTTAGGATCATGAAATTTGCCATAATCTAACGTCCACTATTGACCAATTGAACCATAATATTGTCGGTTGTTACATGTACATTGTCACTTTTTAGGACTGATGAATATTGGGCACAACTTCTCCGTATACTAATCACGTCCTACACTAACTAGAGCAGATAGTCGACATCTAGGACTCAGGACCTACGGTGCGACAGACAAAATTGTTAAGCTGACAGTATACCGACAAGTGCTAGCGTCTCTACCTATTCTAGAAAGGAGGCTTTGTCCATGACTATGGAGCAGGAGCGCAGCATGAGTGAACTGCAAACTGTACACATGAAACAATGGGAAACAGAAGAGTTAGTTCGCCAGCATCGCGTATTCAGTGACTTGTCGCCATGGCTGAATGCGCAAGGCAATGACATCCACCATCAAATCATCGAAGAAATTGAGAGGCGGGGCGGGATTTGATTTTCTATACATAAAAGTTGATTTATTCGCTGAAATCGTGGATAATAATTGGTGAACAATTTTCCAAGGGAGGTTTTTCTTCAAATGGCACATCAATTACCTGCACTACCTTATCCGAACAACGCACTGGAGCCGCATATCGATGAGACTACGATGATGATCCACCACGATCGTCACCATCAAACGTACGTCAACAACCTGAACGCTGCATTGGAAGGTCATGCAGACCTCGCAGCCAAGGATATTAACGATCTGATTGCAGATCTGAACAGCGTACCGGAAGCTATCCGTACGGCGGTCCGCAACAACGGCGGCGGTCATGCCAACCACTCCCTCTTCTGGGAAATCATCGGACCGAACGGCGGCGGCCAGCCAGTCGGCTCGCTTGCTGAAGCTATCAACAGTGAGCTTGGCGGTCTCGACAAGTTCAAGGAAGACTTCGCTAAAGCCGGCGCAACTCGTTTCGGCAGCGGCTGGGCTTGGTTGTCTGTAGACAAGAACGGCAAGCTGGTTGTAAGCAGCACACCTAACCAGGACAGCCCGGTTATGGAAGGTCTGACACCAATCATCGGTCTTGATGTGTGGGAGCATGCTTACTACCTGAAGTATCAGAACAAGCGCCCAGATTACATTGCTGCATTCTGGAACGTAGTGAATTGGGAAGCTGCGAACGAGCGTTACGAAGCGGCTAAGAAGTAATTAATGAACACATAACGAGAGGCTGTTGGCTTATACGTGAACAATCACGTTTGCCGACAGCCTCTTTGTTTTCCATGATATTGATCCTTATTCAATCTCAGATTGAAATACTTGCTGCGACAACAGCTTATGAAAAATCTTCGGAAGCGCCAGCGTCGTCAGCTCATCCGGTGTAACCCAGCGGTATTGCTCTGGCAATATAGTATCTTCTATCACGGCCAGCGAGCACCGATATACTTCCATGTGCCAGTGAATGTGACTGAAGATATGGTCAGCCTTCGTCAACAAGCCGGACGCCGCCAGCTCCGGAAGACCTTCCTCCTCCAATGCTGCACACAGCGCTGCTCCTGCAGCCCCAGATGACGCAGCAGCTTCTGTATACTCCTCCGCCATGCGCGGCAGCTCCGGTGTCTCTGCAGACGCAAGTACGTGCGGAAGCTCCCACATTTGCGCTAATAGGCCCGTCTCTGGACGCCGCCGAACCAGTATGCGGCCAGTCTGTCCCCCCCGACCCATGATCAGCGCCGCCAATCGCCGTTCATCCCGGGGCGGCTTCGCCTTCGTCTTCACCGGCAACGCTTCTTCCTCTCCCGCCAGTCTGCCCTCGCATGACTCCATTACCGGACAGATGAGGCAATGCGGTGAGCGCGGGGTACATATTGTAGCGCCCAGCTCCATCAATGCTTGATTGAAATCACCTGCCGCCTCTTCGGGAATCGTGCTGCGCAGCAGCTTCTCCATCTTCTTGCGAGTCGCTGGTTTGGCAATATCATCGCGCAGCAGAAAAAACCGTGACAGCACACGCATCACATTACCGTCCACTGCCGGCTCAGGCTTGCCGTATGCGATACTCAGAATCGCTCCCGCTGTATAGGGCCCTACCCCTTTCAACGTCGCAATGTCTCTCGGCTCATCCGGCACCTTGCCGCCATAGCTGCTCTGCACTTCGCGAACAGCTGTCTGCAAGTTTCGCGCACGTGAATAATAGCCGAGTCCTTCCCACAGCTTCAGGACGTCTTCCTCCGGTGCTTCTGCCAGCGCTTCTAGTGTAGGAAACCGCTCCAGGAATCTTTCGTAATAAGGAATCACCGTCTCCACACGCGTCTGCTGAAGCATAATCTCAGAAACCCATATCTTGTACGGATCTCGGGTTCTTCTCCATGGAAGATCGCGCTGGTGAGTACGGAACCAATCAACCAGACGCGCGGCGAAGTATTGACGTCTCGTATGTTCAACAGCTTCCATATCTTCTGACTTATTCATCGTCCACATTTCCTTCCTTCATTCCAAGCTAACTCTCTCACAAGATAACAGCGATTGTCATCCCCGTAAAGACCACACTCGACACAAGCATGATAACACGTACGCCTCGCGAAAGCCGGAAATGTGTGCCTGAACGTTCCGTTGCCGTACCGTGCTTGCGCCGCCGTCGACTAAGCCAACTGAACAGCACTGCCACAGCGCCAGCGGCAGCCATGTACCATGCCCAGCCGGCTGCCAGCAGAGATGCCTCACGCAACCACAACTCTGCTACGTGCGCCGCACTGTTGTATACGGCGCGTGCTTCCGCATTAGGCTGCTGCCCGTTCAGGACGTTCGTGAACAGCTCGCGGATCCATTCACCGCTTCTCCGTTCCACTCCCGTGTGCAGTGCCAACAGCAGCAGCTCGGCTGCCAGCATGCAGCCAACTATCCAGCCTAGCGCCGCAAGCGGTCGTTCATTCAAGGCAAGCCCGATGATTAGCCAGCCGACACATAATACAAGCAGTGCGCGAACGACCGCACCTGCTTGCTCATATGCTGCGCGCCATTCAGCTAGTTCAGCCCGCTCCAGCTTCAATAGCTTCATCGTATCGATACGCTCCGGCATAGCCAGCTCCCATCCGATGCTGCGCAAGACAGAATACGGTATGACCTTCGTCACCTCCGCTGTCAGCTTGTCCTTCAGCTCAGACACATCGAGCGGCGGCAGGGTATCGCGCTTCCCTTCGAATACGTCCCATACACCCGCCTGCAGCCGGTTCAGTTGCTCTGTTATCCACTGCTCTGAGAGATAGCCGGCAATCACCTGCTGCAACCGCCACTCCAGCGGTTTGCCGAAGATGCCAAGCTCATCCAGCGTATCTAGCTCTGCCAGCTCCCAGACATAAGCACGCGCATAAGCCGCAGCAGCTGCCGACATGCCGCTCTCCTGCAGCTCCTCTGACCAGCTATGCGCACCGAGGATGGAGGCATACAATGCTTGTCCTAGCACCGCTGCTACTATGCATACGATCAGCACAAGCGACCAAATTACCTGCACTACTCGCATGATCAACCTTGTGTTCCTGACCCGTGTACGATCTCGGTGCATCACTTCACCCTCCACATTGACACATCTCTGTACTTGGACTTGTGCATGCCGATCAAGTATGATGGAAGCAAACCATTGGTTTGGAATCCGAGTCAATCTGCTTATTTATAATGAAAAGCGAGGAATGAATATGCGATCGAAGACGTTAGCTCGGCTTGCCTGCACAGCCGCAGCATTCATACTGCTCAGCGCATGCGGCACTGCAGGACCGGGCAACAGCGGAGGCTATACCGTGGCAGACGACACAGCTGCCTATCCCGATGCCGTAGCCTTGTATGAGACGAACTGCTTGACCTGCCATGGCAATGCTCTGCAAGGGCGTGTCGGATCGGAATCCGACCTGAGCCAAGTCGGCTCCCGCCATGATAAGGACGCCATTATCGCCATTGTAAGGGATGGTCGCGATATTATGCCGACATTCAAGGACGTGCTCAGTGACGAAGATATGCAAGCACTGGCAGCATGGCTGTCTACAAAAAAATAGCAGCAGCCCCCGACTAGAAGCTCCTGCTACATTAGAAAACCGCACTCGACGAGGCAGGAGCATCCAGCTGCTCGACCACTGCCATCGCCGAGGCTACTGTATCGGTATGAGAGATGCTGACATGAATCCGGACACGACTCGGATCGAGCCCCAGCCTCTCCCATGCACTGGCAGACAGACGGCAGATCGGACGACCGCTGTCATCCGCGATAACCTCAATATCCTGCAAGCCTGTTATCGCGCCGATCCCTGTTCCCAATGCCTTCACAACCGCTTCCTTGACCGCGAACCGCCCTGCCAGAAATTCATGCTTCCGGGCACCACGCGCTTCCAGCAGCCTCCGCTCCCCCTCTGTCAGCACACGTTTGACGAATCGGTCGGCTACACCTTCCCTGCCTTGCAGAACCTTCGCCACGCGCCCAATTTCCGTTAAGTCTGTACCGATCCCGATAATCATCTATTCACGCTTCCTTTTTACAAATAACCTGTTCTGTCCCTTTTCTCTATTAGTGTACACGAAATTGGGCTGCAGTTCGATAGGCAATTCCACAGAGCAACCCTTCTGTCACCGAGCTCATCCGCTCATTGTATATTTAACCGGCAACCTCGATTCAAGTTCAGTTGAACCATGGTAAGCACACTGGCTGCTACAGTGCTTCGACCGGACAACATCGCCGCATTCTAGCGGGCATTAGCGGACATCACGGCTATAGGCATTGCCGCATTCTGGCTGGCATTAGCGGGAATAATCGGTCCTATTTGCGACTAAGTGCTCCAAAACTGATGACGTAAAATAGTTTGTGTAAATCGGTAAAAAGTGTATTCACAAATAGAAGAAGGTAGGGTACTCTCGGAATTGTCCAGATCCACGAGAGGAGATGCCC
>CAJXLT010000005.1 GCA_913056365.1 uncultured Paenibacillaceae bacterium | reverse complement strand
GGGCATCTCCTCTCGTGGATCTGGACAATTCCGAGAGTACCCTACCTTCTTCTATTTGTGAATACACTTTTTACCGAATTACACAAACTATTTTACGTCATCATTCACTGCAAATTAGTGACCAAGTTTGATCACTAATCTATCATCCTGCGGAGATAGAAGTGACCGCGCATTCATATATTCCAGGACCATAGAGAGGAGGAAGGAGATTGGCAACGGCAGCTGCGCTTAGCAAGGACATGGTGCAAGATATTCTGATGCTGACTACGATGCAGGAAGGGATGCTGTTTCACTATTGGCATCGCGAGCACTCGCGGTTTTATTGTGAGCAGGTCGGCATCGAGCTTGTCGGGGACGTCGATCGAGCGGCATTCGAGACAGCGTGGGCGATGGTCACCGAAGCGAACGAGATGGCCCGCGCCGTCATTCGTTGGAACGAGCATCGCAAGGCGGTGCAGATTATAAAGCGGGAACACCGCATTCCGATCACCTATACAGATTTGAGCGCATTGGACAGGGCTGAACTAGCTGCGGCGCTCCAAGCGCAACGGGAGGAGCGGCTTGCCGACCGCATCGACATTCGGGAAGCTCCGATTCGTGTGCTGCTCTGCAAGCTGGAGGCGCGCAGATACGAGCTGTTCATCGATTATCACCATATTGTGATGGACGGCTGGAGCTTCGGTATTCTCGTTCAGGAGTTCCTCACCTACTATGAAGCGCTGAGAGAAGGGGGCACGCCACGAGTGGTGCAGAAGCCGTCCTTCCGCAGTTATGTGAAGTGGACGAAGGAACAAGAGCAGACGGCGCTCATCACGTATTGGAAGGAATACTTGGCCGGGTATCAGGTGCGAACGACAATTCCAACGGATCGTCCGAAGCTGCAAGATGCTGTGGAGATGAGCCTGGTTCCATGTGATCTGGACAATGAGCTACTGGCGCGCATGCGGACGGTCTGTGCCGCACATAAGCTTTCATTGGCAAGTGTCTTGTATACGGCTTGGGGTCTGCTGCTTCAGAAATACAACAATACGAATGACGTCTGCTTCGGCGTTACCGTATCAGGCCGTCCGCCTGAGATAGCCGGAATCGAGCAGATGATCGGTCTGTTCATCCAGACGGTGCCGATGCGGATGCAATCCGAACAGAGCGACACACCTGTGACGTATGCGAGGAAGCTGTCTGCCAGTCTAACGAACAGCGAAGTGAATGGCGGACTGCCACTGCGCGATATGATCGCTTGCAGCGAGATGGAAGGCGGCGGCATGATCTTCGATTCCGTCGTCGTCATGAAGAACTACCCGTTCGATCGCAAGCAGACGGCAGGCGATTCCGGCAATGGCAGGTTGAAGCTTGCGAAACGATACGTTCACGAGCAGACGAACTTCGATCTGTCCCTGCAAATTTCGGTCGATCAAGGCGTGCATATCGATGTTCACTACAATACCGAGCTGTATGACCGCTCGACCATTCAGCTTGCAGCGGATCGTTATGTTCGAACGCTTCACGCTATGCTTGCCGCGCCGGAGGATCAGCTTGCAGCTCTCGACATCGTAACGGCGGAGGAGATGGCTGCGATCGCAACGGCCTTCCACCGCACAGCAGCGCCCATACCGGACTGCACCATCCCCGCGTTGGTGTGGCAACAGGCAGAGCGCTACCCCGATCGGGTCGCGGTTGCCTATGAGCAGCAGTCATGGACTTATGCGCAGCTCATGCGCCAAGCACGCAAAATTGCAGCGCTGCTTCAAGAGAATGGCGCTGCTCCTCAATCACGGGTCGCTCTGTTCATCCCGAGATCGCTGGAGCTGGTTGCCGGCGTGCTGGGCATTATGGAGGCTGGCTGCATATGCGTTCCGCTAGATGTGAACCATCCAGTCGAGCGAACGCTCGCCATTCTGGAAGACTGCGAGGCGTCGATTGTGCTAGCGGAAGCCGACACACTTCGCCCCGATCTCTTCAGCGGCACTGTGCTGTCGATGAATCGTGCCGGAAGCTTGCCAGCAAGCTCAGCTCGTGCGAACAACAGCAAGGCCGCTGACACAGCCTATATGATCTATACGTCGGGTTCGACTGGCAAGCCGAAGGGCGCGATGCTCCATCATCGCGGGATCGTGAACCACACATTCGCGAAGATTCGTGACTTGCGCATCGAAGAGCACGATGTCGTCGGGAACAACTTCAGTGTGAATGTTGTCGCCTCCATCTGGCAGATGCTTGCTCCTCTATTCATAGGGGCGCGGCTCGTCATCTATGCCGAGGAGGTGGAGCGCGACCCTGTGCAGCAATTTCGCCGTATCGAGCAGGATGGTGTCACCGTCATTGAAGTCATTCCTTCCGTCTTGAATGCCTATATCCGTGCTGTCGATGGGGCAACAGCTGCTGTCCCGTTGCGTGCGTTGAAATCAGTCGCATTAACGTCAGAGGAGACGAAGCCAGGGCTTGTTCAGCAATTTTATACGCATTATGATCACATTCAGTTAGTGAATTGCTACGGACAGACCGAATGCTGCGATGACACGCTGCATTACCGGATTCCGCGCGAGCAGTTTGCGAGATCTGTCCCGATCGGCAGTCCGATTCCCAATACGCGCCCTTACATTCTGGATCTATACGGACAAATTCAGCCGTTGGGGATGGCTGGCGAGCTGTGCGTGGTCGGCGCAGGCGTGTCCTACGGATATTGGAACCGACCGGAGCTGAACCGAGACGCATTCATCGCGCATCCGCTAGAACCAGACGTCACGATGTACCGCACAGGGGATCTGGCGGCATGGCATGCAGACGGTACAATTCGCTATATGGGAAGACTCGACCATCAAGTGAAAATAAGGGGCAATCGAATCGAATTGAATGAAGTGGAGAACGGCTTGGCCCGGATGGCGGATATCCGTGAAGCGGCCGTCGTCGTTCGAGCGGCTCCCAGAGGCGAAGATGTGTTATGGGCGTTCTTCACAGCATCTGCCGCGCTTACGGCAGCCGCCATTCGTTCCTTCATGAGTGAGCAGTTCCCAAGCTATATGATTCCGGAGCTGTATACGCAGCTGGAGCAGATGCCGCTCATGCCTAACGGCAAGATAAACCGCCATACCTTGCGCACGATGGAAGCCGAACTCCTATCGACACACAATGACACCGCTCACGCGGAAGGGCAGCTTGAGGAACGAATTCTGGGTGTGTGGCAGCGCGTATTGCAGAGGGAGGGAATTGGCGCAACGGACAGCTTCTTCGACGTCGGGGGCAATTCATTGCTCATCTTGGAACTGGCTTCACAGCTATCGCAAGTGTGTCATGTGGAAGTGGCGGTAACCGATTTGTTCATGCATGCCACGATTCGCAGACAAGCGGCGCATATCGGCGGCTTATGGACCGAGCCGGAGCAGGCGCAAGCCGCGAAGCGGGTACCGCTTCGCTCTGTGCCGCTCCCAGCATCTGTGCGGGGAAGCGGTGATCCGACGGAGTCTATCGCATTCGAGACGCAAGTACCTGCTGAGCTTGTATCCGCTCTGCGTGCAATCATGAATGATGGAGCGCTGCGTTCGACAGACGAGGGCGGAACATCTCCTGTGCTTGGTCAGCAGCCAGCGTTCCAAGCGGATCAGGTATTGTCTGCATTCGGTCAAGTGGCATGTGCAGCGCTTGCGCTGCTGTTAAGCAAATGGGCGGACCATGCCAAGGATCCTATTACGTTGTATGTGCTGCATACGGATCGATCACAGGTTCTGCCAGCTACCTACACGTTCAGCGACACCGCATCGCCCGGAGCGTGGTTGCGTACGCAGATGCAACAGCAGCAGGATCGATGGCAGCAAGCATCCATGTGGGTGCGCACAGCGTCACTCATTCACACTGCAGAGGATAGCCCGACAAGCGTGCGGCCAGTCGTCGCCATCCATGCAGCGAGCCATCCGCGAGCGGCGAGCTCTTCATACGGACACCGCTTCAATCTGTGGGTGGACGTACGCGCATCGAATGAGGGCATGTATACGTTAGCTTGGGGCGCACCGCCGGGGCAATGGAACCGTGAGGTTGTGCAACAATGGATTGCCGCCCATATGAAATTGATCGCTTATTTGGTTGACAATATCGCCGAGGAGGACGAGTGATCATGGCGAGAACGATCAAATGTGTCGTCTGGGATTTGGATCATACGATCTGGTCCGGTGTATTGCTAGAGGATGAGCGTGTCACCTTGCGGTCGGGCATCGCCGACATACTGGAGGCATTGGACCGCAGAGGCATTCTGTTGTCAATTGCGAGCAAGAATGAATACACGCATGCGATGGACATGCTCAGAAGCTTCAGGCTGGATGATTATTTCCTCTATCCGCAAATCC
The DNA here is from genome assembly GCA_913056365.1 of uncultured Paenibacillaceae bacterium. Lineage (GTDB taxonomy): Bacteria > Bacillota > Bacilli > Paenibacillales > K13 > Xylanibacillus. The sequence continues at coordinate 254,929 of CAJXLT010000005.1, read as the reverse complement.
ATTGGAACACCAAGTCCAGCTCGATTCAGACCATTGCCCGGGAAATGAACATTGGCATCGATGCCATTGCATTCATTGACGATCAGCCGTTCGAACGCGATGAGGTCGCTTCCGTCCTGCCGGACGTACTGTGCATCGACGTGAGGCACTTAGACAGCCTGTTGCATATGGACGCTATGAAGCCCCGCTTCATTACGGATGATGCTAGGAATCGCAGACAGATGATGAAGGCGGATCAGCATCGGAAGACGGCAGAAGCATCGTTCGAAGGTCCGCAGGAACAATTTCTCGCCTCACTCGAGATGAAGATGGTCATTCATCCTGCCGGAGAGGCTGACCTGCAGCGTGCAGAGGAGCTGACTGTACGAACGAACCAGCTCAATTCCACGGGCACGACATTCACCTATGACGAGCTGGCCGACTTGGCGCGCTCGCCGTCGCACGTGCTGCTCGTTGCACAGTTGACGGACCGCTATGGCACCTACGGCAAGATTGGACTGGCACTTATTGAGAAGAAGGAGCGGGAACGAATATGGACCATCCGTCTACTGCTCATGTCGTGCCGCGTCATGTCGAGGGGCGTAGGGAGTGTCATGCTGCAGCACATTATACGGCGCGCGCAGCAAGCTGGAATGAAGCTTAGCGCTGAATTCATCCCGACAGACCGCAATCGCATGATGTATATGACTTATAAGTTCGCGGGCTTCACGGAAGCGGGCAAGACTGGCGGCAAAGTACTGCTCGTCTATGCAGGTGATGAAGTGCCGCCTCCACCTGCTTATGTAGAGGTAGAAGCCTTGGAGGTAAGCTCATGACTAGACTAGGACTCGTCTTCCCCGGTCAAGGCTCGCAGCATATCGGAATGGGAAAGTACATGTATGAGGCTTCCGCCTCCGCCCGCCAATACTTCGAGGAGGCTAGCGACATTCTCCGCTTGGACATGGCGAAGCTATGCTTCGAGGGGCCGATGCGGGAGCTGTCACGCCCCGACCTTATGCAAGCAGCGTTAGTCACAGTATGTATGGCATCATTCGCTGTCTATCAGGAGCAGGTTGGAATTGAGCCGGACTTCGCAGCTGGCCATAGCTTAGGGGAATATAGCGCGCTAGTCAGCTCGCAAGCGATTCGCTTCGCCGATGCTGTGAGGCTAGTGCAACACAGAGGACAGCTTGCTTTGCTCGCGATAGACCGAGAGGTCGGTCATATGATGGTCGTGCAAGAGCTGGAGGAAGAGGAATTGCTCCGGCTGTGCAGCCGAATCAGCTCCGAAGGGCAATTAGTAGCGCCCGCCTGCTTGAATGCGCCCCGGCAGACGATGGTGGCGGGCACCGCGCAAGCAATCAGCCAATTGGAGGAGGAGCTGTGGAAGCTCGACGCGAAGACGACGCCGCTGTTCACCAGTCCTCCGTTCCATACGTTGCTCATGGAGGAGGAAGCGAACAAGCTGAAGCAAGCGCTCGACACGATTGCTTACGAGCCATTCCGCTTCCCTGTATTGTCTGGCGTCACAGCGCTGCCGTATCGCTCTGAGCGAGACATTGCGGCAGGTCTTGCAGAACAGCTAGTCAAACCAATCCAATGGAGACGCATGCTTGATTATGCCGAGAGCCGGCAAGTCGATCTAGTGGTGGAGCTCGGGCCGCAATCAGTGCTCTGCGCACTGGCAAGAGAGAACAACAAATCCTTTCCCTCGTATTCATACGGCAGTACGGAGGAACGGAATAAGTTGCGACAGCGGCTTGCCGAGATGCCCGAGCGCGGCAATGTGCTGGAGCGCGAGTATCATATCGTCGAGCGGTGCATGGGCATTGCGATGAGCGTCAAGAACGAGAACGCCGACTTGGAAGCATACGAACAAGGTGTGATCGTTCCGTATGAGCGGCTGGAGCAGCTATGTGACGAGATTGACAGCTCCATGCAGCCGCCGTCTGACGAACAGCTGCGTACCGCAATGGAGCTGCTTGCAGTCATCCTGGAGACGAAGCATGTACCTCTAGAGGATCGCGAGCACATATACGCGGATCTGCTAGAGGAGACAGGCGTGAGACACATTGTTGGGGAGGGATATGATGCTCAACCAGAGCTTACAAGAATTGCTCGATCAAGTTGATCTGGAGCCTAGTGTAGCAGAGGTGTCGTCGAAGGAAATGGCAATCGTCGGCATTGCGCTGCAATTCCCCAAGGCTGCAGATGTTCAGCAATATTGGAGCAACCTCATGGCAGGTCGAGATTGTGTATCTACCATTTCTACAAGGCGTAAGCGGGATGTCGAGGCCTACATAGATCGGTGCTTGCGGCACAATCATCTGGAAGTGACGTTCGAAGAGACGGGGTATCTGGATGAAATTGACCGATTCGATTATGCGTTCTTCGGGCTTTCTCCGAAGGAAGTAAGCCTGATGGACCCGGCTCATCGGCTGTTCCTGCAATGCGCCTGGCAGGCAGTGGAGGATGCAGGCTTCGGGGACGGAAGGCTGGCCGGTACGGAAACGGGACTGTACGTAGGCTACTCTGCCAGCGAGCTGTATGATTACAAGCGTCTCATTGGCGAGCTGGAGCCCGGCTCCGCCTCATTGGCCGCAGCGGGCAACATTATATCGATGATGGCTAGCCGCATCGCTTACTTGATGGATCTGCGCGGACCGAGCGTCATGGTTGATACGGCATGCTCCTCATCCTTAGTCGCGGTGCATGAAGCATGCAAGGCGATCCGCAACGGCGACTGCAACATGGCGATTGCGGGTGGCATTCGGCTCACCCTCGTTCCGATAGAACGCAAGGAGAAGCTAGGCATCGAATCATCGGATCACCGGACACGGGCGTTCGACGAGTATGCGGACGGCTCTACGATGAGTGAAGGTGTTGCCGCTGTCGTCATCAAGCCGCTTGCGCAGGCGAAGCTGGACGGAGACATGATCTATGCGGTTATCAAGGGTTCAGCTGTGAACCAAGACGGCAGGTCGAACGGCATTACAGCCCCGAATCCGGAAGCGCAAGCTGCGGTCATCGAGAAGGCGTGGCAGGCAGCAGGCGTACATCCGGAATCGATCTCTTATATCGAGACGCACGGGACAGGCACGAAGCTCGGCGACCCTATCGAGATGGAAGGGCTGATACGGGCATTTCGCCAATATACGGACAAGAAGCAATACTGTGCCATTGGCTCAGCGAAGTCGAACATGGGTCATCTAGATAGTGCAGCAGGCATCGCTGGCTTGATCAAAGCCGTATTATCGCTGAAACATAAGCAGCTGCCGCCAAGCCTGTACTTCAGACGGCCCAATCGCAAGATTCGCTTCCATCGGTCGCCCTTCTATGTGAACACGAAGCTTGCGCACTGGCGCAGAGGGGACGAGCCGCGCCGCTGCGGGGTGAGCTCCTTCGGTATTAGCGGCACGAACTGCCATGTCGTCTTGGAGGAAGCACCGGGCGCTCCTGCGGCTGCAATCGTACCAGAAGAAGCATCGCGAACTCATCTGTTTATGCTCTCGGCCAAGTCGCCTCATTCGCTAGTGAAGCTGGCTGAGCGGTACATCGATTGGCTGAAGCAAGAGGCGAGCATTCCACTTGCCGATCTGTGCTATAGCACGTGCACGGGACGAATGCATCATGAATATCGCTTGGCAATCGTCGTGGACAGCATCCCGTCCCTTATCGAGAAGCTAGACAATGCCGTAGGCGCGATGCTTGACCGCAGCAAGGAGCCGCTAGAGCAGGACGCTATGTGGCAGGGTCAAGTTAATACCGATTCAGCCACAGCGGAAGCGGGTAATGCAGCAAGCCGTCTGCTCGAAGCTAGCACTAGGGGAGAAGAAGAGCTGCGGCTCCTCGCCAGACACTATGTGAACGGCGCAGAGGCTGCGTGGGCGCGGCTGTATGCAGGGGAGCGACGCAACAGAGTCACCTTGCCTCCGTATCCTTTTGTACGCGAACGCTGCTGGTTGGATATCTCAGACAGAGAGCTGTACAGCTCCTTCTTCGCTTCTGAGCAGCAACTATTCGTCCCTGAATGGCTGCCGACTGAGCAGATGCGCAGCCTTACCCCCGGTGTTGCAGCGCCAAGCCACATTCGTACTGAGTGCACGATGATATTCATGGACCAAGGCGGGGTCGGAAAGCGATTCGCAGAAGCGCTCAGCGAGACGGACGGCAACTGGATTAAGGTTGAATTAGGGGATGTGTTCCAACTGCGCGGGGAACGACATTATGTGGTGGGCCCTTCCGAGGACGATTACCGGTGTCTGATTGAAGCAACTCGTTCCGACGATGTGAAGTCTATTGTCCACTTCGGCGCGGTTCAGGGGGGATCGCCAACGACAGCATCCGTTGAAGATGGGGTGCAAGCACGGCTGGAATTAGGGCTGTATAGCTGCTTATATCTCGTCAATGCGCTGCGCGCATCCGGTTGGAAATCCCCGCTTAAGCTTACTATCGTTGCGCCTTGGGCTTATCGGACTGACGACAGCCAATCGATCGTCATCCCGGAATCAGCTGCGTTATTCGGCTACGGCAAGGTTGTGGCGTATGAGCTGCCAGGCTCCAGATGCCGTTGCATCGATTGGGACTTGAACGAGGATATGCAGCCGTTAATGGCGGAGTTGAACCGCGACTCGAATGAATACGTCTGTTCCTTGCGTGGGCAAGCACGGTACGTACAGCGGCTGCGTATGCTCGAACAGGAGCAAGTGCCGCAGGAGCCGCTGGAGGTGCGTGAGAACGGCACCTATCTCATTACTGGAGGAGTCGGGATCGTCGGCTTGCAGATTGCGAAAGCACTTGCCGCAACCTGTCCGGTACGAATTGTGCTCCTCAATCGGTCTGCTTTTCCAGCGCGCAGTCTATGGTCGAAGATTCGTTATGAATACGAGATGAATCAGCGTGAAGAGACCGCATATCGACGCATCCAGCTGATGGAGCAAATAGAGTCCAACGGCTCGCAGCTCATTGTGATGAGCGCAGACGTCGCGGATGAAGAGGCGCTGGGCAGCGTTCTGAAGCATGTGCGCGCAGCATACGGCCCTCTGCACGGCATCGTTCATGCGGCGGGTCTTGTCCATCCCTATGACTTCGAGCAAGTACCATTGACAATCGATGATGTTCGGGATGATCTGCGTCCGAAGGTGTGGGGCACCCTCGCCCTGGATCGGCTAACAGAACAGGACCCGCTGGATTTCTTCTTGCTCTGCTCATCGATCATCACCCTCACGGGCGGCAATCTTGTCGGCGGCTACGCGGCATCTAATACATACTTGGACGCTTACACGGAGGAACGGAACTTGCGCGGCAAGCGAACAGTCACGATCAACTGGCCTACCTGGGAAGAGACGTTCTACTCCAGCATCCTGGCGCTCGATAACGCTGCGTATACGAAGCTGTTCGGTCAATTCTCCTTGTACAAGGTGACACCGGATGAGCATGTCCATGCGTACTTGTCGCAGGCGCTGGCCTTGAAGCTTCCCCGGGTTGTCGTCGGGCAAGTGAATACGGATGGCGAAATATTCGACATGCTGGATACGCTGGCGATTCGCTATGCGGACGAGACGGTAGAGCGCTTGCGCGCGCGAATACGTTCTTCCAGAGAGGAGCAGGAGCCAGTTAGTAAGGAAAGTTCCGACGCAGGCAGTGCTGTTGCATTGAAAGGACGGTTGGACAACGAATATTCCGAGGTTGAGAGTCGAACGGCACAGATTTGGAGCCGCGTGCTTGGCTATACCGCTATGGCTATCCATGATAACTTCTACGAGCTTGGCGGTGATTCGATCGCGATGATGAAGATGATCGGTCTGTTGTCCGAACAATTCGGCGTCCACATGAAGCCCACGGTCTTCATGGAGCATGTGACGATCGAACGGATGGCCGCATGGATTGCGGCGGAGGCTGCTAATGAAGCGCGGGAAGAGCGATCAGAGGAGTCCGCGAGCGGTCTAGTTGGACATGCTGAACCGGATGTCGCGAATCTCTATGAACCGTTTGCATTAACGGAAGTGCAACGGGCATATTTCATCGGCCGCAATGAGTACTTCGAGCTTGGCGGTGTTGCGACACATGCGTATTCGGAGCTGACGACGAAGCTAGACATTCAACGGCTCACTGCAAGCTTGAATGCGGCAATCGGCAGACACCCGATGCTGCGAACGGTCATATTGCCGTCAGGCAAACAGAAGATACTAGAACGGGTCCCCGAATACAGGATTGTAGTCGAAGATATGAGAGCGCTCGCACTTCCGGAGCGCCAAGCCCGCATCGAACGTGAGCGTGGTCGGATGTCGCATCAGATGTTCCAGACTGATCGCTGGCCGTTATTCGAGGTGAAGGCGTTCCGTATAGCAGATGACGAGCACTATGTATGTACGAGCTTCGATGTGCTCATCGCAGACGGCATGAGCATGCAGCTTATCGAGAAGGATGTCATGCAAGCTTATACACATCCGGAGCGGGAGCTTGAGCCGCTGGCCTTCACATTCCGTGACTATATACAGGCGTATGAAGCGTTTCGGAAGACGAAGGCCTATGACGAGAGTCGGGCCTTCTGGCTCGAGCGCGTCGCTGCCTTCCCTGAACCGCCGAACATCCCGATGCAGCGGGTGCCAGCCGAGATTGCCAAGCCGACGTTCCAACGGGTAAGCGCCGTATTGGCGGATGCAGACTGGCAACAGATCAAGCGATTAGCTGCGCAGCACACTGTTACGCCGTCCGCTGTCTTTTGTGCCGCATACGCGGAAGTGCTGTCGCGCTGGTCCAATCAGCCGCGGCTGGCGGTCAATCTAACGGTGTTCAATCGCTATCCGTTCCACCCTGACGTGCATGAGCTGGTCGGTGATTTCACTTCGCTTATGCTGCTCGGGCTGGAGTGGTCTTCACAGCAAAGCTTCTGGAGCAAGGCGTTCTATGTGCATCGGACGATTGCAGAAGCGTTGGAGCATCGCCACTACGACGGAACGGAGATGATCCGCGAGCTTGCGAAGGCGCGCAACTATGAGAAAGGAGCGATCATGCCGTACGTCTTCACGAGTCTACTCTCGCAGGATTTCCAAGGTGCCGGTGAAGCGGGTTCCTTGCCAGGCGAGGCGAAGATGAGATTGAGCCAGACGTCGCAAGTGTTCATTGACTTCCAGCTGACTGAACGAAACGGTGTCGTTGAACTAAGCTGGGACTACGTATCGGAGCTGTTCAATAAGGAAGTCATCGATCTAATGTTCGCAGCATTCAAGCGAATATTAGAGGAGCTGGCAGTTCAGGGCTATGCACAACCGATTCCGCTTCCACCGTCGCACGCAGAGCTCTACGCATGCTACAACGAGACGTCGCGAGTGCGGCTGATGCGGGCAACGCTGGATCAATTGTTCGCAGAGCGTGCTCAGCGTCATCCGGAACGAATCGCGGTGATCGACAAGCAGCGGCATGTGACGTATGGCGAGTTGTACGAGCTGTCACGGCAATTCGCCGTCAAGCTGCAGAACGAAGGGATTCAGCCTGGAGATGCCGTTGGCGTGATCGGGCATCGCCATTATGCGACGATTGCGGCCATGCAAGGCGTGCTGATGCTAGGGGCCTGCTACGTGCCGATCGATCCGGATTACCCCGAGGAGCGCCGAAGCTATATCGTCTCGCACAGCGAATGCCGCTATGTAGTGGATGCAGCAGCGGAGGAGCCGCAGCTACCGCAGCTGGAGCCTGACGCGGAGCTTATCCAGGACAGCTGTGCAGATGGGATCGCCTACATCATCTACACTTCGGGCAGCACCGGTCAGCCGAAGGGGGTTGTAGTGACGCATGAGGCTGCATCGAACACACTGTTGGACGTAATTGATAGGTTCGCCATAACGGAAGAAGACCGCGTCGCAGCGCTCTCTTCGTTCTCCTTCGATCTGTCTGTGTTCGATTGGTTCGGCACGCTTGCAGCAGGGGCCGCTGTCATCGTGATCGAAGACCCGCGCGATATGCCCGATGTGTTGCGCACGGCAGCGGCTGGCGAATGTACCGTATGGAACTCCGTGCCTGCCTTGTTCGCTGCGCTGCTGGAGGTGCTGCCAGCAGAACCAGCAGAAGGGCAACAGCTTCCCGGACTTCGCACGGTAATGCTGAGCGGGGATTGGATACCGCTGCAGCTTGCGCGCACGGTGAGACAGCGGTTCCCACATGCTGCGTTGTACAGCTTGGGCGGGGCAACTGAGGCATCGATCTGGTCCATCTACTATCCGGTTACGACTATTGATGAGCACTGGCGGTCTATCCCGTACGGTTATCCGTTAGGGAATCAGCAATGGTATGTGCTAAGCGAGGACGGTCGGATATGTCCAGTTGGGGTCACTGGCGAGCTCGCGATCGGCGGGGCGGGACTAGCGAAGGGCTATTGGCGTGAAGAACAGAAGACGCAGCTAGCCTTCATCCGGCACCCCGAGCTGGGGCCGTTGTATCGCACCGGAGATTACGGTGTCATGCACAAGGAAGGGTACATGGAATTTCTCGGGCGCAGGGATCATCAGATCAAGATTCGCGGGTACCGGGTGGAGCTAGGTGAGATAGAAAGTATACTCATGCAGCAGCCTGAGGTGCGGGATGCAGTAGTTGTGGACAAGCAAGACAATGACGGTCGTACGTACCTGGCTGCTTACTGGGTGCCTTCCACTTCCGAAGCTTCCGAATCAAGCCAAGCTGCAGGAGGACTGCTAGCGGAGCGAGTGATGGCTGCGCTTAAGGCTCGCGTTCCGGGATACATGGTTCCGTCACGCGTTGCTATGCTTGAACGGCTGCCCTTATCTGCCAACGGCAAGGTAGACCGGAAGCAGTTGCCTGAACCGCATATACCTAGTTCCGGTAATAGCACAGCTGCACGCCCGACAACGCACATGGAGAAGATCGTATACGGCATGTGGGAGGAAGTGCTTGGCACGAGCAGCTTCGGTATTCGCGATCACTTCTTCGAGGCTGGCGGAGATTCGATCATGCTGATGAGCGTCCATGCCAAACTCGAAGGCTTGTATCCGAATTTGACACATATTGCCGACTTGTTCGCCTATCCTACCGTAGAGAAGCTCGCAGTCGAGCTGACGCGGCGTGTGCAGCCGCAGTCGCATCACCGTGCACGTGCCTTGCTTCCTCGCGCAACGAGTCGCGCTATGGCAGAGAGTGCCGCTAGTATCGGTGCAGAGCCATTCGAGCTATATGTGCTTGCCTTCGCTTACATGGTTGCAGAGCTTACCTCTCAATCGTCTGTTCCGCTTGCCGTCTTCGCAGGTGATGCCTCAACCTCACATCTCCTGCTGCTTGAAGAAATCGAGAGCGCTGCAGATGGGGTGCGCGAGATGCAACACCGCCATATTGGACGTGCAACGAAGGTGACCGCTCTAGCAGAGGGCGTTACGCTTGCTATGCTGCAGGCGGAGCCGGGAGTGCAAGAGCGAGAGATTGCTATCGCCTTGTATGTGCTGGACGAGGGAGAAGTGCAAGCCGTCTTCGTATCAACAGATATGGAGGACAAGGCTAAGGCGCTGTCTTCACGATTTGGCGACATGTTAACGATATTGGCTGAACAAGTACGACAAGGGGGTGAACATGCGTATGGGAAATAGCTTCATGGAGCGAATGATGGGACAACCGGAATCTGCACAGCGAGCGGAAACAGGCAAGGAAATTGCCGTCATCGGTATCGGATTGCGCTTCCCTCTTGCGGACAACCCTTCGTCATTCTGGGACAATGCAGTGAATGGCAGAGAAGCGACGCGCGAGCTTCCTTATGCGAGGAGAATGGAGGCGGAGCAGTACACGAGAGCAAGACGTATGGAGCGTGACGAATGGCAATTTATTCGCCAAGGCTATCTGGACCGCATCGATCGATTCGATTATGCTTTCTTCGGAATTTCGCCCAAGGAGGCGGAATGGATGGATCCGCACCAGCGACTGTTCCTCGAAACCGCCTATCACGCTTTCGAAGACGGCGGCTATACGATGGACAAGCTGGCAGGCAGCAAGACGGGCGTATTCGTCGGATACGATCAAGAGCCGTACACGTATGCGACCCGTATCTTGGAAGCAGCCCCGAGATCGTACAAGGAGGCTCATGTTGGCAACCTCGTCTCGATGATCCCAGGGCGGGTTGCGCACTACTTCGACCTGCTCGGTCCGAGCATGATCGTGAACACATCTTGTTCGTCTTCTCTAGTTGCCGTTCATACGGCTATCGACGCGATCCAGAAGGGAGAATGCGAGCTGGCGCTAGCTGGCGGGCTGCGGCTCGATGTGTGGCCGATCGACCTGAACGGTCAAGTGGGGATCGAATCCACGCTTGGCAAGACGCGGACGTTCGATGATCGGGCGGACGGTACAGTTACCGGCGAAGGCGTGTGCGCCGTGCTGCTCAAGCCGCTTCAGCAAGCGCGAAGGGATCGCGATGCCATCTATGCGGTTATCAAAGGAAGCGCCGTGAATCAAGATGGACATTCGATTGGCCTGACAGCGCCTAACGTATTGTCTCAGGAGAAGGTCATCGTGGAAGCATGGCGGCAGGCAGGCATTGATCCGGAGACGATTACGTATATCGAAGCGCACGGCACCGGTACGAAGCTCGGCGATCCGATTGAGATCGAGGCTATCCGCCAAGCATTCTCCCGCTTCACGCGGAGGAAGCAATTCTGCGCAGTTAGCTCAGTGAAGCCGCATGTCGGTCACTTGATCGGCTGTGCTGGTCTGGCAGGCTTCGTGCGGGCGGCGCTGGCGTTGCAGCATCGGACAATTCCGCCTACGCTGCACTGCGAGCGACCGAATCGGAGTATCGCGTTCGAGGATACGGCCGTATTCGTGAACGATATCGTTAGACCGTGGAACGTTCCGAAGGGCGTGCCGAGACGCTGCGGCGTTAGCTCATTCGGCTTCAGCGGGACGAATTGCCATATCGTGCTGGAAGAGGAGCCGACTGCAGCGGAGACGCAACCGGAGCTGTCACCTCCCGCATCTCCCCACGTCATGACGTTGTCCGCGAAGTCACAAGCTGCACTTCGCAGAACGGTACGTCAATTCGCTGCCTGGTTGTCCGCATCGGCTCACGAGTCGATGGAAGCCATATGTACCACCTTGCATACAGCCCGCACTCATTATGATTATCGCCTTGTTGTAATCGGTCTTGATGCACAGGACATGCTGGATCGGTTAGGAGAGCTGGCGTCTGATCCGATGGATACGATTGTGCCTGGGGCTGGACTGGTCGTAGCAACGGAGCAGATTCCTGACGAGTCGCTTCGCTCATTTTGCGCCGCCTATGCGCGAGGGGAGGCAGTTTCCTGGGAGGCGTTATATGAAGGGAGAGCGTACAGACGTACGAGGCTGCCGGGTTACCCGTTCGCACCGAGCCGCTGTTGGATACAACCTGCCGAATTACCGTCAGTCCCGCTCTGGGAGCCTGCATGGATACGCTTGGAGCAGCGCGCGGAGCTTGAACCGTCAAGCTGGCGTCGGCTCGCGATTCATGACGGCAGTGAAGCCTCTCTGCGTATCATCAGAAGACTGCAAGCGCAATCCGATTCGGTGGCAATGGCGCAGATCCCGCAGCATGATGATTACCGAACGTGGAGCGAGTCGCTTCCGCTCGCCGAGCTGGATCAAGTGGTGTTCCTCTCCGGAATGGCTGCTGCCGATGACAGCACAGAATCGTTAGTCGTTCGAGTAGAGAACGGCGTGAATCATGGCTTGCTCCCGCTGCTGGAGCTGTGCCGAACGCTTGCCAGACGTATCGGTCGCAATCCGGAGCTCGCCATAGTGACACAGCTTGGCTACGCGGTGACTCGGGAGGAGGGTGACCTCCGGCCCGAGCATCGGCTGCTCCATACATTAGGCAATGCCTTCCCGATTGAGTGTCCGAATGTTGTCATCCGCACGGTAGATGGCGATGCGCATACGACGGACGAACAATTTGTCCGCGAACTTGCGGGACCGATGGAGAAGCCGACCGTTGCGCTTCGCCGGGGAGAACGATACGCGTTCGCTATCCGTCCGCTTCAGGATGAGGCAGCAGGTGAGCTGCCTCTACGCGAGAACGGCGTGTACGTCCTTACAGGCGGCGGAGGTGCGATTGCGCAAGAAATCGCCAAGTATATGTCCGATCAACAGCGGATACATCTCGCCTTCATCAGTCGCCACACAGCGCCTTCTGAGCAGACGCAGGAGATGATCCGAATGGCTGGATCGTCCGTCTCGCTCCATCGTGCCGATATCGGTTCGTTCGATTCCGTACAGACTGTTCTGCATGACATTCGACGCGCATATGGTCCGATACGAGGTGTTATTCATTGTGCAGGCATTGCAAGTGAAGCAGGCACATTGCTGCAGAAGTCGAATGAGGCGATTCGCGCAGTGTTGCATGCGAAGGTGTACGGAACGATGTACATCGATATGGCAACGAAGCAGGATGAACCGGACTTCTTCTTGTGCAGCTCTAGCATCGCCTCGCATGTCGGACTTGCCAGTGAGATAGATTACAGCCTGGCGAATGCGTTCCTCGATGCTTATTGCGAGGAACGCAGCTTGCATACACCCGGTACGAGCTGCTTGAACTGGCCAGCCTGGCATGAACAAGGAATGGCGGTTCATGCGGGGGGAGAGTTGGCCAGCGGTGTGCTGCATGCGATTTCCAACACTGAGGCGATGGACGCTTTCGAGCGTGTGTTGCAGACTGGGCAATCAGCGGTTGTCATCGGAAAGCCTTCGCGATCAGATGAGTCATTCATGCGGTTGATGGCAAGAGACATCGGACTTCATGCGTACATGGAGCAAGCGGAAGGGGATGAAGCACGAACGGCAGCGGTTGCAGAGCAGCATGTAGCAGCCGACATCACCATTACCCTTACGGGAAGAGAAGCGTTCACCCGTACAGAGCAGACCGTTGCGCAAATTTGGCATGAAGTGCTCGGCTACAAGCAATACGATATCGAGGATCAGTTCTTCGATATCGGCGGCAATTCCATCTTGATGCTGAAGGTGCATGCGCGAGTGGATGAGCAGTATCCGGGGGCTGTGCAATTGCCGGATCTATTCTCGTATTCGACGATAGCGAAGCTGTCGGCACATATCGACTCCATCTGGCAGGAAGCCGGGGAAGATGAACAGCTAGACTCGTCAGAGTCACACGATGACGGGGAGCTTGATAGGCTCATTCAGCAGCTGTCTTCAGGCGAATTGTCGGTGGACAATGCGATGTCCATGCTGCGGAAAGATCGGGACGGTGACGCATCATGAGCGCGGCATTGGAATTCGTGCTCAGACAAATAGCGGAAGGAACGATCGATCGAACGACAGGTGTTCAGCTTGTGAAGCTGCTGCGTATGCAACAGTCTGAACAGACGCAGCAACCGGAACAGACAGAGCAAGAAGACATTGCCATTATCGGCATGGCGGTTCGCTTGCCGCTTGCCGATCATTACGAGAAGTATTGGCAGTTGCTGGCTAGCGGGGCAAGCTGCATTCGCGAAGTTCCCGCGCAACGCAGAGCGCTTGCCGATCAGCTGACAGGCGGTTCTATGCGTTATGCGCAAGCAGGCTACTTGAGTGAGATTGCTGACTTCGATTACCCGTTCTTCGCGATGCCGCCTGCCGAGGCTAAGCTGACAGACCCGTGTCAGCGCGTATTCCTGCAAACCGCATGGGCAGCGCTGGAGGATGCAGGCTACGGCGGGAAGGCGCTCGCCGGAACGAAGACTGGCGTGTTCGTCGGCTACAACGCTTGGCCGACGTACGGCATGATCGTCTCGCGCTTGCATCCTGAGCAGATGGCTGTCGCGCTGCCGGGTAATATTGCTTCGATTATCGGAAGCCGACTCAGCCACTTGCTCGATCTGCAAGGTCCGAGCCTGACGATCGATACGACCTGCTCCTCATCACTCGTTGCGGTGCATACAGCATGCAGCAGCTTGCAGCATGGAGAATGCGACTATGCGTTAGCCGGTGGAATCAAGCTCAATATTGTCCCGGTAGACAAGGACTTCAAGCTGGGCATTGAAACGGCGGGTGACCGGACGCGTACGTTCGATGATGCAGCGGACGGCACTGTATGGGGCGAAGGCTCTGCCGCGGTCTTGCTTAAGCCGCTGCGGACTGCGCTTCGCGATCGCGATCATGTCTATGCCGTTATCAAAGGCGGTGCAACTAACCATGACGGCACATCCATCGGTCTCACCGCACCGAATGCGCCCGCTCAGCAACGCCTGCTGGAAGAGGCATGGAAGCGAGCAGGCGTGCATCCCGAGACGATTACTTACATCGAAGCGCACGGCACCGGGACGAAGCTTGGCGATCCGATTGAAATTGACGGCATTACGAGAGCGTTCCGTGCGCATACGAGCCGGAGACAAAGTTGCGCGATTGGCTCTGTGAAGAGCAACATCGGACATCTGGACGGCGCGTCGGGTATTGCCAGTCTGGTGAAGGCCGTAATGTGCTTGAGGAAGCGGAAGTTGCCGCCAACATTAGGATTCGATCGTCCGAATCGCAGCATTCGCTTCGAAGACTCGCCTGTGTATGTCCATGACCAATTGCGGGATTGGCGCACTGACGGTGGTCCGTTGCGCTGCGGTGTCAGCTCCTTCGGCTTCAGCGGAACGAATTGCCACCTCGTGCTCGAGGAAGCGCCTCCTGAGCGAACGAACGATGCCCGCGAAGCAGGGCGACCTGATGAGCTGTTGGTGCTGTCAGCGAAGGAACCGGATGCATTAAGCGATTATGTTCGCGTTGCTATCGAGTGGCTCACAACGCATTCGGATGCCCGACTGCCTGACCTATGCTATGCAGCCAATACAGGAAGAGGAGCATATGCATACCGTGCCGCATTCGTCGGAAGCACGCAGGAGGATATAGTCCGGCAGATGGAGCGCTATCTAGAGACTGGTAAGCAAGAGCTGTCTCGTCAATCAGGGGAGAAGCTTAGCACAACCGCTATGTGCACGCTAATCGAGGAATGGCGGCAAACTGATTGTACTTCGACCGCGCTGCTGCAGCGAATCGCACATGCCTTCGCAGCCGGAACAGACATACCGTGGGAACGATTGTACAGGAATGAGCAGCGGAGCCGCGTTCCATTCCCTACGTATCCGTTCCGTGCTTACAGGTGCTGGATCGACATACCAGCCAATTCAGGTCAGTGGGGGCAAGTCGGCAGCCTCCCGGAGAAGAGAGCGCATCATACAGAGGAAGAACTGAAGCAGACCATCGCTGCCATATGGCAAGAGGTGCTCGGTGTAGCAGCTGTAGCGGCAACCGATGATTTCTTCGCGCTGGGCGGCCATTCCGTCCTAGCGATCCAAGTGGAGGCGAGGATGGAAGAGCTCGGACTTCCCGTGAAAGCGACCGATATGGAGCGGTATCCGACGCTGGACAGCTTCATCGCATATGCGTTGGAATGCGGGGAGCACACACACAACCGTAAGGAGTGGAAGCATGGCAATTATTGAGGTGGACCGATTATCGAAAGATTATACCTACTATGAGAAGGAGACAGGGCTTCGCCATTCGCTCCGTAACTTATTCTATCGGAAGCAGCTCATCCGGCACGCTGTTCGCGACGTAAGCTTCGAGGTGGAGGAAGGTGAGATCGTCGGCTTCCTTGGACCGAACGGAGCCGGGAAGACGACGACGCTGAAGCTGCTGTCCGGCATTCTCCATCCTACGTCCGGCACCGCGCGCGTCATGGGCTTCACTCCGTGGGAGCGCAAGAAGGAGTACAAGATGAACTTCTCGATCGTGATGGGGCAGAAGAGCCAGCTGTGGTGGGACTTGCCTGCCAATGAGTCACTAGCGTTGAACAAGAGCATCTATGAGCTTAGCGATAGGGCGTTTCAAGCTACGCTCGATGAACTGGCTGAACTGTTGGATGTCCGCGATTTGCTCAGCGTGCAGGTTCGCCGCTTGTCGCTCGGAGAGCGAATGAAGATTGAATTAATCGCCTCGTTGATTCACAGACCGAAGATCATGTTCTTGGACGAGCCTACGATCGGTCTCGACTTAATCTCACAGAAGAACATTCGGCAATTTATTAAAACCTACAGCAAGCAGACGAAGACGACGATCTTGCTCACGAGCCACTACATGGCCGATATTGAAAATTTGTGCAAGCGGTCGGTCGTCATCAATCACGGTTCCATCGTCTTCGACGGTGAACTGAGCAAGATGAACCGGCTCGTCGGGGACAGGAAGCGTCTGCGTCTTCAGTTCGGAGTGCCTGTCGATGAAGTGACGCTCAGCCGCTACGGTCGGGTTGTCGAGAGCGGTGAAGGGCAGGCGCTGCTTGAGGTTGAGAAGCAGGAGGTCAAGACCGTGCTCCAAGCGGTGCTGGACGTGCTGCCGATCGTTGATTTCAACGTCGAAGAGCTGTCGATCGAGGACGGATTGTCGGAAATCTACAAGAAGGAACGTGATGCGCTTGAAGTCGGCGGGCAAATATCTTAAGAGCTACGGTCTCGGCGTACAGAATGCGATGGCTTACAGGACAGACTTCTGGCTCGGTCTCGTAAGCGGCGTCTTCCCGCTCATGATACAGCTATTTATCTGGAATGCGGTCTATACAGCTGCGCCTGGGAGCGAGGTGTACGGCTACACACACGACCAGATGATTGCCTACACGATTATGGCGATAGTCGTCGGTCGATTAATCTCGACTGGCTTCGAATACGAGATCGCCGGAGATATCAAGAATGGCGGATTGAATAAATTCATTGTGCAGCCGATCAGTTACTT
Source organism: uncultured Paenibacillaceae bacterium (assembly GCA_913056365.1). Taxonomy (GTDB): domain Bacteria; phylum Bacillota; class Bacilli; order Paenibacillales; family K13; genus Xylanibacillus. The sequence goes on along the minus strand of CAJXLT010000005.1, from coordinate 238,213 downwards.
CTGGTACCGCATGATGTGCTTCTATGGCACGAAGAGTATTCAATTGGCGGCATTCACCCTGTTGCTGCTCGCGCTGTTGCTCGGCTTCTCGTGGCAGAGCACTCTCTCGTTATCCGACGACCGCATCGTCTGGTTTGGCATTTCACTGCTGTTCGCTCTCATACTGAACGGCATGATCTTTTACTTATTAAGCTTATTGGCATTCTGGATGACAGAGGTGTGGGCCGTATTTATCGGCTTCAACCTGTTGACGAACATTATGAGCGGCGGTGTGTTCCCGCTCGATATCTTCGGTCCGGCTGTCAATCGTGTCCTGCAGTGGCTGCCCTTTCCGTATACGATCTACTTTCCGGTCAACATATGGAGCGGGAAGATTAGCGAGGCAGAGATTGGCACGGGGCTTGTGATCCAAGCAATATGGACAGTGGTAGCTGCGTTAGTTGCGAGCAGTTGCTGGCGCTATGGCATCAAAAAATACGTAGCGGTTGGGGGCTGAGCCGATATGTATCTATTACGCGAAATGTTGAAGCATATGCGCATTTACGGATTGTTCGTCAAGAATTGCCTGATCGCACAGATGGAGTATCGCATGAATTTCGTCATCAGCATCGCTCAGGAGTGTGTCTTCACATTCGCCAAGCTGTTGTACGTCATCCTGATTTACCAAGTAGGTGTAGATATTAACGGTCTATCCCCCGACCATGTGCTCTTGTTCATCGGGACGTACATGATTATGACCGGGTTCTATGTGCTCTTCTTCATGGATAACTTCTACCAGCTGTCGCAGCACATTCAGAGCGGTCTGCTCGATGTGATGATGACGAAGCCTGTATCGTTGCAATTCATGGTCACACTGCGCCGCATTAACTTCTCCTTCCCGATTCCGAACTTTATCGTCGGCACGTCGATGGTAGTCATGGCATGGAGGCGATTGGGGCTGGAGAGCGGTCCGCAAGAGATTGGCTTGTTCTTGCTGCTCATCGTGTGCGGCATCGTCCTCATGTATGCGCTATTTCTGCTGCCGATGCTGCTGTCGTTCTACATTATCAAGACACAATCGCTGATCGAGATTACCGATAAGTTCTGGGATTTCAACAACATGCCGATGGGGATATACAGTCGCTGGATTCAACGAATCGGGACCTTCCTGCTGCCGATCTTCGTCATTACGAACTTTCCGGTACTTGCGATGATGGATGAACTGGATACGCTCGCAAGCATATGGGTATTCGCGGTGCCGATTGTGATGTTACTAGTAACGCGCAAGGTGTGGAGGTTCTGCTTATCCAAGTACAGCAGTGCAAGCAGTTAATGAAGAGGAACGATAAGGAGGCAGCATATGAACACAATGGAAAGCATGAAGCGGGAAATTTGCTCTATCGTCTCAGGCGTTGTGGATGGGAACCCGCCCATCGCAGAGGATCAGGATCTTCCATCGCAAGGGGTACACTCTGTCTATATGGTAGGCGTACTCGTTCGCTTGGAGGAACATTATGGTGTCGAGTTCGCTGGTAATGAGCTGTCTTCCACACATTTTCAATCGATAGACAGCATCTATCAATTAATCCAGCGCAAGCTGGCAGATCAGCAGGAGACGAACGATTCTTCCAGAGGTGAGCATGTATGAAGAGCAAGCGTGGAGCGATCGAACGGCATAATCAGCCATACTTCAATTGCTTGTATTCCGAAATTTATAGTTATATGAAGCATCTAGAAGTGCCTATCGACCTGCTCCTGTACCGCTGTCTCGAGGAGCCGCAGCACTTGTACGAGCAGCTTGTGGTGAACGGGAAAACCCGATGGGGATATGAGTTCGACGTGCTGACAGAGGACGACTTCAGATGTATCGGGGTCAAGCCCCATATTCTACACGGCACCTTCACCGATCTGAAAGCAACGATTCGTCGTGTGCTCGCAGCAGGGGAGCTTGTCTTCCTATCCGTAGATTCCTTCTACTTCCCACATCGAATCGAATACAACGATCGGCACGAAAGCCATTGGGTCATGCTCACGGATTATGATGAGCGGACAGACGCTTATACTATCATGGACGAGGTTCATACGTATTATGACTTATTCGAATACGAAGAAGAAGCTATAGCGACGGCCTACTCTCATGATAGTCGAATGATCATTCACTTCACTCGCATACCCGCTGATTATGAGAGACTGCGGACGAACTACCTCGCCTTTTACAAGCACTACTCGGCGGATCACGGGCAGCTGTTCCACACGCTTATTCCGAAGCTTAAGGGGCATCTGGAAGGCTCGTCTGAGCATGCCTATATCGAGGGAATATGCCGCGCCTACAGCCTGCTATCCGGCTCGGCACTCATGATGCAGAAGTTTGTAACATTGCTGGCATGTCGTGATGAGATCGCGGATGCATTCGCAGAGATTGCTAGTCTGACAGATATCTTGACGGTCACCTTGAGGAAATTTCTAATGACAAGCAAGTTAACCCTATCCGCTGTTGAAGATCAACTGACGGCATTGCAGCAAGCGTACGACAGTTGTGCGACCTATGTTCGCTCAGCATCGTTCGCGGATCACATCCTGTCGTTGTCGTTCGAGGAAGTGCTGGAGCGCAGTGCGAAGTCATCAGGCGCAACGGGAGAAGTTGAGGAATCGCTCCACGAACAGGCCGTGCAACAGCCACACATGATCGACCTGTCTGCTTCCTATAACAACCAGGCATTCGGAGGGAAGCAGTCGGACGCGGATCTGACTGGCGGGGGAGAGCATTACTTGCTAGATGAAGCAGCGGAAGAGCTGAATGTCGTGACTGTCGGAGATGTCGCGTACCGGATGCACGAACCGCTCGGCAGAGGCTGCGACAATATTGCTTGCCAAGGACAAGCGCTTGAGCTGGAGAGTCGAGCGTATAGCGGTATCTGTCTGCTCGGCTGCGGTGAATGGGGGGACCAGATCGGCACCTTCAAGGTGCAGGATGAGGAGGGAGAGGCGGAGAGCATTAAGGTGCAACTGACAGATTGGGCATGGACTCCGAAGTTCGGGGAGACGGTCGTGCTGACGTATCCGATATACCGCAAGAACAGTCAGACGCCATCTATCGACCAAGGGCGCATCTTCGCCGTTCATTATCCGCTGAAGCGAGGCAAGCGAGTGAGCAAGCTACTGCTGCCGGTATGTCCGAGCATGCATATCTTCGCGCTAACGATGCTCTCGTCCGAGCCTGCTATTCCTTCCCATTCTAATTCTGGAGGTGGCTTATGATCATCGTGTCCGCAGCGAATGACAATTACGCTACACATCTCTATGTCATGCTGAAATCATTGTTGGTGCATGTGTCGAGGAAGTCGGATGTCAGAGTGGTCATTATTCATTCGGACATAGCTGCAGCTAGGCGGGAACTCATTGCTGATCTGGTCACATCATTCGGGGCTGTTATCGAATTTACGAATATCCAAGACCCGGACATATCGGACATCCCGATGGACGCTGGGGCACAATATGTGAGCAGAGAGACCTTCTACCGAATTGACATCCCGCATTTGCTCTCACCTCATGATGACAAAGCGATCTATCTGGATTGTGATATCGTCGTACTGGACGACCTCAGGGAAATCTGGGAGCTGGATATTAGTAATTATCATGTCGCAGCTGTAGAAGATTTCATCAATGTATGGAAGAAGGATGAGCTGATCATTCCATCGGGATATTGTTATTTCAATGCAGGCCTCCTCGTGCTCAACTTGCACAAGTGGAGGCAAGATCACATTCCTTCCCAACTGAAGCAAGTATTAATGAAGCGCGGGGAGACGCTGAGCTTCATGGATCAAGATGCATTAAACCTCGTACTCTATGACAAGATGCTTCAACTAGATCTGCGCTGGAACTATCAGACACACTTTTGGAATACAAGGGACATCCCGAACCCTGCTATCATTCATTTTACTAGCTCCAAGAAGCCTTGGAACTCGGATACGCCGTTCAACGATGTGTATCATCATTACTTGCATTTGCAGATTTAGCGCATGCGTAGGCGAGCGGTCAATAGGAGCTCACACAGAGCAGCCTTACTGCCTTGCCCAAGTGATCGATTCATCTATCAGGAGGTGACCAGGAATGAAAATCGGTGTTATCGGTGCAGGTGTCATGGGCACTGGCGTTGCGCAAAGCCTCGCCCAATCAGGCATGCAAGTCGTGCTCATAGATGTTGGCGAGGATCGGCTGGAGCGGTCAAGGGAGGAAATGCGCAATCAGCTTCGCTTCCGCACATTGTTCGGCTCCTCGGATAAACTGGAGGACGCGCAGTCTATTCTTGCGAGAATCCAATTTAGCATGGATGTACACGAGCTTGCGGATGTCGACTATGTCATAGAGAATGCGACGGAAGAATGGGAGGTGAAGCAAGCGATATATGAGACGATCGACGAGCTCTGTCATGCGTCATGCATCTTCATGGTCAATACATCGTGTATGTCGATCACGAAGCTTGCAGCCTTAACGAAGCGGCCTGAATCCGTGATCGGCACTCACTTTATGAATCCAGTCCCGGCCAAGCATACGGTCGAAGTCATCCGCGGCTACCATACGTCTGATGCCTGTGTGCAAGCGGTGGAGAAGCTGATGGGCAAGATGGGCAAAGAAATGATAGTGGTAAACGACTATCCCGGTTTCGTATCGAACCGGATATCGCATCTGTTCATGAACGAAGCGGCATACGTGGTGCAGGATCAGGTTGCGACACCGACCGACGTAGACGATATCTTCAAGAAATGCTACGGACATGCTATGGGTCCATTGGAAACCGCAGATTTGATCGGCCTAGACACGGTCGTGCATTCTCTCAACGTCTTGTATGAAGCGTATCAGGACCCGAAGTTTCGGTGCTGTCCGTTGCTGCGCAAGATGGTCGATGCCGGGTTGCATGGAAGGAAGAGCGGACAAGGATTTTACACGTACGAGCAGTAGATACTGGCATTGGGCTGCAATCAACGCAGTTACACGAAGGAGTGTGTGAAGGATGGAAGAGAATAAAGCGAAGATCAAACAGTTTCTCATGCGATTTATCCGAAAGCCGGACTTGGATGACGATGACGATATATTCGCGCTCGGCTTCGTCAACTCGCTGTTCGCCATGCAGCTTGTGATGTATCTGGAGAAAGAATTTGCCATAGTCATTGAGAACGAGGATATGAGCTTGGACAATTTCCGAACGATTCATCGTATGCTCGCCTTCATTGAAGCGAAGACGTCCGCGAAGTAAACGCGGCTAAGAGAAGGAGTGATCGCTATCCAATTCGAATTCACAGCCGATCAATATGAGCGTCAGTGCGAGTTTCAAGCTTTCGTCGATTCTGCCATCATCCCCTATGCTGGTCGTCACGACAAGGAAGAGCGAATCTGTCCAGAAGTGCTCGAGACCTTACGAGCTTCGGGATATCTAGGCGCTATGCTGCCTAAGGCGTATGGCGGGATGGGTCTGGACTATGTCACCCAAGGCATGCTGAATGAACAGCTCGGTCGCGGATGCTCCTCGGTCCGAAGTTTATTGACCGTTCATGGCATGGTCGCCTTGGCTATCTTGAGATGGGGGACGAAGCAACAGAAGGACGACTGGCTGCCTAAGCTGGCATCCGGTGAAGCAATCGGGGCACTGGCGCTAACGGAACCGCATGCAGGCAGCGATGCCAAGAGTATCGAGACCACAGCCGAGCTGACAGATGACGGCTACATACTGAATGGTCAGAAGAAATGGATCACCATGGGCCAGATCGCCGATCTGTTCCTCCTATTCGCCATATGTGACGGCAAGCCGAGCGCCTTCCTCGTCGAACGGAGCTGTGCAGGCTTCACTTCTAAGGCTATGACAGGATTGTTAGGCGCAAGAGGCTCCATGATCGCGGAACTGACATTCGATAATTGTCCGCTTCCTACTACCAGCCTGCTCGGGCAAGTCGGAACGGGCTTGTCGCATATAGCATTGTTCAGCCTAGACTACGGAAGATACACGATCGCCTGCGGGTGTGTCGGCCTGGCCCAGGCATGTCTCGAAGCATCTATGAACTATGCAAGCCAGAGACGGCAGTTCGGAGAGCTGCTCCAAGAGAAGCAGTTAATACAGAAGATGATTACGGAGATGACGGTGAATGTGAAAGCGGCCAGACTGTTGTGCTATAAGGCAGGCTACTTGAAGGACGTCGGAGATCCAGACAGCATAATGGAGACATGGACGGCCAAATACTTCGCGTCCACGATCGTAACGAAGGCCGCAAGCGATGCCGTCCAAATTCACGGGGCTAACGGCTGTCACAGCGACTATCCCGCCGAGCGCTATTACCGTGATGCGAAGATTAACGAAATCATCGAAGGCACGACACAAATGCATGAATGGCTAATTGCTTCCCAGGAAATTCGCTCATACCATGTAGATAGCAGGTGAATGATCGTTTAGTGGGAATCAGCTACGACTAACAGAGTATCAAGATACTCGTATCCGTTAACATGGCCGAGCGATATTGGTAACTTCAGTGACGATTATATCAGGTAAGCGACAGCTATGCTATTTTCGTGCCGGCTTTCAAGATTAGAATAAAAAATGAATTTTTTTAATGAACAGTCAGATTTCACCAATTACATTCGTTATATTCTTATGAAGGCGCCTTTATAAACTTACTTTTTGGAGGTAATATGAAAAAACTTTTGTACTTGCTTTTTTCTATTGTATTGTTAATGTCGGTTCCGGCCATTAGTTTTGCCCAAACAAATGTAACATCAATGGATATTAACAAATTACGTAATGTTGCTGGTTTTGGTGATATCACAATTTTAGAGTTGATGCTCAATAAATCTGGAAATTTGCCTAAAATAGGTGAGATTGATTACGAGTTTGATTACGAAACCTCATATGGAAATACAATCAGATATTATTTGGAGGATGAGGATCATGTTGGGATGACATTAAAGATATATGATTCCGGTAATAATCTGATTGCATCTGGACAGACATCATCAGCTAGTCAGTGGAAAGTATTAAACACTTTTACGCCAGCAAATCAAGATGAAACTTACACTATTAGAATTGTTTCAGATGATGGCGATGGTGGTATCAACTATGGCTATACTGTTGCTGTAAGAGCTTACTAATATTATAATATAAGAGAAGGTACTCGGAATTTGCAAATAATTCAGAGTACCTCTTATTCATTCGTATAGGGAGTGATAAAGTGAAACAGCAAATAAAAGGTTTTGTCTCTGGGGTAATGGTTAGCGGATTGTTAATTGGATCAATTGCTTATGCATCTGAACCAACACAAGTCCATGTGTTTTTTAAAGATCTTAAATATATGATAGATGGTGTAGAAAAACAAGCAGGGAAGGGTGAAACAGGTTTAATCTATGAAGGGAAATCTTATGTACCGTTGCGATTTATAAGTGAAGCATTAGGCAAAAAGGTAGAGTGGGATCAAGAGAATCAAACTATTTGGATTGGAATGAGGGATGGGAGAATCAATTATTTGGCTGACATCGAATATGCCCGGGCTGATGGAATTGCTGCAGAGAATGCTTTTTTTAACAATGTCCTTCACGTTGCAGGTACAATGTACGCAAGTAATGGTATTAAAGTAAAGTTACCTGAAGTCGATTTGAACCACAACAACACGAGTGAATTTGGTTCTATTGAATATAATCTCGACAAGCAATACGCTAGACTTACTGGAAAAGTAGGAATCGACGATCGTACAAAGAACAGTGATGCACGAGGTACTTTCATCATTTATGGTGATGGAGAGGAAATCTTCAAAAAAGATGAATTAAGAGGTGGGGACCATCCGATTGATATTGACATCGACTTGAGGCAAATTTCTAAATTGAAACTATACTTCGAGAAAGAGGGCGTCGATAAATTAACAATTGATTTTGTAGATGTTCAATTAATTCAATAAGTATTCAAAAAAACAACCATTACTACCTCATCGGCATATTGATATGGTTACATTTAAACTACATTGGTATGGAGGGTTTCCTTCTTGTATGAGGAGCTGTATGCATTATTTCAAAGCGATGTTCGAAGATTAGATTCAATGACACAGCGTCATCTTTTTCGAGCATATTGGATGTTGGTTTATAATGACATAAAATTTCTAGTCAAAGATCACGCAATGGTTGAAGATGTAATTCAAGAAGCGTTTATTAAAGCGATGTTAAAAGGACCAATGACGAAAGAAAAATCCACCATGAAAGCATGGCTTAAAAAAGTAGCTCATAATACAGCGTTAGACTTTATAAGGAAAAATAAACATAATATTAAAAATATTAGCATTGATTATGCTATAAGTGCAGCTTTAGATACCCAGCTTATGGATTTTAATCATCCAGAACAAATCATAATTGAGGAACAGTACTCAAACGAAGTGTTGCATCGTTTTCTAAGTAAATTAAAATATGATCATCGTATCATCATATATTTTCGATATATTGAGCAATTATCGTATAAGGAGATTTCAAAAAAACTAGGTGTCAGTGAACAAGTTCTATTTAAACGACATGAGCGAGCAAGAAAAATATTAGAAAAACAATATATCATCGAGAGGGGGAAGATTAATATACATGATTAAGAATAAATACACTACCTATTTATACATTTTCGTGAAGCAGTGTATCTTTTACTTTGGTGGTAAACATTATAGTTATATAGTCCTTTTGCACGAACAATCTTCTGAGTCTCCTGTAGCTGAAATGAAGAAAAATGCTGTCGAAGGAATAAGTCGAAGGGGTTATTTTACATTGCCATCTAGTCTGTCATAATTCTAGTAAGAGTCTATATCGATAGACAAGAGCGTGACAATTCATATCAATTCCTGGAGCGGCTACAGCAGGAAGCATGGCAGGAGTCGGATTCACATACAAGTGATAGTTGTCCTTCAGGATTGATTATATATCAACGAAGTGTCGGCTCAGAGGTTATGAGGAGAGAGGTGATAGCGTTCGAACTAAGTATTTATGAAAGTGCTTACACTTTCGTATGCAGCTAGGCGTCATCATCACAAGACAGGCTTGGCTTATCTGAACGAAAAAAAAGGAGGAGAATGAAAAATGACAGCACAATGGGTAAAGGACAGGAGAATGTCCAAGACGAATATGCTTCTGGCAGCAGCAGGGTTGACCGTCTTACTATTTGCATGCATGCTATTATTCGCAGATTCTGCCAACGCTCACGGTTATGTGATAGACAGCCGTGCTCACTTGTGTCAACAAGGAGTGAACACGAACTGTGGTCAAGTACAGTACGAACCTGCTAGTGTAGAGGGACGGGGGGACTTCCCGGAAATCGGTGTACCGGATGGTCGGATTGCAAGTGCGGATGGCGGAACAGGAGCTGCGCCGTTCTACGAATTGGACGAACAAACGGCAACACGCTGGGCCAAAGTTGATCTGCAAGGCGGTCCGCATACGTTCCAATGGTACATTCAAGCCAACCATGCTACGAACAACTGGAAGTACTATATTACCAAGCAAGGATGGGATCCGAATCAGCCGCTAGCTCGTGACAATCTGGAGTTGTTCTGCGAGTACAGGGATCATGGCCTCAACCCGCCGAATGATTACTCCAGTGACTGTTTTATTCCGAACGATCGGGAAGGTTATTATGTCATTGTAGCGGTGTGGGATATCTTCGACACGCAGAATGCGTTCTATCAAGCGATAGATGTGAACCTGACCATCGATCCGTCTTCTCCTACTACGCCGCCAGCCGGACATGCCGGTGATCCGGACCGCTTCGGCGAAATTGAGGAGTGGGTATCGTACAGACCTTATCAAGCAGGGGAAACCGTGCTTTATAACGGCGCAGTATGGGAAGCAGTCTACTATTCCCAAGGGCAAGCCCCAGGAACAGGCGGCGCTTGGACTCTAGTAGACGGTACACCTACAGACCCTGATCCAGACCCGGATGACCCGGGAGACTATCCAACTTGGGACCCGAACACGGTATATACCAATGAAATTGTGTATCACAATGGACAATTGTGGCAAGCACAATGGTGGACGCAAGGACAAGAGCCTGGCACAACCGGTCAATGGGGACCGTGGCAGCCGGTTACTCCATGACATCACTAACGTAAACCGTAATCAAGCAGGAGGGGGGCGGCTGCCCCCTTTTCTCTTGTCATCATCAATGATTCATGAACGTTACACGCTCACCATCCATCGTCACCCCGATCGTCGAAGGGCTGTCACTGATGAATGGAGGAGTATCGGAATCGATCTTATCCAGCTCAGCCTTCATGAACAAGTCCTCGTCAAAGTCGACCCATTCGGAGGTAAATGCATGCCAGTCGTCCCCTAGCCATTCCTTCCACAGGTAGTCATACTTGCTGGTCTGAAAGTGCAAAGTGGCATCGTCCTGTACCATTTCTACGCTGTCTACTTCGCAGCCAGGACAATACAGCAATATGGGGATCTGAATCTCAGCAATTTTTTTATTTTCAAATCGAAATCCTTTTCCAGTTTGTAACAGGGAATACCCGACTCGGCTTTGTCCCGCGATGAAATCAATTTCTTCTGTAAATGGGAACATGGCACCGCTTGTATGGAAAGTAGGCGGTTCATCCTGTGCAGGAGGCAGTGCAAGCACATCCTCGCATGGTTCGGTATACTCTGACAACTCGTTCCCCCAAGTATCGCGTGTTACAGGCACCGATTTGTTCGTAGGACCTACATCTGTGGCAAGGTGATGAGAAACAGGGCCGTATAAGATATCTGTATAGTATTCTGTTACTTCATTTTGTGGCATGCCGGGAATTCCCTGAATAACCCCTGTCCGTTGCGAATGGACGGGCGCGAATACAAGTGCATCCGCATAGTTTTCATGTTCGGTTACGAATACCGGATTATCCAGCATATAGACGTCTTCACCTGGCCTAGTTGCTGGGATAGATTCTTTGGTCAGGATGAAATGGAGCAGAGGGAAGATACGAAAACCCCCTTTGTAGTCAACGTAACCTTCCTCGGGAAGTAAAAATCCTCTATCATGAATGGCTTGTATGCAAGCCTCTAGTTCCTCTTGATTTCCTGTTTCGGTGATGGTGTCATTTGCATCGGCCAGAACAGGATCTATAACAACCTTGTCTGAATCCGGTTTAATATCTTGTGTCGGTGTTTGGGATGAGTCAAGATCATCCACTAATTCTTCTGTTTGTTCGTTGGAATTTGCAGGGGCGTTCCCTACATGATCCTCCTGCAACTTCATAGGGTTTGGTTGCGAGGAAGGTTGGGTATTCGCACAGCTAGTCATGAATGTAAGTATCAAGCATACAGCGACCCACGGTATACATCGTTTCAATGCTAACATCTCCAATTTCTTATTAAAATTCGCGATAACGGCTAATCGAGGTATAGGTATACCTGTTGATCGATTCCCGATGTTCATTCATTTCATCGAACGTTCCCACCATGCCGTCGGCGGGGTTATAGACAATCACGTCACCGTCAGGCATATAACCGACTGCGACCATCCAGTGGGCATCGTTATTGACAGCGAATAAAACCGGATTCCCGCGGTCGATAGCGTCCTGGACGTTGGATTCGAATTGAGAATCATTGTATGCAAAGTCTACCTCGCCGGGTCTTGAAAACGGCCAATGGATTTCACCATTCGCTGTATATTCCACGGTGTCATTGTACCTGCCGGGGTGGGGTTCTTGACTGTTTATCCACTCGCCGCTTGTCTCCCACGCGTTGACGGCTGCGAGTGCTGTTGTCGTGCATCCAATATTGGCCATCGTATCAGAAGAGTCTAATCCTATAAGCTCTCCACCGTATCTCGAATCTCCTTGTTTGTATAAGGGGAAATTCTCTATTTCCGGAATGGTCACAGCGTCGGCATAGTTAGGATTTGCGCCGAGAATGTTACCTGCTGATTGCACATTTGCTTCAAACTCTATACCATCTGTAGGTATCGTACCGGAGGATTCCGGCTCGGCCGGTATAGTTGCAAATTCTTCTTCGAGTGCTGCCAACAAAATGTATACACCGGGCTGCCCATCCACCTTAGTAGGATCATACACCCCATCCGAAGTATATTTGCCACTAGTATATATATCTGTACCGCTGTACACGTAGGGGCTGACTTCGTCACGATTATAGTATCCCCATCCGTTATAGGCCTCTGCATAGGCAAGCATGGCGACCAGATCGTTGGAGTCTGCATGCAGTTGATACGTATCCCGTACATAGGATTTGGACAGCAAAGCATCGACGGCAGCCTCTTCGAAATTGTCGAAATAAATGCCCGCTGGATGAATGGTAGTCTCTTGACCAAGCTTCTGTCCGTTATGCAGATAAATATCGAACTTGCCTGGATTCTCCCTATAGTGGAGGGCGGCAATCAGCTCAGCAGGTACGCCTGTTTTGTCAGAGATTCGCTCGTACAAATCTTGATGTTCTTTGAAAATATCGATAAAATGGTCCATCTCATCTCCGAACTTGCCTTCATTAATGTCCGTGATCGATTGGACCTGTTCTGTAATATGCTTATACTTCTCGTTCGGATTCGGGTGCTGCGTTCCAGAGGTGTCATACTGATTCATCGTATTCTCGTCGTTCAGATACTTTCCGGCTGGCCCTTCTTCTGTCCACAGATGCTCGTAATTGACGCCGTCAACCATTCCCTCTGATAGCCCGAACTCATTTTTCAACTCGTCTCGGATCTTCTCTGCATACAGATGGGCATTGTCCGCTTCTTGATTCATTCCCCTTTCCTTGTATTCTGTCCACGCTCTCTGGGCTCGGCCTATCTCCTTCAACCTTGCGTGAATGTGTGCCAGCTGCTGCTTGGCCCAGGCTGCTTGGGAACCGCCTGCAATGATTAGTCCAAGCAAGTAGCGATATTGGTTATCCTTGGGCATCGGTGTTTGGATCGGTATAGACGGGTCGTAAGAGACGGCGTCCAATGGTTCGCCTGAGTAAAATCCGGAGAGGCTTAGGTCTTCGGCGAAGTATTGTTCATCGATACCATGTTCTCGCAGCAGCTTTCGTAATTCCATGGCGTACGCATGTGCACGCTCTGCCGCTTCTGTGTTATTGAATTGCATGTAGATGAACCAGGCAGTCTGTGCGCGTGCGATATTGTTGCGTGCTTCGAAGATCTCCCTAAGCTGCTCCAATGCCGGGATGCTAACGAATTCATCGTGATGGTTCGCTTCCTCGATGAGACGTTGTACGAGCGGATCGTTCCGTAAGGGATCATTCTCGAATTGGTCCATCAACCTTTGGACGCGCTCATGCAGGCTGATCGGCGGGAGTGCGACAATGTCACGGATAAGCTGCGCCTCTCCCTGTATGCGCCTCTCTGTCATACCGTATTGATAAACGGATTCATGTATGAAGGACCGCAGCGCTTCGATTCGGTTCACTAGGTCTTCTAATGTTTGTTCAGAACGATGCGTGCGAATGCCGATTTGATTGCGCGCCGATACCTTATAATCGATTTGACGATGTAAGGAACTAACTTGATCCACAATGGAGGATAACCTATTCGTGCTGCTATGCAGGGCATAGCCGATTTCCTCTATGCGATCCAGCTGAAGGTGCAGACGTGTCACTAGACATCTACCTTCTTTCTGATTATAAATTTTAATTTTTCAGATAACCACTCTCCACAATTCGACATTTCCTTGCAATTTCCTCTATTTACAAGTAAAAAGGGGAAGTTCCCCCATCTACTCCCGCTTGCCTGCAATGCCGTAGAAGAATAGGTTCGCGATATCCTCTGTCATCGGCAGAACGTTGCTGTACACATCCTCGCGTTGCATATATTCGTTAAGCGCGTGGATGTAGAACAAGATCGCTTCATTGGACATATTCGGATCGACATAGCCTTGTGCCTTGCCTTGCTCGAACAATTCGTACAGTTGCGGCACTGTCTTCTCCATAATCAGCTTGCGGAAGTGATCCTGATTGGCGGCGTATTCCCGCATGATGAAGCGATACAGATCTTCGTGAATTTGTTGGGCTGCTTCTTTCTTGCGGAAGATGAGCTGCTTCACCTTGTCGGGGAAATCCAGGTCGCTGTTCAATATATCGAAGAATTGGGCAGAGGTTTTGTCCAGATAATACAAGAAGACCTCGTAAGCCAAGTTGTGCTTGCTGTTGAAGTAATTATAGATGGTCACTTGCGACACGCCCGCTTGTTTGGCAATTTCAGCTATAGAAGGCTTCTGCACCCCGTATTCCATAAAGAGAGCCAAGGCGGCTTCAAGAATATCTTTCTTTTTTTGTGCGCGGCGGCGTTCAAATCCGTTCATGTTGGCTTCTCCTCCCTTCTCTCAGTGTAATCAAAATTATGTAATAGAACAACAGCAATAGTTCATAAACTATTGCAATGCGAATAAATATTATATATTATGAACTATATAAGTTAATTTATTTCATAACTATTGGAGGAGGATGTTCCATGACGATATTGCGTACAACCAACCTCACCAAATCGTTCGGCAGCTTTACAGCGTTAAATGGGATCAACATCGAAGTCAATAAGGGAGAGGTGTACGGATTTATCGGTCCGAACGGCGCGGGCAAATCGACGACGATTCGGCTGCTGCTTGGCATCTTGAAGGCGACGTCGGGCGAAGCGACGATATTCGGCAGGGATGTATGGAAGGATGCGGTAGACATTCATAAGCGGCTAGCCTACGTGCCGGGGGATGTTAATCTGTGGCCTAACCTGACGGGCGGGGAAGTCATTGATCTGTTCGTCAAGCTGCGCGGGACGGCTAATAAGAGCAGGCGGGAGGAGCTCATCGAGCGGTTTGATCTCGACCCGTCGAAGAAGTGCAGGACGTACTCGAAGGGCAATCGGCAGAAGGTCGCGATCATTTCGGCTTTTTCCTCAGATGCGGACCTGTATATATTGGACGAACCGACGTCCGGTCTCGATCCATTAATGGAGCTTGTCTTCCAGGAATGTGTGATGGAGGCGAAGCAGGCAGGGAAGAGTGTGCTGCTGTCGAGCCACATCTTGTCTGAGGTGGAACGGCTCTGTGACAAGGTGGGCATTATTCGCGAAGGGCGCTTGATCGAGACAGGAACGCTTGCTGAGCTGCGCCACTTGACCCGAACTTCCTTGCGAGTAGAGACACGCCTGCCTGTGCCTGCACTGCGGGAGATGAAAGGGGTGCACGATCTGGAGGAGGACGGCTTGGGCTTATCATTCCAGGTGGATTCGGAGGAGCTGGAACCCGTCATGGCTGTCTTGAGCGCGCAAGGGATTGTGAAGCTGGAGAGCGCCCCGCCGACGCTGGAGGACTTGTTCATGCGGCACTATGAAGGGACGGGGCAAGCCTCACAAGCAGGTTCCGGAGGTGTAAGGTAATGCTTACCTCGTTATCTCATAGAACCGGCCAGCTCGTTCGTTTCATCATTAGGCGTGACCGTGTGCGCATACCCGTATGGCTGCTAGGCATAGCGGCGCTCACCTTCATCGTGGCGCAAGCGTTCACCGGTCTGTATGCGACTGCGCAGGAACGGCAGACGATGGCCGAGACGATGCTGAACCCGGCAATGACGGCTATGGTTGGCAAGGGCTACGGCTTGGACAATTATACGTTCGGTGCTATGATGGCACACCAGATGCTGTTGATGACTGCGGTCGCGGTGGGCATTATGAGCATTATGCTAGTTGCGCGCCATACGCGGGCGGATGAAGAGGAAGGACGGATGGAGCTGATTCGCTCGCTGCCTGTAGGGCGGTTGTCTAGCTTGCATGCGACGGTGGTCGTCGGCTTCGGCACGAATATCGTACTGGCTTTGCTTGTCGGTATCGGCTTGTCTGCGCTTGGCATTGCGAGTATGGATCTGGAAGGATCGCTGCTGTACGGCGCAGCCTTTGGCGCAGCGGGTATGTTCTTCACCAGCGTGACGGCGATCGCTGCGCAGCTATCGGCCAATGCCCGCGGCACGATCGGGTTGTCCATTACGGTGCTGCTGCTCGCTTATCTGGTCCGAGCGGTTGGGGATGTAACAGGCAGCGGTCTATCCTGGTTGTCTCCTCTAGGCTGGGTGGCGAGTGCGGAGGTGTATGTGAACAATTACTGGTGGCCGGTTGCACTTACAGCCGCTGTTGCAATTGGGCTTGCAGCCGTGGCATACGTCTTGCATGCTAAGCGTGATCTGGACGCCGGCTTCCTTCCTGCCAAGCCTGGCCGCACACGGGCATCTAAGTTCTTGCTAAGCCCGTTGGGTCTTGGACTGCGCTTGCAGCGTACCGGATTGGTTGCCTGGGCGATCGGCATGCTGGTGCTTGGCGCTTCCTATGGCTCTGTATTGGGTGATCTCGATGCGTTCATGGCTGACAACGAGATGCTGAAGGAAGTGCTCACTCCCGTGGAGGGCTATTCGTTAATCGAGCAATTTATTCCTTTCCTCATGATTATTATTGCGATTATCTGTACCGTACCTGCGCTTATGGCGATCATGAAGCTGAGGGTGGAGGAGAAGAAGAATCGAACGGAGCATCTGTTTAGCCGCGCGGCATCTCGCATACGCGTTATCGGCGGTTATGTGGTGATCGCTTTCACAGCAGGGTGGGCGATGCTGTCCCTGGCGGCGCTCGGTCTTGGGTTGGCAGCGGCTGGAGTAATGGAAGAGCCCATTCCCCTTGGCACCTTCTACCAAGCGGCTATGGCTTACTTGCCTGCCTTATGGGTAATGATCGGGCTGGCTGTGTTTCTCATTGGATTCCTGCCCTCGGTCACAGGGCTGGTGTGGGCGTACTTGGGATTCTCTTTCATCGTTGTCTATTTGGGCGGACTGCTGCAATTTCCGGCTTGGCTCAGCAATTTGTCCCCTTTCGCTCATGCGTCCGGACTGCCGGTGGAAGAGATGGCTTACGGTAAGTTCTTCCTCTTGCTAGTGATAGCGGTTGGCTTGGCAGTGCTCGGTATACTTGGAGACAGGAATCGGGATATTCGCGGGTGATAGGCGTGAAGCGGATACATGCAGGCTTCTTCTGTGAATGTGCAGAGGATGCCTGTTTTCCTATATTGTGTGAATAAAGCATCCCTTCCAGACAAAAATTATGAAAACCGCGTGCAGATGCTGATTGCGCCTATCCACTTCATAGCGGGGTCGCGTGAATGGACTAAGAATGGAGGATGAAGGAATGTGACTGTTCAAGTAAAGCAAAAGACCGTAGCCATACTAAGCGTGCCGTTCGATCTGGGTGCAGGCAGAAGAGGGGTACATCTCAGTCCGAATGCGATCATGAAGGAGGGGCTGGAGCAGCGCTTGGCGGATGTTGGGGTGTCTTGCGTTATAGAGGATGAAGTCGTGCCGCCGACAACCGGGAAGGCGAATCGGGACATGGATGACAATCTGAAGAACTTGGAGGAAGTCATCGATGCCAATGCGAAGCTGGCCGATCGTGTCGAGGCTGTCGTGGGCAAAGGACAATTCCCGTTAGTGCTCGGTGGTGACCACAGCATTGCGATCGGGACGCTATCCGGCTTGGCGAGACATTATCGGAATCTAGGCGTGATCTGGTTCGATGCCCATTCCGACTTGAATACAGCGAAGACGAGTCCGTCCGGCAATATTCATGGGATGTCGCTCGCTGTCGGACTGGGGGTGGGGGACCCGCGCTTGACGCAGATCAAGGAGAGCGGACATCCGATCCAACCGAAGCATGTCGTTCTGATTGGCGCGAGATCGATCGATGAAGGAGAGCGGGCCTACATTAACGAATCAGGTGTCACTTGCTTCACGATGCACGATATTGAGCAGATGGGCATGGAGGAAGTGATTCGGCAGGCGCTCGATCTGCTGCGCGACACGACGGACGGTGTTCATCTGAGCTTCGATGTGGACAGTCTCGATCCGCTGGAGGCGCCTGGTACCGGAACGCCCGTCAAGGGCGGGGTGAGCTATCGGGAAGCGCAGTTTGCGCTGCGGCTGCTGCATGAGTCTGGCTTGATTACTTCTGCCGAGTTCGTAGAAGTGAATCCGATGCTGGAAGACGACAATGCGACGGCCGAGGTAACTGTAGAATTCATCGCTTCCTTACTGGGAGAGCAAATTTTGTAATCATCTCGCATACTAGCTGTTGAGGGAGTCAGGCGCAGGGCTGCGGCTAGCATTCCCCTGTGTAGGAGGCGACTTCGTAAGCAGGGTGACGGCGGATTTCCTGCACAACGACTGCGCCTCGGTAGCCGGAGGAGGGGAGGGACATCGATGCTCGATTGTCAGCAGGACGTGTTGTTTTTTACCAAACAGCTTGTGGAGATTGAAAGTGTAGTGAATACGGAGGGAGAGCGGGCTGTTGCCGATGCGCTCTATGCGATGATGTCGGCCTGGTCGTACTTCCAACAGCATCCAGATCGCATTCGCAAAGAGAAGACGCTGGATGATCATAGAGACCGCTATAATGTGTTGGCCTATATCCGGGGAGAGAAGGCGCAGAGCGATCGTACGGTTGTGCTGACCGGACATCTGGATACGGTCGATATTGACGACTACGGGCGAGCACGGCCTTATGCCTGCCGTCCTGATCAGCTTGCCGAAGCGCTGAAGGAGGAGCTGCTGCCGCCAGAGGTACAGCAGCATCTGCAATCAGGCGAGTGGCTGTTCGGGCGCGGCGCGTTGGATATGAAGGGCGGCGTGGCAAGCCATATGTACATGATGAAGTATTATGCCGAGCACCCTGAGGAGCTTGCGGGCAATCTCGTATTCGTAGCGGTCGTAGACGAGGAAGACAGCTCGCACGGCATGCTGTCCGCCATAGAGACGTTGCATGCGTGGAAGCGGGAGCATCGGTTCGACTATATCGCGGCAGTGAATGCGGAGTTCGTGTCGCCTGCTTATGAAGGAGACTCGAACCGTTATATATACAAGGGAACAGTCGGCAAGCTGCTGCCGGCTTGTTACGTCACGGGTGTAGAGACGCACGTAGGCTCTTGCTTCGAAGGGGTGGACCCGAACTTCATCCTGTCGGAGCTGACGCGGCAGCTGTCCTACAATCCGGCATTATGCGATGAGAAGCATGGCGAGCGTACGCTGCCGCCTGTCTCGCTGAAGCAGAGCGATCTGAAGCCGTTCTACACCGTGCAGACCGCTCTGAGCGCTTTCGCTTATTACAATATGTTCGTGCACAGCTGGTCGCCAAGCACCGTGTTGTCGTTGTTGAAGGAACAAGCGCATCTGGCGATGGAGCAGGCGATGGCGACATTCCAGAACAAGTACCAGGCGTACTGTGCTGCGATTGGCGAGGCGTTCCGCGAGCTTCCCTGGCAGCCGGAGGTGTGGACGTATCAGGAGCTGCACCAGCATCTGCTGCAGGAATACGGGGAGCGCTATGCACAACATATGGAGCAGTGGAAGGAGCAGCTGCTGTATGAGGAGGAGCTGGACGTTAGAATGTATGCGGTACGGGTCGTGGAGGAAGCATGCAAGTGGCGCAGCAGCCGTCAGCCTGCGATTGTGCTGTTCTATGCGTCGCTGTATTCGCCTGCGTCTACACTCGACGACAATGATGAACGGGAGCGGGAGCTGAATCGGGCGCTGGAAGCTGCAATTTCGGAAGTGCAGCCGTTCTATGCGCAACCGATTGTAACCCGCGCCTTCTTCCCTTACATATCAGATATGAGCTTTCTCCGGTTAACCGATGACGAGGAGGCGATTGCTGCCGCGTGTGCGAACAATCCGAGCTGGGGCAAGAAGCACTGGATTGACTACGACAGCATCCGTCTCTTGAATATTCCGGTCATCAATATTGGCCCTTATGGTAGAGATGCGCATAAAATGTATGAGCGCATGGAAGTGAAGTATTCCGCCGATATCGTACCCAATCTCATTCACCAAGTGATCGAGCGGTTAATCGGCATGCCGAAATGATCGACGATGGTCTCAGCGAGGGCCTCGGCAGTGATTTCGGTTTTGACTTTGTGCTGCTGTTCTACCTGTGTCAGAGAGTTGCCGGATATTGTCACTCTGCCAGTATCCTTCACCATAGTGAGGAAGGGCTTCTTGTTGAAATGGGACTCGGGCGATTGTTCGATAAAACGCATGAACGGCTCGAATTCCTCCTCACGCCGCGGTACTCGTTCAAATCGGTACAGGTGCTTCCAATGTTCTCCCTCGTTTTTTTGCAATATTGCGTAGCCTTCTTGTGTGATGACGCGGTAGGCACCGTCAATATCTGCAACTTCCTCGCCGTTCATAGGCACAGGGCTGCTAGGCGATTGTCCGCCGAATCCGACATCGACCAAGTATGCTTCGCCATCCAGCGTAACAACATTGAACATGTGTGTATTGTCTATATGATACCAATCTGTATCGTGATGGACGGTGGCGGCATGTAGCTGTGCCGTGTATCCTAGCTGGGTCAACACGTGGTGGAAGAAGCCGTTCAGCTCGTAGCATACACCGCCGCGTCGTTCTGTTATGAGCTTCGTATATAAGGTAGCTACGTCCATCGTTAGCGGAATACGCCATAGGATGTTTAAGTTTTCGAAGGGGATGCTGCGCACTTGCCGATATTGCATGTGATGCAGCGATTGCAAGGGATTACCTTGCGGAATCTGGGCGCCGATGCGGTGCAGGTAGGGGATAAGCGGAATCATAATAGATCATCCTTTCGTGATAGGTTCCTCTTTTATCTATAGTAAGGGGGGCTTGTCAAAAAGACAAATGGCCGGGTCAGAGTCATCCTCTGCCCAGCCGTTAATGAATGCAATGTGCGTATTTCCTTGTCTATGCGTAATGGTGTCTCAGTTAGAATAGCAGTTCGTCCGGATCAGGACCGAAGCGATAATCTTCGTTCAGTTGATCGATCCGCTTCATGTCTTCCTCAGATAAGGTGAAGTCGAAGATATCGGCGTTCTCCTGAATGCGCGCTTGGCGAACGGATTTCGGAATCGTCACGATACCATGCTGCAAGTCCCAGCGAAGCACGATTTGGGCCGGTGTTTTGCTGTACTTGGCAGCTAGCTCTGTCAATACCGGTATATCCAGCTTGCCCTTCATGATCGGAGTCCACGCTTCGAGTTGAATGCCTTCGTTCTTACAGTATTGGAGCAGCTTCTGTTGGTTCAGCAGCGGATGGAACTCGACTTGATTGACCGCAGGGATAATGTCGCTATCTTGCTTGAGCGATTCCAGATGATGCTCCTTGAAGTTGCTGACGCCAATCGCGCGAATATAGCCTTCCTTCTGCAGCTTCTCGAATGCGCGCCATGTGTCCTTATATTTGTCCTTGCCAGGCCAGTGGATCAAGTACAGATCAACGTATTCTAGATCGAGCTTGCGGCGGCTTTCCTCGAATGCGTGCAACGTAGATTCGTACCCTTGGTCGCCATTGGCGAGCTTCGTAGTGACGAAGATGTCCTCGCGCGGAATGCCGCTTTGCTTAATCGCTGTGCCGACGCCTGTCTCGTTGTTGTAGCCAGCAGCCGTGTCAATCGAACGATATCCGTCCTCAAGCGCATAGCGGACAGAGTTGATCACTTCCTCGCCATCTTCTACCTGGAAGACACCGAGTCCGAGCCACGGCATGCGCACGCCGTTATTCAATGTAGTCGTGTCTGTAATGTGTTGGATCTTCATGTTTAACTACCTCCTGTTCAAGGATCTATCTCTTATTGTATAGCACTATCCAGATGAATGTAAGAAGTATAGTCGGCTTAACTAAATGGGGTTGGCGTAACCAGCTGAGGCTAGTGTAACCAACTGAGGCGGGTATAACCACTATCTGGTGCTATTATTTTCGTCGTGGAGGTCCTGATGCCATCTGCCTAGAAGCCATCTGTGAGATAAGATCTTCTACCTGCTCAGCTTGGCTTTCGGCCATAGCTGATCGACCTTGCCGATGTTGAGCAGCTGCTGCCTGGCTGGGATTCGCTTGGAAAGGGTGTTGTAACGGACACTGGTGACCGTTAAAGGGCGTATGGGGCGTGATTTCATAATGTAACGGACACAGATGTCCATAAGCGCAGCATGTATCGGTCAAACGGGCTGTTTTCCGCTTCTGATGGACATCCGCGTCCGTTAGCAATCCAAAATGTGCTCTTTCTCGGTGTGACGGACACGAGTGACCGTTACACCCCTTTATAGGAGGAACTCCTGTTGGTTTTCATTGCGTACCATGATATATTAGGTAGTAACTAATTAATTAAGGTATTAACTAATATGATGGAGGACGATGGCATGCTTATATGGATGTTGCGGCAAGTGATGGCAGAGCGCGGAATTTGGAAAGGTGCAGAGCTAGCGCGGCTTTTGCAGGAGAGGGCGGGCTACAGCCTGACGCCGGCATCGATCAGTGCGTTGTTGACGAAGCAGCCGCGCCAGATGAAGGCCGAAACACTGGATGCACTATGCACGGCACTGGACTGCACACCGAATGATCTGTGGCACCACTCCGCACCGCAGAAGACGAAAGGAGCTTAAGTAGATGGCTGTGAGAAAGATTTTGCCCTTCGGCGAGCCGATCTTGCGCAAGGTGGCAAGACCTGCTGAAATCAATGCGAAGACGCTCAAGTATTTGGATGATCTGGCCGAAACATTATATGTCGAAGAAGGACGTGCAGGGCTAGCTGCACCGCAGATTGGCATATTGCGTCAATTGATAGTGATGGATTGCGGGGAAGGTCTCATTGAATTGATTAATCCTGAGATTATGGAAAGCAGTGGGGAACAGGAGGGGGCAGAGGCTTGCTTGTCCTTCCCGGGGTATTTCGGCTTCGTGAAACGGGCGAACTATGTGAAAGTGCAAACGTTGAACCGTCGGGGTGAAATGGTTGTGCTGGAGGGAGAAGGCTATCTGGCCCGCTGTATGCAGCATGAGATTGATCATCTTCATGGCGTGCTGTTCGTCGATCATGTGGAGGAGAAGTGGCTGTATGACGAAGCTTCGAAGCAGAAGATTAATCTGTTAGACGTTGTTCGCTTGACGCATGAGCAGAAGTAGTAGCGTTATTTGAGCGTGATTCGACGAGATGCCTGCGAATGTGCAGGCTTTGCTTCCAAAATGGAGGTGAATGAGGTGAATGCCTGCGATCCTGCATCCCTTCTGAAGCTCAGTCCGCCTGATCGGTCGATTTTCTGTATGCTAAGATGCACATTCGCAGGTATTTCGGGAACTCACTCATCATGCGTATACGAAGCCTGCACATTCGCAGGTAATATATGCATACAGGGCAGCATGCACGTTGCGCAAGTGAAAACTGCGAAATCCGGGACCAGATATACTTGATAGCCTACGTTATCTCAGGGAATGTTAGGTTCGGCGCCATAGCGAGCAGGGCTCGAAGGCTTTCTCACTATACAACTACGGCAGCTTTGCCTCGCGGACTGGATTTCGTATAATAGAGCAGAGGTGAGTTGCGCAGATGGCACGTGAGCGGAAATTTACTACGAGGGAGCTGTTCCACGCAGTCAAGCATCTGCTGCTGGAGCACGGTTACGATGCCTTTCACTTCGGCTTGATGGCTGAACGGCTGGAAGTATCGAGAGCGTCCCTGTATAAGTATTACAAGAACAAGGATGAGCTAATCACCGCATTGATGAACGATGAGATGGATGCATTTCTCGTAGAGCTGGCGGCAGTAGAGCAGATAGAAGGCTTCGAGGCGCAATATGATCGGCTAGTAGACTTGTTTTTTCAGAAAAAAGATGTGCTGCCCCTCATTCAGATTGCCCGTCATATGATGCAGCGAATGGAAGCGGACAGTCAACAACAGCGTCAGCAGCTGGAGCAGCTGCCGCTTGCGATGTACGAGACCTTGCAGCGCTTGATTGCCCAGGGGAAGCAGGCGGGCGTGCTGAAGGCACATCTGCCTGACAGTGTCATGCTCGGGCTGCTGTTCCAAACAATTGCGGTCCCTAACCATTACAACATCCCGCACGCAGAGTGGGTGGCTGCGATGAAGGAAGTGCTTGGACAAGGAATGTTCACAGCAAGGTAATAGACGGTGGGGGTTTCTCATGACTATAATAAGGTGAATATGTACATGAAGGGGTATTTTGTACGACCAAAGTAACACTTGTGTCACTTTAAACAGAACGATGTCGATCGACACTTATTTCTATTTTTGAAGGAGGTAGACCACGATGCGTAATCTATTGACAGCTATTACCGATCGCCTGTCCACGAGGAAAGGCATGTGGACGACGCTGGCGATCTGGCTTGCGGCGACGATGCTGCTTGCTGTTGTTGCGCCCAGCGCCAAGGATTATGAAACTTCTAGCATCGATTCGATTCCGGTAGACGCACCGTCCTCTGTCGCGCAGGAGAAGCTGGATGAGTACTTTGCCAATGAGGACGGCTTGCCGGGCATTCTCGTCTTTCAGTCTGATGGCGGGTCGTTCGAGCCCGAGGAGTTAAGCGCGTTCTTCGCCGAGCTACAAGAGCTGGATGGGATTGCAAGTGTAGTGCCGTTCACGGAATTGCCGCCGCAAGCGGCTGCAGGCTTCTATGCGGAGGACAGAAGTACGGTCGCGCTGCCTATTGCGTTCGAGCCAGGGCTGGAGACAGATGAGATTCGAGACATTCAGGAACAGCTGACAGCGATTGCAGCAGATGAGACGAATCTGACGTATACGATGACGGGTCCAGCCGGAATTGCTGTTGATACACTGAATTTGTTCTCGCGTGCAGATTTGGTGCTGTTGTTTTCCACGGTAGGATTAATTCTGGTGTTGCTCGTCGTTATTTACCGTTCGCCGCTACTGGCGTTCATCCCGCTGCTTGCGGCAGCCTTCGTCTATGAGGCGGTCAATCAGACGTTGGGCTGGATGGGGCAGGCGGGACTGCTGTTGAATCAGCAGACGTTGTCGATTATGACGATATTGCTGTTTGCCGCTGTTATTGATTACTCGCTGTTCGTCTTCTCCCGATTCCGTGAAGAATTGAAGAAGACCGACGACAAGTATACGGCGATGCGGGAGGCGATGCGCGAGGTCGGCTTGCCGGTATTTTATTCAGGCGGTACTGTCTTAGCTGCGATGCTCGTGCTATTCTTCGCTGAGTTCGGCGATTACCGGAACTTCGCTCCGATCTTCGCGACAGCGATGCTTATTATTATGGTGGCTTCGGTGACGCTGGTACCGGCCTTGTTCACGCTGTTCGGCAGAAGATCGTTCTGGCCGAAGGTGCCTCAGGTGGGCGATGCTGCGGTACGAGCAAGCTCGCTATGGAGCAAGGTTGGGCGCACGGTCGTGCGCAAGCCGTTGGTTGCAGCATCGGTGATCGGTGTCATTCTGCTCGCCTCGGCGCTCAATCTGTTCAATCTCGACTACGAATTCGATACGATGAAGTCGTTCCCGGCAGATATGCCGTCGCGAGTAGGCTACGACATATTGGAGGAGCAATTCGCCAAGGGCGACCTAGCGCCAACGTCGGTCATCGTGGAAGCGGAAGCGCCGATATCTGACGATCAGCGTACTGCGCTCATTCAGGAGCTGACTGCGCAGCCGCTCGTTAGTGCGGTGCAGCCAAGCGATGCGACTGCTGATCAGCAAGTAGTGCAGCTCAGCCTGACTTTTGCCGAGAGTCCGTATGAGGTCGCAACCCTCGACGCATTGGAACAGCTGCGCGAGCAGGCTGAGGAGCTGCTGAACGCAAGTGAGATTGAGGGGGCAATGTACTTTGCCGGGGAGACAGCAGTGACGGTGGACGACCGAGCGGCGAACAGCCGAGACTTGATCGTGATTGTCGTGCTGGAATCGATTCTTATCTTCGTGATGCTGATCGCGATGACGCGGTCTATGAAGCTGCCGATCTATATGATGGGCACGATTCTCGTCTCCTTCTTAGCAGCATTAGGCTTGGGCATATTCCTGAGCGACTTGTTATTCGGCATTGATACGGTGAGCAACCGAGTACCGCTATACGCTTTCGTCTTTCTCGTAGCGCTCGGCATTGACTACAACATTATGCTGATCTCTAGATTGATGGAGGAACGGCGGAAGCATCCGGTAAAGAAGGCGGTTGAAATATCCGTCTCAGCAACGGGCGGCGTTATTTCCTCGGCAGGTATTATTCTGGCGGCTACCTTCGCTGTGCTGATGACGCAGCCAATTCAGCTGCTGTTCGTATTCGGCTTCATCGTGGCAGTAGGGATTCTACTCGATACGTTCCTCATCCGCGGTGTGCTAATGCCGGCACTGCTGGTGCTGTTCGAGAAGGAGAAGCCGTCGAGACAGGAGAAGTAAGCGCGAAGCGGCAAGTTGTGCGGGCTACAGGCTGCGACGAATGTCGCGCGCATGTGCGAAAGTCCAGCCTCGCTCGCGCGAACGAACCGCCAGCACTTCGTCAGATTGCGTCTGCCCGGTTACGGTCAAGGGCGGACGCTTCCTCACGGGTTTCAAGCAGGTCCTAGTTGGATAGTCATGCAATAAGGCTCGTAGTAGAACATATGCACTAGATGAAGAACTATTTTTCTATGAGGTACTTTCCAATATATGATTGTATTTGGTAATCTATAGAGGGAACTAGACTTCAGTTGCGAGGAGGGATAAATAATTTTCTGAAAAATGTAACTATTAAAAATGTGGGAGGATTCGTTTATATGAAAAAAAGGTTTGTTGCGTTGTGTGTAGCTCTAGGCATGGTATCGGCGTTCTCGGCTTTCGTACCCTCAGACACTGCTGAGGCAGCCACTCGTCATTATGTAGGCTCCTATGATCTGAAAGGAACAGGGCAGCTCTCGGATGTGTATAACACGACAACCGGCATAGAAATTGAGCATCCTACCGGTTCTGTGCGCAGACACAGCATGACTGCCTATTCCAGCTGGGCCATTATGAAGGTTGCAGACGTAGATGGGAATGCGGGAGCAGAAATTATACTCAGTACAGTTCGATCCACAACAACAACCGCTGTACTCGTCATTAATGAAGCGAGATACACGACGAGAAGTTACAGTGTGGCCAACGGGGCTGATTGGACCCTGTTAGCTGTTGAAGATACGAATGGTCAGTCTGGGGCAGAGATTATTATTGATGTGGCGGGACAACGAATCTTTACGATTCGGGACGCGTCTAGAACGACAAGAAATTATAATATTAGCGGAGGCTTCTCCTTGCTAGGCATTCAGGATGTGAATGGCAGTGCGGGCAAAGAGATTGTACTGAAGCAGGGCAGTAATAAAGTATACGTCATTCGCGAAGCTAGTTACTCCACGAAGACCTACACAGTCGGATCGGGCTTCTCGCTGCTTGGGTTTACCGATACGAATGGCGCCAGCGGTCAGGAGATCGTTATCGATGACGGTCGATACATCAGGGTCATCAAGGATGCAACCTATTCTGTCAAAACGCATAACGTAGGCACGACGAACTGGACATTCCGGGAATTCAAAAATGTCGACTCCAACCCAGGCAATGAGATTCTTATTAATAAGAATGGCCAAACTGTCATATTCAGTGATTCCTCGGGTGTGGTGAATCCTAGATAAACGGTGACGGTGGAGGCGCTTCTGCCTCCGCGTTCATTGGAATTGCACCACATGGGAGCGAATATAAGGTTAGTGCACACAAGCAGGGGCTTTCCCATTAGGGACAGCCCCTGCTTAATGTGTGCGTGTCGGTCACTACATACCTGCTTGAAATCTGCTGAGTAGCGTCCACTTCATAAAGAGGCTACAAGCAGATTTCCTCAACAGTAGCGATCGGTGTGAGCTGAGAGTAAGTGGCGCATATTCACAATGAATCGACAGCCTCACCGAAGTCCGTGAAGGTTCTGATCAATCGCGCGCAAGTTCCTTACGCACAATCGGAGCGACGCGTGTTCCTAGCAGCTCAATCGTGTGCAGAATGTCACGGTGAGGCATCGTGCCGACGTTAATGTGCAGGAAGAAGCGGGTTACGCCGAGATTCTTACGCAGCAGCAGGATCTTCTCAGCGACATATTCTGGGTCGCCGACATAGAGTGCGCCGCGCGGACTGCAGGCTGCGTCGAACGTCGCGCGCGTGTAGGGCCCCCAGCCGCGCTCGCGTCCGATAACATTCATCTGTGCCTGGGTCGGCGGGAAGAACAGCTCGGCGGCTTGCTCACGTGTATCGCCGATGAAGCCGTGCGAGTGCGTCGCGATCTCCAGCTTGTCGGGATCATGTCCAGCCCGCACGGCTGCCTCTCTGTACAGCTCGACTAACGGTGCGAATTGCTCTGGCATGCCGCCAATGATCGCGAATGCGATGGGCAGTCCGAGCGTTCCGGCGCGCGCTGCTGATTGCGGGTTGCCGCCGCTGGCGATCCAGACGGGGAGCGGGTGTTGCTCTGCGCGCGGGTAGACACCGAGATTGTGAATCGCCGGTCGATGCTTGCTGCCGGCCCAATTGACCTTCTCCGATTCGCGGATGGCGAGCAGCAGCTCCAGCTTCTCGTCGAACAGGTCGTTATAGTCTTCCAAGCTGTGGCCGAATAGTGGGAACGATTCGATGAACGAGCCACGCCCTGCCATAATTTCCGCCCGTCCGCCGGACAAGCCGTCTAATGTAGCGAAGGATTGGTAGACGCGTACGGGATCGTCTGACGAGAGTACGGTTACGGCGCTTGTCAAGCGAATATGCTTCGTTGCAGCAGCGGCGCCAGCAAGCACTACTGCGGGCGCTGAGCTGGCGTAATCAGCCCGGTGATGCTCACCTACACCGTAGACGTCCAGCCCCACTTGGTCAGCTAATACAATTTCCTCAACGGCTTGGCGCAGACGCTCAGCATGACTGATCGCTTGTCCTGTCTTCGGATCGGGAGTGGCTTCGAGAAAGGTGCTAATTCCAATTTCCATCTGTGTTGCTTGATCGGTCATGGGATGCTCCTCCTTTATGTTTCTTTTAGTATACTTTATTTTTTAATGTATCTCAACTTTAGTAAGTGATGTGGTGTATGGAACGAGAGTAGCGCCCTTGATTCGCAATGATATCGGATGATGGGATTAGTATGATCGCAGGAATTGCAGTGCACATGCTGACATGTATGCAAGAAATTCCTCTCTTTGGTGTACATGCTGGCATGTATGCAAGAAATTCCTGCGAATGTGCAGGCTTGGAGCATGCAGGATGGACGATTTCCCGAATTGCCTGCGAATGTGCATCTTTGTATTCGAATAATCCCCCGTTCAGGCGTTCTGTGCTTCAAAAAGATGCATAATCGCAGGTAATAGCCACTCCGAGCGGGATTGGACGGAAATAGATGCATAATCGCAGGCAATAGCCACTCCGAGCGGATTTGAGTAGTTTGACGAGTGGAGATAGCTCCTTCCCTTATGCTTACTTCACTTCCTGCACGATCTCATAGATCAGCTCGTAGGAGCGTAAGCGCGCGGCATGATCGAAAATTTGTGAAGCAACGATGAACTCGTCCGCCTGCGTCTCGTGCAGCACTTCCTGTAACCGTTCCTTCACCGACTGCTTATCACCGACAATGGCATAGCTCATCTGTGCTTCGATAATGTGCTTCTCATGTGCGTCCCATAGCGAATCCATGCTGGCAACAGGCGGTTGTAGCGGTCCGCGCTTGCCGCGGATCATGTTCAAGATTTGCTGCTGCTGCGAGGTAGCTAGGTGGTGCGCTTCCTCCGTCGTATCGGCAGCGATGATGCTTAGTCCGACCATCGCATAGGGTGTGCTCCGAAATCCGGGGCGGAACTGTTCGCGGTACAGAGCTAGAGCCTGCATCAAGTAATCCGGCGCGAAGTGACTCGCGAATGCGAACGGCAGCCCGAGCTGGCTGGCCAGTTCTGCGCTGAAGCCGCTGGAGCCGAGCAGCCAGATCGGCAGCGACAGGCCTTCGCCTGGGATGGCACGAATGGACTGCTGGTTGATCGATTCAGTCGGCTCGAAATACTCAAGCAGCTCGTGCAGCAGTGCGGGGAAGTCATTGCCGCCTGTATTCGTATGACGCCGCAAGGCGTGGGCAGTCGGTTGGTCGGTGCCGGGAGCGCGACCCAAGCCAAGATCGATGCGGTCAGGGTACAGCGATTCCAATGTGCCGAACTGCTCAGCGATGACGAGCGGCGCATGATTCGGCAGCATGATACCGCCAGAGCCGACACGGATCTTCTCTGTGTTGCCGGCGACGTGACCGATCACGACCGAAGTAGCTGAGCTGGCAATGCCGGGCATATTGTGATGCTCGGCCAACCAGAAGCGGTGGAAGCCCCACTGCTCCGCATGACGCGCCAAGTCCAAGGTGCGGCGGAACGAGTCTGCCGCTGTGCCGCCTTCTATGATTGGAGCGAGATCGAGGACCGAGATCGGGATATGGTGAAGGTGCTTGTCTGCTGGGGATGACGGTTGCTTGTCTGACATGTGCAAATCCCACCTTTTCCTAATAAATTGTTCCCCACACGGGGAGATTAGTTGTGAAACATCTATATTTTACCATAGCTATGCATTCATAGGGACGTTCTTTTTTTATTCATTGGCTAATAACAGGTGATGGAGTTTATTGTTAGCGGCATTGTGAATTTTGACTCTAGTGTACAGATTGTTGCCATAATCCTCACTTTTCGGGAATGTCTTCACGGAATTTGGAGAAAACTAACACCACTACATGATGCAAGAAGGCGATAAGTATGTTTTCTATAAGATTGGTCGAAAATCGAAGAAAGCTTGAAGCGACCTTTGCCGATTGCCACGATCTGGTTGTCCTGCCTTGGCGGTTTGGCAATCGCATGCAATACGAGGCACTTAGTGTATATTTCGAAACGTTGACGGATCGGCAAGACCATAATTTCATGAGAGAGACACTGCGAAGTTTAGTAGGGAATGATATGGGATCCGATACTGAGTTGGAGCCGCGGCAGATTATCTCCTACTTCGAGCAGCATGGAGCTGATCAGAAGCAGGGTATCGTCATACGCCGTATGGACGATGCCATCTCTGAGCTGCTTCAAGGCAATGTCATCGTCCTGATCGAAGGCTGGGCGAACGCCATCAAGTATGAAGATAAGAGCGTGGAAGGGCGTTCGGTAGATGAACCGGTAAGCGAATCTGTGGTGAAGGGACCGCGAGAAGGAACTGTCGAAAATTTGCAGACGAATATCGGTATGCTGCGTTCACGCCTGCAATCGCCTAAATTTAAGATCAGAAAGGTGCCTACTGGTGGCGAAACGAAGACGGCTGTGATCTACGGCTATGTGGAGGACGCTGTGCCGAAGCAAACCTTGGCTATCTTCACCAAGCGAATTGCTGCAGCTGCCAACAAGGAAATTCTAGAAACTTCATATATTGAGGAATTGATTGAGGATTCTACCTATTCCCCCTTCCCGCAGTACCGGTATACGGAACGAACGGATACAGCTGTCGCTTCCTTATTGGAAGGCAAGATCGTGGTTCTGGTGCAAGGCACTGGGATCATCCTCATCTGTCCGGGGTTGTTCCCGGAGTTCTTCCAATCGAGTGAAGATTACTATGAACGTACGGTTATATCCAGCTTCATCCGTCAGCTTCGTATTGTAGCATTCTTCATCGCTCTGACATTGCCTTCCATCTATATTGCTTTGTCTACGTTCCATCCAGAGTTGATCCCGACTGTATTGCTGTTAGCTGTATTGAATACACGGGAGGGTATTCCGTTCCCTTCTCTGGTCGAGGCGATTATTATGCTGTTCTTCTTCGAACTGTTGCGAGAAGCAGGAATTCGATTGCCTAAGCCTGTCGGTTCTGCGGTCAGTATCGTCGGTGCGTTAATTATTGGGGAGGCAGCGATCAATGCGGGCATCGCCTCGCCTATTATGGTCGTCATCGTTGCGCTGACAGGCATCGCTTCCTTCTCGATCCCGCAATATTCGATTGCGATTTCCTTGCGACTGCTGCAATTGCCGTTGATGATTATGACAGCAATACTGGGTATATTCGGTGCGATGATCGGGCTGCTGTGGGTAATTATTCATCTCAGCTCCTTGCAGTCTCTCGGTCAGCCATACTTGTCTCCGCTTGCCCCTCTGCGGATCGGTCAGCTTAGAGATACGCTCCTTCGCGCGCCATTGAAGCGGATACTGAACACACCGCGGCGTGCGCATAACCGCAAATATTTGGATTAGGATGATCAACGATGAAGCAATCAATTGGGACATGGTTAAGCTTACTGTCGCTGTTGTTGCTGACGGGGTGCTGGGATCAGGTGGAATTAACCGAGCGAGGCTTCGTCATGGCTGTCGCAATCGATCTGAACAAGGAAGGGAAGGTCGAGCTGACGACACAGATTTACAAGCCATTGCAAGTGTCAACCAGCGGCAGCATTCAACCGACAGATGCCTACTTCAATCTTAAGAATGTGCAGGACAGTGTATTCGAAGCTGTGCGGGATATACCGACCTTACTGGGGAGAAGGGCGCAATGGAGCCACCAGCGTATCGTGCTCATTAGTGATGCCTATGTGCAGAAGCGCGGGCTGCGGGATGTGCTCGACTTCTTCAATCGAGATCATGAGCCCCGGATGTCGAGTAATTTATTCGTTACCGAAGGGAAGGCATCCGCCTTCCTGGAGGAGAAGCCGTTGGTTGAGAGTACGACCGGTCAGCAGCTGAAGCGTATTCAGGAAGCAGCCGCTCAATACTCAGGGAAGACCATGAAGATGAACTTGCTCGATATGAATTTGATGCTGCGCAACAAGACAGGTCACGCCGTGGCTCCCTATATTGGCCTGATGCAAGCAGACGATGCGCCGTTCGCGGTGAAGGGCGTCGTCTTGCTCGATGACGGGAAGATGGTCGGCGCACTTTCGCCGAACAGAACGGAATACTTGCTCATGCTGATGAACAAGTATCATTATGCAATCATTCAAACGCCGTGTGGAGGGACCGATGAGCTTAATGCTGGCGGTCTAAATAACTCTATAGAGGTAGTCCAATCGCAGGCCAAGCTTGCAAGCGATTATGCAGCAGGGGTGTTGCATGCAACAGTTACTGTGAATATTACAGGATCGCTGGCTGAAGCGCATTGCGCTGATGTGACTACGGCGGAGAAGGAGGCCCGGTTCATCGTTGAGACCGAGGACCGCGTCCAGACGAACCTGGAAGCCGTCGTTCAAGAATTGCAGACCAAGAAGCTGGATGTGCTAGGATTCGGCGATCAAGTGTACCGGAGCAATCCAAGCTTGTGGAAGAGTCTCGAATCAGACTGGGGCGAGCACTTCCAACGTGCGCGATTCACTTATGATGTGAAGTTGACATTGCTTGACACAGGTATGCATGCTGGCAAGCAGATGCAAGTGCAATGATCAGGAGGGAGCAGTTCGATGGTGGAGAAACTAATTGTCTTGCTTGGCACCTTCGCCCTGCTTGGTTATGACGGCATACAGCGTAAGCAGAAGCTGGGCAAGGCCAAGCTGCCCTATGCGATTATACTCGGTTGCACGCTATATCTAGGAGTAGACTACTTGCTGCCTGCCAAGCTGCCGCATGTGAACGAGCTGTTGAACTTGATGTTCGAACGGCTTGCGCATGCAATCGAGACGGCTTGGCAGCAACCGGCTGCTTGAAGGAGGGGATGACATGTGAGCAGACAGGGTACGGTTTCGAATGGACAGCTGGCCGTCTTATTCTTCTCGTTCGTAACGGGTTCTTCCATTATTAATGTACCGGGACCGCTGATTGCATACGCACAGAACGGCGCTTGGATTTCTCTGCTGGCGAGTAGTATGTTGGGCATTGCGCTGTTAAGTGTCATCTTGTTCTTACATCAACGTAATAAGGAATTTACCCTTATCGATTACAGCCGCAAGGCAACGGGAAATATAGCGACAGTACTATTGCTGCTTCCCTATATCTTCTATTTACTATTGATGGTTACGTGGATTGTGATGGACGTAGGCGCATTCATGACAAGTACGATGATGCGGGATACGCCTTCCTATGTGTTTCACTTTCTTGTCTTAGTTACCGCTGCGATGACGGTTCGCGCCGGAATTGAAGTGATGGTTCGTATGTTCGTGCTGTATACCGGTCTGATGATCGGCTTTGTGTTTATCGTCTTATTGCTGTCCGTGGGGTATTACCAGCCCATACACTTACTTCCGGTCATGCCGGATGGAATCAAGCCAGTGCTGATGGGCACCTACTTCACCCTTGGATTTCCCTATGCCGAAATGACGGTATTCGCCATGCTGCTTCCGTATGTGCGGAAGCAAGCTTCATCCCGACTGGCCAAATACATGTATGCGGCGCTCGGTTTGAACATTATGCTGCTGCTGGTTACGACGCTCTGTACGTTGATGCTGTTTGGTCCGCTAGCGACAGATCTGAAGTATCCGCTGTTCGCGATCTCGCGCGTGATTGATTTTGCTGACTTTCTCCAACGGATTGAATCTGTCGTGGGCGTCTCGCTGATTGCAAGCTCTTATATGAAGGGAACGATTGCCCTGTTCGTCTTGAATCTTGTCATCTCCCGGCTGTTCAAGCTGGATAACGACCGCGTCCTTGTGTATCCGATCGCGATGTTAAGCTTCATGCTGAGCTTGGCCATGTTCATCACGCAAGCGGAGCAGACCAAGTATGTGTCGATGTATTGGCCGCTCATCAATGTAAGCTTCGCTCTCCTTCCTTTTCTCGTGATTGTAGTGTTCAGCCTGTTCAAATCGCAACAATCGTAGGCCAGCACAACGCAAACTATACGCTGCGTACCCTTTCAAGTGCGCAGCTCTCCTTGCTGAACTGTTGCAGCTACATGCCCCCATCGCAACAGGCTCCTTCGTGTAACTTGTAGAACGATCTTCTTCATGGAGAAAAAAATCGCTTGACAATATGGGCTGACTCAATTATTTTAGACATATGAACAAAAGTTGCATCAGGGAAAAAATATTGCTAATACACAGGTTTGTTTCATCATACCAATTGGCAACTGCAACAGATGCGAGACATATGGACGAGGCAGGAACTTATAAGGGGAGGAACCAGACAATGAAGAAGAACGAACGCAGTCGCAGGAGGCTGTACGCAGCAGTATGGCTTATTGGGGCAATGTTGATAGTATCGGCTTGCGGTGCAGGCATAGAAGAGAAGGCAGGAGTGGATGCGAAGGGCAAGCTGACGATAATGACGACGATTGCGCAGATTGCCGATCCGATTGCCGTTATCGGCGGGGAACGAGTAGAGGTGAACAGCTTGATGGGTCCCGGTGTCGATCCGCATTTATTCACAGCAACGCAAGGAGATATTCAGAAGCTGCAAGAGGCAGATATGATTTTTTACAATGGCTTAGGCTTGGAGATTAATATGGTGCAAGTCTTCGAGCAAATTGGTAAGGACAGACCTGTACTGGCTGTAGGTGATGGCATTGCGGAAGATGCATTGCTGCATGATGAGGAAGGGGCAATCGATCCGCACATCTGGTTCGAAATCGACCTGTGGCAGCAAGCGCTGACTGCAGCTACAGAACAGATGAAGGAAGCATCGCCGGACGATGCCGCATACTTCGACGCGAATAAGGAGCAGTATTTCGCAGAGATGAATAGGCTGAAGGATGAGGCAGAAGCGAAGATGGCGCACATTCCCGAAGGCAAGCGTGTACTGGTGACTGCGCATGATGCTTTCGGCTACTTCGGACGCATGCTGGATCTGGACGTCATCGGTCTGCAAGGGCTGAGCACAGATGCTGAGATCGGGTTGACGGACATCGAGGAGACGATTGCGATCCTGACGGAGCACCAGGTGCCCGCTGTATTCGTGGAGAGCAGCATCAATCCAGAATCGATTAATGCGGTGATTGAAGGGGCAGCGGCAGCAGGGCTGGATGTGCAGTTGGGCGGTGAATTGTTCTCCGACGCTATGGGCGCAGCTGGCACGGAAGAAGGTACTTACCTCGGCATGTATGCACATAACGTCAATACGATTGCCCAAGCTTTGGGGGACGGAGAGGAGTGAACATCCTATGGATCCTGTACTGCAAGTGAACCAATTGAACGCTTCTTATCGGAAAAATAAAGTTCTAACCGATGTCCAATTCCAGATTGCTCCGGGTACATTGACGGGTATCATCGGACCGAATGGAGCAGGCAAGTCGACACTGCTTAAGGTTCTGCTGGAGCTGCATCCGCGCTTGTCGGGCACGGTGTCATTCTTCGGCACAACGTATGCGAAGGCGAAATCCAGAATTGGCTATGTGCCGCAGCGCGGAACGGTCGATTGGGATTTCCCGACGAATGCGCTGGATGTCGTCATGATGGGCCTGTATGGCAAGATCGGCTGGCTGCGCTGGCCTACGCGCAAGCATCGCGAGCTGGCGTTGCAGGCGCTCAACGAGATGGGCATGGCGGATTATGCGGAGCGGCAGATCAGCCAGCTGTCCGGCGGCCAGCAGCAGCGGGTGTTCCTCGCACGCGCGCTCGTTCAGGATGCCGATCTGTATTTCCTAGACGAGCCGCTTGCTGGCGTCGATGCCGCTACGGAGCGCGCGATCATGAATACGCTGAAGCTGCTGAAGGAGCAAGGGAAGACGGTGTTGGTCGTGCATCATGATTTGCAGACAGTGGCGGATTACTTCGATCATGTCTTCATGCTGAATCGTACGGTCGTGGCGCACGGGCCGACAGCTGATGTGTTCCATCAGAACAATATTTATCGAACGTATGGCGGCACGATTCGTTGGATGGGGGAGAAATCCGGATGATACTAGGATTGTCTCATAACGCGCAGTGGGTGCTGGCGAGCACCCTCATTCTCGGAATGGCAGCCGGTGTCGTCGGCTGCTTGGCTTATTGGAAGCGGCAAAGCTTGATGAGCGATGCGCTGTCGCATGCTGCGCTGCCCGGCGTCATTATCGGCTTCGTTCTTGCAGGGAGTAAGAACATGCCGGTAATGATCTTGGGAGCGGCAGTCAGCGCGTTGCTTGGCGCCATGATGATCCAGTGGATTCGCACATCCAGCAGGGTGAAGGAGGATGCGGCGATGGGCATGGTACTGTCTGTGTTCTTCGGACTTGGCATCATGCTGCTTACTTGGGTGAACCGGATGCCGGGCGGCAATCAGAGTGGATTGGACTCCTTCATATTCGGGCAAGCTGCCTCCATGGTGCGTGAAGATGTGTATACGATGGCGATTACGGCCTTGCTCATTCTGGCAGTGTCGCTTATTGGGTATAAGGAGTGGAAGCTGTACCTGTTCGATCCGGCGTTCGCGAAGGGTGTAGGTCTGAGCCGTGCGACGATGAATGTGATCTATATCGTTCTGCTCGTCGTCGTGATCGTCATTGGCATTCAAGCCGTCGGGGTCATTCTTATGGCTGCCCTGTTGATCATGCCTAGCGTCAGCGCCAGATACTGGACGCATTCGTTCGGCTGGATGATGGTGCTGTCTGCCGTGTTCGGGGGTGTTTCCGGCTTGGCGGGCACCTGGATTAGCACGATGGGTCAAGGCTGGCCGACCGGTCCGTTCATCGTCATAGCAGCAGCTGCATTATTCGTGCTGTCGCTTAGCTTCGGTATGCGCAAAGGCTTGCTCGTCATCGCATTACAGCACAGGGCGCAGCGCAAGAAGCTTAGCGGTACAGCTATGTCGTCGAGTGCTGTGCAGAGAGGAGGATGGGGATGAGCTATACAGGTTGGATATTACTGACAGCCTCCTTAGTTGGCTTGTCCTGCGGCTTGATCGGCTGTCTGCTGATCTTGCGACGGATGGCGATGATGGCAGATGCGATCAGCCACACGGTGCTGCTCGGCATTGTCATTGCCTTCCTGATTACACGTGAGCTGAGCGGTGTGCATATGTTGATCGGCGCTACGCTCGCCGGTCTGCTGACAGCCGTCCTCGTGCAATGGCTCCATACGACAGGCGTTCAGCAGGAAGCGTCGATCGGAATTGTCTTCACGACCTTGTTCGCAATTGGGGTCGTGCTGATCGCTACGAAGGTCGGGAATGCGCATCTTGACGTACAGCATGCGCTGATGGGGGAAATTACGTTCATCCCGTGGGAGACGGTCGAACTGCCTATTGTCGGCGCTGTTCCGCAGGCGGTGTTAATGCTGTCGAGTGTGCTGGTGGTCGTGCTGGTCGTCCTTCTCGCCTTGTATAAGGAATGGAAGATCACCTCGTTCGATCCCGCGCTTGCAGCGAGTCTTGGGTTGCCTGTCGTACTGCTGCATTACTTGTTCATGGCGATGGTATCGATGACGACGGTAGCTGCGTTCGATGCCGTAGGCGCAATTATGGTCGTGGCGATGCTTATTACCCCTGCAGCAAGTGCTTATCTATGGACTGACCGGTTGGCGGTTATGCTCGCGCTTAGCGGAGGGATCGGTGTGCTGTCGGCGTTCATCGGTTACTATATCGCTGCGTGGCTGGACACTTCGATATCTGGTTCGATGGCATTCGCTACTGGCATTCTATTCATGATCAGCTTCATAGGCTCACCCAAGTACGGCATGGCGTCCCGCTGGACGAAGCCGCCGGAACCCGCAGAAGCGCCACCCCGTGCATAAGTTGTGCGAGGGAGTATGAACCATGCTGCTCCCACAAGGCTGTCAGATCAGGCATAGCTGTCTGCTGCCAGCCTGTTTCGCATTGCATTCGCTTTCCGAGTCAATTTCATGATGATAACTTCTGCAGATGCCGTCACTAGATCTTATTGACATGCATATGCATGGTTCTACATCAGGTGATGAAATCTGCTTGATAGCGCATTATGAAATTGACTCCACACGGCTATCATTGGGCAATTATTTGTACTATAATGAACCTGACAAGCTGCTGCCTGTCTTCGTATGGCGGCACTGTCGGGATATTGTCCTGCCGTTGGCTTGGCTTGTAGTTTGTAGTTTGCAGTTTGTAGAAGGAAGAGTGGACGAACAGAGGAACTGAGTATGTGGAAGTTCAGAACATGTAGGAGTACGGAGCATGGGTTAGTTCTGAGCATTGATAAGTTTCTGACCATCTGTAGGATTGAACGACTATAGACTGCTCTGATCGCAGGTGAACGCTGGGTATCGATAGCGGCTAATGCTGGATATCGATTCGATAGCGGGCGGAAGTGGTCTTATGTAAGTCCGATGGTGGATGTGATGTTGGATAGCGCCGTATTGTGGTCTTATTCGCATCATTTTAGCACGGGGAGGCGGCTGGTGGTCGAGATAAGACCAAGTAAGTCCCCTAATGGACGAGAAGCGCCTGTATGGCACATCATAGAGCCAAGTTTTCCCGCTAACTAGAGAAGGCAAATCCGTACAAAGGAGAACTGTCATGAGTGTGCACATTCGCCGTATGCAAGCGGCAGACATCGATTGGATTTACACAGCGCTGAATGACAATGAGATGGGTAAACCATTGACGTATATCGAAAGCTGTTGGACAGAACAGCAGTCTGGTGAGCGCGTCACGTTCGTTGCCCAATGGGGAGAGCAATTCGCAGGCTGGCTTCATCTGCTGCCGCAATCTTATTATCCACCGTTTCGCTCAGCAGGGATTCCGGAGATTAACAACTTCGAGGTGATTCCTGCCTTCCGCCGGAAGGGCGTTGGCGAAGCGTTGATGGACGCTGTAGAAGAGCATGCCTTCACCAAGTATCAGACCGTAGGCATTGGAGTAGGACTGTATGCCAGCTATGGACAAGCCCAGCGTCTGTATGCCAGACGAGGATACTTGCCGGATGGGCGCGGCATCTATGACGGGCAGCAGCATGTGCAGAAGGGCGACACGGTTGAGGTAGGGCATGATCTGGCACTGTATATGACTAAAGAAGGAACAGAAGGGAAGAGATCGACACCATGAATACATTGAAGGAACCGCGTCAAGTAGAGAGCCGCAACGTCAGAAGTATATTGGAAACAGTAGATGTAGCCACCGGCGCACGTACTGTGCTAGCTGAATTCGATGAACTGATCGAAGCGCCGAACTGGACGACAGACGGTAAGCGTCTCGTCTACAACAGCTGCGGACGCATATTCGAGTTCGATTTGGCTGCGAAGACAAGCACGGTGATCGAGTCTGCGTATGTGGATCAATGCAACAATGATCATGTGCTGTCCCCAGACAATAACGCGATTGCTGTCAGCCATCATACGCAGGAGGACGGACAGTCCCGGATTTATGTATTCCCGATGGCGGGCGGACGTCCGACGCTGATTACGCCGCTTGCGCCGAGCTATCTGCATGGCTGGTCGCCGGATGGCCATACGCTGGCGTATTGCGCCGAGCGCAACGGGCAGTACGATATTTATACGATTCCAGTGGATGGCGGTATCGAGACACAGCTGACGGATACGCCGGGATTGGATGACGGACCGGAATATTCGCCGGACGGCAAGCACATCTGGTTCAACTCTGTTCGTTCCGGACTGATGCAAGTATGGCGGATGGAAGCGGACGGCAGTAATCCGACGCAGATGACGACAGACGAGAGCAACAATTGGTTCCCGCACGTCTCGCCAGACGGCAAGCAGGTCGCCTTCTTGTCCTATCGCAAAGGGGACGTTGAGCCGGGAGACCATCCACCGAACAAGCATGTGGAAATTCGCCTGATGGCTAGCACAGGCGGCGAGTTCCAGACGCTGGTCAAGCTGTTCGGCGGACAAGGAACGTTGAATGTCAATTCGTGGTCACCAGACAACCGTCAGCTGGCATTCGTCAGTTATGAGCTGAAGTAGAGGCCGTGTACGGGTTGACGCGCTTACCCTATTGCAACGGGTTGTGGCTGGAATGGGCCGCCTCGCTGGGTAGAGCGGGTCATAGTAGATGCGTGCCGCCCCCACTACCCATGCTTATATATAGAACGCGGACATATGGATCATAGACGAAGATGCAGTCGATCACGGCTGTGTCTTTTTTTGAAGAATTCGATCCGCATAGCGCTTGAGCACCTCATCGGATGGCGTTAATCGTATGGAGCGGGTTGTCCGCTCGAACAGCTTGACATGCAGCTTCTCGAATTCGACATGATCTTGTATAATGGAGGGCAGCGTAATTGGCTGAGTCCTATGCTTGGGGTCGGAGAAGGGGGGGGAGCGAGATGAGCAGCTTCGACAAGTTTATTCGGGGTGTGGATTTCTTCAATGAATTGCCTACAGATCATATATCTCGAATTCAAGGCGTTATGCAAGAGCGCACGTATAAGAAAGGAACGATTCTCTTCTTCGAAGGAGATGCTGGAGATGAACTATTTATTATTAAAACCGGCAAGGTGCGCGTCTATCGGACAGGCGAGACGAAGGAGGTCGTGCTTGCCTACTTGTTCCCTGGCGATACGTTCGGGGAGATGGCTGTATTCCAGAGAGATGAAGTTCGCTCCGCCTCTGTAGAAGCGATTCAGAACAGCACTTTCTATGTACTGAAGCAAGAGGATTTCAATAAGTTGATGGCTCAGCATCCGGCTATTAGCATCCAATTGCTGCATCTCGCCATGCATCGGTTGCGGCAGACGAATGAGATGATCAAGGACTTGACCTTGCTCGATGCGCCTTCCCGTATATATAAGACGATCATGCGACTGGCAAAAGAGTGCGGCGTTGTCAGACCGGAAGGAATCTGGATCAACATGAAGTGGACGCATCAGCAGATTGCGGACTTGTCCGGCACTGTCAGGGAGACGGTGACGAAGTGCTTGCTGGAGCTGCAGCGGGAAGAAATCATTTCGATTGAGGAGAAGAAAATTTTCATCCATGACCGGAAGCGGCTTCACTCTAAGGTGAGACAGATGTAAGAACATCCATAGTGAAAGTAAAAAGGTGATTGCGAAATCCGGCGATGGTGCTATGATGAGAAAGTATTGCTGGCATCGAAACGATTAGGAGTGAGGGGATGATGGATGAAACTGATTACCTTTCAGGCGTATCGCACCCTGGGTATACCAGAGGCTCGCTACATTAAGCCCAATTTGATGTTTCAAGAAATCGAAGCGATCCGGGAGGCGGATATTATCTTGTTTCCGGAAACGTGGCAGGTGCCTGCACTAGTCTACGGCTTGAAGAAGCAGATATTTCCGAGCGTGGAAACGTTGCAGCTTGGATATAGCAAAGTGGAAATGACCCGAGCGTTGTGGACGGTTGCACGAGAACATGTGCCGTATACGGAAATATTGGCGAATACACCTACTAACATCGACTATGTGTTGCACACCTTTCCTTATCCCTTCGTCGCCAAGGAAGCGCGGAATGCTCGGGGCAACGGCGTGTTCCTGATTGAGCAGGAGCGGGATTTCCGAACTTATGCCGAGCAGAGCGAGGTGCTGTACGTACAGGAGTATCTGGAGAACGACGGCAAGGAGCTGCGTATTTGCATAGTCGGTGACCAAGTGTTCACCGCATACTGGAAGGTTGGCGCGGACGGCTCTTTTCTGCATAATGTGGCGCAGGGCGGGGAGCTGTGCTTCGACTTCGTGCCGCAGGAAGCTTGCGAGCTGGTGCTCCGCGTAGCCAAGGAACTGAACATCAATCATGCCGGGTTTGACGTGATGATGAGCGGCGATCGCTATTACATTTTGGAATTCAACGCATTGTTCGGGAATCAAGGCATTCAGGCCAAGGGCCTGTCAGTGGAGAGTGCTATTTATCAATATTTATTAGCGCAGTTTACGCCTACCTTCCCGACCTCGCCTACGACGCCTGGGAAGATTATTTCTTAACGAACCGCAATGAATGAGCGGCTCTATAGCGATACAACATGACACGCACCAACTTTATTGCACGACGGTTACAAATGAGGAAGCGGGGAACGGGAGAAGCCCTCGCTTTTTCTTTATCTATAGATGAAGATTGAAGCGATCCTATTTATAGATTCTGGGGGAAAGGCTACAATAGAAGGAAATACAGAAAAGCAGGAGTGTGGCGATATGACCAAGGAAGAGGTTGTGCTGACCAAGGAGGGCCTGGCTAAGCTGGAGGCTGAGCTTGATGAGCTGAAGAACGTCAAGCGTAGGGAAATGGCTGAACGGATCAAGCTCGCTATCAGCTATGGGGACCTGAGAGAGAATAGCGAATATCATTCCGCTAAGGAAGATCAGGCGATGATGGAATCACGCATTCTCACCATTGAGAAGACGCTGAAGAAGGCCAAAGTCGTACAAATCGAAGACCAGGACCTGTCCCACGTCCAAATCGGGTGCACGGTCGTCTTGGACGACAAGGAGTTCAACGATCAAGTAGCATACACCATAGTAGGCAGCGAGGAAGCCGATGTGGCTGCTAATAAAATTTCGTATGAAAGCCCGCTCGGCAAGGAGCTGCTCGGCAAGCGTGTTGGCGAATCGATCGAAGTCCATGCCCCTGCCGGTGTGA
Source organism: uncultured Paenibacillaceae bacterium (assembly GCA_913056365.1). Taxonomy (GTDB): domain Bacteria; phylum Bacillota; class Bacilli; order Paenibacillales; family K13; genus Xylanibacillus. Next base: position 195,054 of record CAJXLT010000005.1, on the reverse strand, counting down.
TCAACTATGAGCTGCTCGAAATCAAGCTCGGGTAAGCTTGCCAACAATGAGGAAGACGGAAGCGGGGTACGGTCATGAACAAACTATCTATCTATGGATACACATACGATCAGCTGACTGCATGGCTGGAGGAGCGAGGACATAGCAAGTATTGGGCAACGCAAGTGTGGGAGCAGCTGTATCGCAAGCGGACGACCGAATTTACTGCGATGACCGATGTGCCGGAAGCGTGCAGGAATCTTCTTACCGAGCAGTTTGCTGTTGGGAGTCTAGAGGAACACACCAAGCAGGAGTCGAAGGATGGAACCGTGAAATTTCTGTTCCGGTTGGCGGACGGACACCTGATCGAAACGGTGCTCATGCGGCACAAGTTCGGCTTGACGGTGTGCGTGACGACACAGGTCGGCTGCAATATCGGCTGCAGCTTCTGTGCGAGCGGTCTGTTGGCGAAGAAGCGGGATTTGACCAGCGGTGAAATTGTCGAGCAGATTATGCAAGTACAGCGCTATCTGGATGCCGCGGGTCGTGCCGAACGGGTTACGCATGCGGTCGTGATGGGCATTGGCGAGCCCTTCGACAACTTCGACCATCTGATCGCCTTCCTGCGCGTAATTATGGACCCGAAGGGGCTGGCCCTCGGCCCTCGCCACATTACCGTATCGACCAGCGGGCTCGCGGAGAAGATTTGGGCGTTCGCCGACCTGAACTTGCGCGTCAATCTGGCGCTGTCGCTGCATGCGCCGAACAATGAGCTGCGCACCCGTATTATGAAGATCAACAAGGCTATTCCGATTGAGCAGCTGATGGAAGCAGTAGATGATTTCGTGCAGCGAACGAATCAGCGGGTGACGATCGAGTACATCCTGCTCAGGGATGTGAACGATGGTCAAGAACAGGCGCTGGAACTGGCGGAGCTGCTGCGTGGCCGGGAAAGCGCCGTGCATGTGAACCTGATCCCCTACAATCCGGTTGATGAGCACAGTCAATACCAGCGCAGTGAGGAAAGTGCGGTCCGCGCGTTCGCTGACATCATGAAGCAGCATCGCTTCAGCTGCAGCGTGCGTCTGGAGCACGGCACCGACATCGACGCGGCCTGCGGTCAATTGCGCAGCAAGCAGCTGCGCGAAGAAGGCGAACCGAGCCTAGCGCAATAAGTGTATTTGAGCGGAGGCGCTCCTACTCATAGCAGTGCGTTCTGATGACCTCGTATGTTACTTGTGCGGGGTCTTTTCTTATAGGTAGGGGATTCGCGGTGCAGGTGAGGGATAGTAGAATTTGAGTTGCTGCGAATATGCAGGCTTTTAACGTGTAAACGTGAGGGTATAGCGGAATTGCTGCGGAAATACATCTTTTTATCTCAATCAAGCCGTTTTCGCCCTTATATGAATGATAAGGATGTACATACGCAGGTAATTGGTCATTTGTCGCTATTGTCGATATCGATTCCTGCACGAACGCAGCTTTTTCCTATATCGGTTACGTGCATCGTTGTACAATCAGTAATGAGGGTAGTTGGATAACAAAAAAATGCTGATTTCTTTAAAGGTATGGATTATAATGGAAGGGTGGTTACAAGTAGGTGTCTTTATTGACTGACAACCTTTTTCAATAATTTGATATCAGTGTCATGCTCTTGAGAGGTGGATGCTAGCTCATGGATTGCACTGTTCATTTCCGTATTTGTAGCAACCTGCCCCATAATGGCATCAAGCTTGTGGTGAATGGATTGAAGATCTTCTTTTGTTGGCAAGGTTTCCAGTTTCGTGATGATTTGCTTGAATAGCTCTTCCATAAAGTCACCTGCTTTCAACTTTTGTGCAGATTGTATCATATACTCATGTGAGAATGGAATGCGTCTTTTCTTTGAATAGTAGTGTTCACCTCTGCATGCACAGTAGTGGCTTCTCTGTCTACGGTTTATATAGATTATAGTGAAACTTATTAACACCCCATTAGTTCGGAGTGATGTAGATGATTAAGCCTAGTGAGGTGCAGCTGTATGACAATATCTAAAAGAAAGAGCATCGCTGTTGCGGCGATTTTGCTGTTGGCAGGACTGATGATGAGCTTTCTGTCGCCGGAATGGACAGTTCGCAGGTACATATTCCTGCACGGACAACTAGTGACGAGTGTAACAACGGCTGTGCATAAGACAGGGTATACGGATGTCTCGTACGGTGAACTGTATGTGGCAGATGGATATATAGATCGTGCGACTGGGGATGAAGTGGATACGTTCTATCTCAAACGCTTGGGGCCGTTCTGGTATGTATCCACCGCAGGCTCAGGACCATGAGATCAAGCGGTATAAGCAAGGAGGATGGGCTATGGCTATTTTGTACACGATCATTGTAATTTTGCTAGTAATCATCGTCTATCAACTAACCGAAATTATTGATCGAATGCCTCGTCGTGATTATGTGAAGGAAGCGATGGACAGGGACAATCGTGAGAAACAGCATAGAGATCGTCGCGAAGACTCATACGAAGAAGGGAGCAAGTACGAATGAAACGGGTGGATGCGGCGTTCTTATCATTGCGTTTGCTTGCTGTGTATATGTGGTATGCCAGTATAACGCATCTCGTCCATTTATATTATACCGCCATGGCGAATGCCTACACACTTGAATGGATCGTAGATTGGCGGGTGATGGTACAGCTTCATGCGCTTCCCTCTGTTGTTCTATTAAGTTTTGGCATTTTGTTATGGGCGTTCGCGGGGAAATGTGCCGGAATACTGGCAAGGGGGCAGACTTCCACGGATTCAGCTTCGCTCCACATCAGCTTCCCTATGCTGCTATCTGTTGCCGGGATCGTGATCATCATTGTATCGGTCGGCGGATTAGTTCGCGCGATTCCGGTTTATTTCAGTGAATATGCAGCCATTACGAATGCGCTAGCCAGCAAACGGCAGCTGTATGAGATGTTATCACAAGCCGTCAAGCTTGCGTTGGGGCTAGGTCTGGTGCTATACGCACGGAAGGTGAGCAGCTGGTTGCGTGGATTCGTGGCTGACAAGTGAAAAGGAACTGTGACGGGTGAACATTCGTGGTTTTGCATGGTGTGATCTGGAGCAAGTAGCGAAACTTATGGCAGACTTGGGCTATCCGACTGAGGTGTCTGGTATGAAGCAAAGGATGCAGGCGATGGAGGCTGATCCTACAGGACTTCTGACACAATCAAGTGATGGACTGACTGGCGAAGGATATAAAGCCTTTCTGGAATGGAAGACCCGAGCACAATCGGATGGAAGCAGAATTTAGAGCCCATAGTAGGCTCGTATTTAATTATTCGCATGAACTTCACGAGAACAACTGATTCAAGCTATTTCCTCTCTGCAGCGAAGCGCAGCACAGTCTTCCGCGGGTCGGATATGTGGACTGTGCCTCGACCGCTCGGGTGAACAGTTTCTGATTCGGATCGCCGTCCCCTTGCAGCACGAAGTAGGGCATGGACCCTACTTCGAGTGTGGTAGGAGTAGTCTTGGGCATGTACAATGGTTTGAATATTTCTCCTCGCTGTCAGGCATGTTCTTCGAGAAAGTCCATTAGAAATCCTTCGCGTCCCGTTTGGTTGAAGAGCAGATCAAGACCATAATGGGTGAGGATAGCTGCCAAGATCGACCAAGCTGCGACGCTGGCGGTCATCCAGATGCCGACGTTCCTCTTCGAGGCGCCGAAGCCCATTGCGAGAATTGTACCCAGGTGACTTCCTATGAGAAAAGGTGAGATGAGAGCCAATCCGGGAAGTCCGAATTTTTGCCAAATGTGTGCGGCTCTCTGCTGGCGCTTGCCCGTCGCTGGCTGTCCCTTCGATTCTCTCCGCTTGTTCCGCCAATTCTGGAACTTCTCCAACAGCAGAATCAGCAGCCAGATCGTTGCTAAGTTCCCGAGCAATGCGACGATCGTCACACTCACAGCGGGCAGTCCTGCCGCTATGCCTATAGGAATCACGCTTACCACTTCAAGAAATGGGGTGGCAGCCAATAAGAATACGACTGCATAAACTAAGAAAATCATATCCGTCATCCTTCCTCTTGTCGCAAATATTTTCTAACTTCCCACCAGTAAAGCCAATACTGCCCTGCCCCCATCACGAACAGAACCAGCAGCGGTACGAACGAATATGAGCGGAATACCATGATCAGCAATGCGCCGATTGGTATGGCGACATAGTAGAACACGTACACCTTCCGACAAGCTTGCAACGTAATCCAACGCATACCTTCATCTTCTTCCTTGAATTCGTAAGGCGTCCAACTGATCAGGCTGAGCTTATCGGTCGGATGACGCCGATTGTGAATCAATATAAGGACAAGAAACAAGCCAAGGAGAAGAAGTGCACCAGTCTTGAATTTGTCATGGTAAGCTTCCAGAATCGGCGGTGCCAAGTAATGCACCCATAAGATTCCGATGGTGAGAGCGAGGATTACCATTGCTGTTAATGGTGAGCGCAATATGTCTCTAAGCATGTTTCCCATTCCCTCCCTCTTGCTTATCGGTCAGCCAGAATACCTCTTCGACCGATGTCTGTAACGCCTTGGCAAGTTTAAGTGCGAGTGCAACGGACGGAGCGTAATCACCCTTCTCGATGAGTCCTACCGTTTGCCGTGTGATGCCAACCAGGTTGGCTAATTCGGTCTGTGACAGTTTGTATCGTGCTCGCAGTTCACGTACCTTATTCTCTAGCATGGCGCAACGGTTCCTTTCTGTAGCATCTATCGCATTGTAAATCATTCTAGTCAAAATGTAAAGGATATATTGCATTATGTAATAAAATATTTGCATCAATCTGTGTGTAGATAATAAAAAAAGAACCTCTGCTTAGGAGGTTCCTGATTGGTATTTAGGTCCGCATAGCCTTCTGGATTTCTATAAAACAGTAGGTCTTGACGTCGATAGTCGTCTGATTCACACATAACGTGCGAGCATCGTATCGTAGACACTTTTTGGCCGCAGGCCGATAATCTTCTCTACAGGTTGCCCGTCGTGGAGCACGATCACCGTGGGAAGCGACATCACTCCATATTTGGAAGAAATTTCTGGCGATTCATCGCTATCGATCTGCAACACAGACAGTTGCTCTCTATATTGGTTGGCCAGTTCATCGAGGATGGGTTGTAGTCCTTTGCATGGAGGACACCAGGTGGCGCCAAATTCAACGAGTGTCGTTCCATGCTCCCGAACATTGTCTTGAAATGTTGTGTCGTTGACAGCTTGTACAGTCATCGTTCACTTCTCCTTCGTGTTGGATTCACGTTCGTCCAGAATGAAGCGAATGCGGTCCTCCAGATTGGATTTGATACTCTCAAGCAGCTGTATTTGCTCATGAATCTCTGCGAGCTTCTGCTGATAGATTGGAAGCACTTCCTGACAGAACGCTTCCTCATTCTTCAGCACACAATGCAAGAAACTAGAAATCTGTTGTGTCGTAAGCCCGAGACTTAGGTAAAACTGGATCGTGCGCACCTGTTCTTCCGCGAATGGGGAGTATTCCCGGTAGCCATTCTGGTGGCGCAATGGGCTGAGCAACCCCTGCTCCTCGTAATAGCGAAGGGAACGAATGCTAACGCCGGAACGCGCAGACAGCTCTCCAATCTTCATCATTCATCAACTCCTTCTGGGACGATACTCCTTAAGTATAAACTGTGACATTGGTGTGAGGGTCAAGTAGTGGCTGGCAAAAACATTTACATATGTTATATTGATCACAACTGACAGCAAGAACGCAATGGGAAATTGAAAGCTTCACACACTTAAAGCGAGTGACAAGGAGGATACAAATGCAAGTAAAAAGAATTGTGGCGAATATAGCTACTGCTGATATTGGGGCTGCAAAGGCATTTTACCAGGACGTGCTGGGACTCGAGCTGTTGATGGATCATGGTTGGATCTCTACATATGGGGCACAGCACGAGATGAAGGTTCAGATTAGCTTTGCTGTACAAGGGGGTTCGGATACGCCGGTGCCGGATCTATCGATTGAAGTGGATGATCTCGACGAGGTGTTGGCGCGAATGCAGCATGCCGGATTTGAAGTGACGTATGGACCTGCGCAAGAGCCTTGGGGTGTTCGGCGATTCTTCGTGCGTGATCCATTCGGGAAGTTAGTGAACATTCTTGTGCATAGTGAGGAGCCAACAGATTGAGCGAATGGCGAAGAGAAGACACAGGTTGAGGAATAGAGGTAGTGAAGACACACGCAGAGCGAGCGCGATGAAGTGGAGAGCGGATGTGTACTACGGCTAACGGAAATGAGAGACTCTTACAGCCACTTTTCGCACAATATGCTACGCTAACGGAACTGAGAGGGGCTTATTGCAGGCTCATTAGATGAAATCAGCTTAGATTTGGGGTTTAAGTGCTTCTCATTTCCGTTACAATCTGCATGGTGGCGAAATCAGCTTCTAAGGGTCTCTGATTTCCGTTACAGTGTGTGCGACGATTTGTTTGGCTAAATTTGTGGTCTGTACGGCATAGTCTGGAAGATGGATACAGGATATTGTATTCGCTGTCATGCTGCTGTAAATCGAACGCGCATTCTCTCCGCCAAGCGCTGCAATTTGCTGAACCAGAAGCGGATACTTGCGCACAAACAAGAAACCGCCCCCGGCGAGCTGTGCATGCAGCAGCAAATCGGAGGCGGTTTTCTATGTTTGCAGCTGAAGCTGCGGCAACTTTGCCGCTTGTGCAGCTGTTGTTCTTTTTTGCGCGAATGGGCTTCGTTTCGCATGAAGCTGCCCAAGACCGGGCAAGTTATCAATGTATGGAAAAAAGTTGCTGGCTACAAGCGTAACGATGAGGAGGGAAGCACTGAAGGCGTCAGCGCTTCCCTCCCGCTTTTTACATGTTTACGCAAGCGCCTTCGGCAAAATCACAGGGACCGTACTGTCACGGAATGAGTGGGTAAATACCGAATAATGAAACGTTGAAGGAGGGAGGTCACATGAGATGGAAAAGCAGGCCTGAGTCCAGTCAGCAACCAGCACAGCCTGCTCTAGCTGAACAAGTCGCTGTGAATGTGGCCCATTTGAAAACGCTGCTCGGCAACAGCTCTGATCTGGTCGTGCGGGAGTTGCAGGCAGTTGGCGAGATACGTACAGCGGCGGCATATATGGATGGCATTACGGACAAGGATAAGATTAATGACTATATTATTCATGCCTTATTGACGGAAACGAACCAGTTGCCCAAGGAGCCTCAGAAGAACAGGCAATCTGCTGGAGATGATCTGCTCTCTTTTATCCAAACGCATGCGCTTGCCGTCGGGGAAGTGCGGATCGTGCAGGATTGGGATAGGGTGATCCTCTCCGTTTTGTCCGGGGATACGGTGCTATTTGTCGAGGGGTATGCGGAAGCGCTGATTTGCGGTACAAAGGGCGGTCAGCACCGTAATGTGGAAGAGCCCTCTACACAGCTAGTCATTCGCGGGCCGAAGGAGGGCTTCACAGAATCGATTGGCACGAATGTATCGCTTGTGCGCAAGCGCATCAAGAGTAAAGATTTGTGGCTTGAGACAATGAAGATTGGCCAGGTGACCCAAACCGACGTGGCCGTTATGTACATACAGGGTATTGCCAGTGAGAAGATCGTGAAGGAAATCAAACGCCGTCTTAACCGAATCAATACGGATGGGATTCTGGAATCCGGCTACATTGAAGAATTCATCGAGGACAAGGGAAATACGCCTTTTCCGACGATCTACAATACGGAACGTCCAGACTCCGTTGCCGCCAATCTGCTGGAGGGTCGCATTGCAATCTTCATAGATGGCACGCCGTTTGTACTCGTGGCGCCGACAACGTTCTTCATGCATTTCCAGTCGCCCGAGGATTACTATCAGCGCTACCCGGTTTCCTCTGCCATTCGCTTGCTAAGATACGGAACGTTCCTGATTGCCTTATTCGGCCCTTCCGTTTATATTGCCGCCATCACCTTCCATCAGGAGATGATTCCGACCGCGCTCTTGATCAATCTCGCAGCGCAACGGGAAAGTGTGCCTTTCCCGGCTTTGATCGAAGCGCTGCTCATGGAGGTCGCCTTCGAAATCTTGAGAGAAGCAGGTGTCCGTATGCCTCGTGCAGTCGGACAGGCCGTCTCTATTGTCGGTGCGCTTGTTCTGGGGCAAGCGGCGGTTGAGGCGGGTATCGTCTCTTCGATGATGGTTATTGTCGTGTCCATCACTGGCATTAGCAGCTTTGCCAATCCGTCGTTCAGCATGTCGCTGGGCGTTCGCTTTGTCCGGTTTTTGATGATGTTCTCTGCCGCCATCTTCGGATTCTATGGCATGGCCATATTCAGTTTGCTGATCCTTACCCATATGTGCAGCATGCGGTCCTTCGGCATCCCTTATATGAGTCCGTTCAGTCCTTTCATTCTGGAGGATCACAAAGATACGCTGATCCGCTTTCCACTCAAGAAGCTGTTCACCCGGCCACGGCTGATCAGCCAGCAGGACGTCATCCGGCAGGGGACTCAGAGCGAGCCGAGCAAGGGGAGAGGCTAAATGCGCAGAGTGTGGCTAGTATGGGGACTGATGCTGATCGTGCTTACTGGCTGCTGGAACAATCGCGAGCTCGACAAGCTGGCGATTGTGGCCGGCTTGGGCATCGATAAGTCCGAACAGCCGGGCGAGTACAAAGTAAGTATGCAAATTGTCAATCCAGGCGCGATCACAATGGGGCGCAAAAGCGGCGGAGGCTCGAAGGCGATGCCGGTATCGGTATATACCGAGACGGGGAGCACGATTTTCGAGGCGATGCGGAAAACCGCCAACAGCGTGCCGCGGCAGCCGTTTTTTGCCCATACACAAATGGTCATCATTGGTGAGGAGCTGGCGCGGGAGGGTTTCTCTCACCTGTTTGATTTTTATGAACGGTCTCGAGAATTGCGATTGAATGCGCCCATTTTGATTGCCAAGGGAAGCAAAGCGGAACAGGTGCTTTCGCTGATTACACCGCTGGAGAACGTCCCTGCTTCGGGCATTATGAAGCGCTTGACATTGGCGTCTAAAATTTGGGGAGGCAGCCATGAACTAAGCATCAAGGCGCTGCTTCAGACGCTGGTCAGCAAGGGTGAGCCGGCGATCAGCGGCATTCGCATTCAAGGCGATCCCCAGATAGGGACAACCTCCGAGAATTTAGAGGAGACGAATACGTCCACTTCTCTGGTGATCGACAGCATAGCGGTACTCAAGGAGGGGAAGCTCGTCTCGTGGCTGAGTGAAGAGAAAGCGCGGGGAACGCTATATCTTCTCAACGAGCTCAAAGGAACGATTATGAGCCTTCCGTGCCAGGACAAGCCGGAGGGTGTAGCGATCGAGGTGCTTCGTTCCAGCACGACCACGCATGTAGACGTGAAGCATGGTCGCCCGCTGTTCCGCATTGAAGTCGAGCAAGAAGGTTCTATTAGCGAACTGCAGTGCCAGATGGACATAAGCAAAAGGGAGACAATGGTCAAGCTGCAGAAAGAGTGGGCGAAGGCCACCGAGGAGGAAATTGCCGCTGCTGTCCAAGCGGCCAAGGAGAAGAAGAGCGACATCTTTCAATTCGGCGCTCGTGTCCATGAGCAGAAGCCCGGGGTGTGGAAGAAGTGGAAGCAAGATTGGCCGGAAATGTTCGCAGACAGCTTGCTGGAGGTACAGGTGGAAGCATACATTCGCAGAACGGGCATGCGAATCAAGCCCTACAAAGTGGGAGGGGACTAGTCAGGATGGAGAGGCGCGCTTCGACCGCGCTCTTCTCCACTTGATGAAGGCGGATACAAGCGGCACAAGCAGATAGAGCGAGATCATCAAGTGTTCTACCAACGTAATGGCAATATACGAGTGGATGAGTGTATGGAAGGCTTCGGCAGGATCACCCGCTCTGATTACATCCATCATCGTAAGATAAGCGGCATTCGAGACGAACAACAGTAAGAAAATCCAAAAGTTCTTCATGGGCGATTCCTCCCAAATAGCATGGTTGCCATTAGGATAGCCTTGAAGGATGCCTCACATACCGCACGACATGAAAAGCTGGGGGGGAGTTAGCATTGACAGGCAAAACGAACATTAGCCTGACACAACTAATCGCGATGATTATGCTGTTTGAATTTGGCACCGCCTTGGTCGTGCCGATTGGACTTGTAGCCGCACAAGGTGTGTGGTTATCTATTCTGATTGCGCTGCCTGGCGGCTTGCTGCTATATCGTGTCTACGTCTACCTGTCTCGCGAATACCCGCAGCTGATCATAAGCGCGTATATGCGCAAGATACTGGGTCCATTCCTTGCGTTTCCAATCAGTTACTTGTACATACTGAGCTTCATGTATATAGCCTCACGCAATTTGCGTGAGGCTGGAGATCTGCTGATTACAACCGCCTATGACCAAACCCCGTTATTCGTCGTTCATGCTGTGTTTGTCTTGCCCGTTATTTATGTACTCTCCCGTGGAGTGGAGGTCTTCTTCCGTCTTGGAGAAATCTATATTCTCGTTATGCTCTCGTTGGGTGGCATCGGGTGGTGCGCGGCTCTGTTCTCGGGCGAGATCAATCTGAACAATTTGCTGCCGATTTATGGAGAAGGCTGGGGCAAAATAGTGCAAGCGGCTTATCCGAATATCCTGGCTTTCCCGTTTGCCGAGCTGGTGTGCTTCACAACCGTGCTTCCATTGCTTAATCATAAGCATAAAGCCGCCAAAATTGGCATGACAGCTATTGTCGCCAGCGGTGTTTTGCTAAGTATGACGCATGCGCTCAATATCGCTGTACTTGGGACAGATATGTACGAGCGGGCCACCTTCCCCTTGTTCACCACCGTCAGCATCGTGCATATTGGCGAGTTTCTGCAACGCCTCGATGCCATTGTGCTGCTTACTCTAATTATTGGCGTCTTCTTCAAGATGACGATGTATTGCTACGCAGCTTCGGCAATTGCGGCTGATTTGTTCAAGGTGTCCAACATCCGCACATTAACCTATCCGATTGTGACGGTCGTGTTGTTCATGTCTGTATTGTCAGCTTGGAGCTATCCGGAACACGCGGAGGAGGGAGAGACCAGCCTCTATATGATTCTGATCTTATTCGGTGCAGTTCCGGTCCTTCTGGCAGTCGTGCACAGCATGCGCAAGAAGCTGCAAGTCCATTAATCACTCATATGGCCAGATTGCAGTCCTTATGTGGCATTGTCATCAGATGAAAAGTAAGGTAAAGTAAAGATATTGATAATCATTCTCATCAAAAGGGTGTGCGTGCCATGCTTGCGTTGGAATGGAATAGTATGGAGGAAATTGTGATCCCGGGCACAGAATCAATTCGCTTGCCGAAGCGCCCCGATCATGTCTTCGCCATCGTTGTGCGGGAAGGTGTGGACATTATATCGGATGGTCATGCAGCCGGTTATGCAGCAACGGGTGAGCTTCTATTTATCCCGCCGTCGTGTGAAAGTGTGATTGCCAATCCGCGCACCGCATCGGCTGCCTTGCTTCTATTGCGGTTCGACTGCACAGTAGATGGCAAGCAAGCGCTGCTGCTGGAGGACAGAAGATGCTGGCTGGGCTTTCGGTTGCCCCAGGTGCAGCTGTGGCTGGATGATTTCAGACTGCCTGTGGAAGAGCCCGTCAATTATATGAGGCTGCAGTCTAGATTATATGCAATTGCTACCGCCTGCTTGGAGCATGCGGCAGCGCAAGACAAGCAGCATGTGCCGAATTTACAGCAATATATTGAGCAGACCAAGCAATATATCTTGGGAAATTATGAAGCTCCGATCGATATTGAGCTGCTGGCGCAGCAATCCGGTGCGAGTGCGAGCCGGTTTTATCGACAATTTCGCAGAATGACCGGACTGTCGCCGCACAAGTATGTGACCGCCCTGAGATTGTCTGCATCCCTCAGGATGCTGAATAGAAGCGATCAGACTATTACCGAGGCAGCTCATGCGGTAGGCTATCAGGATGAATATTATTTCAGCCGTGTGTTCAAGAAGCACATGGGTCTGTCGCCAAGCGAATATATGGGCAAGTCCCGAGCGCGTGTTGCTAATTTGTCGCCTGTCTTCGCAGGAGACTTGACGGTTCTTGGCGTGACTCCTGTCTTGTCATTGGAGCGGGGATGGTCGAGACGGCAGGAGGAGAGCCTAGACACGGTAGCAGCCAGCAACCCGGACATCATCCTGACTTCGCCGGTTTCTGTCGAGGTGTGTAACCGCTTGGCAGAGATAGCACCTGTGGAAGTGCTGTATTGGAAAAGGCTTTCTTGGAAGGACAGGCTTCTGCAGATCAGTGAAGTGTTGGGACTGTCGTCCATAGCTGCCTATTGGCTGGCCAATTTCGATCAGAAGGCGGAAGCGGCGCGCTTCCACATTCGGGAGCAGCTGGGAGGAGAGCCCTTCCTGCTAATTGGCGTGATGCCCGAATACTTCCGCATCTATAGCAAGCAGACTGACCAGGTACAGGATCTGTTCTACAGCGGGCTGCGGGACCACATCCGAGATCCTCTGCATGGATTTAGCTACCTGGAAGTGTGCAACCTTGAAGAGGCGGCGGACCTTGGGTGCAATCATGCGGTATTCCTAATACCTGCGGCAACAAGTGAAGCGGTGTGCGGAGGACTGGAAGAGCAGTGGAGAGCCGCACGGGGAGGATCGCATCAGGCTAGAAGCCTGTTTGTTCGTCATGAAGCAAGGCTGCTATATAACGCAGCCATTCATGAGCAGGTCGTGGAAAATACGGTAGTGGCATTAGCACGTCGAAGCAATAAAGAAAAGTCCATGTGAAAAATAGAAAAATCCATTCCTATTTGTTAATTTTCGTGTAAGATTATACATGGCTGATGTTGATAATCATTATCATTAAGGCGTGCGTAGAGGGATGCTGCGGTGAATGGCCCTTCTCTGACAGCGTTTCTCTATACGACAGCCTTTTCTTTTGGCTGCGCAATGAGAATGATAATCGTTACAATCGGTCCAAGGATTGCATGAGTCTGTACAGTACATATAAGGAGAGGGAAGAGAAATGCAAAAGTTCAAATTAACTAGCATTATCGTGATTGTAGTATTGGTGTTGGCAGCTTGCTCAAATGCAAGTAATGAATCTGGCAGTGCTGAAATGGATGATCAAGCAAACAATGCTGCTCAGTCTGCGACGGTTGAAGTCACGGATGCGCATGGAACGGTTACGGTTCCTGTCAACCCTAAGAATGTAGTTGCTTTGGATAATAGAACGTTCGAAACATTAGCTAGCTGGGGAATTGAATTAGCGGCTGTTCCAAAGGCTGTAATGACCGCGGATTCCACCTATGTAACAGATGAATCGGTTCAAGATATTGGGAATCACGCTGAACCAAACCTTGAAACGATCGCAGCTGTAAATCCTGAACTTGTCATTGTGGGTCAAAGGTTTGCTAGTTACTATGAAGATATCAAGGAACTAGTACCTAACGCGGCAGTCATTGATTTGAATGTAGATGTTTCCAAGGAAGCCGCTTCACCTGGAGAAAATTTAGTCAATGGATTTAAAGAAACGACGTTAACCTTGGGACAAATTTTTGATAAGAATGCAGAGGCTGAACAGCTGACAGCTGATTTAGATCAAGCGATCGAGAAAGCGAAATCGGCTTACAACGGCACAGATACAGTGATGACGGTTATCGTATCCGGCGGTAATATAGGGTTCTCAGCTCCTCATTCCGGACGTGTATGGGGACCATTGTACGATATTGTTGAATGGGCTCCTTCATTAGAAGTGGATGACTCGTCTACCTATGATCAGGGTGATGAGATTTCTGTGGAAGCTATTGCGCAAAGTAATCCTGATTGGATTTTCGTACTTGACCGTGATGCGCCAATCTCTGGCATTGCTGAGAAAGTTCCTGCTCAGGATGTTATTGATAATGCCCCAGCTCTCCAGAACACAACGGCTGTTACCGAAGGGCAAATTGTGTATGCACCAACGGACACTTACTTAAATGAATCCATTCAAACGTTTACTGAGATCTTCGAGAACATTGCTGATGCATTAGCAAAGTAGTGTCGAAGTGTAAAGGAGTAATACCTAGTGCCCAACAATGTAAGGACTGGGGTTGAGGAAATTTCTCAACCCCAGTTTTATAACCCTAATAAAATTTGGACAATACCTTTTATACTGGCGATTTTCGTTGTTGCTAGTTTAGGCGTGCTATCCCTGTTCACTGGCGTTTATGATATTTGGGGACAGGAAGATGGATGGGATATGTTCTTCATCACTCGTATTCCTAGAACGGTTGCACTCATGCTGACCGGAGCTGCCATGGCCATGTCAGGACTCGTCATGCAGCTTATTACACAGAACCGGTTAGTAGAACCTACCACTACGGGAACGGTTGAATGGGCAGGCTTGGGACTCCTCAGTGTGTATTTATTTATTCCCGCACCATCCTTAGTTCTAAGAATGACAGGCGCTATCCTTTTTTCTTTTATAGGCACGATGATTTTCTTCTTGTTCATAAGAAGAGTTAAACTTCGTTCGTCGTTAATCGTCCCCATCATTGGGTTGATGCTTGGCGCAGTTATTTCTGCCGTTTCCACGTTTATGGGACTGTTCTTTCAAATGTCGCAAATTATTGAAGGTTGGTTCGTAGGATCTTTTGCGGCTGTGCAAGTGGGAAGATATGAATATTTATGGCTGATTGTTATCGTTAGTATTCTCATATTTATTTACGCGAATCGATTGACTCTGGCTGGATTAGGAGAAGATGTTGCAACAAGTCTTGGGATTAACTACAGCAGGCTTATTCTGCTGGCGAATGGTCTTATTGCTGTTGCAGTTGGCATTGTAGCTGCTGTGATTGGGCACTTGCCGTTTCTAGGATTAATTGTCCCTAATCTTGTTTCCATGTTTAGAGGGGATGATCTGAGAAGTAATTTGCCTTGGGTATGTCTGATGGGCATGGGTACAATCACGTTATGCGACATCATATCCAGAACGATTATTATGCCTTTTGAAGTGCCTGTCTCGCTCATACTTGGGACAGTAGGAGCAGTCGTTTTCATTGTTATTTTATTGAGACAGAGACAAACAAGGGGGCTGCGATGAACACATTGGAATATCAACCTCATCATGTCGCAATTGATCGTAGCTCTCATCATCACCATAGATCAGCTAGCGCCTTTCGTTCCAAGGAAGCTAAACGACGGTATTGGATTTTGCTAACACTATTAATCGCTACGGGCCTCCTTGCATCGTGCGGACTTCTCATATATAACAATCCGGTTCCAGTAGACTCTCCTTCTTTTATCCCAGTTGTTACAAGAAGGTTCGTTGCTATTGTGGCGATGATTATTGCGGCCATTTGCCATAGTTTGTCTACCGTTGCTTTTCAATCGATTACGAATAACAGGATTATCTCCCCTTCTCTGTTAGGTTTTGAGTCCCTTTACACGACCATTCAAACGAGCACTATGTTTTTCTTTGGTGCTGCCGCATTGGTCAGCTTTACCGGGATTGGCTCTTTTCTGTTTCAAGTTGTTCTCATGGTCTTGATGAGTATCATCCTCTATGGGTGGTTGCTATCTGGAAAATACGGAAATTTGCAGATTATGCTCTTGGTTGGCATTATTATTGGAGCTGGGCTGAATTCGGTATCTACTTTTATGCGAAGACTTCTTGCACCGTCTGAATTTGATCTGCTACAGGCAAGGCTGTTCGGTTCTGTCAACAATGCGGACGCCGCGTATTTCCCAATCGCAATCCCACTGGTCATCGTTATAGCTGTATTGCTTTTTGTTTATGCCAAGCGATTAAATGTTCTGTCACTGGGCAAAGATGTCGCTACTTCTTTTGGCGTCAGGTATCAACCTAGCATCATGTATACACTTATATTAGTGGCTGTGTTGATGTCGATTTCAACGGCATTAATTGGACCGCTTACGTTCTTTGGATTCTTAGTTGCAACATTGAGTTATCAAGCGGCGCCAACCTATGATCACCGTTATCTATTTGCCATGGCGCTTGCAATAGGATTCTGTATTCTAACGAGTGCTTACTTTCTCATGTATCATGTATTGCATACTCCAGCCGTAGTATCAGTTATTATTGAACTGTTTGGCGGAATCATATTTTTAATTGTTATTTTAAGGAAGAGGTCACTATGATAAAAATCGATCAGGCTAAAAAGTGGTATGCGGATGAGGTCGGCATAGGACCGCTGGATATTGAAATACCGAGAGCGGGGCTTACTTCTCTGATTGGTCCCAACGGTGCTGGGAAGTCTACGACACTGTTGATGATTGGCAGACTTTTGCATATGGATGAAGGCCAGATTACGGTGGCCCAAATGGATGTCTCGAAATCGAAATCGGAAGATTTGGCCAAAGTATTGACGATTTTGCGACAAGAAAATCACTTTATTACGAGGCTAACGGTGAGACAACTTGCTGGATTTGGTCGGTTTCCTTATTCGAAGGGCAGATTAACGAAAGAGGATGAGGCGATTATTTCGAAATATATCGATTTTTTGGACTTGACTGATCTGGAAAATCGGTATTTAGATGAGCTTTCAGGCGGTCAAAGGCAGCGGGCATATGTAGCAATGGTATTGTGCCAGGAGACGGAATATGTGCTCTTGGACGAACCTCTGAACAATCTTGACATTGCTCGTTCTGTTCAAATGATGGAGCATCTCAGACATGCTGCTAATGAATTTGGAAGAACCATTGTGACGGTTATGCACGATATTAATTTTGCAGCCAAATATTCGGACCGAATATGTGCGATGAAAGATGGGCAAATTGCCGCTTATGGAACAGTACAAGAGATGATGAAGCCCGAGGTGTTGACACATATTTTTGAAACGAAGATTGAGATTATCGAGGGTCCTTATGGTCCAATAGCCATATATTAGTCTTGAACCGCATGCCAATGTACCGCCGAGAAGAGCAGGAAAGCTCGCATCCGCCGTATTGCGGTGTGCGGGCTTTTCACGTTATATAGTCGGGTCTGCAATGTGCGTGTTGGGGTATGAATCATTGACGATGAAATGATACATATTGTATACTTTCAGTGACTGAAGAAACAAGGAGTATCGAAAAGATAAGCGCGCATGCTTGTTCGGCTAGCCGTTCATTGCGTAACGGGAAGAAGGGGGAAGTGGGATGGATGACGTCCAGATGCATCTGCAAGCGTTCGGCTTACATATCGTTAGCGAGCTGCCTATGCTCGAATTGCTGCCAGTTGATGCCCGGTATAGCTCACCTCAAGTAGAGGTGCGCATGACGGATTTGACTGAAGAATGGCAGCAATATAGCAAGTCGGATTGTTATTATGCTATACATGAGCAGAAGCTGTATCTGCACGTGCCTCAGGTAGCGACATATTGTGTCGAGGGCGGCCGGACGATTCGTGTATCACCGTTGCCGGAAGCGCCAGCCGCTCGGGTACGTATGTATGTGCTCGGCACGTGCATGGGTGTGCTGCTCATGCAGCGGGGCATGCTTCCGCTTCACGGCAGTGCCGTATTGCTGAACGGGCAGGCATATGCATTCGTCGGTGAATCCGGCGCTGGCAAGTCGACGTTAGCGGCTGCCTTCGTACGGGCGGGCTTCTCGCTCCTTAGCGATGATGTCATCGCGTTGCAGCTGTCCGCTTCCCAAGCTGCTCCGATTGTGCTTCCAGCCTATCCGCAGCAGAAGCTCTCCGAGACAAGCTTGCAACAGCTTGGGATGCCGGTGACCGATAGCTATATCCCGTTATATAGGGAGAAGTACGCCGTGTCAGCAGCAGAGTCGTTCCACTATTCACCTGTTCCGCTCGGCGGTGTGTTCGAGCTAAGTGTGACGGACGAAGAGACGGTCAGCCTGCAGCCTGTGCATGGGTTGAAGCAGCTGCCGCTGCTGCAGCAGCATACGTATCGCAGTGAATTGATTTCTCTGTGGGGAGGGCTGCAATGGCATTGGGAAGCCTGTGTGGCGGTTGGGCAATCGACATCGGTATATAAGCTGCGCAGACCGGCTGAGGGATTTCAAGCGAACGAGTTGGTGCGTCAAGTGCTGGAAGTTGCGAGACTGTCGCAGCATCAGATGAGCAGCGCAAGTGCGAGGTGAGGTGACGTGGCGGAAATTAGGCTGTACTTGAAGAAGCTGCATCAATTTGCCGGCGCCAGGCTGTATGTTAATCTGACAACGATGATCGTCATCAGCTTGCTGGAAGGTGTAGGCATCTTCATGCTCGTACCGATGCTGCACTTGGTAGGCTTGTTCCAGATGGATTCGGTGTCGATGCCGTTAGTTGATGGGCTTCTTCAACCGCTTAGACAGCTGCCGGAAGCGTGGCTGCTGCCGGGCATTCTCGTCTTATTCGTCACGATCTTGACCGGACAGGCATGGCTGCAGCGGTATCAGCTCAATATGAATATGGCAATTCAGCAAGGATTTATTCGGCATTTGCGCATGGAGATGTATGAAGGGCTGTTGCATGCGAGCTGGTCGTTCTTCCTGCGTAAGCGCAAGTCCGACTTCAATCATATTATGACCAATGAGCTGGCAAGGGTCACAAGCGGCACCTACTTGACTGTGCGCGTGCTGGCCACCTTATTATTCACACTCGTGCAATTGATCTTCGCCTTCTGGATGTCTTGGAAGCTGACAATGTTCGTCTTGGTGTGCGGCGCAGCGATTACATGGTATTCCAAGAAGTTCGTGCGGCGTTCCCAACAGCTTGGGGAAAAGGCGACACAGCTGTCTGAGCACTATATGGCGAGCGTAACCGACCACTTCAACGGGATCAAGGATATTAAGAGCAATCGGATGGAGCGGCAGCATGTGCATTGGTTTCACCAGCTGAGCGCACGGATGGAACGCAACTTCGTCCAATTTGCCCGCCTGCAATCGGCCTCCCAATTCCGCTACAAGGTGGCATCCGCTGTCATGATCGCGCTGTTCGTGTACTTATCCTTTGCCTGGTTCCGCGTCGGCATCGAGCAGCTTGCGGTCATCATCATGATCTTCTCCCGGCTGTGGCCGAAGCTGTCAGGCTTGCAGAACCAATGGGAGCAGATCGCGCAGTCGATCCCTGCCTGCAGAAGCTTCCTGCAGTTGCAGCAGGAGTCTATGGAAGCGAATGAAGGACGGGACACCATAACAGCGGCTAACTCGGGTGCTCCAGCAACACGGAATAATGGAAGAGGCAAGCGTGCGGTTGGGGTAGATAACGAGCAAGAGCGGTTGGCCATCACTGGAACGTTGTCCTGCCGCAATCTAAGCTTCCGCTATGGACGTGAAGAAGCCGTATACGCCCTGCGTGATGTCAGTGTGACGATTCCCGCCAATCAGATGACAGCAGTCGTCGGGAAGTCAGGGGCAGGCAAGAGCACATTCATCGATATATTGATTGGACTAATGAAGCCGGAGAGCGGGGAAGTGTTGGTAGATGGGGAGCCCTTGACCGATTGGGCGGCACTGCGACTGCGCAACTCCGTCAGTTATGTGTCGCAAGACCCGTTCCTGTTCCACGGTACGATCCGTGAGAATTTATCCATCGCCGCGCCGCAAGCCAGCGAAGCAGAGATGTGGGAGGCGCTGCGCTTCTCAGTATCGGATGAATTCGTGCGTGAGCTTCCGCTAGGACTAGATACCGTCATCGGCGACCGCGGCGTCCGCTTGTCCGGCGGCGAGCGTCAGCGCATTGTGCTGGCGAGAGCGATGCTGCGCAAGCCGTCCGTGCTCGTGCTAGATGAAGCGACGAGTGCGCTCGATACAGAGAACGAGAAGCGCATCCAGCAAGCGATCGAACAGCTGAAGGGCCGCATGACGGTTATCGTCATTGCCCATCGCTTGTCCACAATTCGCAATGCCGATCAAGTCGTAGTGATCGACGAAGGCACGGTCGTGCAGCAAGGCAATTACCAGACACTTGCAGAAGATGATGCGGGTGTCTTCCAGCGTCTGCTCGTGTATCAGGCGCAATAACAGGTAAGCAAAAAGAGCGGTACCCTATCATGCTATAGGGGCACCGCTCTCTTTTGTTGTTTCAGCCTTATTTTACATTGTCCTCTATCTCATCTACCCAAGTCTCACTGCCATCCATATTACGTACAGACTCGTGGGAGCTTGTAGCTTCCTGGACATCACCGAATGCCCAGTGCTCAGCAGGAACATCCGGGAACAACGGCTCCAGGCCGCGCAATGGACCGCGATACAACATACGGTTGATTAGCGTAACAGCCTCAGAACGGCGTATGGCCTGGTTCGGCTTGAATGTGTCGTCCGGATAACCTGCAACGAATTTATTGTTATAGAGTGCTTCAATAGCGTCTTTGGCCCAATGGTTGGACGTATCCGTGAATTGCAGCTCGCTCGATGCGTCAAACTGCAAATCCAAGAAGCGTGCCATGACGGAAGCCAGTTCGGCTCTCGTAATTTCCTGATCGGGACGGAAAGTACCGTCAGAGAAGCCGGTGAAATAACCATGCTTGGTGACGATCTTAATGTAATTGGCTGCCCAATGCGTCTCCGGCACATCTGTATAGTCAAGGACGGTCAAGATTTGTTCATTCTCCGTCAATCGCGCCACTATAGCTGCCAGCTCTGCCCGGGTAAGCGAACGCAGCGGCTTGAACTGTCCGTCCGGGTAGCCGAAGATGTAACGAGTATGCTGCAGGTTGTCATATCGGTTCGAGAAGACGTTCACTTTCACTTCGGAATTAGACTCAGCGGCCTCATCTGAGAGGGTCTCTGCTGTGAATACGCCCTCTACATCGAAGGAAGCTTCCTGCTCGCTTAATTGCGGCCATTTGACCTTGATTTCGAAAGTACTGTCTGATCGACTGGCAACATTCTCTACAGTCCATGAGAGCACCCGACCGTCTACTTCGGCGCCATCTGCATCGATAACCTCAGCACCTTCAGGAAGTGTCACTTGGATGAGTCCCTCTTGCAACGGCATGTACGAGTTATTCGTGTATGCTACAGTAATGGTGGAGGTCGTGCCCTCTTCCACGATATTTTTGTCCACAGACAAATTCAAGGAAAGATCTGCTTCGGCAGGAGGAATGTAGACGCCTCCGCCTCCGGAGCTTCTGCGATATAATTGCACGTCATGCTTGACAATCGCCCATTCAACTTCAATTGTTGGGCTAGTGTATGAGCGGTATCCCGCTTTCTCTACAGTAAGATAGTAGTCTGATTCCGGAAATACCATGTACGCATATAGTCCGTTCAGATCTGTCAGCTGCACAGGGCTTTCGTTATCATTCGGGGCAAAGCCAGGGATAGCAGGCAAGATCACCTCTGTGTGCGGTGTGTTGCCTTTGCCGACATTGCGTACTGTATCAGCGTAGTACAGCGTAACCGTAGCATCTTCGATGACTTCGCCCGTTCTGCCGTCGGTTACGGTTCCATACGGGTCTACCAGCATCTGGACGATGCTCATTTCCCCGTCTTCATCAACGGTTATTGTAGGCAACGATTGATCTTCCCGATTTTCATTTAAGATGATGCCGTATGTGTGGCCGTCAGCTTCAAACTCATATTTCAGCTCGACTTGGTAAGATCCCGCTGTTAATCCGTCCGCATGGAACACACCAGAGTCTTGCAGAGGGAAAGCTTTCGGTACGCCCGCTTCTTCTACATACAGACCGGTGACAGGATCTTTGAGATACACATTCAGCTTGCCTAACATGGCTGGGTCCTGAATCATCTGCATGGTGTCTGCTTGATTCGGTACGCTCATGCCGACGATTCCTGTCGCTGTTTTATTAGATTCGAATGATTGACCTGTTGCGTCGAACGTACCGACGGGCGCCTTCTGTGTGAACGGAACCTCAATCGTGGTCTCTACGCTGTCGACAATCGCTTGCACTTGCTTTGTAATGGTTACATCATACTCTACATTAGCGCCACCGCGAGGTACCGCTACAGAGTAGTAGCCGTTCTCGTCTGTTATGGTTTGCGCAGAGAAGTCGATCTTGCCGTCACCGTTGAAGTCCTTAGTTACCTTCACAACAGTTCCGGCGACAGGTACTTCTTGGTCATCTATCATATCGGTGATGACCCCGAAGATTTGAGCTGGCTGGAAGGAGACGATAATCTGGGCTTCCCCTTGCAGATCACCATCGTTGACAGTAGCTGTAACCGGGATATTCTGGGTCAGCAATCCTTCGATGACTTCCGAAGTATAACTCACAACGGCTTTGCCTTCTTCGTCAGTGGTCACCGTCACGGTACCTGTTCCATTCTCGAACGTACCGGCAGGAGCCGAGAAAGTTACTTCAGTGTTAGGCAGCGGGTTTCCATCTACGTCCAGTAACTGAGCTGTCAGCATAGAAGTGGATACACCGTCACCGACAATAGCACTAGGATTGGCAGTCAAGTGAATACTGAATGGAGCCAAGGCGAAGTCTTCCGTGATCGTGCTATCGCCCAAGTTCGTCGGAAGAGCGCGTACAATACGGTTTTGCGAACCGTATCCATCCTGCTCTACCACGATCTGAACCGTGCCGGTTGGGATATCGTTAAGAAGATACGAACCATCAGCAGCGGTTTGCACAGTGAACGGCTCGTCCGTCGCTGGATCGGTGATCACAGCACTTCCAGCAGCATCATACAGTGTGACAGTCGCATTGGCGATTGGCTCCCCGGTACTCGAATCCGTCACGACACCTTGCAGATCAATCGAGTCTACAACGTGATAGACGTTATTAGCGGTATACTCTTCTGCAGGCAGGGAGCTGTTGCCTTCATAGGAAGCGAACGCAGCCGTATACGCTTGCCCCGCAGCATCTACTGGCAAATGATAGTTGACGTATGCCCATTCCTTGTACCCGACTGCACCGGGACTGGTCACCTCAGTAAGCTCGATGACTTCACCGAACAACGTTACCGTAACATTATCCGCAAGGAGTGAGCTGGTTGCGGATATCTTAAGTGGATCGCCTGGGGCTAGAATGATGTTGGTCAGATCATCGGCAGCACGATTTCCGACCCAGCCATCCAGAGGCTCATGTATACGCGAAACGGGTTCGTTGGTGAAGGATATGGCATCATTGCCATCCAAGTCGCGAACGTCACCATGATTTCTGTCGTAGGAAACTAGAGCGGTATCTCCTGGCAACAGTGGTTCGGCCAAATAAAGGTACACACTGTGATCATCCGGACCATAAGTCGATCCTGTCACTGTTACCGGTCGGTCCGGGTGACCGTCATTGTCTTCATCGATCCCAACCGTAAAGCCTCCATATACTGCGTCACCAACTGTCAATTGGATCGGCTCAGTGAAGCTGATGACCAATTCGTCAGGTGTAACATCAGCAAGTTCAGCCTTATGCAAACGCGGCGCCTCCACCACATTAAGCTGAACTGCTGCCGGGAATAAGGCGTAAATTTTTCCGTCATAGCCATTCCACTGGAACGAATCGGGTCCCAGGTAGCCGGCATCAGGTACGTATTCTAGTTGTTCCAGCTGTGCGGCAGGAATTTCCGTGTTCTTCCCAACAGGCGTTCCGTTGAGATAGAGCGTGCCGTGAGCAGGTGCTTCCGCAATCTTGATTTTCTCCATGACATCTGATTCGCCATTCAGATTGACGAACTGATTGGAGAACTCGCTTTGAGTGAAGGAAACAGGTAAGTTCTGACCTACATCGCCCTTATCGATATCTTTCACAATTGGCGGTGTATTGGATGCCCAAATATCTTGTACGGAGCCCGGATTATAACTGTCTTCCGGCGCTTCCCCGATCTCCTGCGTGTAAAGAATGACGTTAGCCGAATACTCGACTCCAGACTTGATTGGATTAGGATTTCCACTCCCATAATGGCTTCCGCCATCGAACTCAGCGACAAGGTTGATCGGTGTCGTGTCGGGTGCATTGATCTCCTTAAAGATTGTACCGACATTGTTGCCGTCTGCGTCCAGCAGATTGATTTCGGCAATATATGTACCAGGCTCAGTCGGGTTCACCGTGAACGATACATCGCGGTATTTGGTGTTGCTTGGAGGAGTAGTGATAGATGGGGCATTCGTTCTGTCGATGGCGATCTTATCTTTCGGTCCATTATTCAGAACAATCTGACCCCAATCAATTGTGACAACCCAATTATTGGATGTTGCGGATATGTTGCCATTCCCGTCTCTGTTGAAAACCTGGATTTCCACATAATGATGTCCTTCGGTCAACATCTCGGGTTCCAGATAGAATGCCGTCGTATTCCATACTTCATTATTGCCGCTGAGGTTGCCGATCTCGCGACGTTCCGGTCCGAAAAATACACGGTCATACTCGCCTGCTTCTTCGTCTACATCATTGGCTCGAATGAGCAATGCTGCGCTTTCGATCTCAGCGGGCAGATCATCGACCTCAATGTTGAATTCAATCGGATGCTTGTCTCCGTTGGTTCCATTGGTTCCTAGCGGGTTAGAGATTTCTATATCCATATCTCCATCGCTGCCGCCAATAGTACCTCCCTGATTCGTGTTATCCGAACTTTGGAAATAGGAATATCCTATATGTGGTGCCGCTTCAATGGTATATATACCATTGCCAATGCTCACCAGTAAGGTGGCAACTAGCAGCACAGATAGCCATTTTTTTAAGAATTGCATGGATGTGTGTAGTCTCCTTCCAATATAAGATCTGACTTGCCTACTGTTAAACTTTATGGATTGATTGAGGTGTAGAAGTAACGCCAACGCATGTCTCCTTTCTTGTCATGAATGTAGAATTTTGAACGTTATTCAGCATAATGGGAGCATCTCGAATAAAACTCTACAAGAATTGGTACAGGTCATTACCTGTGCCAATGAGCAGTGTTTGAATGTGATATGTTATATATGGTAGATTGATCAAAGCGCAGGATGGATCAAGAGGATTAGAAGTACCGAAAAGGAGAGATACCTATGTACGAACATATCGTAGTATTTAAGCTGAAGCCTGACACGGAATTGGAGAAGCAGCAAGCTCTGGTGAATCAATTGCTGTCGTTTAAGGGACGTATTCCCGGAATTGTCGATGTTAGTGCAGGGGTCAATGTCACGGAGGAAACGAAAAATAAGCAAGGCTACACGCTCGGATTGCGGGTGACGTTTGATGGACTTGCGTCGCTGCGTGCATACGGACCGCACCCTGTACATCAGGAATTCGTGAAGACCGTAGGGGATGTTTGTGACAATGTGATCGTGGTCGATTATCCGATACAATAACCAGTACAAAAAGAGCTGCCGATGAGGCGGCTCTTTATATTTAGGGCCCAAACAGGATATGTCGTATAGTGAAAGGTGCGGTTTTAATCATGAAGACTATCCGCGTATCATTTTTGTTTTCATTACTGCACCTCACACATGGATTTTCTTCCTGTTTGGTTCAGTTAGCGAGAGTCTCTTCCAAAGCCTCCTCAATAGCTAACTGTCCGATAAATTGCACGTTCTCAAGCGCTTCTTCCACCGTCTGCTCTCCTTGCAGGACAGATACAAATTGCTCTGACCCTACTTGGACGAAAGCCTCCCAAGCAGAATATGGCGTATAGTGGAAGGCGCGATTGGGTGGGAGATACGACAATAAATAAAACGGCTCCAGACTGTTCTCATCGACGGGAAGATTCGTATCTGCATGAATCGAAAGCCCGTCACTTGTAAAATGCGGGTTACGAGCGTTCTTCACAGCCTGTTCCCGACTATGTATAAACTGAAGGAACGTCCAAGCTTCTTCAAGATGTGCGGTTTCATGATGGATAGAGAAGATGTCCTGAATCTTATATTGGTCGGTAGCCAGCAGCTCTGGATGTGACGGAAGGGTGACTACACCCCAGTTGATCGGTGTATCCTCGTGGTTCTCGTTGTAATCCTGCAGCACGTAAGCAAGATCATAGCTGCTTATTTCCATTGCAGCCTTTTCCTCTACTAACAAGCTCTCTTGAAATTGCAGTTCTTCCATCGATTCGTCCGGGTAATAGTAGACACTTTTATTTTGTATAGCAGTTACGACTGTTTCCCATATCTGTAGCCAATCCGATGTATGTATGTTCACTTGCATGGTATCAGGATTGATGTACGACAAACCATTGGTTTCACCGATGTCAGCTGCAAGGAGAAACCCAATATTGCGATAATAAGGGGATACCAGACCATAAACTTCTTGTTCCTGCATAGAGAACTGGCTGGCTGTGTGCAGCACTTGATCCCAGCTCATATAGTCCACAGGAGGGTCGATGTTGTATTGGGCGAACAAGTCCCGATTATAGTACAAGGTTCGGTTGTAGAACCTCGGCACTAGTCCGTATATACTTCCGTCCGAGCTGTTGCGTAAGCCTTCTAAGACAACAGGAACTATATCCTGCAACTGCTCCTCATTCGTAATGCGTTCCGTCAAATTATGCAGCAATCCCAGATCTATGAAGGTATGGTATTGTTCAAGACTAGGGATGAAGACAATATCCGTTTCGGGTCGTTGACTAGTAGTGGATTCAGTGGATGGTGGAACGACCTCTAACTGAATGTGGGGATATTGGTTCTCGAAGGCGATCCCGTATTTGTCATAAAACAGCTTAGGTAAAGGGTAATTGATAGTTAAAGTAACTTGTTCCTGTTCCGGTTGCGGGGTACATGAAACAGTTAGTAGGACCAATAGGAGAAGGGTTACTATTTTTCGCATACTGTCTCCTCACCTGTTCATTATAATCTGTTGAAGGTAGCGTTCAGCTCGGTTTCTAGCTCCTGCAACACTTGATCGATCGTTACTTGACCTTCCAGCAGTTCTTGGAACTTGTCATTGGCTAAGACGGCAACTTGATCATGTAGCTTGGCGCGTACGCCGTTCCATACTTCTAATGTGGTGCGAGTGTAAGAATCATAGAAGAGAGATTCCGTTTCAGTCTCCAATGACTCTGGCATTCGTCTAGTAGATAATCCAAAGTCATCATGACTGCCTCGTTCAAATCTGGCGACATCTTCACTGGAGAGGAAAGCCAATATTTCTTTGGAGACAACTAAATTTTCTGAATTTCCAAGTATAGCAAGGATGTTGTTCACGACCAATTCATTCGTTCCTTCTGAAGTGGTGGATTCTACGGGGTAATGGAATACGGTCCATTCTTCTAATTGCTGCCCAAGATACATATTCAAATCTAGAACATTCCCTGTATACATAGCAACATTCTCTGGGAATCTTTCAGTTGAATCGTCTTCGATAATAGATTGACTTTGATACAGGGCAAAGACGATATCCCAGATCTTATGCCATTGTGGAGAATCAAACACAACCTTCTCGGCGGAATCATCCCAGTAAGTGACACCTTCACTTTCAGCAATTTGCCAAATAAGTCCAAACGGGTTAGCCCTTCGGTTCATCCATCCAGCGTTCTTGTCATTGCCACCAAAACGTTGAGCAAGCTGTAATAGTTCATACCAATTGCTATTTTCATTAGGGAGAGGGACACCTTCCTTTTCAAACAAGGTTTGATTGACGAATAGAGCTTCGCTGCTGAAATTGGTCGGTAGGCCATAGAGAGTAGAGTTCGACTGGTTTTGAACAGTTACCAGCACTGTGGGAATGAAGTTATTGAAATCTATAATCTCTTCTTCGGCCAGTATCTGCAAATCGTACAGGTAGCCTTGTTCGGCCAACTCTGTGTAACTCGATAAGGATGGTAAGATAATGAGATCAGGGGAGTGTGAGTCAACCCATTGTGCCAATTCTCCTCGATATAGGGAATCCTGATAGCCATCGTCGATAATTTGTATGTCAACATTGGGGTAAAATTCCTGTAAGAGAGCCCCATATCTTTGGGAAAAAGATTGTTCGCGATAGTGTCCTATGGTTAGTGTATAGCTTTGATCTGGATTGAAGTCGTCGCGTTCCACTGTTGGGGCAAGGCTGCATCCAACAAGGCTTGTTGCAAGCATGAGAATAATCCAATATTTAGAATATTTTGTGAAAGTGTCCAAGGCAGCCTCCTTCGGTTTTTTTATATGAAACACCTATACAATTGCTAGAATAGCACAAATTCTCACTTAATGGAATTTATGTCCTGAGTAAGGGTGTGAATCTTGATTGAGCGATATTAAATCAGTCTACAACATATTGTCAGCGCTTGACACGAAACCTATAGGTTTCGTATACTATGAAATGAAACCAAATGGTTTCACAACTGATCGGACAACCTACAGCTTAGCAAGGCAGTAATCTTACGAATTTCACGAAGGAGAGATAGCTCAATGACAGCACAAGATGCCAATGCCGTACCAGATATTCGCCAGACGCAAGTATTCAATGCCCCTGTCAGTAAAGTATGGGACGCGGTAGCTACAGCGGAAGGAATTGCAGCTTGGTTCATGCCGAACAACTTCAAGCCGGAGCCAGGCTACGAATTCGAGATGGACTCCGGTCCGTTCGGGAAGTCGCAGTGCAAGGTGTTGGAAGTGGTGCCGCACAGCTTGGTGAAGTTTCAATGGGGGAAGGACTGGACGGTAACATTCGAATTGAAAGAAACAGAGGGCAAGACGGCCTTCACCTTAATCCATAGCGGCTGGGATGCTGACAAGGTGACGGAGTTCGGACAGAGCCATCGAGAAGTGCGCGAGCGCATGAATCAGGGCTGGGTCGGACTCGTTCAGAAGCTCGGTGAGCAAGTGGAGGGGTAACATGGATACGGCCCGATCGAACAAGCCTGATGTGTTCCAAGCGATCGCTGATCCGACCCGGCGCCGCCTCTTGCGCCTGCTGGACGAGCAGGAAATGCCGGTGACCGCGATCAGCGGACACTTTACGATTAGCCGAACGGCGGTGTCCAAGCACCTGCACATTCTGGCTGATGCAGGCTTAGTGCGCGAGCGCAAGGTCGGCCGGGAACGGCGGTATAAGCTGGACCCGGAACCGCTGCTTGAGCTGAAGCGATGGCTTGCCTATTACGAGCGCTATTGGGAGAACAAGCTGTCGATGCTGAAGCATTATGTGGAGCTGGAGGAGGAGTGACTTACTCCTTGCCTTCAGCTCCTCTTGCTATAGGGAATCGTTAGGAATGTGTGCAGACTTCGGAATGACGAATCCAATTGTCGTTCCTGCTCCGAGAGCGGATTGAATACGCAGACCACGCTGGTATAGCCGCTTCAAGCGACGATCTGTATTGCGTAAGCCGATTCCTTTTCTAGAGTGACTAGCATGCTGCAAGATGGCTTGCACCGTCTCTGTATCCATCCCTTTCCCATTATCTGCAACGGAAATGACATAACGATCGGCGAGCTCCTCTACGCGTATGCGCACTTCCCCGCCAGACTGACTAGGCGAGATGCCGTGTTCCAGTGCATTTTCCACCAAAGGCTGAATCGTGAGCGGAGGGATGGGCAGCTCCTCACATTGTGCTACTTCCCAGATGATCGTAAGCTTACCAGCGAAGCGCTCTTGCATAATGAATAAGTATGCGCGCACAAGCTGCAGTTCTTGCCCTACTGTGGTCATCCCTTCGATATTGTGAGAATCAATGCTTAATCGGACATATTGGGACAGCTCCTGTACGAGCTTATCCATTCGATTCAAGTCTACTCTGCCTAGCATGGCGATTGCCGTGAACGTATTGATGAGAAAATGCGGCTTGATCTGCGCTTGCAGCCAAGCACCTTCCATACGAAGCCGCTCTGTAACAGAACGCTTCAAGTTGGCTAGCGACTGTGCGCGAGACCTCAGCTCGGTAGCTTGTACAGGCTTGGCAACATAATCATTGGCTCCAGCGCGGAAGCCTGCTTCGATATCCTCGGTTCTGTTGTAAGCGGTCAGAAGCAATACGGGAAGCTCTGACATGGAATAATGCGCACGAATGTGCGAGGTCAGCTCGTAGCCCGACATCTCTGGCATCATAATGTCTGCAATGACGAGGTCCCATTCCCCGCTGTCCAATCTGCTTAGCGCTTCCTTCCCGCTATGTACAACCGTTAGGAAATATTTATCGACAGAGAATATGCTCTGTAACACTTGCAGGTTTACTGGATCGTCATCGACGGCGAGAATACGCAGACGATGACGACCCATACTGGGACGTGTCTGGTGCGGTTGTTCCGTATGATAGCCTGCTGCAAGCTGCCTATTCGTTCGGTCATCGATCAGCGGAGCACTTCGCATTTGATCAAGGCCGTCAGTGGCCAGCGGCAAGGTGAAGGTGAAGGCAGCTCCTTTGCCGAGTTCGGAATGGACCTTTAGTGTGCCGCCATGCAACGTGATAAGCTGCTTGCAGATGCTCAACCCCAATCCGAATCCGCCGTTCTCCGATCCGTTAATTGTCCCTTGTTCATAGGGCTCGAAGATGCGGTGGATGACAGACTCCTCGATCCCCGTGCCTGTGTCGGCAACCGTAATGTGTGCTTGTCCGTCCTGTATTGCAGCATGAACCGTAACTTCACCTTCATTTGTAAATTTCACTGCATTGTGCAATAGGTTGAACAAAATTTGTGTCAATCTGTTCTCGTCGGCTGCGACCTTCGGGAACGAATCGGGAATGTGGTTATACAAGCGAACAGGCTTACTCGCAATCAAGTATCTCAGCATCTCCATAACCGCATCTGTTCCGCTCCTGATATCGATGGCAGTCGGAGTGAGAACGATTCGGTCGTCCTTCAGTCGGGCGAAATCGAGCAAGTCGTTCAGCAGATAGTTCATGCGTCGCCCTACGGTAACGAGCAAGTCAACCTCTGTGGCACGCTGCCTGTCTCGTCGAATCGTAGTATGCGCAGCTAAGGATTGTGACAAGTTGATCATCCCGTGCAGTGGATTCCGCATTTCATGAGCTACTCTTAGCAGGAACTCATCCTTCTGCTTATCGGCCTGTTGCAGCTTCTGTGACAGCTTCTGTGACTCCTCTAATACACGGTAAAATTGCTTAAACCAATAAATCGAGAAGCAGATCAAGGCGACAACCAGATCGAACGGATACGTGACGAATGGGATATGGCGCACATAAATGACTACTAACCAGACAAGGCTCCCAATGGCGGCTGCGGCAGCTAGCAACAAGAAGAGATTGTCCTGATTCACTGTACGAGTGGCGCGATACATGAGCTGCACGACCAGGAAGCAAGGAGCGAGCATCATAGTCAGGAACACCATATTGAGATGTAGAATAAATGAAGTAGGCAGCAAGGCAATCAACAGCAAGGAGACGATCCACAAGCTGCGAGCTGTCCCTATCACTTTGCGCCGCCATGCATCGGTCAACTGGTGACGGACACATTGCAGCAAGAAATAGCCGCCGGAGGCAATGACCGCGAATTCGATCCGCACGCTCCATTCGAGAGGCATGGGCAACCACGCATACAGCACACGCTCAGTGTACAATGTTGAGACAATAATGCACAGGATCATGAGCGAGAAGTACAAGAGACGGCTGTCCCGATTGCTAGTCCAGTATAGAATCAGACTGTACACAGCATGGAGCAAGTAGATAATACAGGAAATACGAACGATTTCTTCGGTTAATTGGACATGACTGCGCACCAGGTCTTCCAGCCCGAATTCGATCGACTGAATGATGCCGCCTTTGTTGGGATCATCGAAATTGGCCACTACAAGCACGAGATCCAATACATCAGCTTCTGATGTGAAGGACACGGTACGAGGGATATCCATTGCGGCATAATCCTGTTGTTCTGGTGCAGGCTGTCCGCTCTGGGCGAGCAGCTCTCCATTGACATATAAGGCGGACGCGCTGCGAACGGACGGTATATGTAAGGCGTAGCGATCCCCGATATCAGGGTCTACCTTAATGCGCAAGTGATAGGTACCATAGCCATATGTCTGTGCAACGCCCTCCTTGTTCGGCAGGGTCTGTGTCTCTGGAACATTAATATAAGTGCTTGTGCGATTATGCTCTGACGTTACATCCTCGTTATGTATGAGCCCAGTATTCGGATAGAACAGCCACTCGCCGTCCAGACTGACTGTATAATTCGATAGCTGCTCCGCTGTGCGCAGATCCAGTTCCCCTTGCTTGGCAACAGGAAATTCCGGTGCGCTGAACAATTGAATCCACAGCAGGCGGAAGCCTGTTAAGATAAGGAGAAAGGTAAGCAGGATCAGCAGTGTTTTCTTGGCAGATATTTTCATAGTTCCTTATTTCGACAAAAAGAATCTATTTCCTTGTAAAGTGTCTGTTACAATTCGCGATGGGTCACAGCATGCTATAATTGAACCATCCGCAATAGCAGACTTGAGCTACACAAATGAGGTGACATCATTGCACATTACGATTGGCATGTTCGCACATGTGGATGCGGGCAAGACAACATTCGCTGAACAGCTGCTTTATCATACACAGAGCATCCGGCAGCGGGGGAGAGTTGACCATAAGGATGCCTACTTGGACAGCCATGATATCGAACGGGCAAGGGGCATTACCGTGTTCGCCGACCAAGCCGTCATGACGTATCGGGACACGACATTCTATGTGATCGATACGCCGGGGCACGTCGATTTCTCACCGGAGATGGAGCGGGCGAATCAAGTGCTTGATTACGCAATCTTGATCGTCAGCGCTGTCGAGGGTGTGCAGGGGCACACGGAAACCGTATGGCAGCTGCTGCGCAAGCATCGGGTGCCGACGTTGTTCTTTCTCAATAAAATAGATCGTACCGGAGCAGATGTGGAGAAGGTACTGGACGAGATTCGCACACAGCTGACCGCAGACGCCTGCCTCATCACGGGGCAATTCGGGGAGGGACAGCTGACAGACGCCTTGCTGGAGCAGTTGGCTGAACGCGATGAGCAGCTGCTGGAATCGTATCTGGAAGGCAAGGCAGACTATACATATGGGTTGCAGGTAATGCAGCGACTGGTTAACGAGCATCGATTGTTTCCTTGCGCATACGGTTCTGCGCTTCAGGATACAGGTGTGACGGATTTTCTCGATCAGCTGTACAGGCTCGCAAGGACGAATTATGACGATCACACGCCATTCGGCGGTCGCGTGTACAAGATTCGCCATGATGACAAAGGGCAGCGGCTGACGTTCATCAAGGCGCTTAGTGGAAAGCTGAAGATGCGGGATGAGATCTGCTACGGGGAAGGCGAATCGCAAATATGCGAGAAGGTGACACAGCTCCGCGTCTATAACGGAAGCAAGTATGAGACAGTGGACGAAGTACGTGCCGGCATGCTATTCGCTGCAGCGGGACTAACCGAAGCGGCAGTGGGACAAGGCTTGGGCGCTCATGTGGAAGAAGCCGTGTTCGACATGGTGCCGACTATGCAAGCGAAGGTGATCTTCGACGCAGCCTGGAATGTGAAGGAGGTGCTCCGCGCCTTCCGCATGCTGGATGCGGAGGACCCATCACTTGCGGTCGTCTGGGAAGAGGTATTGCAGGAAATCCATATCCACGTAATGGGACTGATCCAGCTCGAAGTGCTGCAGCAGCTTGTCAGAGGTCGCTTCGGCATCGATGTCCAATTCGGTGAGCCGGAGATTCTGTATAAGGAAACGATTGCGGATATGGTGAACGGCTATGGCCACTTCGAACCGCTTAAGCATTACGCTGAGGTTCACTTGCGTCTGGAGCCGGGAGAGCGGGGCAGCGGCATCTGCTTTGCGAATGCATGCCACACTGATGCCTTGAGTGTCGGCAACCAAAATCTCGTGCAAACCCACCTGTTCGAGCGTGACCATCATGGCCTGCTAACCGGATCACCGCTCACTGATGTGAAGGTGACCTTGCTGACCGGACGGGCGCATAATAAGCATACGCATGGCGGGGATTTCCGCGAGGCGACATATCGTGCGCTTAGACAAGGGTTGGAAAAGGCAGCGAACATCCTGCTGGAGCCATATTATGCGTTCAAGATTAAGGTGGAGCTGGACCATCTCGGCAGAGTACTGTCGGACATTCAGCAGGCATCCGGGACATTCGATCCGCCCGAGACGGTAGGTG
Source organism: uncultured Paenibacillaceae bacterium (assembly GCA_913056365.1). Classification (GTDB taxonomy): domain Bacteria; phylum Bacillota; class Bacilli; order Paenibacillales; family K13; genus Xylanibacillus. Next base: position 161,206 of record CAJXLT010000005.1, on the reverse strand, counting down.
ATCAGGCGGTGATTATCGGGCGAGCGCCTGTAGCCACGATGATGCGATATGCGGCTGATCTTGCGGCGATTACGCATGGCAAAGGTACATTCCATGCTGTCTTCGGCGGCTACGACCGCTGCCATAACGAACAGGAGATCATTGAGCGCAAGAACTACCGGAAGGACGCTGATCCGCTGTACAGCTCATCGTCGATCTTCTGTGCGAAGGGCGTCGGCTACACCGTCCCTTGGGACGAGGCAGAGGCGAAGATGCATCTGTTGTAGCAGCGGCAACGGCGCGCAGGTACTTAAGCAGGCTTGACTTAGTATAGGATATTTCAGTTCTTACCCGAGCGGCAGCAGTCTACTATAATGAAAGTGGAAGACAAGTCCATACAAAATGGAGGTTTGGAACATGGAATATACGTACCTGGGAAAAACCGGAATGAAGGTCAGCCGCTTATGCTTGGGCACGATGAATTTCGGACCGACGACGGAGGAGAAGGAAGCGTTTCGCATTATGGATGCAGCCTTGGACGCCGGTGTGAACTTCTTCGATACGGCCAATGTATATGGCGGCAAGGATCACAAAGGATGGACTGAGGAAATAATCGGACGCTGGTTCGCGCAAGGCGGCGGACGTCGGGAGAAGGTGATTCTGGCCTCGAAGGTGTACAACAACATGCAGGACCCAGTCATCGATCCGAATGAGGAGCGCGGCTTGTCTGCATTCAAGATTCGCCGTCATCTGGAGGATTCCCTGCGTCGCTTGCAGACGGACCATATCGAACTTTACCAGATGCACCACATTGACCGTAATGTGTCCTGGGATGAATTGTGGAAGGCATTCGACATCGCCACGATGCAAGGCAAGATCGGCTATGTAGGCGCCAGCAACTTCGCTGGTCGCGATCTAGTGAAAGCACAATATGAAGCGAAAGCCCGCGGCATGCTCGGTCTCGTATCAGAGCAGCACAAGTACAGCCTGCTCTGCCGTCTGCCTGAGCTGGAAGTATTGCCAGCCGCAGAAGAGCACGGCATCGGCGTGATCGCTTGGAGTCCGCTTGATGGCGGAGCGCTCGGCGGCAGCTTCCTCAATCCGGAGAAGGGCTCCCGCACCTCGCGCCAGACCGAGCGGCTGGAGAAGCTGCGCCCGCAGCTGGAGCAATTCGCCGCGCTGTGCAAGGAGCTCGGCGAGTCCGAGGCGAACGTCGCGCTCGCGTGGACGCTGGCGCATCCAGCCATGACCGCGCCGATCATCGGGCCGCGCACCTTGAAGCAATTCGAGGATACGCTGCGCGCCGTCGAATTGAAGCTCAGCGACGAAGTGCTGGTGAAGCTCGATGAGATCTTCCCCGGCCCCGGCGGCGAAGCGCCGCAAGCGTACGCTTGGTAAGCTGAGGCTGGGTCTACGGCACAGCTATACGAGCTATACGGCAGCCGCGAATCTGCGCTTCGTATGTGTCGGAGCAGTCAGCCAGTTTAGAATATCGGATGCACTTGCGTATACGACCGCCCTTAAGTCCATTTCATTATGACAATGGACTCGGGGGCGGTCGTTTCCGTAGCAGTTTTCCGTAGCAGTATACTCGGAGCTCATGTTTCATGCTCATCGGACCGATCAGCGTTCACGACGCGGCATTAGGGTAGCAGTTCCACTAATTAAGGGTAGCAGCTTCACTAATTTCGCACATAATACGTAGAAAACAGCCGATTACTTACTCAACTACCCTTAATCGGAACGCCAGCTTCCCATATTATAGGTAGTTGGGTAAGTAATCGCGGAAATCACCCGCATTTCGCACATATTTATGTACTTGCTACCCTTAAATAAGGGTAGAGGTATCATAACTAGCAGCTACAACCACTCACAAGACCGCGAGGTGTTCCCATCATCAGGTATGGCGGACGAGTCTAATACTGCGGATACAGGCACTTGGTGCTGGAACAATTTGCAATATGGAGCATGTGCAATTGTTCATGAAGATAACGACTCCTTATGCTCACCGTACTTCGGATGATGGTGGCCATATGTAGAGAGACGATTCCCATTTGACGCTTCCTGAGTGTTATGCCTATAATAGATCCAACACCATTGTATACAATGAATACAATCCGATGGACTATGAGCAAACAGTGCGTACAGTACTAGTCACAATCGACGGACTAAGAGCAAACAGTGCGTACAGTACTAGTCACAATCCGATGGACTAAGAGTAAACAGTGAATGCAGTACTAGCCAAAGTCCGACTGTCTATAGAGCACACGTGGCGCTCGCAAGCGGGTCAGTTCTCATGAGCGCTGTCACGTATCATTGTGTATGTGTGGAGTGGATAAGCACGCTATGTGTGTTTTGGATGTGCAGTGGGAGTAAGGGAACTTTAGTGGCGAAGGATGATGAACTTGTGTCTCGTGTAGCGAACAGCGGATTTCTGGAACGCAAAGTGTATAACGAAGTGAAAGAGTTAATTATTAACGGGGATTTGAAGCCGGGTCATCTCATTATTCAGGATCAAATTGCCAAGCGGATCGGGGTTAGTCGAACGCCATTGCGCCGAGCGTTGGCGCAGCTGGAGCGGGACTATCTACTGGAGTCTACATCACAAGGGTTGATGGTTCGCCGCATATCGAGTAGTTTGCTGATCTCTGTCTGGGAAGTGAGAGCGGCGTTGGAGGGACTGGCGTGCCGCCTGTCCGCTAGTATGATGGATGAAGCGACGATTGTTTATTTGCGAACGTTGTTTACTTCCGCCTATAAGAAGTGGAACGAACGCGGTGATCTCGAGGCATATCGCAAGGCAGATGTGGATTTCCATACCCGATTGGTACAGGCAAGCTGCAACCCGATTTTGCACCAGAATTTCACGCAGACACACGTGTTCGCCCTAGCGTTCAGCAAAGGGATTCTTCGTTCACCAGAAGAAACTTACCCGGAGCATATGGCGATTCTGGATGCGCTTGAGGAGCGAGATGAGGAACAAGCAGAGAAGCTGATGGTCGAGCACCTGCGCAAGACGATTCCAAACATTCACGAATCGAGCTGGCCGAACGTGGAAGCAGAGATGGAGTAAATGCGGCAGTTCGCTCAGCAAGCTCTCGGTACCGAACGCGGGTACCGAGCGTAGACGAGTTCGCCGCATCTAAGGTCACGTGATGGGAAGAACTCTTCACATTGAACAGATATATGATCTTGCCACACTTTCCGTACGAATGGCATGTGATCATGCCAAGTGGTTCCCGGAAGAATAGCCGTTCAGCTATGCAGCAGAAGAGGCGTCCGCACCACACGGTTATCCCGGTGAGGGCAGTAGAGAGGCAGTCTCTTGTATCTACCCGCACCGTTCATTGTATACAATGTATCCAATCGCACAACCAACACTTATACCAAAATGGAGGAATTGCCCATGCAACTGAAAAATTCGATTATCGTACCAATTCTAGGCCGTTATGCTGACCGGTTCCATGAGTATCAGCCAGCGCGCAGCTTCTTCGACAACCTGAAGGTAGCGGCGAGCATTCCCGGTATTGAAGGGATTGAGGTCGTCTATCCGCAGGACTTCGCCGACCCCGGCGAAACGGTGAAAGCAATCCGCGACACAGGACTGCCGGTATCTGCCGTGAACGTCAATGTGAAGGGTGAGGCAAAGTGGCGTCTTGGCTCGTTCACGAACCCGGACCCGCAGCTCCGCGCGGAGGCTATGCAATATCTGAAGAACGCGATGGATCTGGCTGCCGAGCTCGGCACCGATATGATTACTTGCTGTCCGCTAATCGACGGACACGACTACAACTTCCAAGTCGATTACCAGAAGCAATGGCGCTGGCTAGTGGAGAGCATCCGCGCAGCGGCCCAACACCGTCCAGACATCAAGCTCAGCTTGGAATACAAGCCGTACGAGGTCAGAAATAGCATCATCCTGGCAGATATGGGTCGTACGCTCCATCTGTGTAATGAGGTTGGACTCGATAACGTCGGGGTGACGATGGATGTCGGACATGCGCTCGGTGCGCGGGAAACCCCTGCCGCAATGGCATGCATGGCGCATGATGCGGGACGGTTGTTCTACGTACATTTTAACGACAACGACCGCTTCTGGGATTGGGATATGCTGCCGGGCTCCGTTAATTTGTGGGACCTGGTGGAGACGATTTATTACTTGGATCGGATGAATTGGTCCGGGTGGCTCACTTATGATGTGTACAGCCGCAATGGGGATTCGGCAGAAGCCTTCGCGGTGACCTTCCGCATTATGGAGAAGGCGAAGGAGATTATAGACAAGCTCGGACGCAAGGAAATTCAGGCGTTAATTGATGAAGGCGTGCCTGCTCGTTCCTTCGACTACTTGTTCAAGAAGTTATTTTAATAGACCAAAGGAGGAGCGAACCGATGCAATTAGGCGCAGGAAGTTTCTTATTTCGCTATGCGGTTGGCAATGACAAAGTGCAGCCCCCGAATCCGTTAGGTCCCGTAGAACTGGTGGGGAAGGCGGCGAAGCTCGGGTTTGACCTTGTGCAGTTTGCCGATAATTTACCGCTAAGTCCATATGGGGAAGAGGTGTTGGATCAGACCCGGGAGACCGCTCGGCAACACGGCGTCACATTGGAGACCGGAACAGCCGGTGCCCGACCGGAGCGGATGCTCCAGTACTTGGCGATTACGAAGCGTCTGGACGCGAAGCTGTTGCGCATTACACCGCACGCAACGGACACGCATCCAACCCGAGAGGAGGCAGCAGACGCTATCCGAGAAGTGCTCCCCGCATTTCGGGAGGCGGGTGTAGCGATCGCGATTGAAAATCATTTTACGATGACATCCGCTGATCTGCTCTGGCTAGTGCGCACAATCGACGATGAATCTGTTGGGATTTGCCTCGATACAGCGAATTCGATTGTACAGCAGGAGTGGCCGATGGAAACGGTGCGGCAGCTTGCCGATTATGCCATATCGCTGCATATGAAGGATTACCGGATGAGCGCGCATCCCGACGGTGTAGGTGTACTGATCGAAGGAGCGCCGCTCGGTGCAGGGGATCAGCAAATTCAGACGATCCTCGACGAACTCGAACAGCGAGGGAAGCACCTGCCGATGGTGCTGGAGCAGTGGATGCCGCCATATAGCAGCATCGAGGAAACCTTGCAGCAAGAGGACGAGTGGATTCGCCAAAGTGTGGCGTACGCCCGCAGTATCCTCTAACGTATGAAGAGCTAACCAATCTATCCAATCTTCAGTCCATTTCATCATGTGCGAATGAAAAGCAGCATGCATCATCTGCAATAGAGCAGTACGTATGTATGGAAACAAGAGTGACGGAATCTGCAGAAGGTATCATGATGAAATGGACTCTACCTATGTATGTATTTCACTCAGGAGGGCAACGATCATGCGTAGAACAGGAATTGTCCATCAGGAACTCGGCGGCTGTATCTCAGCACTCGGTCATGGAGATCTGCTGGCGGTCGTCTCCTGCCTTTCCAGCATTCCGCAAGAAGCGACAGTCATTGACTTGGCCCTTGTGCGAGGCATTCCGAGCATGCAGCAGGTGCTTGCAGCCTTGCATCAAGATATGCACATGGAGCACGTGACGTATGCAGAGGAGCTGGCGTCGTTCAACCCCGCGCTGCATCAACTCATACAGCAGACAGTACCAGAAGAAAATCAGTCGGTCGTAGCGAATGAGCAGCTGAAGGCTGAATCCCGAGCAGCGAAGGTGTACATTCGGACAGGGGAGAACCAGCGCTTCTCCAACCTGCTGCTGCGTGCGGGCTATTCCGTACAATGATCTTCATACATGACCAAATTTGAACGCAGAAAGGCGGATCCTACATGGCAAACAATACACAACTGAGCATCGACGGCGAGAAATTTCTAATTAACGGCATGCTGACCTATGCCGAGCTTCCGAACAGTCCGGCTGCTACGCACGGCCTGCTCATGAATGCCCGCTTCATTCAAGGCGTGTTCGACGATCGCGCGGATCGTGAGCGATTCGCGCGCTTCGGACGGGAGACGTTCGATCCCGACAAGCATACGGACGAGCTCATCGCAGCCTTGCCGGAATGGTACGCACACGGCCTGCGAGCGATTACCGTTGGATTGCAAGGGGGCGGTCCGGTATTCACGATAGACGACTGGTCCTCGATCGACAACAACCCGTATAGCGAGGACGGTCTGTCCTTCGACCCGGCTTACGAAGCGCGGCTACACCGTCTTCTGAAGGCTGCTGATGAGATCGGCATGGTCGTCATCGTCAGCTTGTTCTACCAAGCGCAGATTCATCGGCTGCGCGACGGGAAAGCAGTACGCAATGCAATCAAGACCGCCTGCGGCATTCTGAAAAAGGGCGGCTATACGAATGTGATTATTGAGGTGGCCAACGAGTATGAGATCGCCGGATTTCTAGCCTATCCGATCATTAGCTCGCATCAAGGGATGGCGTCCTTGATCGATCTGGCAAGAGAAAGCTCGGGCGGCATGCCGACAGGCTCCAGCTTGATGGGCGGTGCGACGAATGAGGAAGTAGCGCGCGCCAGCGACGTCATCTTGATTCATGCCAACAACTGCACACGTCAGGAATACTACAACATGATTCAGAAGGTGCGCGGCTGGAAGCAGAACAAGCCGATTGTGTGCAATGAGGATTCACCTTGCATCGGTATGATCGAGGTCGCTTACAAGACCGCCACTTCATGGGGCTACTACAACAACCTGACGAAGCAGGAGCCGCCAGCAGATTGGGGAATCACCGAGGGAGAGGATACATTCTTCGCCCGCCGTATGGCTGCAGGATTAGGTATTGAGCTGCAGCCATTGACGGAAGATGAGCAATTCGTGCTGCAGGGCTTCGAGCAGCATATGACTGTGGACAACAAGCGCTGGATTCGTCTGGCGAGCTTGTACCCCGAACGAATCGATTACGTGGAATTTTACCGCAATGGCGAGCTTGTCGATCTGGCCTTCAATGAGCCGTTCATGATTCGCAATGACACGACCTGGATTCAGGATGCGTGGATCATGACAGCCGACGATAAGGAGTGGACAGCGGTCGTCCATCTCACGGATGGCAGCATCGTAGAGAAGAAAATTTCTCTATCCTAGTTGCTGGTGCCCTCACCGCATTATGAATCGTTCAATTGCTAGTTTTGGCAATTTGCGCACCTGTCATCTTGCTCGAATTTACATTGACAAATACAAGTTATTGATATAGATTGTTAATTACCAACTACATATAGTATGTACAGGTGATTTTCATTCTATATCGAATGAAGAGCTTAATAGGGAAGTCCGGTGCGAATCCGGCGCGGTCCCGCCACTGTATTAGCGAAGTATCCGTTCAACATACCACTGGCTCACAAGCAAGCTGGGAAGGGGAACGGATATGTGGATGCTATAGCCAGGAGACCTGCCTGTTCATGTTAGACACAACCCTGCGGTGAACAGGTAGGTGTCCGCTTCGTCTTTTGCGTGTGGCTCTTCATACATCGTATATTCGCAAAGGCGCATTCGGCCCTTCTGTTGGCCGGATGCGCCTTTTTTCGATGGCCGCGCGCATGCTAACGGAAATTAGAGACTCTTAGAGTCTGATTTCGGCGAGTATCGATTTCTAACGGAAGCCAGAAGACCTTAATCCGAACAATTCAGGCTGATACAGCTTGTTTTCATTGGCTAAGAGGCTGGGACTTCCGTTAGAAAAGAGAATGTGCAAAAAACAGCAGATAGCGGCTTTCAATTTCCGTTAGAGCACAGAGGTAGGCAGAAGGCACATGCGCTGGCACACGGCGATGGGCAGAAGTATGGAGCAATGTTGTTGAAGCAGCAGAAGAGATCCCGCGCAGGAAGTCAGGGCTACCGAGGAGCAGAAGAGATCACACGCAGAGCGCAACATTGGCTGACGGAGAGTAGAGGAGAACACCAGCAGGAAGCCAACGGGCTAACCGCGCAATGAAGGAGTGCTGGCACCCAAGCGGCGAGCAAGAGGAACGAAAGGGGACAATCCACTATGTTGATTGCGTATGATTCGAGAACGGGCAATGTGCGTCGGTTCATCCATAAGCTGAATATGCCGGCCGTCCAGATTGACGATCAGTTGTCGTTGGACGAGCCCTTCGTGCTAGTAACGTATACAACTGGCTTCGGTCAGGTGCCGGACACCGTAGCTGACTTTCTGAAGCGCAACCATCGTCGCATGTGCGGTGTGTCGGCGAGCGGCAATCGCAACTGGGGCGAACGGTTCGCAGCCAGTGCGGATACCATCGCGCAGCAATACGGCGTGCCTGTCGTCAGTAAGTTCGAGCTTTCCGGAACTAGGCAAGATGTGGACCAGTTTACACAAGGGGTGAGCAGCATTGCGGCATATTGAATTGAACAACCGAATTATGCAGCGTGATCCGAACGGCTTCTTCCAGCTGGGCAAAGACCGCGAGGCCGTTGAAGCCTATATGGAAGAGGTGCGCGGCAAGAGCATCTCGTTCCCAAGCACAGCTGCCAAGGTGCAATATATGATCGATAACGATTACTACGAAAATGTCTATAAACACTACACGCCGGAGGAAGTCGAGGACATCTACGCCTTGACGCACAGCTATCCGTTTCAGTTCGCTTCCTACATGGCGGCGTCCAAGTTTTATACCGACTATGCGGTGAAGAGCAATGACCGCGCCGCCTTCCTGGAGCACTATCCTGATCGGGTGGCGATCGTCGCCCTCTATCTCGCGCACGGCAATGCGGCTACGGCTCGCGAGCTTGCCGCCTCGATGATGGAGCAGCGACTGCAGCCGGCTACGCCGACCTTCCTGAATGCGGGCAAGAGCCGGCGCGGGGAGATGGTGTCGTGCTTCCTGCTGGAGATGGACGATGCGCTTAACTCGATCAATTACGTGCTCGGCACTTGCATGCAGCTGTCCAAGATCGGGGGCGGCGTAGCCGTCAACCTGTCGAAGCTGCGCGGACGCGGCGAATCCATCAAGGGTGTAGAAGGAGCGGCGAAGGGCATCATGCCAGTGCTGAAGCTGATGGAGGACGCCTTCTCCTATGCGGACCAGATGGGGCAACGCAAGGGCTCGGGTGCCGCTTACTACAATATTTTCGGCTGGGACGTCTTGGAGTTCCTCGACAGCAAGAAGATCAATGCGGATGAGAAGATTCGCTTGAAGACGCTATCGATCGGCCTGATCGTGCCGAACAAGTTCTATCAGCTTGCCGAAGAGAACAAGCCGCTGCACGTCTTTGCACCTTACTCGATTTACAAGGCTTACGGCATACATATGGACGATATGAATATGGACGAGATGTACGATCAGCTGCTGGCAGACGAACGGGTGCGCAAGAAAGCGGTGATGAGCGCACGCGACATGCTGACGAAGATTGCCGCGATCCAGCTGGAGTCCGGCTATCCGTACATGATGAACAAGAGCAATGCCAATCAAGTGCATGCGCTGCGTCAAATTGGCGATATCAAGATGTCCAATTTGTGCACCGAAATATTCCAGATGCAGGAGACGTCCGAAATCAACGACTACGGACAGGCGGATGCGATTCGCCGCGACATCAGCTGCAACCTGGGTTCGCTGAACATCGCTAACGTCATGGAGCATCGCAAGGTGCGTGAATCCGTGCATGAAGGAATCATCGCCTTGACGGCGGTCAGCGACATGACGGATGTGGCTAACGCGCCCGGTGTGTCCAAGGCGAATCGCGAGCTGCATGCTGTCGGCCTCGGCGCGATGAACTTGCACGGCTACTTGGCGAAGAACAAAATTGCGTATGACAGTGAGGAAGCCAGGGATTTCGCCCGTACTTTTTTCATGATGATGAACTTCTATTCGTTGGAAGCTAGTATGGAGATCGCCAGAGAGCGCGGCGTGACATTCGCGGGATTCGAGCAGTCGGACTATGCGGACGGCACGTACTTTGCACGCTATGAGCAGACCGATTATCGTCCATCGACAGACAAGGTTAAGCAACTGTTCGTGGACATCTCCGTGCCGGGACCGGCAGAGTGGCAGCAGCTGAAGGAGCAAGTAGCTGAGCACGGCTTGTACCACGCCTACCGGTTGGCGATTGCCCCGACGCAAAGCATCTCTTATGTGCAAAATGCCACATCCAGCGTGATGCCGATTGTACAGCCGATCGAGACACGGACTTATGCGAACTCAACTACGTATTATCCGATGCCGTATTTGAGTGCTGACAATTTCTTTTACTATAAATCGGCTTACCAGATGGACCCGTTCAAGGTGCTTGATCTAATCGCGGAAATTCAGACGCATATCGATCAAGGCGTATCTACGATTCTGCACGTGAACAGTGATATTTCGACTCGGCAGCTGGCTCGTTATTATATTTATGCGGCTAAGAAAGGCTTGAAGTCGCTCTATTACACGCGCACGAATCATCTGTCGGTGGAGGAATGCGTGAGCTGCTCTGTCTAGCATTGTCTAGGATGACGAGTGCCAGCGACGGCAGCATAGGCTAGATGTGACAAGGAATGCGATGCCCCGCAGCGACGCGCTGAACTGACTTTGCAAGCAAGTGATGAACATACAGGAGGAACATGCGATGAAAGCAGTGAACTGGAACCGGCCTGATGATGAGTATAGCCTGACGTTCTGGAACCAGAATATTATGCAGTTTTGGACGGAAGAGGAGATTCCGCTGTCCGATGACAAGATGGCTTGGCTGTCCTTGAGCGAAGCGGAGCAGGAGTTGTATATCAAGGTGCTGGGCGGTCTGACTTTGCTGGATACGGTGCAGGGCGGTGTAGGCATGCCGAAGATTCTGGAGCATGTGGACGGGCTGCAGCGCAAGGCTGTGCTCGGCTTCATGGGGATGATGGAGCAAATCCATGCCAAGTCGTACAGCAGTATCTTCACCACACTCGTGTCCAAGGAAGAGATCGACCGGGTGTTCCGTTGGGTGGAAGAGAATCGATACTTGCAAATTAAGGCTGAGACGATCTCCCAATACTATAGCGCCATTCATACGCGGAAGGACCTCTATTTGGCTATGGCGGCATCGGTTCTGCTGGAAAGCTACTTGTTCTATAGCGGCTTCTTCTATCCGCTCTACTTGGCCGGGCAGGGCAAGATGACGAGCAGCGGCGAAATCATCAACCTGATCCTGCGCGACGAGAGCATTCACGGTCTCTATGTCGGGGTATTGGCGCAGGAGATCTATGCAGAGCTGGATGAGGATGAGCGGGCATCGGCTGATGAAACCTTCCTCGGTCTGCTGCGCTATCTACACAGCAATGAGGAGCAATATACAGAGGAGCTGTATACGAACGTTGGCTTGTCCGAGGAAGTGAAGGCGTTCCTGCGCTACAATGCGAACAAGGCGTTGAGCAATCTCGGGCGCGAGCCGATGTTCCCGGAGGAGGAGATCAACCCGATCGTGCAGAACGGCATTAGCACGCATACCCGGCAGCATGATTTCTTCTCCACTAAGGGTAACGGCTATGTGCGTACGGTTCACGTTGAGCCGCTCAGAGATGAGGATTTCCAGTTTGATCTGTAAGCTCGGGCGTTGTGGCGCCTAGCCTGCATACCTACAATTGCATATTCGCGCAAACAGGTGCTGGCTGGAACTAGCGAGTGTTCCAGCCAGCTTAATAGGGAAGTTCGGTGCAATTCCGACGCGGTCCCGCCACTGTGACAGCAGAGTGAGTCCATTTCATAATGGACTCAAGTCGCAGCTTATTATGCCACTGGTTGAGACATTCAACCGGGAAGGCTGCTGCCGACGATGATACTGCAAGCCAGGAGACCTGCCTGTTTGGACAACACTGCTATACAGATGCCGGAGCGATTCAAGGCTCGGCGTGCATTTGTCTGGCCCTGCAGCATACGGGGAAGCGTAACGGCTTGCCTCAGAGTGCTGCGGGAGTTTACCTACGGGAGATAGGGAGGTGTTAGACGGCAACCCACATATATGGATGATTGGGCGTCTTTCCCTTGCTTGACTATGGGATAAGGCGTTTTTTTTGTGTTGATGACGATCGTTCGCAGATCGGGCACTAGACAAATGTTCACTCGACGAACGTTCATTCCTGTCACTACGCATGCCGTTTACGCAAAAAATCTCATTTAGTACTCATTTCTGATCACTAATTTGGCTCAGTTGCCACAATTTCTAAATTAGCGTTCATATGTGGTCACTAATTCGACCGAAGTTCGGCATGTGGCGGATTTTCTAGAAATTATGCATCAACTTTGGTCACTAATTGGCGATGCTGGGCAATATGCTGAAATTAAGAATCAACTTTGATCACTAATTAGCCGATGATGCGCAATGTGCTGAAAATAAGCATACGAAATGATCACTAATTGGATCGAATGCTAGGTGGGCGAACGAGGGTAGTGCGACTCATGATACGGTCATAGTAAAAGTGGCGATGGGAGCTGGGCAAGTAGTATTTTCGCCAAACGGGTTCAAACCAACAGTAAATAGAAGTAAATAGGAGGCAGATACACAATGGGAGAAACGCTGACAATTAGCAATTTAGGCTACCCGAGAATCGGGAGCAACCGCGAATGGAAGAAGGCGCTGGAGGCGCATTGGGCCGGCAAGCTGGAGGAAGCGGCGTTGGTGAAGGAGCTGGCGCGTATTCGGCAGGAGCAGCTAGCGCTCCAGAAGGACAAAGGGATCGACCTCATCCCAGTCAATGATTTTACGTATTATGATCACATGCTGGATATGGCTGTCATGTTCGGTATTGTGCCGGAACGGTTCGGTTATACAAGCGGACGGGTGCCGCTCTCCACGTACTTCGCGATGGCACGCGGCAGCAGTGAAGCGCCAGCGTGTGAAATGACGAAGTGGTTCAACACGAATTATCACTATATTGTACCGGAGATCGGAGAGCAGACTCCGTCGCTGACCGAGAACAAGCCGTTGGAGGCTTACCGGTTCGCCAAGGAACGGGCAGGCATCGACGGCATGCCGGTCGTTGTCGGTCTCTATACCTTCCTGAAGCTGTCGAAGGGATTCGGAGAGAAGGAGCTCGGGCCCAAGGTGGAGCAGTTCCTGCCTGTGTATGTGCAGATGCTCAAGGAATTGGAGCAGGATGGTGTCGCTTGGGTGCAGATCGATGAGCCTGTGCTCGTCATGGATATGTCTGATGCGGATATCGAGCTCGTGACAAGGATTTATCAGGAAATCGCACAGGCCGTGCCAAGCTTGTCGATCATGTTGCAAACGTACTTTGAAGCGATAGACCGCTATGAGCAGGTCGTGCAGCTGCCGGTGCAAGGCATTGGTTTGGATTTCGTGCATGACAGTGGCGCGAATCTACAGGCAATCGCCAAGCACGGCTTCCCGCAGGACAAGCGGCTCGGCGTTGGGCTTATCGACGGACGCAACATATGGCGCGCCGATCTGGACAGCAAGCTGGAGCTGGTGAATACACTCGCGCAATCGGTGCCTTATGCGCGGATGGTGCTCCAGCCTTCCTGCAGCCTGCTGCATGTGCCCGTGTCGACGCAAGCGGAGGAGAAGCTGGACCCGGTCATTCGCGAGGCGCTGGCCTTCGCCAATGAGAAGCTGGACGAGCTGAAGCTGCTAGGCAGCGCGCTTCGCGAGCCTGCCGCAGCTGCGGGCGAGCTTGAGGCAAGCCGCAACAGCCTCGCCCGGTTCCGTGCGCTGCCGCAGCGCAACCGTCAGGACGTGGCGAGTCAGCAGGCTCAATGGGCGCAGCAGCGCGATCAACGGGGCCTTGCCTTCGCCGAGCGTCAACCACTGCAGCAGGAGAAGTGGCAGCTGCCACAACTGCCCACGACCACAATCGGCAGCTTCCCGCAGACGAAGGAGGTGCGTCAAGCCCGACTGCGCTGGCGCAGAGGCGAATGGGATCAACACGAGTACGAATCATTCATGCAGGAGCAGATTGCCGCGTGCATGCGTCTTCAGGAGGAGCTTGGCTTGGACGTGCTCGTGCACGGTGAATTCGAACGGACTGATATGGTAGAGTTCTTCGGAGAGAAGCTGGACGGCTTCGTCTTCACACAGAACGGGTGGGTGCAGTCCTACGGCTCGCGTTGTGTCAAGCCGCCGGTCATCTATGGCGACGTCGCCTTCCGGGAGCCGATGACGGTGAAGGAGAGCGTCTACGCCAAGTCGCTGACAGCGAAACCGGTGAAGGGGATGCTGACCGGTCCGATTACTATACTGTGCTGGTCATTCGTGCGCGATGATCAGAGCCGGGAGCAAGTGACGAACCAGATCGCACTGGCGTTGCGCGAAGAGGTAGCCGCACTCGAAGAGGCGGGCATTGAGATGATTCAGGTAGATGAGCCGGCGCTGCGGGAAGGCTTCCCGTTGAAGGAGCGGGATCGCGAGCCCTATCTCGACTGGGCGACCCGTGCGTTCCGCATTGCGACTTCCAGTGTCAAGGATACGACGCAAATTCATACGCATATGTGCTACTGCGAATTCCACGACATTCTTCACGCGATTCGTGCGCTCGATGCCGACGTCATCTCGATCGAAACGTCACGCAGCCACGGCGAATTAATCGACAAGCTGGACGGAGAAGGCTATGATAACGGCATTGGCCTAGGGGTGTACGATATTCACAGCCCGCGTGTGCCGGATGTGACCGAGATGGCAGCCATTATTGAACAAGCGCTGCAAGTGCTGGACCCGGCACTGTTCTGGATCAATCCTGATTGCGGCTTGAAGACGAGGGGCATCGCCGAGACGAAGGCGGCGCTCGCGAATATGGTGGAGGCTGCCCGCCAAGCTAGAGGGACGCTGCAGACTGTTTCTGTATAATTAGAAACATAGCAAGGGCCTGAACACGTCTATGGATACGTGTCAGGCCCTTTTGGCATGTATGCCTCAATAGGGATCGGAAGAGTGTCCCAGCTGCTCCGCCTGTTTGACGGCTGCTTCGGATTCGGTCGAGCCGATGGCTCCGCGATGCGTAGCGTCCATGTCCATGCCGTCCTCGGCGCGCAAGCCTTCTGCGAGCCGCTTGCCGTAGTCGGCGTCACAAGCGGTGCACAGCTCGATCATCCGTTCTTGGATTTCCTTACGGCACGGCCTCAGCGTGTTGACCAGATTAAGGATTAACTCATCACGCTCCCAGTTGTGCAACCGCCGGTACGTCTCACCTGCTTGACCGAAGTTGTTCGATCGGTCGATCGCTTCCCGCTTGACTTCCCCTTGCACATAAGGCGTATGTGGCATGCCAACCTGCTTCGCTTCCTTCAGTCCGCCGATGATCGACGGCTCATAGTTCACATGCGGGTTCTGATGCTCGCCCTTGTCCACCCGGTACTCCATCTGGCCGCCTCGCTGATTCGTGGCGACAGCCTTCTTCGGCGCATTGATCGGAAGCTGTAGATAGTTTGTGCCGACCCTGTAGCGCTGGGTGTCAGAATATGAGAATGTCCGACCTTGCAGCAGCTTGTCATCGGAGAAATCCAGACCATCGACGAGTACACCAGTACCGAATGCAGCTTGCTCTACTTCGGCGAAGTAATCGGAAGGATTCTGGTCCAGTACCAGCTTGCCGACGGGCAGCCACGGATACTCTTCCTTATACCACAGCTTGGTCGGATCAAGCGGATCGAAATCCAGCTCGGCATGCTCATCATCACTCATGATCTGCACATACATTTCCCATTCCGGGTAATCCCCCCGCTCAATTGCCTCGTACAAATCCTGTGTAGCTACATTGAAGTTCTTGCCCTGAATATGTTCAGCTTCTTGCTGTGTCAAGTTTTTGATTTCTTGCTTCGGCTCGAAGTGATACTTCACGAGCACGCCCTTACCTTCTTCATTGACCCAACGATACGCATGTACGCCTGATCCTTGCATCTGTCGATAATTGGCGGGAATACCCCATGGCGAGAACAAAAACGTGATCATATGCATGGCCTCCGGTGATTGCGAGATGAAGTCGAAGATGCGCTCACCGTCTTGCACATTGGTAACGGGGTCCGGCTTGAAGGCATGCACCAAATCAGGGAATTTCAGCGGATCTCGGATGAAAAATACTTTCAAATTGTTGCCGACCAAATCCCAGTTGCCGTCCTCGGTATAAAACTTGATGGCGAAGCCCCGCGGATCACGCAGCGTCTCCGGTGAACCGGTCGCATGTGTGACGGTGGAGAAACGCACGAATACAGGCGTACGCTCGCCTTTCTTCTGAAACAGCTTGGCCCGGGTATACTTGGATATAGGCTCATCGCCGACCGTTCCATAAGCTTCGAAGTAGCCGTGCGCACCGGCGCCGCGCGCATGCACGACCCGTTCCGGAATGCGCTCCCGGTCGAAATGGCTGATCTTCTCTAGGAAATCATAATTTTCCAATGTCGTGGGACCGCGATTGCCGACCGTCCGGACGTTTTGGTTGTCGGTGACAGGGTGCCCTTGCCGATTCGTGAGCATATCGGTGCTCTCTGACTCGTTGACCGATTCATGATTCTTGTTCATATCGATGCTTACCCCCTTCGATGTTCAATACCAATATGGACGAAACTAGAATGAAATATAAGGGAGTGGCAAAATAAAGGGGAGGTTGGTTTTTTTATGAAAGTACGAGAAAGCAGCCCCGAGAGTGGAATCGTGTATTAGGATAAAATGTGGAGGGATGATGATGAAATTTCAAGACTTGTCTACGCTTGAAGATAAACTGGCATATATGGATCAGCTGTCCCGGCAATTTGCCAAGCGGGCAGCGGTGGCCGATCAAGAGAATCGGTTTGTGTATGAGAACATAGAGGATCTGAAGCGCTCCGGCTATACGTCGCTGACGGTTCCGGTCGAATACGGCGGCAAGGAGATCTCACTGTATGAGATGCTTCGGCTGCAGGAGAAGATCGCAGAGGGAGACGGTTCGACGTCGTTGTCGATCGGCTGGCATATGGGCATTATGCTCAATATGGCGGAGAAGAGAATCTGGGAGGAAGGCATCTTCGCGCACATCTGCGGCGAGGTGTTGAAGGGCGCACTGCTGAACGGCGCTTCAACTGAGCGCCAGACGGGAAGCCCGACGCGAGGTGGCAAGCCGCAGACGACTGCAAGGCTTGTCGGTGAGGAATGGGTCATCAGCGGCAGGAAGACGTTCACGACGATGTCGCCGGTGCTCGATTACTTCATCGTCAGCGCTGCAATAGCGGACAGCGACGACAAGGCGGGATTTCTTGTGCCGCGCACGGCAGACGGTCTGAGCATCGAGGAGACGTGGGACAGCATCGCGATGCGGGGCAGCGGCAGCCATGATCTGGTGATGGAAGAGGTCTGCATTCCGCGCCATTACTTGGTCGAGCGGTTCGACCAAGGACCGCGGCGGGCGAACGGCTGGCTGCTCCATATTCCGGCCTGCTATCTGGGTATAGCGCAGGCTGCGCAGGCGTATGCGGTCAAGTTCGCGAAGGAATATTCGCCGAACAGCATTCAGGGCAGCATCATTGACCTGCCGAATGTGCAGCAGAAGATCGGTGAGATGGAGCTTGAGCTGATGACGGCTCGCAGCTTGCTCTACCAGGTAGCCCGCAGCTGGGACGAGAGCGCTGACGATGAACGGGAACAGCTTGCGCCGGCACTAGGTGCAGCGAAGCTGAAGGTGACGAACACCGCCATCCATGTCGTTGATCTGGCGATGCGCGTCGTCGGCGCACGCAGCTTGTCAGCGTCGAATCCGTTGCAGCGCTATTACCGTGACGTACGGGCCGGTCTGCACAATCCGCCGATGGATGATACGACGATCCAGCTGCTTGCGCGGCATGCGCGTGATCGGCTCGATAGCTGAAGAAGCTATTGCGATGCAAGAGAACCGGCGCTGCACAGGCAGCAGAGACCGGTTCTCTTCGGCGATTCATCATCGCTTGAAGGATTGTGCCAGCTCGACATACAGCTCCTTCCAGGCTGGGGCTGCGCGCTGAACCGGGGAATGCTTCATGTCGGCTGGCAACCGTCCGGCTTGCTTCGCTTGACGCGATTCGGCTGAATCTTGTCCGGTCTCTTGCTTCTTGCTTGATTGGACACGATCATGCCGCTGCTGCTTCTGCTTCAATCGTTTTTGCTTGCGCTTGGCCAATCGAATCCCCTCCTAACCTTCCAGCCATTGCTTGCGAAGTGTGAATAGGTCGCGCAATTCCTCTGTAGAGAGCTCCGTAATCCAATTTTCGCTGTTGCTCGTAATTTGCTGGCTTAGCCCGAATTTGCGTTCGATCATCTCGTCTATCCGTTCTTCTAAGGTTCCGAGCGTAATCATCTTATGAACTTGAACATCTCTAGCTTGTCCGATGCGGAACGCCCGGTCTGTCGCTTGGTTCTCCACGGCAGGATTCCACCAACGGTCGAAGTGGAACACGTGATTCGCTGCAGTCAGGTTCAACCCTGTGCCGCCTGCTTTCAAGGAAAGAACGAGTGCGCTGCTCGCTTCGCTCGAATCGTCCGCAGATGCTTGGAATCTATCAATCATTGCATCGCGGTTCTTCTTCGTTACGCCGCCGTGCAGGAAGTCGACAGGCTGTTGCAACTCCTGCTGCAGCCATTGTTGGATGAGCATGCCCATCTTGACAAATTGGGTGAAGATCAAGCAACGTTCGCCATCTTCCTTGACCTCGCGCACCATCTCTAGTAAGCGGACAGCTTTGACAGACAGCGCCGGTCGGATCGCGAGCTGGTCGTCGAGACTGTCGGGGAATTGCAGCAATGCAGGGTGATCGCATATTTGCTTCAACCGAGTCATCGTGCTGAGGATGAATGCTCTGCGTTCCATAATGGACAGTGTATCGATCTTCTCCCATAAGTTCTGAATGTGCCGCTCATACGCAGCGCCTTGCTCCGCAGTCATGGCGACATACATCTTCGATTCGTGCTTCTCCGGCAGGTCCAATTGAATAGCAGGGTCCTTCTTCAACCGACGCAGGATGAACGGTTGGATGAGCTGGCGCAGCTGTGCGAGCCGTTCTTGGTTCCCTCTCTCAATCGGTGTGACGAATTGCCGCTTGAACGCGCTCATCGTGCCCAAGTATCCAGGATTGACGAAGTCGAATATCGACCAGAGCTCTGTCAGTCGATTCTCGACAGGGGTACCCGTCAAGGCGAACCGGACGCGGCTCGATAATTTGCGAATGGCAGCAGCCTGCTTCGTGTGCGTATTCTTGATCATCTGCGCCTCATCCAGACAGATTGCACTCCACGGGATAGCCTGCAGCTCGGCTGAATCCGGATGGACGAGCGGATACGTAGTAAGCACAAGATCCGCATCTTGCACAGATGGGAGGAAGTCCGAAGCTTTCTTACGCGACGCACCATGATGCACATAGTAGCGCAGCGTTGGTGCGAACTTATCCAATTCCTTCTGCCAGTTGCCCAGCACAGAGGTCGGACATACGAGCAGAGCTGGAGCCCCCTGCGTGAGCAGACCGTTCTCCTTCCTATGCAGCAAATAAGCGATCCATTGGACGGTCTTGCCCAGGCCCATATCATCCGCCAAGCAACCGCCCAAGCCGTAGCTACCGAGGAAGGCCATCCAGGATGCGCCTGTCAGCTGATAAGGACGAAGCTTAGTGTGCAATTGCGCGGACGGCTTAATAGGCGGAATGCTGGATAGCTGCTGCAATCGCGCAATCCAATCGCCGAGCCTGTGATCTACCTCTACCTCGATGCGCACGACTTCTTGTTCATCGTTATGCGAGGCTCCGCCAGCTGTCACATTGTCTCCGATCAGCTGCATCTCTAGTACCTCTCGTAACGTTAACCCGTTCTTGCGATAACGCTTCATTCTCTCGCGAAGCTTGAGTACATATGCAGCATCCACAACTACCCATTGCTCTTGCACCTTGATGAGATTGCTGCCGCTGTCCACCAGTCGAAGGAACTCCTCTTCGTCCAGCTCGGCATTACCGACAGACAGCTTCCAGTCGAATGTCATCAATTGATCTAGTGAGAATAAGCTGTCGGTAGACGATCTTGTGTCAGACTTCACCCGCGCCTTGAGGACCGGATGGCTCTTCTTAGTGACATCCCACCATTCCGGCAGCAGTATCTTCATACCAGCTTCCGCAAGCTGGAGGCTGCCAGTAGTGAGGAAATACCAGACGAATCCATCATCTGCATGCGAACGAATAGCGCCGGGTTGCGCAGGGTCTGCAAGCTCCGGCACAATGCGCAACCATGTGGCTGCCGCCTTCTCTAGCGACGACTGAATGAGCGGCCGCCAATCCACTGGCGGTGCATCGCCGATAGAAGAGCCGTCCGTCGTTAGCAAGACGCGATGTTCTGCGTTGTTCTTGTCTTGCAGCACAATGCGCAAACTCCATGTGGCAGCGCCATCGGAAGCAGGCTCACACAGCTGTAGCAATGGTTGGAACGGACAACTGTCTTGGATGAAGCCTGCTTGTTCCAACCATTCGTCTTCCAATGCCTCATGAAAGGGGCTGTCACTTGCAAGCAGCGGGAATTGCTCGACCACCTGCTTATAAGCTGTATGAGCGGCTTGATCGAAGGCGAGCAGATGCCTCAAGGCATCATTCAACCAAATGTGCGCTTCGACATCCGCTTGCTCGCAGAAGTCACGAAAGACCGCATCGAAGTGAGCTTGCTCACTATTGGGAATGGCGAATCGCCATGCAGAACGTTCTTGCGTCCAGCGTGCCGGATCTGGCATGTACCACCCATGTTGCACAATTTCCTTGAGTCTGCTTGCTGTCTGCAGGTAAGGCTGTGTACGCTCGTCCCAGATTACATCAATGTGACTAAGCGGCTGCGGCTCGGCGAGATAGTCCATCGCCATCCAAGGATCAAGCACAATGCCACGCCTGCCGTTCACGAGGCTGTAGTCTAGACTGGTGCCGTAGAAGCTCGCTTGATGCCAAGCGAATAGATCGGCCTTCCATCGTTCAACCTCCCCTTCATTCCATAGGAAGAAATGACCGCTATCCAGCCTTTGGATATGCACGTGATAGTCCATGCTTATTGTCTTCATGCAATCTGTCCCTTCGCCATCTCTTCCTTCAACGCGCGGAGCCGCTTGTATCGCTGCGTCCAGCCATCGACTACCTGCTGCCACAGCTGTTCCTTGTTCAAGCGCTTGTACAACTGTTGCAGGACGAGCATGCAATGTACAGCAGCAGCATAGCTCTCGCGCTTGCGCGCATCGACAAGCTGCTCGATCGCTTGATGGTAGAGCGGCAGCAGCAGATGGATATCCGCTTGCTCCACGCGTCTTAACTCGACTGCATCCAATTCGAATGGAGTCATGCGGACATGCAGCTGAAGATCAACCCACTCCCGGAATTGCTTGCGCTCCAACAGATAATCGCTGTAATCACGATAGCTAATGGGCAGCAGCTCCTTCATAGCTTGTACAAATTCCTGCTTGATTCCAAGCTCTATCTTGGCACTATGCCACAGAGTAAGAAGTGTATCCTGTCCCCACTCCGACCCCCGCATGACATAGGGACGACACCAATTCAGCCACTGGATGAGACGATCCCGATTCTTAGAGGAAAGGAAGGTGTTCAAGTAGTCCATATATAATTCGATGGGGAGCATCTGTCCCATTGCTTCCATTCTGGATTGTGCCTGAACATCATCGCCGTATAAAATATCGAAATGTGCCTGGGCCAATACGATTTGGGTATGCATGACTACAGATAATCGGTTACCGTCCGCTTTCTTCTGAAGCCGTTGCTGCTCAGCAATAATGCGCGTCTCGTTATGCAAGCATCCAGCCCACAGCAAGCGATAGAGGAATAGCCAGTCGACTAAGGATTTCGAATGACCATGTAATGTAAGCTTGTGAAGATACTCTGACAATAAGTTAAGTTGCTGTTCCATGTCCTTATCGTGCGCTACTCGCCAGTTGTGAGCCTGATGATGTTCAATGAGCAGGTTGGCATATTGATCTGCATACGAGGAGAAGTTCCAGTAAGCACCGCGCATGAATGCATAGGAATCGCCGTGTACATGCTGTTCTAGCTTGTGTAGGAAGAACAAGCAAGCTTGTATGCCGAACAGCCCTTGGCGGAGCTTCGGCCACTGCTTCGCAGCAGGCAGAAGGATGCGCTTGAGAGATTCATCGAAAGCGGTGAAATGTCTCGTGATTGGCTCTTGTACAGTGCTTGCCCAGTAATGCTCGAGCACGTTCATCCATGCAGCAGGCTGATCGGCACGCAGGTCAGCGCCAGATGCTTCAACTACGGAATGATCTGCTTGTTGAGTGTTCAGTAACCGTTCCTTCAAGGGCAGTATAGCGTAGCCTTCCTGGGCGCACAGTTCGAATATGACCGCAACGATGTGCGCACAATCGTCATGGCCGCATTCACATTCACTATTTGCTATTTCAGCCACATCCAAGCGGACCTCATAGAGCGCGCGATCCAATACGGCTGATATAAGCCGCCCATAGCTCTGTTGAATACGATCGACCTTCCTTGTCTGCTGTAACTGCCACCCTTGTTCTATCGTTGCTGGCTTCATGCGGTGTTGTACTTGTTCGAGGATGAATGCATAGGATTCAATCGAGTGTTGCTGCATAGATATATCCGTCCTTTATTGGCAGTGCCATCATGTACATAGATTCTTGGGAAAATATAAAGCTACTTGACGGCCACATCTGCCGTACTAGCTCTATCATAGCAAAAGTTCGGTTGTTTGTGTTCCATGCTACTTGGGAGAATAGAGATACTGCTGAAGATCGATCGTTCCGCTGTCGCTGACCTCGACATTCTCGCCTCGCAGCAGAGAAGCTTGCTCACTGCGTGCGACATCCTCCTTCAGCGCGATCTCGCCGCGTGCGTTGACCACACGATGCCAAGGCAGATCGTAAGTCCGGCTCGAAGAATGCAAGATTCGCACCACTTGCCGAGCTCCACGGTGATTCCCTGCTATTGTGGCGATCTGACCGTATGTCATGACCGTACCTTCAGGTATGTCTAGTAAGATTTGAATCACTTGTTGGGTAAAAGGAGTCATGCACAACACCTCCATTCTATCGTTGGGTGAACAGGAAGTGTCCTGCTCTATGCTCATAAGGTCGAATGTCCAGCCAGCTGCTCGGCTGGGCGTTGTATAGGTGAATCTGCTTTCGCAGCAGGTCAAGTAGGGTGATGATGGATCTAGATGTATTTTGTGCAGGTAAAATGGTCGTTTCCATGCTTCTTTCATCAACTACATGCAAATTGTGCAGCTAGATGTGGCCTTTTCGCCGCAATTAGCTCCACAGGGTGTAACTAACTGTATGTTTTGCAGGTAGGACAGCCATAAGGCGATGATGAACGAAAAATAGATGTATGAAATGCAGGTAGCAAATCCTTAGATAGATTTCTTCTAGCAAACGAGAGAAGCGGGGGATAAATCTAAATCTAGCATACGCTTAATCGTATAACAATCGTCTAGCGAGTTCGTATTGCATTTGCTAACTGTATTCAGTATGATTACAGTAAGGAGTTGGAAGCTTGCGATACACCCGACTTCTGAATAAGAAACCATACGGAGAGAGGATGTAACTAATGAGTGAAGCCAACGTAGCAGCTGGGAAGAAGCAAGAAATTTTGGATGCCTATCATTATCGCCATGCGTGCAAGGAGTTCGATCCAGACCGCAAGATTTCCGAGGAAGACTTCAACTTTATATTGGAAACAGGCAGGCTGTCGCCGAGCTCGGTTGGGCTGGAGCCTTGGCGGTTCCTCGTTGTGCAGAATCCAGAGCTGAGGGAGAAGATGCGTGCCGTATCCTGGGGGGCGCAAGGGCAGCTTCCAACTGCGAGCCACTTCGTTATTCTGCTAGCACGCAAGACGAAGGACTTGCGGCACGACGCAGCCTATGTTCAGCATATGATGCGGGACGTGCATAGCATGCCGGAGGAGGTTGTCTCGATGTTAGGTGATCTCTATAAGAAGTTCGTCGAGACAGATTTCAACCTAATGGAGAGCGAGCGGGCGATGTTCGACTGGGCGTGCAAGCAGACGTATCTACCGTTGGCCAACATGATGACAGCTGCTGCGCAGATTGGCATTGACTCCTGCCCGATCGAAGGCTTCCAACGCGAGCAGCTGGAGCAGTTGTTGCAGCAGGAAGGCGTGCTCGACACGGAGCATTTCGGCGTTGCCTGCTTGGCCGCATTCGGCTACCGCGTCAACGAACCGCGCCCGAAATCACGCCAGCCGCTGAATGATATTGTGGAGTGGATTCGCTAATAATAGCATACTCTCTCGAGTAACCTGCCCCCAACTTCACGATTCGTGACTTGGGGGCTTCCACATGATTCGTATACGATGTTAAAGTGGACCGTGCTGGTATTACCCGTTCGCTCAAGACTTCAACCGCAGCGATTCATCGGGATCAGCAAGTGGTCTGCCGTAGTACTTATAGGCGCGGAAGTTGTGGATTTCTCGGCACGCTTTTTTCATTTTGTCCATAATTACTTTCTGACTTTCCTCGAATGGCGGCCAGTACAGCACCTTCATCTCGAAGGTGTCGCCGTCGTCATCCTGCCGCGTATAGACAATCCGGTCTGCTTTGCGAAAGTCGTTCTTTAAGTAAAAATTCATCCGCCGCTGCGTATCCTCATCCTCCGCATCCAATGGTTCCGCCTCGAGGATAATGAGCTTCTTCTTCTGCTTCAGCATGTCGAGCACTTGTGTGCCGATGCCTCTGCCCCTCTGCTGGGACGTGACGAGCAAATAATCAATGAAGACGAAGGAGGGGAATTCCGCATACAGTATTAGGTAATCCTCTGTCTCCTCTTTATGGTAGTTCGGATGTGTCTTCAGCAAAGCTTCAAGCTGTTCGGGATGCTTCATCTCATGCGCTGGAAAATAATCATTCAGCTTCTCATACCATTCGCTTTGCAACGCATTCACCTCCAAGTTTTGTGTTTAGTATTTACCCGTAACTATCCATTATGATTGCTTCCTGTGTGGCAAAATATGTGCAAGCCCTGAGTCGATTTAGTGCCGATAGCTGCTGTGTATGATGAAGTGGACGTCGATCCCTTACTTCGAGGTAACTTACTTTACTTACTTTCAGCTCTTATTTCTTGCCGGGCAGTTGCTTATAATGGTATACGGAGATATGAACAGATAGAGAATAGAGGACGTATAAACTTTTATGAAAAATGGAGGGATGACGATGAACGTTAGAAAGCTTGGCCGAACGGGTTTGGAAATTTCGGAAATTGGCTATGGCGCATGGGGCATTGGCAAGACAGCGTGGATCGGAGCGAACGATGACGAATCATTGAAAGCGCTTAATCGTTCCATTGAGCTTGGACTGAATTTTATTGATACAGCGCTTGGCTATGGGGACGGACACAGTGAGCGCTTAGTTGGACAAGTCGTCAGGCAGCAGAGCAAGCCTGTCTATGTGGCGACTAAGATTCCGCCGAAGAATAAGAAGTGGCCAGCACCTGCAGGTATTCCTTCCTCGGAGGCATTCCCGGCCGAGCATGTCATAGCATGTACAGAAGAGAGTCTTCGCAATCTGGGACTCGATACGATAGACGTGCAGCAATTCCACGTATGGCAGGACGATTGGGTCAATCAGGGAGATTGGCTGGAGGCGATCCAGAAGCTGAAGGAACAGGGCAAGATTCGCTACTTTGGTGTGTCGATCAACGATCATCAGCCGAATAATGCGATCAAGCTGATTGAATCCGGACTCGTGGATACCGTTCAGGTTATTTACAATATATTCGAGCAGAGCCCGGAGGATCAGCTGCTGCCTGCGTGTCTGAAGCACGATGTAGGTGTAATTGTGCGAGTTGCGCTCGATGAGGGCGGACTGACCGGCAACATTACGCCGGAGACAGTGTTCGATTCGAATGACTTCCGCAACAATTACTTCCGCGGTGACCGCAAGCAGCAGGTGTATGATCGTGTGCAGAAGATTGCCGCGGATCTGGACATCCCGGTTGAGGACGTGCCGGAAACTGCGCTGCGCTATGTGCTCAGCCATCCGGCTGTGTCCACCGTCATTCCAGGCATGCGTTCAATCCGCAATGTGGAGCGGAACATGCAGGTCGGCGATGGCCGCGGACTTGCGGAGGACAAGATCGAGAAGCTGAAGGCGCATCGCTGGATTCGCAACTTCTACCAAGCGTGAGGAGCTTCGGCAATGGTGAGTAAAGTGCGCGTCAGTTGTAAGCAACCATCGAGCGCGAGTTGCCGAATGGCAGTCTTATCGAAGGTGAGCCGCTGAAGAATGCTGCATCGAATGTGAGTGAGACCTATCGATAGTGGCGCTTCCATATGTGCAGACTTAGTCTATTTCAACGCTTTGGCTGTTTCCCCGACTGAATCGGGGAGGCAGCCTTATTTGCGTGTGCTGTTTGCGTCATCGGTGGATGTCGCATCGCCGAATTGCACCGTATACTGCGCTCGACCTCGCTGCCGCGCCGCATCGCGGGTTTGCGCCGTATACTGCCTACGGCCTCGGTGCCGCATCCGAAGGGAGTGGTTCGTATGAGGTGAACGTGCTAGCTGTGTTCCATTCGTGTATGCTCCGTGCACGCTCCTGTATCGATTGCTGCGCTCGACCTCGTAACAGTTCCTATCACGAGTGGATAGCATGCTGTGACTGAACTCGGTGCGCTCCTGCACCGTACGGTCCGAACAACTTCACAACTGCCCAACCGCACACAGTCAGTGCCACCGCACACAGTCAGTCCCAACACGTATAGTCAGTGCCACCGCACTCAGTTCGCGCCGCTTATGATAGTAGTTCCCTTTATTATGGGTAGCAAAGTAAGTAATTTACCCCGAAATACGCTCAAAATGCGGATTTATTACCCAAGTATCATTAATAGTGGAAGCCAGCGTTTCGATTAATGGTAGTTGGGTAAGTAATATGTACATTTTCGATGCTAATAGTAATGATTACAGGTAGTTGCTTCCATTAAATAAGGGAAGTGGGTAAATAAATGACTACGTAACACCGATACGTCTGTATGCCCATTCGCACATCTCCATCCTACCTCCTATCACAAGCTATATTGTCTCCAATTACCGTCGGAACCTCACACACGTAACCTTATATGACACGACATGAAATATCTGAAATTTAAATTTCCGAACATTCACCTCAATAAATTACCACATCGTTCGTATTCTCATAATTAAAAACTCCTAAATCCGAACATTCCACTCGAATCAAGATAATATGTCAGGAAATATAACATAA
The DNA here is from genome assembly GCA_913056365.1 of uncultured Paenibacillaceae bacterium. Lineage (GTDB taxonomy): Bacteria > Bacillota > Bacilli > Paenibacillales > K13 > Xylanibacillus. The sequence continues at coordinate 134,089 of CAJXLT010000005.1, read as the reverse complement.
AACTATTGCCATCCACCGCAAAACGAGGTTATAATCAGAACACACAATAAATTGTTCAGTTGGATGTCACAATACTTGACATAGGGAGTGGAGAGTTATGAAAAAAAAGCTAGTGATGGTCGGCAACGGGATGGCAGGGGTCGCCAGTATTGAGCATTTGCTGAAGCTGGCACCACAGAAGTACGATATTACGATCTTCGGCAGTGAACCGCATCCGAATTATAATCGAATTATGTTATCTTCGGTACTTGCCGGGGACACAGAGATGAAGGATATTGTGCTCAACGATTGGAACTGGTATAAAGAGAACAACATTACTTTGCACGCAGGCCATACGGTAAACCAAATTGACACGAAGAACAAGACGGTGTCAACCGATACAGGCATGACTGAATCTTATGACGAACTCATCTTAGCAACAGGTTCATTGCCATTCATGCTTCCTCTTCCTGGGGCGGACAAAGAAGGCGTGATCGCATTCCGTGATATCCACGATTGCGAGACGATGATCGAGACGGCCAAGCAATACCGCAAAGCAGTCGTCATCGGCGGCGGTTTGCTCGGGCTGGAGGCAGCACGGGGGTTGCTGAACCTGAATATGGATGTATCGGTTGTTCATATTTATAAGCACTTAATGGAGAGGCAGCTCGACCAAACAGCCGCCATTATGCTGCAGCGCGAGTTGGAATCGCAAGGCATGAAGTTTCTGCTCGAGAAGAACAGTGATTCGATCACAGGCAAGCAACGTGTAACCGGGCTGAAATTCGATGACGGCACATGGGCCGAAGCGGACTTGATCGTTATGGCGGTCGGCATCCGTCCGAATATCGGATTAGCGAAGGAAGCTGGGATGGAAGTGAATCGCGGTATTGTCGTCAATGACTTCCTGGAAACAAGCTTCCCGAACGTGTACGCAATTGGTGAGTGTGCAGAGCATCGTGGTATTGCCTATGGCTTGGTTGCTCCACTATACGAGCAAGGAGCGGTATTAGCCAAGCGGTTGGCTGGAACGGAGACAGATGGCTACCACGGTTCTGTCACTTCCACGAAGCTGAAGGTTTCCGGTGTGAATGTGTTCTCGGCAGGACAGTTTGCCGACGATGTCAATTCTCGCTCGATCCGCGTGCAGGACGATTTCAACGGTATTTACAAAAAAGTCGTCATTAAGAACGGGCGTGTCATCGGTAGCGTGCTGTTCGGCGATACGAGTGACAGCTCCAGCATCTTCTCGATGATTCGTAATGGTGATGACGTCACAGGCAAGGAGAAGGAAATATTGCTCGCTGATGACGCATCTGGCAAGGGCAAGTCCGATGTCGAGCTCGTCGCAGCGATGAGCGATGATGAGATTGTGTGCGGCTGTAACGGGGTGTCCAAGTCAGATATAGTCGCAGCGATTAACGACAAAGGCTGTACCAGCGTAGGCGAGATTAAGGCATGCACGAAGGCATCCGGCGGCTGCGGCAGCTGCAAGAACCTAGTGGAAGGCTTGCTGACACATACGCTCGGTGAAGACGGCGTTACGACGGTGAAGGAAGGGATTTGCGAATGTACGTCGTTAGGCCGTGACGAAGTCGTCGCCGCCATTCGTGATATGAAGCTGACAACGAGCAAGGAAGTTATGCATGTGCTCGAATGGGAGAATAAGGAAGGCTGCTCCAAGTGCCGTCCGGCGCTCAACTATTATCTCGGTATGGTGTGGCCGGAGGAGCATGAGGATGAGCGCGAGTCCCGCTTCGTCAATGAACGCAATCATGCGAACATCCAGAAGGACGGCCGCTACTCAGTCGTACCGCGTATGTACGGCGGCGTGACCACGCCGGAGGATCTCATGAAAATTGCTGAAGTTGCCGTTAAATACAAGGCAGAACTAGTGAAGGTTACGGGTGGTCAACGTCTAGACCTGTTCGGAATTGAGAAGGAAGACCTTCCGAAGGTGTGGGCGGAGCTCGGCATGGAGTCCGGATACGCTTACGGGAAAGCGCTGCGAACGGTCAAGACCTGTGTCGGTTCGACCTGGTGCCGCTTCGGGACTCAGGATTCGATCCAGATGGGCGTTGATCTAGAGAAGAAATTCCAGCGGATGAATACACCGGCGAAGGTGAAGATGGCTGTGTCGGGTTGCCCGCGGAATTGCGCAGAAGCTACCATTAAGGATTACGGCGTTGTCGCGATCGATGGCGGATGGGAAATATACGTAGGAGGCAATGGCGGCACCGATGTGCGGGCAGCAGATACGCTTGTTCGTGTGAAGACAAGTGAAGAAGTCATCGAATGGAGCGGCGCCTACATGCAATACTACCGTGAGAATGCCAACTACAACGAGCGTACCTCCAAGTGGATTGAGCGGGTCGGGATTGATGCGATCAAGGAAGCGTTGGCGGAGCCGGAGGAGCGGAAGGCACTGTTCGATAGATTGGATAAGGCGCTAAGTCTGCTCGAAGACCCTTGGAAGGAAGTCGTGGAGCATGAGGAGCTGCGCAAATCATTCGAGAAGCTGGCCGTCAACGAGCAGCTCGCAAACTAAGAGAGGTGAAGCGGATATGGAACAGATCATAATCGGAAACTATAAGGATATTGAAGAAAAACGTGCGCGTATCGTACAAGTGAACGGTGTCGAAATCTCGGTATTCAAACTATCTAGCGGAGAAATCCGTGCGATAGAGAACCGCTGTCCGCATAAGGGCGGCAAGCTGTCGGAAGGGATTGTTAGCGGACATCATGTATTCTGTCCTCTTCATGATTGGAAGATCGATATGAACGATGGTGTCGTGCAAGCGCCGGATGAAGGCTGTATTGCAACTTACCAAGTGACCGTTGCAGAGAACGGGGATTTGCAGCTCGATCCGAACCCCGTACTTAGCGATACGTCATGTGAAGCATCTTAATCCAGCACACTAGCAGAACGAGAGGGAGTTCCTATGAAGAAACTTGAGGGCAAGCGGGTGGCCATAACTGGTCCCCGCAAATCAGAGGAAATCAGCGTACTAATAGCGAATATGGGCGGCGTCCCGCTTGTCCGACCTGCGCAAGGTACCGTGTTTCTGCAGAATGCGGATATTGAAGCGCAGGTATCTTCATTTATCGAGCGAGAACAGGACTGGATGATCCTAACTACGGGCATCGGCACGGATCTGATGATTCGCAATGCGGACAATGCAGGATTGGCAGAGCCGTTCCTGAACAAGCTGCGCAGCATACAAGTAGCAGCTCGTGGATACAAGACGGTGAATGCATTGAAGAAGCATGGGATTACCCCTACTGTGCGCGATGATGACGGTACAGTAGCGGGCATCATTCGCGCGATGGAGCCGTATTCGCTTGCTGGCAAGCGAGTCGTTGTCCAATTTTACGGCGACGTCTCGCCACAGCTGGTCCAATGGCTGACAGCCAAAGACGCGGTATTCGAGGAAATCCTGCCTTATCGGCATGTAGCGCCTGAACCGGAAGTGATGGAGAAGCTAGTCACGGAAATTGTAGAAGGGGAACTGGATGCCGTAGCCTTCACCAGCACGCCGCAGGTGAGATTTACGTTCGAGCATGCGAGAAGAACCGGTCGTGCTGCGCAATTGCAACAAGCATTCGAGACGAATACGGTAGCGTTGGCAATTGGCAAAGTGACCGCCGAGACGATTCGCGAGGAAGGTGTGGAGCGCATCGTCAGCCCTGAAGTGGAGCGCATGGGCAGTATGATTGTCAGATTGGCAGACTATTATGCGACAACATAACTGTGCGAGTATAGGAGTGCGCGGCCGTATCCTAATGATATTTCTGCACAAACAACGGCTCGTGCTCCCGCCATTCAGCGAACAATACATCTTTGTAATGCGAAATCTTGGCGTGTGCAAGCTCATGCTTCAGCCATTGTTCGTCATGGCCTGACGCTTGTAAATTATCGACATTCACCTCTCCATCCAAGATTAACGTATAGGGAATGGAAGTCGGCTGAGGTTGAAGCTGCAAGTCTTGATTGGTAGGCTTGTCATACTTAGGCTTAGGCATCACGCTGACAGAGCCATTCGTCTCCATGATCGCATAGTCTACCTCACGCAAGGAGAAGTATCCTTGCTGACGCACCAGGCTCTGCAGCTGGTTCAAGTCGACCTTGATCTTCTTCATCACCTTGTATTGAATCAAGCCCTGACGAATGATAATAGACGGCTCTCCCTCCAACGTCTTGCGAACGGACTTCATCTTCTGTGTCAGCATTTCACTTGCATAGATAAGTGCGGTCCAGAGCGCGAGCGCGAACAAAATTTTGCTCAGCTGTACTTCCTTATCATAGACCGCGTTGCCAAGTAGCTCTCCCAAGATGAGTGCGGAAATAAAGTCAAATGGTGTGAGTTGGGAAAAGTGTGTTTTGCCTACAAACTTCGTGTAGAGAAACAATGCGCAGAAGCCAATCAACAGCTCGATTGTGATAGCGCCGTACTCATTCATATGCGATCAACCAGCCTTCCGTTAGAGGTCCTGATACAAGGTTGGTCAATCGACTGAAGTTATAAACGCCTTAAATAGAACAGTTTGGAGGACCCCCTATTTAGCGGGTTCTTTTCTTTTGCTGCCTAATCGTGGTATGCGCATTTTCTCGGAGTCGTTGGACTTGGCTTCTTTATGGGCTTTGCCGGAAGGCTTGGTCGGTAGTTCAGTCCGGAATGACTTGAGCATCGACAACGCCATCGCCAGCAGTACGATGGCAAGCGGTAGCGCGCTAACTATGATTGCTGTCTGCATAGCTGGCAAACCGCCTGATTGCATTAGAATGACAGCGGATGCCGAGAGCACCAATCCCCATATGATCTTGACGGAGTTTACTGGATTCAGGCTGCCGCCAGTCGTCATCATCCCGAGTACGAATGTAGCAGAGTCCGCAGAAGTAATGAAGAACGTCGAAACCAACAACAGCGTAACGATAACGAGTAGCAGAGTCAGGGGCAGTTGCTCGTATACATAGAAGATAGCTGTTTCCAAGGCTCGTCCAGAAATGTCGAACCCAAGATTGTACTCCAGATGCATAGCGGTGCCGCCGAATACAGCGAACCAGAGCGCACAGACCAATGTAGGGATGACCGTGACCGCAATGATGAATTCGCGGACGGTGCGCCCTTTGGATACCCGTGCGATAAAAGTTCCGACAAACGGCGACCAAGCGATCCACCATGCCCAGTAAAAAATCGTCCAGTTCTGTACCCATGAAGCCTGTTCTTCGCTGAAAGGAGCCAGCCTCAATCCCATGCTCGGCAAGTTCTGGATATATTCACCGAAGGTCGTTGTGAACAAATTCAGTACGAACAGCGTCGGTCCAACAATGAGTATGCCAACGAACAGCAGTACAGCAAGCGTCATGTTCACATTGCTTAAGTAGCGGATGCCACGCTTCAACCCAGTGCCTGCTGAGAACAAGAACAGCACGGTGACAATGGCGATAATCAGCAGCTGGACCATGAAATTGTTCGGGATGCCAGCCACATAGTTCAACCCGCCGTTAATTTGAGCCGCTCCGAGTCCCAGCGATGCGGCAACACCGAAGATGGTGGCGAAGACAGCTACCGTATCGATGACGGTGCCAATCGGACCTCGGACCTTCTCGCCGAGCAGCGGATACAAGGTGGAGCTGATCAAGCCGGGGTACCCCTTGCGAAACTTGAAATAGGCCAGAGCGAGGGCGATGGTAGCATATATCGCCCAGGCATGCAGCCCCCAATGCAAATAAGTGTAACGGAGCGATTGTCTAGCCGCCTCGGATGTGCCGGGTTCGGCGAGCGGCGGGCTGGCGAAGTGGGAGATAGGCTCGGATACGCCGAAGAACAGCAGGCCGATCCCCATGCCCGCACTGAACAGCATGGCGAACCATGTGAGCTGCTTGAATTCCGGCTTATCCTCGTCTTTGCCAAGCTTGATCTTCCCGTATTTGCTGAAAACGAGAAACAAGGCGAATAGAAGGAAGAATGTGGCGCACAGTTGATAAAACCAACCGAATCGTTCGAGGAAGAATGCCTGTGCCGCATCCATGACCCGACCAAGATGCGCTGGAGAGACTACGCCCCAGATGACGAAGAGAAGTGAGATGCTAATGGCTATCCAGAACACTTTGGTGACAGTTTTCATGATCCGCTCCGCTCCTTTCCCTTACATCATGCGCATTTTTGCCATGGTTATACGGGAAAGGAGCTGCGACGTAGTTCAAGATCAGTCGATCGGGCGGTACGCCTAGACTTGCTCGCGATAGTGCTTGGGAGATTGGCCGGTGTGCTTCTTGAAGGTTTTGGAGAATAGCAAGGGGTCTGTATAACCGACAGAACGGGCGACATCGCCGATCACCAATTCAGGATTCTCGAGTAGTTCAGCCGCTTTTTTCATGCGGAACTGAATCAGGTATTGCTGGATGCTGCAATGGAAGTATTGGCGGAATAGGGAGCACAGATAGCTTCGATCGAGTCCAACGAACTGAGCTGCCTGCGTGACGGTAATTTTCTCAGAATAATGGGCTTCGATAAATTCCAGCACTTTTTTGGCATAGGCTTCTTTTTTTCCAGTACGCTTGTCGGTCGGCTTGACCGGGTTGGTCTGCACTAGCAAGGACAGCAGTCTGTACAAGGTGCCGAGCAGATGCAGTTCACCTGCGTAATCGAGTTGACCTGTTTTGATCATACGCATAAATTCTTGCCGAAGCCGCGCGTCTTGATCGTAGCGGAAGATCGGCTGTACTGCGGAGAGGCCCGCCTCAGCTAGAATTGATTCCGCCTGGTGACCCTGGAAGCCGACCCAGCAATAATGCCAGGGCTGGCGTTGGTCCGCTTCATAGTAAGTCACAATGTCAGGTGTGATCAGGAAGCCCTCGCCCGCCTGTAAGGTATAGCGGTTCGACCCTACCCGAAATACCCCTCGTCCGTCTAATATGTAATGGATCAAATAATAGTCCCGGACAGCAGGTCCGAAGTGATGACCGGGTGCGCAGGACTCGATCCCGAATTGCTGCACGTACAAATCCGTATATTGCAGCCGCTTGGGCACGTATTGGATCACGCTCCTCTCTCCTCTCTTCTCTGCTATGCCATGTATCCAGTATGAATCCATAGTGTGGATTGTCTGATCATTATTTAGAATGTAATCTACTATCATAATAAGAGAGATACTGTCGCTTGGCAATTGTAATACGAATCAAGCATCATGCCATAAGAGAATGTCGGGCAATCGGGTACAGGGTGTCCGATGAATTGGAATGGTGAGTACTCCGGAAGGAATTTCCTTGCTCCATGTGGAAATTTATACAATCTCGGTGCGGCAGTTCATGGGCGCTTGGTTCCGAAGTGGCTTCGGGAAGTGCCCCAACATGTGCCGCTCACGTTAGGAGGATGATGAAGATGGATTCACAGCAACAAGCGAAGGCTGAAGAACATGGTCGAAGACGTGTTTGGGTTGAGTGGGGGCGAATGGTGCAAATCGCGTATCAGATGTATGGCACACACAAGTTGTCTCCTCCCACACCGAAAGATTTTCCCAGTGGCTGGCGGCATGTGGCCAATATGACGATGGTGCCGCACTTCTTCAGCTACAAGGAGCAGGAATTTGCAGGGTTTATCGCCCAGAGCTTACTCCTTCCGCAGCATTATGCGATCGTATTTCGCGGGACGGAAAGTCCGATGGATTGGTTGAGTGATGCGGAATTCATGCTGGAGACGTTCCATGAGGTTCCTGATGCGGGCAAGACGGAGAAGGGCTTCACAGACTTATACCGCAGTGTAACAGTGACGGATATCGCTGATAACGGTGCAGCTGCCATGCCGCTTCGGGATTTCATGCATACATGGCCAGAGGAAACGGCGGTTACAGTAACCGGTCACAGCCTTGGCGCGGCGGTTGCAACGCTGCATGCCTTGGTAGCGGCTTACCGCTTCCCTAATGTCACGTGCGTCACCTTCGCTTCGCCGAGGGTCGGCAATCATGCGTTCGCTGAAGCTTTTGCCTCGCGTAACATTCGCCACACACGCATCTTCAACCATCCGGATATTGTGCCGAAGGTTCCAGTCGAGCTTGCCGGCTATCTCCACGTTGAGCCTGGTTATGAGATTAGCTCGCTCACATCGCCGATCAAGCATTCTGTGCTCTGCTACCATTCGCTACAGACGTATCTGTATGTGCTTGGCGATCCGAATGCGAATATCGGGAGTTGCGAGCAGCTTCCCCATACATAAGCCAACAACTCCTGTCACATAGTAAATAGAGAACATCGATCCGTAGACAGGAGGGATTATTATGCGTGGGGGATACTTGGGTCTTGTCATCTTCATGCTCGTAGCAGTTTCAGCAGGTGCGGTCATACCGGCAGACACGGCAGGTGCCAGTGCGCCGTCGTACAGCTTCGGCTTCAAGAAGAGTCGGAACGGCGAGCTGCCTTCGATTGACCAAGAGGGTTTCAAGCCAATATTGAAGCAACATGACGCGATATTCCTCGGCGACACCTCGACGAAGGAGCTGTACATGACCTTCGACAATGGATACGAGAACGGCTATACCGGACAGATCCTCGATGTGTTGCAGGAGAAGAAAGTGCCAGCAGCCTTCTTCGTAACCGGTCATTACGTGAAGGATCAGCCGGAGCTGGTCAAGCGCATGGTCAAGGAGGGTCATATCGTCGGCAATCACTCGTGGAGCCATCCGGATATGAGCCGGATTCCGGCCGAGCAAATCAAGGAGGAGCTGGAGCGCGTGGAGGAAGCTGTCGTCGCGCTAACCGGGCAGATGGGCATGCAGTACTTGCGCACACCGCGCGGTGTCTTCAATGAACGGACGCTCGCTGTCAGCAAGAAGCTTGGCTACACGAACGTGTTCTGGTCTATCGCATGGGCAGATTGGGACCGCAATCAGCGCAAGGGGGCTGATTATGCGTTCAGACAGGTCACCTCGCAGCTCCATCCCGGTGCTGTCATCTTGCTGCATACCGTGTCCAAGGACAACGCCGATGCGTTAGCTGCGATCATAGATGAAGCGGTGAAGCAAGGGTACACGTTCAAGAGTTTAGACGAGCTGGCGAAGAAGCAGTACTAGCTGCTGACCGGCTCGCTCATTACGAGGTCTCCGTGCGGAGCGTGAAGCTGCTCTGCCGGAGATCTTCTTTCATGTGACGCGGCTGTTAAGATTTCCTTAATACGCTTGATCCCGCTTCGCCGTCTGCTAAGATGAAAGGGAGGTGAGAGGATGAACTATATACGGTTAAAAAGCAACTTGCACCAAGCTAGCTTAGACAATCGTCTGCAATACAATCCGGAAATTATAGAGTTGTACTTAAGTGAACAAGATCTGTTGCAGCCGTCACTGATTCGCGAGCGCATCCGTCAACTGCGAGAGCTTGGTATTCGCGTATACTTGCACCACCCTCCGAAGTTTCGCGGCGGGTATCAGGATATGCTGAGCTCAGATGCGGACGTGCGCGCTTATTATCATCAGTCGTCGGAGCTGCTTGCCGACATATGCCGAGAGGAACAAGCGAAGTGTGTCGTGCATGCGCATTATACGGATACAGAGAGCGGACGGGGCGTGACGAAGGAACGAACGCAGCAGCTGCGCGAAGAAATTCGGCAGGTGCTCTCGTACGCGCGCGATGTGTTCGTGTGGGAGGATTCGATTGAAGGGCTGTTCTGCTACGCCAACCCGTATTTAATTGAGCAACTGATTGCTCCACTGGAGCTCCCGTTGAACGTCGATGTCAGCCACACCTTTATCGGGTTCCGCGGTGACAACGCCAAGCTGCGGGAGGTGCTGGAACAGACGCAGCCGTATGCCGTGTATTATCACTTGGTGGACAGTATGGGACTGGAGCATGATTCGCTGCCGCTCGGTCAAGGGAAGATCGATTGGCGCATGGTGAAGCCGCTTGTTGACGGGAAGGATTTCATCTTCGAAATTCATCTTGGCGCCGATCATACGGACTGCACACCTATGGTGGAGAGTGCGCATTACTTCCAGCAATTGCAGACCGATTCGCAAGCAAGCTCCTGACGCAGCTCCGCATCCGGTGGTATAATGGGGTCATTCGCAAACGGAATATGAGCGAAATCCTAGTACAAGGGAGCTTCGAACAGATGGATTTATCTGTACATTCCTTATCCTTCTTCGTCATTCAGTCGGAAGGATTCGATTCGGATACAAGCAAGACATATAAGCATTATAAAACGTTGAACGGCGAGCAATACGAGAGCAGTGCGTTGAAGGGATTCTTGGATGGGGAATTCGTGCGTATTATGAAGCGCAAGGCGGAGCTGCATCCGTCCTCGGACAATGTGCCTACTAAGATCGGACGATTTATTGTCGAGCCGGGGCACGAATGGACGAGCAATCCGAACTATAATTTGTTCCAACGACTGCGGATCGCATATAGCGGTGAAGCGTTCGCCGAAGCTGCAGATGAACTCGTTCGGATGTATATGGACACAGCAGCAGTGCGCGGCGGTGCGCTCATTGTCGCGGCGGTGAAGCTGCAGCCGTACTTCGACGAGCCGTTCGTATTCGTCTTGAAGTGTGACTTCGAGCCGAATATTGCGCGTATTTCTGACGAAACGAGCTTAATTTCCCACGTAGACCGCGCCATTAGCGCCCGCAATCTGAAGTGGATACAATATCCGCATATGCCGGAGGAAGGGATGCTAGAGGAAGGCGAGCTGAAGATTCACCAGGCGTCGCACGCCCGTTACTTCGAGGATTTCTTGCGCTTCGTCACCTATGAGAAGCCGATTCCCGAGGTGGTGAGTGATCATGTCATGGACATGGTTCACCACTATATGGAGGACAAGTGGCAGGGTCACGAGCCCGACCACGAAGGACGTCAGCAGGAGGAGCAGAGTCTAGAGTATTGGGCGGCTGGCGAGAAGCGGGAGCTGCAGGAGAAGTGGCAGCATGAACAGGTGATGGAAGCTGCTGCGCGTCTGGTCGAAGTGAAGCCTGAGCTGGACATGAAGTTTAAGCTGGACGGTGTATCAGTGCGGGGGAAGCTAACGGATTACGGCAGTCGTATTCATCTCGGTCGATTGCATGATCGTTATGTCGTGCTGATCGAAGGGGATTCCTTTGAATTTGACAAAGGGATTTCGCCGATTGAACTGCTGCATCCGGATGAGCTGGAGGCCGTGCTGGAGCGGATGCGTGCGAATGCGGCCGAAGCATCTGCGAAAGTAGAGCAGACGGGGGTAGTCCATGCGTCTCATGAGGTCGAATATGACGGAGACGGAGCAGCGAGCACATACGATGCTGGCGATGAAGTGGCAGCTGCTGCTTCAGGTGAGCAGATGACTGGACAGGCTGCAGTTGACAAGGCTGACGATGACGAAACGCCGCCCTGGGACTAATCTTCACGCATATATGGGGCACAGAAGCGACCGGTCCAAGCCGTTCGCGCATTGGCTCATACGAGCTTCACACATAGGCAGGGGCTCAGAGTACAGGGCATAGTTTTCTATAATCTTGCAGCGTGGATAGATGGAGCAGAATTCTAGGAGGGAGGAAGCATAAATGGAGCAGAAGCAGGAAGGGACAGCTGGGGATGAGCTGATGCCAGTCCAACCGAATCATCGTATAGTGGAGCTGGATGTACTGCGAGGATTTGCGTTGTTCGGAATTTTGCTGGCGAATATGTTGTTTTTCAGCTTTCCGTACATGCACATCTCGCTGACTGGCACGAACCATTGGGACGCTTGGATTGATCATGCCGTAACTGGCTTCATTCGTATTGCCGTGGAAGGACATTTCATTTCGATGCTGTCCTTCTTGTTCGGGGTTGGCTTTATTATGTTCTTCGAGAAAGCGCAGGACAAGGGGAGGAAGCCGTCCGGTCTGTTTGTGCGTAGATTGCTGGCCTTGCTCGTATTTGGACTTGCGCACGCCTTCCTCCTATGGTCTGGCGATATATTAGTATTTTATGCGATTGCCGGGTTCGTGCTGTTGCTGTTCCGCCATGCGAAGCCGCGGGGACTGTTGCAAGGTGCGCTGTTGTTCTTCCTCATCCCTGTATTGCTGATGGCTGTCTTGTTCGGCTTACTGTCGCTCACGGACACGGCCAATGATCCGTTGATGGAGGCGCAGCTGCAGCAATGGCAGTCAGAGGAGCGGCAGCTGATGGAAGCTTACTCGAATGGAAGCTACTCGGACGTTCTCGAAGCGCGGAAGATCGAGCTGAGTTTGGCGTATTCCAATTCGATCGTGACCGCGTTGCCTTTTATTATCGGGCTGTTCTTGCTAGGCGCCTACGCAGGGCGTAAGAGGTACTTCCAGCAGCTGTCCAGTCATAGCGGCCTAGTGAACAAAGTATGTGTGTGGAGTCTAGTGATCGGTGTCTTGTTCTCCGCATTGAAGCACATCGGACAACGGAACATCGACCCGATGCAGGTCAGCGTATATGACATCTTCCATTTCGCAGGGCTGTATATCGGTGATCCGGCTGTCTGCCTCTTCTTGCTAACTTCGATTCTCATACTCTTGCGTAAGCGGATGGGGATGCGCATCTTCCGCCTGCTGGCTGATGCCGGGAGAATGCCGCTAACGCTGTACCTGATGCAGACCGTGATCGCCACGACGATATTTTACGGATACGGATTCGGGCTGTTCGGCGCTCCGCCGCGCTGGCTGCCATTGTGGGCATTAGGAATTTTCGCCTTCCAGCTCGCATTCAGCCATTTCTGGTTCCGCCAATTTCGCTTCGGTCCGATGGAGACAATGTGGCGTCTGCTCACATACGGCAGGCTTCCCTCAAGTCGAAAACCTGAGAACAAGCAGCTGTCAGCGTAGTAGTATGTTCGCAGCAAATTCAATTTCATAATAGCAACTTTGCACCTACACCGTCACAAGATTTGTTCAAATACGAGCGCATTATCCTATATCTAGAGATAAAATTTGTTGTTAGCTATATCTCATGTGTATCACAGTCATTGTGTACCACAGTCAGGAAGCCCTCGGGTAGTGTGCAATGACTCGTATGCATCACAGTCAGGAAGCCCCCAAGCAGTGTGCATGACTCGCGATCCATCCGATTTACTGTATCTGACTCAGGACGTGCAAGATGCATGTCAAGAGGTTATGCACTTTTAGCGTGCACGAGTGCGTGGTGGTAAGTTCCGCATTCGTGTCTCTTCTTGCTCGAGGATGGAGGGGGTACTACCTGCATTTGATACAGTTAAATTCGATCATGACTGGCTTCATGCGCAATTAACTGCAAAAAGTGCAGGTAGAATCGACCCAATACGCACATACAGCCTAATATCGTGAATCTAAATGTACATTTTGCAGGTAGAAGGAGCAGATGGCGGTATTTCACTAGAATTACCTGCACATTATGCAGGCAGTGCCCGCCGCAGCCGGGCCGGGTAGCGCCTAGACAGCGGAAGCGGCAGAGCAACGCGGTAGTGGAGGGCTGTTTCCGCCATCTGGGGGTGCTGTCTGTCGCTGTCATCGTTACAGCGACCGCATGCCGCCCGAAAAAAAACACCTTCCCATGCGGCAGCGTATGGTGCGCAATGAGGGAAGGTGTGCTGAAGGCGAATAGCTGAATATTCCGCGTCGGATGCAATACGGCGTCTTACAGCGACTTGCGGTAGATCGCGAGCACGTCGTCACGCTCCAGCCGCTGGAAGTGGCCGAACGGTCCGTAGACCATCGCCTTCTCGGTCATAACATCCAACTGATCGTCGCTGATGTCGTAATCGGCCAAGCGGCTCTGCGCACCAATGCCACTCCAGAAGGAGCGGAGCGCATGGATGCCCGCCAAGGCAACGTCCCGGTCGCTCTTGCCAGCAGGATCGATGCCGAATACATTCACGGCGAATTGCTTGAAGCGATCGACGCCGGAATCGAGCACATGCTCCATCCAGTTCGGGAACAGGATAGCCAGTCCGCCGCCGTGCGGGATGTCATACACAGCGCTGACTGCATGCTCAATGTTATGTGTCGCCCAGTCACCAGCCATACCCATGGACAGCATGCCATTCAGAGCGATCGTACCGCTGTACAGAACCGTCTCGCGCAGCTCGTAATTGTCCAGATTGTCCACCAATGCCGGAGCGGCGGCGATCACCGTGCGCAGCAATGACTCGCAGAATCCGTCCTGCACAGGCGTGTTGCCAGTATGATTGAAGTACTGTTCGAAAATATGCGACATAATATCGACAATGCCATAGATAGTTTGATCCTTAGGCACCGTGAACGTGTTGACCGGATCGAGGATGGAGAACTTCGGATACACAAGCGGACTTCCCCAGCCGTACTTCTCCTTCGTCTCCCAGTTCGTAATGACCGAATTGGTGTTCATCTCGGAACCGGTTGCAGCGAGCGTCAGCACCGTGCCGAACGGCAGCGCCTTCTTACCGGTCGCCTTGTGGGTAATAATATCCCACACATCCCCTTCATAATACACGCCGATGGAGATCGCTTTGACACAGTCAATGACACTGCCGCCGCCGACAGCGAGGATGAAGTCGATGTTTTCCTGTTTGCACAGATCGATGCCTTGCTGGACGGTTGTCAGCCGCGGATTCGGCTCCACACCGCTTAGTTCATACACTTGGACGCCCAGTTCATTCAGCTTGCCGATCACTTGGTCATAGAGGCTATTGCGCTTAATGCTGCCGCCGCCGTATACGAGCAGTACCTTGTTGCCATACTGAGGCAGTTCCTCGCTCAAGTGATTCAGCGTGCCTTTGCCGAAATGCAGCCGGGTCGGATTGTGAAATGTAAATCGATTCATACGGACATCCTCCTATTCCATACTTATTGAAGATTGGTATGTGTTACATGACGCATCTTCTATTATAGAGCAACATGACCTTAGATACGAAATAGACGGCGTGAACAGTACGTGAATAGCGCGTACCTAACAGAGCTATCCAACAACGAGGACCTTACATGAATCAAGAGAGGAAGCGAGACAAGATGCATACGAAGACAAGCCTGATGCAGCAACTGAAGGAGATGCGAATTGATCTCGAAGGGACCGTACTGATGCATTCATCTATGAAAAAAATCGGTGAAACACAAGGGGGAGCAGATACAGTATTGGATGCGCTGAGCGACTATATGCGCGACGGACTGCTTGCGCTGCCTACGCACACCTGGGCGACCATTCATGCGGACAATCCGAAATATTACGTAGCAGACTCACCATCCTGTGTCGGACTCCTGACGGAGCTGTTCCGCCAACGGCCCGGCGTCATTCGCTCCTGGCACCCGACACATTCGCTGGCAGCGTTAGGGCGAGAAGCGGCTGCTTTCACAGAAGGCGGTGAGCGCTGGGATACGCCGTGTGCACGCGGGTCTGCCTGGGGCAAGCTGTTGGATCGCAAGGCGACAATATTGCTCGTCGGTGTCGGCATGACTCGCAACACGTTCATACATGGCGTAGAAGAGTGGGCGGATATTCCGGGCAGACTGACAGACAGCCATGAGCCGCTCGTTACGGTTCTTGCAGACGGAACCGAAATCTCTGTTCCGTCCAGACGCCACCAAGGTGTAGATTGGTCGCTGCACTTCTGGAAGGTAGAGGAGTATCTCATCGCTAAGGGAGCCGTCACGACGGGACAGCTGGGGGATGCCCCTGTGCTTATCTGTGATGCGGAGAAGCTGTACGTGGAACTGACCCGCATGCTTCGTATCCATCCCGACCTGTTCTCAGATAACGAACCGCTGGATGCAAGCCGGTATAATGAATTGTGACAATGGGTGATATCGTGTTACAGTAGAAGTATGGAAATATCTTTAGATTAAGATAAAAGCAGACCGATAAGGAGGCAGATCCATGATAAAGGTGTATCCATCAGCAGAACGGCACCAAGTTGATCTCGGATGGCTGCGCAGCAGACCGAGCTTTTCCTTCGGGCAATATTTCGATCCCGCGAATACCGCCTTCAGCGTGATGCGCGTATGCAATCACGATGAGATCGACGGGGGCAGAGGCTTCGGCCCTCACCCACATAGCGATATGGAGGTTGTGACGATCGTGCTCAGCGGACAGATTAAGCATGAGGACAACTTAGGCAACGCAGTCGTAACCGAAGCAGGCGGCGTACAGCGGATGACGGCCGGTACAGGTATCGTGCATGCAGAATATAACGCATCTGCAACAGAGCCGCTTAACCTTCTCCAGCTGTGGTTTATGCCGCGCGAACGGGGGCTTGCGCCGTCCTTCGAGGCGAAGCGTTACGACGAGTCCAAGCTAGCGAATGCCTGGCTTCCTGTAGTAGCGCCGGAAGGCTCGGAGCAAGCAGCGAAGATTCACCAGGATATGACGATATATATGAGCAGATTGGATGCGGGTAAGCAGCTGAGCTTCGAGCAGAAAGCGGGCCGCAGCGCATACTTGTACGTGATCGAAGGACAGCTTCAGGTGAATAACAGTTCGCTGGCTAACGGAGATACTGCTAGGATTACCGACACGCCGCGTTTGGAGCTTGCTGCGAATGCGCCGACACACTTGATGCTAATTGACTTGCCATAGAATATGTTGCCATCTTTCGCATGATGGAACGGACTCGTAGGAGGGAATGCGTATGAAGGAACAGTTTTTGGTGAAGCACGCGGTAGGAGGCAGAACGTTCTTGGATTCGGATAAGACGGAGCTAACTTATCACTATGAGCAAGCAGGGGCTAGCTGGGTCTTCTCCATAGAGCTGCCGCAGAATGAGACGGTGGAGGAAATATTGAAGTGGAAGGAAGAACTGAACGTATTCCTGTTCCACACTAGTGCGGACCAGCCGACGAAGAAAATATGGTTCTATGTGAAGGACGGCCCAGTCGACTATGACGAAGGAGCGGGATTGCTGCGTATAACGGCTCAATCTCGGATCGAATACGTGCCGGACAGCTTTGGGTTTACGAGCTAATATGCATAGACGATGCAAGCTGGTGCAGCACCATTCAGGAGAAGTCGATAATAGCATAATGGGAACCGATTAGTATCAGCTCGTGACAAGTTGACATCAAGCCGACCGATAGCGCCACAGTAGGCGTTGGTCGGCATTTTGCTATTTGTGTGCGCCTTCTGCGAACCAATTGCTAAAAGTCATTCTGGAGCTATACACGGAAGACAGATGGAATGGCGTATCTGCAAGACAAGGACCTGACTTGCTTATTTGCGGTATAATAGAAGGATAAGATTCGTAGATATGGGTGGACACCATTTTTACCATCATGGAGGATGCAGCATGATATCATTTTTGAAACCGTACCGCAAAGCAGCAATTATCGCACTAGTGTTAATGCTCGTAGAGCTGGCAGTCGAATTGTGGCATCCGTTGTTGCTGGCACATGTAATCAATGAAGGCATCTTGGCAGAGGACGAGGGGGCTATATGGAAGTGGGGCAGCATCATGATCGGGATTTCGCTGCTGGCCTTTGCTTCCGGTATTATCAATTCGTTCTTCGCGGCACAGGTCAGTCAAGGCTTCGGTTACGATGTGCGGAAGAAGCTGTATGACCGCATGCAATCCTTCTCGCTGACGGCTTTCGACCGCTACTCTACCTCCAGCCTGATCACGAGGGTGACCAATGACGTCATCCAATTGCAAAATATCATCTTCATGGGATTGCGTATTATGATGCGTGCGCCTCTGATGATGATTGGCGGATTCATTATGGCGCTGACAGTCAATGTGAAGCTGGCGCTCATTCTAGTCGTTGTCACCCCGTTATTGCTTGGCTTTCTTCTCTTCATGATGAACAAAGGGTTCTCGATGTTTCGGCGCGTGCAAGGTCAGATGGACCGGACGAACGGTGTCATGCGTGAGAATCTGATGGGCATGCGGTTGATCAAAGCTTTCGTGCGCAGCCGCCATGAGAATACGCGCTTCATCTCAGAGAACGTACAACTGATGGAGCGTACAGCGGCAGCATTACGGCTTATCGAAACGACGATTCCTGTGCTGCTGCTCATTATGAATGTAAGTATACTGTTCGTGCTGTGGCGCGGCAGCTTTCATACAGATGCGAATATCGGTGAAGTCGTAGCGATTGTGAACTATGCGACACGTATGACAGGGGCGTTCTCGGTATTTTCCATGATCTTGTCCACCTTGGCCCGAGCGCGAGCATCTGCCGCGCGTGTGCGTGAAGTGCTGGAGACGGATGATCCTGCCGAGCAGCAGCAGCCTGGTGCGCAGCCATTCGAAATGCGCGGTACGCTGGCGTTCGAGGATGTATCGTTCACATACCCGGGGCAGTCTTCCCCTGCATTGTCACAGCTGCACTTCACAGCTGAGGCGGGCCAGACAGTGGCAGTGATGGGTTCGACAGGCGCTGGCAAGTCTACACTGTTCCAGCTTATTCCGCGGCTGTATGAGCCGAGTGCCGGGCGCATTCGTCTGGACGGCAAGTTATTGTCCGAGCTGTCTCTCGAGTCGCTTCGCAAGCAAATCGGGTACGTGCCTCAGGAATCGCTCCTGTTCACCGGTACAGTCGCGGACAACATTCGTTGGGGCAAGGAAGAAGCAACGATGGGGGACATCATAGAGGCGGCCAAGCAAGCACAGATTCATGAGACGATCTGCAAGCTCCCGCTTCAGTATGACACGATCGTCGGTCAGAAGGGCGTTAACCTGTCCGGCGGACAGAAGCAGCGCTTGTCGATTGCGCGCGCACTAGTCAGAACACCGAAGCTGATCTTGCTCGACGACAGTACGAGCGCGCTCGATATTCGTACAGAGCAGCGTCTGTTGGAGTCGCTGAAGCAGGTTGACTGTACGATCCTGATGATTACGCAGAAGGTAAGTGCTGCGCAAGCAGCAGATCAGATCGTGCTGCTGGACGATGGGCATGTCCGGGCGCAGGGCACGCATGATGAATTGCTGAAGCGCTCTCCGCTATACAAGCAAATCGTGCAGTCGCAATACGGGGAGGAGGCGACGGGAACCGATGGCTAAGCTGCAAACACCGCGAGTGAAAAATTGGACAGGTACGCTGAAGAAGATTTGGCAGTACTTGTCCAGACAGAAGAGGCTGCTCATCGTCATCTTCCTGATGGTTCTGCTCAGCTCGGCAACCGGGCTGCTCGGTCCGTATCTGCTCGGCTTCACGATTGATCGGCTGGACAGTGATGCGAGCACGTTGACGCTGCTGCTGGTATTGCTTGCTGGCACGTATGTGATTCATTCGGTCGCAATGTGGCTGCACAACTATTGGATGATCGGTGTCGCTCAACGCACCGTATATCAGATGAGAACAGACTTGTTCCGACATCTGCACATGCTGCCGATCTCGTACTTCACGAAGCGGCAGCACGGCGAGCTGATGAGTCGGTTGTCCAATGACATGGAGAACGTCAGTCAGACGCTGAACAGCTCATTCATCCAAGTGTTCTCCAGCATCCTGACCTTCATCGGCATGCTCGGCTTGATGCTGTGGATCAGTCCGCTGCTGACGGCGATTACGCTGACGATCATACCGTTGCTGTATTTCGGGATGAAGTGGATTACGGCGCGAACCGGCCGCTACTTCAAGCAGCAGCAGCGCCATCTCGGCGAATTGAACGGCTATGTGGAAGAGACGCTGTCTGGGCAGCGGATCGTCAAGACGTTCTCGCAGGAGCCGAAGGTGCAGCTAGCGTTCAAGGAGCGGAATGAGCAGCTGAAGCACGCAGCCTATTGGGCGCAAGTATATTCCGGCTTCATTCCGAAGTTAATGAACGTGCTGAACAATATGAGCTTCGCTGTTATCGCTACTGCCGGCGGCTTGATGGCTCTCAAGGGCGGGATTACGATAGGCGTGATCATTACCTTCGCCGAATATGCGCGGCAGTTCACGCGGCCCTTGAACGACTTGGCGAACCAGTTCAACACGTTCCTGTCTGCGATTGCCGGTGCAGAGCGTGTATTTGAAGTACTGGAGGAGGATGAAGAAGCGAAGGACGAGCAGGATGCTACACAGATTGTCAGCATTCACGGTGAACTGCGATTCGAGCATGTCTCCTTCGGCTACGGCGAGGACGAGCATACGCTTCGCGATGTCAGCTTCCACGCCCGTCCGGGACAGACGATTGCGCTAGTCGGTCCGACAGGAGCTGGCAAGACGACGGTGACCCAACTGCTCGCTAGATTCTACGACCCAGATGAGGGAAGCATTGTCATCGACGGGCGGGACAGCCGTTCCATTCAGCGCACCAGTCTGCGGCAGCACATCGGATATGTGCTGCAGGATACGTTCCTGTTCGAAGGCAGCATCCGTGACAATATTCGTTACGGCAAGCTGGATGCAACAGATGAACAGGTAGAACGCGCCGCGCAAGAAGCGAATGCGCATGGATTTATCCAGAAGCTGCCGCAAGGCTACGATACGTTGCTGACACAGGACGGCAGCGGGATCAGTCAAGGGCAGAAGCAGCTATTGTCGATCGCGCGAGCACTGCTAGCCGATCCTTCGATTCTCATTCTCGATGAAGCGACAAGCAGCATTGACACGATCACAGAGATCAAGATTCAAGAAGCGCTCATCCGCTTGATGAAGGGTCGCACGAGTATTGTAATCGCGCATCGTCTGAATACGATACGCCGTGCCGACCAAATTGTTGTTCTGCAGGACGGCGCAATCGTCGAGCAAGGCTCCCATCAAGAGCTGCTCGCCATAGAAGGTGCTTATGCGGACATGGTCGCCAGCCAATTCACAGAGAAGCCGCAGCATGCGTAAGGGGTCTGATGGAGCTATATGACGGAGTCTTGTACGCACTGCTATTCACTTGGAAAACCGCTCACAATATGACTTATGATGGGAGGACTGCCTAATGGAGCCGCGTTCTGCACGTCATACGCATACAAGCAAGAAGCCATCGGCGAAGCCGATCGTTAGCTTGCTGCTCGTCCTCATCGCAGTCGTCACAGCCGCCAGCATCGCAGGCTGGGTGTGGCTGCGAGGTGATTCGGCTGAGGAGAAGCCTGTCGCTTCCAGTGAAGCGAACGCTGACATGACGGAAGCAGACATGTCTAGCGGGCGAACAGACGATGCTCCGGATTCGCCGCCGTCGGCTGAAGAGGAGCCTGCTGCGCCGCCGCTTAGCGAGGCTGAGCAGGCAGCGCTGGAGGCCGAGCAGGCGCGGTTGGCAGCGGTCGCTGCGGAAGCCGCCTACTATGCAACACCGGAATCGGCGGATGCGGTGATGGGGCAGCCGTTCATCATCATGCCGCAGGCAGCATATCCCGGCGATGTCGTGCTCGTTCGGTCGCAGCAGGAGGGGGAGCTGGAGTGGCAGGGCAAGTCATACTCGCTGCAGTCATTCGAGACAGGCTATTATACGTATATTCCGATTCCGATTCAGAGCGAGCCGGGCAGCTATGCGCTTGGAGACGCAAGCTTAACGGTATTGGACAAGACGTTTGACTCACAGCGGCTTGAGGTTAGCGAGGAACAGAACAGCATACGGCAGAATACCGAACGGATTGCCGAAGATCAGAAGCTGATTGATGCGGCACGAGCCTCATCAGAGCCGACCTTTCTGTTCAGCGCGGATTCCCCCTTCATGCTGCCGGCCGAAGGCAGATTGACGACACCGTTCGGCTTCACCCGCTATGTGAACGGCGCGTACGCAGGCAGTCATACAGCGATCGATATCGCTGCACCGGAAGGAACGCCAGTCGTAGCGACGCAATCTGGGATCGTCGCTCTTGCCGCGAATTTCTACTTGACCGGCAATACGATCTATATCGATCACGGCATGGGCCTCTTCTCACAGTATGCCCACTTGTCCGAGCTGCAGGTCGAGACAGGCGATGAGGTAGAAGTGGGTGAGGGGATAGGCCTTATCGGTTCGACAGGCTTCTCTACAGGACCGCACCTGCACTTCACCTTCTGGGCGCATAACGTACCGGTCAATCCGAACTTATTCCTTGACCGGCTGCCGTTCCACTGGTTGGAAGCGGGCGACGTGACAGCCGCTGAACCAGACCCTGCCACAGCGAGCGACGACTAATAGCAACGACGAAGGAGCTGATCCCTGGAGCCGCATGTTGCGGTGTAGGGTCAGCTCCTTGTTTGTGCTTGTAGGCTGGCTGCGATCAGCCGCCTGGCATACTTGCTAGATGACAGCACGGCCGCCGAAGCCGTAGAACCTTACAGTTGTATCGGACATGGCTGACCGTTACAGGCTACTTGAGGTGATTATTAAAACTGTAACGGACGCGGCTGACCATTAGAGCAGAATAATGCGATCAAATCAGTATTTTCATGCGTCTTATGGACATGGGCGACCGAAAGAAATCGAAAATCCGATTTTTTCGCTCTAACGGTCACGAGCGTCCGCCGCAGCTTCAATTTTCGCACTATCGGTCACGTGTGTCCGCCACAGCTTCAACCGTCACGTCCTGTCAATCGTATCCGCACCAGACAGTCAGTGCCGCATCCGCATCGCGCAACGGGCTCAGACTAAGGTGAGACAGCATCGCGCATTCGATCCAACCCAGTATCAGGCTGGAGCATCTCCCTGCTTAGCTTCTACTGCGGGAGCATTGGCCTTCTCCGAACCGATCCAGATAAGTCCGGCGACCATAATCAAGCCGCCAACGAGCTGCATCAGGAACATCGCTTCATCGAAGAACAGGAAGCCGGCTATCGCCGCGGTGGCCGGTACGAGATAGCGGTAGAAATTGGCCTTCGTGGCGCCGACCCGCTTCATGCTGATGTTCCATATGAGGAAGGCGGCAACCGTACACAGCAGCACATTGAAGGCAATGGCCAAGTAAGACATGGCGCCGAGCCCGCTCCATGCGACAGCTGTCCAGCCGTTCAGCGTGAACGGAATCATGAACAGGCTGCCGAACAACAGACACCATGCGCTGACACGCAACGGTGAATACTTCTTCATAAGCGGCATACAGGCCAGATTGTACAATGCACCAATCAAGCTGACGAACAGTGCCATCATATTGCCGATCATGTATTCACTGGACATGTCGAAGCCTTGACCGCCGCCCAGAATGACGAGCACCACACCAATCATCGCGACAGCACCGCCAGTAATAAGCCGCAAGGACATCTTCTCACGCGCAATGAACAACGGAGCGAACAGTGCCGCGAAGATTGGCCAAGGTGCTACGTTCAAGAGCGAAGAATTCGCCAGCGTCGTGAACTTGATCGAATACATGACCATAATTTCCAACGCCGTTACCCCGACAGCGCCAATGATGAGAAATTTCAGCAAGTCTTTGCGCTCCACACCGACACTGCCTTCCATCAATTTCAGAACGATAAATAATATCGGCACAGACAGCCCGAATCGCAAGAAGGTGAACACCTCTGGCGGGAAGTCCTCCATGGCCCATCTGGAAATCCCGAAGTTCATACCCCATATGATGGATACGAGTGCCAAGCCGACATAATAAATGGCATTCGATTGCTTCATGTGTCTCTCTCCATTTCTCTATATACATAAGAAGTCTTTCTGTACTATAACGCCTTTTAGGCTCCTATACAATGCGAATGATTTACGATATTCCCTCTTATATACAAGCTGAATCAGGTGTGAGCGCTTTCAAGTTGGCATGCGGTGAGATGCGGCAAATTTTCGGCTGGAATAGGGAATGATAGGAAAAGAGAACAGCGGGTCGCTGCAAGCAAGGAAGGGAAGTGGACATATGGCCCTGCAGTTAATCGAAGCGTATATTCCAAGGAAGCATCTGAAGCAGGTAGATGAGAAGTTGCGGTCGTTTCCGTTGACTTCACATTGGATGTCCAATGAGTCAGCAGATCGCGCGCTCGTTCGCATGCTGGCCAAGACGGAGGATACAGAAGAAGTACTGAACTATCTGGAAAGCGTGGCGCACGTGACGGACGGTTTTGAAGTGATATTACTGCCTGTGCAGTCCTATATCCAACGTGAAGTCGTAGAGAAGGACGAGTCGGATAAGCAAGATGAGGATAAGCGAATGCTGGAGCGCGCCAGCCGTCAGGAGCTGTTCATGCACATTGAAGGGACTTCCAAGACGGATATGACCTACGTGTTGTTCGTGCTGTTGTCCGCAATAGTGGTGACGATTGGACTTGCGAAAAATAATCCAGCAGTGATCATCGGGGGGATGGTGATTGCGCCTCTGCTCGGACCTGTCATCGGTCTAGCCTTCGGTTCGATTCTAGGTGACTATTCACTTGTTAGACGGGCGATCGGTACGGTAGCATGCGGAATCGGCTTGTCCTTGCTGATCTCCATATTATTCGGCTTGCTCCAGCAAGCACAGATGAATACCGATGAATTCGAATTGCGTACGCAGGTTGACCTAGCGGATATGGGCGTGGCCCTAGCTTCGGGCGCTGCAGGGGCCTTGTCTGTGATGCGGCGGGTGCCGGGCTCATTGGTCGGTGTGATGGTAGCTGTCGCCTTGCTTCCTCCTACAGTCGTAGCCGGGATGTCGCTTGGCACGCTTCGCTTAGCAGACGCTGGCGGTGCTTCCTTGCTGCTGCTCGTGAATATTAGCTCGATCCTGCTATCGGCAGTCATTGTGTTTCGATTGGCGGGCATACGACCGGTGAAGTATGAAGAAGTACAGAGAGCGCGAAATTCCCGTAAATTCGCGCTCCTGTTCATCACGGTCATCGTCCTTCTGCTTCTATTCGCCGTCCTGTACAGCAACCACGTGCAATCACCATTCTGGTCGTAATCGTCAATGCGCACTTGCGGGTTCTTGCTGTGATTCAGCTGATCTGTCCGGCAGCTTGACCCTTGCGCGTCCGAGCATCAGAATCAGTATGAAAGCTACTGCGATCATCAGCAATGCCATTAGGAACAAGAAGGCGATTGAATCAGCAAGGGAGCTTGTTGCTTGTGTGAGTACTTGCTCCGACAAGCCTTGACGCAATTCAGGACGCAGCAGGTTCTGCGGATCGGCGAACTGTGCCGCATCGGCAGGGTTCGGGAATACAGCTGCCATGTCATCCTTGAAGGTCATCTTCTGGATAGCGCCCATAACCGTTACACCAATCGCTGAGCCGATCGTACGGAAGAAGGTGATCAGCGAGATTGCCGCGCCCTTGTATGTATTGTCGATGCCGTGCAGCACCGAAATGTTCAGCACGACGAAGTTAACGCCGATGCCGAGTCCGACGAAGATCATATACAAGGTGACGACCCATCTAGGTGTATCCAATGTCATCGTACTAAGCAGGATCAGTGCGATGGCAAGGACGGAGACGGATATAAGCATAAGCGTGCGATAGCTTACATGATTGACGAAGCGTCCGCCAACCATGCTGCTGCATACGACAGCGAGCATCATCGGAGTAAGCGTCTGGCCGGCGGCACTGGCGGATTCCCCATAGACCCCCTGAATGAACAAGGGAATATAGGTAGCCCCTGCGATCATAATAGCCCCGTAGATAAAGGCGATGAACTGGCTCGCAGCGAAGATCCGGTTGCGAAATAGCTTCAGCTCGACAATCGGATCAGGTGCAACCCGCTCAATGAGAAGGAAGGCCGTGAGCATAACGGCGAAGCCGATGAGAAGCCCGATAATTTGCGGAGATCCCCACGCATATACGCTCGAGCCGCCAAGCTCAACAGCGAACATAAGACAGAGAATAGCGGCGATCAGCGCAGCCGCGCCAATCCAATCGATCCGTTGCTTCCGACGGTTCGCCGATTCGTGGTAGCCGAACCCAATAGCAGCCAGCGCGATGGCGCCAAGCGGAACATTGATGTAGAACACCCAACGCCAATTCACATAATCGGTGAAGAACGCGCCAATCGCCGGTCCGAACACACTGGATAAGCCGAATACGGCGCCGAACAACCCGTTCATCTTGCCGCGCTTCTCCGGCGGGAAGATATCGAAGATAACAGCGAATGCAATCGGCATCAATGCACCGCCGCCAATGCCTTGCACAGCACGGAAGACAATGAGCTGTGTCATGCTCGAAGCAGCTCCGCACAGGATAGAGCCGATTAGGAAGACGACAATGCCGATCAGGAAGAAGATCTTGCGACCATAGATGTCGGACAGCTTGCCGAATATAGGCGTGGCGACGACAGATGCGATCATGTAAGCGGAGAATACCCAGACGAATTGCTCATAGCCGCCCATCTCGCCCACAACAGTCGGCATAGCAGTAGCGACGATTGTTTGATCCAATGCCGCCATCAACAGACCGAGGAGCAAGCCGAATACCGTCCATTTGATTTTAGATTTGTGCTGATCCATAGGACACCTCGTTTTTCGAATAACCAATCTATATTATTATAGTTAGCCTTCGCGCAATTTTGCAAATGATTTGACAATAGGCGAACTTTTACACCGGAATCAAGGAAAAAGAAGGAATTGCGTGCTGTATCGGGAATAAATCCTTAGTACAACCAGTGTCACGGGAAAAGGACGGCGATGATGATGAAGCGCTGCACAATCGGAGTCTACACACCGGTAATGGATGGCTTTTACTTCAGCAGTATGCTGGAGGGCATTTATGAAGCTGCGCGCAAGCATGATATGCGTATGATTACACTGCAATCGTGGCCGGAATTTTGCTCACGGGAAGCGTATGATTTGACGGTCGCGACAGATGCCTCCGACGCGCTTGTGTTCATTGGGGAAGCGGTGCCGGATTGGTTCATGGAGCGTATGCAACAGAAGGGCAAGCCGATCGTATGCATAGGGACATCCTGGCTGCAAGCAGCTACGGATTGCGCTGCCGTGTTGACTTACAACGAACAGTCTGCCAAGGAGATGGTGCTGCACATGGCGCATCATGGGCATAAGCGTATCGCTTTCGTCGGAGGCATGCATAATTCTGACGTATTCGAACGGTTTCAGGGCTACCAGCAAGCATTGCGTGAACTGGGATACCCTTATCGCGAAGAGCTCGTCTATTGGCAGCAAAGTGTGATGAAGGGCGAAGGGCATAAGGCAGGAGAACAAATCGCTGCAGCTCAGGTGCCGATGACCGCTATCGTGGCGGGCAATGATCTGCTGGCGACAGGAATTATGGAAGCGCTGACAAAGACCGGGATCGCTGTCCCTGAGCGTGTTGCCGTATCTGGGTATGATGACAGCGAGATTGCGCCGATTGCGAGCCCGCCGCTCACGACCGTGCGGCAAAAGTACGCAGAGATGGGCCGCAAAGCCGTTGCACTGCTCGCCGCAAGATTGCATGACGGGACACCGCTGAGCGGCATACACAGGATTCCGGCAGAGCTTGTACTGCGCGATTCCTGTGGCTGCATGCAGGAAGAGCGCCACCTTGTGGACAGTGGGGGATTCCATGAGAGTCTGCGCGAGTACACGAGTGACCTCTACAATATCGGAATGACCTTGAATAATAGCGTGCTAGAGCTGTCCACGAGCCAAGAAAGCTTCCTCTCGTGGCTCGATCAGACTCCTTATCATACCGGCTGCCTCGCCTTGTTGAGCCGGAGTGAGGACGGCGGCAGCGAGGTCGTCGTGCATGAAGTGTACGGCACACGTCTGTCGAAGCAGTGGGTCGGCTGTCGGCTTGCGGAGGAGCAGTTCCCGATGCAGGAGCTGCTGCACTGCGACCGGCTCGAGGAGCGTGGCTTCGTATCCATGTATCCATTGCAAACCCCGTCCGGTTTTATCGGTTGTCTGGCTCTAGTCGGACCATTCAATCAGCAGCTGTCATCGCCGACCTTTAATTTTATGCGCATTAACATTAATGTAATGGCGATCTCGATAGGCCGTGCTATATTGCGGGAGCAGATGGAAGAATCCGAGGCCAAATACCGCGATATATTCAATCGGACGCCAGTTATGATCTTTATGGCCGACCAGCATATGGTGCTGAAGGACGTGAACCCCTATGCGCTGCGTCAGCTGCATTACAAGGGAGAGGAGCTAATAGGCGCGAGCCTGCGCACGATACTGAGCCTGGAGTCTTATGCGCAGCTGCAGAACAATGTGGCGAAGGCGTGGGCTGGCGGACAAATGGTGGAAAATGCAGAAGTCAAGCTGATCCGCAAGGACGGCTCCGCACTGCTTGGCCTTGTGAACGCCAATGTGATGCCTCATAGCGCGACGATGTACATTACGATTCGCGACATTACCGAACGCAAGGCACATGAGGAAGCGATGCGGCAATTGGCATATTCCGATCCCTTAACAGGACTGGCTAATCGGCATCGCCTCTATGAGTTTCTGAACGAGGCGATCGGCAGAGCGGCGGTGAATGAAGTTGTCGCGGTACTCTTCATAGATTTGGATCGGTTCAAGGTGGTGAACGATACGTACGGACATGATACAGGGGACCTCTACTTGCGCCATGTCGCCGGTGTGCTGGCATCTTGCACCACAGCGAATGAGCTTGCGGCACGTCTTGGCGGGGACGAATTTATTATCGTCATGCCCGGGATTACACAGCTGGATCAGATAAGCAGCAAGCTGAAGCATATGCTCGCCAGCATGCAGACTCCCTACGTGCATCATGGTGAGGCAATTCCGATTCGTGCCAGTATAGGCATGAGCCTGTACCCTGACGATGCGCGAGATGTGGAGGCGTTAATTAAGCAGGCGGATCGTGCGATGTACATGGAGAAGCATGCTGCCAAATGACGTCTAGGATGGTGGAGCGCAATTGGATATCGGGGTGTTGCCGGGTGTGCGGCTGTTTGCTACACTAAATCATGCTTAGTTAAGTGATCGTCTCAATATAGACCGAAGGAGTTGTGTGTTATTCTATGCCCAATTACAGCGGCTTGATTAAGAAAGGCGAGCTCAACGAACGCGAGCTCATGCTAGTGGATCAAGAAATGCGCCGTCGCGGCAAAAATATGATCGTGGCCTATGTACTTTGGCTTGTGCTTGGGTTAATAGGCGGACATAGATGGTATATGAACCGCCCGATTACCGCGGGTACTCAGCTGCTGTTAAGTTTAACGATCTATGGTCTAATGATTACTTCTTTGTGGTGGATTGCAGATGCGTTCTTGCTGCAACGGTACGTGCAGGATAAGAATAGGGACATTGAGAATGATGTCGTGGACGAACTATTAGCGAGTCGGGGGAAGTGAAGCCGGGAGATTACTCCCGGCAGATCGTGCAAGAATCACGAATAATTAATTCGGTTGGGATCGACTCCGCAGGCGGAGGGGAGTTCGGGTTGTTAATTAGCTCTACGAGCAGCTCCACCGCTTGTTTGCCGATTTGGAATGTATTTTGCCGGATCGTCGTTAACGGCGGTCGCAAGTGCTGTGACAATTCGATATCGTCAAATCCGATTACGGACAAGTCATCGGGAACAGACAGACCCGCATCCAACACTGCTTCCATCGCCCCAATCGCACTCATGTCCGAGCTGCACAGAATGGCAGTAGGCCGATCATCGAGTGCAAGGAAGCGCTTCGTTCCCGCATAGCCGCTCGGCTTCTCCCAGTTGCCTGCCGCTACGTATTCGGATACGTATGGCAGCCCCAGATCCTCCAGCGCCTGCCGGTAAGCCTCGAACCGCAACCGGCCAGCGAACGATTCAAGCGTACCGGTTATGAAGGCGATCTTCCGGTGGTTCAAGCTGTATAAGTAGTCTACAGCGCGCTTGATCGACTGTCTGTTCTCTGAAGTAATATAGCCGGAGCGAGGTCCGGACAGATCCAAATCAATGAAGATGGTCGGGATCTCCGCTTGAATGAGCTCGTCGAAATTCAGGTCCTTCCGTTGGAAGCCGAATACAAGCACCCCTTCTACATTTCGGCTGCGAAGATGGCGGACGAAGCTGTATTCCGATGTCCAGCCGACCTGAGCCAGATAGATCAGATCGTAGCCCTTCTCCTTCAAGGCGACTTCAATACCGCCAAGCAGCTTTTGGAAGAAAGGATGCGTCAAGCCGTTAGTCAGAAAGATCCCTAATGTCATCGAACGCTTCTTGACCAGCTCCCGCGCGGCGGAATTTGGCATGAAGCCTGTATCGTTGACAATCTGCATAACCTTTTCCTTTGTTTTGGCACTGA
The DNA here is from genome assembly GCA_913056365.1 of uncultured Paenibacillaceae bacterium. GTDB lineage: Bacteria > Bacillota > Bacilli > Paenibacillales > K13 > Xylanibacillus. The sequence continues at coordinate 104,196 of CAJXLT010000005.1, read as the reverse complement.
CGGAGGTATACCCGTTCATTACTTTAGAGACAGTCGCGATCGAAACACCGGCTAACTCCGCAATCTCTCGAATATTCTTACCCATGGCCCTCATCCTAGTCAATTTGATAGCTTTACAATACCTTGTTGCACCTTGATTTGCAATTATTATCGTAAATCTGAATCTTTCATTTCCATGCCCGAGCTTGCATGATTGTCCTGCATACGAGCTGAGTCGCTAGACTTGCGCATGTTATTCGCGCCCGTATTGTTCTGCTTGCCCTTCCGCTCCTTGCCCTGCTCGTACAGCGAGTTGCGCTCCCAGAAGACACCGTCTTGATAGCCTTGAATGGTGTGATCCTCCATAGCTTTATCGAGCCGCTTCTCTGCCAGACAAGCATAGGTTTCGTCTATTTCAATGCCTACATAGCGTCGCCCAAGCTTCTTGGCCGCGACGGAAGTCGTTCCTGATCCGAGGAAGGGGTCGAGTACGACATCGCCTTCATTGGAGCTGGCGAGAATAATCTTCGCCACCAGCTTCTCGGGCTTCTGTGTCGGGTGATCGGTGTTCTCGGGCATCGACCAGAATGGCACGGTCAAGTCTGTCCATAGGTTGGATGGATGCGTGAGTCGATAGTTGCCGTTCCCTTGTTCCTCCCAATCCTTCGGCTTGCCGTCCGCATTCCGGTAAGGGGCAATGACCTTGCGTTTCATCTTGACCCGATCAACATGGAACGTATAGTCGTTGCTTTTCGTGCAGAACCAGATGTCCTCGGACGCATTCTTCCAGTTCGTCTGTGCGCCGCGACCTTTTTCTCGTTCCCACGTAACGCGGTTTTGGATGTGTAGATATTTCGACGCTACCTCGAAGATCGAGTGGCTGGAGCGCCAATCCCCACATATGTACACCGATGCATGTGGCTTAAGCGTCGGCATTAGGCGGGCGAACCAAGAATCCAGCCAGGCTGTATATTGATCGGCATCCATCTTAGCGAACGTTTTGCCGTTGAATGATTTGCTGAGATTGTACGGCGGATCGATGAACAGCAGATCGACGAATTGCTCTGGCAAGTAATCCAGAGTTTCGAACAAATCCTGCTGGATTGTCGTGTCGAGAATCGTATCCGCAGTCACCGGTTCGTGAAGACGTACGAGACGGCTTGCATAATGATCAGCTTCCTCCGGCTGCAGAGTAATCGTTCGGTTGCGGCTGGCGCGTTGTTTGTCATGCGGCGGCTGTGGCAATATTAGTTCCTCCATAGCAACATCAATGTTACACGTAGTATAGCACATTTGCTGCCTGCCAGAATTTATGTTTGCCTATTGGTTTTCACCTGTAAAGCGAATCCGTATAATGGAAGATGAAGAGAGGAGGGTGCCCCATGCAGAAGTCATTAGCCCAATGGTTTGGCGAGCGGTTTGGCGAGCCGACCGCCATGCAGAGGGAAGCGTGGCGCGCCATTGAGCGCGGAAGTCATACGTTGATTGCAGCGCCGACCGGTTCAGGCAAGACGCTGGCGGCATACTTTCCTTGCTTGCAGCGGATTGTAGCCGGCAAGGCCGAACCAGACGGCAGGCGAGGCGTCCGTGTTCTCTATGTGACGCCGTTGAAAGCGCTCAATAACGATGTGTACGAGCACATTGTCGGCTTTGCCGCTGATTGGCGCAGCCGGCTGGACTTCGCTGATGCAGAACAATATGCGGTAACGGCTGCTGTACGCACCGGCGATACGCCGCAGAGCACGCGCGCTTCTATATTGCGGCAGCCGCCGGATGTGCTCGTGACTACACCGGAATCGCTCTACCTGATGCTAACTTCGCCCAAAGCGAGAGATGTGCTGCGCACGGTGCACGCCGTCATCGTCGATGAAATCCATGCGCTCGCTGCATCGCCGCGCGGCGCGCATCTGTCCTTGTCATTGGAGCGGCTGGAGGCCTTGGCCGAGCAGCCCGTGCAGCGAATCGGCGTATCTGCAACACAGAAGCCGGTGGAGCGAGTCGCCCGGTTTCTCGGCGGATGGGCGCAGCCGGGGCATCCCCGACCGGTCGACATTGTGCAGAGCATGCAAGAGAAGCCGCTGCATGTACAAGTGACGGTGCCTGATCGCACAGTGCCTCTCGGTAGCGGCGGACGCGATGCCGCATGGCTGCCTCTGCTGCAAGTAATAGCAGCGCATATGGAGGAGACCCGGTCAGTCATCTTGTTCGTGAACAGCCGCCGCTTGGCTGAGCGGCTGACATTGCGGTTGAACGATTACTTCGGCGGTGAGATTGCCCGTTCCCATCACGGTAGTGTCTCCCGTGAGAAGCGGCTGGAAGCCGAGCAATTACTCAGAGAAGGGAGCTTGCGCTGCATTGTGGCGACCTCTTCCTTAGAGCTTGGTATCGATATTGGCTATATTGACAAAGTGATTCAAGTTGATTCGCCAGGCGAGGCAGCGGCAGGCATTCAACGTGTCGGACGGGCAGGACATGCGATAGACGGAGAGAGCCGCGGCGTCATCCTCGTGCGCATGCCGGGTCAACTTGCCGAAGCTGCTGTGCTCTGCAAGCAGATTCGCAAGCGGGAGATCGAGGATATCCAAGTGCCTCGTCAACTGCCGGATGTGCTGTGCCAGCAAATCGTCGCCATGGTCGCTTCTGAGACGATGCACATCGATGAATTGGCTCGCCGGATTGCATGCAGCGACAGCTATGCCGGATTGCCGCGCGCCGAGCTGGAGAGCTGGCTGCGCTTGCTGTCGGGCTTCTATCCGTTCGTCAAGCCGTTATTGCACTGGCATAAGGAATCCGACCTGTTAGAGTCCGCAGCCCAATCCGGACCTGCTGCCATCATGGGAGCGGGCACGATTCCGCGTTCGGCTAATTATGCCGTTGTACATAGCGAGTCGAGACAGCGCATTGGCGATTTGGATGAAGAATATGTGCAGGAGAGCCGCCCGGGCGATGTATTCCAGCTGGGTGCGCAGGCTTGGATGATCCGCAGAATGGACCCAGATCGAATCTGGGTAACAGAAGTGCGCAACCCGTACAGCGAAATCCCGTTCTGGCGATCCGAGGCCGCAGGACGTTCCTATGCGCTCGGCAAGAGACTCGGGCACTTCCACGAGCAGCTAAGCGAGAAGGTAGCGCACAATGTGCAAGCGGCAGAAGGCTGGCTAACAGAGCGCTACGCCATGGAGCCGCAGGCTGCGGAGCAGCTGGCAGCTCTATTCGTACGACAGCTGCACGTGTGCCCGATTGCTACGAACGGGCAAGTTGTCTTAGAGTGCTTCCGCGATGTAGACAACAAGATGCACGTCGTCTTGCATACCGTATGGGGACTTCAAGTGAATCGCGCCTGGATGATGGCCGTCGAACAGAAGCTCCAGCAATCGTTGTCGTACCGCATATACACGAATGCGAAGAATAACGGAGTAGAATTCGTCTTCCCGGAATGGAATGACTCCTGGTTGCCCTTGTTCTGGGAGGTGAACGCTGGTAATGCGGAGGCATTGCTGCGCGAAGCGCTTGCTGGCAGCGCGATGTTCGCCGTAACGTTCCGACGCATGGCCGAAACCTCGCTGCTCCTATCCAAAGGATACAGCCGTGTTCCCATGTGGCAGCAGCGATTGCGAAGTGAGGAATTACTGAAGGATGCGCTCCCTTATGCAAGCGAATTTCCGTTATTGGATGCAGCACTGCAGCATTGCTTGCAGGAATGGTCCGACTTGCCGCGGCTGCTGGAAGCGTTGCGCGATATGGAAACGGGGAGCTTGCAGGTGAAGGTCGTACATACGGATATGCCTTCGCCATTCGCCTCGCAATTTCTGGCGGATTACGTGAATACCCGTATATACGAAGCCGACACATTCGGCCCGGAGCTGCAAGCACAGCTACTTCATGTGCAACGGGAATCGGCCGCGCGCTTGCTTGGTGCTGATACTTGGCGGAATGCCGTGCCCGAGCAAGCGTGGGAAGAAGTGCGTCAACACTTGGAGCACGAAGCAAGAGAAGTCAATAGCGCGGAAGCCGTATATGCACTGCTCAAGAAGCGCGGTGACCTGTCAGAAGCGGAGCTGCAGCGGGTCGTTCGTTCCGGATCGGAGCAGCCAGCTCATATTCAAGATTGGGTGAAGCAGCTAGACCAGCAGCGAATCAAGCTGCGGGCATTCGATCAGGCGCAGCGCTGGATATGCATGGATGAGGAGCAGGTCTATGCTGAACTGGCAGCATCGCCTCAAGCTCAAGCGCTTGTTCTCACCCGATATATCGAGCAGCAGATGTCCTTTACGAAGCAAGAATTAATAGAACGATATGGTTTGGATTCGGCCGTCGTGGACCGTTGGGTGCTTGCGCAAGTGGAGCAAGGCAGGGTTGAGGCAGCGCCGTTCGCTGCATTGGCGGAGACAACGGGCGAGCCGGATCAGTGGATGAGCACGAAGATAGCCAACCGGCTACTGCGCGCATCGTTGCATGTAGTCCGGAGTAGTGCAGAGCCCGTCACGCCAGAGGTGTGGTGCGCACATCTCATGCGCGAGCACGGGTTGCTGCCGGACAGTCAAGCTGCAGGCAGTGCTGGACTGCTGCAGATTATTCGGCGCTTGCAAGGGTTGTTCTTCCCGCTCTCCCATTGGGAAAGCTTGATCTTCCCCGCTCGCTTGAAGGACTATCGGAAGCGTGATCTGGATGAGCTGTGCGCAGCGGGTGCGATTATCTGGATCGGGCGCAAGGAGCCGCAGGCTCGGGAAGGGACAGTTGCCTTCTTCCTGCGCGAAGCCGAAGCGCTATACCGCCCCTTCCTTAAGCAGGAGCGCGAAACGAAGCACCCCGAGCTGCTCGAGCAGCTGCAAGCGCGCGGCGCCAGCTTTCTAACCGAGCTTGCTCGTGTTCGCGGCATGGCTCCGTCCGATACGTTGTCGGCACTCATGGAGCTCGTCTGGGAAGGACACGTCTCCAACGATCAATTTGCGCCGTTACGCCTGCAAGGGACGCGGCGTGGGGGAGACTTCACTCGTTCTGGCTCTGGACAAGGTCGTTGGTTCGTGCTGCGCACCTCTGACGCCCCTGAAGTATTCGACGATTCAGCAAGCGCTTCAGAATGGGCGGCGCATCTGCTGCGCCAATTTGGTATCGTCTCCCGCGAAGTCGCCGCTTCTGCGCCGTATTCCTGGGATACGCTGCAGGCAGTGTATCGGCAGCTGGAAGAATGGGGGCACGCAGTGCGCGGCTTCTTCATCGAAGGAGCCGAAACCTTGCAGTGGATGTCTAAGGAAACAGCAGAACAGCTTGGTCGACACCGTCCACAAGTGAGCATTCAGCAAATCGGTGATTACCAAGCAGCCATCCAACTGACCGGCGACGACCAAGCAACCATTCAGCAGACCGACGGTCATCGAGCAACCATACAGCGGACCGACGATCATCAAGCAACCATCATCCACCAGACCGACGAACATCGATCATCTAAGCAACCTTCTTGCTTGATATCCGCAGTAGATCCGGTCAATCCCTACGGCATTTGGGTCGCCTGGCCGCATATTGACAGGCTCACCTTCAGCCGAAAGCACGGCCACTACTTGCTGTTTCGGCACGGAAGCTGGGCAACCTGGATTGAGCAGAACGGCAAAAAAATCACATGCCTCAATCCCCACACTCGTGGGGGAGATGAAGATGAAGTACATGCGATCAAGCAGGCGCTGCAACAAATATTGCGCACGCGCGGATTGAAGAAAATTCGAATCGAAACCTGGAACGGCGATCCTGCCGCTGAATGCGAAGCCGGAGAAGCCCTGCAACAGCAAGGAGCCGAGCGCGACCGGACAGCACTTGTCTTTTGGCCAAGCTCATTCTGAGCACCTACCCGAGCTGTCGTTGGCGGAACAATCGAAGCGTGCCATCCGGAATAGGGGGCACGTTTTACGACTTCCTGAGTGTGATGCACATAACGGTGTCAGCACCTTTGAAGTAACAGGTAACATATCTATCTGCAGACCGAACCTGACCATAGTGTGACTAATAGGCACCACACTCAGGAACCAACGACAGAGCCATATAGGCATCACGCTCAGGAAGTGAGCAGACAACGATATAGGCATCACACTCAGGAAGCAGGAACAGAGCCATATAGGCACCACGCTCAGGATACTACGATAGAGCCACATAGGCACCACGGCTCAGAAAGCAGCAACGAAAGCTATATAGGCATCACACTCAGGAATGTAAAAATACCACTATATCCGCAAGTCGGTGAGAACAGTTCTGCCGATCGAGCGTTCATCGGGATTTTCCGAGGAATCGCCAAAAATTACGACTGAACAGATCATCGACATCTCGTTTGATCTCCTCGCGGGTCGCTGTCCACCCCACACGTTGGAGTTTGCTGTATTTTTCAATAAGAATTTCGGCTATAATCTCACGGGAATGCCCCCATTTGTATATAAGTTGCTCCAAAATTCTTGCATCGGAATGCTGTGGAATGACGCTTGTGCCTAGTAGCTCGATTCGGAGGGCGGTCATTTCCTCTATGATGGACGCAATGTTCAGGAACCACCAGCAGCCGAATACCATCAAGTTACGAAATTTGCGTGCCAGAACGGCAAGCTCATGTTGATTTTCTCTTGCAAGCATCGTTACAAGGAATTTCTGCTGTGGATACTTGCGGCAGAGTGATTCGACTGATGAGACATCGGATAGCATGCTCATGTCGCCTGCTAGCTTCAGCTCGGGGTTGACCTGGCGGCGAACGCCGATCATCAGGGCAAACGGAATGTCTAGCTCTTGACAGATTGGAATCATCACATCATCAATCATCCGAGTACGATGATCCGCTGCTGGATAGCGAAAGTCCCCGGGCATGGAAACAGCCAAATAAAGTGCATCCATACGCAGGACCCACTCCCTGAGGAAACGTTGTGTTTCTTTAATCGTCTGTTCGGTCCATGCCGTCTCTACTTGATAGCCCATCTGAAGCAATGCGAGGACCGCTTCTTCCCAATTGTTAAGTAAGGGATCAACTCGCAAGGCAGCGTGGAAGCGCGTATCCTCCTTGCCATGCCCATTCAGCCACAGTGCGCGTTCAGCCGGATCGAACGGATCGTTGGTCATGACGACCTCTTGCACTCCAGCGAGACGGAAGACGGCATCGATCTGTTGCTGCGGGGATCGGTCGGCCCACTGCCGGCGGTACGCGTTCAAATCTCTGCTGCCAACATCGAGTCCCATCGTGTGCAATACTTGAAGCACACCGCTTGCTGCTTCGCTTAAAGGCGTATGTGCCAGAAACAACTTCTTCCAGATGAAATCAGCCTGCTCAGATTTCGAAAGCGTCCAAAATTGCTCGTACGGCTCATCTGTATCCGTCCAGCGGAAGGCTTCTGCAACTAGATAATGATACGTAAGCAGCTCATCGATACCCCAGAGAAGGTGGTTGCCGAATTCTGGCGCATACAAATGTGTGTGCATATCCGTAATCGGGGCTTCTTGTACGGTCTGTCTGATGTAAGCTGCTAGTTCTCCAGCAGAGGTAATCGCAGTTGTCATAGTGTAAGACCGCTCCTTTACTTCGTCAAATATCCGTTGCTGTCGAAGGTCCACTCATAGGAATCTCCTATTATTTCAATGCCGGGGATTCGTTGTGCTTCCGCCAGCAGCGGGACGGAGATCTCCAATTGTCCTACATGCAAAGTGTCTTGGATTCGAACTAATCTGCATGTTGTGTAGTCGAGGATGTTGCAAGTTTTGACCGCTGCTTTGATTGCATCGCGATCGCTTTCCAACACAGTTGCCATCTTCGTTGGCGCGCACACAGTGGAGGTTAATCCATTGGCATAAGTAGCCGGCCAATCTGCCTTGTCAACGAATCTGCGGGTTGTGAAGTCAGCCGTACCCACACCGTTGGCATTGCCTTGAGATTGTTCAGTCAAGTCCAGCACGACCATCTTCGCTACGTCTGGACCTCCATGTGCATAAGGTGTCGGATAGCGTCCGGTAACATTAGGGTCCATTCCGTCTCCGCTAATATTCTTACCGATATAATCGATAACGAGCACGTCTAGCTGCTCGAAGGGAAGACGCGGCATGCGTGATTTGGCTTCCTCTAGAAGCTCGGGCTCTCGGGCTTCTATCTCTTCCGCTGCTATGACCTCAATACGGCAGGTTTGGTCATAGGCATTCTCTACAATACCTACGCCAAATAAGATAGGCAGCTTCTGAATAAGAATGTTGGCCATCGTCGGCACATTTTCCGCCATATATTTGAAGCCTAGTTGGTGGCAAGCTTCTGCGCCTTTTTGCTTACCGAGACCGATGGCAATCATCTTCATCAAGCCGCTTTCAATACGGCCTCGAAAAGCGGTGTGAGGCTTGATCCGGTTAATGAATACTATACCGTCTGCATCGGTAGCTATTGCATCGGCATAGACGGGTAAGCCGTTGTCCAGTCGGTCCACCTCGACTACGTCCATAGAGGATCGAATAGGCGCGCCCATGCTCGCTTCACTAATGCCGAGGTGCTCCAGAACACGGCGCTGTCCGTCTGCGGTTGCGCCGCCATGGCTGCCCATGCCGGGTACGATGAAAGGCTCGGCGCCGCGTGAGCGAATCGCATCAATGAGTTCCTTGGTCATAGCTGCCAAGTTGGCAATACCGCGGCTGCCAGCTACGACAGCGATCTGCTGACCGGGCAGTATGCGTGTAAGTTCAGGAGAATGCGCAAGCTTCTGCTTCAATTCTCCAGCTGGATTGTCCAGTCGAGTGTCATCAAATTTCTGGCGGATCTTCACCATCGGCGGCAGCGGGATCGGGGCTAACATTTGAGTAAGATTCATGTCCATATCTCCTTCTGTTATAGTGCTCACGTACGTAACACAGGTATAGATTGTATGTATTCCTTCTAAATTAGGTTCAAGTCGGCTGAGTTGCTTATTCTATTCGGATGGCATGTTGCTGGGCAAGCAGGCTTAGTTCGGCTGCTTTGAAGGCATGAGCTTGCGTCATAGCGTTCTCTGTTCTATTCAAGCAATCGAGTATCAATTGACCGAAGAATGGATACCCTACTTGGCCAGACAGCTTAAGCAGATGCTCGCCAGAATGATCAACCAGATATAGATGATCGCCTTCCTGCGCTCGTGCGATATCTGTATACTTGCGCAGCTCGATGTAGCCTTTGGTGCCGAGGATGACCGTGCGTCCATCCCCCCAAGTACTTAATCCGTCGGGCGTAAACCAGTCCACGCGGAAATAATGGTTGGCGCCATTGTCACCCAGTAATGTTGCATCGCCGAAATCCTCCAGCCCCGGATGTTCCTTGTGATGATAGTTCGCCACCTTGCTGTGCAGCACTTGGGCATCTTGGCATCCAGCGTATGTAAGGAACTGCTCGATCTGATGGCTGCCCAGATCACACAGAATGCCGCCTGTATGCTGGCGGCTATAAAACCACTCCGGTCGCGATGCAGCGTTCAATCGGTGCGGTCCAAGTCCGATTACTTGAATGACTCGACCAATCGCATCATCGCGAATTAGCTGCTCTGCATAGATCGCGCTTTCCACATGCAATCGTTCGCTGTAATACACCATGTATTTGCGTCCGGTGTTGGCGGTGGCGCGGCGAGCTAGCTCGAGTTGCTCTAAGGTTGTAACAGGGGCCTTGTCAGTGAAATAGTCTTTGCCATGTGCGATAGCGCGAAGACCGAGTGCACAGCGCTCAGAAGGAATGGCTGCTCCGGCAACAAGTTGTACCTCGTCGTCCTGCAGAATGATTTGTTCATTCTCTGCGGGCTTCGCCTCTGGAAAGCGCTGAAGAAATGCCGCTACCTTGTGCGGGTCTGGATCATATACCCATTTCAACGTTGCTCCTGCTTCCAACAGTCCGTTGCACATACCGTAGATATGACCATGATCCAATGCAACCGCTGCGATGGCGAATTCCCCGCGATTCACAACAGCTCTCTTCAATCCTTTCGGCGCGTAAAACATGCCGTCCGTTTTTTGCATGGTCCCCTCCTTCAGCCGTTGCACCTGCAATCCGTCAGAGTCCTGACGGTGAACCGAACAGCTAGTTCGTTATACAGCGTAATTTCAGTTGCTCCAGTTCAGACATATACCTTCATTGTAAGCGAATGCGGGTGTGATTTCTATGCTGATATGAACGATTCGAGTGGTATTATTTTGCGCTCGTTGTTCTTAATTGATGAACCATGTACAATGAAAGAAACAGTGAATCGAAGAACGGAGTGGGTTCGTAATGACGAATGTGCAAAAATGGGATGAACAACTAGCAGGGATGATCGACCACACCTTGCTCAAGCCGGATGCGACAGCCGATCAAGTCATTCAACTATGTGAAGAAGCTAAGCAATACCGATTTGCGACAGTGTGTATCAACCCTTATTGGGTGGCTCTCGCAGCCAAGCACTTAGAAGGGTCAGAAGTAGGCGTAACGACGGTAGTCGGATTCCCGCTTGGTGCCACAACGAGTGGCGCGAAAGCGACGGAATCACGCGAAGCCATACAGCATGGGGCGACTGAAATCGATATGGTCATGAACGTTGGCGCGCTTAAATCGGGTCGTGAAGAAGAAGTTCGCTTGGACATTCAGACTGTCGTTGAAGCAACTGGCGATGTGCCGGTGAAAGTGATTTTGGAGACAGGATTACTTTCGGATAATGAAAAAGTGGCAGCGTGTAAAATGGCGAAGGAAGCTGGTGCTGCATTCGTCAAAACCTCTACCGGATTCGGCCCTGGCGGCGCGACGGCAGCGGACATCCGGCTCATGCGTGAGACGGTTGGACCCGATATCGGTGTCAAAGCCTCTGGAGGTGTGCGTGACGCAGACACCGCACGGCAGATGGTAGACGCCGGAGCAACGCGCATCGGCGCCAGCGCTGGCATCGCCATCGTAACTGGCGGGCAGGGTAAGTCAAGTTACTAATAGAACGGAGAACGCGATAAATTTCGAACAAGGGTCCGCATAGTGCGGGCTTTTTTTGCTGGAATCGGGTCTTGGGTAACGTGGTGATTCCCTCTTCCTAGAGTGTGGTGCATAGCTGTGTGGGAATCGTGCTTCGAATCGGATTGAGTGGTGAGCTTTTCGTCAGAACACACGGAAATCAGCAGCCTGTATGGATAAGGTAGTAGAAATTTCACTTCCTGAGTGAAGTGCACATACTTGTGTACACTGTGACTCGCACTCACTGATGGCTAGTATGCATCACAGTCAGGGAAGTCCTGAGAGCAAGCATGGTAAGTCTGCACCACAGTCAGGAAGGGCCCGGGTAGCGAGCATGGCTTGTATGCACCACAGTCAGGAACCTCCAAGTAGTGAGTAATGCCATGTATGCATCACACTCAGGAAGCCCCAAAGTAATGAGTAATGCCATGTATGCACCACTTCTACCTGCACCAAAATAAATAAAAAAACAGTTGAAATAAGAACGTATGTTCGATATAATGAGTTTAAGAATAAAGCGTGAGCAACGAGGAAGTACATATGTGCTACAACTTGGCGATGACTGCAATCTTCTTGGCACGCAGAGAAGGAGAGTGTGATTCATATGCTGAATTCGAGGTCTGATACAATACAATCTTCACATAACGGAATAATTGCGGAATCACACCGCATTGAAGCATCATCAGATGATACGCACGTACCTAAATCAGCCGTATTCCAAGTTGAATCGTGGCTTAACAAATTAGCTATGCATAACATGAAGTGGCATACACCGGCTGATGCTGCTGCGGGCAAGAAGCTGCTATCAGATGAAATATTATGCAGTATGAAGGAGTTTATGGAACGCTTCCGCGAAGAAGAAGCTTGCCGGCAGGCTCTGTTCTACTTAAGATGGCCCGGCGGTTTCGTCTGTCCGTGCTGTGCAGAACATGATTATTACTACATCCAGACTAGGAAGTTATACGAATGTACAAATTGCAGTAACCAAGTGTCCGTAACAGCACATACGTTTTTCCACGGTACGAAACTGCCGCTTGCATATTGGTTCTTCACTATATATTGGGTTGCTGTTGACCGACACTGCACTGCCAATCGACTAGCTGCTGTATTACAAGTTCAATATCGTACTGCATTAAGGATGCTACACGTCATTCGAGCTGCGATGCGGATGTCTAATGGCAGGCATATGCTGTCTTCCATTGTGGAAGAAGAAGAAGGCCGCCATAACCATTCCTCTAGCGAGCAAGAAGGAGAGAAGGAACAACGAGACGTGTTATTGCAGAGATGCCGGAGCTTGCTTGTGAGCAAGGCAAAGGCATATATTCGTGCCGCTTACCGACGGGTCAGCGAGCGCCATCGGCAGCGGTATGTGGATGAATTTATGTATCAATGGCTAAGGCGATTCAATATGAACCCGATCGATCTGGGCAAAGGTTTGTTGCAAGCTTGCGGAACGCTCGTATACAGGGAGGATATCGAGATGCTGATACGACCAGTCTTTCCGCGCCAGCTTACTCCTATTAAGAGTAGCGACGCTGCACATCCTGACCAAGTCGCTTGATGAGTGTGATGGCGACCTGCTTCTCTTCTGCAGATAACGTGCTCATTGCCGATTGAATGAACTTGGCGTGATCTGGGAAAATATTATGGAACAGCTCTTGACCTTTGTCCGTAAGAGCAGCATAGGTGACGCGACGATCATTCTTGCATGGCTTGCGTTGTAAGAACCCTTTGTTCTCCAGTTTGTCAGCAACATAGGTGATGCTGCCGCTTGTGAGGAGTATTTTACTTGCAATCTGCTGTAACGGCACTTCACCCTTGTGGTGGAGAAGCTCTAGGACAGCGAATTCTGTTAAGGATAATCCATGCTTGCGAACATCCTTGGCACTTATCTCCATCATGACTTTGTGTGCTTTGGACAGTACGACGAAGAGCTTGAGAGATAATGATTGATCATCTGTTTCGTAGTTTGCCATGGGCGGTCCTCTTTTCTATGAATGGATACAGCATTATTGCCGAAGACGGCGGAAGAATGTAGAAAGCATGGAACCGCAACTCTCACCCAATACACCTGCTGTAAGCTCACAGGTATGGTTGAAGCGCTCGTCCTGCAGTAGATTCATGAGAGTCCCTGCACATCCTGCCTTTGGATCGAATGCGCCGAATACGACACGATGGATTCGCGACAGCAATATGGCGCCGGCGCACATTGGACAAGGTTCTAAGGTGACATATAGTGTACTGTCCAATAGCCTCCATGCGGCAAGGTGCTTGCTTGCATCACGTATGGCGAGCATCTCCGCGTGTGTAGTTGGGTCCATGGAGCTCTCACGCAAATTGTGCCCGCGACCGATGATGGTGCCATTCTTGACAATTACCGCACCAATAGGCACTTCTCCTTTTTGTTCAGCAAGCTTGGCTTCATCGATAGCAGCCTGCATCCACTTCTCGTCATCCATGTTGGCATTCCTCCATCACTACATATGTTCGCCGAACAGGCATTCGATTTGTACACAGGCTGTGGATAACATTGTGGATATATCCGTTTTTCTGTGAACAAACTGGTGATAACTGCCGGCTGATTTGGTGATAACTTGTTCATATACAGTGTAAGAAAGAGCGGACGAATGCGCAACAATGCACGGTGCATTGTGCCAAACGGGTTCCTGCTATATAATAGTATAGATTGGGACTTAGAAGGAGTGTGTAACTGCAATGGCTTTGAAGGCAGGGATCGTCGGTTTGCCGAATGTAGGTAAATCCACTTTGTTTAATGCAATTACTCAAGCAGGGGCAGAGTCAGCGAACTATCCGTTCTGCACGATCGACCCGAATGTCGGTGTCGTGGAAGTGCCAGACGAGAGGTTGGTTAAACTGGCTGGCATTGTGAATCCGAATAAAATTGTGCCTACGGCATTTGAATTTGTGGATATTGCGGGGTTAGTGAAAGGGGCAAGTAAAGGTGAAGGGCTGGGCAACAAGTTCTTGGCCCATATCCGTGAAGTTGATGCCATTGTACATGTCGTGCGGTGCTTTGAAGATGGCGACATCACACATGTATCCGGCTCTGTTGATCCGATTCGTGATATCGAGACAATCAATCTGGAGTTAATCTTAGCGGACATTGAATCCGTGGAAAAAAAGATTGAACGCTCGCGTAAAAATATGAAGGGCGGCAACAAGCAATATGCAGCGGAAGTGGAATGTCTCGAGAAGGTGAAGGATGTCTTATACGATGACAAACCTGCGCGCAGCATTGATCTTACAGTGGAGGAGAAGCTTGTGCTGCGTGATCTTCATCTGTTGACGATGAAGCCGGTACTGTATGCGGCGAACGTAAGTGAAGCAGAAGCTGCCAATGCAGAGGGCAATCCTCATGTAGCGAAGGTGAAGGAATACGCTGCAGCTGAGAACAATGAAGTGGTTGTGATCAGTGCAAGGGTCGAGGCAGAAATTGCAGAGCTTGAGGGCGAGGATAAGGAGATGTTCCTTGAAGAGCTTGGGCTTCAAGAATCCGGCTTGAATCGGTTGATTCGCGCTGCGTATGTGCTGCTTGGATTGGATACTTATTTCACCGCGGGTGTGCAGGAAGTGCGTGCGTGGACGATTCGCCGGGGAACGAAGGCGCCTCAGGCAGCTGCTGTCATCCATACGGATTTCGAGCGCGGCTTTATCCGCGCTGAGGTTGTCAGCTACGATGATTTGGTTACGAACGGTTCGATGGCAGGAGCTAAGGAGAAGGGCTTGCTTCGCTTGGAGGGCAAGGAGTATGTTGTGCAGGACGGAGACGTTATGCACTTCCGATTTAATGTGTAAGGTCTACTTTATGAGCAAGGAGTGCAAGCATCGTGCTGGATAAACTTAAGGCACTGGCAGACCGCTATGACAAGTTGAGTGAGCTGTTGTGCGATCCGGATGTGGCGAACGATCCCAGCAAGCTAAGGGAGTTGTCGAAAGAACAATCGGATTTGCAAGAGACGTATGAAGCGTATAAGGAATATGAGCAAGTTCTGCAGCAGCATCAAGATGCCAAGCAAATGCTGGGCGAGAAGCTTGATGATGAGATGCGAGAGATGGTCAAGATGGAGCTGGAGGAACTGCAGGATCGTCGAGAGGAATTGGAGGAGCGACTGCATGTATTGCTGCTGCCGAAGGACCCGAACGACGATAAGAATGTTATCGTCGAAATTCGCGGTGCTGCTGGCGGGGATGAAGCCGCGTTGTTCGCAGGAGATTTGTACCGCATGTACACAAGATTCGCGGATGTACAGGGCTGGAAAGTCGAAGTGATGGAATCGAATGTGAATGACCTTGGCGGCTTCAAGGAAATTGTCTTTATGATTCGAGGTAAGGGCGCATACAGCAAGTTGAAATTTGAGAGTGGCGCACATCGTGTGCAGCGGGTTCCGGAAACGGAGTCCGGTGGTAGAATTCACACCTCTACTGCGACAGTTGCTGTCCTGCCGGAAGCGGAAGAAGTGGAAATTGACATCCATGAGAATGACATTCGCGTAGATACGTTCTGTTCCAGTGGACCTGGCGGTCAGTCGGTTAATACAACGAAATCTGCTGTGCGATTGACACATGTCCCGACGGGTATTGTCGTAAGCTGCCAGGACGGCAAATCACAGAACTCGAATAAGGAAATGGCGATGCGAGTGCTGCGTGCCCGTATTTACGATAAGTTTCGCCAGGAGGAAGAGGCGAAATATGCGAGTGAGCGGAAGAGCAAGGTGGGAACTGGTGATCGAAGCGAACGTATTCGCACCTACAATTTCCCGCAAAGCCGTGTGACAGATCATCGCATCGGCTTGACGCTGCACAAGCTGGATACGGTGCTTCAAGGTCAGATGGAAGAAATTATTAACGCCCTGTCCGTTGCTGAGCAAGCAGAGCTTATGGAACAGGAAGCGTTGTAAGAAGGAGCGCGTCATAGTATGAGGATGACGATACGAGAAGCCTACTTGCAGGCTTCTTCTTTTTTGGCATCGGGGGATAGCCGTAATACGCAACATCCGGAACGGGTGACAGAGTGGATGCTCTGCAGCTTGCTTGGTTGGAATCGGAGCAAGCTGTTTCTCGATTGGCAAGAGACATTTCCGGGCGAGAAGGTCTCGCAGTGGGAAGGCTGGCTGCAGCGCAAGGCTGCTGGTGAGCCGGTACAATATATTATTGGTGAGCAGGAGTTCTATGGTCGATCGTTCCGCGTGAATCCGCAAGTGCTGATTCCTCGCCCGGAAACAGAGCTGTTAGTAGAAGCGGCGCTTGCTTGGGGTCGTGCGCGTCAACCGAAGCTAGTAGCGGATATCGGCACAGGAAGCGGTATCATTCCGATTACACTTGCTGCTGAACAACCGGAGTGGCGTCTCTCTGCATCTGATTTGTCAGGCAGTGCGCTAGAGGTGGCGATGGATAATGCCCGGCAGCACGGTGTATTTGAGCGGATTTCTTTTTATGAGGGTGATCTGCTTGAGCCGTGGCTGCATCGCGGTCTTGCGCCGGATATGCTGATTTCGAATCCCCCTTATGTGCCGTTGGCAGATGAGGCGAATATGACGCCAGAAGTGGCGGAGTATGAACCTTCATCGGCGTTGTATGGCGGCAAGGATGGATTGGATTTGTACCGTCGCTTGGCGGAACAGTTGACACAGATGAAGAGATTGCCGGCGTGGATCGGCTTAGAGGTGGGCGAAGGACAGGCCGAACAGGTAGCCGGCATGCTGTCTGCGTTGGCTGATTCGGAATCTGGTGTACAGGGGGACGAACCGCCTCGGACAATCCAAGTCATTCAAGACTTGGCGGGTATCAGTCGTCATGTCGTGCTGAAATGTGAATAGAGAAGTAGCAGCCTTAATGTGAGTAGTTTGGATTACGAGCGAAGGTTGAAGTTTTGATAGATTGCTAGTATAGCATTGGTTTCTGTTGTCCATACTGGTTACTAGAATCAGATTGGATTGCAGAAAGGATGTTCGACGATGCGGATGCAAGCACGTTATGGATATATGCTCTTTATTCTTGTTCTATTGCTTATGTCTTGGGAGGCACAGCGCAATGAGGCGCCATTGGCGGAAGCGGCAATACCGGAACAGTCGATTCGTGTTCGCATTCTGGCCAATTCCGACGGTGCGCACGATCAATGGTTGAAGCGGCAGGTGCGAGATCGAGTGGTAGAACAGATGAACACATGGGTGACCGAGCCTATGACGTTGGAAGAAGCTAGAATGCATATAAAGCGTAACTTAGGTGCTATGGAACGGTTGGTAGGCAATACGATTCGCGAGAACGGCGCTGCATATACGTATGAAGTGAAGCTAGGGGAAGTAGATTTTCCCGCCAAGCTGTATGGGAATCGCGTGTATCCGGACGGGTTGTACGAAGCGCTTGTCATCACCATTGGACAAGGGAGAGGCGCAAATTGGTGGTGCGTCTTGTTTCCGCCGCTTTGCTTCGTAGATACGGTTACCGATAAGACGTCTGCAGCGGAAGCAGAACAAGAGGAAGCAGGGAAAACGGGGGCTGCTGACGAACAGATGGATAATCGTACTGCCGCAGATTTGGCGGCAACCGATGAGATAGAGATGCGGTTCTTTCTGCTAGATTGGCTCGATAAGCTGATCGATTGGATCAAAGGACTATTGAAGTAAAGGAGTAGCGTATGGTGAACGAAACCCGAATATGGAACGTGCAGCAGGATGAGGATGAGGGGGCAGACAATCGGGTAGAGGTCGGGCTTCGTGAAGCAGGCAGGTTGCTTCGTGCAGGCGAAGTGGTCGCCTTTCCGACTGAGACGGTATACGGCTTGGGAGCAGATGCCCGTTCGAGTGATGCGGTGGAGAAGGTATATGCAGCTAAGGGAAGGCCTGCTGACAATCCGCTGATCGTACATATAGCTGAGCTTGTGCAGCTTGATGAAATTGCTGAGCCGCCGGACGATGTGTCTGCGCGGCTAATGGCTCGTTATTGGCCGGGCCCGTTGACGATTGTGCTCCCGGCTAAGCTGTCTGCGCTGTCGCCACTGGTGACAGCGGGCTTGGCTACGGTGGCGGTGCGTATGCCCGACCACCCGATTGCCCGGCGGCTCATTGCTGCCGCCGGTTGCCCCTTGGCCGGGCCCAGCGCCAATCGCTCGGGGCGGCCAAGCCCGACGCGTGCGGAGCACGTCGTCCACGATCTCGCCGGCGCTATTGCCGGCGTCGTAGACGGGGGCCCGACGGGCGTCGGGCTCGAATCGACAGTCGTCGAAGTGAACGACGACTGCATCTACGTACTGCGCCCCGGCGGCATTAGTGCCGAGCAGCTGCACGAGCTGCACCCGCGCGTCGAGACTGTCGCGCCGGATGCAGCAACCGATCCCACGGCGGCGCCCCGCTCGCCGGGGATGAAGTATGCGCATTACGCGCCGCGTGGCGCGCTTGCGCTAGTTGCAGGGCCGCCTGAACGTACGGCGTCCTACATCGTTGAAGCTGCCGCGAAGGAGGCAGCCCGGGGACGGCGGGTCGGCGTGCTCACCTATGCGGAGAACGCCGAGCGCTATGCCGCCTTCCCCGGGACCGTGCAAGTGTGCGGCAGCTTGGCAGACCCCGCTTCAACAGCGCGGGGTCTGTACGATTCGCTCCGCGCCTTCGACGAGCATGCGGCGGAGCTCATCTACGCAGAAGCCTATCCCGAGCACGGGATCGGCGCTGCGATCATGAACCGCCTGCGTAAAGCAGCCGCAGGCCGCATCCACACGATTGGCTAGACATGATTCCCTCCTTGTCCGCATATGGATGAAATGAACAGCGGACAAGAAGGAGGGGGTAGCTTGTCACCAATCGATATCGCATTCGGACAATGGCTGACCATTGTTCTGATGGCATTCGCGCTCGGCTTGGATGCTTTCTCGCTAGGAATCGGAATCGGATTGAGGGGGATTCGTCTCCTGGATGTTTTGAAGATAAGTGCTGTCGTAGGGCTATTTCACATTCTGATGCCTTTGACGGGCATGTTTACAGGGCACTATGTTGGGTCATTGCTCGGAGATGTGGCCGTTGCCGCAGGCGGTGGATTGCTTGCGTTACTAGGGCTGCATATGATATATAGTTCCTTGCGAGGAGACACTGCGCAATCTTTCGATCAAGGTACGCTGTGGGGATTGATGCTCTTTGCGCTTAGCGTCAGTATTGATTCGTTCTCTGTCGGTATTTCCTTCGGCTTGTTCGCTGCTGATATTATCGTAACCGTCTTCGTCTTTGGATTGTTTGGAAGCCTAATGTCGATCGCTGGTTTAATGCTGGGCAGACGAGTCTCCGGACTATTCGGCGAATATGGAGAAGCATTGGGCGGTGTCATTTTGTTAGCTTTTGGGTTAAAGTTTATACTATAAGATGAGAATAGATGGCCGTGCCTGAATTGAGGCAACGCGAGAGAAACGGAGGTGCGGAATTTGATCAGTGTATTGTTCGTCTGTACCGGCAATACTTGCCGCAGTCCGATGGCCGAGAAGTTGTTCCAGCAGCTGTCTCGCGAACACAAGCTGCAGGCGGAAGTTCGGTCAGCAGGTATCGCCGCTGCTGTTGGCATACCGATGTCCAAGCATGCAGCGGCAGTGATGCGGGAGGCCAACTGTTCCACAGAACACAGGTCCAGGTTTTTGGACAAGGCTGATGTAGATTGGGCGGACTTAATCCTGACGATGACACAGGAACATAAGCGCGTAGTGCTGCAAATGTTCCCACACACAGTAGACAAAGTATACACGCTCCAAGAATATGCTTGGAACGAGCCAGACCACTTGCGTTCCCGAACGGAATGGGAGGCACTGATGGCGGAACTCCAGACGAAGCAAGCGCTGGGTCAAGCGATCTCTCCAGAGGAGCAGGATCGCATGCAGCAGCTTACCGACAGCTTGCGTGATGATGATATCGCTGATCCGTTCGGCGGAACGGCAGAGCACTATCGGCTCGTAGCTGAAGAGATCAAGCAGGCGGTGGACAAGCTGGTCCGCAGGCTTGACCGCGGCACTCATGGAACCGAAGACTAGTGATGGAGCAGAATAAGGAATAGCAAGCTCTGTGCAAGCAATAGGAAACCGCACCTAACAAGGGCACTCAGACTTTACAGGCTATCCGGTTTGGAGTATGATAATAGCAATTGAATCGACTCCCGATGTAACTGGCGACGTGTGGAATCAACCACGGTGGAGCATCGGGAGGTATCGGCCGGTCGCCTGGGCAAGAGCAAGGACAGCGCATGTTCGTCGTGCGTGCCGTGCTCTTTTTTATTGTTGGAGCCCCAATACTGACATGAGGAGGCGAATGAACAATGAAAGTGGTTATCGGAGCAGATCATGGCGGTTATCGACTGAAGGAAGAATTGAAGAGCTTTATCGAAAAGCTGGGCCATACCGTAGAGGACGTCGGCTGCTCCTGCGAGGATTCCGTTGATTACCCTGACTTCGCTGTACCGGCATGTGATCGTGTGATTGCTGGCGAGGCAGACCGTGCCATTCTGATCTGTGGCACAGGAATCGGCATGTCCATTGCCGCGAACAAGATGCCGGGCATCCGCTGCGCACTTGCACACGATACATTCTCGGCGAAGGCGACGCGTGAACACAATGACTCGAATGTATTGGCTATGGGTGAGCGCGTTGTAGGTCCGGGACTAGCGCAGGATATCGTCCATGTATGGTTGGAAACGGCGTTCTCTGGTGCGGAACGACACGCCAACCGGATCGGTAAGATTCGCTCGTTAGAGGAGAAGAATACACTGCATCCATAAGAAGGAGGCGCACTCGCTGATGAATCTGCAGCAGCTTACCGCGGATACAGCTAATATCGTGCGGGAATTAGCCATTCATGCCAATCTGGGCCCGTCACACCTGATGGTGTTGGGGGTTAGTACCAGTGAAATCGCCGGTGCGCGAATCGGCACATCAGGCGCCGAGGATATCGCAACAGCAGTGTGGAACGGCTTGCATGAAGCGCAGTGTGAACGCGGCTTTGCCATAGCGTTCCAATGCTGTGAGCATTTGAACCGGGCGCTCGTGATGGAGAGGTGGACGGCCGAACGATATGCGCATGAGGAAGTGATTGCTGTACCGATTCTGAAGGCTGGCGGCGCGATGGCTGCTCATGCGTTCAGACAGATGGAAGACGCTTGTCTGGTCGAGCGCGTTCAAGCGCATGCAGGCATTGATATTGGTGACACACTGATCGGCATGCATCTGCGCCCAGTAGCTGTTCCGTTTCGTCCTAGTATGCGACAGCTTGGACAAGCACATGTGAATGCCGCATGGACGAGACCGAAGCTAATTGGCGGCGAGCGGGCGTGTTATACAAGATGAACCCAAACAAGGCAATACAATGAATCGACAGGAGGAATAGAGATGGAACATTTACGCAAAGCCGACCGTGAAGTGGTCGAAGCGATGGGATTGGAGCTGGGACGCCAGCGTGACAACATTGAACTGATTGCTTCGGAGAATATTGTTAGTGAAGCTGTTATGGAAGCGCTAGGAACTGTACTCACGAATAAGTATGCAGAAGGATATCCGGGCAAGCGGTATTATGGCGGCTGTGAGCATGTAGATATTGTGGAAAATATCGCGCGCGACCGCGCCAAGGAGCTGTTCGGCGCTGAGCATGCGAACGTGCAGCCTCACTCCGGAGCACAAGCGAACATGGCTGTCTATTTGGCAGCCTTGAAGCCGGGAGATACAGTGCTAGGCATGGATCTGGCGCATGGCGGTCACCTGACGCACGGCAGCCCAGTGAATGCATCCGGCATCCTATACAACTTTGTTGGCTACGGCGTGAATCCGGATACGTTCCGATTGGATTACGATGAAGTGCGCAAGCTTGCCTTCAAGCACAAGCCGCGTATGATTGTCGCAGGCGCCAGCGCCTATCCGCGTGAGATTGATTTCGCAGCGCTTGGCCAGATTGCCAATGACGTAGGCGCGTTGTTCATGGTCGATATGGCGCACATTGCCGGTCTCGTTGCCGCTGGATTGCATCCGAATCCGGTTCCGCATGCGCATTTCGTCACGACGACGACGCACAAGACATTGCGCGGTCCGCGCGGCGGCATGATATTGTGCCGTCAAGCTTGGGCGCAAGCGATTGACAAGGCCGTCTTCCCTGGCTCCCAAGGCGGTCCGCTCATGCACGTGATCGCGTCGAAGGCGGTGGCGTTCGGCGAAGCGCTGCAGCCATCCTTCAAGGAGTATGGACGCAATGTAATAGCCAATGCCCAAGCGTTAGCAGAATCGCTCACAGCAGAAGGAGTGCAGATCATTTCCGGCGGCACGGACAACCATCTGATGCTAGTCGATCTGCGCAACCTCGACATTACCGGCAAAGTAGCGGAAAAACTGCTCGATTCCGTGCACATTACAGTCAACAAGAATGCGATTCCGTTCGACCCGACTAGTCCATTCGTGACTAGCGGCATTCGAATCGGAACACCGGCTGTGACGACGCGCGGTATGGATCAGGACGCGATGAAGACAATCGCACAGGCTATCGCCATGGTGCTGAAAAATCCGGAAGATGAAGCCGTACACGAGAAGGCGCGCGGTCTAGTGAAGGAGTTAACGAGCAAATTCCCGCTATATGATGGTCTGACATATTAAGCTTGCCAGCAGTGCACATTACACGTTGAATGGAAGCAAATTGTTGGTAAGATAAGTTTCAGCTCAAGACAAGGGCTGTTCCTGCGGTCACAGAAGATCGTACGGAGCAGTCCTTGTTTATTGTGGTGTTCGATCAGTGCTCTCGCTCAGCATGGATTGCTATGGGGAAGGTACGGATGAAAGGGATCAAGGCAAGAGAGGCAGGATGCAGGAATAGAGGCGTAGCAGATCGGTTGTGCGGAGATAAGAGGTATTAGTATTGACGCTTCCTGAGTGTGATGCATATATGAAGGGAGCATAGTGGTGGAGATCTTCGATGTGGAAGGTGAATAGAACAGGTACAGGCGGTGAGTAAGATTCTGGCTTTGCAAGGGTAAGAGGTATTGATTTGACACTTCCTGAGTGTGATGCACATATGAAGTGAGCGCAGTGATCGAAGTGGTCGCAATGGTCGAAATGTGACAATGATAGCAGTGGGAGCAATCAACATATGTCAGGCGTGCATAGAAAGTATCGGTAATTATGGTTAATTGTAAAGGGGTAAGTCACATTAGTATTTTGAAATCCTGAGCATGATACACATATTCGAATGGATGGACACGATGTATATCACAGTATTGCACGTAATGATATATGCATCACACTCAGGAAGTGGTGAAACGAACCCCTCGGTGCCGCCCCTAGTCCTGGCATGAGAGGTGAACTAGATCCACATTCTCGATCGCTGCTTCCCACTCTGTAACCCTCCTGCTAGCCGCTCGAATCGATACACATTTGCGACTATCAAGCATAGCGTAAGCGTAGCATTTGCTATTTTCGGGAATACCTATACTTGCATCCTTTCATCCGACTAGGGTCAATGTTATAATGGTTTCGGTTCAAGTACGGTCGTGAATGGGAGGATATTATGGGAAAAGTTGTGGTGTGCGATCATCCGTTAATTCAACATAAGCTGACATACATACGTGATGAAAATACGAAAACGAAGGATTTCCGACAGCTCGTGGACGAGGTTGCGATGCTGATGGCGTATGAGATTACGCGCGGGTTGCCGCTGGAGCATGTCGAAGTCAAGACGCCGGTTGCGGTTGCCGACGGCAAGGTGATCTCTGGCCGTATGCTCGGGCTGATCCCGATATTGCGTGCAGGTCTTGGCATGGTGGACGGTATACTGAAGCTGCATCCGACGGCCAAGATCGGTCATGTCGGGCTGTATCGCGATCCGGATACGTTGCAGCCGGTCGAGTATTATGTGAAGCTGCCGACAGATGTGCAGCAGCGCGAGCTGATCGTGATCGATCCGATGCTGGCGACTGGCGGTTCGGCTAATGCGGCGATCAAGCTGTTGAAGGATCGGGGCTGTACTCCCATTAAGCTGATGTGTCTGATCGCGGCGCCGGAAGGTGTTCAAGCTGTGCAGGAGGCGCATCCGGATGTCGATCTGTATGTGGCTGCTGTCGATGACTATCTTAATGATCACGGCTATATTATTCCGGGCTTGGGCGATGCGGGAGACAGGCTCTTTGGCACGAAGTAATAGCAAGACAACTATACGAAGCTATATTCGGAAAGGAATGAGCCAATGTCTGGGAAGTTGAAAGTGATGACGGTGTTCGGTACGCGGCCGGAGGCGATTAAGATGGCGCCGCTTGTTCTGGAGCTGAAGAAGCATTCCGCCGCAATCGAATCAAGCGTATGCGTGACGGCGCAGCATCGGGATATGCTGGATGCGGTCTTGCGTGTATTCGACATACAGCCTGATTATGATCTTAATGTGATGCAGGCGCAGCAGTCGCTCACTACAATTAGCTCGCGCGTGCTGACAGGGCTGGAGCCGATTCTGCAGGAGGCGCGTCCGGATGTTGTGCTTGTGCACGGCGATACGATTACGACGTTCCTCGCAAGCTTCGCCGCCTTCATGCAGCAAATTCAGGTCGGCCATGTGGAAGCCGGTCTTCGCACCTGGAACAAGCTGTCGCCGTACCCGGAGGAGATGAATCGTCAGCTGACCGGCGTGCTGGCAGACCTGCACTTTGCGCCGACCGATTGGTCTGCGGGCAATTTGCGCAAGGAGAATAAGCAGGAGGATGCGATCTATATAACCGGCAACACGGTGACCGATGTGTTCCGCTATACCGTTCGCGATGACTATACGCATCCGATTCTGGAGAAGGTGAAGGGCAAGCGGCTCATTCTGATGACTGCGCACCGCAGAGAATCGCAAGGCGAGCCGCACCGCCAAATTTTCCGAGCTGTACGGCGCATCGCTGACGCATTCGATGATGTTGCGTTCGTCTATGCCGTTCATCCGAGTCCTGCTGTGAAGGAGCCGGCTTATGAGATGCTGGGCGACCACCCGCGTATTCATTTGACCGACCCGCTGGATGTGACGGATTTGCACAACTTCTACCCGCATACTCATCTTATTGTGACGGATTCTGGTGGGTTGCAGGAGGAGGCACCGTCTTACGGTGTGCCGGTGCTCGTACTCAGGGATACGACAGAGAGACCAGAGGGGGTCGATGCAGGAACGCTCGAACTTGTCGGCACGAATGAGCAGCATGTGTACGACAGGTGCGCGGCATTGCTGACCGATCAGGCGCAATATCAGCGGATGAGCGAAGCGGCGAATCCGTACGGAGATGGACATGCTTCCGAACGGATCGTGCAGGCGCTGTTGCATCATTTTCGAGGATCGAGCAGACCAATCCCCTATCAACCCTAGCGAATTTATGAACAAACTGTGAATTAACTTCGCTAAGGTGTTCATCGCAGGAGCATCTGAACGGCGAAAAGCAAGTGAGACGAAGGAATACAGCGCTTTTTCAAGTATTTTCTTATTTCCAGCCTGCATTGACAAAGGAATCATCCATTAGATAAAATATATAAGGATTATGGGGTATAAGCTGTGTCAAATAAGGAAAGACGGGACAATCCGTGGCGTGCTGCCGGACTTGTCGGGGCACTTGGACTAGAGTTTGCCGTACTGCTTGTTGGCGGCTATATAACGGGAAGCTTCTTTGCCCGACAATGGGGCGGTTCGCAGGTATGGGCCGTCGTCGGATTGCTTATCGGCTTGGCTGTCGGAATTCTATCAGCTGTCCTTATGGTGAAGAAGCTGTTGGAGGATGCCGATGGATGAGAAGCTGAGATGGGCGATGCGTACGGTTCTTTTTTTTATGTCAGCTGCGCTTCTTGTATGGGCGGTATTGCCCGATTGGCGAACCGAGGCTGCAGGCCTTATTGTGGGGGGCACGGCGAGCGCTCTGAATGCGCTTTTATTGCGCCGACGCATTGCGATGATTGGAGAGTTCTCTGCGAAGGGGCAATCCCGCAGGCTGGGCAGCGGCTATGCAAGCCGATTGGCTGTAGTGCTGTTTGCTATCATGTTGGCGTATCGCTTTCCGGATAAACTGAGTCTGATTGCCACGTTAATTGGTTGTTTCTTGGTACAGGTTTTCCTATGGATTTCCATTCTTATTCCAAGTAAAGGTGAAACTACACGAAAGGGGTGAAAAAGGCAATGCATTTATTTCCTGTGCTTGAAATCGGTGGACTAAGCATAGATCTTTCGTCTTTTATTGCGATTATCGTTTCTGGTCTCGCCGTTCTCATTTTGGGGCGATTAGCCGTGCGCAACTTGTCGGTAACGAATCCGTCCAAGATGCAAAATTTCATGGAATGGGCAGTCGAATTCGTGCACAACACAGTTGCCAGCACAATGCCGCTGTCCAAGGCGAAGGCGTATATATCGCTAGGGATGACCTTGATTATGTTCATCTTCGTTGCGAACTTGCTGGGGCTGCCGTTCGGGATCGTAACGGATCATCATTATCCGAATGAAGCGATCGGCGTTACGCAGCATGCGCTTGATGAGCATGGCGGACATGCTGAAGTGGCTTGGTGGAAATCGCCAACCGCAGATATTTCGGTCACAGCGGGCTTGGCATTGATCGTGTTTGCTTTAACGCATTACCTTGGACTGAGACTCAACTCCAAGCATTACCTCAAACACTATTTTGAACCTTTCTGGTTTTTCTTCCCGCTTAATGTAATTAAGGAGCTGTCCAAGCCCTTGACTCTTGCACTTCGTCTGTATGCGAACATCTTCGCGGGTGAAGTGTTGATTGCAACCATTCTGATGATGGGGGTAGTGGGCATTCCGCTGCTGGCGGTATGGCAAGGCTTCAGTATTTTCGTCGGGGCGATCCAAGCGTTCTTGTTTACAATCCTGACGATGGTGTACATTGCGCAAGCAACTGTGCATGAAGAGCATTAACTATTGGTTATCAAACTCGCATAGAGGCAGGAAAGGTCTGCTATGGGCTTGGACTGTCTGGAGAGTTTTGGCAACATATGGAAAATGAAAACACAAATTTTGAGGAGGATTTTTCAATGGAATTTCTTGCAGCAGCATTGGCAATTGGTTTGGGCGCACTTGGCGCAGGTATTGGTAACGGTCTGATCGTGAGCAAAACAGTTGAAGGGATCTCCCGTCAGCCTGAGCTTCGCGGCACATTGCAAACGACTATGTTTATCGGTGTTGGTATCGTCGAGGTTGTTCCGATCATCGGTGTCGTCATCGGCTTCCTGATCTTCTTTGGCGCGTAATCGATATACACTAGCTTTGGCGGGGAAGGCCTAAGCCGTCCACGCCTTCATTTTGATTACAGCTACGCGGCCTAAGCCGCCGCGGCCATTATGACACAACGTTGAACGGAAAGGAGAGTGCAGGCCATGTCATGGCATTGGGAATCGACGGTATTCGCGATCATCTCCTTCGGGATATTGTACTGGCTTCTGAATAGGTATGCGTTCGGACCGTTGTTCAATATTATGGAACA
Organism: uncultured Paenibacillaceae bacterium; assembly: GCA_913056365.1. Classification (GTDB taxonomy): domain Bacteria; phylum Bacillota; class Bacilli; order Paenibacillales; family K13; genus Xylanibacillus. The sequence goes on along the minus strand of CAJXLT010000005.1, from coordinate 76,826 downwards.
GCGCCGCAAGCATGTGCAGGATGAAATTCAGAGTGCGGAACGTAACCGGGCAGAGGCGGAGAGCATGATCGCCGAGCAAAAAGCTGCGATTGAGCAAGCTAGGAACGAAGCTTACGAAATTATCGAGCAAGCGAAGAAGACTAGCACGAAGCAAACAGATGATATGCTCGAGCAAGCCCGTTCGGAAGCAACTCGCATCAAGGAAGATGCATTGCGCGATATTGAGAATGAGAAGAACAAAGCGGTTGCGGCTCTGCGTAGTCAAGTGAGTGCGCTGTCCGTCATGATCGCTTCCAAGATTATTGAGAAGCAAGTAGATGAGAAGTCGCAAGAAGAATTGGTGAACCAATACCTGAAAGAGGTAGGGGGCAACCTGAAATGAAGGACACGATTGTAGCCAGACGTTATGCGAAGGCGCTGTTCGATGCAGCGCGTGAACAGAATCTGGCTGAACAAGCGCATGAAGACCTGAAGGGCATTGTCGGCGCACTTGAGGATAATGCTGAATTTCGCAAGTTGCTTGAGCATCCGAATCTTGAGCTGAACGACAAGTTGACGTTGCTAGGCAACCTGTTTGAAGGGAAAGTCGCTGAGCCGGTATTGGCTACGGTCTACATCATGGTGGAGCGCGGCCGCGGCGAGTTGATTGGGGAATTGCTTCGCTACTATGCGAAAATTGTAGATGAAGTATTGGGCAAAGTGAGTGCACAGGTATCTTCGCCGCAGCCGCTTTCGGAAGAAAGCAAGCAGCAAGTAGCGGATACATTCTCCACGCTAACCGGCAAAAGCATTGTGATTGAAAATATCGTTGATCCCGCTTTGCTCGGCGGAATCCGTGTGCGGATCGGCGACAGATTATATGATGGCAGCCTCGCAGGCAAGCTGTCCGAAATGAAAAAACAATTAGCCTTGTAGATAGGGGTGAGGTTCTTTGAGTATCCGACCTGAAGAAATCAGCACGCTGATTAAACAGCAGATTGAAAATTTTAAGTCCGACATTCAAGTTTCTGATGTCGGCACGGTCATCCAAGTCGGCGACGGTATCGCTCGTGCGCATGGACTGGAGCAAGTAATGGCTGGCGAGTTGCTTGAATTCTCGAACGGCGTAATGGGGATGGCCTTGAACCTGGAAGAAGATAACGTAGGTATCGTTATCCTCGGGCCGTACACAGACATCCGTGAAGGAGATCAAGTTAAGCGTACAGGCCGCATTATGGAGGTTCCTGTCGGGGAAGCGTTGCTCGGCCGTGTCGTGAATGCGATCGGTCACCCAGTTGACGGCAAGGGCCCTGTGAACACGACAGAGACCCGTCCGGTAGAATCAGCTGCGCCGGGTGTTATTGATCGGAAGTCGGTTCATGAGCCGATGCAAACCGGTATTAAAGCGATTGACGCGATGATTCCAGTCGGCCGCGGACAGCGGGAACTGATCATCGGTGACCGCCAAACTGGTAAGACAGCGATTGCGATCGATACGATTCTGAACCAGAAGGATAACGACGTAATCTGTATTTATGTCGCGATCGGTCAGAAGCAATCGACCGTTGCGAACGTTGTGGAGACACTGAGACGCCAAGGCGCGCTCGACTACACAATCGTCGTAACAGCAGGCGCATCCGAGCCGGCACCATTGTTGTTCCTAGCGCCATATGCAGGCTGTGCGATGGGCGAGTACTTCATGTACAAGGGCAAGCACGTGCTCATCGTCTATGATGATCTGACTAAGCAGGCAGCTGCTTATCGTGAGCTTTCCTTGCTGCTTAGAAGACCTCCAGGCCGCGAGGCTTATCCGGGCGATGTCTTCTATCTGCATTCCCGCTTGCTGGAGCGTGCGGCGAAGCTGAATGACGACCTTGGCGGCGGTTCGATTACGGCATTGCCGTTCATCGAGACGCAAGCTTCCGACGTATCGGCTTATATTCCGACGAACGTCATCTCGATTACAGACGGACAGATCTTCCTGGAATCGGACCTGTTCTATGCAGGCCAGCGTCCGGCTGTTAACGTCGGTATCTCCGTATCCCGTGTCGGCGGTGCTGCACAGATTAAAGCGATGAAGAAGGTTGCCGGTACGATGAAGCTTGACCTTGCTCAGTACCGTGAGCTGCAGGCATTCGCTCAGTTCGGATCGGATCTGGACAAGGCGACGCAAGCGCGCTTGAACCGCGGTGCCCGTCTGATGGAAATTTTGAAGCAGGGTGTCAATGAGCCGCTTCCGGTTGAGAAGCAGGTAGTGTCCATTTATACCGCAACTAAAGGCTTCTTGGACGATATTGAAGTGAGCGATGTTCGCCGTTTCGAGCAAGAGTTGCTTGATTATATCGACTCGAACGAGCAAGCGATCTATCAGTCGATTACGGATACGAAGGACTTGACCAAGGACAACGAAGAAGCGCTGAAGAACGCGATTGAGAAATTCAAAAAAGGCTTTGCCGGATCCCGGGCCTAACGGAAACGTGGTGAGCTAAATGGCTAAAGGAATACGCGAAATCAAACGCCAGATCAAGAGCAAGCAAAACACGAGACAGATCACGAAAGCGATGGAGATGGTTGCCGCATCCAAGCTGAGACGTTCTCAGCAGAGCGCGGAAGCGGCACGCCCTTACGCAGACAAGATCAAAGAAGTGATTGCGAACATTGCTGCTGGCACGCAAGGCGTAACGCACCCTATGCTGCAAAAACGGGAAATCCGCAAGACCGGCTATTTGGTCATTACTTCCGATCGCGGACTCGCTGGCGGCTACAATAATAACTTGCTGCGCATGCTGATGCAGACGATTCAAGCGAATCACTCATCGAAGGATGAATATTCTCTGTTCGTTATCGGCCGCAAGGGACGGGACTTCTTCCGCAAGCGTGAGATGCCGATCGTAGAGGAAGTGACCGGCTTGCCGGATGCTCCGACCTTCCAGGACATTAAGAGTATTGCGAGAGCGAGCGTCAGCAACTTTGAGAATGGCGCTTATGACGAACTGTACTTGGTTTATAACCAGTTCCAGAGCGTCATCTCGCAAGTGCCTGTGATCAAGCAGCTGCTGCCGCTAGATCAGGTCGAAGAGCAAGGAGACGGTCCGTCAGCGCAATATGAATATGAGCCGTCGGCTGAAGGCGTCTTGGACGTATTGCTTCCTCGCTATGCCGAAACACTCATATACAGTGCGCTGCTCGAAGGCAAAGCGAGTGAGTTCGGTGCCCGTATGACTGCGATGGGCAATGCGACACGCAATGCGAACGAGATGATCAACTCCTTGAAGCTGCAGCACAACCGTGCGCGTCAGGCAGCGATTACGCAGGAGATTTCCGAGATTGTTGCAGGTGCGAACGCACTGTAGAGGATACATGTAGACTGCTTCCGGCTGCCGCATGCACGCGTGCAGCGGAGGCGGTATCGGCATAATTGTTTAAGGAGGGAAAAGGACGATGAGCAAAGGACGCGTTTTATCCGTCACGGGTCCGGTCATTGATATTGAGTTCGAACGTGGCCAACTCCCGGAGATTCTAAATGCGATCAAGATTCAACATAAACCTGAGACACCGACTGAGCCGGAAATCAATCTGACTTTGGAAGTGGCGACTCATCTAGGCGATAACGTTGCACGTTGTATCGCGATGTCTTCCACAGACGGTGTCGTACGCGGCATGGCTGCTGAAGATTTGGGTTCACCCATTTCTGTACCGGTAGGCGACGCAGCACTTGGCCGCGTTATGAATGTATTGGGGGAACCCATTGACAATGCTGGTCCGATTGAAACTGCGGGCAGAAGTCCGATCCACAAGGAAGCGCCTAAGTTTGAGGATCTGTCTGTGGAATCGGAAATTCTCGAAACAGGGATTAAGGTTATCGACTTGCTCGCACCTTATGCGAAGGGCGGCAAGATCGGTCTGTTCGGCGGCGCAGGTGTCGGCAAGACCGTATTGATTCAGGAATTGATCAACAATATCGCACAGGAGCACGGCGGTATCTCCGTATTCGCCGGCGTAGGCGAGCGGACTCGTGAAGGGAACGACTTGTACTACGAGATGAGAGACTCCGGTGTAATTAGCAAAACAACGATGGTATTCGGTCAGATGAACGAGCCTCCAGGTGCCCGTCTTCGCGTAGCGCTGACTGGCTTGACTATGGCTGAATATTATCGTGATGAGCAAGGCAAGGACGTGCTGTTGTTCGTCGACAACATCTTCCGCTTCACGCAAGCAGGCTCCGAGGTTTCCGCCTTGCTTGGCCGGATGCCTTCTGCGGTTGGTTATCAGCCGACATTGGCTACGGAGATGGGCGGTCTGCAAGAGCGGATCACCTCGACGAAGAAGGGTTCGGTTACGTCGATTCAGGCGATCTACGTGCCTGCGGATGACTATACAGACCCTGCTCCAGCTACAACCTTCGCTCACTTGGATGCAACGACGAACCTGGAGCGGAAGATTTCGGAGAAGGGCATCTATCCGGCGGTTGACCCGCTGGCATCCTCTTCTCGGATTCTGACGCCGGAAGTTGTCGGTCAAGAGCACTATGACGTGGCACAGTCTGTGAAGCGTCTGCTCGCTCGCTACAATGAGCTGCAGGATATTATCGCAATCCTCGGTATGGATGAATTGTCTGATGAAGACAAGTTGGTCGTAAGCCGCGCTCGCCGCATTGAGCGTTTCTTGTCCCAGCCGTTCCACGTTGCGGAGCAATTCACCAACCTGCCGGGCAAGTATGTTCCGGTTAAGGAAACGGTACGCAGCTTCAAGGAAATTCTCGAAGGCAAGCATGACGATCTGCCGGAATCTGCCTTCCTGTTAGTCGGTACCATTGAGGAAGCCGTAGAAAAGGCTAAGGCAGAGCAGTAATGCTGCAACGCCTAAGCTAAGAGGAGGGTGGAACGATGAGTACTGTATTGCTGGAGATAGTTACCCCAGAACGGATCGTATATAGTGAACCGGTCAATATGGTAAGCGTGCGCGGCGCTGAAGGTGAGCTAGGCATTCTGCCGAATCACATTCCGTTAGTCACACCGCTGCGTGTTGCTCCGGTGCGCATTAAGAGTGAAGGCCAAGAGGTATATATCGCCGTTGGCGGCGGATTCCTCGAAGTGCGCAAGGATAAGATAACGATTCTTGCAGAGTCGGCCGAGAAGCCAACTGAGATTGATGTAGATCGTGCGCGCGCTGCCAAGGAACGAGCGGAGAAGCGCTTGCAAAGCCGTCAGCAGGAAGTAGATTTCCGCCGTGCTGAGATCGCTTTGCAGAAGGCCCTGACACGTCTTGACGTTTCCCAACGCAGTTAGTGTCATCTGATTTACAAGCCCCTGCTACCAAGGAGATGATCCAAGGTGCAGGGGCTTTGTTCATCTAGGATTGGCGGCAGGCCGAAGCAGATCACCTGATACATAGTGTGAAAAAAGGACAAACTATAGGAAGACCATAAATTTTCCTATTAAATCGCTTACAATCGACGATAGACGAATTCAGGGCACGTTTGTTATAATTGTGACGGTATTTATTATGTAGGTATAGAATGCGTATACATGAATGAAGAACAAGTGAAGAGTGATGCGGCAGCTATGCTGCTACCCGCAACCGCTCGGGGGATGAAGAAGATCCGAAAGTCGAAGGAGGGACACTGTACCGATGCATGCTGGAGAGTATGTAGTAGTGCTAGTTTTCTTATCATTGGGAATCATATTGCCGATTGCGGCTTTGACACTCGGCAGATTCCTGCGTCCTACCAAACCGACAGAGCAGAAGCAGACCACGTACGAGAGCGGGAATGAACCGGTAGGCGAAGGCCAGGTAAGGTTTAATATCCGCTATTATCTGTATGCGCTGATGTTCGTTGTGTTCGATGTGGAGACGGTGTTTCTCTATCCATGGGCAGTCGCTTATGACAAGCTCGGATTGTTCGCACTGGTGGAGATGTTGATTTTCGTTAGCCTGCTCGCAGTGGGCTTAATCTACGCTTGGAAGAAGAAGGTGTTCAAATGGAACTCGATCTAGAGAAAATCTCACTGGCCGAGCGCCAGGAGCTTGAGCGCAACGTTTTTTTTGGAACACTGGAGCAATTGAAGGGATGGGCACGTAGCAATTCCCTATGGCCAATGACATTCGGCTTGGCGTGCTGCGCGATCGAAATGATGGGCACGGGTGCTTCCCACTATGACCTGGACAGATTCGGAGTCATCTTCCGTACGTCGCCGCGTCAATCAGACTGTATGATTGTTGCGGGTACCGTCACGAAGAAAATGGCTCCTTTGCTGCGCCGCCTGTATGATCAAATGCCTGAGCCGAAGTGGGTGATTGCGATGGGCTCCTGCGCTACAGCAGGCGGTCCTTATGTGAAGTCCTATGCTGTGGTGAAAGGGGTGGACCAGGTAGTTCCGGTCGATGTGTACATCCCGGGCTGCCCGCCTAATCCGGCTGCGTTGATCTACGGTATCAATAAGCTGCAAGAGAAAATTCGCTATGAAGCGAAAACAGGGAAGCGGGTGACCGAACGGTGAGCGAAGAGAACAAGAAGCGCGAGTCTGAACAAGCGTCCAATCGTGAAGCCGAACGCGAAGCCAACGAGCAAGATAAGCAACAGGAGGAGCCGAAGGAAGATTCGTCTGCGCAGACAGACGGTGAAGTGCATGTCGAACCATCTGGCAAAGCAACACCGAATAAGGACGCAGCTGAGCGTGCGCTGGAGAACCAGAATCCGGCTGCTGAAGCAAAGGCTGAGAAGCATGAGGAAGCGGATAAGGCTGCTAAGGCTGAGAAGCCGGATAACGCAGAGAAACCAGAGAAGAAGGCTTCTGAGCAAGCGGCTGACGGCGATGACGAGGCGGCTGCGAAGAAGAAAGCCGCTGCTGAAGCGCGTGCAGCAAGAGCTGCAGAACGAGCTAAGAAGAAGGCAGAGGAAGAAGAGAAGCCGAAGGAGCCGTCGCCGAAGCAGCCTGTGCTCGACCGGCTTGTTGACATCCTGAAGGAGCACGCGGGTGCTGATGCGATCGAAGAAGCTTATGTGAACGAAGCGAGTCGTCATCTGCCGACTGTCATCGTGAAGGCAGACTTCTGGACAGAGGTGGCAACGATCCTTCGCGACCATGCTGAGCTGAAGCTGCACTACTTGCGCAATGTGACGGGAGTCGATCGCGAGACGCACATGGAAGTGATCTATCAGCTGATCAATCTGGAGACGAAGCAGGATTATGCTGTTAAGGTCAAGACAGATCGTGATCAGCCTGCTGTGCCGTCTGCTACACCCGTGTGGAGTACAGCGAATTGGCCGGAACGCGAAATTTATGACCTGCTCGGCGTTGACTTTCCGGGACATCCAGACCTGCGTCGCATTATGATGGCGGATGACTGGGAAGGCTATCCGCTGCGCAAAGACTACAGTCCTGCGGATCCGGAGGTGTAACCCGATGATAAGAACTGAAGAAATGCTGCTGAATGTAGGTCCCCAGCATCCGAGCACGCATGGAGTATTCCGCGTCGTCGTGAAGCTGGACGGCGAGCAGATTATTCATGCAGACCCGGTGATGGGCTACTTACATAGAGGCACAGAGAAGCTTGCGGAGAACTTGAACTATACGCAGATCATCCCGTATACGGACCGAATGGATTATGTGTCGGCCATGACGAACAATTATGTGCTCGTTCATGCGGTAGAGACGTTGCTTGAGCTTGAAATTCCAGAGCGCGCGGAATACTTGCGCCTTATTGTTATGGAGTTGCAGCGAGTCGCGAGTCATCTCGTCTGGTGGGGCACCTACTTGCTCGATATTGGCGCGATGAGTCCGTTCTTGTATGCGTTCCGTGAACGGGAGATGATTATCGACCTGTTCAATGAGCTGTGCGGCGCGCGCTTAACTTACTTCTACATGCGTGTAGGCGGAGTGAAGTGGGATGCGCCGGAAGGCTGGATCGACAAGGTCAAAGCATTCGTGGCGCATATGAAGGAGAAGCTAGGCGAATATCACAATCTCGTGAGCGGCAATGAAATTTTCCTCGCCCGCATTAAGGGTGTTGGCCGATATGACGCGCAGACAGCGATTGATTATGGATTGAGCGGAGCGAACTTGCGTTGTACCGGCGTAGATTGGGATCTTCGCAAGTCACAGCCGTATAGCCTGTACGACCGCTTCGACTTCGATGTGATCACCCGGACAGAAGGTGATTGCCTGGCGCGTTACGAAATTCGCTTGGAGGAAATTCGCCAGAGCTTGCGCATTCTGGATCAAGCGTTGGAGCAATTCCCAGAAGAAGGGGAAATTATGGGCAAGGTGCCTCGCGTCATTCGTCCGCCGAAGGGTGAAGCCTATGTGGCGATCGAATCACCGCGCGGCGAGATCGGCTGCCATCTCGTGTCAGAAGGCAAGGCGGAACCTTATCGCTTGAAGTTCCGACGTCCTTCGTTCGTTAATTTGCAAATATTGCCGAAGCTGCTGGTCGGTGAGTCGATGACGAACCTGATTACTATACTCGGCGGTATCGATATTGTAGTAGGGGAGGTGGACGCCTGATGGAACCGGCAACGCAAGGAGTAACGTTCGGCAGCGTAGTCATTGAAGCCATATTGGGCGTCTTGACGCTTCTCATTGTACTCGGATTTGTCACCTATGCGATATACTTCGAGCGCAAGGTAATCGGCTGGATGCAGGGGCGTCCAGGTCCGAACCGCGTCGGCCCGTTCGGTCTGCTGCAGACAGTAGCGGACGTGCTGAAGCTGCTTATCAAGGAGGATACGATCCCCAAGAAGGCAGACCGGCCGTTGTTCATTCTGGCACCGGCGTTGACGTTCGTGCCGGCCTTTACCGTTCTGGCTACAATCCCGTACACGAGCAAGTGGATTCCGGCTGACTTGAACGTTGGTCTGCTCTATTATGTAGCGCTGTCCAGTATTTCGACTATGGGTATTCTGCTTGGCGGCTGGGCATCGAACAATAAGTACGCGCTACTGGGCGGCATGCGCTCTACTGCACAGATGATCAGCTATGAAGTGCCGCTCGTCATCTCGGTCGTCGGCGTTGTGCTTATGAGCGGAAGCTTGAACTTGAGCACGATCGTAGAAGGACAGGCTGGATACTTCTGGAATTGGAACTTCCTGCCGCAGATTCTGGGCTTCGGCATCTTCGTCATCGCGGCGGTATCGGAGCTGAACCGTACACCGTTCGACTTGCCAGAAGCGGAGTCGGAGTTGGTTGCCGGCTATCATGTGGAATATAGCGGCTTCCGCTTCGCCTTCTTCATGCTGTCGGAATATGTATATATGTACGCCATAGCCGGTCTGACGACTGTGCTGTTCCTCGGCGGCTGGCATGCGCCGTTCCCGTTCCTGGACTTCATTCCGGGAATTATCTGGTTCGTCCTGAAGTTCTGCCTCGTCATCTTCACCTTGTACTGGCTGCGCGCCACGATGCCGAGGATTCGAATTGATCAACTGATGAGCCTTGGCTGGAAGGTGCTCCTGCCGCTGTCGCTCGTGAATGTGTTCATTACGGCAGTCGTCATGGAATTCATGAAATAGAGAAAGGGTGAATGCGTAAATGAAAGGGATCGCCAAGGGTCTCGGGGTCACCCTGAAGACGATGACCCAGAAGAAAGTGACGTATAAATACCCGGACGTTCCATTGGAAATGCCTAACCGATTCCGCGGCGTGCAGCACTTCGAACCGGACAAATGCATCGTCTGCAATCAGTGCGTCCGGATATGCCCGACTGAATGCATTACGCTGACCGGTAAGCCGAATCCGGACCCGGAGAAGAAGGGCAAGGTTATCGATACGTACGATATCAATTTCGAAATTTGCATCCTCTGTGATTTGTGTACAGAAGTATGTCCGACCGAAGCGATTGTCATGACGAACAACTTCGAGCTCGCGACATACAGCAGAGATGATTTGTTTAAGAACATGGAATGGCTGGATGATAACAATACGAATGTGCGATTGGAGAATTCGACGAATCCGCAAGCGAAGAAAGGGGCGAAGTAACCGATGCTGGACAATATCCTCGATTTCCTGACCAGCGCGGAAAGCCTGCTGTTCCTTGTATTCGCTATGGTAGTCATCTCCGGCGCGATTCTGATGCTCAGCTATACGAAGGTTGTGCACATGGTCGTTGCGCTGGCATTCACCTTCCTCGGTCTAGCAGCCTTGTATGTCATGTTGGATGCGGAATTTGTCGCTTTCGTTCAAGTACTTATCTATGCCGGAGCGGTATCGATTCTGATGATCTTCGGCATTATGATGACCCGGCATGATAAGCAGGAGGAAGAGCCGCGCCGCCCTTGGCACAACGGACTGCTGCTCGGCGGATCGGTCGCGCTGTTCGGTATATTGTTCTTCGCTATTCAGAGTGCGAACTTCGAGAGCGGAACGCTGGACGCTGGAGTGGACAATACGAAGGCGATCGGTGAACAGCTGTTCACACGTCATGTCATTCCGTTCGAGCTGATGAGTGTGCTGTTAACTGTGACGTTCATCGGCGCGATCATCTTGGCCAAGAGGGAGGAGGATTAGCATGGACAATATCGCCAATTCTTACTTTCTGCTTGCCGCAATATTATTCTGTGTAGGTCTGTACGGTGCGCTGTCTAAGAGAAATGCGGTCATCGTGCTTCTCTCTGTTGAGCTGATGCTCAATGCGGTGAACTTGAACCTGATTGCGTTCGCCAAGTATGGGCCTGTCCCGTCGATCACCGGGCAGATCTTCTCCTTGTTCACCATAACGGTGGCAGCAGCGGAGGCTGCAATCGGTATCGCCATCCTGATCGCCTTGTACCGCAATAAAGGGACAACGGATGTACTAGAGATGAACGCGATGAAAAAATAGTGAGCGAGAAGCTCGAAGAAAGGAAAGGATCTCATGGAGTTTACCCATTACGCATGGCTCATTCCGGTCTTTCCACTGCTTGCCTTTCTCGTCTTGACCGCTCTTGGCAGACAAATGAAGGGAATTGCCACAGGATTCAGCATTCTTGCCGCAGCGGCTGCATTTATTATGGCCGTTCTAGTCTTTACAGAGCGCCTTGGCGAGAACGTAGTGGATTATACATGGGATGGATTCAAATGGATTGGGATTGGCGACTTCGCGATTCAGATGGGCTATGAAGTCAACAATTTGAACACCTTAATGCTAGTTATCGTCACCCTGGTCAGTCTGCTTGTCAATGTATACTCACTTGGGTACATGAAGGATGACGAACGGATCAATACGTTCTTCGCGTATGTGTCTCTCTTCACCTTCTCGATGCTTGGCCTAGTGCTGTCGATTAACCTCGTACAGTTCTTCATCTTCTGGGAGCTGGTAGGGGTATGCTCGTTCCTGCTAGTCGGCTTCTGGTACACGAAGCCAGCGGCGAGAGCGGCTGCGAAGAAGGCCTTCATCGTTACGCGAATCGGCGACGTCGGCTTGTTCATCGGCATGCTGCTGCTGTTCTGGAACATGCCGGGCAACTCGCTCGAATTCAGCGCTATACATAACGCAGCCCACACAGGAGCATTGTCTGCTAATGTCATTACGGCAGCGGCAATTCTTGTATTCATCGGGGCAGTGGGCAAGTCCGGTCAATTCCCGTTGCATACTTGGCTGCCTGATGCGATGGAAGGCCCGACGCCGATTAGTGCGTTGATCCACGCGGCTACGATGGTTGCGGCCGGTGTGTATCTAGTAGCGCGCACGTTCCCACTGTTCGAGGAGTCGCAAGCTGCGTTGACGACGGTGGCGATCGTCGGCGGATTCACAGCGATATTCGCCGCTACGATCGCACTCGCGCAGAATGACATTAAGCGAATACTTGCCTATTCCACCGTTAGTCAGCTTGGCTATATGATGCTGGCGATGGGGATTGGCACTATGTCCTCTTATACGGCGGGGATGTTTCACCTGTATACGCATGCCTTCTTCAAGGCGTTGCTGTTCTTAGGTGCGGGCAGTGTCATCCACGCTGTGAATGAGCAAGACATCCGCAAGATGGGCGGACTCGGCAGTAAGATGAAGATAACGATGATCACATTCGCGATCGGCACGCTCGCGTTGTCCGGTATTGTGCCGTTCGCCGGATTTTGGTCGAAGGATGCTATCTTGACCGAAGCTTATCATAATGTGCCCGTATTATTCTGGGTTGCGCTAGTTGCTGCGTTCTTCACTGCCTTGTACATGGCTCGTCTGTTCTTCCTCGTCTTCACTGGGAAGCCGCGTTCCGACATGCATCCGCATGAGTCGCCAGCGGTTATGACACTGCCATTGCTAGTGCTCGCGGTACTTGCTATCATCGCGGGATTCGTGTATTTCCCAGGCAATGCTTGGTTCGGCGAGTGGCTCTTAGGGGAGTCGCCGGGAGAGCATGCAGATATGACGGTGATGATTTTGTCGACTGTAGCAGGAGTAGGCGGCTTGCTGATCGGATGGCTGCTCTATGGACGCCGTACCTTCACCGAAGATTGGGTGGAAGCGAGAGCGTTGCCAGCTTATCAACTGCTGAATCGCAAATATTATATCGATGAACTGTATGACAATGGTGTCGTCAAGCCGCTGCGCGGGATCGGATACTTGCTTGATTGGTTCGACCGCTATATTGTGGACGGCGCTGTGAAGGTGCTGAGCGGTGTGATGACAGGTACAGGTCGCATCGGTCTGCGCATGCAGAACGGCCAGCTTCAAGCGTACGGCTTAATCGGTGTAGTAGGGCTGCTCATTCTAATAGTGGCCGTTGTAGGAAGGAGGTACTTCCATGTTGGATAATATCCCGATATTGACGCTCCTTACCTTTTCCCCGCTATTAGGCATTATTGCCGTGCTGCTCATTCCGAAGGAAATGGGGCATTGGCTGAAGACAGCGGCGATTGTGAGCACATTGGTGTCGCTAGTGCTGGCTGGCTGGATGTTCATTGGTCTGGATCATGACCTGGAAGGCATGCAGTATGAAGAGAAGGCGACTTGGATCGAGATTGCGTTGAATCAAGAGGCGCCTAACTTGAACGCTGCGGAGAAACTGATATATCAGTTCAACTACTCGCTTGGTGCAGATGGATTGAGCGGGGCGCTGGCGTTCTTAACCGCTCTGATTAGCAGCATGGCTGCCTTCGCATCTGTGCATATCAAGAAGCGCTGGAAAACCTTCTATCTCTGGTTTCTGATCTTGCAGATCGGCATGTTCGGGGTGTTCCTGTCCCGTGACTTGTTCTTGTTCTTCTTGTTCTTCGAGGCTACACTCATCCCGATGTTCTTCTTAATCGGTATATGGGGCTTCTCGGACAGAGAGAAAGCGGCGAACAAGTTCCTTATCTATAACGGGATTGGCTCGGCGATTATGCTGATCGCCTTCCTGATGCTGATCAACACAGCGGGATTCTCAACACCGCAGGAAGACCCGACACAACCGCTACAGCTTATATACAGCGGGGATGTCGGCACGATCTATCAGAACTTGCAAGATCCGGGCTCATACGCGAATGTACATCATGACCGTGTCGGTACGGCGAATCCGTTCTATATGGGATTGGCGATGAAGGAATGGATCTTCCTCATGCTGCTCATTGCGTTCGGCATTAAGCTGCCGATCTTCCCGTTCCATACGTGGATGCTGAAGGTGCATATCGAAGCGCCGCCATCAGTCGTTATGATTCACTCCGGCATCTTGCTGAAGATGGGCGCATACGGTCTGCTGCGCTTCGGTGTCGAACTGCTGCCTGAACAGGCGCAGACCTTCGCGTTGTTGATCGGCATCGTCGGGGTTGTGAACATTCTGTACGGCGCAGTGCTTGCACTAGTGCAGAAGGAATTTAGATTGATTCTGGCTTATTCCAGCATCAGTCATATGGGTATCGTGCTGCTCGGGATTGCTGCGCTCAATGTGACCGGCTTGCAAGGGGCGGCCTTCCAGCTCGTCTCGCACGGCTTGATCTCTGCGCTGCTGTTCCTTATTGTCGGCAGCATCATTGAGCGTACGAATACGACCGAGCTGAATCGCCTCGGCGGCTTGGCGAAGGCGATGCCATTCATGAGCGGCATGCTGCTCGTAGGCGGCTTGGCATCCTTAGGTTTGCCGGGCATGAGTGGATTCGTCAGCGAATTCCTCGCGTTCCTCGGCTTGTTCGAGACGATGCCGGTGCTGGCGATCGTCGGCGCTTTAGGTATCATTATTACAGCTGTGTACGTGCTGCGCGGGGTGCTTGCCATTACGTACGGACAACTTCCGGAGAAATTCCAGGAAGACGGTACGGTATTGCGGGATGCGAGGTTGACGGAGGCGATCCCGATGATCGTACTGACAGCCTTCATCGTGCTGCTCGGCATTTACCCGTCTGTGCTAAGTGAACCGCTGCACCACGCATTAAGCAGTATGCTTGCAAGGATAGGAGGTTAGAGCGATGCAAATGATGCAACTGGCATTCGCGGACTTGCGATATCTTGGACCTGAGTTGACGCTTGTGATCGCGGCTATACTTCTGTCTTTGCTCGATCTTGTTGTGCCACGCCGGTTCAATCGGTCGTGGCTTGGCGGATTGACACTGCTCAGCTTGGCTGTATCCGCAGTATTCGTAGTTATCGCCATGCGGATGTACAACGGGGCGGATGCGGAGGCAATACAGCTGCTAGCGCAAAGCTACCGGGTTGATGATTTCGGCAATCTGCTGAAGCTGTTCATTCTTACAGGAACATTCCTGACGGTGCTGATGAGCTTCGGGACGGTCAAGGACGAGGATATTCCGCATCAAGGGGAATATTATTACTTGTTTCTGCCAGCTGCGCTCGGGGCGATGGTGATGGTCTCCTCAGGCGACCTGATTACGTTGTTCGTCGGTCTCGAGCTGCTCAGCATAACGTCATATATTATGGTCGGCTTGAAGAAGAACGACCAGAAGTCCAATGAGTCGGCATTCAAGTATGTCGTGCTCGGCGGTATCTCTACTGCCTTCATTCTGTACGGCATGTCGTTCCTGTACGGCGTGACAGGCACTACGAATATGGCAGCGATGAATGCAGAGCTTCGCTTCATCGACCCTTCGATGAGCGGGCTCGTCTACATGAGCTTCTTCCTGATGCTGGCGGGCTTCGCCTTCAAGATCGCATCTGCGCCGTTCCACGCATGGGCGCCGGATGTGTATCAAGGGGCGCACACACCGGTTACGGCATTCTTAGCGGTCGTGTCGAAGGGTGCGGCGTTGGCGCTGCTGTTCCGCATTCTCTACAACGTCTACTTCAACGTGGGAGACAGTGATACGCCGATTCACGATGATCTGTTCCTCATCATCGCGATTATCGCTGCTGCATCGATGATTCTCGGCAATGCGATGGCATTGAAGCAGCACAATATGAAGCGGTTGCTCGCCTATTCAGGCATTGCGAACGCAGGGTATTTGCTCGTGCCGTTGGCAGCTGAGTTCGGACCGATGCACTATTCGAACTTTACCGAGCTGTACTACTATCTCGCCGCTTACTTGTTCATGAATATCGGCGCCTTCGCCGCTCTGATAGCGGTTAGCCGAAGCGCAGGGCACGAGGAGATGTCAGCCTTCGACGGGCTGTACTACCGTAATCCAGCGCTAGCAGCAGGTATGGTCATCTTGGTGCTGTCATTGGCAGGCTTGCCGATTACCGGCGGCTTCTTCGGGAAGTTCTACATTTTGCTCGGCACTGTTGCTGTAGCGAAGTACTGGCTTGCCGCGATTATGATCATTACAAGCGTTATCTCGTTCTACTATTACTTCGGCATCATCCGCCAGATGTTCATGCGCAGTCATGCGCCATCTGAACGGCTTCACGCAGGCTGGGCGCAGCAGCTGACTGTCTGGATCTGTGCGGGTGCAACGATCCTGATGGGTATATTCCCGAAGCCGATTATCGGCTATATCGAGCAGATATTCCACCTGACCGTAGATTTCTTCATCTAGACATGGCTGCACCAACCAGCTAAGCGAATTAGAACACCATTCACCGCCTTCTGTCAGACTTGAACAGAGGGCGGTTTTTATGTGCATGAGCTCGTACTGGCAAAATTTCACGTCTCCCAGCCCATTTATAATGCCGCGCAACTTTTATATAATAGTAAGGTACAGTGTATATGTGACTAAGGACCCACTTTCTAGAATGGGAAAGGGTTTTGTAGTATTTTGGCGAATACAAGGAATATTGGGTTTTTCTAAGTGCAATATTGTAATATGCAAGATCGGAGCCATGAGTATTCCGCTTGTACAGCGATGAAATTAACTCCATTATGCAGGCTTTTCTTCTCAAACCTGCCTTGGGGTTATGAATACTTGCGGATATACAGGCTTTTGTAGCTCAGAGCGCTTGAACTAGCGATATTCCGAATGCAAAGATGCACTATCGCAGGAATTATGGGAAATCGTCTACTCTATATATACAAAGCCTGCACAATCGCAGTCATTCTTACTTTATTTCATGAACAGCAGGTAAGCAGTAACGAAGTTTCATACAAAAAAGTCATGGGTCGTTAAGAACGCAGTGAATTTCTACGATGAATCGTACAATATCCGTCAAATAAAGTTGGTTATGCGTATATGTGTATGATATCTCGTACAAGAATGGTATATGTGAATAGAAACGATACGATGAGCGATAGATCAGGCGGAAATTTACTAGAATTGACTTTTACTAGAGGGAAGAGGCGTGTACTAGAATGAAGGCAGATTGGATCAGACGTATATCCATAGCGCTCGTTGCATGCATCATGCTACAAGCGGCTCTAGGCTTACTGCCTGGCTTGCAAGCTGAGAGCGATCTCGCTGCTATGGAACAACTAGATAGTATGGTCGATGCCTCGAGCGCTCCCTCTTGGATAGTGAAGTGGGCTGTGCCCCTGGAAGAGATGGATGAACGATTCACTGAGGAAAGCACCATTGTGCGGGAATCAGCAGCGCTTCAAGCAGTGGTAGCCGTGCCGAAGCCCGGGCAGGATGCGGACGAATGGGCGCACCGCTGGTCGCGTCACAGCGAGGTCGCTTACTTGAACGACAATCAACGTGTTCACCTTGCCGCTGTGCCGAACGACCCTTTATATGCAAATCAGAGCCATCTGAAGCAGATTGGTATGGAAGCAGCTTGGGATGAGCACCAGAGCAACACGGATATCGTGATCGCAGTAGTAGACACGGGTGTAGATTTGAGTCATCCTGATCTGAAGGATCAGTTGATCAGCGGCGCGAACTTGCTGAATGACAAGTTGCCCCCTCAGGATGACAACGGCCACGGCACGAATGTGGCCGGTGTGCTCGCAGCTGCCGGCAATAATCAGACTGGAGGCAGCGGCGTGTTGTGGAATGCTCGCATCATGCCGGTTAAAGTCATGGACAAGAATGGCTCCGGTGATGAGATGATGCTTGGTGAAGGGATCAAATATGCGGTCGATGAAGGGGCGCAGATTGTTGTCCTGTCTCTCGGTCTGTTCAAGTATTCTCAGTTCTTGAAGGAAATCGTGGACTATGCCGAGAGCAAGGGTGTTTTGTTAGTAGCCGCAACGGGTAACGAAGGGCAATCGGTTAAGTATCCGGCAGCGTATCCGAGTGTAATAGCAGTAGGGGGCGTCCGCTCGGACAATCAGGCAGAGCCGAATTCGAACAGCGGTCCAGAGCTCGATCTAGTTGCACCCTATCGCGTGTTCACAACGACGTTAGGCGGCGGATACGGTGTAGATGAAGGAACGTCGATGGCAGCTCCGCAAGTCGCTGGAGCAGCGGCGCTCATCTGGAGGCAATATCCCGATATGGCACCTCATCAAGTGCGAAGCTTATTGCGACAAAGCGCGCGTGATCTAGGTGAGCCTGGCTGGAATGCGAAGACGGGCTACGGATTGCTTCGCGTAGATGAAGCGTTAACGGTTACGCCAGAGCAGGATATCTACGAACCGAATGACCGCTCGCTCCAGGCTAATCCGTTCCCACTGGATACACAGCTATCAGCATCATTCTCCAGCGCTGCCGATGTGGATTGGTACAGTGTCGAAATCCCTTATAAGGGAACAATGGCGATAACGTTCCCCGGCGTGACACAGGAACAATTGGCTTCGATCGTCCTGGAAATCTATGTCGATGGTGTGAAGCGTGAGGAAATCGCCGATGTGACTAAGGGAGTAAGGTTCTCTGTCGAGCCCGGAACTGTGTTGCTCCGATTCAGACTTCACGATTCCGCGAACATTGACGGATTCGCCTACAGGTTGGAAAGCTCCTTTCATATTTACCGTGATGCATTCGAGAATAATGACAAGCAATACTTGGCTTACTCTCTGTCACCTCGAAACCATGAGCTCACAGGTACGTTCCATCAGGTGAATGATGTGGACTGGTACATGTTCCATGTGGAGGAGCCGGGCACATTGAAGGTGAAGGCAGAGCCTGATACGTACCGGATGGATCTGGAGCTGATGGTACACCGCATGGGAGAGACGGGAAGGCCGTACAATTATACAGAAGAGGGAGAAGCGGAATATTCTCCGAACTTGAAGGTTGAACCGGGGTATTACTACATTCGGGTGCGCAATCTGAATTACCAGAGTGATGCTTATCCGGTCAAGGGAGAATACAAGCTAACGATCCAATACTTGCAAACTTATGAGGATCCGAATGAGCCGAACGACAAGACGTATCAGGCTACTACGATGCTGTCAGGCCGAACTTATGCTGGCGTGATGCACGCCAATGACGATGTCGACTGGTTCGTCTTCAATGTGACGCAAGACAGCTATGCTTCCATTCTCCTCGACAATATCCCGAAGGATCGGACAATGTCGCTTGCTGTGCTGAACAGCAGTCTGAAGCAGCTTGCTGTGTATGTGAACGATGAAGCGGTAACCGAGATTTCTCATGGCATGTACTTAGCGAAGGGCACGTATTATGTACGCTTGCAGGCGAATCAGGCATTCGATACCCAAACGTATCGGTTGCGTACGACCTTGACGAAGCTAGTATCCGGCTTTCGTGATATTCAAGGGCATTGGGCAGAGGAATATATCGTCGATCTGGCGAACAAGAATATAGTGTCCGGTTATCCGGATTTCCGCTTTGCCCCGAATGGCAAGTTGACTCGCGCGGAAGCTACCTATATGCTAGTACAGGCGCTTGCGCCAGCTAAGACGAACGATTCACCGGGATTCAAGGATGTCAATAGCAATCATTGGGCGTATGTGGCGATTGCTCAGGCGGCTGCTCAAGGCTGGATATCCGGTTACCCGGACGGCAGCTTTGCGCCGAACCAGCTGCTCACTCGTATGGAGATGGCGGTGCTGCTTGCGCAAGCTATGGAGCTTGATGCCCGTGCAGGCACTAGTTCACCGTTCAAGGATGTCGATGCCAGCCAGTGGGGAGCGGATCGCGTACGTGCGCTGAAGCGGGTCGGCTGGATTACTGGGTACGATGACAATACGTTCCGGCCGGACGGCACTTCGACTAGAGCTGAGTTCGTTTCGATGCTGTACAACTTGGTGAATAGAAAGAAGTGAGTAAGGAATGGACAATGTGCCAGACAGTTTCTATCAGTCTGTGGGCGTATCTGGATTGATTCAGATCACGGTGACGTTAGTTTGCATGACAGCTGCATGGTGGGCGCTGCAATCTGTGCGGTTTGACTTATGGCTGAAATCAGTCCGAAGTCCGCAGGCGATCATGCTGCAAATTATATTGGCTATCGTACTCGGGTATCAGCTTGCCCGTTTTCTGTACGATTATGCGAATTGGTCATCAATGCTAAGACTGTTTTTCGAATAACATGGGCACGAGATGTTCACAATGGATACTAGTACCCACTGAATACATGAACGGAATGCGAACCCTATGGTCAGACCAGAGAAGCACGGGACCAAGAGGCGGCCCGGCATGTGTCGGCCCCAATAATTACGCGGAGGTAAATCAAAGATGAGCAAAATCGTAGTCCGCGGCGGCAGTAAATTGTCGGGCAAAGTCAAAGTAAGCGGCGCCAAGAACGCCGTACTACCCGTTATCGCAGCATCGATATTAGCGACTGAGGGTGAGAGTGTCATTCATGAGGCTCCGCCCTTGGACGATGTGATGACGATTAGCGAAGTGCTGAGGGCGCTTGGTGTTCAGTTGGAATATGAAGGGGAGACTGTACGTATTAATGCAGCGCACATCTCCTGCTATGATGCGCCCTATGATGCTGTGCGTAAGATGAGAGCCTCGTTCTTGGTGATGGGACCGCTTCTTGCCCGCTGTGGCGAGGCGACGATTCCGTTGCCGGGTGGCTGTGCGATCGGCACGCGGCCGATTGACCAGCACTTGAAGGGCTTCGAGGCAATGGGCGCAGAGATTAATCTGGGACAGGGCTGTATTGAAGCGAAGGCTGCGGGACGGCTGCAAGGAGCGAAGATCTATCTCGATGTGCCAAGTGTCGGCGCAACAGAGAATATTATGATGGCGGCTGCACTGGCGGAAGGAACGACGATTATTGAAAATGCCGCACGTGAACCGGAAATCGTCGATCTTGCCAACTACTTGAACGCGATGGGGGGCAAGGTGCGCGGTGCAGGGACAGGTGTCATCCGCATCCATGGCGTGGACAGCATGCGCGGCGCAGTCCATACCGTTATTCCAGATCGAGTTGAGGCAGGTACATACATGATCGCAGCAGCAATTACCGGCGGGCAAGTGTATGTGGAAGGCGCGATCGAGGATCACTTGAAGCCGGTCATCTCTAAGATGCAGGAGATGGGTGTGACGATTGAACCGGATGAGAACGGTATCTACGTATCTGTGGAGAAGCCGTTAGTCGGCGTCGATGTGAAAACCCTTCCGCATCCCGGATTCCCGACAGACATGCAAGCGCAAATGATGGCGCTTCAGCTTGTAGCGGACGGCACTAGCATCGTGACCGAGACCGTGTTCGAAAATCGCTTCATGCATGTCGCCGAGCTGCGCAACTTGAATGCGCAGATTAAGGTCGAGGGCCGGTCGGCGATTGTGACAGGCAAGGCCAAGCTCAAGGGAGGTAAAGTGTGTGCGACAGATCTGCGCGCCGGAGCTGCTATGATATTGGCAGGGCTGGCAGCAGAAGGGGAAACAGAGGTTAGCGGCGTGCATCACATCGACCGCGGGTATGTAGGCATCGCAGAGAAGCTCGCCAGACTCGGCGCTACGATCTATAGGCTGAGCGAGCAAGCTGAGGCGAAGCCGAAGCAGATTCCGCAAGCCGAGCAGACCGAGGACGCTTCTGAATTCCCGATACTCCCGATGCAAACTGGATTTGCCCGTGCTTGAAGTACATGCCAAGCAGCTCGTGCAGATCAAGCATGTGAAGCAGACCAAGCAGCTCGTGCGCGGCAACAACGAAGCGAAATAACGGGAGGAATAGGACTTATCTCGCAGCATAGGATGTCACAGGAACATATAGCGGACTTATCTGGTCTTATTCGCTATATTTTACCTATGTGACTGGCTCAGATGCCGAAATAAGTCCATTATCTCCCGCTAAGTTGCTCGCTCTTGCAGATTGCTGCGAGATAAGTCCACTTTTTCCCTCAATTTAATACCGGATGTGATGTCGGATGTGAAGCCGATGTGACGCTGGACTATTGATTCGCAATCCCCTGCACCGTGCTGCAACCCTCGCTAGCAACCTTCATCAGAACCACCACTGTATCTGCACTACAACTATCCACCACTACTGCGCCATCCACTCCCACTGCACCCAGCACTACAACTATCACTCCCACTGCACCCAGCACTACAACTATCACTCCCACTGCACCCATTAACCCCCAATACATCCACTGTGACTCCACAGTACGACCTGCATCCTTCATCTAATCTCCTTCCCCCTCTCGGTTCTATCAATTTGCCGCTCCTCATATAGTAGTCTTACCAGGGACAGTCCTGGACGACCTTGCGGAGGAGGATAGGCACCATGAACAGAAGGCGCAGGCCGGAGCGGAAGCAGACATTGTACCCGTTACGCCGCAGAGGAAGAAGGTTCGCAGGCCGCATAGCAAGGTTCAACGTACAGACGGACAAGCGAAGTCGAACGGTTCGCCGACGAAGGTTAAGCGGGAGACGCCGCACAGTTCGTCGTCTTGCGCGGTTGTCTCATCACCGTTTCGGCATCGGTATGGCAGCTTGCGTCGTCCTGCTTACACTGCTTGCTGTTGCCCTGCCCGGACTGCTGGTGAAGCCGCTAGTGTTCCCTGACAGCGGGAGCGGCTCGAGCTGGTTGCGCTGGCAGCCCAATCCCGCTACTTCCTTGCAGGAGAGTGTGCATACTTGGATGGTCCCAGTCTATCGCAGTGAGACCGGTAAGGTAGAGGAAGTGACGCTGGAAGCTTATGTGCGCGGGGTCGTGGCCGCAGAGATGCCGGTTGCGTTCGAGCTGGAGGCGCTGAAGGCACAAGCGATTGCTGCCCGAACGTATCTCATTAGGCGTGCGGCAATTGGGAATTTCGAGGATGTGCCGCAGCAAGCTTGGGTGACGGATACGATCCAGCATCAAGCGTATACCGATGTGGACAGCCTGCGCGACCAGTGGGGCTGGCTTCGCTATGGCGCGAATCTGGACAAACTGAACCGCGCAGTGAATGAGACAAGAGGACAAGTAGCTACGTATGAGGGACAACCGATCGAGGCGACATTCTTTTCCACTAGTAACGGGTATACCGAGAATGCCGAAGAATATTGGCAGACATATGTCCCTTACTTGCGCAGTGTCACAAGTCCGTGGGATGAGGCTGTATCGCCCAAGTATAAGCAAGAGACGCGCATTAGCTATGAAGACCTGTTCAGCAAGCTGAAGATTGCAGGTGTTCAGCCTGTCAGTGCGCAGGCAAGTGCGCGTACACTGTCATGGACGAGCGGCAAGCGGGTGAAGAAGATCCAGATCGCCGGACAATCGTTCACCGGCAGAGAAGTGCGCGAGCTGTTGGCGCTTCCTTCGTCGCATTTTACCCTATCACTGCAAGCAGAGGATGTTCACATTACGAGCTACGGCTACGGACATGGGGTAGGCATGAGTCAGTATGGCGCGCAAGGGATGGCGAAGGAAGGCTACACTGCAGAGCAAATTCTGAAGCATTACTATTCCGGCATCCAGATTGAGACCGTCGATCAGTTGGGTATCTCTCTGTT
Source organism: uncultured Paenibacillaceae bacterium (assembly GCA_913056365.1). GTDB lineage: Bacteria > Bacillota > Bacilli > Paenibacillales > K13 > Xylanibacillus. The sequence continues at coordinate 53,775 of CAJXLT010000005.1, read as the reverse complement.
GGAGGAGCATGCCGTACAATTAGAAGAAGAGGAGCTGCTAGTCGCTAGAACAGAGAAGTGAGTGGTAGTCTGGATCTTGTTGCACAGCAATTTTTTTCGAGACTACGTATAAAAGACTCTATCATCTGGCAACAATGGTTGCTGAGGTGATGGAAGATGAGCCAAGAAAATAACAATCAACACAAACCAGATTCCGGTTCTCATCAGGAACAGGTAACGACCAGGCGTGAGACTGCTGCAGGTACGACATCATCGTGGAAGAAGCTGCTTCGGAAAAAATGGGTATTCCCAGCGGCTTATATGGCAGCGGCAGCAATCATCCTAAGCTTAATGTGGGCCTATCAAGGTTCAGAGCCAGAGCAGAACGCGTTGACCGATGCGGAATTGACAGGAGGCGGATTGATCGCAGACAGCGAGAATCCTTCTGTAACCGATTCGGTGAGTGGCGACGATGCGCTGCCTGTAACGGTGCCTGCTGAGAGCATGCAATGGCCGTTCGCCGACGATGCAGCGATGGATGTGATCATGCCGTTCTATGAGGAGACAGCAGACGCGGCAACGAAACAGGCGGCGACGATCCAGTACAACAATACATTCATGTTCAACACCGGATTGGCGCTGGCCCACCAGAATGAAGAGGCGTTCGAGGTATTGGCGGCATTGAGTGGTACAGTGACGCGGGCAGAGCAGCTGCCGCTGATCGGCAATGTCGTGGAGATTACTCACGAAGACGGATTGAAGACCGTCTACCAGAGCTTGGGCGAGATGAAGGTGAAGCAGAACGATCGTGTCACACAAGGCATGGTGATTGGTACAGCCGGACGTAATGAACTGCATAGGGATCTCGGCGTACATCTGCATTTTGAAGTGCAGGACAATGAGGAATTGGTGAATCCGGAATCGTACTTGCCGGCACTGCGCGGCATGGAGCTGGACGAACCGGAGGCAGAAGCAGAGGGATCTACAGGTATTGTTCCCGATGATGCGGCAACGTCTGAAGGATCGTCCGAGACAAGTCCATCTAACGATTCTTCAACAGAAGAAGCACCTGAGGATAATACTCAGCCTGAGTCCTCCACTACGGAAGCAGACTAGATCGTCTATAGCCTAACCTTGTACAAGCAGCTTGAGCCGTTTTCGCGGCCCGGGCTGCTTATTTATTTTTGCCTGACGGATACGCCGCTCGTCCTCTCGTTGCACAGGTGCCTGCAAGCCAGACCGGGCAAGGATATTCGGCTTACAGCGAAATCACGAGAATGAGCGCGCTTGGCACAAGTTTCGTGCGGATAGAGCCTGTCACGCTTGGAAACAACGCATATATAGGCCGACCACTCATATAATGTACCAAACTATCTCGAGTAGGGAGGCGAGGGGCGTGCACGATTACATCAAGGAGAGAACGATCAAGATCGGTCGCAGTCTGGTCGAATCGCGCAACACGGTCCGTATGATTGCGAAGCAGTTCGGGGTATCCAAGAGCACGGTGCACAAAGATTTGACAGAGCGATTGCCCGAGATCAACCCAGAACTGGCTAACCAGGTGAAGACCATTCTGGAGTATCACAAATCGATTCGCCATCTTCGCGGCGGGGAAGCGACTAAGATGAAGTACAGCAAGCAGAAGGACGAATCGGAATCAGAGACACTGGTTTTGCAGTAATCGTAAGCGCTTGATCGATTTTTCCCCGAGAAAAAAAGGATTTCTCAGATCGATGTCGAATTTTAGCGTAGGAGCTATATCATCAACTAATCGTTCGGAATATAACGGCTGCAGTCGGAGTCACTTTCATCATGATCACTTCTGCAGCTTCCGTCACTAGATCTAGTTCACATGCATAGGTATAGTGCTATATCTGGTAATGAAATCTGCTACTTATCGCATTATGAAATTGACTCGTCGGGGAGGATTTAGGAGCTCATGTTCGGCAAAGATATCGGTATCGATCTGGGAACAGCAAATGTACTAATTCACGTCAAGGGGCGCGGCGTTGTCTTGAATGAGCCTTCCGTTGTCGCTATCGAAAGCGAGACGAAGCGCGTGCTGGCAGTAGGCGAAGAGGCAAGACGAATGGTCGGGCGAACACCGGGCAATATCGTCGCTATTCGTCCGTTGAAGGACGGTGTTATCGCCGACTTCGAAATTACAGAAGTGATGCTGAAGCACTTCATCGGCAGAGTGGGCGGCAAGCAATGGTACGCCCATCCGCGCATTCTGATCTGCGCCCCTACGAACATCACTTCTGTGGAACAGAAGGCGATTCGAGAAGCTGCTGAGCGCAGCGGTGCGAAGGAAGTATTCTTGGAAGAGGAACCGAAGGCTGCTGCCATCGGCGCAGGCATGGATATCTTTCAGCCTAGCGGCAATATGGTAGTGGATATAGGCGGCGGAACGACCGACGTAGCTGTCCTGTCCATGGGGGACGTGGTCACCGCCTCTTCTATTAAAGTCGCGGGGGACAAGTTCGATATCGCGATCTCCAAGTATATTAAGGACAAGTACAAGCTGCTGATCGGCGAGCGCACGGCAGAGGAGATTAAGCTGCAAATCGGTACAGTGCTGGCTGGCGGACGGGACGAGCAGTTGGACATTCGCGGGCGGGATATGGTTACCGGACTGCCCCTCACGGTAACGATCGAGTCTTGGGAAGTTCGCGAAGCGCTGTGGGATTCCGTATCTGCCATTATTGCCTCGGCGAAATCCGTACTGGAACGGACGCCGCCGGAGCTATCGGCAGACATTATTGACCGCGGCGTCATTCTGACGGGCGGCGGCGCCATGCTGCACGGACTGGATCAGCTGATGGCAGAGGAGCTGAAGGTGCCGGTGCTGGTAGCGGAAGATCCGATGCATTGTGTGGTCAAGGGGACAGGCATTATGCTGGACAACCTCGACCGCGTTGCGAAGAAGAAATTGTAACAGGAGGCCATGATCCCATGTTAAGAGGATTATATACGGCAGCATCCGGCCTAACTGCGAATCAGCGCAGGCATGATACGCTGACGAACAACATTGCGAATATGAACACGCCCGGGTTCAAGCAGGTGACCCCTGTAGCGCGTTCCTTCCCTGAGATGCTTATTGCATTGACACAAGGGGAGGATGCGAAGTCGATCGGTCGGATCAATACCGGCGTCTTCATCGAGGAGAGCTTGCCGCTGTTCACGCAAGGGGACTTGATCGAGACGGCGAATAGCGGTGATTTGGCGATTGTCTCTAATATTCGGGTAGCTGAGGAAGTGGACGGCGAGCTGGTGGAGATTCCCTTCGACGAGTCGGGCAAAGGGGTGAACCAAGACGGTGACATCGTGTATCAGCCGCAAGCCTTCTTCACGCTGCAGAATGAAGCGGGAGAAGAGCGATACACGCGCATCGGCAAGTTTATGGTTAACGGCGAGGGCGAGCTCGTTACGCTGAACGGAGACCGTCTGATTGGCCGCGACGAACAGCCGATCAGCTTCGAGGGCGCCTCGATCGCTGGCTTGCCTCCGGAGGTGGAGCAGCCGAATGTCATCTCGCTCGATCAGGTGAGAGTGGGAGCGGACGGCAGTATGTATGATGCGGGCACGGGCTTGCCGATTGTGGATGCAGCCGGCAATCCGATTGCCCTGCGCATCGCGCAGGTCGATAACCCTAATCGGTTAATCCGTGAAGGCAGCGGCAACTATCGACTCGATAATCCAGAGGACAATCCGCCCGAGCAGGTGCCGAATCTAGCCCAAATTTCCATCGAGCAAGGCTTCATCGAACGCTCGAATGTGGACGCAACGCAATCGATGATTGATCTTATGGCGGCGCAGCGGGCTTATGAAGCGAATCAGCGGATGGTACAATATTACGATCGCAGTCTGGAGAAGGCCGTGAATGAGATCGGTCGATTATAACAGGCGGATAAGAACTTGAGGTGAAGACGGAATGAACAATTCCATTGTGAATGCGTCTGTATCGATGCATGCGCTTCAGCAAAAGCTGGACATGCTAGCCAACAATATAGCGAATGTGAATACGACTGGCTACAAGCGGCGCGAGATGTCCTTTCAGGATGTGCTCACTGCGGTGAAGCAGCAGCCTGAGGAATTCGAGCTGCCTGGTCGCCGCACACCGATGGGTATTACCGAAGCATGGGGATCGCGTACGAGTTCGGTGCAGATCAACTTCGAGCAAGGATCGTTGAAGAACACCGAGCAGCCGCTGGATATTGCGCTGGAAGGCAATGCGATGATCGAGCTGTTCGAGGTGCAGCGCGGACCTGACGGTGAGCCGTTGCTCGGTGAGGACGGACAGCCGCTGCTGGACCGCTTCTTCACACGCGGCGGATCGCTTAAGCTCGTGCAGACTGAACCCGGCAGCGAGAATGCCTATCTGGCTACGCAGGACGGGCATCTCATCCGCAACGTCAACTTCGAAGGCGAGCTTGCGCCAGTCATCATTCCGCTTAATCATCGGGTGGTCATTGACACGAACGGCAACATTAGTGTATATAACGATCAAGTAGACGATGAGCTGCCGACTGTGATGGGCACACTGCCTCTGCATCAGGTGAAGCGTCCTGAACTGCTGGACAATGCGGGGAACAACTTGTTCCGGATCGCGGACAGCGCGATAGACAATGCTGAGGTGATGGAAGCGATTGACCTGAATGATCCACGTACAGCAGCTACCAGAGACATACAAGTGCGCCAGGGCTTCATCGAGCAATCGAATGTGAACATGACTGAGCAGATGACGGAATTGATCGCGGTTCAGCGTGCTTATCAGCTGAATGCGCGAGCGCTGACCAGTGCGGATCGCCTGAGTGAGATGGCTAACAGCCTGCGCGGTTAATAAGTAATCAAAAGGGGAACTAGTGCGGACATGCAGGATCACGAAACAGAAAGCAGACGCCCGCCGCAAGAGGCGGAACAATTGAATCGGACAAGCGCCAAGCCAGCAGCATCCGACAGCAAGTCGAAGGCCAAGAAGAGCAAGCTGCCTCCTTGGCTGCGGATCACACTGCGCATTCTGCGCTTTCTCATTGTGCCGGTAGCCTGCGTCATCGCTTTGTATGTAGGGTTGTATGTAGGATACGTCACGTTGGGAGATCAGAGTGCAGGAGATATATGGAAGCTAGAAACATGGAAGCATGTATACGACTTGGTATTTGCCAAAGAATAGAGTCGCAAGGAGCCTCTGCCACCACTTGTTGTATTGACGAGTGGGGCAGGGGCTTTCTTGTATAGGTAGACGTTCGTATTGCCCCGATCCGCTCATCGCAATAAGAAGATTCCTGCGATCAGGCAAGTCAATGGGAAGCCAGCACGGCCCCAGTCCAGCCCCAGCACGGTCCAGTAAGGAGATTTCTACGAATGTGCAGGCTTTTCCTCGCGAATTAGTTTGAATTAGCGATTGCCTGCGAATCTACATCCTTTTGAAGCGCAGACCGCCAGAATGGCCAATATTCCGTATGCCAAGATGCAGATTCGCAGGTATTTCGGAAAAACGCTCATGATGTATGCACCAAGCCTGCACTTTCGCAGTAACTTTACTTCATGTATCGGGTAGTGGTAGGTTCGTGCGTGGTTAAGGGGTACATCTGTAGTTGCTTCAAAAGAGGCAGTCCCGTGGATAATATTATGTACTTTACTCAGGAGAGCTAATCCCGTGGTTCCTTCATACGAATGAAATTCCCTCGGATGAGCCAATTCCATAGCTACATTGTACTTATGAAATTCCCTCAGGTGAACCAATTCCATAGTTGTATAACACTTATGAATTGGCTCAGATGAACCAATCCTATAGTTACTTCGTACTTATAGAATTGGTTCAGATGACAAAGTTTTCTTTTTGCCTTAAGCAAGGTATAATGGATGTGGAAATGCCGGATAGGGAGATGACGCGCGTGAATGTGCCGAATATGCTTACAATTTGCCGCTTTCTCTTGGTGCCTGTGTACATAGCCGTGTTCGCTGCAGGCCAGCATGTGACTGCCTTCGCCGTGTTAGTACTTGCCGGTGCAACGGATGTGCTGGACGGCTACATTGCTCGCTCCCGGGGTCTAGTGACAGAGGTAGGCAGCATGCTCGATCCGCTCGCAGACAAGACGATGATGCTTGCTGTCATCATTACGCTGCTGGCAGCCGGTATGATTCCGTGGCAGCTTGCGCTAATTTTGTTGCTAAGGGATGTGGCGATGATTGTGGGCTCGGCGGTGTTTCATTTTCGCGGTCAGAAGATGGTTCCTGCCAATTGGATGGGCAAGCTGACGACTACCTTGTATTATGTTGTGCTTATGCTTGTCTTTTTTGAACTGCCGTATGCGATTCCGGCGTTGTGGCTCGTACTGTTGTTGTCGTCGGGAACATCGCTCTATTACATATGGAAGTTTCGGATGCTTAACAATATGGCGCGTCATGGAGCCTCATGATAGTCGAGAAGCGTAGAAAAGAACATGCTTGCCCGTCTGTCCGATCCCCATCTGCGGTGTCGGCACTCTCGGCAAGCATGCTCTCTTATATCAACCCCCGCTACTGCAGCTCACGAGGGGGACATTCTATAGTGTGACTACTCGAATGTGATTTTATACGAGTACATGAACATTGTGCTAATTTGGAGCCAAAGGAGAATGATACAGATGACAACATTAGATATTCGCCAAATTCAAGACATTATTCCGCACCGTCCGCCGTTTTTGCTCATTGACCGTATTATCGAGGTGGAGCCAGGCGTTCGCGCAGTCGGATTGAAAAATGTAACGATGAATGAGCCGCATTTTGCCGGACACTTTCCGGGCTATCCTGTTATGCCGGGTGTTCTAATTGTCGAAGCGCTGGCCCAGGTCGGCTCTGTAGCGATGCTGATGGTCGAACAGAATAAAGGGAAATTAGGATTTTTCGCAGGGATCGACGGCTTCCGCTTCCGTGATCAGGTGAAGCCAGGCGATACGCTGAAGCTGGAAGTGGAGATTACCCGTCTGAAGGGACCTGTAGGCAAGGGCAGGGCAGTTGCTACAGTCGAGGACAAGGTAGTGGCTGAAGGTGAATTGATGTTTGCTTTGTCCGATCCGCAGTAGGCAATCGCACGTCCATATGAGGGAACGATGTTAGGTCTTCTTTCTAAATTAAACTGGATAAGGGAGAGGAAATCAGGAATGGCGGAAACGCAAATAGTAGCAATGGACCAATATAGAGCATGGTTGGCTGATCCGAATATAGATGAAGCTACGAAGGAGGAGCTGCGCGCAATCGCGGATGATCCGCAGGAGATTGAAGATCGGTTCTTCCGCGAGCTGGCATTCGGAACCGGCGGCTTGCGCGGTGTGATCGGCGCAGGGACGAACCGGATCAATCGATATATCGTTGGCAAGGCGACGCAAGGACTGGCGCACTATGTCTTGCGGGCTGCTGGTGAACAGCCGGCGGTGGCGATCGCTTACGATTCCCGGCATCAGTCGCCTGAATTCGCATTGGAGGCGGCTCTGGTGCTGGCAGCGAACGGTGTTCGCGCCTATGTATTTCCCGAGCTGCGTCCGACGCCGGAGCTGTCCTTCGCGGTCAGACATCTGAAGGCGATGGCAGGCATCGTCATAACGGCAAGCCATAATCCGCCTGAATACAATGGCTATAAGGTATATGGCGCAGACGGCGGACAGCTGGTGCCGGCAGAGGCGGAGCAAGTTATCGGCGAGATTCGGAAGCTGCCGTCATTCGATGCGATTAAGCGTATCGAACGGCAGGAGGCGGAGCAGCAAGGGCTGCTCGTATGGCTGGATGAGAGCGTGGATGAGGCGTTCATTCAAGCGTTGAGCGAGGTTAGCTTCAGCAGTAAGTTTACGGTGCCGGATGATTTCCAAGTCGTCTTCACACCGTTGCATGGTACAGGCAATAAGCCGGTGCGGGATGCCCTTCAAGCGATTGGCGTCAAGCATGTGCATGTCGTGGCGGAGCAGGAGCTGCCGGACCCGAACTTCTCTACGGTGACTTCACCGAATCCGGAGGAGCGGGATGCGTTCAAGCTGGCGATTCAGAAGGCGGAAGCGATCGGAGCAGATATCATCATCGGTACAGATCCGGACGCGGATCGAATGGGTGCTGTAGTGCTGGATCGGAGCGGACAATATGCGGTGCTCACCGGCAATCAATCAGGCGCGATTATCGCACATTACTTGCTTAGCCGTATGAAGGCTGAAGACACACTGCCTGCGAACGGTGTCGTAATCAAAACAATCGTCACAAGCGAGATGGGTGCGCGTATTGCGGAGAGCTTCGGTATGACCGTATTGAATACGTTGACAGGCTTCAAGTATATCGGCGAACGGATGACGGAATTTGCTCGGACGGGTAAGCATACATTCCTGTTCGGTTATGAGGAGAGCTATGGTTACTTGGCAGGAGACTATGCCCGCGACAAGGATGCCGTAGTTGCCAGTATGTTGATTTGTGAAGCGGCTGCATGGTACAAGAGTCAGGGACAAAGCTTAACCGAGGTACTTGACGAGCTGTATGCTCAATTCGGTTACTTCCTGGAAGCATTGGCGTCGCGGACGATGAAAGGCAAGACCGGCATGGAGCGCATTGCCGCTATAATGGAAGATTGGCGCGCACAGCCGCCGACCGAGATTGCTGGCGTGAAGGTGCAGCAGCTACTCGATTATTCCGAAGGAATAGATGGATTACCGAGTGAAAATGTACTGAAGTACATGCTGGACGACGGCTCTTGGTTTTGCTTGCGCCCTTCGGGAACGGAGCCGAAGATTAAAGTGTATTTCGCTGTATGTCGTGATTCCGGCGAAGCTTCGCAACAAGCGTTACAGGCGCTTGTGCAGGAAGTAATGGCGCGTGTGGACGAGATAGAAGCTTAGAAGCATGAATTGGATAAAAGATACAAGAGTGCCTCTTCGGACGCGTCCGAAGAGGCAGAACTTTTACAAGGAGTGAATGATGTGTTGGCCTCATACTTGAGATGGAACAGAAGGATGCAGCGTGTGCTGTGGCTGATTGTAGCGGTTGGTGTGCTTGCCAGCTTGCCGATGACAGCGGAGCGCTGGCAGACAGAGCAATCGTCCGATGGTGTGGAAATGGTATTCGACTTCGCGGATTTGCTCGTGCTGTCCGAATTCGAGTCTGAGCCGCAAACCTTTCTCGATCAAGAGTTGACAGCTATGCAGCATGCGGGAATTACGACGATTGCCGTGTACGAGGCTACTTTGGCAGAGATGCAGCAGACCGGACATATTAAGCTGTTCTCACCGCTTGAGGCGGCGCTGCTGGAAGGCAGAACCTGGGCAGATCCTGAGAGCCGCTACACATATTTGCTGTTCAGCGGTGAGCAGGAGCAGGCAGCGTTGCAGCCGATTATTGAACAGTTTTATACACAGCTTGATGTGGCTGTTCGCACGTGGAACGTAGACGATCGGCAAGGTCTAGAGATCGAGATGTCTCAGAATGCCGCGCAGCAGCTGCCGATGGAGCCGAACCCGCTGCTGCTGGACAAGCTGCACGGCATGGGCTTCCAGCTCGCTGCCCGGTTAAGCGACCGACCGCAGGTAGATATCGCACAAACGGAGGAGACGCTGGAGCGGCTCCAATCCTACGGGGTTCATACGCTGGTGTTCGCCGGACAAGCCGTTACGGGCTATAGCAATGATGCCGAGCACCATACGCTGACTGCAATGGCCGACTTGATGAAGCAATACGGCATGCGCATTGCCATTATTGAGACCGATCCGTCGAAGCCGCAGCAGAAGGGAGCGGCGAAGCTTGCATACCTGACAGACTATGACGCGGTTCGGCTACATTCAATCACAGAAGGCGAGATGTCGCAATCGCCCGCTACCTTGTCTGATCGGATCGTATTGGCGGTGACGGACCGCAACATTCGGATGATCTATCTGAACGCCAACATTCAGCGCGATACCGATACGGCCTTCATGAAGAACACATTGTTCAATATGAGGGAAAGCTTGAACGGTCCAGATGGCGCTGTCCAGCGTCTTCAGGACGAAGGATTCCAGGTGGGCGAAGCGGAGACGTATTCGGTCTCGCAATTTGTGCCAGCTGTGAATGTGCTGAAGCTTATCATTATTATAGGTAGCTTCGCGTTGGCGGCGTTGCTGGCAGGGATGTTCTTCCCATGGTCGTCATTGCTTGTGTTCGCAGGTGGACTGGTTGGCGGAGCAGGGCTATATGTGTTATCTTCTGGCTTGCTGCTGCAGGCTGCCGCCTTGCTCGCTGCGATCAGCGCGCCTAGCTTAGCGGTAATCCTAGCTATTCGCACACTAATGCGGCGCTATGGACGTGAGCAAGGCTACAGCTCTAGCCGTGAAGGGGTAGTGGAGCAGCAGGGTGGCTCCGTCGGTGTCGCGGGCTGGCTGCTCATTGGCGGACCGGAGAAGGGCATGCTGTCGGCATGGCTCGGCGCTGCCGGCTTACTGCTGCGAACGGTAGGGATTACCTTGATCGGCATCGTATATGTTGTCGGTCTGCTGCACACGATCACCTATATTCTTGCAATTGATCTGTTCCGCGGCGTCAGCTTGCTCAAGCTTGCCCCGATCGGTATTGTCGTGCTCTACTATGTGCTGTTCCGTGATGAACTTCCTGTCGATCGCGTAGCATCTCGGTTGCGGGCGATTCTGCTTGCCAACATTAAGGTTATCTATGTTGTGGCGTTAGCTGTGCTGGGCATCGTCGGGCTGTATTACTTGTCGCGTGCCGGCAATGCGGGAACTACACTGCCTTATGAACGTGCGTTCCGCGCATTCTTGGAAAATACGCTCGGCGTCAGACCGCGAACGCAGGAATTTCTGATCGGACATCCGTTGTTCATTGCCGGGGCGTATGTGTGTCTGCGATATCGCAAGGGTCTGCTGTTCGTCGCATTAGGCGTCATTGGACAGCTGACAATGGTCAACACATTCACGCACATTCATACACCGATCGATATTTCATTACTGCGTATTACGTACGGCATTGTGTTCGGCATGCTCGTCAGTATCGGGTTCGCTGCCGTATGTGAAGTGCTGATAAGGAGCTGGAGAAGATGGGCGCATCTGCTTCGCGTATATTAATATCCGGCTATTACGGCTTCGGCAACAGTGGAGATGAAGCCGTGCTGCTCTCGATCGTTCAAGCGCTGAAGCTTGCCGCGCAGGAGGCTGGACGCGAAGTAGAGCCAGTCATCTTGTCTGCCAATCCGGCAGAGACCGAAGCGATGTACGGCGTGCGCGCCATTCCGCGTATGAAGCCTGCCGCGCTGCTGTCCGCGATTCGCAGCAGCTCCGGCTTGATTAGCGGGGGCGGCAGCTTATTGCAGGATGTGACCGGTAATGGCAGCATCCCGTACTATCTCGGAGTGGTGAAGCTGGCGCAATGGCTTGGCAAGCCGACCTTCATATACTCACAAGGAATCGGTCCAGTTAACCGACCGCTGTTCCAGAAGCTGATCGCATCGGTGTTCAACCGAACGGATTATATATCGGTGCGCGATACAGATTCGGCCTCGATGCTCCGGCAATATGGAGTACGCCGGGAAGTAGAGGTCGTGCCCGATCCAGTGATGGGCATGCGCGCGGAGGGGGAAGCGGCTTCGAAGCTTCCTGAGTGTGATGCAGATAAGGATGGCGTGCGCCGTGAAGTGGAAGTCGTACCTGATCCAGTGATGGGCATGCGCGCGGAAGGGGAAGTGAATTCGAGACTTCCTGAGCGTGATGCAGATAAGGATGGAGAGGTTCCTGTCATCGGTGTGTCTGTGCGCTTCTGGCGTGAGGATCGGGCTGATCTGCAGCAGATCGCGGACTTGCTGTCGCGTATAGCGGAAGCGCATCACGCGAAGCTTCTGTTCTTGCCGTTCCACGAGCCGCATGACCGTGAAGCGTCCGAGTGGGTGATCGCGCGCATGAGTTCGGTAGCCGCAGCCCGTGCAGAGGTTGCGCCACCAGCGCCGCACCCATTGACGATGCTGCAGCAAGTTGCTGGCTGTAAGGTGTTGCTCGGGATGAGACTGCATGCGCTCATCTATGCCGCATCGCAGCGTGTACCGGTCGCCGGAATTAGCTACGATCCGAAGATTGACCGCTTTCTTGCTCAGATCGAGTCGGCTCCGGTTGGTTCGACGGACGCAATCGATCAGAACAATGCGATTTTATCTATAGAACGGTTGTTGGCAGATGGCGAGGCTTGGAAGCGAGCGCATACTGCACCAATCGACAGCTTGATCAAAAAATCACAGCAACCGGCGCAACAAATTACAGCGCTGCTGCGTCAAATATAAGGGTGAGGTAAAATGAACCAGCAATCCTTGTCTTCTCGAACAACGAACATATTTGATATTCCGATATCAGTCATGAGCATGCGCGAAACAGTCGAATACTTGTCAGAAGCGATTCGCACGAAGTGTGTGCATCAGGTTATTACCGCGAATCCGATCATTGTGATGGCTGCTTTGGAAGATGCTGCATACATGTCAGTGATGCAACAGGCAGAGCTGATTGTTCCCGACGGGACTGGTGTCGTCTGGGCTGCCTCTCGGCTCGACAAGCCGGTCGCTGAGCGTGTAGCTGGTTACGATCTGCTGCATGAGCTGTTGCGCGAGGGCGCTCCACTAGGCTGGAAAGCATACCTGCTAGGTGCAGAACCGGAAGTGATCCGTATTGCAGCTGCACGAATACGGGAGATGTATCCGGGCATTCAGATTGTAGGTGAGCGTGACGGTTACTTCACAGATGATGAAGATCGTGAAGTGATTGCCGATATTCGCGCACAGCAGCCTGATCTGCTGTTCGTGGCGAGATCTGCTAAGAATCAGGAGCCGTGGATTGGCAAGTATAAGGATGAGCTGCATGTACCCATCATGATGGGCGTCGGCGGAAGCTTCGATGCGATAGCGGGCAAGAACAAGCGCGCGCCGGAGCTGTGGATTCGGCTGCGGTTGGAATGGCTGTACAGACTGCTCAAGGAGCCTTCGCGCTGGCGCAGAATGCTGGCGCTGCCGAAGTTCGCGTGGCTAGTGCTGCGAACGAAGCGGCGGGTGTGATCTGATAAGGGGCATGCGGCGAATCTGACACACATTCACTCACATCTGGGAAAATTCGTTGGTGTTTTTTCAATCCGCTGTGTATAATGAGTAATTGGTTTAGTCACACAGAAGAGGTGGATAAGAGTAAATGATCTATTTATATAGCTTGGCATTCGCAGCCGCACTCGTGATCGCATTGGTCTTGACGCCAGCGGTGAAGTACTTCGCCGTCTGGGTTGGCGCAGTTGATGCCCCGAATCATCGCAAAGTGCATACGCGCATTATGCCGCGACTGGGCGGTTTGGCGATTTTTATCGCATTCATTGCTGCCTTCTTTATGATTTCTCCGGTACTGGACAATTATAAGCAAAATGCCGCTTGGGCGCTCGTTGTCGGCGGTTCGATCGTCGTGCTAGTAGGCGCATTGGATGATCGCTTCCAGCTGTCGCCGAAGGTGAAGCTGCTCGGTCAGTTGATCGCAGCAGTCATTGCCGTAGTCGGATTCGATCTCCGCGTCAACTTGCTGAACCTGCCGTTCGGCGAGTCGATGAGTATTAGTATGGAATGGCTCAGTATTGCGATTACGATCTTCTGGATCGTCGGCGTGACGAATGCGCTGAATCTGATTGACGGCTTGGATGGATTAGCCGCCGGCGTATCGGCAATCGCGATTGCGACGATGCTCGTGCTCGCGATTATGATGGGCAACGTGACAGTTATTTTGCTCAGTACGATATTGCTTGGAAGCATCATTGGCTTCTTGTTCTTCAATTTCCATCCAGCGAAGATCTTCATGGGCGATTCCGGCGCATTGTTCCTTGGCTTCAGCCTCGCCGTGCTGTCGGTGCTTGGATTTAAGCAAGCGGTGTTCGTCTCCTACATCGTGCCATTGGCGATGCTCGGCGTACCGCTGTCGGACACTTTCTTCGCGATCGTCCGCCGCTTGGTCAACCGCACACCGATTTCTGTCGCTGACAAGAGTCATCTGCATCACTGCATCTTGCAGCTCGGCTTCAGCCACCGCATGACCGTGCTGGTCATATACGGCATTGCTGCATCCTTCGGAGGCGTTGCCGTCCTGCTGTCGCAGACGACAGCGCTGTGGCTGACGATTCTGATCGTCGCCTTGCTGCTCATTATGCTCGAAATCGGCGCCGAAGCGATCGGTATCATTAGCCAGGGCAAGAAGCCCGTGCTGCACTTCCTGCGCAAAGCTCAGGTGAAGACAGCCCGCTTCCTCGGCGCGCGTATGTTGAAGTAGCTGCGGTGACGGTGTGTGCAACGTGGAGCAGCTCGACACGCGAGCAAGTGTGCTGCTCGATTGAAGTAGATCGATGCACGCTCAACAGCAGCACATAGCCACGCATATTGAATGAGCTCGACGCGGCTAGACCACTATATGCCTGTTGGAACCCCGTGCATATCCGGTCCATCCGTCACAGCACGGCGCGTCGAAGCAATTAGTAATCAAACTTGGTCACTAATTTGGCGGATTGCCGCTGAACATCCATTTAGTGATCAAATCTGGTCACTAATTGATACCATAAGCCGGGAAAGCGCCGAAATGACCGGATTAAGATCATAAATGATCACTAATTAGCCAGATGCACGCAAATCGCACAAATTAAGATCACAAATGATCACTAATTGGTCAAATGCCCCTCATTCACAAGGCTTTCTACAAGTGGACGAGGCTCATCATCACAATATAACATGATTATGGTTCGAATATGGTCGTGAAGAACACGCCAAGCTGATCCGAGGGACGAACTCGGGGGCTGGGGCGTGTTTTTTTGTGACGGGGAAGTGGTTGCGCAAGGCGAAGGAGAAGCAGGAGTGCGGGGTGCGTGAGAGAGTGGAGGTGCAGAAGATTGAAATGTTAGGGAGCGGTGCGATACGCATCATAGGAGGGAACGACGAGATGGAAGTTAGACCGGGATACGGAGCATATACACATCAGATGAGGGAATGGTGAAGATGAAAGATGAGATTGGCGAAACGGTGCAGTTAGTAGGCTGAAATGTGGATGACTGATAGAGGCACGGTTCAGTTAGATCGGTCAGCTACGATGCAGGAGAATGGCATGAAGATGAGTAGTAGCGAATAAAAGCAGCGATCAAGAACAATGAGAAGGGGGAATAGGGGATGGCAACATTTGAACGTGAATGTCAGGTGTGGCTGGAGCGGCATGTTCAAGCGAGGAAAGGGGAAGGGAAGAACAGGATTCGTCACGGACTAGGTCACGGTGAAATGAAATTTCTGCGCGAGGTGTGGTACCCCGTTCGAGGCAGTTTCGAGCAATTGCATCCAGAGTATGAGGTGACGGATCATCAGGGCAAGCCAAGATACTTGGATTTCGCCTATGTGACGGAGCCTATCAAGCTCGGCTTCGAAATAGAA
This sequence comes from uncultured Paenibacillaceae bacterium, assembly GCA_913056365.1. Classification (GTDB taxonomy): domain Bacteria; phylum Bacillota; class Bacilli; order Paenibacillales; family K13; genus Xylanibacillus. The sequence continues at coordinate 38,387 of CAJXLT010000005.1, read as the reverse complement.
GGCTACGGTCCGCACGGCCGAGATGTGAGTAGATGGCGATTCGCAGATGAGCGGAAGCGAACGGCTTTTTTACTCGGGATGGGTTGGCACATATGTCCCTTCGCATACGACGATCTGGAGAGCGATCCGGAGCAATGCCGATTTTTGCTGCAGCTTGTTATGGGAAGATTTCTTGGTGCGTCCATGCAACTGGACGAAGCGGCACTGAGGGAGAAGGAAACGCTGCGTTATATGATTAACCACTCGGGTCCTGTTCGCGCGCAAGATGTTGCCGACGCTTTCCGAATTAGTAGGCAGACGGCTCGACGTATTTTGCAGCAATTGCGAAGCAAGCAGTTAATTCAACCGGCGAATGCAGCGGGGACGGACAAGAGAATCCATGCGTACACGGTGAATCCGGCAGCAGTACAATCCGTGCTATGAGGGCGAAGCCATATAACGCATATAGAATGAACCCATTAGAACGAATGACCAGTTGCAGAGCAGCAGATACTTTCCGACAAATTCTTTTCACGAACCGACTTGCTGAACGTAATAGGGAAACTTTTTCCGCTGAACTTCGTCTAATGGTACATATGGCATGCGCTTCCTGTCACCTGTGGCATACTACTGTAGATGCAGGGCTCGACAATTTCCTTGCTTCCCGGCATGTGCAAACGCAGGTTATGTGTAATGGGGAAACGCTTAGGCAGAGCAACAGACTATCATTATATAGAAAAAAAGGTGGAGCGCGCGCTCATGGTTTTTCATTCTCCTAACTTTCTTGTGTTTCTAGGATTGCTCCTGATCCTCTTCGTATTCGTAAAAAGATGGCGGCTGGCGATACTGGCGGTAGGGAATATCTGGTTCTACGGTTCATCGGGACTAGGTATGCTGCTCGTATTCGCGATAGTGACCACAGTCGTATTCGTGGCTGTTCACGGTATGAAGCGTCCGGGATTTCGGTGGTTATACATAGTAGGGCTAGCCGTACCTGTTCTGAATCTCGTGTTCTTCAAGTATACGGTGCTGCTGCTGGAAACCTGGACGTCCCTCACGGGCTGGCCGCTTGCGCCGCTGGAGCAATATGCATCGAGTCTTGTGCTGCCGGTAGGGATTTCGTTCTACACCTTTCAGCTATTGGCTTACTTGATCGATGTGCGCCGTGGGGAGCTTGCGCCGACTCGTTCGTTGTTCCGGTTCTGGGTGTTCATCTCGCTGTTCCCGCAGCTGATCGCAGGGCCGATTATGCGGGGCAAGGAGCTGATGCCGCAGGTAGACAGCATTCGAGACAGGACGATTCCGTGGCAAGATATCAAATACGGGATGTACTTATTCTTCATCGGGCTGGCGAAAAAAATATGGATCGCTGATCCGCTGTCGCTCGAGGTGAACGAATGGTTCGCCCAAGGCGCGGCGATGTCCGCTACGGATGCGTGGCTGGCTGCTTACGGCTTCGGCTTTCAGATTTACTTCGACTTCTCTGCGTACAGCGACATGGCGATTGGTCTCGGCTGGATGCTCGGCTTCCGGCTGATTGAGAACTTCCGGTCCCCGTATATTAGTGCGGATCCGAGTGAGTTTTGGCGCCGCTGGCACATCTCGCTGTCGCGCTGGATTCGCGATTACGTCTACATCGGATTAGGCGGCAACCGCAAGGGCGCGGCTAGAACACATCTGCATCTGCTTGCGGCGATGCTCATATCCGGCTTGTGGCACGGTGCGATGTGGACATTCGTGCTCTGGGGCGGTCTGCATGGGCTGCTGCTCATTGTGCATAAGCTAACGTTGAAGCTGAACCGGTGGCAGTGGATTGCTTCGATTCGCTCAAGCTTTCTGTACCGCATCGCTGCCGTGGCGGTGTTCTTCCACATCGTAACATGGACGTGGGTGTTCTTCCGCGCACAGGACTTCGGACTAGCGATCGAGATGACGCAGAAGATGCTAACCGTGAATTGGCTGGAGCTCTGGCAGGCGCCGCTGTTCTTGCTCATGGCAGGCTTGTACGGTCTGCACGTGCTGGAATACGGCTTGCGAACGAAGGAAGGCTGGTTTTCGCGAGTGTGGCATTGGGTGCCTTTTCCGATTCGCGGCGGCGTCTATACAGCGTTCGTCTTTGCCATTCTATACATGCTGAGAGGGGAGACTTATGACTTCATATACTTCCAATTCTGATCATCCGACAGACGATCTGGAGCAGCAGGCAGTTGTAATGGGTAGCCATGCGGAGAGCGATCCTTCGATTGGCGGACCGATTGAGGAGAGCGTGCGCGAGCAACCGCTGCCGCAGCGTGCCGAACGCCGAGAAGAAGCAGGCGAGCAGCGGTCGAAGAGACGTTATTTAGGTCTCGGCTTGGCAGCGATGCTGGCGATTCTCATCCTGCTGGAGACGCTTGTGTTTCGCAATGTGGACTTCTATGGCTATTCGCCTGGATTTATCGGACAGCTTGGTGAGTTGAAGGCGTCCTTCGCGCAGGAGGAGCCGGAGCAGATCAAGGTGGCGATCTTCGGCGATTCGATGAGTCTGGATGCGCTGCGTCCCGACATTATGGAGGAGGAAGCGGGCTTACCCCGCGGAACGGTGTTCAACTTCAGCTTGTCCGGCGGCTCTGCCTTCGACATGTATAAGACATACAAGTCGTACGAATCCCAGTTGCCTGCGCTGGAGCATGCGATTGTCGTCGTGAACGAGCACCAGATTAACAATGCAGAGGCGGCCAAGGACATTAAGTTCAAGTTTTATGCCAATTTGAATGAACGCCTGCAAGTGATGAATGCGGACAATTACGGGGAATTGCTGTTAGGTTGGGCGTGGAAGGGCTACGAGATGCGCGAGGTTTGGATCATGATGCTGGACAAATATCGGCACGACCGCGATCACCCCGATGAGCCGAAGCAGCTGCGCGAAGCGATCCCTGCTTATCCCGGCGGAATCAAGCCGTTAACCTGGTCACCTAAGACAGACAAGACGTATGAGCACGCAGTGGAAGTAGCTGATCGCTGGTTCGATCCGTATGTAACCGACGGGGTGCGGACGGATGCGCTTGGCAAGCTCATACGCGAGCTGAGCGAGCGGGGAGTGGAAGTGACGATTGTGCAAATTCCGCGAACCCCGTTCTTCGAGCAAGCGGTGTCTGCCAAGTATGAGGAGCAGCGTCAGGAATATGTGGACATTGTGCAACGCTTCGCCGATGCGCACGGCGCCGCGTTCACCGTCATGTCGAACGAAGGGCTTGATCCGGAGACGGATTTCCGCGATACGAACCATGTCAGCACGGAAGGAGCAGAGAAGGTCAGCCGTGAGGTTGCGCGCCGATGGCTGGGTTTGCAGACAGGTCTGTAAATAAGTGTCGCTTGCAGTCCTTTTTTGTCAATCTCTCTTTAAAACAAGTCGTAACGTGCCGATAAATAGAATACGAGATTTGCTGAGGGAGTGGATGCGACTGCTAGACGAGATGTCGGTGGCTTGCCTAAGTAGACGGATGAACAATGATTTGACGAATACAGAGAAATTCAACACTATACATGGGAGGAATGGACGTGGCAAGGAAGTTAGTAGCCGTTATTACTGTTATAGCTATGGCGCTTAGTATTATCGTGATCCCGCAAGGCGAGACGCAGGCGGCGGACGTCAGTTATGAACCGTTCGTATTCCAGAACGAAGGAACGACGATGGACTCTGCCCGCATTACGACGGATGAACTGGTTAATTTGGAAGGAACATTGAATGTTCAGGGGAGCGAGATTACATATACAATCGAACAAATTCTCGACCCTGCACAAGAGGTTACACCAGGCAATATCGGGAACTCTAGAACAGATGTGAGCAACAATGTGTATATTGATGGAAGCAATATTTCTATCTTCAATCTGCAATTGTTCCCTGGCATGAACAGAATTACTTTCAAAGGCACACAAGGCTACCAAGAAGTGTACAGCACGTATTATATTGAGTATCGGGACGGTCCGGTGCTCTACAATCTGACGGCTTCACTGGACGGCAATAACTTCCCGTTGAAGGAAGAAGAATCGACGGTCGTATATTCGCCGACTACGAACGGAGACGACGATGCGAATATTAGCATCAGCGGTACAGCGCCGAACTCGCAAAATGTAACTGTCAATGTAAATGGAAATTCGTGGACGTTTCCAGTAAACAGCTCCAACGGCTATCAATTCTTCGCTTCACCAATTACGGTGGAGAGAGGCAAGAATCTCGTTACGATCAGTGTGACGAATGCGAACCAAGTTGTAGAGACGACTCGCGAGCTCACCTTCTACAACGGTCAGGTTACTTACTATGATGTGCAGATTTACCAAGATGAAGATCCACTTGATGGTGGAATTCAACCTGGCGATAATCCGGCCAGTTTGGAATATCACCCGAACTATTCTGTGTCGGATGTGAACATTCTTGAAATCAATGGTCGCGTAGTAGTGCCGAATGCGGCGCAATACTACAATGATTCACTGCACCCAGATCCGACCAATTATGCGATCGACTATGCTTTCGAAGGGGATACATCCGTCACTGGAACGGTATACGCTGCTCAGATTGCCGGTATGAGCTACGAAGACGAAGATCCATTCTTCATCTTCGATTATACGATTGACGTACCGTCGACACTCGATTATGACGAGGTGTATGAGCTTTCCTTGTCATCCGACAACCATGTCAATGTATACTTGAATACAGGCAACCAGATAGAAGGAACAGATGTCGGGGATTTGACGTTCTCGCTCCGCAATGCGAACCAAGCTTATATTCATGATGTTCAATACTTGCCAGGATACTCGAGTCCTTCCGCAACACCAGTGGCAGACGGGTACTTCGACAATCAGACCGGACGGGAGATGGACGGAGCCGATATCTTCTCGATGCCGATCGGGGTTGAAGTGTTGATCGGCAATGCTGATCAGATCCAGCCTGCTGATGCGAGCTTGCACATATCTGAATTAGTGGAAATTAGCAGAGTCGTTGATGTCAACGGAATCGTACACACATACACGGAGGGCTCGCCGAATAATACTTATGAGTATAGTGCGAATATATTGCCGAATACGAATGAGAAGTGGCCTGTCGTTACGAGAACGGTCAATGGTCAGACGCAGCAGTTCTTGCGCGTCATCCTGGAGATTACGAAGCTGCCTAACACAGGGACACAAGAGCTGACCTTTGAATTGACTGACCCTACATTGTCGGATAATTCGACTGTACTGGGCCAAGTAAGCAATGAACAACGGGAAGTGAGCTTGTCCCTCGTATATGGACCGTTCGCGCAATTCTCCGGACTGTACGACGGCATGCGGATTCAAGATGATACGACACAAGCACAGTCAGATCGACTTACGCGGTTGATTGATACGACGTTCAAGGAATTCGAAGGAAGCTTGACGAACGTCACCAATCAGGATCAGATCACTTACGAAGATAATCCGGCTCTGTCTACTTTGCGTTCGGTTTCCTTCTATATTAATAACACGCAAATTGATTTGCAGCAAAACCCGGCAGCGGGTTCCAGCAAAGGTGATTTTATCATCGAACAAACTGTTGCAATGAAGGAGCGGGCTTTTGACGCACTCGTCAGCGGTGAGAATACGTTCCGCTTCTACTTCCGTACGAGCAATAACTTGTACGAGAAGACACTGCGTGTGTACCTGATTCCGACGAACCTGCCGCAAATTCCGGCACCGAACACGGACGGGGTATTTCCATACAGCTTTAATGCAACGGTCCCTAATCCGAATGATCCTAACTTTACATTGAATGGCGGCATCTACACGACTCGTCAGAGCAAGATGAATGTGTTCGGCACGTTCGACTTCATAGACTTGGGCTCCAACCCTACTGCGAAGATTGGCGCAATGGATGAAGCAGCTAAGCAGAACTACATCTTGCGCATCGTATCCAATGATTATGATGTGACATGGTCGTTGGACAATCAGTTCGTGAGCGAGGGCGCGACGATTAATAATGGCCGCGGCACACCACCGAACTTGAATGTGACTTATGTACCGGACGGTGAATATTTCACATTCCGCTTGCTGGATCAGGATATTCCGGAGGACGGCAGTACGAAGATTTATAACATAAGCGTATACAACAACGGACTTGGCGGGCCAAGAGCGACCTATCGCCTCGAAGTCGATCCGACCGCAATAGCGTATACGTTAGTGCGTCCATTGCTTCCTGAGAAGCGAATCGTCAATTCTAACTTCGTGGAGTTGATCGTCCATGCTAACGGTGCTGACAGTATGCTGGTGGACGGCGAAGAAGCAGAGAAGATTAACTATGTAGACGGTGTCACCAATTATAACGGGGCATTCAGATATGTCGTAACAGATTTGAGAGAGAATCGAGATACCGAGATTGAGTTCACCATCATACGCGAGGATGAGGAAATAACCGACTCCATAAGCGTTCGCTATGAGCCGACCAATATTCCAGGCGCGCAATACATGGAAGAGATGGGCAACGGCTTCGAAGCATTCGATGATGCTATTGAACTCGATTTCGAGCGTGGAACGACATTAATCCGACGCGATTTCAATGTGCCGGAACAGCTGAAGAATCAGGTGTTCAGCGGGCATAAGATATTAATGGCGATTGCGAATCCGCATGACGGCGTTGTAGACCGGCATGAATTCGAGAATGTGCCGGCCAACTATGATCAGCAGATCGCAGGCTTCGGCGCACGGTTCCGCGCCTCATTCCCGAACAGATTCAGCAAGGCAAGCTCCGTCTATTGGATTGATGCAGGCTTAGCGGACGATCCTGACAGCGGGGCATATGATCCGATCACGATCGGAGCAGACCCGTATCAATTCGCAAGCTCGAACATTCCGTCCTATGATGATCGTCCGGCGAACAGGGAATTGATCCCGTCTATACGAGGAACATTGACCTTGGCGTACAATGCAGATACTAGACAAGCAGCAGGTGCTACTGTGACGGTATTCCGCTATGATCCAGTATCCAAGTACTGGGAAAATCTCGGTGGAATTGTGGATGCAAAGAACAATACAATCGAAATTCCATTCGACCGCTTCGGTTATTATGTCGTAGGGAAGCTGGATTATTCATTCATTGACATTACACAGCATCATTACGCGCGTAACTTTACAGAAGCTATATTTGCCAAGGGCGTCATGAATCCGATCAGCTTCGGCGAATTCGGAACGGACTATTACGTCACACGCGGTGAGTTTACCACCATGCTGGTGAAGGCGTTAGATATTCCGCTTGATTACGACGGAGGCAACTTCCACTTTGATGATGTGCCGAATATTATCAATCCGGATGCATTGTGGGACTTCCGTTATATAGAGACAGCAGCGCGCAGAGGAATTATCAACGGTACAAGACCTAGAGTGTTTGAACCAGGCTCTTATCTGACTAGAGAACAGGCTGCATACATTCTAGCTGTTTCATTAGATATGAAGATGGATACTAATACAGAGAAGGTGAAGGCGACACTCGCTAAGACGTTCCAAGACTTCAGCGATACCACGTTCGCCTACTACTTCCAACCTGCAATCGCTGCGATTGCCAAGGAAGGGTATATCTCTGGCTCGCCGATCGATCCAACCGATCCGAAGGCAGGCTACGTGTTCGAGCCTAAGGCTAATCTGACACGTGCTGATGCAGCGATAATCATTGCCAAGATGCTGGCCGATGAGAAGATGCTGCCGGACATTTACTAAGCCATGATAGAGGAAGCCGCACTTCCGAAGTGATTCGGACTGCGGCTTCTAACATGGAAAAACTTTGACAATGACGCAAGAGATGAATCATTATATACTAGGTCATGTGGATGGGCGGTACATCAATGTCTGATAGACACGGATCCATCACCGCATATGGATTGCGAATATAGTAGAATTCACTCGAATCGGTCCAAATATTTTTTTCTGTATAGAACGCAACTTTTAACGAAACCATGCGTTTAATATGATTGAGTGATGAACATTTGTGATTCAATAACACATAACCTAGCAAGCCAAGCGATTGTTGGTATCATTTCTCAATTTACGCTTTACGCAGATAGGCTGAACATGTATAATATTAAAGTAGTCTTTTGTGTTTCTATCATTTGTTAACTAGTTTCTGTGGCCTCGTGTCGCAGAGCATTATCTATAAGAAATTTGCTCAACTCTGGGAAGGGGGTGAATCGGCTATGAGAGAATCGAGCTCTACTTTTATTAAGAAACAACACTCTCACACACCGAAATATCAAGGAGGAGAAAGAAAGGGTATGAAAAAAAGTTTATCCCTACTGCTCGCGATCGCAATGGTGTTCTCGATGTTTGCATCCGTTGCATCCGCCGCAGATGAAATGACTGCTGAACAGAAATATGACGCACTAGAAGCAAAGGGAATTTTCGCCGGCATTGACGGTGACAAGGCTCTTGACCAAGATATGACTCGTGCGCAATTCGCGCGTGTTGTATCCCTATTGATGGAACTTGACCTGAACAACCCTCCGGCAACTGCATCGTTCAGCGATGTACAACCGGGACATTGGGCGTTCGAAGAAGTTGAAGCTGTACATCACGCTGAGCTTATGAGCGGTTACAGCGAGACTGTATTCGGCGACAAGGACAACATCACAATCGAGCAGATGGCTCGCGTGTATGTTGACGCTCTTGGTCTAGCAGTAGACGAAGAAGCAGAAGTTGAAGGCGCATCTGAATGGGCACAGAAGTATGTGGAAGCAGCAGTAGACGCTGGATTGATCGCAGCTGACGCTGACTTCACTGCTAACGCAATTCGTGCACAATTGGCAACTGTTTCTTATGAAGTAGCTGCTAAAGTTGGCGTTCTTGAGCCTGAACAGGTTTCTGTAGTATCTGCTGAACCTACAGGCGTGAAAGAAGTTACAGTAACGCTAGATAAGACTGTTGAAACTGCTGATATCGAGTTCACAGTTGAGCGCAATTCCGCTAGCGTGGATACTGGTGATGTAACTTGGTCAGAAGATTCCAAGACAGCAACAATCGCTCTGGAATCCAAGATCAGAGAAGGTAGCTACACAGTAACATTGGGCGGTCTTGAAGACGACCAAGTTGGCACTGCTGAAGCATCCTTCGAAGCTGAAGATGAAACAGTTGAATCCATTGAGTTCGTAACATCCAGCGACACAATTGCGAAGTCCAAGCAAGCGAAAGTAAGACTGAGAGCTGAGAACCAATACGGCGAACTGTCTTCCTTCAGTGCTTCTTACTTCACAGTTAACGCATTGGATCTTAACGATGGTCTCCGCAAGGACGACGAGGGATACCTTGTTGTGACTTTGGATACTTCTGATCCTAATCTGTTGACTAATGTAAGCGTAGTACCAATCTATGTTTACTTTGACGACAACCGTGTAACTGCTCAGAAGACGTTCACAATCGGAACTGAGCCATTCGTATCCGGTCTCGAGCTGGGCGATGTAGAATATGCTGAAGAGCAAGAGAGCTTGTCTGCTCCTGGAGATACTGCAGAAGTAGCGTTGACGCTCTTCGATCAGTATGGCAATCCTGTAACGCCTGACCAGGTTGATGAAGATGGCTTGAATGTGAACATTAGCCATTACATCACACCTTACAACACTGAAATTGAACTGGACGATAAGGTTGACGAAGCTGAAGATCAGTATATTGTTCAGGTTTCAGTTGATGACAATGGTAAGATTGAGAAGAATGAAACATTGAGCCTGACAATCTATGCCGGTTCTGCATCCGCATCCACTGATGTTGCTGTAAGTGTTGGTAACGTAGCTATGGATGTGCGTGTAGGCGATGTTGACAGTGTTCTTGCTTCCGGCGACACTGACAGAAAGTATATTACCTTGCATGTTACTGGTCCAGACGGTGAAGAGCTTACACCACAAGAGATTGTGGACAATGTAGAGCGCATTCGCGTATCGGCTTCCGGTGGTCTGACCCTTGCAGATTTCACTGTTGATGTTGGTGACAGCAAAACAGTTGACACTTCAATTGTTCAATATGGTGTTAACAAAGGTAAAGTTCGTGTTGAAGAAGTAACTGGTGCAGCTGACAGCTATGCATTCGTCACAGCACAGATTATTACACCTAATACGAACAGCCATGACAACAGACAGTTTAAGATCGATGATGCTCGCCATGTTGATTCGGTAGTTATTACGGATCATCCTCATGAGAAGATGGTTCTTAACTCCAATTCTGACATTGAAATTGAAGTGCAGGATCAGTATGGAGATGACATCAGTTCTCACCAAAGTGATTACAGAGTAGAAGTAACTATGTCTGTTACTGCTGCCACTTATGGTGACACTATGGGAACTACTGTAACACCTCAAGATGGTACTGCTAATGCAACTATCAGTGCAGCCAATGATGAGAACAATGCTGTAGTGTATGGTAGAGGCGCGGCTGCGGATTATGACTTTGCAGCATTTAACGAAGGATTCACATTCAACAATGTGAACGGTGATGTAGGAGAAGCAATTCTCACTGCTACGCTTTATAAATGGGATCCAGCCGATGGCGGTTCTTATAAAGAAGTAGACAAAACAACTGCACAAACTGAAGCAATCAAGAATGATGCTAGACTGTACTATTCACTTGAGTCCCTTGGTGACATGTACGCTGCAATCGACAGTGAGCTAATTGATGATGTTGATCTAGTTGGTACTGTATGGGATGTTGCTGGAAGTGCAGTGAATAAGGAAGTGAAACTCGTTGTCAAGGATGCTTCCGGCGATGAAGTTGCATATCCGAATTCCATTGTATCTGTAACTTCTGGAGCTTCTACAATTGCACAAGTAGAAGTGAATGGTTCACAAGCGTTTGTTCTCGGTAACAAAGCAGGAACAACGAATGTAACTGTTATTGTTGATGCTGCTGACGGTACTACGAAGTCCCTGACTACTCCGGTAACTGTCAAGGCTGATCTCGTACAGCTTGAGAGCGGTGAAGCAGAGGAAGAAGCACCACTTACTGGTGCAAACGGAGCAGAGGTTTCCGCACACATTGACCTGAAAGTTAAAGATCAGTATGGTGTTGAGTATGAGAACACTGAGATCTATGAGTATGATGAACTGTTGGGTCTTCGTTACACAATCTCTGACATCACTGATGACGGCGCACTTAATCAAGTATCTCTGAATGAAACTCCTAATGGTTTCGAATTCGTGATTGGTGCTGATGTAACAAGCTTTGTTATTAATGCAGTTAACCGTCAAGGTGAAGTTGTAGCTAGCACAGTAATTTTGGATTAAGAACTAATCTAAGATTATAAGACTTATTTGATTGAAGAACCGCCCCTGAATATTTTCGGGGGCGGTTCTTTTTCAATACTAAAATAAATAATATCGATCCAGGAAAAATCCGAAACTTTTTGCTGCTTTCTAACGTTATATTAATGACGACAACTTTCGGAAGGATGGAGAATGAATGAATGGAATAAAGAGTAAGTGGATGCAGACCTTATTGTGCGCATCGTTACTATCGTCACTGCTAGTACTGCCAGTCACTGCAGAAGAGGCTGCCCCTGTAGATGCAGAGCAACAGTCTGCCCCTCAACAAGTGGACAAGGAGAATGAGACGCTGCAGCCGCAGAAGCTGGATGAAGTCAGTATAAGGGCTAATGTGAGCGCAGAGATTAACAATCTAGTTCTTATTCCGTCGGATAATGGCCAGATGGTTGGCTTTACCTTGACGGTACATAACAACAGTAACACGGAGCTTAGTTTCTTGGATTATTGGGTAGAACTAGCTTCGAAGGATGGTGCAACATTTTCGATTAACACAACAAGTCCCGACTTAGATGCCATATCTGCGAAATCTACTAAGGATATTATTTTCTATAGCCAAGTCGGTAAGGATGTATCTCTTGAAGATCTTGTCGTGAGAGTGGTGGAATGGGATTTCAGCAATACTTCAACCTTTACGAAGGTGTTAGGAACCATTACTGTGCCGGAAGGTTATTCGCCAGTTACGGCTGAAGGCTTCAACCGAGTAATAAGTGCAGATAATACGAGACTGGCTATTGGCTTAGACCGTGTCCATATTGGGCAATCTGAGAAGTACTACAGACCCAATCTGAAGCTTACAATCACGAATGAAGGGAAGCAGTCTACTGTACTCCCGGATTACAGCTTCGCTATCATTACTGAGGCAGGATTGCTATATCCATTAACTTCGAGCAGCTTGCAAGGAACTAAGCTCAATCCGTTAGCTGAGGAAGAATTCCGTTTGAATGCGTCTATTCCAATTGAAGTTGAATCTGAAGGTTGGAAGCTGGCTGCTGTGCTCCCAGTGAATGAAGGTGCAAGCCAAATTCCACTTGCCTTGTTCGACTTGCCAAGTGAAACTGTAGATCAAGCTGATGATTTAGGTGTATTCTACACGTTCTCTACAGCTGACGGCGTCTATGACGTAAGGTTAGACTCCATCAATCGATTGCCGATCGAAGATCAGGATCTTATTGTGGCGAACATGACAGTGCGCAACAACAGCACAGATACGATTCCCGTTCCTGCATTAACTGGTGAGTACACTTTTAACGACAATCTTGAAATATCATCGAAAGTAAGCGGGAATAATAAAATTATATCGCTCGCGCCTGGAGACACTACGAATATACAAGCGGTTAGCTCCATACCTTATACTACAAGTGTTTCAAAAGTGAATCTAGTGTTGCAACTTCTAGATAACGATGGTCAACAACAGGACACATTGGATCTTGTCGAGTTTACTTATAATGGCGAGTTTCATGAAATTCCAGTGGTCAATGCACAAGAAACTTACGTCATTGATGATCTTGGCTATCGATCTGAAGTATCGATTCGAGAGTTGATGACATTCGAAGGGAAAACTGCGAATATTGTTGCAGCGCAATTGAATGTCTTGAACATGGAGAAGCGGTTAGCAGAAGTGCAATCCTTAGCTGGATATTTCGAAGCAGAGGATGGTTCTGTGTATCAAGCGACAATAGAGCAATTGGAGCACAAACTTTCTCCGAATGGCAAGGCAGTAATGTATGCATGGACTTCTGTTCCGAGAACGCTTCAAGCGTCTGATATGAAGCTCGTATTAGGCAAGGCTGTTCAAGAAGCATCGGGAGAAGAAGGACAGAGTCAACTGATTGGCTATGTGGAGCCTCATATCTTCCAAATGCCTGAGGAAGAAGAACCTCAGAACAATATGCAAAGCATCGACATGTACCCGTATACTTTATCTATCGACAATATTGCTACGCAGATTCGGTATGAGCAAGACACAATCATTCTTGATCTAGACTATACGTTAGACCAAGATCTTCTTGCTAAGACGAACTTCGAAGATCAGAAGGTTATTATTGAACTGGTGGATCACGGCAAGAAATCGAAGTTTAGCAGAGAATATGCAATAGCAGGTGTCGGTCAAGAAGGCGGTTCTCACATACTGGAGATTGGTGAGAACACATTAAGAGACCAGTGGACAGACGAGAAGCTCGTCCTTAATATCCAAACGTTGAAGGAATTTGATTTCAATATTTACACGGAAATTCAGCCAGGATATAAAAAGCTTATCGCAACAACAGAAATTCCTTGGCTAGTAAATCGTTCATTGGATTAATCAATAAGGATAACAACGAGAGGGCACTCAAGTAATTGAGGCCCTCTTGTCTTACAGAGAGGAAGAGAGGAATGAAATTTCGAGCACTGATTGCTGGATTCGTAATGGTTATCCTAATATCTGTACCGATCAGCGAGGCGAATGAACAGCTTGAAGTGAATGATGGAATGACGAATAGTTCTAACACAGTAACAGTCTCCGTGAACAATACGTGTGGAGAAGAGGGCTGTCCTGAAGGGCTGAATCTGGGAGGCACAACCTACGTCCCTCTGAGAGCCGTTCTAGAGACGATGGGGGCTACTGTAGTGTGGAATGAGAATACACGCACGGTGGATATCCGAAGCAAGCAGCAGAACGAATCTGAACAAGCCTCAGACGAATTGAATAACGATGTATCGGATGCTGATGAAGAGGAACGTGTTTTTGAACAGGATACGACGAAGTTGTTACTCGACATACAACTGCTGAAAGACCAGCTGTACGCATTCGATCAACAGATGCAGCTAGCGAAGGAGTTCTACACAGAGCTGGGAGATACTGCACAGATCAGAATCCTTGAAGGCTTGCGCTATGAGCGGATAGAAAGCTACAGAAATATACTAGATCAATACTTAAGCTATGAGAAGCAGTATCCGGAGAATACAACGAGGACGGGTGAAGTATACAGTAGTATTAATGTGTTGAAGGATGTATTGGATCAATATCAGCTGTCTGTCCAGAGCTTGGACAGGTATGCAAGCGACCAAGATCAAGAGCAATTGAAGCTGTATCTTATGTCACGAAAGCATGCATACGACAAACTAGAAGAACTAGAAGTTAACATACATCGATATTTCAAGGACAATATAAAGTAATGAAGATGCAAACAGACAAAGACCGCTAGATTCAGCATGTTGCCAGATCGCAACATTGTGAATAAGCGGTCTTTTCGTATGCTGATTTAATAAGGAAAATAGTCTTTTCGATATTGTTCTTCTACGTCGTATAATATCTCACTGGAATACTTACTCACGTACCATTCTGTTTCCTTGACAGATTTCCCGCCAGAACTCTTGTTCACTTCATGCGGAGTCAGAGTAAGCGTGTAGTGATAATACTTGTTATCATGGAAGAACAGGGCCAGATACGTGTTCTCTTCACCTGGAATCGGATCAACGGAGTATAATGTACCCATATCGAATTGAGTTTGGGAGCGACTGTAGTAGTAAGTTTCCTCTTCTTCCTCATCGATAACCGGCAGACCGGGAATGAGCGGGTTCCATGGACGGAAGCTTCGCAGAACATCTGCCTTCTCTTCATTCGATTCCGTCACAGCTGTCCTCGAGTTATACGAATAAGTTATTGTAGGCTGTTCTTTCCATGCCTTCTTAGCTTCTTCCTCAGCGATATAAATTTCCTGCGTCCACTTCTCTTGCACTCGGACCAGCCCGCTAGTATTCACGCCCATGCGCTTCATATCCTTCTCGCGCAAATACCGCTTGCCTCCGTAAGTGTCGTTGACTAATATGGAATAATCTCTTCCCATATAGGTTGCATTCATCCCTTTGAGCAACGAAATTTCAATCTCTCCGAGTTCAGATGATTCCACATCGGGCTGAATCTCATACAGTCGAGGGTTAATGTAGATCGTCTTAGTAGGTCCATCCCATTCGACATCTACCTTTAGCGCTTCGCCAACATCTGCTACAGGAAGATACGTCTTATTCTGATAGACGAGCGGCGGTGATGAGAACTCCGTTGCTTCCCCATTCACCTTAATAATGAAATCTCCTCGCAGGAAAGCCTCCACCTTCGTTAGTCCCTCAGACGCATATATACCTGCTGTGAAAGTTGTTGCGAGTATACAGACTGCCGTTGCAACTTTTATAATCATCTTGCACTGCATGCGATTGCCTCCAATCTGTGTGCATATGTTTATTTTACCATGAAGTTAATATTCGGTATAGTGAATTAAAAATTAATGAGATTATCCGGATTATTATGCAACTATTAGTACAGGTAATGCGTCTATAACTAATAGATTGATGATAGTATTCAACGCAATGAAATCGATTGGATAATATTGATCCCAGTGGAATGAACCGCTCGTATACATATGGTTGTGAATCAAATCCTGAGAGGGTATAATAATATTGGATTTGCAAAAATTGTTGAATGCTAGATTTTATTGATATAGAGGAGAGATTGTAGTGCAAGAAGAGATTAGTTTGAGGGAGATTATTAAGGTTATTTGGGATGGGAAATGGATTATTGCCACGATTACAGCGATAGCTGTAGCTATTACAGGGATATTCAGCTTCTTCATAGTGTCTCCGACCTATGAGGCAGTTTCAACAGTTCGTGTTGAACTTTCTGATATGGAAACTGTAGACCAAGAGCAATATTTGAATTCATTCGCAGAATCACTGAAGACAGATGTGACCATGAACCGCATTATTAATAAGCTAGGACTGTCACGTGATCATTATTCGATAAATTCAATTCGTAACAGTATTAATGTTGAAGTTGTAGAGAATACGAATAATATGAACATTCGAGTAAGTGGCCAAGAAGCAGGTGTCATTACAGATATATCGAACCTCATGGCCTTCGAACTCGGCGCCAGAATAGAAATATCCGATCGCTCGAAGAGAATTGTAAGTGCGCGTAAATCCCTCGAGTCATTGGAAGATTCAATCAAAGTGAATGACAATGAATTACAGGAAGCGAAGAAACAACTAGCAGAGACACCGGAGAAGTTAACGACTAAGAAGAGTCTATCAGATGAAGCATACTTAAGTGCAGTCATAAGTGAAGGAACTGCAGCTAACGAACGTGAGTTAGGGGCGTTACAATTAGAGAGTGAGGAAATTAATCCACTCTATACAAGTCTCATGACCAAGATTTCTGAGATCACGCTGGAACTAACTAGACAAGAATCGAATAAGTTAAACTATGAGCAAGAAATAATGGAAGACAACGAGATTATAGCGAATTTGGAACAGCAAATCTTGAAGGATGAATTGAATATGATTAACTCGGAACGGATGCTTAGTGGCTTCAATGCTGTATTCATCGCACCGGCGATGGAACCGAATGATCCGATTGCGCCGAACAATGTTCTCAACCTGGCAATAGCGTTCGTCCTTGGTGCTATGATTGGGGTGTTCACTAACTTGTTCAGACACTATATGAGCAGCAGTGCGCCCGTTAATAATCAGAAGACGATAGAAACGAACTGAAGAACTCCATAACTCATTACTTTCACAAGTGGAATGTGATGAGTTTTTTGCTTTAGGGGGCATCGAAGGATGACGAAGATAAGTAAGACGATAATACTCATGTTTATTGATGCAATACTAGTTACAGGTTCAGTATATGTCGCGTATTTGTTAAGGTTTGATTTTCAAATTAGCGAAAGATACTTTCAGGTGCTGCCTTATGTCATAACAATCTACATTGCACTTATGCTAATCAGCTTCTATTCCTTCAAGATTTATAAGCGTATCTGGCAGTATGCAAGTGTTGGAGACTTGATTTCGATCTTGAAGGGTGCCTTATTAGGATCTGTATTCTTCTATACGATTCATCAATTCATAGTGCAATACTTCTATGGACACATCGTAGTTCCGAGAAGTATATATTTGCTAACAACGATTCTTGTTTTCATGTCAGTTGGCGGTTCCCGCTTTCTATGGAGAATATTCAGAGATAATTACATGAAGATACAGCCTCATCATCGCAGAGCATTAATTGTTGGGGCGGGAGAAGCAGGGGTACTAGTTGTAAGGGAGCTTAAGCATAACCAAGCGGATCTTTATCCGGTAGCCTTCATAGATGATGACCTGCAGAAACAGAAGAGCGAAGCAATGGGTGTTCCAATCGTAGGAACTAGACAACATATTCCTCAAATAGTGAAGAAATATGAAATCCAAGACATCATCATTGCACTTCCTTCGTCTTCACGTACGGATATTGCGGAAATTATTAATATCTGTAAGGAAACGAATGCTCAGATCAAAATCATACCGAGAGTGAATGATCTCATTCATGGCAAATTCACTGTGAACATGATTCGGGATGTTAGTGTGGAAGATCTGCTTGGAAGAGAACCTGTTAAGGTGGACATGGATGGGATAACAGGATATCTAAGAGAGAAGGCAGTACTTGTAACTGGCGCTGGAGGTTCGATTGGTTCGGAGATCTGTCGACAAGTAGCGAATGTGGAACCTAACAAGTTAATCCTGTTAGGGCATGGAGAGAACAGTATCTATCAGATTGAGATGGAATTGAAGAGGGATTTTCCTCAATTATCTATATATCCAATGATTGCCGATGTTCAAGACAGAGCACGTCTGGAGGATATCTTCGCTACGCACAAGCCTGATGTAGTATTTCATGCTGCAGCACATAAGCACGTGCCGCTGATGGAGCAGAATCCAGTAGAAGCAGTCAAGAATAATATATTGGGTACGAAACATGTGGCAGAATGTGCGGATGCAATCGGAACTGACAGGTTTGTCCTGATATCTACTGACAAAGCAGTCAATCCGACTAGCGTGATGGGAGCAACCAAAAGGGTTGCAGAGATGGTCATACAGAACATGAATGCTAAGAGCAAGACATCATATGCAGCCGTTCGATTTGGCAACGTACTGGGCAGTAGAGGGAGTGTTATTCCGTTATTCAAGAAGCAAATTGCTCAAGGCGGGCCCGTAACTGTAACGCATCCTGAGATGATTCGCTATTTCATGACGATTCCGGAAGCAGTACAGCTCGTTATACAGGCAGGAGCCTATACGGAGGGCGGAGAGACCTTCATTCTGGATATGGGCAAGCCGGTCAAAATCGCCGATCTAGCTCATGATCTGATTCGCTTGTCGGGATTAGAACCAGGCAAAGACATTGAGGTGCAATTTACGGGTATGCGTCCAGGTGAGAAGTTGTATGAAGAACTATTGACGAATGAAGAAGGGGCAATTGCTACGAAGCATGATCGGATATTTGTGGGGAAACATGGAGAGATTATACAAAGCAAGTTTGAGAGGAATATCAATGCTATAGAAGTAAGTGTTAAGAGCGGTGATCAACTAAAGCAATCTGAGATGAAAGTAGTTTTGCAAGAGATGATCCCATCTTATCAAAGCAGTATCAGTGAATCGAAATTGAATCATATTCAAATACAGGAAAAAATCAAAGCGTCAATGGAGGTTGTCGCTACACTAGAACGGAAATTAAACTAGTATAGAAAATTTTAAAAGATTACGTTTATACTGGTGGTACTGATCTTTGATAATGTGAAGGTGTTGAAGGATAGTATCTATATCGGGATAATAGTTAATGTGCACTAAACTGATTTAAAGGAGCATATTCTCAAATGGTCAAAACAAAGAATCAAAAAAGCGAAGATCGTCAATCGATTTTATATTGGTTGGTAATTAGTTTTGTACTGACCTTTATGTTTATTGCTCCATTTCAGAGAGGTTTATTTAACGGGAATAATTACTCCTTCGAACGTCCGATCTATACAGCGCTACTATGGGGAGGAATTGCATTATTCCTACTAGCGGTCTATTTGTTTAAGCATTGGAGGTTGAGGTCACATCGAGATGTGTTATCCATCATGATCTGGCTGATTCCTTTAAGTTACTTCTTATCTACGTTGAACTCGGTTTCACTTCATTTAGCTACAAATGAACTGTTTATTCAAATATTCTGTGTGGTTTTTTTCTTAATAGGTGCTTATACTGCCAATAATAAGAAACGAACTGCAGTGATTCAGTATGGATTTCTAATATCGGGGTATATTGTAATCATATACGGTTGGATGAATTGGTTAGGAAATGCAAATTATCAAGATGCAGTTTTGAATGGACGTATGGCAGGTGTCTTTCAATATCCCAATGCCTATGCTGCATACGTCGCTGCGATGTTGATGATTAACATGCTTTTTATACTAAACACAAGAAAATGGTATGTGTTGATAGCACATGCAATGATGGTACTTCCAATTGCCTGTTCATTTATTCTGACACTATCAAGGGGGGGGCTTGTAAGTTTTATTATTGTTTTTATACTATTTCTTGTATTTTTAAATTGGCGCAAGCAATTTTTCGTACTATTCTATGTCATAGTTTCGTTGGGAGTGTCCTTGTACTTAACGAATCGAATGGTGCAGCTCCAAGATCAATTATCGCGACAATATGATTCATTAGTATCCCTTAAGGGCTGGGTATTTTTAATTCTAGGTTCAATATTAGTGTGTGGATTGATTTATGTTTGTCAAACGTTCATATTTAGTGTGTGGAATAATAATTCACAAGTACGAACAATGCAAAAGCAAAGCTGGATTCTGCCAGCTATTTTAATTTTAATTACTGTGATTGGAAGTGTTATTCTTCTTTCAAGTAACATTGTATTAGATATATTACCGGATAATCTAGAAAGGAGAATTTCGATAGATTCGTTATTTACTAATGATAGATTCATATATATCCAAGATGCAGTAAATATGATTCGAGACTATCCCGCAATGGGTGCAGGGGGTGGGGCGTGGTCTAGACTTTATGAGCAATATCAAAGTTACCCATACACAAGTACTCAAACACACACATTCTATATGAAGCTACTGATAGAAACAGGTATTACCGGGTTTATTCTGTTTGTTTTTTTTATCGGATATATTTTGTTCGTTTATCTGCGAATAATAAAACAAACCAGCTTTTCAGAAGAGAATGAATTGAAGTGGATGTTTCCAGTACTCGTACTAAATATTATCGTTCATAGTGCAATAGACTTCGACATGTCATTTGTGTATCTATCCGCCTTGGTATTTCTGGGTATAGGTATGATGATTTCAAATGAAAATTCAAACCTATATGTATATATGAGCAAGAAGAAAATGCAGGTTTTTAGAAAACTATATGCTTCTTTCATTATGATTTTGGCTGTGATCTTAATTTTTAACTCTTTACAGTCATATCGCGCCAATGTATTATTTTCGGAGGCGTTAGAAGTGGCTAAATCTAGTAATAACTATAATGAAATCGTTAGACCTTTGAATAGAGCATTAGAAATTGAAGCTAATCATCCTGAGTATAATCTATATAAGTACAGTCTACTTTTTCAGCTATATTCACAGACTCATGATGAAAGATTTTTAGAAGAAGCGGATGTAGTCTTTGGTAAGTTAATAAAGTCGGATCCATATTATAAACAATTGATTCAACCAAAATACTCATTCTTAATTGCCCAAGATAAGCAGACTCGAGCGATCGAATGGATTGACGAGAATTTGAAAAAAACCCCTTTGGACATGCTATTGTATGAAAAAGCAATAAATTTTTACTATAAACTTGGATCTCAAACAAGTGAACAAGGTAATAAGGTGGAAATGTATCGTTTCTGGAATCAAGCCATAGGGTACTATGATCAAATTCAAGCTTGGAATAATAAATTACAAGAAACTAAACAACTCAAGGTAAGTAGAAAGATTTCGCTTGATATTGGGAGGATATACTATATGTTAGGCGAATATGAATTGTCAATCGAATCATTGCAAGAAAATACGTCATGGAACTTTGATGCTCAGATAAACCGAGAAATTGCTAGATGGTATTTGGCAGCATTGAAGAAACAAGGAAGAAACAATAAACGATATTTCGAAGCATTGATAAACGAATATCCTTACGAGGAAAGTAAGATACAAGAACTTTTGACTTATTGACCTTGAAATTCAACCCAATGTTTAATCACAATGTAATTCCTATTATACCCTATGAATAATAGGAATATTTTAACAGGAAAGAATGAAGATGGATCACATAAATGAGGTGAAAAAATGCATAGTATTGCTTTAAGTTTTTATATTATAAGTGGTTTTGTTATATTTTGGGCAATGGTAGGATATCCTATTTTTATGAAGTTGTTGAGAATTTTTTATAGCACTAGAAAATTAAATAAGGATTACAATTATCAACCTACAGTCACAGTTATGGTAGTAGCGCATAATGAGGAAAAAGTGATAGAGAAAAAGCTGAAAAATCTGCTCGAAATTAATTATCCAAATGAGAAGTTGAATTATATTGTTGCATCAGATCATAGCACAGATAAGACAAATGTAATTGTAAAAAACTTTATAAAATCACATTCTCAAACTAATATATGTTTGTATGAAGTAAAGGAACGAAAAGGAAAAACTAATGCGCAGAATGAAGCTCAGAAGATCGTTAATTCAGAGATGTTAGTTATGACTGACGCAAATTCAATGTTAGATAAAAATTCGGTTATGGAACTGGTTGCTGCATTTGCTGATGAAAACATTAGCTATGTAAGTGGTCGGCTGATGTATCATAATGCAAATGTTGGAGTTTCAGAAATGGAAAGTACCTATTGGGATGCTGACACAAAACTTAGAAATATAGAAAGTGATATTCAAACTATAACAGCCGGTAATGGAGCATTATACGCATGTAGAAACTCAGAATATCATGATTTTGACCCTATAAAATGTCATGATAGTCAAATGCCTAGATTCTATGCTTTGAAAAATAAAAGAGCATTGTATAATCCCGATGCAATTGCCTATGAAAAAGCAGGAGAGATATTAGAAGATGAATTTAAGAGAAAAGTTCGAATGAATAGAGGAATACTCATGGACATTATGCCTGATATTCGAATTCTGAATGTTTTTAAATATCGATGGTACACATTTTTTTATATAGGGCATAGGACTTGTAGATATTTGCTATGGGCAGCCCATTTAACCTTACTGATTTCAAATATCCCCCTTCTACAATACGGGTACATGTTTTTATTTGTCATTCTTTTCCAAATCACTTTCTTTTTGCTTGGAGGCATACAATTTAAGTTGCAGTCTGACAATAGATATTTACGATTAATCAACTACTATTGTATGACAATTCTTGCACAATGGGTTGGTGTTTATAATATTATTACTGGGAAGACTAAGCCGTACTGGGAAAAAGCAGAGAGTACAAGATAGTTAGTAAAATTTGAAGGGTGGACCATCATGTACCTTGCCGTGGGAATGTTGATGTTGTTGCACGTAATAATGGCACTTACATCAATTCTATTACTTTATAAGAAACAATTCGATATTAGTGCAATCCTGTCCCTTCTCTATGTTGTATTTTATGCATTTCCAGCATGGGATTTTGTCATGGAATGGGGGCTATTCAATAAACAATTACTTGATTACAATTTAACTATTCCAACATCAACTTATGGCTTGAAACTTATTTTTTTGACGACTTTAATTATGTTGGTTTTTATGATCGGATATAATCTAGTAAGAGTGAATTGGTTTACAAACAGTAATTACTTTGAATACACAATATTGAAGAGTAAGTTTAAAATTTTAACCAGTGTTCTGATTGGTGTCTGGTTAGTAACATTATTTATAGGATTTATGAATTTCAAAGAAAATTATAATAATATACTATTGTTCTTCTCACCATCTAGGAAAGAGGGGATATTCGACTCGGCTTACATTGAATCGCTGTATACTTTGATACCAAATTTGTTAGTGGTTCTATTTGTTCTGAAAGATAGATTTACAAAAAGAAAATTAAGTGTGTTTACACTATTTTTAATACTGTTGAGTTTCTTAGCGTACTTCACAACAGGACAAAGAAGAGAAACTATTAATTTTTTAATATTTTTATTTATATTCATGTCACACATAAAGATCAAACAAAATTTGGCGTGGTATGTAAAAAGTCGACTAAAAAGAAAAAAAATATATTCTATTGGAGTGACTGCTTTAGTCATGATTCCTATAATGTGGTGGGGTAGGTCTCTGTTCACGCAAATACAACGGGGTTCAGAGATAACTGCACCTTGGGAGTTGAGAGGATTCCTGGAATTAATTTTTGCAAGCCCCGCTACAGGATTCAAAACATTGTTATTAATACAAGATTATTTAAGTAACTTCAGTATTCCTTGGGGATATAGTGTTAAATTTTTGATTTTCAGTGCCATACCAAGAAGTATGATGAGTGATAAACCCTCGGTGGTTCCAGAGCTAATCGAAGCGAAGATGAATCTACCAGGAAATCCTTCTTTTTTTTATGTTAACGAAATGATAGTCAATTTTGGATGTATAGCTATTCTATTAAGCTTGATATTTGGTGCTATAGTTGGATTTTTTTATAAAAAATATTACTATTCCAATGATTATCTACAAAATGTATATTCTTTTGTGATATTCTCAAATCTTATTACATTATTTAAGAACGGTTTTACTCCCTTTATAATTAGTTGTACTTTTACAATTGTTATTACTAGTTTATGTTTAAGGATAGTGTTTACTAAAAAAATACTGGAGATGCAAGAGAATGAGTAGCAAGAGGAATGTTTGTATTATAGGGAATTTTGGTTATGCGTCGAATGATTTGAACGGACAGACAATGCGTACAAGAACTGTATTAGAATCAGTTGAAAAATATATGGATGAATATACAATTGATTATTTGGATACCTCATTATTGAAACGTAACAGCTTAAGTATTGAGTGGTTAAATTGTTTGGTGCGAGCTATATTTCATGTGTTACGATCAAAAATACTAATTTTTATGCCGGCCCAAGGTGCTATAAAGTATATGTGTTTTCTAATGCATATATGTGGGGTTATTTTGAGCAAAAAGGTCCATTTTGTAGCAATAGGTGGATGGTTATATGAATTTTTGAGTAAGAACCCTAGGTATTCAAAATATATCAAAAAAGCAGATAGGGTTTATGTTCAAACTAATTCATTGAAAGCTAGATTGGACGAGATTCCGTTGGATAATGTCATTTTATTTCCCAATTATCGTATTTATAAACACAAGATATATGGTGTAGTTAAAACAAATAAAGTTTACAAAGTTGTGTTTTACTCACGAGTGATAAGAGAAAAGGGTGTGGAGTATGCTATTCGGGCAATAGAAGAGCTAAATAATAAACATGGTTATGGGCTTCACCTTGATATATATGGACCTATTGGGTCTAGCTATACGGAAAGTTTTTACCGATTAGTTAATCTGTCAAAGACAGTTTCATATAAAGGTAAGCTAGATCCTGACAATATTTTAATAACGTTGTCACAGTATCATGTACTGCTATTTCCAACATTTTATGAAGGAGAAGGGTTCCCGGGTGTATTGTTAGATGCAATGACGGCGGGATTGCCGGTAATTTCATCTGATTGGAAATATAACTCAGAAATTATAAAAGACAATTTCCATGGTAAGATTTTTGAGGCGATGAACTATCATGATATGATTGAGAAACTGGAGAGCGTAATAAATCATCCTGAACTAATCGAATTTTACAGCGAAAATTGTCTTGTGGAATCAGAAAGATACTCTGAAGAAAGAGTAGTCAATATACTGATTGAGAAATTAAAGATATAAAGTTTTTATAATGTGAGGTGGAATGTATGGGGAAAGTGGTGCCAGTTTTTATCGGAGGTTGTCCAAGAAGTGGTACAACTATGCTTGCATCTTTGTTAGGAAAACATCACTCAATTTTGGTAACACCCGAGTCTCAATTTAAGGAAAAACTAATAAACAGCTTTCCTATAAGACATAAGGAAGATTTAATAAATATAATTAATTATCTCGAAAAGAATTTCAGATTTAATATTTGGGATATTGCAGTAAACCGAGACGAATTGTATGAAAATCTTCAACTCACACAATATAATCATCAAACTATCATTCGATATTTATTGGATGAGTATAATAAAGCTAATGAAGTCAAAAACTATAGATACTGGATCGATCACACACCGGAAAATATTAAAAATGCGATCTCACTATACAATCATTTTGATAACTGTAAGTTTATACACATTGTTAGGGATGGAAGAGCAATAGCTAATTCCCTAAAGAAAGTATCTTGGGGTGGCAATTCAACAATGTTTACATCCAAGTACTGGATGGAGCATATTGCGTATGGTTTGGCATTAGAAAAATTCTTGCCTAATTCAAGTTTCATGCAAACAAGATATGAAGATATCATTTTACGTCCTAATGAAGAACTTCATAGAATTTGTAGTTTTATCGGAATTGAATATGATGAAAGGGATTTTGATGGAAGCGGGTTTAAAGTGCCGGTGTATACAAAAAAGCAACATCAGCTTGTCGGGAAAGAAATTAGTCAATCAAGAATTAATTTATGGGAAACTGATCTTTCAGAGCGTGAAATTCAAATTTTTGAAGAAATGACTAATGATCTTTTGATTTATCTAGGCTATGAGTTGAAGTATCCAGATGTTAGCTTGGATTTGAGCCTCAATCAAAAACTTGCTATTTATGCAAAGGAGTTTATTCTAAGAGGAATTGACAGGTTCAAACACAGCAGAAGGAAACGGAAGGTGAATAATTCATGAAATATGATAATTTTATTTTAGGAATTGGAGTTCAAAAAGCAGGTACTACTTTATTATATGATTTGCTATCAAAGCATCAATCATTAGATATAGGTAAGAATAAAGAATTGCATTACTTTGATTATACAAATGAACCAAGTCTTCAAGAGTATCTTAGTCTGTTTAATGGTAAAAGCAGAATTAAATTTGATGTTACCCCTTCATATATTTTTTATAAAGATACAATGGATAAGATTGCAAAGACATTACCTGTTGAAAATACTAAACTTATAATTTTATTGAGAGATCCTATAAAACGAGCTGAGTCCCATTATTATATGAGCTTATTGAAAGGTAGAGACAACCTTTCTTTTAAGGAAAGTTTTTATAAAGAAAGGGAAAGAATGCAATTAAATGATTTGAAGTATAGAGAAAATAGCTATTTTGAGCGTGGCAAGTATTATTCTCAAGTGAAAAAAGTGTATGAGTTATTTCCTAAGGAGAACATTCTCATTATTTTGTTTGAGGAATTTGTTAATAATCAACAAGGAATCGTAGATGAATTTTGTGACTTTGCAGGAATCAGTCATATTCCTATAACTAAGATGCATTCAAACAAAGGTTATTTGGCGAAGAATAAAAATATGAACAAATTGTTTTATAATCACAAAGATAAGATCAAGAAGTTCATCCCACCTGTTCTTAGAGGAAGTTTATCCAAATATTATAGAATATTTAATAGGAAAGAATTGAAAAAAGAACCTATTGACAATGATTTTCGTGTGTATCTGAAGAGCTATTATAAGAATGATCTGAAATCACTGGAAAGTCTTATAGACAAAGATTTGTCGATTTATTACTCAGGTGAATGAAAGTGAATATGATGAATGAAATTGGCAGCAAGTCATTAATATCGTTTATCGGCAATATTGTTGGGAAAATTTTTGTTTTGATAAATGGTATTATTTTCGCAAGAATATTAGGACCAGAATTATTTGGCGAATTTACTTTTGTTGTTAGTGTTCTGGCCATTGTTTTGGTAATTGGCAATCTTGGTCTACCAACTGGTGTTATAGCATTTATCCCGAAATATTCAAAGGCCGAAAAACTAAAGAGGAATGCAATTATCTCCTTTGCCATCACATTAGTATTCATTATTAATCTGCTTATAATATTTGTGTTATATTTAAATATTCATGTAATCACAGAATATATACTTTTAGACAATAAATATGAATTATTAATGGTAATATTATTACCAACCATAATTATCATTAATATCTCAAATGTTTTGCTGGGTATTTTTCGAGCACTAAAAAAAATAAAGGTATATGTCATAAGCTCAAATGTAGTAAGGCATGTTGTTGAATTTATTGTTTTTCTTCTACTTTTTATTGTTATTGGAGAATCTATATTCACTCTTGTATCTGCTTATTATATAGGATTGATATTAACAATTCTATATTTGTTTTACCAAATTATCAGAGTGCATTGGCGATTTACATGGAATAGTGGATATTATCAGGAAAGCAAGAGGTTGTTCATATACTCCATTCCACTATTATTTAACGGAATAATGATTGTATTAATTAATAATATTGATATTTACATGATTGGATACTTTCATAATAGCATTGAAGTTGGAATATACAAGCTAGCTATGACTTTTGGGAATGTTGCCATGTTTGCACTTCTTTCCTTGAATTCCATCTTCCCTGCTATCACTACAAAATTGTACCATAGTAAAAAGGTAGATGAATTAAAGACTGTCTTCCAGCAGAGCACGAAGTGGGTTATGCTCTTTAGCCTTTTAGTATTTAGTATCCTATTAGTATTGAGTGAAGAAATTATGGGGTTAGTTAGTCAGGAGTACATTTTGGGATCTCAAGCGTTAGTGCTCATTGCTCTCGGTCAAGTATTCAATTCAATAGTAGGACCTGTTGGAACTATAAATTCTATGACAGGGCGCCCAAGATATAACTTGTATGCGAATTTAAGTGCAATTATAATAAATATCGCACTTAACATGTGGTTAATCCCAATTATGGGTATCAGTGGGGCGGCAATTGCGACAGCGGTTTCATTACTCATTTCGAATGTCATTCGATTGATCCTAGTGTACTATCAGTTGAAGATACATCCATATAGTATTCCATTTGTGAAAGTGTTTATTCCATTTTCGCTGGCAACATGTTTGGGGTATTTACTTAGCCAGATGATTATGCAAAATTTTCTCCTTCAGTTTACTATAATAAGCTTTACAATTATAACTGTTTTTGTGACGTGCACATATTATCTTGTATGTTCAAGAGAAGAGAAGTTGAAGATAAAACTAATCATCTATAAAATAAAAAGTGGAATTGCAAATAAAGTGAAATTTTGAGCGTATGCGATTAAAGGACCGAGAAACATGAGACAATCAAGGGAAACCCGTACCATCTATCTCGAATGTTTGGGTTGTGCTGAATGACTGAATAGCAAGATCGAAATAGTAAGATGGCAGCTTTAACCTGTAATTTTATTAAAAGTGAGTATAAGTGCGTGATAACTTATAGTATAATATATTAAATCATTTTTAAAAAGGTGATAAGTTGAAACGACTATTTGATGTTATAGTTTCAGGGATATTGTTGTTGTTATTATGCCCGTTACTAATAGTTATATATATTCTAGTGTTGATTAAAATAGGGAATCCAGTATTTTTCAAACAAGAGAGGCCTGGATACAAAGGGAAAGTATTCTCTATATATAAATTCCGAACAATGACTGATGAAAGAGATCAAAATGGAGAGTTATTGCCAGATATCGATAGAATGACTATTATCGGTGTATTATTAAGAAAATATAGTTTAGATGAATTGCCACAACTACTAAATGTATTGAAAGGTGATTTGAGCCTTGTTGGGCCGAGGGCGCTTCTAGTGCAATATTTAAACCGGTATACACCAGAACAGGCAAGAAGACATGAAGTGAAGCCTGGAATAACAGGCTGGGCGCAAGTGAATGGACGTAATGCAATTTCATGGGAGAAAAAGTTTGAATTAGATGTTTGGTATGTAGATAATCGGAGTTTTTGGTTAGATGTGAAAATTTTGTGGTTCACTGTTCTTAAAGTGCTTAGATCAGAAAATATTAGCCATGAAAACCATGTTACAATGGAAGAATTCAAGGGAAGTAATGTCCAAAAAGAAATGGAATAAACAGTTGAGGGGGTGATCGTATTTGTGTAAGGGACTTGTTATTATAGGTGCGGGGGATCTTGGGAGAGAGTTACTTCATTGGGCTAATGATATTCCGATTAGTGAAAGAAATTGGAGAATAAAAGGCTTTATTGATGATAAAATCAGCACACTTAACAAATATAAGATAAACACACCTGTAATCTCAACTATCACCAAATATATTCCAGATCAAGATGATCTGTTTGTATGCGCGATTGCCAATCCTAAAATAAGACTAACAATATGTAGAAGTTTAGCTCAACGCGGAGCTAAATTTACTAATATTATCCATCCTACTAGTATTATTTGTTCAGATTCCAAGCTTGGCCAAGGAATTATTATGAGTCCATACTCCATAGTTTCTACTAATACGATAATTGGAAATCATGTGATTGTTAATTTACACTCTACAGTAGCTCATGACGCTATTTTAGAAGATGGAGTGACAGTAAGTAATCATTGCGATATAACAGGGGGAGTCCATCTATCTGAAGGGGTTTTCTTGGGAAGTGGGGCAAGAATATTACCCCGGTTATATGCTGGAAGATATTCTATAGTTGGAGCAGGCAGTGTGGTCCTTGATGACGTGGCAGCTTCAAAAACTGTGGCGGGTGTTCCGGCAAAGTGTATAAAATAGAATCCCTTGGAGGTAACGGAATTTGTCAAATAAGATACATCTATCAGCTCCTCATTTAGGAGAGTATGAACGAACATTTGTGGAAGAAGCATTTTCAACAAATTGGGTTGCACCATTAGGTCCTAACGTTGACGCATTTGAAAAAGAACTGGCACAATATTCAGGTGCAGCTGGCGCTGTTGTTCTTTCCTCTGGTACAGCAGCCATCCATTTGGCTTTGCGTTTGTTGGATGTCCAGCCAGGAGATTATGTCTTTTGTTCTACACTTACATTCGTAGCAAGTGCAAATCCTATCTTATATCAGGGCGCAAACCCGGTCTTTATTGATTCCGAACCGGAGACATGGAATATGTCGCCTCTTGCGCTGGAAAGAGCATTTGCCGAGGCGAAACGATCAGAAAAGTTGCCGAAAGCTGTAATTGTAGTCAATTTATATGGCCAAAGTGCTGACATGGATCCAATAATGGAAATTTGCAATCATTATCAAGTACCAGTTATTGAGGATGCAGCGGAATCGTTAGGCGCTACTTATAAGGAGAAGCAGAGCGGTGCAATGGGTAAATTGGGAATTTACTCTTTCAATGGAAATAAGATCATTACAACTTCAGGCGGTGGTGCCTTGATTTCGGATGATCTGGATGCATTGGATAAGGCGCGCTTCTGGTCCACGCAAGCTCGGGAACCGGCAAAGCATTATCAACACCAGGAGCAGGGTTACAATTATCGAATGAGTAATGTACTAGCGGGGATTGGCAGGGGACAGCTGCGAGTGCTGGGAGATCGCGTAGATGCAAGAAGGAAAGTGTTCCAATCCTATGTGGAAAGACTTGCGAAGATCGAGGGGGTTGAGTTTATGCCGGAGGCTTCTTATGGTAAAGCCACTCGTTGGTTGACGGCAATGACAATCGATCCCACCATCCATGCAATCTCACCATATGAAATTATAGATAAGTTAGAGCTACAGAATATAGAGACTCGTCCAGTATGGAAGCCGTTACATTTACAGCCATTGTTTAAGAATTGTGAATACTATCCGCACATTGAACATGAAAGTATATCCGATACCTTGTTTGCTAGAGGATTATGCCTACCATCAGGTTCTAATCTAAGTGAAGATGAACAAGAAAAAGTTCTTATTAATTTGGAGTCTGTACTTCAGAGTGGTAAGTTTATATTAGAATGACGAATGAATTGCTTGGGGGAAGTTTATGATGAAGGTATGTTTGGTTACAGGAGCAGCGGGATTTATAGGCTTTCATTTATCCCGTAGTTTACTTGAACATGGTTATCAGGTTATCGGATTAGATAATCTAAACGATTACTACGAAGTACAACTGAAGAAAGATCGGCTATCACAACTTGACATGTATGATAAATTTCATTTTACGGAGACTGATCTAGCGAATAAAGATGTATTGATGTCCTTGTTTCAATTGCACAGTCCTCAATACGTAGTTCATCTAGCCGCTCAAGCTGGTGTGAGGTATTCGATCGAGAATCCTGATGCATATATTCAAAGTAATCTCGTTGGCACTTTTCATATTCTCGAAGCTTGTAGACGGTATCCTGTAATACATTTGATCTATGCTTCATCCAGTTCGGTATACGGTGCGAATAAGAAAGTACCATTCGAAGAAAGTGATCATGTAGATCATCCGGTATCCCTATATGCAGCTACGAAGAAATCAAATGAGTTAATGGCTCATTCATACAGTCACCTATATCAAATTCCGGCTTCTGGACTTCGATTCTTTACCGTATATGGCCCATGGGGGAGGCCAGATATGGCTTATTTCTCTTTTGCTCAGCAACATTTTGAAGGAAAAGCCATTCGGATCTTTAATAATGGTGACTTTGAGAATGACTTATACCGAGATTTTACTTATATTGATGATATTATTTCAGGGATCGTTAAGTTAATGGAACATTCTTCGAGCGAAGAGCCATTTCACAAGGTGTATAATATAGGGAACAATACGCCTGTTAAATTGATGGACTTCATCGAAGCATTAGAACTTTCGTTCAGTAGAGCGATGGGCAAGACCGTTGTTTTTCAAAAACAATATGAACCCATGAAACCTGGCGATGTACCAGCTACCTACGCCTCAACAGAACGATTGGAGGAAGTTACGGGTTTCAGTCCGAAAACGAGTATTAGTGAAGGCTTACAGCGATTCGCAGACTGGTATGTAGACTATTATAAGTTAAAATAATAAATCTGGGGATGACCGTGACATTTCATCGGTCGATTGACCAAGATTATCACTAAGATTGGGTGATACAAAAATGAGTAAAATTACTGTGATAGGTACGGGCTATGTCGGACTTGTGTCAGGCACTTGCTTTGCGGAAATAGGGAATCAAGTTGTGTGTTGTGATATTGACAATTCAAAGATCAAAAAGCTAAACAATGGTGTAATTCCGATTTATGAACCTGGCTTGGAAGAGATGGTACGACGCAATAAGGAAGCAGGTCGACTCACATTTACGACTGATATTCCTTCCGCTATTCAAGATGCAGAGATTATCTATATTGCAGTAGGAACGCCAATGACAATCACAGGAGAGGCAGATTTACGTTATGTGATTGGTGTTGCGGAGTCGATCGGCGAACATTTGAACAGTTACAAAGTGATTGTGAATAAGAGTACTGTGCCAGTAGGTACAGGGCGTATGGTACAACGATTGATTCGAGAGAATCTACGCGATTCTTCAATTGTGTTTGATGTTGTGTCGAATCCAGAATTTCTGCGAGAAGGCTCGGCATTGTCTGATTGCATGAATATGGAGCGAGCTGTTATCGGGGCAACGAGCGATAAGGCAGCACAAATCATAGCTGACTTGCATGAACCATTCGATACGGATCTTCTAATCACCGATCTGGAAAGTGCTGAAATGATCAAATATGCTTCTAATTGTTTCTTAGCTACAAAAATTTCCTATATCAATGCTATTGCTAATGTATGTGAGCGAGTGGGTGCAGATGTAACATCAGTAGCAAAAGGTATGGGCATGGATTCGCGTATCGGCAGTCGGTTTCTGCAAGCAGGAATTGGTTATGGCGGATCTTGCTTCCCGAAAGATACACATGCCCTTGCCTATATAGCCGATTCAGTTGGTTATAATTTCCGATTACTGAAGTCTGTTATTGCTGCTAATGATGCGCAAAAGCTAGTAGTGGTGAACAAATTGGAACAAGTACTTGGGGACTTAAAGGGAAGAACAATTGCGA
Source organism: uncultured Paenibacillaceae bacterium (assembly GCA_913056365.1). Lineage (GTDB taxonomy): Bacteria > Bacillota > Bacilli > Paenibacillales > K13 > Xylanibacillus. The sequence goes on along the minus strand of CAJXLT010000005.1, from coordinate 5,379 downwards.
TTCTAGGCTTGGCATTTAAGCCGAATACAGATGATATGCGTGATGCTCCATCTCTGCAAATTATTCCTGCTCTATTGAGGCAGGGGGCTTCATTGAAGTGTTATGATCCAATTGCATTATCTGAAGCAAGGGTCCACTTTGGTGATCGCGTTCTCTATACTGAGGATGTTGAAGAGTGCTTGCTGAATGCAGATGCTGCGGTGATCCTTACCGAATGGGACCAAGTGAAGTTGCTTGATCTGGCGAAAGCCAAACAGCTTATGTCTGCACCAATCATCGTAGACGGCAGAAATTGCTTCTCCCTGGAACTGATGAGGGAATCAGGTTTTATCTATCATTCTATTGGACGACCGGTGGTTACGGTTGAAGATAATTAGTAGTATGAGGGTGATTCGCACTGTATCTTGGCTAGCCGTCATCATATGGATGGCGGTTATTTTTTATTTGTCCTCACAGACCTCCACTGATTCGAACCGGTTAAGCACAGGGGTAACGGAACATGTCGCCTACACTGTTGAATATGTGAGTGCGAGCGAGGATATGAATATTCTTCATCTCAATCGTGTGGTTCGTAAGAACGCACATTTTATCGCCTACCTCATTCTCGGCATACTAGTGATTCAGGCAATGAGAAGATTCAGTATTGCGTGGCAGAAGTGTGTGGTGTACTCTCTACTGATCTGCATAACTTACGCGGTGTCGGATGAGTGGCATCAGCAATTTGTCCCCGGTCGTGGACCGGAAATCCGCGATGTCTGGATCGACAGTATAGGTGCAATAGTCGGTATTGGTCTCTATGCATCTGTGAGCTTGATGCGAAGAGTCTACAAGGCATTGCGAGCGTCTGGTAACTGAGTATACTCAGCTGTAGAGGAAATGAAGAAGAATCATCGAAGTAATCGATTTGTTCGGTTATAATGGTATTGCGATTGGGTTCCAATAAATGTACACTATATGCTTGTAACCGTTTCGGTTATCATAGTAGGATGGTAGATATCTCGAAAGGTGGATCAGTTCATGAAGGTGAAGTCTGAGAATATTGTCTGGCATCATAATCATGTGAGCCGAGAAGAGAGGCACGAGCTGAATCAACATAGAAGTTGTGTGCTATGGTTCACAGGATTATCCGGTGCGGGGAAGTCTACTTTGTCAACAGCAGTGGAGAGAGAACTGTATAACCGTGGTATTCGCTCCTACGTATTAGATGGGGATAATATAAGGCATGGTTTGAATAACAATCTAGGCTTCAGTCCCGAGGATCGCAAGGAAAACATCCGTAGAATCGGTGAAGTATCCAAACTGTTTGTAGACGCAGGGCTATTTGCGCTGAGCGCTTTCATCTCCCCATATCGTGAAGACCGTGATATGGTACGCTCACGATTTGCTGATGGTGAGTTCATCGAGGTGTATGTACGATGCTCGGTGGATGAGTGTGCTCGAAGAGACCCTAAGGGACTCTATGAGAAAGCAATGCGTGGAGAAATCAAGCAATTTACCGGCGTTTCTGCTCCATATGAGGAGCCGTTGACTGCAGAAATTATCGTGAATTCGGAAAGCCAATCCATCGATGAATCAGTTGCACAAATTATCAATTACTTGAAGGATCAGGGTTATATACAAGACGAGGAGTAGGAGGGACTTATGCACGGAATTGATGTCAAGCAATTGATTGCTGTTGTCCAAGACGCTGGAGACAAAATTATGGAAGTGTATGAAACGGATTTTACTGTGGAAACGAAGGAGGACGAGTCTCCATTAACGGCTGCAGACAAAGCTTCCCATACGGTCATTCAATCACGACTGGCACAGTTGTATCCGGACATTCCGATTCTATCGGAGGAAGGGAAGCATCTGTCATACGATGAGCGCAAGCATTGGGAACGATTCTGGTTAGTGGATCCGCTGGATGGAACGAAGGAATTCGTGAAGCGAAATGGCGACTTCACAGTGAACATCGCATTAATCGAACAGGGAGTTCCGGTCCTAGGTGTAGTCAGTGTGCCAGTCGAAGGAATTGTATATGTCGGGGTCTCTGGAGAAGGGGCATATAAAATAGATCGAGAAGGTACAAAAGAGCCTATTCATGTTCAGTTTGCACTCGATGATGCATTAACATTGGTGGAAAGTCGTTCCCATCCAAGTCCTGAACTGGAATCTCTACTAGTCAAGCTTCAAACCAGGTTCTCCGATATACGAAGAATTCAGCGGGGAAGCTCGTTGAAGATATGCGCGGTTGCTGAAGGTAGTGCGCATATTTATCCGCGAATGGGACCGACGATGGAATGGGACACAGCTGCCGGACAAGCTGTTGTGGAGGCTGCAGGCGGTCTGATGTTGAAGCTGGACGGAACAAGGTTGACGTATAATAAGGAAAACTTGAAGAACGATTACTTTATTGTGGTGTCCGATCAGCGTATTACTGCGGACATGTAACTCCGCATCCCCACAACTTTCTCCCCCTTGCCGACGTCTAATCTAGTAAGCTATCATAGAAGAAGTAGCAAGAGAATCGGTTGTGCCGGATGCGGCGGAAGCGCAGGCGGCAGCACGCATGCATGGGAGGAGAATAAGCTTTGAACAACAAATGGATGCGCATCCTGCTTGCAGTTGCCTTGCTTGCAGGCGGAACTTGGGGAGGCTCGTACGCTGTGACGTGGGCGGATAGTGTGATTAATCCGAATCAGCCGGGCTCGGCGGATGATCCGCTAGTTTCTAAGAGTTATGTAGATGAGAAGCTCAGTCAGCTGGTGAAAGAAGAGTTCGAGAATGTGGGTGGCACGGTCGGCGGCTCTGCTTCGCTGGAGGTTGTGACGCTCGCGGCAGGCCAGACGCTGTATGCCGGAGCGGGTACAGAGATGATCGTTCGCGTAGGCCAGACGCAGGTGGTAAGCGGCACGGTGGACGGCATTCCAGACGTCACGTCTGGGGTAGATGTGAAGCCGGGCAGTGCGGTGGAGCTGAATCATCTGCTCGTCAATCCGCGCGAAGGGCGAGGTCTGCAGCACAGTGACCGCGAGGCAGTGCAGGTTATCCTGATGGTTCGCGGCGGGTACTTGAAGGTGGACGCGGATGGTAATACTGTGGAGTAAAAGGTTTCAGTTAGGATACACTCAACGGATCCTGGGGAATGGCGGACATGCTGTTCTTCGGGATTTTTTTATATGTTATCCACTCGTTCGCGACCTTGTTCTTACTCTTGCCGGCAAGCTAGAGGTTTATTCGATCAACAATGTGGCAACCTTGTACGTAAGAATATAATGTACAGGGGGCGAGGGGTTATGCTTCATGAATCGGACAGGGAGGACCCGCTAGGCGTTGTGCGCGGCATGATCTGGGGGGTATGCTTGGGCGGATTGCTATGGCTGACGATGCTTGCTGCGGTCTGGTATTGGTGGTTGTAGCGTTGTGTAGCACTGAAGTACGCTTCCTGCATGATATTGCCCGCATTAACAGCATCTCTATGGACTGCTAACTTCTTATACGGTTGAGGCGCTGGCTAGGTGGCACACTATTCCTACATCGACAATGAGGAGGTGACACCTATGGGTAGAGGGCAATCAGGACGTACGAAGATCGTACCGGAATGCCACGCGGCGATCGATCAACTGAAGTATGAGATTGCGGCAGAGCTTGGGCTGCCGGTCGGTTCGTATGCGGCCGGTGCTGTTGGTGCGGATACAGAATTCGCGACAGAGCTTGGCGCGATTCCGCAAGGGCAGATGAAGGAAGATTACTGGGGCCACATCGCCAGCAGAGACGCCGGGTTCGTAGGCGGGTCGATTACAGCCCGTCTGGTGCAGCGTGCCGAAGAGACGTTGTTGAACGGGTAGCACGCGATCATCTCGATTAGCATTTCCACCATATTGTTGCATCATTCGTGCGTATCGGGCATTCATTGACTTTCCTCGATAAATACAGTAACATTATAAGTTGAAGATAGCATGTGTCAACCTTTTCCAGAGCGGAAAAGGTTCATTTTTTGTTCTGTATAGGAGGTTAGGACTTATGGCTTTGCAGCGCACACGTCGTCTATTTACGTCGGAATCGGTTACAGAAGGTCATCCGGACAAGATTTGCGATCAGATTTCGGATGCTGTGTTGGACGCGTTCTTGAAGGAAGACCCTCATGCTCGCGTAGCATGTGAAGTGTCTGTAGCTACGGGTTTGGTATTGGTCATTGGTGAGATTTCGAGCAAGGCTGATTATGTAGATATTCCTAAGATTGTTCGCGAGACGATTCGCGATATTGGATACACCCGCGCGAAGTACGGGTTCGACTCGAATACTTGCGCCGTATTGACATCGCTGAATGAGCAGTCCGCTGATATCGCAGCAGGTGTGAATGCAGCGCTGGAATCGCGCGACGGCGATACTTCTGCGGAGACTGCGAATATTGGTGCGGGCGATCAGGGCCTGATGTTCGGGTATGCTGTGAATGAGACGCCTGAGCTGATGCCGCTGCCAATCGCGCTGGCTCACCGCTTGTCTCGCCGCTTATCTGAAGTGCGCAAGGACGGCACGCTCGATTATCTGCGCCCGGACGGCAAGACGCAAGTAACGATTGAATATGATGAGAACAACAAGCCGGTACGGGTGGATACGATCGTCGTCTCGACACAGCACCACGAAGATATTACGCTTGAGACGATCACACGCGACATTAAGGAGCAGGTGATTAAGCCGGTTGTACCGGAGGAGCTGCTTGATGAAGCGACGAATTATTTCATTAATCCGACTGGACGCTTCGTCATCGGCGGACCGCAAGGCGATGCCGGACTGACGGGACGCAAGATTATTGTCGATACTTACGGCGGCTATGCCCGCCATGGCGGCGGTGCCTTCTCGGGCAAGGATCCGACGAAGGTGGACCGTTCCGCTGCTTATGCCGCACGTTATGTGGCGAAGAATATCGTCGCTGCAGGCTTGGCTGAGAAGTGCGAGATCCAGCTTGCTTATGCGATCGGGGTTGCGCAGCCTGTATCCATTAGTGTGGATACGTATGGGACAGGCAAGGTGAGCGAGGAGAAGCTCGTAGAGCTCATTCGAGAGCTGTTCGATCTGCGCCCGACTGGCATTATTCAGATGCTTGATCTGCGCCGTCCGATCTACAAGCAGACAGCGGCGTATGGGCACTTCGGCCGCAACGATCTGGACGTGCCTTGGGAGCGCACGGATAAGGCTGAGCTGTTGAAGGCGAAGGCGCAATAAGCGATCTGTACCTGATGCTCTTATTATGACCTAGCACAAACCCGCTTATGATGGAATGATGGCATTCGATCATAAGCGGGTTTTTTCGTTATTAGCGTGCCCAGAGGCACGCATCTTCTAGCTGGTGAAAGTCCGGTCGCGGGAGGAGCCAAGTCCCCGTGTAGCTCGGAT
>CAJXLT010000004.1 GCA_913056365.1 uncultured Paenibacillaceae bacterium | reverse complement strand
ACACACAGACAACCGAACTCCGGATTCCTTCCTTCCGTACCTTGAATAATTCCTTGAAAGTACGCAAGTAATGATGCTTTCACAGAAGGTGTGCTCCGAAGCTTGGTCTCGACATACGTGAGACTTGCCTCTACATCCTCGACCCTGTCAAGGTAAATCGGGTTGCACGCTGTGGAGGTCCTAGTTTGCTTATCTTATGGCAGATAACGCTCCGCTCCATGCGGTAATTTGATCGAGCATAGCAATTACATTCTCTGTGTGATAGTCAGCCGGTTTGAACTCACTGCCGTTCACAAAATCAGTAAACAGCGATAAGGTTGGGTGAACACGAACATCAGCAACCATAAGCTCACCCAAGATTCCTCTCAGATGTTCAGCAGCCCGCGTACCGCCCGCTCCTCCATAACTCACAATGCCTGCGGCCTTGTTGTTCCACTCTTCACGTGCATGATCAAGTGCATTCTTCAACGCCCCTGTAATACTGTGATTATACTCCTGTACAATAAATACAAATCCGTCTAAACGATCGATTTTCTCTTTCCACTTCGCAATGCCAGACTCATCTCGCGCATCTTCACCTAGGAACGGAAGTTTATAATCCGCGATATCTACCATTTCATAGCTGCCAACACTGTGACTATCAGCAATTCCTTTGACCCATTCCCCTACCTGCGGGCTGACTCGTCCTTGACGTGTGCTTCCTAATATAATTCCGATTTTCAAATTTGAGTTACTCATATTATCCTCTCCTTAGTAATATTTTCTTACTTCGATAAAAGTGTAACCCTAGTAACTTTTATAAGTCAAGTATTTTATTTAACTATTGTTTTTGTTTGTTCATTCTTGTATGATCATAAGAAATACTATCAAGATCCATAACCATACATCATACAAGCTAAGGGTGAAGAGAATGAATAAGAAGCTTACTTTAAGAGAAAGAAAAAAATATCAAACCATGTCCAGCATTTTAGATGAATTTCTGCGTTCACTTGAACATCATCATTTCCATGAAATTCTAATCGACGATATCTGTGACAAGGTCAGTATTTCGAAAGTCACTTTTTTTAGATATTTCAGTTCCAAAGAAGAAGTACTCGAATATTTCATTATGCGATGGTGCTATCAACAAAGTCTGGAAATTAGCAATAAGACCTATAAGGGACTTGATGGCATCCATCATGTCTTTCAATCTGCCGCGAAGCTTCCCAACGCCGAGAAAATTATCATCTCCCTTATTCACTACTACACCAGGTTAAAAACGCAACAAATTGAGGTCAAAAAATTGAGTGAATACGAACGCTATGTCATCTCAGACAGCTCAACGGAAGGTCTTCAAGTCAATCTTCTTAATTTACCGGACATTCTGTTTCACTATCTTGGCCAGATTAGCGGACTGGAGGAAGAGAAGACTTATTATGTGGAGCAGCTGCTTCTGCTGTTTTACGGCATCCCCTTACAAAGACATATTCAGTTAATGGAGTCTAAGCCCTTATCTGATATATATAGAGAGCAGATTGAACATTGCTTCTCGCAGCAATAATTCGAAATCTACTCTTCTCATACATCTTAATAATTGACACCCCGCTCTTCGTTTGATATATTGTGCATATTGAACATATACAATATATGAGGAGAGATTTTCACACAAGATGAATCCATAGAATGGCTGACGGATATCATGTCGCTATTTAATACTTGGCGGATACCTATGCTATTCTTCGTATCGGGAATGGGCGTTTACTTTGCCTTCAGAAGAAGAACAGCGAAACAATTACTGGCAGAACGTGCAAGAAGAATTTTTGTTCCTTTACTATTTGGTTCAATCTTCATTGTCCCTCTGTGGATTTACTTCTTCCAACTGTACTATAATCTAGACTTTTTCTATGCTCCATCGCCTGGTCATCTATGGTTCTTGGGGAACTTAATGTTGTATATTGTTCTATTATTGCCTTTATTGAACTATATGAAGAAGCATCCGGATTTTGTTATATGGAAATCACTGCGAGAAGCCTTTCGTAAATACCCAGTCATGATTTATATCTTTGCCCTACCCTATGTGTTAGAAGCTTTTTTAATCAGCGCAGAGAGTAGCTACAGCATCTACGGTTTTAATTTGCATGGTTTATGGATAGGCTTGATCTCGTTTGTATTAGGATTCACTATTTTCTTCATCGGTGATAGCTTCTGGAAGGCAACGGATACATTAAAGTGGTGGTGTGTCATCATAGCTTTTGGCATGTATATGTATCGCGTTTATTTCGCTGACATGAATGTCCCCCATTGGCAAACAGCGATCGAATCTATACATTGGATCTTTGCTGTATTCGGTTTTGCTTACCGTTACCTGAATCGTCCGATCAAAAGATTGCCTTATCTGAACAAGTCGGTATTACCCATCTACATCATTCATATGCCCATCATGTACATGGGAGCCCTTATTATATTGCCCTTAGAGCTGAATGCGTTCATTAAATATATGTTCATCGTTAGCTTTACGGTTGTCGGATGCTTCATCCTATATGAATTCGTCATACGTAGAATACGATTCTTACATCTCTTCTTTGGGATGAAAGGTTAGGTTTCTACCGCTTAAAAGCCCTCATTGCGAATAAATACGCGACGATCCATATACCCAGACACCAAGCTAGCGCAACCCAGATATCATGACCTACAGGCTGGCCGGCTAACAATGCACGAAGGGCTTCCACAATGGGGGTTACCGGCTGATTTTCGGCAAAGACGCGCACGACCGTCGGCATCGAATCGGTCGGCACGAACGCTGAGCTGATAAATGGCAGAAAGATAAGTGGATAGGAAAATGCGCTTGCACCTTCAACCGTTTTGGCAGACAGTCCGGCAAGTGCCGCGATCCAGGTCAAAGCCAGCGTGAACAGTATCAGTATACCGGCTACGGCAAGCCATGACATTACCCCCGCCGATGAACGGAAGCCCATTATCAGCGCTACAAGAATGATGACGACAAGCGAAATGGCGTTGGATACGATAGAAGTTAACACATGCCCCCACAACACGGTGGAACGCGAAATCGGCATGGAGTGAAAGCGCTCAATGATGCCACGTTGCTTATCCATAAAGAGGCGATAAGCCGTGTAGGCTATCCCGCTCGCAATCGCAATCAGGAGGATGCCGGGCAACAGGTAGTTCACATAGTTATCTGTATCGGTCTGGATCGCACCGCCGAATACATAGACGAACAGCAACATCATCGCAATCGGAGTGATGCAAACCGTAATAATGGTATCCATACTGCGAAATACATGGCGCATGGAACGACCAAGCATAACGCCCATATCGCTGAAAAAGTAGTTTTTTGTTGACTCCATTTACTTCTCCCCCTTTGTACCGACAATAGCTAGAAATATTTCCTCTAAAGTCGGCTGTTTTTCCACATACTCCACCTCAGCAGGCGGGAACAGCTTTTTCAATTCCTCAAGCGTGCCGCCTGCAATAATCCTGCCCTCATGCAAAATCGCGATGCGATCGGCAAGCTGCTCGGCTTCCTCCAAATATTGCGTAGTGAGAAAAATCGTCGTGCCTCCGTTCGCAAGCTCCTGCACAATCTTCCAAACCTCGATGCGCGCCTCGGGATCAAGTCCGGTCGTCGGCTCGTCAAGGAAAATAATCGGCGGATTTCCCACAAGGCTTAATGCAATGTCGAGCCTTCGGCGCATACCACCAGAATAAGTCGACGGTTTGCGGTCGGCAGCGTCTGTAAGTCCGAACCGCATAAGCAAGCTATCCGCCACCTGACGCGGATTAGCGAGGTGCCGCAGCTTCGCAATCATGATGAGATTTTCTCTCCCGGTCAATATCTCGTCTACGGCGGCGAACTGACCGGTCAAGCTGATCGACTTCCGTACCTGGTCGGGCTTTGACGCGACGTCAAATCCATTAACAGCGGCGGTGCCTCCGTCCTGTTTAAGCAGTGTGGTCAGAATTTTAACAATCGTTGTCTTGCCCGCACCGTTGGAGCCGAGCAGGGTAAATATTTGGCCGCGCTTCACTTCAAAGTCGACGCTCTTAAGGACTTCTGTTCCCTTAAAAGACTTGCGCAGACCTTTCACTTCAATTGCTGTCCCCATCCCGTTCTCCCCTTTACTTGGTTTTATTCTTCGCCTTGTTCATGGCCTTGTTCACTTTTAGATCAACCGATTCTTGATAGATGTCGGCATAGGTCATTGAATCTTTGATTAGATCGTCACAGAAAGCCGCTACATCATTACCCGTCACTTCGAGCACACCTTTCCCCAAGGACGCGCCTTCTTCGAATAGATCGACAATCCCCGAGAGCAATCCCGTCCCATCGGTTAACGCAACTGGGCCAACCTTAAAGAAATATTTTTGAATCTCTTTATACACAATCCGGTAATCTTGCGGAAGCGCTTTGACCCGCGCCACGTGCGCGCGCCACTCTTTTTTACCTTGAATAATATCTTGTATGCTCATTTCCTTCTCCTCCTATTTACTTAATTTTTTGGCGATAGTATGGTTGAGTTGCTGACGCCACTTGTCGCGATAAGACCTCGCCCCTTCTTCGCCGGCCAGCGCTGAACAGAAGCCTTTGATATCATCACCCAGAACCTCTTGGACACTCTGACCGTCCGCAGCTGTTTCTTCGAGCAGACCGAGCACACCGTCAAGAATAGGCATAAGATTGCGACCAGTGAAATCGGAGTGCTGCCACAGATGGACATTCATTTCTTCCCATGCCGCTTGATATTCATCCGGCAGCTTCTGGACTCGCGATTCAAAAGCTTTCATTTCTTTTGTCATGTCGCTTCCCGTGATTTTTTCCCAAAAGTTCATTGTATCTTCTCCTTTAACTCATTCATTTTTGATGATACGAACTCCCATTTTACCCAGAACTTCTGTAGCTCCTTGCGTCCTGCATCATTGAGTGTGAAGAACTTTCTCGGCGGCCCCATATCGGAGGGCTTCTTATTGATCTCAACCAGCTTGTTTTTTTCAAGACGGACCAGGATGGTGTACACCGTTCCCTCCACAACATCTTGGAATCCGAGGGCGTTCAGCTGCCGCGTGATTTCGTATCCATAGGTTTCTCTACGGCTTATGATTTCAAGGACGCAACCCTCAAGCACACCTTTCAGCATTTCTGTCAAATGTTCCAACTCATCACCTCCCTGCTACTCTGCACAACTGGTATCCAGTATCACTTACTACCTCTATATAGTATTACAAAGTAGTCGATGTTGTCAATATCATAAAAAAAGTTATCCTGTCACAGTTCCTTTCGCTATACTCGGTAACCTGTTTTTTCTTAAGCTTTTATCCCGTACAATCTTCCTTCTGATGGGCCAATGCATAGAATGGAACAACTAACATGTAGAAAGTAGGAGAACGATTAATGCATTCATACATGGATTTCACATCTCCATCCGTGCAGTATTTCTATGACCTCAGTAATAACACTACATTCGAGAAGGACAATAGAAATTTCATTAACACCTTATCCATCAATCAATTGAACACCTTAGCCAATGTATCCTTATTAGATATTTACCTTAGCAAATCTAATGTAGTAGAACCACACACCCATCAAAACGCATCGGAGCTCGTTTATTGTATAAGCGGGGAGGCAATCGTATCTTTAATTAATCCGTTCACCAAAAAACTAATTCATATTCCATTAAATCCAGGACAGGTTGCTAATGTTCCTCAGGGATGGTGGCATTACGAAATCGCAAATATAGACGATACCCACTTACTTGCCATCTTTGATGCTCCAGTGCCAAACATTATTCCAGCTTCCGATATGCTGCGTTTAACTCCGGCAGAGCTGTTGGCCCATACGTATTGTCTGGATGAAACGAAAGTAGAGGAAGCATTGGCCCCCCTTAAAGATACTGTGATAATCGGTCCACCTGCTAATTGCAAAACAACAGAAAACATGCATCGTTCATATTCTAATAGTACACAAAGAATAGGGAATGGATGGTCTTTGCAAGATCAAGAAGAAGGATAAACGGACTATGACCCTCAACCGATGAAATCTGTCAGTGAAAAGCATATAATGACAAGTACACATATGGACGGCATGATATTCTAATCGTGAGGAGTGTTCCCATGGCCATGATCGCATCTATCCAACAGGCAATCGAATTTATCGAAAAGCACTTACTGGATAACATTACAACCGATGATATAGCAAAAACAGCCCATATGTCTCCCTACCACTTCCAACGCACATTCATGATTTTGACCGACATGACGGTAGGAGAATATGTCAGGCGGCGCCGCCTGACAAGAGCAGCCCAAGAATTGTCCAGTACAGACTTGAAGATTACTGAACTTGCCTATAAATTCGGATATGACACTCCCGAATCATTCACCAAAGCCTTTCGCAAGCAGCACGGAATTGCGCCCCGTGATGTGCGAAAAGGACTTGGAAACATTCAATCCTATAATCGTCTTGCCATTCAGGTGAAATTGAAAGGAGCAGAACCTATGAATTACCGAATTGTGGAGAGAGGTTCATTTTATGTAGCGGGTTTGAAAGCAGTACTTCAATGTGGGGAGAATATGGAGGCTTCCCCTGAGATTCAAAAGCTTTGGGCAAAAGTCGGACAAGATGGGACGATCAATCAATTGTTATCCTTGAATTCCGGTGAAATCAAGGGTTTGCTTGGAATGACTGTAGACTATAGCAAGGAAAAGAATGCGTTGGATTATTGGATCGCAACAGAAATCAATGATCCCTCCGCTGATGCTTACGCTGTCTACGAGGTCGAAGCTGCAAAGTGGGCTGTATTTGAAGTGGTAGGTCCATTCGCTTCAGCCATCCCGGCCATGTGGAAAAAAGTTTATTCGGAGTGGTTCCCGTCCAACAATTACGAACATAGCGGAGCACCGTCCATCGAGGTTTACAAAAGCGTCGATCCCACCATTGCAACGGCACAGTCTGAAATTTGGGTGCCGATCAAGTAAGTAATCGAATCGAGATTGATCCTGCACACACCACGAAGAACAGGGCCACCGCTGCATTCAGCTGTGGCCCTCATAATTTAGATCGAATCCAGCACCAGTACCCAATCATCCCGTCGTCCGCTGGACGGTGGATGGAACGATTGCTCGCCTTGGTTATCGTACTCTCCAATCTCCGTGAACTCGCCGTTCCGGGGATTAAACCAAGACGCCTTGACCTTCTCCCCTGCAATGCGCCCCATCGCTGCTGTGAATCTCAGCCCATTCGGACTGAAGATCATTGCATAGCGCTCGCCGCGTGTCGCGACCATATAGTTCTGCCCTTCTATATTGCCTACGATCAGCTCTTGATCAGGTACGCGATCCAGCATCGAGCGGGATTCCATCAGCGTGCGCACATGCATCATCTGCTCTGCACCTGGACGCTCAATCGCTTCTTTCCATGTCATAATGAAATAACGAACATTTTTTGCTCTTAGAACACACTTTCGACGGATTCTCACTTAATCTTAGTCTCTAAGAAGACATAATGTTCGTTAGATATTTCAATTCTCAATAATCGATTGTTAAGGTAATGAAATGTTCGTTAGCAAGAAGTAGTGAAATCGATTCAGGCTTGATTGTCTTCGTCATTTTCGCCCATAGCATTCGTAGGTTTGACAATATTTTTACAATATTGCCCCAGTCACGTCAATCATCTCATTAAAACTTCATATGGAGCCAAGAGGGATTGAACCCCTGACCTCGTCGCTGCCAGTGATGCGCTCTCCCAAATTGGTCAATTGCACTGCCTCAAAAACTTGTATCTACAGTTTCGCATTTCAGGTTATCCCTATATTGTAGCGGCGTTATCCCCGTCCATTTCTTGAAAGCGTTGCTGAATGCGCTCGGTTCAGAGAAATGGAGAGCGTATGCAATTTCACCTATAGATATATGCAATTGTTCCAAATAACCGATGGACAATTGCTTTCGCACACGAATAGACAATTCGTTATAAGAAGTTTTCTCCCTTTTCAATCGAAGTTGCAACGTCCGCACACTCATTTGAAAGTGTTCCGCTGTTTGCCGTAAGGTCGGATAATGGGTCGGAAGACAGTATTCCAACCATTGCAATACTTCATCTGAGAACGATCCTGTCACTTGTAACTTCTCAATGGCTTCTTTGGCAATCGTTTCGAATACGAATAACAATCTTGTATCGGAATACAGAACCGGCTTCTCCAACAAGTCCTTATTCATACACAGCATTGTGGAATTATCTCCAAATATAGGAATTACTCCGAATGCAGTTTCATAGGGATGTATTGCCCCCGGTGACTCATGCATGAACCTGACTTCATGCAACGGAATCGTTCGATTACACAGAATTTCGATCAGACGGTAGAGCGAAGCAGCCATACCCTCTGCACAATGGCGGTGAAAATTCCAGTTAGATTGGGTAAACATGCGTATTCTCACATCATCATCTACGATCTCCCAATCCAGATTGAATCCGCTACATAACACTTCATTGTAAGTCTGAAACGACTTAAGTGCAGCTTCTATGTTATTGCAATGCATCATGACGTATCCGAGCACGCCCAAATCAGCAAATTCCGTAAACGCCCCCATCTGCAATCCGAAATAATCATCCTGTGTATAGACCGCCGCCTCGTTTGTCACTCTCTCTAACTCCATTATTGGGATACGCGCATCCTGTTGCGTCAGAACAGTGCTGTCAACCGATATATAACGGAAAAACGAATCTGTGTCCACACCCTTATAGACAAGTGACTTCATGATTGGATACAGCATGGTAACAGAAACTCCCGAATCGATCACCGAATTCTCCCCTTTGCGTGATTTATCAAGAAATAGTACGTTGTTGATCATTTCATTCCGCCAGATGAAGGTATATATTAAAATTGCTTTTTTACTATTATATCAGAATGAGATTACCGGGGAGGTAAAAGCAATGAAATCAAAAATGCTTGTCATTAACGGCCATCCGGATGCACAGAGCTACTGTACATCCTTGGCTAAAGCATATACGGAAGGAGTTCAAGAGAACAGCAAAGCCCAAGTCCGAAATATCGACTTAAGCTCAATCTCCTTTGAGTTGAATCTGCAATATGGATACCGTAAGCGGACGGAACTGGAAAATGAACTTCTTCAAGCACAGGAGATGATCCGATGGGCGGATCACCTGATATTCGTTTATCCGATATGGTGGGGGAGCATGCCGGCTGTTCTGAAGGGCTTTATCGATCGGATATTCTTGCCTGGGTTCGCATACAAACACAGGCCGAATTCACAGTTATGGGATAAGCTTCTAATGGGTAAATCTGCGCACCTGATCGTTACGTCCGACACCCCTGCCTGGTACAATCGACTCGTATACCATCGGGCCGGACTGAATGTCATGAAGCGAAACGTACTTCATTTCTGCGGTATCAAACCAGTAAGCATAACCGAAATTGGTCCTATCAGACCCTCTACATCTGGCCAGCGGAATAAATGGATTGCTCACGTGCGAGAGCTTGGTACCAAACTCTCTTGATTTTCATGCATGCTATTTAGCCCCAAAAAAACCAAGCAGGAAGCTTGAGATCAGAGTCTAACGTACAAGCTGGCAAGAAACGCATGAACTGCAGGAATAGCCTGCTTATCTTCGCTCGTTGGAGCGTTCAGCGCAGGAATCTCGTGACTTTTAGTCATGAGAGGTTCAATAAAAAAAAGTATAATTATTTTGACGGAGGATATTATGACTATTAAAACAGGAAGCTTTATCATTATAAGAGTTTTTTTAGGATTGATGTATTTATGGGTAGTTGCTGACCGTTTAGGCATATTGGGTCCAGTTGGAAATACAGGTGTTATATGGGGAAGCTTTGATAACTTTTTGGAGTATACAGCTACTTTAAACCCTTGGTTCCCAAGAGCAGTGTCTGATATCCTAGGTTATTTTGTAACTTTCTTAGAAGTTGTGCTCGGTGTTTTATTGGTGAGTGGTATTCGATTAAAAGAGGCCGCTATAGCTAGTCTTGCCCTGCTGTTGGTATTCCTATTGAGCATGATTTTCTCGATCGGTTTTAAGGAAGCTTTTGATTTCATTGTTATTACGTTAGTTGTTGCAACGGCTACCGCACTTCTTTACAGGGAAGCAAAAAAGAGGAGGCAAGGGAGGGCATAGTAGGCTAGCCCGCCTTGCAAACCCCTTGTAGTTCCGCCCTTTCACAAAAAGTCATATCTGCAGAGGCTCTATGTCAAGTCAGCACACAATCATCGAAAGATCGAGTACATTCAAGCAATTGTATGTATGGGCTTAGTTAAGAGGTACTGGATGTACCGCTGAAGATGAAAGCCGTTGTATAAACAGTAAAAACAAAACGGGAAAACCCCTGATACACAAAGGCTTTCCCGTCTTCATTACCTGTATGGAGCCAAGGGGGATCGAACCCCTGACCTCATCGCTGCCAGCGATGCGCTCTCCCAGCTGAGCTATGGCCCCTTAGTTATGTAAGGTTCATAACGAACGTTGTTAATAGTAGCACATGCTGCCGAGCGCTGTCAATATCCGTTCCGCAGCATACAGTACGTATCCATTGTGGTGGCAAGCAGCAACAGATGATGCAGGAATCGAATCTCCTTAAGGGACCCCAACTATAACGGAAATACACGACGCTTAGCGTCACTTTTTCGCCTGTTTGTTTATCTAACGGAACTCACGAGTCCCTAATTCATGCAATGGGGGGATGCAGTCTCCATATTCACGGATTAAGGCACTCTCACTTCCGTTACAGGTTCATATTCCTTCAAATCAACCAATTAGTGGCTTCTGACTTCCGTTAGGTGCACTAAGACACTAAGTGCATACGGTGCTACATAATGTTCATGACTTTCGTTACATGGAGGGGAATTAGGTGCATTGGGCAATAAGTGCATAGGTAGGTTAAGGTTGATGACTCCCGTTACATGGATGCATGGAGGCACTACGTGCACAGGGTGTTACATCAGGTGGATGATTTCCATCACACAATCGATGCATGGGTCAGGCGAGTCACCGTGGTCGTCAACGACTACCCCTTATCCCCGCCAATCTGATTGCGTTGCAGCAGTCCGTTCAGCTCTTTCATGAACATGTTGATGTCCTTGAAGTGTCTATAGACGGAGGCGAATCGTACATAAGCAACCTCATCTACCGGATACAGCTGCTCCATCACCAGCTCACCGATCTCGCGGCTGTCTACCTCGGCATGTGCCAATCGGCGAATTTCCTGCTCTACGTTAGACACGATCGAATCGAGCTGTTCGACAGATACGGGGCGTTTCTCACACGCTCGAATTAACCCGCGCAGCATCTTATCGCGATTGAATTCTTCTCTACTTCCATCCTTCTTGATGACGATCAACGGTGCTTCCTCAACCATCTCGAACGTAGTGAATCTTCGCTGACATTGCTCACATTCGCGGCGCCGGCGAATGGAGCGATTCTCATTAGCTGGACGAGAATCGAGCACTTTCGTTCCGTCATTCGAACAATACGGGCATTTCATCTTCTATGACCTTCTTCCTCTGTTAATCATTCAACTACATAACAAGTGCCAAACGTTACCTGTATGAACGTTACACATGCGCAACATAATAGGATTACCAACGACAAGGAGGTGAGCAAGCAATGGGTCAAGGACAATCTCGTTCCAGTAACGTACTCGTCGTACCTCAAGCGAATGCCGCGTTGGATCAATTGAAATACGAGGTAGCACAAGAGCTGGGTATCGCGATCCCACAAGACGGTTACTACGGTAACATGGCTACTCGTGACACGGGTGCGATTGGTGGTCACATCACTCGCCGCCTGGTGCAAATCGCTGAGCAGCAACTTGCTGGTCAATTCAAGTAATCATGCTTGCCGGCACTGGAGAGCGCAAGCTTGCGCTCTCCAGTGTCTTATTATTCACCGTGCCCAATCCTCCGCATACAGCGCATCATACTTCTTATAGTAATACAGCACGCGCTGTACATAATGCCGGGTCTCTCCGAACGGCACATCAGACAATTCCGCAACTGTACCATCCCATCTGCCTTCTTGTAACCATTGTCGAACCTGCCCGGGTCCTGCATTATAAGCCGCTGCCACCACGGCCATGCGATCATGCTCCGTTCTCTCGCCTTCCAGACCATCGTACATATTATGCAGAAATCGCAAATACCATGTGCCTGCCAACAAGTTCACAGTCGGCTTGTACAAATCTTCAATAGAAGTGTCCTCAAGACCCGCCTGTTCGAGTATCCACTGTCCGGTCACAGGCATAATTTGCATCAAGCCCATCGCTTGCTTCTTCGATACCTTGTCCGGTTTGTAATTCGTCTCTACTCTCACGATGGCTGCAATAAACAGCGGGTCAACCTTATATTGGTCTGCTACCGTGCGAATTTCCTGTTCATAATGGATCGGATAGATCCAATATCCCAACCATTGTGAAGTGAATAATACGAGGACAATGACGATAAAAATAAAAGCATACAACCGTTTCTTGCGAAGCAAGCTCATATACTGACCCGACTGTTCCAGAATTGATCGATCTGTTGCTCTGTTGCAGCTCGTGTACCACTATTATCGATCAAGATATCAGCCATGGCCTTCTTCTCATCAATCGGCAGTTGTGCCGATATACGCTGCTCTGCTGCATCTTCATCCATACCATCCCGCTCCATCAGTCTGGCCAATTGCACCTCTCGCGGTACGTATACAACCATCACTTCGGAGAAATATTCGACCAAGCCAGATTCATATAATAACGGCACGTCCACTACTACAAGACGCGACGGATCTTCCTGTTCATAAGCAGCCATACGGCTGCGCATTAGTGCTCGAATAGGCGGATGCAATAAGGACTCCAGCTTCTTGCGGGCTGACTCATCAGCGAAGACCACTTGTCCCAAGCGCTTGCGATCAAGCGAACCATCCGCTTGGAGCATCGCTTGTCCGAATGCATCGGCTACCTGTGCAAGTGTTGGACTTCCCGGTTCGACTACCTCACGTGCCAGCTGATCTGCATCAATCAGCACCGCTCCTCTTGCTGCGAGCATGTCAGCTACCGTGCTTTTGCCGCATGCGATGCCGCCTGTTAACCCAATATTCATCGTATCCCCCCTGCTTTCGATCTTCTAGAATCCTTATGCGGCGGCTCCATATATTCTGCGTCGCGGGACAGGGAGCTTATACACCAGAGGTATCATGGTAACGTGACACAATCTCACCGGTTCTTCCTGCAACACAGGGGAAGAGGCTGGAGCCTCTTGCGCCCTACAAATTCAACAGTTTGGCTACGCCCATCATAATCAAGATCAGTCCGGGTGCGGCAGACAGCTTCTGAACCCAAGCTGATCCAGCCAGACGAAACCCCGCATGCAGTCCAACCGCAATGAAGACACCGCAAGATAATCCAATTAATAGCGCGGTCCAGAGCGGTGAGAATCCGAGCAATGCAGCACCGAATCCGGCCCCGAGAGCGTCCAGTGACAGAGCCAAGCCAAGCAGCGCGGCTTCCGCTGCAGAGATCGTTCCAGATCGGTCTATGTCTGCTTTCATCGGCGTTCGCAAAATATCGATCACAATCCCAAGCTGTCGGATTTCTACATGTAATACCGTTTTGACTGACTCGTGCTTGGGATCTCCATCAACGACCTGAGGCCCGGTTCCTTCATCGCTTCGCTGACTAGCCATTTGCCAGATTGCCCAGACTCCGATAGCAATGAGAATAATCGCACCGATCAGCTTAGCTGCTGCAGGACTCAGGACGAACAGCAATACGATCCCGACCTGCATCGAGCACCAGATTACCAAGGCTGAACATATCGCGATAATAAGAATGGAAACGGCAGGTATGCGGATTTTGCGAATACCGTACATCACACCGACGCCAAATCCATCCAAGCTGACAGCAAGAGCCAGCAGCAATAATGAAAGCAATGGCAGCATAGGTTTCACTCTCCCTTGCTCCCATCATATGGGGAGAGAACGCCATGAGTGCCTGGCTAGTTGCGCTGCCTGTCACACCTGCTTCGATCGTACCGGCACACGCTTGCGAGCCCGCTTCATACGCTGGCACTGCTTGCAATAATGTGTTCCCCGACCAGCCAGCACGGTCTTCGTAATGACTTCACCGCAGCGCTTACATGGCTCACCGCCTCTTCCGTATGCCTGCAGCTGCTGCTGGAACATGCCCATCTCACCTTGTCCGTTCACATACGATTTGATCGATGATCCTCCCTGACGAACTGCATCGCTCAATGTAGATACGACTGCTTGATGCAGCGTCTGCCATTCCTGCTTAGTCAAGGAATCAGGTGTCCGTTCCGGATGGATGCACGCGCTGTACAAGGCCTCATCTACATAGATATTCCCAAGTCCCGTCACATATGCCTGATTCAGCAGCAACGGCTTCATCTTCGATGAACGATGACCAAGCACAGCCCGGAATGCCTCGAGCGTGAAGCTATCGACAAGCGGTTCAAGCCCGAGCTTGTTCAGCGGGGGTGAAGTCCACTCCTCGCCAGGGGCGAACAAGTGCATCGTGCCGAATTGCCGGACATCCCGATATCTCAACTCACTGCCATCCGTAAATCGAAAGATTACATGCGTATGCGGTTCGACAGGCTCTGCTTGCTCATACAAGCCATAGCGCCCCTCCATCCGCAGATGGGAGACGAGAATAATCCCGTCAAGCACCATACGCAGAAATTTGCCTCTGCGGTCGATCTCTTGAAACGTGCGTCCGGCCAGCAATTCTTCGAAGAGCACTGTATCATCCGGCTTCTGAATAATGCGCGGCAATCGAACCTGCACATGCTGAATCGTCTTACCGACGATTAGCTCATTCAGTGTTCGGCGTACCGTCTCTACCTCCGGCAATTCCGGCATGTCACTCACCTCATCTTGATTATAACGAGAAGCGCCGCTTGTGCCCAAGCCTTTGTCCTACTTCGCTTCATACCAATTTGTCCCATAGCTAACATCAGCCTTCAGCGGCACGTCCAATGCCATTGCTTGCTCCATCACCTGCGGCACCAGCTGCTTCATTGTATCTAGCTCCTCCTCAGGCACCTCGAACACCAGTTCATCGTGCACTTGCAGCAGCATCCGGCTGCGTAAGTCTTCCTCGCGAAGCTTCTCCTCCATCTGCATCATAGCGAGCTTAATAATATCAGCAGCCGTTCCTTGAATCGGTGTATTCATCGCTGTCCGTTCGGCGAAGGAACGCTGATTGAAGTTCGAAGCCTTAATCTCGGGCAAGTAGCGGCGACGATGCAGCAACGTAGAGACATAACCATCCTCACGCGCTTGCTTCACTACGTCCGTCATGAATTGCTTCACACCTTGGAAGACTGCGAAGTATTGCTCGATAAACTGTGTCGCTTCCTTGCGTGTAATATGCAAGTTCTGTGACAGTCCATAATCGCTGATGCCATACACAATTCCGAAGTTGACTGCCTTCGCTTGCCGCCGCATATTGGCGTCAACCTCTTCAGGCTGCACACCAAACACGTCCATTGCTGTCTTCGTATGAATATCCATATCCTGTGTGAACGCTTCCTTCAAACGGGCGTCCCCCGATATATGAGCCAGCACTCGCAGCTCAATCTGCGAATAATCAGCAGCGAGCACTTGCCAGCCTGACTCAGACGGCACGAACACTTTACGGATTTTGCGCCCTTCTTCCATACGAATCGGGATGTTCTGCAAATTAGGGAACTGGCTGGACAATCGGCCAGTTGCCGCAATAGTCTGCCTGTAATACGTATGAATCTTCCCCGTCTTCTCGCGAATTTCCTTCACAAGTCCTTCTACATAAGTAGACTGCAGCTTCGCAAGCTGGCGGTAATGCAAGATGAGTGAGACAATCTCATGATGCGGTGCCAGCTTCTCCAACACTTCGGCATCGGTCGAATAGCCCGTCTTCGTCTTCTTCACAACCGGCAATCCCAGCTTATCGAACAGAATTTCACCAAGCTGTTTCGGTGAATTCAGATTGAATTCCTCACCTGCTTGTTCATAAATATCCTTCACAATCTTGTCCAGCTGTCCGGACAGCTCCTCGCCATACGCGACAAGACCGTCTTTGTCCGCCTTGAAGCCGGTCGTCTCCATACGGCTCAGCGTGCGTGTCAATGGCATCTCTACATCTTCGAGAAGCGAGCGCATGCCATCGGCTTCAAGCTTCTCCTGCACAACAGGTGCCAGCCTGAGAACTGCTCGCGCTTTGCTGGCAAGGTGAGCGGCAGTAGTAGCCCCATCCGGTACCTTGAACTTCGCACCCTTGCCGAACACTTCTTCATCCGCCGCAAGCCAGCCCGTGCCATATCGCTGCGACAGCCCGCTGAGCGTAGCGTCGCCCTGAGTCGGATCGAGCAGGTAGCCCGCCAGCAATACATCTACGGCTACACCTTCCAGCGCCAGCCCTTGCCAATGCAAGGCGACAATCGCCTTGTGGCTGTCATAGATATACTTAGGCTTCGCAGCATCCGCGAGCCATTCGCGCAACGGCTCTGCTTCCTTCGCCTGTTGCAGCCAGTCGAATGCCGCTGTATAGACAGCATCGCCTGAATCGAGCGCGATGCCAATCACTTCCGCCTCATGCGGATTCTCGCCGATGACCTCCAGATGAACAGCCTGAATCTGATCTAAGTCGACTACCAGCTGCTCCGCCCCGTCCACATCCACTCGGATGATCTCCAGCTCTTCCTCCTGCTGCGGGCTCTCCTCAGCACCATCATCGCCAAGCCGTTCAAGCAGCGACTTGAATTCCAGCTTGCGGAACAATTCACGCGCAGCTCCCGAATCATAGCCGCTGTAACTCAGCTCCTCCAGCTTCAGCTCTGTCGGAACTTCACGGAAGATCGTCGCCAGATCCTTGCTCATGCGCGCATCCTCAGCATGCTCCGTCACGCGTTCCTTCAGCTTGCCCTTCAAGCTGTCCGTATGGTCCAGCACTTCCTCGACAGAGCCGTACTCATGAAGCAGCTTCAGCGCCGTCTTCTCGCCGACACCGGGAATACCAGGAATGTTGTCCGAGGAGTCACCCATTAAGCCCTTCATATCAATAATCTGAAGAGGGTTCAAGCCATATTGCTCCTGAATGACAGCAGGCGTGTACCTATCCATCTCGGAGATACCTTTGCGCGTCAGCCCGATCGTCACCTGATCAGAGGCTAACTGCAGCATATCCTTATCTCCAGATACTATGAGCACCTGCCATTGCTCACTCTCTGCGAGCCGGGAGACCGTTCCAATAATATCGTCCGCCTCATATCCTTCAAGCTCGAATCGGGAAATACTCAAGCCATCCAGCAGCTCGCGCAGCAGAGGGAATTGCTCGGAGAGCTCCGGCGGCGTCTTCATCCGATGTCCCTTGTATTCCTTGTATTCCTTATGGCGAAAGGTCGCCTTACCAGCATCGAACGCTACGAGAAAGTGTGTAGGCTGTTCCTCCTCCAGCAAGCGGAGCAGCATCGTGGTGAACCCGTAAACCGCATTCGTCTGCATGCCTGCGGCATTGGTAAGCGGCGGCAGCGCATAGAATGCCCGATTGGCAATACTGTTCCCATCGATTAATACGATTTTATTCATCACCGACACCTCATTTCTGGACAAATCCATTTCCTCTAATCATAGCATATTGTCATAAAAAAAGCCCCTGCCCCGCGGCAGAAGCACCTCACTCAATCGATTCGAATTTATATACTCCTCTACGATCCGTTGACCTGCAATACACGTCGCAGTCTTCGCGCACATACCGCGCTCCCCTTCATCGCCTTCGCCCCGCTCTTAAGCTCTGCTGCCATACGCGCCAATGCATCCGGCATGAGCCCTTCGCGTTCATCACAGATGACGAGCGATATGGAAAGTGTAATCCCATTCTGCTGTACGGTATTCCCTTCTCGGTCCAGCACATAGTGAATCTCCTCGCCATGATAAAACCGATCGATCCCCGCATCAAACCGTTCAACGATCTCTTGACTCAGCAGCTCTGGGTCATCAACACAGGTCAGTGCAATGAAATCATCACCGCCAATATGACCGACGAAGTCATCCGCTGTCCCCAACTGCCGAATCGTCTGTCTGAGGACAGAAGCCGTATACTGAATCACTTCATCCCCTTGCTGAAAGCCGAAATGGTCGTTGTACCACTTGAAGTGGTCCAAGTCAGCATAGATGACAGCGAACGGTGCTGCCGACGACCACATGGTCCTGACTACTCGTTGAATTTCCTTGTTGCCCGGCAATCCAGTCAGCGGGTTGGATACACGAGCTGCCTCCATCTGCATATGCGTAATATGCTCAAGAATGGAACGGACAGATGCCGTTCCTTGCAGCATGCCGTCCTTCGTAATCATAACCAGATCGTATAAGCGTCGCATCTCTCTAGCCATAGCCAGCTTGGAGACGCGCTCTAGACTAGTATACTCCTCGACGATGAGTGGACGATCATCCATGAGCTGCTCCACCGGCTTGCCCCAGAACAAGGCGATCCCGTATTGCCCGGACAGCTCTTGAAACAGCTTCTCACGCATCATAAGACCGACTGGCTTGCCAGTTGTGTCTACGACTGCCACGCCTTGCTCCTCATCATGCTGGCGCAAGTACAGGGATACTTCCGAGATTGGCGTACCTACCGTGAAGCACCCCGTACGAGCTGCCAAGTCGCCAATCGTCTTCTGATAGGGCGCACGCGCCATATTGTCGGACAGCTTCAATATGAATTGTTGAATCTCCGGCTCCGGTTCAATAAGCAACTTGTTCGGTCTGCCAAGCAAGTAGCCCTGCACATAATGGACGCCCATACGCATCAGCTTATCCAGATCTTCCAACCGCTCAATTCCTTCTGCGATCAGCCCGATATTCATCTTCGTGGCGAACGTGACGAACGTCTCCACAATATATTCCTTCACTCGACTCGTATGAATCTGCTCAGTCAAGGAACGATCGATCTTGATATAGTCCGGCTGCAGCTCAGCAATCGCTTCTAATGAGGAATAGCCTGCTCCTGCATCATCAATTGCAATTTGATATCCTTGCTTGCGATAGTGCTCCAACACGCGCTTCGCTGTGTCGAAATTCTCAACAGAGGTGCGCTCCGTAATTTCCAACACTACGTTCGTCGGGTGTAAGCCGCACTCCTGCAGTAGACGCAATGTCTGTCCCGGTGTGAAATCCGGCTCCAGAATAATAGAGGCCGGAATGTTAATGAATATCTTCTGTTCGGTTGACAGCTTGCCGCAGCCGCGAATCGCCTTCTCTCTGGCAAGCTTGTCCAGTTCGTATAGCTTCCCTTCCTGCTCCGCCGTGCGAAACAGTTTGAGCGGTGAACGGAATGCCGACTTCTCCGGGCCTCTCGTCAATGCTTCGTACCCGAACACAACTCCGTCCTTCAAGGAGACAATGGGCTGATAGACCGACCAGATCGATGCTGTATGTAATATATCGTAGAAATCTGCACGCCCCTCGTGTCCATCAACCTGGCTTAGGATTCTGCTCATATGATTCCTCTCCTTCAACCTGCTTGCGTCCCTCGCGTGGATTAGCAATCCGCTTTCTGTCTCAACAGCATAGCAAGTCTGTGTCAACGGATGTACAGCTTTCTATTAAATTTGTGTAAAAATAGCGAAATTCGTCGAATGATGATAACCACCTATATCGTAATCGGATCGGGGTAAGCAGTAGCACAGGCAGATGATTTAAAAGAACAAAATGGTCTTATAAAGACAAAATACGAGGTAATGCGTCGTTAAGGGAAATTCTTGGTCCTATCACCGGCCTCACACAAGCATCTTTACTCATGACACGTAGTTAAGACCGATAACTTCCACTATTCCCGAGCGCAATCCGTATTTCGCTTCCATAAGACCAATTCTTTCCGTAATCCAGAGTTGTTTCGTTCTACTAATTCAGATCCGGTCGATGTCCCCTTACTAGATAGACGACGCTCTCGCCGATATTCGTAGCATGATCAGCCATCCGTTCCATATAGCGGCTGACGAAGCAGAGCAGCAGCGACTGGTTGACTGTCTTCGGATTATCTACCATGAAGACGAACAGCTCGCGCAAAATTTGACTGTACAGATGGTCAACCTCATCGTCCATCTTCGCCATCTTGTATGCGAGATCCACATTCTCCTCCATATAAGCTTGAATCGATTCCGCGATCATCAGCTGAACGATTTCTGCCATGCGCGGGATATCGACAAGCGGCTTGATTAACGCATCATTACCAATGCGCATGACGACCTTCGAGATATCTACCGCGAGATCCCCCATTCTCTCCAAGTCACTCGCCATCTTGAAGGCAGTCAGAATGCGCCGCAAGTCCTTGGCAACCGGTTGCTGCGTGGCAATCAACGTCGTGCCGATCTCATCGATTTTCTCTTCGATCTGATTCACTTCGACATCCTGATCTACAATTTGCTGAGCGAGATCAAGATCCGTCTCCTTCAGCGCCTTGACGGAATTCAAGATCGCTTCTTCCACCTTGCGCCCCATTTCAACAAGCGCACTGCGCAACGTATTTAGCTGATCATCAAACTGTTGGCGGTTTGTAGGCACTCGCTTTCCTACCCCTTTCGATTTCCTGTATTATCCGAATCTCCCGGTAATATAATCCTCTGTGCGCTGATCGTTCGGATTAGAGAACAATGTGACCGTGTCGTTGAATTCCACGACTTCCCCATTCAAGAAGAACGCTGTCTGGTCGGACACCCGTGCAGCCTGCTGCATGTTGTGCGTGACGATAACAATCGTATAATCCTGCTTCAATTCCTGGACGAGCTCCTCAATCTTCAATGTCGAGATCGGGTCCAACGCCGAAGTCGGCTCATCCATGAGGATGACTTCCGGTTCGATGGACAATGTTCTGGCGATACAGAGTCGTTGCTGCTGGCCACCCGACAAGCCGTATGCATTCTCATTCAGTCGATCCTTCACTTCATCCCACAGCGCAGCATCGCGCAGACTCTTCTCCACGATTTCGTCAAGCAGCTTCTTCTTGCGAATACCGTGAATTCTCGGACCGTAAGCTACGTTCTCATATATGCTCTTCGGGAACGGGTTCGGCTTCTGGAACACCATGCCCACTTGTGTCCTCAATTCCTCGACGCTGTAGTTCTTATGGAAGATATTGCGCTTCTTGAACATGACCTGACCCGTGATCCGCACGAGTGGATTCATCTCCACCATACGATTCAACGACTTGATATACGTCGACTTGCCGCAGCCGGACGGACCGATAATCGCAGTAACCTGCTTCTCGCTCATCTGCAGAGCAATGTTCTTCAATGCTTGCTCTGGGCCATACCACAAGTTCAACTCTCTCGTATCGAGGACGATCTCGTTCCTCTGATCTGCTGCCGTCGCAGCGTCTTCCTTCTCCATGAGCTGGATCATTGGACAACCCTTCCTTCCTAATATCGTTTCTGAAACTTGTTACGAATGAAGATTGCAGCTGAGTTCATAATGAACAACACAATCAACAGGACGATAATCGTCGCCGCTGCCAAGTTGGCATACTCAGCTGTCAGAACGGCATCGAGCGTCCAATAATAGATCTGGATCGGCAGCGCTGTGAAGTCATCCATCAGACTGTCAGGTACCGGCATAATTAACACCGGAATACCAAGCACGACGAGTGGCGCAGTCTCACCTATTGCACGGGAGAGTGACAGAATCATCCCTGTTAGAATTCCGGGTAAGGAAGCAGGCAGAACAATCCGGCGTATCGTCTGCCACTTCGTAGCTCCCATCCCATACGACGCTTCTCTTAAAAACTGCGGCACTGCGCGAATCGCTTCCTGACTGGCAACGACGACGATCGGCAGCACGAGCAGCGACATCGTCAAGCCCCCAGCAACAATACTCGATCCCAGATTGAACATGCGAGAGAACACCGTCAGGCCGAGTAAGCCGAATATAACAGAAGGAACACCAGCCAAGTTCGAAATATTCGTTTGGATGAACGAATGCACCCTGCCCTTCTTCGCGTATTCCTCCAAGTAAATAGCCGTACAGATACCGAGCAGCATCGTCACAGGTCCGACAACGACCATCAGTAGAATGGTACCGACAATGACACCCAGTATACCGGCACGATCCGGATTCAGCGACAGCTTGCTCGTAAGGAAGTTCCAGTCCAGCCAGCCGATCCCTTGTGTGAATACTTGCACAATCAAGATCACTAGCACTGCCAAGGCAATGAGCGTCAAGAACAAGAAAGAATGCTTCATCAGATTATTCAAGAGCAATCGCTGTTTCATTCTGTTCATCTGATCTGTGTTCTGTTTCAAATTAATAAGCCTCCCTAAACTTGCGAGAGATATACTGTGCGATCAAATTCATAATGAGCGTGAAGAAGAACAGCGTGAATCCAACCGCATACAAGCTGTAATAGCCTACCGTACCGCTGCCTGCGTCACCGCTGGTGAATTCAACAATATACGCTGTCATCGTCTGCATAGACTCCGTTATATCAAAAGTGAAGTTCTTCGAACTGCCACTTGCAATCGTCACAATCATCGTTTCGCCTATCGCCCTAGACACGGCAAGTACGAAGGAGGCAATAATTCCCGAGATTGCAGCAGGAATAATGACCTTCAGCGTAACCTCGAACCGCGTTGCGCCTAATGCCAATGCGCCTTCACGCATCGAATTAGGCACCGAGCTCATTGCATCCTCAGAGAGCGATGCTACCAATGGAATAATCATAATCCCCATTACAATACCGGGGCTAAGCACATTTTTTGCACCCAAGTCAGGAATAATATAAGTCAATATCGGTGTGACGAAGGAATAGGCAAAAAATCCGTACACAATCGTCGGAATACCAGCCAGCACTTCCATCATCGGCTTCACAAGCTTTCGAACCCGATCTGTCGCATATTCACTCAAGTATATCGCCGAAGTTAAACCGATTGGGATCGCGACACACATTGCTATCAAAGAGGAGATAATCGTACCGTTAATCAAGGGTAAAATCCCGAAGGATGGATCCTTGCCTAGTGGAGATAAGTCCGTACTAGTGAAAAATTCCCAGAAAGGAACCTTTCTGAAAAACTGAAAGGTGTCAAATACTAATGTCAGCACGATGCCGATGGTCGTAAGCACGGAAATAAATGCTGCTGTAAACAACAGAAGCGGTACCGCCTTCTCCATCAGTCGCTTGTTTCTCTTTTGCAAATTTTGTTGAATCTGCTCCTTAACACCTAAGTTATTATTCGCCAAAGGAATGACCGCCTTCTTTATTGAGAATCATTGCAGAGTAACAGGCAAAAAGATGAAAGCATTGCCTGCCCTCATCTTTTCGCCACGTTCACACCTTGCTCCTTAAGGTATGCCGGTTAGCTTGTTCTTATTTCAATGCGTCCAATTGTGTTTTGTATTCTGCAAACACAGAATCCGGCATCGGAGCGAAACCTGTTTCACCAGCGAATTGCGGTGCAGCTTCCAGCACATAGTAAGCATAATCCAATACTTCCGGCTTCTCTTGTGCATATTGTGTATTCAAGTATGTGAATACAGGACGAGTGAAGCCAGCATAATCGAGATCCTCACCGATTGTATCAAGCGTCGGCTCAACTGGACCTGCGCCGAAGTCTACTTTCACTGCAGTTAGCTTATCTGTGTTGCTGACATAATAACCGTACCCGAAGAATGCAATTGCATTCTTGTCCTTGGATACCAGATCAACTAACGTGGAGTACTCTTGCTGCAGATTAGCTGTCGTTACCATATCCTGTTCATCTAGAATGACTTCGTAGAAGAACTCATACGTTCCGTGGTTTTCATTCGGACCGAAGAATTTGATTTCTTCTTGCGGCCAGCCTTCCCGAATGTCAGACCATAGCACAACATCATCATCTGCATATTGACCGGACAAATACATGTTCACGATCTCTTCTTGCGTCATTTCTGTAGCCCAGTCGTTCTCTTTGTTAATGACCATAGTCAATCCGTCATAAGCGAGTTTAATTTCCATTACGTCCTCACCCATAGTCAGTCCGTTCTCTTCTAGCTGTGCAACCTCTTCGTCCTTGATAGGACGGGAAGCATCCGCGAAGTCAAGCTCGCCTGGAATGAACTTCTTCAGACCAGCAGATGAACCTGCACGACCTACCTGAACACTAACATCTGGCTGTTGTGTAGCCATATACTCTTCTGCAATGCGTGCCATAAGCGGATATACAGTTCCGGAACCATCAATAATTACTGTACCGGACAACGATTCATCCACCGGCTCTTCTGCATTCGCAGACCCATTATTTCCTTGTTGGTTGTTAGCAGCGTTCTGCGCACCTTCGTTCGCTGCTGTGTTACCACCGCTGTTATTCGCTCCTCCACAAGCTACGACAACAGCCATCATGACAGCAACTAGAAAAACGACCCCAGTAGATTTCACTAGCTTCTTCATCACGTACAATTTCCTCCTCGATATTTATATTTCTATTAACGATTCTTATCTTACTTTGTCAGTGTTATGTCTCTATCAATAGAATGTTAACAGAATGTAAAATTTCCGTGACTCTATCTCCGCTTGCTATAATGTTGCTTAATTGCCTACAGCACATCTATCCATTCAATCGAAATTGCTTCGTCTTCGTACCAAGTGAAATCGCCAATTGCGTCAATTGCTGTCCCGATTCGTGGGTACGCTCCATCTGAGACATCTGGTCATAGCTCAGTGACAGCATTTGCTCCGCACTTGCAGATGTTTCCTGGGATACGGAAGCAAATCTCATCATAACCTCCTGCAGAACTGGTAGCGTCCCATACAATCCTTGCAGCTCTCCTTGCATGGCTTTCAAGCGCATACTCACCGTATCAATATTCGCCATCAGATTGTCCAATGCGTCCTTAGATTGATTAGCCATGCCCAAATGATGATCCACCTTCTCAATCATGCGATGGAATTCTTCCATGGCCCCAAGCGTAACATGCTCCATATTCCGAATCGATCTAGTAATAACTTCTGCTGCATTGTTAGATTGTTCCGCGAGTTGGCGAATCTCAGTTGCGACTACAGTGAACCCCTTACCCGCTTCGCCTGCCCTTGAAGCTTCTATTGAAGCATTCAAGGCAAGCAGCTTCGTCCGGCTGGCAATCTCTTGAATAAGCCCGACTTGACCGGCAATCGATGATGAGTGCTCCTTCACCTCTTCTACCGTCTTCACCATGTGCGTGAAATCCGTTTCATATTGACGAATCGTATTCATCAAACTTGCTGCACTCGTCTCTCCTTGCTTGGCTGCATGATCCATTTCGGCAGAGCGGTTAGACAAGTCACCCATGCTTTGCAGAATAGAGGCTAGCTTCTCCTTCATTTCATGAAAGCGGGACAAGCTCATCTCTGAGCCCTCTGCAGTCTGAGTAGCACCGTCCTTCACCACTTGAATCGATTCAATTAACTGTTTGCTGTAGGATAATGCTTCATCTGAAGTGTCGCTCAGCTTGCCGCCAGTCTCATTCAAGTCCTTCGTTGTATCGTTCAGTTCAGTAATAACGGCACGCATTTGTTCCAGCATCGTAGTGAAGCTAGTTTTCAGTGAAGCAATCTCGGGCACCTTCGTTCGCACCTGAATTTGTTGCGTCAAGTTCCCATCCCTGACCCCTTCCATAATCTGCTTCAATTGTGTCAATGGATGGGTCAAGCTTCGAACGAACCAGAGAATAAGCAATATCGAAACTACCAAACTTCCAATAATAATAATCAGCACGAATTGCGCAATTTGATAGATGGGACCGAGATACGAATCACGTTCCACTAGTAGCACATATTTCCCCTCAATTTCCGGCATCGCCTTCACTGCAATCGTATAGTCCTCTCCTTGTATGCTTCTGTGGAACACTCTGTCCCCTTCATTGTTAATTGCATCCAAGATCGAACCGGACAATTGGAGTGTGCTGTCCTTGCTAGCATCGAACGGTGTTGCGACGCCGTTAACAACAGAGTAAAACGTCGAAACCAAGCCATTGTTCTCCAACTGACGCTTCTGTTCATGAATACTCATTTCCAGCTGGTTTCTGAAGTATTGCTCATCACTGACGTAGACGAACTTCAGATTGCGAACGACATAGGACATGACATCTGCTTCCCGTTCTAAGCGATCCTCCACTGTTTGTACCAATGTCTGCTGAGCTTTCATGTAAGAGCTAATACCTACCGCTGCTGTTGAGAGTACCATTAAGGTGATGAATAAGATCAGTAATCGGTTCCGCAAGCTTAGCCGGCTGAATGAACGGCTCCAAGTTCGCATCTGCTCCTCGTTAACAGACAGCGCCTGCGGTCTTACTTGATGTGTTCGCTTCCATACAGTAGTGATCAATCTGCACCCTCCATCCGAAGAAATGATATCTATCTATGTACCTGCCAACCCCAATTGTTGCCCGGATATAGGAATTACGTCGCTTGATCTCTCCTTCCTCATAAATGTGTGGACACGATTTCGACATACTTTCCGATGATACCGCATGATTCGATATGCCCCATGTTCTCCTAGCTTAACAAGCCAATATCATCTGATCTTCGTGAGTTTGTAAACTTTGTGTAAAAAGTTTTGCTTCCTAGATACTTTCTATACCTGTCTGGCTTCTCTCTTCGACCATTGCCGATTGTCCCTGACCTAGCTGATCATACCGCTACCACCGTCTGAGACGATTGGGAATCACTTTAACGGACATCGGTGACCGTCACAAGGCGTATGAGGCGTTGTTTGACAATGTAACGGTCACGGATGACCGTAAGCGTTGAATGGACCGGTCAAAACGGCGATTTTTTTCCGCTAATGGACATCGGCGACCGTTAAAAATCAAAAATGTGTATTTTTTCGCTCTAGCGGACACGCGTGACCGTGACAAGTTCAACTTGCTGGTGCTGTCATTCTTTCCGCTCCTACCGCTACTCTTTCCGTCCCGGATATT
This sequence comes from uncultured Paenibacillaceae bacterium, assembly GCA_913056365.1. Classification (GTDB taxonomy): domain Bacteria; phylum Bacillota; class Bacilli; order Paenibacillales; family K13; genus Xylanibacillus. The sequence goes on along the minus strand of CAJXLT010000004.1, from coordinate 240,338 downwards.
GTTACTTACTCAAGTCCATTTCAACATGCGTTAAGTAGTAGATTTCGAGCAGGTAAGTAGTAACGATAGATCGTACAAATTACACGATTGGACATATGCTATGCAAAAAACCACAAAAAAACCGTTCAACATGAACGGTTTTGTAAATATATATTTGATGCAGATACAGCCTAGCCTATTAGCTCTTAACCGAATCTTCCAGTAATGTAATCCTCTGTCCGCTGATCGGTCGGCGTGGAGAAGAGCTGCGTCGTATCGCCGAACTCCACCACTTCACCATTCAGGAAAAAAGCTGTTTGATCAGATACACGTGCTGCCTGCTGCATATTGTGCGTCACAATAATGATCGTGTAGCTTTGCTTCAGATCTTGGATGAGCTCCTCGATCTTCAACGTTGAGATTGGGTCCAACGCCGAGGTCGGTTCATCCATGAGCAGTATGTCAGGATTAACTGCCAGCGCGCGTGCAATACACAGCCGCTGCTGCTGCCCACCAGATAGCCCGAATGCATTCTTCTTGAGATGGTCCTTCACCTCATCCCATAACGCAGCCTTGTGCAAGCTTTGCTCCACGATATCGTCCAAGTCACTCTTGCTGCGAATGCCATGAACCTTAGGACCATATACGATATTGTCATAGATCGACTTAGGGAATGGATTCGGCTGCTGGAACACCATGCCTACTTCTTTGCGAATTAATTCAGGATTTATACCGCTTTCGTAAATATCCTGCGACTTAATCTTCACTTTCCCCGTAATACGCACACCCTTGATCAGATCATTCATTCGGTTCAAAGTGCGGAGGAAGGTTGATTTCCCGCAGCCCGAAGGTCCGATAAATGCGGTAACTTCATGGGACCGCATCGTCATATGAATATTTCTCAATGCATGAAATTCAGAATAATACAGGTCTAACCCTTCAACTTCAACTATATTCATCACTTCTGCTCCCCTTCGCCGAGATGATCATCAATATTGGATGCCCTTGCCAAACTCCTCGTTATTCTAACACAAATGAACAACAAAGCAACAGGGTTGAACCTTTACAATTGTTGTTGGCGCGTGACTGGGGGAGTCCTATTGCTGATTCGCATTCGATCTGAGAAGCGGCAGCAGCGTGTCTTCTCCTTCTGCGTATCGGTATATGTGCCGAAGTTCCTCATCCTCCCAAACCTGGAAGAGCTGGTTGTTGTGATCATATATGATTTTGTCAGGTGGTTGGATCTGAAGTGTTTCATTGAGATCTACGTACGCGATCTGATCGTTGTGCTTCTTCAGCACATAAATCCTCTCGCGAAAATACGACGTACCGACTAGCACAACTTCCTTGACGCCATCACCGTCAAGATCGTGCTCGTAAGCAGGAGAATTCAGCTGCAATTCACTGATGATCCGCCCGTCGTCCAGACTGAACCATCTGGTACAGTAAATTCTCGGACCGCACTTCCCAGCCAAGCGATAGTCGAACTCGCCGAACGCCTCGCTTCTAGTCAGCTCAGCCTCAGTTAGACCGCCATATCCATATTCCCACAACATCTCTGGATTCGTATCGACAACCTCCTCCAAGATCAGTCCATCATATTGTGGAGAATCTTCATGCAACCGCTTATAAGTGAAGTACCGACCAACACCTACAAAGTCATATTCCCTTATGACCTCCACGCTTGACAAGGGAACGCGCTGCATAATGGAGCGGCTTACTTCGATAATACTCACTTGTTCCGATTGCTCGACACTCTCCAATGATTGATACGAGAGCGAAATTCCCTTTGCGGCTCCCCACATACCCGGCTGCCCATGCTGTTGCGGCCAGTTTCCAAGCCCTGCATAGATCCCGATTAGCACCAGTACTGAACAAATAGTGATTATACTTCGAATTCGCTTGTTGAAAGTAGACTTTCTGACTGACTGCTGTCTAACCCGATCAAGAACCCGCGCTTTCATTGGCTCATCAAAGTGCATATTCGACATCAAGTTGCCCTTGATTTCCGCATACCAATCAGACCTCGAATGATTCATGTTCCCAGCACCTCCACTTTCTCTCGACTTCCCGGCGAGCGCGATGCAATCTTGATTTGACAGTTCCCTCAGAAACCTCCAACAATTTCGCCATTTCTTTAATCGTAAGTTCTTGTTCCAGATCGAGCACGAGCACCTCGCGTAATTTGCGGGACAGCCCCATAATGACATTCCGAAGGTAAGCCACCGATTGCTCGCTTTCCCAATCGGCCTCAGCTGATCGTGCCTTCTCCTTGTTTCGAACGGTATCGAAGAGCAGCACCTTGCGTAAGTAGCTTGAGCGCAGTTCATTGAACGCTTGATTTCGTGTAATCGCGAATAGCCAAGTTTTGAATGATGACTGACCTCTGAACGTATGAATATGAAGATGAGCCTTGATGAACACCTCTTGAGCAATATCCTTCGCCAGCTCTTCCTTCCCCGTGATCGCATAAGCATAGCGCAGGACATCATTGCCATACATCGTCATAAGCTCGTACAATTCTGCGTTGCCTAGCGATTGTGCATGCTTAAGATATTCTGGTTCCATCTGCGCACCTCCACCCTATTAGACAATGAAGCTGCCAGGAAGTTCCCTTTTTCTTGTGAGAAATAGTTGCTATCGCGAATGCACTGACCTCTGACGCCGACCTCACACTATTGCGGTATGCCGCCCTATTGACAGCTTTGCGCACTTCCGGTAATGCTGCGCTACTGACAATTGCGCGCTTCCGGAATGCTGCCCTTTTCCAGCTTCGCGCGCTTCCGGAATGCTGCCCTTTTCCAGCTTCGCGCGCTTCCGGAATGCTGCCCCTTTTCAGCTTCAAGCTCTAACGGAAATAGGAGACTCTAAGAAGCAAATTTTGCGGGAAAATGAACTATAACGGAAATGTGCGACCTTTAGCGCTATGAAATAGTTGAAATGACATTGATTTTGATCCGTAAGCGTCTCTGACTTCCGTTAGAATCCAAAATGGTCTAGAAACGGGCAAATAGCGTCGCTCATTTCCGTAAGCGAGAATTACCATATCTGATCAGTGGTATCTGAATAGCCGCGGTCATCTAAGATTTCGTTCCGCAACAATCGGCATCCGTTGTATCTGTGTCTTAATCGTTACGAGGTGCACCAGATTTCTCACACGGTGGCTACTGCCATTTGCGTCATCACAAAAAAAGAGCACCCCTCGATCGATGCTTCGATCGTTAGGGATGCCCTCCTCGATATGGTTCTTAGTTGTTGAAGAATACTGGTTGACCTGTCTTGTCGGATTCGTAGATCGCTTCAAGAATTTCCGAAACGACAAGCGCCTGCTTCGGTGATACAGTCGGCTTCTTGTTGTTAAGAATCGCGTCCACCCATTGTCTCATCTCCACTACAGCTTCGCTCTCTTTTTCCCCATCATAGAACGCAACACCGCCCGTGTCCGTAGAGATATGGTTCGTGAACAAGCGAGCATGCTTCTCACCGTTAATGCGCAGGCCGTCCTTCATGTCGGCTCCGCCTTCTGTACCAGCAAGTGTACACTTCGCCTCGTCAACTTCCAGCGTGTTCAGCGCCCAGCTGGATTCGAGCATAATCGTTGCGCCATTCTCCATTACGATCATACCGAACGCAGAATCCTCAACTGTGAATTCCTTCGGGTCCCATGGTCCCCAAGCATTCGCCGCATTCTCGCGGGAGGACAGCTTGTGGTAAGCCTTGCCGACAACCATCTTCGGCTTGTAATTGTCCATCATCCACAGCGTCAAATCCAGCGCATGCGTACCAATATCGATCAGCGGACCGCCGCCCTGCTTCTCTTCATCGAGGAATACGCCCCATGTCGGTACGGCACGGCGACGAACGGCGTGCGCTTTGGCGAAGTAAATCTCACCCAACTCACCGTCTACGCAAGCCTGCTTCAAATATTGGCTGTCCGGACGGAACCGGTTCTGATAGCTGATCGTCAACAGCTTGTCGGACTTCTCAGAAGCCTCATACATACGGCGCGCATCTGCTGCCGTCTTCGCCATCGGCTTCTCACAGTTAACATGCTTGCCAGCTTCCAATGCTTCAATCGCAATATCCGCGTGCGAGTTGTTCGGCGTACAAATATGCACGACATCTATGGACGCATCCTTCAAGACTTCCTTATAATCTACATATGCCTTCGCATCAGCTGCGCCATATTCCTGCGCTGCTTGCTGCGCACGCTCCTCGACGATATCGCAGAATGCGACCATCTCTACATTGTCCAGTTTCTTCAAGCTTGGCATATGCTTACCGTTGGCGATACCGCCGCATCCGATAATCCCAATTCTCAATTTTTGATTAGCCATTGTACTACCTCCTGGTTGATTGTCAATCAAATCGGGTATGTTCGTTTTATACTACATGTAGTATAGTGAACCTTAGGACAAAAAGATAGCCGCAATCTGGTCGACCTTTTATGTTATTTTGCTCTAGTGAGGTCCTTAGACATGTATGTAAACGAAAAAATTGATTACGAAAACCCGCTGCTCAGCATGCGCGTGCTCAGACCGATCCACCGCAACCATGATATGCTCGAGTGGCATTATCACAAGGAAACCGAAATCATTGCCGTATTGGACGGAACGCTCGAAGTGCATTTTGAAAACGGTACCATCATACTTAACGATGGCGACTTGCTGCTAATTGGATCTAATCAGCTGCATCGAGACCGTGTGCTTTCGAGCGGCGGCATTGATTATGTTGTCCTGCAATTCGATCCAGCTAAGTTCTTCGACTTTGCCGCCATGCCATATATCCGTCATTTCGCTGACACTTCGCTTCCGTTCAGCAGCTTGAACTACATTGTGCAGGAGCAGCCCCACGTTCGCAGTCAGCTGTTCGACTGCGCGCTGCGCATTCACGATGAACAGAGTCGGAAGCAGGACGGCTACGAAATTGCGATCATGATGGAGGTGCAGCGCATCTTCCTGCTGCTGTTGCGCCATGACAGCAATAAAGTGCTCATGACAGTGAGCACTCCGGATATGAAGCGGCTGAAGCCGATATTGGATTATATTGAAAGCCACATTGACAGCAAAGTGCAGGTAGAGGAAAGCTGCCGCATGATCAATATGAGCTACTATTATTTCGTGAAATACTTCAAGCGCGTCATGGGCATGTCCTTCACGGATTATGTGAACTTCCGCAAGATTAAGCACGCAGAGCGTATTCTGCTTACCCAAGATCATAGCGTGTCCTATGTCGGCGAGCTGATCGGTATGCCGAATATGGCACACTTCTACAAGACCTTCCGCAAGTTCAATGCCTGTTCACCTAATGAATACCGCAAAAAAATGAAGGCTTGGCAGAACCCCGTTCAAGAAGACACAACCTAATGTGGCCGGCTCCATTCCTCATGCCGGTCTTCCGTTCTTCTTGATGACGAGCTTATACCCTACACCGCGAATCGAGTCGATCTGCACTGTTTCCTGATTCATCTCCAGCTTCTTCCGCAGCGAGCTGACATGCACATCTACCGTACGCTGGCCACCGATATAATCGAAGCCCCACACCATGTTCATCAAGTCGTCCCGTGTCACCACTACTCCCGGACGCTGCACCAGGTATAGCAGCACCTCGAATTCCTTCGGACGCAGAGGGATCGAGTCACCATGCAGCACAACCTCGTACTTGTCCGGATAGATCGACAATTCCCCTAATGCAATGACCTTCTCTTCCGACTCTGATTGATGATCCACCACAGCCTCACCCTGTGAGCGCCGTAATACCGCAGCCACTCGCGCCAGCAACTCCGCCACACCGAATGGCTTCGTCATGTAATCATCCGCGCCATGCTTCAGACCTTGCACGACCTCATCCTCCGCATTGCGTGCAGTTAAGATGATGACAGGTGTTCGAATTTGCTTCTGCCTCAGCTTGGTCAGCACCTCTAAGCCGTTCATTCCAGGCAGCATAATATCCAGCACGATCAGCTGATACTCGCCGTCGACCGCTTCCTGCAAGCCGTCAGCCCCATTCTCCACTACCTTGACCTCGTAGCCTTCCTGCGACAAATTATACGACAGCAGTCTAGACAGCGTCGGTTCATCCTCAATAACTAGAATTTTCTGCGACAAGCCAGATCCCCCCCAATGTGGACAAACTCATCCTATCATATGTTTGTAAATAGTGTGTAAATTTTTTGTAAAGCGATCGTTAAAATGTCATGATTGCAGCACAGGCAGTTCGATGACAAACGTCGTACCAAGTCCTTGCTCGCTCTCTACATGAATACGGCCATTATGCAGCTCGACCAGATGCTTCACAATCGACAGTCCGAGTCCTGTTCCGCCTGAACTGCGCGACCTTGCCTTGTCTACACGGTAAAATCGCTCGAAAATTCTAGGCAAGTCTTTCTTCGGAATACCGATTCCCGTGTCTGCGATAGAGATACGCACAACTTCCTGATCAGACGTCGAGTCTGGTACACAGACTGCATTCACCTTCACTTTGCCTCCAGCTCCTGTATAGTTAATGCCATTGGACAGAAGATTAATGAAAATTTGGCGAAGACGATCCTCATCCGCTTCCAAGTACACATCATCTGCTATATCTAATTCCAGATCAATCTGTTTCTTGCTTGCCTGTGATTTCATCACATGGAAGATGCGGTCGGCAAAGCTCTGCAGATGCAACGGTGAGAACTGCAACGGGATACGCTTCGATTCGATCTTGGACAGCTCCAGAATATCGACGATTAAGCGGTCGAGCCGTTCACTTTCATCATAGATGATCTGCAGGAAGGATTCGGCGGTTTTCGGGTCCTGCACGGCCCCTGCCAACAAGGTTTCCGCGAATCCCTTGACAGCTGCGATCGGAGTCTTCAGCTCGTGAGATACATTGGCGACGAATTCGCTGCGCATCTTCTCCAGTCTTCGAATTGCAGTAATATCATGCATGACCACGACAAGACCGCTCCAATCCTGCTCCTCATGCCACAACGGGACGAGATGAATGTCTAGCATCCGTTCGGTTGGATAGTAGAAGGTCAGTTCCTCGCGGACTGGTGCACGGTTCGTAATACAAGCTTGAACAAGCTCGCTAAGCTCATGATGATGGTGCGTTTCCGTATACGTTTTGTTCAACAGTTCCTTGGCTTCATAGCCGAGAATTTCCTCAGCAAAACGGTTGATCAGCACCATCTTTCCAGTACGATCGATCATGAACACACCGCTGTTCATATTCTCCAGAACACTTTCCAGCCGGCTTTCGTTTTCCTTGATGTGGTTCATCTGTGCTTGCAAACTGTCTGCCATCGTATTAATCGCTTGACCAAGCTTACCGAATTCATCCTTGCTCTTGAGCGGAACACGGGCCAAATAATTGGAGTTGGAAATTTGTCCGGCAACCTGCATTACTTTGTCCAACGGTCGGGTCAACCCTTGAGCAATGCGATAACTCACCAAAGCGGCAGCGAGGAACAGAATCAGCAGACCGAACAGCAAGTAAGACCAGAGCTGGCGCACATAAGCCTGAACATCTTCGATTGACTTGGACATCCTGATAAATCCTTGCACCTCACCGTCTTGGCGGACAGCAACTGCCGTATACAGCATTTCCTCCTTCACCGTATTACTGTATCGAATCGTCGAACCCGCTTGCCCTTCCTGAAGCGCATCCTGGATTTCCTCTCTCGCAATATGGTTGTCCATATCGGCGGGATCGTGATCGGAATCGCCTAACACAGTACCGTCCTGACGAATGAACGTGACACGAGATTCCGTTTGTGTGCTCATTTGCCGTGACAACGTTGTGAAATGCGTAACCGGATCATCTGCGGCCATGCCCTCCTCCCAGAAGGAGCTCATCAATATCAGATTCAGTTCTCGCTTGAGACTATTCTCCAAGGATTGAATATAGGAGGAACGCAACTCATTGGCTGCGAACAAACCGGCTCCCATCACAGTTATACCGATCATCACGGTCAATATTAGCGTTAATCTGATGCGAAAGCGCCTCACGGAATCTCCCTCCTTCATTAAGCCTTACTTAAAATCCCTGGTAAACTCTGCTTAAACTCCCTACTAGTAAACCCTTCTTAAACTCCCTGAAAAGTGAAGATTAGCTCCGATGCAGATTCAAGCACTTTTGTCGGTCCCTAATATGTCGTAGCCCTCACCTTACCAAAATCTTCTCACACTCTTCCTTTCTTAAGCAAGACCTATCGCCAGTGGCCGAGTGCCAAGCCGGACAAGGAACCGCCGCTATTTTCCAGTAGCCCACCAAGAGGTGCGGCACTGCGCGATAACGGCAGCCTCGAACTCTTAGACGCCTATTTCGACTGCGTCCTAACGGAAACTACGAACCCTTAGACGCCCATTTCGCATCATCTGCAATTCTAACGGAAGCTACAGGTCCTTATTCCCACGTTTGTCGCGGATTTGGAAGAAGCCTGGTGACTTGCTGTCGATAACGTCGAACAGACCATACACTTCATCGAGCTATTCCCTCGTCTCCTTTGCCCAAGTGCCCAACTGTCTCCTCTTGTCCGTCATCCGTTTCACTACCGCTGCAACCGGCTGCTGCAGCAATATAGACAGCACGATCGGTACTGTCGCTTGCGGACTGAGATAAGCCAATCCGATGACCAAGCCTAATGAAATATTGCGTATGCCTACCGTGTAGGCCATCGTCAAGCGGAGAGAAGCTTGCGATTCCTGTTGGTGAAGGGATCGATCACGCGTTAGCTTCCGTCTGATCATAAGAGCTCCGCCAGCATATCCAGCACCAATCAGCAGCAGAATAGCAGGCAGAAGCTGCGGCATATCCGCCTTCCATACGAGTACATATGGCGCGATAGCTGCCGCATTCAATGCCAGAACGATGAGGAAGGCCAGCTTGGAAAGGGGCAACCCTACAGGTCGGATAGCTTCTGCAACAGCCCTTCTCCTATCACGCAACGCGGCACCGATTAAGGTAGGCAGCACAACGATCAGCAGCAAGTCAATAAACACCCCGCGCGCGTTCAAGACGAGCTCTGCCCCGAATAACAGCTCCAGCGTTGCAGGAACGATCAAGGGACTCAGCATGGAATCGAGCACGATCAGAGCCAGCGCGAACGGCAAGTTCCCGCCGGTCATACCAATCCAAATGAGAGATGATACACCGAGCGGAATCGCTGTATATAGCACCAAGCCGTGCGTATAAGGGGAGTGAGTGCCAAATAACAGCGTCCCTGTGCCGAATGCAATCACAGGGAGAACAACATGTGCCAGCACAAGTACAGCCGCGATTAAGCCTGGTTTGCGCATGGCTCTCCCAAGGTCAGATAAACCACAACCAAGCGCCATGACGAAAGTAATATAGGCGAACACATACGGCACAATCAGAATATAAGCTTGCAAGGACCCTGAATAAAAAAAACCGACAGCAAGTGCCGCCGGCGTAAGAAGCATCATGTTGGACTCAATCCGGGCATTGACGGTCAACGCCGCTTCGCTGAGACGCTCCCCTGCTGTAGACATCGTACGCTTATACGAATACCGGCTCTTTGAACTTAGCCAGCTTCTCCAGTGAATCCCTGTCTACGTCTGCATGCAAGCTATTGCCGTGGGCATCCATAGTTACGATCGCTGCGAAGCCTTCTACTTGCAGATGCCACATCGCTTCTGGAATGCCGAATTCCATGAAGTGCACGCCTTCTACCTTCTTAATCGTCTGTGCGTAGTATTGGGCAGCACCGCCGATTGCGTTCAGATATACCCCACCATGCTCTTGCAGCGCCTTCAATGTCTTAGCACCCATGCCGCCCTTGCCGATTACCGCCCGAATGCCGAATTTCTTCATAATATCGCCTTGATACGGTTCCTCACGAATGCTCGTAGTCGGTCCTGCTGCCTTCACGTGATACTCGCCTTGCTCGTCCTTCATCATAACCGGACCACAATGATAGATGACATGTCCGTTCAGATCGACCGGAGCGTCATGATCGATCAAGTATTTGTGCAATGCGTCTCGTCCTGTGTGCATCAAGCCGTTAATGACTACGACATCACCAACACGCAATTCACGAATTTGCTCCTCTGTGATTGGCGCTTGCAGTACAACCTCGCGCTGCTTTTCCTGCTTCTGCTCAGTCGGCGCTACTTCGTCTGCTTCAGCCATAGCACTACCCTTGCCGCTCTTGTATTGCCAATTCGAGATTTCACCGGTCTGCGGGTCCACAAGCACACCCATACGGCGAAACGCCCAGCAGTTGTAAGCGACGGACACGAAGAAGCTGGCTGGCAGACGATTCATAACCCCGACTTTGCAGCCGAGCAATGTCGCCTGTCCGCCGAAGCCCATCGTACCAATACCAAGCTCATTCGCATGCTCCAATACATAGTCCTCCAGCTTGCGCAAGTCTTCATTCGGATTCACATCGTCGGACTCACGGAACAACTGCTGCTTAGCTAACTCGTAACCACTCGTCCGATCACCGCCAATGCCCACTCCGATGAAGCCGGCACTGCAGCCTTGTCCTTGTGCCTGATACACTGCATGCATAATACACTTGCGAATGCCGTCCAAGTCTCTGCCTGCCTTGCCCAGACCATCCAGCTCCGCTGGCAGGCTGTATTGAATATTCTTGTTCTCACAGCCGCCGCCCTTCAGGATGAGCTTCACTTCGATCTGATCCTGTTCCCACTGTTCAAAGTGGAAGACTGGCGTTCCGGGTCCCAGATTGTCACCGGAGTTCGCACCGGTTAAGGAATCCACAGAGTTCGGACGCAGCTTGCCGTCTGCTGTCGCCCTCTGAATCGCTTGCTTAATCTGTTGCTTAATCTCCAATTGATTGACACCAACTGGCGTATGGATCACGAACGTCGGCATACCTGTATCCTGGCAAATCGGCGACACATTCGACTCCGCTGAATCAATATTGCCTGCTATTGTAGAAAGCGCTAATGCAGCGCGAGTTCCTTGATCTTCCTGTACCCGGGCTTTGCGAATGGCATCGCGTACGTCCGCAGGCAACACAGTCGAGGTTTCCACGATTAACTGGTACATGCTTTCTTCGAAGTGTTTCATCGTCTATCGCTGCTCCTCCCGAACTTTATAGTAGGTGACTTCTCCCGTACTTTCTCCTCCATATTAGCACACTATCCTCAGCTTGATAAAGCGTCTCTCATAGCACCTTGCTTGCCCTGCAGAGTACCAGTATGGCCAATACGTCACTCTCCTGTCACAATGTCAGTTCATCGACCGTCATCTTGAAGGAAGGCGCCATATGTTGAAGGAAATAGGTCACCTCATCCATCTCTAGCGCATTCAACTGCTCCTCAACTTGCAGCTTGGCTACCTTGAATTCTTGATTCCCTGCCGTAAGCTCAGACATGCATTTCACATACGCATCCAATAAGTCAGCTGCTTTCACATACTGATCGTACGCGCCTTTGTCCGGACTGATCAAAGGGCGGTACACCTCACGCAGACATTCCGGCAGCATATCTGCCATCCGCTCTGCAGCAGCCCGCTCTATATCGCGAAAGTGCTGCAAAATTCCCGGATTACTGTGCTTGACCGGCTGAGCTACGTCACCGACGAACACCTCGGTAGCATCGTGGAACAGAGCTCTTGCCGTTATTTGATCCACAGGCAGTGACTTGCCGTATACCGTGTTGCCTATTGTACACAACAGATGTGTCCATACTGCCACATAATACGAATGGAGTGCGACAGACTCCTGCTGCGTATTGCGCATCAACGACCATCGGTGAATATCCTTCATCCGATAGAGCAGCGCTGGAAATGCGTAATGCTCCACACGGTAGCCTCCCCTTCACAAATAGTTGTATCCGCTATACATAGCAAAGAGCCCGCGACAGTAAGAACCATTACAATCGCGGGACAGTTAACAAAACATTAGAATAAAGTCGGATTAAGCATCAGCACCACAAGCGCTATCAACGCGACCGCATTGATCCAACCGAACCTGCGCAGTTTCGCGCCAGCTTGCCCTAATGCGCTAGTATCCAACGAGCCATTGCGCACGGACTTGAGCGGCTTCGACATCATACCGGTCATGGCGAACATAACCAATACCAACACCGTAGCCGCAATCGTCCAAGGGATAGAAACCCCTGCTTTACTCGACATGTAGCCTCCAGACAGGAACACAAGGATCAGCACATACTGACCGATACGATTACCTGTAGTCAGCATTCCGAAAGTACCGTTCCGATTCCCATCCGACCTCAAGCTGGATGTGACGAGAAACGGCAACGCCAGATAGAACAACGTAACGATAGCTGAAATCAGATGAATGAAATAGCTTGCCTGGTACATAGAAATCCTCCTTCTCATACAAATGCCCCCGGATGCAGGAAGAAAAATAGATCCTGCTGCTCCGGGGGTGAATGCTTGTGCACTAGCTGTTCTTCACGATATTGATCACGTTCGTTACAGACTGTGCGGATTTGTCCAGAGCGGCCTTCTCCTCTGCAGTCAGATCCAACTCGAACACTTTCTCAATGCCGTCACCGCCAAGTAAAGCAGGCACACCCATGAACAGCTGATTATAGCCGTACTCTCCCTCCAGCAATGCAATCGCAGGAAGTACACGCTTCTTGTCCTTCAGAATCGCCTCCGCCATTTGGACTAGTGATGCGGCTGGTGCATAATATGCACTGCCGTTCCCCAACAAATTGACGATTTCGCCTCCGCCTGTGCGTGTGCGTTGGACAATAGAAGCAATACGCTCTGGCGCAAGCAGCTTCTCAATCGGGATCCCGCCTACACTGGAGTAACGAACGAGCGGAACCATATCATCACCGTGACCGCCAAGCACGAAGCCGCGCACATCTGCAACCGAAACCTGCAGCTCTTGCGCAATGAAGGTACAATAACGTGCCGTATCGAGGACACCGGATTGGCCAATTACACGATTCTTCGGAAATCCTAACGATTCGAAAGCGGCATACGTCATAGCATCAACCGGATTGCTAAGGATGATCACATAAGCATCCGGACATCTCACCTTGACTTGTTCACAAACAGATCTTATGATCCCTGCATTCGTCGTTACGAGATCATCCCGGCTCATTCCAGGCTTGCGTGCAATACCAGCTGTAATGATTACCAATTCCGAGCCATCCGCTTCCTCGTAGCTGGAAGTGCCGACAATGTTGCTGTCGAACCCTTGAACCGGACTCGCTTCCAACATATCGAGCGCTTTGCCCTTAGTTGGGTTCTCCAGTTGAGGAATATCTACCAAGACCACATCGCCAAGTTCCTTCTGTGCCAGCATAAGCGCTGTTGTCGCTCCGGTAAACCCTGCACCGACAACCGTTATCTTCCTTCGCTTTATTGCCATGAGTGGACGGCCCCTCCTTTACATGGTTCGAGACGACGGAAGGAAGGGAGCTGCCGAAGCCTTCCCTTCCTTCTGCCTGCATGAACGAATTAGTCCATGTTCTTGATAATCTGGTTACCGAACTCTGAGCACTTCACTTCTGTTGCATCATCTGTCAGACGGGCAAAGTCATATGTGACCGTCTTGTTCGCGATAGAACGCTCCATGCCCTTATAGATCAGGTCAGCCGCTTCCTGCCAGCCCAGATGCTCTAGCATCAATACGCCGGACAGAATGACAGACCCCGGATTCACGACGTCTTTGCCCGCATACTTCGGTGCAGTACCATGTGTAGCTTCGAAGATAGCATGTCCTGAAACGTAATTGATATTAGCTCCCGGAGCGATACCGATTCCGCCTACTTGAGCAGCGAGTGCATCGGACAAGTAATCCCCATTCAGGTTCAACGTAGCGATCACGTCGAAATCGCGAGGACGTGTCAGAACTTGCTGCAGCGCGATATCCGCAATCGCGTCCTTGACAATAATCTTGCCAGCTGCTTCTGCCTCTTGCTGAGCTTTGTTCGCTGCTTCCGCACCTTCTGCTTCCTTAATGCGGTCATATTGTCCCCAAGTGAAGGTCTTGTCTCCGAATTCCTGCTCTGCCAGTTCATAGCCCCAATTCTTAAAGGCACCTTCGGTGAACTTCATGATGTTCCCTTTATGTACCAATGTGACTGATTTGCGGTTATGCTGAATCGCATAGTCGATCGCAGCGCGAATCAGTCGCTTCGAGCCTTCGGAAGACACAGGCTTGATACCGATACCGGAAGTTTCCGGGAAGCGAATCTTGTTCACGCCCATTTCTTGCTGCAAGAATTGAATAACCTTCTTCACTTCATCACTGCCGGATTGATATTCAATGCCAGCATAGATGTCCTCTGTATTCTCACGGAAGATAACCATGTCTACTTGATCTGGACGCTTAACCGGAGACGGAACACCGTTAAAGTAACGGACTGGACGCACACAAGCATACAAGTCAAGCTCTTGGCGAAGCGCTACATTCAAGGAACGAATACCGCCGCCGATCGGCGTTGTCAGCGGGCCTTTGATCGCTACAAGATACTCGCGAATTGCTGCAAGTGTATCTTCAGGCAACCACTCGCCGTACTTATTATAGGATTTCTCACCAGCATACACTTCATACCAAGCGATTTTCTTCTCGCCTTTATAAGCTTTCTCAACTGCGGAATCGAGAACACGCTGAGCAGCCGCCCAAATGTCCGGACCAATGCCATCACCTTCGATGAAAGGTACGATCGGTTCATTCGGGACGTTAAGCTGTCCGTTCTGCAGTGTAATGACTTGACCATTAGTAGGTTGTTCGAACTTCTTAAATTGCGGCATAGTATTGTTTCCTCCCTTTAAGTGCTTGAAGCTTCTCTATACAGTGTGATCAATAACAATAACTTAACGATCTTCAATAGGGACATAAGCTTGATGCGACGGACCGGTATATTCTGCGCGAGGACGAATCAACCGATTGTTCTCATACTGCTCCAGTATATGCGCAGTCCAGCCGGACACACGGCTTATAGCAAAAATCGGTGTGAACAGATCGCGCGGAATTTGAAGCGACGTATAGACGGATGCAGAGTAGAAATCCACATTCGGCTTCAATCCCTTCATACCGGTGACCAGCTCCTCAATCTTCACAGACATTTCGTACCACTCAGTGTTGCCTGTCAGCTTGCCGAGTTGCTGAGACATCTTCTGCAAGTGCTTGGCACGCGGGTCGCCATTCTTGTATACCCGGTGACCGAAGCCCATAATCTTCTCTTTGTTGTTCAGCTTATCTTGGATGTAGGGCTCCACATTACTGAAGCTGCCAACTTCTTCAAGCATCGCCATCACGGCTTCATTCGCGCCGCCATGCAACGGCCCCTTCAACGCACCGATTGCTGATACAACGCCGGAATAAATATCCGATAACGTTGCGACGGTTACACGAGAGGCGAAGGTTGAAGCATTCAATTCATGATCGGCATGCAGAACCAGCGCTTTGTTCATCGCTTCAACAGCGATCGCTTCCGGCTGTTGCCCTGTCAGCATGTAAAGGAAATTCTCAGCTACGCCTGCCCCTTCCTTCGGCGCTACTGGCTCCTTCCCTTCGCGAATACGGGAAAATGTTGCAACAATAGACGGTAGCTGCGCCTGCAAGCGTATCGCCTTACGTACATTCGCGTCCGTATCCATCTCGTTGGCCTCTTCGTCATACATAGCCAAGGCAGAGACGAACGTTCTTAGTGCAGCCATCGTATTGACATCCTTCGGTGTAGCGCGAATCAAGTCCACAACTTGCTCCGGCAAGGATGCATGCTGGCTCAGCTTCACAATCAGGTCATTCAATTCAGTGCGGTTGGGCAGCTTGCCGAACCACAGCAGATACACGACTTCCTCATACGAGGCGTTCTCCGCTAGGTCATCAATGTTGATTCCGCGATACGTGAGCACACCGTCGATAATTGAGCTGATCGACGACGTAGTCGCTACGATGCCTTCAAGACCCTTGGTAGCAGTCATCGTTTTCTCTCCTTTGTTAGCGATTGCGCTGTCTGTGAAAAAAAGTAGGAACGAATCTATAAATATTACCTTATTAAACAGCCTTGAATTAATAATAAGGTATTTCACTGGATAAAGGAACAAAACCACGCATCAAACTTTATTATCACTACAATAAAGGTTTTTTTCGCACAGATTGTCCGACATTTTCTTTGGCTCATAAGCTGCCGCGTGATAAAATAGGCAGAAAACCTCATGCTGGCGAGTCAGGACCGTATTCATTCCGCAATCCCAGCCAAAGGAGAGACCTTGAAGTGAACGACACGCAACGCATTGGCATCATTGACATCGGCTCGAACTCTGTTCGACTTGTCCTATACGAATATACACCATCCATCCTCGACAGACGCACGCGCGTCATCGATGAAAGCAAGGCCTCCGTCCGATTGAGCGGCAAGGTGCACACTGACGGTACGATACCGATACACAGCCTCGACGGACTAGTCGATACACTTCAGCACTTCAAGCTGCTCTGCAGTGTGAATGGCGCTGACCAAATTCGCGCAACTGCAACTGCTGCTATACGTAATGCTGCCAACTGCAACGAAATTGTCGACTATCTCGATGAAGCCTGTGACCTTCGGATCGAAGTGCTGTCCGGAGAAGATGAGGCAAGGCTCGGCTTCCTCGGCGCCATGCAATCGATGGATATCGCAGAAGGATACTTGCTGGATATCGGCGGCGGCAGCACGGAGCTGACCTTATTTCGAAATCGGACCATACTGGACACATACTCCTTCCCCTTCGGAGCTGTGAACATGACGAAGCAATTCGCTGCTGACGGCGAACTCACGCAAGAGGGTCAGAGCATGCTGCGGCAGTTCGTGACCGAAGCCCTGCTGAAGCATGCATGGACTAGTGTTCATCCGGGGCTTCCGCTTATCGGGCTTGGCGGCACAATTCGCAATATATGTAAGATCGATCAAAGGCAACGGAAATATTCTTTCGCTCAAACGCATCAGTATGAGATGGACACCGATACCGTGACGAACATGCTCACGCAGCTGTCCTCCCTTCCTTACGAAAAGCGCAAAAAAGTGGAAGGCTTGTCCAAAGACCGTGCTGATCTTATTGTACCTGGATTAACAATATTACATACCATCTTCGAATATATTCGCGCCAGTCATTACATTGTTTGCGGTGTTGGACTGAGAAACGGTGTATTCGCTGAGTCCGTATTTCCTGGAGCGAATGCCTTATCCAATGTGCTCGAGCATAGTATTCGGAATTTGGTCAGCCTTCATCCAGCTGTCTCCCTTGAACACGTCAATCAAGTAGACAGGCTGGCACAGGTGCTGTATACGGGGCTTCAATCCGTTCATCAATGCAGCGAGCGGGAAGCAACGCTGCTTCATGCTGCTTCTCTGCTCTATCGCATCGGTGTGTCTGTCGATCTATACCAATATCAGATGCATACCTTTTATCTGATTGCTCATTCACCGATCTATGGGCTGACACATCGCGAGACACTCTTGGTCGCATTAATCGCTTCCTTCAAATCCAAGAGCCGCTGCAAGAAGACAGCAGCACCGTATCGCGACATTCTTAGTGATGAGGATCTCATCCAATGCGAGAAACTTGGCACAATATTGCAACTTGCGGTAGCTCTAGATCGAAGCGAGACCCAGCCGATTGCTGCACTCACTTGCAGCCTTCATGACAATACGCTGGTGTTGGACGTTCAAACCCACCGCAATGCCTCGATTGAGGCACGTGAAGTTGAATCTGTCCACGCAGATTTCAAGAAAACCTGGAAGATCGGTCTGCATTGGCAAGAGAGAGAATAGGAGTGGTCAAGCCCGCTCCTATTCTCTCGCCCTTACTTCCAACTGCTAATATCTTCTGCCGCAAATTGACTGCGCAGCGGATTCTTACCACTGTCTACGCGTATATATTGACCGCTCGGCAATAATTTGCGCGCCTTCACATTATCGTATAAAGTCAGCTCCAATAGATTGATCAGCGACTGCTTCAACCGGTAATCAAACACCGGACACATCAGCTCGATTCTTCTGGTCAGATTGCGAGTCATCCAATCCGCACTGGACAAGTACAGCTCCGGATTGCCGTCATTCTCGAAGTATACGATCCGGGAATGCTCCAAGTATCGATCTACTATACTATACACCCGAATATTCTCGCTCAATCCCTTCACACCGGGACATAAGCAGCATACTCCTCGAATAATGAGATCGATCTGTACACCTGCCTGTGACGCTTTGTATAGCTGATCTACCATATCCTGGTTGCTCAGCGAGTTCATTCTCGCTATAATTTTGGCAGGCTTCCCCTGTCGCGCATTAGCAGCTTCCCGATCAATAAGTTCGAACAATCTATCCTGTAAGCCGGAAGGGGCAACGGCGAATGCTCGCCAATCATGCGGCGTCGAATAGCCTGTAATCTCATTGAACAATGCCGATGCGTCCTCTCCAATAATCGGATGAGTAGTGAAGAGCCCTGTGTCCGTATACAGCCGCGCCGTACTGTCGTTGTAATTCCCCGTGCTTACATGGACATATCTGCGCAAGTAATTCATTTCCTGCCTGACGATTAACAAGATCTTCGCATGTGTCTTCAGACCTACCAGCCCGTATACAACATGACAGCCTGTCTTCTCCAGCTGGCGCGCCCATGCAATATTGCGTTCCTCATCGAATCTCGCCTTAAGCTCAACTACAACTGTTACCTGCTTGCCGGCTTCAGCAGCTTTCGCAAGCGACTGGATAATTGGACTATTGCCGCTTACTCGATATAAGGTCATCTTAATCGCCAGCACCTTCGGGTCCTCCGCTGCCTGTTCGAGAAAATCGTTAACGGCATCGAACGACTCATACGGATGGTGAATCAATACGTCCTGCTGGCGCAAAATGGCAAATAGATCATCTGAATCTTGAAACTCTGCGGGATACACAGGCGTCACCTTAGGATAGCGCAGATTTTCTAATCCAGGCACCTGCCCGCTGAACTTCATCAAGAATGTCAAATCGAGCGGACCATCCATATCAAACACATGATTCTCTATTTCAAATTCATCCTTCAATATTCCGAGAGAATACGGATGCATCCCTTGCTCTATCTCCAGTCGAACTGGCGCTCCCCAGCGACGACGGCGGATCTCCTTCTCAATCTCCTCCAGCAAATCCTCCGCCCCTTCTTCATTCAGCGTCAGATCGGCATTGCGAGTGATGCGAAAACCATGCACGGCAATTGGCGTATACCCGCTAAACAATGTATCAATATGACGTTTTATGAGCTGCTCCAACAGGATATACTCACGTTTCTTGCTGTTTTGCCGAACTGGCACTTCGATGCAACGGTTGAGGATGGAAGGAACTTGAATAATGGCGAAGTAAGGCTCCACATCAGATGGATCATCATCGCGATGGAGAACTACGGCTAAGTAAATACCAAGTGAGTGTACCAGCGGGAACGGCCGGCTCTGATCCACTGCCATCGGCGTTAGCACCGGGAATACAATGTCATGGTAATATTCATCGAGTGATCGCTGCTGCGATTGATTCAGGCTATCATAATCCGTCAGCATGACCTGTTCCTTAGCTAACAAGCGAATAAGCTCCTTATAGGTCTTATATTGCGCTTGTACCGTCTGCGAGGAACGCTTCATAATCTTCTTCAGCAGCACTTGCGGCGTATAGCCCGCAAAGTCTTCCTTCGTATATTTCGCCTTCACCTGATCCTGCACGCCAGCAACACGCACGCTCATAAATTCGTCCAAATTACTTGACACGATAGATAGAAATTTGATCCGCTCCAGCAATGGCGTCGTATGGTCTTGAGCTTCCTCCAATACCCGACGATTAAATTCAATCCAGCTCAAATCCCGATTCAAGTATTTCAGTTCAGTCAGTTCGGTCATCTTCCGTTCAGAAGCACTCTCCACATTTCCCCCTCCATTCTGTCTCTATATTCATTATGATTCGACAATGTTATCTCCATGTTAAGGAATTGTAAATTGTAGGTTAAAGCTCGTCCAAGCACCAATACCGTTGCGTGTCATTACACTGTTGCTGTGGTAAAATAAATCAAACTAGAAAATATGTGAAGGAGGTGAACGCTTGGATTCGATTCGAACTGGTCAGATTATGCGAGCCTTATGGGTAGTTATCATCGCAGCCGCTTCCGTTCTCGCCGTCATCTATGTTACACCGCTCATCTATCCGTTCCTGATCGGATGGCTGATCGCCTTCGCGCTTATCCCTCTGACGAATGTGCTGGAAGGTAGAGCGCGCTTTCCGCGGTGGCTGGCCGTAACCGTATCCCTTATCTTGTTCGTCGGTATCGTCTCTGCTTTGCTAACGTTGCTTGTCAGCCGCATTGTCGTTCAGATCGGCAAGCTCATTGCTTATGTAGAAGTCAATATTGAAGGCTGGGTCAACAATGTCATTGCGCTCATCCAATCCGAGCAATGGCAGAACACATTGACACAATTCACCCGATTCTACGCGCAGAACGAACGCTATCACGAGACCATCGACTCTAATCTCACTACACTCGGTGATCGAGTCACGGAAACGACGACCGCATTGTTAACCGGCTTCGTCACAGGCATCGTGAACCTGGCTACTTCACTGCCAAGTATGGCCTTCGTAATAATCGTTGCTATGTTGGCAGCGTTCTTCATCGCTAAGGACTGGTACAAGATCAAGAGTTGGCTTAGCCGCATTATACCTAAGCGCGTCAGCAAGCCGGTCGGAACCGTGTGGTTCAGTCTGGGCAGAGCATTGTTCGGCTACTTGCGCGCACAATTAATTATGATATCGATCACGGCTGTATTCGTCATGGTCGGCCTAATGATCATGAGAGTTGACTATGCAGTGACGATTGCTCTGCTAATCGGGCTCGTTGACCTTCTTCCTTACCTAGGTACTGGTGCTGCGATGATTCCATGGATCATCTATACGTTCATTAACGGAGATATCCCGTTCGGGATCGGACTCTCTATCTTATATGGCATAGTCCTAGTCACGCGATCCATCGTGGAACCGAAGGTGCTGGCAACAAGCATTGGCATGAACTCACTCGCTACACTAATCGCCATGTTCGTTGGTCTCGGACTATTCGGAGCGTTCGGTCTCATTATCGGGCCTGTTACGCTTGTACTTATGCTGACGATCCAGAAGGCAGGCGTCTTCCGTGACTTATGGCGATATATTGTGAAGGGCTCTACGATACATACCGAGAAATAGAAAAGGTGCTGTGCTGTCTATCTGCGATGAATGAAACGAATGCTGCCGTTGGCTAATCCTTTTTGCAGCGCACGCATTAGAAGGAGACGGAACCACAATCGGCTTGGGGGAAAAAGCAGCAGAAATCCCATCGTATCAGTTAGAAATCCAGGCGTTAGCAACAATACGCCTCCGACAAGGATACAGATTCCGTCCAACAGATGCTTACCCGGTACCCGATAGTTCTCCACTTCGAAGCGAGCCTGCGTCCAGACGCGGCTCGCTTCTCGCTTGGCCATATACGCGCCGACAACTCCCGTAAGCAGAATAAGCAGCAGCGTATTCCAGCTGCCAATTTGCCCGCCAATCAAGAGCAGCACCCAGATTTCAGCAGCCGGTACGACGACCATCAGCAACAGCAGCACCTTGAACATCGTCTACTCCCCTTTCTATTCTTCACACAATGCAATACGTTGCAGCAGCGCATACATATCCGTTGCTGCCCGATCCAGACGTACAGGCTTCCATTGTTCATTCAACCAAATATGTTCTGTACTGCCGCTTGCCAGCAGTGAACCATCCCGTACAATCTCATACCCGAATGCCAGTCGAATCGGCGAGAAAGCTGTCAATCGCGTGCGGATGACAAGCTCATCGTCATAATAGGCTGGAAGTTGATAGGCTACATCCAATGCAGTAACGGGCAGCATGAGCCCGCGTTCTTCCATCTCCTTGTACGGCATACCTGCTTCCCGAATCAATTCTGCCCTTCCCCATTCGAACCAATTCGCATAATGAGTATGATACACGACTCCCATCTGATCGGTTTCCTGATAACGCACCCGAATGTTATGCGCATACCATTGGCTTTCAACCGCATACCCTTTCATCAATGCATCCCCTCCCGATTGTTAAATTACCCACGGAAGTGACGTAAACCTTCGAAGCATATTCCGATTACTTCCGCGGGGCCCGATTGTGAAAAAAAGAGCGGCTGCGGATTGTTCCGCTTGCACGCTCTTGTTCTTCATTGCTGCTCCATCCATGACTGATACATCTCGCAGCACGCTAGCTCCGAAGCATTCCGTCCTTACATGACGTCTGCTCGTCCACTGCTAATGACACCGACTTCTCCATACATGGAAATTTCCATACCATCCGTAAACACGGTCGTCGCTTCTGCAACGCCAATAATCGTCGCCTTGCCAAGCTCCAGGCCAACGACCGCCGCATGTGACGTGATGCCGCCTGTTTCCGTAATGATACCGGCAGCCTTCTTCATAGCCGGAACGAATTCTTTATCCGTAGACGCCGTCACCAATATGCTCGATTCCGTTACTTTCTCCAACGCTTCCTTCGCTGTCTTCGCTACGACAACATGCCCCGTTGCATTCTGATTCCCGATTCCTTGCCCTTTGGCAATCATCTCACCTACATGATGAATCTTGATTAGGTTCGTCGTCCCGGAACGTCCAACAGGTACACCTGCTGTAATGACAACCAGATCACCTAATTGAATCGTCTTCGCCTGCATGGCGCTATCCAACGCCAGCTGGAACATTTCATCTGTAGTTTTGGCATCACGGCCGAGCACAGGAACCACGCCCCAAGTTAGGCTAAGACGGCGCATAACGTCTGCCTTCGGTGTCACAGCTACGATCGGTGATTTCGGACGATATTTCGACACCATACGTGCAGTAAATCCGCTCTCCGTCGAAGTAATAATCGCTTGCGCATTCAAGTCCAGTGCCGAATTGGCTACAGCCTGACTAATTGCTTCGGTTATAGTCGTCTGCTGAGCCAGACTTTGCTTCACGAATATTTCCCGATATTCCAGCGCCGATTCAGCCTTCTCCGCAATACGCGACATCGTCTGTACGGATTCAACCGGATATTTGCCTGCTGCTGTCTCACCGGACAGCATGATAGCGTCAGTCCCGTCGAATATCGCATTCGCTATATCACTTGCTTCAGCGCGTGTCGGACGCGGGTTGCGCTGCATCGAATCGAGCATCTGAGTAGCGGTAATGACCGGCTTGCCGACAAGGTTGCACTTCTTAATCATTTCCTTCTGCACAAGCGGCACTTCTTCAGCAGGGATTTCGACCCCAAGATCACCGCGTGCGACCATCAATCCGTCAGACACTTCCAGTATTTCCTCAAGGTTATCTACTCCCTCTTGATTCTCAATCTTGGAAATGATCTGAATATGGGAAGCGTGATGCTTCTCCAGCAGCTCGCGAATTTCTAAGACGTCGCTGGCTTTGCGCACGAAGGAAGCAGCGATGAAATCCACACCTTGCTCGATACCGAATATGATGTCGTTCGCATCCTTCTCCGTAATGCCTGGCAGAGAAATCCGTACACCTGGTACGTTGACGCCTTTCTTACTCTTGATCTGACCGCCATTGACGATACGGCAATATATTTCCGTTCCTTCAACTTTCTCAACAGTCAGACCGATCAGGCCGTCATCAATCAAAATCGTAGAACCTGCCTCCACATCCTTCGGCAGATTCTCATATGTAACCGACAGGCGCTTCGTGTCACCCAAAATCTCTTCTGTTGTCAAAATAATCTGTTCGCCTTGGACAAGATCAATCGGCTCTTCCTTGAGCTTGCCTGTACGAATTTCCGGCCCCTTCGTATCCAGCAAGATCGCAACAGTCTTGTTCAGTTCCTCACATGCTGCTCGGACATTCTTAATACGGTTGCCATGTTCCTCGAAATCGCCATGGGAGAAGTTCAGTCTCGCCACGTTCATTCCGGCTTCAATCAATTTCTTAGTCATGTCCAGCGCTTCACTGGAAGGTCCAATCGTACATACAATCTTGGTCTTTCGCATGGTTTCTTCTTCCTCCTAGGAATGTTCTTTGTCTGGTTCGTGTCGCAAGTTGTTACCCTTGTGCATAAGTGAATGCGCCTAACTTCCTGTACTTATCATAGCGATCCTGGCGCAACTGCTCGCTATCCCAGCTTAACAGCTCCTGCAAGTGGCGAGACAAGACCGACTTGACCGATTCAGCCTGAATCGCGATCTCACGATGAGCGCCGCCATTCGGTTCAGGAATAATCTCATCGATGATCTTCATCTCCTGCAAATCCTGTGCCGTAATCTTCATCGCTTCTGCAGCCTTGTCCGCCTTCGAGGCGTCCTTCCACAGAATCGATGCAGCCCCGTTCGGTGAGATTACGGAATAGATCGCATTCTCCAGCATGAGTACACGATTGCCTACGCCTAATGCAAGCGCACCGCCGCTTCCCCCTTCACCGATTACTACGCATATGATCGGAACGCGGAAGGTCGCCATCTCCAACAAGTTGCGAGCTATTGCCTCTCCTTGCCCGCGCTCCTCGGCAGCACCGCCAGGATAGGCGCCAGGTGTATCAATGAATGTAATAATCGGTCTTCTAAACTTGTCAGCCTGCTTCATGAGACGCAGACCTTTGCGGAAGCCCTCTGGGTGCGGCATTCCGAAGTTGCGGGCAATATTGTCCTTCGTATCCTTGCCCTTCTGATGACCGACTACAGTAACAGGTACGCCGTTCAGCTTGGCAATACCGCCGACAATTGCGAGATCGTCAGCATATGCCCGATCACCGTGCAATTCTATGTAATCATCAAATATCGCTTGAATGTAGTCGATCGTAGTCGGACGCTGCGGATGACGGGCAATCTGCATCTTCTGTGCAGGTGCCAGCTGCACGAATATCTCTTGCTGCAGCTGGGTGTAGCGCTCCTCTAGTCTAGCGATTTCCTCAGAGAAATCGATATCCTTCTCTGAGCCAAATCTCCGCAGCTCTTCTATCTTGCTTCGCAATTCCTCAAGCGGCTGCTCAAACGGCAATTCGTTACCCACGCGAAACTCCCTCCTTCACCGTATGCAGATCAAGCAGTTTGATCAGGGTGTTGCGCATTTCCTTCCGGTTCACAACCTTGTCCAGCTGACCATGCTGCAAATTAAACTCGGCTGTCTGGAAGTTGTCCGGCAGCTTCTGGCGGATCGTCTGTTCAATGACGATACGGCCTGCGAAGCCGACGATCGTACCCGGTTCAGCCAAGATCACATCACCTAACATTGCGAAGCTTGCAGTAACGCCCCCGAGAGTAGGATCGGTGAAGATCGAGATGAACAGACCGCCCTTATCATGAAATCTGGCAAGAGCCGAACTGGTCTTGGCCATCTGCATCAAGCTCAGAATACTCTCTTGCATGCGGGCGCCGCCGGATGTAGAGAAGACGATTAGCGGATAGCCCTTCTGCGTGGCGCGCTCCACTGCACGTGTAATCTTCTCGCCTACGACTGAGCCCATGCTTCCGCTGAAAAAGTCGAAGCTCATGACAGCACAAACAACCGGGAAACCGCCTATCGTCCCTTCTCCTGTGACGACAGCATCTCGCAAGCCGGATTTCTCCGATTGCTTCACCAGCTTGTCCGCATAACCCGGAAATTCAAGCGGATCCTCCGAGATCATATCCGCATCATATTCGAACAATCGGCCTTCATCCATAATCATATGAATGCGCTCTCTGGCATTCAGCTTCATATGATAGCCGCAGGACGGGCACACCTTCAGATTTTTGTCGAGCTCCTTGCTCGTCTGAATAGCCCCGCACTTCGGACATTTGCTCATCAATCCTTCGGGAATTTCCCGTTTCGTCTGTTCCGAAGGAATCACTGCATATTTACGTTTTTTATGAAAAAAATCTTTTAGCACAATTCACACCCCACAAGGCGGACCTTCCTGCCGGCCTATATGAACCAGCCTACTGGAACTATCCTTTGTTAAACAATTCATTCAGTACATCCTGCACTTCTTCCACCTCAGCCTCCGGGACCAACACTTCAAATTGCTGTTTCGATAGATTAATAGGTCTTAATTGAACCAGAAACCCTTCGTCTTGCAGTTTTTGTTTGATCGATTCGGCGATCTTGGCGGTAGGGGCGATGTAAATTACCGTCCACATGGGTTAGAAACCCTCCCTAAGGTCAAGGCTTTGCAATGATTAATGATATCATAAGTGCGCTTTTTCAAGCAAGAAAAGCCCTGAGATTGCCAAGATCACCCGTGTTGATGAGCTATTCGCGCCGAAGCTGCTGCAGCAAGACCTGCTACGAGGTCGTCCAGAAAAACATGAATGCGCTTAGGGTCGTCATTCAATCTGCGGATGACACCAATCTTTTCTTTGTCAAGATAGCCGAAGCTTGTCAACCCAATCATCCCGTATGCATGCGTGATGCCGAGCGCCATCACTTCATCCACGCCATACAGCGATTCATCTCTCTCCATAATGGACTGTAGCGGTTCAGGAAGCAGCTTCTGTTCAGCCAACTCGTCCAAAGCAACGCCTGTATAGATCGCATACTGCACATCCCGCTTCGTCAATACAGCTTTCACACTGTCTACACATTGCTGCAATGTTAGTTGGGCATGGTAAGGATACTGAAGCCGGAAGACGATATCGGCGATCTGTTCAACGCGTACTCCTCTACGCGTAAGCAAGTCAATCATCTTCTTCTGTTCATCCATAGACGTTCCCCCTGTCCACTACTCCTCTCGTCCCGATGCGAGGATGTAAGACCAATGTATGCGGGGGGCGGGCGAATTATTTCACCTTAACGGTTTCTTTGCCAAAACGCTCTTCAATAGCAGCAAACAGCTCTTGGGACGGCTTTACACTGTATCGCTCATTCAGCACTAGCGTTCGACCTTCCCTTTCGTAATACAGGACAACAGGCAGCAAGCCCGGATGCTGCCGAAGACGCTGCTGAAGTTCCTTCAACAGCGAGGGTGTTTCCTTATCTGCGGTAATTTTGACGAATACCTTCTGTTTTGCTTTCGATGCAGGGGCACGTGATTGCGCAGCCGGCGGACGAGACGGCGCACCTTGACTCTTCCTGTTCACTGATTGCGCAGTCGGTACTGCACTCACAGAATCCCTACGCTGCATAGGAACGGCAGCCCCTGCCTGTGTGCTGCGTTCTCGCGGTCCCTCCGCTCGCATCGCCAATCGACCCGGTTCCGCAGTATCTAACGGGCAGATCGCATCGGCTAACAGTTTTGTCTGCTGCTCATCGTCCTGATGCTGCACGCGTGCCCGCATATAGAGCAGCCTTCCCTTCTCTACCTCGGACGCATATTTCGACCAAGGCTCCGGGAAGATGACGACCTCTACTCGCTCAATTCGGTCTTCGAGCTCGATGAATGCCATCGCCTTGCCCTTCTTGCTGACGATTGGCTTAACCGACAGCACCCTGCCGGCAACCTGCACCATCCGATTGTCTGCGACATGCTCTAATTCATGAAGCGGCGTGACGCTTAAGGTCTCCAGCTTGCTGTGATAATCATCTAGCGGATGTCCGGACAAGTACAGGCCCAGAAGCTCCCGCTCCAGCTCCAGCTCGCGCGATCTGGTGAACGGTTGGACATCTGGCAGTTCAAACTGCCAGTTGGCGCTTTCTTGGAAGCCGAACATCTCGAGCTGCAGCTCGTCACGCTCCTTCTTCCGCTTCGCAGCCGTGTCCGCCGTTTCGTCCAATACAGCAAGCAGCTGGGCACGATGCCCCTCCATCGCGTCCATGCCACCGGCTAATATTAACGATTCGATGACCCGCTTGTTGCACACCCGCAGATCAACCCGATTACAGAAGTCTGCTAAGTGACTGTACGGGGCACCGTCTCTTTCCCGGATAATCGATTCCATCGCCTGCGTGCCTACGTTCTTGATCGCCGCGAGACCATATCGGATCGCCCCGACATCGTCTTCTTGCCCGCCTGCTAATGGTGTGAAGCTTATATTGCTCTCATTCACATCCGGTCCAAGCACGCGAATGCCCATGCGCTTGCATTCATCCGCATATTCAGCCATCTTCCGGTGATTGCCAATGACCGAGGTAAGCATCGAAGCCATGAAGGGAACCGGATAGTTCGCTTTCAAATATGCCGTGCGGTAGGCGAGAACCCCATAAGCTGTCGCATGAGCACGCGGGAAGCCATAATCCGCGAAGCGAACGATCATATCATAGACGAGATGCGCTTCACTTTCCTCATATCCTTGCTGCAAACTGCCCGCTACGAAATGCTCTCGTTCCTGATCCAGCACTTCCCGCTTCTTCTTGGACACGGCTCTGCGCAGCAAGTCGGCTTCTCCCAATGAGAATCCAGCCATACGCGACGCGATCTGCATAATCTGCTCTTGGTATACGATAATGCCATGCGTATCTCTCAGAATCGGTTCCAAATCGGCATGCGGGTACTCCGCTTCGATTCGCCCATGCTTCGCCTCAATGTAGCGGGGGATAAATTCCATCGGACCCGGACGGTACAGCGCAAGCACCGAAATAATGTCCTCGAACGCAGACGGCTTCAGCTCACGCAGCACTCGCCGCATGCCTGCTGATTCCAGCTGAAATATGCCGGTCGTATCTCCTCTAGACAGCATCTCGTAGGTGGCGGGATCGTCATCGGGAATCGTGCGCAAATCTATCGACCCGCCTCCAAGCTGCGCAACCCAAGCCAAGGTGCGTTCGATAATAGACAAGGTGCGCAGCCCAAGGAAATCCATCTTCAGCAGCCCGACCGCCTCCAGATGCTCCATCGAATATTGGGTCAACGCAACCTTCTCTGTGCCTGTCTGCAATGGCACATGATCGGTCAGCGCATCCTTGGAAATGACGACACCGGCAGCATGTGTGGAGGCATGCCGCGGCATCCCCTCCACCTTGCGCGCCACCTCCAGCAATGTACTTGCCTTGCTGTCCTGATCTGCCGCTGTTCGCAGAGATGGTGATTGCGCCAGCGCTTTGTCGAGCGTAATGCCGGGCTGAGCCGGGATCATCTTCGCAATCCGATCCACTTCCGCATACGTGTGGCCGAGTGCGCGTCCGACATCCCGCACAGCTGCCTTAGCCGCCATCGTGCCGAACGTAATAATCTGCGCAACCCGATCAGCGCCATACTTGTCCACTACGTAGTCGATGACCTCATCTCGGCGCTCATCGCTGAAGTCGATGTCAATATCGGGCATCGTAACCCGTTCCGGGTTCAAGAACCGTTCGAACAGCAGGCCGTATTTCAGCGGATCGACGTCGGTGATCGCCAGCGTGTAGGCAACTAGACTGCCTGCAGAAGACCCCCTGCCGGGTCCTACTGCGATACGCTTCTCCTTCGCGTAGCGAATGAAGTCCCATACGATCAGGAAGTAGTCCTCGTAGCCCATCTTGCCGATCACCTGAAGCTCATAATCCAGCCGTTCTTCTGCGCGGGCGCGCCATTCTGGATTATGCCATGCGGGCAATTCTCCGTACCGTTCCAGCAGACCCTTCTCACACAGCTCCTTCAGGAACCCCTCAGAATTCTGCTCTTCTGGAACAGGATAATAACGCGGAAGCTCCGTACGGCCAAATGTCAGATCTAGATTGCAGGTGTCCGCTATGCGTGCCGTCGCTTCCAATGCTTCGGGACAATGCGGAAATAGCACCGCCATCTCTTCGCCGCTCTTGAGATACATCTGGTTCGTCTGCATCTTCAGCCGATCTTCATCCTCAACCGTCTTGCCGGTGCCGATACAGATCAACGTATCCTGTACCGTCTGATCCTCCGCCTGCAAGTAATGCACATCGTTCGTCGCAACGAGCGGAATACCGGTTTCCCGGCTGAGTTCGATCAGCCTGCGGTTCACTTTCTTCTGCTCGAACAATCCATGATCCTGCAACTCCAAGTAAAAGTGCTCGCCGAATATATCGCGGTAACGAAGCGCCGCCTGCTTCGCATCCTCGCCTCGATCAGCCAGCAACGCTTGTGCAACCTCTCCGCCAAGGCATGCGCTTAATGCCGTAATCCCCTCCGCATGCTTGGACAAAGCGTCCAAGTCCACTCGCGGCTTATAATGAAACCCTTCCAAATGCCCGATCGAGCACAGCTGCATCAAGTTACGGTACCCTTCTCTATTGCGAGCCAGCAAAATGAGATGATAGATCCGCTGATCCTGACGAGAGCCTCGCTGCTTGCGAGAGCCCTCTGTCACGTAGGCTTCGCAGCCAATAATCGGCTTCACACCGTGCTCCTTGCAGGCTTGATAGAACGGGATTGCGCCATACATCACCCCATGGTCGGTTAATGCTAATGCTTTCATGCCGTGTGCCGCCGCCTGTTGCACCAAATCCGAAATGCGGGCAGCGCCATCCAGCAGACTGTATTCACTATGCACATGCAGATGCACAAATTCGCCCATTGTCATCGGCTCCATTCTCTTTCAATCTCCGACGGTTATCCGAACTTCTGTTCCGTACAATCATTTTATCATATTCAGGACAGCCTTTCCTATACATATAACTATAGACGTTTTGCAGCTCGCTTGTTGGCTGTATTCGCACGGTGAACTACCAGACTGATTCTAATGAAAGAAGGTCTGTCCATGCATGCCTACTTTATCAAACAGCTGATCTATCACTTTTTGCAAGCATTCGGTGTTGTACTTGGGGCAGCAATGCTTGGCGGGATCGCAGCCATATTAACCCTTGAGTCTCCGAAGCTGCACATGGAATCGATCGCAGATAAGATCAAAATTTGGGCAGTCGTCGCTGCGATCGGCGGAACAATCGATCCGTTCCGGTTGATTGAGACCAACTTCAGCGATAGTCAGTATATGCTGGCGATCAAGCAAATTTTGCTGATTATAAGCGCTTTTATAGGCGCTTCGATGGGGACGCGGCTCATTCAGTGGGTATGCTCGGGAGGGGGAGAAGGATGAGGGTGCCGCCCTTCGCCTTATGGAAGCATCGTCTGCGGCTTGCTGCGATCTTCCTGTCCGGCACTATTGTCGGGGCTGCTGTATTCATGAGCATTGTGCAGCACAACTTCCATCTCATTCTAGAGGACAATAGCCGACTTACTGAGGAGAACAACAAGCTGAAATCAGACATACTGGATCTTGAGAAGCATAAGAACAGCCAGACCGTTATCCGATCGGTTGATGTCCATATTGAGACCCGAAGCGGTACCGAGCCCTTGGAAGAGGTGATTCAAAATCGGATTCGTCATCAAATATGGGAGAAGCTGCGAGAGATCTGGGTCGGACAAAAAATCGCCGTATTAGACTCAGGTACACAAAATGTGAAAAGCCTCTACAGCCAGCTTATTCGCGACCAGGACGGCACAAGCTACATGGCTCGCATCAGCTCACTGTTCGTTATTTATGGGGAGCTGCGCGTATGGATTGAGGTCGAGGAGTTGAAGCCCGGCAGCTAGACAATTGAATAGTAGCAGCACTTGCAATCTCCGCCTCTACAAGCTACAGTAAGAAAAACCTCACTTGAAAGGAAACGAACATCCGATGATAGATATATCCTTCTGGCAACTTGTCCTTACGTTCTCTGCCATCATCGCCGCAGTTGCTTCATTCATCTTCAGTTCTAAATCGCGCAAAGCAACTACCGTAAAGCTGCAAGGGCTCTACAGCGCACGCACGAATATGTGCATGGGCGTTATGCTGATCATTATTGCTATCGTTCAGCTAGTCCTGTTCGAAGGCTCCACTATACGCATGATCGTAGGCACCGTCTTTTTGCTGTTGGGCCTATTCAACCTATTCGCCGGTATCCGGAACCATTCCGCTTTCAACCGTATGACGGAACAGGGTGAGCTCCCACGAAAGTGAAGCGAAGCTCCGAAGCGTATGCCGATTACTTGCGCGGGGCCCGAGAGATGAATGGTTCGACGAATCGCATGCAGCGAAATCAAGTGTGCGTCATAGTTGTCGAATACCTGCAGAAAGTGCATGCTTACTAGTCGAAATTATGCCCAAATCAAAAATAACTGCCAATCTACATCCTTTCACAACCCGAACAGCCTATTTCGGCCATATCCCGAGTGGAAAGATGCAGATTCGCAGTAATATTCGAATATCGACGCATTCTCGACCTATAAGCCTGCAGATTCGCAGGAATTTCGGCACAAACCATTCCTCCCACGCCGATCCTAAACGATCCCTCGCAGTATATCTGCCGATCATTAGCCAACAGCTAACGCTGTTCCAGTACTTGCGCAGTCAGAAGCGCCTTGCATATCAGCACCCGCTCATGAAACATCTCCACATCCACCTTCGCAAACTTCCGACTAATCTCCAGCACATTCGGGATGATTTCCACAGATGTGTCTAGCTGCAACGGACGAATAAAATAGGTAGAGGCATTATCCAACACGAGATCACCCTTGCGCTCTGACTTAATCACTTGAAAGGCAGCCTTCGTCATTAAGGTAGCCAGCACGCCTTCAGACACTACGCCTAGGTCACCGGTCATCTGCGGTGTTATACTGCCACGGAAGCTGACATGTCCTGCTTCATCCCGAATTTCCTCGAATGTCGACCACATCAAATCCTCGAACGTCTCGCCAATTTGCGGCTGCCGCTGACTGTATTGCATCGCCTTCAGTACATCCTGCCTGCTAATGATCCCGCGCAGTTTGCGGTTGCCATCCACAACCGGCAGCACTTCGATCCCTTCCCACACCATCATATGTGCAGCGGAGGCGATCGATGTTTGCACGCCGACTGTGAGCGGATTTCGCGTCATAAGCCGGTCAAGGGTCTGACTCGGGTCTGCATCCAGAATATCCTTCGGGGTGACCATACCAATAACCCGATTCCATTCATCTGTAACGGGAAATCTGCTGTTGCCTGTGCTGTCCACATATTTGATCCAATCGCCGACCGTCTGTTGCGCCTTGACGGTGAACGGCGCTTCCTTGTCATGTATCAGATCTTCTACTAGTATAATTTTTTTCTTGATCAACCGGTCATAGATCGCCCGATTAATCATGGAGGCAACGGTGAAGGTATCGTACCCGCTTGTAATGACTGGAAGCTGTGAGGCATCAGCCAATTCGCGAATGTCATCGCTAGCATGGAATCCGCCCGTTACCAGTACACCTGAGCCTTGCTCCAACGCCAAGCGGTGAGCACCTTCCCGATTGCCGACAATGAGCAGACTGCCTGCATCGATATACTTCATCATATCGTCCAGCTCCATAGCGCCAATCACAAACTTATGAAGCGGCGTATCCAAGCCAGCCTGCCCGCCAAGCACTTCACCATCGACGATCATCACAACGTCACGAAAGGTCAATTGATCAATCCGGTACCGATGCTGCTTGCCCACACGAACGGTGCCGATTCTCGGTCGAGTATGAACAAGACCTTGATTCTCCGCATCCTTAATCGCACGATAAGCCGTACCCTCGCTAACATGCAACTCCTTAGCAATACGGCGCACAGAGATTTGCTGACCTACTTCCAGGTCAGCTATATACTGCATAATTTGCTCATGCTTCGTCGAAGCGTCTTCTCTCATCACTACAGTCGCCTACATTCTTTGGATATACTTTTTGAAATTAGCCTATTATTATATATGACTAATAAATTTTCGTAAAGAAAAATTCACGTGCGCGAATAGGGTTTTCATGTGTATGTGTATGTATTAATCTGGAAACAATTAAGCTATGGAACATCAGATATATGCCGTCAGGAAAAGGAGATAGGAGGTTCACAAGCATGGACAAAACCACCTGCATTGATTCCCGATACTTGACCATCGCCATTCAGAGCGTCTTGTTCCATTACCGGAATCGTCTGGACGAAATCCATACCACTAACGATGATGGACAAGAACGGCTGATCAGAGAAATGGCATCCGAAATCACGTATACAGCCAAGCACATCGAAGCACTTACAGACCAAACCATGCAACGCTTAGGTGTTGAGTAATGATAATGGGATATCCCATAGCATGACATTCAAACTAGGTACACTTCTTCTCCGTTGCGCAGCAAGCGCAGCTTATTTCCTCGCATCACGCATCACGAGCTTGCTGCGTAATCGTTGTTCTGCTTTCCATCTTCGCATACGTTTGACATGCTGCATTTCCTTTCGCGTCTCTTCGTTCACCCCAAGCAAGTCATGTAGATAAGCAGCCACGATGACGAACATCATTACTACCCACAGCGCTGCGAACACCGACGGGGCCGTCCAGCCTTGTCCCACTTCAAGCTTCGGTATCGCATACAGCAACAACCCCGCACTTAACGCCAAGCCAACAACTGAAGCTATTCCTTTCATTGCCATGCCTCCTCTATGCGCTCTTGCTCTATCCTATGCTCAGCATGAGGCAACTATGAAGCTTTTCCTTAACGCCATATGGTGTACACGATCGCTTGTACAAGTCCAATCATGCCGCCTAAGCCAGCACCAAGCCATGTAATGGCGCGGAATTCCTTCCCTGAAACCGCTAGTACAATTCGTTCCAAGTGCTCCACTGGGAAGTTCTTCACCTGCTGTCCTACAAGCGCCGGCAAATCAAGCGCGCGTACGATTGTATCCATCCGAGATGCGGACAGAGCCAGAACTTGCTCCACTACATGCGGAAGCTTCTCTTCAATCTTCGGCAACACAGGGGCAAGCCATGCTGCAACCGATCGTTCGGCCGCTTCTCCAACCCAGCGCTGCCACGGCAGCTTCTTGCGAACCCATCCTTGTACAATCTCCAACGGTTCACCTTCAGCGAAATACCGAATCGCATCTTCTGGGGACTTCATCTCGAGACGATCCCACTGCTGCCGGATGAAATGACGCAACGCTGTTCGCACTTCTTGGGAATGCAAGCTCTCCAGTACGATCGGCTGCACCTTCTGCACCATCCGTTCCGAGTCCATGAACATGCCGGCAAGCATGCCGAGCACGCCACCGGCTTGATCCATTAGCTTGTCGGCAAGGCTGCGGATCAACTGAGCACCGGAGGGAGAGAGCAACTGTCGGCTCAATTCCTTCACTAACAGATCGGCCAGCCTACTGGACCATTCTTCTGCTCTCGCAGCCTTGTCTCCAGGCAGCCAGTCCTCGAAGGGACGCTGCAACAAGCCCTTCTCCTCGACTAGCCAACGTACGAGCCTGTCCGATCCGTCAGCAACAATCGTCTCAGCCTGAGCGAGCAATCTTGCCGCCTCGTCCTCCCCGAATATGTCTGACAATGCTTCCCGCAGGCTTCTATCGTCCTGAGCCCACTGTTGCAGCATCCCGCGTAATTTGGCCTCAATACGCACTTGAAATGACCGCTTGCGCAGCAGCCCGGCCAGCCCTTCAGAGGTTACCAAATAATCCCCTACCACTTGTCCCAACGAGTGTGCAATCTCTTCTTTCCGCTTCGGAATAATACCTGGCGTGAAGGGGAGCTTGCGGCCGAAGACCATGACCGGGTTCCTTGGGTGAAATAACATCTTAATAGCTAGATGATTCGTGATCCCGCCGATTAAGGCAGCAACACCAATACTTATAGCAATCCATGCAATCGTATTCATGATTGTCCTCCGTCTATTCATTGCTGCAGAGCCCAGTAAGCAACTGCTCCTCCGTGCGCACCAAGCTGAGCAGGCAGTCATATGATGGATTATCCGATTTTATTCCGGTATTGGCCGCAG
Organism: uncultured Paenibacillaceae bacterium; assembly: GCA_913056365.1. GTDB lineage: Bacteria > Bacillota > Bacilli > Paenibacillales > K13 > Xylanibacillus. The sequence continues at coordinate 204,771 of CAJXLT010000004.1, read as the reverse complement.
ATGAAAGGAGACTAAATTCGTGTCCGCTATCAAATGGAATCTCCATATTACCCAAAGCGTATTCCCAAGTGACCATACGATCGTATTGCGGGAATCGTCTATAAAAAAATGGAAAATCCCTGGAAGTATAACCTTGCACTATGGTTCCACTAGGCAAACCGTCAGCGTGGCCTCAGCTTCTCGTCTAGATGGCATTCGTATGACGGAAGGGCTTGCTGCCAAACTGGGATTAAGGTCGGGTGCATCTCTCCGCGCCGTATACCGACCCAAGTCCAGAACATTGCATATCGGACCTGTTATTGGCGTATTGCTAGGCAGCGCCTCACAAAATCAGAACCGTCCTTTCGGGAACACTACCTCGTTCTGCGTGGAAATGGTCGAGGCTGGCAAGCTGTATGGCGGTTTCGTCTTTTTCTTCACTCCGAAGCAGATCGATTGGCGCGACAAGCGCATTCGCGGCTGGAGCTACAACAACGGCTGGTATCAAACTTCATTCCCCATGCCAGAGGTCGTCTATAACCGCCTAATGTCCCGAAAGCTGGAAGCTAATCCAAGCGTACAACATTTTATTCGTGAAGTAAAATCCCGTTACGGCACCACTACATTCAACGAACGTTATCTGGACAAAATCGAAGTCTTCACAGCGCTGCGTCGAGATGCTGAAGCCCGCGTGTATTTGCCCCACTCGCGCAAATACAACGGCTATGCAACTCTCAAGCATATGCTCGCCAATCACCGCACTGTCTTCCTTAAGCCGGAACGAGGCAGTCTAGGCAAAGGCATTATCAAAATTACACGCAAGCCGTCCGGCGGGTATATATGCCACTTCTCCCATCTTAACAATGTGACTCAGAAATCAGCAGCCACTACGAAAGAGGTTCTACATCTTATTGCCGGGAGAGCGAAATCGTCGCGTTTTCAAATTCAGCAGGGCTTAACTCTTATACGCATAGGTGGACGTCCTGTAGATTTTCGCGCGCTTACGCATAAAGGCGAGAAGGGAAAATGGGGCTTGACTTCCATCGTCGGACGGATTGCCGGCAGCAATCACTTTGTGTCCAATCTGGCTAGAGGAGGCACCTTAAGCCCAGCGAAGGAAGCTCTGAGCAGAGCCGGATTGAAAGCGCCGACTGCGGTGCTGCAACGATTGAAGAAGGCAGCCTTGCTTGTCGCGCAAGGGGTTGAGAATCAAATACCGGCCCAATTCGGCGAATTCGGTGTCGATCTTGCCGTAGATACCGCCGGTAAGGTATGGCTGCTCGAAGTCAATTCCAAGCCTGCCAAAAATGACAGCACACCGTTATCCGATCAAAAAATCCGGCCTTCCGTCAAAAGGCTAATCCAATATTCGCGCCATCTGGCGGGATTGTGAACGCAACTAGGAGGGTACGAACCATGAGTATGTCAACCTGTCAGGTCCTTGTGACAAAGCGGCCGGCGCGCGTCGTCTATGCCACCTCCGCTCTCATCAAGTCGCTGTCCTTGAAGCCGGGCAAGACCATTCGGATGATGTTCGGAAAAGCGGAAGCGACCGTCACACTTCGACGTATCAAAAAAACCGGGAGCAAGCTCTATATTCCGCTACTAGTGAAAAATCAGCTTCTCCTTCCGTATACGGGAACCTTTCAAACGAAAACATCGGGTAACGGCACCTTGCGGATCGGCCCGCTGTTCGGAATTATGACAACAACGAAGGAAGCATCCGCAAGCCCCTTCGGCACCCGCACTCCGCTGATTCGTCAATTTGTAGCCAACGGCAATCAAGCCGGCACCTGCTTCGCCTTTTCCCCCAAACACGTCAATTGGGCGAATCGCACCGTAACCGGACACTTCTACAGCGCAGGCAGAGGCTGGTATACGCGCAAGGTGCCCTTGCCTGATGTAGCCTACAATCGCATGCCTAGCCGCCGAGCGGAGAAGTCCGCCAATATGGAGAGTGTCAAATACCGGCTCACCCATGCCGGGATTGCCTTGTTTAACTGGAGCTTCTTCGAGAAGTGGGACGTGTACCGTATGCTCGAACCTGTCGCAGATGCGTATAAGCATGTTCCGCAATCGATATTGAATCCATCCCCTAGCCAACTGAAGTCGATGCTGGACAATCATGACTTCGTCTATCTGAAGCCGACTGGCGGCAGCCTTGGCAAAGGAATCTATCGCCTCACCTACAAGCCGCGCAAAGGATACTTCGTGCGATATCGCGTAACCGGCCGCAATCGCGTATTGCGCTTTGCCAAGTTTTCTGGACTTACCCGCATGATCGGCATCGACAAAGGGCGCTTGCGCAATTATGTCGCACAGCAAGGAATTCGCCTGCTCGAAATTGACGGTTGTCCGATCGACTTCCGCTTTCATCTGACCAAGAACGGCAAAGGGCGGTGGACCGTCGCAGGCGTTGGCTGCAAAAAAGCTGGAAAAGGTAGCGTAACGACACACGTTAGAACCGGCGGTCAGCTCATGACACCCGGGCAAGCGTTGGGCAGGTTGTATTCCTCATCCCGCGCTAAGGAGCTGCTGGATAAAGCCAACTCCGTAAGCATTCAGCTGGCCGAAGCGATCGAACGACAATACAACCATCCTGTCGGCGAGCTCGGATTCGATCTCGGCATTGACAAAGAAGGGCGCATCTGGATGTTCGAAGCGAATGCCAAGCCAGGCCGTTCCATCTACAAGCATCCCGCACTCAAGAATGAGGGTCGCGCTACGATGAAGCTACTCTTCGATTATTGCACCTATTTAAGCGGATTTGGAGGCGATGCATAATGGATGCGCATCTGTTCCGACATGAGCCTCGTCCGCTACTGGGCATTCTGACAATGGCAGACACGAAGCGCAAGTTCCGGGGCAATCATAGGAACTTCGCCGACATCGTCCTAACAGGCAATGCTAGAGGTGCGGAAGTATACGTTGTGACCATGGACGATTTGTCCTTGCAGGAGCCGCGTATCAAAGCATATGCCTACCGACAAGAGAAGGAGGACTGGGTCCTCCGTTGGATACCGCTGCCCAGAGTATTGTACAACCGCATACCAAGGCGTGAAGACGAGCAACAGCCGCAAGTTCGAGATTTACTGCGTGAATGCATGCGCAACCCAAGGGTCAAATTGTTCAACCCCTCGTTCTTCAACAAGTGGATGATGAAAAGATGGCTATGCCGCTCTCCCATCACGAAGAAATACATTCCAGTTACCAAGCGATTCACAGCCACAACCCGCATACTCCCTTTGCTTCGCAAATACGGCTTCCTCTATTTGAAGCCAGAGCATGGGAAGGCGGGAAAAGGTATTGTCCGCGTTCAACGGTCACGGGGAAGCAAGCCATATACGCTGTATTCACAGGATAACGGACAGACGACATCAGAATCGTTCACAACGCTAAGAGAGTTGAAGGCTAGCATCCGTCAACGAATCGAAGACGAAGACTACATTATTCAACAAGGCATCGAGCTATGCAGTAGCAAGGGACGATCCTATGATCTCCGTTTGCTGCTGCAGAAAAATCGCAAGGGAGTTTGGGCCGTCACTGGTGTGGGTGCACGTGTCGCAGGAGCAACCAGTATTACCACACATGTCCCCCAAGGGGGATCGATCGGAGAACCTAATCGCTTGCTTAACAACTCGTTCGGACCAGCACGCGGGAAGCGCATATACAGACGAGTCCGTTCATCCGGCTTGCGCATTGCCAAGCAAATTGAGAAGGCTTCCGGCAAACAACAAGGGGAAATGTCCATGGACCTTGGAATAGATAAAACAGGCAACGTCTGGTTCTTCGAGGCGAATGCCAAACCAATGAAATTCGATGAACCGGCAATACGCGAGCTATCCCTCAAGCGATTAATTGACTATGCCGTATATCTGGGTAACAGCAAACGCAATGCTCCCCTATAACTGCAAACCTGCCTACCTGGAGAGGAGGAAATCATGCCAAGACCCAAGCTCGGGATCATGTCATTGTATCTGAATGACCGCAAGACAATCGAAGAACGCACCCTCTTCAAGAGGATGACGATTGCCGGTCACTCACTCGGTCTCGATGTCATGGTCTTCACCCCTGAAGATATTCAAGCTTCAGATGCGATTCAAGCGCAGGTTTATGATATTCAAGCCAAATGCTGGAGACGCGTGCGCTCCGGATTCCCGGATGCCATCTTGGATCGCTGTCGGTACCAGCCGACGAAACGGTTCAAACAACTGAAAGCATTCAGACAGCAATATCCTCAGCTTCTGTATTTGAACAAACCGCTTGCGAATAAGTGGGGCATTCACCTGGATTTCAAGGACAGCAACAGCTTAGCGAAATATCAGCCAGCTACTGTGAAAGTATCGAGTGGCAGTGAAGTCATCACTATGCTGAAGAAGCATTCTACAGTATATCTGAAGCCGATTAACGGAACCGGAGGGCGCGGGATTCTGCGTGTCAATCGGCTTAGTCCGACTAGCTTTCAGCTAGCTGGGCGCGGCATGGATCGGCGCATCCTGCGCAAGATGCGGCTTGGACGAACAGGCTTGCTCGTCAAGCTTGGTCGCATTGCGCAAGCCGGCAATTACTTGGCCCAGCAAGGCATCGACTGTACATTACCAGACGGACGCGTCTATGACTTCCGCATCTTAATTCAGAAGAATGCGCGAGGAAGCTGGGAATGGACCGGTGGCGCCGGCAGAATTGGCAGAAGCGGAAGCGTCACCTCGAATTTGCACGGCGGGGGCACCGCTGCAAGCCTCGATCGGCTGCTTCGCAAGTGCTACAGGCAATCGGCGAAGGAGCAGCGCGTGAAGGAGGAAATGTCAGCATTGGCATTCGAAGCGGCTGCCTATCTGGAGAAGCGCTATGGCCAGCTATGCGAGCTGGCACTCGATATCGCTGCAGACCGAAGCGGGCGTATCTGGCTGCTTGAAGTGAATCCGAAGCCCGCAAGAGAAGTATTTCGCAAGATTGGCGAGTATCACACTTATCAGAAGGCGGTCAGACGTCCGTTGGAATATGCGCTTTACCTAATCAATCGCAAGAAAGGCTGACGCATGAGCGTAAGCCTTTCTTTGTTATGCATATAACTTCATGTCAGCCATGACACCAGCTCATCTAGTGAGGTAATATGCCGGTCCGCATTCGCCAGTTCGTTATCTTGACCGAAGCCGGCATAGCTGCAGCCCACTACCTTCAATCCGTTGGCATGTCCTGCCTCCACATCTGAGGAACGGTCCCCGACCATCCAGGCGTGACGGATGTTGTGCTTATCGAGAAGAAGTCGCACTAAGTCAGCCTTCGTCTCTGTTCGGTATTCGCCAGCGGTATAACTCTCCTCCATGTACGGCGCAAGTCCTTTGACCTCGACAATCTCCTTCACGTATTCCGGAAGACCGTTGCTAGCCACGAACAAGCGAATCCCCATCGCGTGCAGAGCTGCAAGTGTCTCACGGACGCCTGCATACAACTCGCCTTCTCCGCCGCGCAGCCCTTCAATCTCAAGCTCCAGCAGCAGATCATCCGCTCGCTTATGCACGTCCGCTCCCACATCAGGCATAACACGTTCCCAAATATGTGCCAATAGCATCCCTAGGCTGCCTAACATAATCTCTACCGAAGGAGTATCCCCTTCGTACAGTCCTTCTCGTCTTAATCTGTCGAACAATCGCTCATGCACAGGCACAAGCAACGTCTCCGTCTTGAACAAAGTACCGTCCATATCGAACAATATCGCCTCGGGCTTCTCCCATTTTCCACTCATGTCAGTTCCCACTCCTTTTCCCCATCAAAGCAAATTCACCGTCCGCTGTCAAACAGACTTCGCAGGGAAACAGGAGGAAAAAATGGTCTTATCCACCTTCCAGATCATGCACGTTCAAGTATAGCGGGAAAAACTGCACCTAACCTCAGGCCTGCACCTTGTCGACGCAATCAATCAGGTAAATAAGACCATAATATTCAGTTAACGTTACTGATTTCGATAATCTGCACCAAATAAGAACAGTATTTTCCATTATAACCTTCGGTGCCCTCGTTCACTTCTATCCCTGGTTCACATCATGCCGTATAATCCCGCTCACGTCTATCCTTTGTCCTTATCTTGCCGAATGGTCGCTTGCTTACCATTCCAAGAAAGCGTATAGCCCATCTTCTCTGACAACTCGCGTAAGGAGACATACGTTCGATTATCAACCAAGTACCCGCTGGCCAGCTTCGTTCCGTCTTCGCCCACCACATCCACACTGCGTTGCACTTGTGGCATGTCGTCTCTCCCTGCTTGGTCTTCATCCTGATCCTGCCTGCTGTCCGAATCTCTCTCCTCAGGCGGTCGATAAGCATGACCAATGTAGCGACAGAAGCCGCGCACCACAGCCTCCGCGAACGTCTGCCACTGCTCCTTCAGCTGGCGCACATCATCACTAGGCGAATCGGCGAATCCGTATTCCACAATCATCGTATTGACCGAACCGGTTTCCCGATGCATATAATAATAATCCTGACTCGAGTTGCCCGGCAGAGTCCGCGTGAACACACGTCGAATATTCTGCCCTTCCTTGGCCAGCTCCTTCGTCAACTGCTCGGCCAATTCTTTGCCTGCATAGATCGAATGAATGACCTCTGCCCCATCTCCTCCACCTGCATTAATATGATTGGACAAGCAATAGACAGCCCCGCTATCACGGACGATTCGGGTACGCTGTTGAGCCGGCAATGTGATATCCTCCGTTCTCGTGATGGCAACAGGTACATTCAGTTCTTGAAAGCGATTGTATTGATACAGGCTAATTTGCAACGTCATGTTCTTCTCGAGCCACTGTCGATTCGAACCGCCTCCTGGATCTCTTCCGCCATGTCCGGGATCCAGAATCAATATTGGCTTGGCCATTGCGACACGCCTCCTTCACAGATTCCCACATTTATTGCCACTTTCAGCAATCCAAGCTCCTTCACTTCCGGAACGTATTCTTACAACCGGAATATGCGCCGATTGCCGCTGTCCCCATGACGACGCCAGCTAGTACGGCTTGCTTGGGATCATCTGGAGCCATGTACACGAAACCAGCGGTCAGCCCAAGCAGTATAGCCGTCAACGGAAGCCAGCGAGCGGGCAATCCTGCTACGCGAAGAACACTGACAAGCGATACAATCAGCGGTACAAGCGCCACATCATATGCCTGGAATTCCATCGCTATCACCCTCTCCTTTTATTCTATGAAGAAGGGGAAGCGCCGCGTGTGGGCAAACCTGGTATTATTGTATGGCAAGCCGCAAAGTTCAGCTCTGTGTGCGATGTGTGATCTGCGATGTTTAATGTGCGATGTGCGATCTGTCTGTGATGTGTGATCAGCAATGTGCAATGTGCGATCTGCGATCTAGACCAGCCAATGAGACTGTAACGGTCACGCATGTCCATTAGAGCGTAAAAAAGCACATTGTTGATTTTTAACGGTCACCGATGTCCACTAGCGGCTCAAAACCGCCGTTTTGACCGACCCATTCAGCGCTTACGGTCATCCGTGACCGTTACATAGTCAAACACGCTCCAAACGCCCTATAACGGTCACCGATGTCCGTTAAAGTTATGTCCAATCGACTATTATTGGCAAGCTCGATCGACTCCATAATACGTGCATTGCAATAAAAGCAAAGCTGTCTCCCAAGTCAACTGCATGACTTAAGAAACAGCTTCTACCTAGTCTCATGTCGCTTTTGCATTTCCATTCAACTCTAATGTACTCAGAACACCTTCTTCGTATCGCGCTCTTCCTTCAGCATCTCCACTGCCTCGCGGAACCGCTGGGAATGGACGACCTCGCGTTCGCGCAGGAACTTCAAGCTGTCTTGCAAATCAACGTCATCCGTCAAGTCGATCAGCCATTGATAGGTCGCCCGCGCCTTCTCCTCAGCCGCAATATCTTCATAGAGATCGGCGATCGGATCGCCGTTGGCTTGAATGTATGAAGCCGTCCAAGGGACACCAGCCGCATTGTTGTAGAACAGCGCTTTGTCGTGATTCGCATAATGTGCGCCGAGACCTGCTGCCTCCATCTGCTCTGGTGTGGCGTCCTTCGTAAGCTTATATACCATCGTAGCAATCATCTCGAGATGGGCGAATTCCTCCGTCCCAATGTCGTTCAGCAACCCGATGACCTTGCCCGGTATCGTATACCGCTGATTCAGATAGCGCAACGCGGCTGCCAGCTCGCCATCAGCCCCTCCGTATTGCTCAATGAGATATTTGGCCATTCGTGTATCGCACTTGCTCACTTTTACAGGATATTGCAGCTTCTTCTCATAAATCCACATCTAGGTACCTCCTTAAACTTGCCAAGGCCAAGGCTCTTCTGCCCACTGCCAGGGATACTTCGAGTAACTGTGTCCAAAGTGCATGAGCGGCCCGTATTTCTCCTCATATGTGCAAGCCAGCTCCTTGCGCTTCACTGCATTCCGGTTATACTCTTCGATCGCCTTCAGATCATTCGGGTGCGTATCTAGGTACAGATTCAATTCGACCAGCACGAAATCTACGGCTTGCAGCTCGTGGAGCAAATGGTAATAAGCAGCATCCATCTGTTTAGCCAAATTGACTCACTCCTTTCTTTTGCTTAATTCTTGTTCGTCACAGGCTGCAGCAGATGCTCCGCCATGCGATGTTGCTGTTCTGTCTCAGCTTGCGAGCTCCGCCTGTTCTCATGAACAGCACTTGCTTGAGGTGCTGCTGCATGAGTGACCTTCCTCCATTCTTGCATGTCCTTGCATCCGCACTGCTCACACTTCTGCATGCACATCGGCTTATCGCGGCGGATAAGGAGCGTAGAATATTGGCCATAATGTGCCTCGCCTCAACGCTTCCTCTGGACGATACTGCGGCAGGTTCATCGGCTGATAGCCGAGGTACAGATTCGGCGGTGTATTGTAGCGCTTCACGGTCATGGGCGGACATGGATCTAGCGGGCTGTAATACGGCGTATAATACTTAAATTGGGTCGGAGCATGATGACCGCCATATGCTGCGTTAGGGGCATTGGACGAAGCTGGCAACGGCGCTTTCGCAGCAGGTTGCTGATTTTCCATATAGGCTTTCCTCCTTGTATCGAGCGAATCAGTCCCTACACTGTATGATAAATGCCCACAATTGGTTATAGACGATAGCCCAAATTAGGCGATAGCCTGCCCACTGACCGCGTACTCGCACACATCACGCACAAAAAGCCGCTTCTCAATCGTATTGATTGATGAAGCAGCTTTCGGATTAAATTCCGTTGTATTCTCCGTTCAACCAGCGCCCAGATCCAGCTTCGACTTGCGGGAAGAGAAATCCGTGTCGTCGTAATACATCGACTTCACAAGCAGGTTCGGTCCGCAACAGTTCGCTTCCGGACAATGGCAGGATACAGTGCGAGCGAGCGGATGCTCCAGCCAGCGTGCGAATACTTGCTCCAAGCGATCTTGCCGAATGTTGCCGAGTGCAGACAAGTCGGCAAAGTCCGTGACATGCACGTTGCCATTGAACATGTCTACATTCAAGCGGTTCCGACCATCCGGATCATTACGCACTGTTACGCCATCCGTGTCAGCCAACCGCTTCAATAACGTAAGCTCCTCCTGTCGTTCACTGCAGGCGAAGAACGGCAGTGTGCCGAACAGTACCCACAGCCGTTCCTCCTTGACATCCAAAAGCCGATGAATCGTTGCACGCACTTGCTCAAGTGACAGCTTCGGCAAGCTCGCTGCGAATGCGCTCGGATACATTGGATGCACCTCATGGCGCTTGCAGCCTACCTCCGCAATTGTGCGATGCATGTCTCCGATGCGCTCATGCGTCCGGTAATTGATCATCGATTCCGCTGACAGGAACAATCCACCTTGACTTAAGTGGCGGGCATTGTCCAGCATGCGATCGTACAGCTTCTGTGCAGTACGCGCTGCAACCGGATGCCCGGCTCGCGCGAAGCCCATTTCATAGAAATCTTCTGGACCCGTATAATTATAGGAAATGTGCATCACATCTACGTAAGGCGCTAACATTTCGTATCTATCGAGATCAAGCGTCAAATTCGTATTCACCTGTGTGCGAACTCCGCGCTCCTTCGCATACTGAAGCAACGGCAGCATTACCTTGCGAATGGTATCTTCGCGAAAGGTCGGCTCGCCGCCTGTCAAGCTAATCGTCTCCAGATGCTCTACTTCATCCAAGCGGCGTAGCATCATCTCTACCGGCAACGGCTCTCCTTCCTTCGAGGTGAGCGCGTCTCCGACAGCACAATGCTCGCAACGCATGTTGCACAAGTGTGTAACGGTAAACTCTACGCTGCTCAATACATATTGCCCATAACGGCGCAGTGCATGTATAGGCTCCCAAGGATCATAGATTGCAGCTTTCATCGTCATATCGACACCTTCTATCCAATCAAAGTTCATCTCTTGCAGGCCGCGGGCGAACCGGCTTCATCCATGCCGGCGCCCACCAATTCGCTCTGCCAAGCAGCTTCATCAAGGCAGGCACCAGCAATATACGTATAAGCGTTGCGTCCAGCAGAACGGCAACAGCCAAGCCAAGCCCGAGCGCTTTCATTATTTCTATATCTGTGAAGATGAATGTTCCGACAACGACGATTAAGATAGCTGCAGCGCTAGTAATGAGACCGCCTGTTTTCTGCAGTCCTAGCGAGGTGCTAAGCTCATTGTCGCCCGTCTCCTCATACTCCTCCATCATACGCGAAATGAGAAACACTTCATAGTCCATAGATATCCCGAACACTACACAGAAGATCAATACAGGAAGTGTAGCATTCACGTAGCCAGTCGTGCTGATTTGAAGCAACTCTGCCATATAGCCGTGCTGGAACACCAGTACGACAATCCCGATGCTCGAACCAAGGCTGAGCACGTTCATCAGTACGGCCTTAAGCGGAAGCAATAGGGAACGGAAGGCCGCTAGCAGCACCAAGTAGGTGACAACCATCACGAAGAGCAGCACATACGGGATGCCATGATGAATGCGGTCTATCATGTCCAGCCGGTAGGCCGATTCCCCTGTGACCAGCAGCTGCAAGCCTTCGATATCCAGCTCGCGGATCTCGCGAACTAGCTGCTCCGCCTCTGAGGTATCTGGATCGGGTCGCGGCAGTACGCGTACAGTCGCGTAGGTGCCGTTGGCCAGCTTCGCTTGCTGCAGCGACTCTGCTACACCCGATGGCACATCTCCCGCGGATACTTGTGCGGCACGCCATTGCGCCTCCTGCATTCTGAGCACATGCAACAGACTGTATACTTCCTTCACACCGTCTATCCGCATCAGCTCCGCTTCTAGCTCAGCAAGCGCCTGCAGCGAGCGCGGGTCCAGCGCTGTATGCTGCATCTGGACGCTGATTTGAATCGGCGTGAGTTCACGGGCATCGTAGATTTCGCGTTGCAAGTCATAGCCGTACCGTGATTCATAGCTTGGCGGCAGCACCTCTGCACTTGGTACGCCAAGCTGCATCGAACGAAGCGGCAGCAGCAGGCTGCCCAAGAGGACAATGAGAACTACCGCTAGCAGCAGCGGTCTCTTCATCACTGCTGCAGCTGTTCGCAGCCAGAATCTCCCATCACGAGACCGTCGCCAGCGCCTTGGAATGACGTGGAAAGAATTAATACGGTGCCCGAATATGCCGAGCAGAGCAAGCAGCAGTGTATTGCCTGCAGCTACCGACGTCAGCACTACAAGAACACCGCCCAGACATAGGGAATAAAATAAATTCAACGGTATGAACAACATCGCGAACAGACCGATGAGCACAGCTAACCCTGAGAAGAAGATAGACTTCCCTGCTGTGCTGCTCGTGCGCGCAACAGCTGTTTCTATGGAAGCTCCTGCCTGCAGCTCCTCGCGAAAGCGGCTAACCAGGAACAGCGCGTAGTCAATCCCTACTGCCAAGCCAAGCATCGTGACCATATTCGGAGGAAAGCTGGATAGCGACACCTCCAGCGCAATAAAGTACACAACACCGAGCGTAAAGGTAACACTGACGATGCCTACAATTAACGGCAAGAGGGCAGCAAGCAGCGTCCCGAATATGAGCAGCAGTACGAGTAAAGCGATCGGCAGGCCGATAATCTCAGCCTTGATAATATCACGCTTGCTGGCAACCTGCATATCGTACATGACCGGTGTGCTGCCGGTCAAATACACGCGCACGCCATCAGGCGGCTGCAACCGATCACGGATGTCCGGATATTGCGCTAGTGCCTCATCAGTCGAGAGCTGGAGCGGCAGCGCAAATGCTGCCACATCTTCCCGATCGGATACACGCGCAGCAGCTGTTGGCACGAATCCATCTACGTAGTCCAGTTCGAGCAGTGGAGCCAGCGAAGCGGCTAATCGTTCGCGTTGTTCTGAGCTTGTCAAGCTGCTGCCGTCCTCACTTGCGAAGACGACTTGCATCATCGAAGGCGGATACCCGAGCTGTTCCTCCAATTGCGCAAATCCCGCTTCCGACTCGCTGCCCTCCGGTGTAAATCCGTTATCCGTCAGCATGTGTGTCGATTGCATCGCGAAGTATGCGCTGAGCGCAAATAAAACAAGCCAGGTCGCTACTACGACCCAGCGCAAACGATAGATCCACCGTCCCCACTCATAGAAAGTGAGGTGCTTATGCTTATTCATTCATCTCATCACTCCGCTTCAAACCCAAATCCCTGTATGCGCTGCTGAGGTCGGATTGTCTGTATCGATGCTCAAGATGACGATGTTGAGATGATGGGACAAGTCCAATTCATACGGGGCCCGCAATGTCTGCCCGTCCGCATCCTCTAGAATGCGCACAACTGGACGATGCGGCACCTTCGGATTCAAGTCTACGACAACGCCCCTCTCGCCAGTGCTGATCACGATAGGCAGACCAATCGGATATATGGCAACCTTGTCGCGGAACAACGTCAACAGCTCCATATCGAATTGGACACCTGCTCCCGCATACAAAATTTCAACAGCTTGATGCGGCAACAGTGCCTTGCGGTATACACGATGAGAGGTCATGGCATCATAGGAATCCACAATCCCTAACAGCTTCGCATAATCGTGAATATCATCACCCGCAATGCCGCGCGGGTACCCGCTTCCGTCAAGCCGCTCATGATGCTGGAAGGCACAATGCGCAGACAGAAGCGGGATGTTGGGCTCATCTTTAAGCATATAATACCCAATTTCAGCGTGTCTCTGCATAATTTCCATTTCATTCTCATTCAACGAGCCTGGTTTCTGCAGAATCGCTTGCGGAATGCTTGTTTTGCCAATATCGTGCAGGAGCGCTCCAAGTGATAGATGATACAGTTCATCTGCTGATAAGCCTTGCATCATACCAAGCATGGTCGCATACACGCACACATTGAGAGAATGGCTGAATAAGTAGTTATCTACAGCTTGAATGTGCGACAGCATAATGAGCGTATCCGGATACCGGGACAGATCTTCCATAACCATCGTCGTAACTTGCCGGAACTTCTTGCCGAGCTCTTTTTGCCCGGTGTACCGTTTGCGATTATGGTCATCCATCAAGCTTTTGAACGCAGATCGAATCACTTCGAGCGATTGAATTCTTGTAGCATCGTCTAAGAGCTCGGGAATAACAATATCTTCAGTACGCGAATCGTTGATGTAGATAAAATCAACACCGGTCTCGGACAGTCTGCGGATCAATTGATCAGTCAATTCTACTCCGTTACCGAGCAAAACCAGACCGCTTTCGTTATATATATTTCTTGCCAAAGTCATACCTGGTCTGCATTGCTGTACAGCGATTAAGCGCATTGTCACCCACCCGCTTCTCTTGAGAAAGTTTCTTTCATGTTGCCCTTATCCCTTTAATGTATAAGAAGGCAGTCAAAAGGGCAAGAGAAAAACGGGTTTTTTTGCATTTTTTCGACAAGAATTCGACAATTTAGCCTACTGTACTGTATGACATGTAGAGCCAGAATATACCCGCGAGGGCAAACCGGTAGTAAGCGAAAGTCGTCAGCTTGACGCGGTGCAATAATTTCATGAACGTGACTACAGCAAGCCAAGCAATGATAAATGCTGTTACGAACCCTACGCCAAACAGCGGGAGATCCGAGGCAGACAGATGCTCCCAGCTATTCAGCAAGTCATACCCGCTCGCCGCTACCATCATCGGAACCGCGATCAAGAAGGAGAAATCTGCGGAAGCCTTCAAGGCTGCGCCAGACAGCAGCCCCCCTGCAATAGTTGCGCCCGCACGAGAGAAGCCAGGCCATAGACTTAAGCATTGCGCCATACCAATCTGAATCGCCTGCTTATACGTCAGCTCATCAATCTCACTGGCAGTAACGCTCGTCTGCTTCTTCTCAGCATAGATCATGAAGATCCCGCCTGCGACGAGTCCAATAAGCACCGTCCCCGGTGAGAACAAATACGATTTGATCGAGCTGTAGGCCAAGAATGCCAGCACTATTGCCGGCATAATCGCGAGCAGCACATGCAGCAATGTAAGACGGTGCCCTTGAGTTGTTGCCGCAGCATCGACTTGCTTACGAAACCCGATTAACCCGAGCAGCCGCTGCCAGAATAGAATAACAATCGCCATAATAGCGCCAAGCTGAATAACAACCTCGAAGGTAGCTGCCCGTTCGCCAGTAAAGCCAAGCAAATGACCGCTTAATATCAAATGTCCGGTAGAGGACACAGGAAGAAATTCTGTTAGTCCTTCTACGATCCCCTGAATGACGGCAATGACTAAGTCCCGCAGCGATTCTGTCATCGATCACCCTCCCGTATCAATAATCGAATAACACTTCCTCTATCTCCTCGCGCACATTCTGCCATCGTCTCCAACCGCACTGTTCCACTTCCGTCGGCTCGCTAAGCTGGCTGTGCAACACATCGCGAATAAATTCCGGGAGCCAGTATTGCACTTCTCCTCTTCCCTTCAATGACATATAGCCGATGCCAAAGCTGAACATATCAATCGTCCCCACTGTATAGATCTGATCCGGTTGCAGCGGTTGACCTTCGATATATACCGACAATATCTTCTCATAGGAAGGCCGTGTCGGATCATACTGGATCGTTGCACCATCTACAGCCAGCACTCCGAGTTCTTCGCCGCGGAAGCCGAAGCCACGGATCGGGATGTGAACAAATTGATGTAAGAGAGACTCCTCCAACGCTTGCAGAATCGCCTTGCCGCTTAATTTCATTCGACAAGGATTAATCGGAGACGGGCAGCATTCGTGCAGCATCTCTTTGGAAACACCGCCTCGTTCTACATTTTTCAACAGTTGCCCTGCATTGACCAAGCCGATATCTGCATCTGTCCACCGCCGCAAACCCGCTGCCAGTAAGTTGGCTAATGGGGATTCTGCCGTCCACGAAACAGGCAAACTTCTGTCAACGATGACTACTGTTCTGCCCATCGCTTCCTTCGCAACAGTCCGATATTGTTGAAGCATATCGACAAGCTCGCGATCTGCAGCATAATCTCTTACGGCAACGCATCTCCCTTGTATCTCCACTTGCCTCGTTCGGCTGTCAACGTGAATATCGATCTCACCCACGTACTCCCCAAGCTTCCCCGTCGCGCATATACTAGTGGAACCAATTCGCATAGGTTGTTCTAATAAGTGGTGCGTATGTCCGCCAAGAATACAATCGATCCCTGGAATTTCGGCTGCTAACTGCTCATCCCGCCCAAGCCCGAGATGCGAGCAGACGACCAACACATCTACTTGGGGACGCAGCAGCGCTGTCAATTCTCGAATGACCGGTATCGGCTCTTGGACATCCCAGCCAAGCAAATGATAGAAGGCGTTGAAATCCACTGTCACACCAATAATGCCGATCTTAACGCCAGCTTTCTCCGTTACCCAATAAGGCTTCACCCATTCCGGTCGTTCGCCGCTTACGTACTCGCGCATGTTGCTTGCTACAATCGGAAATTGCGCCTGCTGTGCCAGATCATGCAAATTATCCTTCGTGAACGTAAGTCCTTCATTGTTGCCGGGCACGAACAGCTCATATCCGGTAGCATTCATCATCGCGATATTGCATTGTCCGTCTGTGCCTTCTGTTTCTAGCCGCATGCGGTCCATATGATCGCCAACATCTACTAGCAGCAGTGCATCCTGCTGATGCCTTGCACGAATATCTCGAATGACCGTCGCTGCCTTAGCGGCGTTCTCCAGATGACTGTGAATGTCATTCGTATGTATAAGCTTCACATGCAGCGTCTGCAAACCCATTCACCCTCCTGATCGTTGCGGCAGTAGACCTTACTATGTATACGTACGTGATCTCTAACACATGTCCTTCTACTATAACATTCGCACCTAAATTGTGGTATGCTTGGAGCACATACGATAAGACGAAATGCGAGATTGAGGTGTGAATTGTGGAAGGGACAACTTGGAAAGTCCAATGCTTCGCTGCTATTGCTGATCGAATCGGTCATAGCTTACTTACCCTTGAGCTGTCAGCAGATTCATTAACCGCTGCTGAACTGAAGAAGGTTATCGCCGAACGATATCCTGAAGCGGAAAGTTTACTATCAGCATGCTTCGTCGCTAGAAACCAAGCCTATGCACACGAGGAGGATCTGCTCGTTCCGGGAGATGAGCTTGCTCTGATCCCTCCAGTATCAGGAGGAGAAGCGTTCGCGGATCAGATAGATGACAGCGGTAACTACTGTATCACGTATCATACGATTGCCATCGAACATGTCGCAGCCAAGGTCCGACATCCAGACCATGGCGCTGAACTGCTCTTTATCGGGACCACTCGTGAACATACATATGGTAAGCGAACAGTCTTGTTGGAATATGAGGCTTACATTCCGATGGCACTGCATACACTAAGCCAAATCGGGGAAGAAATCGCTGCCCGGTGGGACGGAACCCTGTGCGCGATCACTCATCGGCTCGGACAGGTTGCTATCGGAGAGGCGAGTGTAGTGATTGCTGTATCCTCGCCACATCGCGCCAGCTCTTATGAAGCCAATCGATACGCGATTGAGCGTCTCAAACAAATTGTACCGATCTGGAAGAAAGAAATATGGGAAGACGGATCAGAGTGGAAGGGTGCGCAATCCGGCCCTTGGGACCCTACCGTCTCGCCCTTGCAAGGAGAGTCAACATGAACGAGCGTTATTCACGTCAGCATCTGTTCGCCCCTATCGGACGTCAAGGTCAGGAGAAGCTGTCTGCTGCTTCCGTTGCCATTGTCGGTATGGGCGCCTTAGGTTCGGCATTAGCTGACATGGCAGTTAGATCCGGTATCGGAGAAGTACGTCTTATCGATCGGGATTTCGTCGAGCTCAGTAATCTGCAACGGCAAATGCTCTATGACGAAGCAGATGCCGACAACTATTCACCAAAAGCGGAAGCCGCAGCAGCCAAACTGAGAATTGCCAACTCTGCTGTTCACATCATTCCTCATGTAGCCGATCTGCATGCAGGCAATGCCGATGAGCTGCTGCACGGTGTTCAGCTCATTCTTGATGGGAGCGACAACTTCACCGTCCGTTATCTGCTGAATGACTATGCAGTTCGAGAAGCCATTCCGTACATATATGGCGGTGCGGTTGCGTCCAGAGGTGTCTGCTACCCGATCATGCCGAATCGCGGCCCTTGCTTGCGATGCTTATTCCCCGATCCTCCCGAACGCGGAAGTGCGGAAACGTGCGACACAGCTGGCGTCATCTCGCCGATCATTCATGCGGTTACTGCGATGCAAATGGCGGAAGCGTTAAAAATTCTCGTTGGGGATATAGACGCTGTTCAGACACGCATGATTCAGCTCGACCTATGGCAGAACCACTCTTCGCACATCGATGTCTCTCAGGCACAGCGCTCAGATTGTCCTGTATGTGCTGAGCGTCGGTTCGAATTTTTGGACAACCCTGTGTCTGGTGGTTTGTCACAGACAATGTGCGGTCGCAGTTCTGTACAGATTCGCCCTCAACTTCCAGCAGCACTTAACTTCGATGAGATGGAAACGAAGCTTCGACCTGTCGGTCACGTGGAGCGTACACCGTTCTTGCTCCGCTTCAAGCCAGACGAAATTCATACAGTTGTGCTGTTTCAGGATGGTCGCGCCATCATTCAAGGTACAGAAGACACCGCGGTAGCACGAAGCTTGTATAGCCGTTATGTCGGGGACTGACCAGAAATGTATGTTTTTATGAAATTAATGACTGTTCAAAAAGGTTTTTGTCACTTTGTGTAGAATGAATTTATATTAGCATCTGTGTATTCTCTAGCATGACTAAAAATCCAATTAGAGTAGCAGGGTGACAAAAACCAATGAACATTCATGTAACGGAACTACAGCCAGGGGATCGCTTAGAGAAAGATGTATTTAACGAGCATGGTATTCTCATCCTATCGGCGAATGCTACATTGAATCGACAGGATATCGATCGTCTCGAATATCTGCGTATCGACTATATCGACATTGAGCCCCGTGTCAGTACAACACAGAATCCGTTTCACGTCGAAAGCAAGCGTCAGATATCGCAGCAGCTACAGGATGATTACAGTGATGCGGTGAACAATATCCGCGGCATGTTCGATCAAGTGAAGGACGTGGGCAAGCTGGACGGGGATGATATTGAGCATTCTCTTCATCCACTGATGGAACACTTTAAGCAAGAGCAAGATGTCGTCCAGTTGCTCCTAGCCTTGAACAGCAAGGATGATTACACATACCATCACAGTGCGCAAGTCGGCATGATCTCCTATTACTTGGCGAAGTGGGCCGGCTTCAGAGAGAAGGAAGCTTATCTAGTCGGCAAATGCGGCTACGTGCACGACATTGGCAAATGCCGAATCGATGACAGCATCTTGCTCAAGCCAGACAAGCTGACTGATGCAGAGTTCGATGAAGTGAAGAAACATACGATGCACGGATATGAGATTTTGTCGCACAACACGCTTGAGAAGGAGCTTGCCATAGTCGCATTAGAACATCATGAGCGGTTAAATGGAAGCGGTTACCCGAGACAAATGACAGGCACTGCTATCCATCCTTATTCCAGAATCGTAGCTGTTGCCGATGTATATAGCGCTATGATCTCTACTCGTGTCTATCAAGAGAAGCGCGATCTGCTCGCTGTTCTGAAGGAGCTGCATCGCTTAAGCTTCGAGGAGCTGGATCCTTATTATGTGCAAGTATTCATCAAACATATGATTCCTAACTTTATTGGTAAGCGCTTACGTCTAGCATCTGGAGAGATTGGCATCATCGTGATGATCAACAACTCCGATTACTTCCGTCCGCTTATCCGATTAGAGGATCGATTCATCGATCTGTCCACAGAGTTGCACTATGAAGTTGCGAGTATCTACGTGTAAGCATGCATACGAGGACAGGCTGCTCTCTGCTCGACTAGAGAACGGCCTGTTCTGCTTCTCACATTGCGATTAACGGACGATGCGCTTTGCTTTGACGAATGTTTCCTTCCAATAGGATTTATTAATATTCGTAATCTGCACGCCATCCTTAGGCTCTGGCGATGAATGAATCATTTTCTGATTGCCCATGTAGATACCGACGTGACCGATCGTCTTCTCCTTCTTAAACCTTCCAGGGACATAGAAGTACAGTAAATCGCCTTTCTTGAGGGATTTCCTGCTGACCGTCGTTCCCTTCCTTGCTTGCGCGCGGGCGGTTCGCGGCAGATCAACCCCATACTTATCGAAGATGTAACGCACATACGAAGAGCAATCGAATCGCTTGTTACTGCTGGAATAGCGCTTTGCCCCAAATTTATATTTGACTCCCAAGTACTTCTTAGCCGTACTAATCATTCTGTTGATGCTGATGTTCTTCAGCGCTGGAACTGCCTCTTCATCCCACGCTTCTGCTGAGAGCGGCTCCCACACTTCCTTGTCATCCTGAGCAGCAGGATCTTCTGCGAAATCCAAATTATCAGCAGCTGCATCCGGCAACAAATCTGGTGCAGGCTGCAAATCAATCCGATCGCTTCCATTCCATTCTGCTGTAATTTCATCGCCGAACAACTGCCGCAGACTCTCCACAGAGATGTATGGCTGTCCATTCATTTCACGAAGGCTGTCCGGAAGACGAACGTTCTCCTCGACCTTGGTCGCTTGGTCACTGTTTCTCTTCAGCTCATAGACCACATCATTATCACCGATTTGATACGCTCCTGTCTCACCATCCTGCTGAACATACCGGAAGCCAACCTTGTGCATCAGTGTCAGAAGGGGCGCATACACCTTACCGTCCATCTCCACTACAGAGACCTGATCATTACTTGCTTGGTCTTGTCGCTGCCTCGTAGCTTGCTGCGGTGCCTGCATCATGTTGCTCGTATTAGTCTGCAGCTTGTTGTTTACCTTAAATTGATGATGCCTGTTGTCTTTCGAGCTTTTGCCTGATGTATGCTGGCGCCGTTTGTCCGTGTTGTTGTTCTTCTGCTTCACATTCCCTTGCTGTTGCTTCTTCTCCACTGATTGCTGTCGTGTCTGATCCTCATTCATATTACCACAAGCGCTTACTGCACCAATGGACAAGGCTATCAAGATCATGCCCCATGTCCGCATCAGCTGCTTCATACTGACCGCTCCTTCAATGATATTGGCCCGGATACCTCTCCGTCCTGACTATAGGATGAAGCGAATCGAGTGGGAATATGCGATCAGTGGTCATATACGCGCATGCCAAAGCATGCTGCCTATGGGGATGTGTGCCAGGTGCATGCTAATCTCCTGGCCCAACACAAATAAAACGTGCCCAAGCGACTATGGCACGCAAGCGTGGTAGTCACTTGGACACGTCTTTACAAACCCTCGATATAAGTCTTAGCTGATACTGCCTTCCATCTCGAACTTGATTAATTTGGGCTATCGTCACGCGATATTACCCTTACGTTAGACGAATGAATGTTGCAACTCCAATACCTTATTGTTCATGTCTTTATTCGTCTTCCTCTGGCTCAATTCCCCAAAAAATCTGATGAGAAGCTTCAGTGTTTGCGAAATAGCAAGCCCGTATACGAACAAGCTCTTTTATCTCGGATACCGTATAAACTAAAATAACATTATGTATTAAAACCCAGTAGTATCCATCGTATTTAAAGTTAGGGTGGTCCGCTACACCCTCTGCTTGTTGTTGGGGATTCCGAGACAATATTAGTTTGGATCGCTTGAATACATCGTTGTGTGAGACATTAAAAAGCTTGGCCAGCGCCTTCAGCGCTGGCTGGGTCCATGACACACGATATAGGTTAGGTTTACCCCTCACTACCTACCTCTTTCATAAAACGGGAATAATCTTCAGAACTTTCAATATCATTTCCTTCAGGTTCAAGTTCCGATTCTTTCAGCTGTCTTAACACATCTTTGTCTGAAAAAATAACATTTGTCATTTTTTTTATTTGTTCTTCCGTAAACTTCCTTGAAATTGAGACTTTATATCCGAACTGTTCCTCAATTACTTGAATCAAGTCAACTAATTCTATTTTGGACTTATCACCCAAGTTAAAGTCCAGTTGTTCTTTCGTAATGAATTCCATGATTAATCACCTTCCTCAACTTTATTATAACAAATCCTTTTACAGTAGCACACGCAAAAATAGGTGAAAATATAAAATACGTGTCCGAGCGACTGACTTGGGCACGCAAGCGTGAAAGTCACAGCGGACACGTATCTACATGTGACTAAGAAAATCGAAACGATTCCCTAGCCCTTTATGAGAAATACGTTCAAAATTAATTAATGGGCAAATCATGGGCGAAGCGTTATTCAGACATCAGAATCCCTTGCAGCAACAAGGGTTTTAGCTTATTACCCGATGCTGCCTTCCATCTCGAACTTGATGAGACGATTCATCTCAACTGCGTACTCCATCGGGAGTTCCTTGGTGAACGGTTCGATGAAGCCCATGACGATCATCTGCGTCGCCTCGGCTGCGGATAGACCGCGGCTCATCAAGTAGAACAGCTGCTCCTCGGATACTTTGGATACTGTAGCTTCGTGCTCCAACGTAATATTATCATTCAAGATTTCATTGTACGGGATCGTATCCGAAGTCGACTCCTTATCCATAATGAGCGTATCGCATTGGATGTTCGCCTTCGAGCCCTGCGAATTACGGCCGAACGATGCCAGACCGCGGTAGGTTACTTTCCCGCCGTGCTTACTGATCGACTTGGAGACGATCGTAGAAGTTGTGTCCGGTGCCAGATGCAGCATCTTCGCCCCTGCGTCTTGATGCTGTTCCTTGCCTGCAACAGCGATCGACAGCACGCTTCCTTTGGCCCCGCGACCCTTGAGCACAACTGCCGGGTATTTCATCGTCAGCTTCGAGCCGATGTTGCCGTCTACCCACTCCATGGTTGCATTCTCTTCTGCAACCGCACGCTTAGTGACTAGATTGTAAATATTCGGCGCCCAGTTCTGAATCGTCGTATAGCGTGCGCGCGCATTTTTGCGGCATACGATCTCGACGACTGCGCTGTGCAGCGAATTCGTGCTGTATACAGGTGCTGTACATCCTTCGACGTAATGCACGAATGCATCTTCGTCGACAATGATGAGCGTCCGTTCGAACTGCCCCATGTTCTCTGAGTTAATGCGGAAGTATGCCTGCAGCGGAACTTCACACTTCACGCCCTTCGGCACATAGATAAAGCTTCCGCCTGACCATACAGCGCTGTTCAATGCAGCGAACTTATTGTCTGATGGCGGAACGATGGAACCGAAATACTCACGGAAGATTTCCGGATGCTCACGCAGCGCCGTATCTGTATCGCAGAAGATGACGCCTTGATCTTCCAGCTCCTTCTGCATGCTGTGATAGACAACTTCAGATTCGTACTGTGCGGATACGCCAGCTAGAAACTTCTGCTCTGCTTCCGGAATTCCGAGCTTATCGAAGGTCGATTTGATCTCGGAAGGAACCTCCTCCCAAGTCTTTCCTTGCTTCTCAGACGGACGCACATAGTATTGAATGTCATTGAAATCCAGTTCGTCCAAGTCTCCGCCCCATCTCGGCATCGGCATCTTGTTGAACTGATCCAACGATTTCAGGCGGAAGTCCAGCATCCAGTCAGGCTCACCCTTAATGCGGGAAATTTCTCTGACAATGTCCGCTGTCAACCCTTTCCCAGATTGGAAGATCGACTTATGCTCATCACGGAAGCCATACTTGTACTCGCCTATTTCGGGCATTTGCTTAGCCATTTGTCCCTACCTCCTTCTTAAGATTGTTCCGATTCACCGTCCAGCTCATGCTTACTCTGTACGATGCCTTTGCGCATTGCATTCCAAGCTAATGTGGCACATTTAATTCGGGCCGGGAACTTCGTCACGCCCGATAACGCCTCGATGTCTTCATATTCGAATTCGTCATACTCTTGTCCTTGCATCATCTGAGAGAAATCTTCTGCCAGCTTCAGTGCATCCTCCAGCGACTTGCCCTTGATCGCATCGGTCATCATCGACGCTGATGACATACTGATCGAACAGCCTTCTCCCTCGAATCGAGCCTGTGTTACCTTGCCATCCTCAATCATCATCTGCAGCTCAATGCGATCTCCGCATGTAGGATTGTTCAGCTGAACGGATACAGCTTCTCCATCAAGTGTACCACGATTACGCGGTATCTTGTAATGATCCATGATCACTTGACGATATAATTCATCCAATTGCATGGCCGAAATACTCCTTTGTTTTGGTTAACGCGGCAATAAGCTTATCAACATCTTCCTCTGTATTATACAGATAGAAGCTTGCTCTTGCTGTAGACGATACGTTCAACCAGCGCATCAGCGGTTGGCAGCAATGATGGCCGGCACGCACCGCTATCCCTTCTGAATCCAGCACGGTGGCTACATCGTGTGGGTGAACATCATCCAGATTGAAGGTCACAAGTCCGGCCCGATCTTCCTTAGGACCGTATATGGTTATCCCTTCGATCTTCGCCATGTTCTCCATAGCGTATGCAGCAATTTGCTTCTCATGCTGCTCAATCTGAGCCAATCCGATCTCTGTCAGGAAATCAATAGCTGCGCCTAATCCAATCGCGTCAGCGATAATCGGCGTACCGCCTTCGAACTTCCACGGGAGTTCCTTCCAAGTGGAGTCATACAACTCCACGAAATCGATCATTTCCCCGCCGAATTCAATCGGCTCCATCTCTTCCAGCAGCTCACGCTTACCATATAGCGCTCCGATGCCAGTCGGGGCACACATCTTATGACCGGAGAAAGCATAGAAATCACAATCCAATTCCACGACATCTACAGCCATATGCGGCGTGCTCTGTGCACCATCGAGCAGCACCTTAGCGCCGTGGCGATGCGCCAATTGAATGACATCCTTCACCGGGTTGATAACACCTAGCACGTTGGACACATAAGTCAACGCGACCATCTTCGTGTTCGGCGTGATCGTATCCTCTGCATCCTTCAACGTAATACTGCCATCCTCCTGCAACGGAATATACTTCAGCGTAGCTCCTGTCGCCTTGGCAGCCTGCTGCCATGGAATCAAGTTGCTGTGATGCTCCATCTGCGTAATGACGATTTCATCGCCTGGCTTGCAGACTGACCTTGCATAGCTCGATGCTACAAGATTGATCGCCGTCGTAGTGCCCCGTGTGAAGATAATCTGACTGGCAGAAGGAGCGTTCAAGAAGCGGGCAACCTTCTCCCGTGCTCCTTCATAGGCATCTGTTGCTCGTGAACCGAGCGTATGCACACCGCGATGCACATTGGAATTGTCCCATTTGTAATACCGCTCGATCGCTTCAATAACAGCCAGCGGTTTCTGCGAAGTCGCCGCACTATCCAGATAAACGAGCGGATGACCATTCACTTCCTGATCCAATATAGGAAACTGCTTGCGGATCTCTGCGGCGTTCATTGCCCCAGCTTCCTCTCTACCCATTCGGAAAGCTTGTTCTCCAAGCTCTCCACCGGAATTTCCGAAACAACCGGCGCCAAGAAGCCGTAGATGATTAATCGCGTCGCCTGATCCTCGGATATACCGCGGGACATCATATAGTACAGCTGATCCTTATTCACTTGCCCTACACTTGCCGCATGACCGGCTGTAACTTCGTCCTCATCGATTAGCAGCATCGGATTCGCGTCGCCTCGCGCCTTCGGGCTAAGCATGAGCACACGCTCGGTTTGCTCACCGTGCGCACCTGTAGCACCCTTCTCAATCTTCGTAATACCGTTGACGATTGCTGTTGATTCATCACGCATGACCGCGCGTGTAATCATGTCGCTTGTAGACTGACGACCGAAGTGAACCGCTCTTGTCGTAATGTTCAGCTTCTGATCGCCTGTACCTACACAGATGACCTTGTGATCGGACGAAGAACCATTCCCTTTCAGAATCGATGTCGTATCCGACATGCAGTTGCCGTCATTCATTTCACCAAGAATCCACTCTACACGTGCATCCTGTTCGACAATTGCGCGACGAGTGGAGAGGTCTGTCACTCCCTTGTCCAACCGATGAACGGTGGCAAAGCGAACCGTGGCGCTTGGCTTGGCAACGATCTCCACGACCGCATTATGCACAAGCTCCGAACGAAGTCCGGTCGATACGACATTATCTACATAAGTCACATCACTGCCCTGCTCAGCTACAATCAAAATATGCGGTGAGAAGGAAGCTGCTGCATCATCGGTAATATATAACGCCTGCAGAGGCAGCTCGACACGAACATTCTTCGGTACATAGACGAACACGCCGCCTTGGCATACAGCTGCATGCAAGGCAGTCACACGATGTTCCTCTGGCTTGACCACACTCATGAAGTGCTGCTGCAGCAACTCGCTATGATCACGAACAGCTGTCGCCATATCTGTATAGATCACACCTTGCTTGCTCAGCTCCTCGGAGATTGTCGCATAGATGGCTGCAGAATTACGCTGCACAATCAGATGACCGATATCGCTTTGCGGCAGCAATTCCTTAACTGTCTCCGGCAACTCCTCCAGCTCTGTCACTGGCTGACCGGCCTTGTTCACGCCATAGGCATCCATCTGCCAACGGTCTATTCTTGTCTTCTCTAATTTGGGTAATTCCAGCTGTCCCGCAAGTTCCAACGCCCTCATCCTAAGATTGATCAGCCATTCCGGCTCACCGTTAGCTTTCGATGCGGCCTGAATGGAATCGCGGTTTGCTGGCAATAAAGTTTCGGTTGTCATCCTTCGATTCCTCCTGATTCAATTAATACTTCGGGGCTGTCGTATTCATAGGCATTTGGAACTCCTCAGTCTCCTGACCAACGGTTTCATCCTCAATGCCGAGCTCTTCCTTCAACCATTCATACCCGTCATTCTCGAGTCGTTGAGCGAGCTCTGGGCCTCCGGAGCGTACAATCCGTCCTTGCATCATGACATGGACGAAATCAGGACTAATGTAGTTCAACAAGCGTTGGTAGTGTGTAATGATGAGAAATCCGCGTTCTTCGCTGCGCATTTCATTCACTCCGTCTGCAACAATCTTCAACGCATCGATGTCCAAGCCGGAATCGATCTCGTCCAAGATGCATATCTTCGGATCCAACATCGCCATCTGCAAAATCTCATTGCGCTTCTTCTCACCGCCGGAGAAGCCTTCATTCAAGTAACGGTGCATAAATTGCGGGTCGATGGACAGCTTGTTCATGCTTCCTTCCATCTGACGAATGAACTTAATCAGGGAGATCTCATCACCTTCACTGCGACGAGCATTAATCGCACTGCGCAAGAAGTCCGCATTCGTTACCCCTGCAATTTCGCTTGGATATTGCATCGCCAAGAATAGCCCTGCTCTTGCGCGTTCATCTACTTCCATCTCTAACACGTCTTCACCGTTTAACGTGATGCTTCCGTCTGTAACCTCATATACCGGATGCCCCATAACTGCCGAAGCCAGCGTACTTTTACCGGTTCCGTTCGGACCCATTATGGCATGAATCTCTCCGCCTTTTATTTCAATGTCTACACCCTTCAAAATTTCCTTGCCTTCGACCTGTGCCTTCAGGCCTTGAATGGTAAACTGCACGTTGCTCATCTTATGTTCCCTCCACTATTGAATATTTGTAAATGGCATTGCCCCGGTACGACAAGCTCCCTTAATATGCGGAAACAAGCCTCACGGGGGAGTTATGCTATATATCTAATAAGAATCATTCTTACATGATTCTCACTGATTCTCACTATCTTATAACTATTATAACGAAACCTGTCTGTCGAATAAAGGGCTATGCGGTTTTTTTTGCGAAACTTCCCTAATATGATGCCCAACGCTCACTTGATTCGATCCAGCCACTCCGCAAGCTGGTCATCGCTGTCCAAGGCTGTGACGGCAGCAGCCCATTCGTCCAAGGCTTCATTGGCATATGCATCTTGATTATCCCCCCCGCTGCTCAACCTTCATTATAGGGGTTTCACGGCGAAGAATGCAAACATCTATTGTCGGACTAATCGTATGAGGGATTGCGAGAAATCCTGAAATCGTTATACTAAGAATCAGAATAGAGAGTATGTATCTGGAGGAGGATATTAGCCTTATGAGCACCTATCATGCCTTTACTGAACAGGAAGCGATCGCATATGCGCAGCAGCTTCCTGATTTTTGTGCACCGGACGCCGTGCTAACCTGCCGCGAGATAGGCGACGGCAATCTCAATCTAGTCTTCCATATTCAGGACAAGGCTACCGGCCAAAGTGTCATTATAAAGCAAGCGCTCCCTTACGCGAAGGTAGTAGGGGAATCCTGGCCGCTCACACTGGACCGAGCAAGAATAGAAAGCGAAGCACTGGCCATCCAAGGCCGCCTATGTCCGGCGCTTACTGTCAAGCTTATCGCTTATGAACCCGAGCTGGCACTTACTGTGATGGAGGACCTGAGCGATCATATAATTATGCGGCGAGGCTTGATTGAAGGACGCCGCTATCCGCTATTCGCTGAGCATATTGGCGAATTTCTGGCGCGAACGCTGTTCTTCACCTCAGACCTTGGCATGAACCAGCAGGACAAGAAAATACAAGCAGGACGATTCATCAATCCAGAGCTGTGCAAAATATCCGAGGACTTGATCTTCGACGATCCGTATACGGATGCAGAGAACAATTCCTTCGATGAGGCCATTCGCGATGAAGCCGAACAAATCTGGCAGGACAGTGCGCTTCATCTGGAAGTGATGCTTCTGCGGCAGAAATTCCTTACACAAGGGCAAGCGTTGCTGCACGGAGATCTGCACACCGGCAGTGTGTTCGTCACAGAAACATCAACGAAGGTCATCGACCCAGAATTCGCCTATTATGGTCCGATGGGATTCGACATCGGCGCAGTGATCGCGAATCTTCTTCTCAATTATGCTGCGCAAGCCGGTTGGAAGGAAGAAGCCGATCTTGCGAGTTACCGCGAATATTTGTTACAGACCGTCAGCCAGACGTGGGAGCAGTTCACCACACACTTCACTGCATTATGGGATGAACATCTTGTAGATCGAATGGCTGCAGTTCCTGGCTACAAGGAGCATTATATGAACCAGTTGCTGCAGGACGCAGCAGGATTCGCTGGCTGCAAGATGGTGCGTCGCGTAATCGGACTTGCGCATGTAGCCGATATCGATACGATTCCGGATGCTGCTCGCAAGGAACGCGCGCAACGGCTCGCTCTTGCAATCGGCCAATCCCTGATCGTCGGTAATCGAACAATTACCTCAATCGAAGAAGTGGTTGCCATTGCGCAATCTCTGCAAGCCGACTTCGAGCAAGGACATTAAGAAATGGGGAATGAGAAGGTGACTGCAACTACACAACCAACTGAGGCTCTTCAATCGGTCCGCTGGGCGTCCGATCATCTGGAGATGCTGGATCAACGGCTTCTCCCAGAAGAAATCATCTACTTGCCATTGCGAACAGCAGAGGACGTATGGGAAGGGATACGCCATCTGAAGGTTCGCGGTGCGCCGGCTATCGGTATTAGTGCTGCCTTCGGCGTCTATCTTGCTGTTCAGCAAGCATCCGGCAGCATCAAGGAGCTGCTACGCGTAGCAGAGGAAGCGTGTGACTACCTCGCAACTTCAAGACCGACTGCCGTGAATCTGTTCTGGGCACTCGATCGGATGAAAGCGAGAGCAGCAGCATTGTGCGAGGAAGACAATCTTGCTTCAGCATCGTTCAAGCAAGCCATTCTGCAGGAAGCTATCCAAATTCAGGCTGAAGATGAAGAGACATGCCGGCGTATCGGCGAGCATGCCCTCACCCTATTCGAGGACGGCATGGGCATCTTGACACATTGCAACGCAGGCGGGTTAGCAACGGCTAAGTACGGTACCGCATTAGCGCCTCTGTATCTCGCACAGGAGCAAGGGATCCAATTGAAAGTATTCGCAGACGAAACCCGTCCGGTTCTGCAGGGCGCACGTCTTACAGCGTTCGAATTACAGCAGGCGGGAGTAGACGTGACGCTTATTTGCGACAATATGGCCGGCATGGTTATGTCCAAAGGCTGGATTCAAGCCGTCATCGTCGGGACAGACCGCATTGCAGCCAACGGCGATGTGGCGAACAAGATTGGCACCTACAGCGTAGCCGTGCTAGCTAAGGCTCACGGTATTCCGTTCTATGTAGCCTGTCCGCTGTCAACGATTGATTTGCGCACCCCAACCGGAAATGAAATCCCGATTGAGGAGCGGCAGGAGGATGAGATCACGAACGGCTTCGGCAAGCGAACAGCACCTGTTGGAGTCAAGGTGTTTAATCCTGCCTTCGACATTACTCCGCATGAATACGTCACGGCCATTATTACGGAGAAGGGCATCGTCTACCCGTCGTACCAAGAAAATTTGGCAAAGCTGTTCGATTAAACAGATTCCAACTTGCAGCGCTGCTGCTGTCACAACGCTTCAGCTACCCGATGCGACTGATAGCTAACAGAACCACTGTACACTGCTGCCGCACATCAGTCGTATCGGCACTGTTGCATCATGTATTTCAATGCTTCCTAAATAACAATATACGAACATAGGCGTCCGTCAGTATTACAGCATCTTCAGCATAGCCTCGCGTCCGGACATGCCTATGACAACTCCCAGCTTTTCTGCTTCTGTCGTTACAGATTCCAATGGAGCTTCCAGCAATTGATCAAGTGTGCGAACCCCGGTTGCTCTTCCGGCGATGATTTGTCGCTCACTCAGCTTTTCGTTCAACAAGGCTACATCGAGTGCACCGCACATAATGTACCCTACGTCGGAAGTAATGACCAGTAAGGTCGTCCTCGGTAACTTGACTTCGATACCTATGACAGTGCGGCTCGCATCCAATGGAATCGGTACTACCTGCATCATCGGCATCCATCTCCCTTCACTGTAATTGACTTACACCCGACAACGTGTTCGATTTAGTATATGTGAGGGAGAAAGATCGTGTTTCCTTTTAACGCCTAATCGGTGTATGATAGAAACACATTGACAGCGAAATCTGAACTGGTTAGAAAGGCTGAATAACATTGAGCAACTCGCAAAGAATGAAATCTCATCACTTGATCACCCTTGAGCTGCTTGTCGAAGCATCCTCCGAGAAGGAAGCTATGCATAAAGTGTCAAGCATTATGAATCATGATGACGTAGCCGATTACACCATTACCTCAGGGGCAGAAGTTGGCTTACTGGTGAAGCAAGCCAAGGAAGCATTACAGAAGGCGCCAGTCAAGCCAGTCGCCTCTAGCGTGCAAGCTGCGACTGTGAAGAAACCGCAGCAGCAGGTGAAATCTACGCCCAATAAATCGAATCCGACTATTCCGAACAACAATCAGCAAATTACCGAATTGATTCAGCATTTCCGCGACAACAATATGCTAGTTCGTCTCTCCGTACTGAAGGGCAAGGGCGTGCGGTTAAGCATTCCATGCCGTATTCTTAATTTCGACGAAAGCACTGGATTAATTTCGGTTTATCATGTAGATGAGAAGCGTGTATATACCGTGCACGTGAACGAGATTGACGATTTCGCCATAAGCTGATTGCACCCCCGCACCCCAAATAAAGCTGTCCCTAGTTGTAGGGACAGCTTTATTTCACGTTGTCGCAGCTATTCTGATTTACAAATGCAGACCAGCGGACACTTCAGTCCAATTGCTAAAGAAATTTTCTGTCTTCTCCTTCGGAATCGGTTCACTGAAGTAATAGCCTTGCACCTCGTGACAATGGTTCTGGCGCAAGTAGTGCAGCTGTTCTACTGTCTCCACGCCCTCTGCAATAACCTGCAGCTTCAGATGACGTGCCATCGCAATGATCGTGTTGACGATAGCCGCATCGTTCGGGTCGTCCATAATATCCCGCACGAATGAGCGGTCAATCTTCAGCTTATGAATAGGGAACTTCTTCAAATAACTAAGCGAGCTGTACCCTGTGCCGAAATCGTCAATGCTGATCTGGATGCCAAGCTGCTTCAGCTGCACTAACGTCTTAACTGTATACTCTACGTCCAACGTCATGCTTTCAGTCAGCTCCAGCTCCAGGTATCTCGGTTCCAATCCGGTTTCCTCTAATACCTCAGCTACTTGATCTGCCAAATTTTGTTGAACGAACTGTCGTGTGGACAAGTTCACGGATATCGGTACTTTCGGGAAACCGCGGTCTTGCCATTCCTTATTTTGCTTACATGCTTGATTCAGCACCCATATACCAATCGGGACGATCATCCCGTTCTCCTCTGCTACTGGGACAAACTGACTAGGCGGAACCATACCTCGTTCCGGATGCTTCCAACGGAGAAGCGCCTCCATTCCGATGACTTCATTCGTTGTGACATTCACCTGCGGCTGATAATGGAGAATGAATTGCTCATCTGCCAATGCCCGCCGCATGTCATTCTCCATCTTGAGACGTTCCATAGAACGCATATTCATACTGTGGGTGTATAGCTGATACGTATTCCGTCCTTGCTCCTTCGCACGTGACAGGGCTAGGTCCGCGTATCTCATTAACAGCTCTGGTGTATCATCATCTTCCATGCGCATCGAAACACCTAGAGAGGCACTAATATGTATGGAATAGTCCTGCACTTGGAATGCAGGCTCCAGCTTATCTGTAATAGCCGACACCAATTCCTCGATGTCCTCCTGTCTGTATACACCTGCATAGAAGATGGCATATTCGTCCCCTTCCATACGAGACAGGAAATCCTTAACACCTACGCAATGCGTCAATCTCTCAGCGATTTGCAAGAGCAGCATATCTCCGCTGTCGTGCCCCAATGAATCGTTAATCAGCTTGAAGCGGTCTATATCCAAATAGATGACGACGACTGTTTCGTTCTGATTGCGCAGCAGCTCCAACCGTTCCTCCAGCTTCTCGCGAAACATACGCCGATTCGGGAGCCCTGTCATATCATCATAATAGGCCATATGCTTAATTCTAGCCTCTGACCGTCTATGATCGAGCTGCTTCTGTCGCTTCTCCTTCGCATCCAGAGCGAATAGCACCATAAAATACACGCAAGCTACAACAGAGAACCCTATGAACCATAACTGCTGCAGCTGCCAATATACCCATGCCGCACTGCCAAGCAAATAAACAATCAAAACTGGCAGGAAGTACAGGTTTCGTGTCTTCCTCCGCAACGGATCCCCCCCTGTCCCTCCAATACAAATACATACGTAGAAAAAGGCTTCACTTGCCAGCCTCTTCCCTATATCCAATCGGATGCGGTTGTAAGGATGAGTGAATGATTGAACACTGTTTACCACATATTCTCGTTATTCTGACAAAATCCTGCTTTTTTCTCGCCAAAAATCAATTATCGACCTAAAT
Source organism: uncultured Paenibacillaceae bacterium (assembly GCA_913056365.1). Lineage (GTDB taxonomy): Bacteria > Bacillota > Bacilli > Paenibacillales > K13 > Xylanibacillus. The sequence goes on along the minus strand of CAJXLT010000004.1, from coordinate 172,018 downwards.
TTTCTGTTTTCTTCACACTAACTGCAAGCATAATCCAGCCAACTATGAAGCATACGCCCCCAAGCGGCGTAATCGCACCTAACCAGCTAATGCCGCTTGCAACCAGTACGTACAAGCTGCCGGAGAACAACACAATACCAGCGCCGAAGAAACGACCTGCCCAAGCTACGTGAGCTAGTTGCGGTTTCCCTCTTGCAAGCAAGCCTGTTACAAACAATGCAATCGCATGATAAAACTGATACTGTACAGCTGTTTCATACGTATCCAATCGCTCCGGTGTGAGTTGTTCTTCCAGCGCGTGAGCGCCAAATGCACCTAGTACGACCGCTATCATAGCCAATATACTTGCCCAAAACATCAATCTAGCTGCCATCATATTCTCCTTCCTTCTTGCGATGTTACTTCTATCATAACGAATCAGCGGTCAAAAATAAATCGAGGAGTCCGTTCCAACTGCTTGCCAGTGCATGATGAAATGAACGCGTGAAGAGGGTTTTGCAATTCTAGCGAGAATGTAAGAAAATAACGTATAGAGTGAATTAGGAAGGAGTCAACACATAATGGATACCAATGAACAGCAGCCGCACGAGCAAGCAGCCTTCTCCGAAGCCCCTCCCGCTTCTGGCATGAACGCACCGCAGAAGCATTCCGGGTTCGGCATAGCAGCAACAGTATTGGGGATTATCGCCATTCTGTTAGCGATGACCGGCTTCGGTATGGCGATTAACAACCAAGATATAATTAGTAATTTCGATCCGAACATTGCCGATCCCCAGAGTTTGTCCCCCGAGGAGCAGGAAGTTGTTATGGTGATCGGCTTAATTGGGCTTTGTTTTCTCGGCGGCGGAATACTTACGCTTATCGGCTTAATAATGGGGCTAATCGGCCTGTTCAACAAGCAGAGGAAGCGGCTCTATCCGATACTGGGTACCGTCCTGTCTGCATTGCCATTAGTGCTCTATCTGTTCTATACAATGATTGGAGCTTCACTCGCCTGAAGATAGCTGCCATCGCAGGATCATCAAACTATCACGCACTTATCATGCCTGCACCCTGCGGGTTTGACGAGTGCGTGTTTTTGCTATGTTGCAACGTTCCATTCTGCAATCTATTCCCAGTCGCTTTCTTTACAGATTTGGCTTCAATTGTGTAAGTTTCTCCCCTTTACAAGAACCCCTGTTCCGTGGTTAAGTAGGTGAAGGCTTTATAAATATATAGACATACAGAGAGAGCAACAACTGTGGAGGGATTAACCTTGGATAGAAGTTTGAACGAAACCTTAGACATGGAGCGCATGTTCGATGACCGCTCCTTGGCTGAAGGTCGGCCTGCCAAATTTTTGATGACGTTATATAAACCGCACTTGGGCAAAATTATGATTTCCATCTTCTTCTTTCTTATTAAGAGCTCGCCCGCTTGGGTACTGCCGATCATTACGGCAAATCTGATCAATATTGCGACTAACCCGGACGAGCACAGTACGTCTGCTATATGGTTGAATTTAATCGTGATGGCAGTCGTTCTGGTCCAGAATATACCGACCCATTCCTTGTATATTCACTTTGCGAGCAAGGCGATCCGATTCGTCGAGGCTGGCTTGCGCAGCACATTGGTGCGCAAGCTGCAGCACTTGTCAATCGCCGCTCATGGTGAGCTGAAATCAGGTAAATTGCAAGCCAAGGTGCTGCGCGATGTCGAAGCAATCGAGTTCCTCTCCAAGCAGATGATGATCTCGGTGCTGTCCGCCGTCATGAATATGATCGTATCGCTCATCATTGTGTATACGCACAGCTTTAGCGTCTTTGCCTTCTTCTTCATGACGATACCGACCTCGGTATTCCTCATCTCCCAATTCCGCAAGCGAATTCGTCGTACGAATAATGAATTCCGGAAGGAAATTGAGGACATGTCCGGCAAAGTATCGGAAATGGTAGACATGCTGCCGGTTACCCGTGCACATGGACTGCAGCAGGTCGAGATCGACAAGGTCGATACGTCCTTGCGACGGCTGAAGGGAAGAGGGATACGCCTTGATATGCTGGAGGCATACTTTTCCTCCTCCAACTGGGTAACCTTCCAGACATTCCAGTTAGGATGTCTTGGCTTTACGTCTATTCTGGCATATAGGGGAAGCATCCCCGTAGGTGACATCGTCATGTATCAAGGCTTCTTCAACATGATCATGATGTCGGTGAATCAAATCTTGAACGTCTATCCGATGATTGCGAAGGGCTTCGAGTCGATTCATTCCGTAACCGAGGTGTTGCTGAATAACGATATGGAAGAATATACGGGTAACCGCAAGCCAGATCAGATTCGCGGTGAAATTGACTTCGACAAGGTCAGCTTCAGCTACCGTGATTCGGACAAGCACGTGCTGCACAACATGGATCTGCGTGTGAAGCCGGGTGAGACCATCGCCTTCGTCGGAGAATCCGGTGCCGGTAAGTCTACGATACTGAATTTACTTATCGGATTCTACAAGCCGACTGAGGGCAAGATCTCGGTAGACGGTATCCCGATGAATGAGCTTGCCATCTCAGAGTATCGGAAATCACTTGCTGTCGTCCTGCAGAACAGTATTCTGTTCTCCGGTTCGATCCGAGACAACATCACGTACGGGCTGCCGAACATTAGCGAAGACCGGGTCTGGGAGGTAGTCGATATGGCCAACTTGCGCGATGTCATCGAGCAGCTGCCGGAAGGACTCGACACCTTGATCGGCGAGCATGGCGGACGGCTGTCGGGCGGTCAGCGCCAACGTATTGCCATCGCCCGCGCCTTGATCCGTGATCCGCGCATCATTATTCTGGATGAGGCTACATCAGCGCTCGACAATATATCTGAACACAAGGTCCAGCAAGCTATGGGCCGCTTGATCAAGGGCAGAACGACGTTCGTTGTCGCCCATCGCCTGTCGACCATTCGCGATGCTGACCGGATCGTCGTCATGAAGAAGGGGCAGATCGCTGAATCGGGCACCTACGACGAGCTGCTCAAGCGTCGCGGCGAATTTTATGAGATGGAAAATTTACAAAAAAGCGCGCTGTAATTAGCGCGCTTTTGCTTTTGGCCTAAGTCGCACTTACGGAAATGACAGACCTTTAGCACTCGTTTTTACGAACTTTTCTCTTTTAACGGAAATACGCGCTCCTTACACAACAAATCTGCACGGTTTCAACTGGTTTCTGCGCCAATAGCTCCCTCTCACTTCCGTTACAATTCCAATCCCGCAGAAAGCAGGCTTTAAGCGCCTCCTACTTCCGTTAGCGAATCGAACGAGAGCATCGACACATGTCAACACACCTTGCAGTTACTTTTTGCACTATCGTTCGGCACATCCACGAACGAAAAAGAGCGGAAATGGTCCAAACGCTTCAGACCGATTCCGCTCTTTTATCATGATGGATGCTGCTCGATCCAGCGCATGATTTCCTGTTCATGTGGAATGGCCGCCTGCGCTCCTGAACGGGTAACCGCGATCGCAGAAGCCGCTGCCGCGAATCGCATCGCCTCGGGAACGGACAGCCCCTTCCCTTCATGCGCGGCGCAGAATGCCCCGATGAAGGTGTCTCCAGCGCCTGTCGTATCTACTGCTTGCACGCGATAGGCAGGCACGAACGCGGCCTGATCTTCGTGATTCGCATAGTAAGCGCCTTGCTCACCCATTGTCACAATAACCGTCTTAACACCACTCATCACAAGCGTCTTCGCCGCATGCTGGGCAGATGCTTCATCATGCGGTTGAATGCCGCAGATCGCCTCCGCTTCGCTCTCATTGACGATCAGCACATCGATACACGCTAACTCAGCTTCGGGCACCTTACAAGCAGGCGCTGGATTCATATACACCTTCACGCCCGCGTCAGCCGCAGCATGAATTGCAGCTGCTGTTGCCGCCCAAGGAATCTCATTCTGCAACAGGACAGCGCGGCATTGCTCCTGCACTACCGGCCAGTGCTTGACTACATCATTAGCGGTCAACTGTCCATTCGCACCTTGAGACAGAATGATGCTGTTCTCTCCAGCATCATCTACAGCAATGAATGCCATCCCCGACAGACCTTCCTTCACTTCCAATGCAGACACTTGAATGCCGTCGGCCTGCAGACCTTCCACCAGCTGTCTGCCGAAGTCGTCCTGCCCGACAGCGCCAACCATCCGAACTTGCGCACCGCTGCGTGCCGCTGCTACAGCTTGATTGGCCCCCTTGCCTCCGGCAAAGTAAGCTGTACTCAAGCCGTGAATCGTCTCACCTGGCTGCGGATGCGCCTTCACCCGATTCACTACGTCCATATTGATGCTGCCTATGACGGCGATCGCTTCCCTGTTATGCGCCATATTAGTACGGCCCGCGAATATGATCCTTCACTTCCTGCTCATAGAACGTCTCAATCCGCTGACGCTCATCCTCGGTGAAGGATGGGACATCTGCTGCTGCCAGATTGTCCTCAACCTGCTTCGTATTCTTGAAGCCCGGAATGACACACGTAATATGCGGATTGTCTAATATCCAGCGCAATGCCGCACGTGTCATACTGTCGCGGCCGTCTGCGATCCATGCAAGTTGGCGGGACAGCTCCACACCCTTGCGGAACGGCAGCCCAGCGAACGTCTCGCCGACATTGAAGCTTTCACCATTCTGGTTAAAGTTACGATGATCATCCGCTTCGAAGGTTGTGTCCTCCTTGAACTTCCCAGTCAACAGCCCGCTCGCAAGCGGCAGGCGAACGAGGATCCCCACACCCTGCTCCTTCGCCTTCGGGAACAATTCCTGCTCCGGCTTCTGGCGGAACATATTGTAGATGAACTGAATCGCCTTAACATTCGGGTACTGCAGGCTGATCAAGCCTTCCTCTACCGTCTCTACGCTGACACCATAATGGCGGATCTTCCCCTCGGCCTGAAGCTTGTCTAACACTTCGAACACTGCGCCATCGCGAACGATCTCTGTAGCTGGACAATGCACCTGATACAGGTCAATCGCCTCACGCTGCAGCCGGCGCAGACTGTCCTCACAATATTGGCGGACGACTGCCTCGGAATAGTTATTCGGATCGTGAATGTCTCCCTGACGGCAAAACTTAGTGGCGATGTGCACCTTGCCCTCCAGTCCCTTAGTCGCCTTGCCCACTACCTCTTCTCCATGACCATCGCCATACACATCTGCCGTATCGAAGAAATTGACACCTGCATCCATCGCACGCTGCAGCGCTTTGATCGATTCCGCATCGTTAACCTGGCCCCAGCCGCCGCCGATCGCCCATGTGCCGAAGCTGATCTCGCTAACCTGCAAGCCTGTCGAACCTAACTCCCTATATTTCATAGCATGTGCCTCCTTGATTATGTTCTACTTCCCATTATAAACTGACAGCGCTTTCTGTAAAATAATCAACTTTGCTTAACTTGGTTACGCAGAGGTAACTGTCAACATACGGTCTGTCCACATACGGAAAGCTGCCCCTTGTAGTAAATGGACAGCCTCCCTGAACAATCTGTACACTTATCTCTTCACAATTTGGAACACTTCGAAGCTGGACGGAGATAGCATCGCTTCGTAGATCGCCGCACCGTCTTCCTCGCGTACGCGCTTTGCTGACTTACCTGTCTTCACCCGTACTACATCGCTGTCAGCTGGTACGCGAATACCCCAACGCTCCGGATCCGTACGGAACGATTGTACGATGACCGTACCGTTATCATAGATGAACAGCCCTGCATCACTCTTGCCCTCCAGCACGCATGGCAGCTCTCCGACCAATGTCCGGCGCAAGGCATGCAGTGCTTCCTGCGGCAGCTTGCGAAAATCAGCCATGTTGTCTGGAACAGTCAGTGTGTACAGCTTGCCCTTGCCGTAATTATCATACATGAGCACAGGCAAGTTGTAGTCACTGTTGAAGCCGATGATCATCTGCCAAGTACCGTTCGTGCTGTATTCTAGTACCGGGAACAGAACAGGCTCGGCTCCTTCAGCGAACCGATCAAACGTACAGCTGCGTGTGTCCATACCATACTTCTGAATCGAAATGCGCTTACCAGTCGTGCGCAGCGTTGTCAACTGTTCCACACCACGACCTTCCATCTTCTCGAGGAAGCCTGACGTCATGATCACTTCGCCGCCAGCCTGCATATGGCGCTTAATTTTATCCAATATATCCGGGTCTCTAGTAGCATCTGCGGCGACAAGCACCTTCTCCCCGTTCTCAGGAAAATGCGGTGACGGTTCGAACGGAATACCTAATCCTCCAAGGTAATTGTATAGATGATCCTCACCACGTCCATGATGCGGCTGATATACGCGCAAGCCGAGCGGCTCACCCAGCTTCGGCGCAAGCTCGTCCAGCTCGTCCAGCTTGTCCAGCTGGAAGCCGAGTGGCGGAATGTACAGCGAATCCTTGAGCAAGCCATAGCAGAATAAGGTCAGCTCTCTCGCCTTACTGAATACAGTCAAGTACGCCTGCTCCAAATAATAGTCGATGTACGTACAATCCAAGCTGTCGAACCAGCCGCCGCCGTTCTCGCCCGGCTTCAAGTGTTCCATCCAGCGCATTAATGAATAGGAGGCGTAACGCGGAATGTGCTGTTGGCTGTTATACGGATTGCGTGTCTCGGTGCCCGTATAGATGCCGTCGAACAAGTTGGGCTGCAATTCGGTATTATAGCCGGTGGACTGGTACGATTCGATCCAGTTCGGGTACTTGATAACGAGCTTAACGTTCGGATTGACTGCCTTACCCGGCTTCATAATGAGATTTTCTGAAACCTCGGTCATCAGCTCCAGACGGAACTCTTCCCAAGTCCGATCTCCCTTGCCTTCCAGGCAAGTGTCACAAGCGCAATTGTTGAAGAAGAAGTCGTCGAAGATCACTTCATCGAACACAGCTGCAGCGGTTTCTACGGCATGCTGAAACTGCTTGCGCGACGCTTCATCTGTATAACAAATCCCGCCGAATAACCGATTATAGCCAGGACGATAGGCGTCCGGCAAGGTCGGTGTGATGCCTCCAGCCGTAGCAATTCCCTTCGATTCGAAGATGTCCTTCAGTTCCTGCAAGCGCTCCCTAGACAGGTGGATGTCTCCTCGATGGTTCTCGATATACGCCTTAGACAGCTTCAGGTGCTTCTGGAAGAACGCAATGTCTCGCTCCAGCTGCTCTCTGGAGATATTCTCCAAATCACCTGCTGTGCAATAAATCGCTAGATCAAAATGTTGGTAAGACTGTGACATAGACAACTTCCTCTCCTTCTTGTTGTATAAATCCGCTAATGTGTGGATGGCAATTACTTGGCCGCAAGTGATGCTGCTCTTGCTTTCGTAAATTGCGCAGTTACATAGACTGCTGGTGAATTCCAGTAAATCGTAATTTCATTCGTTGCATAGCTATCCTCATGATCCACGAAGCACTTGGCAGGCGGTTGACCGGCAAGCTCCTTCTCGGCAATCTCGTCCTGTAAGCCATGATTCGGACCGCCGGACACCATACCCGGAATCGGCTCCGCAATCCCATCGCCAATCCCCGGGCGATAATGCGGATTCCGTACATACCGGTCACCGACACCGGTTACATAGCTCAGATCAACCGGATTGCAGCCGAGAATATACTGCCAATGGTTATAGGCGCATGCTCGGTATTGCTCCTCGCCGGTTAGTTGGTAAGCAATCAGCAATGTCATAGCGTGGTTCAAGATGAGCATATTGCTGCCCCATATGTAATGACTCGGCAGCAAGGACACCCCGTAACCGTCCCGCTTACTGCGCTTCACGAAGTCATCGGCTTGTGCAATCCATCCCTGCTTGAGCTTACCTGCAAGATCAGCGTGCTGCTGCGCAGCTGGCAGCCTCAGGTAAGCTAATACACCATAACCGCCCATATCCGCCCAGCCTAAGCGATACATATAGAAGTCGGACTCCTCCGCAAGCTTGCGGAACGCTACATGATACACAGCCTCGCCTGTCGTGCGGTATAGCTCGGCTGCCGCCCAGAAGCGTTCATCCCGATCATTGCTGTCGTCATATTCGCCAGTTCTGATGATTGGCGGATTCTCGAAACCAGGCACCTCCGGATTGCGCTCCAACCAACTCCAAGCACGCACTGCCGCGCTCAGACAACGCTTCGCAAACACGGAATCGAACGATGCATATAGGCGTGACGCCATCGCCATCACCCCGGCGAAGCAGCCTGTTGCCGCTGCCGAGATTGGCGACAAGTATAAGTCAGCATGGTCATCTTCTGGCATGCAGTCGGAGCTAGGGAATTTCAACGTCGTCACTTTGTGGAAGACGCCATCGTTGTCAGAATCCTGCATCTTCAGCATCCACTCCAGTTCATAGCGGCATTCTGATAACACATCAGGCACACCTGAACCAGATTCCGGCAACGGAATTGCAGCAGAGAACGCATCTGGCGCATCCTCGTACGCAAGCAGCAAATCTGCTACAGCCTTCGCGCCAGGTACAACATACTTGCCGTAGTCTCCCGCATCATGCCAGCCGCCGCTGACATCAATCCTGCGCTCCTCTTGACCATATACAATCGCTGGAGTGAGATGACAGGCCTTATGGGTCCAAGGCTCTGCATATTCCTTCTCCAGATCGGTGCCGCAGCGCAAATAATAAAAAGCTTTCAACAGCGCTTGATGTGCGTGATGAAACACACTCTCGCTAATCGTGAACGAAGCGGACTTCTGTCCCTGCGACCCAGTAATCCGGTACTCACCCGGTTGATCCAGCTCAGTGAACACAGCTTGATACACACGTTCACCGCTTGCTTCACTCTGAATCGGTCCGTGCAGCTTGCCGCGATATACAGCCTTGCCGCTTGCTGCATCTTCTACGGCGAAATCTCCGCCTTCCGTTCCTTGCAGGAACACGGCCATCTTGTGCTCGTTAGGCTGGAAGCCCAACTGGCCTACTCTAATCGCATGGTTAATTGTCGTCATGTCTCTGAACTCTCCTTAACTCATCACCGTGTAACACTCTATTACGGTGATGATGTATGTATCTTGATTTCCTATGTGGGAAATAAAACGTTTTCTTAACGGTGCAAAAGGGGGCGACGCCCCCACAAGTATACACAACCCCCGACAGCTGTGCCATACAGAATGGTGACCCTTCGAGCAGTTTCATGACATCTTTCCTCTATACACAATCCTGCCGTATACTACACTTGCCCGTTATCTACTACTGACCGAGATCTTACAATAGCAGCGCGGCAGCAATATCGAAGCACGATACAGACGCTCACGCAGCTCCTATCATCCTTGCTGCTTACCGAACTGTTCCAGCTTTCCGAACAGATCCTTGAATATTCGGTCTCGGTGCAAATAGCGCACACAACGGATCGTGTGACGCGAAGCGTCCGTATCCCAAGTGATTTCATCTGTCAGTAGCGGACTATGAACCAAATCCGATTCCACAAACCGCTCATCTAACAAGTAGGCAATGGTCGAGATGTCCCAGATCACTCTGGAGTGCCCCTTATGATCGGTGCTCGTTTCCTCGAATGTCTCGTACAGATAACGGCCGATCGCTCCCGTATCCTTCACATAGTCTCGCAGCTCCGACAACGTCGTAGTCAAGTGCGTAGCCACGCCCATGCATGGCACGAGTACTAGCGGAACCCCGCAATCCAGCAAGATACGTGCTGCATGCGGATCCTGCTTCAGATTAAATTCTCGCGTATCCGGCCATTGAAGAGAATTGCCTCCCAACCAGACGACCACGATATTCTCTAGTATAGACGGGTCATGGACAATCGCAGACGCAACATTCGTAATCGCCCCGATCGCCACTACGTACAACGGATCATCAGGAGAAGAATCGTGCGCCCGGCGGATCAGATCGTTCGCCGCATCACTCATGACAGGCTCATCAGCACCCGGCATATACGCTTCCGCGCCATAATAGATCGGCGGATGCTCCGGAAGCTTCATAAGCTCGCGAATCCGGACCAGCTCTTCGTAGCTCCTGCGCATACCGTCTGCAGGACCGCTGGACTTCTCATTGAAGAAGGGTGCGGCATAGAAGGCTTCCACCTGCAGCTTCTCTCTGGCAAGCAAGGAATAAATCACTGCAAACTGATCGTCGATTTCATTGTATGTATCAGTATCCAGAATCATGCGAACCTTGCCCTTGGGATATTGCAACCGGGCGAATCGCTGCTGTTCTGTGATCGTTGGGTAAGTCATGGCGGAATTCCTCCTGTTTGTAGGTTAGTTCTTGACACGCGTTAAACCGCTCACCCTATATGTTACTACGAATATTAAATAGCTTCGTCCATTGCGTCAACAAAGTGAATCAAACTTCGCATAAAATTCATACAAACCTATAAAATAACCCACGAATGTGGGCATGATCCAACTTCGTCAAATATGCGATAAAATAGCGGGAATTACTGGTTCTATTCAGTAAAGTTATCCTAGGATGTAAGTATAGCTGGAAAAAATGGTCTTAATCACATCAAATCACCGTTTACTCATACCGAATACATGGGTTAGCTCCACTTTTTCCCCTTATGAATCCATGATCCACGCATTCCGGCAAAATAAGACCTTTCATTCCCGTTAGCCGATACCACTAGCAATCATACAACCATCCATCGCCCATTGACCAACCGGTTTGGACCGTAACGTTGCAAGCGCTCCCCTCATTCCTACAGGATGAACGGCTTCCCTTCCACATTGAGCCGATACGATCGTATCCGCTTGCTTCCCGAGGCTGGCAACAGCCATCTTTTGTCGACTAATTGAACAAGCCATTTCCTTGCTGTCTTGACGTCCACCCCCATATAGCTGCTTATCTCTAACGGCTTGACTGGACGCACTGCCTTCAATGCATACCGGATTATCTCCTTCTCCTTGTAATCTGCATCAAGTACGCGCTGTTCATCCCCATACCATCTACCCATGAATTGCTGAAGCTTCTGTTGGCAATAGCGCGGGTTATCCTTAATATCGTCATAAGCAAATCGCAATACCTTCCAGCCATCCATGATTAGATCGTTCTGTCTCCTATTGTGGTCCGCGAACTGCCAACGGCTAATATTCCTCCAGTGCGCACCGAATCCGTCCAACTCAATCGCGAGCATCAAGCCAGACCGAATGTAGGCATAATCAAGATAGCGAAATCCATCCTTGTAGTCCGTCACTTCAAATTCAGGATACAAATGCTTGAAATGCCCAAATGCCGGCCACCATACGTGTTCCAGAAACAGCTTTTCCGCATGACCATGCCCTTCACGCAGTCTTCTCGCCGCCTCCCCTGTTCGTGACTGACCATGATCGGTTATAAATTGCTCATATTCCTGTTGAAATGTCATTCCTTGCTTCTCTCCTCTCTGATAATAAAAAACGCCGCCTGCCACGGAAAATTCCGTAAACAAGCGGCGTGTGCTTCACGACCGAATCTATACACGTACTGTATCACAATTGCAATGTGCAGGACAAGTCTGTACTGCCACGTTCCATCCTTTGTCACAGCAGACTGCAAGCATTCGCACAATCGCATGTACAGACTCTGGAGGTGATTAACGGTATGCACTGGTCTTATTCACGGTCAGATCGCTAGACGGGTCTATGTAAAGGAAAAATATAGACTTATATACTGTCAGGAACAATCATATCAATCCTTTCCCCACACGTAAGACCACAATTTCCCGCTATCACGCAATCCGGGGGCAGGAGGAGAGGAATAAATCCAAGTAATTCCCTTATTCCACAGCAACGCGCTAACCTTCCCACAACTTACATAACAGCAATCCCGAACATACCCCGGACCCGGCTGAATATACATGAAGAAAAAGCAGAGTCGAGGTGGCAGCTATGAATAAGCGCTTATTTATTGTCTCCCGGGAAGACTGGTCGCTGCACCGCAAAGGGTACGAAGATCAGAGCCGTCACCATCAGAAGGTGCGCGAGGCGATGAAGCAGCATATGCCCGATCTAATTAGTGATGAGAGCATCATCTTGAACAATGGCAAACAAATTGTGAAAATTCCGATCCGCAGTTTGGACGAATACCGCTTTCGATACAACTACCGCAAGAGCAAGCATGTCGGTCAGGGAGACGGCGACAGCCAAGTCGGCGACGTACTGGGCCGCGAGCCGCAAGCAGCGAACAAGTCAGGCAAGGGGGAAGGAGCAGGAGACCAGCCTGGCGAGGATGTGTATGAAGCCGAGGTCGATCTAGAGGAAGTGGAGGAAATGCTGTTCGAGGAGCTGGAGCTGCCAAGATTAAAGCACAAGGATGAGCAAAAAATAACCGTCACCGATATCCGATTCAATGACATTCGCAAAAAAGGCATCCAATCCAACATCGACAAGAAGCGCACCATTATGGAGACACTTCGCCGCAACGCCTTGAACGGGACCAAAGGCATTCAGGGCATCACACCCGAGGATCTGCGATACAAAACATGGGAAGAAATTCAGACACCGCGCTCGAACGCCGTCATCCTTGCTATGATGGACACCTCCGGCTCGATGGGACACTTCGAGAAGTACATTGCCCGCAGCTTCTTCTTCTGGATGACCCGCTTCCTTCGGCGCAAATACGAGAAGGTCGACATCGTCTTCATCGCCCACCATACTGAAGCTAAGGAAGTGACAGAAGAAGACTTCTTCAATCGCGGTGAAAGCGGCGGCACCATATGCAGCTCTGCCTACGAAACAGCCCTCGAGATCATCGACCGGCGCTATCCGCCTGCACAATACAATCTGTATCCGTTCCACTTCTCAGACGGCGACAATCTAACCAGCGATAACGATAAATGCGTGAAACTGATCGAGAAGCTGCTGGAGCGCAGCAACCTGTTCGGCTATGGCGAGGTGAACCAATACAACCGCAGCAGCACACTCATGTCTGCGTATCGCCACATCGCGAACCCTCGCTTCCAGCACTGTGTCATTCGAGAGAAGGGGGAAGTGTACAAGGCGCTGAAGACCTTCTTCGGCAAGCCGGAAGCGGTGCCGACTTCATAAGCCGGAATGGGCTTGGCTCTTACTTAGCCTGCTCTTACCCACGATCATGAGTAAGGATGATTCAGCTTGCGGTACAACGAAGGAGACACCCCTGCGTGAGCACGGAATATTTTCAAGAAATGACTGTAATCCTCAAATCCGACACGCTGTGCAACAACGTTCAGAGGCAATGCTGTCGATAATAGGAGATCCTGTGCTTTCTCCATCCGTACCTGCTGCAAGTACCGATAAGGCGAGCAACGCAGGTTTTCCCGGAAGAGAAGGCGCAGATGCCCTTCACTGATACCAGCAGCGGCCGCCATATTCTCCAATCGGATTTCATCGGCATATGCGCTGCGAATATAGGCGCACACTTGCTGGACGCGCTCATCGACAACAGGAATTGGAGTCGCCATATACGGCTTCAACCGCTGCATCATATGTGCCAGCCACAGCTTGCAAGCCGCTTGCACCCGCAATATCGCTGTAGCCCGCTCCAAGGAAAACATGCCTCCGTCCGGTTCTCCTCCCTCCCTGTTCCATTGTTCCCATTCATCGATCATGTGCTTCCATCTGGTACACAGAACGGCTGCATCTGTCCTCGTCTCCAATCGACAATAGGGAGGCAGTCCGTACAATTGCGACCATTCAATGCCATGAATATAGGCCGACACACTCGCTGCCAAGTAATGAATCGGCTCTGTCGCTTCCTGTTCCCACTCTGTCGCAAATACGGTATGCGGGGGAACGAGCGCCAGTATCCCCGGTTGCAGCCTATAAGTTCGGTCGTTCACGATGAGTCGACGTGAGCCGCGAACAATATACCACAAGGTTAAGTCGGGGTTGCTAAATCCGGAAGCGTTCCACTCACGCGGTCTTTCCCATTCATAGGCGAATCGCAGCTTGACCTTGAGGTCTTCCGGATTGAAGGTTAATCGCTGATGGGTCACAGTTCTCTAGTCACCTCCGGCGCTTGTGCAGCAGACAAGCATATTCGTTTTTTCCTATATTCTCATCATAATCTCTCTTCCAAGCCATTGCACCATTTGTTACGCTACAGCTAACCATCAACTAGAAAGCGAAGGTGAAAGCTATGAAAGCGATCATGGTTATGTTCGACACATTGAACCGACGTATGCTGCCTGCATATGGCTGCGACTGGACGCACTTGCCCAATTTTCGCAGACTGGCGGTGCGTACCGCTGTTTTTGACCAGTCCTATGTAGGAAGCATGCCCTGCATGCCTGCAAGAAGAGAGCTGCATACAGGGAGATACAATTTCCTTCACCGCAGTTGGGGACCGTTGGAGCCATTCGATGATTCTATGCCTGAGATCTTGCAGCAAAACGGCGTCTATACCCATCTTGTAACCGATCATCAGCACTATTGGGAAGACGGAGGTGCCACCTATCATTCACGTTACAATACCTTCGACTTCATCCGTGGACAAGAAGGAGACACTTGGATAGGACAAGTGCGCGACCCAGAAGTTCCGCCGCAAGTTGTAGATAGGCCGTTATCAGGTATGCACAGACAAGATTGGATTAATCGTTCGCATATTCGGGATGAATCCGATTTCCCGCAAGCACGAACCTTTCAATCCGGTCTGGATTTCATACAGGCCAATGCCAATGAAGACCGCTGGTTCCTTCAATTGGAAACCTTCGACCCTCACGAGCCGTTCCATGCGCCTGAATCTTACAGGAAGCTGTACCCGCATCTGTATGAAGGCAAGCATTTTGACTGGCCACCGTACGAACGGGTCGCGCAAACCGCGGAAGAGGTCGAGCATATTCGCCATGAATACGCCTCACTCCTTAGTATGTGCGATCACTATCTGGGACAAGTGCTGGATGTGATGGACGACCGTAACATGTGGACAGACACTATGCTGATCGTCAATACCGACCATGGCTTTCTCCTCGGCGAGCACGATTGGTGGGCCAAATGTGTACAGCCGTTCTATAGCGAAGTGGCTCATACTCCTCTGTTCATCTGGGACCCTCGGTCCGGCATTCGCGGTGAGCGGAGACAAAGTCTGGTACAAACGATCGATCTGGCACCAACATTGCTAGATTTCTTCGATGTCGACATTCCAGCAGATATGACAGGACATACATTGCGGGATACAATTGCTCGCGATACAGCCGTCCGCGAAGCCGCACTATTCGGCATTCACGGCGGGCATGTCAACTGCACCGACGGACGATACGTGTACATGCGCGGGCCAGCCTCGCCCGACAACGCACCCTTGCACAATTATACGCTAATGCCTACTCATATGCGCAAGCGCTTCTCCACTCAGGAGTTGCGGGAGCTTGAACTGCGTCCGCCATTCACATTCACGAAAGGAACTTCGGTATTGAAAATTCGTTCTGCCGGGGACGGACGTTACCATCAATTCGGGACGATGCTGTTCGATCTGGAGCAGGACCCGAAGCAAGAGCATCCGATTAGAGACGAGCAAATTGAACGACGCATGACTGCGCTGATGACTGAACTGATGGACATCCATGATGCACCACGCGAGCAATATATGCGACTTGGACTTTCACATCATTAAGTTGGCGCTTGCCATACGTAAGAGGGGCTGTCTGCGACAGCCCCTCTTACATTTCAATACGGACAGCAAGCCTCCTATTCAAGGAAGTTGCGACTGATCAAGTGCTGCTTGCCCTTGTTCGTCCATTTGCTGCAAGGCTTCCTCCACTGTAGCTTCACCGGACAACATCTTCACAAGCGCATTGTGGCGTATCTCTGTCACTGCAGTGAGGAAACCAGGCGGTATCTCCCAGAAGGGAAGCGGCGAATGCTGTCTATAGTCAAGGAGACTCCACACTTCCGCAAGCTCCTCATCCCTACCAGATAGCGCCTTCCAAGTCCCTGTCCAAGCTGAGATTCCCTTGCCGTCATCTGATGACTGAACAGGTCTGTTGTTCATATGCTTGACCAATGCCCAGGCTGCATCCACATTCGCCGAAGTCTCGTATATCGCGTACACATCATGCACGTACATCTCAGCTTGGGAACGGTTGAGCGGATCAACAGGCTCTGTTACCATCGCCCACGGGACTTCAGGTGCTTGGCTCGCCAATGTACTGAACGTATGCGTATCCCCTTGCATCATCGCAACGCGCCCGTCCAGAAACAGGTTTACAGGATTATGGGAATTATCGGTAACGGTTTCAGTCTCCGTATGCTGCTCCTGATCATATATACTGCCAGAACGCAGCGCATTCACTGCCAATTCATACACTTGCCGCCAACCTTCCGATGCCAATGTAATTTCGCGTCGCTCCCAATCGAGATAAGATAATCCGCGTGTACTGGCGATGCTTGTAATCAAGTAGTCGGCTTCCCCCTGTAATCCGTCGTGAAAGCCGAACAAGCGCTCACCCTCTTCGCTCCGATCTGGAAATTGCTGCGCAAGCGCAAGCAGCTCTTGCCAGCTCATCTGATCCTCTGGATACATAACGCCGTGTTCATCGAATAGATCCGTCCGAAAAAAAATCAAATTACGACTGAACGAGGGTACCAAGCCATATAGCTGACCGTGACCGTTATCGCGCAACCATCCCATCACAGCCGGAACTACTTCCTCTATGGGAAGCTCGTCCTGTACGGCCTTCGATTCGAGCGGCAACAGACGTGCTTCCTCCGTAAGCATAGGAAATGTAAGTTCGCTTGCAATCACGACATCCGGTTGCTGCTCGACTACCAATTCCTCATAATTCGCATACATGTCCAGCGGATCGTCTACCAGATTTCGCACATTTATAAACTCAATCTCTACTTGCGGATGCAACTCCTTGAAGTCTCTCAAGCCTTGTGCATGATACATGTGAATATCCTGCTCCGCCACGATACGCAGCTTGCCCTTCAACGAGTTCCCGCTTCCCGGAACACAACCGCCGAGCAGCACAATCAGCACCAGCCAGCCACACACCAATTTCATCTCTGCCTTCACCGCATCTCCCTCCACGCTACTTCCAGCTTAGCTTGTAGATCGGTGATCGCTTCCACCACCGTCTTCTCCTCAGCCAGCACCAGCTTCAATTCCTCTAGAGTTGCATCCCGCTCATAGATGATAAATGCAGTCGGAATTTCTGAGAACAACGAGTAGATACCGCTATGTGCCGCATCCTGTTTGTAAAAAGCCGACAAGTCATGATTCAGTTTTTGCTCCAAGTGTGTGATTCGTGCGGGCAGATTCCGCCACCCTCCGAACACATTGTCAATTCCCAGCTTGTGCTTGGCCATCTCATCGCTAAGCGCAAAGGAGATGAACGTCCAGGCTTCCTCAGGATGCGCCGATTCCCGGGTTATGTTGAACACCGTATTTTGCAAATATATCTGATACGTTCCCGGTGGCGTAACCAGCCCGAAATCCAACGACTCCTGATCAATAGCCAGATTCAGCAATTCATTCTCCCCGACAACCATTGCCGCCTGACCATTCAAGAAGGACGCATACCTTTCGTCTGCATGTATACCGGCTAAATTAGAATCAGGATGAAGCTCTTCGTATTCCATATTCGAGATGAGTCCTCCCCGATACGCCTGCACGAACGTATTCCAGATATTTTGCCATGCTGGCGTTTGTAGAGTTACTGTATCATTCTCGACATCTACAATTGTTAGATTTTCTGACTTGCCTGCTCGCTTGATCAAATAGTAAAGCTTCTTCTCTGGATCTTGTTGGCCTGGAGACAGAAATCCCCAGAATGGTGCACCATCTTCTGTCACTTGCGGGAATCGTGCAGCTAGATCGAATAGCCCCTGCCAACTCATTCCATCCTTCGGCAATTCTACCTGATACTGCTGGAACAGTGTCTTGTTGAAGAATAAAGCTGCACTTGAAAACTCAGGCGCCAGACCGTATATTTGCCCATCTCCCTCTTGACGAAGCTTCTGCACAACCGCATTCGGCATCGTATCCAGCGGGAAACCAGACTCCTCGATATAAGGATCGAGCGGCAGTAGCAATCCTTCTTCTATTGCCCCGACGAAAGTTGTCGTCCCCGTAAACACAATATCAGGCGTATGCTCCCTTATTCTACTCTTTAGATTAAGTACCGGATCCCCGTCCGATTGATATTCATACGGCAATATTTCCACATCGATGTGCGGATACTCCTCTTCAAATCGATCTTTGTACCCCGGTGCGAAGAACTCCTCATATACACCGTATAATTTCAACACGACCGGTTCTCGTTCTTGTGAAGATTGACAGGCAGCTAACATCCATATAAGGACGAGCACTGTCTGCACAACTACGAAACGTTTCATTCTCATATTTCTCCTCTCTATCTATGTAGACGTGTCATCCAATTTATTCTAGTATATAGCAATTTTTATTTTTTTACAAAATTTTCAGTTTTTTTGACTCATCAATTCCTGTTCATCTCACATCCCCGCTTGAATACATTATTAGTAAACCGTGCAACGCGTTGCTGAGAACGAACGAATGTCAACAACTTCCTAGTTGGTCTCACTGGCACACCGCGAGGGCGGGCTCTCTAGCACACCGCTTCCGTCATTCCTGCGAATGTGCAGGTTCTCGCATCATAGAAGAGGGAAAATGGCAAAATTCCTGCAAATGTACATCCTTCTTCTTCGAAATCACTCATTCTGGTCCATCGTGGAGCAGAAGGCTGTATAGTCGCTGTTTTTGCTAGATACGAGCTGCTTATTTCGAACATTACCTGCACAATTGCAGCTTTTCGCCCCCACCTCCTTCTACAAAGCATGCACGGTAATACAGACATAGCTGATCCGACAAGCAGTCCAATGACCCGCATAACATTTCGTTGTACACCACTTGCAGCTTGACGACGTGTGGAATGGAACAACGTACATAGGAGGGAATGCGATGAGAACGGAAGAACTAGAAGCTTTGGAGAATGCGATCGAAGAAATTATGCAAGTAGCGGATAGCTTCGGACTTGATTACTACCCGATGCGGTACGAGATATGTCCATCAGACATTATTTATACGTTCGGGGCTTACGGCATGCCGACCCGATTCCATCACTGGAGCTTCGGCAAGACCTTCCACAAGATGAAGACACAATACGATCTTGGATTAAGCAAGATATACGAGCTCGTGATCAACTCGAATCCTTGCTACGCTTTCCTATTAGACGGCAACTCGCTCATTCAGAACAAACTGATTGCGGCTCATGTGCTTGCGCATTGTGATTTCTTCAAGAATAACGCCCGCTTCTCCCGCACGAATCGCGACATGGTGGAAAGCATGTCCGCCAGTGCTGCGCGCATTCGTCAATACGAGAGCGAATATGGGGCAACAACGGTAGAGACGTTCATCGATGCTGTACTCGGCATACAGGAGCATATCGATCCTAGCTTGACTCATACCTTCAACAGCTATCGGCAGAAGCAGTCAATGCTAGAGCGCCGCCAGAAGACTGTTCGTTCTGTTCGCCAAGGACCGTACGATGACTTGTGGAGCTTAGAGAAGCCAGATCATGAACATAAGGACGGCAAGCAGCCGACAAATAGTAACGTGAACGATGAGAAAGCCAGCAACAAGCGCGAATCAGAGTCGGCACAGGCGAGACCCCCGTTCCCCTCAGAACCGGAGAAGGACGTTATGTGGTTTCTAGAGGAATATTCCCCGATCCTCGTGGACTGGCAGCGCGATATTATGACGATGCTTCGTGAGGAGATGCTGTACTTCTGGCCGCAGATTGAAACGAAAATCATGAACGAAGGCTGGGCTTCCTACTGGCATCAGCGTATCATTCGTGAGCTCGATCTGACACCTGCGGAAACAATTGAGTATGCCAAACTGAACGCTTCTGTCGTTCAGCCTTCTACTCACAGCTTGAATCCATATTACTTGGGGTTAAAAATCTTCGAAGACATCGAACGAAGATATGGCCGTGACAAAATGTTCGAAGTTCGCGAGTTCGATTCGGATATTTCCTTCCTGCGTAATTACTTGACCAAGGAGCTGGTAGAGGAGTTAGATCTATATATCTTCGAGAAGCAAGGCGCCGAGTGGAAAATTACGGAGAAAGGCTGGGAGCATGTTCGCGATCAACTGGTCGAATCCAAGGTGAATGGCGGCTTTCCCGTTCTCCATATTACAGATGGCGATGCGGGCAACAACGGGGGATTGTATCTCATCCATGCTTACGAAGGCATTGAGCTGGATCTCAAATATTTGGAGAAAACTTTACCTTATGTGTATAAGCTGTGGGGCAAGTCCGTCCACTTAGAAACGATCGTCGAGCAAAAAAAAGTCGTATTCACGTATGACGGTACGAAGCAGCATCGGCGATTTGTCTGATTGTATCTGGTACTTGAGGGTGAAATAATCTTCTAGCTGAGGCGGTGATTCTACATTGGTTAGCAATCGCATGACGAATGGCGGATTTGAAACAGGGGGGCTTCCTCCATGGATTGGCATGCACGCCTCCATCACCCCTTACCAAAGTCACTCTGGTTATTATGCTGTGGTGTTGACTGGCGGCTCTACGAACTCGTTCATCTATCAATTTACCTCCGTTCAGCCGGGCGAACAATTCGAGTTTGTCGCTTCCTTATCCAAGTCATCTGCAGGTACCAGTCCGCCAGTTTCATTATCTGTTATCTATTACGATGATGCATATCGTTATTTGGGCTACGGGATGATCCTCAACATTGCTGCTGGAGAGCTGCCAGATGCTTCAACGAATAGCTGGAAGGAAGTGTATCACACTACTACACCTGAACCAACGGGTACAACACAAGCGCTTATTGTTGTCAACAAACTGCCGTTCGCAGGAAGTACAGCCGTCCTCGTCGATGATGTCGCTTTATTGACTGGCACCGGCAGTATAGGTCCTCCCGGACCGGCGGGACCCGCTGGACCGCAAGGGCCAGAGGGTCCGCAAGGACCGCAAGGGCCAGAGGGACCGCAAGGACTGCAAGGGCCAGTAGGACCAGAGGGTCCAGCAGGGCCGGAAGGGCCGCCGGGACCAGAGGGTCCAGCAGGGCCGGAAGGGCCGCCGGGACCAGAGGGTCCAGCATTTACGACGGATTATGCTTACATTTACAATCAAGATGCGCAAACGATCCCTGTCGATCAATCAGCCGCTTACAGCGCTAACGGTGCGTTGTCTGGCATGATGCACATCGTTGGCACGGGGCAACTGACCGTTATGCAGCCAGGAATTTATGCTGTGTGGTTTCACATTACAGGTGAGCAGGCGAACCAAATTTCCTTATTTCTCAATACGGATATCGTCCCTGGCTCCACTTATGGTACTGGAGGAGCTAATCAATCCAACATTGGCATGGTCATCCTGTCTGCACAAGCAGATGATACATTAAGTGTGCAGAACTATACAAGCGCTGACGACATCAGTCTCGGGACAACAATTGGCGGTGCAGAAGTGATTGCGAATGCTTCGATCCTCGCCCTTCGAATCGCTCCTCCGTTGGAGCTCACTCCCGGATTAGCGGCAGTCAACAGTGCCGTCACTTCAGCTGAGATGCAAGCTGCCTTGGAGAATCCGGAGCTAGGATTGGATCTTACTGGATTCCATTCACTTAGTGAGCAAGCTCAGGAAGAAGCAGCACAGATGATGATTAGCAACCGCCCGAACATCGGATATGTCAGTGCCGAAAGTGTTCAGGAGTATCTGGATTATGTAGTCAATCATGTGGTCGATCCTTCGAATATATACGTGCTTGCTAATTCCGTCGATGGCGACGGCAGCAGAGCCAAGCCATTCGGCACCATTGAACAAGGTATCCAAGCCGCTGCTCTAGGAGGCACTGTTCATATTCTGCAGGCCACCTACAACATCAGTGCACAGCTCATTATAGACAAATCGGTGACGTTATTGGGCGAAGGTGACGCGAAGCCACAGCTCCTATTCGATCCTGGCAATACGTCGAACGCAGTTGTCATTGAAGCAGATGATGTTACGGTAGAGAACCTACACTTCATCAGCTACCGCACGTTGACTGCAGACAATGCGATCATCACCGTTCCGCTGCGAACATTAGCCAATTTATATCGGAATATAACGCTGCGTTCGAATATAGTAGAGGGTTCACAACGAACCGGTTATATTTGGTCTGAGAACTTCACTATGCAAGAGAATCAAATTGTGCACAATGCGACGAATACACAGAGCATGCGGTTCCAAATGGTACGAGGACAGACGCAAATTGTCAACAACACGTTCCAAGGTAATGCCACAAGTGTCGGCGCTATCGTATTCGAGCCTAACTTAGTATCCTATACAGTCTCCGGTACTATCCAAGTGATCGGCAATACCGTCAACCGTTTTACGCAGTTTGTCAATTTCTTCCCACATCTCGAAGCAGGCACAACGACAAGTATACGTATCCAGAATAACAATGTGAACCATGAGGACCGTTCAGGCAGCTCGGTTATTTTGTTCGCACGTCCGAATTATGCTCAGATCAATGAACTCCTGATTCAATCCAATTCATTCGTTAATCCGTTCCCAACTCGACTTGCTGTTTATTTCACAGGCGGCGGTAGCTTCATTCCTGACCCCGGTCAAGTGCAGGTATACACGAACACATTCAATTTCCCGAACGGATACGGCAGCCCTACCGATACCGTTGACCCTGTTTATCCTGTAGGTTTCAGTAATTCCGCACCTGCTGGAACGACACTCGCCATCTTCGATCTTCAGGGCAATCAGAATGTGTAATGTTATCTAGGATGAAGCAATGCTTCTTTCTGCACGATTAACTTGGTATCGGAATGTGAACAAGGACCATCGAGAACTATGCGCCCTGTCTCTTATACGTCCCTATGCTATAATGACTTTGTAGAGTCAACAGACATACAAAGGAGCTTGATAGCATGAAGATGAAGGCACTACGATTGAATGAATCTGGATCGCTTGACTCACTCATTGTTGGCGAACTGCCAATCCCTGAGCCCGGTCCAGGAGAGATTCGGGTACGGGTGGAAGCAGCAGGGTTGAATCCAGTGGATTACAAGCTTGTGCGCAACGGTCATCCAGCCTGGATATATCCGTATGTACCCGGTGTGGATGCTGCCGGGATCGTAGACGCTGTAGGAGAAGGCGTCACTACCTGGCAGATCGGCGATCGTGTTGTCTACCACGCTAATCTGACCAAACAAGGAACGTTCGCAGAGTATCATGTTACAACTGCGCACACCACGGCTGCTCTGCCAGAAGAGATTACCTTCGAAGATGCGGCAGCCTTCCCTTGCGCAGGACTTACCGCTTATCTGGCAATCGAACGCAAACTGCACGTCGGACCGGGGATGTCCGTACTTATCCATGCTGGTGCAGGCGGTGTTGGCGGCTATGCGATCCAGCTGGCTAAGGCATTCGGCGCTTCACAAATCATCACGACTGCCTCTCCCGCTAATTTCGACCTCGTACGCAAGCTTGGTGCAGATGCCGTTATCGACTACAACACCGAGAATGTACACGAACGGGTTATGGCTCTCACTGATGGCAGAGGAGCAGATGCCATCCTGAACTCCATTAACCGGACGACTGCGCAGACAGATATGGACTTGCTCGCCTTCGGCGGTCAGCTTGCTTGCATCGCTGGCGCGCCTGAGAACGTGGCCGACTACCAACCATCCGCCAAGTCCTTCACGATCCATAAGCTGATGCTCGGCGGTGCCCATCAGTCCGGCGACCGCAGAGCCGAGGAAGACTTAGCCACGATGGCTGTACAATTCATGCAGCTCATGCGCGAGGGCAAGATCGATGCCATGGTGAGTGAAGTCATTACGCTTGGGAAGATCCCGAACAGACTCGCTCAACTTGCGGAACGGCACGTTGCCGGCAAGATTGTCGCCAAGCTTAAGGAATCCTAAGACAACGGCGGGGGCATCCCCGCCGTTGTTCTATGAATCGGTGTCTTCCACCACTTTTTTAGTCTATTGGATCATTTTCTCCGTAAAAAACTTTAAGCGCCCATCCAGTATTCACATGATAACAAGCATCAATATACACTGCGGATTCCGGTTCAGATATTCGACACACGATGATCGCATTGTTCACCTATTTTTAAGTGACCTAAGCAGTAACTCAATATAAATGTATTTAGTACAGGTAGATAGTCGAATACAACGCACATTTCACTTCTACCTGCAAAATATACATTTAGATTTGTCATTTTCGTCGAAACAAGCCCTTACGGTACAAATTAACTGCACAATTTGCAGGTACGTTACGCATTTTACGCTTATGACCTTAAATGAAATGTATAAATTACAGGTAGATTCTCATACGAGCACGCCAACTAGAGAAATTCCTGCATATTCGCAGCTTTCATTGAAGTTCTACATCGACCAGTCCAGTATCCACGTGTCCGCCAGCATGCACCATCAGTCCATCACCTTCGCCTGACTAGAACAATCCCGCAGCAGACTGCCGCACTTCCCTATTCCACTCACTTCGCTTCCTTCAGCCGCACCTTCAGCCAATCCGTACGATAGAAGCGAATCATGACGCAGAGACCGAATATGATTAGATAAGCATACAAGGCAAGCCATGCGCCGATGCTCCCCCATTCGAATACGTAGATGTTCACATAGGCGAGCGGTACGAATAGGAAGAAGCCCATCAGGAAGGAGATGCGCAGCAAGAAGGTCGTATCGCCAATTCCGCGCAAGCCTCCAGCATAGAAGTTCAACAGGCCATCGAACAGTTGCAGGAACGCCGAGATCATAATTAAGAGACCCGCCGTCTCTGCCACTTGCTTGTTGTCTGTATAGATAGCTGCAATCGGACCGCTGTAGAAGAATTCAATAATCCCGATCACTAGCAGGAACAACGTACCTACAATCATCGTATCTGTGCCGTATCGCCTAGCTAAGAACGGATTGCCCCGCCCGATCTCCTGACCGACCAGTATCGTCGCCGTAGAACCGAAGGCAAAGGCCGGCATGAAGCCTAACGACATAACGCTAAGCGCGATCTCGTTGGCTGCGAGCGCTTCCTCGCCTAATGACGCGACGAACACAGTGAAGATAAGCATCGAGACACTCAGCGAAAACTCCTGCACACCCAGCTTCCCGCTCTCCTGCAGCAGCAGCTTCGATTCCTTCGGATTCAGCGGTGTCGGCTTGCGCGTTCCGAACCTGCGATGATACGGACCGTAGAACATGATAACACAGCCAAGGAAACCTACGGCTTCGCCAATCAAGAATGCGATTCCCGCTCCAGTCAGTCCCCATTCGGGAAATCCCCAGTAGCCGTATGTCAATGTGAAGGTGAGGAAAATCATGACGATATTACCGACAAGCGACATGACCATTGGTGTCATCGTATCGCCTACACCGCGGAAGAAACCATGGAACACGAAATTCATCAAACCGAATGACAGCGCATAGAAGCGCAGCTCCATATAAGCACTGCCTTCAATCAGGTTCTTCGAGCCTTCGCCTCCGATCAGCCGCAGTATATCCGGACTGAACCACAGCCCGACTGCCAAGATAAGCACAGCGAAGAACACACACGTATACAGCGCTACATAGGTTCGTTCCATCCCTCGCTTCATGTTGCCTTCCCCGTAATTTTGCGCAACCAAGTAATTCACGGAATGCCCGAAGCCGGAGAAGATCGCCCAAGCATTATAAATGACGATATTGGTTACGCCTACTACGGCAATCGCCAGAGCACCTAGCTGCCCGACCATAATCAAGCTAATGGTGCCACTGAGCGTCATCGATGCGAAAGAGACGACGGACGGCACGGCAAGTCGCAATATCAAGCCCCAATTTTTCCACATGTGTTGTTCCTGCCTTCTATGATGTTGTCGAATGAATAATTCTATTTTGCTCGATTGTCAGAATCAAGTCAATTCTATCTTTCCTGCTGCAATGGTATAATGGTGGCAATACAGAGAGGGAGGGAAACCTGAAGCAATGTCAGATGAATGGATCAACCGTTCGCGCGTCAAGCGCTGGCTGAAGATCGTACCTGTTCTAGCCATACTGGCAACTGCAGGATGCGCTGCAGCCAACGACCAGCAAGCAGATATCGATACACCCGCGAACGGATACGAGCAGCCTACGGAGGCGAACAATGACGCGAACAACGGACAAGGGAACGAAGCTACGTCTGAAGATGAAGTGAAGGTGACAGCGGTATCGTTCGAGACGAAGCAGCTGGCACTGGCGCCCGGCGAAGCGTATGAACTGAAGCCGATGTGGTCGCCTGCATCCGCAAGCGATACAGTAACCCCGGTCTTTCACAGCTCGGATACCCGCATCGCTTCGATTGACGAGAATGGACAGCTGTCTATTCCCGCCGACGCCGTAACTGGAGAGCAAGCGCTTATTACCGTGCAAGCTGACGATGTCCAAACAGAGCTAACGGTAACCGTCAAGACCAGACTGACGAATACAGCCGAACCAGGGGATGACGGCTTCCTTATTGTCACGAATCCCGCTGCCTATGATGTCGTGGTGAACAAGCAGCGCAGATTGCCTGACGGCTACTTCCCAGAGGATTTAGCTGTACCGGATGTACCGTTCTCGTTCTCAGGAGAGAGCGAGAAGAAGCAGCTGCGCAGTGAAGCTGCCGCCGCGCTGGAGGAGCTGTTCGCTCAGGCGGAGGAAGACGAGATTGCCCTGCGCGCCGTATCTGGCTTCCGTTCGTTCGGTACGCAGCATGCTATATTCCAATACAATGTGGAGCATCAAGGAGAGGAAGAAGCTAGAAGATACAGTGCCTACCCCGGAACTAGCGAACACCAGACCGGGCTTGCGATGGACGTATCCAGTCCCTCTGTGAACAATGCCTTGGAGGACACGCTTGGCGATACGGAGGAAGGCATGTGGCTCGCCCGACATGCCGCCGATTTCGGATTCATCATCCGCTATCCGGAAGGCAAGGAGCACATTACAGGCTATGCCTATGAGCCTTGGCACCTCCGATATGTAGGCAAGCAAGTTGCTGAGCAAATCGGCGAGCAGGGCATTACGCTGGAGGAGTACTTCGCTGCGAATCGCCCGAATCCGAATTAATGGATTCGCTATACACTTGAGAGTGAGTGAGCATCCTACAAGCGGGCAGCCGCATATGATCCCATGCAGGGGAATATTTCCGCATCGATCATATCGCAGCTGCCCGCTTCATTGTTCTATGTGCCTTACAGTCCTAACCGCGCCGAATCACACTATTGCAACCCTTCATCCAACGATACCGAAGCATCATCCACATCCGTAAGATCCCCAACCACAATACGGTTTCTTCCAGCGTGCTTCGCGGCATACAACGCTTGATCCGCACAGATTAGCAGCTCCCGCGCTCCCCGTTCCTGTTCCGGTATGCAGGAAGCTAGTCCGGCACTGACAGTCACATGCTTGTACACCTCGGAAGTTGCATGAGGAAGACGCAGCTGCTCTACCTGTCTCCGAATATCCTCAGCAACCACTTCTGCACCAGCTGTGTCTGTTTCCGGCAATATGACCGCGAATTCTTCGCCGCCGTAGCGTGCAACCATATCCATCGGGCGCTTTAAGGCTGACTGAATCGCTTGTGCTACCTGCTTCAGACAATCATCTCCGTATGTATGACCATACGTATCGTTAAGCTGCTTGAAGTAGTCCACATCGAGCATCAGCAGAGCTAGCGGTCTGCGCGTGCGGAACGCCCGCTTCCATTCCTTAACGAAGAGCTCCTCGAAGATGCGCCGGTTGGCTATGCCAGTCAGCGGATCAATAGCGCTCAGCTTGCTAAGTCGGTCGTTCGCCTCGATCAGCTCCCGCTCGATCTTCTTCCGTTCTGTAATATCCCGCGATACAGCAATCAATTGACGTGCGCCGTTGCTCTCGTGCTGTATATATTTGTACGTGGACTCGAACCATAAGTATTCTCCATTCTCAACCCGAATCCGATACGTCGTCGTAGATATCTCAGTCGAGGAAACCTTCTCTTCACCAATTTCCTGCCAAGCTTTGGCATCGTCGGCATGCACATAATCAAGCACGTTCGTGCCGAGCATACGCTCCCGCTTGTACCCTAGCAAATGCTCGCTAATTGGTGAGACATATAGGAACGTCCCCTTATCGTCCAATCTGGCAATCATATCTGTAGAATGCTCGGCCAATTCGCGGAAGCCTTCTTCGCTCTTCGACAAAGCTTCCTCCACTTCCTTGAACTTATGAATATCCTTCAGATAGATAGAGATACTCTCTACACCTGGATACAGATCGATCTGATACCATTGCGCCTTCGACGGCAAATAAAATTCGAAAGCTTCATTCTCCTTCGACTCATAGGCAGCCAGCGCTCGTTCGCGAATAGAAGCCGCATCATCAAGCGCAAGCACGTCCCACCAAGAGGTGCCAAGCAATTCTGCCCGGTCTAGACCGAACCATTGCTCTGTACGTTGGTTCAAGTAGACGAACTGCCACCGATGATCGAGCACGAAAAAAATATCGTTGATGCGCTCGATCACCTTCACAATACGGTCATTGGATACGCGAAGCGCCTTCTCCATGTTCTTCTTCTCACTAATATCCTGCAGCTGCATAATCCAAAATTGAGGATTGCCGACCGGATCGGCCACCGGCGACAAACTGACTTGCGACCAGAGATAGGACCCATTCTTATGGAGAAATCGGTGTTCTAACAGGGGGACCGTCGGTCCTTCAGAAAATGTAAACGCTTTATTATCAGATGCAAACATCGTTCGCAGCACAGGCGCCTCATCAGGATGTATGAGCGCCCATATGGTGTGCTGATCCAAATCTTGAGAGGCATAGCCTAGCATGTTTCGCATTGCAGCATTCGACTTCAGCAACCGACCTTCCATATTGACCAATACCATGCCGATGGCCGCATATTCGAATGCATGTGCGAATAAGTCCCGTTCGTATGAATGCTGCAACACTTGATCCATAGCTATGCCTCCCCTTCATAGTCATCGTCCAAATACAAACACTTTCCACATCATACCATTCCATTTTATTAGAAACAAGATGTCTAGCATGATTTTAAAGCAAATTTCACACTTTATTCGAGATGGTGTCGTTACCGATTCAGCAAGCTGCCTACGTAACGAAGTAGCTCATTGGAGCATATACCACAGTATCCATGTTCTTCCATTAATCGTTTGGATACTTCATTGATTTTTTTCAGCTGCTTCTCGTTCGGTGTCTTGGTAGATGTCGTAATCTTGACGATATCCTTCAGATCGGCGAACAACTTCTTCTCAATCGCTTCGCGCAGCCGTTCATGACTGTCATAAGCGAACGTCTTCTTCTTGCGTGCATACGAGGACATGCGAATTAGAATTTCCTCACGGAATGCCTTCTTGGCGTTCTCCGATATGCCGATCTGTTCCTCAATCGAGCGCATCAGTCGCTCATCAGGGTCCATCTCCTCTCCAGTCAATGGATCGGTCATCTTGGCCCAGTTGCAGTACGCTTCTACGTTGTCTAGATAATTCTCGAACAACGTTCTTGCTGATTCCTCGAAGGAATAGACGAACGCCTTCTGCACTTCCTTCTTGGCCAGTTCATCGTATTCCTTGCGCGCAGCGGAGATGAAGTTCAGATACCGCTCCCGCTCCTCCTTCGTGATCGACGGATGTTGATCCAGTCCATCCTTCAACGCACGCAGCACATCGAGCGCATTAATACAATCCATATCACCGCGAATGAGCGCGCTGGAGATACGGTTCACGACGTAGCGAGGATCGATGCCCGACATCCCTTCCTCAGCGTATTCGTTCTGCATTTCCTTCAAGTCTGCTTCCTTGAATCCTTCCACGTCTTCCCCATCATACATGCGCATCTTCTTGATCAGATCCATACCGTTCTTCTTCGATTCCTTCAGCCGTGTCAGAATGGAGAATACCGCTGCCGTACGCAGTGCATGCGGCGCAATATGAATGTGACTCATATCGCTCTGACTAATTAGCTTGTCGTAGATACGTTCTTCTTCGGATACTTTGAGATTGTATGGGACGGGAAGAACAATCATCCTTGACTGCAGCGCTTCATTCTTCTTATTGGCGATGAACGACTTGTACTCTGATTCGTTCGTATGGGCGACGATCAGTTCATCGGCGGATATAAGGGCGAACCGGCCTGCCTTGAAGTTGCCTTCCTGTGTCAATGACAGCAAATTCCACAGAAATTTCTCATCACACTTCAGCATCTCTTGAAACTCCATCATGCCGCGGTTCGCCTTATTCAGCTCCCCGTCGAATCGGTAGGCTCTCGGATCAGACTCCGATCCGTATTCCGTAATCGTCGAGAAATCAATACTTCCGGTCAAATCCGCAATATCCTGTGACTTCGGATCAGATGGACTGAATGTGCCGATACCGATCCGCTGGTCCTCAGACAGTGCGATACGCTCGACTGGCACTTCTTCAATTCTGCCGTCGAATTCTTGCTTAAGTCTCATTTGACAGTAAGGGCACAAATTCCCTTCTATCTTAACGCCTAGCTCCTTCTCAACGTCTTCCCGCAACTCAATCGGTATGAGGTGAAGCGGTTCCTCGTACATGGGACAACCTTGTATCGCATAGAGCGCCCCTTCCTCGGTACGCGAATATCTCTCCAACCCCCGCTTCAGCAGCGTCACCAGAGTCGACTTCCCCCCGCTAACCGGCCCCATCAGCAGCAAGATCCGCTTGCGCACGTCCAGACGGCGGGCTGCCGAATGGAAGTACTCTTCTACCAGCTTCTCCAAAGTGCGGTCCAGACCGAAGATATCCCCTTCGAAAAAACGATACTTCCTCGCCCCGTTCTGCTCCTTCATACCGTGTGAGGCTATCATATCGTAGACCCTTGCATGAGCTGTGCGGGCCGCCTTCGGGTTGTCACGTACAACTTCCACATAGTCGGCGAAAGTTCCATTCCAATGGAGCGCAGTCTCCTGTTCCCGGTGTGCCGTAATGCGCTTGAATATGTCCATAGTAGCCTCCCCTCCATCGCTCGAGAGTGTATTACAAACATATGCGAATACAAGGGGTAAGTTTCCGATTATTTGGCCCGGGAATGTGCTATAATCCCAATGAACAAGCTCATGGATAAGAGAGGGCAATCATAGTGGAGAACAACCGTAACACCAAGCGTAAGGAAACCGATCTATATCCGCCGTTGAAGAAATATTGGGAGAAGCAAGGGTACGAAGTGAAGGGCGAAGTACAAGGCTGTGATCTGGTCGCGCTGAAGAGCGGACAGGAAGAGCCCATCATTGTCGAGATCAAGAAATCCGTCAACTTGTCGCTTATTCTGCAAGGACTTGACCGTCAGAGAATAAGTGCAGCCGTCTATATCGCAGCCGAACGCAAGCTGGCTGCTGCAGCGGCGAGATATGAGCGATGGCGAGCATTAGAGGAGCTATGCCGCAAGCTCGGACTTGGCTTTATGACCGTACAATTTTATAAGAAACGCTCACCGCGTGTAGATATTGTATGCCATCCTGAATGCGCGACACGACCTCGGCGATCTGTCAGCCGTAAGCGACTGCTTTACGAATTCCAAGAGCGCAGCGGTGACTATAACACCGGCGGAAGCAGCGGTGTCAAGCTGCTGACTGCCTATCGCGAGAAGGCACTGCGGTGCGCCTACGTGCTGGAGCAAGCCGGCGAGCTGGCGCCGAGCACAATACGCGACCAGTTAGCCGAGCCGAAGGCAGCAAGCATTCTGCAGCGCAATGTATACGGCTGGTTCGTCAGAGTAAGGAGAGGCGTCTATGCCTTGACGCCAGAAGGGAAGCAGGCCATTAAGCTGTATGAACCTTATCTGGCGCAGATGGGGATCACTTCTCATGATTCGCGCGCAGACAGCTGAGCGGTTCTCGCATCACTCGTGCCAGTCTTCAAGTACTTGTGCATCCAGATCGCGGCTAGCGCTCCTTCCCCCATCGCGACAGTTACTTGCTCCGCGTGCACGCCGATATCGCCAGCTGCCCACACACCTTGCACATTCGTTCGCTTGCTGCGGGGGTCTGTAACGATGTGGCGATTCTCCATGCGCTCGACACCCAGCCCCCTTGTCCAATCTGAATGAACAGCGTTGCCGCCGAAGGCGATAAATCCCCGCTCCGCCTCTAGTACATCGCCATTATGCAGTACGATCCGCTGCAGCATCCCTGCCTCGCTATGTATCGCGACTGCTGGTTCATGCACCGTTCGAATACGTGCATCTTGCAGCTTGTGCTGCCATGTATCCGGTATCGGCTTCTGCTCGTGATTGACTAGCAGCAGCTCAGATGTGTAATCCCGCAGCAACAGCGCCATCGCTGCACCAACTGCGCCAGATCCAAGCACTACAGTACGGCGATCTCGAATCTCATAGCCGTCACAATCCGGACATACATAGATCGACAACCCCAGACAGTCCCTCAGTCCTGGGAGATCGGGGAAGCGATCCAGGATGCCCGTAGCGATAAGTAAGCTACTCGCCTCATAATGCGTCTGTATCCCTTGCAGCCGGATACGACCATTGTCCAGCTTGTCTGCATGCACGACTGTGTCCTCTACAAACTGTACACCCATGCGCTCAGCTTGCTGTCTGCCGATGGAGCGGAGCTCTGATCCCGATATCCCGTCCGGCCATCCGAGAATATTGTGATAGCTGTGGCATAGCGTTGAACGTCCGAACCCTTTGTCAACGACCAATACGTTGTGCTGATACCGCCCGAGCTGAATCGCTGCCTGCAAGCCGGCAATGCCTCCTCCTGCAATGGCTGCTTCATAGATGTCCGGCATCGTCATCCCTCCTTGCAAGTAGCTTGCCCAATGGCTGACTAAATCATCTTAATACCGCTCACGAAGATGAGCGCGGCAATGATCGTCCGCAGCGGCTTGGCAGGAACTTTGGCACTTAGTGTGCTGCCGAGCAGGACACCCGGAATAGAACCGGCTAAGAGGTTGAACATGAGCGTATAATTTACATTTCCCAAACCTGCGTGCATAAGTCCGGCAGCTGAGGCCAGCAGGAAGGCGTGGGCGATATCCGTGCCAACTAATTGTGAAGTGCGCATACGATAGAAGTATAGCAGCGCAATGGCGAACAGCGAGCCTGAACCAATCGAGGTCAATCCTACGACAAACCCCAATACACAACCGATCAGAATCGTCATCGTTTTCTTCTCACTGTCCGGCCGCAGCTTGATTTTGTTCGCCTTCAGCTTTTTACTATTAAACTGATTCCATATCGTTGCGATCGCAACGAAGATCAGAACAAAGCCAAGTGCGTGTGTGATCACCTCCTCCTGATTGTGGAAGAAAGCATCGAACACTTTCAATAGCGACACGGCAAGGACCGCTCCCGGCAAGCTGCCAATTGCCAAATACTTGACGAGAAACAAGTCTATTGTCTTCTGACGCCAATGCTGAATCGTGCCAAACAGCTTCGTTATGGAATTGTAGAGCAAATCCGTCCCCACGGCAGTATGAGCTGGTATACCGATCAATACCAACAGCGGTGTCAATATAGCTGCGCCGCCTACACCGGTCAATCCGACCAAGAACCCAACCATCAAGCCTGCCAGTGCGATTCCGAAATCCATGGTGACACCTCAATCTATTGTTCGTCGATCATACGTAGGATGATGCCTCTAACACGTCTGCGAAAACTGGCTCAACATATCATACTTTCCCAGACACCACACCGCTACTTGAAATTGCAACGATGCAAGCCCAAATTTGTTATACATGCCCTAACTTTCCCAGTGTCAGGCAACGAGGAGTGAATGGTACAATAAATAAATAACACGAAACTTAAGGACGGTTGCTATCGTCTATATAGAACGACAGTGGACAAGCGGGTAACTCCCTCTACTTCACACTTCCATCACAACAAGGAGGCATTCGCTATGCATTCGGTCGAGACCGAAACCGACACGAGCGCGATCCCCCCTCGCCGAGCCAAATCGCGCAAACGCTGGATCATACTCCTGACGATCGTCTTGTGGCTTGCCCTAATCGGCGGCGGTTTGTACGGGGGACATACGTATATGATGCAGCTAAGAGAACAATGGACTGCTGAGATCAATGCGCAAACCGCTACACAGCTTGACGCCGTTCAAGAGCAGTACGAAACACAGATCTCAGAGTTGCGGCAAGACTTAACTGAGCAAATCGAGCAGGTCGATCAACAGGTCAACGCATTGAATGAATTGCTGGCCTTCGCCAAGGATTCGACCGATACCGATACAGACACCAGCAATCAGCTGTACACACAGCTGGACGAATTGAAGAAGCAGCTAGAGCAGCTAGAGCAAAATCTGGATGTGTTGAAATGAGTATACAGCCAACCCAATTGAACAAGTTTCTGTTATTTGTCCTTGCTCCCTTCGTTGGTCTGGTGCTTGCCTTCATCCTTCACGGCCTATTCTTGCAAATCCGTGTGGACAAGCCTGCACTCGAGACGCCGCTCAGCTTCGAGCCGCAGACAGACCAACTGATCGCCAAGCTCAGTGAATCGCAACAAACCGCTATCCTGATTGGCGATTCACTGGAGCAGACGAAGAACAACTATGCGCGTATTACGCAAACCGCAGGAGCGCTTCTTGCGTTAGGCCGCACACAGACGAATCGGCCGATTGCGATTTATGATCGGCGGATTACCCGGCTTCTCGGAACGCCGAGCAAGACGATACAGTCAGACAATCTAGCTCTGAAGCTATACCCGCTTCACGAGAAGACGTTCAACGGCTATGCCATGAAGGTTCAGCTAAAGTCAGATGAGGCGATGAAGCTCGTGCTTGGCGGAGATGAGCTTGGGCGATCGGAAACCACCCTATCTGCCGCGAAGCGCTACAAGGCTGTTGCCGGTATTAATGCCGGCGGTTTCGCAGATGACCGCAATGGGGGACGTTACCCCCTTAGTACTACGATGATGAACGGCCGATACTTAACCGGCTTCGAGCCGAGCTTCAAGGATTTATTCTTCGTTGGCTTGAACAAGGACCGCAAGCTAATCGGAGGTAATTTCGACAAGCAAGCTGAATTGGACAAGCAGTATCCCGTATTCGGGGTTTCCTTCGTACCGATTCTGCTGCAGGACGGCAAGAGCCAGACTATTCCCGATAAGTGGCTGACAACTCCGCGACGAGCTGCCCGAACTGTCATTGCGAACTACAAGCACGACCATCTGCTGTTCGTTGTCACGAATGCGCGCGATGAATCCGGCAAATCCGGCGCGACATTGCCTGAGCTGCAATCCCTGTTGAAGCGTCTCGGGGCAGTGGACGCCTATAATTTGGATGGCGGCGGTTCTACTACGCTAGTCGTGCATAACACCGTCATGAATCAACCGTCTGACGGCAGGCTCCGTCCGCTTGCTACGCATTTTCTGTTCTTCGAATAATTCCCGCTGGGAGGTCAAATAATGTTCACAGGATTGCACATTTTCTTTTTTGACCAACTTCGGTATAATAGTGGCAGAATATCATTACGGAACTTTAAGTATGACTGGAGGTTACTATCAGCATGTGGACTTCATCTGTTTTTTGGCTGGTCATGATTGTATGCGCGCTGTTTCTCGTATCTATTCTGACAGCTGCTTACAACGACGATAAAACCAAAGGCCTGTAAGCGAACCACGCTATGCAGCAGGTTCAACATACCGCTCAACTTATGAGAAAGAGCAGCAGCCGTTAGGGATTCTCTCCCTCGCAGCTGCTGCTCTTTCTCTTGAATGTGCTTATACTATTATTCCGCTTTTCTTACGCACGACCTATGTAAGCCTGCATTTCATTAATACATGGCAGACATATGTTTCGACCGTTATAATCCAGCACTTGGTCTGTTGACATGCAGAACACACATTTCGGTTTATATTTCTCCAAAATGATTTGGTCCCCGCTCACCAATATCTCAACTGGATCACCTTCGTTCATTTGGTAGCGCTTGCGCAAAGACTTAGGCAAAACAATCCTTCCTAATTGATCTACCTTCCGAACCACTCCGATTGGCTTCATTCGGTACACCTCACCTTTTTTTCAATAATTGTTCCAATCGATTGCACACTTTTACCCAATCGCCATCATTCGGCAGAAACCTTTTTATTACCCTGACTTTAGACTCATGTTGGCTGTGCGTTGAATGAAACTATAAGACTATTTTCCTAATTCTTCAGTCCCTTGTCAAGAAATACCTCAGTAGGCCGCAAGGAGATCTTCTGCCATTCACCTGCAAGGACTCATCTTAAATTCGGAAATCCGAGCTGTCGAAGCGCCTCATAAGTGACAATCGCTGCCGAATTGCTCAGGTTTAGAGAGCGTACAGCTTCACCGATCGGAATCCGAATACTGGTTGCCTCATGCTCACTCAGAATATCTGTCGACAACCCCGCCGTCTCCTTGCCGAATACTAGGAAATCGCCGTCTCTGTATTGCATATCCGTATGACACTTGGTTGCCCGCGTGGAAGCGCATATAAAGCGCTGATCCGGATACGCTTCCTTCAGCTCGCGGAACGAATCATGGTAACGGACATCAACCGCATGCCAATAGTCCAAGCCTGCCCGCTTCAAGGTGCGGTCATCGGTTTGAAAGCCAAGCGGTCTAACCAGGTGAAGCACGGAGCCTGTAGCTGCGCACGTTCTTGCAATATTGCCCGTATTCGCTGGAATTTCCGGTTCTACTAATGCAATGTGTAAGGCCATCGATTACAACATCCCTTTCGATTTAACATATATTTTACGCATTCTTAATATAAGGTTGATAGTCTGCCATCATAATAAGAAGCATCACAAGCAGTACGTATAGAAGGAGTTGTGACTTATGAATAAGAAAATATTGGTGGTTGATGATGAACCGTCCATCTCCATGTTGATAGAATTCAACCTGAAGCTCGCAGGTTACGAAGTGTACTGTGTGTATGACGGCGAGTCCGTATTTGCGGCGATTCAATCTTTTCGTCCCGATCTCATTGTGCTGGATCTCATGCTACCGAAGATGGACGGCTACCAAGTGTGCAAGCAGCTGAGAGACCAGAAGAACCTCGTACCGATTATTATGCTTACGGCCATGCAGGACTTATCTGATAAAATTGCCGGTCTAGACAACGGGGCGGATGATTATATGACGAAGCCGTTCAGTCCGCAAGAGCTTATCTCCCGTATTCGCGCCATCTTCCGCAGGACCGAGACAGCTCCGGCTGTCACACCTCATGAACCGATACGAATCGGCAGGCTGGTCGTTCATCCGGATCTCCATGAAGTGACAGTCGAGGAGAGAGGAATCGACCTGACACCTAAGGAATTCGAATTACTGCTGTTCCTATGCAAATACCGTGGAAAGGTGCTGTCCAGACAGCAGCTGCTGCATGGTGTATGGGACTATCATTTTCTAGGCGATACACGAATCGTCGATGTGCATATTAGTCATCTTCGCGATAAGATTGAGAAGAATGCTCGCAATCCCGAATATATTTTAACCGTTCGCAGCGTCGGTTATAAACTGGCCGTCCCTGCAACTAGTGAATCCGCGGTCTAATTGTTCTTGCTAACCCGAACTTCATTCGATAGAGGAAGTCTCTCGAAAGCCCCCGTAGAGGGGCTTCTTCTGCATATCATTGCCATGACTCCCTGCTAATTGGACGAACACAAGCACATTCGTACCATAAGCAAACAAGGACAGCACCTTGGCTGCCCTTGTTCATTCCCTTCTTCCCTTCTTACCCGTTCCGCTTCTGATAATCGTTCATGAAGTCAGCGAGCGCCTGACAAGCTTCGTGCGGCACGGCATTATAGGTTGAAGCGCGAAGTCCGCCGACACTCCGGTGGCCCTTCAGACCGACGAATCCTTGCGCTGCGGACTCCTGTAGGAAGCGCTTCTCCATGTCCTCATCAGCCATCCGGAATGTAATATTCATCGTGGATCGGCTGCCCTGATCCGCTACACCCTTATAAAAGCCTCCGCTTGCATCAATCACGTCGTAGATCAGCTTCGTCTTGGCCTCATTCCTTTGCTCCATTGCAGTCAGACCGCCGTTCGTCTTGATCCACTTCAGGACGAGTCCGACCATGTATACGGAGAATACAGGCGGGGTATTGTACAACGAATTCCCTTCTATATGCGTTGCGTATCGCATCATCGTAGGCAAACTATCCGGTGCGTCCTTCACCAAGTCTTCCCGTACGATGGCAACCGTTACACCGGAGGGACCCAGATTCTTCTGCGCACCGGCATAGATGAAGTCGAATTGGTTCACATCAACAGGGCGGCACAAGATGTCGCTGGACATGTCAGCCACGAGCGGCACATTCCCGGTCGCAGGGAATTGCTTGAATTGGATACCGCCGATTGTTTCGTTCGAGGTGATATGAAGATAAGCGGCGTCGCTGCCCAAGCTCAAGCCGCTCAGGTCTGGTACTTTCGTAAATTCGTTATCCTTGGCCGAAGCTGCGACGTTGACCTCTCCGAACAGCTTCGCTTCCTTGATCGCTTTGTTCGCCCAGCTGCCGGTATGCACATAATGGGCAACCTTCCCGTCCGCCAGCAAATTCATTGGTATCATCGCGAATTGCGTGCTCGCTCCTCCCTGCAGGAAGAGCACTTTGTAGCCGTCAGGAATATTGAGCAGCTCCTTGAACAAATCTTGTGTCTCTGCATGGACTGCATCATATTCCTTGCTTCGATGGGAAACTTCCATGATCGACATGCCAATACCTTCGTAATCGACAAGCTCCGACTGAGCCTGCTGCAATACTTCCAGCGGCAACGCAGCCGGACCTGCATTGAAATTGTACGCGCGTTTACTCATCTCTACCACACCTTCTCCACGTATATAATATGAATCGATTATAACAGGAAATGCCTTCCCTGTCATGGCTTATCCTATCACGTGTACACACCGGTATGCCCAGTCCCAAAAAAAAGAGCCGCTCCCGCAATACACTGCAACCGCGGGATGACGGCCTAATCATACAAAATATAAGGATAGATAAAGAACTAGTGCATGTTGCCAAACTTACTTACTTCCACCCGCTGCTATATTAGCAATCGAAGTACAGGGAATACTCGTGCGGATGTACCCGAATCGACACTTGCTTCGCTTCCGAGCGCTTAAAGTCCAGATAGTTATCGATGAAGGACTTGCTGAACACATCACCCTTCAACAGGAAGTCATGATCGGCTTCCAACGCATCCAATGCTTCATCGAGACTTGCCGGAACGCTGCGAATTTCCTTCTTCTCAGCATCAGACAGCTCATAGATGTTCTTATCAAGCGGACCGTATCCAAGCTTGCGCGGATCGATTTTATTCTGAATGCCGTCCAGTCCAGCTAACAGCATTGCGGCAAATGCCAGATAAGGATTGGCTGTGGAATCAGGCGTACGGAATTCGATCCGGCAGCCCTTCGGCGTTACAGCCGCGACTGGAATACGCACGGCAGCAGAACGATTGCCCTTGGAGAATACAAGATTGACTGGCGCTTCGTAGCCTGGAACCAATCGTTTGAAGGAGTTCGTGCTCGGATTCGTCAGTGCGATCAACGCTGGTGCATGATGCAGAATACCGCCGATGTAGTACATGGCCATTTCGCTCAAGTTGGCATAGGCACCCTTCTCATAGAATAGCGGAGAATCACCGTCAAAGATCGATTGATGAACGTGCATACCGCTGCCGTTATCGCCAAACAGCGGTTTCGGCATGAAGGTCGCCACCTTGCCGTACTGTTGTGCTGTATTGTGTACGATATATTTGTACTTTAGCAGATTGTCTGCTGTTTTCGTCAGAGCATCGAAGCGGAAGTTAATTTCGCCTTGTCCAGCTGTAGCAACTTCATGGTGATGACGCTCTACACGCAAGCCGGATTCCATCAGCAGCCTTACAATTTCACTGCGAATATCCTGCTGCTTGTCACTAGGCTGAACCGGTACATAACCACCTTTGTTACGCAGCTTGAAGCCAAGATTGCCGCCTTCTTCCTTCCGTCCTGTATTCCAAGCCGCTTCCTCAGAATCCACCTCGTAGAACGATGTCTGCTGACCGCTCTCGTAACGCACATCATCGAAGATGAAAAATTCTGATTCCGGAGCGAAGTAAGCAGCTGTGCCAACTCCAGTCGTTTGCAAATACTCTTCTGCCTTCTGTGCGATGCTGCGTGGATCACGGTCATAACGCTCGCCTTCTGGTGTGAAGATGTTGCACATCACATTCAACGTAGCGTGTGCGGCGAATGGATCGACAAACACCGCCTGTGCATCCGGCATCATAACCATATCAGACTCTTCGATACCGCGGAAGCCAGGGATGGAAGAACCGTCGAAGGCCACTCCGACCTCGAAGGTCTCTTCTGATACTTCACTGGCAGGCACAGTAATGTGATGCGCCTTGCCGGACAAGTCGACAAACCGGAAATCTACAAACTCAATGTCTTTTTCCTGAATTAATCCCATAACGTCTTGAATGGACATGGTAACTCCTCCTAAATTCCGAACATTAACCTTGCTCAAGCAGGTAATCGTTCAAGTTTTTGACGTTTATAGACGTTATTATAAACGGCATCGCAAATTGCGTCAATACTCATGTCAGGTATTTTTAAATTTTCATGTCATATTCCCTTACATAATTTCAGTTATCTTAGCCTTAACAGTCTTCATTCATTCTCTATTATCCATCTTATTTCCCTTCAAGCTATAGTCATGCCATGATAGCTTGATATGAAATTGCGGAACTTCGTGGTCTTACCTCTCATGTAATGAAGCATCCGTCGCATATAGCGGACTATTCTGGTCATATTCGATGCCTGGTTCTGCATTTCATGCATGAACCGTATCAATAAGACCAGTACTACCCGCTAATCCAATTACACACTGCCGACCTTAGTACACTAAGACCGTTCATTACCGCTATTCCTCCCCTTTTATCGTTCTGCCAGCATGCAGCATGCGGCTGCTAAATCGGTTCGAATGCGCCAATAAGCAAAACACCGCTCCTCGAACGGAATGAATCCCATCCAAGAAACGGTGTTGTTGTAAATCAAGTCAGTATGCACTTCTATCGAGCAGCAACAAATTACCGTCCAGCAGCCGCTAGCTCACTCTCTGTCAACCAGCTTGCTGCATCTTCTCCGCGAACGATCCGCTGCTTCGGTGTATCGAACTTCCTGCCAAGCACGGCACCGAGCTTCTCCAGATCAACGAGCAGATTGGCGAATTGATCCGGGAACAAGGACTGTACACCATCGCCTGTCATGGAGTTGTCTGGATCGTTATGCATCTCGATAATGAGACCGTCTGCACCGGCTGCAACAGAGGCGCGGCACATTGGTTCAACCAGCTCACGGCGTCCAGTGCCATGGCTAGGATCAGCAATGACCGGCAAGTGGCTGAGCGACTGCAATACCGGCACAGCAGATAGATCCAATGTGTTGCGCGTATAGGATTCGAATGTGCGAATTCCTCGCTCGCACAGCATCACATTCGGATTGCCGCCTGCCAGAATGTATTCAGCTGCATTCAGGAACTCGTCATAAGTCGAGCTGAAGCCGCGCTTCAGCAGCACCGGTGTCTGAATCGAGCCCAGCTTGCGGAGCAAGTCGAAATTTTGCATATTGCGTGTGCCCACTTGCAGTATGTCAGCATGCTCAGCGCAAATATCTACGTATTCCGGCGTCATCACTTCCGTTATCGTCAGCAGTCCATGCTTCTTGCCAGCCTCCGCCATCATCTCCAAGCCTTCGACACCTACGCCTTGGAAGCTGTATGGACCTGTACGCGGCTTGAAGGCGCCTCCGCGCAACACTTGGCCGCCTGCTGCCTTCACTAAGCGAGCGATCAAGTCGATTTGCTCCGGTGATTCCACCGCGCATGGTCCGCCCATCACGACAAGCTGATCTCCGCCGATCTCTACGTCCTTGATCTTAATGACGGTATTGTCCGGATGGAAATCACGGCTCGCTAATTTGTATGATTTCGAAATCTTAATGACGTTCTCCACATCTTTCATCGCTCGCAGCTGCTCAGCAAGTGCAGAGTCTGCCTGGCCGATAATCCCTATAACAGTGCGGTCTGTCCCCTTGGACACATGCGCCGCAACGCCGA
This sequence comes from uncultured Paenibacillaceae bacterium, assembly GCA_913056365.1. Classification (GTDB taxonomy): domain Bacteria; phylum Bacillota; class Bacilli; order Paenibacillales; family K13; genus Xylanibacillus. The sequence goes on along the minus strand of CAJXLT010000004.1, from coordinate 130,047 downwards.
ACCTCTCAATATGCTGAACGATCTCCTGAATACGCTCGTCGGTAGTATGGCTTGAAGTTATTGCGATCATTGTACTCTCTCCTTTTCCTGTATACTTCCGCATTCCCTTTCGCACTTAACCGCTTATACGCTGTGACGCTTATACGCTTTTAAGCGCTAAAGTAAATATTGATACATACTACTATACTCGCCGCATTCCATTCGGTCAAGGCTTTTTTCGATATTGTGTGAGGCAACGGAAGAGGAATCGGCTAAGAGCCGATTCCCCCTCCGATTTCAGGTCGCTTTCTGCTTCGCTCTAGGCAGCAGTCGGTTCATATCTACAGTGCGCGCCATCTTCCATGTTGCCGAATCTTCCGGATTGAACTGTTCCAAATAAGCAATCACTTCTTTGGTGATTGGGGTTGGCGTTGATGCTCCTGACGTGACGCCAACCTTCCTCGCATGCAGCAACCAGCTCGTCTCCACCTCTGTCACATCGGCTACGCGATAGGCGCGGACGCCGGCAATTTCCTGCGATACCTGTGCCAGCCGGTTCGAGTTATTGCTCCGTGGATCGCCTACAACGATGACCAGATCACATGCCTTGGCTTGCTCTGCTACTGCTTCTTGCCGAACTTGTGTCGCCAAGCATATTTCATTATGAATTTCTGCAGATGGAAATTTACTTAACAACCGGTTCATAATATGGCGAATATCCCATTGACTCATCGTCGTCTGATTCGTAATAATGATCCGTTCGGCAGTCAAGTGAAGCTGATCAATCTCCTCTTCACGCTCAATGAGATGAACATGATCCGGCGCAATCCCACATGCACCTTCCGGTTCAGGGTGACCTTTCTTCCCAATATATATGATTGCATAGCCGTCAGCGGCCTTCTCCCGAATCAAGTCATGCGTGCGGGTTACATCCGGACAAGTCGCGTCCACAACGGTCAGACCCTTGTCTCGGGCAATCTTACGCACTTCAGGCGACACGCCGTGGGCTGTAAAAATAACCGTGCCACGATCGACTTTCTCCAATATATCCAACCGATTCTCACCATCCAATGTAACGATCCCTTCCTTCTCGAAGGCATCCGTAACATGCTTGTTATGCACAATCATTCCTAATATATAGATCGGTCTTGGCAGGTCTAAATTCTTCGCTGTCTGCATGGCAAGCACCATCGCATCTACGACACCGTAGCAGTAGCCGCGCGGTGATATCTTCACAACTTCCATAGACGTTCACGCCTTTCTGTTTCGGCTTCTCTTCTAGTGTAGGCTGATGCCAAACGCTTTGTCAAACGTCCTCAGGCATATCAGTAACAGTGGCAATAGGCAGCCAAATTGTAAATCGTGTTCCTTTCCCCTTAGCTGTCGCTACATCCACCCGGCCGCGGTGTTCGTCAATAATCCACTTCGCAATCGACAGACCGAGTCCTGTGCCCGCTGTCAACCCGCGCGAGATGTCCGCTCTGTAAAATCGCTCGAATATATGAGGAAGCTCTTCCTCACTCATCCCGATGCCTGTATCTGCAAGCTGTAATCCGATCTGATTCCCCTGCTTCACCGCGGTCAACTCAACCGTTCCTTCATCCGTATACTTGAAGGCGTTGTCGATGAAGATGAACAGCATCTGCTGCAAGTAATCCTTATGCCCGACCACCTTCACGCCTTTCAGCGCTGCAAGCTCCCCGTGTCTCCACTCCGCTTGCCGGTCCAGAAACGCCGCTCGACGCACTACATCTTCAACTAGCGGCAACAGATAAAGTTCTTGGCGCTGCATACTTTGACCGGCATCCGCTCTTGCAAGGGACAGCAGATCATTCACGAGCCTGCTCATCCGCTCTGCTTCCGCAGCGATGTCCCGCATCGATTCGAGCGACATGTCTAACTGCTGATCATTCGGCATCACGTCTCCAACCTGCTCGCCGTCTTCTCTGTGTCCTTCAATCGGCTTACCTTCAGACAGCTTTGCATCTGCTTGATGGCGCGCCCACATCTTCTCCAGCAGATCCACATTGCCGCGAATCGTCGTTAATGGCGTGCGCAATTCATGCGAAGCATCCGATACGAATCGCCGCTGCAGCTTATACGCTCCTTCCAGCTCCCGATAGGTCGTTTCGATTCGATCCAGCATGCCGTTGATCTTCCCTGTCAGTCGCCCGATCTCATCCTTCGGACCCTTGTACGAAATGCGGCGTTGCAGATCATCACTGATCTCGATTTTGTCCGTTGCCGCAATCATATGCTCGATCGGGGCGAGCGCTTTCCTCGCTAGGAACCAGCCAAGCGAGAAGGCAGCAAGTATCGTAATAGCTACAGCAGAAATCAGCAACCAGCGAACCGTGCTCAGAAATTCGTGGTGATCCTGTATGAGCACAGCGGCCTGCAATACCCCTACCATTCGTTCACCCAAATATAATGGCTGGTGATGCACCAAGAACGGGTAACGCTCATCCCTTACTAGCAGGCTGTCTTCCTCAAGAAATCCGCTCTTGCCTTGTTCCAGCTCGTCCAACGTGTCCTCTGACAGCTCAAGTTCAACCCGATGTGCAAGTGTGTTGCTAGACTGGCTCACCTGCAGATTCGTCAAGTTCACCAATCGCAAATAAATTCCTTGCGTCAATAACGTATCCGTGTCATCCAATTGCATCAGGAAGCGCACACCGTTCGGCGTAACAACGCGGGCATATTCCAGCCTCTGGCCAACTTCATTCACTTGTCTTGTAATATTATCTTCATACTGCTGCAGCGAGGATTGTTCTAGGAAAAAATAAAGGGCTGTGCCGAACACAATTAAAGTAACAGCCAACACACTCGTATACCAAATGGTCAGCCTCATTCGAATCGTCATGCTGTCATGCTTCTCCTCTCAGCACGTAACCTGCTCCCCGCACCGTCTGAATAAGACGACCGCCTCCGTGCTCCTCTGTTTTCTGCCTCAGCATAGCTACATACACTTCCAGCACATTAGATTCCCCGCTGTAATCATACCCCCAGATCTTCTCCATCATCACATCACGTGCCAGCACGCGGTTCGGATTACGCAGGAACAGATGAAGCAATTCGAATTCCTTCGTCGTCAGCTCAATCCGCTGCCCGCCGCGCTCCACTTCCCGCGAATCTACATTTAGTGTAATATCTTCATACGTCAATACGCGTTCTGCCTGCTTCTCCCCTACTGAACGGCGCAGCAGCGCCCGCACGCGCGCCAGCAGCTCCTCCAGGGCGAACGGCTTCACCAGATAATCGTCAGCACCGTTGTCCAGCCCCTTCACCCGATCGCTCACATCATCCTTCGCTGTGAGCATGATGACAGGTGACAGACTGCCGGCAGCTCGAATACGACGGCATACTTCCCAGCCGTCCATCTGCGGCATCATCACATCTAGTATGACTAACGCAGGATCGCCATCGATCATCGCTTTCAGCCCGTCGGTACCGTTGCTCGCTGTCAACACCTCGTACCCTTCAAAGGACAAGCTGCGCTTCAGCAGTGATAATATTTTCTCATCATCATCAATGACTAATATCAACTCGCGCATACCGCCAGCCTCCGTTCACTCTTTGCTCTTATTATATCATGACTGCACAGCTTCCTTCATACAGCAAAAATAAGCGAGGAAATCCCCGCTTATTCCTGCTGTGAACAGCCGCTTATGAAGCGTTCTGGTCGCCAATGGACACGACAGTCGTCATCATCGTACCGTCACGAGATACCGTCATCTCCACCTTGCTCCCGATCTCTTTGTCCTGGATGACCTTCGACAGTTGTTCCGTATCGGCAATCTTCTCCCCGTCAATGTTCAAGATCACATCATACGGGCGAAGACCGGCCATTTCCGCAGGACTTCCCTCAATGATCGATTGAATAACGACTCCGTCTGTGCTGTCCACCTTCAATTCACGCAACCAGCCTTCCTGCAAATCGGCCATATAGATGCCGATATACGGCTTCGGAATACTTTCATTATTCTTCAGATTATCCAGCACTTGCGTGACCGTCGAGGTTGGAATCGCAAACCCGATTCCTTGCGCTTGCGAGTTCACCGCAGTATTGATCCCGATCACCTCTCCGTCCAAATTCAACAACGGCCCTCCTGAATTGCCGGGATTGATCGATGCATCTGTTTGCAGCAGATGCTCATATTGCCTAGTTCCTTGTGAATCAGGAATCGTGATCGGCCGTTCCTTTGCGCTCAATACGCCAACTGTAACGGTATGGTCGAACCCGTAAGGGTTACCTATGGCTACAACCCAGTCTCCGACAGAGGTTTGATCCGCATTGCCAAGCGGCAGAGTCGAGAATTCATCCGCGCCTTCAACCTTCAACACCGCCAAGTCCAGATCATAACTGCTGCCGAGAAGCTCAGCCTTAACCGGCTCGTTGTCGTTATAGTCTTGAATTAACACGCGAATCTCATCAGCGTCTCCAACTACATGTTGATTCGTGAGAATGTACCCTTCCTTATCGAAGATGAACCCAGTACCCATTCCTGCGGGCTGTAGTTCATTCGAATTCTGAGGGGCAGGTTCGGGACCAGAGAAAAAATCATCCCCAAAAAACTGCCGGAAGAATGGATCATTAAACATGCTGTTACCGCCTGTCTCACGTCCTCGCACGAAGGTTTCAATCTTGACGACAGCCGGGCTTGCTTGATCGACAATACCGCTTATGTCACTCGGCCTCACAACATCGAGATTGGCGGTTCGCACCCCTGACCCTTCACCGTTACCCGCTGCCAAGGTACCGCTGCCGCTCACAGATGCAGTTCCGTTACTCATTCCGTCCGGACCGCCGGTGAATACATTGTAATGATCTGCTCCGAACATCATGCCGCCCATGACTAATGCACCTGCCAAAAATGCGCTAAATACACGCCGAATGCCGTTCTTCTTCCGCGGTGTTGCCTGCCATTGCTTCTTGGGCGCAGCAGGTGCGGGCTTAGCCGATACAGGCACCGGCACTACGGAATCGTTCGCACCGTCCGAAGAAGCTGTCCGATCATCTGAGGGTTCGTTATCGTCAGCTTTGCTGGTGTACGTATAATAGTGATACGCTTGCCTCTCCTGCTGTTCTATTACATTCGGCTGTGAAGCATCTTCAATCAAAGTTTCCTCTTGCCTATTGGATCGGTTCTGTTCCGAAAGTTCCTGCTTCTCTGAGAAAAAGTTACTGTAATCGCGGTTCTGCTTATCTTTCTCTTCCATCTCCGATTCCTCCCTTTCAGCTTTGCTATGTCTCTATCATGCATCTTATACCTTAAAAATACCTTAATACGAACTAAAAGAAACTTAAAAGCGCTCATTCCCGCAAAAAAAGAGCTCGATCGCATAACGATACGGGCCCCTTCCCTGAAAATTACTTCAAAAGCGATTCAGCCTCTTTCAATACACGTCTGCCTGTATCCATCCATTCCGGTCCTAGCTCACCATCTGGATCAACCGGGTCTTGAAACTGATTGATAAGGCCCGAATATGTCATGAAATCTGCTGTCGCATCGAGTCCTTCTTGATACACATGGCGGAGCAGGAATGGCTGCCCGAACTTAATTTCTGTACGTTGCTCCTCCCTGTCCCCTTCCAGCTCACCGCTCGTAACGGAGAATGGAAGCCGCAACCAGACTTGATGCTTATCATCAAGCGCCTTGTCGAAGGAGCCGTGATCGTAGTCCCAATTGCCGCCAAGTGTGAAGGCTTGTTGCTTCAAGGCATGACTTGCCTCTTCATAAGACATCGTGCTGTCAATTAGACTGGAATCCAACGGTATCATAGTCCCAAAACCCCTTTGTCTCGTAATCGATCATTAGCGATGTTTGGCATAGGATTCCCTCTCGGTCTGCTACACATACAAGAACTTATGCCCACCCTTTGCGGTGTGCATAAATAGCGAGCTGTGTACGATCCTCCAGTTCTAATTTCAACAACAAATTGCTTACATGGGTCTTCACTGTCTTAATGCTGATATGAAGCTCTTCTGCTATGTCTTTGTTCGTCTTCCCCTCTGCGATTAATAGAAGCACTTCCTTCTCACGGGCAGTCAAGTCATCTGGAACCTGCGAGATACGCTGGCGCAAGCCGCGGGACAGTGCTTGCGAAACGTCCGGCTTCATTACAGGCATTCCTGAAGCTGCCGATCGAATAGCCTTCATCAACTCATCTGACGAGACCGTCTTCAGCACATAAGTATGCGCGCCTGCTTCAATCGCCTGCACGACCTTCTCATCCTCAAGGAAGCTAGTGAGCATAATGATCTTCACGTCTGGCTTCACTTGCATAATTCGTCTTGTCGCTTCGACACCGTCCATCATAGGCATCATCAAATCCATCAAGATGACATCCGGCTGTCTATCCTGTTCTTCGTTCTCAATCCAACGTACAGCCTCCTGACCGTTAACCACCTCGCCAATCGATTCGATTGTATCCTCCGTCAGCATATATGTACGCAATCCGAGTCTGACCATATCGTGATCGTCGACTATCAATACGCGAATACATTCATTCGGCTTCTCCACCATCTTCTGCCTCCTTGTTCACACCGCCCTTGGCTGGTTGTAACTTAGGAATACTTACCTTCAATCGACAGCCCTCACCGTCTCGAGCGGCAATGTCTAATTGCCCGCCAAGCTTGCCCGCACGCTCACGCATCGTCGATAATCCGTGCGATCCGGCTCTTGTCTCATGCTCCATGAAGCCGACACCGTCATCGGCTATCTGCAAGAGCACTTGACTGCCAGTCTCCTGCAATGTCAGCTTGACATGCACAGCCTCCGCATGCTTGACCACATTCGCCATTCCTTCTTGAATAATTAAGAACAGCTGATGCTCCAATGCGTCATGCAATGGACTGCGCAACGATATATTCAGACTTCCCTTCAAATTGTTGTGATTACAATAATCCGGGAACCAATTGTCCAACGCCTCTATGAGCGAACGATCCTCGAGCTCTAATGGCCGCAGCTGGGCAATGAACCCCCGCATCTGTCGTTGTGCAACATAAGACATCTGAACGAGCTGCTCAGCTACACCAATCGCTTGATCAGGGCTGCGTTCCAATACTTTGGGAAGTGAGGATGCGGACATATGAATCGCGAATAGCTGTTGACTGACAGTGTCGTGCAGATCACGCGCCAATCGCCTGCGCTCACCAAGTACCGCCTGTTCATTCGATTCCGCCTGCAAGCGAACGTTCTCTTCCCCAAGCGACTGAAGATGCTTGAGCCGAATTTCCAGTGATTCTGCTAATTCATTAAAATCTTCGAACAACTTAGCGAACGGGTCTCTGCCGATAACAGGCAACCTTGTGGAGTAGTTGCCCTTTTGCAGCTGGAAGATACCCACATAGAGACTATCCATTCTGCGTTGCAGCTGTTGACCGGAGAAGTAGCCGATGGCAATCGCAATCAATACAGGTCCGCTCCATATCGTCCAACGCCATTCCGCCATGTCCATCCACTTCGTACCGTAGCGGAAGTAAGCAAGTAGATACAGCGCTGACAAGAAGATCGCAAGCAATCCGTACAGCACCAACTGCCATTTCAAATTAAATCGTGACAATCTCATCTGCTCACCCTACTCGCTGTACCAGCAAGTCGCCAATAAACTGGCTGGCTACAATTCGAATTCGTTTTTCCGATCGTTCATAATCCGATAGCCGATACGTAGAGTGCTTGAACATCCCGCCTTCATGCCGATCTAAGATCGTCTTGTCCCCAAGGAACGAAGAGGAAACAACCATCACTTCCAGCTCCATATCATGCGGAACGAATACTTTGATATCCCCGATGAAGGTGGAAATAGTCAGCTTCGTCTCGCCATAAGGCACCTCTGCCTTCGTCAGATCCAACGACGTATCGCCGATAAAGTGGGAAATATTCATATCCTCCAGCTCCCATACATCCTCACCCAACTGCAAATCTCCGATAAACCCACCATAACTGCGTGCATCCGGATTGTACCATTGAGAGCCCTGCTTTTTAGATTCATCTGTCCGTCTGCTTGTTCCAGAGCGAGATGATCCGTCTACAGGCGGACGTGGAGAAGGCGGGGCTTGTTCTGCTTTGCCATCGGACGAATGTGCCGCCATATCTTCCTTAAGGAAATCCGGTTCCTGCCGTAATCGCTCCAGGTCAATGTGCTCCTCTGCACGAATCGGACCATCTTCCGGATCGGTCGGCACCCTCCCCCGATCCTTCCAATCGCGGCGGCGCTGCTTCCAACCTTGGTCATGATCCTCCCAATCGTCCTCGTCCCAATGCTTCTTCCGCTTGCCAGACGAAGGACGGAAGATCATCTGAATGCCCACCAAAATGAGCACCGCAGGAATTGCATACATAACCATATCGCCAATACCGAAGTGAATCACATCCAAATTTCTGCCGAGAAAATACAGCCCAATTGCGATATATATCAGGTGCCACAGGTACGAACCATCACAGCGTCCGCTCCACCGCTTATGCTGAATCATGCCAGCCAATCCGAAATATATAAGAATCAGTGGCCAATATGTTGAGAAGATAGCGCCAATATGAATATCCAGCCCGTATATACGGTTCAGAAGAAAAATACCGCCAACACTAATCAAAATTAACCCAATGATGACACGATTCCAATAAAAGCCGTTCATGGTCGCAGCCTCCTTCATCTATAGTCAGTGTAGCGCTTTTGCAGCAATTAGGAAAGACGGCTCCGGCAGGAATTCCAACTCGGTCTGCAGACTGAGAGAAACCCACGAAAGTGAAGGGATGCTGTGAAGCTTATTCCGATTACTTTCGCGGGGCCCGACTGAGAAAACCCACACGCGAAAGTGAAGGCTGCACAACAAAGCGGACCCCTAGAGGGTCCGCTAAGCTTCTTTCGCTATGCTATGCATAAAGCTATTATTTTTGAGCGTTTTGGTTTTGCTTTCTCGCTGCTGCAGCTTGAGCAGCTGCTTGGTTCGCATTAGCTTCTTCTGCGAACTCAGCATTGAATTGGTTCTGTTGGTTTTGTTGCTGTTGCTTTTGTTGTTGATTGTTGTTCTTAGCCATTGCTCACTTCACCTCCCCGGTTGGAATCGGGACGACTGCAATTCGTCGTGCCCAAGCCTTATTATGGGCAGGAGGCGGAGCAATTATGTACGGCTATGATACAAATTTGTATGCTTTTTCAAATGGCGCTTGCCACGGTGTAAACGCGCTTTCACAGTGCCCATAGGTAAGCCTAATCGTTCTGCGATTTCCAAATCCTTCAATCCGAGGTCGTATTTATACTTAAACATGCGTTTCGTCTCTTCATCCAGCGGGCTGATCCACTCTTGCCATTCCAATTCACGCAACAGGTTGTCCGGCTCAACGTTCAGCGGCATATGCAGCCTAACCCAACGCCCTTCAGTCTTGCGCCGAGATTCCCGCTTCCGTATCTCATTCACAGCCGTTCGCTTGACAATCGTACTAGCCCAGAATAACAGCTTGTCCGGATCCTGAAGAGTCTCATACTTCTGTATAATCTTCAACCAAGATTCTTGCACGATATCCAATGCATCCGACTTATTCCCCATAGTCCGATACGCTACCGCTACCATTTGTGAATATAAGCGATCTAACAACTCGCTTTGGTTCATCATTGCCAGATCAGTTCCCTTCGCTTGATTTGTCAAGCTGAAACATCTGCAAGTATTTGTATGCGCTTACCAAGGAAGTACTCATATTGTAGCATAGAGCGGTCACATTGAAAACGGCAGCACACAAAACGTATGCCGCCGTCATAAATAATACTTTTTTTTGTTTTTTCTACGTTTAAAACCTTAAAATTCCATATAATCAATATTCGGGAACAAATGCACTTTTGACTTGCTTGAACATTTCCTCCGTCACCTTGCCTTCACCATATTGAATGACATATACCTTAAGCTTTTTTTTGCCCCACTCTGCATATACCTCTTCTGCCGAAGGGTAGTAGAGGTCGATCCGGTTCCCTTTGATCGCAGAGCCTATGTCCGCAACTATGCCGTACCCATACCCCGGTATCCATAGCAAGGATCCAAGTGGAAATATGTCCGGATCTGCCGCAATTGTAGAGACAGCATCCTCATCTCGCTGCACTTTCAATCCTGAATAGGTTATCCCGTATCCCGGATGATCCGGCGTCTTGCCTGTAGATTCATAATTAGCCGAATACCCTGTTGCGACCACTTCTACACCGTCAAATTTCCCTGATAGCGTGCGCTCGCTCATCTCATGAATCGGTATCTCATTCGCTTCCTTGTCATCAAGTTGATGCTCTTCCGGCTTCACAGGAGCTGCAAGTTTAACAGCCGAAGTAACGGCAGGCTTGAAGGCTCGCTCTTTCTCGGTATAGACTGGCACTTGTTGCGCCGTATTCACTGCTAGCGCCTCACTCACTCGTTTTTCTGTTTGTGATGAATTGCTGGGTTTCATACGTTGATCTGTTGCACACATAGAAGCTATTATGAAGACCAGCATAAGCATACTCAGCCACTTGCTCTGGTCAGACAACTTCATGTTCGTCCCTCCCCTATTAAACAAGGGTGTCCCTGTATAAGAAAATTTATACATGGACACCCTTCGGGAGGATCGGGGTATGTTGCTACGTTATCTTCACATCTTGACTACTTTGTCCTGAAGTATCGTGGTTGCCGCATCTTCCATAGATGCCGCGCCCAGATCGCCTTCTCCTCGCTTGCGGATAGATACAGTCCCTTCCTTCTTCTCACTTTCACCGACGACGAACATATAAGGGATTTTCTCAAGCTGAGCAGCTCTGATCTTATATCCAAGCTTCTCATTGCGGTAGTCTCCCTCCACACGAACACCTGATGCTTGCAGCTTATCTGTCACTTCACGAGCATAGTCGTCATAATGATTCGATACAGGAATGACCATCGCTTGAACGGGAGACAGCCAGGTTGGAAGCGCGCCAGCGAAATTCTCCAGCAGGAATGCGGTCATCCGTTCCATTGTACTGATAATACCGCGATGAATGACGACAGGGCGATGCTTCTGACCGTCTTCACCGACATACTCCAGGGAGAAGCGCTCTGGGAGCAAGAAATCAAGCTGAGCTGTGGACAGCGTCTCCTCCTTCTTCAAGGCTGTGCGAATTTGCACGTCGAGCTTCGGACCGTAGAACGCTGCTTCCCCTTCCGCCTCATAGAACGGCAGGTCAAGTTCTTCCACTACTTCTCGAAGCATACGTTGCGACATTTCCCACATCTCATCATCAGGGAAGTATTTCTCCTTATCCGCAGGGTCTCTATAGGAGAGACGGAAGCGATAATCGGTAATGCCGAAGTCCGCATACACTTGACGAATGAGCTGAATGACGCGAGCGAACTCTTCCTTAATCTGATCTGGACGGCAGAAGATGTGCGCATCGTTCAGAGTCATTGCCCGTACACGGTGCAAGCCGGTTAAGGCGCCGGACATCTCATAACGATGCATCGTACCAAGCTCTGCAATACGGAGCGGCAAGTCGCGATAGCTACGCATCTCGGTCTTATACACCATCATGTGGTGCGGACAGTTCATCGGTCTAAGCACCAATTCTTCATTATCCATGACCATCTGCGGGAACATGTCTTCGTTGTAATGGTCCCAATGGCCGGAAGTTTTGTACAGATCGACATTCGCCAGTACAGGTGTATAGACATGGTTATAGCCTAGACGTTCCTCCAGATCAACGATATAACGCTCCATAATTTTGCGCAGCTTGGCTCCTCTTGGCAGCCACATCGGGAGACCTTGACCGACCTCGCGGGAGAACGCGAATATCTTCAAATCCTTGCCGAGCCTGCGATGGTCTCTCTTCTTCGCTTCCTCCAGCAGCTGCAGATGCTCATCCATCTCTGACTTCTTCACGAAGGCAGTTCCGTATATGCGCTGCAGCATCTTGTTGTTGGAGTCACCTCGCCAATAAGCACCTGCCAGACTCAACAGCTTGAACACCTTCAGCTTGCCGGTCTTCGGAACGTGCGGCCCGCGGCACAGATCGAAGAATTCGCCTTGATCATACATCGTAATGACCGAATCCTCCGGCAGATCACGGATAAGCTCAAGCTTCAGATGATCATTAAGCTCTGTATAGGTGGCTAATGCTTCCTCGCGCGTTACCTCACGTCTGCGAATTTCCAAATTCTCATTGACGATTCTCGCCATTTCCTTCTCGATCTTGCCCAAGTCTTCGGGCGTCAAGGAATGCTCAAGGTCAATATCATAGTAAAAGCCGTCTTCGATAACTGGACCGATCCCGAGCTGAACAGCACGGTCTCCATATATCCGCTTGATTGCCTGTGCCATCAGGTGAGCCGTGCTGTGACGAATCACTTCCAGCCCGTCTTCAGAATTCGGCATCACAATTTCAACATCTGCATCCTCTTCCACTGGTGTGTACAGATCGACCAGCTTGCCGTTAATTTTGCCTGCAACGGCATTTTTGCGCAAGCTGCTGCTGATAGACGCAGCAATTTCCTCCAGTGTCGTCCCTTTCGGAATTTCCTTAGCTGCGCCATCCGGCAATTTAATGATAATGTTCATCTGCTTCAACTCCTCCTGTTTGAATGAATGTGTACGGATTCAAGGGGCACGCCGTCACATAAAAAAGACGCCGCCCCAATCTTAGGGGCGAGCGTCGTGCTCGCGGTTCCACCCTACTTCGATTCGACACCCGCAGCATGCCATACGCCGTGCTGCCATGTATGCGACGAACCCTCAATAGTTGTTCTGTAACGGGAAGTCCCGGTGACCTATACAAGCCATTGCTTCCGCACGGCCTTCCAGATCACGGCTGCGAAGGGGTAAGCTGCTTGCCTGGATACCGAGGAAACTTACAGCCAATGATTTCCCTCTCTGGTCGGTCAGCACAAACGCTCATGTCTTCGGTTATAGCCTGTATGTGTTCATTGATCTCATTAATGGTGTTATTATAGCGAGCATAACCCAATGAAGTCAAGCATTCCCTATTGTTATCTTATGCTTCGAGCCGAGTCCTATGATGGATTGCATCAATCATTCATTAGGGATGGCGCGTAAAACTGACTGTATCACTATGCAGCATCGTTGTACAAATCGGACAATACGAGCATAGAACGACGCGGTCCTCGAAGATTTGGCGTATTGTCTTAATTACTTGCATGCCTGGTTCCTTCGTGTGCAGATAGATCATTTGTGGAGAAACCGTAATCAGTGTGCTTACGATCATATCTTCATAATTAACATCTTGCTCCACCGTTTCAATGACAAAAGTTTCTACTGCGCTCGTCTCCATTTGCTTGCCGTGCTCATCAAACAACTGAAATTCATACTCGCCCTTATGCACCAAATGAACAGAGGGTACCTTCGCTTCTTGCACACATACAAAGTACTTCAGCAATAATATAAATTCATGGTATTGCTTATCCATCATATATTCATCAACGGCATACTCCACAATCTCTTTCAGCTCGTTCCAGTAAAAGCGTAACCGAAATCGTAAGAATCCTTCCATATGAAGGATTGCGTTTTCGGATAGATACGTATGAAAGGCCTCAGTAATTTTGTCCTGCCATTTCACCCGCTGCGAGACAGATCCGGAAATATCCATGAGTTCTTCCGGCTCATCCATCATTTGATAGCAATATTGGATGATTTGTTCCACTTCATGCTCATCGTAATAATCGAAATCACGTTGAATAATCGTACGAATGAAATGCTGCTCCCGGCATTGCAGCACGTATTGTGCGAGCAGTTCCGATATGTGCGCATACACACGAGGCCCGTCCTCTATAAGACTGTATGCCTCTCCTCCTGCTTCACATACCCACAATTCCGTATCCTCACGCGCATATTCGCGCTTCATTATCAATGATTTGCCTGGTTGGGCCATTGCCAGCAGGCGTTGATGTAACTCCTTATACAAACTGTTCGTATACGGCTCGTGATCTCGTGTCAACGATAGTGTCAACAGTTGCAATTCATCCACTCCCTTCCGCCACTTTCTATTCCTAAAGTATATGGTCGCCGTTAAGCGGATATACGAAGAAAGCGATGGAAGGACAATGGCGATTCAAGCTCGTACAATTAGTTTTGCAATACGAAATCCTTGTCTGCGCGCTCCCCTTCTTGGAATACACGAAGAAGCTCATATTTCGTATTTCGTTGGGCAGGAATTTTGCCAGCTTCGCGAATCATGTCTAAGATCAAATTCGTATTCACTTTATGTGTGCAAGCAGCAGCAGAAACAACATTCTCCTCCATCATCGTGCTGCCGAAATCATTACAGCCGTATGAGAGCGACAGCTTGCCCACTTCCGGTCCCATTGTCACCCACGATGACTGCAGGTTGTCAATGTTGTCCAGCATGATGCGAGCAATCGCGATCGTCTTCAAGTATTCATCCGCACCGACACGCTCAGCCTTCAAATTCGTATTGTCAGGTTGGAACGTCCAAGCAATGAAGGCAAGGAATCCTGGAGTCGGGTATCCTCCGCGCAGACATTCATCCTGTGCATCCCGCAGACGCAGCATGTGCAAGGCGCGTTCTTCCGCTGTTTCCCCGAAGCCAATGACCATCGTTCCAGTTGTATGCATGCCAACACGATGGGCAGCCTTCATAATGTCGATCCATTCCTTCCAGGAACCCTTGCGGCGGCTAATCTTGTTGCGTATTCGGTCAACAAGCATCTCCGCTCCGGCACCCGGCAAGGAGTCCAGACCGGCAGCATGCAGCTGTCTTAACACTTCTTCAATCGAAGCGATTCCAGACAGCTCTTGCATCTTGCGAATTTCTACCGTAGAGAATGAATGCATCTGTATTGATGGGAAACGCTGCTTAATCTCGCGCAATAAGTTCAAGTAATAGTCAAAGGGAAGCTTCGGATTGACACCGCCCTGCATTAATACCTCCGTACCGCCTACATCAATCAGCTCCTGCATCTTCTCAAAGATTGTATCGTTCGGAAGCACATAGCCTTCTTCTGAATCAGGTGAACGATAAAACGCGCAAAACCGGCAATACACATCACATACGTTCGTATAATTAATGTTTCGACCAATGACAAAAGTAGTGATCGGATCAGGGTGCTTGCGCAGCATGAGCTTATTAGCTGCTGCTCCGATCTTCTCGATCTGATCAGATTCGAACAGCGCAGTCCCTTCCTCCAGTCCGATGCGTTCTCCACGCAGTGCCTTATCCAATATTGTGTCTACATTCATCGGCGATCCCTCCGTTCTACTACTTCCTATCATAGCAGATAATATGAAAAAAAGCAGTGCCGTAACCGAACACTGCTTGTTGGTATTCATAAGTGATTGTACGCTAAATCATACTTCGTTCGATGCATGGATCTCCTTATCCGCTGCTTCGAAGGCTTGTGCTAAGTCTGCAATCAAATCCTCCACATGCTCAATACCTACCGATAAGCGGAGCAACCGATCGTCAACCCCAACCTTGCGGCGAATGTCCTCGGGAATGTCTGCATGTGTCTGAACTGCTGGGTAGGTCATAAGTGATTCCACGCCTCCTAAGCTTTCCGCGAACGCAATCAACTTGATATGACGAAGAATCGGTTCGATCATCGTTGCTTCTTTCATCTTGAACGAGAAGATGCCCGTATTGCCTGATGACTGACGCTGTTGGATGTCGTGACCCGGATGATTCGGCATAGCCGGATAGAATACCTGCTCCACCATAGAATGATCCGCTAAGTACGCTGCCAACCGCTCTGCATTGTATTGATGCCGTTCCATCCGCAGCGCCAGCGTCTTCATCCCTCTCATGAGCAGGTAACAATCTTGCGGACCAAGCACCGCCCCGATAGAATTGTGCAGGAATGTCAGCTGATCACACAGCTCCTGCCCCTTCGCCATAATGAGACCGGCAAGCACATCATTATGGCCTCCCAAATATTTGGACGCACTATGAATCACGATATCTGCGCCAAGCTCAAGAGGACGTTGAAAGAAGGGGGTCAACAGCGTGTTATCGACAATGACCAGAAGATCATGCTCCTTCGCCCACGTACTTACAGCTTGAAGGTCCGTAATCATCATGAGCGGATTCGTTGGCGTCTCAATTAGGATCGCCTTCGTGTTCGGCTGCCGCAGCCGTTCCAGCCCTTTCAGATCATTCGTATCGATATAAGAAGCTTCAACGCCATAGCGACTCATAATTTGTTCAAGCAACCGGTATGTACCGCCATACAGATCCAGGGAGACTAGCAGATGATCTCCCTGCGAGAACAATCCGAATATCGTATGAAGCGCAGCCATACCCGAGCTGCAAGCATATCCCCGGTCACCGGATTCCAATTCGGCGGCTGCTTCCTCCAACACCTTGCGTGTAGGGCTCTGACTGCGGCTGTAGTCGAAGCCTGTGCTCTGCCCTAAGCGCGGATGCCGGAACGCCGTTGCATGATAAATCGGAAAATTAACTGCGCCCGTAACAGGCTCTTGAATCGATCCAATCTGAGCCAAGCGGCTTTCCATCTTCATTATATTCCCTCCTGTATATTTACTTAAATTCCTGCAGCCATCTCTTTGTATGCGGCGTTCCAATCGAATGGTGTAACCTGGTACACATAGTAGTTCAGCCAGTTGGAGAACAGCAGGTTCGCATGCGCCCGCCATGTGCTGACCGGTTTCTTAGTCGGGTCGTCTTGTGGAAAATAGTTCTTCGGTACGGCAATGTCCATTCCTTTCTCAACATCCCGCTCGTATTCCCACTGCAGCGTCTCGGGATCATACTCAGAATGCCCTGTTACGAAGATATGCTTGCCGTCCTTGGAAGCGGCAATATACACACCGGACTCCTCTGAATGCGATACAATCTCCAGCTCTGGCACTGCCTCGATATCTTCGCTTCGCACTTCTGTATGTCTGGACTGCGGCACATAGAAGCATTCGTCAAACCCGCGCAGCAGCTGGCAATTCCGAACGACCGGCACATGCGGGAAGACGCCGAATATCTTCTCGGGAAGCGGATATTTCTGCACGCCATAATGATAGTACAGCCCGGCTTGAGCCCCCCAACATATATGCATCGTCGACGTGACATTCTGCTTAGACCATGCCAGAATGTCCTTCAGCTCGTTCCAATAATCCACTTCTTCAAATTCCAGTGTCTCCACTGGGGCGCCGGTGATGATCATCCCGTCAAACCGCTGATGCTTAATGTCGTCGAACGTCTGGTAAAATTGGGACAGATGCTCATGCGGCGTATTCTTCGACGTATAGGTTTTCGTACGAATCAACGCAACCTCTACTTGCAATGGTGTATTGCCAATCAACCGAAGCAGTTGGGTTTCCGTTGTCTCCTTGGTCGGCATCAAATTGACAATCGCGATCCGCAATGGCCGGATATCCTGTTGGTAAGCAGCGGACTCATCCATGACAAAAATATTCTCATTCGCTAATACTTCCTTTGCTGGCAGACTGTCAGGCACTTTGATTGGCATCCTCTTCACTCCTTTGTTGAATTAGTTGGCACTGGAATAACTAAAAAAGACCCCTCCGATGGAAAGGTCTTCATGACAAGTCAAAAAGCCTCTCTCATCTCTCAGAAACGACTGTTCCTGCAAGATTTAGCACCGTGCAATGCCAGTCGCTTGACTGGATGCCGGTTGCCGGGTTTCATCGGGCTAGTCCCTCCACCTGCTCTTGATAAGAGTAACGGTCTATATAGTTAACACTACTGTACTGGAAATTCTCCCTCACGTCAAGCACTGCTTGTACAGCAATGA
The DNA here is from genome assembly GCA_913056365.1 of uncultured Paenibacillaceae bacterium. Taxonomy (GTDB): domain Bacteria; phylum Bacillota; class Bacilli; order Paenibacillales; family K13; genus Xylanibacillus. The sequence goes on along the minus strand of CAJXLT010000004.1, from coordinate 112,346 downwards.
ACTGGGACAGACAATCCATCCATACGATTGCATCGTCCGCAAGCAGCAGGTATGCTTGGTAAGAAGCACTATTCTCGCCAATCAGGAGGGCATGACAAGCATGGAAACCGATGTGCAATCAATTATTCCATTAATAGCGGAAGCGATATCGAGCAAGGACAAATCTCGTCTTCTTCACGTATTAGATGAACTCCAACCTTATGATCGTGCGGAGATATATAAGACTCTTCCAGGCAAGTTCAGACTTCCCTTTATCCTGCTACTTCCGCTCCCCGATGTGGCGATCATCGTTCAAGAGCTTGAGCATGACTACCAAGAGGAAATTGTTTCTGTTCTCGGCATGGAGAAAGCTACGCGAATGATGACATATATGGAAAACGACGACTTAGCTGACTTGTTGGCCGGCTTCTCTAACGATCGCACACAAGGCTTCCTTACTTCGATGACCCGAGCGGATAGTGAATCTGTACAATCGCTGATGCAATACGAACCGGATACGGCAGGCGGCATCATGACGAACCGTTATGTGTGGATCAAGGATCACTATGATGTGCGTGAAGCAGTAGATAAGGTCAAATCATTCGCCAATTATGCAGAGAATATTTATTACCTATACGTATTGGATGATAACAAGCAACTGGTCGGTGTTGTGTCCTACCGGGATTTGGTCCTTGCAGATGAACGCGATCAGATCGCTGATATTATGTATCGACGCGTAATTAGCGTCCCAATAGAGATGGACCAAGAAGAAGTAGCGCGCACGATGGAACGGTACGACTTCATTGCATTGCCTGTTGTAGATGAGCATAGCAGGCTTGCCGGTATTGTTACGGTCGATGATATTTTGGATGTCGTCATTGAAGAAGCGAACGAAGATATCGGCAAGCTATCCGCAACGGGGGCAGGCATTGACTTTCAGACCTCCGCTGTCACCGCTTCTGCCAAGCGGCTCCCGTGGCTCATGCTGCTGCTGTTCCTTGGCTTGCTGTCCGGCAGCATTATGGCTGGCTTCCAACATACGTTGGAGCAGGTCGTCGTGCTTACCTTCTTCATGCCGATGATCGCAGGCATGACAGGGAATACAGGGACGCAATCACTTGCCATTGTAGTGCGCGGACTCGTCATGAACGATGTCGACCGCCGTACTTTGCTCCGCTTAATCACTCGTGAATTTACTGTCGGTCTAATCATCGGAACAGTATGTGGATTGGCTGTTGCAGCTATCTCTTACTTGTGGCAAGGAAGCGGCTATTTGGGATTGGTCGTGGGACTTTCCTTATTCTTGACTTTACTCATCGGAACGATGACCGGCACATTAATTCCGCTAATGCTGCATCGCTTGCGAATTGATCCAGCTGTTGCATCCGGTCCGCTCATTACGACGATTAACGACTTGTTCTCACTAAGTGTCTACTTCGGTCTGGCGACGCTCTTCCTGAACAAGCTGTCGCAACTCTGAGCATTGCAGACCGGACAAGCACACGATATACTATTCAGGTAATACGTTAGTAGAGAGGTGAGACGCAGGTATGGACGCAGAACCGAGCGCGGACCAACAAGCTAACCCTGAACGAGTGAAACATCATATGGAGAAGCGCCGGCTTCCGATTCAGCCTTGGGTCATTCGCTGTTAGCGGGGTTCCTTCGGTACGGGAAGCGGCGTGTTTCTCCGTGACCGAAAGGAGCAGTCGTCATTATGCGAGTAAGACTTGTGCAACATGGAATCTTCACCGAATTGGAATCACCTGCCGAAGCACTTCAAGTACCGGAGAACGGTTTTTACTGGATTGATGCAGCTGCCGAGGACCTGCAGCAACTGCAGGAAATATTTCACCTTCACGACCTTGCTGTAGAAGATTGTCTGAACGAAGAGGAACAGCGACCCAAGCTAGAAATTTACGACGAGAGCGGGCAATACTTCGTCGTCATTAACAGCATCCGATTTGATGATGAGGAGATCTTCCTGAGAGCCTTGAACATATTCTTAGGCAGGCATTACATCATTACCGTCACCCAACAGAAGATCAATGAGCTGCGTACAATCAAACCTATTATGCTTGCGGAGAAAACGAATTCAGCGGATTTCTTCCTCTATGAACTCATTGACCTTGTTGTCGATAACTACTTTACGGTAAGCGATCGCTTCGAAGCGCGAATCGAGAAGCTCGAAGAAGACATCTTAATTCGTACACGTAAGTCGCATCTCAATGAAATTATCGGATTACGCAGCGAAATATTGTGGCTGAAGAAAGCGCTTGGTCCGCAGAAGGATCTCATTGCTAAGCTGAACCGTAAGGAGCTCCGGCTTATCGATGATCAACTGCAAAAGTATTTCAGTGATGTCTATGAAAATACTGTGAAGATATCCGAGACGTTCGAAACATACCGCGATCTAATGGGCAACCTGCGAGAAGCTTATCAATCCAGTCTTGCTAATCGCGCCAACGAAATTATGCGTGTCTTCACCGCCTTGACAACGATCTTCATGCCGTTAACGTTCATTACCGGTATCTATGGCATGAACTTCACATACATTCCAGGATTGCACCTAGCCTATGGTGCTGAGATAGCCTTGGGATTCATGTTTATTGTAGGTTGTTCGATGTATTTGCTGTTCCGCAAGAAAGGCTGGCTATAATATCACTTATTAACCTGACACCGCCCTGTCTTCATTAGACAGGGCGGTGTTGTCCATTAGCTCTGCACCGTGCTTGGCTCTCTGCGAGCAACCATTCTAACAAGCCTCAGCCAATCATACAGCTGTTGAATATCCTGCCCCTTCAGCTCTTCTTCCGTATAGAGCTTGCTCAGAACCGGCTTCAAGAATCGGCTGTCCTGCTCTCGAAATGCCTGAATCGCCCTCACCTTCAACTGCTCAGGAATTTCCTCGCCACAGCTGTCAATCAACACAGTTAAGTCATACCCTTCACTCTCGAGCTGTTCGAGCTGCATGATGATTTCTCGTTTCGGCAGTGACAATTCCTTCTCCAGCTCCGCTAATGTGCTCCGTTGTGAAGCACGCGCCAACAGTTTCTTGCGATGCTGGTGTCGGGCCAACATATTCTTATGCTTCTGCTCATGCTGACGGCACATCCAGATGAACATCTCCCGGTGATCCATACGCTGTGCGACCCATTCCAAGGGGAACGTATGATCCCGAGACTCTTTGGCGAGCAGTGAAACCAGCTCCTCCCCGAATAAATTCCACTTGTATTCACCGAATCCCGGTATTTGCAGCATCTCCTCCTTATGATGCGGAATATAGACTGACAAGAGTTGAAGCAGCTTGTTCGTCGCAACTACGAATGGCGCTCTCCCCACCTCACCGGCCTTCTCCCTTCGCCAAGTGCGAAGCTTATCATATAATGTCTTATTCGGATTGCTCTCTGCATAATAGTGCAGCATCTGCGTTAGCGAAGCGCGATTGCTGACAGGCACCGCTTCTTCAAGCAGCCCTTCCACTACAGGTAAGAACCCATCCCCCATCTTCCCTGCAAGGCGGTATTGCAAAATCGCCTTCATCTCATCCTGCTCCGGTCCCTCATACCAATCCTCTTGTGTGGATGGCTGATCCATCCGATCCTCTGTCCATACGATTCGCCAATGATCCTCGTCGATTCCTACACAAATACGTGCGGTACAAAGTGAATGCTGCTCCTCCTTTCTTTGCAAACTGTTCATGAATAAAATATCCATGTTCTACACCTCCACAATTGTTTTTTAAAAAGAAAAAACACCCCACCAACCCAATACGGTTAGTGAGGTGCTTCCTCAACAAAATTATTAGTAAATTCAGAGTACCACAATCGCCCATACATGTGCAACCCTTTATTTGGAACACACTGCACCGCCCTTTCTCATACACGATCGAGCATGTATAATAGGAGTAGCGGCATGGGAAAGGAGAGAACACAATTGGCTGAGGACTTCGATTATTTGTCCGATAGCAACGAAGAGACCACAACCCGATTTATTTGTTTCATTGGTCCTTCTATGCATCGGTTTGACTTAGCTGTTACGACCACGAATCGATTTTACGGGAAAAAGCTTGTAACCGATCTGCAATCCGGCAAAACTGCTATAATCGGACCGGATGATCTGGATGAAGAAGGATATCTCGAGCATGTCTTTCGCATGAATGAAGAACAAGCCGAAGACTTGCGCAGCTTCCTGCTTCAAGTTGTAGGAGTGATACACTTCTCGGATACATGACCCGATGCATAAGTATGGCAGCATTCGCAAATCATAAGTCTGACTAACGCCGTCACACTAGCGTTGTTGGACTTATTTTTTTATACGACGGGAGGTGTACGATTATGGCTGGGATCAATGACGGATTTATGGAGGAGCGTCGCAGTGATTATACGGATGTAGCTTCTGTTGAATCTCAACGGAACGATTTAATTGCTGAAGAATTCCCCGAAGGGCCATACGGCTCACCATTACGCAGTGACTATCTTGGTAAGAGCACGCCATGGCGAGAGGATCAGCGGCCTCCTAATCGATTCGCTTATGAGAATCGCGCCTTGCATGAAGGACTGCCGCGGAACGATCCGCCCGCGCACCTTACCCATGACGAGAATGGCGACGAATCACCCGTGCAACATTGATGCTTAACCCGCTGCAAATTGCCGAATGAACGCCTTGAATTCCAGCTCTTCCAGCTTAGCAAGTAGCTTCGGCACATCAATCTTGTATTCACAGGAAGATAAGGCGCAATCCACCTCTACATCAAGTTGAATCGTAGCAAGCTCATAAGATAGCTCGATCAGCTCCCGATTTTCGATCAGTCGTTCCTTCAGCTTGCCTTTAACCTGCTCAATATTAGCAAAAACACCTTCTACTGTGCCGAATTCGGCAATCAGCTTCAGTGCCGTCTTCGGTCCGACATTCGGGCAGCCCGGAATATTGTCAGAGGCATCACCCATCAGCGCCTTCATCTCGATAATTTGAGCAGGATGTTGTATCCCCTTAATTTCTTGTAAATTGTGCAGTCCAATCACCTCATAATTGCCGAAGCCCTTCTTCATCATCGCAACCTGCACACGATCCTGAATCAACTGAAGGGAGTCGCCATCACCTGTCAGGATCGTCACTTGAACCCCGTCCGCTGCATAACGATTCGCCAACGAACCTATGACATCATCCGCCTCATATCCGACTTTCCCTACACATGGAATGTTGAACGCTTCGACAAGCTCCCACAATTGATCGAATTGCGGCACAAGCTCTTCAGGCGGAGCCGCGCGATTCGCCTTGTAATTCGGATAGCGTTCGTTACGGAACGTCTTGGAACCCATATCGAACGCGCAAGCGACATGCGTCGGTTGGAATGTCTCGATTGCGTGCAGCATATATTTCGTAAACTGATACAGACCGTTCGTGCACAATCCCGTAGAAGTCCGCATGTAATTACCGCTCATTGCCATCGCGAAGAAACCGCGAAACAGTAAAGCGAAGCTGTCTACAATAAGGATGTGTTGTTTGCTTGCCACTTGATCATTCATTGCTTCATAACTCCTTTGTCCTATTCATATCCTATTCTCTCGCACAAATCGCCCGATCCGAGCTGCTGCTTCCGTCAATTGTTCGTTCGATTGGACAAGCGCCATGCGTACATAGCCCTCACCTTCCTTGCCGAATGCATCACCGGGAATGACAGCAACACCTGTCTGGAGCAACATTTCCCGGGAAATTTGTCGAGATGTCCAGCCTTGCGGGATCGGCGCCCACACGAACATTGTCGCCTTCGGCATTGGCAGCTCCCAGCCTTCCTTCGCTAATGCTTGGATGAATAGATCTCTTCTATGCTGATAATGCGCGGCTACAGACGGCTTGCCTTCCATATCTTCTGTCAACGCCGTGATACCGGCTTCCTGCACAGGTTGAAACACGCCATAATCAATATTCGCCTTCAGCACTTGCAAGGCATGTACCGCATCCGCATTCCCTACAGCAAACCCAATTCTGCAGCCGGCCATATGGAAGCTCTTGGACAAGGAATGGAATTCGACCGCTACTTCTTTCGCACCGGGAATTTCCAATATGCTCATAGGGCGAAACCCATCGAACGCCATTTCCGAATAAGCAGCGTCATGCACGATGAGAATTTCCCACCGCGCTGCGAAGCGAACAGCGTCCTCGTAGAACGATCGGTCGGCTATTGCCGATAACGGATTGCTGGGATAGTTCAAGATCATAAGCTTCGCTCGTCTCGCCACATCTTGCGGAATGCTTGTGAAATCGGGCAAATAACCGCCGCTTTCTGTTAATGGCATGAAATATGGGGTGAGGCCTGCCATCTCAATACCTGCCAAATAGACAGGATATCCGGGATCAGGAATGAGTGCGATATCACCAGGATCAGCAATCGCGGTAGGCAGATGCGCAAGCCCATCCTGCGAACCCATCAATGCCAGCACTTCGCGTTCAGCGTCCAATTCAACGTTAAAACGATATTGGTACCAGCTGCACACTGTCTGCCGAAACGACGCACTGCCTCTGGACAATGGGTAAGCGTAGCTGTCATCTGCCCGAATACAGCTGTCCAGCACTTCGCGAACCCGCTGCGACGGCGGCAGGTCGGGACTTCCAATACCTAGATCGATCACATTCTTGCCAAGAGCGTGCGCTTCCGCTTTCCAGCTGGCGACCTCCGCGAAGATTGCCGATCCCATCCGTGAAGCGCGCTGCGACAGAGGAATTCGCATCATGCGTTCCCCCATACATCCTCATATGTTGCCTCACGGAACCCTACCGACACTTTCGAGCCATCGGTAACAAGCGGTCGCTTGATTAGCATACCGTTCGAAGCGAGCAGACGGACTTGCTCCTCGCGGCTCATATCCGGCAGCTTGTTCTTAAGCTGCTGTTCCTTATACACTTGTCCGGAAGTATTGAAGAAGGCCTTCAACGCAAGACCGCTCTTCTCAATCAGATCGGACAGCTGCTCCGGTGATGGAGGCTGTTCGACAATATCGATGGATGTCACTTCATGCCCTTGCTCCTTCAGCCATTTCAATGCTTTGCGGCACGTTCCGCACTTCGGATATTGGTATATCGTTAATGTCATTACAGATCTCGTCACCTTTCTATTGTAATCTTACATGCTTGATTACGTCTCTTCCAAATACAGGATTCCTATTAATCCTTCACGCTGTCAGCGTATGCAAGCAATGCCTGCATGTCCGCAGGCATCGGCGCTTCATAGTGCACCTCGCGGCTATCTTCCGGATGAAGGAACGATAACGTTGCCGCATGCAAGGCATGGCGATCAATCGGATAGCCCGTTCCCCACTCCTCCTTGCTGCTTTCGCCACCCTCTACCTGCACACAATCAAAGCCGTACAGCTTGTCTCCGACAATGGGGCAGCCAATGTGCCGCATATGTACACGAATTTGATGCGTTCGTCCAGTCTGCGGCTTGACCTCGACGCGACTGAAAGCGCCGATTGTATCCATAACTCGATATTCCGTAACCGCTGATGCTCCATCAGGTCGAACAATACGAACATAATCGCCCGGAGCGCGTCTATCGATCGGTCCTTCTATTCTACCTTCCATCGGATAAGGAGCACCATGAACGATAGCTATATACGACTTCTTCACTCGGCGCTCCTGAAATTGTATCGATAACTGCTGATGAGCATACGGATTTTTGGCAATCGCCAGCACGCCGGACGTTTCCTGATCGAGTCGATGAATCGGCCGGAATCGATGCTGCTTCCCTGTCTGCTGCCAATAATAGGCGACCGCATTCGCCAGCGTATTCACATAATGCCCATGAGTAGGATGGACAATAATATGAGGCGGCTTGTTCACAATCAGAAGATGATCATCTTCATGTATAATGTCAATCGGAATATGCTGCGGCAATATGTCCGTAGAGGTTTCTTCCTCCATTCGCACTTCAACTAAGTCACCGGCACTCAGCTTGACGTTCACTGGACAGCGTTCACCGTTCACCGTAATTCCTTGCGGTGTCCACTTCAGCCGTGACAACAGCTTCTTCGACAAGGACATGCGATTGCGCAAAATTGTGCGCAGCACCCAGCCATTCTCAATTTCAGGTACGATATATTGTAATGGTTTGTAGTAGCTCATGATCGTGTTCGGAACACCTTGCCTCCTCGTTCGTACTTAACGTCCTCTACTCCCTCGCGGGCATTCGCTGCACGGGCCAGCATAAATAGGAAATCACTCAATCGATTTAAGTACGTACGCACTTCCGTATTGATCTCTTCTTCCTGTGCCAGCGCCACAACCTGCCGCTCCGCACGTCGGCATACCGTTCTGCACATATGCAACTGGCCGGATACGATACTTCCTCCCGGCAGGATAAAGTGTGTCAGCTCCGCCGTCTCCTGCTCATAGCGGTCGATGGATGCTTCCAATCGTTCTGTCATTGCTGGTTCAACCTTGAAGGAACGCGCCTGCAAGGTTGCCAGATCTGCGCCGCAGTCGAACAATTCATGCTGAATTTCGAGCAAATTCGCACGCATATCGCTGTAACTCTCCGCATCCATGAAAGTGACAGCAGCGCCAATGAAGCTGTTCAGTTCATCGACCGTCCCGTAAGCTTCGACACGCACACTGTTCTTAGCAACACGTCCGCCAATGACAGCTGTATCCCCTCGGTCTCCTGATCTTGTATATATTTTCAATATACGTGCACCTCCCACAGTCGATTTCAATACTTGTGCGAAAAAAGAGCTGGGTTCTAACCCCCGGCTCTTCTTCTCCATGTCATATATTCATTAATCTTCTCGTCCAGTCTCATGCTGATCTCAATGACAAGTTCCGATGAGAGATCACCTTCATCACCGGCAGCCTTCTCCATGAGTACACGCAGCTTTTGAATCTCTTCAATCAAAGGTATACAGGATGCATGTCTTGCTTTCGGAACATCGTACCGCTTGGGCTCTTCCTGGATTAACAGAACGCCTGCTTCAGATAAACGATTGTATTCCAATGCAGTCAAATGATCATCCCTCCCTCAAAAATAACCTGCGAGATTCATACTTATACGCTTTAAGTATAGCAAACTGGCGAGAAAATACCAATTTTTAAATAGGTGTTTTGACAAACTTATTAACAAAGTTTCCAATTCGGTCCAGCGCTTCGTTCAAGTGCGCAACGGATGTCGCATACGAGCAGCGTACGAACCCTTCGCCGCCGTTGCCGAAGGCGTGTCCGGGGACAACCGCTACCCGTCCTTCCTGCAATAGCCGTTGAGCGAACTCCTCAGAGCTCAATCCTGTAGATTGAATAGACGGGAACGCATAGAATGCGCCTTGCGGTTCATGACAGTCAAGACCAATTTCACGAAATCCCTTCACGACCAGACGTCTCCGCTGATTGTACGATTCAACCATCCGGTCCTTCTCATCCATGCCGTTGCGCAGCGCTTCGATCGCTGCAATTTGTCCCATGACAGGCGCACACATAACCGTATATTGGTGAATCTTCAACATGGCCGAAATGAGATCAGCATGTCCGCAAGCATACCCGAGCCGCCAGCCTGTCATTGCGAACGACTTAGAAAATCCGCTGACAAGTATCGTCCTGTCCCGCATTCCCGGCATCGAGGCAAAGCTGACATGCTTCGAGCTGTATGTCAGCTCCGCATAGATTTCGTCAGAGATGACGATCAGATCATTCTCCTCTACAAGCTTCGCAATCGGCAGCCAATCGTCATAGGTCATCGTGCCGCCTGTAGGATTGCTTGGATAGCACAAAATTAACACCTTCGACCTCGGTGTAATATGCTGCTTCAGCTGATCGGCCTGCAGCTTGAACTGATCCTTGGCGAACGTTTCGATCCCTACCGCCTTGCCCCCGGACAAGGTAGCAATCGGCGAATACGAAATATAGCTCGGCTCCGGCACCAGCACTTCATCGCCAGGGCTGATCAATGCGCGCAATGCCAGATCAATCGCTTCACTGCCGCCTATCGTCACCATCACTTCATTCGATGGTTCATAGCGCACATGAAAGCTCTTGTGCATATACGCTGCAATTTCCTCTCTCAGCTCAGGCAGTCCACTATTCGGTGTGTAAGTCGTCTTGCCCTGCTCCAGCCCATAGATGCTTGCTTCCCGCACATGCCATGGCGTGATGAAATCCGGTTCTCCTACACCTAGCGATATAATATCCTTGCTTGCGCTAACCAAGTCGAAGAATTTCCGTATCCCTGATGGAGGAATTTCTCGGACTGTATCGGTCAAATAACGCTGCATGGACGATGGAGTCGGCTCTGTCATATCAACTCTCTCCCTTACGGCGAAATCAGCATCCGGTGATCATCCTGATGATCCTCGAGAATGATGCCGTCCTGCTTGTATTTCTTCAAGATGAAATGCGTCTTGGTCGATAGAACCGATTCGATCGTGGACAGCTTCGTAGAGACGAAATCTGCAATCTCGCGAAGCGTCCGCCCTTCTATCTCGACTTGCAAATCGTATGAACCAGACATTAAGTATACGGTCTTGACTTCTGGATACAGATAGATGCGCTCGGCGATAGCGTCAAACCCGCGCCCCCGTTCAGGTGTAATCTGCACCTCGATCAGCGCTGTCACCTTCTCGTCGTCCGACTTGTTCCAATTGAGCACAGGCACATATTTGACGATGACTTTCTCCCGTTCCATCTCTGCAATGGCCTGTTGGATCTCTGCTTCCTCCTTGCCGAGCATCGTCGCAATCAACGCCGGCTCGCGTCGGGCATCTTCCTTAAGAATGTCCAAAATCTTGGATTTCAGCTCAGTCATTGGCGTATACCACCCTTCTCACTTATAATTGGAAAAAAGATTATTCTTACATCATACAACGAAACGACCTTTGCTGAAAAGGTCGTTGTTTAAGTTTTTTTGGTTTTGATCCCTTGCACTTTGCGCATAAACATCCACGACAAGATCGGCATACTGCCAACTGCCAACAGCAGGCTGTTGATGACCGACGGCTTCGTGCTTTGCGATACGACAACGATGAACAGCAGCACACCCAGTATTCTTCCTGCATTCAACCCAAGCTCCCTGAACACGACATACTCCACGCGATGCTCTGCGCTATCCTGATCCCGGCCGATAATGTCGAATACCGTAGAAGTCATTGGAATCGAAAACAAGGGGAAGAACAGCGACGTTACAATGCCGAACAACAGCAATGTTGGATAACTGACCTCCCAGAACAGGGGCACAATAATGAGTGACATGATGACTGTACCGACAAGCATCGTAGCCGACCGATAGTGCGGCTTCAGCCACTTGCCAATAAGCCAGAAGCTAATGAGTGCAACACCCGAAGTAAGCAGCGAGAAGTTGCCAAGCTTCTGCTCATCATTCGTTGCGATGAATACGAGCAAGCCAATGACGAACAGAAACACTCCTTCACGCGCGCCCTGCGCCACTAACGCCGGGATGGCACGGCGCCACGGATTGCCTCGTACCGTGGCATTGCGGAACGCATGTGTCCATTCGTACGTACCGCTTAACTTGCGCTTACGCAGGAAGAAGCTGACGATTGCTCCAATTAGAAATACACCGAGCGATATGCTGAAGATCAGCATGTAACCTGCATTATCTGTCATACTGACGATAATCCAGCCCGACAGCCATGGCGCAATCATACCTGCGCCCGAGCCAAGCAAGCCTGCTCCGCCGTTGAAGCGATCCCGATTATCAGGACCTGTCACTTCGAAATACACGACATTGAAGGCAAGCCAATACAAGCCTGCGCCTATTCCCTGTACAGCTCCAAGCACATAAGCATAGTCAATCGCACTGCTCTTCAATAACAGGACAAGCAAGTAGAATACCGCAGAGATTGCAATTCCAAACCGCAAACTGATCATTTTATTGTGTTCCTTCACCCACTTGCCAGCGACAAAGAACGTAAGGGCATGCACGGTATAATGTGCAAGAGAGAATCCGCCAATTAAAGCGAAGTTGTGACTTTCCTTCCATAGATACACGTTGACAAAGGCCCCGGAAAGCGCGTTAGCTGCTGCGAACAACCCGTAAACAACGAGTAACAGAATGGCTTGGCGAGGAAGCGCCCCGGTCCCTCGATTCGGCTTGCTGTGTTTGCCGTTGCCCGAATGGCGGTAGTACCCGCTCTGACTATTCCGTCCGCGCACCCACATTTTCGGGAATTGAGACCGAGTTTGTCCAAACGGCATAGTGTCTACCCCCCGTCCGCTTGTGGTCTGTTCTTTAAGCTTCCCCATTCAAGCTTACAGGAAACGAAAAAACAGCAAAAAGCGAACGAGCAAAAACTGCCAGTCTTACGCGGTCAATCCAGCCGATACATAGCTTGCAGATCTACGATTAGCGCAATTTATAGTTATCCAATATCGCGTTCACCTTGCTCTGTGCTTCCGCTGCCAGCTTGTTCCTAGTTGCGTGGCAATATGGACAGACGAACCATGTTACGGCGAATGGAGGCTGAAGCAAAGGAGGACCTCCGAATTCAGGCATTCGCGGCAAAAACCGGCTGCGGTCCACCTCCATATCGCCTATGGCAATCATCGGCTCATGACAATGCTCGCATTCGGCTTCCTCCTCCTGTCCCTCCATGTACTGCTTCACTTGCTTGTCGAATTGATCCCAATTTCTCGGCAGCGCCGTCCCAACCGATTGCTCCGACAATCCGTCCTTCTCCTCCGAATCACCGCTCTCATCGAGTGTAACGCCTAATGTTCGATATTCGTTGATCATATTGAAGCAATGCGGACACATATCCTCCGCACCGATTTCTTCGTCCCATACAATTTCCGTATCACACCATGGGCAAACCTGGCGCATAGCAGCATTCCTCCTAGTGTGTCATGAAATAATAAATCCCTACAATTATAAATATAGCCGCGAGGGCAAACAGTGTTCCCCATAAATACTTCATTTCCTACAAGTCCCCTTCCTTCAGCACAATTCCACAAGTTACGGGATACTCGCTCCGATTACATAAGATAATGCAACGGATATCATCATCGAGATTAGTCCGACGGCTCGATTGTCGCGGGCAATCTCGTCATCAATTCGAAACACCGGTGTCAAAAATTCATAAATAAAGTAAGCGATCAACAACAAGACGAAGCCGAAACCAGCCCACAGAAATGCCGCATAGATGGAATCACCGTCTGAGCTCAGAATGGCGAATCGGAAAATGTTGCAAATTCCCAGAATCTTCCCGCCAACTGCCATAGCTACGGACACGTTACCGTTTTTGATTTCTTCCCATGTACTGTAGCGGGTTACCCATTCAAATAGCGAGAGGAATACGACAAGCGCCAGTACGGCAACAGAGAAAAAAGCCAAGGTTTGAAATAGATGGATGTCCAATAGCTTGTCTACATGCTCATTCATTGGCAACTCCCTCCCTTCAATTCAACTCCGCAACCGTAACGCCCGAGCCGCCTTCACCGAATGCTCCCAGTCGGTACGACTTCACGTGCTTGTGCTTGCGCAGGAAATCCGTAATGCCGTTGCGCAGTACACCCGTCCCCTTGCCGTGGATAATGGAAACTTGACCGAGATTGGAGAGGAAGGCATCATCCAGGAACCGGTCTACTTCAACCAAAGCTTCCTCTAATGAGCTGCCTCGCAGATCGAGCTCTGATCGAACCTGATCGCCCTTTGACCGTTTGAGACCAGCAACGGCCTTCTGCTTGTGCGGTTCCGGCTTATGCTGCAGCACTTCAAGATCGGACAAGGCAACCTTAATCTTCATGATCCCTACCTGAACCATCGCATCCGCATTACCTACCAATTCCACCACATGCCCTTTCTGTCCAAGGCTCCCTACTTGCACCTCGTCGCCAGGCTCTGCCTTCACTTGCTTCGAGCCGCTCTGCGGCTTGGATTTCGTCTTACTGCGAAGCTTCGGCTGCGCTTCATCCAATGCCCGCTTCGCTTCGATCAGCTTGTGCTCCTTGATCGAGCTGCGCTCTTCCATCGCCAGTCTGCGGAGATCTGAGATGATCTGATCGGCTTCCTTGCGTGCTTGTTCAATCGCTTGCTGCGCATCCTGCTCCGCCTTCTGCAGCAGCTTGTCCTTCTGTTGCTCGAACCGTAACTTCTCCGCACTTAGCCGTTGACGAAGCTGCTCGACCTCTCGTCGCAGCTGCTCCGCCTTGCCCCGTTCTTCCTCCGCGCCAATCCGGTTCGCTTCCAGCGAAGCTATCATATGCTCCACCTGCTGATCCTCTTCCTTGATCTGGCCGCGCGCCTGATCGATGATCGCTTGCGGCAAGCCAAGACGCTCAGCAATAGCGAACGCATTGCTTCGACCGGGCACGCCGACCATCAGCCGATAGGTCGGACTCAATGTCTGCACATTGAATTCCATGCTCGCATTAATAATCTCATCTTGCTCATAAGCATAAGCCTTAAGCTCGCTGTAGTGCGTAGTCGCCACCATCCTACATCCGATTCGACGTATATACTCTAGCAGCGCAATGGCCAAGGCCGAGCCTTCCGCCGGGTCTGTACCTGCACCAAGCTCATCGAGCAGCACTAAGCTCTTCGGTGTAATTTCCTTGAGTATATGAATAATGTTCGTCAAGTGACTGGAGAAGGTGCTTAAGCTTTGCTCAATGCTCTGCTCATCACCGATGTCTGCATAAATACCGTCGAATACGCACATTTGGCTGCCATCTTCCGCCGGGATGAACAGCCCCGACATCGCCATCATGCTTAACAGACCGATCGTCTTCAGCGACACAGTTTTGCCGCCTGTATTCGGTCCGGTAACGATAATCGTCTTGAACGCATTACCGAGCTCCACATCGATCGGCACGACCTCCGCTTGCGGAATTAATGGATGGCGGGATCGCTTCAGCTTCAGAAAGCCCCGATCGTTCATCTTAGGCAGTGACGCCTTCATCTCCCGCGCCAATCCAGCCTTCGCAAAGATGAAATCCAGCACACCAGATGCGTCAACCGTCTCCGTCAGCGCATCCGCCTGCTCAGCAACTTCCTCTGTCAGCTTGCGAAGTATCTTCTCAATCTCCTTCTCTTCCTTCAATCTCAACTCACGCAGCCGGTTGTTCATCTGCACAATCGCTTCTGGTTCAATGAACAATGTTGCGCCTGAAGACGATTGGTCGTGGATCATCCCACCGAAATTCGCGCGGTATTCTTGCTTGACTGGAATCACATAGCGATCATTGCGAAGCGTAATGATCGTCTCCTGCAGCATCTTCTGCGTAGAGCTGTTGCGAATATACTGCTCCAGTCGATCACGAATACGCCCTTCTCCTACGCGCAGCTCCTGGCGGATACGAGCCAGCTCAGAGCTGGCGCTGTCCATAATGTCGCCAGCATCATCAATGCATGATTTGATCTGCTTCTCTAATGCTTGCAAATCAGGAATTTGCTTAGCCAAACTTGTAAGCTGACCGATTGCTTGCTCCTCGCCTACAGCAAGCAGGAATTTCTTCAAGCGCAACGAACCGTACACCGTGTTGGCTGTATCGAGCAGCTCCTGCGGATGCAGCATCGCACCAATGCGTGACCGCGACAGGGCTTCCCGAATATCTTTAATCCCACCGAATGGCGGGGGACCCTTCAGACGTTCGACGAGCGCCGCTTGATCAGTCGCTTGCAGCCTCAGCTTCACATCTTCCAATTCGACTGTTGGATGCAGCTGTTGCGCAGCGGATTTCCCAAGCGATGTTGCCGCATGCCGCTCCAATTTATGTATGATTTTGTGAAATTCTAAAGTTTGTAACGTTTTCGGATTCAAACGAAGACACTCCCTCCATCCCCATTATAAACGAAAAGCAGCCCTTGGTGCTAATCCGCTTGACTACTGTCACGATCTATCCGGCAAGAGGTGCCAGCATAAAGCACACAAGCGACGAACACACTAGGAAATGCAGCGAATAACAAGGAGGCTTGATTCGATGCAATTTCTCGGAGCAGTTGTGCGTTTTATTGTTGCCGCGTTAGTATTGATGGTTGTAGGCTGGATTGTCCCGCAGTTTGAAATTGGCGGATTCTGGAGCGCGCTGCTGCTGGCTCTCGTCATTGCCGCCGCAGGCTGGGTGCTGGAAGGGATTTTTGGTAAGAAAATTACTCCTTTCGGACGCGGTATCGTCGGGTTTCTATCGAGTGCCGTCGTCATATGGCTTGCCCAGTTTATCGTCGGCGGTGTAGAAGTCAGCATCATCGGCGCCCTATTAGCCGCTCTAGTCATCGGTATCATCGATCTGTTCATTCCGGTCAGCACACCGTTCGAAGCTGGTTCCCGGGATGAAGATGAATCGCGCGGGAAAGCTCGCTGATACTTGGGAAATAGCCGAAGAACGCCTGTGACGATCCATACCGTCAGCAGGCGTTCTTTGGCTGCGGACCCTTGCACTAGCCATTCGTTGGTGGCAGTGATTGTTGCTCCCAAGCCAGAGCTAGATTATTGGCTTCTTCATGCGTATAACCCGCTCCCATCAAGTAAGCTATAGCAGAAGTCCGAGTCATAGCATGCGGCACACCGCGATACATCGCCTCCGACAGCCCATCGTATACGGAAGGACTGACAGTTTGAAGCACTTGCTCCATAGATGGAACTGACGAACATGGTGTAATCGAAGCTGGCAGTCCCGGATATGCCCCTGCCGATTCATAGGCAGGCTGTTGCCAGTCATTCGGATGGGCCCATTGGTTGTGCATCATCGGATACGGCATATTTCCCACGGATAAAGGCGTGATCATAGGGGGAAGATTGGTGTGCATCGGCATAGTAGGCCAGTTAGGCGCAGCGTACATTTCTGGCGCTGCTGCAGAGAACGGCTGCATCGGCGGAAGAGGTGCAGGCCAATTCGCTGAGGGAGACAACGGAGCAAGCGCATTCGGATTAGGCATGGAAGCGCCTGTTCCATATGGTGCAAACATTCCCTTCGGCGACATAGCTGAGTTTGACTTATGTCCTTTGTCATACGGAGCAGGTTGTATCGGTTTCAGCGCATCGGCGAGTGGAGCAGTATTCGCTGCTGGCTTCTGCATAGGCTTCACCATTGGCTTGACTGTCGGGGCCGGCTTGGCATTCGGCACTGCACTAGCTGGCTTCTGCGCTGCATTGGCTGTCGGTGCTGCTGGATTCGCTAGCGGAGCTGCCTGAGTCGGCTTCGCTGCTTCATTAGCTGCCGGTTTCGGTGGCGTCGGTTTCGGTAGTGCCTGAGCTGTCGGCGCTGTCGCTGCCGGCTTCTGCTCCATGTTGGCTTGCATATTGGGAGGGGCCGGCTTAGCAAGTGCTTCCTGCTTCGGTTGATTTTCACTCATCGTGTTGTCAAAACTCCTTTTTATTGTAATACATATCTCCGATAGCATATGCGCCTACAGTTTGTTTGGGCGCTAGGCAGCTGTCTATTTTTCTGCAAGCAACTTCCTCCTTCCCGATCGCCACCAGTTCGACAACGATTCTTCACAGGTTTGTCACTGCATTTTCACCTCGAATATTGTATGATAAGAGTCGTAAAACCTGTAAGATTATGTTTGTCACTACAATTACAATACTTTTCTCAATGGAGGGGTATAGCATGAAAAAAATGTATATCAGTGTTCTGGCATTAGCATTGGCTGTCGGCTTATCTGCTTGCGGCGGCGGTAACAGCGGCGCATCGGATAAGGCTGTCGAGACGAATGAAGCTTCTGCAGCAAGTGTCGCGATAGAAGCAAGCAATTGGGAGTTTGACCAGGAGGAATACCGTGTGAAGGCCGGTGAGCCTGTCAACTTCTTGTTAACGAATGCAGAAGGTGTGCACGGCGTAGATATTGAAGGACTCGGCATCCAGCTGGATGCGGATCAAGAAGTCCAGTATACGATTAATGAAGCTGGAACGTATGATATCGTGTGCAACATTATATGTGGCACAGGTCATTCCACAATGACTGCCAAGCTAGTAGTCGAGTAATAAGAAAAAGGTTGTCCTGTTCAGCAGTATCGCTGAATGAGACAACCTTTTTTTTGGGGTGTGAGAGACAAGCTATGTTCGAGAGTCAGACCAAAGCTCTTGCAGCTTGACCGCAAAGCCCAGCACACTATCACGGAACCATGGCGCAAGTACAGAGCCCCCTAGCCAACGTTGTGTTGATTCGTAAGGCATAATATGCATCACATTGACAGCAACCGTAATCAGCACCACTGCTTCCAATCCCGCTAGCAGCACACCTCCCCAGCGATTGAAGAAGGAGATCATAGGGAGCCTCGCGGCAATGTTCAGCATGGAGCCGACAACACTGAACACAAGCCTCGCGCCGAAGAACAAGATAGCAAATGCAAGCGCGCGATAAAAATAAGTTTCCACATTCTCAAGTTGACTCAAAAAAGCCAGACGTTCATCCGAGAAATCCGGATAAGGTATTAGTTCAGGCAGCCATATCGCTACATCCTTATAGAAAAAAAAGGCGGCCGCATATGCTGCGACCAAGCCTGCCAAGGAAACAAGCTGTCTGATCAGACCATTCATGTATCCATAGACGAGCGCGACAAGTCCTATTCCTACAATGGTCCAGTCTAAGGCATTCCATGCCAATCCATCGCTCATTTCCCCGGATGATCCTGTTCTACGAGCTGTATCCACTCATTGTATTCCGTCTGCAGCTTCGCGTACTCCTCCTGGAGTTTGGCATACTCCTCCTGCAACGAGGAGCCTTGCGACAGCTCATCACGCAACTTACGAATTTCCTCGTTATGGTCGTCCTCCTGCTGCCTCAGCTGCTGTTCCCACTCCGACTTATGTTGCTGTACCGTCGTTTTCATCTGATCGAGCTCTTGCAGCAGCTCTTCGTTCCGCTTACGCTCCAATTCGATGCGATGCTCCCATTGACCCTTCTCTTCCTGCAGACGCTGCATATCAGCTTCCAAGCTATCCCGCTCCTGCTTCAGCCCCGTCTGTTCCTCCTCAAACTTCTGCTGCAGTTGATCCCGGTCCTTATGCCGCTGACGTTCGCTCACATCTTGCTTCAACCGTTCCTTCTCGAGCTCTTGCATCAGCTTGAAGCAATCATCCATCACATTGACCGTAGTTAAGACTGCAATGCGTGGCATATCAAGCCGCGGGAAATTGTTGGACAACTGCCGCATACGGCTGTCGACCTCAGCGGCAACACGTTGAATATATGCCGTTGAAGCCTCTTCGCCGCCTTTCAATTTATATTGAGTGCCGTAGATGTCTACCGTCACGCTCTTGTTCTCTTCCGTCACAGCCGTTCACTCCCTACTCCTTACACCGGCCGGAAGCCAGTCGATTCGCTTATTCTATGTCAATTCGCTGGCCTATAGCGTATTTCCTCCCTATCCGCGGGAAACTATTTGCGTAATTCCGCCCCATGGGTCGAAGCTAACGCATCGACGATCTGCTCGTACTGCGCTGTAATTTCCTCATCCTGCAATGTGCGCTCTGCATGGCGGAACACAAGGGACAAGGCAACACTCTTCTTGCCTGCACCGAGATGTTCCCCTTGATAGATGTCGAACACGCTCAATGATTCCAACAGATCGCCGGAAGATGCGCGAACGGTATCCATCAGCACACCTGCAGTAACCGACTCGTCCACGACCACTGCGATATCCCGGCTTACTGCAGGGAAGCGAGGCAGCGCATGATAAGCAATTTCCGCTGGTACGTGCTCATACAATGCATCGATCTCCAGCTCCAAAACATACGTCTCCGCGAGGTCCTTCTCTTTTTGCAATTCCGGATGAAGCTGGCCGATAATCCCTACCAATGTGTGGGACGTAGCATCTGTCATGTACATACCCGCTGTACGTCCAGGATGGAAGCCTTCCACTTGCAGTTCCTCGCAACGGATATGCGTCTCCAATCCGAGATAGCGCACAATCTGATCGGCTACGCCTTTGATGTCGTAGAAGTCCGTCTTCGCAGGTTTGCCGTTCCAATGCAACGGCTCGCGATTGCCAGTCATCAGGACTGCCAGCATTTCCCGCTCACGCGGCAATTCGCTCAGCTGCTCCTGTTCGGTGAGAAAGATACGCCCGAATTCGAAGACAGCCATATCCTCGACATTGCGATTACGATTGTAAACCGCCATCTCTACCAGCTGCGGCAGCAAGCTCGTGCGCATCACCGAGCGCTCTTCACTCATAGGCATCGCTAGGGCTACCGGCTTCACCTGCGGATACAGACCGGGCAGCTCCCGAATTTGATCCGGCTGCACGAAGGAGTAGTTCGATGCCTCCAGCAAGCCGGAGCTGGACAGCAGCTCCCGCAGCGATCGGCGAATTCGCTGGCTTGCCGTCAAGGCGCCGGGAGTAATCTCTCCTTCAATCCAAGTGGTCGGAATTTCGTCATACCCATACAATCGGGCAACTTCTTCAATAATATCCACATCCAAAGTAATATCTCCGCGACGGGTCGGGACTTCGACCGTGAAGCTGCTTTGCTTTTCCTGATAAGGGAAACGCAGCTTCGTTAGAATATCGCCAACTTGATCCACGGACAGCGAAGTTCCAAGATAGCGGTTAATCTTATCGAGGGTAACCGTAACAGCCAACGGATGAGCTTCCTTAACACGATGCTCCGAAATCCCCTTCGCAGCAGTACCGCCCGCATATTGACACATCAATGAAGCAGCGCGATCCAACGCCTGTATGACGCGAGCAGGGTCCACTTCCTTCTCGAAGCGCAGGCTGGATTCCGAACGCAAGCCAAGCTCTCGAGAAGTCTTGCGTACTGTTCCACCGTCGAACTTGGCTGACTCCAGCACAATACGCGCAGTCGTACCGGTCACTTCCGAATTGGCGCCGCCCATCACGCCGGCGAGCGCAACACCCTTCTCACCATCTGTAATAAGCAACATATGGGAATGAAGCTCGCGCTCCACATCGTCTAATGTCACGAAGCGCTCACCTTCGTAAGCATGACGAACATCGATCCGGTCTCCCGCCATACGATCCGCGTCGAATGCGTGAAGCGGTTGCCCATACTCCAGCATCACATAGTTCGTAATATCGACTACATTGTTAATGGGGCGAATACCTGCCGCCATCAGCCGGTTTTGCATCCATAATGGAGATGGCGCAATCGCTACGCCGTCGATGACGCGTGCCGCATAATGGCTGCATTGCTCCGGCGCACTAATCGCAATCTGCACCTTCTCGCTGGCAGCTGTCCCTGATTCACGCAGCCCTTCCTGTACATGCGGAAGCTTCACTTCACGTCCTAACAGCGTTGCAATCTCATAAGCTACACCGAGCATGCTTAAGCAGTCTGACCGGTTCGGGGTTAGATCCAGCTCCAACACCTCGTCATTCAAGCTGAGCACGTCCAGAATGTCGGTGCCAATCTCCGCAGCAGCAGGCAGAACCAGAATGCCTTCCTGAATCTCCTTCGGCAACAGCCGGTCGTTCATCCCAAGCTCCTTCGCCGAGCAAATCATCCCCTGCGACTCCACGCCGCGCAGCTTCGCCCGTTTGATCTTGAGGCCATCCGGCAATCGAGCACCAACTGTAGCCACCGGTACCTTCTGCCCGGCATCTACATTCGGTGCGCCGCACACAATTTGCAGTTGCTCATCGCTCCCTACATCGACCTTGCACACGTTCAATTTATCTGCATCGGGATGCTTCTCCCGCTCTGTCACGAAGCCGACCACGACTTGCTGAATGCCCTTGTTCCGCGACTCCACTACGTCTACCTCGATGCCGCCGCGAGTCAACAATTCAGCCAGATCTTGTGCCGTATAACCGGTTAGATCCACATATTCGGACAACCATTGATAAGAAACCTTCACTTGTTCATACGCTCCTTTCATCGATTACGATCAGCCTATTTATTCTTGTTCCATGCCCTGCATGGACGCTTTGCTAGGATCGCCGTTAATATTTTGCAAACTGCCGCAAGAAGCGCAGATCATTCACATAGAAATGGCGGATATCGTCAATGCCGTATTTCTTCATTGCGATACGCTCGACGCCAATGCCAAAGGCAAAGCCGGATACTTCGTTCGGATCGTATCCCGCCATCTGCAAGACACGCGGATGCACCATGCCACTCCCGAGAATTTCGATCCAGCCTGTATGCTTGCATATTCGGCAGCCGTCACCGCCGCAACTCGCACACGTCACATCCACCTCAGCGCTTGGTTCCGTGAACGGAAAGAAACTGGGTCGCATCCGAATTTGCGTCTGTGGGCCGAACATCTCCTTGGCAAATTGGAGCAACGTTCCTTTCAAATCGCTAAAACGTATGTTGGGACCAACCACCAATCCTTCCACCTGTGTAAATACGTGCGAATGTGTCGCATCATCGTTGTCTCGGCGATACACGCGGCCTGGACAAATGATCTTCACCGGCACTTCGCCCTTCATCGCTTCCATCGTACGCACCTGAACAGGCGATGTATGTGTACGCATCAATATATCTTCCGTAACATAGAAGGAATCCTGCATATCTCGGGCGGGATGATTCTTCGGTAAATTCAGCGCTTCGAAGTTGTAATAGTCCTGTTCCATCTCAGGACCTTCTGCTACCTTGTAGCCCATTCCGAGGAAAATATCCTCCATTTTTTGTACGATTCGATACAGCGGATGAATGCCCCCTTGTTTGGACACTCTGCCAGGTAATGTTACATCGATCTTCTCCTGTTGCAGACGACGTTCTGTCTCTGCCCGATCGAACGCATCCTGACGCGCCTGCACGGCCGCTTCGATTGCGCCGCGCACTTCATTGGCAACCTGACCAATGACCGGACGCTCCTCTGCGCTTAACCCCCCCATGCCGCGCATAATTTCAGTCAGCGGGCCCTTCTTGCCCAAATACTTGATCCGAAGCTCGTTGAGCTCAGCAGCCGACTGGACCTGCTCCAGCTCCTGCAGAGCCTCGTCCTTCAATGACAACAGCCTTTCTCTCATTCTATTCCCTCCTGGTTCTATAATCAGGCATCGAGCCTCTGTATGCGTCACACACCGTTCTCCCGGCAACGCCAATACAAAAAAAGACTTCCTCTCCCCAAGGGGCGAAGAAGCCGCGGTACCACCCTTATTAGCATGCGCTCCCGCCATTATCTGCATCAGCAAATTAGCAGGATCGGCGTACGTCACCGACTGAGCGCAAGCTCACTTCATGCGAAATAACGGTCCGCTTCCGTGTACTCCTAATGGTCCGACATGTTCCTAGACGTTCAGAGCCCCGCTCCGGAGTGAATGTTCGACGAATCCGACATCCTGAGGGCGTTCTCAATCTATGACGCTCTCTCCCTGTAGGCCGGTGTCCGCTTACTTGTCTCCATCGCAGCGTTTGGGCAACATGTTCTATAATACACGTAATTATATGCAAAATCAGCGCTCGATGCAAGTATGAACGTACGATCGTGACAAGTGGAGCCATAGTCCCATAAATTCTCCTGCTGTTATCCACCGAATAGATAGGCGTATAATGGAAATTGGGCATGCTGTATAGCATACATGTCCGGTATATCGGATCAACAACTTCACTCGAAGGAGGCACATTACACCTATGAAATATCGCAGATTAGGTTCTACAGACCTGCAAGTATCAGTTATCGGGGTAGGCACATGGCAATTCGGGGGGGAATGGGGGCTAAGCTATTCTCAACAAGAAGCAACAGCCGTATTAGACACAGCCAAGGATGAAGGCATCAACCTGATCGACACCGCAGAATGCTACGGGGATCACACCTCGGAACAATTCATCGGTCAATGGCTTCGTTCTCAGAAGCGAGATGATTGGGTCATTGCCACGAAATTCGGACATACATTCCACCATAACTTCGACCGTACGAATCACTGGTCCGCAGATGAAGTGGTGAAGCAGCTCGAAGACTCGCTAAGATCGTTGCAGACCGATTACGTCGACCTGTATCAATTCCACTCCGGCCCAGACGAGATGTTCGATAATGAAGAGCTGTGGACGAAGCTGGACAAGCAGGTTCAAGCTGGCAAAATCCGCAATCTCGGCATATCGATCGGCAGCAATCAGAATATTCATCAAACCGATGCGTCCACGAAAGTCAATGCGAAATCGATCCAGGTCGTCTATAATCGCTTGGAAAGACAACCGGAAGCGGAAGTGTTCCCGTCCTGCATTCGTCAAGATCTAGGCGTGCTCGCAAGAGTACCCTTGGCAAGCGGCTACTTGAGCGGCAAATATAAGCCGGACTCGACCTTCGCCGAGAATGACGTCCGCAGCCGACACGATCGTGAACAAACCCGTAAGAAGCTAGAGGAGGTTGCACGCATACAGCGCGAAGAAGTTCCGGAGAATATGGATATGGCAACTTGGGCGCTCGCTTGGTGCTTGAAGCATGACGCGGTCACTTGTGTCATCCCCGGCTGCAAAAATCCGGAACAAGTGAGGAAGAATGCTCTTACCGCACAATATGTAAGTGAAGAACACCCGCAAGCTGTTCGCGCATAATTTCTTTATTTTCACACGGGCAGGCACCTAGCTGCTGTATACGCATAGGATACATAGAGTCTAAATCCTTGCGGAGGTGCCTGTGATGAAATATGAAACAACGGGACAACAGCCGAATGTCATCTATCAAGCAGATGATACGCTTGTTCAATCTGTGCGCAATATGCGCGACCATTGCCACTCGATCGGCCGACATATTATGAATCAACCCGTGCGTGTCCAGACGATGGACGGCCAAACCATCGAAGGGACCGTTGTCAAGATGGAAGGCGGCATTCTATACATGCAGACGAATACACAGACAATGCCGCACACTTTACCTGCACACAGCGACTATCGCGTCTATCCTGGTGTGCCCGGCTTTGGCTTCGGGCCTGGAGTTGGCTATGGTCCCGGCTTCTCCCCTGCCTACAACCCGTATTACCAGACAATCCTGCCGCTAGTCCTGTACGAACTGCTCGTTATTTCCTTGCTGTAGCCGCACATGAAACTTCGTCCGAGGCAGCTTTGCTCACATTTCATTGAATCTCAATGCTGTGACACATCAACTTCTAGCTGCCGCGGACGACACATTGTGGGTAGTTAAATTAGAAGATTTGCAGGATGATCACTAACAAAATATAGAGGACCAAAATCATGGCCGTACTAGTGTAAAGCCAAGCTGCTCCCGTTCCGCATGCAACGCCCATGGATACACCCTCCTTTACTGGCCTATTATTCCGTACACCCTTATCCTATGCAGGCTTCACCAGTTCGGTATAGACGACTATCCATAGAGCGGAATTTCAAGTGATTGGTGTCCCGTATCAACTGATCGGCTTACGGCCGCGAAATCCGTCATGCAGTCCGTGATAATGCGTAATTTCCGGTTCTCCTTGCTTCCAGCACAACAAGATCTCTTCCCCATCCTTCTTCGCAGGAAAATCAATCAGGCCCGTTTCAATATCTTTCAGTTCCGCACCCGTTCTAGCAATGTTATCGATATGAAGCTTCGCCTGAAGCTGAAGGAAGTCCATCTCGCTCTCCAACCCGA
This sequence comes from uncultured Paenibacillaceae bacterium, assembly GCA_913056365.1. GTDB lineage: Bacteria > Bacillota > Bacilli > Paenibacillales > K13 > Xylanibacillus. Next base: position 86,923 of record CAJXLT010000004.1, on the reverse strand, counting down.
ACATGAGCTGTTCCGGCTCAGTGTCCCGCCGCAGCTTGGCATGTGCGCGATACCGCTCAGCAAAGCGTGTTTGTACCGCTTGCAATGCCGTAAGCTCTACTTGAATAGCTGGCAGCAGCTCGTTGGCTTGTTCCAGCGTGAAGTATTTCTTCTCATTCATCTTCGATATACTCCTCCTATCTCTATCTAGTAAGCCTGAATGTGTTGTCTGTATATTATTCTATGTATACCCCATTACGCATGGAATCAAACGCATAAGGCTAAATGGAGGCAATTTCACATGTGCAACTTATCTATGGGACCTTACCAGTCGCAAAGCGGCCCCATCTTCCGAGGTGGCGAAGCGTTCACGGCTTTCCCATCTTCCGCGCCAACGAAGTGAATGACTGCGAAAGTGCAGGCTTGGCGCATACGATACGAGTGTTTTTCCGAAATGCCTGCGAATCTGCATCTTTGCATGCGAGAAATCGCTATATATGGCGGTATGTGCTTCTCAAGGATGTATATCCGCACGTATTCACTGCTTCAGGGCTGATTCGCGTGGAGAAGCCTGCACATTCGCAGAAATTGACTCATTGGACCCTGCTAGCTTGGGATCGATCACCTGAGTCCATTTCATAAGCGATATTCCACTAAAGAAATGAATGCTAATTCACTCGAATAATCAGCTTCCCGTCTAGACCTCGGGCGAGTAATTGTCCACATTGGGGACACTTCAGCGGGTCATTCACCAGTTGTATCGATTCCCCGCAGTTCGGACAGCGCTCTATCTGCTTATGCATATTCAGCTTGCCTGATAATTGCTTGATAAGTTTCCGTATATAGCGGTAGGCAATCCAACCCGCTATAGCAAGCAGCAGCAGTCGCAGCCACATATTCTTCCCCTCCATACTTTTTTCTAATCAACTACGATGAATTGTCCGAGAATGATACTTGCAGCCTGCAGGTCCTGCTCTTCAATTCTCATCGCACTCCGCGCATGACTGTTCTTCGAGACCATTAGAGAAGAGCTTGTATCTGCACACCTTGTCGACCTAACGCTTGCCGCAAGTAGGACGCCGCCTCAACCGCTCCTTCCCCATCGCCATGCAAACAGATTGTATCAGCCTGCAACGGACATCGCTTTGCCTCCGAAGCAGCATCTTCCGCCTGCACGGTTACATAGCCCTCCCTCACGATGGACACAACCTGTTCTACCATCTGTTGTCTGTCAGTGAGGACCGAACCAGGTCTGCTGCGATCCAGCAACAGTCCATTATTACCATAAGCGCGATCTGCGAAAGCTTCCTTCACATAATGAAGCCCCAGCGCTTCTGCAGCAGGCTGCAGCCAGCCCGCAGGCGGTCCGTATACGAAGAGACGCTCTTGGAAATCCTTGCAGGCACGGGCGAAAGCCGCAGCCAGTTCCTCCTGCTCCGCAACCATATGATAGAGCGCGCCATGCGCTTTCACGTGATGAAGCCGTCCGCCTTCTGCCCGGATGAACGCTTCAAGCGCTCCCAACTGATAGACCGTCATTTCATACACTTCCGGCGCTGTAACAGGTATCGCACGTCTGCCGAAGCCCGCTAAATCAGGCAGTCCTGGATGAGCGCCAATTGCAACACCTTTGGCCACACACAGCTTCACTGTCGTTCTCATCACCCTCGGATCACCTGCATGAAAGCCACATGCAATGTTCGCCGATGTGACAAAATCAAGCAGCCGCTCGTCATTTCCCATTCGATAAGTGCCGAAGCCTTCTCCCACATCTGCATTCAAATCGACGCACGCTTCCATCCATCATCCCACTCCCTTGGTAGTCTATCAACGCTCGAAATTACCAAACTGCCAGCCGCACCGCCGAACGCAGCATCGTAAGATCATGCTCTAGCTGCTGAGCGAGTCGTTCTGCTTCAGCGTGTGAGATGTGCTGGAAGCTCAGCTCATCACCAGGCCGCAATTGCGCCAAGATCGGCAAATCAACTGAAGCGATCTGAGCAATACGCGGATAGCCTCCCATCGTCTGGCGATCTGCTCCAAGCACGATCGGATTCCCGCTCGGAGGCAGCTGCACCGTCCCGAATGTCACAGGTGATGAATGCATCGACTTGGTGTGTTGTTGCACATCTATGCGCTCTCCAATAAGCCGGATTCCCATACGATCACTCTCTGGCGCTACTTGATACGATTGTGCATAGAAGCGATCCGCAACTTCCTGTCCAAGCATGTCTGACTCTGGAGCCGCAATCGATCGGACAACCGCACTTGCCGCATAATCCGGGCATATGGAGGAACTGACGAACCACGGAACGGTATGTACTTGTTCTTCTGCCCGTAAGGCAAGATCGACCGTCTTCTGAAGATTAGCAATGCCTAGTGGAAGCATATCTCCTTCTAGCAATGCTCTTCCCTGTAGTCCGCCTAGCTGTGAGCGCGCATGTGTGCTGCGGCTGCCAAGTACATACGCAGTTTGGATACCTCCAGCGAAAGCAATATACGCGCGGCACCCTGCCACTGCTCTGCCTAATGTCAATACAGTGCCTGCAGGCATATGAACCGGTCGCCACATCGGCACAGGTCTGCCCGCAGCCTGCGGCCGCATATCTGCACCGCACACGGCAATCCAGCAAGGTGCTAACAGCTTCAACTCTGGGCCGTGCAAAGTTAGCTCCAACACGGCTGCTTCATCTGGATTGTCTACGAGAATGTTCGCTACCCGTAGAGCGAAGCCATCCATCGGTCCGCTGACCGATACGCCATATCGCTGATATCCCCATCTCCCGGCATCCTGAACCGTCGTATGAAGTCCCGGCTTGATTACTTCAACCGTCATGGCGACACCTCCTTCGACTGTTCCCGATCTGCGCTCATCGGCTCGAATCGAACCCTGTCCCCAGGCTCCAGCATGGCTGGCGGATACTGGTCTGGATCGAACAATACTTGCATCGTACGGCCAATAATATGCCAACCTCCGGGCAGCTCAACAGGATAGATGCCCGTGTGCTGTCCAGCTACTCCTATGCTCCCCGCTTCAACTCGCGTATTCGGCGTATCCTTGCGCGGCAACGTCAGCCGCGGATCTAAGCCGCTCATATAAGGAAAGCCCGGTGCAAACCCAATAGCCTGAACCGTGTATTCCTGCTTAGCATGTATCTGAATAACTTCGTCTTCGCTCAAGCCCAAGCTTCGCGCAACTGCCGAGAGGTCAGCACCAGCCGCTCCACCGTAATACGCTTGTATGACAATAAGCTTCCCTCTAGGTTGACTCTTACTATGAAATCCCTGCCAAGAAGCTGTCATATATTCTTGGCACAACGTATAAGCCGACACTTGCTGCTTCTCTCTCTTGCCCATCCTGCTGCCAGCGATGACGGTTGCCGGATCATAATAGACAGCAAGCGATGCATACGCCGGAACACAATCCCGCAATCCGGGCAACGGCTTTGCCATAACCGAACGGGAGAAGGCTGCTGCTGTTGCAACGGCTTCCCCATCGTGTGCTTCTCCGAATGTTGCGAGCAATCCTTGATCGCCTAGCGGTTCGAATCTCGGCTTTGCGTTCACAGACACCCCTCCGATAATGAAATGGTCTCCTTACCATCATTTTCGTTCATTGTACCACGATGCACAGTCCTTCACCATGAGCACGATCTGATTCAAGCCGCATATAGTATAGACATGAGCCTAGAACGGGAGGGTCGATGCATGAAGGGCAAATCAATATCCATCACAGAAGAACATCATTTTTGGTTGGCGAATCTTCGCGACCATGCATGCCTAGTCCGCAATCACTTAACACCTGAAGAGGACACCTGGCAGGAGATCGCCGAGCAATACAGAGTGACGTTCGAACAACTGCAAGATGAATTGCAGTGGAATAAGAGCAATGGGGATACCCCATCAGCTGCATTCGCACGCCGTGCACAAGCTGCCGCATACGGGTATTTCCGATTTGAAGGGCATATGCAGCGTCTATGCCTTCATCATCAAGTAGAGTTATATCTGTCCCCGTCACATTTGAACAGCACGCTGAACGAAAACCAGGACTATCTCCGTCTGCTGTATTATTGGACGCGTGGTGAGGAAGCCCCGCCTCTTCCCTTGGCAGATCTGACCGGACTATGGCTGGAAAGCCAACTGAACGCAATGTCATCGTATTGCCACTTGTTGGATGAGACCGAGCACGCACACCTCCAACAAGCAGAACAGCTGAAACAGCAGCTTCGAGAGCACCTTGCCAAGAATGCAGCTATACGCGGCTATTTACGCTTTACTTCTGAAGGATTCCCACTGCAAATAAGCTTAGCAATTGAAACCGCGCGCACAATGAACAGTCTTGCACACTTCTCGATAGCCATGGCAAAGCTGTGCAGACATAATCAAGTGTCAAGCAATTGCCCTTCCTTCTATCACCAACATATTCAGTCCGAAGCCAGCTATTTCTTAGGGAAGCTATCTGCCCGCGTTCCGCAAATCCCATACTGAAGGGCATTCTTCTGCTCCATGCACAAACTGGCTAGCGCATATTCGCCTCCTATCTGGTAATATGATACGTAGGAGGCGCTGGCATGAATAACATTTGGAAAACTTACTTTCGCATCGTCAAGCCGTATAAATGGCAAATTGCCGCTACAGTTGCCATCGGTGTTGTCAAATTTGGCATCCCTTTATTACTGCCCTTTATGATTCAATACGTGATAGATGATTTGTTGTTGAACGAACAGATGGCCAATGAGGAGAAGCTGCGACAGCTAGGCTTGCTCATTATTGTCGCTTCTGTGCTCTTCGTCATCGTACGAGGTCCTGTCGAATACGGTCGCCAATACTTCGCGCAATGGACTTCGAACCGCATATTATTCGATATGCGCAACCGTTTATATGACCATATTCAGAAGCTTTCCCTTCGTTTTTTCCAAAACCGGAAATCCGGTGAAATTATTTCGCGCTTCATGAACGATGTCGAACAGACACGCAATCTTGTGGAAATCGGCCTTATGAATGTGTGGTTGGATATGTTCACATTGGCCCTTGCACTTGGCTTTATGTTTTGGCTGAATCCGATGCTGACCTTGGCGGCCATTGCGGTCTTCCCGCTCTATGGACTTGCTGTTAAGATCCTCTACAAGCGTTTGAAGCAGCTGACCAAGGATCGTTCGCAAGCGTTGGCAGAGATCCAAGGATACTTGCACGAACGGCTTCAAGGCATTCCTGTCATTCGCAGCTTCACGCTGGAATCCCATGAACGCATGCAGTTCCAGTCCTATAACAGCCGCTTCTTAGATAAAGCAATGAAGCACACTCGTTGGAACGCGCTAACCTTCTCGATCGTGAATACGTTAACAGACATCGCCCCTCTGATCGTCATCGGCTATGGTGGCTACCAGACGATACAAGGTGATCTCACCGTCGGCTCCTTCAGCGCATTCTTCGTTATCTTGGATCGGTTGTACAACCCGCTGAGACGGCTAGTCAATTCCTCGACTGCCCTCACGCAAGCCATTGCTTCGCTGGAACGGGTAGTAGAATTAATGGATGAACCTTACGAAATCCAAGACCGTCCAGCCGCTCGCAAGCTTCAGTCACGCGGCGGAGAAGTCGAGTTCCGTGATGTCTCGTTCCGCTATCACGATCAAGGCGACTGGGTGCTCAAGCATGTCGACTTGGTCATTCCGGCAGGCCAAACAACAGCCATCGTCGGCATGAGCGGCGGAGGCAAATCTTCACTGGTTGGATTGATCCCCCGATTTTACGACATTCAGAAGGGGAGCATCTCCTTCGACGGACAAGATATTCGTCACATTACGCAACACAGCCTGCGCCAGCAGATAGGCATGGTGCTGCAAGACAATATCTTATTCAGCGGTTCGCTCCGGGATAACATTATGATGGGTCGGCCGGGAGCAACTGACGAGGAGATTATCTCAGCCGCGAAGGCTGCTAACGCCCATCACTTCATTGAGCAGCTGCCGCAGGGCTATCATACAGAGATCGGTGAACGAGGTGTGAAGCTGTCTGGCGGGCAGAAGCAACGCATTGCGATCGCTCGTGTATTCTTGAAGAACCCAGCTGTGCTCATTCTGGATGAGGCTACATCAGCGCTTGATCTAGAGTCGGAATCACTCATCCAGCATTCACTCGCTCAATTAGCGCGTGATCGAACGACGCTAGTCGTTGCGCATCGATTGTCAACCATTACACATGCCGATCAAATAGTCGTGATGGAGCACGGCACCATTGTAGAGAAAGGCCGGCACGAGGAATTAATGCGCATCAATGGCGCTTATGCGAGACTATACAACATACAGAGACTGGAACAAGACGATCCTGTTCCTTCGAATTAACCAAGCATACTTGCTGCTATCCGGATGCCTAATTGGTTCGCTTCACAGACACAGGCCTATACCAAACAGCCCCACTGACAATACAATAAAGGGACAGATTGCCTAAATAAGCTTGAGGAGGAGATACTGTTGAACTCGATGTTCCCTACGCAGGCTGTCCCAGCAGACTATATGAAGCACCCAGGCTCCATGGTCAATGCGGCTCCTAATATACCGCTTAGTGCCGCGTCCAATGTTCCGCCTAATCTAACTGCGCCTGCCATGGCTTTTCCAAAGTCACATGGCTGTCCTTCAGCCTATCCAATGAAGCGTCCTTCACCCGTCAGCGTTATTCTTGTTTTATTCGTTTTGCTAGTCATCATATTACGTGTTTGGCCAGTAGCTCCGTTAGCCAAAACCTGCAAAAAGTAAGAAGGAGCTCGAACAGCGGTCTTGTCCTATGTCATTGTTGGGAGACCGCTGTTCCTCCGATCATTTTCTTCTATATATAGGGTAACAGGTTGAGAATATCTAAAGAAAGGAGTGCCTACATGAGCGAGGATATGAAAGTGATCTTGTCTGCTATAACGGATCTGCGTGACGACATGAATGCAAAGTTTGCTGAGGTCGATCAGAAGCTAAGCACCGTCATGCATCAAGTTGCGCACAACACGGAGAAGCTGAATGAAATTACAAGCGCGCAAGAAAGACAAGAGCGAATTCTAGAAATTTTATCCAAGCGATCTATCGAACATGAATCCTACATCAGAAAGCAATATTAACTGCTACTCGAAATCATACCTTTGCTCCTTCCAAGGATCTCCATACATATGGTAGCCGTTCATTTCCCAGAAGCCTGGCTTGTCCTTCGCCATGAATTCAATTCCGCGCAACCACTTGGCACTCTTCCAGAAGTATAAATGCGGCACAACAGCACGTACAGGATAGCCGTGCTCTGGACTTAGTATTTCACCGTTATGTTTCACTGCTAACAACGAAGTATCCCGCATGAAATCAGCTAGCGGCAAATTTGTCTTCCAGCCATGCTCCGCATGCAGCATCACATGCGTCACCTCGCTGCGCAACGTTACCTTCTTCATGATTTCCGATACCGCAACTCCTTCCCAATTGTTGTCCAACCGAGACCAGGTCGTCACACAATGAATATCATTGCAATATTCCTGTCTTGGCATCGCCATGAATTCCTTGTAAGGGATGACGGTTTCTTGCTCCACCAGCCCGAAGATACGAAGATCCCATTGGCTCAGGTCATTATAATACGGTATCTCCCCATAATGCAGAACGGGAAAGCTTTCTGTCATCGTCTGCCCAGGTGGGACGCGGTTGGCTGAATGGCGGTCGCTCGTTCGATTCATCAACTTGATTCCTCCTCTATAGAACGGATACTTTACGCGGCTTATGCTCGATTCTCGCAGCTTCCTTCATCGGGAGCTTGATGAGAAATTCAGTCCCTTCACCTACACTGCTCTTCACATGAATGGTACCGCCATGATTACGTATGATCCGGTAGCATACGGATAGCCCAAGCCCTGTACCGCTCTCTTTGGTCGTGAAGAACGGCTCGAACAGCTTCGCCAGCGTCTTCTGATCCATACCGGGTCCATTATCTGTAATACTGATGAGGGCTTCTTGTTCCTTGATCCCGGATCGAATGGTAATTCTGCCCGGTGTGCTCCTATTGAAGGCTATGGCGTCCAGTGCATTCTTCACAATATTCAGCAGCACCTGCTTGATCTGCTTCACATCCACCCATAGATGCAGGTCATCCCGGCTCGGCACATTTTCCAACATACAGCCCTTCAGCATGGCTTCGCTCTCGGATAATAAGACGATTTCCTGCAGCAAGGAATGAACCGTTACGTCTTGCTTCACCGGTGAAGTAGGTTTGGATGAATTGAGAAATTCATGAATGATGTTGTTAGCACGGTCGATTTCAGAAAGAATGATCTCCCCGTACTGCTGCTTGTTCAGCTTGGCCAAGTCCTTATGCAGCAATTGGATAAATCCGCGAATCGAAGTCAGCGGATTGCGAATTTCATGCGCGATCGCCGCAGAGATCTTGCCCAGCATGGCCAACTTGTCGTTCTGATACGCTGTTTGCTCAATTCGCTTGAATTCGGTTACATCCTTGACGCTAATCAGCATGTCCCCATTCAATTCCTCACCGTATGTGGCAGATACGAGCAGATGCGCGCCATCTGGCGACATGATCTCGTGAAAAGGAAGGCGGTATTGCCACATTTGCTTATACACATTCAGAATCATCCGCCGCACGCCTAGCTTCAAGCTTGGGTGAAGCAGTAGCGACTTCAAGTTGCATCCAACGAGCAGTCTGCGCGGAATTCTCAACAGCTTGCTCATCTCAATATTGATAAAAGACAAGTATCCATGCTGATCAAAGATCGCAATCCCGCAATCCATATGCTGCATCATATTCTCATACTTATTCTTCACACTTTGAACAGAATGCTGCGACTTGAATATGAGATGCCGCATTTCCTCGAACATTTTTTGCTGTTCATTATTGTCTACTGGTACCATCCGGTAGCTAACCATTGCTTCCATGAGGAATACGAAGGAAACCGGATATAGGTGAACAGCTTCCGCAGGATCTGAATTCGCCATAATAATCTTCATACATGCAATGTGAAGCGACAGCATCTCTTCAGGTTTCATCCCCTGCAGCTGCTTACCTATCTGTGCAGCGCTGTCCAAATAAGTCTCGTTCTCATTCTGAATGTAAGCCGATAGTTGTTTGAGATATTCACGTTGAATGTCATGCACGGATCGTCTCCTCCTCAATCTGAACTGCCCGTTGCGCGTGCAATGAGCAGACTAACACCAGCGCATCATCCATGCCGGAATACTGGTGTGCATGAATCGCATTTGCTAGATCTGAGGGTGTATGATGATGATGGATCAAACGCTTTACCCCTTCTTTGCGCAGTCCATCCGTATGCAAGACGAGAATATCCCCATCTTCCCAAGTAAAGCGCAGTTGTCTGACTTGAATTTGTCTATACCCAAGTATGCCTGCATCGCCGGATCGCCACTTGACCTTCTCCCTGTCGCCGAAGAACATCGAGATATTGCCGACTCCTGCATAACTTGCCATCTGTCGCTCGCAGTCCAAGTGAACGACCATGCAAGCAGCACCTGCTGTATGCCGCAGCTTAGGGTGAGCATACTCGAGCAGCTTGCGAGGGTCGCGGCTCGGGGCACGCATACATATGTCTTCTAATGCTTCCGCGGCATATACTGCTCTCTGACCGTGCCCAAGTCCGTCGAAGACTGCAATGATAAGCTCATGGTCAGCATGTTCTTGTACAACATATCCGTCCCCTCCCTTCTTGTGGAACGGATGCTTGAGTATTGCAATATGTATAACCGTTCTCCCCCTGACTTGACAGGAATCATGGAACTATTCCGATTAGGAGGATAGCCATTTGCGAATCGTAATGGACGTTCCTTTGCCAACATCGCTGCGAATCTCGAAATCATCCATCAGCCGTTTCGTACCTGGCAGACCCATACCTAGACCTCCTGAAGAGGTGTAGCCGTCTGTCAAGGCCATTTCCAAATCGGATATGCCTGGGCCCTTGTCCGAAGCCCTTATTTCCAACCCGGTCTTATGACCGGATGATTCTATCATGCGAATCTCTACCTCTCCCTCACCGGCATAGATCAGTATGTTGCGAGCCAATTCAGATATACTGATGGCAATCCGGGTTTGATCGACTAATGAAAAACCCAGTTGTTTGGCCATTTCTCGTCCGCGTTGTCTGGCGAGGATGGCATCATATTCCTGGAATATCTGAATGTTCTCAACCATGGCTAACTCCCATCGTTCTGGAAATATTTAACCATTCCATCCCTTTCTCAACAGTCAAAGCGGTCTGAATGCTGCGGAAATTAAGGCCAAATTCAACCATGGATATCGCCACATATGGACTCATACCTGTTATGACCGTACTCGCTCCCATTAATCGGGACATGTCAGACATTTCGCTTAGAATTCTTCCCATATAGCTGTCAATCAAATCAACTACCGAGATATCCAGAATAAGTCCATATATGTTGTTTTTTTTGATCTCGTGCAGAATATCATCCTTCAGCTTAACCGCCTCATCATCCGTTAAATCCGGCTTTATCGTAACGATGAGCACATCTCCCATCTGTAAGATAGGTACTTGATTCTGCATATATGCTAGCCTCTCTTCATGATGACTGGTTCGTCTTCGAGACGAATGCACGCGACGAAGAAGTTTCCATCATCTCCAGTATGTAAGCAAGTCCGTTGCGGAAATCTGCCTTGGTCACAATGCTGCCTAAGTCAACACCTAACATGACTAATGTTTGCGCAACTTCAGGACGGATACCAGTCAGTACACATTGAGCGCCAAGTAAGCGAGCAGCCTCAACTGTCTTGATTAAGCTTTCGGCAACGCCGGTATCGACGATAGGCACACCTGTAATATCCAAGAGTACATAAGTTGCCTTCGTTTCCAAGATGGCGTTCAATAAATTCTCCATAATTTCCTTGGCGCGTGATGTATCAATCTCACCTATGAGCGGCATCGCCACAACATCATTCCAAATTTGGATAACAGGCGTGGATAGCTCCGCAATTGCTCTGGATTGGGAATAAATAATACGTTCCCGCATGGCAATATAACTGCTTATGAAATATTCATAAGGTCGGGTTAATACTTTGTACATATCACTGAATGCGGCAGGCAACTGATCCGGCGCACTGCTCAATTGTTCGATCAGCTTATGGATCAAGATATACTTAAGGCTCGTTACATAAGGATAAAAAGCGGTTGCTCCCATACCAAAATGTGCAGCGTCTGTAGTAAATCCCTTCAGTTGCGCTTCTAGCACTGGCCGGTCTTCTACCTTGTAATCCACATTACCTGTCAAGATCAGCTCGCTGATCTCCTGCAGAAACACTTGACTTTTCTGACGCAGCTGAGCAATACTCATATGCTCCAACCATTCGTTGCCTTCGTCCTCGAGCCTGTGCATCCACGCGTCCATAATTTCGTCTTGGTTGTCCAACAGGTGCTTCAGTTCATCCAAGCTTGCTGACATGATTACCTCCAAAGAAATTCAATATCTATGAAATAGAAAAGCTTAACTGCTAAATATGTTAGCCCTATTCCCAAGCATCGTCAAGCCTTGCGAGGCTGAATCAACGCCATTACACAAAATTAGAAAAAAACCGACAAGCTTCGTCTTTTATTCACGATATCCACGTTCTCGTTCTTCTTCCTGACGCTTATCTTTTTCCCTTCGAGGACCGTTGTGCTTTCCTTCACCGCGCTCATCCTGCCGCACATCCCTGTCTTTCCCCTTGCCGCGGCCATCCTGCCCCTTCTCTTCAACCTTCTTCTGATCCTCCGCTTTGATACGGCGGTCACTGTCGTCCTCATCACGCTCCCATCGCCTCTCACGCTCATGATTCGCCTGAGATGATCTCTCTTCATTCGAGCCTTCTCTGCCCTTATCATGAACTGGCGGAGTGCCGCGCCGCTCCTCTCTCTTCTCGTCATCCTTGTCTCTGCCAGGCTTCTGTCCCCGCTCATTCCATTTTTCATCGTCCTGTTTTCCGCCGCGGTCGTTCGAATGGGGAGGCTTCTCGCTCGTATCATGTTGTTCGTCGAAGCGTTCTCGCTCTTTATCATCCTTGTCAGATTCATCCTCCCATCCATCGTGGAACTGTCTCCACCCGTTCCCTCGATCTATCTCAATTGGAAGGTCGAACGGCAGCTTCATACCAGCCTTGTCAGACCGCCCCGGCTTGCCCTTCGGCTTATCCTCATTCCCTTTGTCAGCATTGCCTCGATCTGGTCGTTCTGGTCGTTCAGGTTTATCATGGCTAGGTCGATTAGGTCGATCGTCCTGCTTTTCCCGGTTGTCATCGGAATGGCTGGGCTTGAATTCTTCCTGCTTGTCCTGTTGTTCCTCTGCGCGTTGTCGATGCTTGTCAACCAATTCACTCAACACCTGCGAGGTAGAACCAGCATCTTCGATTTGCTTCAGTAATCCGGACATGCCGCCCGCCTCTTGCAAAACTTTACCAATTGGCAGTTGGTTCAAATCTTCATTCGAAATCGTAATTCCATGCTGTTCTGCGAGCAGTTTAACAGCCATCTTCCCCGTTGAAATCCCTTCTTTTTGCGCTTCCTCACGAACGTCGGGCGGCGTCGACACTTCATCTATACTTACATGAACAGGCTCATCCTTATGAAGCGCTGCCAGTTCAGCTTGAATCGACTGCTTGACGGACACTTGCGCATTGCCATCTTCCCGCTCATCCACTGCTGAATCTACTATTACAGTCGTCGATACTACAATTTCTACCGTGTCATCTTGGATATGCCTTGAGATAATCCCTGCCGCATCGACCTGCTGAATAATGGCTGCTGCTGTCTCATCCAATCGCTTCCCTATTAGATTAAGCTGCGCAATAATGCGTTCGCCATCTGCATTCAATCCTACCGCACTGCGTACGATATCCTGCTTATCAATACCAAGTTCAATACTCGGATTAATATCCAACGTAACGTAGGCAACAATCTGATGCGAGGACGAGCCTCCAGCGAACGGATACAGCACTGTGATAAGTGCGAGCAGAATGACCGCCGCCGCAGCGCTGTAATATACTTGTCTCATCTTCAATTGCCGGACCGGAATATCTATCTCGTCACCAACCATCCAGTTCGGATCGGCATGGCAACGCTTGAACACACCTTCTGGTGTTAGAACGACCGCCCGCTTCTTTCTTAGCTGCATAATGACGCCCTTATGTCTGCTCACACTTATCCCCCCTTTCCTTCCGCAGCTAGTTGTTCAACTTCACTTAGTCGCAAATAATCAGACAAATACGGATAATGCCCTGCATAAATTAAAGCGAGTGCAATCAAGTACTTCCGATTCCGCTCGATCGTTTTGCGTGATACTTGTACTTTCTCGAGCAGTTCCTTTATCGGCATCGTTTTTTTGCTGAATAATGCGCCTAGCATATCCGGATCATCTGCAATTGTTCGCGCAATGCCGAACATCGTTTCGCGAGAGTCAGCATGCTTAGGCGATACGCGTACCAGCTCATCGAAGCTAATTTCGAACATATTCAGCTCTTGGCTGAATGCTTCTATTTCCGCACGGCGGTCCTCTGTTGTTCTTTCCTTCTCATACACATCAATCGCTTTTCGAACATCAGCTGTATTGACCGGAAGCCCGTCCTCATCCTCCCATTCAAAAGAACTGTACGAGGCATGCCCCGAATGGCGGCGCTCCTTGCGCAAATGATCAATTAATCTTCGTCGAATAACCGTTTCCGCAAATCCAAGAAACGAGCGTCCTTCCGTTGGCGAAAATTGTTGAATTGCCTCGTGAAAGCCATGCAAAGCGACAGCAAATTCTTCATCCTGCGAAGGATCAATATATCGTTTGCAAAATCGGCTTGCAGCTTTGGCAATATACGGCTGATAATCGGTAATAACTTGATTCAACAGCCGGGTATCGCCGTCCTGTATATGAGCAATGGTATCTTCAATCGTTGTTCCTTCTACATCGGCTTGAGGGGAACGCAGCCCAAGAAACTTTTTGATAATAACCAGCAGCAAAATTTCCACCCCGCAATAAATGAATTCGCACATTGTTACGTTATTACGGGGGTGTTTGTTGCGAAATCCAAGTGGAATGTCTACCCTATAGAAGAAAAAAACCCTTGCCCGGATTTACCGAGAAGGGATTTGTATTTATTGTTCAAGCACACGCTTCGCCTTTAGTTTATTTTTGCGCTGAACAAGCACTACCAGTCGCTTCTTCAGCTGATCCTCCCATTCGGCATCTGATATTCCTTTGGCCATCGTTAGCAGATCAAGCGCCATGTCAATCTGATTCCGAACGATCACCAGCGGATCTTCCTGATCGTTATTCACACAATTCTCGAACAGCGATTCCGCAGGCTTGTGGTCGATATAATCTTGGAAGTCGACCTCCAGAGCGCCGTCTCCATGAGCATATTCCGCTAGTAATTCATATTCACTTTCAACCAAATAATGGACGCCAACTTGATGACATACCGGACAAAAAAGAATGGGAACATTATGAATATGCGTGTGTATATGCTTTAATGTCCCGCGTGTTCCAAGCATACTGGCACCGCAGCAAAAGCTCATAATACGTCAACCTCCTCATTAGGCCGAATTTTACTTACATAGCTATTCTCTGTTGCCGTATGAAATTCCTTTTTTTGCAGATCAAATGAGCAAATTGACACGTATTCTGAACCCAAAGCTAATGCATTCACGTATACATACTAAACCTATAATAAAGACGTTATGTTCCGAAGATTATCACAAAAGAGGAGGAATACGCAATATGATTATTAGTACAACAGAACGTTTGGCAGGATACGAAGTGACAGAAGTACTAGGTACTGCTTTCGGCGTTGTCGTTCGAGCAAGAGGGCTTGGCGGCGATATATTAGCTGGATTGAAAGGCCTTGTCGGCGGCGAGGTCAAACAATATACCCAAATGATCGAGGATGCGCGCCGCCAAGCTATGGACCGTCTCGTGCAAAATGCACATGCCATGGGAGCCGATGCGATTATTATGATGCGCTTTGACAGCGGAGATGTAGGGAACAACATGAGCGAGATCGTAGCATACGGCACTGCAGTCAAAACAACGCGCGTCCCATAAGTTAGGGGAGGGCTCGGACAATGGAGATGATGATGTTCAGTATAACCTCGATTTGGATAGGGTTTCAGGTCATCTTGTTTGTGCTCCTATTGTGGCTGGGCTGGCGATATTATGACAGACGCTACAAAAGCGACAAACCTCCAATGAATGATCTGTATGACGGAACGCTGGAACGAACGTCAGAGGTGTTCATCGATCCTAAAGACGGCTTTCGTTACCGGGTGTACTTCAACCGCCGTACCGGGGCAAGAGAATATGTTCGCGAAGACTAGCAGAAGCTGTCTCCTCACTTGGAGACAGCTTCTTCCTTTCACCCGAGCTCTCGTTTCATATCTTGAATATGTTCCACGCTGCCGCTTACGAGCAGCCGGTCCCCCAGCATAATCTGTGTACTGCCATGAGGAATGACGAACGAGTCCCCACGATAAATTCGCATTACTAGCGTATCGCCAAGTACTGGCAAATCTCGCAAGCTTACATGGTTATATGTCGAATTGTTAACCTCAATTTCCTGTACGGAATCATCATGATGCGTAATGAGTCTCAACGCGCTTGGGTGTTCGATCATCGCCTTCAGCAATGTTCGAGATGCATATAAGGTGGAAATAACTCGAATCCCTTCCTCCTTCTCAAGCAGCTCATGCTGTTCCGGATCCTCTACCCTTACGATTACTTGTCGATGCCCGTATTGCCTTGCCGCCTCAGCCAAGCAAATGTTTACTTCATCGTCCATTGTGCCGAATACGACCGTGTCCGCTTCGAACAATCCTGCCTGATGCAAGCAGTCCTGCTCAAGCTTCGGAACCTCTACTAGCGGGAATCGGCTATACTTCTCCTCCTTTGATTCCTCACGATCTGTTGGCGGCTGTGAACTGTACAATAAGACATCATAGCCTTCCCGCAGCAAGTCCTGTGAAACCGGAAGCGTAATATGATTCGCTCCAACGATCGCAATGACTTTGCGTTCTGCTTCTTGCTCGGGATACAAGTGGTTGAAGATAACGGGTGAAATCAAGCAAGTAATGACCGCAACCAAGATCAAAGCGCCTTCCAATGCTTGACTAATAATGCCGAGCTCTGATGCAATCGCCGCAGCCGCAATAACAAGGCTGAGCGTTGATGACAATAAAAAGCCCGAGGCGAACACCTGGCGCCATGGATACCATATGCGTAATAGTAAACTCGGAACCAGCTTGGATAAGAAGATCGCTGCTACAAGAAGCGGAATGAACAGCAATATCTTCGTGTCGGAGAACAATTCACGCAAGTTCAGCTCTACCCCTACCATGACGAAGAAGATGGGGATGAGAAAGCCGTAACCGAACGATTCCATCTGATGTTTGAATTGCTTCTTAGGCGCCATTAATGACACAATTACCCCTGCGAGGAAGGCGCCAAGTATCATTTCCACTTCCAGTGTTTCTGACATGACAACCAACAATAAAATTAAAGCAAACACTGCACGGGTACCCATCTGGGAAGTGCTCTTCCGCAGGAAATCGAGCAAGTTCCCTTTCGCAAGCCAACGAATCATTAAGTAAATAACTAGTACGAAGACGAAGAATAGCAATAAATAAAGCATCTGTATCGTGTTCTGCGAGCGGACACTGACGAATACGGCAAGTAAGATCATCGTTGCCAGATCGGACAGCACTGTTATCAAGAGAAGCATCTGGCCGAGCGGCTTATCCATCAGCTTCCGTTCTTTGATTACTGGCATGACTACACCAAGCGAGATTGTAGCAATGATTAAGGTCATTAAGTACGGATCTGATACTAAGTCAATCAGCACTAGTCCGTAGGCCAAGCCGAATGACACAACCATAATACCGCCGAATACGAGCAATGCCGGGATCAAGTAGTTGACTTCACCCTTGCGCGGCTTCTTCTTGCGTGCGAGCGAGTCAAAGTCGATTTCGAGACCGCTCAAGAACATGAGATAAATAAACCCGAACATGGACAGAAGACCTAGCATTTCGTCTTCCTTAATAATGTTAAAGCCGCTTTCGCCAATAATGAGTCCCACGACAATCTCTGCGACAACTACCGGCACGAGCTTAAGCCGAAATACGCGCAATAAGATTGGAATTAAGAATGCTGCGGAAACAACGATTAATAGCGATGTAAGTGAAGCATGCTCTTCTATGACCAACACCTCCGGTTCGACGCCGGCACATCCATACGAAACAGAGAAGGACTCCTTGTCACAGAAGCCCTTCTCTGCTCCTAGTTGCTAGGCGCCGATTACTCCTCGCTATAGGTTTCTTCATATTTCTCCGCGCTCCATAGCTTATCCAGCTCTGCAGCGTCAGTTAATTCAACGGCAATCATCCAACCATCATCGTAAGGCTCTTCATTCACCTTCTCAGGAGCGCTTTCTAAGGCAGCATTCACTTCCACAACCTTACCGCTCACTGGCGCATACAGCTCAGATACTGTCTTGACAGACTCGACACTGCCGAACGGATCGCCGAATGTCAGTTCATCGCCTACTTGCGGCAATTCTACGAACACGATGTCGCCGAGTTCATTCTGCGCGAAATCTGTAATTCCGATCATCGCCTTCGAACCTTCGACGCGCACCCACTCATGCTCTTCACTATACTTCAATTGTGCTGGTACTTTCATGTTGGTTATCCCTCCTGGTTAATCGGACCTAGTATTTTGGAGATACGCTGTTCTATCAGCTTCAAGCCCTTCTCTCCTGCCTGATAGTGACGTAGCTGATGCTCGGTGTCGAACAAATAATAAGCAGGCACATATTCATTCTCGAATGCATCTGTGACCGCATGTGCATTGTCAATTATAATCGGATGCTCCAAGTGGTATTCTTCAATAATCGCCTTCGCCGCCGCAATATCGGTATCCTTCTCCGAACGCGGCATATGTACACCAACTACTTGCAGGTCATAAGGTTTGCCGTAGTGCTCTCGCCATACGAGCACTTGCGGCAGCCCTTCCTTGCACATACCGCAGCTGACAGACCAGAAGTGAACAAGCACTGGTTTACCGGATAGCTGCTCCTTCGTCACTTCCCCATTCACCCATTCGGTTACTCCTTCGAACGCAGGGAGCAGAGAGCGCAGTCGCATCGTCATCGTTCATCCTTCCTTTCTAGTACGGACACAATACCCGCAATAGAGAAACCAACCGCTGAAGCTAATTCAAGGGACTTTCGCAGGGCCAGTTAAAAGGCCCTCTGCTCGGGCAATGCCGGCTAGAGGGTCTTCTGAATGACTGCATCCTTGCAGATATGCTGCGATCGCTTCTTAGTTCTCTTCCAGATGCCTTTGTCCTGGCTTCCAGTTAGCTGGACATAGACCGCCGGATTGCAACGCTTGAAGCACGCGAACGGTTTCGTCTACACTGCGTCCTACATCATTGAAGTTCACAACCTGATACTTCATCACGCCGTCGGGATCGATAATGAACAAGCCGCGCAGCGCAATGCCTTCCTCTTCAATCAGCACACCGTATTCACGAGCGACTGTCTTGTTAATGTCGGAGGCGAGCGGATACGTCAACGGGCCGAGTCCATTGTCATCACGCGAAGTGTTAATCCAAGCGCGATGGGAAAACTTGCTGTCCGTGCTGACCCCGAGAATGTCCGTGTCGAGATCTTCGAAGATATCCTTCGATTCGGAGAACGCAATGATCTCAGTCGGACACACAAAGGTGAAATCAAGCGGATAGAAGAACATAACGAGCCACTTCCCCTTATAGTCAGACAGCGAAACCTTACCGAAATCCTGGCCGTTACCAAGAGCTGTTTCCATCGTGAAATCGGGCGCTGGCTTGCCTACCAATCGGTCTGCCATGATGACAACTCCTCCTTATCCGAGTATATGGTCACTCCACCCTGCAAAGGGCAAAGTTTACAAAATATTCTTCCACCTTGAAATCGTATCACCCGCTATGTGCAAAGTCAATATTCTACTAATTATTTACTTATAATTAATATAATATAACTTTATTTCGTCATGGCCTGCATAATTTTCTCGCCCATCTGAATGGTGCTGAGCGCTTGAGCGCGGTCAGCTGCGATGTCTGCTGTACGATGCCCTGCATCGAGAACTTGCTTCACTGCGCGTTCGATCGCATCCGCTGCATCCTCATAACCGAATGTCAGACGGAACATTAAGGCAACGGACAATATCGTAGCGATCGGATTCGCCAGACCCTGACCGGCAATGTCCGGTGCTGAGCCATGCACAGGCTCATACAGCCCGAAGCTTCCTTCCCCGAGCGAAGCGGAAGAGAGCATACCGATCGAACCTGTCAGCATTGCCGCCTCGTCACTCAGGATGTCGCCGAACATGTTCTCCGTTACGATCACGTCGAAGCTTGCCGGACGGCGCAACAGCTGCATCGCACAGTTGTCCACGAGAACATGCTCCAGCTCCACATCCGGATATTCCGGAGCGATCCGATTGACTGTTTCTCTCCATAGGCGAGAAGTTTCCAGCACGTTCGCCTTGTCGACAGACGCCAGCTTCTTGCGGCGCTTCTGCGCAATCTCGAAGCCCTGGCGCACGATCCGCTCCACTTCGCTTACATTATATACACATGTATCTATCGCTTCCTGCCCATTAGCAGAATCGCGGCGGAACTTCTCACCGAAGTATATCCCGCCAGTCAGCTCGCGAACGACAATCAGATCCGTTCCCTTCAGCACTTCCGGCTTAATCGTAGATGCCTCCATCAAGCAGTCGAAGATGACGGCAGGACGAATATTCGAGAACAGCCCGAGCTCCTTACGAATGCCGAGCAAGCCGGTTTCCGGACGAAGCTCCTTCGCGTTGTTGTCCCACTTCGGACCGCCTACAGCGCCCAGTAATACGGCATCTGACTTGCGGCACAGCTCCAATGTATCTTCCGGCAACGGTGTGCCCTTCTCATCAATGGCAATACCGCCAAACAAGCCGTGTTCAGTCTCAAACTTGTAACCGAACAGCTCCTCTGTTTTCTTCAGAACTTTCTCTGCCTCTGCTACGACCTCTGGCCCAATGCCATCGCCAGCGATTACAGCAATTTTCTTAACCTCTGCCACGTTCGTCACTCCGTTCCAAGTAATGGTCTTGTTTCATTTCCTAACCTCTGTTTTAACACAAATTCGTCCGTTTGACAAAGTTGCGTCCCATTCATAGTTGTCTGTTAAGCGGATTGTGCCATTCCTATAGCAACTGCTTCCTACTCTTGGAATTGCAGCTGATGCAGCCGGGCATATAATCCTCTTGCTTCTAGTAACTGTTCATGATTACCCTGCTCGGCAATCCCGTCTTCATTCACGACAATGATTCGATCCGCGTGGCGAATCGTCGCCAAGCGATGGGCGATCACAAGCGACGTTCTGTTCTGAGCCAGCTCGTCCAGCGCTTGTTGGATCATCTTCTCCGTCTCGGTATCTAAGGCCGAGGTTGCTTCATCGAGAATCAATATAGGCGGATTCTTCAGGAACATCCGCGCAATAGCGAGCCGCTGCCTCTGACCGCCTGACAGCTTCAAGCCACGTTCTCCGATTATTGTATCCAGCCCTTCCGGCAATCCTGCCAGCATACTATCCAAGTAAGCCTTGCTTGCGGCTGCCAGCACTTCTTCCTCTGAGGCATCGAGCCGGCCATACGCGATATTCTCTCGAATCGTGCCGTTGAACAGGAACACATCCTGCTGGACAACCCCGATCTGGGACCGCAAGGAAGATTGCTTCATATCTCGAATATCGATACCGTCAATCGAAATCGTTCCTTCATCGACTTCATAGAAGCGCGGGATCAAGCTGCACAGCGTTGACTTCCCTGCACCGGATGGCCCTACGAGCGCGATTGTCTCCCCGGCGCGAATACGCAAGTTGACATTAGCGAGCACCTTCGCATGGTTCTCGTAGCCGAAGGTTACATCGCGGAACACGATATCGCCCTTCAATTCCTTGACTGTGATTGCATTCGGCTTGTCCTCGATGTCCGGTTCTGTATCGAGCAGTTCACAGAATCGCTTGAAGCCAGCCATACCCTTCGGATAAGATTCCATCAGCGCATTGATTTTGTCAATTGGCTTCAAGAAGATATTCACATACAGCAGGAAGCCGACCAATGCGCCAATCGTCAAGTTGTTGTTATATGCGAACCATGCGCCGCACACCAATACGATCAGATGAATGAGCCGTGTCAGCATATAAATACTCGATGAACTGTAAGAGATGACGAGGTAAGAACGCAGCTTAGCAAGCCGAAAAGCTCTGTTATTGTGCTGAAATCGCTCATTCTCAAATTTCTCGTTGCCGAACGACTTGACTACGCGAATACCGGAAATGCTGTCTTCCACCCGCGCATTCACATCGCTGATCTTCTCGAACATCATCGTTGCCGCATGATGCAATCTGCGATTGAAGAAGACGATCAGCCATCCCAAGATCGGCACTGCAATGAATGTAATGAGTGCAAGCTGCCAATTGATTGTCAGCATAATGCCGAATGCGCCGAGGAAGGTCATCACCGCGATGAATACATCCTCCGGTCCATGATGGGCCATCTCTCCGATCTCGAATAGGTCGTTCGTCATCCGCGACATCAGCTTGCCCGTCTTCGTGTTGTCGAAGAAGCGGAAGCTAAGCTTCTGCACATGGTTGAACAGCTGCCTCCGCATATCGGTCTCAATATTGATGCCAAGCTTATGCCCCCAATAATTCACTACAAATTGAAGCCCCGTGCTAGCCAAGTACATGAACAGCAAGCCGAGTCCTACCCAAGTGATCATTTGCCAATTTCCTGCCGGCAGCAGCTTGTCGATCATCCACTGCACCCCTAGCGGGAATCCAAGCTCCAGCAACGCAACGATTACCGCACAGCTGAAGTCTAGGAGGAACAGCTTGCGATGCGGCTGATAATAAGTCATGAAACGGCGTATCATTGCGATTCCCCCCACCTATTTGTGCATAGCAGCTGGACCGCCCTGTCTGTTGCCAGATTCAGTGCGGCCCTGATGCACAACTTCGCTTTACCTTGATCCTATTCATGAATGTTCGTTACAGCTTCCTGCTACGAGGGATAACCGTTCATGATGTTGACTGCGCTGAACAGTGCCTTAACAGAGGAAGTCATAATATCTACATCGATCCCCGAGCCCCAATGCGTCTTCCCGTCCGCCCCTGTAATGCCAATGTAAGAAATAGCCTGAGCGTTGGATCCGATCTCCAAGGCATGCTCTGTATAGGTCAGATTAGTGAACGAGAGACCCAGATGATTTTGCAGAGCGTTGCTGATAGCATCGAGCCGTCCGTTGCCATTGCCCAAAATTTCTTTCAGCTCGCCGTTCACCCGAATGACCACTGTCGTCTGATAATCGTCGCTCTTCTCGAATTGGTAGCGCACAAATTCGATCGGTTCGTTAACGTTCACGAATGTCTCCTTGAAGATCGAGAATATCTCATCGGGCTGCAGTTCTTTCTGAAGCTTGTCGGAGACATCCTTCACCCGGTAGCCGACACTTTCCCGCATCGCCGTCGGAAGATCAAGCCCATACTTGTGCTGAAGCACATATCCGATGCCGCCCTTGCCGGATTGGCTGTTGATGCGGATAATGTCACCCTCGTACTCTCTCCCGATATGATGAGGATCGATCGGCAGGTACGGTACGCTCCAATGGGGCGGATTGTGTTCCTCCCGCCACTTCATTCCCTTGGCGATTGCATCTTGATGAGAACCGGAGAATGCCGTGAAGACTAGCTCTCCAGCATAAGGATGACGTTCGCCGACACGCATTCTCGTCAGCCGTTCATACTTCTTCAAGAGCTCCGGAAGATTCTCGAAACTCAGCTTCGGATCTACGCCGTGCGAATACATATTGAGTGCCAGCGTAATGATATCCACATTACCGGTACGTTCCCCGTTGCCGAACAGTGTGCCTTCCACACGTTGTCCACCAGCGAGCATGGCAAGCTCTGCATCAGCAACACCCGTTCCTCTGTCGTTATGCGGATGAAGCGACAGAACCACGTTGTCCCGGTATTTCATATTCTCGCTCATGTATTCGATCTGACTCGCGTACACATGAGGCATTGACATAGATACTGTTGCAGGCAGGTTAATGATCACCTTATTGTCCGCGACAGGCTTCCACACTTCCAGCACCTCGTTACAGATCTCAAGCGCGAATTCAATTTCGGTTCCGGTGAAGCTCTCCGGCGAATATTGAAATTGGAAGTTCCCTTCTGTTTCAGACGCACACTCGAGGAAAAGCTTCGCGCCTGTTACAGCGATATCGATGATTTCCTGCTTCGACTTGCGAAATACCTGCTCGCGCTGAGCCAGCGAGGTAGAATTATACAGATGCACGATCGCACGCTTGGCGCCCTTGAGTGATGCGAACGTCTTGCGAATAATATGCTCCCTGGACTGGGTCAACACTTGAATCGTGACATCATCCGGGATCAGATCCTGCTCAATCAACGTTCGCAAGAAGACGAATTCTGTTTCTGATGCGGCAGGAAAACCTACCTCGATCTCCTTGAATCCAATATCGACAAGCATCTGGAAGTATTCCAGCTTCTCCTCCAGATTCATCGGCACGATCAATGCCTGATTGCCATCCCGAAGGTCGACGCTGCACCAAGTCGGCGCTTCTGTCAAATACTCCTTCTGCGTCCATTTCAAGCTTTGCTTAGGAGGCATGAAGTATCCCCTAGCGTATTGCTCTACATGTTTCATTGAGTCATTCATCCTTTCTGCTTACAGCATTAAGCTTCGTCTACACGGAATGAAGACAAGTGGAACTACTTAAAAAAAGCCTTCCGCCTCCTGTATATAAGGAGACGAAAGACTCATCGATCTAATCGCGGTACCACTCCAGTTCATATCCTGCGGATATGCGCTCAGCGGAAACAGGACAAGTAACTTCCTGCATTCCTCCTGCGAATAACGGTCAGGTGCCGGCTCCGCTTACTTCGATCCATACAAGGGTGTACGGGGTTCAGCGGGCAACTCCGAGGTGAGTTCAGACGAGGGTTGTCGCTGCTTCACACCGTCCAGCAGCTCTCTGGGTACAACCAATGCCTTACTGTTCCTCTTCATCGTCTTTGGTTACATATATTGTACTGCATCGCTTGCAGCGAAATCAAGAGCTTACTTGTTGATCCAAGCCATCATCTCACGAAGACGACCGCCAACCTGCTCAATCGGATGCTCTGCTTCGTTGCGGCGAGTAGCTGTCATGAAGGCGTTATTGGATTGGTTCTCCAGGATAAAGTCGCGAGCGAAGCGTCCGCTTTGGATATCCTCAAGCACGGCCTTCATTGCTTTCTTCGTCTCGTCTGTAACGACACGAGGTCCTGTTACATAATCGCCATACTCCGCTGTGTTCGAGATTGAATCACGCATTGTAGCGAGACCGCCCTCATACATGAGGTCAACGATCAACTTCAGCTCATGCAAGCATTCGAAGTAAGCCATTTCCGGTGCATACCCTGCTTCGACCAATGTCTCGAAGCCAGCCTTAACTAGTGCAGTAGCTCCGCCGCACAGTACAGCCTGCTCGCCGAACAGGTCAGTTTCTGTCTCTTCCTTGAAGGAAGTTTCGATAACCCCTGCGCGTGTACAGCCAATGCCCTTCGCATAAGCCAGACCAATCGCCTTCGCGTTGCCTGTTGCATCCTGATGAATCGCAATTAATCCCGGAACGCCGAACCCTTCAACATATGTACGGCGTACGAGGTGACCTGGAGACTTCGGTGCAACGAGCAGCACATCATTGTCGCTGCTTGCTACGATCTGGCCATAATGTACATTGAAGCCGTGGGAGAACATGAGCGTTGCGCCTTTCTTCAAGTTCGGCTCAATTTCTTCCTTGAACACTCTAGCCTGCGTTTCGTCTGGCATCAAGATCTGTACAACATCAGCGCGAGCAGCAGCGTCTGCTACGCTCACCACTTCAAACCCGTCATTCTTCGCCTTCTCCGCGGAACGGCCTTGGCGCAAGCCAATAATAACATTCAAGCCGCTGTCACGCAGGTTTTGTGCTTGCGCGTGACCTTGGCTGCCGTATCCGATAACCGCTATTGTCTTGCCTTGCAATACTTGAAAGTCTGCGTCATTGTCATAGTACATTGTTACTGCCATGGAATTGATATCCTCCTTCAAATGGTTCCCCAGAGCGGGTGCTGCAGCGGACCGGCGATTACTGATGTCCAATCCGTTCCAGCACCCCTCTGGGGTACAATACATAATGAACTGCTACACTAAGACATTATCATGTGCTAGGCCTTGCCAAGTCCGCGTGTCATAGCTGTCACCCCTGTACGGGACAACTCTCTAATGCCATACGGCTTGAGCAATTCCACCATTGCGTCAATCTTGTCCGTATCCCCGATAGCCTGCACGATCATCGTGCTCGTGCCGATATCGACGACAGAAGCGCGGAAAGTCTCCACAACACCGAGAATTTCAGGTCTGGCTGAAGGCTCGGCATTCACCTTAATTAAGGCTACCTCACGAGCGACCATCGGGCTTGCGCTCAAATCTACGACCTTGATGACATCGATCAGCTTATAGAGCTGCTTCGAAATCTGCTCAAGCGTCCGCTCGCTCCCCGTCGTGACGATGACCATACGGGACAATCCTCGTTCTTCTGACTCTCCAACTGTGATGCTCTCAATATTGAATCCCCGCCGTCCGAATAACCCAGATACCCGCTGCAGCACGCCGGGCTGGTTATTGACCAGAACGGAAATCGTATGCCGATGCGTACTCATTCTTCATCCCCCATTATCATCTGATCGATCGTATTGCCCTGCGTGACCATCGGAAACACATTCTCCCCTTTGCGCACGACGAAATCAATCAGAACGGGACCCGGTGTGTTCATGGCTTCCTGCCAAGCAAGACGCGCTTCTTCCTTGTTCGTTGCCCGCAATCCCTTCACGCCATACGCTTCTGCCAGCTTGACAAAGTCTGGGCTGCCTGCAAGATCGATATGGCTGTAGCGGTTATCATAGATGATCTCCTGCCACTGGCGAACCATGCCAAGCACTTGGTTGTTAATGACGACAATTTTGACCGGTATATTATGAATTGCGCAGATCGCCAGCTCCTGCGAGCACATCTGCATGCCACCGTCACCGTTAATCGATACGACCATTCTGTCCGGATTGCCCATCTGTGCGCCGATCGCTGACGGGAAGCCGAAGCCCATCGTGCCAAGTCCGCCGGATGTAATCCAGGAGCGCGGGTTGTTGAAGCGATAATACTGCGCCGCCCACATCTGGTGCTGACCGACATCTGTCGTCACAATCGCTTCACCCTTCGTTGCTTCATGAATCATCTCAATGACATACTGCGGCTTCAGCTCCGTATCCGAGTCCGTATAACGAAGCGGCTTCTCTTCCTTCCAAGTCTGTACTTGATGAATCCATGCACTGGACCGGGCAGGCTTCACTTTCTCATTGACAAGCTCCAGCACTGCCTTGACATCCCCCACACACGGGATGGCTGTCGGCACTGTCTTACCAATCTCGGCAGGATCGACATCGATATGCGCAATCTTCGCCTTCGGTGCGAAGCCTTGGACCGTCATCGTCACCCGATCATCGAAGCGGGCGCCGATACCGATTAACAGGTCGCAATTCTGCAGAGCTGTGTTCGCCGTATACGTGCCATGCATGCCCGGCATTCCTATCCACAGCTCATGACCGCTAGGGAATCCGCCAAGCCCGAGCAACGTCGTGGTCACCGGAATTTGCGATTTGTTCACGAATTCCAGCAGCTGCTCATGGGCTCCAGAGTAGACGACACCGCCACCAGCTAGAATGACCGGGCGCTCGGCTTCCTCGATCGCTTGGACCAAGCGATCGACCTGCAGCTTGTTCGGTTGAACAGTCGGATTGTAGCCTCGTACGCTTACTTCTTCCTGCCACTCGAATCTAGTCTTCTGTGCCGAGATATCCTTCGGAATATCGATCAACACCGGACCTTTGCGTCCTGTATTCGCAATGTGAAATGCCTCGTGAATGACGCGCGGCAGATCTTCCACATTCCGTACCAAATAGCTGTGCTTCGTAATCGGCATCGTAATACCGGTAATATCTGCTTCTTGGAAAGCGTCCGTACCAATCGCAGTTGTAGCTACGTTGCCAGTAATGACGACAAGCGGTACCGAATCCATATACGCTGTAGCTATTCCCGTTACTAAGTTCGTAGCGCCTGGTCCCGATGTAGCGATGCATACGCCAACCTTCCCGGTAGATCTCGCATATCCGTCAGCTGCATGAATCGCTCCTTGCTCGTGGCGTGTCAAGAGGTGGTTGAAATCCTCGTTGCCATGCATAGCGTCATAGATGTAGAGGACAGCGCCGCCAGGATAGCCGAAGACGCAATCCACACCCTCCAACAGCAAAGATCGCAATAAAATTTCTGAACCCGAAATAACATCCGGCTTAAGCAGCTTGCTTCGCAAATCCTGATCTACAACTGCCGACGTGTGAGCACTCATGAGTTGCTCCTCCTTCCAATCTTTTCGTATCGTGTATCTGTGCCAATAAAAAAACCTTCCGCCCTGAAGTCTGCATCAACTTCTCAGGGACGAAAGGATTGCTTCCGTGGTACCACCCAGATTCGTTATTCATCTCGCAATGGATAACCTCTGCAGGTTGTCAGACGATTAAGGATTCAGCAATGGCGCGTCAGCTGCCGGCCTGCTTGATATCCGATCGATCTCGCCTGATACCCCGGTACTTAACGCGTACCTTACGATTCCTCCTACTCGTCGACAGCTGATGCCGATGTTCAGAGAAACAGCTCCGAGGTGAGCTCGTATATAAGGGATTATGGTGAAGGTTTCAGCTACTCCTTCACTCTCTGGCACATAAGGGCCCTTAAAACTTCGTCCTCTTCATAGCCGATCTGTGTATTGCTCTTTTCCAACAAGTTTAAGGATAATTATAAAATTCCTGCGTCGGATAGTCAAGCGTTTTTTCTGGATGGGCGTCAATTAGAATTCCTTCCACACTTTCTTGCTGACTTGCAGCCTTCAATCGGGCATTGAGTTGGCAGCGGCTATCTGATGACCCATAACGCTATGCACTTAGTTTGCTATTCAAGTGCCCTCTGTATCCATCCATGCCCACATTATTATCCCTTCCATGCTATAGCTGCGGATAGGGGGATTGGCCAATGCTGCCTCCGTTTGCTCGATTGTTCCTCACGTGCGGCTTGATACTATGATTAGTGATCATTTTTGATCTTAATCATCAACTTTACGAGGGAAATCCGTATTTAGTGATCAAATCTGATCACTAAATGCATGGAAATGCTGCTACAGTGAGTGTTTTGCCAAATTAGTGATCAAGATTGATCACTAATGGTGTAATCGTTCGATAATATCTCGAAATAGTGACCAGAATTGATCACTAATTCAGTTTCGCAGCTGTGCATGCTTGAATTCCACGCTCAAAGCGATTTCAAATAAGAAGTTTGACGACACGCATGCACCTTAGCAACGAAAAAACTGCCGACCTCATAGGTCGACAGCTATTAGCACCAAAACTTAGGCGTTGATCTTGCCCTTCGCAATGCCAGCCAGATCAGCGAAAGCCTTGGAATCATTCACAGCCAGATCAGCAAGGATCTTGCGGTTCATATCTACACCGGCCAGCTTCAAGCCGTGCATCATCTTGTTATACGTCAATCCGTTCATGCGCGCAGCTGCGTTGATCCGCACGATCCACAGCTTGCGGAAATCACGCTTCCGCTGACGGCGGTCACGGTATGCGTACAGCAGGGATTTCATGACTTGCGCATTCGCAGTCTTGAACAATCTGTGCTTGGAACCGAAATAACCTTTTGCCAGCTTCAGAATTTTTTTATGACGACGACGAGTGACAAACCCGCCCTTTACTCTTGCCATGATAGTTCCTCCTTCGGGTTATCGGCTGCCCTTCGACGCTTATGCTCCGTGCAGGGTGCCGCGTACATTAAATTCTTATTTCACGTAAGTAATCAGTTGTTCAATACGCTTCGCATCGCCCTTGGCCATAATTTCGCTGCCGCGCAGCTGGCGCTTTTGCTTCGGCGATTTGCTAGTCAAGATGTGGCGTCTATACGCTTGATTCCGTTTGATCTTCCCGCTGCCTGTCTTGCTGAAACGCTTGGCGGCACCACGGTGTGTTTTCATTTTTGGCATTGTGCAGATCCTCCTAAACTATTCTAAATATATGGATCATGTCGGTAACGGACATTATTTCGCGTTCGGTCCCAATATCATGATCATGCTACGGCCTTCCAGCTTGGGTCTGCGCTCAACGACGGCGATCTCTTCCACTTCCTTCGCCACGCGCTCCAATACCCGTTGGCCGATGGACGCATGTGTAATCTCCCGTCCGCGGAAGCGAACAGAGCATTTCACTTTGTCACCGTCATTAAGAAACTTATTCACGTTCCGCAGCTTCGTCTGGAAGTCATGCTCCTCGATGTTAGCGCTGAAGCGCACTTCCTTCAATTCAACGACCTTCTGGTTCTTACGGGCTTCCTTCTCTTTCTTCTGCATCTCATAGCGATACTTCCCGTAATCCATAATACGACAAACCGGCGGTTTGGCTTGAATTGCTACTGCCACCAGGTCCAGATTAGCATCGATTGCCATTTGCAACGCTTCGCGTGTCGGCTTGATCCCGATCTGTTCGCCGTCTGCTCCAATCAAACGAACTTCCTTCGCTCGGATGTCCTCGTTGATTACATGATCTCTACTAATTGCTTGCCACCTCCAGTGGAATTATGCATGAAGCCTTATATCCAACAATAAAAAAAGATGCAGGCACAAAATGCCCACATCCTTGTCTCCAGTTCGTGTTACATACGAACATCTTCACCAGTAACCAGCCGGCTTCGATGCCGGTCAGGTGAGAAGCGGGCGCTTCTGCTTATGAACGATTATCCAATTCACCAAATCAATATATCACGATAGTACAGTGCTGTCAACCTTCTCGTGCACAGATGTTGCTACCTCACCGTATGCTTGAAGCAATCGGGCGAAGATGCGTTCCCATGTTTGCCGCAACGCATATTCACGGGCACCGTGCCCAAGACGCACTCGCTGCCAGTCGTCCTCGTACATATGCACGAGCGCATCGACAAAAGCGTTCGTATCGCCGGGCGCACATAAATAACCGTTCTGTCCATGCTGCACGTTGTCACGCACACCGCCAGCGTCAGCCCCGATCACAGGTGTGCCGCTCGCCATCGCTTCGAGCACGACATTGCCGAAAGTCTCTGTCGAGGAAGGGAAGAAGAAGACATCTGCCGCTGCATACAATTCACTCAATGTCCTTCCTTCCTGGAAGCCAAGGAAGTGCACATCCGGGAACTCCTCCTGCGTGTAGAATTCCTGTAATTCCTTGTATTGCGGTCCGTCGCCTGCAATCAAGAATGTGCATCTACTGCGAATCGAATCAGGCAACGCCTTGTAAGTGTCGAACATGACATGCAGGCTCTTCTCCGGAGCGATCCTACCAACGTACAACACGACGAACCGATCCTTGTCTACGCCCCATCGCGCCAGCACCGCTTCACGGTCTACATGAGGCGTGAACCTTGTCAGATCGACCCCTCTTCCCCATATGTCCATTTTACCAGCATCAAACCCTTTTCCTATCAAGTGTTCTAGGGTAGACTGAGAGGGGACGAAAATTTTTTTGCAGTCTTGATGGAACCAATGCATATATTTCCACAGAACAGTTTCTATCCATTGGATTTTGTAATAAGCTAGGTATTGGTCAAAATGCGTATGGTAGGAGGCTACTAACGGAATATCATGCTTGACAGCATAATGATGGCCGTACAGACCGATATTGAACGGTGTAGCCACATGGACTACGGTTGGATTGAAGTCGCGCAGCGTCTTCTTGATGTGAATAGGGTTCGGAATGCCTAATCTGCACTGCGGATACAGAATAAAAGGTATGCTGTACAACCGCTGCACGACATCCCCGTCCGTCCCTGCATCTCGTTCTTGATGATTCGGCGCAAAGATCTTGACCGGAATATGACGGGATTCCAAATAATCGACCCATCTGGCTAAAGTTTTGGATACACCGTTCACATCAGGTAAGTACGTGTCTGTAAACAAGGCAACTCTCATCTGTACGACCCTCCATTCGTCTTGCATTCGCCTGGGATTATGATATATATTGTACTTCCCGTATGTAAGAAGAACATTAACAGAGAATCAAAGTTTATCTGCTTATTATTTTATACTTTATTTAATACTACATTAACACTTATCTTTTAAAATGAAAAATGTGTAGCAGTTTATCTGTCTGCCGAAGAAGGAGGGACACTTGATGAGCCGTGTCGTGATATGGCTGCAGCATCGGGAGATTCGCATATTCCATTGGATCAATCAGCGGCTGCAGCATCAAATTCTTGACTGGATCATGAGCAGAATTACACACCTTGGCGGAGCAACCTTCACCATAACTACGATGCTGTTGCTATGGATTGCAGCTCCCGCCGCACTGTCACGGACGGCATTGCTCGGACTGATTGCCCTTGCAGCCAGCCATATTCCTGTTGCATTCATCAAGCGATTATATCCGCGGCTGCGCCCTTATGATGCGTTGCCGGACACGATTCTGTCATCGCTTCCTTTGAAGGATCATTCCTTCCCGTCCGGTCATACGACAGCTATTTTTTCTATCGTAACACCTTTTGCACTTATTTTTCCATTATTCGCTCTGTTGCTGGTGCCGCTCGCGCTCACTGTAGCTGTATCCAGAATTTATCTGGGACTGCATTATCCGTCAGATGTATTCGTCGGCTTTATCCTTGGGGCTTCATCCGGCATCGCTACGGTCATGCTAGCAAACTAATCCCACGAAAGTGAAGCAAAGCTATGCAGCGATTTCCTATTACTTTCGCGGGGCCCGACTCTTTAAACCCACGAGAGTGAAGCTGATGCCGGACCGGTATAGAATAAAATACGTGATCAAAGGGTGATGAAAGCTTTGAGCAACCGCAAGGTTTTACTATTATCCGAAGGATTCGGCACTGGGCACACGCAAGCTGCGCATGCGCTGGCTGTCCACTTGCGGGCAGCCGATCCCCGAGTTGTGCCGAAGGTATTGGAGCTTGGTTCCTTCTTTCATCCTGCACTCGCACCTATGGCCTTCGCCTTGTTCCGGCGAACCTTGATCAAGCAGCCGAAGCTCTACGGCGCTATCTACAAGCATTATTATAACAAGCCTTTCAACCGCTTGGCCCGGTTGGCTATTCACCGCTTATTCTACGCACAGACCGCTGCGCTGCTTCGGGATTTCCAGCCAGATGTGATAGTCAGCACACATCCGTTCCCTAGCGCTGTCATCTCGCGAATGAAGCGTAACGGACTGACCATACCGCTCTGCACTGTCATAACGGATTATGATGCGCACAGCGCCTGGATACAGGCTGAAACCGACTCCTACCTAGTGCCGTCACAGGAAGTGAAGAACGCCTTGATCGCGAAAGGGGTTCATCATCATCAGATTGAGGCAACCGGAATGCCGATCCTCCCTTCCTTCTTTCGAAGACCTGACAAAGCGGCGATCCGCAGCCGCTTCGCCCTGCGCGCGATGCCTACCGTGCTCATCATGGGCGGAGGCTGGGGGCTGCTCAATGAGCCACACCTGCTAGATGCTGCGTTGGAATGGTCGGATCACGTGCAGATCATCCTATGCTTAGGAAGCAATACCTCTACACTCCGTCAGCTTCGGGCGGAGCCGCGCATGAACCATCCTAACATCCGACTGCTTGGCTATACGAATCATATCCATCAGCTCATGGATGTCGCTGATTTGCTCATTACGAAGCCTGGCGGTATGACTTGCACAGAAGCCTATACCAAAGGCTTGCCGATGCTGCTCAGCAAGCCACTGCCGGGACAAGAGGAAGGCAATTACGCACATTTCCTATCACTCGGCATCGCCGAACAATTGCAATCAGAGGAGACGATCCACCGGCGGTTCGCAGATCTGGTGAGTCCGATCCCTTCCCTTTATTCCTATGCATCTACGGTCCAGTCATCACAAGCTAATGTGAATCCAGTGCGCTGTGCGGATGCAGTCCTTCGTCTCTCCCACGCACGCTCTGTTCATGAACCTGCACCATTGTTCATGCATACTTCAACACGGTAAATAGGCAGTCCTTCGTTAACGAATTTTTGTTCATATTCAGTAAAAACATGATTCGGCGGCGTACCATCTGCATGCAAGTTCAATCTTATTTGGCGCATGGGCAGGTTCATCTCTGCGAACACATTCAGCGAATATTCGAACAGACTTGCTGCATCCGTCTTCAGATGGATCTCACCATCGGGTTTCAAAATTTGCATATACTTATGCATGAACCGGGGATGTGTCAACCTCCGGTTTTCGTGTCTTTTCTTCGGCCACGGATCGCTATGATTCAAGTATATGCGGGACAGCTCAGATTCAGCGAACATATCATCTATATATTCGACATTAGCTCGAACAAGCACGAGATTGCCGGGCATCTCGCCATCGCCTACTGCCAGCGCCTTGTCGTACGCACGTCGAATTAGTTCCTCATAACGATCCATCCCGATGAAATTCATGTCGGGGTGAAGCCGAGCCAGCTCCGATATGAAGCGGCCCTTGCCCATACCGAGTTCAGCGTGTATCGGTGCAGAGGGATGCTGAAACAACTCCGACCATCGCCCCTTCCACTGCTTAGCATCCAGCACTATTCGCTCTTTGCCCTGCAGCAAATCTATCGTATCAGCCTTTCTTCTCAACCGCATTGTCTTCGACTTCCTTCCAGCATAGAATCCTCACACGCGGAAAGCGCAATTTCTATTTTCCCCAAATCCGAACACGTTGTCAAAATAAAAATAGAGGACTCTTCACCGACTCGGTAAGAATCCTCTTCCTCTGTTGATCCTCTGCACTATTAATGTACGTCTGCCTCGATCTGCGCATCCTTCACGCGCCGCTTCAGCTTCTTCCTAGCATCCAGCACGAGATGGGGTTCATCATGGAACCGAATGCCGGATAACGCTATCGCTTCCTTCAATGTCAGTTCAACCGTGATCAACTCGTCTCCGCCTGGAATCTTCACCTGTGAATTCATGGCATACACCTCTTTGTTCATAATAAAATCGAGAGCTTGTGCCGCGTATACTTGTAGCATTCCCTGCCACATAGAAACAATGAATTCTGCAGAAACTTATTGCTTGCGGAAAGTCATTTCCACACTTTTAATATAACACAACATGTCAGGTTGATCAAGTGAAAACACCGCTTCTACCGCGGTTTATGCGCCTTGATTGATCACTCATCTTGAAGAACAATTTCCTTTGTTCCCGCCGCCTGCATTTGCTACAATAGACGAAGCGGCTAGAACGAAGGAGAGCGAAAGAGCTATGCATACACAATCATTCACAACTCCCCCTAATGATACCGAGCGATGGGGAGACAAGCGGTTTCATACATGGAATTATGAGATGAGGCAGCAATTCGGCACCAAAGTATTCAAGGTGATGTTAGACGCCGGATTCACTTGTCCGAACCGGGACGGCTCCATCGCTGCGGGCGGCTGTACGTTCTGCAGCGCACGGGGGTCAGGCGACTTCGCAGGGAGCCGTCGCGATGATTTAATCACCCAATTCAACACGGTGCGGGACCGCCAGCATCAGAAGTGGCCCGACGCCCAGTACATCGGCTATTTCCAAGCATATACGAATACGTACGCACCGCTTCCTGTGCTGAAGGAATATTACGAAGCGATTCTCGCCCAGCCAGGCGTTGTCGGTCTCGCCATCGCTACTCGCCCGGACTGCTTGCCGGATGATGTGGTTGAGTACTTGGCCGAATTGAACGAACGAACATACCTGTGGCTCGAGATGGGACTGCAGACCGTTCACGAAACGACGTCCACACTGATTAATCGGGCGCATGATACTGCCTGCTATGAAGACGCAGTGAGTCGTCTGCGCAAGCATGGCATTCGGGTATGCGCGCACATCATATACGGCTTGCCTGGCGAAACCCATGCGATGATGCTCGATACCGCACGCGCCGTATCCCGCATGGACGTGCAAGGGATCAAGATTCATCTGCTGCACCTGATGCGCAAGACACCGATGGTCAAGCAGTGGGAAGCCGGCCTCCTTCGCTTTCTGGAGAAGGACGAGTATGTCGGTCTCGTCGTCGACACGCTGGAGATGCTCCCGCCCGAGATGATCATTCACCGCGTTACGGGCGATGCACCACGCGAGCTTCTAATCGGTCCTATGTGGAGCTTGAAGAAGTGGGAGGTGCTCAATGCGATTGATGCCGAACTGGTACGGCGGGATACATGGCAAGGAAAGTATTGGAGAGGGGAATGATTCATGGGATTCTGGTCGGTCCTGACCTATGCGCACAAGCTTGCTGAGCAGCGCATCAAGCCCGGCGAGACGGTCATCGATGCGACGGCAGGCACCGGTGCGGATACGTTGGCACTCACCAGAATGGTGGGACCGAAGGGAAACGTATACAGCTTCGACATCCAGCAAGAAGCGCTCGAACGCACGCGCAGTCGGCTGATTGAAGCAGACGTCCCTGCGGATCAGGTGCAACTTCTGCTCCTGTCGCATGACCAGTTGCAGGAAGCGCTGCCGATTGCATCGCATGGTCGAATTGGCGCCGTTCTGTTCAACCTCGGCTACCTACCGGGCGGCGACCCTACTGTAATCACGCAGCCGGACAGTACCATTCGCGCGCTCGATCAAGCGTTCGACTTGCTCCGGCCCGGCGGTCTGCTCTGCGTCACCGTCTATCCGGGCCATCCCGGCGGTGAGCTGGAAGCTGCCAAGGTCGACGACTGGTTCTCGCAGCTGAGGCCCGAAGCGGGACAAGCAATTAGCTATCGCATGTTGAACCGACGCAGCGCCCCTTATGTGCTGGCAGCGGAGAAGAAACACATAACGCAGAAGTGATGAGAAGCTTCAAAGTACTTTCGTGGGGCATCTGAGTCAATACGACATATTCACACTAGGAGGAACACACTTATGGTCACACCGTATCCGTTAAAATTCCAACCCGACTTCAAAGAACGTGTATGGGGCGGTCGCGCTCTAGAGCAATTCGGCTTCTCTATCCCTGAAGGGGCGATTGGAGAAGCATGGACGATTGCAGACCACGCCAACGGACGCTCGACTGTCGCGAACGGTCCACTAGCCGGGAAGGGCTTAGACGATATACGAGCAGAGCTTGGCACAGCCTGGTTCGGTTCGAAGGGCTCCGCCGCCAAGAACGGACGCTTCCCACTGCTAATCAAGCTGCTCGATTGTCAGGACGATCTGTCCGTACAGGTGCACCCGAACGACAGCTATGAACGGTTGACTGAAGGCGAGCTAGGTAAGACAGAAATGTGGTACATTCTCGATGCTGCGCCCGGTGCTACGATTATTTACGGTTTGCAGCAAGGTGTTGATCGCGATGCCTTCGCGAAGGCGATTGCCGAAGATCGCATTATGGACGTATTGGAAGTCGTACCCGTCAAGACCGGCGATTCCTTCTATATTCCTGCTGGGACCGTACATGCATTGCGCGCTGGCGTGCTTGTAGCGGAAATCCAGCAAAATTCCGACACCACCTACAGGGTATATGATTACAACCGCCCCGGACTGGACGGCAAGCCGCGCGAGTTGCATATCGAGGATTCGTTGAATGTAAGCACCTATGGCGATTCCGGCGCAAGTCGTATGGAAACAACCTTGGACAGCAGCCACACTTGGTTGAAGCTTGCCGAGTCCCCTTACTTTCTGACGGAGAAGGGTCAAGTAGACGGACGTTGGCAGCTCCATGCTTCGCCGGAAAGCTTCGTCATTCACATCATCTGCGAAGGAAGCGGCTCCATTACTTGGGAGGACGGAACACTTGAGGTGAAGCGGGGCGACAGTCTGCTCATCCCTGCACAGTTAGGCGAATATTGGCTTGAAGGGAACATGACGGTGCTGCGCAGCCAGCTTCCATAATCGCATATACGCCTAACTAACACCCCCCGACCTGCTGTATTGTCAGATCGGGGGGTGTTTAGTTGATGGGACGTTGATCGCAGCCTCAGCGCATACTGAGCGCATCACTGAATGCTTTAACGGACATTCTTCCCGCTATTAGCTGTTCTATGACTATCGCACGGCATAGAGGAAGTTAGTGGTCTTATAGCAACCATTTTCCACCGTATTTCCCATTACAGCATCGAATAGAACCATTCTTTTCCGTTATCTCTCACACTTACCTTCATTCGGTCGAAATAACGCCACAATTTCCCACTATTCCCCGGCCTACCGCAAGTATACCCCTTCCCGACCTCCGCGTTCCCCCTGTTCACTTCATATTCGACCGAAGGCCCGAGCGCCCGCACCTTCTGCTCACTTCAAATTCGACGCATGACCCGAAGAATGCCACACTCACTTCAAGTCCGACGAATGGCCCGAGCACCGCGTTCCTCCTGCTCACATTAAGCTTGACGCACAACATGGCCGCTACATTCCCTCTACTCCCATCAAGTTCGCCACTAGTCACAGTCGCCGTGATCTTCTTACTCACTTCATATTCGTCACGAGATACCGCCGCAACAGCATCGCCATGTCAACAACCTGCGCGCAGCATTCACACTCAAACCTGCACACCTGTCGACGTATCGGCAAGCAAGTAATAATTCGCCGTGTCGCGCCGCTCCGTTCCTTGCTCGTAATGGAACACCATAATCGTCGACATATGATCCCGAATGACCCCATCATGCAGATATGTCTGAAGATCGAACGGCACCCTCTCGATCACACCATGCTTGCGCAGTTCCCGCTCCTGCATGTTCTGCACCGCAAATCCGCCGCTCACTTGGTCTGCCTGTTCCATCACCTTGGTCCACATCGCATTTTGCTCCGTCTTCCCTAGATCGAACGCCCACCATACTTTGCGCGGTTTGTACCGATGATGGAGGAAGTAATCGAACTTCATTATGCCTTCGACGACCGACAGGCGGTCTACTCCCCTGTCACGAAGGAACTGGTGCAAGCGCACGAACAGATCCTCCAGCTGATGCCCGATCCTAGACCAACCTTGCGCATCCCAATAGTCGCCGAATGCTTGGAAGAAGTCGAAGGCGGAAGCGAACTCTGATTGAATCAAATATTGGACTGTCGTGTCCATGCGATGGGCGTTCCAATACTTCTCCAGCACGTCCTCCACCCGCTTGATCCGCACCAAATCGGCAAACGGCATCACATCATTCGCAAGCATCTCATAGGGTGCGTGATCCATATAGCGATAGCCCCACTTGTCCGCCTCTCTGCGCAGCCCAGTGCCGCGCAGCATCTTCAGGAAGCCGAGCTGCAGTTCCTCCGGTTCTAGTGCGAACACATCGTTGAACGTCTGACGGAAGGAAGCATAGTCCTCCTCAGGCAGTCCGGCAATCAGGTCCAGATGCTGGTCAATCTTGCCACTCTCCTTAATCATCGTAACCGTGCGCGTCAACTTCTTGAAATTTTGCCTGCGCTGAATGAGTTCATTGGTCGCCTCATTCGTCGACTGCACGCCAATCTCGAAGCGAAATACACCTGGCGGCGCATGATCAGACAAAAACTGCAGCACCTCCGGCCGCATAATATCCGCTGTAATTTCGAATTGGAACACACAACTGCCATGATTCTGAATCAGGAAGTCGAAGATTTCCAATGCATATTCCCTTTTAATATTAAACGTCCGATCGACAAACTTAATCAGCTTCGCCCCGCTATGAATCAGATACAGCAAATCACTCTTCGTCCGTTCAATATCGAAATAGCGTACGCCTACCTCTATACTGGACAGACAAAACTGACAGCTGAACGGGCAGCCGCGGCTCGTCTCGAAATACACAACACGGTTAGCCAGACTCGGGACATCCTCCGCAAATCGCTGCGGTGTAGGAATCTCGTTCAGATCGAGCTTCGGCCGTGGCGGATTGATGACCCCATTCCCTTCGCGATCCCGATATGCCAAGCCGAATACCATATGATACTTACGGTCATGCGCCCATTCCTGGAGCAAATGATCGAACGTCTCCTCACCTTCACCCATCACGATGAAATCCGCTTCCGGGATGCGCTTCATCCAATAATCGGTATCGTAGGATACCTCAGGACCCCCTAGCACAATCGTAAGCTCCGGTCGAATTTTCTTCAGCATGCTCACAATCGGGATCGTCTCTTCGATATTCCATATATAACAGGAAAACCCGATGATATCGGCATGACGACTGTACAAGTCGCTCACTACGTTCATCACCGGATCCTTAATCGTATATTCCGCAATCTCGATATCAAACTTGTCTCCGCTGAATGCTTTCAAGTAGCGGAGCGCCAAGGACGTATGTATGTACTTGGCATTCAGTGTGGCTACAACCACCTTCATAGGATCACCTCGTCTCGCTGTACGCGTCTCTCTAGTATTGTACCGCGAACGAGGGGGATGTACAAACGAGCATCCGCAGCGGATACTCGTTCCGCCCCCGAAACTTATACCGACTCCCGCAGCACAGCTGTCCCTGATGCCTCAAGCCGCTTGCGCACATTGCGCACACCGTAGCGGATCAATGACTTCACCGTGCCGACAGGACGCTTCAACGATTCGGCAAGCTCCTTATGCGACAACGTAGCCATATATTTGCCATACACGGCTGCCCGCTGCAACTCCGGAATGTGCGCCAGCTCCCGCTTCACCCTTTCGGCATCCAAGCGCATCAGCACTCGCTGCTCTACACTTTCCGACGGTTTGAACCAGATTGGAGACGATCCGTCCTCACACTCCGCAGCAAGTACAAGCCGGCTTCGCTTGCGCAGCCGGTCCATCGCACGACAGCGCGCACGTACAGCCAACCACGCTTCCACACTGCCCCGCGAGGCATCGTATTGACCTGCTTTATGAAGTACTTCCACGAATACGTCGTGGCATACATCCTCTGCTTCCGACCAATCCTTCGTTACTTGATAAGCGACTCGCATGACCAAGCCGTTGTACTGCTCGTATAAGCTGCTGCATGCATCCCTTGACCCCTGTTCAACCCCTTTAAGCAAATTCATGTTCGCTTGCCCGTCCATCGCTAAAACCCCTTCCGTAAAAATAATAGCTACTATTTATTTATCAGAGTTTCCGTTGCTTTCAAACCGGTTACAGCTGTTTTTTAAGTTGTTTTCAGCAACTTTTTAAGTTGTTTTAAGCTTTTCATAAATCCGGCGGCACCTCTGTATGCGTACTTAGTAATGAGACCGTTCACCGCGGGTACATACCGAAGCGGGACGACAAAAAAAATAACAATGAAAGGGGTTATCACCATGTCTCACCATTACGCAACGAAAAAACGAGTCAGCCTGCTGCTCCTGCTCGCCATGGCATTCAGCCTGCTTGGAGCTGTTCCTGTACAGGCTGCAGAAGGGGTTACCTTATTCACCAGGTACACGAACGTATCGCTGCCTCCAGGGGACTCTATCAATTATTCGATCGATGTCGTGAACAACACGGATGAAGTCATAACTGTGCCGCTGACTGTCGTCAGCATGCCGGAAGGCTGGACATATGATCTGCGCGGCGGCGGTCATCAACTTCATGAAATTTCTGTAATGCCGGGGGAGAGTGAATCGATCTTCCTTGATGTGACGGTTCCGCTGCAGGTTGACAAGGACACTTATACATTCAGTGTAGCCGCAGGCACACAAGCACGGCTGCCGTTGACGATCGAAGTGACAGAGGAGGGCGTATTCCAAACTGATTTAACAACGGACCAAGCGAATCTGGAAGGTCATGCGGACTCCTCCTTCACTTATTCACTCAAGCTGGATAACCGTACAGCAGAAGCGCAAAATTACGCCCTACAAGCTCAAGCTGAACCCGGCTGGACGGTCTCCTTCCTGTCAGGCGGCAATCGGGTTACGTCTGTGGAGGCAGAGGCAGGCGCTACTGAAACCATTACGGTAGATGTCGAACCACCCGCCCAAGTGAAGGAAGGATCGTACACGATTCCGGTCGTTGCCTCGAACCAGTCGTCTACGGCAGAGCTGGGGCTGGAAGCCGTCATTACAGGCTCTTACGGTCTCAGTCTATCTACACCTAGCGGACGGTTGAGCTCTGAGGTGACTGCTGGCGGAGAGCGCTCGATCGAACTGCAAGTGAGCAATACCGGAACAGCAGATCTGCGAGACATTAATCTCAGCTACAACGCTCCTGTCGATTGGGAGGTTTCCTTCAATCCGAAGAACATCGAACAGCTTGCCGCAGGCCAGTCCACTACAGTTGAAGCAGTAGTGAAGGCAAGCGGTGAAGCGATTGCAGGCGATTATGTAACGAGCATGACCGCTTCTTCGGCGGAGGCCACTTCGCAAGCTGATTTCCGGATCGCCGTGAAGGGCTCGATGCTCTGGGGATGGATCGGTGTTCTGATCATCGCAGCCGTAATCATCGGCATCTATTCCATGATCCGCAAATACGGGAGGAGATAAGCCGTGAAGGAACCGGTAATCGAAATTCAGAACTTATCGAAAAGCTACGGCGAAAGCCGAGCTGTCAACCAGCTCAACCTTACTATCACGCGCGGGGAAATCTTCGGACTGCTCGGACCTAACGGAGCTGGCAAGTCCACGACGATATTGATGCTCCTCGGCTTAAGCGAACCGGATTCTGGCACAGTGAAGGTGCTAGACATCCATTCAACACGCCAACCAATTCAGGTGAAGCGGCGTGTTGGCTATCTACCTGATGACGTCGGCTTCTATGAAGACCGTACCGGCTGGGAAAACTTAATGCTCACCGCAAGGCTGAACCGTGTCCCCGAGCGAGAAGCGAAGATAAGAGCAGAGCAGCTTCTCCAGGAGGTCGGACTGATCGATGCTGCGCACAAGAAAGCCGGTGCCTATTCACGCGGGATGCGACAGCGACTAGGCTTGGCTGATGTATTGATCAAGGGACCGGAGATCATTATTCTCGATGAACCGACTCTCGGGATCGATCCGAAGGGGATGAATGAGCTGCTTGAGCTCATTCAGCGGTTGAGCCGTGAACAAGGACTAACGGTGCTGCTCTCCTCGCATCATCTTCATCAAGTACAGCAAATCTGCGACCGCGTAGGGCTATTCGTAAATGGAAGATTGTTAGCAGAGGGCGATGTGCCGAGCCTGTCACACAAGCTCTTCGGCGACGACCTGATTCCAGTCACAGCGGAGCTGGATGCGTGCAACGCGGAGCTGTTGGAGCAACTTCGCGCCATAGACGGAGTAGCACAGGTCGCAACGACGATGCAGGAGGACAGTCAGGGTGTCACCCTGCAGGCTGACTGCACAGAAGATCGGAGTGCTGCAATAGCGAGCGCAATCGTACATGCAGGAGCGCAGCTATTCAGATTGGAGAGGAAGCAATACGGGTTGGACGAAATTTATCAACGCTATTTCGCAGGAGGTGAGGACCATGGCCAACTCCAGTACGCAGAGCATACAGGATAACGAACGGTCCGCAATGGCGCGTATCCGCTCTCTGTTCAGCTCTGGGGACAGTTCGCGGGACGGCAGTTCTTCTCCCCTTGTCGTCCTCATACGCAAGGAAATGACCGATCATGTGCGCAGCTGGCGGTTCATCGTGCTGCTCGGGATCATTATGCTGACCTGCCTGGCATCCTTATATACTGCCCTTAACAGCATTCAAGAAGCAATTCGCGCCGATGAATCGGAGAATAGCTTCATCTTCTTGAAGCTGTTCACCGTATCGGACGGCACCCTGCCATCGTTCATCGGCTTTGTCGGCTTTCTTGGCCCGCTGCTTGGCATCGGTCTGGGCTTCGACGCAATCAACAGCGAACGCAACAAAGGTACGCTTAGCCGAATTATGGCACAGCCGGTACACCGGGACGACCTGTTAAATGCGAAGTTTATCGCATCCTTAACAGTGATCGGACTAATGTTTCTCACACTTGGGTTCTTGGTCACGGGATTAGGCATCTTGATGATTGGCATTCCGCCGACTTTCGAGGAATTTCTGCGCGTGCTTTGCTTTCTCGCTGTCACAGTGTTCTATGTCGGCTTCTGGCTGAATCTGTCGATCGTCTGTTCCGTCCGGTTCAGACAGCCGGCGACCTCCGCGCTGTCTTGTATCGCAGTCTGGTTGTTCTTCAGCTTCTTCTACGATATGCTGCTGAGCCTGCTCGCCAGAAGTTTGGCTCCGAATGCTGCGGCGACAGCCGACCAGATGTTGCGCTATCAGGAGGGCATGCTGTGGCTGAGCCGCTTGTCCCCATATTCGCTGTTCAACGAGGCTACGACAACGCTGCTCATGCCATCCGTACGCACACTAGGTCCGATTACGGTGGAGCAAGCGCACGGGGCTATTGCCAGCCCGTTGCCGCTAGGGCAGAGCCTGCTGCTCGTATGGCCTCACTTGAC
Source organism: uncultured Paenibacillaceae bacterium (assembly GCA_913056365.1). Classification (GTDB taxonomy): domain Bacteria; phylum Bacillota; class Bacilli; order Paenibacillales; family K13; genus Xylanibacillus. The sequence goes on along the minus strand of CAJXLT010000004.1, from coordinate 43,460 downwards.
CGGCTTGGCTGCAGCAACGCTGCTTTGCTTCGCAGCTTCGTACATGATGTTTATGCGTCAGGAAATTCGCGGCCGATCCTAGTCCATATGCAAGTCGAATCAAACCTGCACGATCGCACGTATTCACTTGCACAGCGGGCATGCTCACTGGAATGCAACAAGTACATGCAAATGTGCAGGCTTGGGGCAAGCAGAACAGCTGATTTCCCGAAATACCTGCGATCATGCATCTTTGTATGCGGAAAATCGACCATTCAGGCGATCTGTGCTTCAAAAGGATGTATACACGCAGGCATTCCCCACTCTCGGGCTGATTGGGACGGAAAAGCCTGCACGATCGCATAACTTCAGACTAAGTTCGGGGTGGATTACATGCAGAAATTGTCGGTGTTCTTGGCAATGGACCAAAATCGAGAACCGCCTCAGGTGTCTATACCGACAACTAACTCATCCAGTTGCTCCTGATCTGCATAATCTGCACACTTAAGCATGTAACGCATGCCAAAAGACCGTGCTGCACCGAAGCGGTGTCTTGCGCGGTCTTTGCTTAATTATGCTAAACTAATAGAAACTTGCAGCTTATAGAAGCCATTAGGAGGGTACCATGATGCATGCACTAACCTTGCAGACCGATGTTCATGACCAATTCATCGACATCACATCGCGCATTCAGGATCTCATCCAACAGCATAGCTGGCGTGACGGCGCCATTCTCGTCTACTGCCCCCATACGACGGCGGGCATTGCGATTAATGAGAATGCAGACCCCGATGTAGTGCGCGATGTACTGCGTAGACTCGACGAAGTGTATCCCTGGAACCATGCGAAGGATAGGCATGCTGAAGGGAACACGGCTGCTCATCTGAAGGCGATCACGACAGGTACTTCCCAGTATGTACTCGTGCACAATGGACGTCTTCAACTGGGAACCTGGCAGGGTATATACTTCTGTGAATTCGACGGTCCCCGAACGCGAAAGGTTTGGGTACGGTTTTTCAACGGAGAGTAAAAGAGTAGCTTGTTCGTGTTCTAGTTATGGTGGTGAATCGCAGGTCTGCTCGGGATTGCTGTCAGATTGAACGGCATAGGAAATCGACATGATCCCGGGCTAACTTCTCCACTTCCTCATAGCATTGATTGAACCGGATACAGTATGTAATGAATCCGTGCAGCGACATGAATAGGCTCCAAGGCAATGTGTACAGCTTCTGTTGCACATCTTCTTCGCCCCGCTCGTGCAGCAGCTTCGCCACAGCTTCTGAGAACAGCTCGAATACTTGCGCTTGCTCCGTCCGTGAATAACGCTGCAAATCGGCATCCTTCAGCAAAAACATAATCTCGTAATGATTGCGGTGCTGCAAGCCAAATTTCAAAAATTCAGACATCATCATATGCAGCAGTGTCTGACCATCGCCCGCATGCTGCGTGATAATGTCTCTTTGCCGACTCAGCAACACTTTGAAATCTTGTTTGACTACAGCATAGAACAGCTCTGCTTTTTCCTTGAAATGATAATATAACGAGCCGTGACTATATCCCATCGCATTGGCAATGCTTCGCATCGAAACGGCTGCGTATCCTCGCTTGGCGAACTGCTCTCTGGCCACGTTCAGGATAATATCTCGATTCAATTCTTGTTCTACTGCTTTTCTCGCCATTGCCCTTCCTTCCTCTCTTAGCTGATGCGCTATATGTATCACTATATCATCTCCGAACCTCATGCACTAGCATGAAGTAGTTTCATTCTGATCGGATTAGTCGGATATGACATCGTGTGGAACATAGCGCGGGTCACCGATCTCGATCTCTCCTTGTCCTTGTGTCAGATCAGTCATCCAAGCAGCGAACGCTTCGTGATCGTCTTCTCTCGGCAAGCATTGCAAGGTAACCAGATCCGCATAGAGCGTCTCGTCGAGCAAAGTTTCACGCAAGCGCAGCTCATTCTCCAGCTTACCCAACCAAGTATAATCGACCTTGACCCGAACGAGTCGATGAAGCACCTGATCGACTGGCTCTGCTGCCTCAGACGCAGCTACCGCGCCATCTGTATAAGCCCGAACAAGCCCTCCTGCGCCGAGCATAGTGCCCCCGAAGTAACGCGTCACGACAACAGCGATGTTCTGCAACCCTTGATTCTTCAACACTTCCAGAATCGGCTTGCCCGCTGTTCCGCTCGGTTCCCCGTCGTCGGAGAATCTCTGAATCTGGTCACGCTCTCCGATCATATAGGCGAAGCAATTGTGCGAGGCTTGCGCGTGCTTTTTGCGAATCTCTGCAATGAAAGCAATCGCTTCCTCCTCCGATTCCACTGGTGCGCCATAACCTATAAATCTGGACCGCTTGATGACGATTTCCTTCTCACCGGTTCGGCTGAATGTTCGATATGCGTTCAACATGCTGCTTCATCCTCCGTTACAAGATATGATGACGGTGTGCGTTGGACCTCATTCGTGCTTCCAGACAAGCCTTTAGATAAGCAAACCGCCCGCTTGTGGCGGACGGCTTCCTATCTATAGTTCGTAACTTGCACGGACGGGTATGCCTGTTACGCTTGGTTATCGTGCAGACGCGCTTCCAATTTAGCCTTCTCTTCCTCGAAGCCCGGCTTGCCCAGCAAGGCGAACATGTTCTTCTTATACGCTTCTACGCCCGGCTGGTCGAACGGATTCACACCAAGCAGATAGCCGCTGATGCCGCAAGCCTTCTCGAAGAAGTAGACGAGATAGCCGAACCAGTATGGGGTCAGTTCCGGCACTGTGACGACCAAGTTCGGCACGCCGCCGTCTACATGGGCAAGCAGTGTTCCTTGGAACGCCTTCTTGTTCACGAAATCCATCGTCTTGCCGGCCAAGAAATTCAAGCCGTCCAGATTTTCCGATTCTTCCTCGATCGTCAGTTCTTCGCGAGGTGTCTCGACTTGGATCACGGTCTCGAAGATATTGCGAGTACCTTCCTGGATAAATTGTCCCATCGAGTGCAAATCTGTCGAGAAGTCCACAGCCGCCGGATATATCCCTTTGTTATCCTTGCCTTCACTCTCGCCGTACAGCTGCTTCCACCATTCTGAGAAATAGTGCAGGTTAGGCTCATAGTTCACCAAAATTTCCGTTGTCTTGCCCTTCCGATACAGCGCATTGCGGATCGCCGCATACTGGTAGCTCGCATTCTCGGCCACATTCGGATTCGCATATTCGACAGAGGCGTCCTGCGCACCCTTCATCATCGCTTCAATATCAATACCGGCTGCAGCGATCGGCAGCAAACCGACAGCGGTTAGGACCGAATATCTGCCGCCTACGTCGTCTGGAATGACGAACGACTCATAGCCTTCAGCATCCGCAAGCTGCTTGAGTGCGCCTTGCTTACGGTCTGTCGTCGCATAGATACGCTTGCGCGCCTCTTCCTTACCGTACTTGTTCTCCAGGAAATCGCGGAACAAGCGGAACGCAATCGCAGGCTCAGTCGTAGTGCCCGACTTCGAAATCACGTTAACAGAAACGTCCTTGTCTGCTACATAGTCCAGCAATTGCTTCGTATAAGTAGAGCTGATCTGATGACCAGCGAACAATATTTGCGGCGCCTTGCGTTCTTCCTTCGACTGCAGGTTGTAGAACGAGTTGCTCAGCATTTCAAGCGCAGCGCGCGCGCCTAAGTATGAGCCGCCAATCCCGATAACAATCAGCACATCTGAGTTAGATTGGATGGTTGTGGCAGCCTGCTGAATTCTGGCGAACTCTTCTTTATCATAAGCCGTCGGTAGATCGATCCATCCCAAATAATCATTGCCAGCTCCCGTCTTCTGATGTAATTGCTCGTGTGCGAGCCGAATCGGCTCGGCCAAATAGTCCACCTCATGGCGTCCTGCAAAATCGAGCGCCGAAGTGTAGTCAAATTGCAGCTTGGACATGATTGACTCCTCCATTTTCCTACCGTTTTTTTCTATCCACTAGCATACTGGAACTTAGGCGTTAACGCAACCGCTGGCTGTATCCTTCGTCTCCTAGCATGACCTCGTCCCTCTTCTACCCATTGCCAGCCACATGCTGCAAATTCACATACAGCTTCTTCAATGAAGCACAGAGATGGTTGATCGATTGTTCTAACGGAAATCAGAAGCGGTTACTCGCCTTTTTGGGGCCATCTTGCTCTCTAACGGAAGTCAACGACCCTAAATCAGCCTAATCGCATACTTTCTGACGCAAAATCAAGCAATAAGCACCTCCTACTTCCGTTACAATGCTATTCGGCTCGAAATAGACCTCTAAGCGTCTCACATTTCCATTAGCACAACGAACGTATGTGGCTAACCGCCGTCATGCGAAGCTAAATTTGCACAACGAACGCATGTGGATGAGCGCCGTCATGCGAAGTCAAATTCACACAACGCATGTGGTCGATCGCCGTCATGCGATGCCACCACAGATGAATAAAAAAGCCGCAAGACACATTCGGTCTCCCGATTGGCCTTGCGGCTGTCCCCTCTTCAGGCCTTACAGCAGTTCCTTGACCTTCGCTACTACATTGTCCACGTGGAAGCCGTATTCCTTAATGACCGTGCCTCCAGGCGCCGAAGCACCGAAGCGGTCGATGCCGAGCACCGCGCCACCGTCACCTGTATAGCGTTCCCAACCGAGCGGATAGGCCATTTCGATCGCGAGGCGAGGCTTCACGTCCGGCGCAATGACCGAATCCTTGTAGCTTTGCGGCTGCTTCTCGAAGTTCTCCCAGCTCGGCATGCTGATCACACGCGCGCCAATACCTTGCGCTTCCAGCGCCTTCTGCGCCTCCACAGCAAGTTGAACCTCCGAACCAGTGGCAAGCAGTTGCACTTGTGGCTTGCCGTCCTTCGCATCGCTCAGCACATAGGCGCCGCGCTCGATACCTTCACGTGCTTGCTCTGCTGTGCCTGCCAGGTTCGGCAATCCCTGACGGGTCAGCACGAGCGCAACCGGACCGGACGTATTCGCTACAGCATAACGCCAAGCTTGTGAAGTCTCGTTCCCATCAGCAGGGCGAATGACCGTCAGATCCGGAATAATGCGCAATGCCGGAAGCTGTTCGATCGGCTCATGCGTCGGTCCGTCTTCACCGACACCGATGCTGTCATGCGTGAACACGTAGGTTACAGGCAGCTTCATCAGCGCAGCCAGACGAATCGCTGGACGCAGATAGTCTGAGAACACGAAGAATGTGCCGGCATACGGACGTACACCGCCATGCAGCATCATGCCATTCGCCGCAGCACCCATCGCGAACTCGCGAACACCGAAGTACACGTTACGGCCTGCATAATTCTCTGGATTGAATACCGGAATGCCCTTCAGATGCGTATTCGTAGACGATTCGAGATCCGCCGAGCCGCCGATAATCGTCGGCACCTTCGCCGCAATCGCGTTCAACGCTGCACCCGAAGCTGCTCGCGTCGCAAGCGCCTTATCCTCCGGCTTGTACACCGGAATATCGCTGTCCCAGCCGTCCGGCAGCTCTTGACGAAGCGCATGCTCCAGCTGTGCGGCAAGCTCCGGATGTGCCTGGCGATACGCCTCGAAGCGGCTTTGCCAATCTGCATGCGCTTGAATGCCGCGTTGCTTCACTTCAGCGAAGTGCGCGCGCACCTCGTCCGGCACATGGAAGTCCGGCTCTGCCGGCCATCCATAAGCTTCCTTCGTCAAGGCTACTTCATCCTTGCCGAGCGGAGAGCCGTGCGGACCTGCGTGACCGCCCTTGCCGCCCTTGTTCGGGCTGCCGAAGCCGATGACCGTCTTCACTTCGATCAATGTCGGACGGCTGCTGTCCTTCTGTGCTTCCTCGATCGCTGCATGAATAGCAGGCAGATCGTTGCCGTCTTCGACGCGAAGCACTTGCCAGCCATGCCCCTCGAAGCGCTTCTGCGCGCTCTCAGAGTAGGACAGATTCAATTCGCCGTCCAGCGAAATATCATTCGAATCGTACAGCACAATCAACTTGCCCAGCTTCATGTGCCCGGCCATGGAAGCTGCCTCGCTGGAGATACCCTCCATCAAGTCGCCATCACCGCATATCGCGTACGTGTAATGGTTGATGATCTCATGACCCGCTTTATTGTACACCGCACCCATATGCGCTTCTGCCAGTGCCATACCAACGGCCATAGCTACCCCTTGTCCAAGCGGACCTGTCGTTGCGTCAACCCCTGCGGTATGTCCGAATTCCGGATGTCCCGGCGTCTTACTTCCCCATTGACGGAAGTTCTTAATATCATCCATCGTTAGATCAAACCCGCATAGATGCAGCATGCTGTACAAGAGCATGGAACCATGTCCAGCCGACAGCACGAAGCGGTCACGATCAATCCATTCCGGCTGATCCGCATTGAATTTCATCAGCTTGCTCCATAGCTCATAAGCCATTGGCGCCGCTCCCATCGGCATTCCAGGATGTCCGGAATTCGCCTTCTCGACGGCATCAATCGATAAGGTACGGATTGTATTGACCGCCAATTGGTCAATCGGTTTAACTGTGCTGCTCATTAGATAGTCCTCCTTGTTCCTATGAAATACACTTTTCCTATTGTACCATTATGAACTAAAGGTTTCCACGCACAAAATAAACATCCCGGCACAAATCTCCGTCTTGTTTTACAAAATACTTATGAAAATACTCCCAATCAGACAGGAAATATCAAACAACATATCGAAATTTACAATAACAAGCTTTCGGGGGAACTGACTATGTTCTATCGTAAAATATTGAATGTCCTCTGGGCAGTATTCGGCATCCATCTGTCCAGCATCGTGATCAGCGTAATATGGGAAGATCACAGCAGTACGGTTCCTTCTATTTGGAAGTGGAGTATCGTCGCCACTATGCTGCTTATACTTGCAGGAATGGAAAGCTACTATGCGCGTCAGAAGAAGGATCGGATGTCGCTCAACATAGGCTTGACCTCACTGTTCTCACTGCTCATTATCATGAATGGCATTGAGCTGCAGGTTACAGTCAATATATACGTCGCTCCACTGGCTGCGGCAGCACTCACTATGCGTACCCAATACGTATTGTATACGTCAGTTTTCACCATCGTGACCTATACAGCTGTTTTTTTCCTATACCCTTGGTACACTCGCCAGCCTGAGATCATGCTGTATGTTACCTCCTTAACGTCCCTCGTCTTCTATGCCATCCTTGCCATCTGGATCATGCGGCTGTGGCGGAGAATGGCTGCTACGCTTAAGGAAACATTAGAATCGAAGAACGAACTGCTGGTGCGAAATATTCTGATGGATAAAGTGTCGAAGATGGATGCCCTGACCGACTGCTACAACCATAAGACATTCCATGAATATATGGATTCACTTGTACAGCACAACGAGCAGAACGGACTGTCCGTCCATCTCGCGCTGCTCGATATTGACAACTTCAAGCAGGTCAACGATACGTTCGGTCATTGGGTCGGAGACCGCATCCTGCAGCGCATCGCTCAAGTATTGCGTGATCAGGTGACAGCTGATGATATCGTCGCTCGTTACGGAGGCGAAGAGTTCGCGATCATCCTTACCGGCAAGGATCTGGAGGAAGCAACTGCGTTAATCGAGAATATCCGCCGTACCATTGCAGCGATGAAGCATGAGGAATTACAAGGCGATGCTGTAACCGTAAGCGTCGGCATCCGTACCTGTCATCCATCGTTGGACAAGGAACAGCTGTTCCGCACAGCAGACGATGCTCTATATCAAGCCAAGCGTTCCGGGAAAAATAAAATTGTTACAGGGACCGACTATCCGAAATAATGCAGCATGCGCAACAAGGCGAACGTACATAGGCATTGGCAGCACTTGTTGTCTGCCGCACATGACAAAGAGGACTTGCTCATATAGCAAGTCCTCTTGTTCATTTCCCCCTATACAAACACAACCGTACGATTCTGGTGAACCAAGATACGGTCTTCTACGTGCCAAGATACCGCTCTTGCCAGCACGATCCGCTCAATATGGCGACCGATCCGCTTCAAGTCATCGACATTGTCGCGATGGCTTACCCGCTGTACGTCCTGCTCAATGATCGGCCCGCCGTCTAGCTCCTCTGTTACATAATGCGCGGTCGCTCCAATCAGCTTCACCCCGCGGTTATACGCCTGCGCATACGGCTTCCCGCCGACGAAGGCCGGAAGGAACGAATGGTGGATATTAATCAGCTGATTCGGATAATGCTTGAGAAACTCCGGCGAGATGATCTGCATATACCGTGCCAGAATGATTACATCCGCTTGTCCACGGATCAGTTCGATCTGTTTCGCTTCTGCCTCTGCCTTCGTCTCTGCCGTAACCGGCACATGATGGTATGGAATACCGAAGGACTCCACCAGCTCGCGCATATCCGGATGGTTGCTGATGACCATCGCAATATCCGCATACAAGTCACCCGCTTGCCACTGCCAGAGCAGTTCCAGCAAGCAATGATCTTCCTTCGACACGAGGATGGCAAGACGCTTCTTCCGGCTAGCTGGCGTAATCCGCCATTCCATCGAGAAGCGCTCTGCTACCGGTGCGAAGTCCTTCTCCAGCTGCGGCAGCCGTTCTGTCAGCTCGTTCAGATCAAATTCGATTCGTATGAAGAACATGCCGCCTTCCGGGTCCATCGTATATTGGTCAGATTGCACAATATTCGCGCCGTACTCGGATAGAAATCGGGAAACAGCCGCCACGATACCCGGTCGGTCCGGACACGAAATGAGCATGCGCGCACGATGGATGAACTGCTCCTTCTTATTGTTACGATTCACAGAAATGGGCTTCATGCTACCTTATCCTCCTATTGTCCGCTGCGGGCCAACCAAGCAGTCAGCCGATGATTCAACTCTTCTTCGCTCAAGTCCGGAAGTACACGGTGCTCCACAGCCATATCATATAGACGCTCTATCGGTTCACGCGGGTCCGCCTTGCGCGCCTTGGCATCCGACTTCAACATGGTCCATGTATCCAGCACATAAGCGCGGCGATCAATCTCCTCCTTGCGGAAGAAGTGAGCAAGACGCTCTATGTCCTCAAGAAATGCAGAGCCGAAGCGCTTCTCTTCTTCACCAAGCAGAAGCGCAATCTCTGCCGCATACATCGGGCGCTGCTTCTTCGCATCCTTGCCAATCCAAGGTGTCTCCAATATCATCGGCACATGCTTCACCGCGTCATGATGCACGATACGCTGCATAGCGTCGAAGCCAATCCACCCTGAGCCTACTGGCGCATGGCGGTCCTTGCCTGCGCCTCGCGGATTCTTACTGTCATTCAAGTGCAGCACAGCAAGCCTGTCCAATCCGACAATACGGTCGAATTGTTCGATTACACCATCGAAATCATCGATAATGTCGTAACCCGCATCATGAACGTGGCACGTATCGAAGCAGACGGTCAAGCGGCTGTTATCCTCCACCTTATCCATGATCGCGGCAATCTCCTCGAACGAACGTCCGATCTCCGTCCCTTTGCCCGCCATCGTCTCCAGCGCAATACTAACGCCAGAGCTGTCCGTTCCTGCCAGCACCTCGTTCAGCCCCTCAGCAATACGCGCAATGCCGAACTCCGCATCTTTGTCCGTATATGCGCCGGGATGCAGGACGATATTCCGAACACCGACATAATCTGTACGCCGAATCTCCTCCTGCAAGAAATCGACCGCCAATTGAAACGTATTCGATTTATAAGAGCCTAAATTAATAATGTAAGGGGCGTGCACGACAATCTCGCCCATATCGTGCTCAGCCATTACAGCTTTGCCCTCTTCGATGAATTGCTCCTCAATCGGCTTGCGGCGCGTATTCTGCGGCGCTCCTGTATAGAACATGAATGTGCCTGACCCATATCCCGCTGCCTCGTTCGCTGCGTTCAACAGACCTTTATTCGAGAAGGAAACGTGCGATCCGATCTTTACCATTCGACTTCTACTCCTTGCCTATAGAATCTACCTCATCCTTCTATTGTACTAAGATTGTCGAGAACGGGCAATGTTCGGTATAATAAGGAGGAATTCAACTTTAATTGAGATGCTGGAGTGATGATCGCATATGCCTACTTGGTTTTCGGTGTTTATTTTTTTCTGGGTATTTGTCCTTGCCGGATTTATGGCGATTGGCGGGTATTTTATGTTTCGTAAATTTTTGAAGGTGCTGCCCATGGCTGACGGCAAGTCGAAGCTGGATTGGCAGAATCATTATGTAGAAGCGAGCCGTCCGCTGTGGAACGAGGAGTCCAAGCAATTTCTCGCCGAGCTGTGCGAGCCGGTGCCGACCGCATTCCGCGACATCGCCAAGCATTCGATCGCAGCCCGCATCGGACAGCTGGCGCTGGAGCGCAAGGCTCCGCGGATTACGCGAGAGCTGTGTCTGGAGGGGTATATCCTAGCGACGCCGAAGCGGGACTACAAGAGCCTGATTTCCTTCCTCGAGAAGAAAGGAATCGATTATCAGCCTTATCAGCAGCTGATCAATAAGTAATCAGACAGCGGCCGGGTAAGCAACAGTAGCGGGGTAGTAAGAATAGCTTGGCAGCGAGAGTAGCGGAGTTGCAAGAGTAACTGGACAGTAAGAGTAACTGGACAGTAAGAGTAACGGGGTAGCAAGTGGCGGCGGTGAGCTGTAACAATGACTGGACCAGCCAGTTAATACTATAACGGTCGCCCCTGTCCATTATAGTGAAAAAATGCGTTTTTTTGCTTTTTAACGGTCGCCGATGTCCATAAGTGGCAAAAAAATGCCGATTTGACCGGTTCATTCATCGCTTACGGTCATCCGTGTCCGTTACTTTGTCCAAACACGCCCCATACACCCTGTAACAGTCACCTGTGTCCGTTGAGTTGTTTCCAATCGGCTCAGTCGGCAGCAGCGTTATCAGCGGCAAGGTCGATCAGCAGGAACAATCACCATATCGGAGGCTAAGCAGTAACGGCAGTGTGATCAATCGTACTCATAGATCAGAAGGCTTCCGTCTATGTAGAAGTAGACTTAATCACAAGAACCCTCGAGCGAATAACTCGAGGGTTCTTGCTTGCGATGCGGTCGAGAGGACTCGAACCTCCACGGGTATTACCCACTGCCGCCTGAAGACAGCGCGTCTGCCAGTTCCGCCACGACCGCACATGTTCAATTATTATGGCGCCCTTTCTCAAGGGCACAAGAGATATTATATAACGGCAGCATGCAGAAGTAAAGAGGGAATTCCCTTGAATTTTTTGCCACTTCATTCACTGCCATTACCCGCCTTCAATTCACTCTAATGACTGTAAAAGTTCTAAATAAATCCCAAACCCATTCCATCATATGGTATATTAGAGGAAAGATGAACGAACTAGGCGCGCGCATCGTCTAATGATATAGAGGTGAAGGTTTTCGTGGAGACAGAAGTGAATCAAACATCGCACGTTGACACAGCGTACACCTCCGATTCCAAAGATACCCTGCATGAGTGGATGACGGAGTACGGACAGGATGTATGGAATTTCGCATATTGCATGACCCGCAAATGGGAAATTGCTGATGATATTACGCAGGAAGTATTTCTCAAAGCTTATCGGCATATGCACAGCTTTCGCAAGGAAGCCTCTGTGAAGACATGGCTGTTGACAATCGCTCGCAACACAGTCAGAGATTATATGAAGTCCGCTTTCATGCGGAGAGTCACTTTGGTTGATTGGGTGCAGAACCGGGAAACACATCCGTCCGCTGAAGATGAATCTTTTGCACAAATGGCTGTCAGCGACATATGGAAACAAGTTTTGCAACTTCCGGTGAAATACAAGGAGGTTCTAATCTTATTCGCGCATTATCAGTTGTCCATGAAAGAAATCGCCAGACTTCTAGGAACGAGAGAGGGTACTGTGAAATCACGCTTGCATCAGGCCCGCTTAAAAGTTCTGCAGATAAAGGAACGTGATCATGATGAAGAGAAGCGAATTTGACTTGCACAAGGAGTTGAAGGCCAAGCCTTTCAAGCATCACGGGTTTACGGAATCGCTTCGGAGACGGATTGAGGATCAGCTCGATGGAGAGAAGCACACGGATGGCTCCAAGAAGTGGGTCCCGTTCGCAATCGGACTCTGTATAGCTGTGTGCATGATCTTGATAGTCAATCCACCCCTCTCTGTTCATACTCCTGAGCAGACAGTCCGAACAACCGATGACGTCGAAACTTCTCTGCCATTCAACGACGAAGAAGAACTGGTGCTGTCGACGGTACCGCTGCGCTCTGCTCTACTGATTGGCTTCCGAACAGATGCGTCTAATAACTCATCGCTCGCGGATCAACGCAACGAAGTCAGTCAATACCGAACACTGCTTATTGCACCGGATCAAGATCGCTTAGCTGTTGCAGCTGAAGGCAATACACTGCTTGTCCCTTACGGACAGACCTTCTGGTCATTCGCCCCATCTTATCATGACAGTCTGCCGCTAAGCCTGCATCCAGCTGCTGAGGGCGAGAGACAAGCGGATTCGAGCAACTCTGCAATGTCGCCGCTACAACTGGAACAAATGCGCATTCTATATGCAGGGAATCGCTATGTGTCCATTGAGCAGGCAAGGCAGGACGTTGGTCAGGGCAAGGATGGATACAGGACAGAGTACCGCGTATACAATTATACGGATCTCCTATTGACCGATCAGAGAACTTCTGTTCCGCATGTTGATTTAGCATCTATCTTAGAGCCTGACACGGAGTATGCAGATTCACAGTGGTATATGGACAGAGCTGCTGGACAATGGAGAGCCATAGTACCCGATTCGCAGCAACCTTCACGGCATACATTGCCAGATGGCGTTCCAGTCGCCACGGAGCTGCCGCAGGAAGTTGTGTCCCACGATCAATTAACGATTACTTGGGATAATATCCGCTCCAGACAACGAGAAGCACGCGATGCATTGGAATCTCCGACAGGTGAATTGTTGGCGGTACTGACAGATTCGCGGTTGTATTTCTATACGATCCATGAAGGGGAGTTGAGCGCTGCACCATTACTTTCCATAGCGATTGATGAAGATGAGGCCCTGGTCATGGCGCAATGGGCAATCGATCAATATGTGCCTGTATGGAAGGACCAAGTGAGCAGACTGCTCAAGGACGAGCAGCCATAATTATTTCACTTTGCCAATAACGAATGCAGGAGCGTTGGCGCAGATGCATACATATGAATGCAATTTGACCTTAGCCTCCGGCTTTTATAGTGTTCATTTCTGTAGCAAAGGCATGATTTTCACTCTGTATCGCCACAGCAAGTAAGCTTCCATGATTGTCACGAATACTGCAAAGGGAAGCAGTGCAGGATCGACGAATAGGTGAAACAGCAAGATATTCACTACGATCGGTGCAAGTACGACCAGCGCGGCCGGAACAAACCGATTGATTAACAGCATGATGCCGCAGATAACTTCCGTGGATTTCTCCAAAATTAACAAATATCCAGTTAATAGCTCCATTGCTTGCGGGCTGGTAGGCAGGAGCGGATCAATCCCGAGAATTACAACCCAGCCATTCAGCCCGGCACCAAGGAAGATCACTCCCAGCAAAAACCGGGGCACATGATATCGAAGCATCCATTTCCTCTCCTTCCTCTCCCATTTCAATTCATGCACTATGTGATTCAGTCGCGCTGCATTGTCTGGCTTGCTCTTAAGACTTGCGCAGCGCAGTCTTGCTCCGCTTCGTCGCTGTCGCTTCCATCGGATGATCCGGCCAATGATGCTTCGGATACCGACCTTTCAGATCCTTCCTTACTTCGAAGTAGGCGTCCCGCCAGAAGCTGGCGAGGTCCCGTGTAACCTGTACAGGCCGAAGTGCAGGAGACAAGAGATGCAGCAGCAACGGTTGCCGGCCATTCGCCATGCACGGAGTCTCTGCCAGACCGAACATCTCCTGCAAGCGAACAGCAAGCACAGGCTGCTCCGGATCACTATAATCAATCGGTATGCGTGATCCGCTTGGCACGACGAGGTGTGTCGGCGCCTGCTCCTCTAAGCTAGATCGCTGCGCCCAGCTCAGCATCCCTTCCAATACGTTACTCATCGATAGCTTCTGGAGTTCGCCCAAGCTCTTGCGGCCATACAGATGCGGCAGCAGCCATTGCTCCGCCTCGTCCACCATTGCTTGTTCGCTTACATCCGGCAGATCCGGCTCGAATCTCCTAAGGAATATCATCCTTCGCTGCAGCTGTCGTGCACGCTTGGACCATGGCAATGCATCAAGCCCTTCGGCCTGTATGCCCGCGAGCAGCGCCGCGGCAATCTGTTCCGGATCGGTCGCCTGAATCGGCTGTTCACGCAATACCAAGGCACCAAGCTTCCGCACATGTCTGGCGCGCACGGCTTGTGCTGCCGACTGCCAGTATACTTCCTCTGCGTCTACGATCTCTTCAGCAAACAACATATCCAGTACTGACCGTTCAATCGGAGCGGCTAGCATAATTCGCCCTTCCCCCCCAACATCGTCGAGTTCTGCAACCGCGAGGTAAGCCTCCTTCGCCATTGGCTCGCCGTTCGGCAGAACAGCACCTCGTCCATTGCTCAGCACATAACGGCCGTCTTCACGGCGCTGCGCTATGCGGTCGGGGAAGGCAAGTGCAAGCAATTCCCCCCACTCCACTCGGTTGGCTCGTCCCATCGCGGACAACTTAGCATCCACTGTCGGCTGCTTGTCGGAGATGTCCGCAGAAGACCGCTGCTCCAATGTATGCAGCAGCCGATTCGCTTGTCTTCGCACAGCTGCTTCCCAACCTCCTACAACTGTACCATTCAGCGCTTCTAAGCGATGACGTATGTCTGCACCGTAACGTGACCGTCCTGTATCACGTTCTCCTAGCAATGCAGCGAGCTGACATGCCTCCACTGCAAGACCCATTGCTTGAGCCTTGCGCATCATATGCGCCAGTCTCGGGTGAATGCCAAGCTTCGCCATCTCTCGCCCATGCGCAGTAATCGAACGATCTGCACGTATCGCTCCCAGTTGCACAAGCAGCTCACAGCCTTGCGCATAGGCAGCCTTGGGCGGGGGATCGAGCCAAGCAAGCTGCTCAGGCTCCGTTACTCCCCATGCACTTAATTCCAACGCCAGCGCAGCAAGATCAGATGTGCGAATTTCCGGTTCACCTCGTTCAGCCAGCATCCGTCCCTCTGCTTCTGTCCATAGCCTGTAGCATACGCCGGCAGCTACCCGCCCGGCACGACCCCGCCGCTGATCAGCAGAGGAGCGGGATACGCGAACCGTCTCCAAGTGCGTCATGCCCGTCCTTGGGAAGAAGCGAGGTACTCGCATCTGACCTGCATCGATGACTACGCGAACACCCTCAACGGTCAAGCTCGTTTCCGCAATGGATGTTGCCAGCACGATCTTCCTGCTTCCTTGCGGTGCTGGTTCCAACGCACGTTGCTGTTCCTCAAGCGTTAATCCCCCGTATAATGGGACGGACCAATGGTTAGGCGGCAGTCGATCTGCGAGTAGCATGGCTGTGCGACGGATTTCCCTAGCACCTGGAAGGAATACCAGCAGATCACCTTGCTCCTGCGCAAGCGCCGTGTGTACCCATTGCACCACGTTATCTTCCAGCCGACCTTGCATAGGTTTGTCTGCATACCGCGTCTCGACCGGATACATCTTGCCCTCACTGCGAATGATGGGTGCGTCACCTAACAGCTTGGCAACTGGCTCAGCTGCGAGTGTGGCGGACATAATGAGGATGCGCAGATCTTCTCGCAACGCGGATTGCGCCTCCAGACATAAGGCCAGCCCCAAATCAGCTTGCAGGCTGCGTTCATGAAATTCATCGAACAGCACTGCGCCGACTTGCGCGAGTGCGGGATCATGCTGTAGCATGCGCGCAAGAATACCTTCTGTAATCACCTCTATGCGTGTATGCACACTTACACAGCTTTCATACTTCATCCGATACCCGACCGTAGTGCCCACTCGTTCACCTAACAGTCGGGACATATGCTCAGCTACCGAGCGTGCAGCGATACGACGCGGCTCCAGCATGAGAATGTTCCGTCCATCTAGCCACGATTCATCGAGCAGCGCCAACGGTACTCGTGTCGACTTACCCGCTCCGGGAGCAGCAACGAGCACAGCGCTGTTATGCCTTATCAGACAATCCAGCAGCTCTGGCAATACAGATTGTATTGGAAGCGATCCCACAGCCATTCTCCTTCCACATTCCTTTGCTTACCATTCAATCCGTTCCATGCTGTCTTGTCAATCCATTTTAGCTGCTGCCAGACGCGACAGTTCTTAGAATTGTGAATCATACCCATTAACTAACCTAATAACCAAGTTGCCTTATAGGAATACTGGCGTTACACTTGAAGCATAACATCCATTTCAGGAGCGAAAACTGCAAGATAGAAGGAGCCAAGCACCTTGAAGCAGAGCTATCAGAATCCCTCTCACTCTTTTGACAGCATGCTTGAGTTGACCACATCGATGTTTATGCATATAGAACACGAGCTGTTCTGGCAACCTTACTTGCCACAATTAGAGAATCTATTGGATATCGGCTGCGGCACTGCGGCATACCTGAGCGAGCTGCATCGACGTTATCCCCATATTGCCTTCACCGGAATCGAATCGAATGATGGCTTAGTTGCATTAGCCCGCAAGCGGACATACAACGACATCCAACTCGTACATAGCCGATATGAGGATTATCAGCCGAAGCAGCGCTACACAGCTATGCTTCTCCGGCTAGTTATTCAGCATATCCCCAACCGTCTGCAGCTTCTCTCCTGGATAGACCGCTACCTAGAACCAGGCGGCTTCGTCTTCATCATTGATTTCGCCGACGAGAACTTCACAGGAGACATATTACTACCCCGCTTCACCGCATTGTTTCACAATCTGCGTGCTTCCTTATACCAACACCGTACCTTCCTCACTATGCGGGATACGATTCGACTGGAATATCAGCAGCGCGACTTCGCATTATTAGATACACACTATTACAACATTGATGCCCATAACCCAGTGATGAAGCAGCACATGCTAGCTTATATGCACCTTGTATCAGCACAGTATGGCAATCAAGCGCAACGGGATCTTATTGTACCCGAGCTGGAGGCATGGAGCAGCAATACAGATGGTTCGCTAGCGTTACCCATGTTCGGTATGGTTTTTCAAAAACAATGATAAAGGCAGGGACTTTCATGCGGCAGCAAGAGCAATGGCTGGATGCTTATAGCGGAGAGCTCGCACACATATTCAAGGAAGTGGAGCAGTCTATATCCGAATTTCCCGATGCATTGCGCAGACGCGGACTTCACTACATCTCCTTATTTCATCCGCTCTTATCTAATAGTACGAAAAATTACATCTGTTACTTACTTCCATACTGGTTACAGTCTTGGAGCGGCATATCGCAATCCGATTGCCGCAGGCTGGCAGTCGCTAACGTGTGGGTCATGCTGCAATACTTCTCGCTGGATGATGCGATGGATGAGCGACCAGATGATTCGAAGGAAAGACTCGCTCTTGCACAACTGTTCTCCGCATTTTCTCTCAACGAATATCGTGGTCTATTCAATTCGGATTCAGCATTCTGGCCGGCGATGAATCGCTATATAGCGAATTGGGCGGAGGCAGTCGTAGAGGAAGACAACGTTGACTACTTCACTATCGAGCGATCAAAGCTCGCTTGGAAGGCAGCTCCAGTGAAGCTCGCAGCAGCAGGGGCATTCGTACGAGGTAAGCGTGAGCATCTGCTTGCTCAGGCTGAACGTGCGATCGACATTGTCCTCGTTACCTTGCAAATGTCCGACGATTGGAACGATTGGCAGGAAGACCTCGCAACGGGGAGCTACAACAGCTTGTTGTCTCTCATACGAAGCAAGATCGGGGCAAAGCCGGATCAATCACTTACCAAGCAGCAATACCTGTCTGCCCTTTACGACTTGCAGCTGCACATCGAATTCGCTGAAGAAGCCCGACAGCAAGAGGAGCGATTACACGAAGCGCAGTCGCAATCTCTGGAACTCAATGCCTTTCACCAGCACCTCGTACACAGCATGACGACGCGCTCTACCGCTATCTCGAACGAGACTCATCTGCTCACCCGAGGCGGCTTTTATTGGTGGTTGTCGAATAAACGCAAAAATGAATAGATTCTGTCGAAATATCATGCTACACTCAAGGCAGATTCAGGAACTTTCAAGGGAGATGCATACGCTATGTCAACAGAAGAACAATTACGCCTGCAAATTATCGAGAAGGCTTGGGCTGATCCTGCGTTCAAGAAGCTTCTACTCACGGATGCGAAGAAGGCACTGAAGGAAGCGTTCGAGATTGAGATTCCTGCACATATTGCACTACAGGCGCTCGAAGAAACAGAGAATCAGTTCTACCTCGTAATTCCGCCCAAACCATCAACAGCATTGAAGCATACAGATAGCGCTAATCTAGGCAGCGGTTGGTAGTGCAACGTCATCCATCGCCTGGATCATATGATGTAGAAGGGAATCGAATAATGACCTCCGTACCGACGCCCAGTTTGCTTGAGAAGTTAATTGTTCCTTCCATGACTTCAATAATGCGAAAGGTAACCATCAGCCCAAGCCCTGTTCCTTTCGTTTTCGTAGAGAAATATGGTTGTCCAAGCTTGGCAACTGTATCTTCATCCATCCCCTCTCCATTATCGCGAATCACGATGATAACGTCATTCATCTCCCTCTCTGCGAATACTCGAATTTGCCCCTTGCCTGTTAACGCTTCAACACTGTTCTTAATAATATTGATTAATGCCTGCTTGAATTTCGCCGAGTTCCCTCTTATATAGAGATCATCTCCAATCTCACTCTTGAGCTCACCTCCCTGCAAGTTAGTCAGCGGAAGTAGCACGCCCTCGATGTGCTTCATCTCTGTAGCAAGATGGAGTGTTGTCACTTGATCCAGCTGAGGCTTCGCGAAGGTCAAGAAATCCGTGATGATCTCTGACGCCCGATCGAGTTCATCCAACGCCAAGTCCAGATACTTCTTCTTCTTGTCCGTGGTATTCACACGCAGCAATTGCAGAAACCCTCTCGTCACCTGTAGCGGATTTCGTACTTCATGTGCGACTGAGGCTGCCAGCTCGCTAATAATTTGCATCTTCTCCGAATGCTGCAGTTGATTGTTAAATAGTTCGAGTTCTTTCGAATAACGAATCAGACGTGAATGATCGTTCGCAAGGCGCATGCATAGCAGTACGATCATCGCCATGATGAATCCAGCTAGTCCCCATTTATACAGCACCAACTCGTAGTTCATATCACGAACGGTGAATAATACCAAGTCTATGATGGAAAGTGCCCCGAATATGGCAAGACCAGCTGAGAACAGCTGCGCTTCCCTATTGCCCCTCCATGCTTGCGTGATCGAAGCGGTAAGAAGGATGCCCATCTGCACAAGTAGAAATACACTCATAACCGTAACAGCAATGAAAAAGTATAGATCATGCATGCGCCCGTCTGAAATCAGATTGACAAGCATCGCGAGAAAGTAAACACATGCGTAGTAAGACTGAATAATCCTGTAGATACGAACGATTCTTCGAAACTTCCCTTGTATGATTTGTTCGACGAATAATGTCAGGCATATGGTGAAAGTCATCATAGCCAGATCGAATAATGTGCCTAGCAGTGTAGCAAATTGGTCATAAGCAGCATACACAAACCGGGAATGAGTGACAATGAACAGTCCCGAGCTTAGTATGACAAGTGCCAAGGATAGCCAAATAGTTCGTTGTTCTCGCTTCAAGAAGAGAACACAGACCAGCATAATACAGGCAACGAAAAAAAAACCTCCTGCCAATATCATATCGGGAATATTCCGTCCAATGTAGCCTTGATTCAGCGACTGAAATTCCCCAAGCTGTGGATTCTGGTCAAAACCAATACGATCCAGCACACCCTCTATACGCATATATAGTTGCTGTTCGCCTGCATTTCCATTGAGCGGGAGGACGAACTGATGTCGCTCTACATTCGAATTCCAGAACGTCTCGTATATAATATTGTCTGCCAGATAAACCTCGAAGTTATGTCCATATATCGTGGGGAAGTATAAGCCAGGCGTCCGATACGCCCCCATCTCAGGCAGCTCGATCCGCACCCAGCCATCTGTAATCCCCTCAGGCATAGCAGGAAAAGGATGTCCGGTTCCAGCCGCAAACCATTCTCGGCTGTCCCTGACATCCTCTACTGACCAGCTGCTGCCTGCCGGCTCCCACAGCATTTCCCATTCCTCTATTGGAATAGCGTCTGATTCGGTTTGTGCCAATGCTGCCAACGAAACAGCATTCGCCAGTACAACCATCATCATGAACGCTATCATATACTTTAGCTTACGACTCATTCCGCACCTCAAAGCGTTGTCTTGGATTCATACATCCTAATTAGAAGTATATACTCATATTCGACATAATTCTACGAAAACCTCTCTAATTCGAGAATTATTGTCTAATCCCGACAACACTTGAAGCACGATCAACCACTACAATCTGCCCGGCTTCGCATCATCACCTATAGCCTCATGATGCTCGATCGTATACGCCACAATTTCCTCTACTGTAGTATAGGCAAGGCCAACATACGTATCTGCCGCACCGTAGTAGATGGCAATGCGCCCCGTGTCCGCATCGTGCAACGTCGCACAAGGGAAGATCACATTGTCAACGAAGCCTCTCTCCTCGTACCATTCCTCTGGTGTCAGCACATAATTCTGGCAGCGGTACTTCACCTTGGACGGCTCATCCTTATCCAGAATGACGGAGCCCATACTGTAGACGTATCCATTACAAGTCTGCGTGACGCCGTGATAGAACATGAGCCAGCCGATCGATGTCTCAATTGGAGCTGGACCGCCTCCGATCTTCAAGGCTTGCCACCAGCCATGACCGCCCTTGCTCATCACATGACGGTGCTTGCCCCAATAGTACAAATCCGGGCTTTCGCTGAGGAAGATATCGCCGAACGGTGTATGCCCGCTGTCGCTCGGACGTGACAGCATGGCGAAGTTTCCGTTGATCTTCTTCGGGAACAGCACGCCGTTGCGGTTGAACGGAAGGAACGGATTCTCCAGTCGAACGAATGTCTTGAAGTCCTTCGTCTTCGCAAGACCAAGAGCGGCGCCATAGAAGTCTGTACACCATATAATGTAGTAAGTGTCCTCCACCTTCACCAGCCGCGGATCGTATGCATACAAGGGCATATAGCTCTCACCGTTCTCATCCACGAACGGAATGCGCTCTTCTGCAATGTCCCAATTAAGTGCATCGTCACTCCAGCCAAGATGCAGATGCGGGCGACCGTTCACGGTCTCAGCGCGGAAGACGCCGACAAACTTGCCCTCGTATGGAGCAACAGCGCTGTTGAAGATGCGCGCGATTCCCTTCACCGGATTGCGTTCAATAACTGGATTAGCAGAATGGCGCCATACCGGGCCGTGATACCCTTCCGGCTTCTCTTGCCACGGCATGTTCGGAAGGGAATTTCCTATGATCTTCACTTCATTAGTTGAATCGGTCATGTCCAATCTCCTTTATTCGCTATATTTACATGCTGATAACGCGCGCAAAACTGTCGACATAAAATAGACGGGAGGCGTCGCCATGATGGATTACACCATACTTATGGCTTGCGCTCATCCCGTCTGCTGTGCGCTTATTCCTTACTTCACAGCGCCTTGCGTAAACCCGTTGTAGATGTATTTCTGTAGGGACAAGAAGACGACAAGTGTCGGCAATATGACGATCATAATCCCTGCACTGATGATCTCCCACTGCGTCCCGTACGGTCCCTTGAACTTGAACAGAGCCGTTGATACGACCTGTAGTCCTTCCTTGGGCATATACAGGAACGGAATGTAGAAGTCGTTGTAGATGTTGACACCCTTCACGATGAACACTGTCGCAATCGCTGGTTTAAGCAGCGGCATAATAATTCTGGTGAAGATCGTAATGTACGAAGCACCGTCCAGCATCGCTGACTCATCCAGTTGATTCGATATTTGGTTGATAAACTGGATGAATATATAGATCGATATAATATCCGTGCCCATGAATAGTAAGATTGCAGCGCCGCGCGTATTGAACAGATCCAATTCGTTAATGATCTGGAACGTTGCCACCTGGGTCGTTACACCCGGGATCAAGACTGCGAACAGGAACAGCGCCATGATGATGTTCTTGCCGCGAAAGTCAAATCGGCTCAAAATATACGCAATCATCGTCCCGAGCAAAATCGCTCCCACGATAGAAATTGTCAATATGAACGTCGTATTCATGAAACCGACTAACATTTTCCCGTCAACGAACGCCTTCGTGTAATTGTCAAAGTTCAACCAGTTCTCGGGCGGCGTCAGCGCGCTCGTATTCGCCATTTCATCCCGCGATTTCATCGAAGTGAACAAGACGACGACAAGCGGCATCAATGCCGCGAAGGACCCAAGCAGCAGCGAACCATACTTCAAGACAGCAAAAAATATAGATTTGGCTTTCTCCATGCTTAGGCTCCCTTCTCCTTGAACAGTTTATTCTGAAGCAACGTCACAATAATGACGATTATCAACAGCACGACCGCCATTGCCGAACCTAGACCAAACTTTCCGAACTTGA
This sequence comes from uncultured Paenibacillaceae bacterium, assembly GCA_913056365.1. Classification (GTDB taxonomy): domain Bacteria; phylum Bacillota; class Bacilli; order Paenibacillales; family K13; genus Xylanibacillus. Next base: position 20,867 of record CAJXLT010000004.1, on the reverse strand, counting down.
AAGCCGTATCGACGGTCTGAATAACGAACGTCTTACTGCCGTTCGCCCCGCCAGTCATAATGTACGGAATTTCGAATACCGCAATCGCCCCGCTAATCGACAGAATGACGTTCAGCTCAATAATCCGGCGAATGCTCGGAACGATAATATATCGGAATTGGTGCCAGCGATTGGCCCCATCTATATCCGCAGCCTCATAGATATCTCTTGGAATCGAAGAAATAACTCCTAAGAAGATAATAAAGTTAAAGCCCATATACCTCCATACGGATGTTCCTGCTAAGGAGATATTAATAAGATCCGGATTACCGAGCCACAGTTGGATGAATTCACTTAGACCAAACACATGTAACAAGGCATCCAGTGTGCCGTCCGGACGGAAGAAGTACATGAAGATAAAGCCAATCGCGACCCCATTCAACAGGAACGGGAAGAACAAAACACCCTTAAAGAAGTTCTTACCCCGTATCTTAAAGGTCAGAATCGTAGCAAAATACAAAGCCAGCCCCATCTGGATGAAAGTAGCGAAGAAGTAGTAGAGACTGACCTTGAACACACTGAAATATTCAGGACGTGTGAAGATCGTCATATAGTTTTCTAGTCCGACAAAATTCAGGTTTTTGCTGAAGCCGTTCCAGCTGAAGAAGCTGTAATATACCATGCGATACAACGGCAAGTATGAGAATGTCGCCAAGAGTGCCAGGGGGAGAATGGAAAATAAAATAATAATGACTCGCCGCTGGGCTTTATAGCTTAAGCTGGAAAAGGACAACGCGAATCGCGATCCGCCGTTCCCTCTTTCTTTCAACGTGTTGGACAATGATGATCCCTCCATATCCAAGGTCCGGTATCTAGTAGTAGCGTCTTAGATGCCAGGAACAGGAAAACAAAGGGAAAGAGCCTTATGCGCTTTCCCTTCATTATTTGAAACTTTTTTCTTGTATTTAGTTTAATTACTGACCCGTTACTTCGTGCATCGCTTCATTCCATCTATCGTTCAGGTCGGCGAAGATATCATCAATCGACTCATCACGGTTGCCAACACCCGCTTCAATAATGCGCTGCTTGAAGTTCGGCTGATTCAAGCCAACTTCCGACATGTTGTCGATCTGTGTTAACCAACCATTCTCTTCAGGTTTAGCAGGTGTTTCCGAGAGAAGCTCTACACCCAGTTCTTCGAATGCTTGCAATGCAGGAGGCATTGGCGCACCTTTCAGTGCGGAAATACCGCCTTGCGATTCTGCGAAGCCAGACTCATTCGCGAACCAGAAGATCCATGCTTTAGCAGCTTCTTTATTCTCCGAATGGACATTGACAGCCATCTTATAATCACCGCCTGCGCGGGAGTACACTTGTCCGTCTACATTAGCAGGGAATGGCATGAATCCGATGTCATCCGGATTATCCGCGAAGTCTTGCATTTGTGTAATTGCCCAAGAGCCGAGGAACATGACGCCAATCTCACCATTCGCGATCATCGGCTTAGAGCCTTCCCAATCGGTAGTCGTCGGATCTTCTTCGATCAAGTCTTGATCAGCAAGGTCATACATCAGCTTATAAATCACATGCAGCGGCTTGTCAGCGGAGAAAGGATCTTCTTCTCTAACGAGTATATGGTTCGTATAATCCGGATCACCGGAAATCGGCACCATTGCGTCACCCCAGCCTAACGTCCAACCTGCTGCATAGTTCGTATACACAGGAATAGCATCTGTGTTCTCTTTGATCATGTGCATCGCTTCGAGGAACTTCTCAGGTGTATCAGGTAACTCTGTAATGCCCGCCTCTTCGAATACACGCTTATTGTATACGATACCGGATGCATTGATCGTAGTTGGCATACCGTAGCTTATACCATCATATTGCTGTTCATGAACAAATTGATAGTTTTGCTCCAATTCCTCCAAGCTGCCAAGCGGCTCGAAGAAGTTCGGCAAGTCCTCTGGCACAATATCGTTCGGGATGTTCAATACATCACCGTAATCTTCAGTATTCATACGAATCTTAATTTGACCTTCGTAATCTGTAATCGATTCGAAGCTTACATTGACATTCGGATATTGCTCTTGAAAGCGAGGAAGATATTCTTCCTTGAATACGGAATCAACAATATCCGTTCTGTGTGTAATGACCGTAATATCTCCACTAATCTCTTCAGGTGCTGATTCATCCGCGCCGCCTGCGTTGCCTCCGTTGTTAGCAGATGCATTGTTCCCGCCATTGTTAGCAGGTTGGTTAGCATTGTTATTGCCACCACACGCAGCTAACAGGCTCAAAACAAATACTAAAGTTAATGCTACTAACCAAAACTTCTTGCCTCTCATGCGAATCCCCCTCCAAATAAGTTTATCGGTTAAGTTACAGGTCAATTGTATAATGACAACGCTTACGTGTCAACGATAATTTTTGCATGTTGTTTGCTAATTGTATCCGCTTGCATAAATTCAGACATTGCAAACAAGACGCAGCGGAACACGCATTCTCATTTAAGTTACGCTAACTTTGTTAGATACTAATATATTCTTATACCTAACGTTATAAAACAATAAAAAACTCCCCTCCATGTAGTCCTGAATTATTTCAGGTGTCTACTTGGAGGGGAGCCTATCACAGCTCATGCTTCGAGGTAGTTCTTTGTTCCGTGTACCGATGTTCGAATTAAGCTTTGCCCAATAATTTCAGGTTGTTGCGAATCAATTCAGACCGCTGGGCAACGTTCGGCAAGGAGCGGAATTGATCCTCAGGCGTGTTGAAGGTATAGTCAACTAGACGTTCCAGCGTGGTCGTCGCCACATGACATCTCGTGTCACTGGAAGCATAGTAGATGAATACTTCATCCTTCTCATTGACAACAGCCCCGTTACAGAAGATCACATTGCTGACGTCCCCGACACGTTCCTCATCATACGGCGAGATGAAGTGCCCGTTCGGTATCGCGATTACTTCCCAAGGCTTCTCCAGGCTAGTTGCGAATACGTATAGCACGTAGCGCAGTCCTGCTGCGGTGTTGCGCACACCGTGCGCAATGTGAATCCAGCCGCGATCTGTCTTGATCGGAGCCGGTCCTTGCCCGTTCTTCGCTTCATACACCGTATGATATCGCCGTCCGTGAATGACCTTCTCCTCTTTCACCTCCGGCTGTTCCATACTGTCACTGAAGCCGTAGGCTATGCCTCCACCTGTGCCTGTCGAGATGAATCCATCCTGCGGACGAGTGTAGAACATATACTTGCCATCGACAAATTCCGGATGCAGGACGACATTGCGTTGTTGCGGGGAAGGCGTCTTCAGGTTAGGCAGACGTTCCCATGTCTTCAAGTCCTTCGTCCGCACAATTCCTGCCTGCGCTATAGCGCTCGATGTATCGTGTGGCGGCGCATCCGGGTCCTTGCTCTCAGAGCAGTACACACCGTAGATCCAGCCGTCCTCATGCTGCACTAGTCGAATATCGTACACATTCGTCTCTTCCTTCTCGATATCGTCCCAAGTCATCGGATAATCCCAGAATCGGAAGTTGTCAATGCCGTTATCGCTCTCGGCGATCGCTAGGAAGGACTTACGGTCCAGTCCCTCTGTGCGGACAGCCATATAGTACTTGCCATTCAGATAGATCGCGCCTGGATTGAGCGTAGCGTTCACGCCGATCCGCTCCATGAAATGCGGGTTCGTCTCCTCATTCAAGTCAAAGCGCCAATGGATCGGTGCATGATGGCGCGTAAGCACGGGATATTCATATCGCTCATAGATCCCGTTATACGAATCAGACTTCACTTTGTTCGGTCGGCTCAACAATTGTTCCTGTTGCTTAAGCAATTCCTCATATTTGCTATGAACCATGTCTTAATTCCACCTTTCCACTGATAAATCCATGTTTGCTGCTGAATAATTAGCTTATCGATAAGCAAATATTAAACTTCCCCATTCATTTTGTCAATGCTCCCCAATTGGATGGCCGCACAAGTGTCTGGTTGATACACTGCACATGTATAGTTAGCGACTTGATTAGCAGCAAGTTGTTACACTTCGTATGTTCACATAGCACTTGAGTAATTCAGCGAGTGATCACACTACGCAGGTGCAGATAGTGTCATGATAAGAGCAGCGGGTAGTTACGTTCAAATAGCACTTAAGTAATTCATCGGGTTGGCTGCACATGTGCAGATAGTGACTTGTGTAGATTATCAAGGTTGTTAAGAGAAAAAAATGGTCTAATTGTGTGCAATACTGGCATTGCGGGGTTCTTAGAGGACAAATATGGTCTTACATTTGGATACGGCGCTTCGAAATCGAAATTCATGCCGTATAAGTCCCGAATTTACCGCTATTATTGCTGTTTCCCCGATTACGCCCGAGATAAGTACAATTTTTCCCTTTTCATGACTCAAATTCCGTACATGGGCACGAGTGCGCTGCGAATGAGATAGGGAATGTGGTCCGACTTCGGCACGAACGAGGTACGATGCTACGAATGAGATAAAGATGGGGCACAACTACGCCGCGATTACACACTTACGGATAGCAGCTTCCAATTCCGCATAGTTGGGCGTATGGCCCAATATGCCAGCGAGCAGCCTTTTTACTTCACAGCGCCTTGTGTGAAGCCGTTGTATATGTATTTCTGCAAGGCTAGGAATACAATAAGTGTCGGCAGAATCGCGATCATGATGCCTGCGCTGATAATTTCCCATTGCGTGCCATACGGCCCTTTGAACTTGAACAATGCTGTCGAGACGACCTGCAATTCTGTCTTCGGCATATACAGGAACGGGATATAGAAGTCATTGTACACGTTCACCCCTTTCACAATGAACACCGTCGCGATAGCTGGCTTGAGCAGCGGCAGAATAATCCGTGTGAAGATCTTCAAGTAGGACGCGCCGTCCAGCATAGCCGATTCATCGAGCTGCTGGGAAATTTGGCTAATGAATTGAATGAAGATATAGACAGAGATAATATCCGTTCCCATAAACAGCACAATGGCGGAAGCCCTCGTATTGAACAAGCCAAGCTCATTAATGATCTGAAACGTGGCGACCTGTGTCGTCACTGCCGGAATTAACGTAGCCAGCAAGAAGGCCCCCATTATCACCTTATTCCCGAAGAACGAAAATCGGTTTAGAATATAGGCAACCATCGTGCCGATCAGAATGGCGCCAACGATAGAGATAGCCAGGATGATCACCGTATTCATAAAGCCAACCAGCATGTTCCCGTCGACGAACGCCTTCTTGTAATTGTCGAAGTTCAGCCAATCCTCTGGTGGTGTCAGCGCTGTGGATCGCGCCATCTCCGCACGTGACTTCAGCGACGTGAAGAGCACGACAACAAGCGGAAGCAACGCAACGAACGCGCCAAGCAGCAACGTCAAGTATTTGAGCATGGATACACTGGAGTAATGCATACGCATAGGTCGATTAAGCTCCTTTCTCCCCGAATAGCTTGTTCTGAATGAGGGTGACTATAATGACGATCAACAACAGCACGACGGCCATCGCTGAAGCGAGACCGAACTTCCCGAACTTGAACGCCGTCTCTACCGTTTGAATGACGAAGGTCCGGCTGCCGTTGGCTCCCCCAGTCATAATATACGGAATTTCGAACACACTGATCGCGCCGCTGATCGACAGAATGACATTCAGCTCGATAATTCTCCTTATGCTAGGCATAATGATGTAGCGGAATTGGTGCCAACGGTTCGCCCCGTCGATATCCGCCGCCTCATAGATGTCCCCAGGAATAGAGGAGATTGTGCCGAGGAAAATAATGAAGTTGAAGCCCATGTACCGCCATACAGAGGTTGCTGCCAGCGAGATGTTAATGAGGTCCGGATTGCCAAGCCACAGCTGTGTCAGCCCGCCAAGTCCCAACACATTCATCAGGGCATCCAACGTGCCGTCCGGACGGAAAAAATACATGAAGATGAAGCCGATCGCCACCCCGTTCAGCAGGAAAGGGAAGAACAATACGCCTTTGAAGAAGTTCTTGCCCCGCACCTTGAAGCTTAGAATCGTAGCGAAGTACAGAGCCAACCCCATCTGGGCGAAAGTAGCGACGAAGTAATACAAACTAACGGCGAACACACTGAAATAATCCGGACGTGTAAAGATGGTGATGTAATTGTCCAATCCAATAAACTGCATATTACGGGAAAATCCGTTCCAGGAAAAGAAGCTGTAATAGATCATCCGATACAGAGGCAAGTAGGAGAAGGTTACGAGAAACGCTAAGGGAATAAGCGAAAACGCAACAATAATGAGACGCCTCTGCGCCTTGTAGCTCAAATTAGCGAACGACAGCAACGGCTTCCGTCCATCCCCATGCCGCTTATTCACTGTACTGTCCATAGCATCTTCATCCTCCTATTCCAAATTTGAATTCGACCGATTAAGAGAGGGCTCGCAAGCCCTCCCCCAGCCAATCGCCTGCTTCTCACGCTTACTCCTAAGACCCGCCAGTTACTTCCTGTACCGCTTGGCCCCATCGTTCATTAAGATCGGCAAAGATCTCCTCGAGCGACTCGTTCCGATTGCCTATTGCCGCTTCTATGAGCCGTTGCTTGAAGTTTGGCTGCAACAGCCCAACCTCTGATTGCTGATCAATCTGATCGATCCAGCCAATCTCCCCTTCCGAAGCTGGCTTTTCAGAGATCAATTCCACACCAAGCTCGTCGAAGCTCGCCAATGTATCCGGCATCGGCTCGCCCTTCAATGGCGAGATGCCGCCTTCCGCTGTTGCATAGCCAGATTCATCCGCGAACCAGTACAACCATGCCAATGCAGCTTCCTTGTTGTCCGAATTGACATTGACAGCCTGCTTGTAATCACCGCCGGAGGTCGAATAGATCGTGCCGTCCTCACTCGTATACGGGAACGGCATGTAGGCGATATCTGCCGGATCTTCAGCTTGCTCCTGTATTTGCGTAATCGCCCAAGAACCGAGCACCATCGCTCCAATCTCCCCATTCGCCATCATCGTCTTCGACGTTTCCCAATCGGTAGTAGTCGGGTCGCTTTCAATCAAGCCTTCACTAGCCAGATCATACATCAAGCCGTATATAACACCGTGCGGCTTCTCTCTCTGGAACGGTTCGGGATCGCGCACAAGCTCATAATTGACGAACTCCGGATCGCCGGCAATCGCCGTCCTGCTCGGTTCCCATTGCGTCAACGGCCAACCGGCTGCGTAGTTCGTATACAACGGGACCGCATCAGTATTGTCCTTAATCGCACGCATCGCATCGAGGAATGCATCCGGCGTCATCGGCAAATCCGTAACTCCTGCCTCCTCGAACACTTTGCGGTTATACACAATTCCGTTCGCATTGACCGTTATCGGGATGCCGTATGATGTGCCATCATACTGGCGCTCATCGACGAACAAGTACTTCTCGCTCAATTCCTCCACCGAACCAAGCGGTTCGAAGAAGGTGGGCAAATCCTGCGGCAGCACAGCATTCGGAATCAACAGCACATCCCCATAATCCTGGGTATTCATCCGTATCTTCACTTGTCCTTCATAATCTGTAATCGCCTCGAAGTTGACCGTAATATTCGGATACTTCTCATTGAAGCGCGGCACATATTGTTCACGGAACACAGCATCCACAATGTCCGTCCGCTGTGTCAACACCGTAATTTCACCACTAATATCCTCAGGCGCTTGCTCACCGTTGCCGTTACCGCCTCCTGCTCCACCATTCTCCGCCCCTCCCCCGTTACCTGCTGCTCCACCGTTGCCGTTGTTGCCACCGCAGCCTGCCGCAAGACCGATCGTCAAGAGCAAGCATAGCAGCAGCCATACATATTTCTGTCTAGTCATCGCCTCATACCCCCCTGCAAATCTTTGAACATAAGTCGTTGTCGATATTTCAGCCTCTTGATCGCAAGTAGTATGTTTCGAATAATGGGAAGTTATGCATGAATTGCATGAAGAGGAAACAAGGTGGAGCCCCTAACAACACGAAAAAACTGCCTTCCGCGCCAGGCTTGCACCTGCGCAAAAGACAGTTCTTACAGACGAAATCGGTCTCTTATAAGCTATGCGGTTGTTTCACAGCCGATACAGATTGGCGATGAATAATTCTGCCCTTCACCATTAGTCGCCCGATCGTATGTTTCGGGTTCTTCACCTTCTCGATGATGCTCTTGACAGCAGCCTGCGACATTTCCTCCACATTCACTTCCACTGTCGTCAGCTGCGGATCAGCGATCGTCGAATAAATATCGTTATCGAAGCCGACCACCGAGCAATCCTCCGGTATGCGGTACCCGTGTTCCTTCAGTTTATTCGACAATATATAGGCGACACGGTCACAGTTGCACACGAAGGCGGTCGGCATATCCTTCGGCAGCTGCAGATCGACGAACGTCCCTCTTCGATCTCGGTCCGGGATGACATAATCCTCCTGCAGCTGCAGATGATGCTCCAGAATCGACTTATAATAACCGAGGAACCGATCCTGAATGCTGCTCGTCGAGTAGATATTGCCGACGAACGCGATCTTATCATGCCCTTGCTTGATCAAGTAGTTCGTCATCTCGTACATCCCGTAGAAGTTATCCGAGATGATCGCGTCGATGTCCACATCATCTGTGTAGAAATCCAGGAACAGAAAAGGGACATCTGCCTGCTGCAGCAGCTCCATATATGGCTTGCTAATTTGCCCGAGAATAATAAAGCCGTCTACCTTCTTCTCATGATAAATACGGGGAAGCACTAGCTGCTCTTCATCATACACGTTCAAAATTTGCAAAATGCCGTAATACTTGTGATTGTCCAACACCTTGGACAGATGCTCGTAAAAATGCAAATAAAACTGGTTCGCTCCGGCGAAGCGCTCGGGAATGACGACCCCGATATTGTAGGACAAGCCGTCCTTCATGGAGCGGGCAACAGAATTAAATCGGTACCCCATATCCGCTGCCAGCTGCTTAATCTTGTCCTTCAGCTCCTCGCTTACGCCATCCTTGTCATTCAGTGCCTTCGAAACGGTGACACTGCTAACGCCGATCTTGTTCGCAATATCACGCATCGTTACATTTCCGCTGCTCTTCAGGTGATGTCCCCCCTTTGCAATACGTCGTTCGTTACGTTCATAGATGATCGCGCTTACACTAACGGTAAATCATACAATGAACTTCACTATTTGTCAATCCGCGTTCCGTTCAATCATTTCCAGACAGAGGCGTCCATTATGATAAGAAGCCTTCCACGGATCGACTACATTCAAGCTCGATGGATTGCCGTTCGCTTCCACAGACCAGAACCATTCACCACCGGGGCGACGGTCGATCATATACTTCTTCGTGTAATTCCACACTCCATGTGCCAGCTCGATAAAGCGCTGATCCTGTGTGCGCTCGAACGCATTGATGAAGCCTACGATCGCCTCCGCCTGCACCCACCATACCCGGGTGTCGTCCAGCTGATCACCGTGTATCTCATTAGCGATAGAGCCGTCAGACAGTACAGCAGAGTCTGCGATCGCATATGCCAGATCCTTCACCATCGCATCATAAGTTGCATCGGTTAGCTGAGCTGCCTTGATCGCTTCATCCAGTAGCCAGCTCGCTTCGATGTCATGCCCGTAAGACTTCAGATCAATCAGGCTCTCCCACTGCTTATTGAAGAAGACCCGGTTGTATTTGCCCGCGGCATCATAGATCCGGTCACGGAACAAGTTCATCAAGTTTTCGACTCGCTCCTTCACCCGCGCATCCGGCCATACCCGATACAAGGTCGTATACGCCTCTAGCACATGCAGATGCGTGTTCATCGTAATATCTGCAAGCACACCGTTCTCACTCAGGCTAACGTTCGGCTTCTCCTCCCATTGTCGGGTGAACTCCTCCTTATACGCATTGTTCTCCTTATCGAAGCCGCGCTCCTCCATCAGCTCGAACAGCTCGCGAGCCAGCGCAAGCGCCTCCTGATCACCGGTTGCCCGCACGTATTCGCTCAGGCTGTATACCCCGAAGCCCTGACAATACACATGCTTGCGGTCGTCCGAAGGATTCCCTTCATAATCAACTAGCCAGTACAAGCCGCCATACTCCCGATCCACTAGCTTCTCCTTCATGAACTGATACGCATGCTTCGCTGCATCCAGATAAGCCGCCTTGCCCGTTACCCGATAAGCAGCAGAGAATGCCCACAGATGGCGAGCTGTTGCGATGCCGCCCTTATCCGCCTTACGGTCCATGTTCAACTCCACATCCATGAAGCCGTATAATCCGCCATGCTCCCTATCCATCATCTCGAGCCAGAAAGGCATAATATGCTCATGCAGTTCCTTCTCAATTTCGGCCGTCATTTGCTTCAACATCTATTCCACCCGCCCTTAATATAATTAAGTTATCGATAAGTTGATACTAAACTTGAACCGATACTTTTGTCAATGGAATCCTTCCCTGTACGGATGGACGTAGTATGAACTCATGGGCATGAAAAAAAACCGAATGCGATTGTATCCGCATCCGGTTCGGTTATGGGTCATTCCATTGTGCACGCTAGGAACGGGCTGCTTGCCCCGTCTTGACTGTAGCAACATCGTACATATTGACGGTCGTGCTGATCACATACTCCGGAGTCGGCTTGCCTCTGTTATCACGGTGTCCCTGAATATGCACGTCGCTCTTCTCCCAGTTCTTCCACGCTTCTACCGATTCCCAACGAATCATGATGAGCACTTCTTCCTGATCCTTCGAATGGCGGTTCACCATAATCGTGCGATCTAACAATCCTTCCATACTGTCTATCGGACTGTCTACAGAAAATCGCTCCGCCACTTGATCCGCATACCCTTCCTTCACAACAATCGAACGTGTTTGAATCATCATAGTAAGTAGTCCTCCTTCATAGATATTTTCATCTCGCCCTGCTGCGGAACATTAGCATTAGCAAGTACGGCGTGCCGATCAAGGCAACGACTAACCCCGCCGGGATTTGCTTCGGTGCTAGCGCCACTCTCCCGATCGCATCCGCGATAATGAGCATAATTGCGCCTAGAATCGCCGACAGCAGTACCAACCGCCGATGATTGTTACCCGCTGCCATGCGGGCCGCATGAGGCGCGAGCAAGCCGATAAACCCGATCGTGCCGACAGCCGATACCGCCACAGCCGACAAGATTACGCCGATACCTGCGGTATACAAGCGCGTGCGCTGAAGCTTCAGCCCAAGGCCTACCGAAGTCTGATCCCCGAACGCCAGCAGATCCACCCTTCTGCCAAGCAGCCACGCCGCAGGCAGCAGCACCGCTAGGAAGATTGCCAATTGAATGACTTCGCTCCACTCCCGTGCATAGGTAGTGCCGGCAAGCCAAGCGAGCGCAGGCGCCGCGCTCATCCCTGACTGAATGACGAGAAAATGAACGATAGCCGAGTTCACAGCCGTTACCGCGATGCCGACCAAGATGAGAATAGTAGGATGCAGTCCTCTTCTCCATGCAAGCGCGTAGACGATGACAGCAGAGACGATTGCGCCTGCCATAGCAGCGAGGGGAAGAAATGCTGCGCTCGCAGATGGAATCGCCACGAGCCATATTAGCGCCCCAACCCCTGCACCTGAAGTAACGCCGATGATCGATGGATCGGCCAACGGATTGCGGACCGCTCCTTGAATCGTCGCACCAGCGACAGCCAAGGCTGCCCCTGCCAGCAACGCTGCCATAACTCGCGGCAAGCGCAGCTCCAGCAGCACATTGTCCCCTTGCCCGAGCAGCACCGCGATCGCTTCGCTAACGGGAACCTGTACGCTGCCCAGCAATAGGGCGCCGATCAGGCACATCAGCAGCAAGCCGGTAGCGAGCATTAGCAGGACAGGATACGACAGACGCTTGCGCAAGATGCCGATACTCATCGACGTAGAGCCGCCTGGCGTTGCCGCCTCTTCGCGTGCACCGCGCAGCGCTAGCCAGATCAACCAAGGCGCACCGAGAATCGCCGTCACCACGCCAGCTGGCAGTTCACCAATCGTACTGCGGAACATCTGCGAGACGATATCTGCGAGCAACAGCACATTGGCGCCCCACAGCACACTTGCTGGCAGCAGGACACGGTGTCGGTAATAGCCAATCAGCCGGATCAAGTGCGGCGCGATCAAACCGATGAATCCGATCGGTCCAACTACACTCACCGTAGCCGCGGCAAGCAGCACAGCGATCAGAAGCGCCACGATGCGCGCTCTGTCAACGCGTTGTCCCAATGACTGTGCTGTTTCTTCACTGAGCTCCAGCATGTCTAATGCGCGGGTCATGACGAGCGCCACAAGCAATCCGCCGGCTATCCACATCCACGAATACTGCACACCAGTCCAGTCATTTTGGATCAAGGAGCCCGAGCCCCATATGAATAGACCGTTCGTTTCATCCTCATACAGCAGCTGCATCGTGCTAGTGAAGGACGACAGTACGAGTGTCACAATCATCCCAGCCAATGCCATGCGCACAGGTGTGCTTCGCTTACCTCCTGCCAGCACATAAGCCATAACTGCTGCGCTTGCACCGCCTATGAAGGCTAGCAGCAGCGGCATTTCCGTCTTCAGCGCAGGCAAAAATACGGCAGCCAAGACAACAACAAAGTACGCTCCGGCATTAATACCGAACGTCCCTGCTGAAGCAAGCGGATTGCGCGTAATCGTTTGCAATAACACCCCTGCCACAGCTAATGCCGAACCCGCCAGCATAGCCATCGCTGCCCGAGGCATACGCATCTCCCATACGATATGATGCTCCAGCTTGTCCTCTCGCGCGAATAGCGCTTCAAGAACCATATGAACAGACATATTCGACTGACCATACGTCAAACTGACGAATAAAAGGACAAAAAGGAGGGCAAACCCTCCTCCGAATACGATACCGCTTTTTGTCCATCCCGTCCTAAACCGGGATAATGATGCCGAATTCACTGTTCGTTTCATTGGGTCAACAGCTCAACTACCTTCTCAACTACTCTTTCCGAAGACAGCGGTCCGCCGAACAGCCACATATCTCCGCCCAATGCGTAGTAACGTTCTTCCTTCACGAAGTTCAGACCGTTCCACACCGCATTGTCCTTCAATTGATTCTCGAACGGATTGTCGTCATCCTGTGCGACATACAGGAAGTTGGCATCCTGCACATCAGCTAACCGCTCTACCGAAGCCGTCTCGAATCCGTTCGGCTGAAACGTGTCCGATTCGAACGCATTGTGCAGTCCGATCTTCTCCAGCAGCTGAGAGGACATTGCATTATCGGTAAATAAGCGCATAACCGCAGCGTTCTGGTTCGTCCAAGCTTGGGTAATGACGAACGGCGCGCCTTCCTTGCCTGCATCCTTCAATGTTTGGCTTGCTGCATCAAGTGAGTCCTGAAGCTGCGCCATTACTTCATCTGCCTTCTCTGTCTTGCCAAGCACTTGCGCCATCGTATAGAACGTTTCTTCCATATAGTTGTACGGATCCTGGATATTCTCCTCGAACTCCGAGCCGAATACGATCGTCGGCGCAATGCCGTCTAGCGCATCATAAGAATTAGCTACGCGGAAATCTACCGCGAAGATCAGGTCAGGTTCGAGCGCGGCAATCGCCTCCAGATCCGGCTCTTGACGTGTTCCTACATCGACTACACTTGCATCGAATTCGCCGGCATCCACCCAACTGGTGTAGCCTTCCATATCTGCAACGCCTACAGGCTGAACTTCCAGAGCCAACATATTCTCGGCAAGCGACCATTCCAGCACAACAACCTTCTCCGGATAGGCGTCAATCGTCTCCGTGCCCATCGCATGCTCAATCGTAATCGGCTCAGCCAACTGGCCGGACTCAGCATCTGACGGCTCCGAATTGCCATCCGTTGACTCGGTGTTCCCGCTATCTTGGACCTCAGCTTGATTGTTGTTAGACGATGCAGCGCCGTTGTTGTCGTCCGAATTGGAAGCAGCTCCGCATGCGGCTGTGACTAGAACTAAGGATAGTACGACAAGATATAACATTGGTTTGATGAAAGCTTTCATGTATGGGGTTCCCCTCTCCTGTTGTTAACAATATCTATATTATATGGAATGCACGCGTTCTAATCTGCTCGGCTGCGGCTCGCGCTCAGCCTTCGCATTCAACGGAATGACAGCAGCATGGCCTTCCTTAACCAAGGCATACGGCAGGCACAACGGCGCTCCGGTACGCGGGCAAGGGATGACATCCGCTTCAATACCGAATACCTCCTGCAGCATACTGCTCGTAATAACCTCTGCAGGTTGGCCAGCTCGCACAATGCTGCCTTGCTTAATCGCAACAATATGCTCCGCATACATCGAAGCGTGACTCAAGTCATGAACGACCATAACAATCGTCTTGCCTACCTCCCGATTCAGCTGCTCCAGCAGCTTGAGCACTTCCAGCTGATGCGCCATATCCAAGTAAGTCGTTGGCTCATCGAGGAACAGAATGTCCGTGCCTTGCGCTAGCGCCATCGCGATCCAAGCACGCTGCCGTTGTCCGCCGGACATCGATTCAATCTGTCTGTCAGCAAGCTCATTCATATTCGTCACCTGCAGCGCCCATTCAATCATCTTCTTATCTTCCTTGGACAGTGTGCCGAGTCCCTTCTGATGCGGAAAGCGCCCGTACGCAACGAGCTCCCTCACGGTCAATCCTTCTGGGGCAACCGGATTTTGCGGCAGGATCGCGAGCTGCTTGGCAACCTCCTTCGTCTGCATCTGCGAGATCGACTTGCCATCCAGATAGACTGATCCTTTGTTCGCCTTCATTAACCGTGCCATCGTCTTCAGAATCGTCGACTTCCCCGAACCGTTCGCACCGACCAACGCCGTCACCTTGCCGTCCGGAATCACAAGATCGAGATTCTCGACAATCGGTTGACTGCCGTATGAGATATGCAGCTTATCCGCGAATAAACGGGCCACGTTCATCACTCCCTGTAGATGTATATGTACAATGATAATCATTATCAATATCAACCATAGATAATGATAATGATTTTCATTCGTGATGTCAATAGTTTTTGTGGTTTTTTTGTGTAGGTTTTTGTTGGGAGTGAGGGAGGAATGGAAGGGCTAAGGCGACCGCAACAATCCGCTCGCGATCGCCTTAACATCACATTTTTCTTATTACGGGGTGTCAGTGTGCGCCGTTTGAATTTCAGGCAAGACCGTATTGCCGTAGCTTATCCAGGCAGTCCAATCGTCCAATCCATCGAAAGTGTCAGCTACTTCTGGGTTGGAAGGGGATCGCGTATACATAAGAAAATTATCAATATAAAATGAAAAATCCGAATCCGGCGAGTGTCCTCTAAACGCAAGATGAGTTAATTGATATTCCTCGTCGTCTGGAATAGTCAGCGTCCCTGTCACAGTCTGCCACTCACCTAACTTCTCGGTATCCGCTGTAGGTGGTAGTACCAATTTCTTATGATTCGGATGCTCGGTATCACTATATAAATGAAACCCGTACAATCCATTGTATGTTGCAGCTGCCTTGTGAAAGTAGATTTGATATACATAGGTATAAGTCTTTCCACGCTCTAAAGACAGCTTCTGAGACACACTATTCGTCCCTTGAGGTAACGCTTGAATGACGAGTACATGCTCAGTCAACCCTTGAACCATGGGAACACTTGTGTTGCCGTAGCTTGTCCAAATAAACCAGTCCGCCAAATCACTAAAAGTTTCGGTTACCAGTGAGTCTTTCGGCGAGTGTTCATATAAGACAAAATTATCAATATAAAAATCAAAATCAGAACTAGGCGAGTGCCCCCTAAGAGCTAGACGAGTATACAAGTAGTCTTTATTATCTGGTATAGACAGCGTACCCTTTACCGTCTGCCATTCTCCAATCTTCCCAATGTCAGCTGTAGGGGGAAGATGATATTTCTCATGATCCGGATGCTCGGAGTCACTATAAAAGTTAAACCAATATAACCCGTTATAGGACTGGGCGGCTTTTTTAAAATAAATTTGATATTCGTAACTGTAGGTTCTCCCAGGTTCGAGCAAGACATTTTGAGAAACACTGTTAGTCCCTTGGGGAGATGCTTGCAGCCTCAGCACTTGTTCCATAAAATCAAACACCGCTGGAGAAACCGTATTGCCATAGCTAATCCAAGTATACCAATTGTCCAAATCATGAAAATCCTCTATTACCGTTGATTGATCTGGTGTTTGCATATACAGGACGAAGTCGTCAATATAAAATTCAAAGTCGGAGCTAGGTGAATGCCCTCTGAAAAACAGTCGAGTTTGATGATAATCTTCATGATCAGGAACCGTGAATGTACCTTCGATGGTTTGCCATTCTCCTATCTTCCGGGTATCCGTTGTGCCAGGAAAATAAAGCTTCTCATGATCAGGATGGCTAGGGTCACTGTACAAATGGTACCAATAAAAACCGTTGTAAGACTTCGCTGGCTTCTTGAAGTAAATATTGAATGTGTAGCTGTACGTTTTTCCACGCTCCAACGTTATTTTTTGGTACACCGTGCTAGTCCCTTGAGGATCAGCCTGAAGTTTGAGAACCTCATCAATGAAACCTTGTGATAGCAAGTTTCCATTGTCATCATAGAAATACTTCATGATTTTATCGTTAGAATACATTTTTTCCAACCGGTTGTTTTCATTGTATTGGTACTCTACTTCCGAGGTATTCGCGAATGCATAGCTTGGACTGCAAAGAATAAGTAGCAGTGAAACGAGTACTAGTTTTTTCATCTCAAATCCCCTTGTTCATATATTTTCCCTGTTACTCATCAAGTACCCATTCAGCACCGAGAATGGCTCCATCATATACCTTACTCCAATTATTGAATAGGTTCGTTCCTTCGGCTTCATCTAATCTCCAATTACTAACAAGTCCTGTCTCGCCACCAGTCAGATTGGCATTCATACTATCTTGAATCTCTGTCTCCGATCTGGCATATTCCCATACACGTATCCCTTTCAGCTTCCCCGCAAAATGATAGCCGCCATTGGTATAGCCGCCCAACACAATTTGCCCATCATAACTTACTGGATCAACCACATCTACTGTGTCCGTTTGCTCTTGTCCATTCACATATATTCGGGCATCGCGTTCCTCTTTCACCACTGCAATATGGGTCCACTCATTCTCTTGTATGACAGGAATAGATCTTGTTTCATGCACAGTGCCATCATAAGTTCTAAGAATGATTTTCCCTTGATTCGCAAATATTTCCCAACCTCTATCCGGATGTTTCCCTGCAGAGATAATTCGTTGATTCACATCAGCAAGATCTTCTTGACTGATCCATGCTTCAAATGTAAAGTCTCCGGTCGTGAAATTTAACTTCGGATTGATACCTAAGTTGATCGTATCTCCTTCACCATCCAACTGTAGAGCATACTGTGCTTCATCCCAGATTGCTCCATGCATTATGCCATGATGCTCGATAGGGGAAGAATCATACACGCTATCCCCGCTTCCTTCTTCCAGCTTCCAATAACCCGTCAGCCCTGGCTCCGTCCCAATCAGGATAGCACTCATTTCATCCTGAATCTCTGACTCCGTTCTGGGGTACGCCCACACACGTACGTCTTTCATTCCCCCTGTAAAATGATAGCCGCCATTGATATAGCCACCAAACACAACTTGTCCATCATAGCTTACTGGATCGACCAGATCTACCGTCTCTGTCTGATCTACTCCGTTCACGTAAATTCGCGCATCGCTTTCCTCTTTCATCACTGCAATATGGGTCCATTCATTCTCTTGTATGACAGAATTAGATCTCGTTTCATGCACAGTTCCATCATAGGTTCTAAGAATGATCTGCCCTTGATTCGCAAATACTTCCCAGCCTTTATCCGGATACTTCCCTGCAGATATGAGTCTTTGATTCACCCCAGCAAGATCCGTCTGATTGATCCACGCTTCATATGTAAAGTCTTCCGTCGTGAAGTTCATTTCCGGTATCTCGCCTAAGTTGACTTGATCCTGTATGCCGTCAAACTTCAACACATATCGTCCTTCATCCCAAGCTGCTCCTTGAATCGTTCCATGATGCCTGTTGGATGAATAATCATATACCCTGCTCCCGATACCTTCCTTCAACCTCCAATAGCCTGCCAGTCCTGACTCCGTTCCAGTCAAGATAGTATTCTTGTCACTTTGGATCACTGTCTCCGTTCTGGCATAATTCCAGACGCGCACCTCTTTGATCTTCCCTGCAAAATGATACCCTCCATTAGCATAGCCGCCTAATACGACTTGTCTCTCATAACTCGATGGATGTATAACATCTACCGATTCCGTGTGCTCTTGTCCGTTCACGTATATTCTAGCGGTGATCCCCTCTTTGACTACTGCAATATGGGTCCACTCATTCTCATTCATGACTTTATTGGACCTTGTTTCATGGACGGTTCCATCATAAGTTCTCAGAATAATTTGTCCTTGATTCGCAAGAACTTCCCAGCCTTCACTTGGGTGCTTTCCTGCAGAGATAATTCGTTGATTGATGCCGGAAACATTCGCTAGATTGATCCACGCTTCATATGTAAAATCTGCGGTAGTGAAGTTCAGTTCTCGTATGATACCTAAGTTGACTTGGTTCTCAGCTCCGTCAAATAGCAGCGCATAACGTGCTTCATTCCAAGTTGCTCCTTGAATTGTTCCATGATGCCTATTCGGGGAAAAATCGTAGATTCTACTTCCGCTTCCTTCCCTCATCCTCCAATAGCCTGCCAACCCTAGCTCTGTTTCAGCCAGATTAGCATTCATCCCTGCTTGAACTGCCGTCTCCGTTCTGGCATACTCCCAAACGCGCACCTCTTTCATCTTCCCCGCAAAATGATAGTCGCCATTGGTATAGCCGCCCAACACAACTGGTCCGTTGTAGCCTTCTGGATCGACCACATCGACTGTTTCTGTATGTTCTTTTCCGTTCACGTATATTCGTGCGTCGCTTCCCTCTTTCACGACTGCGATATGGGTCCATTTATTCTCCGACAGTACACCATTTGACCTCACTTCATGTACGGTTCCATCATATGTTCTAAGAATGATTCGTCCTTGATTAGACAATACTTCCCATCCCTCATGCGGATGATAGCCCGCTGAAATAAGTCTTTGATTCACGCCAGCTACATTCGCGAGATTGATCCACGCTTCAAATGTAAAGTCTTCAGTCGTGAAATTGATTTCCGGTACGACTCCTATATCCACGATATCCTCTGTACCATCAAATTCTAGAGCGTACTGCGTATCGTCTGACCTTGAATTAATATCTATTAAATTTCCATTATCGTCATAATTGTACTCCGTGGTAACCATATGATGCGGGGCATCACTTCGAGTAAGTCTATTCTCATCGTAGAAGTAATGTACCTTCTCCGCCGATATGGGTATAGCCAAGAAAGAAATTACACAACATACGGTAAGAATCAATATGCCAATACGCTTCATGAACATGTTATTCACTCCAATCTTAGTAAGCGCCACAACCAAGTAGTGACGACTATTGTCATCGTTCAATTGACTCAGTTATTGTATCAAAAAAACCGCAAGATGTGGGTTACCTGTGGTTATTAGATCTAATCATGTTCCCTGCTAAGGACGTAATATTCTGTATTCAAAGTAACGCTTGGAAGTAGAGATTGCCGTAACCTGTCTAGGGATTCACTTCGAATCTTCCTCACCTATCCTCACGGACAGTGCACAACAAATCGGCTATGCACCCCCGACGCCTACGGTATGCTGAAGACTCTCACTCCTCTGTTACGCTACTAAGCGCGCCAAGATAAAGACCACAAGGAGCATAGCCACTTGTGGTCTTTATAAATGATGTAGCTATTTTAGGATCAGTAGGTCAAACAACACCATTCCCAGTCCAACAACTACAGTTAAATAGCCACCATATTTAACTGCTTCAACAGATTTTACTCCCAAAGGTCTTAAGTGTAATATCTTATCTGGTATTAGTATCTGCAAAAATCCAAACACAGCTACCAAAATCCCTATAACAGTTATTATACTCATTTTCATATCACATCCTTATGATTTTACCAACCATCACCATTCAACATATTAATCCACTCTTGTGCACTTGGGGCACCCTCATACGCTGGCAACAATCGTCCATTTTTACCAAGATTAAATGGTAATTCCCATGATTGAGCGTATTCTTTTTCTACTGAAACTGGAAGGAAATACACTTCAGCAGCGCCTCCTGCTCCACCGCCATATGAAAATTCTACATATTTATCGTCATGCTTCAATGTAGCCTCCCCTATAAGTAGGGCTCCAAATGCACCACCTTCACTTGCGGTCCAACTACCCATTTCACCCTCAATATCATTAGTAACTGATACTCCCCCAGTGATGGTAGCACTTGCACCAGCTTGCCCGTAACTTGGAACAAAGTATATTTTTATTTTGTTATCCTTCACTTCCACACCTATCTTGGCACCTGCAATAAATGATGCCCCTGCTTCTGCTTTCACGTACGCAGATACACCTACAAATTGTGTTTCTCTAATTTTAGTAGCCCATGCGTGCATACTATCTTGATATTTTTCCCATTCACCTGAACTATTACAGCCTGTACAAGTTAATCCCGTACTCTTTCCTGCTAAAATCGTATCTATATGACGTTGGGCAGTCAACCAGTTATTCTGGGCTTCAGCAATTAAACTTGCCGCCTGCTCGGCATTACTTGGCATTTTTAGTGCTGCTCCAAAAGAATCTTTCATATGACCCGATGGATCGATATATCGAAGTGGATTATTTTCCACATACGTATACAGGTTAAGTGAGAGCGGATTTGTCAGTTCCCCCTCATAACTATCTTAGACTATGAACCCACCTGTTTTTCCCATCGTGAAACTATCTCTAACATAGCATTTCTTTAGAACGTTGAG